>CAWEKE010000001.1:0-729797 GCA_963809565.1 uncultured Gammaproteobacteria bacterium
CAAGCAGATCGTCGAACCAGAGGTTATCGGCGTCATAGATCTTCACCTGGTACTTTCCACGCTGGCCACCCACGTTGCCCGTGACGGTGACTTTGACGTTGATGACTCCGCCAGGTGGCGGACAGGGGACATTCACAGGGTTTACCTGGATTGCAACTGCAATGTTCTGAAACGGCATATTCAGCCCTCCGGTCAGCTCTGGATAGATATGCAATCGCTGCGGCGGGTTGCGCAACAGCTCTTGAAGTCTAGCGAGCAGACTCGATAAGTCCCGCTGCAGCGCAGTACAAGGTTAGCCGGCCAGACACCGTCTATGGGTCAGGGGACCACTTCTTGCGCCAGGCCCATGATGGCCCGTCCCCCTACGTTAGTGTCCAATGAAATCGGAGGTTTTGGGGACAGTGACCTAAATCTTAATTAGGGTCACTGTCCCCAAAGTCTGCCCAACAGAAGAAAGGGGTCAGGTTTATTTATTGAAGAAAATAAACCTGACCCCTTTCTTCCACGCGCTTCTAGTAGGAGGAGGCCTCCACGGTCACCGCGGCATCCTCGACGATGACGGGATACTGGTAATTCATCCCGAAGTCCCTGTTCAGCGCCACGGGTCCGGCGACGATAACCGTATCGCCGACTGCCGGCAGCACGCCCGTGGTGGTGATGGTCAGATCATTGCTGCCCTCTTCACCGGAGCCGTCGCGCACGTGGAGCCAGTTCTTGCCCATGATATTGGCATTGACCTTGACCACCTTGCCGCGGATCACGACGGTCTTGCCCTCGAACTGGTCTCTGTCGGCGAAGACCTCGGCGATAGTCTGGCCGCCGTCCGCCTTTGCGATCCCGGACAGGTCGACGTTCGCGACCGCCTCGGTCGGCAGCGGGTGGGGATGGGCCGCCATCTGGCTGGCGTCAGGCGTCGCGGGCGCTGCAGCGGTCTCAGGGGGCGGCGTCTCCTTGCCACAGGCGGCAACGGAGAGGATAAGGGCGACGGCGAGCAGGCAGCGGGTAACGAATTTGAACACGGGGAACACTCCGGTTTGATTTGGGCTGAGGCAAAGGCCAACCGGGTTCTATTCTACGTGAATTGGTGCCAGGCATGGCTGATGGCGGCGGTCTAGAAGAAAGGTGTCAGGTTTATTTTTTGCACACATCAAGAAAATAAACCTGACACTTTCTTCTGTCAGGACCGCAGTACATCGTAGCCGTGCCGTTATTTGATCTCCTCAGGCGGCCGAAGCTTCGGAACCCGTCATCTCCCGGACCAGCGCCGGGATCTGCTTGCGGAATGGGAAAAACCCTCGCGTGGCATGGGGCCAGGCGCGCCGGTCATAATCCCGCAGCATCGGCACCAGGCGGATGCCCTGTTCGGCCAGGGCATCGCCGAGCACGGCCGTCGCCTCCGCCGTGGGCCCCACCGGGATATAGGGCGTGATGAGTTGTTTCAGCTGGCTATCGACGGCCCACTCGACAAGCTTCTCGACGTCGCGATCTGAGTCCGTGGAGTCCGTCAGTTCGACCCGCACCGCAGCGGTCAATCCTGCGCGCTCGAGGGCATCATCCACAGCGCCGCTGACAAAGCTCCGCACCTTAAGTGATGTGCCCAGGGGCGAGCGCCGTCCGGTGGCGGTCAGGATGGCGATATTGGCAGCGGGCATCGAATCGTTGAGCAAAGACAGCGGATCCAGATCTTCCTCTGTCAACAGCAAACCGGTCGCCAGATCGGATTCCGGCGGCCCGGTATCCGGCGGTGCCGTGGCGACAGGCATCGGGCCGCTCGGCAACGCCGGCGCCACGGTGGACAATTCAGGCGGGTCGAAGCGTCCCTCGGTGAAACGGGCAATGTTGGATCGCCGGGCGAGATAGGTCTTGCCGCGAGTCTGGAGTCCTGCGACCCAGCGCCAGGACAGGGTGTTGGATGCGGGATCCCCGTCCAGCAGATGGCGCAGAAAGAAGTCGGCCCCCAGTTCCCAGGGGAGCTTCAGGGTAAACAGCCAGATACTGGCAAACCACATGCGCGCATGATTGTGCAGATACCCCGTCTCGATCAGCTCGACCGCCCAGGCGTCGAAACATTCGATACCCGTCTTGCCCTCGCTCGCCGTCAGCCAGCGTTGCTGCAGGCTGGCATCACGATCCAGCTCGCGGACCAACGCTGACACCCGCGTCCGGTAATCAGTCCAGACCCCGGGATGAAGCTCCAGCCATCCCTTCCAGTAGGTGCGCCAGAAAATCTCCTGGATGAACTTCTCTGCGGCGGACAGGCTGTGGTGCTTCAACACCGCGGCGATGACCTCTTGTTCCAGCAGCAGCCGGTGACGGATCCAGGGTGAGAGCGTGGAGACCGCGGTATGCGCGCCCGGTCCGCGATCGAAATTACGTTCCCGGGCGTACGCGCGTCCGGCGCCGGGGAGAAACGCTTCCAGTCGCCGCAAGGCTTCTGCCCGGGTGGGAGGCCATCTGGTCATCGAGACCGCGACCTCAAGCCGGCCATTCTCGACCACAGTGACTGCCCACAGTGACTGCCCACAATTACAGGCGCCGGGCCAGCACCACGGCGGCACGGGATCCGGCCCCGACCAGCCAGCGCCACACCCGCGGCGCGAGACCGTCAGGCCGGGCGAGAGACGCTCGGGCTTCGTCGCGATGATGGATTTCATCTGCCCGACACTCTGCCAGCAGCGAACGCAACTCAGGATGCAGATCGAGTGCGGCGAGCTTGCGGATCTGCTCTGCGTAATGGTGATCGACGAAGGATTCGACGGCGTCGATGGTGGCGTAGACAGCGCCGCGTCCGAGCAGGGCCGGCAACGCGCCGGTGAGGAATCCGGCGGTGCGCCAGACCGGCAACAGGCGGCCGCGGTCTTCGACCGGGAGCACCGCTTCGATCCGTTTTAGATGGGTGCGCTCGGTCTCCATATGGGCTTCGGCGAATCTGCGGATTTCCGGGTCCCGGGAGGTTTTGAGGATGCCGCGGTAGATCTCGACGGCGCCGGTCTCTCCAGCGTGGTCGGAGCGCAGATCCCGGACCAGCCAGCGAGGGAAGCCATCCGCGCGCACTTCCGCCCGGGCTGCGGCCCGGGCCTGCAGGCGTGGCCGGATCCGGAGAAATAGCTCATAGCCACGATCAAGCAGCCACGCCAGGGGCGGCAGACGAAAAAGCCGGCCGAGAGGTCTGAAACCGGGCAGCGCACTCCATAGCCGGGAAAAGGCGGCGCCCCCGGAGGTGAGTTCTCCGCGGGCGTCGCGGACATGGAATCGTGCCAGTGCCTGGGCGCGAGTCAGGTCCGGGGCAAGGGTGGCCGCGCCGGCCTGGCTGACGTCGATCCAGCGCACGGCGTCGGCCCCCTCGCGGCGGCGGTAGAACGAGATTTCCTTCTCGCACAGCGGACAGGCGCCATCGTAGAAGACGGTCACTCGATCTTTACTGCAAGCAGGCATCGTGATTGGGCTTTGCGTCAGGCCGGGCGTGGGGAAGCGTCACGCTACCGCCAGGCTACTTGCCAGACTACTTGCCAGACTACTGGGGCTTGGCGACCCACGCGTTACACCAGCCGCCGGCCTCGACCGCCTGGCCCGGGAAGATAGCGCAGGGGCCTGCGCCTTCCTTGCCCTGGCCCTGGTATAGCGAGCAGTTGTAACAAAACTGCTTGCTGCCTGCCTCACCGGCCCGCTTTGGGAACCTGGCCGTGTCCGTGCTGGCGGCGTCGTGTACGTAGCCCAACTGGACCGCAGTCGGGGAATTCTCATCGACCAGCGGCAGATCGGCGGCGTGGACGGTCCGGTAGGCCAGCGAGGCAAGAGGCAGGTACGCCAGGCTGGTCATGCCTAACTTCAGGAACTCCCTGCGATCGTTTCGATTGTTGTCCTTCATGGTCAGTCTCCTTCGAGAAAAATGGCCGGCGGGGGGGACCGCCGGCCAAGGGTGTGGTTTCAGAAACTGAAACCTGGGGGGCATGAGGAGTAACTCATGCAGAGCGAACTAGCTGGCCGGCGGCAGGATCACTTCGTCGATGACGTGGATCACGCCATTGCTGGCCTGGATATCGGTGGCGATGACGGCGGCCTGATTGACGCGTACGCCCCCGGCGGCAACCGTGATGTCGATCGTCTCACCGTTCACGGTACCCGCCCGATCAAGCGTGACGACGTCGGCTGCCGTCACTTTCCCGGGCACGACGTGGTAGGTAAGGATGGCGATGAGCTGATCCTTGTTCTCCGGCTTCAACAGAGTCTCTACGGTCCCGGCCGGCAGCTTGGCGAAGGCGGCGTCAGTGGGCGCGAAGACGGTGAAGGGGCCGTCGCCCTGCAGCGTTTCGACCAGGCCGGCGGCTTCGAGCGCAGCAGCCAGGGTGGTGAAGTCGCCGGCGGCGACGGCGACTTCGACGATGTCTGCCTGTTGGGCTTTCATCTCTGCGTGGTGGCCGGCGGATACAGGAGACGCGAGGAAGAAGGCCAACAGCAGGGCGGCCTGGGCGACGAGGAATCCGGCGAGCGGGTTCTTTTTGAAGGCAATCATTGGCGATGTCCAGTTGAGTCGGTTGCGATAGGGGTCCTAGCTTAACTAATTTCTATTCTTTGTCAAGCTATTTAATAGACATTAGATAGACAATCGTGGGATTCGTGGGGTGGCTATTGGGGGGACAGTGACCCTGACTGTCAGGCTGTGGCCTACTCTCGCTTACCCGTCGCGGGTTCGCCTCGCTGCGGTGAATTACGGTCACTGTCCCTAATTTTGGCGAGGTCATCGACAATGCCCGGAAAAATTGTCCTTTGCGATTTGAGAGATGAAGGCGGAACTCAACACCTTGAAGCAACCCTCAAGACCAGCGGCGAACTGGTCGTCGCAGGCCAGGACCTCGGACCAGGGGTCAGCGAAGTGTTTGGCGTTAGCGAGTACGAGTGGGCATGGACGATCAGCCCGGCCGAATGCAAGAAATTGCACGCTGCCCTGGGCACGGAGTCGGACCTGATGTCTGCACTCGGCGAGCAATTCTCCGGCGAGCGCGCCAGTCGTTTGCGCCCGTTTCTCGATTCACACGGTATCGAATACAAAAGCTGGAGCCGATTGGGCGATTAGTTATTGGGGGGCTATTGGGGGGACAGTGACCCTAACTGTCAGGCTGTAGTCTACTCTCGCTTACCCGTCGCCCGTTCGCCTCGCTGCGGTGAATTAAGGTCACTGTCCCTAGTCTTGGCCGTCCACGCCAGCCTCGCTATGGAGAGTTACGGTCACTGTCCCGGATCCTGCATTACACTGGTCCGGTTCTAATCAAAACGACCAAATGGGGAGACATCATGAAAAAGCTGCTATCCGTGACGTTTGTCGCGCTCTTTACCTTGAGCCTGAGCGGTATCGCCGCTGCCGATGGCATTGCCGAATCCTGGACCTGCAAGGTCAAAGAGGGCAAGAAGATTGAAGATGTACAAGCTGTCAACAGCAAGTGGTTGAAATGGGTTAATGCTCATGTCGAAGGCGGCGGCATCAAGAGCAGTGTCGGCGAGTCCGTGGTCGGCAACAGCGAGAACTTTATCTTCGTCGACAGCTACCCGGATTTGACAACCTGGGCTGCGACAAAAGAAGCTTTGAATAGCGATGCAGGCAAGGAACTTGACGACCTGTTCGAGGATGTCTCCGAATGCAGTGAAAATCGGCTGTGGAGGCTCGAGGATACGAAGTAGCAAGCGTCATCTTTTGCTTTTCGATCCGGGAGACGACCGGTAGAGTTGATTTGCTGCTCGCAGAAGAGCGCGAGCAGCAAATCATGTATGGGAAAGGCGGCAAACGACTTTCCTGGATAAACTTGCGACCATACGGCACCGTATCAGCCTGCAGCCCAATACAGTATGAGAAGTACGGCCATGTCATCTGAACGAAGTGTCCGCAACGGTCATACCACGTCACCTGACACCCGTGTTGCGCGGGTTTCGCGCCCAGGACGGTCTGTCATGACACCACAACGCCTCACCGTCATTTTCGCCATGCTGTTGGCGTTCCCGGTGAGCGCCGACGACCTGGTGGACCGGGCCGATGCAAACGGCGATGGCTATGTGTCGCTGTATGAACTCCGGGCGGCCTATTACGCAGACATGGAATTCAACCAGCGCATCGAGCAGTCGTTCGCCGAGTACGACACGGACGGTGATGGCCTGATCAGCGAGGCCGAACGCCGGGCGCAGGCGGCTGCAACGGCACCAGCCGCAGCCACACCCGCAGGGACCTCATCAGCACCACCGGCAGCAGCCGTAACAACTTCACCGGCAGGGTTGGCGCCAACACCACCGGCCGGATTGTCGGCAGCCCAAGCGACGGAGACGCCAGCCGCAGAAACGGCATCGGTCCGGCCCCCGGGCATGGACACAGGCGCCGGCAGCTCAGCCGGCCGCTCACCCGAGGTCGCCCCCGCCACCACTACGGCCGCCGCTACATCGGCCAATGTGGCGCTCCCGGATACACGCGGTCTCAGCCGGTCTGAGTTATGGATTGAGGAAATCGATGTCGATAACAGCGGCGGCGCTTCGATCAGCGAACTGGTCGCCAGCGGCGACGGGAGCCAGTGGTTTGCGGACAGTGACTTTGCCAGCGCAGACGAGAACGGCGACGGCGATCTCGACCCCGATGAGCTCGAGGTGCTGATACAGAGCATGGAACGCCGGCGGCGTTAGCTCACACCAGTTCGACATCAATGAGTTCAGACCGCATTTCCTGACTCGTTCCTGACTCGACTGAAAGAAAGCATGCGCAAGTTGAGCTGCGCAGGGTCAGGTATGCCGCCAGGAATCCACCGCCCGCCAGCGCGATGTTGAAGGGCTTTCCGACCAGCAGGATCGAGAGCAATTCCACGCCCATGTACGTATGAAGCCGGGACTTAACCGCCCAGGACGACCGCGTCGGGAATCTCGTAGCGCTCGTCACCGATGCGGATCAGATGCAGATCGCTTTCTCTCGTGGCCTGGAACTCCGGATAGCCGTCCGCCTGGCTGGTGTCCGCGCCGATGGGTATGCCCATGCGGAAGAAGATCGCCCGGTTGCGCCCGTCAGGCTTCGTGACCACGACCGTGGCGTAGCCGCCGCCGGCACGGGCGACGCCGAATTCGCATTCGGACATGGGCTGGCCACGGACCTGTGAGCACGGGATTCGTCCGCTCGCATCGAACTGGCCCTGACCGGCCCTCAAGGCCGAATCGTCCGGGCCCGTGGCGGCGCTCCCGTCCGGGGATACGGCGGGCTGCAGAAACTCCGCGGCGACGTAACCGCGCGGGCCACCCCCCAGTGGCTGCACATCGCAGAAGATGCGTTCCTCATCCGCCGCGCGCTGGCAGCCCAGATTGTCGAGTATCGTGCCGGGCGGGAAGGTGCCGACGATTCCGGCCCTGATCGAAGGCCCCTCCCGAAGATTCAGCGCGCCGGAAACCCCGCTGACTTTCCAGTTACGCGGCCCGCCATCCTCCGGGGCGGCAGGAGGGTCCGTGGCTGAAGCCCCGTGCGGGTCGGGTTCCCAGGCGTAAATGCCGCCATCCGCCATCAGGCTCAGATACAGCCGGCCGTCTTTCAGGAGGTAGGAACGGATGTGCTCGGCCTGGGCCGCGATGCTCTGGTCCATGCTGGGAGGTGGGCAGAAAGCGCGCGTCATCGCCAGGGGTCCGAACCGGAATCGGCCGCTGCCCCCGCTCTCCCCCGGCTCGGCGGACCAGGTGCCCATCGCGCGGTTGCAGTTAAGACGCATCGCGACGGAGCCGTCGTCGTTCAGGCGCATGGTGTAGAGGGTCGGATCGTCCGGCCGCTCGATGCCGCTGGCGTCATCCATCGACCGGAACTCCACCAGCCGCCAGGCCGTTCCCTCCAGCCGACTATCCGCCTGAGCATGGGCGACCGGCATTGCGGCGGACAAGATGATGGTGAGGCAAATCAGTGCGCCGAGCGCACTCGCAGGTCTTCGATTCATAAGCGTGTTCTCGGAATTCCGGTTTAAGGGCAAGTTTATCGGATAGGGGTCAGATCCAATATTATCTGGACCGGGCCGCTGCTCCTGTGTATGCCGCCCGCGCAGAATTTATATATAGTGCAATCGAAGAAGAAAACGGGGTTCCTCGTTTTACCGGCGGGTTCCTGATCGCGCGTTCTTTGCCTCGCATCGCTCGCCCTCAAGCGCCGCCAGTTTCTTTCGCGGAGGAGCGAACATGGTCAAGAAACCCGCTCGCAAGAAGGCCGCCGCGCGGACCGGCAAGAAGCCTGCTTCGCGGACCGCATCCCGCAAGCGCGCCGCTTCCGGCGCCAATGCAGAGAAGGCCGCCAAACCGCTGCCGGTGACCGTCATCTATGTCCACGGCATCGGCAACAAGCCGATCCAGTCGGTGCTGAAGTGTCAGTGGGACATGGCGTTGTTCGACGCCGATCTCGGCGAACGATCGCGGATGGCGTACTGGGTGGACCGGGAGCGCTACCCGTCGCCGGAGCCGGGTACCTGCGCCAGTGGTGACCGGATCGACACCGATTCCGGCACCGAGGGCTTCGGCGTGCGCAGCGCGCCGGAGGTGTTGCGCGAACAGATCGACAGCGAGATCGACATCCTCGGCAGGACCGCCGAACAGAAGCGAATACTGCAAGCCATCGCCAGGACCATGATCGCGGGCGAGCAGCGGGCGCCCGGCCCGCGCGCCTCGGCCGTCGAGGCAAAGGTGCTGCCATTGCCGGCCTTTATGCGCCGGGTGGTCACTCGCCGCCTGACCAGGTTGTTCCTGCGTGACGTCAACGACTTCCTGTTCGACGAGCAAAAGCGCAAACGCATGGAAGCGTCCCTGCGCGAGCGGCTGGTCGGCCCGGGACCCTATGTCGTGATCGCGCACAGCCAGGGCAGCATGGTCGCCTACCAGGTGCTGCGCCAGTTGCAGAAGAGCGAGCTCCAGGTGCCGCTATTGGTGACCATCGGCTCGCCGCTGGGGCTGACCGAGGTCCAGGACCAGTTCAGGAAGTGGACCGGTCGCAAGCGGCTGCCGGTGCCGCCGTGCGTGGACCGCTGGGTCAACGTGGCCGACCGGTTCGATCCGGTGGCGCTGGATTCGAACCTGAACGATGACTTCAGCCCGAAGAAGGCCATCGACAATCACCGGCGCTTCGGCCTGAACCCGGACTCGCCGAAGAATCCCCATTCGGCCACCGGCTATCTCCGCACCCCGGAGGTCCGCCAGGCGGTCCGTGCCCATGTGCCCGCCGACTTCTCGACCCCGATGTCCGAGTTCGTGATCGCCCGCGACCTGTCACGGAACCTGGAAGACTCGGCCGAGGAGCAACGCCACAACGTGCTGATCGAGCTTGTGTCCAAAGACGCCCGGCCCGTCGAGGCGTCGCGCGAAACGGCCTCGAAGACCCTGGCCGAGATCTGCGGCAAGCACGTCGAGGCCGCCGCGATCGAGCAGCTGCGCCACTTTATCAGCGCCCGACTCACCCGCGCGGAGATCGAGACGGTCCGCGCCCGGCACCGGGACCTGTCGATCAACCACGTCTGGTGCGACGCCCAGAAGCGGGCGTTGCTGCAGACCTCGATCGATACGGTCCAGGCGCGCACCGCGAACCTGGCCTACCGCGCGCTGGGGGAGAACGTCCACTGGGCCGTTCTGGATACCGGCATCAGGGCGACGCACCCGCACTTCAAGACCCATGCGAGCGTGGTCAAATCCTGGGACTGCACCGGGCGCGGGTCGCCGAAGGAAGGCGGTAGTGACAACAACGGTCACGGCACCCACGTCGCCGGAATCATTGCCGGCACGCTGACCTTGCCCGACGAGAACGGCAAGGAAGTGACTCTCTCCGGGATGGCGGCGAAAACCCGGCTGCACGCGTACAAGGTGCTCGACGACGATGGCAGCGGCCAGGATTCGTGGATCATCAAAGCGATCGATCATATCGCCGAGACCAACGACGCGGCGGGGAAAATCGTGATCCACGGTGTGAATCTGAGCCTCGGCGGGCCGTTCGATCCGAGCGTTTTCGGCGCCGGTCATTCGCCGCTGTGCAAGGAGTTGCGCCGGCTATGGCGCCAGGGTGTGCTGGTCGTGATCGCGGCCGGCAACGAGGGTTACTCGGTCCTCGCGGGTGTCGACGGCGACGTGGAGGCCAACATGGATCTGTCCATCGCCGATCCCGCCAACCTCGACGAAGCGATCGCGGTCGGCTCGGTACACAAGGCACGGCCCCACACCTATGGCGTCAGCTATTTCTCCTCGCGCGGGCCGACGGCGGACGGACGCATGAAACCCGACGTGGTCGCACCGGGCGAGAAGATCGTCTCTGTCTCTCATCGAGTCAGCCGCAAGGCCAAACCGACCGTGCGCGATCTGTACGTGGAGATGAGCGGCACCAGCATGGCCGCCCCGCACGTCTCGGGCATGCTGGCTGCATTCCTTTCGGCGCGGCCTGAGTTCATCGGTTACCCGGAGCGGGTCAAGTCGATCCTGCGCGAGAACTGTACCGACCTGGGCCGCGACCCGTACATCCAGGGTTGCGGCCTGCCGAATCTGGTAAAGATGCTGACCAATACGTGAGCGAGGGCTTGCGGGTATTTCGCAGAGGAAAATGGCGCCCGGGAAAAAGGGATCAGCAAAAAGAGAAGAAAGGTGTCAGGTTTATTTATTGCAACGCACACCAAGAAAATAAACCTGACACCTTTCTTCAAAACCGCCGTGCGGTATCAGATCCAGAACACCCGCCGCAGCGGCATTGCGAATTTACTGAAGTTCGAGTGGCTGCGCCTGGCGGGCTCACCGTGATCGCAGGAGCCAGATTCAATCTGCGCCATCTCCCGCCGCGTCACGGTGGGCTGAGCGGGCGCCAGACTGCCGGGTCCTGACGTCGTGTAATTGGCCATCGCCACGCAGGCGAAATCCAGCATGCGCCGCGGCCACGATAAGCGAGCCGGCATCGTGCGGTTGTCTGTATTGTCGAGTGTATCCATGGGCCTACCCTCCGGTCCTGTCATGACTCGAGACTGATGATGCGCGATCTGCGCACCGACCTGGACGCTAATGTAGGGGCGGCGGGTGGCGTCTACAAACGAAAAAAACTAGCCGGCCGGCTTAGAAAAATTCATCTCAGCGGGGAGACGGTCTCGAGCACCCATTTGCGCGGCGCCCGGACTGCGGGCCCAAGATCGGGGTCGAACCGGGATTTGCCTGCGACATGGCTGGAACCGAACCTCGCTTCGACCCGGAATGTTCACAATGACCGACAACAGGTCTCTGACCCCGATGTCAGTCCGCGACTGGCAGTCCCGCCTTTCTGAGACCGTCCAGCGCCAGTTCCAGCAGATCGCCGTGGGCCAGCCACTTGCCGAGCTCCTCGCGCGCGGCTTCGGCGAAATCGGGTTTCTGCGCGAGCAGCTCGTCGAGTGCGCGTCTGGCCGGCTCCAGCTCTCCAAGCTGGCCATACGCGGTGGCCAGCGCGTAATGAGTATAGAAGTAGCTGGGCATGTTGAACTTCAGCGCCACCTCGAGTGCGCCCGCGAAGTCGCGCCTGCTTAAGGCGTGGTTAAACGCCGCAAACCGATACCAGCCGGGATGGTGGGGATTGAGCTGCATGGCGCGGTCGGCCAGTTGGCAAGCGCGGTCCCAGTCTCCGGCATAGCCGAGAAGGATGCCCATAAACGCCAGCGTGCACGCATCCATCGGGTTGAGTTCGATGGCGCGTTCCGCCGCATTACGGAACGCAACCAGGTCGCGGCGGAAGAACAATGCCTGGGCGAGTACGTGGTAACACAGTGCGTTCGCCGGCGCCGCCGCTACTGCGCGACGCGCCGCGTCAAGGGCACGGTCGAGAGCGTCGGCGCGGACGTTGAAGCCGTGTTTGAATTCCTCCGCGCACAAGAACGACAGCATCGCCCAGCCGTCGGCATCCAGCGGAGACTCTCGAACAGCCCGCTCGAGCGCCTCGCGGACCAGCGCGTGCTCGTCTGCGTCGAGCCGCTCCACATAGCCGAAGCTGCGCAGCACCGCCTCGTAGGGTGTCAAGCTGCCCGGGTCGCGCCCTCGCAGCAGCTCGCTCATCGCGTGTGGCAAAACACCGTTCATATCCGCGATGGTCGCCACGATCCTGGGCGCCACATCGTCGAGCAGCTCGAATACTGAATCTGCGCCGAACGGACGTTGGTAATTCTCGGCCCACAGATTTGCGCCGCTGATCGCATCGACGAGTTGGACCGCGATACGCAACCGGGGGCCGGCCTGGCGAACGCTGCCCTGCATCACATAGCGGGCCCCAAGCTGATGTCCGACCGCGCGCACGTCGGACGCCGCATCGGCATATCGCGCCGTCGAGCTTCGGGCGATGACCCGCAGATAGGAAAACCGCGAGAGACCGGTGACGATCTCCTCGGTGAGGCCGTCCGCCAATGTCTCGACTTCGGGGTCGGCGCCCCGATGAGCAAATGGCAGGACCGCGATCCAGAAGCCCTTGTCCGCACGGGCCGGGCTGGGGCGACCCTGCGTCGCTGGCGTCGCCTCCGCGGGCGGCGCATTGCGGGCCGCGAGCAGCTGCTGCACACGCGCCACCAAATTCGCCAGTGCCGACGGATCCGGCAGCTGCAGCCACTGCCGCGTGCGAAACGCATCCGGCACCCGGGCCGATGCCTCTTGTCTGTCGCCCAGCAACACAGGCAGCAGGAATGCCTGATCGTCGGCCATCAGATGTGAGCGGTCGACCGCAAGCTTCCACTCGAGCCGGAAATAACCTTCGCTGCGCGCGTCGGTGTTGTCCGTGATCAGGGCGACGAACAGCGCACACCCCATGATCTGGCTGCGGATCGACGCGTCCCACGCGTCGCCGCCGCGCAGCTCGCTTCTGTCGAACCACACCTCCAGGCCGGCATCCCGCAGCGCAGCACAGATACCCTGTGCGGCCTCGCCATCCTGTGAGGCGTAGCTGAGAAATACGGCGTTGGCGGATCGTGTCATGATTGAGCCGGGACGAGTTCTGAGACGCAGCAGATGAGGTTATAACTCATTCGCAAAATTGCGGTCGAACCGGGAATTGCCCGCGACATTGCCGGAACAAGACCCGGGTTCGACCCGGACTTAGCCGGCGAGACAGAACAAGATTCTGGTTCGACCCGGAATTTTGCCAGTGCCGGTCGTGGCCTGATAGCTTGTCCCGGTTCCTGTGCGCAGGCTGAGATCCGGCACCAGCACCACTACCGGAGGATATGACCGTTTCATCGAAGAAGTCACAACTCGACGCCGGCGCCGCGGACAGGAGCGTTGCGATGGCGCGGCAGCAGCGCGCGGAGCGGAGGAAAAAGGCTACAGGGCGCAGGCGTTAAAGCTTTACCCGAAGATCTGCGCCCGTTGCGGGCGCGAATTTGGCGGCGAGAATCTGCGCGAACTTACCGTTCATCACAAAGACCACAACCACGACAACAATCCGCCGGATGGCAGCAACTGGGAATTGCTTTGCCTTTATTGCCACGACAATGAGCATGCGCGATCCGTGATCGCCGGGGATGCTAACGGCTGTGGCGCCAGGCAAGGACTCAGAACCATCATCCACGCATTCGCCGTTTGCCAGTCTCAGGTCACTACTGAAACGCGACACCTAGTCATCTGACCTGAGGCGGGTGCCGACCATCCGCCTGCTGAACCCGGCGGGCTCAGCGTGATCGCAGGCGGCAGACTCAATCCGCACCACTTCGCGCCGCGTCACGGCGGGCTGCGCGGGGGCCTGGAGTCGTGTAATTGGCATCGCCACGCAGGCGAAATCCAGCATGCGTCGCGCCACGATGAGCGCCTCGGCATCGTGCGGTCGTTAGTGTTTTCGAGTGTATTCATGGGCCTACCCTCCGGTCCTGTCATTACTCGAGCCTGAAGGTGCGCGATCTGCGCACCGACTTGGACGCTAATGTAGGGGCGGCGGTGGCGTCTCAAACGCGCCGGCCGGCATGGAAAAGTCAGGTCAGCGGGGAGAAGGTCTTGAGCACCCATTTGCGCAGCGCCTGGACTGCGGGTGTTTCGGCCATATCGGGCGAGCACACGAAATAGAACCGGTCTTTGGTCGGCGCTTCGTGTTCATACAGCGGCACGAGCTGTCCGGACGCAAACAGCTGCTGACTCAGTGGCATCGGCACGATCGCCACCCCCAGCTCCTGCTGCGCCGCGCGCACCACGGCGACGGTGGAGTTGAGCTCGATGATTCGCAGCGGTTTCGGCACCTCGACACCTGCGGAGTCCTTCCATAGTTGCCACTGGTCGCTGCGCTGGCTGTGCACGATCATCGGGAACGGATGCACGACCTTTTTGCGTTTGTCGACGATCTTCTTGTACAGCGCTGGCGAACAGGCAGGTATCAGCCGCAGCGGATAAAACGCATCGGCGACCAGATTCGGCGGCGCGCTGCGAAAGACGCGGATCGAGACGTCCGCCACCGGCGGGTGGTGTTCCCAGGCCTCGTTACTGGTGTCGATCTGCATGTCGATGTCCGGATGCAGCGCAGAGAATTCCGACAGCCGCGGGACGAACAGCTCGCTGGCAAAAAACGGCTGTACCGAGATGCGCAGCGACTGGCGCTGATGCCGGTTGCGAAACCGCGACATGACCAGACTGATCTGGCGCAGCAGCGGGTCGACGTCGTCAAACAGCGCCTGGCCCGCCTCGGTCAGTGTCAGCGTCCGCGTGCTGCGATCGAACAGGCTCACGCCCAGCTCCTCTTCCAGCCCTTTGACCTGATGACTGACGGCCGAGGCGGTGACGAACAACTCCTCCGCGGCCAGTTTGAAACTCTGATGCCTGGCGGCGGCACAGAAGCTGCGCAGGGCCCGCAACGGGCTCTGCCGATTGCCGATCTCCGTAGCCGCTGCCTTGGTCTTCGGCATCTCAGGACCCTGATAGTTTACGGTTGTGCATTTTTGACCAGGACCATAAAGCAAGAGGGGGTCAGAGACGTTTGTCTCTGACCGCCGATATCATGACCCAGTTTACAGAGCCACGGCCAGCGCTACTGCAAGCGGCCGACGAACGGTACCCGGTGAGGTTTGCGCTGTCCGCCAAATTACCGCCTAATCGTTGCCCACCTGCTCCATGGGTCTAACTCGGGGAAAAACGGCAATGACAAAGTTCTTCACACTCAGTTTGGCGGCGGTGCTCATGCTCACGGGCGGCATGGCTTCGGCCCAGAACCAGATGCAGACCAAGATGCAGGAACTCGCCCAGACCACGCCGGACCAGCGGGCCGAGCTGCAGACCTCGATGATGAAAACCAAGCTGTCGCTGACCGATCAGCAGCTTCCGGAAGTGCAGAAGATCAACCTCGACACGGCGACGCAGATGCAGCCGGTCATCGCCGGCAGCGACGGACCGCTGATCAAGATGCGTAAGGCCAAGACGATCGAGGCACAGCGCGACACCGCGCTGCAGAAGGTGCTGACGCCGGATCAGTACAAGCAGTGGCAGGCGGAAAAAGAACAGATGAAGCAGCAGATCCAGACCAAGCTGGCAGAGCAGCACGCGAGCGGAACCAGCAACTAATCACGCATTGAAAGCAAACGGGGTCAGAGACATTCGTCTCTGACCCAACGTCTTGCCGACGTCCTGCCAACGCCCTGGAGACGGCGCCTGTCTGTGTTTGTCAGGACTACCCGATCAAGCGTTTCATCTTGTCGTTCATGGTCGACGGCTTTGAAGTGACTTCGCGCAGGAAGCTTCTGAAATCCACCGGCAGCGTGTCTTCTGCCAGGTCCAGGTAAAAATGCATGCCTGGCTGATTCAAGGTACCAGATAAGCCACCGACTCTTGCGGTCCAGAGCTCGTCGGGCATCACGCCTTCCTTGTGCAGGTAGAACGCCATCGATTCCCGCCGCATGAACACGTTAAGCGCGGCGATAAACTGCATCAGCTCAGCCGGGTTCAGTGCTTCGGGATCTCGCATACCCTTCCAGAACGCATTGCCGACATCCGGATAGCCAATGAGCAGTTCGCTAAAGCGCGAGGAGTTCTCGGTCGCTGTCTGCACGGCGGTGATGCGCGATGCCTTCGTATTCTGGCGGATCTGAATCGACAGGTATCCGAGGGTGATGATGACTCCGGCGGCGCCGGCGATTTCGCCGATCGCGGAAACGGCTTCCCAGTTCATCAGTGTCTCCGAGTGGTTATGACAAGAATTGCTGGCCGGAGACGCTCTGCTCCGGCCGGTAAGACGCCATGACTGTCGGCGCCATTCCGGGTCTTGTCAACTCAGAGCCTTGTTCAAATGGTGTCAGGTTTATTTTTTGAAATGGCACGAAAAGTGGTGTCAGGCCTGTCTTCCGTATGGGTGCCTGGCTCATCCGAACGATAAATAAACCTGACACCTTTTTGCTCTAGCCTTCCGACAATGCGGCTTCGATCGCGGCGACCAGTTTCGGGTCGTAGGGCTGGGTGCGCGGACTGAAATCGGAGATCAGCACTCCGTCCCTGCCGATCAGATATTTGTGGAAGTTCCAGCCCGGCGGGTTGCCGGATGACGCGGCCAGCTCGACAAAGAACGGGTGGGCGGCGTCGCCCTTGACCGTGGTCTTTTCGAACATCGGGAATTGCACACGGTAGGTGAGGCGGCAGAATTCCTGGATCTGCTCCTCCGTGCCGGGTTCCTGTCCCATGAAATCGTTGGACGGAAAACCCAGTACGACCAGACCGTCCTCACCATACTCCTCATACAGCTTTTCCAGACCGTCATACTGGGGGGTATTGCCGCATTTGGACGCGGTGTTGACTACCAGAATGACCTTGTCCTGGTAGGCCTCGCGCAGGTTGACGGTTTCGTCGGAGGCGAGACGGCGGAAGTCCTGATCGAGCAGCGCGCTGTCACCGGCCATAGCCGGCCATGCAAGCAGGGCGAAAAGAGGGGCGATTAAGAGTCTCATTATTCATGCTCCGCAGGACACCGGCATCGAGTCCGGGTCGTGGCTGTAGTGGTTAAGGGTCGTAATAAAGTTGCAGCTCAGTGCTGGCGTCGGCCTGATGCGCGTAGTGACGTTGCGCTTAGTGACGTTGCGAGAGTGACGCCGCGAGCAAATCGCGGAGCCGGATTTCGACCGGACCGATCCGCAGCAGACGCGCCAGCCAGGAGCCGCGGCTGTCTGCGTCCAGACGCCCGACGCTGCGATTGCCAACCCGGCAATGGAAGGACAGGCCCGAAGTACGCGATATGTGCTGCAGCCGTGCGAACAGCCGGCCTCGTTGGTCTCGACGGGGGACCTCGCGTCCGAGTCGGATCAGGTCAGGCACGCTGCGCACGATCACGGAAATCTCCGATCCGGCCGCAGCAAGCTGCAGACCGATGCCGCCGGGGGAGCCGAGCTCGACTCCCCCGACGACGTCGACCAGGAGCTGGAATTCAGATCGCGCCAAGATCGCGGGACCGGATCTTCAGCGTGCCGTGAATCCGCCACGGCGCGTGGTTCGCCTGGTCGGACACGGCGCTCGGGACCAGAACCTCCACGTTGTCGAACTCGTAGGCCAGTTCTGCGTTGCGCTGCGTCAGCTTGTCGTAAAGATCGGCCGCCAGCTCCGGCCAGGTATGAGTGCCTTTGTCTGCCATGTGATGTCTCCTGTTGTCTAGGTGAATGCTAATATACAGATAGACAAAGCTTAGTCAACTACTTTTGGCGACATTTCCCTGGCGGCTGAAATCAGCCCGTAAAGCAACCGGGGTCAGAGACAAACGTCTCTGACCCCGGGTTGTTCGGCTTGGGGGTTGTGCGGCTACGGCGCAGCGGGCGGCTCGACGATCACCAGTTCGGCCACGAACTCGCAGCCGGCCGGCGGCGAGTTGGCGTCACCGAAGGCCTCGATCAGCGAGTCGGTTTCGAGCACGGCGGGGTCGAGCAGATCGAACAGCGTGATCACCGCGTCGTCTGCCAGCACCTGGACGATCGAGGTATCGGCGTCGACGCAGACCGCGACCTCAGGGTCGGTGTCGGTGCTCACGTTGAGTATCGTGTTCGGCGCGGCGGTGTCAGGATCCACGCTGGTTAACGTGCCTGCAACCGTGTCGCCGCCAAATTCGTTCGCCAGCACCACCAGCGCCGCATTTTGCCCGGCGCCCACCGGCAGCGCGTCGACCGAGCCGGTGTCGCCGAGGCTGACATCGCTTTGCGCCAGCTCAGTGCCGTCGGCGCGGAACACACGGGTCCCCGGCTGCATGCGCGTGGTGATCAGGGTATCGCTCTCCTCGGGATCGAAATCAAAACACTGGTCCGCATCGCAGGCCACCGGATCGCTGGTAACCGCACCCTTCGCGGTGCTCCAGCCGCCGGCGTCATTCGGCTGCCGGTCGCCAATCTCCAGTACCACCGAGTTGAGATCGAGCAGGGTCCCGGCGTTGGCGCTATCGACCAGGAAACCCACAGCCGTCAGCAGCTCGCCCTCTGCCACAGCGGTGGCGTCCACCTCGTCTCCGGTGTCGTCAAACACGCTCGCGCCATCCGCGAAAACACGCACGCAGCCGGACGGATCGCCGGGCGTCGGACCGCCGGTCTGGGAAATAAACTGGAGATCGCACAGCCGGAATGACTGAACCTGCTGGGCCGGTGCGTTGCCCACTTCGATGGAGCCGGCTTCTACCGTGCCGAACACGCGTACCAGCCGGTCGGGCAGCAAAAGATCGCCCTGGAAAACATCGACAAAAACGATAGGCCGCAGCCGCAGCTGCTGGTTGCCGGTCTCGACTACCTGGAATGAACGCCGGGCATCGATGTCCAGCTTGATCACTGTGGTGAAGTCGGGGCTGACATCGAACGGCCCGCGGGGATTCAGATCAATCTTGCCGTTAGCCGGCAGCTTGTCCAGCGTCACGCTTGTGCCGTTGACCATGTCGACCAGTTCGACTTTTGACAGGAAAAGACGGATCTTGTTGTAGCGCCCAGCGAGCACCTTGGTGTTGAAAGCCAGATCGGCCCACTCGCTCATCTGCAGCAGGTCGAAGGTCACCTCGGGACCATCGTAGATATCGACCTGGCCGCCGGTACCGATCAACCTGATGCCGGTGACGGACACCAGCATGCGCTGGTACTGGTCGGTCGGGCCGTCGGTAAACAGGATGGCCACGTTGCCGGTGGCCGGCGCGCCACCGCCGCCGGAACCACCGCCACAGGCGGAAAGCGTGAGACTCATCGCGACAAAAAGCGTCGCGGCCATAAAACGTGCCTTCATTGTGTTCCCCATGTCGGTTGCGGCAGCAAGGGCTGCCTGCGCGGTTCGCGCCATATAGCAATGATACGCGCGGTGGGCCGCCCGTTCTGTGACCTACTTGTGACTTTGTCCGGCTTACTCTGCCCGACTTACTCTGCCCGGCGCTCTCGCTGGACCCCGCTGAGCCGAAACTCCTCGAAAGATCAGTGATTGGAGGACGAGTGCGGCGAGGATGATTGCCACAATCGGCCAGATGGCCATCACGATGCTCGCGGTAATGAACGAGGTGTAACCCAGGCCGATATACAGACAGCCCTGGGTTAATGTCAGTGCGACCGCGCCGGTCAAGCCGATGGCCACCCAATGCCTGCGCAATTGCGTCGCCATGTCCCTTCGCTCAGCGCCGCTCCTTCCGGGCTGGCCCTGGCCAGGTGGACTGCTTGATGCGGCATGCGTTTCTTCCTTCAGCCCTGGTCCGGGCAGCGTTGAGGTTCGAGCTTATCGAAGATCTACGGCGCGGGTAGGTAGCCGCAGAGCAGGCTGTTGTCAGGTTACAGGCACGTATATCAACCGGGCAAAGGAGGCAGGTCTATTTTTTC
Source organism: uncultured Gammaproteobacteria bacterium (assembly GCA_963809565.1). Classification (GTDB taxonomy): domain Bacteria; phylum Pseudomonadota; class Gammaproteobacteria; order Steroidobacterales; family XN24; genus CAMYOC01. The sequence continues at coordinate 19,743 of CAWEKE010000001.1, forward strand.
GGGTGTTGGGCTTGTCTGAACAATAAATAAACCTGACACCATTTTTTGCTCGCTCACTGGCGAGCGGGTGTGCGTTCCAGCACCGCCAGTGTCAGCAAGTTCGAACGTTGTGCTGCGACGTAGGCTCGGGCCCTGTCAGCCAAGGCAACAAACCGGGGTTGCTCCTGCAGGCTCGCCAGATAAGGTGAATTGAGCAATCTCTGGATAGACTCGCATTTCGTTGCAGCGATCCATTCTTGATTCATGATTTGCCGATACGCCGCTTCGATCTGATCCAGCGCCCTGTCCTCCTCGCCTCGAAAAGCAAAGACCTCGGCTATTTGCATCAGTTGATCCACGGATGCTGGCTGGCTGGCCATTGCTTGCAATGCCTGCAGTGCTTGCAGCGCCTGACGTGAGGCTTCGTCTTGCCCGTACGCGTGCTGGAGCAGGGCTAACGCTTGTTGCCTGTCCGCACCGGGCGGGATTTGATTCAGTTTTTGTTCGGCCTTGCCGAATTCGCCCTGGAGCACCAGTGCCTTGACAAGGTTGGCCTTATGCACGGGCCCCAGGGGATTGATTTTCTCCGCGTTGTCAAACGCGGCCAGGGCCTCGTCGAATTCGCCGGCCTCGTACAGCATATAAGCCAGGTTGTTGAAAGAGCTCGCGTCGAGAGGCGGATATCGCGTGGCCTCACGCTGTAATTCTATGGCCCGCTCCAGGTTCCCGCTGGCGCGTTCCTGCCCCGCGATCATCCCCAACACCAGATAGCTTTCCCCGCCGAATTCCAGGGCCTGGCTCATGTAACGGATTGCGCCCGCCAGGTCTCCCGAGGAAACATGCAGGCCCGCCATGCGGGCATTGGCCTCCGGATGCAACGGGTCCAGGGACAGGGCATGGTGCAAGGCCTTGTATTGCCGCGGCAGCGTTTTCTCATACCTGCCCGGCTCTTGAAGGTTCAGAATCCGGAGCGCCGAGGCCAGCCCGATCCATGCATCGACATTATCAGGATCGATTGCGACGGCTGTTTCGAATTCTTTCACCGCCTGTTCCAGGTCACCCGGGCCGCGACGATGCAGCAACTGTTGGCCGAGTAAAAACTCCGCCGATGCGTGTGGATCGGTGCCGGCGCCGTGTGTCTCGTGAGTCGGAAGCAGCCGGCCATACCCGACAATGATCAACACCACAAACACTGCGAGGGCAGCGGCAGGCATAGTCCGCCGACGCCAGGGACTACTCAACCAGGCGCGAACAGCGGCTTTCGTCCGTGGTTCACGCAGGGAAATTCTGACCCGGTAGTGTCCTCTGGGGATGCGAAAACGAACCGGATCGTCACGGCCCTGATTCTTGTAGTAATCAGCCAGAAACGCTCTGAGACGCCGCGCCGAGACGCGGACGATCGTATCGGACTGGGGATCAAAATCCTCGCGGCGATCAAAGACCTCTATTGCGATCGAGACTTCCAGCAGATTGCGGACATCCCCGCTGGCGGAGTTCTCCACCAGGTAGCTCAGCAGCTGACACAAGCGGGGGGCCTTGGCGAACCTCGGGCTGGCCTGGATCCGTGCCAACTGCGCGGAAACCGCCGCCATCGTGACGCCCTTGCCAAGTCCTGCCGGTTGTTGAGGAGTCAAATCCTTAAACCCCGATCAAGCGATCACTGTCTTTGTCCCGAGCCCGATACACCCCGTTTTGCGTGCCATGCCATGGTAAGTCAGAAAGATTTAGCTGGCCACCGGGGCCGGGAATGCTCCCCGTGTCACGTGACGTCACGTGACGTCACGCAGTGTTTTGGCGGGCTTCAGGGCAGGCTGATAGGCCCTTGCGAGCTTGCCGAGGGGGTCAACCGCAATACTGGAGGGGAGTCATGAAGTTCATCACAAGATTTTTACTGGCGCTGGCGTTGAGCGCAGCCGGGGGCGCAACCTTTGCCGACGGGACCGGGCATCCCAACGACGATCGCGGCGATCTGGCGGGACAGGTTTTCCTTGTCGAAGTGACGATCCTGTCGTCACCGCTTTTCCCCGGATATGAGGGAGCCGTTTTTCCCAGTTGCTTTACGTTCGAAGAGGACGGCACCTGGATAGACCTGGAGTGGCCGGGTGAGGGAGCCGAGCCGATTCCGGGTGTGTGGGTTCAGCACACGGGTTTCCCGCATGTGACGTTTACTGCCACCAGCAAAGAACCGTCGCTGGGGTGGACGCTGATCGAGTACGGGATCGCCGGCCCGTCCAGAGGGCCCGGAATGATGAAAATGAAGAACTACGCAATGGTATTTACCGCGGATAACGAATTGGTCTTTTACATTGAGGGCACGGGCCATGCCGTAGACGCCTGTCCACTCTGACACAGCGCCCGCGGCCCGCTGGATCGTTGTGGTTCAGCGGGCCGCATCTCTTTCCGGGCGCTTCGCTGAAGCCGCGTGTGGCCGGGCCCCACCCGACGCATCCGCAGCTCAGCAGGCGAAGGAGTCCATGCCAGCGCGACAGGGTCCGTCGGTGGCGCGGGTCAACGGCAAGCGGCGCGGCGTTATCGAGATCCCGCGGACCTGCGGCTGATCAACGGCCCGCTACCGCCCTGCGCGTGACGTGTCTGATCGAGAGCCCCTGAACCAGGATCGAGAAAACCACGACGCAATAGGTCAGTGCGACGACGGTGTCTCGTTCCGTTCCACTCGGCAGCGTCAGGGCCAGCGCCACCGAAATGCCGCCGCGCAGGCCGCCCCAGGTCAGCACCTTCCAGGAGCCTCGCGGCAGCTTGAACGCGCCGCCCAGCAATCTCACCGGCAGTCCGACCGTCAACAGCCGAGCGATCAGGGTCACGATCACCGCCAGCCCGGAGGCCACCAGCTCGCTGACCGAGAACACAACAAGCAGCACCTCCATGCCGATCAACACGAACAGCACAGCATTGAGTATCTCGTCCAGCAGTTCCCAGAACATGTCGAGATAGCGACGGGTCGTGTCCGACATGGCCAGCGCGCGGCCATGATTGCCGATCATCAGGCCGGCAACCACCATCGCCAGCGGGCCGGATACGTGCAGCTCGCTCGCCAGCGCATACCCGCCGGTAACTGCCGCAAGGGTCAACAGGACCTCGACCTTATAGTTATCCACGCTTTTGAGCAGGCGAAACGTCACGTAACCGAGTGCGAAACCCAATACCAGTCCGCCGCCCGCTTCCTGAAGCAGCAATTCAAAACCCTGGCCGAGCGTTGGGACCTTGCCGCTGGTCAGCATCCCCAGCAGCAAGGAGAAGATCACCACCGCCACGCCGTCGTTAAACAGCGACTCGCCCGCGATCACCAGCTCCAGCTCTTTCGGCGCGCCGGCGGACTTCAGGATGCCCATGACCGCGATCGGATCGGTCGGCGAGATCAGCGCGCCGAACAGCAGGCAGTACATCAGCGGAACCTGCATGCCCAGCCATGGCAGCGCGAGCCACATCCCGTATCCCACGACAAGTGTCGACAGCAGCGTCCCGAGGACCGCCAGCGAGATCACCGGCCAGCGGTACTGTTTCAGCTCGCTAAGGTCGACATGCATTGCGCCGGCAAAAAGCAGTAATGAAAGCATGCCCTGCATCAGCAGCTCAGAGAAGTCGATTGAACGCAGCAGGGATTGCTCGTACCGCAGCACGCCTCCCGCGATACCCAGAGCGTTCAGTCCGATCAACAACAAGGAAAGCGCCAGCGCACCGGACATGACGCCGATGGTCGTCGGCATACCGACGAAGCGGTGGTTCAGATAAGCAAGCAGCGCGGTGATGACCAGGAACAGTGCGACGATATCGAGCATGCGCTTTGCCGGCGTTGCGAATGAGGCTGCAGGGATTCTAAGCGAATCCATGCAGCATAGAGAAGGGCAAACGCGGCAAACGGGATCAGAGCCGTTTTTCTCTGACCCCTATTCCACGTTCACCATCAGGCAGCCGAGTATCGCCAACGGATCACCAACGCCACGAGGAGTGCACCGAACAGGTTGAACACCAGGTCCAGACTGTTATTGACATAGCCGCCCACGTTGGTCTCCGGCACGAGCCGCGTCATAGTGAACTCGATGACCTCGTTCAGCGCGCCGAAACCCATCGAGGCCGCAACACAGAGAGTCAGCTTGCCCACCGTCGGTGCCGGCGCCGGGCCGCGCTCGGCCAGCATGTTCCTCAAGATATCCCAGCATAACCAGGCGGTGATCCCGAAACCCCATGCATGCACGAACTGGTCGAACTTGAGGACGTGCCCGATCAGCCAGAGGTTGTAGAGTGCATTGGTATCGCCCGCGGTGGACCAGACGTCCGGGACGATGACCAGACCGCCCGCCATGTGCATCAGTCCCCAGGCGCTCAGGCACCACAGCAGCGAGGGCGGCAGCGGATGCCACCGGTGAATGGTAAACATCACCGCACCGACCAGCAGCACGACGACGATGTAGGCGAGAAACTCATAATTGCCGTGGCCCAGCGCCCAGACCAGTGCGGCCAGCAAATAGAGGGCGTTGCAGACGATGATCGCGAGTATGTGTCTATCCATACCCGGATTCTGTCACGCAAAAAGGTGTCAGGTTTATTTTCTTGATGATAAATAAACCTGACACCTTTTTTCGCAAACAAAACATATCTGGCTCGCGTCGCAGGCAGGTCATTTTATTGATTTTGCTGTCCAGCCGACCTATACCAAATATAGATACTGTTAAAGGCAAATCTGACGAAAGTCAGTGACGCAAGTCTACCGGTCCTCGCCTCCTCCGCGTAGCCGTTCAAGACTCCCGAAGGACCCAAGATCGCCGGGTTGCCGAGCGTAGCGGAATAGTCTTTGCGGTCTGGGGAGGAAACCGCACTTGTAACATTACGATACTTAAAGGGTCAGTGTGGCTGATCCCTGCTCGAGGGCCATTCCACACCGGCCGCACCCACCATTGAACGGGGTATAGAACAGGGGCATACGTCATGGGACTCTCTAACCGCCGATCCACCTCGCTGTCTGTAGCGGCAGCCATGCTTGTGGGATTTTGCCTCGCCAATACTGCGAGCTCGGACGAATTGACCGTAGGCGGCTATACGTTAATCGCGAAGAACCGCGTCAGTCGTATCGAGTTTACGTACACGTACAGCGCAACCATCACCAATAGCGGCCCCGATGTCGAGGATGTCTCCGCCACATTGTCCAGCAGTTCACCGGGCACTCAGGTGGTAGATGGAGACGTGGACTTCGGGGCGGTCGCGGCCGGAGCAAGTATGCCGGGCCAAGACACTTTCACTATCCGGCAGGATCGGCGTTATCCGATTGACTGGACGCTTCTCAATTGGACAGTCAACTCAACCTTGCCCGACGCAGGGCAAATCATTGATTCCAATGGAGGCACCTTTGAATATCCCGGCGGCCTGACCCTCATCGTACCGCCCGGCGCTGTCATCGCACCGGTGGAGGTGGAACTCGCACCTATGGACTGCGGCCCGCTGGAGGCCATCCTGAACGATCGCGCGTTGTCGACGAAACTCGTGAAGCATTGCCTGTCTGCATTCTCCGGCGCGCCTTCCGGTTTCGATTTCGAAACTCCAGTTCTGGTCCGTCTGCCGCTCGAATCTCTGCCTTCCGGAACGATTCCGTTCCTGGCGGACATCGATGAGAACGCAGGCAGGTATCAGATCCTGCCCACCGTGATCGACTACGATGGCGTCGCCGGCATCATCCAGGTGCAGCTGACCGGTTTCTCCGGCAAGGTCGTCGGATCCACCGAGCTGAGTCCGGAATCGGAATTCGGACATGAATGGGCAGCAAAGGGACAAGAGATCAAGGACAAGTGCGCTAATTGCGGGCAGATCGGTCCGAACCTGGAATTTTGCAGAAGCCTCGATGCCTATCAGCCGCCCTGCTGCCTGATTCCCCCGGCAGCCCGGGGCGCTTGCTACGCGGACTGCGACTGCTGCAAGGAAATGCGTGTGCAGGTGGTCGTCTCCGGTGTCGACTTCTCGTCTGGTGAGTGCCAGCTCCTCGGCGCCGACATCGAAGTGACCTACCCGGACTGCCCCGACCAACCGACCTATAAGGATTCTATCGGCGAAGCATCCGAGGACTGCGGTGATGACACAGTGTGGACGATCACCGTCGATCCGCCGAGCGCGGACATACAAGCCTGCACGGACGACGTTACGTTCAAGGCGACGATACAGGGTGCCTCTCCTGACGGTAGCGTGCAGTACAAACCTGCCGATCTACCGGCATTCTGGACGTCCACAAATCCGCCAGTTGCCGATTTCAGTGGGCCTGACGGCCGACTGGAAGCAAAGAAGGACGGGGACACGAAGGTCGAGGCGCGTATCAGTGCTGCGAGTCCCATCGACGCAGTCGGGACGGCGCTGGTGAAAGTGCACTCCAATATCGAATCGTATACGGTCGACCCTGCAAGCGAGTCCATCAAGACAGACGACATGGTGCTGCTCGAAGCCCTGGCCGTCGCGGCCCCGGCCGCCGTGGGTCCTCCGCCCGATGCCAACGACACCGAATGGAGTTCGGACAATGCCGGAGCCGTCACTATCACACCCGCGGGTTCGCTTGCCTCTGTGCTCGGTGTGGACAAGGGCAATGCGACGATAACTGCGACACTGGAACATCTCTGCGAGACGAGGACGGCAACCTCGGAAATCACCGTGGACTGCAAGGAAGTCACCTTCACAACCTCCAGGGACGCGCTCGATCTTATAGTCGGTGATTCGTATCTCTTGTTTGTTCAGGCAACAGACAGCGAAGGCTCGGAACTGGATACGAGTGGTGTCACCTGGCGGAGCGGGGCCGGGACCGTCGTGGGGCTGCAATTGCTGCAGGGCCAGCAGACTATTGTGGAGGGGCTGGAGCCGACAGTCCTCGGACCCGTGCCTGTCACTGCGACTTATGACGACGGCTGCCAGACCAAAGAGGCGGTCACCCTCGTGACCGTCACCTGCCTGCATCTCAAGCTCTCCGTCACCGAGGGTCTCGTCGACGTCGATGCGTTCCTGCCCATCGCTGTCGCCGCGCTCGACAAGGATGACAATCCGGTCGATATCGACGTGTCATCGATCCAGTGGAGCAGCAGCGACTCCAACGTGGCAGCCGTCATACCCACCGTCGGCGGCCTCGTGAGCGTGATCGGCATCTCGCCCGGAAATGCCACAATTACGGCCAAATTCGACGGAGGCCCATGCGGCGATATCACGGCATCCGCCTCAATCCAGGTCGGTATGGGCATTGCCGGTGTCTGGGATATCTCGCCCTACGCGCAATCAGAGGAATGTTGGGATACCGACTATCCAGACTACAGGTACGACGAAGAAGGGTGGAGCGACTTCACCGTAAATATCGAGCAACCCGTGGGCGAAGACGAGACGGTCATAACGGCCACCTACGTGCCCGACGTTGGGGCAGTGCTGGAAGGCAACTGGGACAGGACTACCGGCGATTTCTCTCTGGCCACAAACACCTCGGATCCCAGTCAGTGCGGCTATCTGTATTACTGGGATAACGGCGCCGATCTCTGTAACGGCGCCCCGGAATGCCAGTTCGAAGCCTGCCAGAATACGACCGACATCTCAGGCACCACCGCGCCCACATTGGAATTGGACAGCCTCGATGCAGCGGCAAGCTGGTACTACGCCGTTACCTTCTCATTTAAACCCCTCCCCGACGGGCCCCGGCAGTTTAAGACCTGGGCATGCGAGGGCAGTGCTTTGGCTAACGGCTCACGCTAGAGGGAAACGCGGTTGCGACGCGAGGTCACAATGCGGCTGCCGACTCGCCGCGGGCCAACGCGTGACAGCGCAAACGACATTAGTCCCAGCAACAATAGACCACTTGACGCTGGCTCCGGGACCGGTACACCCGGTCCCCCTTCGTCCCGCAGAACCGTGGTTCCCTCATCGATAGCGAGGAAGGTTTCGGAATCAATGATCTCGAATCTCTGGCTGCCGGGCGCATCGGGCCCCAGCCAATCGAAAATCACAGAAAAGCCGCCGAGCGCTTCGCCAGGAGAGATTCCAGGAACTGAAAGCGCGAAGGCGTCGTAAAGCCCATCATCCGGAAGGAGCGGATCTGGTTGAAACACCAACGGATCCCAGCCATCGGGAGTTCCGTCGATGGCGAGATTCTCGTACAGCCCTAGTTCGAAATAGATCGAGAATTCATTTATGGATTCGCTCAGCGTGTCGTTCAGGACTTCATACGTGTAGCGGTATGAGTTGCCGCCAAGAAAGTCGAGATCAAAGGTCACGGTCGTGGCATTAGCCGCCATCGGACCCAGAGTTATTAGCAAGCCTGCTGCCATTACTGCCTTGATTCTTGAATTCATTGTGTCCGTCCGGGTTAAGACCATTGCTCGACAAGGATTCAAGCAAGATTCGTACCGCAAAGAATAATGATCATGTCTTCATGAGCTTATGAATTTAGTTCGAACTCGAAACATTAGGAAATGTAAATATATCCGACAGAAATGCGCGAATAGGCTCAAAATTATGTAAACCCAGCCGACACCAAAATGAGCCAGTCAATCAAGGGGACAACTCACTGATCTGCTCGTGTATCCCTTTGCTCGGGAAATCTCGCCTATGAAGTCAACTCTCGCCCGAATTGCGTCCGCCTCAGACCTGGGGTGGGCGTTCACTAATTAGCTGCAATTCGACTGGCAACCAGCTGAAGCGGCACCGAAAAAAGGTGTCGAAAAAAGGTGTCAGGTTTATTTTCTTGATGATAAATAAACCTGACACCTTTTTTTCCGAGCCTATCGAATCAAGCCCGCATCGATTCCGGGGCATTCAGCATTGAGGTCGCTGCTTGCCGGTTTGAAGCAGCGCAAGATCGTCCTGCAATCGGGGTCAGAGACAAACGTCTCTGACCCCATCTTGTGCGGACTCAGGCGCGCCGCGCAGCCATGAACTCGCGGACGATCAGGACGAATAGCGTCGCGCTCAAAGCCAGCATGCCGACGTTGACCGTCAGGGCGAGCGGGCTCATCGCGGCTGCGCGGATAGCGAGCGCCGCCGCCGGGGCCAGGGCGCCGAGCAGTGCGACGAGCCCGGCAACCGGCAGCAGGTACTTGCGGACACCAGCGAACCCCATCGCCAGGGCCCCGACGATCATCAATGCGCCGCCCACGTAGGCGGGCAGCAGGGCGGTGCGGCTGGAAGACATCAGGAAAGCGCCGACGCCAAGCGCGATCAACAGCACCGCAAACACAACGATTTTCCTTGGCATTGGGGGGCTCCGAAAGATCGCTAAACCTGCGAAAGGCACATATTAGCCGCGCTGGTAGACCAATGCGAGAATGTGCCTGTCCTGTTCACGCGGCCAGCATGGAAAAAAGGTGTCAGGTTTATTTATCATCAAGAAAGTAAACCTGATAAATAAACCTGACACCTTTTTTCGATCGCAGCTCGCCAACGAGATCGAAACCCGGGCGGCCGGCCGGGTGTGAGCTGACCTGTCTACTCCGGGAATACAAGTTCTATCTGGCGCAAGTCTGAACCGTCGGCGTTGACGCTCCACAATGTCTTGTCGCCTTTACCCCCGAAGACGCTGTCATTGCGGATAAAGAGAACGCGCTGCCCATCGTGGCTGAGGGCGGGGCTGTCGAGGTTGGAATGCAAATAAACGATCTCGTTGATGACGACCGACTTATCGATGTCGATCAGAAACAAGCCGCTGCCGTAAACACCACTGAACTCGCCCAGGTTGATGCTCTCCCGGGAGCTGTAGCCCGGCCTCCGTTTCTCTATCTTCGAGCAGGCCAGCACCAGCTGACTGCCGGAGATCGCGGACAGCGGGTACTCGGACGTGAACGTGAGCCGGGATGGGCTTTGAAAGGTGAACGGTCGAAACTCGCCGGGCCTCTCCAGACTGAGTATCGCGAAACGTGAATAGATGTCCCTGCCATCCGGCGCCACCGCCAGTCCGGTCAATGCATAGCTGCTCGCAAAACTCAGCTGCTGGAGACCGGTCCCGTCCTTGTTGATTGAGAAGAAATCCAGCTTGTGCGGGTGTGCTGTTGCGATTGGTGAACTGGCACCGTAGAAACCGGAATTGAGGTAGTAGATCTTGTCTCCGTCTCCCGACAGAGCAATATCCTGGATATCCTGGGCGCCTTCCTGACCAAAGGTCAGCTGCGTCAGGCCCGAGCCATCCAGATCGACGACGAAGATATGCCCCTGGTTTTTCTTCCTTCTTGAGATGAAGTACAGCTTCCGGCCGTCTTCTGAAAAGATCGGCCGCTGGTATCGGGTGCCATCTCGGGCTCTCAGGACTATCCGCGCGATGCTGTCATCCATGGGTGAGACGGCCAGCAGGGATTCGCGTCCCTGGTCATACGCCACCGCGAATGAACGGTCATCGGGCGCAATCGACACAGATTGAATGCCATACCGGGACCAGACCGAGCATCCGCTGATCAGGCCGACCAGCATAACCACTACGCATTGAGCATGGCGACGGAATTGCAGCATCTTCATAAGGTTTAGCCTTTCGATGCGGCTTTAGCCAGAACAAGAGGGGGTCAGAGACGTTCGTCTCTGACCCCGAAATGCACCGCATCGCACAGGCGCGGCGACGGCGACTCCGGCACCGGTCGCCAGCAGCCTCGGACAGGGCTTTTGAATTCCGTATACTCTCGGCTGGCGATGAGTGTTCGGGCAATGAAAAATAATCCCTGTGTGGTGTTGGCCACAAGCAGACCAGCACGCGTACGCATCCGTAACTGGCTGGCGCAGCTTGGTCAGGAGTGCACTTTTGTAAGCACGCCTGCCGACCTGTTGACGTACCCGCAGCTGGATCGCTGTTCGCTGCTTATCACGCATGTGAGTCAGGATGCGAATCAGCAGATGTATCAGCCAGAAGCGCTTCAGGCCTGCGGACAACTGCGTCTTCAGCCGAAAACTGCGTTGCTGCCTCAGGCTGCGCTGGTGGACAGGGATAGCTGGCGGCAGTCGGCCTATGAAGCAGGGGTGGATGCCGTCTTCCTGCCCACCACCGCTGATGCAGAGGTGCTGGCGCGTCTGCATACTCTGTTGAAGCAGCGGCGACTCTTCAATCAATGGACCTCACAACGCGCGCTGGCGGCAGAACATGATCGCGAAAGATTGCGCACCGTATTCCGGCGCTACGTGTCCGGCCGCCTGGTCGACGAGATCATTGCCCGGATGGAGGGAGACGTGGCCGCGCTCACGATCGGCTCACGCGCTCATGCTGCGGTCATGTTTGCCGACATGCGCGGGTTTACCGGCATTGCGGAGAAGCTCGCGCCGGCGCAGGTGTTCGAACTGTTGAATGAATTTTTCGCGGTGTTGACGGCGGCGGCATTCCGTTACGACGGCACGGTGTTCAACATGGCGGGCGACTCATTGATGGTGGGCTTTGGCGTGCCTATCGCCCAGGAAGACGGCGGGGTGCGTGCGCTGCGTTCCGCACGTGAGATGTTGGCAGGTTTTGGCGAACTGGCTGAGCGCTGGCGGCACAGATACGACATCGACACCGGTTTGGGCATCGGCATCAACCAGGGCGAGGTCGTTGCCGGCAACGTGGGGTCCGAGCAATACATGAATTACACCCTGATCGGCGACACGGTGAATATTGCCGCACGCCTCAGTCAACGCGCTCGCGCCGGCGAAGTGCTGTTCTCCAATGCGCTGAAGCTTACACTGGATGGCAAGGTCGACTCGACGATGCCCTTGCTGGCGCTGCCGCCGCTGACTCTTCGGGGGCGCAGCAACCCGGTCGATATCTTTTGCGTGCCCATCGACAAGCGCATCGATCTGCGCCACTAAAGCAGCGGCGAATCTCCAGACACCGTCTCAGGCGCGCCGCGCAGCCATGAACTCGCGGACGATCAGGACGAATAGCGTCGCGCTCAAAGCCAGCATGCCGACGTTGACCGTCAGGGCGAGCGGGCTCATCGCGGCTGCGCGGATAGCGAGCGCCGCCGCCGGGGCCAGGGCGCCGAGCAGTGCGACGAGCCCGGCAACCGGCAGCAGGTACTTGCGGACACCAGCGAACCCCATCGCCAGGGCCCCGACGATCATCAATGCGCCGCCCACGTAGGCGGGCAGCAGGGCGGTGCGGCTGGAAGACATCAGGAAAGCGCCGACGCCAAGCGCGATCAACAGCACCGCAAACACAACGATTTTCCTTGGCATTGGGGGGCTCCGGAAGATTGCTAGACCAGCGACAGGCACATATTAGCGGCGGTAGCAGACCAATGCGAGACTGTGTCTGTCCTGTTCACCCGGCTACCATCCTCAGGGCGTCCAGACCAGGGGCGGAGGTTTGGTGGGGTCAGAGACGAGCGTCTCTGACCCCTTCTTGTTAGTTGTGCATGGAATCCAGCCCCATCCTGGGCTATGGATTGAATAGAGACTTCTAAATATTGTTCCGCCCTGGCGGCGCAAACACCGCCTGGTCGTGCAACATGTTGAAGCTGGATGACCGGAGCGGGACCTTGGCCCGGGAAAGGAGGTGCTCAAGGAACGAATGCATGGCACCTCATTGGATGACCGCAACAGGAGGTATCCGCATCATGACCAGGTTTTATCTGTGCGCGGCGCTGATCGCCGCGTTATCCCTGGGTGCGTGCCAGACCGGCATGCAAAGCAGCAGCGGGAGCGATGTCACCGGAATCTACTATCTGGCAAAAGTAAATGGATCCCCGGTCCCCACGACGGTCTTCCACGATGGCGTGGAGATGAGGATAGTCTCTGGCACTTTCATCATCAGCAAAGACGGGACCTGCTTCAGCCGGATGCATTTTGTTCCGCCTGACGGCACACAAGCCACGCGTGAAGTCCGCGCGAAATACCGGCTTAGGGATTCCCGGCTGACCATGGACTGGGAGAATGCAGGGACGACCGAGGGGACGGTGGAGGGAGACACCTTCATCATGGATAACGAAGGGATGATCCTCGAATACACGAAGAATCCGTAATCCCGGCAACAGGGAACAGGGACGTTCTTCTCTGACCCCGGTTCCCCAACCGCAAGCCATCAGTCGTTAAAGATCGTAATCACTGCTTGCGTGCCGTCATTTGACTGCCGTGATCCAACCGCAGGGATCAGTGCCCGCGGCGTATAGTAGATCGAAGATTCGTCCGCCCAAGGGGTCAGTCCCGGTCCCTTTCTCCACGTAAAAACACCGGCCCCGCCTTGCGACAGACCCAGCCGCCAGGTGAAGTTGCTCCTGTCGCCGATATACGCCACCGGTGCACTGGCGACGGTCAGATAGTTGTGTTCGCGTTTCGGCAAGCAGTCCAGCGTGACTTCGCCCTTCCGAGATGCCTCGCCGGTCGAGACCTCGCTCGACACATCTTCCAGGTCGACGATTAACCGGCACTGGGACCATTCCACGGCGCTGGCCCATTCGCTGGTCTGCCACGAAATAAGACAGTTGTAGGGCCCCGTCTTCTCCGGATCTCCGCACGCAGCCGACGCAACGTCAGGCGTCGACCAGTCCCCGGGCAGCGCATTGCGTTTATCGCCAGGTCTGAGGGTGACGTATTGAATCCGACCCCGCCGGGTGGTCATAAGAAACAACCAGTCATCGGTCACCGGATCATGCGTCACATAGATGCCTGGCCTATTAGATATGGCATCCCTGCGAGAGATCTCATTTGACCAGGTCTTGCCGCCATCGACGCTGACCCGCATCACCAGATACATCTCTGATGAACCCAGGCCCGGAAAGTGTCTCTGGTAGGCCAGGACCAGGTTTCGATCGTGGGCGTACCCGATTCCCGGGAAATAAGGCGCGTCACTTGCCGGAACGGACGCAAGGAAAGTCCAGTCATCCCCCTCTGAGAGTCGTGCGACACCCAGGCTGCTTTCCGATTCCCGCCAGGCAATGAACTGGTCGGCGCCGCCCTGGCTGTTGGTGGCTGCCGGCCGTCCTATGGACTCATGGGTCTGAGTCGGCGGCTGAGACTGTGTCTGGGACCAGGCAAGCCCATCGACGCTGGTGACCGATCGTGCGTCATTTGATCGCACACCGAAATGATCGCGCAAAAATCTGATGTCCTCCCTACCAAGGCTCTTCATTGTAAATGTCACCGGCCTCATCAGCGTTGCATTCGTTGCATCCGCATCCAAAATGCAGCCATCGTTTAAAGAATGCTTCAGGCCCAGCACATGCAGCAGTTCGTGCCTTACGACTGGAATGAACGGGGCATAGCCCTCCCAGGCGCTCCAGGTAAAGTCACCATCGGTATCGTTTTCGGTGCAAAAATAAACGATTCCCTGATCGTCGCTGCCTCTCCACCATGACTGCCGTTTGTGATTTGCCATCGCCCTATAGTCCTCAGGACAAGCGCTGCCGCTCCCGAACTCGGAGAAATGGGCCAACACAATAACGTCATCCCGATAGCCAGAATGCCGGGTCCAGCCATCGAATATAAATCTGATGTCTGCGCCACTACCGTTGTCGAACGAGGCTAGCGCTGTCTTCACCGCGTTCTCCAATTGAAATCGTGCGGTCTGTTGATCAACAGCCGAGCAGGACATCGGATCGCTGCTGCAAATTTCCGACAAGCTCTCGTGCAACCTGACGTATATGCGATGCCGGCTTCTCTTCCAACGATCTGAGGAATCGGGGTTGAGGCAATACCGACTCTCTCTATAGCTTGGATCCTCGGCGGGTGCGTCCGCAGACGTAAACAGGCATGAAGCGAGCGCGATGAGGCCGAGTGCCTGGCGCATCAGATTACTCCTTAGCTTTGGCGGCATTGCCTGGTGCTCGACACAGCAGACCGAGCGAACGTGGCCACAGAAACCCGTCTCTGATCCCATCAACTCAATCAAACCCCAATTCCCGCAGCAACTCGTGATAGCGAGGGTCGTCCCGATAGCCGTCGAGCATCATGTCAGTCTGCAGGAAGATCATGCCCCGGTCACGCGCGGCAACGGCTTGCTCCATCGCGGCGAATCCACTGTCTGCATCTCCGGCCGCGAAATAGATACTAGCCAGCAGAGTTGGCGCAACATATCCGGTCTCGGCAGCAGCCAGGAACTCTTTCAGTAATTGCTGCGCCTCTGCGTTGCGTCCCGCCTTGTAATAGGCCACCGCGAGATGTGCCAGCTGTCGCGGCATCCGACCCTGCTCCCGCATATCCGTTTCGAACGCCGCGATGGCCTGGTCGGTGTTCCCCAGACCAAGATTAGCGAAACCCAGGATGGACCAGGCATCGGCGTGCTTCCTGCCCAGCCTCGCCTCCTCGATGGCGCGGGCGTATTGCTTTGCGCTTATGAATGTCCAGGCCGCGTTGATCCGCACATAGGGGTCGTCCGGAACGGCAGCGATACGTTGTTCCAGCAGCGCGATGGCTTCTTGATGACGAAGCTGGGTACTAAGGAACAGCACATAGCCGAGCACGTTGAGCGGATCGAGCTCCATCGTCCTCAGGTATTCCCGCTCCGCTGCAGCGAAGTCCCAGTCGTACCAGGCCAGGATGTCGGCATACAGGGTGCGGGCATTGGCGAGCTGGTTGTTGATCGACAGCGCGCGGGTGACCGCCGCCTTGGCTTTAGGAAATACTTCGCGTGGCGGCTGCCGGCCGTAGACGGTGCCGACAAAGCTGTACGCCCAGCCGAGCTGGGCATAGGCATCGGCAAATTCCGGATCTATATCCACTGCCTCTTCGAGGTAGCCGATGGCGAGTTCGAGATCTTCCGGCGTTTGCTGATAGGTGTGATATCGGCCGATCAGGTACACGTCATACGCGGCGATGTTTGCCGTCGGCAGTGGCACGTTGGCGGCCGCCGGGCCGGCGGCAAACTCCAGCGCCAGCGCCTGACCGATTTGCTCGGCCACATCCTGCTGGATGGAAAACACATTTTCGACCGTGAGCTCGCGGTCATAGGTCTCCGCCCAGAGGTGCCGGTCGGTCTGTGCATCGATCAGCTGAACGGTGATCCGCACCCGATCGTCCGCGATTCGAATACTGCTCTCGATTACCCCGCTCACCCCGATCTCGCGGGCGATCTCGGGAAGGCTCATGTCGGTGGACCGATATTTCTCCACCGAGGTGCGCGAGGCCACCTCAAGGTTCTCCAATCGGGTCAGCCGGGTCAGCAATTCGTCCTGCATGCCGTCGGCGAAATAGCGGTGGTCCTGATTCGGGCTGAGATCGCTAAACGGCAGCACCGCGATCGACCGGATGCCTGGCGAGGTCGGCGAGTCATCCGGGCCCACGTTAAATAAGGTCAACCACAGGGTCGCCGCAATCACGATACCGGCAATGGCGGCCAGCGCCGGCCACTTCTTGCGCGATGGCGAGCCCGGGTCGGGCGTGGCCAGCGGTTTGACCGGACAGATGAGCCGATAGCCGTGCCCTCTGACTGAGGACACATAACGCGGGTCCTGGCCATCCTCGTCCAGTGCTTGCCTGAGCAGGCGGACGCGCTGGGACAGCGTCTCATCGCTGACCACTACGCCATCCCACACCTCACGGATCAGCTCATCCTTGGTGATCGGGTCAGGTGCGTGCCGGATAAGGGCCGCCAGCAGCCGGAACGAGAGCGCCGGCAAGGCAATCAGCTCACCGCCACGCCTGATGGTCTGCCGGGTGAGATCGACCTCCAGATCCAGAACCCCGCAACGGCCGTCCCGGGCGACCGGATCGGCCTCAATCATGTCCGCCGGCAGGCATGGTAAGCGATCATAAAATATTGATTATAAAAGAATAAAACTGGCTTCAGAGACTCTTCATCATTCTTCATTGAGTCTTCAGCAAGTCTAACGGAAATGCCCCTATCGTGCGCGGCATCCATTTTGGACAACGCACCAAATGGCCCGGGGCTCAGAGATGAACATCTCTGACCCCCACCACTTTAGCAACGCATGAGGGCGAGAATATGAACAAGCGAATTTTGGCAGTCACTGTATTGATGGGCATTTTTGCCGGGCCTCCCCAGGACGCGCTAGCCGGAGACGGCTTCTATGTCGGCGCCAGCATCGGGTCAGCGCAATTGAATGACGACTTTGACGGACTGGACGTCGACGACGACACCGTCGCCTACCGGATCGTCGGCGGCTGGCGGTTCAATCGCTACTTTGGGCTCGAAGCCGGCTATCAGAATTTTGGTGATTTCGAGCAGAACGTGACGATCAACGAAGTCACCAGCAAGGCCAAGCTCAGCGCTGATGGTTATACGCTTGGTGTGACCGGCAGCTACCCGGTGGCGGAGCGCGCTGAGATCTTTGGCCGCGGCGGCTGGTTTTTCTGGGACGGCAACGCCGACGTTAATAATGTGAGCCAGGCATCGCCGGAGGACACCAATCTGTATTACGGCGTGGGTCTTAGCTTCGCGCTGAGCAAGCGGTTTCACGTCAACACCGACTGGACGCGATTCGAACTCAAGAGCACCGAAAGCGACGTCTACTCGGTCGGTCTGCAGTACCGCTTCGGAAAGTAGGTACCGTAGGTAGCGCGAACGTGGGGTCAGAGACGTTTGTCTCTGACCCCGGAGCTCTCGATTCAGGTCAATACCACGATCTTGCCGATCTGCTGATTCGATTCCATGTAACGATGCGCTTCGACGATCTCATCCAGCGCAAACGTTTTTGCCACGACGGGTTTGAAATCGCCGGCGGCCAGGCCGTCGTAGACAAACTGCTTCGCCCACCCCATGCGCTCGGGATCGCCGGTGATCTCGAACAATGTATAGCCCTGGATCGACAAACCCTTGCTCAGCGCTTCCATCAGCGGGTACGGCGTCGGCGCCGGCGCCAGTGCGCCGTAAACGAAAATCGTGCCACCCCTGGCGGTGGCCTGCGCGAGCGTAGCGAGCATCGGTCCGGCGACCGGATCGAATACGATGTTCGCCCCCTCACCCGCAGTGATGGCCATCACCTGCTCGGCGAGACTCTCTTCATCAGTGACGATCACGTGATCCGCACCGGCATCGAGCAGCGATTGTTTCTTGGCCGCCCCGCGGGTCGTGGCGATAGCGGTTGCCCCGGCCGCTTTGACCATCTGGATGGCCGCCAGTCCGACACTGCTGCTCGCCGCGGTGATCAGCACCACGTCGCCTTTCTTGAGCTTGCCGTAGTACACCAGCGCACCATAAGCGGTCATGTACTGCATCCAGATCGACGTGCCTTCCGCCGGTGACAGGTTTTCCGGATAAGGCGCTACCGCCTGCGCCGGAACGATGGCGCTCTCGCCATAGACGCCATACTGGACCATAGAAAATGCCGGGATCGTGCTCACCCGGTCACCGATACTCAGCTCCTCCACGCCGGGTCCCAATGCCTCTACGATCCCGGATGCCTCATAGCCCAGCCTGGACGGAAACGTCGGTTGCTCGAGGTATTGCCCCCTGCGGAACATCACCTCGGCCCGGTTCAATCCGATCGCTTCGACCTTGATCCGCACCTCGCCGGCGCCGGGTTCACGATCCGGCTGATCCTCGATCTTCAGCACATCGGCATCGCCGGTCTGGTGGAACACAACCTGTCTGGGCATCTTGCTCTCTCCTTGATCGAACCGGTATCAGTAAGGCATTTGTTCAATATACGCGACATCAGCGGGAGCCGATGACCGGTATTCATAATAATAGACAGGTTTGGTCCCGGCTCCCGGTGATGCCGTCGAAATACAGATCAGCCATCATTCCGCCGGACATAAATTGTTGGCGCCTAACCTCAAATATTTGCCGGCAACAGCGCAAGCATCGGTAAACTATTCCGTCATTCCCCTGCTACACAAACCGAGGAAAATCCATGTCCAAGCTTCTCCATGCCCTCGTCCTTATCGGCGTCGCTGTCTGCTCGCTCGGCGCCACTGCAAATGCTGTCGCAGCAGCACAGACGTCGGACACACAAACGTTGCCGGCACAGAAGGCTGTCCTGGTGACCGGTGCCAGCACCGGGATTGGCCGCAAGATCACTGAAGTGCTGGCCGAAAACGGTTACTTCGTCTACGCCGGCGCGCGTAAGGACCAGGACCTGGCCGAACTCAACGAAATTGATAACGTCGAGGCCGTGCGTCTGGATGTGACCAGGCAACAGGACATCGACGCAGCGGTGGCCCGGATCACCGACGCCGGCCGCGGGCTGTACGGCATCGTCAACAACGCCGGTGTCGCCGTGTTCAGCCCGATGAACGAGACGCCCGAGGAAGACATCGACTTCGTGTTCGACGTCAACATCTACGGCCCGTACCGGATCAACAAGGCCTTCGCGCCGTTGCTGATTGCCAGCCAGGGTCGCACCACGACGATCGGTTCAATCTCCGGCATCATCTCGGGGGCACAAAGCGGCACCTACAGCATGAGCAAGTTCGCGATCGAGGCCTACACCGACGCACTGGCCGCAGAGATGGCCGAGTCCGGCGTCCAGGTCAGCGTGATCGAGCCGGGCGGCTTCAAGTCCAAAATCCGGGAGAAGGTCGTGTTGCATTCCATCGGCAAGACACCCGAAGAGGTGGCCGGCATGACGGCCGAGGAGAAAGCGCAGCTGGAGGGGCTGCAGCAGATGATCGAACGCAATGAGGCGCTCAAGGAGCCGGACGCAGTGGCCGAGGCCACGTTGCATGCGCTGTTCGCCGACAATCCGCGACCGCGCTATATGGTGACGCCGAATCAGGAGCAGGCAGAGATTACGATCAGGACCGCGCTGACCCGGGTCGCGCAGCTCAATGCCGACCAGCCCTACAGCTACACTCGCGACCAGCTGGTGGAGATGCTCGACGCCGCGCTGGCGGCTCAGCAGGAACCGGAAACCGCCGGCGGGCGGTAACACAGCCCGGCCAGGCGCCGACTTCGGCTCTCGCCTGCGCCGGGTTCGCAGCCCGGACCCTCTCTGTTGCGAAGAACGGAGTCATGACTGGTGCCGGCAGCAGCGCTGCGCAAAAGGGTCAAGGCAACTCGAGGCCGGCCTTGGCGAGGCTGTTGCGGAACTGCTCCTTCAGTTCCGGTTCGGCGAAGAACCAGCGCTGGAGGTTGTCCACGTACGCCTCCAGGGAAGCCGGCCAGAGTGCGAGGAATCGATCCACTTCCGTCCGCGCTTCGTCCACGTGCCCGCATTCCGCCAGCGCGATGGCCAGGGTGCTGTGGCAGGCGTGATACTGGGGCATATTCACCCGGCGTGCGTAGTCCAGCGCCTCGTCGTACTCACCCCGCTTGTAATGGTGGTAGAAGCCACCGAACCAGTACCAGCCCGGGCCGTTGGTATTCAGCTGCAGGCCACGGGTGACGCGGGTGAAGCCGGTCTCCCATTCGCCGAGGAACATGGTCAGGATACCGGTCATCACCATGGCATCGGTGTCCCGCGGGTTTAGCTCCAGGGCTCGCTGCGCAGACAGTTTCGCTGCGGGAACGTCACGGGTGAAAAAGCTGGCGTGGAACAGCGCGTACTGGGCATAGGCGCTCTGGGGGTCGATTTCCACGGCGCGCCGGGCGCACTGCAGCGCACGCTGGGCGGCGTCCACCTGCTCGTTGTAGCGGTTGGTGTACTCCTCGAGATAGCTGAAGGCCAGGGCGGCCCAAAGGTCGGCGTTGCCGGGCGCGCGTTCCACAGCCAGCTCGACGGCCCGTGCAGCGATGGCGTGGTCTTCCGGGGTCACCCGCTGGCGATACACGAAGTGCCGGATCAGCGCCTCATAGGGCGTCATGTCCTCGGGCGCTTTCTCCAGCACCGGGGCCGCGAGGTCCCGCATCAGCGCACCGTAGGGGTCGGCCACGGCGGTCACCACGCGGTCGGTCAGGTCATCGTGCAGGTCGAAGATGGTGTCGCTTTCGAAGGGACGGTTGTAATGCTCTCCCCACACCTGCCGGGCTGAGCCGGTGGTGCGCAGACGGGTACTCAGGCGCAGCCTGGAACCGGTCTGGCGCAATGTGCCTTCGAGGATGTAGCGCGCGCCGGCCCGCTCGGCCTCGGCGGCGGCGTCATGGGTTGCGACTTTCAGATAGGAAAAGCGCGCCAGGCCGCTGGCGAAACTGTCGACCAGGTCATCGGCCAGGTCCTGCACGTCCGGGTCGTCGCCGCGCACCTTGATGGACGTGACGGCGATCCACGGCACGCTGTCTCCGTACGCTTTTTCTCCCGGCCCGTCGGCCGCGGGCGATCCGCCGAGCAGTGGCACTGATGGTCCTGATTGCGCCAGGGTCGACGGCGGCGATTTGCCAAGACGCACGGCAACAGCGTGGGCAAGGGCATTGAAGGCAGGGTCTTCGTCACGCTCACTCGCGCCGGAAAAGTCGATGGCATGGAACTGGCGGAAACCCATCGGCGGCACCGAGCCGTCGAGGCTGATCGCGATCAGCTTGCCGGCCTCGGCGGCGACAGCGGCCTCGTCGCGCACCCAGTTCGACCGGGCGCCGGCCGCTGACCAGACGACAATCACCGCGCCGGCGGCGTCCAGTTCCCGTTCGATATGGTCGGAGAAATCGTCCCCGCCCACGATGCGGCGGTCCCACCACACAGACTGCCCGCCGGCTTCCAGGGCCGTTGCAAGCACTTCGATCCGGGCGCGATCCTCGCGTGCGTAGGAAATGAATAAGTCGGCCAAGCTTTCTCCCGGAGGAACCGGCTGCTTTCTTTGCCGGCCGAGTATATACCAGCCCTGTGCGGCCCCCGTGGCAAAGCGCAGCCGCCTCCAATCAATGGACAGTTCAACTTAATGATGAGGCTCCAAAACAGTAGGGGTCAGAGACGTATACGTCTCTGACCCCTGTTTACCCTACTCGCCGGCAACGCACTCCGGCATCACAGTCACCCATTGCCCGTCCTTTATGTTCATCGTCAAGCCCTGGTCGTCGATTCTCCTCGCGGTTCGCTCGTTCATCCAGGTAAACACGCTAACCGTTTCGACGTTCCGGAATCTGGCGAGGTCTTTGGTCTCCCGACCGTCAGCACACAGCTTCGTGTCCGGACCGATCAGGAACGTCCGCGTGTGCTCTGGCGCGACCACGGTTATCGATTCATCGGTGAGTGCAGCGACCTTGCCTGCCATCTGCTCCTCCCCGAATTCCAGCCCGGTCCGCTTCGCCCTCCCACCGGCGGCGAGCAACAGGTATTGAACCGCTGAGTGCCGCTTCATGGTCGCATAGTCGAGCGCGGTGTTCTGCTCGGGGTCGGTACGGTTGACGTCGGCGCCGTTTGCAATCAGCGCTTCTACTACCCGCTGATTGCCGTGGTATGCAGCCAGCATCAATGCCGAGAATCCGTTGTCGGACGTTGCATCGGGTTCTGCGCCTCGTTCGAGCAAAAGTATCGCCGCGTCACTGTGATTCTTCAAAGCAGCCCCGATCAGCGGCGTCGTGCCGATCATGTTGCGTGCCTCGATGTCGGCGCCCGTCTTCAACAGCACACGGATTGTCGCAACATGCCCGCCCTCCGCGGCGAGAATCAGCGGCGTATAGCCCTGGCCGGTCCTGGCATTCACCGACGCGTCATGGGCAATCAGTGTTTTGACGACTTCCTGATGTCCGTCCTGCGCGGCAAAATGCAGTGCGGTCCGGCCGGCGGCAACTGGCTCACCGACGGTGGTGGCATTCACCTCAGCCCCGGCATCCAGCAGGACCTGAACTATGGCCAGATAACCGTTTTGCGCGGCGATAATCATTGCCGTGGCCCCGCTCGCTACGCGCCCCTCCGGATCGGCACCGGCCGCGACCAGACTCTCGACTGCTTCCTTGTCACCCGCCCCGGCTGCAGTGAAAAGCGGCGGAACTTCTGCGGCGCCGGCCAGCCCCACGCAGGCGCCCACAAGAACTCCGGCCAGGTACCATTTGCGTCTCACGGCATCGGAACGAGCGTACTGTCATAGCCCGGGCAATCGACGAAATACCCGACGACGCTGTCTCTCGTCGATGCGATGCTGATCGAACAGCCCGGCGGACAATTCAATTGCGTGCCCAACCAAAAGCAGGCTTTTCTTGCGGTCACGCCAATCGCGTCCACGGTGGCCAGGATGTCTGCGTCGAGCCCGTTGTCGGCCTGATATTTCTCGATCGCCGCGTTGGTTTTCGCGCCCGGCAGGCCGTCGATCGGGCCCACGTCATAGCCCTTTGCCTGTAGCGCCTGCTGAAGCTCGGTGAACATCCGCTTGATCTCGGCCTCGGGGGTGATCACCGGGACCTCGTCAGCCCAGGCAAACGCGGGCAATACCCACATAGCCAGCATCAAAATTACGTTACGCATTCGACCTGCGAACCTGCTCATGCCTACTCCCCCCCTGTAAATCCGGCGGCCCCTGACAATTCGACCTGCGCGGGGCATTCTAAAAAGTGTAGTACATCGCGCAGGCGCCCGAGATCCCGGCGCAATAGATGAAAGGAGCTCAGGGTCATGTCGGTGCATCGTCATCTCCGGTAGTCTTGCCGCATGCACAGGCAGCTATTAGCCCTTTGGAGTCTGTTCGCCGGTATTGCCATCCTGCTGGTCGGCCACGGTTTGCAATTGTCTCTGCTGCCGCTGCGTGCCGAGACCCTGGGCTGGACGAGTTCGCAGGTCGGCTGGACCAGCTCGCTGTATTTCGCCGGCTTCCTGCTCGGCTGTTATGCGGTACCCAACCTGGTCCGAGCGGTGGGCCATATCCGGATCTTTACAGTCTTGACCGCGATGATGACCGCGGCATTGCTCGGGATATCTTTGTTCGACAAGCTGGGCGCCTGGCTGGTGCTTCGATGTCTGATCGGCTTCTGCGCATCGGGCCTGTATCTGGTGGTCGAGAGCTGGCTCAACGAAGAAGTCAGCAACGCGAATCGCGGCTCCTTGCTCTCGGTGTATACCGTGATCGTGCTGCTGTCGATGGCCGGCGGCCAGATGTTGCTGAATGTCGCCGGGCCTGACAGCTACAAGATCCTGGTGATCGCCGCATCATGTGTTGCGCTGGCAGCCGTTCCGGTCGGGCTGACTCGTATCCGGCAGCCCGGCGAGGTGCCGCATGCCGCGTTCTCGCCATGGCTGGTCGTCCGCACGTCGCGCGTCGCCGCATTTTCATCTCTGGTGGCAGGAGCCGCCACAGGATGTTTCTACGGACTAGGCTCTTACTATGGAAAACAGGTCGATCTGGACGTGCAGGCGATCGGCTTCATGATGGCCGGCGGGATTCTTGGCGGGGCCTTGTTCCAATGGCCATTGGGCAGGATTTCCGACTCAGTGGACCGGCGCAAGGTAATCCTGGCCGCGATGCTCGGTGGCGTCGCCGTGTGCAGCGTGGCAACGATGGTGGCGACCAGCGTTGTGCCCTATCTGTTCTTTCTGTTCGGCGGCTGCGTGATGCCGATCTATTCGCTGGCGCTGGCGCATGCGGCCGACAACGTAGAAAAGTCATTCCTGGAGATCGGCACCGGCATCCTGATTTTGAACGCGGCCGGCGCCACTGTCGGACCGCTGTTTGCATCGACGGCGATGGAAATCTGGGGCGTCGGCGCGTTCTTCGTATTCTGTGCGGCAGTGCTCGCGCTGGGTGCGGCCGGGACGCTGTTAATGATCCTGCGCCGGCCCGCTCTGCGGCCGCATTTCTCTCCGTTCGAGATTGCCACCACCGAGTCCGCCCAGGGCGCGATCGAGTTCGACCCGCGCAGCTGATTCAGCCCGGTGGCGATGCTGACCCGATATCAGGACGCATCGAGTGGCTTGTAATCAGTGTACCCGTCGGGTCCCGGCGTGTACCACAACGACATGTCCTCCGCCGGCGCCAGCGGCCAGTTGTTCCTGAGCCGTTCCGGCAGATCCGGATTGGTGATGAAGGGTCGCCCGAATGCGATCAGGTCGGCATCACCGGCCGCGAGCCGTTCCTCGGCCGCATCTTTGGTATAACCGCAGTTGCCGATAATCGTGCCCTGATAGATGGGCCGAAAATCCGCCAGCGTCATCGGCTCGCCCTGCTCGTGAAAGCCGAAAGCCAGCCCGTCCATGATGTGCAGATAGCCGATACCGAGCTTGTTGATCTGTTCGGCCGTGTACAGATAAGTCTCGCGGAAATCCGGACTGCCCATGTCATTGAACACGCCGTTGGGCGAGATGCGCGCCCCGACCCGCTCCCGCGGCCAGACTTCCAGCACGGCTTCCAGCGCCTCCCTGAAAAATCGGAATCGATTCTCGAGGCTGCCGCCGTATTTGTCCGTGCGCTGGTTGGTTTTCGAATCGAGGAACTGGTTGATCAGATACCCGTTGGCGCCATGTACCTCGACGCCCGAAAAGCCCGCTTCTTTGGCGTTGATCGCCGCCTGGCGGTAGTCATTGACCGTCGCCTTGATTTCTTCTGCAGTCAGCGCCCGCGGCGTCTCGTATTGCTTCGTGCCCAGCGGGGTGTGGATGTGATCACCGTTGAGCTTCACCGCCGAGGCGGAGACCGGCAGTGCGCCGTCGTGGAAATCGCTGTGCGAGGCCCGGCCACAATGCCACAGCTGCAGAAATATCGGAGTACCGGTCGGTTCGAGCCTGCGCGTGACCTTGCGCCAGCCCTCGACCATGGCCTGAGTGTAGATGCCCGGAGAGTCGATCCAGCCGATGCCCTGTGCGGAAATGACCGTCGCCTCGGTGATAAGCATCCCGGCCGACGCCCGCTGGTGGTAATACTCGGCCATCAGCTCATTCGGCACCCGCTCGGCGCCGGCCCGGCCGCGCGTCATCGGTGCTAAAACGATTCTGTTCGCGAGCCGGAGATCACCCAGCGAATAAGGCGTAAACAGGCTACCGGTCTTCATTGATGCTCCTCGGTATTCGTTTGCCGGACCGGCGCTGATTGTAGCGTTACGGCAGAACGTCGGCGACAGATGGACGAAGAAGGAGTCCGTCTGTCACCTCGTGTTCGGTCACGTCAGGCGACCCTGCGGGACTCCCGGCTCGCACTGTGTCCTCCAGCGCGGCCGGGCTCTAACGATCCCGCCTGCTTTATCCGGATCTCGACCTCGCATTCCAGCAAATGCAGCAACCCGACGACCTGGTCAATGCTCTTGCGATAATTGTTCTTGTCGAGGATGCGGTAGAGCTGACTCGGCGACGTCCCCATCCGGCGGATCAGTTCACGCTTGCTAAGACCACTCTGGGTCACTCGTTTCCCGGCTTCCACCGTGAGCTGGTAAAGCAACAGATCACGCATGTATGACGGATCCTGGTTGTAGTCCAGCACATGATCGATGTGCACCGTACCTTCCCTGCCGGAGTCCAGCACATAGGTAAACGCCTCGTTTCCGATCTCATGATCTACATAGACCCGATCGATCGGGTCGTCCCTGGAAGGCTTCGGGTCGAGGCGTGCGAAGGGAAAATCATAGACACCCTTATAGGTCTTCACGGCAAATGCCTTTTTGTGATTATTGACGCTCACTTGTTTTATTTTCACAACCGACCCTCTTCTTCCAGATCCCGGATGTGCTCCAGAATCCTTCGCGTCGCACGGCCTTTCATCGCGCATCTGTTAACGAGATCCCATTTCACGACGAGGCTTCGATCCTTGTAGATGTGGACGTGCCTGGGACCGTGGTCTCCGGCCCAGGTCACGAATATGAAGTTTCCTCGCCTGATTTTGGGCATTCATAAACGTTACCCTGCATGGTATCACCTTTTCAGGCCCGGAAAGAACACAGAAATGCCCGATTCTCCACTTACTGCTGGAACCCCGGGATCCGGCCCGGGCGAGCCTGCAGACCTGCCCGACCCCCCCCGATTTCGGAAAAACTGTTGACTACAGAGCCACGGTGAAGAACTCTGTGGGGAAAACGAGTTCCTCCAGCGGAGCGAACTGCGGATAGATCGGGGAGAAGCGCTTGGCGTCCGGGCATGCCATGGTCGAGGTGTTCAATCGGAGGGGCGCAGGCCCGTTCGTGCTGGCCTGTGACCATGCATCAAATCGGATACCCGCTGAGTTCGGCACATTGGGCCTGCCGCCGGCGCTATTGCAGGAGCACATCGCCTGGGACCCCGGCGCGCGCGAGGTCGCGGAACGGATGGCCCGACTGCTCGATGCCCCGTTGGTCCTGCCCCGGGTCTCCAGGCTGGTCCATGACTGCAACCGGCCGGAAGGCGCTGCCGAGGCGACCCCGGTTAAAAGCGAGATCTATGAGATTCCCGGCAATCGGGATCTGACACCCGAACAGAGACAGGACCGGGGCCGGCGCTTCTACGCCCCGTTTCACGACACTCTGCGCGAGATCATCGGCGACAGACTCGATTCCGGCCACCCGGTGATTCTGGTTACGGTTCATTCCTTCACCCCTGTTTATAGGGGTCAGGCGCGGACGCTCGAGCTGGGAATCCTGCACGACGAGGACGCACGATTCGCGGACGCGATGCTGGGCATTGCCGAACAGAAAGCCGACCTGGCGGTGAGCCGAAACCAGCCGTACGGACCGGAGGACGGGGTCACCCACACCTTGCGGCATCAGGCGCTGCCGCTCGGGCTGTTGAACGTGATGCTGGAGATCAGGAACGACCTGATCAGCGACCCGCCAGCGCAGACCCGGATGGCAGATTGCCTGGCCGGCTATCTGTCCGAGGCACTGGCCAGCTTCAACCTGAAAGAAAGGGCAGCAAGTCATGCCTAAGCTGATTGTCCTCTACGTGAAATATGTGGACGCGGTGAACCGCGTGGTCGGCCGCATCGCGATGTACATGATCTTCGCGATGCTCGCAGTCCTGCTGTATTCCTCGATCTCAAAGACTTTCTTCCTGCCCTCGGTGTGGACGCTGGAACTCGCGCAGTTCCTGATGGCTGCCTATTACATCCTCGGCGGCGGCTATTCGATGCAGCTGCATGCGCACGTGCGGATGGATCTGCTCTATGGCCGCTGGTCGCCGCGCGGCATGGCCTTTTCCGACACGCTGACCTCGATCTGTCTGGTTTCGTATCTGGTGCTGCTGCTCATCGGCGGGCTGTCGAGCACCGAATATGCGCTGGAATACGGCGAGACCAGCTATTCGTCCTGGTCGCCGTATATGGCGCCGATCAAGATCGTGATGGTTTTCGGCATTGTGCTGATGCTGCTGCAGTCGATCGCATTTTTCTTCCGCGACCTGGCCGCGGTGCGCGGCATGACCATCGATGGGCAGCCCTTGCGTGCAATGCCGAGCCAGGACGAGGTGTGATCAATGAGCTATGAAATGATCGCACTGCTGATGTTCTCGTCGATGATGCTGATGCTGCTGACCGGTCAGCGGGTGTTCGGGGCCATCGGTTTTGTCGCGGCCACCGCGGCGCTGTTCCTGTGGGGAGACGGCGGCACCGAGATGGCGTTCAGCGCAGCGATGAAGCTGATGAAGTGGTATCCGCTGCTGACCCTGCCGCTGTTCATCTACATGGGCTACATGCTGTCGGAATCGAAGATCGCGGATGATCTCTACCAGATGTTCCACGTCTGGATGGGACCGCTCAACGGCGGGCTGGCCATCGGCACTATCGGTTTGATGGTGGTGATCTCGGCAATGAACGGTCTGAGCGTGGCCGGGATGGCCATCGGCGCGACGATCGCGCTGCCGGAACTGCTGCGCCGCGGCTATGACAAGGTGATGGTGACCGGTGTGATCCAGGCCGGCAGCTCGCTGGGTATCCTGGTCCCGCCCAGCGTGGTGCTGGTGCTCTACGGCATGATCGCGCGACAACCGGTCGGACAGCTCTGGCTGGCCGGCGTGTTCCCGGGTTTCATGATGGCCACCCTGTTCGTGATCTATATCGTCATCCGCTGCAAGATCCAGCCCTCCCTCGGCCCTGCGCTGCCCAAGGAGGAGCGGCAAGTCGGCTGGATCGAAAAGCTCCGCCTGCTCAGGGCCGGTATCCTGCCGTTGCTGATCTTCTTCAGCATGACCGGCCTGTTCCTGATGGGTTACACCAGTCTGGTCGAAAGCTCCGCGGTCGGAGCGGCGGCCGCGACTCTCGCTGCGCTGGTCAAGCGGCGTCTGTCCGCGCAGGTGATGGAAAAGGTTATCCGCAAGACCCTCGCTGTCAGCTGCATGTTCATGTGGATCATCCTCGCGGCGCTGTGTTTCGGTGCGGTGTTCGACGGGCTCGGGGCGGTCAAGGCGATCGAGTATCTGTTTGTCGAACGGCTGGATCTCGGGCCCTGGGAGATCCTGATCCTGATGCAGCTGTCTTATATCGTGATGGGCATGTTCCTCGACGATACCGCGATGCTGGTCATCGTCGCACCGCTTTACGTGCCGCTGGTCCAGGTGCTGGGCTTCGACCTGGTCTGGTACGGGGTTCTGTACACGATCACCTGTCAGATCGCCTATATGACACCGCCGTTCGGCTACAACCTGTTCCTGATGCGGGCGATGGCGCCTCCGGAGATCACGCTGGGCGATATTTACCGGTCGATCACCCCGTTTGTGCTGGTGATGATCTTCGGCCTGGCCATGGTGATGATTTTTCCGCAAATCGCCATGTGGCTGCCGAATCTGTACTACGCTAAATGAATCGGAGGAAAAGCAGAACAAGCCTCGGAGAGTGAGTCCCGGCGGTCAGCGAGGGAAGGATAAGGAAAACAACAAGACCCGTGGTTCGTCGGAAAGGTAGCGGGGCATTGCCTGTCGGAGTGCCTCGATTTTGAGCACCTGATATTACGGAGCGATGCAAAATGGCGACTAGACGCGAATTTATCAAGAAGGCCGGTTTGGCGACTGCCGCGGCCGTGGGTACCTCTACCCTCGGCGCGCCGTATGTCCACGCGGCGAAGGCACCGATCAAGTGGCGATTGCAGACTTACGCGGGCCCGGCGCTGGCCGAGCACGTGATCAAACCGTCGATCGATATGTTCAACAAGATCGCCAACGGCCAGATGGAGATCGAACTCTATTTCGCCGATCAGCTGGTGCCGACCAGCGAATTGTTCCGCGCCATGCAGAAGGGCACGATCGACGCGGTGCAGAGCGACGACGACTCCATCGCCGCCCCGGTCGACGTCTCGGTGTTCGGCGGCTATTTCCCGTTCGCCTGCCGTTACAGCCTCGATGTGCCGGTCCTGTTCGAGCAATACGGCCTGAACGAGATCTGGCGGGAGGCCTATGGCGAGGTCGAAGGCGTGACCTGGCTCAGCGCCGGTTCGTGGGATCCCTGCCACTTCAATACGGTCAAGCCGATCACCAGCCTGGAGGACTTCAAGGGCCTGCGCGTGTTTACCTTCCCGACGGCCGGCAAGTTCCTGACCCGCTTCGGCGTAGTCCCGGTCACGCTACCCTGGGAAGACGTCGAAGTCGCGGTGCAGACCGGTGAACTTGACGGCATCGCCTGGTCGGGCATTACCGAGGATTACACGGTCGGCTGGGCGGACGTGACCAATTACTTCCTGACCAACAACATCTCCGGCGCGTGGATCGGGTCCTACTTCGCCAATACCGACCGCTGGAACGAACTCCCGGACCACCTGAAAGACTTGTTCAAGGTTTGCATGGACTCTTCCCACTACCATCGTCAGTACTGGTACTGGGGAGGCGAAGCCGAACTGCGCGTCCACGGGACCAAGCTGAAACTGACCTCGATCCCGGACGCGGAGTGGGACACGGTCGAAGACGAGGCGCACAAGTTCTGGGACGAGATCGCGGCCACCAGCCCGAGAAGAAAGAAAGTCGTCGACATCCTGAAGACCTACAACGCCGATATGGTCAAGGCCGGACGGCCCTACCGCTACGGCAAGTGAGGACGGACCGGCGGGCACGCGCCGCCGGCTGCCGATGCTGACGGCCAGACGCCTTGAACGCGGTTAACACCAGCCCTCCCGGAACGCCCGTTCCGGGAGGCTTTCGGTTCAGGGGCGACGAATAGCAGGCCACGAAGATTGTGGCCAAGAGAACAGGATTGTGACGATGACCGGGATGTTGACTTTAAACGAACTCAAAACAGCGGTGGGTGCCGGCGAGATCGATACGGTCCTCGCGGTCCAGGTGGATATGCAGGGCCGGCTGATGGGCAAGCGTTTTCAGGCCGAGTTTTTTCTCGACAGCGCCTGGCAGGAAACGCATAGCTGCAATTATCTGCTGGCCACCGACATGGAGATGGAAACCGTCGCCGGCTACAAGGCAACGAGCTGGGCAGCGGGCTACGGTGATTACGTGATGAAACCGGATCTGGCCACGCTGCGCCGGGTGCCCTGGCTGGAAAGCACCGCGCTGGTGCTGTGCGACGTGCTTGACCACCACCATACGGACGTCCCGCATTCGCCACGCGCGGTGCTGAAGAGACAGATCGCGCGGCTGGAGAAAGCCGGCATGAAGGCGCTGATGGCCACGGAACTGGAGTTCTTCCTGTTCGCGGACAGTTACGAGACGCTGCATGCCGGAGGCTATCGGGATATGCAGACGATCAGCCCCTACAACGAGGATTACCACATCTTCCAGACCACCAAGGAGGAGGATGTGATGCGCGCGATCCGTAACGGACTGCAGGGCGCGGGCATCCCGGTGGAGAATTCCAAGGGCGAGGCTTCGGCCGGTCAGGAGGAGATCAACGTCCGCTATGCGGATGCGCTGACCATGGCCGACAGCCACGCCATCATCAAGAACGCCTGCAAGGAGATCGCGTGGTCGAAAGGACGCGCGGTGACGTTTCTGGCCAAGTGGGACGACAACGCGGCCGGCAGTTCTTCGCATATCCATCAATCGCTGTGGAGCGCCGACGGCAAGACCTCGTTGTTCCTCGATCCCAAAGGCAGGTACGGGATGTCCAGGCTGATGGAACACTATCTGGCCGGCCTGCTCGCCCATGCCAGCGAGATCACCTGGTTCCTGGCCCCGTTTGTGAATTCATACAAACGCTTCAAGGCAGGCACCTTCGCGCCGACCAAGGCGATCTGGAGCCTGGACAACCGGACGGCCGGATACCGCATCTGCGGCGAAAAGACGAAGTCGATCCGGGTCGAATGCCGCGTCGGCGGTTCCGATCTGAATCCGTACCTCGCATTGGCGGCCTTGCTCGCCGCGGGGCTGGACGGCATCGAGCACGAACTGAAGCTGGAGGAACCGTTTGTCGGCGACGCCTATGGCGCAAGAAAGGTCCGCCGCATCCCCGAGACGCTTCGCGATGCAGCGACCGCGATGAAGCGTTCGAAGATGCTGCGCGCCGCCTTCGGTGATCAGGTTATCGACCATTACTATCGCGCGGCGATGTGGGAGCAGGAAGAGTACGATCGTCACGTCACCGACTGGGAAGTCGCGCGCGGCTTTGAAAGGGCATAAAGCAAATGAGCAATGTAATCCGTTGTATATCTCCGATTGACAACAAGGTCTTTGCGGAGCGGCCGGCGATGGACCGGCAGGCGGCCCACGATGCAGTGGCGCGGGCCAGACATGCACAGAAGGACTGGGCAGCGCGTCCGCTGTCGGAGCGGATCGACCTGGTCAAGGCCGGTGTCGCCAGGCTCGGCGAAATGAACGATGAGATCGTCCCCGAGCTGGCCCGGATGATGGGTCGCCCGGTCCGCTATGGCGGGGAATTCGGCGGCGTTAACGAACGCACCTTGTATATGGCCGAGATCGCGCCGGAGGTACTCAAGCCGCTGGTCATCGAAGACAGCCCCGCATTCGAGCGCAGGATCGCCTATGAGCCGCACGGCGTCGTCCTGGTCATCGCGCCGTGGAATTATCCCTATCTGACCGCGATCAACACCATTGCGCCGGCGCTGATGGCCGGCAATACCGTGGTGCTCAAGCACGCCAGCCAGACCCTGCTGGTCGGCGAGCGCATGGTGCGGGCGTTCCACGAGGCAGGCGTCCCTGAGGACGTGTTCGTGAACCTGTTTCTGGATCATGATACGACCTCGGAACTGATCGCCACCCGCAGCTTCGGCTTCGTCAATTTCACCGGCTCGGTGGGCGGCGGAAAGTCCATCGAGCGCGCCGCGGCGGGCACTTTCACCCCGCTGGGGCTGGAACTCGGCGGCAAGGACCCAGGTTACGTGATGGAGGATGCGGACCTGGATGCGGCGGTGGCGACGCTGGTCGACGGCGCGATGTACAACGCCGGCCAGTGCTGTTGCGGCATCGAGCGGATCTATGTCACGGCCAGTTTGTACGATGCGTTTGTCGAAAAAGCGGTGGCGATCGTGTCGGCATACAAGCTGGGCAATCCGCTGGATCCGGAGACGACCCTCGGCCCGATGGCAAACCGGCGTTTCGCCGAAGAGGTTCGCGATCAGCGGGATGAGGCGATCGCGGCCGGCGCCGAGCCGATGGTCGACGCCAAGCTGTTTCCCGAAGACGATGGCGGCACCTATCTCGCTCCCCAGATCCTGACCAACGTCACCCATGAAATGCGGGTGATGCGCGAAGAATCCTTCGGCCCGATCGTCGGCATCATGAAAGTCGACAACGACGAGCAGGCGATCGAGCTGATGAACGACAGCGATTTCGGTTTGACCGCGTCGCTGTGGACGTCGGATGCCGTCAGAGCGGCCGCGATCGGCGCCCGGATCGAGACCGGGACCGTGTTTATGAACCGGGCCGACTATCTCGATCCGGCGCTGTGCTGGACCGGCTGCAAGGATACCGGCCGCGGCGGGTCACTCTCGGTGATCGGCTATCGCAACCTGACCCGGCCAAAATCGTATCACCTGAGGAAAGCGCTATGACTGAGCTGGTTGGCAACTGGAATTACCCGACGCGGATACGATTCGGAGCCGGTCGGATCTCGGAACTGGCCGACGCCTGCGCCCAGGCCGGCATCCGGCGGCCCTTGCTGGTCACCGACCGGGGCCTCGCCAGCCTGCCGGTCACGGAACAGGTCCTGGAGATCATGGATCAGGCGGGTCTGGGGAGGGCGAGTTTCAGCGATGTGGATCCCAACCCGCGGGACCAGAACCTGGAAAACGGAGTCCGTGATTTCCGTGAGGGTGGTTTCGACGGCGTCATCGCGATGGGCGGCGGTTCCGGTCTGGATCTGGCCAAACTGATCGCGTTCATGGCCGGACAGACGCGGCCGGTCTGGGACTTCGAGGATGTCGGTGACAACTGGGCGCGGGCCGATGCGGACGCGATCGCGCCGGTCGTCGCGGTTCCCACCACGGCCGGGACCGGGTCGGAGGTCGGCCGGGCCGCCGTGATCACCAATACCCGCGCCCACGAAAAGAAGATCATATTTCATCCGCGGATGATGCCCAGCGTGGTGATCTGCGATCCGGAGTTGACCGTCGGATTGCCCCCGGCGATGACCGCGGGGACCGGGATGGACGCGTTTGTGCACTGCCTGGAGGCGTATTGCGCGCCCTCCTATCACCCGATGGCTCAGGGGATCGCGCTGGAAGGGATGCGGCTGGTGAAGGAATTTCTGCCCCGGGCCTTCCATGACGGCCACGATCTCGAGGCCCGCGCGCAAATGATGAGCGCCGCGGCCATGGGCGCCACCGCTTTTCAGCGAGGTCTGGGCGCGATCCATTCGCTGGCCCATGCCATCGGCGCGCTGCACAATTGTCATCATGGCACCACCAACGCGATCCTTGCGCCGGTGGTGTTGCGCTTCAACAGACCCGCGATCGAAGATCAAATCGACCGCCTGGCTGCCTATCTCGGCATCGACGGCGGCTTCGACGGCTTCCACCGCTTTGTGCTCGGCCTCAACCGGGAACTGCAGATTCCCGAGAATCTGCGCGCTCTCGGCGCCGAACCCGGGCGGATCGACGACTACGCGAAACTGGCCATCGTCGACCCGACGGCGCCCGGTAACCCGGTCAAGCTGACACTCGAGGCGGCCAAAGCGCTCTACGCGGAATCGTTTTAGGACTGCCGGGATTGCCGAGCGGGGTCAGAGACGTTGGTCTCTGACCCCGTATTCTGGCAACGATCCCCGGTTCCGCCAAAGTATTCATCGGCAGCGCCAACCTCGATCCGCGCTCGCTGCGCATCAACACCGAAATGGCGTTGCTGGTGCACAGCGCAGCGCTCAATGCCAGGGTCAGGGAAGCTTTCAGACCCGATTTTGAGCTGGCTAATGCCTGGGAGCTGCAATATGACGAAGACGGCAGGGTGATCTGGGTTTCGGACAGTGTGGTGCTCGATGCTCAGCCGGCGCAGTCATTTATGCAGCGGATCGAGGACTGGTTCTTCGCTCACCTGCCGATAAATGACAAGATGTAGGCCAGGCCGAGCGCGGCCTGCCGGATGGGGTCAGAGACGAATGTCTGTGACCCCGCAGTTCACGAATACACAGGAGGCAGCGCATGGACTACCGCCAACTTGGGGACAGCGAACTGCGGGTCTCGGAGATTTCGCTGGGATCATGGCTGACATACAGCATGGGCGTGGAGCGCGATATGGCGGCTGCCTGCATCAACCATGCATTCGACCTCGGCATCAACTTCATCGACACCGCCAATGTCTACAATCGTGGCGGCGCCGAGACATTGCTGGGAGAAGTCCTCGAGGGCCGGCCGCGGGACAGTTACGTGCTGGCCACGAAGCTGTTCTTCCCGATGTCGGCGACCGACCGGGGCCTGTCCCGCAGCCAGATCGAAAAGCAACTTGACGACTCCTTGCGGCGCTTGCGCACGGATTATGTCGATCTGTATCAGTGTCACCGCTACGATCCCGATACCCCGCTTGAGGAGACCATGGACGGACTTACCCGGGCGGTGGAGTCCGGCAAGGTCCGCTATGTCGGCTTCAGCGAATGGACGCCGGAACAGATCCAGGCCGCGCTCGATATTCCGGGAGTCGTCCGTTTCGTGTCGAGTCAGCCGCAATACTCGATGCTGTGGCGGGTAATAGAGCCGGCCGTCATCCCGCTCTGCGAGGCTAACGGGATAGGACAAATCGTCTGGTCCCCGTTGAGCCAGGGCGTCCTCACCGGCAAGTACAAGCCGGGCGCACCGTTACCGGCCGATTCCCGCGCGCGCAGCGACGTGATGAGTGGTTTCATGGACACAGCGCTGGCCCCGCAGGTCCTCGAGGCGGTAGCGCGCCTGCAAGCGGTGGCCGCAGATGCGGGTCTGTCGATGGCGCAACTGGCGCTGGCGTGGGTGCTGCGGCAGAAAAACGTCGCCTGCGCGATAGTCGGCGCGACCCGACCCGATCAGCTCGACGACAACGTCGGCGCATCGGGTGTCCGCTTGAGCGACGATGCACTGCGGGCAATAGACACCGCGCTGGAAGACGTGGTGACCCGCTAGCGCCGACGATTTTGCGTCAGCCGGGTCAGCGGCGTTGCCTGGCTGGTCGGCCGAACCTCGAACTCGATCGGTGCTAATTGCTGCGGCGCCTTGCCGATCCGCTCGAGGAACGGTATCCATCGCGGATCGGATCTGACATTGGCAAACAGCGGTTCGTTGACGATCTCCGCCAGGCCCGGATCGTTGTATTCCACCGCTTTGTCTAGCCATGCAAAAGCCCTGTCGGTCTCACCGCGGAACGCGATCACATAAGCGATGTTGTAAGCCGCGTCCTGTTCGTAGTCATCGATCAGCTCCGTCAGCGCCGCATCGGACTCGGCCTGACGTTCAAGCGAGGTATAGGCCATGGCCAGACCGACCAGCCGCCAGGCCCGGAACGGCTCCTGCTGCATGGCTTCCAGCGCGGCTTCCGGTTCACCCTTTAGCAGTAACGCGACCCCGATCCGGTAGTGAGCGCCGATATAGCCGGGGCTGAGCGTCAGCGCGGTGCGGAACGCTGTGATGGCTTCGTCGAAACGGCCGGCGGAGAGGTAGGAATCACCCTGGTTGTTGTGCGCAACCGGGTCCAGCGGGTCACGCGCCAGCGCATACTCCTCCAGCGCGA
Organism: uncultured Gammaproteobacteria bacterium; assembly: GCA_963809565.1. Classification (GTDB taxonomy): domain Bacteria; phylum Pseudomonadota; class Gammaproteobacteria; order Steroidobacterales; family XN24; genus CAMYOC01. Next base: position 56,366 of record CAWEKE010000001.1, read on the forward strand.
TGGCCTGCTCCAGTCGGCCAAGAGATTCGGCCAGGCTGGCGGCGCTGAAGAGGATGCCGGTGTCGGTGGCGTCCAGTTCCAGCGCGCGCTGGTAATGTCTTGCTGCCAGCGCCAGATCGCCCTGGTTATGCATCGCGATCCAGCCCAGACGCGAATGCGCCGGCGCATAGTCGGGGTCGATCGCCAGTGCCCGAGTGGCAGCCTGGCGGGACAGCGCGTAGCCCTCCTCCACCGGCCTCAGGCTGTTGTCCGCCTGGCGACCATAGACATTGGCCAGACCCACCCAGGCTGCCGGGTATTCGGGGTCGATGGCCAGCGCTCGCTCGAACATCGCGATCGCCCGCTCCCAGTTCTCCGGCGTGCCCTGCCGGCTCAGGAAGCGCCCCTGCAGGTACAGCGCAAAGGCTTGCGGGTCGGTCTCGTCGATCTTTGGCGCCGCACCGAGCAAGGTCACCTTGAGCTTGTTCACCACGGTGGCGGCGATCTCATCCTGGATCGCGAATATGTCATCCAGCGTGCGGTCGTAAGTTTCCGACCACAGATGGATGTCGGTTTGCGTATCGATCAATTGTGCGGTGATGCGGACCTGATCCCCGGTCTTGCGGATCGAGCCTTCAAGGATGTGCGCGACGTTCAGCTCACGGGCCACGTCTGTGAGTTTGACGTCCTTGCCCTTGAACGAGAACGCCGAGGTGCGCGAGATCACTCTCAGCTCGGGGATTTTTGCCAGCAGACTCAGTAGTTCCTCGGAGATACCATCGGAGAAGAACTCCTGATCGGGATCCGGGCTCATGTTGGCAAACGCCATCACCGCGATGGAATTCGGCGGCGGCCGGAACGCGTTGCCCGGAACCAGCCACCATTTGTCGAACGCGAACACGATGACCGCCGCGGCCAGTACCGCGATCACGATGAAGTCCATGCGCCGGCCGGTGACCTGGGTCATCGATGCCGAACGATCGACATCCTTCTCCAGCTTGACCCCCTCCGGCGTGATCTCATAGACCCAGGCGAAGACCAGCGCGATCGGGAACCCGATGGCCAGTACGCCGAGCACCGCCTGTCCCGCCCACGGCGGCAGCATCGCCAGGCCGATCACCACATCCGCAACCTGCATGACCAGCCAGGCGGCCAGACCATAGAGCAAGGCCATGCGCAGCACGTTGCGGCGTTTGATCTCGGAAAGAAACCCCATGGGTTAGTTATAGCTGGGGTCTGAGACCGGGGTGTGGGGCCGGGGTTAGAGATCGGCGTCTCTGACCCCAGTATTTATGAGCGAGCCTATGAGAACCCGACCTCGGCCATCAGCTCACGAAAACGCGGGTCGTCGCGCAACGGGTCCAGCAGCGGATCCGTGACCACCTGACTGACGCCCGGGTCCCCAATCTCCCGTGCTCGATTCAGCGCCAGGATCGACTGGTCGATATCGCCCCATTGTGCATAGACCTGCGCCTGCTGATAGAGACCGTTGTCTCGATAGCCGGCGATTAACGAAGCCATCGCGGCCTCGGCCTCCGGGTCGTTGCCGAGTTTTCGTTCCAGTATCGCCAGACCTGAAAAACGCATCCAGTCGAGTGGTTCCAGCGCCACCTCGATCGCCGCCGATCTGGTGTCGCCGAGCATGAACTTGCTCATGCCGATACCGTAATGGGGCCTTGGATAATGCGGATCGAGTTCGAGTGCCTGACGGAACGCCACAATGGCCTCCTCAAAGCGGCGGGCAAAGTACAAGGCATGCCCCAGGTACTGGTTTGCATAGGTGGATATCGGGTCGAGCTCCTGTGCAGTCCTGGCTGAGGCGAGGCCGGTTTCTATGTCGCCAGTCGTGACACAGACAAGCGCATGTTGAATGAGCACGCCCACATTACCGGGGTCCAGCTGCATGGCCTTATCTATCGATTCTCGTGCACCCGCCTTGTCCAGCTTGTACGCAAACGCGAGATTGGCCCGCACCTGGTAGCCGCTTGCCAGGGTCGGTGCCAGCTCGATTGCCTTGTTTGCTGCGTCCTCGGCCTGGGTGACCACTTGATCCAGGTCGGCAAAGTTGTTCGTTGCCAGTTGATCCAGAGCCTGCGCAAGGCCCGCATAGGCCTGGGCATACTGCGGATCCAGTTCGACGGCGCGCCGATAGGACTCAACCGAGCTGTGCAAGGCCCTCTGATCGGACCCTCTGTTGAGGTAATGCTTGCCCTGCAGATAGGCCTTGAATGCTTCCGGGTTGGTGGTCCCGCCGACATCCATCTTCTCGCCGTCCTTGCCCAGCAGCTTGACTTTCAGCGCCTGGACGACCGAACTTGCGATCTCATCCTGCACGGCGAAGATATCGTCGAGCTGACGATCAAAGGTCTCCGACCACAGATGATAGCCGTCCCGGGCGTTGATCAGCTGCGTCGTGATTCTGACCCGTGCGCCCGACTGCCGGACGCTTCCCTCCAGCACGGACGCCACACCGAGTCTGCGCGCCACATCAGCAATGTCGCCGGTATGCCCTTTGAAATGGAACGACGAGGTGCGAGCCGCGACCTTTAGCGAACTGACCTTGGCCAGCATGTTCAGCAGCTCTTCGGACAAGCCGTCCGAGAAGTACTCGTTCTCCGGATTGCCGCTCATATTCACAAACGGCAATACCGCAACCGAAGCGCTCGCCGGCGCGTGAGCCGAGTCGGACTGCTTGCTCTCCTTCAGCTCGTCTTTCTCTGCTTTCGCTGCACTGCCCTTGTCTCGCCTCAGCCCCTCGGGGGTCATCTCGTAGGCCCAGGCAAAGACGAGGATGAGCGGGAACCCGATACCTATCAGCAACATGATGACCTGAAACACCCAGCCGGGCGCTTCGATGTTATTCAGGATCACATCGGCGACCTGGAGAACCAGCCAACCAACAACGATGTAGGCGACGCCGACACGAAACACGTGGCGGCGCTTGAGTTCGGCAATCAATTTCATTTGCGATGACCCTGCGTTTTCGCGTCTATACTAACCGGATGGCGTGGGCTGCGTGCGACCTTTTACCGCCCAGGAGCGGAGGTCAGAAACCTGTTCCCGGCATCATGTCTCTGGCCCCCTGACGTGCCTGACGTCCTTGCCCCCTGCCGTTCAAACCACTTTGAACGCGGCAGCGTCCAACACCGAAAGCCCGGGAGCGTCAGGTCATTGAAAACTTCGCATCAAAAAATACTCGCATTGCTTGCCACGCTGCTGTTCACGATCCCCGCGATCGGCGACGACAACACGGCACTGGCAGAATTGCTGCAGCGGAACACCTATCCGATCGCTCTCGAGAACGGCGAGCTGAAAGGCCCGGGTGCGGCGCTTATTCTCGATAGCGCGGCTGACACACAATTCGTCGCGCTCGGCGAGGAACACTACAACTTCCATATCCCGGAGATCACAACGGCGTTGTTCGCTGCGCTGCACGAGCGCTATGGATACCAGTTCCTGATGACCGAGCAGGACCCGGTGATGATGGAGTTATTTTCCCGCTCTCCGGTTCGTGGGGACCTGGAGAAGATCAACGCGCTGGCGACAGAATATCCGATGGGCGTGACCTTCAATTCGGAGCAGGAGTTGCGGATGCTGGCGGGCCTGGGTCGGATTTCGACGACCAGTGGCGACGTGATCTGGGGCTGTGATCAGGGCTTTGGCGTCACCCATACACTCGATCAGCTGCTGCAGGAACTCGGCGATGAGGATACGCGAGCAATCAATGCGGTGCGCGCGTTCCGGCAAAGCACCGCCGAGAAGGAAGCGGTCAGGGATTTGAGCAATGGCACCTATGTTTATCAGCTCGACGCCGAGGATTTCATCAGCCTGAAAATGCAGGTCAATCCACCGCCGGGTTCGCGCAGTGAGTGGCTACTGGATGTGCTGGTCAATTCAAGCCGGATCTACGACTACTATGAAAACGGCAATCAGGGCCTGCTGCCCGGCTACTACGAGAACAACCGGTTCCGCGAAGAACATCTGAAAGACCTGTGTCTTGCAAAGTATCGCGCGGCGGCGAAGCAGGACCCGCTGCCCAGGGCCTTGATGAAATTCGGCAGCTGGCATCTGTATCAGGGCCTGAGCCCGACCCGGTTGCACACCATCGGAGATTTCTTCGCCAGTGTCGCCCGTTTCAACGGCCAGGGATTTCTCTCCATCCAGTTTATATCTCGTCCGGATAATCCGGAGGAAAACATGAAGGAGATCGGCTTCATCTGGCCGTTCGTGCGCGATCTCGATCCGGATGAATTCGCGGTGATCGACCTGCGTCCGTTCCGCCCCTATCCAAACAGAGCGTTGGTTCAGAACGGGGAGAGCGAAGAGTGGGCCGCGGAGCACAAGGAGGATTTTGTCCGCCTGGTCTACGGCTACGACATGATCTTCTTTATCGGGACAAGCAAGGAAGCGACGTTTGCACCGACCCTCCAGGCAAAATAGACAATCGGGACCGGGGTAGAAAGAAACAGAGCGCGCTACTGTCCCGCCGCCCACGCCTGGTAGTCCGACTTCAGCTGCAGATAGCGCGGGTCGTCGCGTATCGGATCCAGCGCGACGTCTGTCGACAGGGGCAGGTAGATCCAGGGGCCGAATCGATCTACGGTACGGCCGATGTAGACAAACGCGGTGTCCGGGTCCCCGGCGCGGACCAGGGCAGAAGCGAAGCGCAAAAAGACGTCGCCTTCCTGCCACGCATCCGGTTTGGTATTGGCGTGATAATCATCGATGGCGGCGCGTACCCCACTGAGATCTCCCATCAGACCCGGCAAGGTCACAGGATAATACAAGGCATTGGCCTTCCAGCCTTGCGGGTAGGGCTGATCTGATGCATCGATACGGGCCTTGATCTCGACCAGCAACGCCCTGGCTGCCGCCTCCTCGCCCAGGGCCAGCAATGCCTCTGCCCGGGCGAGTTGGTACGCCTCGCCGGATCCGTCAGACCCGCGGTAGGCCTCCGGCCAGCTTTCGAGCGCCAGCTGAATATTCGCGGGATCGCGAGTCCGGATGGCCTCTCTGACACGGTAAGAAAAAGTGATCGTGCTGACCTGGTCCAGCGGCTGCATGACCGTCTGCCAGGCTCGATCCGTGTCGCCCATATATTCCCAGACCATGCTGATTTCCGATTGAGCATTCGCCCCAAGGCCGATCCCCTGTGCCCGGCGTAGCACGCTTTGCGCTTCCTCAAAACGGCCCAGCTGTGCATGGGTCTGTGCGAGACTTTGAATCGTATCTTTGTTGAGTGGATCGACACGATACGCCTTCTCGAGCAACGCGGTTGCCTCATCGAAGCGGCCAGCGCGGCGGGCGTTGAATCCTTTGCCATTCAAGGCATCCACATAGTTTGGCGCGATCTCGAGTGCGCGCGAGAACGACACATCAGCACGGTCGTAATCCAGATATCCCCAATAATGATAGAAGCCCCGGGCGCTGAGCGTCTCAGGCGCATCGGGCGCCAGCGCTTCGGCCTTGCGCAGCGATTCATCTGCCGCTTCCCGCCACAGTCCCTCAGCCGCGGTATACCAATACATATTAAGGAGCGCGACTGCCCTTTCCGCATACGCCTCGGCAAACCCCGGATCCAACTTGATCGCCTGGTCAAAGGATGCAATAGCCTGGCGCAAGCGTTCTTCCTCTTCGAAGTAACTCCGCAACAGCACTCTGCCCGAGATATACGCGTCATAGGCCTCAAGGCTCTGGGTGGGACGCTTTTGCAGCGCCATCTCATCGTTGCTCGACAACACCGCATTGAGCGCCGCCGCGACGGACTTGGTGATCTCCGACTGGATGTCGAAGATATTCTCGGCGCTCAGCTCGCGATCGTAGGTCTCGGCCCAGAGATGCCTGTCATTGCCGGTATCGATCAGCTGCATGTTTATCCGCACACGATTGCCGGCTCGCTGCACGCCGCCTTCGAGGATGGTAGCGACGCCCAGTTCCTGACCGATCTGGACCAGAGATTTTTTTGTGCCCCGGTACTGCTCGGTCGAGGTGCGCGAGATGACCTTGTCGAAGACAGAGAGTTTGGAGAGCTGGGTCAGGATGTCGTCGTGGATACCGTCGACGAAGTAGATGTCTTCGTCTCGCGTGCTACGGCTGGCGAACGGCAGCACCGCAATCGAGGTTTCCGTCGCCGGAGTGAATTTGGCGGCGGCCAGCTGGTTTGCATCAGGCATCGGCCTTTCTTCCAGCAGCTCGACGGCCGTCATGTCGACGACCTCCGTGGTCTCCGGTATCAGCCGATCGACGGCCACCACGACGATGGCCAGCACCAGCAGCGCGATGATCAGCGTATTGATTTTGCGCCCGGTCTGGTGCGTCACGGAATGGCTGCGATCGACATCCTGCTCGCGCTTGATGCCCTCCGGGGTCATCTCAAAGACCCAGGAGAGAATCAACGCAATCGGGAAACAGAGGATCAGAACGGCGACCACCAGGCGCAGCCACGAGGACGGCAGATCAAAGGTGTCGAACAGCACGTCGCCGATCTGGATGATCAGCCAGGAAGCGACGGCATACAGCACCGCCATCTTGACGACGTTGCGACGCTTGAGTTCCTCGAAAAACGACATCGTTGGCCTGACCGCTGCGAATTCAGCGACGATGATGGCCGAACGACCGGGCTTTGTCGATTTGAAGCGGAGAAGCTCCCGAGGGGGGAAGCCAGCTCCGGTGATCTGATTGGACCTGTTCCAATGCCGCTTGCGTCGTCCCCGGGTAATGGCGCGGGAAACGTCAGCCTGTCTGGCCGGCCTCTGTTCGGACTCGCGGCTTTATCCAGGTCGGGCACACTCCCTCTGATCCGGTTCCCTGATTTCACCAGGCTATGCCATTGATCTGCGTGGGCCAAGGCATCATTATTCGATATCGGATCCCCGCAGGGGCCCGGCCAGGCCAGAAATCCCGGGCCAGGACTCCACCGCGATCCTGCGCACATATTCAAGGTCCGGATAAGGGCCGGGTTTTTGACCCGACACTGCTGAGTTGACTGCGGCGGGTGCCGGATGGCGATGTGAAGAGAGCAGGTACGACTATTGATTGATCTGCGCCCTATCCTGTTCGTCATCGGCGCTTTGCTGTTGATGGTCGCGGCAATAGTCCTGGTACCGGCCGCCTATATTTTGCTGACCGGCGCAGACTCGGCATCTAATTTGAACGCGTTCCTGCGCGCATCGGCCGCTGCTGCGATCGCCGGACTGCCGATGATATTCATTGGCAGAGGCGCTAACTTCCAGCTGAAGCCTCGCCAGTTGTACCTGCTCACCGTCGCGAGCTGGGTGATTATCAGCGTCTTCTGCGCGATTCCATTTGTCCTGTCGGACATGCGAATGAGCATAGTCGATTCGCTGTTCGAGACCATGTCCGGCATCACCACTACAGGCTCCACTGTGTTGTCGAGGCTTGATACCCTGCCGGTCAGCATCCTGCTCTGGCGCGCCCTGCTCCAGTGGCTGGGAGGTATCGGAATCGTTGTCATGGTCATCGCCATCCTTCCCCATCTCCGCGTCGGTGGTATGCGCCTGTTCAGATCGGAGGCCAGCGACAAATCGGAGAAATTCACCGCACGTTCGCGCAACGTCGCCAAGTCCGTCAGCACGGTCTACGTCGGCCTGTCGCTTGCATGTGCATTGTGCTACTGGATGGCCGGCATGGATGGGTTTAACGCGGTCTACCATTCCATGACCACGGTATCGACAGGCGGATTCTCGAACTCGGATCAGTCGATGCGACAGTTTGCCGATCCGGATGTGATCTGGATCAGCTCGATTTTCATGTTCCTGTCGGGACTGCCATTCGTGCTGATGGTGCAATTTGTCCGCGGGCGGACGCGGGCGCTGATAGATGATCAACAGGTCAGAGGTTACGCTTACTTCGTCCTCGTCGCAGTGAGCTCGATTGCCGCCTGGCTGATGGCATCTTACGGGCTGCCGTTTGAAGAAGCGTTCAGAATCTCGGCATTCAGTTCTATCTCGATCATCACCACGACCGGTTATGTGTTGATCGATTACAACGTGTGGGGCGGACTGGCGGTCGGCGCGTTTTTCTTCATGACCTTTACCGGCGCCTGCGCCGGCTCTACCGCTGGTGGCATCAAGATCTTCAGGTTTCAGATCGGAACGATGATGTTGCGCAACCAGTTCAATGCCATGCTCCACCCAAGCGGCGTGTTTCCGATGATCTACAACGGTCGGTCCGTGTCGGAGGAGATTGTCACCTCCGTCATCGCATTTTCCTTTGTATTTGCAGGCACCGTGGCGGTTATCGCCGCAGCGCTCAGTCTTACCGGGCTAGACCTCACAACCAGTCTGAGCGGCGCCGCGACGGCAATAGCCAATGTGGGTCCGGGCCTGGGCGATGTCATTGGTCCGATGGGAAATTTCGGACCGCTGCCGGATACATCGAAATGCATCCTGATCTTGGCCATGCTGATGGGACGGCTTGAGATTCTTACCGTGATGATAGTTTTCACGGCTGCGTTCTGGCGCTTTTGAGTCAGTCCTCTCCGTGGGCCTAGGAAGGTCCAGCGCACGCATCGGCAGTCACGGTGCCCTCGCCAAAAACAGTGATTAGTTTCGCGACCATTTCGCAGCTGAGCGGGTTCCCGCGGAGGTTGAGCGCATCGATCGCGCCGAGACTTTCAAGCGGCGTCGGATCAGATATCCGGTTTTGACTGAGATTCAAGCGGCGCAAAGCGATGACCTGCGACAGTGGCGACACATCGGTCAGGCGATTATCCGAAAGATCAAGCTCTTCGATCATTGAGAGTCCCGCTAATTCATCGACACTGGCGATCTGGTTGTTGCCAAGATGCAGTATCACCAGGTGGCGGCCGTCCCCAAGCGCGGAGATATCGGAAATGAGGTTACTGCTGAGATCGAGTTCGTGCAGCCCGGCAAGCGATTCGAGCGGGGCTATCGAGCCAATCTCGTTATTGCTCAGGTCAAGTGATTTCAGCTCGGTCAGTCTTGATATCGGCTTGATGTCGCGCAATCGATTATGACTCAGCGACAAGGTCTCAAGGTGGCGCAGATTGGCCAGCGAAGAAACGTCAGCAATTCTATTGTGGTCCAGATTTAACCAGTTCAGCGTTATCCGCAGCCGGCTGAACCCGACCGTCTGAATGCGGTTGTAGCCCAGATCGAGCTGGGTCAGGCGCTCGAGGCGGTCGATTACACTGATGTCAACAATCTCGTTATGCGCGAGATTGAGCACCTGCAGGTTTACCAGATTGTCGATGCCATTCAGTGATTGCACCGCATCGCCTTCCGCATTGGTGCAGACGAGCCGTGTCATCTGTCCCGATCGTTCCCAGCCATGACGCTTCGCTTCAGCCAAGACACAGGCCGTCAGGACCGGATCGGCAAACGTCAATTCATCAAACGGGGTGTAAACGCTGGCACGTCCATCATCACTGCACGCCGTGAGCATGGAAGAAGCCGCCAGCAGGATCACTGGTACGGTCCGACTGAATATGTGGCATGGATAATCGCGCATTGTCCCGGGACCCTGGTCAAGTCCGCATATGGTATCTCAGCCTGCGAAGGAATTGGGTTCAGCAGGGCATTGGGGCCCAAAGCGGCAGGTCCCTGAGCCCGGTTTTCGTTGCCGCGGGCGGGGCCCCGGCCCACTATATACTCGACCCGACCGCCGGCAACGCGACAGCGCCGGATCGAGCCGATCCGAACAAACCCGTGGAGAATCCAGATGTCAGAAATGAAAGAAAAAGTAGCCCTGATTACCGGGGCCAGCAGCGGGATCGGTCGCGCCACCGCGCAAGCGTTCTCGGCGAAAGGCGCCAGCGTGGTACTCGCCGCCCGGCGGGAGGGTGAGCTGGCGACGCTGGTGGCCGAGATCGAGGCCCGGGGCGGACAAGCGAGCTTCATCAAGACGGACGTTTGCGTTGCCGGAGACGTAAAGCGGATGGTCGACCACACGATCGAGACCTACGGACGGCTCGACTATGCGGTGAACAACGCCGGCATCGAAGGTCCGTTCGTCCCGATCGGGGACTTACGCGAAGACCAATGGGATCAGGTACTCGACATTAACCTCAAGGGCACCTTCCTGTGCATGAAGTATCAGTCCAAAGCCATGCTCGATGGCGGGAACGGCGGTGCAATCGTCAACGTGGGCTCGGTCAACTCCTTCCTCGGATTCCCGACCGGATCGGCCTATGTGGCGTCCAAACACGGCCTGGTCGGTCTGACCTCGAGCGTGTCTGCAGAACTCGCAGCGCACGGTATCCGGGTCAATCTGGTCTGCCCTGGCATCATCGATACGCCGATGCATCAGCGGCTGCGCGGTGTTTTCGGCGACGAGATCTATGAGGAATTCCTGCAGCGCCGCGTGCATATGAAACGCAAAGGCCAGCCGGGAGAGATCGCCGCATCGATCGTCTTCCTTTGTTCTGACGCGGCCAGCTACATCACCGGCACCACGCTGACGCCCGATGGCGGATTGACACTGACGCTCTGACCGCCGCCGGAACGAACGGGGTCAGAGACGTTTGTCTCTGACCCCGGATTCTGTTCAGGGTTTGCGGAACAGCATCGTGAAGCGATCGGTGTTGCCAGTGACCGAGCGCCGACCGACTTCATACTCAAGCTCGTCGTCGGCCCGGTAGTGCAGATCCGAGAACTCCACCAGTTCGAAGCCGACGTCCTGCATCTCCTTGATCACCAGCACCGGATCGATCCGGCGGCGGTTCTCAACGTTCTCCGGCTCCATGTGGCGCTTGGTGTGATCGACGACACCGTACAATCCGCCGCTCTTTAACGCCTTGAACACCTGGCGATTCATCCGCGCGCGGGACTCGGCATCGAAGTTGTGCAGGTTGCGGAAGGTCAGCACCATGTCCAGATCAGACACGCCAAAATCGAAGTCATCCATCGCGTAATATCGGCTGCCGTCAGGGCGGCGGACATTTGCGCTGTTCTCCAGTACGACGACTTCCTCGAATCCCGGCTCGGTCAGCACAGTGGTCTTGACCCGGTTGGTGCCGATCGAAACATACAGCGTGCCGTTTTCGGCCAGCACCGGCGCCAGTACCCGCGTGTACCAGCCGCCACCCGGCAACAGCTCCAGCACGCGCATATTGTCCTTCAAGCCGAAGAAGGTCAGCGTCTCCAGGGGCAAGCGATTGTTATCGCGTACGCGGTCGGCCTCAGGACGTGACTCGGCAGCCAGTGCCACCTCGACCTTGGCATCAATCTCGTTGGCGGCCATGGCCTGGCCGGCCAGAAGGATCGCGGCAATTAAGAATAGGGTTCTCACGATGTGCTCCAATGGTGATCGTCAGCGACGATCATAGCATTTGCGATTTTTTTGTCGGTTCGGCTGCGTGATCAGGCGGTCCGGGAGCCAGGTTGCAAAGAACAATCCTTACACCCTTTACCGGTTCGCCAGCGTTCCTTCCTTATCTCGTAGACCACATTGGGTCTGTCCCCGGAGAGGGCCCGGTAATGGACACCGTCTCTGAGCACCCCGCCTATCTTCTCCATGGCGCGCCGGGACCGAACATTGGATTCGCCTACCCAGAACACCACGGTTGCTACAAAACGGAAGGCATGGTCCAGCATCAGCTGCTTGATCTCCGCATTGAAGCTGCCGCCCCAGTAATCACATGACAGGAAGGTCCATCCGACTTCTATCTCGCTGGCGCCCGGGTCGTAGCCCTGGTAACGGCTGGACCCGATGATGTTGCCACGCTGGTGATCGACAATCGCGAACGCCGAACCACTGCTGATCGCGTCATCAAAAAACCGGCGGAAGACCGGTTCCCTGTAACGGTCCCTGGCCGGGTGGCCCGCCCATATCCGGGGATCCGCTGCCGCCGCAAACATGCGCTCCCAGTCTGCAGGAACGATCGGCCGCACAGTGACGCGATCTCCGGCGAGGGTCGGCTGAAAATCAAAATCAGTTTTCATCACATGATCTGTAGAGCAGACGCGTTATCAGTTCCAGATTTGCTGAGAGACGATCATTGACGCGACATTGTTGTCCGTCAGGCGGCGAGTCTCCCGTCCACCTCAGCCTTGACCGACGACCGGCAGGTCTAACCGATCGGCAACGCCTCCTGACCGCAACTCGGCGACCGCCTCGACAAGCACAGCAATTATCACCGGTCTGTACCGGCCGTAGATAGAACTTCCGCCCCTCACGCATCCTGGCCAACCGCGACGAGATGGTTTCAGCGCACGCAAATAGGGCTTATATTGCTCGCTGGTCGCGAAGCGGCGTGTGCCGGCCTGGGGCATGCGGTCACTTCTTCCGATGATCGAGTGAGGCGGACCGCCGCATGGCAATACAGCATCTGAGCGATGAGCAGATCCGGACCTGGACGCGGCAGCAGAAGGACCAGTGGTGGTTTGACGAAATTTTCCGCGGCGACATGCCGCAATTGACCCTGCGGTCCGGGCTCACCGGCTTTCTGCTGGGCGGCATACTCTCCGCCACCGCCCTCTACATCGCCGGCAAGACCGGGATCACCATCGGGGTCGGTTTGACCTCGGTGATCCTGGCCTTTGCGATATTCCGCATCCTGGCGAGCGCCGGGCTGGTGCAGGACCTGACCATCCTCGAAAACAACTGCACGCAGTCGATCGCCACCGCAGCCGGCTACATGGTCACGCCACTGGTGTCGAGCCTGGCTGCCTACATGCTGGTCACCGGGATCATCGTGCCATGGTGGCAGATGATCATATGGACCTGCACGATCTCGATCCTGGGCGTGCTGGTGGCATTCCCGATGAAACGCCGCTTCATCAACGAGGACCAGCTTCCGTTCCCGGAAGGTCGGGCCTGCGGCGTGGTGCTCGACTCCCTGTATACCGGTCATGCCGATGCCGGCATGTTCAAAGCCAAACTGCTGGGTACCGTCGGCAGTGTCGCTGCGTTGTACCAGTTCATCTCCAGCGACGGCTGGATGAAACTGTTGCAATTCAAGATTCTGCGCCTTCACCAATGGGCAGGGCTCACGGAGCCCTGGCACTTCATGGAGCGGTTCGACAGCTATTACTACGCAGCGGCCGCCAGGCTGAATTGGTGGACTCCGACCATTCTCGGCACCGATATCCGCCAGCTCGGCCTGCGTTTCTCGTTCGACGCCGCAATGCTCGGTGTTGGCGGCCTGATGGGTATCCGCGTCGCAACCAGTTGTTTGCTGGGGTCGGTTCTAAACTTCGCGGTGCTCGCGCCGATCATGATCGCGCGCGGCGAGATCCAGCCCTATACCAACGCCGCCGGCGTGCTGGTGCCGATCTCGCGCGGTGAGATCGTCAACCAGTGGTCGCTGTGGTGGGGGGTGGCGATGATGGTGGTCGGGTCGCTGGTCGGCTTGCTGGCGAAGCCGGAAATATTTGTCAACGCCTTCAAATCAATATCCAAAAAACGTGAACAGGTGTCGACCGATGTGCTCGCCCATATTGAGTTGCCGTTGTGGATGTCTTTTGTCGGCGTGCCGATCTTCAGCGTGCTCGGCGCCTCCGTGACCCATTATTTCTTCGGTGTGCCATGGCTGCTCGCGTTTGTCTCACTGCCGTTGATCTTTCTGCTGACGGTCATCTGCACCAACTCGATGGCGCTGACCTCGTGGACGCCGACCGGCGCACTCTCCAAGATCACACAATTCTCGATGGGTGCGATCGACCGGGCCAACCCGGCCAGCAACCTGATCCCGGCCGGCATGACCGCCGAAATCTCTTCCAACGCCGCAAACCTGCTATCCGACATCAAACCGGGCTATATGCTCGGCGCAAAGCCGCGGCAACAGGCTATCGGGCACGTGATCGGGATATTTGCCGGCTCGCTGTGTGCTACCCCGTTGTTTTTCCTGCTGTTCCTGCCACCCGATGCAGATGGCGTGCGCTCGGTCGGAACCATGGTGTCCGATCAGTTCGCGATGCCCGCCGCCTTGCAATGGAAGGGTGTCGCAGAGCTGATCGGCAAGGGCGTCAGCTCGTTGCCGTTCAGCGCGGTGATTGCGATGGTCCTGGCGGCGGTGGCCGCTGTGATATTCGAAGTATTGCGCATCCGCACAGGCGGGCGCTTCCCGATCTCGGCGGTGTCGGTCGGGCTCGGCGTGGTGCTGCCGCCCGAAGCCTGCTTCGCGATGTGGGTCGGTGCGATGTTCTTCTGGTGGATGGGACGGAAGAAGCCGGCGCCAGGCACCCGTGATCATGCCTTGTGGGTCGACGGTTGCGAGCCGATCTGCGCGGGACTCATATCGGGCGCTGCACTGGTGGGAATCGGCAACGCGATCGTCAATGTTTTGATCTGACGGGCTGGCCCGCGCGTTTGGGGATCCGGCGAGAAACTTCTCCTCTCGATAGCGGCATCGGCCACCGTTCGTGTGGCTGGAGTCCGGCGGCGCCGGTGCCATGGAAGATTTCCGCAGCGATGCGCCAGCCGGTTTCCAGGCGGCGGCCGTGCCCGCCGTTGGCCCACCTGAGTATCCATGGGTGTAAACTCGCTCTTCCCCCTGCAGCGGCCCCCTACTACCGATGGCGCCTCCCATGATCCAACGCAGACTCGCCGCTATCCTCAGCGCGGATGCTGTCGGCTATACCAGGCTGATGGCCGCCGACGAACTGGCGACTCTGGAGACCCTGAATTCGAATCGTTCGCTGATGTCCGGGCTGGTGCGCCAGCACGGGGGGCGGGTGGTCGACATGGTCGGCGACAACCTGCTGGCGGAATTCCCCAGCGCGGTGGATGCCGTGCAATGCGCCGTCGAGGTCCAGCGACAACTGGCCGTACAGAACGAGACGCTCCAGCCCGAGCGCCGGATGCGCTTCCGGATCGGGATCAACGTGGGTGATCTGATCGTCGACGGCGACCGGATCGTAGGCGACGGGGTCAATGTCGCGGCACGGATAGAGGCTACTGCGGAGCCAGGCGGCATCGCGATCGCACAGACGGTGCTGGATCAGATCGAAGGCAAGCTGCCGATCGAGGTCAGGGATGGCGGTGATCACGAGTTGAAGAACGTGGCCCGGCCGGTGCGCATCTTCCACCTGACAAACAAGGACGCCGGGCAGACCCCGGCTGGCGATGAACCGAGGGGCGATTTGCCGCCAATCGATGAACACGTGCCGGGTTTTGCCGGCCGCCACGCGATTGCGGTACTGCCGTTTCGCAATCTCAGCCAGGATATCGAGCAGGAGTACTTCGCCGACGGGCTGGCCGAGGATCTGGTCGCTTCGCTCGGCGCGCTGCGTGCGTATCCGATCATCTCGCGCAACTCGAGCTTCAGCTACAAGGGCAAAGACATCGACGTGCGCAGAGTCGGCAAGGAACTGGGCGCGCATTACCTGGTGACCGGAAGCGTGCGCCGTTCCGGAGACCGCTTGCGGGTGACCGCGGAACTGGTCGATGCTGAAGGCGGCCACCAGATCTGGTCGGGACGCTACGACAGACAATTGGCGGATATCTTCGAGATCCAGGACCAGATCACCGCCGAGATCGCTGCCTCGGTGGGTCCGGCCCTGTCGCAGAGCGAGATGCGCCACGCGATGCGGCGCTCGCCGCGAAACATCGATGCCTGGACCAGCATCCATCGTGGTATGTGGCACCTGTTCCATCGCAGCAAGGAATCGATGGTCAAGGCGCGCGACTGGGCGCAGTCCGCTCTCGACCTGCAGTCGGATTCCGCGACCGCCTACAGCCTGCTGTGCTTTGCCCATATGTACGACGTGGTCTATCAATGGAGCGATGCGCCCGCGGCGTCCCTGGAGATGGCGCGCGCCGCAGCCGAAAAGGCGATGGCGCTGGATAACGAGGACGCGATGGCGCTGACCGCGGTTGGATTTGCGTCGTCGTTTATGAAAGAGCACGACCGCGCAATCAGCGTACTCGAACGGGCGATTGAGCTTAATCCCAGCTCGGCCTTCGCGTACTGGGCGCTGGGCGCCGCTCTGGGTTCGGCCGGCCGGCCGGATGAGGCGATCCCGATGATTGAGAAAGCGGTCCGGCTGTCACCGCAGGATCCGCTGATGTACGAGTTCCTGTTTGCGATGGCCTCGGCGCATTTTGCCGCGGGCCGTTATCAGGAGGCGGTCCGGTTCGCGCGCCGCAGCCTGGACCTCCAGGGCGAACAGCCGGGCGCCTACCGGATACTCGCGGCAGCCAACGGCTATCTGGGCAGGATCGTTGATGCGCGTGCCGCGCTGGTCAAGATGCAACAAGTCGGATCCGCGCCGACAGCCGGGCATCTGCGCAGCTTTCTGCCGGACCGGGTCGTCGAGAAATATCTGCAGGGTCTGCGCAAGGCCGGCTGGAAGGGCTGAGTCAGGCTGCAGATTGCCGCAGCGTGCAGTTGCACGGTCGGGGAAGGTTCCTCAACCTTCCCCGACCCAATGCTTCCATTCTCTGGGGGCAGTTCGTGCCAATGGAGCACGGTGCTACCGAACGTGACGGCCTCCACCACCGCCAGGGGCACCGCCGCCACCGCCGCCTTGCGATTTGGCAACGATGCAGATGTCGATGTAGGTGAGGTTATTCACCGTATCGATGACAGGCATATAAAGTGCATCCGTTTCTTCCTCTTCCCCGTCGTCCTCAGACAGCGGCAACACCGCCATCGGCGGGTTGAACTCCGTCCGCGGCAGCTCGCGCGCATACGCGGGCACTGCGGGCGGCGCGGTCACATGGGCCAGCGGATCATCGAACTGGACTGCGCCAGGGGTGTAGAAGGTCAGCCTCCAGTATCCGGTCTTCAGCCAACCCGGACCACATTGCTCCTCCAGCCCCACGACGTTGAGCATCCGCCAGTTGTACCCGTACACATACTTGCCGCCGACGCTCAGCTCGACGCTGTAGGGGGCGTCCAGATAGGTGCAGGTGCCGCTCAATTCAGACCCGTTCCAGTCACCCACGATGGGCGGCGTCTCGCCAGGATTGCCTCCGGGCATCGGACACAGCGCCGCACCCGGGGCCATCTTGGTCAGGTTCAGCCGCGCAGTACCAGTATTGATAATCTGGAATGGCGTGTCGTAGTTGAAGGACACATCGTCCTCCGTGGCCCGCGCACCCCAGTGCTCGGTAATGCCCTGGCCGGACACGTGCCACATCTGCAAGCCGACCTTGCAGTCGTTTTCCGGATCAGCCGTGGCCTCGGCGCAGCTACTCAGCGTCGGGTCGAAACCCGGGATGGTGCTGCTATAAGGCTGAGTCTCGACCCTGATCACGGACCGTTCGTTCCATGACACCGCCTCCAGCGCATCGCCCCAGTCCACATAGGCTACCGACATGGTGTTCGGCGCCACACCGTCCTGGTCGGCCCACCACTCGTTGACGTCGACTTTCTGCCAGTAGATCTTCGATACCTCGTAACCCTGGCAGGGAGAGGGCGCCACGTCGTCGGTGCACTCCTCGGCCGTGTAATAGACCTGGGGTGTCGACAGGTTGTCTACGCAGGACGTGTTGGGGTAGCTGAACGATCCGTCCATCTCCGGCACGTCGCAGCCATAGGAATAATGCACTCCGAGCTCTGGCTCGGCCGGTATGCTCCAGTTAGCGACAATGGAGTTAACCGACTCCGTTACCGCCGCCGGGAACGAGAGAACGTTGGACGTCTCTCCACCCGTCGGCGGACCCTGAGTGCCGCCTTTCGCGGCAAAACCGGTGCCGACAAAGGCGACCGTTCCCGCGATGGCCATCACCAGTGCGGTCATATAAGCAACAGTCTGTTTTCTCATCACATCCTCCCCGGCTCCCGGAAATCGCCATGCGACCGGAGCGGCAAAAACGCCGCAGCGAGCGCCGACGTAAGCGGATGTAGATACACGCTCTTGCCGGGTGCCTACCTGATATATAGGGCTGGCCCGGACCCTTCTCTATAAGAGAAATAAGGTATGCGTGCGCCAGATTAAGACAAGTCAGCAGGCCGTGAGGGAACCGGGGTCAGAGACAAACGACCCTGACCCCGGATGCCCGGATACTCGTCGGCCGCAGTTTTGTGATCCAGGTCGCACAACTGCGGGAGCGGCGACCCTATGCTTGATGGCCCATGGAATTCTCTGCCTCCCAAACGCACATCGGGTTTGCCATCGTTGCGCTGGGCGTCGCCGCCGCCTATCTGGGTGCGGTGTGGCTGATCATGGCCGCCGGCAGGCTGCTCCTGCGCTTTCGCAAGACGTCCCCAACCAGCAGTCGACCGGGTGAGATGGTGCACCAGGCATTGAGGATATCCGGCCGCCGGTGGGATCACTACCGGACGGCTGCGCTGCTGTTTGGCGTCTCGTTTCTGCTGCTGGTCAATTTTGGTAGCGACCCCGGCTGGGGCGCGCAACCGGCCTGGGTGGTCATTTCCGCACTGCTGGGCGTGATCGGCGTGCTGGGTATCGCCGCACTCAAGCTGGTCCAGCTGGGCCGTTACCGGGCAAGGCTGAATAAGTCACTGGAACTGCATACGCAGGTCGCGCAGCGGCTGGTCGAGGTGCAGCTGCGCGGCAACCGCGTGTACCCCTCAGTGCGGGTCGGGGACGATATCGTCGACTACCTGGTCGTGGGCGTGAACGGTGTCTATGCGCTACAGCTCGCCGCACTGCCTGAGGCCGCCGAGTCCGTGCAACTCGATCGCGGCAGCCTGGTGTGTCAGCCCGGCGGGCAGCGAATCAGCCTGCAGCCCCTGAATAACTCCCTGCTGCGCCTGGCCGGCAAACTGAGTGAGCAGATCGGATCCGAGATCCGCATATTGCCGGTCGTCGTCGTGCCGACAGGCCGCATCGTCACCGCGAGCCAGAACAGCGACGATGACGGTGACGAGCGCAGCCCGATGCTGGTGAGTCTGCAAGCCTGCGCTTCATTTGTCGGCTGGCAGAAGAAAGACTTCTTCCTGCATGAAGACGACATTGCCCGGCTCAGCGGCTGGCTGGGCAAACAGGCGCTGGACAGTCCGCCGCGGACACTGGCCGCGGTCATCGCGTCTCTGGATCGCCAGATTCGCTGGCCGGCGCTGATCCGCCCCTAGCCTGGGACCTTCTGCTCCGACAGATTCGGCACCGCTTTCAACCAGGCCCCGCTGCATCGCTATCCGGTTCGGCCGGCGATTCTGGCGTCGAATTCATCCCGGTAGCCGCGACTCAGAGGAATTTCCTGACCCGTTTTGAGCAGGATACGCAGCTTCGAATCGACGGGGCGGATCTCCCCGATCTTGTCGACATTGACAATAAAGCTCCGGTGACTGCGCGCAAATGGCCCGGCTGAGAGTTCTTGCATCAGCTCGGTCATCGTCTTGCGAACGATGTACTCCCTGCCCTCTGCATACACCGAAACATAATTGCGGGCGCCCTCCAGATAATCGATCTGTTCGAAGCGCAACACGCTCTTGCCGCTGCCGGTCTGGACCACAAGACGCTCAGGTTGTTGCGGCCTGTCGGGCATACGCGATCGGCGGTATAGCTGCCAGGCACTGGCGACCAGCAGGATACCAAGATAGACCTTGATGTCCTTCTGATACTCGGTGATCAGATTGGCCACGAAAGGCTCGCGCCAGATGTAATGAATGCCGTTGATCCGGTACCAGACTATGCGCATCACGACCATCAACGCGTGGTGGCCGAACGCGAAAATGATGCTGCCGGCCGTGTGGCCGATAATCGCCGGCACCCAGGCATCGCGTCTGAGCGGGAACAGCTTGAGCCAGCGGACCACGAACAGGATCATCACCAGCACCGCGATGGCGCTGGTCACCTGCTCGGAGATCAGGCGGAAGTCGTCCTTGCCGATCCCGGTCTGGTTTCGCTCGGAGATCTTGGCCAGCAGATCGGCGCCCCAAAGCACGCTCACCAGCACAACCCAGCCGGCCGCTTCGAGCCATTTGCGCGGCAGGCGTGTTTCGGTTTCGGCGCCGCTCAATCCTGTCCCCTCAATCCCGCATTTCGTCCCGCCGACCCGCATTTCGTCCCGGCGGCCCGCCAGGGATCACGCCAGGCCTCTAGATTTGTTCCCGGTTTATGACCCGGAGGAGCAAACCTGTATGAACTGGAACAATCTTATCAACAGCAAGCTTTTGGCGCTGGCCTGCCTGGTTTTCATCGTGCTGGTGCTGAGCGCGTGCGGCGGCGGGGGTGGCCAGGCCCAGCCGGCACCGCCGATCGCCGATCCCTGTGACTCGACCAGCATCCTGGACGATGGGGTATGCCGTCCGTTCGCAGTGCGTCTGGACGAACGCGCGGCGACTCCGTTTTTCGAAAACGGCCAGCCGGTCACCCTCGAGATGGTCCTGTTCAAGCCGGTTGCCGATGGCCGCTATCCAGCGATCATGTTCAATCATGGCTCGACCGGCAACGGTTCCGATCCTTCGTTGTTCGGCCAGACGTTTACCAGCAAGGCGATTGCACAATTTTTTGTCGAACGCGGCTGGATAGTCGCATTCCCGCAGCGGCGCGGCCGCGGCACCTCGGACGGACTTTACGACGAGGGCTTCAATCCCGACCGCAGCGCCTACACCTGCGAAGCAGGCCCGACGCTTGCGGGCGCTGATCGCGCGCTGGACGACGTGGACGCTGCGGTGGACTGGCTGCGGCAACGTAGCGATGTGGACACTACTCGCATGCTGGTCGGCGGCACGTCGCGTGGCGGCATCCTGTCCGTGGCCCACGCCGGGCGGCGGCCAGATATTTTTCTTGGCGCGATCAACTTTGTCGGTGGCTGGCTGGGCGAAGGTTGTGGCGATTACCGCCTGGTCAACAAAACTCTGTTCGAGGCCGGCGCCGGCGTCGCAGTGCCCTCGCTGTGGCTTTATGCAGAAAACGATTCGTTCTACAGCTTGCCCTATAGCCGGACCAACTTCGAAGCCTACGAGACCGCCGGCGGTGCAGGCGCATTCCATCAGTTTTCCCGTGCGCCGGGACTGAACGGCCATTTCCTGATCAACGATCCGCTGCTGTGGGAGACCACGATGGATAGCTTCCTCGACCAGTTGTGACCCGCTGAAACGCCGGTCGGGCAGCGGAGATCGGGTCTGTGTTTCCCTGGATATTGGCTGCCTGCCCGGATGGGCGGCAGCATGCGCCGGTCCCAGGGCAAGAATTAGCCTGACAGTTTTACTGGTATAGGCTAGCCTCCATCCCCTCGACCCCGAGGGCAACAACAAGAAAGGACCCACGCGATGACCGCAGACTTCCGCAATGACTATCTCAGCTACGAGGAGATCACGGCCACGCTCAGGCAATGGACCCGGACTTATCCGGACCATGCCCGTTTGCAGTCTCTGGGCCAGACACAACAGGGACGCGAGCTTTGGCTGCTGACCATCGGGGCGCGCCCGGAAGAGATCCGGCCCGCGGTGTGGATAGATGGCAACATGCATGCGGCGGAGCTGTGCGGCTCGAACGTGGCCATGGCCATCGCCGAAGACATGCTGAAGTTTCTCGCCGAGGGCACGACCCCGCAGGATCTTTCTCCGGCTGTGTGCGCGGTGTTGAAGGACGTGTTGTTCTACGTGATGCCGCGCATCTCTCCTGACGGCGCTGAGCAGATGCTGACAAAGAGCCGCTATGTGCGCTCTAACATGCGCGACGAGCGGCCGGATGAAGGGCGTTCGTACTGGCGGCCGCAGGACATCGATGGTGACGGTCTGGCGCTCGCGATGCGGGTCGAGGACCCGACCGGCGAGTTTACTGCCGCGCCCGAAGTCGCCAATCTGTTGCTGCCGCGCACGCTCGACGACGAAGGCCCGTTTTACAAGCTTTATCCGGAAGGCGTGATCGAGAACTATGATGGCAAGACCATCCCGTCGCCGTCCTTCCTGTCCGACAGTCCGACGGATCTGAACCGTAACTTCCCCTGGTCCTGGGAGCCCGATCACGCGCAGATCGGCGCGGGCGCGTTTCCCGGCAGCGAGCCCGAATCCCGCGCGGTGATCGAGTTCACTTCCAGCCATCCGAATATCTTTGCGTGGCTGAATCTGCATACCTTCGGCGGCGTCGGCATCCGGCCGCTGGGCGACCAGCCTGACAGCAAGATGGACCAGATGGATCTCGCCATCTACCGGCAGGTGGCGGCCTGGCTGGAGCAGTATTCGGGTTACCCGACAGTCAGCGGCTTCGAGGAATTTACCTATGAGCCCGAGAAGCCGATCCGCGGAGACCTGATCGAATACGCCTATCACCAGCGCGGATGTATCGGCTATGTGATCGAATTGTGGGACCTGTTCGCAAAGGTCGGGCTGGAACGCAAGAAGCCGTTCGTCAAAAGCTATACCGATCTGAGTCGCGAGGACATGATCGCGATCGCGAAGTGGGACCGCGACCATAATGCCGGCCGGGTGTTGCGCGAATGGCGCGCGTTTGAGCATCCTCAGCTCGGGCCGGTGGAATTGGGCGGCATCGATCCGCGGGTCGGCATGTTCAACCCGCCGTATGAATTACTCGCGGAAACCTGCGCACAACAATCCGCCGCCTTCCTGCGGGTCGCGGCGATGGCGCCGGTCATCCGTTTTGCAGACATCAGCCAGGAAGATCTGGGCGGCGGTCTGACCCGTCTCGATATCCGCGTCGAGAACCACGGCTATCTGCCCAGCTATGTGCTCAACTCGGCGAAGAAATTGAGCTGGAACGAGGCGCTGTACCTGAAGCTCGAATGCGATGGCTGCGCGCTCGCCGAAGGTCATGCGCAACGCCCGCTCGGTCATCTCGACGGCTGGGGCCGCGGTCTCGGTGACGGCACCGGCGCGCTCTACTATCCGTATGGTCTGGGCAGCACCGGCACCGCCAGGCAATCGATCGTGGTCAAGGGCAAGGGGACGGTCACTGCGACGATCAATTCCTGCCGGGTAGGGACGACCCGGCAGACGATCCTGGTGGGCTAGCATTGCACGGCATCAGATCAGTTTGACGGAGACCAGCATGATCGCTATTCGACACGCCGAGGAACGTGGCAAGGCCGATTTCGGCTGGCTGAGCAGCCGCCATACGTTTTCTTTCGGCCATTACCACGATGCCCGGTTTATGGGCTTCGGCCCGCTGCGTGTGATCAACGAAGACCGGGTGCAGCCCGGCCAGGGGTTTGGCACGCATGGTCATCGTGACATGGAGATCATCTCCTATGTGCTCGATGGTGCTCTGGAGCACAAGGACAGCATGGGCAACGGCTCGATCATCCGTGCCGGAGACGTGCAACGCATGTCGGCGGGCACCGGCGTGCAGCACAGCGAATTCAACGCGTCGGATTCGGAATCGGTGCACTTCCTGCAGATCTGGATATTGCCGGCAAAGAACGGCACCGCTCCGGGTTATGAACAGAAAATGTTTTCCGAGGCGGACAAGCGTGGCCAGTTGCGGCTGGTCGGCTCACAGGATGGCCGCGACGGTTCGGTGACCATCCACCAGGATGTGAATCTCTACGCGAGCGTGCTTGCCGAGGGCGACGCCGTGAGTCATGAGCTGGCGGACGGTCGCAGGGGCTGGATCCAGGTAGCCCGCGGCAGCGTAGCGCTCAATGACCAGACGCTTTATCCCGGCGACGGCGTCTCTATCGAGGGGCCGATGACGGTCATGCTTCGCGATGCGTCGGACGCCGAGATCCTGCTGTTCGATATGCGCTGACCCGCAGGCAGGGTCCGGCGGACCTGGCAGCAGACAGGCGATCCTCAAGCACAAGCGCGCAACCGATTATCGCCGCCGATCTGGCGTTATCGCCGACCCGGCTTATTGCTCATCGGCCGGCTCATCGACCGGCTCATCGACCGGCTCATCGACCGGCTCATCGACCGGTACGTCGAGATAGTGAAAGATAAACGCGTACTGGTCTGACTGCAGATCGATAACTTCATCCAGCGGCGTGCCGCCACCATGGCCGGTGTCGCCGCTGGTTCGCAACAGCACTATTCCCTGACCGTCTTGTGCGGCCTGCAAGCGCGCGGTGAACTTGCGGCTGTGGGCCGGATTGACCCGCGGATCGTTGGCGCCGGTCGGCAACAGGATCGGCGGGTATTGCACGCCATCGACGATGTTGTGATATGGCGAATACGCATAAAGCGCGGCAAATTGTCCCGGGTCTTTTACCGTGCCGAATTCCGGGATGTTGAATTGCCCGTTCGGGTCATTCTCCACGCGCAACATGTCGTACACACCCACATGCGAGACCACCGCCGCGGCGAGGTCGGGGTTCTGCGCCATGGTCGCGCCCATCAGCAGTCCACCGTTACTGCCGCCCAGGATAGCGACCCGATCCGGTGAGGCGTAGCCTTCGTCAACCAGATAGCGGATCACCGCGGCGAAGTCATCGAACACGTTCTGCTTGTTGGTCAGATTGCCTTGTCTGTGCCAGGTCTCGCCATACTCGCCACCGCCTCTGATGTTGGCCTGAGCGAAGACCATCCCGTTCTCGAACAGGATATGCCGCGACATCGACAAGGACGGCGTCCGGCTTAACCCGTAGCCGCCATATCCTGTGACCAGGATCGCCGCGCTGCCGTCTTTGGTAAATCCCTTCGGCAGCAGGATATTGACCGGGACCCGGGTCCCGTCTTTCGACGTCGCAAACTCGCGCACCACTTCGACATCCGAGTGATCGACCGGCGATTCAGCAGATATGGCAAGTCTGGTGGTAACGCCGTCGTCACCGTCAAAGCGGTACCAGTCGCCCATAGCGACGTAGGATCCATTGCCGAAATACACATCTGAGCCGCCAGCCGGGCTTAACCCGTAGATTGTTGACACGTCGAGCTGGTCGGGACCGTCGACTGGTGTGCCATCCAGCGTGAACACTCGCAACTCATTGGGGCCGCCGACCTGGAACACGAGATAGATACGCTCGCCGGCGACGACCAGCGTCGGCGAATGCCGGTAGTAGAAACTGTGAGACATCGCTGCCTCGCCCTCGGGCACAATCTCCTCTGCCGTCGCCAGATCAGGATCGGAGGCATCGAGCCGCAGCAACTTGCCGCGCGGCGCACCGTCAAGAGACATCACATAGAGCGCGTTGTCGGGCCCGAATTCAGCCTGTATCGCGCCGTCGCCGAACTCGCTGAACTGATCCCATTCGCCATCTGCCTGGCGCAGATACATCGCGAAGCGGCCGGAATCACCGTTTTGTACCCAGACCAGCAAGCGGCCGCTGGCCGGATCGACGATCAGGCGGATCGCAGCGATCCGCGGGAAGTCCGCGCCGAGCACCTGCTTATCTGCATCGGCCGACGTGCCGAGGGTGTGCTGCCACACCTGCTGGTAGAACTGCAGATCAGCATCGGGGCGCTCACCGGGTCGCGGATAGCGGGTGTAGTAAAACCCCGAGTCGTCCGGCAACCACGCCAGATCACCTCCGGCCGTGCCCTGGTTGACCCGGTCGATAACGATATCCCCAGGCTCACCAGGCTCGCCAGACGGGACCTTGTAGACATGCACGTTGCCGGTTTCGGAACCGCCCGAGGACATCGATACCGCGACCAAGGATCCGTCATGCGAAGGCTGGTACCAGTCGATCGATGTGCCGCGGCTCGGATCAAGCTCATTCGGATCGAGAAATACACGTTCGCTGGCCGGATCTCCGTCCGGGTCGAGCATCACCAGGATCGACTGCTGCTTTTCCGGATCGCGCTTGATCGCGAACAGCGTGTCCTTACCTGCCAGCCGCAAACTGGAATACGTCACACCCTGTGCCGAGGTCAGAATCTCGCTGATCCGGGTCTGGACCGCGGGTCGTTCCGGCAGTGACGCCAGCGCGGCTCGAGCGTAGGCATTCTGACCCTCGGACCAGGCCCTGACCTCGGGGTCATCCCAATCCTCCAGCCAGCGATACGGATCGGCGACCGTCTGCCCGTGATAAACATCTTCCACGGCTTCGATCCTCGCCACCGGTGCTGTCACCATCACCCCGTCCGAGGCAGTCGCGGACACCTCGTCGGTCACGATGACCGCGGTTTCTTCGGGTGACTTACCGCATGCGCTGATCAGTACACCGGCCAGGATCAGCGCGCAACGACAGATCAAGGTGTGTTTCAACATGGCAAGCTCCAGAAATCCGGGTGATGCACAAGTCCGACCGGCGGACCCGCGTCGCGTAATACTGCCACGCCGGGGAGCACGAACCGGCATCTTCCCCGATTACGCAGCCGCACGCACATCTGGGGCCCGGTGCTGGCCCAACTCTAGCCCACAGGCCGCGGCTGGCCTTCGACAGCCTGCATGGCCTCGGCCATGGCGCGGATGCGTCGACAGGCGACGCGACACACCGGCAGATAGGGCGCGGCGAGCATCGGCACCTCGAAACTCAGGCTGCAGCGATTTGTGTCGAGCGGCTCGACGCGGTGTCCGGTGGCACGAACACCGGCGACCCGCCAGGACCAGTAGCGGCCGTCCTCGAAGTGATCGATTTCGAACGATAACCAGATGCCCAGCGCCGTCTGCACACGACCCCGGGTTGCTGCGCCGATAAAGCGCCCAGCGCTCGCGACCCTTCTGAGCGAGGGTCCCCAGACCGGCCAGAGGCTGGTGTCGATCAGAATCAACCACACTCGCGAGGCGGGTGCGGTGATCTCAGTCCTTGTCGAGAACGGCATCTTGTTTGGCGCAACCGGTCAGAGTCAGAAGACCCTTGTTTCTTTTATGGTCCGACAACTTAACGTAGCTCATGATGCTAAGCAAAGAGGTCTTCAAGAGATGTCTTTTCGTCTCCGCAATCCGACCTGACACCGCTCCGGTGGTCCGTGCGAGGGGCCGCGCTGAATTTCCAGTCCCCGGCTCGTCGCTCATCGATGGTGCTTCCCCGAAGCGGGAAGGACCATCGTCCGATCCGGACTCCCCAGCCAACAGTCCCGCGTCGTGGTTTTCGGGAAAAGAGAGTATTCGGACACCATAAGGCGTATGGTGCTGCCTCGCCGCGGGTATTCCATCCATGGCCGTCAGATCATCAGAATCTGAAAAACCAACCGGGGAGCAACTCAATGAGTTCACCAATGAATAAGACGACGGGTCGTGGATTGACGGCGACTCTGGCTATTGCGGTTCTTGGCTCAATGCTGCTGCCGGGCATGGTCCTGGCCGGCACCGCGGAAGAGATTACCGCAGAGATCCTGGCGGCGAACGCCTATACGAGAGAGAACCTGAAAGACATGGACAGCGGGATCTCCAGCAAGGGATCGCTGCAGTTCTGGTCCAGCGGTGGTCTGATCCAGCGTGTCTCCGGTAGTGACCCGGGGAGTACTTATGTCAGCTTCGCGTTGACGCCCAAATACATAGAGGTTGTGGTACTCGAGGAGGGAAAATCCGCGGTCGCCATGTATTACTCCGAGGGTTCCTTCCAGGAAACCGGTCGCCAGCCGGTGGCTCATTACATGACCCGTATCACCGAAGCCTATGTCAAAGAAAATGGCAGTTGGGTCGTGCGCGCGGCGCACTATTCACCGATCGCCGCAGGCAGCGGGACCAACCAGAGTTCGATCGACTAGCAGCTGCTCGGTGACCAGGCTCCGGTAAAAGCCGGAGCCGCCGGAAAAGTCGAGCGGCCGTGCGTGATATTTCACGCCGGCCGCTTTTTTTGCGCCCAACCTGGTTTTGTCTCTGACCCCGAAAACCCGATAGGCTGGTAAGATTCCTGGATGTCTCCCCAACTCACCACGCGGCGCAATGCGCCCTGCCCTTGCGGCAGCGGCCGTCGTTTCAAACATTGCTGTGGCAGGGCGCTGCCGCAGATCAAGCGCTTCCCGGTCGAACCGTTGACGATGATGATCACGCCGGCGATCGCCAACGCGCTGTGTCCGGCTTGCGACTGCGCGAACCCGGTTGACCGGCACGGCGTGCTGACGGTCGAGAATTTCCTGTCCGAGTCCGAGTGCGAACGCCTGATCGCGTTGTCCGGTGATCTGCCGAGTCAACAGGCCCGGGTCAAGATGGCCGACAATGACGCGGCTGGCGGCATCGTGTCCCGGGCATCCACGGTGCGGATCACCTCGACGATCAAGACGTTTGGCATCGCTGAACACATCGTGCCGCTGGTCGCGCGTGGGTTCTTCGACTGCGTGCAGACGCACTACGGCACCCGGATACAGTGGTTTGAATTCCCCGATATCCTGAAGTATGTCCCGGGCGGCCACTACGGCAAGCACAACGATGCGGAAGTCTGGGATGAGACGATGAACGGCTGGAAGCTGGTCGAGGATCGTCAGTACAGTCTGCTGATCTATCTGAATTCAGACTTCACCGGCGGTGCGCTGCGGTTTGATGAGTTTGACCTGACGATCCAGCCTGCGACCGGAATGCTGGTAGCATTTCCATCTGATCATCGCTATGTCCACACTGCGCTACCGGTGGAATCCGGTACCCGCTATGCGATCGTCAGCTGGGGCGCGGCTGCCGGCGCGCCGCGGGTTCACCAGGGCGCCACGCTGGGCGTGGTCTATGCCGCGCCGGAATTTGTCCCGCCCCGGCTCCGGGCTCTGGGATCATCCGGCTAGCTAGGACAACATGAGCCGGGGCCCTGAACAGTGGCAGGCATGCACCGGCGGCGTGGGCTATTCGTCCCGCCCCACGGTGGCGATGATCGTTTCCAGCACCGGGTCGCGGTTGGCCCGGTAGTCAGCAAAGCTCAGCGACACGGGCAAGTCGGGCTCGAGTGTGCCAACACCGACGTCGGTCAGCATCGTCGGCCAAAAGCACAGCCACCAGTCATCACAGCCGTTTTCCCAATCCTCCTTTGCTACCCATATGTTCAACGGGATGCGCGAGTTAGGCAGCACGAATGGCTCACCAGCGTTGGCCCAGAACACCAGGCGATCGCCAACCGGTTCACCAACAACGAATGCACGTTCGCCACCGAAGTGCTTGAAATAGGCAGCCTCGGTGATCCCTCCGGAAAAGGTCTCCGGCGAGGTGACGATAAACAGTTGCGCGCGCTCCGGAAGACGTTCGGCCACAGACTCCGAGAACCAGCCGTCAACCGTACCGCCACCGTTGTGCCGCAGATCAACGACTACAAACCGCGGCGTTCGCCGGTCCATTTCTGCCAGCACCTGCTTTTGAAAGTCGACGAGCACAAAGCCGCCCACATCCATCGTCATATCCAGCTTCAGATACAGACCGCCGGTGTCCAGCCAGGTCATCTCGAACGGCTTGTCGGGGCTGCTCAGATACAGCGGGGGCTGCTCCCCGGCCATCAAGTGGACCCAGTTCGCCGCTTCCGGCGCGAGTTCATATTCCTTGAGCGCGCCGCCCCAGCGCCGCAGCGACGGCTCGGTCTGCGGCGGCAGCGCCTGCAACCGCCGCGTGATGGTTCTCCCGTCCATGGCCGTCGCTGTGACCAGGACCGATTCCGAATCCGGCGCAACACCGGCCGCGTGCAGTAATGCCGGAGACTCCATGTTGAGCACGCTCATGTAGCGGGATCGGCCTTGCTCACCACCGAAATAGGGAGTGAATACCGCGGCCAGCTGATCGGGCGTCATGTTCTCGATTAGTTCGATCCGGGCGCCCAGAAGGTCCTGATGATCACGAGTCGCATGCAGCACGTAAAGACCGTCGCTGAACCACGCCAGGCGTAACGGCAAGACATTGACCCGCCCACGGCGGCCGATCGGAGATATGTTGGTGTGACCATTGTCAGCCAGCGCCACCGCGTGGGCGACGGCGAGTTCGAATTCGGCGTCGCTCAGCTCGCCCGCCCGCGCGGCAATAGCATCGACCTCGGCCATCATCGCGTTGCGCTGAGCTTCGGTGAAGGTCCAGTCGTAGTCGGGAAAGAGCCTGAGATATTCAAGGTCCTGCAAGCGTGCCTCAGCCTGGCTGGCTGGCGCCGGGAAATCCGGGTCCGGCGGAAACGGGATGTAACGGATCACGAACGCAAGCGCCAGCAACAGGACCGGAGCCAGTATCATCGCCACCACAAACAGCGTGCGCTTGATCATCTGCTTCATCAGAGTCTCTCTGCTTGTCGTCGAATCGCCGCGCGTGCGAGCGGCGAGCGGTTTCATACTTTGACGATGCCAGTACCGCCAGGGTTTAAGCAAACCCGCGGGTGTTCCGGCTATGCGAAGAAGACAGCATAGAGTGATTGGAGGTCCGTAGCAGGTAGACTTCGCTGGGATTTCCGACAACTTCAGGAGTCGATCGATGAGCGACAGATGGCTGATGATCCCGGGCATTGGTGGCAGCTTGCTCGACGCTGCTTGCGCTGTGCAGCGCAGCACTGGCGGAGCGACCGGAGTCGTTTCACGACGACCTCCAGCCGTTCATTCTCCATCAGGACCGTCGATCCTGCTGGACAATGTCCGTCTGGTAGATGGTACCGGCCAGCCGGCGATCGAGAACGCAGCGGTTCTGATCCAGAACGGTCGCATCGCGGTGATCGGGCGCGCCGGCGACGTCGTTGCCGACGGCGCCGTCGAAATCGACGGGACCGGCCAGACCCTGATCCCGGGATTCGTGATGATGCATGAGCACCTGATGTATCTGAATCCGACCGGTGCCCTGCCCGCCTATACGACCGAGCACCTGCCGATGCCGCCGCTGTACCTCGCGGCCGGCACCACGACGATGCGCACAACCGGGACGATGAATGCCAGCGATGATCTGCAGGTCAAAAAGATGATTGATCAGGGCCGTATCGCGGGTCCGGATCTGTTTGTGACCGCGCCGTTTATCGAAGGCCCCGGCAGCTTTGCCTACCAGCTGCGGCCGACGGTCACCGCGGAGGATGCGCGGCTGTTCGTACGCTACTGGGTCAATGCCGGCGCAACGTCGTTCAAGGCGTATATGAATGTGTCGTCCGCGGTGCTGGCGGCCGCCATCGATGAGGCACACCGGCTGGGCGCCACCGTGACCGGCCATCTGTGTTCAGTGACCTTTGCGGAAGCCAGCGCACTGGGTATCGATAACCTTGAGCACGGTCTTTATGTGGCCTCGGATCTGGCCGCGGACAAGACGCCGGACAAGTGCCCGACCCTGTCCAGGGCAGAGCGTGCGCAGCTGATGGACGTGGAGACGCCGGAGGTCGCGGCATTGATCAGGCTGCTGATCGAACGGGATGTGGCGATCACATCGACGCTACCGGTTTTTGCCGCGGGCCTGCACCCGGCCATCCCGACCGAGGAATCGCTGTCCATGTTGAGCCCGCGATCACGGCAGGTGGCTCAATCGCGGTGGATCAGCCTGCTGCAGTCCCCGAACGCGGACCGGACCAGGGAAATGCGCCTGCTGCTGGAACGCGAGATGGCATTTGAAAAAGCATTCGTCGATGCCGGCGGCACCCTGCTGGTCGGCACCGACCCGACGGGATGGGGCGGCACGGTACCGCCGAACTCCACGCATGCCGCGCTGATCCTGCTGGTGGACGCCGGATTCACGCCGCTTGAAGCGCTGTCGATGGCGACACAAACGGGGGCGCGCTTTCTCGGCATCGACAATACGGTCGGCACGATCGCCGTCGGCAAGCGGGCGGACCTGGTATTGATTGAAGGTGAGCCCGACCGGGACATCACCCAGGTGCAGAACGTGTCACTGGTGTTTCGTGACGGCGTGGCCTACGACCCGGAGGCGCTGATCGAAAGCGTGCGCGGGACAGTGGGCAGATGATGCAGATCGAAAATCCGACCAACAACGTGGAGAGCTCCGATGAAAGCGGCCATTGCACTGATGCTGATCGGCGCGGCCAGCGCCCCGGTATTCGCGGAGACTGAGGCCGCGCCGGCGACCGGTCCGGTGATCATGGGCTACGGGGCGGCGTACTTCGTACCCGAGCAGCCGCTCGATCTGGCTGCAGATATCGAGCTGAAGGCGGTCTTCGATGTTGCCGCCGCGCCCGAGGACGCCGGCGAGCGGAATTACCGACTGGACACAGTTGCGCGTTACCTGAATATGCACGCCCGCGCCGGGTTAGAACCGAAACAACTATCGGCGGCGGTGGTCCTGCACGGCCGCGCGACCCGCGCCGCACTGAACGAGGAGGCTTTCAGCAAGCGCTTCGGCAAACCCAACCCGGACGCAGAACTGATCAGGCTGCTTGCCGTGGCTGGCGTGCAGTTTTTTGTCTGCGGACAAAGCGCCGCAGCCTCTGGTTTTCGCGCCGAGGAAATTGCGCCGGACGTAGAGATTTCGCTCTCGGCGATGACCACACTGGTGATACTCCAGTCAGACGGCTTCGCGCTGATCCCCTGGGGTATGAATTGAACAGGGCCGTGGTAATACGCTGGTCTGTGGGCGAAGCGGGAGCGTCCACCGGGTCGGCAAGTCCAGACGGGGCGGCCCGGAGGCCAGGACGTGATGGATAGAAAGCCGCCGGCGCGGATCTGATCCACTGCGCTCAGTAGTCGATGCCCTCGGCCTCGGCGGTACGGATCAGCGCATCCTCGATCAGCGCACGCGCCTGAGCGGTGGTCACATGCAAATAGGCGTGCAGCGCAGCGTCCTGCTGATTGCGGTTGCGGCACTGACGACTGTAAAGCTCAAACGAAGCAAGGCTGCGGACCAGGTCCACCAGGTGATGAGGGCATTCGCACTCCACCACGGACGATGCCATGGCGAGCTTCTGCAGGGACCGTGCAGACAATCGTCGCGGCGGTATATCTGCCTGATCCACGCTGGCAGGAAGCATCGGCCCCGGCTCTGCGTCAGCCTCGACGGAGACGCCCGAAACACCCACCAGCCTGGCGATTGCGTGCAGATCCGCCGGAGCACGTAACACCTCCACGCCGGCCCTGACCAACTGCTCGACATCCGTTGCGCGGCCGAAACCGTAGACCACCAGCACCCGGTCGCTGCGGGCGAGGTGTTTCAATGTGGCCACAATCTCGGGAGTGTCGGCATTGATGATCGGATATTCGAGCACCAGTGCGTCGATCGCGGCCAGCGCGAGATCGGATTTGAAGCGTTCGAAATCAGTCTCTGCCAGCACCACGCGGGATCCTGGCGGTGATGCATCGCTCAGCGCTTCAGCCAGCGTCTCGCCGTAGACCGCAAGCCTGGTGACGCCAGACGTCAGCCGGCTGCGGGTGTCTCGATGATCCTGATAGGTGGACAGCCGCTGGCGTAGCGACTCTGTGTCCTCGGCGGCGATCTGTCCGATCCGGTCGCCCCGATCCACCAGTGCCTTGAGCAAGGTCAGCCGCTCTACATCGGCATTGGAGTAAAGTCGGCGCCCGCCTTCGCTGCGACCGGATTCGACAGCCTGATGGCGCCGCTCCCAGACCCGCAGCGTATGCTGGGAGATTCCGGTCAGCCGGGACACGGTACCGATAGAAAAATCCTCGGTTTGGGACATCAGGTTCTACTCCTCGAAAACGCTTGATCAGATCGCAGGTCCGTGGTCAGGCTGCCCGACGCGCGATCAACATGTAATTGACGCCCAGATAACGCTGGAGCCGAAAACCGCGGGTGATCGGATTGACGCCGACACCGATCCGGTCCTCTACCGCGAACCTGTGCTGTGCAAGTATCTGCTCCAGCTCCGCCGGACGTGGAAACCGGCGCCATTGATGGGTACCTCGGGGCAGCCAGCGCAAAATGTATTCGGCGCCGACGATCGCCGCAAGCCAGGAGGCGAGCGTACGGTTGATAGTGGCGATCACCATCACGCCCCCGGGGCGGGTGAGCTGGCAACAGGCGGAGAGAAACATCGGCAGATCCGCCACATGTTCGACCACCTCCATGTTGAGCACCAGATCATAGCGGCTGCCTTCGGCCTGCAGCGCCTCCGCGGTCGTGGTCTGATAATCAACCCTCAGACCCTGGTCTCGGGCGTGCTGCTGCGCGATGGCGATATTGCGCTCAGCGACATCGACGCCGTGAACCTGAGCACCCAGACGCGCAACGGATTCGCTGAGCAGCCCGGCGCCGCAGCCGATATCCAGCGTTTCCACGCCAAGCAAGGGCCGGTCGGGGGGTGATTGCGGCCAATACTCACGCAAACGACGGGCCAGGTAGTCGGTGCGCAGCGCGTTGAGCCGATGCAAGGGCCACATCGGACCGCTCGCGTCCCACCAGGTCTCGGCGAGACGATTGAAACTGGCCACTTCGGCTGGGTCGACGGTGGTGCTGGTCATCAGTTTGCTGGAATCCCGTTTTTTCGTCTATTCGATGTCTAGGTATTATATTGACAATCACTACCAGATTGCTAGCATTGTCGCTGGCCATCGTCGCGCATGATCCCTGGCGTTCGGCGCGGGCTGTGCCGTAACTGGCTTGACCGGAACCAGACCCGATCCGGCACCAGGGCCCGGGTTGCGATCCGGGCCTGTCCAATCTGAGATCAGGAGCTCCCGCGTGAATCAGGCCGCCAAGATCATTCTTGTCCAGGGCGCCAGCCGCGGCATCGGTCTGGAATTCGCGCATCAACTCGCCGACCGCGAGGACGTGGCCGAGGTGTTCGCGAGCTGCCGTGATCCGGGCGACGCAAGCAGCTTGCAGGACCTGGCGGCAACGGCTGGCGTGAGGCCCATCGCGATGGATATCGAGGACGAGAGCAGCGTGCGCAGCGCCGCTGAGCTCGTCGCCGCGCAGGCACCGCGACTCGATTTGCTGATCAACTGCGCAGGATTGCTGCACGACGCCAGCGGAATTTCGCCGGAGCGACGACTGGATCAACTTGATCCGGCAGCGCTGCTTCGCAGCTTCGCGGTCAATGCAATCGGGCCTGCTCTGGTGGTCAAACACTTCCGTCATCTGCTGCAGCAGTCTGACCGTGCGGTGGTGGCGAACCTCTCCGCACGGGTCGGCAGTATTGGCGACAACCGTCTTGGTGGCTGGTATGCCTACCGCGCAGCGAAGGCGGCGCAGAACATGCTGACGCGCTGCATGGCGATCGAGCTCGGCCGCGGAGGACGCGCAGTGACACTGGTTTCGCTGCACCCGGGGACCGTGGATACCGATCTTTCGCGGCCATTCCAGAGCAATGTTCCCGAGGGAAAACTGTTTACCGCCGAGCGCGCGGTTTCACAGTTGCTGACCATCATCGATGGGCTGACACCGCAGGATAGCGGGCGCTTTTTCGCCTGGGACGGCAGCGAAATCCCGTGGTGAGCGGGCGCGAACGCATCGCGCAGGGGAAATCGTATGTTCCGGCCTGAGCCGATCAAACCTTCAGCCGGCCAGGAGTCGGTCTGGGACTACCCGCGGCCGCCGCGTCTGGAGCCGGTCAGCCAGCGTCTGCGCGTGGTGTTTGCCGGCGAGACGATTGCTGACACCGTCGCCGGATACCGGGTGCTCGAGACCAGCCACCCGCCGGTCTACTACCTGCCACCAGAGGACATCCGGCAAGATTTTTTGCTCGCCGATCCCGCACGCTCGTTCTGTGAATTCAAGGGTAGTGCCCGCTACTGGACTTTGGCCGTGAACGACATGCGCGCCGACAAGGCCGCATGGAGCTATCCCTCACCAACCCGGGCTTTCCTGCCGATAAGGGACTTCCTCGCCTTTTATGCTTCCCGCGTCGACGCCTGCTTTGTCGACGAGGAGCAGGTCCGCTCGCAGCCGGGTGACTTTTACGGCGGCTGGATCACTTCGCGCGTGGTCGGCCCGTTCAAGGGCGGGCCGGGCTCGCGGGGCTGGTAGCTGCTGAGCGTCGGCGCGGCCGTGTATCGGCCAACGCGTGATTGGCAGAGCACGTGATCAGGCAACAGCGGGTATCGCTCAGTAAAGGGCGAGCCGGCACACAGCCAGGTCTGCGGTAAAGGCACGGCCGATCGCGACCAGGCCGATACGGCGCAAGCGTCTGAGATCCAGCGGCTTATCCAGACGGTAGGGTTCAAAATCCGCGAACGGTATTTTCACCGTCCGCCATTCCCGGGTTGTGCTGAATTGCGCGCGATAGGATTGCCAGGGGCGAACATTGTCCGGGGTCCGCAGGTGGACGGAATAGCGCTCGTCGTTGCCGCGCACCTCGAGCTCGATGCCAGTGAATGCGGAAGCGTCAAGAGTCCGGCCCCAGGTGCCGAGATCAAGCGCGGCCTGAACAAAACCACCATTGTTCTCCAGCCGGACATCGCCAGTGAGCCGGAGACATGAGCGGCCATCGACAGACTCCCAGGAGAGCTCGGATTCGGACACGCCGCCCATCACGCGATCGCTGAAATTTCTCCAGCTTGTGCCGAGCTGAGACTGGTGTTTCGGATCACTGAAGTCGTCGATCAACATGCCGTTCTCTATAGTGCCTGCGCGCGCGCCGCCGATCATCATCAGGAACAACAGACCGGACCCCAGTAGCATGGCCCGGAAAGCGTCGCTCCAGCAAGCGGACTGTTGCTGTCGGCGCAAGAACACAGGCTCATGCGAGGTCTTTACCAGCAGCGCCGGCGGTGAGTCGAGGGTGCCTGACGCACTGCAGCCTCCGGCCGAGCACATATCGCTGGCATGCCTGGACTCGCGGCGGTTCAAGCGGCCGCCCGCTCAGGCCTGCTGGCGCCACTGACGTCGTCGTCATCAGGAGACGCGAGCGCAGCCCGCTGCTCATCCATAAGGGGCAGATCATCAATAAACGCCACGCGGTACGCGATCGAGGCCAGTGGCAGATAAGCCAGGCTGCTGCTGCCATAACGCAGCAGACGCCGCCAGTCTGGACGCGCTGCATCAGGCAGGGTTTTGGTGGACATTATTTGGTCTCCGAAAAAAAGGCCGGCGGAAAACCGCCGGCCAAGGGAGCGGTTTCATAAGATGAAACCTGGGGCACGAGGAGTCTGGTAATCGGCTTCGCAGCCGGGTCGGGTTAGCTCGCCGGGGGCAGGATCACTTCGTCGATAACATGGATCACGCCGTTGCTGGCTTCGATGTCGGCCGCGGTTACCGTAGCCTGGTTGATGCGCACACCGCCGTCGATCACCGAGATGCTGATCGCTTCGCCATTGACGGTGCCGGCGCTGTCGAGTTCAACCACTTCGGCAGCGGAGACCTTGCCGGCCACGACGTGATAGGTCAGAACAGCGATCAACTGGTCTTTATTTTCCGGCTTCAGCAGGTTTTCAACGGTGCCGGCAGGCAGCTTTGCAAATGCGGCATCGGTAGGCGCGAACACGGTGAACGGTCCCTCTCCCTGCAAGGTTTCGATCAGGCCAGCAGCCTGAAGCGCGGCGGCGAGTGTATTGAAGTCGCCGCTGGCGACGGCTACCTCGACGATATCCGCCTGTTCAGCCTTCGCCTTCTCATGATGGCCGGCGCTGGCAGGTGAAGCGAGCAGCATCGTGAACAGCAGCGCTGCAGCAGATATGGCCAGAGGGTTCTTTGCGAAAATTTTCATTTGAGTGGTCTCCTGAGAGCGGGTTGGGTTCAAAGCATGGGTCGAAGGATGTCACAATATACAATTACTGTCAATATATTTATTAGACATTACTTAGACATATCTAGATACAATTACACCGCTGTCCGGCCCGTGCCCGTTTTTCGCTGACTCCCGGGTCGGGCGCTTCATCGCAGGCCAACTGGGTGCGGTTGCTGGGGATTCGGGGGGTTGCGGACTGGATCAGGTTTCCTAAGAAAAACCTCTGAAAAACATCCGGAACTCCTCAGGACCCGGAGCGCACCGCTCCAGTAAAACAACAGTCAATCTTCCTCCTGTCGAGGGACTGACTGATGGGCGCTGTACCCGCTGTGACGCGAACCCTCTTCCTGCTGCCTGGCCTGGCCTGGCTGGCGGGATGCTCATTGAACACCGTCGCGCTGGAGCGCCCGCCGGAACTGCAGCCGGGTGCCGGCTGCCACGAACTTGCGGGCAGCTATGCCAACAAGCCGGAGACGCCGAGCGGCTTTCTGCTGTCCCAGATTTTTTTCGATCTGGAACCGGCCCGGCATCTGGCGATCAACGAAGTGCAGCTGATCGAGCGCGAGGGCGCGCAAGCGTTGATCGTCAGCGCCGGGGCCGGCGACCAGCCGGTCGATGCCACAGAGATCCGGCTGCGCTGCAAGGACGGGCGCTGGTCCTTTACTGGTCAATCGCACTGGCAGTCAGAAGGGCTCGGGCTGGTAGCTGCGATCAAACACGGGCAACGAGTCTGGCTCGCCCGCGACGGCACGGGCGGCCTGATCGCGGAGGTGCGCAAGAGCCATACCGGGCTGTTGCTGGGGTCGATCGCGATAGCGACCCGCTTCACCGAACCGGTGGTTCGCTATGCGCCGGCCGCGGCGTCCCCCACCGACCCCCAGGCTGTGCCGATGGAACCCGACTCCAGCGCCAGGATCTGCGCCGGCGAGAGGCCGATCTTCTGTGCAAGTGGTCTGTCCGTCGACGATCTGGGCGGCTTCTCCAGCGTGAACCTTTGGACGCTACTCAGCGATGCTCCACCGCCGGAGGGGCTGGATCGCGTCGCGTTCGAAACGGACGACGCCGGCGCGATATGGCTGTCCGGTCTGGCGGGCCATGAGCCAGTGGGTCTTACATCCCTGGCGCATCTGGGACTTCGCTGCGTCGCCGGTCAGCTGAGTCGGGCGGCGGATGCAGAAATGGTCGCCGCGAGCGACGTCGGCATGATCGGCGTCGGCCGGCGGCGCGTAAAGTTCGGTCGCGCCGGGGACGGTGCGCTGATGGTGCGCGACGAGACCAGTTATGCCGGCATGGTCATGTTGCTGATGCCGATCTATTTCGACTGGAAAGATTGGTACCGGTTCGAGCCCGCGCCAATGGAACCCTCCTCCAGTCATTGCCGGCACCCCGTGCCCGCCCCCGGCCACGATGGCAGCGCGACACCCGCCCCGATGGCAACCGACCCTAGTCGGTGAGAAACGGCAGCACGTCGGCATCCGGCATCGTCAGGTGGCTGGCGAGTTCTGATGCGCCGGCGACCACAGTCATGTAGGCGAGCAGGATGCCAAGAGATTTGCCGCTGGTAACCCACCAGTTCGCCCGATAGACGCGGCGGATGGAAGTCGTCAGGTAGGCGAGCAGGTAGGCCGTCATGGCAAGTTGCAATAGCAATGCCCACCACCAGCGATTCGAAGCGTCTTCCATCGGCAGCACAAAGGCCAGGATCACATACGCGGCGCTGTGCAGGTGCAGCGAATGGATCAGGTGATCAAAATACAGCCGCTGCCAGAAAGCAGCCTTGAGCAGCAGCGCGAAAACGGGCAGTAGAACGAACATCAGCCGAGGCAGCTCGTCCGACACAAAGCGCGCCTGCCCCGGAGCATCCGCCGCCAGGGTCTGGCCTTCGCTGAGCATCATGCCGTGACCGACGGCCCAGGCTGCGACCAGAAAAAACAGCAGGCTGAACGCCAGATATAAGCGGAACGGCGGCGTGTAGCTCTGGCGACGGCCGGCGAGGAACTCGACGGTCAGGAACCCGGGTCTTCGAAACAGGGCCATCAGGGTACGGACCAAACGCCCGTCGGCATCAAAGGTCTCCCGCGCCGCCTCAGCCAGCAAGTCGGGCAATGGCCGCTCAAGATCGACATCGCGCTGCCCGCAATGGGGGCAGAAAGGGCCATCCAGGCGCGTATCGCAGTTTTTGCAGCGCCTCATGCCAGAGTCATTTGTCACTTGGTCATTTGCCATCTGCTGTGTGATGTCTGCTCAATCCCCAGGGTCGCTATCTGGGGCCAGACCATTGGACAAAAAGAGCAGGAAATCAAGGACGATAACCTGGCAACGATTCGTTTTTGTCGACTACTGGCGAAAACTGAACAGTTATTGCCGCCGACGCTGCATGACATCATGGCTATCAGCCGCATCCGCCTCCAGCTTGTGGCGGATGCATCATCGCCTGGGGATAGCATTTGCCCACGTCCGGCGTTACGTTGGGCATGTCCCCCGGGTCGCCTCCCGCAAGGGATCCCAACAGAGGCTGGCGCCATTGGCCAATCCGAAATCAAAATTTGCTTACTTTTTTGAACAGTTAAAAAGGCGCAAGGTGCTCCAGGCCGCGACCGGCTATGCGGTGGTGGCCTGGGTGTTATTGCAGATCGGCGAAGTGACCTTCGAGCCACTTGGCATCCCCGGCTGGGGCATGACCTTGCTGATCGCGCTGGCCGTCGCCGGCTTCCCTGTCGCCATGATCGTGTCCTGGTTTTTCGACCTGACCCGCCACGGTTTCCTGAAAGACGCGGATGCGGGCCTGAACGGGCAATCTGTTGATGCACCGGGCGATCGCGTCGTCGCGCGTGAAGACGCTATACCTTCGGTCGCGGTACTGTCCTTCGCGGACATGAGCCCGGAACAGGATCAGGCATATCTGTGCGACGGTTTCGCGGAGGAAATATTGAATCGCCTGGCGCAGATCAGAAATCTCCGGGTCGCGTCACGCACCTCCTCTTTTCGCTACAAAGGTGTGCCGACTGACGCCAGCAGCATCGGCAGGGATCTGAAGGTCGGCACGGTGCTGGAGGGCAGCGTGCGCAAGGTCGGTAACAAGCTGCGCATCACCACACAGCTGATAGACACCACCAACGGCTACCATCTCTGGTCGAGCAGTTACGACAGGGATATCGAAGATATTTTCGAGATCCAGGCAGAGATCGCGGCGCGTGTCGCCAATGCCCTGGAGGTCACGCTTGGCACCCGGCCGAGCCAGGAATGCTGCACCAGCCCGAACGTCAAGGCCTATGAGCACTATCTGAAAGGCCAGCACTTTTTCCGGCGCTGGGGCACCAGAAACGTGGCCTTCGCCATCGAAATGCTGGAGAAAGCAGTCGAAATCGATCCGGCGTATGCGCGTGCGTGGGCTGCACTGGCGGATTGTTACGCGATGACGTGCATGTACTGGAGCGCGACCGAGGAAAACCTGGCCGCCGCAGAACGCGCGAGCTGCAAGGCTCTTGAACTGCTGCCCGGGCTGGCTGAGTCCCACGTGTCCCGTGGTTTAAGTCATTTTGTCCATCGTCGGCATGCGGCCGCCATTGCGGAATTCGAGACCGCTTTGCGTCTCGATCCGAACGTGTTTGAAGCGTACTACTTCTATGCGCGGGTCTGCTTCCAGCGCGGCGAACTGGAACGCGCAGAAGAATTGTTCCGGCAGGCAGAACGCATAAACCCCGATGATTTTCAGGCGCCTACGCTGCTGCGGCAGGTCTATCAAAGCCTGGGGCGGGAGAAGGAAGCGCTTGCTGCAGCGCGACGTGGCGTCGAGCGTGCCCTGCGGCATCTGGAACTCAATCCAGACGATACGCGGGCGCTTAATCTCGGCCTCGGTGGTCTGGCCTCGCTCGGCAGGAAAGACGAAGCCATGCAGTTCGCCAAACGCTCGCTGGAAATCGACGGCGATAATCCGGACACCCTGTACAACGTGGCCTGCGGTTACGCGCTCGTCGGCGAGCCCGAACTGGCGCTGGACTGTCTCGAGCACGCCAGCCTGCGCGGCATGACGATTGCCGAGTGGGCGGAGAACGATTCAGACCTCGAGTCTGTGCACGAGCTGCCGCGATTCCGTGAATTGATGGACAGACTCAAACGGGCGGCGCCAGTCTGAACGCACCACTGGCCGGCAGATAGCGAACCTCTGCCTGTTGAAGCAGCCGGGCTCGGCGCTGCGTCCGCTCCGGACTCTGGCTAGGCGCTGCCGGCTTCGTCGCGCTTGACCGCGCGATCTACGGTGCGGCGGACTTCGTTAACCAGGTCTTCCCTGCGGAAGCCACCTTTTTGCATCACTTGGTGGACCTTACCGTGCAGGCGCTCGCGGTCTTCCGCGGTCAGCTCCTTGGCGGTGACAACGACTACAGGGAGGTCTGCGGTGTCCGGGTTCTGACGCAGACGCAACACGAATTCGAAACCGTCCATCACCGGCATCATCAGATCGAGAATGATCAGACCGGGCCGCTTGCGCGCTACTTCCTCCAACGCTTCCTTACCGTTGCCTGCTTCACGCACGCCAAGACCTTCCGCCTCCAGCGTACGCCGGGTCAGTTCCCGCACATCCGGCTCATCGTCCACCACCAGCACGTCACCGTCCACTGAGGTCTGCAGCCGACTCATTGCCTCGCGCAAGCGTTTTCGATCCACCGGTTTGCTCAGGTATTCGGCGGCTCCGAGGGTATAGCCCAGACTCTTGTCATCGACGATTGTGATCATGATCACGGGAATTGCCGCGGTGGCCTCATCCGCTTTCAAAGCGCGCAATACAGACCAGCCATCCATGCCGGGCATCATCACGTCCAGCGTAATGGCCGCGGGATGTTCGCTGCGCGCCAGCTCCAGGCCCTGAGCGCCATTCTCCGCCAGCAGCACCTCATAACCGTCGCGAGTCAGATCGCGAGCGAGCAATTCGCGCACCGTGGCGTCGTCATCGATGACCAGGACCTTCCCGCGCGCCACACCGCTGAGCTTCGGTGTCCCGATAGCCGTTGTCGCCGTTGTCGCCGAGATAGCGGGCTGACTTTCAGTCCGGGCTGCATCCGCCGCAGCCTCTTCTTCCTGTCTGGGATCGACGGTCTCCGCTGGCAAACGCATGGTGAACGTCGTGCCTTCGCCAGGCTTGCTGGTGCAGCCAATGGTCCCGCCCAGCATGGTGCAGAACCGCCGGGTGATGGCCAACCCCAGACCGGTGCCGCCATACTCTCGCGTTGTAGAAGCATCGGCCTGGGTGAATTCTTTAAACAGATCCTCGATCTTGTCTTCCGCGATGCCGATACCGGTATCGGCTACCGCGAACTCCAGCCAGTCGCCGGTCTCGGTGTCCGTCCCGCGCTCCACCGACAGGGTGATGGTGCCGTTTTCCGTGAACTTCGCGGCGTTCGAGATCAGATTGAACAGCGTCTGCCGGACTTTAGTCAGATCGCTGCGCATCGAGCCTGCGTCCTCCGCACCGACAACTTCGAGCTGGTTGTGCTTCTTGGCAACCAGGGTCTGAACTGTCGACGCAATATCCGCCAGCATTTTGTCCACCGGGAAATTCTCGAGGTAGAGCTCCATTTTGCCGGCTTCTATTTTCGACAGATCGAGGATGTCGTTGATCAGTGACAAAAGATGGCCACCAGCGCCGTGGATCTTCTTCAGGTCGGCGATAAACGCTTCCATCTCGAGG
Organism: uncultured Gammaproteobacteria bacterium; assembly: GCA_963809565.1. GTDB lineage: Bacteria > Pseudomonadota > Gammaproteobacteria > Steroidobacterales > XN24 > CAMYOC01. Next base: position 99,207 of record CAWEKE010000001.1, read on the forward strand.
TCTTCGGCTTCTTCGATCAACATCTCGCTGTAGCCGATGATGGCGTTCATCGGGGTGCGCAATTCGTGACTCATGTTGGCCAGGAAGCCGCTCTTGGCCCGGTTTGCCGCCTGGGCGGCATCACGCGCCTGCAACAACTCGATCTCTGCGATCTTGCGTTCGGTGATATCCCGGAACACGATCACCGCGCCGACCAGCTTGCCGTCCTTGCGTAACGGCGTACTTGAGTACTCGACATCGAAGTAGCTGCCGTCCTTGCGCCACAAGACTTCGTCATCGACCTTGGAGTTGACGCCGTCGGCGAAGGCCGCGTGCATCGGACACTCTTCGACAGGATACGGCGTGCCATCGATCCGGCTGTGGTGGATGATGTCGTGGATACCTTTGCTGAGCAGTTCATCCTTGGAAAAACCAAGCAACTGCGCCGCGGCGCGATTGATAAACATCACCTTGCCGGCCGCGTCGACGCCAAAGATCCCCTCACCGGTGGACTCGAGTACCAGCCGGTGCCGCTCCTCGGCCTCGGCCAGTTTCTCCGCGGCCAGATGCCTTTCAGTGATGTCTCGCGACACGCCTAGCACGCCACCCAGCTGACCGGTGCAGTCCTTGAACGGCACCTTGGTGGTCTCGAGCAATCGCTCGGAGCCGTCGGGATAGGTCACCCACTCCTCATTGGTAACGCGCTTGCCGGCATCGACGACCTGTTGGTCGCGCAGCCTGAATTCCTGCGCAATCTCCGCCCCGAGAAGATCTTCGTCGGTGGCGCCGATGATGTCCGCGGGATCACGCCCCATGAAGCGGGCGCAGGCAGGATTGCACTGGAGATAACGGCCGTCACTGTCCTTGACGAAGATAATGTCCGGGATCGCTTCGATCGTCGACGCCAGCAGGATGCGCTGCTGCGCTAACTCGTCCTCGGCCTTGCGTCGCTCGGTGATGTCGCGGATTACGCTGGATACCAGCATGCCTTCGGCGGTCTCCAGTGGGCTCAATCCCACCTCGATCGGAAACAGTCTGCCGTCGGCGTGAGCCGCCATCAGGCTGTTGCCGCCGAGCATTTCGCGGCGCACCGGATTGGCGAAAAAACTGTCCACCAGACGGGGATGGTGTCCCCGGACGTCCGGAGGGACGAGCATGTCCACCGACTGACCGGTCATCGCCGCAGCCTCATAGCCAAAGGTCTTTTCGGCCTGATCATTGACCATCACGATGGTCCCGGTCTTGTCGACGATCACCATCGCGTCCGGCGCCGACTCGATCAATGCCCGGGTACGCGCCTCCCCGGCCCGGACTTCTGCCTGGTTACGCGACACCAGGCCAGCGACCAGCCACATCGCCAGCGCGATCAGCGCCAGGGCCAGCAACATCGCCACAGCCAGCCACCAGGCCGCGTTCCTGGCGTCGGCAATAGCCTGCTTTTCGGGCAGGAAAACGGCAAAACTCCAGCCCGCCGAGCGCAGCGGCGCGAAGAACACCAGCTGCCGCTCCCCCTGGCTGTCGATGTCGCCGGTGCCGGAGTCACCGTCGAGCATGCGCCGGGCGATCCCCAGCAAATCGGGCTGGTCGGCGGCATACTCGAAGATCGTCGGGTTGCCTTCGAGGATGCCTTCGGTGCGGTGGACAAAGCGCCCTTCGCCAGTGATCACCGCGACATTCAGCGTGGTGCCGACAAAAGACTGCAGCGGGGCCAGCGGAATATCGATGGTGGTGACGCCGCGCAAGCGACCGTCATCGTAGAACGGAACGCTGTAGGTGGCCATCATGATGTTGCCGGCGCCCTCATCGAAATAGGGCTCGCTCCAGACCGGGTTGCCGGCGTTCACCGGATCATGCCACCAGCGAATTTCGGGATCGTTCAGGTAATCATAGGCATCGGCGATGTCGAGCTGCGCCAGATCCGACCCGGAGAGGCTGGTGCGATAGACATATGGACAGAAGGCCTCGCGCTGGTCAAAACCGCCGGGCACGAACGCCATCGCAGCGCCAAATATCAGGGGGTCCTGCAAGATCCCGTTGCCGAGGGCGCGGTATATCTGCGCCTCGGTAAGACCACTGCGTGAGGCGACCCGGCTCGCAGTCAGTTCAGCGACCTGCGCCACTCGCCGCAATTCACCGTCGAAGCGCTCGGCCAGCGTCTCCACCCGCTCGGTCATTTCGCGCTCCGCCAGAGACAGCGCGCGGCTCTTGCCTGCAATCAGGCTGAAGCCGAAGATCAAGCCGAGGATGGCCGCGATCGGGATCAGCGTAATCGCCATGAGCCGGCCGCGCGTCATTTCTGCTGAGCGGGCGCGCGTCGTCATGCCCCTGGTGGTGCCGGAGCTAGTCATGCCAATCGTTCCCCGGGCCCGGATGCCGGAACATGGAGTTCACCGCCAGCTGTGGGCCGCGATCGGATCCGAATGAAAGCGTAGTCAGTACCTTTCGCCGACGCAGCGCCAGAAAAGCTTGCAATGCTTCCGGCGTCATTGACCCGGCATGTCTTGGCGAAACAATCATCATCGGTTGCCAGTGCGGTGGCGAGAGACGGCCGCGAGAAACGGGTTCATTCGCCGGGTGCAAAACGTTCGCCGCCCCCACGCTGATCAACGACAGAAAGGACGGCAGGTTGCCGGAAAGACAGGCTTTCACAGGCGCAAAGACGATATAGGGAACCAACATCTGGCGCAAGATGGCGAGACCTGTCAGTCACCCGGTAGCGCCGGGCTGACCGCGCGGCGTATGGTAGCAGCATGTGCAGACGGGTCTGAGTCAAGCTGGAAACAGTCATGGATATCGAACGTTTCGTGGAAGATTGCGTGATCGCAAACCGGGAAGCCGATCCTCAGTTGGCGGTGAAAGAGGTGCTGGCGCAGGCGGTATCCAGCCCCCGTGAGATGCTGGCGGCCGTTGGCGAACCCGAGCGCGCGGGGATCAATACCCTGCATCGCTCGGATACGCTGACCATATTCAGCGCCGTGTGGACGCCGCAGATGAACCTGATGCCGCATAACCATCTGATGTGGGCCCTGATCGGAATCTATACCGGCCGCGAAGACAACATCATCTGGCGAAAAGACCCAGACAGCATCGATGCGGTCGGCGCAAAAGCGCTGTTCGCGGGCGACGTCGCCGCTCTTCCGGTGGACGCGATCCATTCGGTCACCAATCCTTTGTTGCGCTTCACCGGCGGTCTGCATATCTATGGCGGCGATTTTTTTGCCACTCCGCGCAGCCAGTGGAATCCGGAAACGCTGGAAGAAGAGCGTTCCGACGGAGAGGTCATCAAGGCGATCTTCGAGCGGGAGAACGAACGCATGCGAGCACACCAGGCGCCGTAGTAGGTTCAGATGTGGGCCTTGCCGGCCGCGGCGCGTGGTACGCGGATCAAAGAGCGACTTGTGTCGCGGAATCGGTGACACCGGGATTAAGAAACGATGAAACTGAAGGAGCGCTGCGGAATCGGGCCAGACAGGTCTGACCAGCCGCGTCCAAATCGACAAACCGCCGCGCTTGCGACATCATCGGCTGAGCCCAGCCAGGTCAACTACTGATCATGTCGTTCTTCGAAGAACTCAAACGGCGCAATGTCGTCAAGGTCGCGGTCCTGTACGTGGTCGCCAGCTGGCTGCTGCTGCAGGTCGCCGACGTGTTGTTCCCGAATCTCGGGGCGCCGGACTGGGCGTTCGGATTCGTCCTCGGTTTGTTGATCCTGTTCTTCTTCCCGGCGTTGATCTTCGCCTGGGTCTACGAGATGACCCCTGAGGGTCTCAAGCGCGCAAAGGAAATCGATCGCAGTCAGTCGATCACCGCCCGGACCGGGCAGAAGATCAACACCATGATCATCGTGCTGCTGGTGCTGGCGATCGCCGCTGTAGCGGTGGATAGACTGGTACCGGAGCGCGGCGACGTCGCAGAGGCCATAGTCGCGGAATCGATCGACCAGGAGCCGGTAATCGTCGAGGCGGCAGATCCGGTGGTGCTCGCCGCTGCCAAGTTTGCGCCGGCGCCGGATCGTTCCATCGCGGTACTGCCATTCGTCAACATGAGCTCGGACCCGGAGCAGGAATACTTCTCCGACGGCCTGTCCGAAGAGTTGCTTAACCTGCTCGCCCAGGTCCCGGAGCTCAGGGTCGCGTCGCGGACATCGGCGTTTTCTTTCAAAGGCAAGGACGTGAAGATCGCCGACGTGGCCACCGAACTGAACGTCGCCCACATACTTGAGGGGAGCGTGCGCAAGGCCGGCAAACAGGTGCGTATTACCGCGCAGTTGATCGATGCAGATCGCGACATCCATCTCTGGTCGGAGACCTGGGACCGCACCCTGGATGACGTGTTCGCGATCCAGGATGAGATCGCCGCCAGCGTGGTCAAGGAGCTGCGGATCACGCTGCTGGGCGCATCGCCGACCGTCGAGGAAACGGATCCGCAGGCCTACGCGCTGTATCTTCAGGCCCGGCATCTGGGACGCCAGGGCTCGGCGGAAAGCATGCTGACGGCTATCGAGCTATATCAGGAAGTGCTCGCTATCGACCCCGACTATGCGCCTGCCTGGAACGGGATGAGCAGCAGCTACACCAACCTGGCCTCGATCCAGGTGATCCCGGAGGATGAAGGCTACGCCAAGGCTATCGCTGCGGCCGAGCGCGCGCTGGTCTCGGACCCCAACAGCGCCCAGGCCTATGCCGGTCTGGGCTGGCACGCCAATGTTCGCGATGGCGATTATGCCGCGTCGGCCGAGTATTACAGAAAGGCGCTCGAGCTGGCCCCCAATGATGATCGGGTCCTGAACGGGGCGGCGGTGTTACTGAACACGCTGGGCCGGATGGATGAATCGACCCGGATACTGCGATTGCTGTCCGAGCGCGATCCGGTCAACGCCACCGTGTTTAACAATCTGGCATCTGTCTATAGTGACAAGGGCCAGCTGGACGAAGCCAGCGCGGCCATCGACAAGGCGCTGGCATTGAGTCCGGATTTCGTAATGGCCCGCTTTATCAGTGCGACGATTGATTATCGCAATGGCGACTACCAGGCATACCTCGACGGCATGGACTGGGTCTCCGAAGCCACTGGCGTCGGCGGCTGGCGTTTGGCCTCGCAGGCGTTCGCGTATTCGAAGATGGGGCGGCAGGCTGAAGCGGAGCAGGCGCTGGCCGATCTCAAACAGCAGTATGCGGAGGACTTTGCCTTTGGTGTCGCGGTCTTCTATGCGCAGCACGAGCAGCCCGACGCCGCCTTCGAATGGCTGGAGAAGACATATGAATTCGATGGTCCCGGCGGACTGAGCAACGCCCGGGGCGATTGGGGATTGCGACCCTTGCACGACGATCCAAGGTGGCAGGCGTTGCTGAGCAAGGCCGGGCTGTCCGACGCCCAGGTCGCGGCCATCGATTTCCAGGTCGATCTACCCGAATAGAACCGGCCAGCCGGGATCCGGCGTGTTTGCTATCGGAGTGCGCCGCGGCTGCGCGGCGGGCATGGTGACGTTCTGCTGCAAGGCCGGGAGGTTGACCTGTCTCGCAGTAGATTGACTCGGCCGTCAATTCGTCCCGGTGCGGACTCGCTGCGCTGTTCCCCTGTTTCTGCAAGGTATCTCTATGCCCACCCATGTTGCAGCGCAAGTTTGCGGCCGCACTCGCGGCAACTAGTATGAACATCTCCAGGCCGCTCAGCGCAGGTTCAGCCGCGTGCGATCAGGCTGGGTAAGGGCAGGCAAAAGCGATCCGTTCAGAACACCATGGGGAGCTGAATATGCACGCACGCGCGACCGCCGCAAGACCAAGTTTCGACTGCGTCCGCCGGATGCATGGCTGTCTTTCTGGCCTCCTCTTTCCCGACCAAAGCGCATCAGGTTGATGCCGCGTAAGGACTGACTGGCTGATCCTGCGCTTATCACTCTGTGGAGGATTCCGGAGCGCAACAGGCACTATGGACACGACCAGGGATTATCGCGGCCAGGCACGTTTTCTGGCGTCCGCCCTCATCGCTTTGGCGATATGGGCCGCAGTCTCGCTCGGCTGGTTACGCAACACAATCGTGCCGGTCTTTGACCAGCAATTCCGCGATTTCTATCTCTCACTCACCGTTGACGCCAGGCCCGACGACGCGCCAGGCCTTGTGCATCTGGTATTCGACAACGAGGCGCTGGATGCAATGGACCTGCCGACACGCGTGCCGATATCCGTCATTCGGGATATGTTGGAAGCCGCCCGCCATAGCGTTCAGGCCGTGGTGCTGGATGTCGACCTCGCCACCCGCCCGGACATCGAGGCTGTCGATGAACTCGCACAATATCTCAATGACTGGAGCGGCGATCCGCAGGCCGCATTGCTGACGCTCGCCTATCCGATGTACGAGGTGCCCTATCGGGATCAGGCTGCGTTTATCCGCATCGACGAGGTGGTCCGGTCAAGCCCCAACATCCGCTGGGCAGGCGTCGGCACTTTCGCCGACAGCGACGGTGTAATTCGCAATTATGAGTACTGGACCTGCGTCGGTGAACAGCAAGCCGGGGGCGTCATGCTGCTGCCATCGGTGGCGGTGTATATCTGGGCCCGCAACACCAGCGAATCCGCGGCCGCCACGTCAGCGGCCGTGGCCGGTGGCTTTGGCGCGTCCGCTGCGGTTTGCGACGGAAACAACCTGCCCGAGCTCGCATTATTGTCCGATATCGCCAGGGTGCCGCAAAGCGGCATCATCGAATACCAGACCAGCGTCGACGCGCTGAGCGCAGATGCAGGGCAGAGCGGTCAGTTTGCGGCCGACGGGTTTCCCCGCCTGATGACGATCGGCTACTGCAGGATCAACCCGGCCGCCTGTGGCGAGCAGGCCAACCCGGCTGACTTGGCCGGCTTGGCCGGCTTGGTGCGCGATCGCATCGTGCTGGTATCGGCCGCTAATGACTTTTCGCGTGATGAGCATGCCACCCCCGTCGGGTTTATGGCTGGTTCAGTGATTCTCGGCAACGCCGGACGCGCCCTGATCAACTCCGGCCCGCCGATCCCCGCGCCCAGGCTCGCCCAGGTTTTGATCCTGATTGCCGCGGTGCTTGTGATCTGGCTTGCGTGGCTGCTCGCGACGAAGTTTCGACGCTGGATCCGCTCTCATGACGATCGTCCATGGCTGTTCAAACCGCTGAACGGGTTGTTCAACCCCGCGGTAGTGCAATGGCTGGCCTTTGCGGCAGCCGATGTGCTGATCCTCGTCTACTACTACTTCTTCTTCAGCACCAGCGGCTGGAACGGGCTGATCGCGGCAAGTCTGGGCGCCACCACCGTTGCCGCGATCATCGCTTTCAATGACTGGATCAACACGCCCTGGGAACAGGAGCGAATGGAGGACGACGCATGAGATCTGGAAGATGTTCATTGAGCCTGATCGGGTGCGCAGTGTTGGTCGTGGCGGGATCGCAGCTGGCCATGTCGGCAGAGCAGGCCGCGGCAATGGTGACCCGGATCGACCCTGCAAAGGGCGGCAGCGCCAGGGTAGTGGGCAACGGTCGTGACGAGGAAGTCGCCTTCATGATGCCTCTGTATGAAGGCGATGAACTCACAGTGGAGTCGCCCAATATGACGATCCAGGTGAAGCTCTTTGGCGGCGATGACGTGATGGTGGATAAGGCCAGGTCCTTGAGAATCGAGGCGCCGCCTGAAGAGCGCGGTCTGTTCAGCAGCATGATGCAGGCTGTCTCTGACAAGGTGTTTCGCAATAACCAGTTATCCCGGCGCAATCTTGTCACCCGCGGTGAGGGCGATGATGCGCCCCTGGTGTTGTTCGGTTTTGATCCCGGGCAGCCAAACCAGATGCTGGTCGCCGGCAAGCGCTCTCTGATTGCGCGCTGGAGCCTGGATCTGGACGGGATGTCATACCAGATAGAGCGGGTGCCGGATGGCGCCGTGATGGCAGCCGGCGGGACCGACGGCGATTTTGCGTTCATCGACGATGTTGAACTTCAGGCTGGTCGCGAATACCGCCTGATCGTACGCAGCGCTGATGGGCGTAGGTCCGAGGGGACCATTTACGCGGTCGATGCCGCCCCGCCTGTGAACCCGGTGGATCCGGGGTTGGGCACGATTGGCCAGGCAATCCAGTTGCTGGGACTGGCTGCTCAGGGCGACGGTCGGTGGAAATTCGAGGCGATCCAGGGCGTGGTCGAGCTGTCTCCGGATGACATCGATCGCGCGACCTTGATCGAGGAGATTTCGGCCTTATGAGGATCGCGTTTGTGTTGTGCGCCGCGGTCTGTCTGACCGCCGCCACCCGTGCGTCGTCGGCCCCGCTGCGTGAGGACGTGAATGCCGACATCAACGTAGTGAGGGGTTTGCGTGCACTGGCGCAGGTGGAAGTGACCAGCGCCTACCCGATCAACCAGGCGCTGGCCTATGATTTCTTTGTACCCTGTCTGGATTACGCGGACCTGGCCACCGGCAATGCCGCCCAACAGGCCATCAGGCGTGATGTCGAACGTGATACCCGCAATGCGGTGATCGATGTTTTCGGCAAACTCGACTATCACGCAGCTTATAAAGGCCGGGACAACCTGCGTACCCGAAGCCTGAGCGAAACCCTGGACCTGTTGTCTACCCAGATCAACGATCAGTCTGACGGCAAGAATCTCGGATACCTGTGCGCCGCGGCGACGCGTTTCGAGCGGGTCGAGGTCGATTTTGATGCCGCGGCGCGGACCTTCCAGGCGGAGTACGAACGCTACGCGAGGCCAGACGCCATCTTTGACCTGCCGCTGATGCGGGCAATGAGCAGCGGCCAGTTCTGGCCGGCCGCAGACGCGCGCCGCCGGATATCGGCCATGGGCGAACGACGCGCCGCCTCGGTTGTGTCCAGCGACCGTTTACGCGCCGCTTTCCTCTACGCCTACGCTGCCCTGGCCGCTGCCGAGCAGGAACCTCGCGAATTTATCCGACTGGGCGATCTGGCACTGGCCTCTGCAGGGGCAGACCGCATGGCCATAGAAGTGTTGCTGTTCTCCCGCATGCGCACTTTGATTGATGCAAACGCTGCTATTCAACTGGAGTTGTTGCGGCAGATCTTCTCACGCCCGCTGCCCGGTCGTCGTGCGGCGGAGATGCTGCCCGTGGATCACGTGGACCGGATCACGCACTGGGCGACTGAAACCTACATCAATCTGGTTCCGGAGCATTTCAACGCGCAGGAATACGATGCGGCGGTACGCACCATGGAAGCGGCGGAACTGATCCACAGCGAAGTGAGAGACCTCGAAGCTCAACTGGCATACGACCCCAAAGCGAATACCTACACCAAGCGTTTTCTGTTCCTGAATTACCAGACCCAGGATTATCGCAAAGTCGTCGGCCGGCATCGCATCGATCTTCTGCGACAGATGAAGGTGGCTGAGGATGTGCCTCTGGACATCCAGCCGATGATCACAGACACGATACTGGCCGCTGCGGATGGTATGGCGTCCATGCTGCTGCGCGCCTACAACCCCGGATACCGCGACCTGTGGAAGTACGCCAAGACCGAGGACATTGCCATCGCGCTGGTGCTGTATCAACGCACCGGGGACCCGGTATTTTTCGATCTGGCCATGTTTGCTGTGCAGGCGACGTTTCTGAGTCTCACCGATCTCTCCCTGCGCTGGCAGAAGATCCGCGCGGCAGCCAACAGCCGCCGCACACAGCAACTGGCAGCGGAAGCACAGCGCCTGCTGTTCGGTTTCGAGGCTGAGATGATGCAGCTGCTGGACTACATCCGCAGCGTCCAGGTAGATGACAAACCGCTGAGCAGAGCCCAGGTCGATCAGATCCACGTGCGTTATCGGGATGCTGCGCGAGCGTTCAACAATCGCCACCAGGTCCTCGAGGAGTTGTTTGACAGGATGCCCGCCGCGCGGCAGATCCTGGCCGGGCAGCCTCCCAGGCTTGCCGATATACGCGGCGTATTGCGTCCTCATGAGGCCGTGATCTACATAGCCAGGGTTGACGATGATTATCTGAGTTTCCTGGTCACTGGAAACAGAACCCGCTTTGTGCACACCAGGGACTCGGAAGCGAGAGTGCGTGATCTGGTCAACCGCATGATCGAGAGTCTGACCCCGCAGCCGGGTGGCGGCTATGGGATCTTTGATGCAGAGGCCTCGCATGAACTCTATAAGCTGACAATCGCACCGCTGGAACCGGATCTTGAAGCAATCGACAAGATCGTCTGGATAGGGCCGGACGCGCTGGCCGGTTTGTCTCCCGAGGTGTATACCGACGACAGCGGGAGCTTGCTGTTCGAACGTTTCACGGTGACGCTGAATGCAAGCCTGACCGACATGGTCGAGTCACGGCAGATTCCGGCGTCAAGGCGAGATGAGGTGTTGTCCGTGCTGGCAATCGGCGCCCCGCAGTCGTCACTGGACGAGGTGACATGCCTCTCCCGGGGCGAGTGCCCGCCCAGGGATTCCGGGAGGAAGTTCCGTAGTGCCGGCAATGACAATCGAGGCGCTCTGATCCTGGCGCCGCTACCGGAAACGGTCGCAGAATTGACTGCATTGCGCGACGCGCTGCACCCGGTGAATGCCACGATGTTGTTTGGTCCCGACGCCCGGGTGGCGACCGTAGCTCAGCATGCGGGCAAGCCCTGGGACGTGGTCGCATTTGCGACCCACGGGGTGCCCGGTGAGAGATTGGAAACAGTGGGACTGTTGGAGCCGGCGTTATTGCTGGGACCGCCGGACCAGGGACGCAGCGCATTCCTGAGTACCTCGGATATTTCCGCCATGGGTCTGGGTGGCCGGCCGATCGTGGTCCTGTCTGCCTGCGATACGGCGCGGGCAGGCAATGGCTCGATCTACTTCGATTCATTGTCCGGCTTTTATCAGGCCTTCCGCCTGGCCGGCGCCAAGGGTGTCGTTGCGACCCAGTGGGAAGTCGCCAGCGATGCGGCGCAGCGAATGATCCCGGATTTCATCAGCCGGCTGCGCGGCGGTGCATCGTTTAACCAGGCGTTACGCGACGCCAAAATCAAATTACGGGACGACGCGCCGCCGGCGCTGCGACACCCGGGATACTGGCTGCCGTTTGTGTTTCTGGGGGACGGTGGCGCGACGCTGTAATTGAACCAAAACACCGGTCGCCGCGTCGAAAACCTGGCGCAGGAAAGAAACCTGCGGCGTAGGATCGCATCGAGAACGCTAATGGTCGGTACCGGAGGCAGGCATCATGAACCACAAAAGGCGGCGCCCTGCCAATCGTCGTGCCGGGTGCAAATTGTGTAAGCCATGGAAAACGAATGGCTTTCGTACCGGCCGTGAGGGTGGCGAGCGATTTTCCGATCATCGGCGTCGGCATTCTGCCGAGGACGAGATTCGGCTCCAATGAACCAGGCTTGCCGAGCCAACATGGACAGACTCTGCTTTTCCGCGCATCCCGCCTTCGTGACCGCGACAGCGACCTGTTGCGCCAGCCATTACCACTTTGGCGGTGCTTGCCGACCCGTCGTCCGACCCGGAATCGATCTGCAATCTATACTCGGCGCATGATCACAGACCCGATTCTTGTCCCGCGCATTGGCCTGATATTGCTCGTTGCAATGCTGGCTTTCTCCGTTGCCGCACAGGGTCAACCGTCTACAAGCGCTGAACCCGCGGCAGCGACCGGGAGCACTGAACAGGATCCACCAGGAGCGCGACCCCTGGCGCTGCAAGGCCCGTTCAGAGTCGACATGGATCGGGTGATCGATGGCTGGCGTTACAACTTGCGTTGGCGGGAGGGACCGGGCGCGGAAAACAACGGTCGTTTTGCGCTGTCAAACGTCACCACCCCATCGGCCACGCCGACTGACCAGGCGTGTGAGCGGGAGATCGGCATTGCGGTCAGGGACTTTGTCCGCCAATTTGTCCGCGGCAAGCAATTGAAGACCCGTGAGGTGCGTGAGGGCCGCGAGATCAAGGCCTGGGTCGGTCTGCTGCAGGCCGGCCGCGTAGATATGAGCACCTTGCTGCTCGAGATGGGCGTGGCGATCCCCTATGACGACAACCAGTGGAATCCGGAATTGCGGCATTGGGATTGCGCGTTGAACGACACCGCCTGGCAGGGCCTGCGGGACGCCGGGTTTGAGGTGCCGGAAAGCGCGGGTCAATAGCACGAGGCGCAAAGTCAACGGCGAGTCTGTGGCGGGGCTTGCTAAAGCAGATCCATCAACAACGGCATCACGATCTGCTTGATGATGCTCAGCCCAACGATACCGCCCATGATGAAGGCCAGCGTGTACCAGTCCCACTGGTTCAGCACCAGCCCCAGGGCCAGCGCCGCGGCCGGCGGATGCTCGGTCTTTGTGACCACCATCAGCAACATGGCAAGACCGGTAGCCAACGCACCGGATGCGATCATGACTTCGTGCTGGGCAACCGGGGATGTGAGGTGAATCACGTCCACGAGTGATCCCAGTACCCCACCGGAAATAATCCCGACAAGATAACCACCGATCATGTGGCGAGGATCCGAATGCGGCGATCTCGGCACAGCAAAGGCGATAAAGGTGCTGGCGCCGAGAGCGGCGATCAGGACGGTCTGGGTCAGGACGTCCAGGATCAACAACAGAATCAGCACGACGCCGGTAGCCAGGCCGCACTGCAGCAGGTAGCGCTTCAGATTCTCCGCGCTTAGCCGATTCTCCAGACCGAGCATTGTGACCAGTCTCTGCATGATTTGGGCAACTCTGGATACGCCAACCGCTTGCCAGATAGTAACTGATCATGCGGCTGCCATCGCTGACGTTCATCCCGGCGGTCGCCTGCCAATTGGACAGCGTATGCGGGCAACGGACACCATCGTCACGACGGCTGAGGATGGCAGGAAACGGGCGTCAGACGCCCGGTCCCGGCTTGCTCAAGTGGCCGCGGCCATCGCAAGCTGCCGGTTCTCCTGCAGTTTCCGCGCCTCTACGCCGTCAGGATCCAGACCGACCAGCAAAACCATCGCGATCAGCGGCAGCGATCCGGCCACCAGATAGAAATCCGCCATGGTCGGGGTAAAGCCCACCATCTCCAGCCAGGTATTCAGCTTGGCGCCAAACGCATAGCCCAGGTTGCTCATTGCCATATACAGGGTGAACTGCGTCGCCGCCGCCCGGGTCCAGGACACCTTCATGAACAGCGAAAACAGGCTGACCGTGGTGAAGGCCAGGGTGCCCTTGAATGCCGGCAGCAGCAGCACATGCATATAGTCAGGAGTGTGCCATGACTGTGCAGTCAGGCCGAAGGCGAGCAGTGCCAGCATCATTGACGCCAGACCGAAAGCCGCGATCCGCCTCCGCCCGAGACGGTCGCACAGGTATCCGCCCAGTATCGCTCCGAACAACTCGGCCAGAACGCCCCATGTACCCTGCGCCCTGGCAAAGCGATCCGCCGACCAGCCCAACTCCTGGACAAAGAACTCCACGGTCAGAGGATCGTACAAACCTTCGGCGACGGCATAAGTGGCAGCGACCAGCGCCAGCGTCGCCGTAGTCCGATTTGACATCGCGCGTACCAGCTCCCGTGCCGTTATCAACACGCCGAAATCGCTCCGCGCAACCGCGCCCTGGGCGCTGCCCGCAGACCAGGGAAACCGGCGTTCTCCGGCCCGCTCGCGCCATGCGATCACCAGCCCCAGTACCGCCAGGGTGATCGCAGCCTGGATCACCACCGCGGTCTTCAGATTGGTGTGCGCGATGACCGTGGCCATGCCGGCGCCGCCGAACGCGATCCCGAGCAGCTTCGATCCCCACATAAAGCCGTTGACCCGACCGCGCTCGCTGTCGTCCAGCAAATCGACGGCCAGCGAATCGGTGGCGACATCCTGAAGGGCGGCAAAACAATTGTGGACAAAGAACACCCAGGCCAGGTAGGTCACCGTGGCGTCGCTGTCCATCGCCCCGGAGGTGGCCGCCGACAGCAGCGTCAACGCCATGAAAAACTGCGCGATCGCGATCCATGGGCGACGCAAACCCAACGAGGGCATACGCACCGAATCGATCAGTGGACCGAACACGAACTTGAAGGTCCACGGCAGGATCGCCAGCGCGACTACTGTAGCGGTTTCTGCTTTGCCGTGGCCGGCCTGACTGAGCGTGGCCAGCAAGGCGATGGTGGCGAATCCCCAGGGGAAGCCCTGGCAGAAATACAGCAGACACAGCAGTAGGGTTCGTGGTCCACGGTTATCGGCGAGAGAGACGGTTCGCGGCTGGCTGCTCATATCACCTCAATCTGGATATCTCTTTTCTTATGCCGCAAACGGCGGAGTACGCTGGCGGGCCGACCTTGCAGAATCGCCGGATCGAAGTCAATTGAGCGCGATGATCTTGCAGACCGCGCAGGCTGTGCCAGAGCCCGGCACTGGCTGGAGAATTATTCTGGCTGCCGGGCACTTTCCCCTTTTTTGCCGCAAGCTAAGTAAACTGCTGGCAACGGCCCGGTATACGGGTCTCGCCGGGGCTCTGCAAAAGGAGGGCGCGCGATGGCGTGGTGGGGATGGTTGAGTGTCGGAATCTTTTTGCTGGGCGCCGAGCTGCTTGGGGTCGACGCAGCGTTCTATCTGATTTTCGTCGGTTCGGCCGCGATCGCGGTCGGGCTGCTGGGCATGTTCGGCCTGGTAATGCCGGTCTGGGCTCAATGGCTGTTGTTCTCGGTGCTGGCGCTGACCTCGATGGTGATGTTCCGGGAGAAGGTCTACAAGCGCCTGCGTGGTGGCGCACCCGGGTTCGGCAACACGCTGATCGGCGAGAGCGTCGAGGCGCCCGGGGACATCCTGCCCGGAGGCCAGACCCGGGTAAGCCTGCGCGGTTCAATGTGGACCGCGGTCAACACGGATGATCAAACGATCCCGGCCGGGGCCAGAGCAACAGTCGTGGCCGCAGAAGGCATGACCCTGATGATTCAATCGCTGCGGGGATCTCCCTCGCAGCCAGACGCCTGAACAGAGGATTACAAAGATGGCAGAAGTGGATATGGGCTTCCTGGTGACCGGCATCCTCGCGTTCGTCGTGGTCTTCGTTATCTTCAAGACCGCGGTGGTCGTCCCGCAGCAGAATGCCTTCGTTGTGGAGAGCCTGGGCAAATACTCGCGCACGCTGACGCCCGGATTCAATATCCTGATCCCGTTTATCGAACGGGTCGCCTACCGGCACAACCTCAAAGAGAATGCACTGGATATCCAGGAGCAGATCTGTATCACCCGGGACAACGTCCAGGTGGGGGTCGACGGAGTGCTCTATCTGCAAGTGATGGACGCCGAGCGCGCGTCCTACGGTATCGGCGATTATTTGTTCGCAATATCGCAGCTGGCGCAGACCACCCTGCGTAGCGAGATTGGCAAGATCGAACTGGACAAGACGTTCGAAGAGCGCAGCGCGATCAATCTGAGCGTTGTCGACGAACTGGACAAGGCTTCGAACCCCTGGGGCGTAAAGGTTCTGCGTTACGAGATCAAAAACATCAATCCGCCGCATGATGTGTTGTCTGCGATGGAAAAACAGATGCGCGCCGAACGGGAGAAGCGCGCGGTCATCCTGCAGTCCGAGGGCGAGCGCGACGCCAAGATCAATCAGGCCGAGGGCGAGAAGAGACGCGTCATCCTGGAGTCCGAAGCCGCGTTGCTGCAGCAGGTCAATGAGGCGAAAGGCGAGGCCGCGGCGATCCGCGAAGTGGCAGAGGCCACCGCCATGGGTATCAGGACAGTGGCATCAGCGCTCGAGGAAAAAGGTGGCGACAAGGCCATGCAGTTACGTATCGCCGAAGATTATCTGGAGCGTTTCGGCCAGCTTGCCAAAGCCGGCAACACGCTGATCATACCGGCCAATCTCAGCGACATCGCCGGCATGATCGGCTCGGCGACGACCATCTTCAAACACACCGGCGGCACTGAGACTAGCCGCCAATAGGACAACGACATCATGACCGTGGCGCTGACGGCGATTGCGATGCTGGCCTTCGCGGCCAACTCGCTGCTCTGCCGACTGGCGCTGGGTCAGGGTCTGATCGATGCCGCGAGCTTCACCTCGATCCGGGTAGCGTCCGGCGCCATCATCCTCAGCCTGATGCTGTTGCCGCGCTGGCGCAGGCAGGGTCGGCGCCCTGGGGACTGGCGCTCGGCGATCATGCTTTTCACTTACATGATCTTTTTTTCCTTCGCCTACCTGTCTCTGAGCGCAGGCACAGGAGCGCTGGTGCTCTTCGGCGCGGTGCAGTTGACCATGTTTTCCTCCGCGCTGCGCGCTGGCGAGCACTTCCCTGCCCTGTCCTGGGCGGGCCTGGTTGTTGCCATCCTCGGACTGATCTACCTGGTTTCTCCGGGTCTGAGCGCCCCGGATCCGCTGGGCGCGGGGCTGATGGCTGTCGCCGGTATTGCCTGGGGAATCTATTCACTGCGTGGCCGTCGCGCCGCTGATCCGCTGGAGGCCACGGCCAGCAACTTTGTCCTTTGCGTGCCGCTGGTCATGATTGCCAGCCTGGTCAGCCTGCTGCTCCCGGCAGAGCCTCACGCAACTCCTCGCGGAGTGATGTGGGCCGTGACCTCGGGAGCGATCGCCTCAGGTTTGGGTTACGCGATCTGGTATGCCGCGCTGAAAGGGCTGACCGCCAGCCGCGCTGCGACGGTCCAGTTGTCGGTACCGGTGATCGCCGCATTCGGCGGTGTGCTGCTGCTGTCCGAACAGGTCTCATTGCGTTTACTGATTGCTTCGGCCGCAACGCTGGGCGGCGTGGCGATGGTTCTCGCCCAAAGAGCCGGCACGGTACGGCCGGTAACGCGCAAGCCGAACGGCTGAGCGCGAATGCATGCGGACGATTGCCGCCACAAGGGATGCTGCGATTCCCGACACACGGTTGCCGATGGGTGCGAGACTTAGGGCGACAGGCGTGTGATCAAATGCGCGGATTTGAGCAGCCGACAAATACTCGCAGCGACAGGTGCGATATTCGGGTTTCAGCTGACCCCGGGGTCCTGCCCTGAGCCTGGCAACTAGCTCCGAATATAGGTTTCGAGAAGCTCGATCGTTTCCTTCTGCTCGGAGATGATGGCCTTGACCAGATCACCGATGGATATCACCCCGACCAGCTGATCATCTTGCTTCACCGGCAGATGCCGGATGCGATTGTTGGTCATCAGCTTCATACACGCCTCTATCGTCTCATCCGGGTGGGTGAACACCACGTCCCGGGTCATGATGTCACGCACTGGCGTATCGCGGGACGAACGGCCCTTGAGCAGGACCTTGCGGGCATAGTCGCGCTCCGAAAGGATGCCGCAGATCTTGCCGTCACTGATGACCAGCAGAGCACCAATCTCTTTCTCGGCCATCAGTGTGAGCGCATCAAACACCAACTGTTCCGGTCGAATCGACCAGATTTCGCCGCGTTTGTTGTGCAACAAAGTTTTTACCGTATTCATAACTTGAGTCCTGCAGACGATGCCCTGGAGCAAAGGTTAAGCCCTACGCCAGCCCAAATCATAGTGGGCTTTGGTCTGGTTTTTCCATTGTCAGCCGGCGATTTCCGATTTTCCGGCGAAATGCCCCAGAAAAAGGTGGCCGCCACGCCGAATCTTTGCATCCAAACCCCGCGTTCTGGGCATCTGCTCAGTGAAGGTCAGAATTTTCAACCAATAAACGCGGATATGCCGTTATGGAGAACGTTGTTATGGAAATCGAATGGGTGCCAATCGTTATGTTCCTGTCGACAGGCGGAGTCCTCGCCCTGTTCTTTTACTTTCGCTTCCGCACCCGCCGCGAGTTTCAGGCAACGCTGCGGGCGGCAATCGACAAGGGGGCGGAGCTGACGCCAGAGGTGCTGGAGCGTCTCGGTGAGCCCGCACGCCCGAAGAATGCGGATCTGCGGCGTGGACTGATTTCGCTATGCGTCGGTATCGGATTCGCTGTTTTCGCCATTGTGCTGGGCGAAGAAGACGCCACCCGGCCACTGCTCGCCGTCAGCGCCTTTCCTTTCCTGATCGGCATTGCATACTTGGGGCTGTGGAAGTTTCGTGAGTAAAGGCTATCAAGCAGCAAACGTCGACACGACCTTCCGCGGAGGTTTCCGACCAGACGCTGGTGGCGCGCGCCACCGGGCTTCGGGATCGCGACAGCTTTGCGGCGCTGGTGAACCGTCACCAGTCCAAGGTCCGCGGATATCTGCGGCAGCTGACCCGGGATCCGTCGCTGGCCGACGACCTGGCTCAGGAAACCTTTATCCGTGCCTGGGACAAGCTGAGCAAGTTTTCCGGCAAGGGTCTGTTCCTGTCCTGGCTGCTTGCTATCGCTCACCGCGAGTTTCTGCAATCGCTACGCAAGCGGGAACGGACCGAGCGTCTGCATTCGGCGCTGGAAGCGGAGTCATCGACTGATGATGGACGCGGCACCAGCGCATCGCCTGAACCAGACAGCGATTTGGCCGACTTGCCGAAGCTGCTATCAGTGCTGTCCGAACAGGAGCGTATCGCGCTGGTTCTGGCCTATGGATGCGGCCTGTCGCATGCCGAGATCACCGAGGTGACGGGAATGGCGCTGGGGACAATCAAGTCACATATTCACCGGGGCAAGGCAAGAATCCATCAGCAATTTGATCTGGAGCAGTTCGACCATGCATGACGAACTCAACGAACGTCAGGAAGCTCAGTTCAGAGAGCTTCTCGTACAGGCTCTCGACGGGCCCGCAGATAACGGTTTTACCGACACGGTGATGGGCAGGATTGGCAGACGCATACTGGTCAGAAAGACGGTGCTGACCGCAGCCACGGTGATCGGAGGGCTGATCGCCATTGGCCCAGCCTACGAGCTGTCGCTGGTCATCAGCAACGCAGTCAGCCAGGCGACCAGCGGATGGTCTGGCGTCGACTGGCTGCCGCAGACTCGAATCCTGGCTCTTGCCGGATTGACTGTAATCCTCGCTCCTGTAGTCACGGCGATCCTCGACGAATGATTCGCGGCGTGGGGTGCGCGGCTCTGAGAGTTCTCCGCTGCTAAGTTATCATGTGCGCATGCCGCCAATACTCAGAGACTACACGCCGGGCGCCTTCCACGACGAGCTGGTCACCCCGGAGGGTCGATCGCGAGCCGGCGCGGATCAGCTCGTCACCTACCTGAATACACTGTCTTCCAGGGCGCTCGTCGACCGCCAGGCCGCCGCAGAGCGGGCGATAACGGAGATGGGCATTACCTTCACGGTTTATACCGAAGGACAAAATATCGATCGGGCCTGGCCGTTCGATATCGTCCCACGCGTTATCTCCGGTTCGGAGTGGTCCGGTATCGAGGCCGGACTGCGCCAGCGGCTTAGCGCACTGAACCTGTTTATCGATGACCTGTACCACCAGCAGAAGGTGGTCAGGGACGGCGTGTTCCCGGAGGAGACACTGGCAAGCTCGAAGAATTTCCTGCCTGCCTGTGTCGGCGCCAACCCGCGTTTCGGCGTCTGGGCGCATATCTGCGGCAGCGACCTGGTGCGTGATGCCGACGGCACGATGTATGTCCTCGAAGACAACCTGCGGGTACCGTCCGGAGTCTCCTATATGCTGGAGAATCGAAGTGTAACCAAGCGCGTGTTCCCGGATCTGTTCGAGAATCAGAACATCATGCCGGTGGATAATTATCCTGCCGATTTGTTCGATATGCTGGTGGCGATCGCGCCGACCGAGGAGCCGGAGCCGGAGGTCGCGGTGCTGACGCCCGGCATCTACAACTCCGCGTACTTTGAGCACTCCTATCTTGCGCAGCGCATGGGGGCCGAACTGGTGGAGGGCGGCGATCTGCTGGTCGGCGACGATGACTGTGTCTATATGCGCAATATCGAGGGCCTGACCCGGGTCCATTCCATCTACCGCCGTATCGATGACAAGTTTCTCGATCCGCAGGTCTTCCGGCCGGACTCGATGCTCGGCGTACCCGGCATCATGCGCGCCTGGCGCAAGGGCAATGTGGCGTTGGCCAATGCGCCTGGCTCCGGAGTCGCCGACGACAAGGTTGTCTACACCTACGTTCCCGACCTGATCCGGTATTACCTCGATCAGGAGCCGATCCTCCCGAACGTGCCGACCTGGCGCTGCTCTGATTCCAGCCACCTCGATCATGTGATCACCAATCTTGCCGATCTGGTGGTCAAGCCGGCCAACGAATCGGGCGGCTACGGCATGTTGATCGGTCCTGTCGCGAGCAAGGCCGAGCTGGAAAAGTTCGCCGGTCTGATCCGTTCGGATCCGCGTAATTACATTGCTCAACCGACGCTGGCGATTTCAACGACTCCGACAGTCTCCGCGGCGGAACTGGAGCCACGCCACGTGGATCTCCGACCGTTTGTCCTGCAGTCGGACCGTCTCGCGGTCACCGCAGGGGGTCTGACCCGTGTAGCCCTGGTGAAAGGCTCTCTGATAGTAAATTCTTCCCAGGGCGGTGGCAGCAAGGACACCTGGATCGTCGAGGATGACGACTGATGCTGTCACGCGTTGCGGAGAGGATGTACTGGGCCGGCCGCTATCTGGAGCGCGCGGAAAACAGCGCGCGGCTGGTTCGCGTTCATGGTCACATGCTGCTCGATATGCCGGCCAGGGCGGGCCGCACCTGGGAGCAGCTGGTGACGATCTTTGGTCAGCAGGCGATGTTCGCTGATCTTTACGATGAGCCCAGTGAAAGCAATGTGGTCAGCTTCCTGGTCGCCGACGCAGCAAATCCCGGTTCCATCCTGTCGTCGCTGGCCAGCCTGCGCGAGAATGTGCGCACCACACGCGACGTAGTCCCCACCGAATGCTGGGAATGCGTCAACGAGCTCTATCTGTTCTCCGGCAGGGAATTGCCGCGCTCGGGGACCGAGCGCACCCGTCACCGCACCTTGAGCGAAGTGATCTCCCGCTGTCAGCAACTCATCGGCTTGCTGGAAGGGACGATGAGTTATGGTCCCGGCTATCATTTCATGCGCGTCGGGCTGAATCTGGAGCGTGCGGATATGACCACTCGCGTGCTGGATGTGCCGGCCGCCTCCCTGTTGTACGCCGCTGAGGAATTCGAGCCCTACCGTTATACGCTGTGGATGAACGTGCTCAAGTCGCTTTCTGCGTACCAGATGTACTGCCAGTATGTGCGCAGGAGGGTGCTCGGCGAGGACGTTATCGAGTTTCTGCTGCGTGACCAGTTGTTCCCGCGCTCACTGAGGTGTTGTCTGGCCGAGATCGCTGCGGATCTTGGGTTTATCCCGCGTCATCAGGCGCCTCTGGATGAGATCGGGACGTTGACAGACGATCTTGACGGCACCCTGACAACGGCGATGGATGCAGCCGTGTTGCACGATTATCTGGATACATTGCAGCGCCGGCTTGCCGATGTGCATCAGCGCATTGTGGACACCTGGTTCCTGTCGGCGACGACGGGCCAATGAGAGATTTCCACTGTGCCTGCGGCGCCCGCGTGTTCTTCGAGAACTCCGGATGCCTGGCTTGCGGACGCCAGCTCGGCTTTGATCCGCAATCACTGAACATCAAGGCCCTTGAGCAACACTCGGGACCGCAAGTGTGGCGAGCCGCTGGCGCCGAGGAGCACGTCAGCTTCCGCGTCTGCGCGAATCGCGGCAAGCACTGCAACTGGCTGTTGCCGGGGACCGACGAGCGCGGATTTTGTCTGTCCTGCCGCCTGACCCTGACCATCCCGGATCTGTCGATGTTCAAGAACAACGTCTTGTGGGCCCGGCTGGAGGTGGCCAAACGACGTTTGCTCTACAACCTGCTCAGCCTTGGCTTGCCGGTGGACAGCGGATCCCTGCAATTCGAGTTCCTGGAGGACAGTCGGACCAACCCGCTGATGCGTGAGATGCAGGTCTATACCGGCCACCGGGACGGTGTGATTACGATCAACGTGGCCGAGGCGGATGACGTTTCCAGGGAGGCGATCCGCGAGGCGATGGGCGAGCCCTATCGCACCCTGCTTGGACATCTGCGCCATGAAAGCGGGCACTATTACTGGAAGATAGTGATCAACAGCGATGCGGCCCGCACCGAGTGCCGCCAGCTGTTTGGCGACGAACGCGCCGACTATCAGCAGGCTCTGCAGCGGTATTACGACAATGGACCGCCAGCCGACTGGGCGGAGCATTTCATCACGCCTTACGCCGCGTCTCATCCGCAGGAGGATTGGGCGGAGTGCTGGGCCCATTTTTTGCATATCGCGGACGGTCTGGAAACCGGTCGAACCGGCGGTTGGCTGCCGCCCGATGCCGGCATCGAATCAGAAGCCTGGCTGGACCGCTGGAGCGAGACGACGATTCAGCTAAACGAAATGAACCGTGGTCTGGGTCTGCCCAATGCGTATCCCTTCACGCTGACGCCGGGGACCCGCAGGAAACTCGAATTCATCCGTCGACAAGTCGGATTCCCGCCTGCTCCACATTGAGCTTCGGCAACTCGTCAAACGCCCGGTTCAGGCTCTCCTGCCAGGCGCTGCGGACTGCGCTGAGATACGGACTGTCTTCCTCGAACAGAAGGCGATGCCCCACGCATTGCGCGTCGCTGTAGTAGATCAACACCTCGATCGGGGGGCCGACGGTCGCGTTGCTGCGCATGGTCGAGTCCACTGAAACGATGCCGCAACGAGCGGCAGTCTCGAGATCGGTTTCGTAACTGATGATCCGATCAAGGATGGGCTTGCCGTACTTGGTTTCACCGATCTGCAGGAACGGCGTGCGCGGCGTCGTATGGACGAAGTTGCCCTCCGGATAGACCAGATATAGTCGCTGCGGCTTGCCCTTGATCTGGCCACCAAGGATAAAGCTGGCCTCCGGGCTGAAGTTCGATGCTTTGTCCTTGTCCTTGTGTTTTGACTGTATCTCGCGGCTGGTATTACCCACATATTCCGCCACTTCGGCCATGGACGAGAGTTTGTTCAGACTGGTCTTCGCGTTGTCCCGAAGGTCGCGGGCAAGCTGCGAAACCACCGCCTGGGTCGTGGCCAGGTTGCCGGAGCTGAGCAGGACAAAAAAGCGCTGGCCGTCCCCGCAGAAGGCATGCATTTTCGAGAACGTGCTCAGCTGGTCCACACCAGCGTTGGTGCGGGAATCGGAGACGAAAATCATGCCGTCACGGAGACTGGCAGCCAGGCAGTAAGTCATCAGGTAAGTACCTGTCCGGATACCTCAATCGGGACCGCGAGTCTGGGTCCGGCGGAGACGCCAGTCAAGGCGAAGGCCAGGGCCGGGCCGGGCCGGCAGCGTTCCCGCAAGCCTGCGCCAGCGGCACGACCGAGCGCTTCCGGCGGCTACGAATCCGATATACCCGTGTCGGTGGAAGCACTTGCCGGCTCAGCGACCAGCGGATCTGCGATCCCACCGGATTCGGTACCGTCGGGCCGCGAGAGGATAAAGCCGGCGACAGCGGCAAGAACGACGAATTGAATCGCCAGGATCCAGCCTGCCAGGCCAGAGAAACAGCTAATCGTGAACGTCAGCGCGATCGCCAGCACGGCGGCTTTCTTCGCGCGGCGGTCGATGCGGCCGTGGCGGTGCCAGTTATCCAGCGTCAGCCCGAATCGGGGATGCGAGATCAGCCAGCTATGAAGCCGGCCTGAAGAACGCGCGAAAGCAAATACTGCCACCAGCAGGAAGGGCACCGTCGGCAACAGTGGCAACACCGCACCGACCATGGCCAGGGCCACGGCGATCAGACCAATCGACAACCAGAATGTGCGGGCCATTCTGCACGGTCTCCACAATCACGCGGCAGATTAGTATACGGAGTCTCACGCCGGATTGACCGTTTTCGCGGACCAGTTGGCGTGATCCGCGAGTGACCGGGCGGCAAGTGGCCTCGGACGTGTTTGCCCGCCGTAGATACGTGGCGATGGCTTGATGACAGAGCGCACAGATCGGCCTTCTGCTGAGCCCGGACCCGGATCGGCCCGGCTGTCCGATCCGGGCAAATGCAAGGCCGCTATGGTTATTCGCCAGCCCGGCGGATCTGCTATCGGCGCAGCCCGTACATCACATCCGGCTCGAGTTCCCAGCCCCAGGGCAGGTCCGAGTTCTTCCAGCCATCGACCACGCGAGCCCCGGCATGAGGGCCGCTCTTGGCCTTGCCGCCCTCGAATCCGTGGATCATGTTGTAGCTGTTGCGATAACCGAGATCGTAGACAACATCGACGGCAGCGGCGGCGCGTCCGCCCGAGCGACACATGAAAATCAGCGTGGTGTCCCGATCGGCACCCAGTTCCTGCAAACGTTTTTTCATATCCTCGGCGAAGTGAGGATTCTCGACACTGCCGTAGGACTGCGCTTGTTCATTCCAGCGGGTGAAGTCGATCAGCCTGAACGGGACGTTGATATCGACCAGTTTTGTATAGCCGGTGACCGCTATCTCTACAGGGTCGCGCACGTCGATCAACAACACCTGCCCTGGCGCCGCTGTTGATATTTTCGAATACGCCTCCTGCGGGGTGACATACAGCCGGGCCTTGGTCCGCAGAGCCTCGTCCCCCGGCGTATCGGCTGCCACAGCGCTGCCCGCGATCAACATGGCCAGCAGCATGGCTGGCAGCGTGGCAACAAAATTCCTGTCGTACCTGGTCATGATGGACTCTCGCAATGTTTGGTCCGGCGGAAACCGGAACGCGGCCGGCACCAGTGCGTCGGATACAGCCCGACCGTAACCGGGCCGGACAAGGCTTAATATTAGGCGGGTCTTATATAAATATCCAGCCTGGCTGATTCGCCTGCGCTCACCGTCAACGGCAGGAAGGCGCCGGAACTAGTTCTGCCGTATCAGTTCAACAGCGTGTTCGAGCGCCTGTTGCCGGGTGGCGAAGCGCTCTGTGTCGCGCACCTTGTCGAGAATACCCATGCGGCCAAGCAAGCGGGCGACACGCAGGTTCAGACCGATAAGCATCACCGGATGGCCGGCCTCCGCAGCCCGCACTATGGTCTCCTCAAGCGCCAGCGCCGCGCTGCCGTCAACACGGGGCACTTCGAGCAGATCGATCAGCAGAACATCGTAGCTCCCGACCATCGAGAAACGCCGGGTCATCTCGTTGGCGGCCGCAAAGCTGATCAGGCCAGACAAGTGCAGCATCAGCGCCCGACCCTGACAGCGGCGGAACAGAGCCGCCTCCTCCGCGGTAAAAAACCGCGCATGGTCCGGATCGGAAATGGTCTGAATTGACTCCATCTGCGTTTCCGCCGCCTCCTTGACGAAGACCAGGCTGGCCATCACGACCCCTGCGGCGACGGCCGTAACCACGTCTACGAACACGGTCAGCAAGAGCACGACGAGCATCAGCAACAGGTCCACGAGTGGCGCCCGGAACATCCGCTTGAGATAGCGCCAGTCGATGACGTCGATGCCGACCTTTGTCAGGATCCCGGCCAGCGCCGCGTGCGGCACAAACGCGACCAGGGGTCCAAGGCCGAGCACCAGCGCGAGCAAAGCGAGTGCATGAATCATCCCTGACAAGGGCGTCCGCCCGCCGGCCTTGACGTTGGTCAGCGTGCGGATGGTTGCGCCGGCACCGGGTATGCCGCCGGCAATTCCTGCAACGAAATTCCCGATTCCCTGCCCGACCAGTTCCTTGTCGGAATCATGAAAACTGCGGGTGACGTTGTCGGCGACCAGCGACGTCAGCAGGCTGTCTATAGAACCCAGCGCCGCCAGCACCGCGGCGGACACCAGCATGTGGTTGAGTTCGCCGAGATCGAACCGGGGCAGTTGCCAGTCGGGCAGCCCGGACGGGATCTGACCGATGACCGCAACCTGGTCGAAATACAGGGTCAGCAACCCTGCTGCAACCAGCGCCAGTAGCGGCGGCGGGATTATCCTGCCAACCCGCCGCGGCGTCGCGGCGCAAAGCGCGAACGCAACCAGACCGACTGCTACCGCCTGCCAGTTTGGCCGTGCCAGATTCTCGGGCAGTACAGTCAGCGCGTTGCTTACGCTGGTCGGGCTCGCATAACCGAGCAGCGGCTCGATCTGCATGATGATCAGGATGCAGCCGATCCCGGTCATGAAACCCGAGATCACCGGGTACGGCATCAGATTGATAAAGCGTCCGATGCGCAGCATCCCGAACAGGATCTGAAAGGCTCCGGCCATCATCACCACGGTGAAGGCGATGGCCGGCTGCCCTGCGTACATGGTAAATACGGAGGCGGCGACAATCGTCATCGGGCCGGTCGGTCCGGAGATCTGCGCGGGAGTACCGCCGAAAAGCGAGGCGAACAGACCGACGCAGATCGCCCCGTAAAGGCCGGCGACCGGGCCCGCGCCCGAGGCGACGCCAAAGGCGATGGCCAGGGGCAGCGCGACGATAGCCGCGGTCAACCCGCCGAACAGATCACCGCGGAGGTTGGCAAAGCCGGGTCGATTGGGTCGGAGCCGATGCATGAGGCGGCCGTCAGCCTGGAATGCCGATGATTCTGGGCCAAGCCGGCGTTGCGGCGCAACACCGGGCGAGTCCGCATCGCCCGATGCTGGCAAATTGTTGAGCCGCCGCGAGCCGATCGATGACGTCTCGGCAGCCTTGTCGAGACCAGATGGTCGATCGATTGAAAACCGACCTGTCCCCCGGACCTAGAGTTCGGGCGCCTGCTTTCGATCCACGTGCTTCAACAAGGGCCGGGTTACCTTGCGCGCAACATGGTTCACCAGGCCCAATGCCGAATCGAAAGGATGCGCGGCAAGCTCGCTGATCAGCTCCGGCGTGACCGATACGCTCTGCGCGGCGGCGCGGATAAGCACCAGCAGATCGTCGACGACGTCCGCCGGGTTCTGCTCCGGGAGCGGAAATTCGACGGTCAATACGCCGTGGTCAGCGGTGACCTGGCTGTCGACGATGTAGTCCTTGAGCAAGCCCAGCACCTGGCGATTGTCTGCCAGGACCTGAGCGCGGATGCGCCGCACGCCCCGCTCCGAGGCGGCGGCAACGATACGCTCCAGCAACATTCTGCCGATGCCGCGATGTTGCCAGGCGTCCGCCACGACGATGCCCAGTTCGGCGGTTTGCGGATCTTCATCCAGGCGCACAATCCGGGCGACGCCGATACCCTCCGGGTCGTCCTCAGAGCGCTCGTGACCGGCGACGATCGCCAGGTGCTTGTCGCCATCGACCTCGGTCAAAAACTCCAGCTCGGAATCGGTGAACTCGGTTTTTGGCGCCATGAAGCGCTGGTACCGGGTGCGATCCGACAGCCGGGTCAAACCCTCGCGGAAGGCGGCCTTGTCCGAAGGCTGCACCATCCGCAGGATGAGCCGGGATCCGTCATCCAGCGTTCGGTTTTCCTGATAGGCGTTGGAGTAGCGCATGAGCATAGCCTAGCAATAAATGCTGCGATGCAACAGTGACGCCCTGGCAAAATCAGCCGGGTCTTTCCTAAGAGATCTCCGGAACAGACATAATTACTTAAAAACAATAAGTTACGATCAATCTGCTCAAGCCGCTCAGGTCGCCATGCTGCGCCGGACCTGGCTTCGCCCTGCGGTTCCAGGGGCCGGACGCGGGGTTTCTCGGGCTTCGCCGACTGTCGACGCGCGACCACTGAGGTTAATATATTCGGCTGATTTGAACGGAGAACGCGGCTCGATGGCAAGCAAGTGGTTGATACCGAACAGGAATTTCCTGAATCTTCTGGCTCTGGTGGCCGTTGTCGCCGTGTCCGGATGTTCGCGAACCCCGCAAGCAGAGCAGCCGTCGCAAGTCGCCGATCAGGAAAACGTGCTCCTCGCGCCCTGGACCGGACCCTACGGCGGGGTACCGGCCTTTGACCACATGGAACTCGATCAACTCGAGCCCGCGCTGGAAGCAGCCATGGCCATGGAGCTGGCCGAGATAGCGGCCATCACCAGCAATCCGGAGCCACCGAACTTCGTCAACACGATCGTAGCCCTCGAGCGCGCGGGCAGGGATTTCGAACGCGTCGACGTCTACGAGAGCATCTGGGGCTCGAACCTGTCGTCCCCGGAATTCAGGGCGATCCGGGCGAGGATCGCGCCGCGCATCGCCGCGTTCGAAACCTCGATCTATCAGGACCATGCACTGTTTGAGCGGATCAAGGCGGTGTACGAGAGCGAGGAAATGCAGACCCTGCGCCCTCAGGATCGTCGGCTCGTGGAGCTGACCTATCTGAAATATCTCGACCATGGCGCCACGCTGGAAGGCGAGGCGCGGGAGCGCTACTCCGAAATCAACAGCCAGCTGGCCGAATTACAGGCGCGTTTCGCCAGCAATCTGCTGGCCGATGAAGAGAATGACGTGGTCTACCTCGATGCCGCCCAGCTGGGCGGGCTGCCCGAGTCCCTGGTCAGCGCTGCCGCCGCCGCTGCCGAAGAGCGCGGGCGCCCGGGTGAATATGCGATCGCCAACACCCGCTCGGCGATGGATCCGTTCCTGAAGTTCTCGACCGAGCGCGAACTGCGGGAGCAGGTCTGGCGCAATTTTTACAGTCGCGGCGATAACGGTGACGAGCATGACAACAATGCGCTGATCGCCCAGATTCTGAAACTGCGCGATGAACGTTCCAAATTGCTGGGGTATGACAACTACGCCGCCTGGCGCCTGCAGAGCCGCATGGCCGGCAACCCGGAGCGGGCTATGGAGTTGATGATGGCGGTATGGCCCGCCGCGCTGGCCAGGGCGGAGGAAGAAATCACCGACATGCAGGCGATGGCCGATGCCGAAGGTGCCGGCATTACCATCGAGCCCTGGGATTACAGGTATTACGCAGAGCAGGTGCGCAAGGCCCGTTACGACCTCGATTCAAACGAAGTCAAACAGTATCTGCAATTGGAAAATCTGCGCGAAGCCATGTTCTTCGTCGCGGGGGAGCTGTTCGACTTTGAATTCACGCCGGTGCCGGAGGGGTCGGTGCCGGTGTTCGATCAGCAGGTGCGCGTCTGGGAAGTTCGCAAGAAACCCAGCGGCGCACTGGTCGGCTTATGGTATCTGGACCCTTTCGCAAGGCAGGGCAAGCGGTCCGGCGCCTGGGCGATTTCATATCGCGGCCACGACACCGCCGACGGCAAACAGGTAGTGCTGGTTGCGAACAACTCCAATTTTGTCGCCGGTAAGCCCGGCGAGCCGGTGCTGATCTCGCTGGACGATGCGGAAACGCTGTTCCATGAGTTTGGTCACGCGCTGCACGCGCTGGCCTCGCAAGTGGACTACCGCTCGCTGAATACCGGCGTGCGCGACTACACCGAGTTCCAGTCTCAATTGCTCGAGCGCTGGCTGCTGACCGATCCGGTGATAGAGAAATATCTGCTGCACGTAGATACCGGTGAGCCGATCCCTCCCGAGCTGGTTGCAAAGATCCGCCGCGCCCGCACCTTTAACCAGGGCTTCAAGACGGTCTCATATCTGGGCTCAGCGATCATGGACCTGCGGTTTCACACCGCAGACGTGGACGATATCGACGCTGACGCGTTCGAGCGCGAAGTGCTGGCCGAGCTGGGCATGCCGGATGCCATCGTGATGCGCCACCGCAGCCCGCATTTCCACCATGTGTTTTCCAGCGAAGGCTACTCTGCCGGCTACTATGGATACATGTGGGCCGACGTGCTGACCGCGGATGCGGCGGAGGCTTTCGTCGAGTCGCCGGACGGCTTTTATGACCAGGCGCTGACGAAAAAGATGGTCGACACCCTGTTCGCACCGCGCAATGCGGTGGATCCGGCAGAGGCTTATCGTAACTTCCGCGGTCGTGATGCCGACGTCGGCGCACTGCTGCGTGATCGTGGACTGGCGCCGGTTACCGCCGAATAGATCGGGCCGGGACGGCTTTTGCGGCGGGCCAGCGTCAGCGGTGCGAAGACCCCCGCGGATCTCTCGTCCGCCGAATGATCAACATAAGTCAGACTCCGACCATCTGCCTGTGGCGGCCAGGCGGCCCGGTCCGCGCTGTGCCCGGACTGATCTGGCGATGGATGGGCAGGCGGGCCCCGAATCTCGCTGCAGCTGGCGCCCGGCTCCACTAATGCCCTGCGCCGCGGGCCGAAACCTGTACCACCCACAGACGACTGATCACGCCTTGCGTTGTCTGCGCAGACAGCACGCAGACTACCGCAGTATTTCGGCGATGAAATCCGGCCAGCCCGGATGGTCACGTGGCTCCCACACACTGGAGACAAAACTGCTGGCCGCCTTGGCGTCCCACAAGCCCTTGCCTTGTGCGTAAAGCGAGTAAAACACGCTGACGCGATAATTGGCGGCGCAATGGATATGAAGCTTCTTTTGGTCGATGTTGTCCATGGCCGCGACGAATTGCTCAAAGTCGGCTCGCGCCGGACGTCCGAAGTCCACCGGGATGTGAACATAGGCAATGCCCTGGGACTCGACCCGCGCTCTTTCATCCGCGACCGCAAACTCGCTTGAATCCGGCAACAGATTGATCACCGCCTGGTAGCCAAGCGCAGACAACTCTTTGAGCCGTTCGGCTCCGACCACGCCGGAGGTGGTCAGCGTGTCGCTGACCCGGCGGAAATTGAAGCTATCCTCGATCGCCATGATTCGCCCGCGTGTCTGTCAACGATCTGTGGGTGTTCCGGCGGATCCGATGGCGCGCGGTTTTCGCGCGGCATCGGCGACTTCAGCGATATTAGCTCGTCTCGAATCCAGGCGTTCGCGCGCGCGATCGGAATCCGGGTTGTCCGCTGGCGCTGTGGCCGCTCAGGCAGGTGCAAGCTGGCGCAGAACATATATGGATCCGGCAATGACCAGGAAGGAGATCACCAGCAGACCCATCTCGAGCATCGCCATCCGGAACTGCTCGGGCTTGTTCTGGATGTACTGAGACGCTTCTGTGGTGAGGATCAGCATGCGCCTGACACCCGCGATCAGGGCCACGATCAGGAACGGCTCCGGCACCAGCGCGTGCTCGACGATAAACAGCCGGATCGTGTGCAGCAGTTCGACGATCATCAGAACCAGCAGCAGGGAGTCGAGGGCTTTCAGCGCCTCAAGCAGGACCGGGCCGGCCCGCAGCGAGCGCACCAGGGACCGCGCGGTCGTCACCAGCAATATCAGCGCGGTGGCTGCCAGCAAGGCCGCGGTAAGCAGATAGATGCCGTCCTCAGCGTAGGTGAGCAACCCGGCAATGTCCTGGCCTGTGCTGGTCATTCGACTGCGCCCTGGTGTGCGCGGAAGGTCATAGGATGATCTCTTCCGCTTCTTGCCGCCACGGTGCCCGGGCAGGCCGCTCTCGCCTGGCCGGCCCTGAACGCGACGCCCAGTCAGATAGTAGGTGCAATTCCGGTCTTTTCCCAATGGATGGGTCCGGAACAGGCGCCCCCGTATCGAGGCCGGCGGCTCGCCTGTGACCGGCCGGCGGTCTCAGGAGTCCTCGCTTCCTTGTTGTGCCTGGCGCCGCAACTAGCGGATGCCGTCCCGGTGGAGTCGCTCACCCACGCGCACGACGATTTCCGGCACGGCTTCGATATCCCGACTGCTGGTGCGGAAATTGACGATGCAGGCGCGCAGCAGATAGGCGCCGTCCACCACCGCGTTGGACAGGAAGACCTCGCCACTGATCTGGAGTTCGGTCAGCAGGCGCCGGTTGAGGTCGTTCAGATACTCGCCGGCGTCCGGCGACTGACCATCGATGCCTTCAGGTACGAAGCGGAAGGTGGTAATGCTCAGACCCTGGGTGACGGCCTCGAGCAGGGGATGCGCGTCAGCGGCCTGATAAAGCTTACGTGCCAGCGCAATGTCATCCCGGATCATCTGCTGGTAGCCGGTGCGGCCGATCTGGCGCAATGCCAGCCATACCTTCAGCGCACGGAAGCCGCGCGAATTTTGGATCCCGTATTCGTAGTAGTTGAGACCCTCGAGTTCGCCACGCTCGAAATGGTAGTAGACAGGCTGAAAACTGAATGCGTCGGTGAGCCTGGCCGGATCGCGAACCAGCGCGCACGCGGCTTCCAGAGGGCTGTACAACCATTTATGCGGGTCCATGGCGAGCGAGTCCGCCTCTTTCATGCCGGCGAAGTCCTGCGCCAGTTCGGGCAACGCAGCAGCCGGCGAACCATAGGCGCCGTCGACATGGAACCAGAGCCTGTGTTCGCGGCAAAGCGCAGCGATCGCGCTCATGTCGTCGATCGCGCCGGTGCTGACCGTGCCGGCCGAGGCGATCACCATGAAGGGTTTCAGGCCGGACTCGGTATCCTGCCGCAATTGCCGGGCCAGGGCCCCGACATCCATGCTGCAATCCGGCAGCGTATCGACCCAGCGGATCGCACCGGTGCCCAGACCGGAGAGATCCGCTGCCTTCTGTAGCCAGGTGTGGGTCTCTCTGGATGCATAGACGCAGGCCGGACCGGCGCCGGCGACGCCGTGGTCGCGGATCGTTGCGCCCAGCATCGCGCGTCGCGCGGCGAAGAACCCGATCATATTGGCCACGTTGCCGCCGCTGACCATCAAACCGCCGCAACCGGCCGGATAGCCGAGCAGTTCGCCGATCCAGCGTACGCATTGACCTTCGACTTCCGCCGCCACCGGCGACAACTGCCAGCCGCCGACATTGGGATTCACCGCCGCCGCCAGCAGATCACCGAGCATCCCCAGCGGCGCCGCGGACGAGGTGATGTAGCCCATAAACCGCGGGTGACCGTTGTTCAGGGAGTGTTCGAACAACAGCTCCGCGGTCTGATCCAGCAGTTCCCCCGCCGGCATCCCGGATTCAGGCAAAGCGCCCTCGCCCAGCAACGCGCGAATCTGCTGTACCGTCTCCCCGCGGGTCACCGGCCGTTCGGGCAACGTGTCCAGAAATTCCGCCACCTGGTCTACGAGACGGTAGCCGAGCTGGCGAAAGGTCTCGCCATCCATGTCCAGCGGCGCGGTGCGTTTCTCCTGATTATTCATCCATTGATCCTGTGCACAATTCGGGGCAGAAGTCAGGCCACAGTTTACGTGGTCCTGCGAGCTGACGGATCAGCCGAGGCAAAGCGGTGTGCTGTGCCGGTCCCTATACGATCCACGGCAGCGCGAGACTGGCCAGACTCAGCACCAGAAAGAACCCGCACATGTCGGTCACCGTGGTCAGCACCGGACCGGAGGCGACAGCCGGATCCACGCCCATGCCCTTGAGAATCAGCGGTACGGTACCGCCAATCGACACCGCCACCATCGTATTGAGCGCCAGTGCCGCTCCAACCACCAGCCCGAGGACCGGAATGCCTTTCCAGGCCCACGCCGCCAGCGCCAGCAAACACCCGAGCACCAGTCCGTTGATCAGCCCCACGGTCACTTCCTTGCGCCATACACGCAGCCAATCCCGTGGCAGCACTGCGCCCAGGGTCAGCTCACGCATACTCACTGCGACCGCCTGGTTGCCGGAACAACCGCTCATGTCCGAGACGATAGGCAGGAACACGGCCAATGCGATCACCGCGGCGAGGGTGCTTTCGTACATCGCAATGACACTGGCGGCGATAATGTTCAGACCGATGTTCACGGTCAGCCAGGTGAGGCGGCGCCGGGAACGCAACAGCGTCGGCATGCTGCGCAATTCCTCGCCGCCGACGATACCGGCGGACTTCAGGCTGTCGGTCTCGGATTTCTCAGCCAGCGCCTCGAGTACCGACCGCCGCCGCACGATGCCGAGCAACATGCCGCGTTCATCGACCACCGGCACTGCCGCAATATCGTGCTCATCGAAGAATCTGCTCAGCGTCGACAGACTGGTGTCCGGCCTGACGCTTTCCGCCGGCTGGGCGATGGAACCAATGGTCGCGTCCGGGTCAGAGAACACCATGTCACGCAAACGCAGGACGCCCTTGAGCTTGCGCTTCTTGACCACGACATAGATGTAGTGGACGGTGACGTAACTGTAGTCACCTTCCCGGCCAGTGATGTTGTCGACCACCTCGCGCACGGTGGTCGACATCGGGTACGCGGCGAATTCGGTCATCATCAGGCCGCCGGCCACGTCTGCCGGATAGCTGATCAGATGCCGGACTTCGTCAGCGTCCTCTTCATCGAGGTGCCCGATGATGGCTTCGGCATCGCCCTCGTCCAGTTCTGCCAGCAGGTCGGCGCGCTCGTCACTGGCCATCTCCTCGACGATCGCGGCCGCCTCGTGGGCGCTCATATCGTCGATCAGATCGGCGACCATAGTGTCGGGCAGGTACTCGATCAGTTCTGCCGCACGGTCAGGAGCGATGGATTTCAACAAGTCTCGCTGCTGGTCTTCCCTTAGCCGGAAGACCGCGCGCACGATCTCTTCAGAGTCAAGGCCGTCGAGGAGCTCCTCGATGACCTCTCCGGGGGCGCCCTTGTCCAGCAACTCAACGAGTGCCTGCTGGGCCTCGACTGTTTCGACCGCCATCACTGCCTCCGTCTAAAAATCGATACTCGGTCCGGCGCGGGGCGCCAGCGTGTCGCGGATAGTGATTACTCTACGTCAAACGTAGCCACAAGCGAGGGGGTCCTGAGAGGTCCTGGGCGGGCCTTGGTGCGCGGAGGGCTAGTCGACCTGCTCCCGGGTCAGGAACATCGCCTTGTCCAGAGCGACAAAGAAATCCTGATAGGTGAGCGGATCAGTCACCGTGTCCTCGCCAATTCGGGCATTGGCCCGCACCAGGACGCGCTGACCGTCCTTCTCGCGCACAGTCACGGTCATACGCATGGTGTATTTGTCTTCCCGCGTCGCGGTGACTGTGCCGAGAGCGAGATCAGCGGTGTCGATCACAAACCCCAGATCCTGCAGGGTAGAGATCACCGAGCGCAGCGTCTTGGCCTGGTCCAGCGTGTCATATTCGCGGGTCTGCATCTGTCTGGTCTGCAGCTGACTGCCGGTGCCGGTCACGTTCGGCGGAGCGCTGGCGCAGGCGGTGATCAGACCCAGCATGAACAGGGTCGGAATCATCCTGGTAATACGGTTCATTCGGTGCCTCCAAGGAACAGCGATTGCGACAGCTTGGTGAAGATATCCTGGTAGACCTCGGCGTCCTCGATGACGGAACGTACTTTCACCCGATGCATCTTGTCGAACTCCACGTACTGGATGGTGACCCGGGCGACGAAATCATTCGGCCGCGCGAGGCTTGGAGTCACGACCAGAGTCAGGGTTACCACCTGCTCATCCGAGGCCGTGGAGTAATTGGAACAGCTGGAACCGGTTATCGCGCACAGCACATCCAGGGTGATCAGGCCGACTTTCTGCGAAGTGGAGTCGGCATCGACCTTTTTTGACGCGGTCAGGACCCCCAGCGGTTTTTCGATCAACTCCAGGTTGTATTCCATGTCCTGCAGCACCGCGACCGAGGCAGCAAGAATCGCTGCTTCCGATTCCGCCGCGAAGATCCTGCTCTGCTTCGATCGCTGCTCGAGCGAGGATTCGTGCAGGCGCAGAGCGTCCGTCGGTATCCGATTACCGGCACACGCGCCGAGCAACAGGGCCGCCGCCAGCAGTGGCAGGCTGCGCGCCCCTGCCGACCAGGTATCACCAATCATCATGCGCTCCCGGCTTGCGGTCAGAAACTGGATGTGTGGTAGGAGAAGTCGCGGACCATGTCGTTTTCGTCAAACTTGATCACCACGGTCAGCGTCCGCTGCGAGCTGGAGCTCGCCCCGGAAGCCGCGCTGCCGCCACCAAGGCCGCCACCGGAACTGCTGAATATCAAGCCGACGATGCCCACGCTGCTGCGGGAGTACGCTACCTCGCTGGAAATCTTGTCGTAGATCCAGGTCTCCCGGCGTTGCTCATCAGTGGTAACGATATTTGGCGAACCCAGCACCTGGGCCACCTCGGCCCCCGACATGCCAATACGCACCTCGCGCTGAACGGTGCCGACGGTGAGTTTGTCGGTATCCTCTGCGCGCACATCTTTGAGGTGCTGGCTGGCACATCCGGTGGCGAGCAGGGATCCCGCGACAATCAGCCCGGCAAAAATGAATCTGGTCATGCTTGTTCTCCTGCCCGTAAAGCCCAGCGGACCCGGGCGATTAATGAGACGTCCAATGGAAGTATATGAGCCAGAGCGCAAATACCCAGCGATCTCTGAACCCTCGGCCCTATCATGCGGTTTCCTGGCGGCGGCGTCCTGATGAATACCTTGAAAATCCTTAGGAAACCTGCGGAATTGCGAACCGGCACCGGATGCACAGGCCCTTGGGGCCATTGCTGGCTGCCCGCCAGCGGTTCCACCGACCGGCGCCTGGCGTCGTTTTCGCGGGATTTGTTCGCGTCTTTGTGGTAAGACTGGCCTTCCGCGGGATCAGCCCGCCGGTTAATTACGTATCAGTAGTGAGGTAAGCATGTCAGGTCCAGTAGTTTCCGGAACCGTCAAGTGGTTCAACGACCAGAAAGGGTTCGGTTTTATCGAGCAGGAGGACGGTCCCGACGTGTTCGTCCACCATTCCGCAATCAATTCCGAAGGCCGCCGGACTCTCGTCGATGGCCAAAAAGTCACCATGGAAGTAAAGCAGGGACCCAAGGGCCTTCAGGCCGAGAATGTCACGCCGGCCTGATTCGGCCATGCGTTCGTTCAGAATCCCGACTTTACTGATGTTCATGTTTGCCGCCGCCTGCACCGGTG
The DNA here is from genome assembly GCA_963809565.1 of uncultured Gammaproteobacteria bacterium. Lineage (GTDB taxonomy): Bacteria > Pseudomonadota > Gammaproteobacteria > Steroidobacterales > XN24 > CAMYOC01. The sequence continues at coordinate 135,671 of CAWEKE010000001.1, forward strand.
GCGGCAACATGACTCGCTGCCCCGACGACAGCATGGTGCAGGGCGACACCTGCCATCTGGCACCGGACGGTACCTATTTTGGAGCCGGCGCCCGGATCCCGGAGGACGTTGCCGATGATGTTGCCGACGAGGTCGACGAGGATGCGAACGAGGAATTCGGCGAGGAAGAAGTCGTCGTCACAGAGATCGTGATAGACGACGACTGAATTATCTCGCGCGGCGGTGAACGCACGCATGCCGCGGCGGGTCCGGGCGGCACGGCTCCCCGGACCCGCCATGCAAAGCCGGTTTGGCACGATCATCGCTCCGGCGATTGCCGGCCATACCGCGGCCTGCCGAGAACCGCGCATGGATTTTCTGTAGATAAATGGCCGCCAACGACCTTCCAAAAGACGAGCTTGCGGCCACCTTGCAGCGGGTGTTCGGCCTGCATCAATTCCGCCCTTTGCAGCGGGAAATTATCGAAGGCGTAATCGCGGGCGGCGACGCTTTCGTGTTGATGCCGACCGGCGGCGGAAAGTCGCTGTGTTATCAGCTCCCCGCTCTGCTTCGTCCAGGGGTCGCGCTGATCGTGTCGCCCTTGATTTCGCTGATGAAGGACCAGGTGGATTCGCTGATCGCAAACGGCGTTGCCGCTGCCTGTTACAACTCGTCGCTGGCCTCCGGGGAAGCCCGACAGGTGCTGGCCCGACTGCATGCCGGCGAGCTGGACCTGCTGTATGTCGCTCCGGAGCGATTGATGTCGCCGGATTTCCTCGACCGTATTGACGACATCCCGGTCGCCCTGATCGGGGTGGACGAGGCGCATTGTGTGTCCCAGTGGGGACATGATTTCCGTCCCGAATATGCTGCTCTCGGGGAGCTACGCGGGCGTTTTCCAGGGATCCCGCTGGTGGCGCTCACCGCCACCGCCGATCCGCATACGCGTGACGACATCGTCCGTTGCCTCGGTCTCGGCGCCGCGCCGCGCTATATCAGCAGCTTTGATCGCCCGAATATCCGCTACACGGTGCTGGAGAAACATCGGCCCATGGATCAGCTGAGCCGCTTTCTTGCCACCCGTCAGCAGGAATCCGGCATTGTTTATGCGTTATCGCGCAAGCGCACCGAGGAAGTTGCAACCCACCTGGAACTGGCCGGTTACCAGGCGGCAGCTTATCACGCCGGATTGTCGGCCGAGATCCGTCGCGACGTGCAGGAGCGGTTCCTGCGCGACGACCTTAACATCGTTGTGGCCACGGTCGCGTTCGGCATGGGCATAGACAAACCCAACGTCCGGTTTGTGGTCCATTTCGACATGCCAAGGCATATCGAGGGTTACTACCAGGAAACCGGCCGCGCCGGCCGCGACGGTTTGCCCTCCGAGACATTGCTGCTCTATGGCGCCCAGGATGTGGTCACCGCACGCCGTCAGCTGGAGAGTAACGCCAACCCCGAGCAACGCCGGATCGAGGCACACAAACTGCAGGCGATGGTCGGCCTGGCCGAAAGCCTGAGCTGCCGGCGGCGGGTGCTGCTGGGCTATTTTGGCGAGGCGCTGGAACAAGACTGCGGCAACTGCGATATCTGTCTCAATCCTCCGGAGACCTTCGACGCAACGGTTGAGGCACAAAAAGCCCTGTCCTGCGTGTATCGGGTGGGTGAGCGCTTTGGCATCAAGCATGTGGTGGATGTGCTGCGCGGCGCCGACACCGAGCGGATACGCAAATTGCATCACGACAAGCTGTCCACTTACGGCATCGGCGCGCAGATGAGCGACGCCGAGTGGAGCTCGGTGTTACGGCAACTGATCCACCTCGGCCTGCTCAGCCAGGACATCACCAATTACTCAGTGCTCAAACTGACTGACAAGTCGCGACCGGTGCTGCGCGGCGAGCAGTCGCTGCGCCTGGCGAGACCGCGGATCAGGGAAAAACGCAAACAGCGCTCAAGGTCGGCCGCCGGGCTGACGCCGGCGGACGAGGGCCTGTTTGAAGTCCTGCGGGCATTGCGCAAACAACTGGCGCAGGATCAGGGCGTGCCGCCCTACGTCGTGTTCGGCGACGCAACGCTGGTAGAGATGAGTCGGCGCAGACCGGCTACCGAAGCAGAATTGCTGGAGATCACCGGCGTCGGCGAGGTCAAGCTGCAACGCTACGGCGCCGAGTTCCTGGACGCGATTGCGCTGGCCTGAAGGGTAATGCTGAGGCCGGACCGGTGACAGGTCACGGATGTCTGATCATTGGCCGCTGATGCGCGGATCCTGATTGTCGCGGCGGACTATTGCGGATCCGGCGCCCCGGCTGGAACTGTATCCGGAAGCTGCTGCAAGAATCCTTCGATGATCTTCGCGACGCGACGGTTACCCAGCACGGAGAAATGGATCGACGCCGGATAATAGAGCAGTTGCTCGGACCGGCGCGGGCCCTGCTCGGCGATAACCGTCTGCAGCGGTCCGGTCAGGTCGAGGAAATAAAACCCGAGGCGCGACGCAGACGCCTGAAAGTAATCTCTTAAGCGCGCGCTCATCGCAGCCAGCAACGGCGCCACCGCAGGTTGTTCAAAACGGACGTAGCCCGCGTAAGCGGTGTGTGCGGACGGCGTGTAGGTCACCACGGGGATAAAATCGTGCGCGGCTGCCAGTTCGACGAAGCTCTGCAGCGCCGCGTCAAACATCTGCGGCGACAATTCTCCCGCGGCCAGCGCGGTAGCCAGCGCGATCTCGTCGCGGTCCGCATTACGCAGATTGAACGGGATCTCGCGATCGTCGAACTCCAGCGTGTAATAGAAATTTAGGTCACTGGTATCGATCGCCTCGAAGGCGGCGTCCGGCGGCGGGTCCCGCCTGGCGAAGCGCGGTTGCAGATACTCGATGTAGCTGGCTGCCAGCAGATTGTAGACGTAGCTGCGAGAGCCCAGCGTCCGGCAAACAAGCCCGTCACAGGCGCGCGCGGCAGCGGGGTCGCCACGACCATTGCGATACGCCCAGTACCACATCGCATCGCGCAGGTCGTTGCCCTCGTAGACGTTCATCACCACGACGTGCGGCTGTTTGGCCAGACCGAAGCGGCGCAGGATGACCAGGTATTCGTACAATCCGATGCTGGGCATGCCCAGGTTGTAGACGCTTTCTCCGGAAAGCCTGGCCAATACTGCCGGCCATGCGTCTGCCGGCGGCACCGTATGACACCAGGTAAACGAATCACCGATAGCGATGATGTCGATCTGCGGCCGCTGATAACTGTTCTCCGGCGGATTACAAAATCCCAGTTCATCGGTGACGATGGACTGCACCGCGCCTTCGTCCCGGAATGCCCAGGTTACTTCCGTCAGCGGCCGGTAGCGCCGCAGCAGAGGCCCGCCATCGTCTCTTTCCATCGCGATGGCATCATTCCTCGTCGGCAGGTCCCGAGCCTCAGCGATGCGGGTGCGCAGATCAGGCTGGAAGTGCTGGAGCAGGGGCAACGGAATCACCTGCGGCAACAGGCGCAAGGAAAATTCCACGCCGGCGACCAGGATCGCCAGTGGAATCATCAGGGAAACCAGTGTCTTGATCAGCCGCATCGGGTGTCCTTCGGCCGGGCTCTGGAAAGCGCAGGCATGGCCGCCTGCCTATTATAGGCAAACATATCGCGGTCGCGACCGGGTCCGAATGTCAGCGTCGCGTGGTCGACGCCGGCGGGCGGCACCCGGGCAGCCGAGGCTTTCGGGAGCAGCGCCGCAGGGACAACGAGGTCAGCGATCAGGTCACGCAGGCAGTGCCGCCAGACAGGGACCCGATCAGAATATCCAGTTCGCGCGCAGCGCCAGGTTTATGCCGGGGGCATCGATACCGGAACCGTGCTCGCGGTAACTGTTGTCCAGCAGGTTCTCGGCACGCAAGCCCAGCTCCAGGTTATTGTTCGGATACCAGGCCAGGTCGATATTTGCGGTCCCCCAGCCCGGAGTGCCATCGGGATCGATCCTCGGATCCTGCTCATCCCGGGGGCTGAGCCGGCCCTGATCATCGGCGAACAGCAGGTAAGGCTCGACGCGGACATTGGGCAGACCCGTGTAGACCAATCCGAGCTTGCCGTTCAGCGGCGGGACGCGATCGGCCGGGTTGTCGCTGCCATCGGGTTCGCGCTCCTTGCCCCGGGTGTAGTTGAGTACGCCATACAGTTGCAGGCGGTCGCTGAGCTCGAAGCGGCCGCCAGCCTCGACCCCGGCCAGGCGGACCTTGTTCGCGTTGACGCTGGTGACGATATCCCGGCCGTCGGCCGTAGTCTCTCCGGTAGATACCGAAGTAATCTTGTCGTCATAGTCCAGGTGGAATACGAACAACTCTGCCTGCCATCGGCGCTTATCGATCTTCAGACCGAGATCGACGCTGATCACCGTTTCCGGATTCAGGTCTTCCGCCGGCACGTTGAAGCGATTGCCCGGACGCGGGCCGAGGGCACCCAGATCGAAGATGTTCGGTGCCCTGAAACCGCGCCCGAGATTGGTGACCAGGTTGATCGTCGGCGTCCAGCGCCAGGCGGCGTGGACGTCCCCGGTCAGGTCGTCCGGTTTGAGCCTCACGTTGGCGCCATCGAGCGCCTGCGGCAGCTTGATGTCGAAGCGGCTGTAGCGGGCGCCGGCGCCGAAGCTCAGACGCGGAGACACCGCGAGATCGGCGACCAGATAGGCCGAAGCGCTGTCCAGGGTCGAGTGATCCGGAAACCGGCCGGGCACCGTTGTGCCGACACCAGTCGCCGAATCGGTGGCCGTGCGGCGACTGTCGATGGTGTCCGCGTAAAACTCTGCACCAGTAATCACGCTCAGCGCTGAGGCTGGAGACCAGTTCGCCTGCACTGTCAAACCGTCCAGCGTGCTCTTGTTGTCCTCGCGGAGAGTAATGTCGGAATCGAATTCACGGCTGCGGCGGTCATCGATAATGACCTGACGCGCGAGGTGGATTTCGACCTGCTCCAGCCACCCGTCTGCGGCCACCCAACGATAACGGCCGTGATAAAACAGGCGCCGGTTAGGACGAAACTCATAGATCTCGGACGATGGCTGGTCCTCGCCGAAACCAGTCACTAGCTCGTCTATCCGCGGCGTGTTGGGCTGGTTGGCATACTGCACCGAGAGCATCAGTTCCGAGCGCTCTGCGATATCCGCCAGCAACTTCAGGTCAGCGGCCCGGGCGTCGTAACCGGTAGGGCTTACCGTGCCATCGGCAGTCTTTCGATTGCCATAGTCCTGCCAGGTCACGCCGCCGATGAATCCCAGGCCCTTGCGGCCCGCTTCGGATTGCAGGCGCAGTACGCGGGCACGGTCAGCATAGTCCCCCATCGCGTGGACCTTGCTTTGCATCGCCCAGCGAGTTCCGGCGAGATGCGGCTCCTCGGTCAACACCTGAATCACGCCGCCCATCGCATCGGAGCCATACAGGCTGGGCGACGCGCCGCGGACGACTTCCAGGCGTGCCGTGGCATACGGATCCACCAGCGCCAGGTACTGATTCGGCGCGCTGCGAAAGAACGCATTGTTCAGACGCATGCCGTCGACCAGGTTCAGCAGCTGGGAGCCCTTGAGTCCACGAACGACAGGCGTGCCCTGGCCCGGCGTCGTTTGCTGAAACCAGGTACCGACCTGGCCACGCAGAGCCTCCGCCAACACCTGCGGATTCTCACGCAATAGTTCCTGGTCACCGACCACGGTGACTGCCGGCGCGACATCCTGCACCAGCTGGGCGTCGCGGGTTGCCGTGACCTGCATGGCATCCAGCCCCGCGGGCGACGCCTGGGCAGCATCGGCAGCCAGACCGAGGAGTAACACCAGCCAGGCCGGTTCCCACGCCCCTCGGCCCGCGCGGTGTTTAGTCGGCAATCGGCACCCCGCGGCTCGGCGTCCACGGCACGCCCGCGGCGTCGAGATTGCGCTTGAGCTCAACGAAGCGGACGTCGATCAGCTTGCGCACCTGCGGCCCGATCTGCTGATACTCACTGTTCGCGATCTCGAGGCTGGCCACCTGGGTTGCTGTAGGACCGTAAAGGGTCGTGGTCTTGCCCCAGGCGGCGACGTTCAGACGCTTTTCAATCGACAGCGGACCCGGGAAACGCAGCTCGTCCTGTTCTTTGCTGTGCTTGAGCAGGTCGCGCAGACGCCGAGCCTGCTGCTCGATATCCACCGCCTCCGCATACATCGCAGGATCTCCGCCGGAACGGTCCAGTGTCTGCTGTACCGCATCCAGATCGAGGATCAATTCGTCGATCGCCGAGACCGCGCCGAGGACCACACGCTGCAATTCCGCCGCCTGATTGGCAAAAGCGAGACGCCGCGCCTGGTCCGGACCAGGCAAGACCGGATCGCGGATCGACTTCACCGCAAAGCTCTGCGGCTGCCCCACGGCCTGAAGCTGCCCGTCTATTCGCCGCGACAAGGTCACCGTGTACACACCGGGCACCGCCATCACGCCGGCCGGCGGCGTATAGGGTTCCTCGTCGTTCGGTTGCGCCCAGGGCGTGGTCTCCGTATAGCGCAAATCCCAGGCCACCCGATGGAAGCCAGCGGTGGCCGGTCCGGGCACGTTGCGGACCACGTTGCCGGCGGGATCGCGCACCGTCAGCACCATCATCGGCGCATCTTCTATCGCCTCCTCAACGACGGCTTCCCAGCCGGGGAACGTAGTATCTTTTCCCGCGGCCTCCAGCGGCTTCTCACGAGCACGTCGCTGGCCCTTCTGCGTGAGTACCTCTTCCGCCAGGTAATAGGTGAACACTGCGCCAAACGGCGGGTTCGGGGCGACAAACAGCGCATCGCCCTGGCTGGCCTTACAGTCCGGTAATGCACAGCCCAGCGGGCGCTTCGGCACATACCAGCGGGCATCGCGGATCGGGAACAACACCGTTTCACTGGCCAGCATGCCCGGGTCGATCAGGCGTAATGCGGTGTAGTCGTCGAGCACATAGAAGCCGCGACCAAACGTCGCGCCGACCAGGTCATTCTCCCGCGTCTGGATCGCCAGATCGCGGAACGGGATCGTTGGCGCGCCGCCGAGCTTCACCCATTTGCCGCCGCCATCAATAGTGAAAAACACGCCAAACTCGGTCCCGGCGAACAGCAGTTGGGGCTTGACGTGATCCTGGACCACCCGCCACACGATATGCCGCTCGGGCAGGTTGCCGGCGATGCTGCGCCAGGAGCGTCCGCGATCCGCGCTCTTCAGGATATACGGCGCGAAGTCGCCTGACTTATGGTCGTCAACCACCACGTACACCATATCCGGATCGTGCAGATCGGCCTTGATGTCGTTGACAAAGAAATTGGCCGGCACGCCCGGCAGCTTGTCCACCCGACGCCAGGTATCGCCGCCGTCGTCGGTGATCTGGATCAGCCCGTCGTCGGTGCCGGCGTAGATCAGACCATCGACCAGCGGTGACTCGGAAATCGACGTGACATTGCCGAATACCGACATCGCCAGCAGATCCCAGAGCGAGTCAAAGCTCCATACGCGTCCCATGATCGGCAGGGTCATCCGATCCTGGCCGCGGGACAGGTCGCCACTGATCGGCGTCCACGAGTCCCCGCGGTCATCGCTGCGCCAGATTCGCTGGCTGGCGAAATACAGGCGCGCGGGATCATGCGGACTGATCAGGATCGGTGAATCCCAGTTGAAACGCTCGCTGTCCTCGCCGGGGCCCGGTTGCGGCTGAATCAATACTGCCTCGCCGGTGCGACGATCGTACCGATGCAGATAGCCTTGCTGGGACTGGGCATAGACGATATCCGCGTTGCTGTAATCCGCCGCCGGCTGATGTCCGTCACCGCCGAGCGTGACGAACCAGTCTGCGTTGGTGATGCCGGTGATGTTGTCGGTGCGCGAAGGTCCGCCCTGCGTATTATTGTCCTGTGTACCGCCGTAGATGTTGTAGAACGGCTGGTCATAGTCTACCGCGACCTTGTAAAACTGGGTCACAGGCAGGTTGGCGGCGAATTTCCAGGTCGCGCCCAGATCGTAACTCTCGTACAGGCCGCCGTCGGTGCCGGCGAGCAGATAAAGCGGGTCATCCGGCACGAAGGCCAGCGCATGATGATCGGTATGCCTGGCGCCGCGCGGCATCTTGGTAAAGGTCTTGCCCCCGTCCTCGGTGACATGCAGGAACACGTCCATCTGGTATACGCGATCGAAGGCATGGGGACTGGCGAACAGTTCCTGGTAATAGTGCGGCCCGGTGCCGCTGGACAGATAGTCGTTACGCTTCTCCCAGGTCTCTCCGCCGTCCGCGGAGCGCCAGAAACCGCCGGTGCGGCGCGCCAGCTCGATGGTGGCGTAGATCACGTCCGGATCTTGTGACGAAATCGCAATGCCGATCTTGCCCTTGTCTTCTTCGGGCAGTCCCTCGGTCAATTCGCGCCAGTTCGCGCCGCCATCCGTGGATTTGAAAATGCCTGACTCGGGCCCGCCGTTGATCAGCACTGCGACATTGCGCATCCGCTGATGCAGCACCGCGTACACCACGTCGGGATTGACCGGATCGAGATGGACTTCGTTGGCGCCGGTGTATTTGCCGGCCGACAGGATGCGCTGCCAGGTCTCACCCCCATCGATCGTCTTGTACACACCGCGTTCGCCACCCGCTGACCACAACGGGCCCTGCGCCGCCACATAGATGACGTTGGAGTCTCGCGGATCGATGCGGATCATGCCGATGTGTTCGGAAGCCTTCAGGCCCATATTGGACCAGCTTTTGCCGCCGTCCCGACTGCGATACAGACCATCGCCAAAACCGACATGGCGGCCGCTGACGTTCTCGCCGGTGCCGACCCAGACGGTGTCAGGATCATTCGGATCCAGCGCCAGCGCACCGACCGAGTAGGACAGCTGATCATCGAAAATCGGCTCCCAGGTGGTGCCCCGATTGAGCGTCTTCCAAACCCCGCCGCTGCCGACCGCGACGTACCAGATGTTCCGGTTCCGCGGGTGGATCACCAGGTCCGCGATGCGTCCTGACATGAATGCCGGACCGATGCTCCTGAGTTCCAGGCCAGAGAGTGATTCGTCGTTGAGCCCTGGCTCCGGTTTCTCATCCGCCACCGATGCCTGCGCCAGCATGACCGCTGCGGCCAGCGCCACGGTCAGAATCCGGACCGCGCTGTGTCTGAACATCCCTGCTCTCCTGATTATCTGGTATCGCCCTGGTTCGGTATCAGCCGATCCGGGTCGAAGAGCACAAAGTCTGCCACATCGTCGATCAGAATGGGGCGAGGTGCCGCCGCGCTCTTCATCATTGCGAATCACTGCCGTCAAAGCCGGGCCGGTCACAGGCTGTGCATTGCGGGGTCTGCCTGCTATGGTTGGCGCGCTTCAAAACATAAACCAACTATGGAGAGAGAATCCCTATGCGTATGAAGACCGCGTTTGCCGCTGTGGCTATCCTGTTTGCTTCGTCGGCCAGTGCCGACCTGACTCCGTGGGAAGACTATGAAGTCAGCGAGGCGGTATGGTCGGTAACCACGATCAAGGTCGATCCGAACATGGACGACGCCTATCTGGAAGGCATCAAGAAGACCTGGGTAGCCAGTAACGAAGTGGCCAAGAAGCTCGGCCAGATCGAAGACTACTCAATTTATCGCAGCGACCTGCCGCAGAGCGGCGACTTCAATCTGCTGCTGATCGTCAAGTTCGCGAACACCGCCGACATGGCGCCCAACAAGGCTCGTTACGAGGCGTTCATGAAGGAATGGGGGGCGAAGGCTGACGAGACCTCGGAATATGCACAGAAGAATTATCCGGGGATGCGCGAGATCACCGGCCAGTACAATCTGCGCAAGATCGAGATCAAATAAGTTGCTCTGGCTGGCGTGAACACCAGGTTCACGCCACACCAGCGTGGTAAAAGAGGCCGGATCGTCGCGCTGCGCAAGCGGTGGGCGGTCCGGCCTTTTCTTTGCAGCGGGGTTGCAGAGACGCTGGCGTTCACAGGCGGATGTTATGCCCTGGTCAAGTCAAACCGAGGAGTTACAGGCTGGGCGTGTTCGGCGTTATCGAATGCTGGACAGTCGCCAGACGATGTCCTGGTCGGCGGTACTCTCGGCATGGCGAGACCACCCCGGGTTCCGCACTTACTTTGGCGCTCTGCTGGCGCAGGCTCCGTGGCCGGCTTTTTACTGGGAAACGCCGGCGCTCAACGCGGCGGGACTTGATCGCGAGTTCGAGTTCGTGCTGATCGAAAGCCGCAGCCTGGCCGGCGCGGAAGCGGAACCCGAGGTCTTCCGCGAGCACTTCCGCGCCCCAACGTCAGGCGCACCGCAACATGGCAGCCGGCGCCATCGCCGTGTTTCCGAACCTCGGTGGTGATGCAGTGCTTGTGGCGCCCTGCCCGATCGGTCCTGATCAGATCTATGCGCATCTGGCCACGTTCTGCCGGCAGGCCCCGGCCAGCCAGCAACACGCCTTGTGGGAACGCGTGAGCGCAACGCTGCGGCAACGGCTGTGCCTGCCCGAACCGGTCTGGTTGAGCACGTCCGGCGAGGGCGTCCGCTGGCTGCATGTCAGGCTCGACCAGCGGCCGAAGTACTACAACCACGCGCCCTATCGGCAAGCGCCTGCAGGCTGAAGCCGTAATCCGGGGGACCGTCTGCGCCGGGTGTACGCGTATACTGGATATGGACACTTGAGAATCCGGTCCAGGTGAAAGAACTGACATGCCGACAAAGCCGAATACCGAGCGTTTCACACTCCACCCGCAGCTGGCGAGGGATTGCCACCCGCTCGGACAGCTGGGATTTTGCCATCTGCTGCTGCACCGGAACGCGACGCTGCCCTGGTTCATCCTGGTGCCAGAGACCCATCTTCAGGATCTGCTGGATCTTCCCGCGACACTGCGCAGCAAGGCACTCGACGACGCCGCGCTGGTCTCGCGATTGATCAAGGAAGAGCTCGATTATCCCAAGGTTAACTTTGCCGCGATCGGCAATCTGGTGCCGCAGATGCATCTGCATGTGGTCGGCCGCTGCGAGTCGGATCCCTGCTGGCCTGCTCCGGTGTGGGGCCATCTCAAGGATTCGGCCGAATGGTCGTCTGAGCAAATTGCCTCGATGAAAACCCGGATCCAGAGTCTCATCTGAGCGGCAGGATCATCGATCTGATTTTCCGGCCATGCCCACGCTGATGTGCATGCCGACCAGACGCGCAATAAGCACGGTCAGATACAGCTGACCCAGCACGGCCTCAAAGGCGCCCAGACCTCGCGCCACTGGCGTCACCGGCACAATATCACCGTAACCCAGCGTGGTCAGGGTCACCATGCTGTAATAATGGAAATTGAGTGCTTGTGAATGCGCGTCCAAAAATGAGCCCGGCGTCACCGTCTCTACCAGTGCAAACAGGTACGCGAAGATCGCCCCCAACAGCAAATAGACCGCCACCGCGCCGGCAATCAATTCTCCGCTGACGTCGCTGCGTACGGATAATATCTTGCTCAGCAGAAGCAGGGAGACGTAGCTGAACATGACCACGCCGATCACTTCGTAGGCCATGGTCCAGGGCGGGGCGTCCACCAAAGCCCGCATGAAATGACTGACAACCAGCGCGACTGCCAGCAGGACCAGCAGGACTCGCCGGAAATGTGAATCTCCGGCAGCATAGATCGTCGACCCGGCGACCATCACCACCAGCACCCCGAGCACCAGTCCTTCCAGGTCGGAATCGGCCATCAACGGCCCGATGAACTCCATCGCCAGCAGAGTCAGCATCAGCGAGGAGTAACCGAAGGGTCGTGAAAGCGTCTTTTTGCTTATCATCTTCATGATCTGGTCTTCATGATCTGAACTACACGATCAGGTGTTCGCGATCAGGCCCCGGTCAAAGTGAGGACCCCGCCCGCTCGATCCCCGGTCATTTTGTCATGAGCCCCAGGGCAATGACAGCGCAGGTACCGGCCCATGCGCCATACCGGGCCAGATGGCGACAGCATTATGGCTATTCCGCTGCACGCAATCGCTGGTGCTCTCGAACATGCATCTTCAGATCGAGACCGATCTTCAGGATGACGAAGATCGCCAGCCCCGCCACCGGCTGGCCGGTCATTTCCAGCAGGAAACCACCGGCCAGCAACGACACGTGCAACAGCACGATGCGCGGATAGGGCATGGCCATCGCCTTGCGCGCGCTCAGACGCCGATATTCACCGCCGAGCACATAGTGGTTAATGAACGAGTACAGATGAGAAGCGAACAGAGCCAGCACCGCGATGCTGACACCGGTCTGGGCGGCCAGCGTCAACCAGAACTCCGGTCGCACAATCTGCTCCATTCGGTAAGGACCGTCGCCGAACAGCTCCAGCAGCAGATAGCCGTGACCGAGAGTAAAACCGCCGTAGTGAAGCGAAAAGAACAGCGCCAGGAACAGGCGGCCGCCGATGCTGTCCTGTTGACCCGCGCTCAGGATCCGCAGCAGCGCGAAGACGCCGATGATCACGTTCTCGAACCAGAACTGCAGCATCAGCGCGAATACGTCCCAGCCGAGAAACAGGACGCCGAACAGCGGGACGGCATTGGCCAGGATCAGGACCAGACCCGATGAACCGATACGCTGTAGCCAGGCAGAAGCAGACATATTCCGGATGACCCACCCGCGCCGGCGGCAGTGTATGCCGGGCGCCGGGCTGCTGGACTCGACAGCGGCTGATGTTAGTCGATGCGTGGCCGGTATTTACAGCATGGCCAAAAAAAGGGCTCGCCCTGCGGCGAGCCCGGGACCATTGTCGCTGCGGCTATTTGCAGGCCTGGGCAGAGAAGTAGGCGGCGATATCGGCCATATCCTGATCAGACAGGGCGGCTACCAGCGCGTTCATATTGGGATCAACGCGTTCGCCAGCCTTGAACGCCTGCATTTGTTTCACCAGATATTGATCTTGCTGGCCGGCCAGATTGGGCCACAGCGGGTTGACGCTGACACCGGTCATGCCGTGGCAGCCAAAACAGGCAGCCGCCTTCGCCTTGCCGGCTGCGGCATCGCCAGCGACAGCGCCTGCCGAGGCCAGACATCCCAGCAGAACCGCTGCCGATATACCGAGTCCATTGTTCATGCTGATCTCCTTTGTCATTTGGTGCGGGCCGGTCCGGTCATCAGGACCGGACCAGTCCGCAAATTAGGCCGCAGCCAATGCTTGCCGCTGCTCGACTTCCGGATCGATCGCTGCTCGGGTTTCGCCGCGACCGATAGTCGCCAGATCCCACACCAGCAGCGCGATGCCTGCTGCCGTGACCCAGCCAAACACCATCCGCCATTCCATGCCCTGGATAAACCAGGGCTGGGTTTGTCCGGCGAAATAGCCGCCCCAGGTCGACCCTTCCAGTGCCCGCTCGACGAATGACTGCTCGTAACCCGCGATCAGCAGGGCCACGGTCATCCCGATAACACCGACATTGAGCAAGCCGAATGACCACTTCCACTTCCAGCCATTACCCGGTAAGTCGCCGGACATCCAGACGCCACCTCGCCAACGCTGCACCGCGATGTACATCACTGCGATGATGATCGTGGCATAGGCGCCGAAGAAGGCCAGATGGCCGTGGGACGCGGTCCACTGCGTGCCATGGGTATAAAGGTTGATCTGCGGCAGGGTATGCATGAAGCCCCACACGCCGGCGCCAAAGAAGTTGCCGAACGCGTGAGCGATCAGCCAGGCCAGGGCCGGATGATTGCCGTTGCGAAAGCGGTGAACACCGGAGTCATACACAGCATGAACCACCATGGCCACCAACGGGATCGGTTCCAGCGCAGAGAAGAAGCCGCCGATACTGAACCAGTATTCCGGCGTGCCGATCCAGAAATAGTGATGCCCCAGACCGAGGATACCGGAGCCGAACATCAGCGCGACTTCGATGTACAGCCAGGTGGTGACGATCTTGCGCCGCGCGCCGAGAGTCTTCATCAGACCCCAGGCCATGATGCAGCCAACCAGCACTTCCCAGGTCGCTTCGACCCAAAGATGGATCACCCACCACCACCAGTACTGGTCCATCGATACATTCGGGGTAAAAAACATCCCGACCACATAGAGTCCGGCCAGAGCGACGAGGTCCAATACCAGCACGCCGGAGATCCCGCTCCATTTGCCCTTCATGAACGTTGCGGCAACGTTGTAGAAAAAGATCAGTACGCAAACCGTGATGCCGATATCGGCCCAGCGCGGGGCTTCGATGTATTCGCGCCCTTCATTGATCAGCCAGATCGAGCTGTGCGTGCCGGGCCCGATCTGGACGAACAGATAGACCACGACCACCACGGCTACCGCACTGGTAAAGATCCAGAAGTTCAGGTTCGCCAGCTTCGCGCCGACCAGCGGGACGCCTGCCTCGTCCTCTACCAGCCAGTAGACCGAGCCGATAAAGCCGAACAACATCCACACCACCATGGCGTTGATATGCACCATCCGGTTGACGTTGAAATCGAGCACGTTGTAGAGGAAATCCGGCGCAATAAACTGGATCCCGGCAAGCAATCCGAACAGGATCTGGGCGACGAACAGTACGATAGCGACGGTGAAGTATTTCACCGCCACCTTCTGGCCGACATTGAGGTTGGAGGTGTCGAAAGTGCCAATGCTCATTTCATCGCCTCCTGCTGGATGGGCTTGAAGCCTTTGGGGAAGCCGTTGGTGTCGATGGACGACATCCACTTCAGGAAGGCCACCACACCGTGCGCTTCCTGCTCGGTGATGCCGAGCTGCGGCATGCGGCGCCCGGTGCCATAGGTGCGCGCGTTGGCGGTGGGATCCATCAGGAAACTGACCATCAGCTGTTCACGCACCGACTCGGCGCCCCAGCCCTGGTCCAGCCAGGCCTTGGTCAGATCGGGCGCGTAATATGCGCCATTGCCCAATAGCGTATGGCAATTCATGCAGTTCTTGGCTTGCACGGTCAGCTTGCCGAGGGTCACCAGATCTTCGGCTTCCTCGGCGCTCAACATCTTGCCGAACAACGGTGCATCAGCGCCGATCACCGGCTCCTGCATGTTCCGCTCTGCGTTGAAGGTGTAATAGATCCGCTTGTTGATCACATCGTAGCCCGGCACCCGGTCGGAGCCGGCGGTAATCTTGGCGACGCTATCGAAGGTCAGGAAGATCAGCACTACCGCCATAAAGGCGGTAATCCAGATCGCCCATTTGCGCCAGCGCTCTTCGCTGGCCCACCAGGGTGTAGCACTCATCGAAGGGTTCCTCCCGTTGCAGAGTGAGGTCTTGAATCGGTAATCGGAGCCTGGTCGATATCAATGGAGTCCTGGTCGGGGTGGGTCCCGGCGCACAGATTCCAGATCAGCCGTGGCGCGACGAAATAACCCAACAGCATCACCGCGCTGATGCTCTGCCAGAAGCCCTCGAGATTCAGCGTGCGAGCGAGAACGAACACGCTGACCGCCAGCAGACCATAAGCGGTGTATGCGCCGATCATCAGCAGCCCCTGCCCGCGGAGACGGGAAAAGGCAAACAACAGTGCGTAGGTGGCGCCGAACAGAATGATCAGCGCGCCAGCGATAGCGGCGGCCATGATGTCGTTGACGGCAACTGGTTCAATCATGAGCTTGGCTCCGCTGATTCTGCCCAGCCTGGTCGCGTGGGAGGTTGATGAGCCCGTTGCGGGATAACGAATTGGGGGATCCGCGGCGTTGCCCGAGACCAGCTCGAGGCACCGTGCCCGGCAATCGATCCACGGTCCCGCCACGTGGCGATGGCCGGCCAGCGGATCGAAGCCGTAATTCCTGAGGGCGGTATCGTTGTCGGATCGGGCGCATCATGAAAGCGAGATTCTTATTGATGCATAGAACATACACCATTAAAGATGCATTAACAATATATATTTAAAGGCCGGACATGACTTCCCTGCAGACAAGGCCATCAAGGCCCGATTTTCGGGGGTAAAGCGGGGGCCCGCCGCGATGCCGCAACCATCGCTCGGCAATTGCTCAGGCGCCGGGCCGGGATCAGGTAGAGATCAGGCGGGAATGCGCAGGCGCTTGGCCAGACGGGCTTTTGGCGCCATAAGATCGGCCAGCGTGTATGCATCCAGCACGTCAAGAAACGCCGCTTGCGCTTCGCCAAAGACGTTTTTCAGCGCGCACTCCGGGGTGATGATGCACTGGTTGTCGGCACGGAAGCACTCGACCAGCGCGATCTCGTCCTCGGTCTTTCTGACGACTTCTCCAACCGTGATGGTCTCCGGGGCCCGCGCCAGTTTCAGACCCCCGTTCACGCCGCGCGAGGCCTCGACGAGTTCGGCCCGGGTGAGCTTGTTGACCACCTTCATCAGGTGATTCCTCGAGATACCGTAGCTTTCCGCCACATCGCGGATCGTCACCCGCTGCTCGGGTTTGACCGCCAGGTACATCAAGACGCGGAGAGCGTAATCGGTAAAGACGGTGAGGCGCATGGCGGGTCCCTTGCAAAAGATGCATGAATAATACAGAATTTAAGATGTATCATCAATGCATCTTTAGATAACGCACCAGCACAGACACTCCCGATGACCCGCCATGCGACACGCGAGACGGTCCAACCCGGACCACCGAGTCGTCACACGTGTTGTCATGCCGACACCACGCAATCGTCACCAGCAGCATCACTTTTTCATCCTCTGCACAGGCCTGTTGTTGTCGGCCACCGCTGTCGCTCAGGATTCGCCGGCCTCCGTGTCGCAGCAGGAAGCGCTGATCCTGGACCCGGTGGTGACCATTGCGACTCGCCAGGCTCGGCCGCTACAGGATGTGGCCGGCAACGTTACCGTGATCACCCGCGCGGAACTGGACAGTGAGTTGAGCACCACGCTGGCGGACGCTTTCCGCTATACGCCGGGCATTGACACTACCGGCGCCGGCACTCGCTTCGGCAGCGATGGTCTGGTGATCCGTGGCGTTGCAGGCAACCGCGTGGCGATGCTGATCGACGGCATGCCGATATCCGACCAGTTCGCAGTGGGGAATTTCTCCAATGCGCCCCGAGACCTGCTGGACATGCAGCTCACCGAGCGAATCGAAGTGCTGCACGGGCCGTCTTCGTCGCTATATGGCAGTTCGGCCCTTGGCGGCGTGGCCAATTTCCTCACTCCGGACCCGGCAGATCTACAGGTCGCTCAATCCTCCAGCGGGACGCGCCTCGCACAGGGATACGCAGGCGATGACCATAGCCGTATTTCGACAGCCGGCGCGGCCGCCAGCAGTGAGCATCTGAGTGGTCTGGCCATGGTCAGCGTACGCCGTGGTCAGGAGTACGATGCAGCGGCCAGCAGCAACCCGGATCAGCAGGATGTCGAGCGCGAATCCGGTCTCGCCAAGCTGATCTATCAAGACGATGCCGGCAACCGTTTGCGGGGAACGTATTACGCCTATCGCGATGACGTTGACACGGATATCGAGTCACTGCCCGGCAACGGACGTTTCCGCGCGACGACGCGCCTGCACGGAGACGATCATATCGATTTCGACCTCTACTCGGGGCAGTACGAGCTAGCCGGCAATCGCTGGCTCGACGGCGGCGTGGTCCGCGCCTACTACGGCTCGACCAGGGTCCGGCAAAACACCATCGACGAACGCGATGCGGCGGATCCACCAGTACAGATAGATCGCCAGTTCAACTTCAGCCAGGACACCGCCGGGCTCGGCTTCGATCTGCGGCGTTCTTTCGCCACCGCCACTGTCGTGCACCGGATCGGCGTGGGCGGCGAATGGCAGGAACAGGATCTGGCGGAGTCGCGCAACGCGAGCGAGACCAATCCTCATACCGGCCAGATCAGCAACACTGTGCTCGGCGAGACATTTCCGGTGCGTGATTTCCCGCGCAGCAAGACCCGCGACGTCGGCGCCTATATCCATGATGAAATGCGGCTGGGCCGGTTTACCTGGATCGCCGGGCTGCGCTACGACCGCTACCGGCTGGATCCGCGAACGGATGCGGTCTACCAGGAAGACAATCCTGACACCGAGCCGGTTGAAATCAGCGCCGACGAGTTCTCGCCCAAACTCGGGCTGGTCGTCCCGTTGACCCGCTCGGACGCCGGGTCGCTGGACGGATGGGTGCAATATGCCCACGGCTTCCGCGCGCCGTCCTTTGAGGACGCCAACATCGGGCTGGATATCCCGTTGTTCAATATCCGCGCGATCCCCAATCCGGATCTGACACCGGAAACCTCCGATGGTATTGAGGCCGGCCTGCGCTGGCGCGGAGCCTGGGCCCGGGTCAATCTGAGCGGCTTCTACACGCGCTACGACGAGTTCATCGAAAGCAAGGTCCGGCTCGGGCTGGATCCCGCCAGCGGTCGCATCCTGTTCCAGTCGCAGAACATCGACAGCGCACGCATCTATGGCGCCGAACTCGGTAGTGATTTCTCCCTGCAACGCTGGCTGCCCGGAATCAATCTGCGCGCGGCCGCCTATTGGGCCCGTGGCGACAACCGGGAAGACAAACAGCCGCTGAATTCCGTGGGCCCGGCACAGGCCGTAGTCGCGGTTGACTGGAGCAGCACAGACATGCGCAGCCGGATCACATTGGCGGGCACCTTCACCCGGCGCTATTCGCGGCTGGACGAAAGCCGCGGAGAGCTGTTCGAGGCGCCGGGGTATGGCTGCTATGACCTGTTCTTTGACCGTCGCATGGGTCAGCGACTGCGTCTGCGTGCCGGCATAGAAAACCTGTTCGACAAGACGTATTGGCGCTGGGCCAATGTGCGCGGCCTCGGTCCGGACGACCCGCTGATACCGCTGCTCAGCGAGCCGGGCCGGAGCATCGCTCTGAACCTGGCAATGAATTTTTGATCGATCGGCAAGGCCGGGTACTCCCGGAAGCCGGTCCAGGAGAGGTAAGCATCATGCGAAAAATAAATCCAAACCCGACTTTGGCGAGTATCACTATGGTCGGCGGTGTCTGGCTGGCGCTCCTGGCGCAGACCAACGCGCTGGCGGCGGACGCAGAGGTCCACCGAGCCGAGACCTCCATCGGCGCCAAAGCCGAGCAGATCGCACGCGGCGAAGCTCTGTATGCGCCTAACTGCGGAGGCTGTCATCAGGCGAACGGCCAGGGTTTACCCGGTGCGTTTCCGCCGTTGGCGAAGTCAGACTTCCTGCTTGCTGACCGGCAACGCGCTATCGGCATAACGCTGCAGGGCAAGACCGGCCCGATTACCGTCAACGGTCAGCAGTACGACGCGGTAATGCCGAATATGGCGCATCTGACCGACGCCAATCTCGCGGACATCCTGACTTATGTGTTCAATTCCTGGGGTAATGATGATGGCGCGGTGACTGCGGCCGAGGTGGCTGACCTTCGCGCCGGCACCGCGTTGACGGATCGTGCCCAGGGAGAACGCCACAGCGGCACACCGGAAGGCGAGATGCGTTATCAGGGCG
Source organism: uncultured Gammaproteobacteria bacterium (assembly GCA_963809565.1). Taxonomy (GTDB): domain Bacteria; phylum Pseudomonadota; class Gammaproteobacteria; order Steroidobacterales; family XN24; genus CAMYOC01. Next base: position 155,019 of record CAWEKE010000001.1, read on the forward strand.
CACCGTCAGCGATCGATCCCGAGTCCACTCGCGGGGTCACCACCGCTGGTGGGCCGCAATTGAGCGACGAGGAGACTGCGCTGGCGACCCAGCTTTACTTCGAGCGCTGCGCGGGCTGCCATGGCGTACTGCGTAAGGGCGCCACCGGCAAACCATTAACTCCGGACGTCACCCGCGAAAAGGGCCAGCAGTATCTTGAAGCGCTGATCACCTACGGGTCGCCGGCAGGCATGCCGAACTGGGGTACCTCGGGAGAACTCAGCGAGAGCGACATCTCGATCCTCGCCAGCTTCCTGCAGGAAGAACCCCCTGCGCCGCCGGAGTTTGGCATGCCCGAGATCATGAAGACCTGGAAAGTGCTGGTGCCACCGGAAAAGCGCCCGAACAAGCCGATGCACAAGCTTAATACGGACAATTTCTTTGCCGTAACATTGCGTGATGCGGGTCAGGTAGCACTGATCGACGGTGACTCCAAAGAGATTGCGGCCGTCCTGGATACCGGCTACGCAGTACATATCTCCCGGCCCTCCGCTTCCGGTCGCTATGTCTACACCATCGGCCGCGATGCCAAAGTGGACATGATCGATATGTGGATGGACCCGCCGCAGATCGTCGCGGAGATCCGGGTGGGCCTGGAAGCACGCTCGGTGGAGACCTCCAAATATCCCGGCTATGAGGACAAGCTGGCGATCGCCGGCGCTTACTGGCCACCCCAGTACGTGATCATGGACGGCGATACGCTCAAGCCGCTGAAGGTCGTATCCACGCGCGGCATGACCGTCGACACACAGCAATACCATCCTGAGCCACGCGTCGCCGCGATCGTCGCTTCGCACAGGCACCCGGACTTTATCGTCAATGTGAAAGAGACCGGGCACATCCTGCTGGTGGACTATTCCGATGTCGAAAACCTGACCGTGACCGACATCAGTGCCGCCCCCTTCCTGCATGACGGCGGCTGGGACCGGACCAAGCGTTACTTCCTCACCGCGGCTAACAAATCGGACAAGATCGCGGTGGTCGATTCACAGGACCGGTCGCTGAAAGCGCTGATTGACGTGGAGAAGATCCCCCACCCTGGCCGCGGCGCCAATCTGATCGATCCGGTGTATGGACCGGTCTGGGTCACCAGCGCCCTGGGCAATGCCAATGTGACTTTCATCGGTACCGATCCGGAAGGTCATCCCGAGAGCGCCTGGAAAGTGGTACGCGTGCTTGAAGGCATGGGTGGCGGCTCGTTGTTCGTGAAATCTCACCCGGAGAGCAACAACCTGTGGGTCGACGCGCCGCTGAATCCCGACGAGACCATCAGTCAGAGCGTGGCAGTATTCGACATCGGGAATCTGGATGCCGGGTTCACGATGCTGCCGATTGGCGCATGGGCCGAATTGGGCGAAGGACCCAAACGCATCGTCCAGCCGGAGTACAACCAGGCCGGCGACGAAGTCTGGTTCTCGGTCTGGAGCGGCAAGGAGCAGGAGTCAGCCATTGTGGTGGTCGACGATCAGACCCGGACGCTCAAGCATGTGATCAAGGGGCCGCAGATCGTGACCCCGACCGGCAAATTCAACATCCACAACACCGTGCATGACGTGTACTGAACAGACTGGAGGGCCTGCGACTTTGAATACCGGGCGCCGTCAGGCGCCCGGCTTGTTCCGGTCAGGATCTTGCCTCGCGGGTGACTGCCAAACCGGACGCTTGCCCAGAGCGGTTATACCGAACGGTCTATTTAGCTGGCTGGCCACGCCCGGGCTCAATCCGACAGCGCGCCTGAATGCCCTGATGTAGCGGGTTGCGGGAACCTGAAGTGGATACTGGGTGGCCTCTGCATCGATCCGAGGTGAACGTCACGCCTGGGTTATACCGATCGTTACAGATCAATCCGCCCGCACGCGGACCGGGCGTCGATCAACCCGCTGACGCTCCGGCTCCGCTGAAAAATGGCCCGGAACGGGCGTGCTGCAGCTCTGACACCGGCCAGCATGATCCAGATGCCATCCGCCAATGCGGTATCCCGTGCGCTCGATCAGAAGCGCGCCGCAGACATGACACCAGGTGCTCGAGCCTTCCGGATCATAAACATTACCGGTGTAGGCATAACGCACACCCTGGTCCATCGCGATCGCCCGGGCCCTGGTCAGCGTCGCGCGCGGCGTGGCCGGGAGATCCACCATCTTCCAGTCCGGGTGAAAAGCCGTGAAGTGCATCGGCACGTCGGGGCCAAGATGGTCGACCACCCAGCGGGTCATCGCCTCGAGCTCACTGTCGGAGTCGTTCTGGCCCGGAATCAACAGCGTGGTCAGCTCCAGCCAGGTACCGGTTTCCGCCTTGATGTACTCCAGCGTCTCCAGCACCGGCGCCAGATGGGCGCCACAGAGCTTGTGATAAAAACGGTCAGTAAACGCCTTCAGGTCCACGTTGGCCGCGTCCATCGCGGCAAAAAACTCCTTGCGTGGCTCGGGATCGATATAGCCGGCGGTCACTGCGACGGTCTTGATGCCACGGCGCCGGCAGGCCGCACTCACATCGATCGCATATTCGTGGAAGATCACCGGGTCATTGTAGGTAAACGCGATGCTCTGGCAGCCGGTCTGCAGCGCGACCTGCGCAAGACGCTCGGGGCTGGCCCGATCAGCCAGGATGTCCATCTCCCGTGACTTGCTCATGTCCCAGTTCTGACAAAACTTGCAGGCCAGATTGCAGCCCGCGGTGCCAAACGAAAGCACGGCGCTGCCGGGGTAAAAATGATTCAGCGGCTTCTTCTCGACAGGGTCGACACAGAAACCGGACGAGCGACCGTAACTGACCAGTTTGACCTGATCCTGCAGACGCTGGCGCACATAACACAGGCCGCGCTGACCCTCGCGCAATCTGCAGTGACGCGGGCACAGGTCGCACTGAATCCGGCCATCATCCAGCGCGTGCCAGTAGCGAGTTGCAACGACAGTGCTTTCCATATCCTAGCCTGACCTCTGCCAAAACCTTGTTTGCTGCGGCCGATACCTCTATACCTCAAGTATAGATCCCGGTGCGACATAGTCCGGATCCGGAGGTGAGATCATGTCTGTACGCCAGGCCGCCGTGGCGGGCACGTTTTATCCCGCTGACCCGTTACCGCTGCGTCGTGAAGTGACCGAATTGCTGGCCGGGACTGGCCCGGCCGCACCTGCGCCGGCGCCCAAGGCGCTGATCGTGCCGCATGCCGGATACATCTATTCCGGCGCCGTGGCTGCGCGGGCCTATCGCCTGCTGGAACCGATCCGGGATCAGATTCACCGGGTCGTGCTGCTCGGCCCTGCTCACCGGGTATGGATTGAGGGCATGGCCGTGCCGTCGGCTTCGGCGTTTTACACGCCTTTGGGCAGAGTGACGCTGGATCGGGAGGCGATCGACCGCATCACCGGAATGCCCGCGGTCCTGATCTCCGACGCCGCCCACGCGAAGGAGCACAGCCTGGAAGTCCAGTTGCCATTCCTGCAGACGATCCTGAACGACTTCTCGCTGGTGCCTATCGCGGTGGGCCGTTGTCAGGCCGCCCCGGTCGCGGCGGTCATCGATGCGTTGTGGGGCGGCGCGGAGACGCTCATCGTGATCAGCTCGGACCTGTCGCACTTTCTTGATTATCAACACGCGATCGAGGTCGACGGCAAGACCCGGGACAAGATTCTGGAGCACTGCTCAAGCCTGACTGATCAGGAAGCCTGTGGCGCCCGCGCGATAAACGGCTTGATGCGCGCGGCCTCCGCTCGCGATATGGAGATCGAGCTCGTCGACCTGCGAAACTCGGGCGACACTGCCGGCGATCAGCGGCAGGTGGTGGGTTATGGCAGCTTTGTCCTTCGCTGACCTCGGCGAAAGTGAATGCAAGCAACTGTTGCGCGTCGCCAGAGAGTCCATCGCCTACGGCCTTGCCCATGGACGGCCGCGGCCGCTTGCGCCGGCTGAGTTGAGTGGCGTGCTGGCGAGCGACGGAGCCAGTTTCGTTACCTTGCGCCGGGCCGGGGCATTACGTGGCTGTGTCGGTTCCCTCGAGGCCCGGCAGCCGCTGGCGATCGATACCGCAAAGGCTGCGTTCAGCGCCGCATTTCGTGACAACCGCTTTCCGCCGTTGGGGGCGTCGGAGTTCCCCGAGCTGGAAATCGAAATTTCGGTGCTCTCTCCGATGACCCGCATCAATGCTCGTGATCGGGATGAACTGTTGCAGGTGCTGCGCCCCCAGGTTGACGGGCTGCTGCTGGAGGAAGCCCGGCAGCGCGCCACGTTCCTGCCCAAAGTCTGGGAGCAGCTGGGCGATCCCCGGCAGTTCCTTGCCGCGCTGATGCGCAAGGCAGGATTGAGCGAGGACTACTGGTCGCCTACGCTGCGATTGTTCCGCTATCAGACGCTGTGCTTCGACGAGCACACCCTGAAGGATAGTGTGCGGCACGCCTGAAACCTGTCCCGCACCGACGATTTGCGCGCGCCCGAACTCCGCCTGTTGATCCTGGTCTGAGCGCCCAGGCGCCGGCGTGACCAGTCCAAGGTCCGGGATTCGCAAACATGGCCAGCAACAGGTTCCTGTGCGGCGATCACCGGCGATATCCGCCGCGCGCCGGCCTTTGCTGGCAGCGGACCCGGGATCGTGCAATCATACGTCCGCATCGGCCCGGGCGCTCTCCTGCGGCACCCCGGACAAAGCTCCGAACAAAGGCTGAAGAATTTTTTGAAGGGGGTTCATCGGTAATGAGGAACGGGATTCGCACTTTGTGTCAGATCGCAGCGGTCGGGTTGCTGGCGATAGCAGCAACGGCCATCGCAGATGACGCCATCGCAGATGACTATCCAAATGGCTGCGTTGACTGCCATAAGCTCGCCAAGCCTGGCGGTGATTCGAAATTTGACGGTGACTTTCGCCTCGGGCCCCTGTTGGCCCAGATCGGCCATCGTTGGCTGAAAAAGGTCCAGACCGTTCCTGACGACTGCAAGCGCTGCCACGGCGCGGACGAAGATTTGCCGCTGTCCACCATGATCCATCTGGTCCATTACGAGAAACCGGAGGCCAACGTGTATACGACGGAGTTTGGTGGCAAATGCTCCAACTGCCACGCCATGGACGGGCCTGCCGGCGAGCCGATGGTCAAGAACGGGCCCAGGAACTGGTAAACAATGCGCGCAAACGGGGCATACGGGCTCGGCGCAGAGTCGGCGCATGCCCTTACAGATACAGGGATTCGACGATGAACACAGTTGCACGAATACTGGCACCGATACTGCTGGCCCTGGCCGGGTTAGCCGCCTTCGCGGACGAGTACCCCGAGGGTTGCGTGAGCTGCCACGTGGCAACCGAAAAACAGGACATGCGACTCAATGTGGTCCTCGCCAAAATCGATCACAGTATGGCGGGTCAGCGGACGGCCGTGATTCCGATCGGATGCACCCGGTGTCACGCCGATGCCGACAGTATTGGCGGAGCGCTATCGACGCTGGTGCACAGGGCGCATTACACCGGAAAGGTGGGCGAGGAATTCATTGGCGAATTCGACGGGGGCTGCCAGTCCTGCCACAAGATGGATGATCGCACCGGCAAGGCCGGCCTGAAGAGTGGCGATCGCAACTGGGAGGTCAGACTCGGGCCACCGGAATAGCTTCTCGCCATCAATCAGGAATCGGTAACCCGGGCAAGCTGATCCCGACCACGGCAAGGCGGGGCCCTGGAACATCGGGATCCGTCCTGATGGAGAAAAAAAGTGGAGCATCCGGCCACTTGAACCGCCTTCCCGTCGAGCATTTATTCTTATGCTGAAGGAACTGCGCGAGCGCCTGCGCTATCTGGTCGACCGGGCTTTCGCCCGGGAATTCCTCGGTCAGCTTCTGCTGTTCGCGGTGCTGGTCGTGATCGTGACCGTGATCGGAATGTCGGCGGTGGCCTTCGGCCTGTTCGAGGCCGAAAATGCTGGTGTTTCCGGCATACCGCGCGAGCTCGACCGTGGCTTCCTCGACTCGCTGTGGTGGTCGCTCAACCAGGTCCTCAGCCTGCGTGGTTTCCAGCGCATGTACGGCGCCTCCGCGCCGATCCTGATCTATGCGTTGATCCTGTCCGTATCAGGTCTGGCTGTGTTCGGCCTGCTGGTATCGATTATCAACAACGCGATGCGCAGTCGCATTGAAATGCTGAAGACCGGTTCGACGCCGGTCAAGGAACGCGGCCACACCCTGATCCTGGGCTGGAATACCAAGATCTTTACCGTGTTGCGGCAACTGGCCCATCTGGAGCCTGGTCTGCGCGTCGTGATCCTGGCGCCAAAAGAAATCAGCGCGATGGAAAATGCGTTGCGGGTGGCCGGCATCGGCCAGCACCGCGTGACCACGATCCTGCGCAGCGGTATGCCGAGCAATCTGCGCGAGCTGGAGCGGATGGCTGTCGATCGTGCCGGCAGCATCATAATCCTGTCCACCGATGACGATGACCGCGATTCGATCAAGACGCTGGTTTTGCTGGCCGGCAAGCGCGACTGGCGCGATGCGCCGCCGCCGATAACTTCGGAGATCGTGCTTAACGAGAACTACGAACTGGCGGCCATCGCGGCACGCAATCGCGTACACATCACGTCCTCCAGCCGGGTGATCAGCAAGGTGATCGTTCAGACCATCCGCAATCCGGGCCTGGCCGCGGTGTACACAGAGCTTCTTTCCGTCGGCGGAAACAGCCTTTTCGTCGGCAAGGTGCCGGAAACCGCCGACAAGTGCCTGGGAGAGATCGCGTACGGTTTCCTGGACGCAATCCCGATCGGGATTACCTGGCAAACCTCCTCCGCCGAGGGTATACGCCATGCGGCCGGCCTCAACCCTGGCCCGGACTACGAGATCGACAAGGAAGAGCAGCTGGTACTGCTGTCGTCCAGCCGTAACCTGCATTATCGTGGCGCCGATCACTATGCGTCCGCAATTCGAAAATCCGGTGGCAAGCAACCGGTGGTGCCGCGCAGCGTGTTGCTGATCGGCTGGAACGACCTCGTATTTGACGTCCTGCAGGAACTGGATGCGCATGCAATCAGCGGCACCGAAATCGCGATTCTTTCGCTGCTCAAGGAGGAAGAGATAGAGGAGCGCCTGCAACAAAAGCTGGGCAAGGGTTTAAGCAAGCTGACGATCCGCCCGATACGGGCCGACGCCGCGGAAGCCGCTACCTACACCAATCTCGATCTGCAATCCTATGAGAGCGTGGTCGTGCTGGCCGATGATCTGGCTGGCAAGGCTGATGCGGACACGCGCAGCTTGCGCGTGCTGTTGCGGCTGTCCAGCGTGCGTGAGGGTCACGCCAAACGCGCTCACACGACGGTCGAGCTGCTGGATTCTGCCAACCGCGATCTGCTCACAGGATTACAGGTTGATGACGTGGTGGTCAGCCCGGCGATCGTCAGCGCACAGCTGGCACAGGTCTCCCGGCAGCCGATACTCGGGCCGATTTACCGCGAATTGCTCAGTGCCGGCGGCGTGGAAATCAGTCTGCGACCGGCCTCGGACTATGTCGAACTCGGCGTCGATTGTCGCTTCGACGATCTTACCGACTCGGCTCAACAAAAGCTGGAGATCGCGCTGGGCCTGCGTCTGGCAGAGGGCGGGCGACTATTATTGAACCCGCCACGGACCGAGACCTGGCAACTGCAGGACGGCGATCAGATCGTGGTGTTGGCGCAGCAGGTCTATCGCTAAATCTGTCCCGGCTAAATCTGTCCCGGCCAAATCCGTCCCGGGCGCCACAACCGGCCCGGCGCACCCGGGTTCAAAGACGAGCGGCTAGCGGAACGGGAATACCGCCGGAGCGTCGCGCAGGTCCTGCGGCAGGATCAGCAGCCGGAACCCGTTCTGCCACTGCATGACATAGGTCTTCTTGGCCAGCTGCCGGCCGGCCTCATCGACACGGTAGGGTCCGAGTATCGAGCGGAAGGTCATCGTCCGCAGCTGTTCGCGGACCGCATCGTGATCCAGCGACCCGGCCAGTCGGACCGCAGCCTCCAGCACCTGACCACCGGCATAGCCATAGGCCGCCGGGGCAGCGGCATTGCTGCCGTACTTCGCCTTGTAGCGATATGAAAAGTCATACGCCATGGGCAGGAAGCCGCTACGCATCCAGGCCACGACGCCCATCACGTTCTCCGCGTTTGCACCCAGCGCGTCGCCGAAAGCCTTCTGCGCCGGGCCCACGGTCATTGCTATCAGCGACGGGGTAATCCCGAGCCGATCCAGCGACTGCATCAAGCTGATGGAATCGTCCAGGTAGGTGCCACCGATCAGTACCTGGGCGTTGGCCCCGGCCAGGCTGCCCGCAAGCCGATCGAAGTCCAGCTGGCCTTCCGGATACTCGGCGTCGAAAACAATCTCCATCCCGTATTCGCGTGCTTTCGCCCGGGCGCCCTCCGCCACCTCCTGCGGGAATTCTTCATCAGAGTAGACCAGCGCGACCCGGGTCAGCCCCTTCTCATGCGCAAATTCGAGCGGCAGGTCCATGTAGCGGCTGGCCGGCGCATCGATCTGGAATACGTTGTTGAATCCACGCGACCAGATTTTGCTGGCAGCGGCCCCAGTGGCCACCAGCGGGAAGTTGTGGCGTTCGGCCACCGCGCTGGCGGTATAGGTGAGATCTGATCCATAGGGCCCCAGCAACAGATCCACGCCATCTTCGCTGATCAGTTTCTCGTACAGCAGCGCGCTCTGCTCGGGGTCCGATGCGTCATCGTAAAACACGATCTCGACCTTGCGGCCGAGCAAGGCGCCGCGCCGATTCACATCATCGGCCCACATCTGCATGCCCTCCAGCTCCCCACGACCCAGCAAGGCAAGGTCGCCGCTCAGGGAAACCGTTGCGCCTACGCGGATAGGCGGCGCCGGATCGGCGGCAAATACCTGCGCCGCGGGCAAAGCGATCAGACTGGCCAAGACAAGGACGATGGAAAAAATTCTGGCCATGTCTATCTCTCGATATCCAGTCTGCGCTTGGTGGTATAGAGCATGCGCACCATGCGGTATTCGAACGGCGTGCCGGTCTCGTAATAGCGGAAACCGAGATTGGCTCTGAGATTCAGCACATACACGCCGGTCCAGGTCCACTCCTGCCAGGGTTCCAGAGCGAAGATCTCCTCGCGCAAGCGCCCGTTGACATAGAAGTCCACACCAACACCTACGCCATCACGCAAGGACGAGGGCCCGAGCAAGGGCAGCACGAGATACGGGCCTGGGCCGACACCCCACCTGCCCAGCGTCTGACCGAAGTCTTCCAGCTCCTGCGGGATGCCCATCTTGCTTGCCGGATCGAACAAACCGCCGATGCCGAGGGTCGAGTTCACTACCAGACGACCCGCGGTTGCGGCAGTCTTCTTCGGGCTCAGCTGCAGCACGCTGTTAAGCAACGTATTCAGATTGAGGAAATTGTCGAAGAAATTGGTAATGCTCCGCCGGACCGGGGCAGGCGTCACGGCCTTGTATCCGTTGCTCAGCGGTAACAGGAAGTTCTTGTCCACTACGGCGTTGAAGTAATAAACGCGGCGGTTGAATCCCTGCCAGGGATCGTACACGTCAGCGGAATACGTTACCCCGGGCTGCAGAATCCGATCCGCGGCGAACACCGTCGGCTCTTCCTGCTCGCCCTTGACTACCGGCGCCGTGCTGCATCCGGCGGACAAAGCGCCCGCGGCAATCAATGCCAAAGCCAGGAGATGTCGATTCTGATGCGCCACCATGTCAGGGCACCGGCGCGTTCATGATGTTCAGCACGGTGTTGATGTAGTCGTAGGACTCCATGTTCCCCATATGGCCACCGCGCGGGAAAATCGTGGCCCGCTCGCCGAAGATCTCTTTGAGGATCTCTATCTCACCGGCTTCCAGGATCAGATCATCGCCATTGTGGATCACGAACACATTGTCCGCTTTGCTGAGGTAATCCGAAATCGCGATCAGGCTCATGCGTTCGATCAGCGCGGTGCGTGTCAGACCGGGCTCCAGACTCTGCTGATAGGGATAAAAGAACGCGTGGAAATAATCGGTGAAGCCGATACGCATGGCGACTTCGGCATAGCTGCCCACATCGGTAAAGCGATCCACCTGCACATTGCTCGGCTTGATAAAGCCGAAGTCGGTGACCACGTCGGCGGTGAACACCATATTGGCGGACGACACGCGAAACACGACGCCGATCAGGGCTGCCAGCAACTCATCTGTCGGCCGCAGTGTCTCGAAGGCCTTGAACAACAGCTCTTCGTCGAACCGGACTGTTTCGGCGCGCTTGTACGCAGCGCCTACCGCAGTGACCAGCTGTTCGTAAAAACGATCGAAGTTGTCTGCACCGCCGGGTATGTTGTCCAGCATCCGATCCAGCAGCGATATCGAACTGTAAAGCCTGACCGGTGGGTTCATCATCAGCACCTTGCTGAAGTTGAACACCTTCTGCTGTGAATCGAGACGACTGACATAGGCGGCGTTGAAAGCGCCCAGACTGTATCCGGCCAGCGAGTAATCCGTGACTTCCAGTTTGCCCGCCAGTTTGTCGCGGATCTTCTGCATAACCAGATACAGATCGGCCGCGTCACCGCTCGCGTCTCCGGGGACCCCGCTGGCCGACGCCGCGACGATGAAATTGGATGTGACTGGCGAACTCAGCAGGACCACATGATAGCCGCGGGAATAATACGCCCTGGCCGCCAGCAGGTTCTTGCTGCCGTTATGGGCCGCGCCGGTCCCGGCAATGAGAAAAATCAGCGGCGCCGGGCCTGGCTGCGCTGCGTACGAATAACGCAGGTCCTGGTCATACCAGAATATGTCTGGCGCCTTGCGCTCCAGAACCCGTACGCTGCCAAGCTTGAACGGCACGTCCTCGGGCAGCGGCGCTTTCAGCGGCTCAGGCGTGCCCACCACGGTCGCTAAAAACGGGTCTGCGATCGGATAATCGTAGGCATGAGCTGGCGCCATCCAAAGCAGCGCAAGGACGACGATCGATTTTCGAATCAACGGCTGCAGCGCCATCGTTAACTTGCCTTGCCCGGCGTGGGGCCGGTGACCCCGCCGCGCTGTAAGAATACCGGCCCAAACTGCAACGGATGTGGTTTTCGGAGCCCGAACTGAGGCGCTAGTATCGGTAATTACGACCGGACACGCAAGCGCCGAATGAGCTAGACTTTTCCCCCGTCTCAACCGCCCAAGAACGCCCGTGAGCTACTGCCTGAATCCCGAAAAACCTCTTGCCAAAGAACTGGTCCGCATCGCCCGGGAGCAGATTGAGCTGGCGCTGAAGGACATCGACCAGTCCCGCAGCGACGTTCACGAGGCGGTGCATGAGGTCCGCAGGCGCTGCAAGTTGATCCGTGCCCTGATCCGGCTGGTGCGCCCTTCATTTCCCGAATATCGCAGTGAAAACTCGTGGTTTCGCGATCTCTCGCGGACCTTGAGTCATACCCGGGATGCGACCGCCAGCATCGAGTGTCTGGACGCGCTGACCGTGCGCTTCAAGGATCTGATCCAGCCTGGCGTGTTCCAGCCGTTCAGGCTCAGCCTGGATCAGCGGCGCCGTGAAATCGCCGGTTCCCTGCGCCTCGAGGAACGGCTTGTGGAGGCGCGCCATTCGCTGTACGCCGCCCATTGGCGAGCCGGTGACTGGAGTCTGGATGCCGATGGCTACGCTGCGGTCGGCGGCGGGCTGGGCAAGACCTATAACCGTGCCCGGAATCGCATGCGCGAAGCCAGCACCCGGAGCACCCCGGAGTTGCTCCATGAATGGCGCAAGCGGGCCAAATATCATCGCTACCATATGAAGCTGCTGGCCGGGACGTGGCCGGCGATAATCGGCCCGCGCGAAAAGGAGTGCCATCGGCTTACCGATTATCTGGGCGACGACCATGATCTGATCGTGCTGGAGAATGTGCTGTTGACGGAGCCCGACCGATTCGGCGATCCGCAGCTGTTCCGTTCCCTGTCCGGTCTGATCCACTGGCGCCGGGCCGAACTACAGGCGGCCGCGTGGCCTCTTGGCCTGCGGCTTTTTGCCGAGACTCGCGAAGCCCATGTGAAGCGCTTTCGGGAAATCTGGGAAGCCAGCTTGTCCGAAACCCCGGTCACTCGCAGTCTCCCGGTCGACCGAAAACCAGCCGCAAAACCGGTACTCAGGCGGCTGAGCGCGATTTGATCCCGCCGCGCGTCTAACGGCTTCCCAGATAGTCCCTCTTGCCCAGCTCCACGCCGTTGTGGCGCAAGATGTTGTAGGTAGTGGTGATGTGGAAATACATATTGGGCAGCACGAAATTCAGCAGGAAGGTCTGACCGGAAAACTCGACGTCCTCACCGCCTGCTTTGACGGTGATTGCGCGGTCCTCACTGCCGTCGATATCTGCTGCACTGAATCCGTTGAGGAATTCCCTGGTGTCGGTGACTCGCCGGATCAAATCCGTGAGGGTCTTCTCGGTATCCGGCGTCTCGGCGGGCTCCCTGCCGGCCAGTCGCACCGCGCCGCGTTTGGGGATGTCGCAGGCGATTTGCACCTGACGCGACAACGGGAACATATCCGGGAACAGGCGCGCGTTGCTCAGCACCGTCTGGTCGATGTTGCGCGCCCGGGCATGGGCCTCGCCTTTCTCCAGGATCGCTGCCAGATTGCCCAGCATCCTGATGAACACCGGTACCGATGCCTGAAACATGGATAGGGTCATGATAAATCCTCTGATGGAGCACTCGAATCAGTCGCTGCAGCGAATATCATCCTCCCCGGGCGGGGACCCCGGCAAGTCCGGCCTGCCCGGACTGATCAGTCGGGCTCACCTCGCTGCCAGATCAGCAATCGATTGTTGGCCGGCATCGCGTGGTCGGCGGCAATGTTCAGTCCGCACTGCCCGGCATGCAGGACCAGCGCCTCGATATCACGGATACCGCTTTCCGGGTCCCGTTCACGCAGCATCCGGTCGAAATGTGCATTGCTCTGGCTGGTTGCCTTGCCGTCATAGTTAAACGGACCATAGAGCATGAACAGCCCGCCCGCCGGCAGCAAGCGGCCGACGCCGGCGACGAACATCCTCACCAGCGGCCAGCTCATGATGTGTGCGGTGTTGGCCGAAAACACAGCCTCCGTGGTCAGCACCGGCCACGGCCACAGCGCAACGTCCAGCGCCAGCGGCGGCGGCAGATTCGGCAAGCCCGCCTGCTTTTGCCGGGCGCGAAGGCCCGAAAGAAGATGAGGCCGGTCAGACGCCTGCCAGCGCAGATGCGGCATCTGCTCGGCAAAAAACACCGCATGCTGGCCAGTGCCACTGCCGATTTCCAGCACTGTTGATACCTCTCCCAGATAGCCCTTCAGCACAGTAAGGATCGGCGCCTTGTTGTTCTCGCAAGCCTGGGAAAACGGCAGATTCACTTTGCCGACGCCGGTTCGGTGAGGGCGTCCGGCCTGGCCGGGATCGCTGAAGCAGCCAGCGCAAGCAGGGCGCACTGTCGTCGGGAGAAGCTGTGCGGGCAACGCATGAAGGTATTGTCCGGGATCATCTGGTCGGCAACAACAGCACATACTCGGGCAATCGCGGGCAAAATGCGCGAGAAACAGCTCGCCCGACGCCTGCACACGCACTCGGCGTCCGCTTCACGATGGCAGGTCCACGCTCTGGCGGCCGGGACTTCAGCGATTGCGGATCAGCGGCTGGATCGGGCCCACTCGCTTATCGCCGGCGTGCTCGCTGTTTCCGGGTTTGCCGTCTTCCCCCTTCCGACCTTCGGCTTTGCGGTCTTTGGCTTTGCCGCCCTTTGACTTGCGATGCTTGCGCTTTCGCTTTGGTTTTTTCTCCGCACCTTGCTCCGCTGCGGTTCGGGCGGTGCTCTGCCCCGCCAAACCGGATGAATAGGGGATTCCCTTGTGGGTCACCGTCACCTGGTACCAGTACACGGCCTCGGTCTGAGTGTGCTGGGCATTGTCAGTGATCTCGATCGAGCGCTTCCTGACTTTCGGGTTGACGAACATGCTGCCGCCGCCGTCGATAGTCAGATAGCGAAAGCGGAAATCCTTCGGGGAATTCGGGTCTTTTTTCCATATCAAGCGACGGCGCTTGCCCTTTTTGACAACGTAGTCCGCTGCACTGACGGTCACGGGCGGATCGGCGTCGGGATCCAGAGACACGAGAATCGGCTTGGGCATTGACCTGTCTTCTCGGGCGAGGGCGAATAGCGCTGGCAGAACCTGCGAGTATACCGGGGCCGGCGTTCCCGTTCTGTCCGCAAAAACCGCAAGCGGCCCGTCCGGCGGATTTCTACAGCGGCCGCACCTGACCGCTGCCCCGAACGCAGTATTTGTAACTGGTCAACTGCTCGACACCGACCGGGCCGCGCGCGTGGATGCGACCGGTCGAGATGCCGATTTCTGCGCCCATGCCAAACTCGCCGCCATCGGCAAATTGCGTGGATGCGTTATGCAGCACGATGGCTGAATCCACCTGTTTCAGAAAGCGCTCGGCGGCAACGGGATCGTCAGTCACGATCGCATCCGTGTGCCCGGAGCCGTATGCAGCGATATGCTCCAGTGCGCCATCCACGCCGTCGACCGTGCGTACCGACATCACCGCATCCAGATATTCCCGGTACCAGTCTTCCTCAGTGGCAGGCAGCACCCTGGCATCGGCCGCCTGAGCGTCCGCATCGCCGCGTAACTCGCAACCCGCCTGCAGCAGTGCACGGACCAGGACCGGCAGATGCGTGTCCCGGGCCCTGCGATCCACCAGCAAAGTTTCGGCCGCCCCGCAGATGCCGGTGCGACGCATCTTGGCGTTGAGCACGATTTCGCGGGCCATGGATTGGTCGGCATCGCCATCCACATACACGTGACACAGGCCTTCCAGATGGCCGATCACCGGCACCCGTGCGTCGCGCTGCACCCTTGCGATCAGACTCTTACCGCCGCGCGGCACCACCACATCGACATAGTGACTCATCTCGCCCAGCAGATAACCCACGGCGGCACGGTCGGTGGTCGGGATCATCTGGATCGCCGTGACGGGCAGGCCACTGTGTTCCAGCGCCTCGGTCAGTACCGCATGGATAGCAGTGCTCGAGTGATAACTCTCGCTGCCGCCGCGCAGGATCACGGCATTACCTGACTTCAGGCAGAGCGCGCCGGCGTCGGCAGTCACGTTGGGACGGCTCTCGTAAATAATCCCGATCACGCCCAAAGGTACAGCCACACGCTGGATATGCAAACCGTTTGGACGCGACCACTCATGCATGATCCTGCCCACCGGGTCCGGCAAATCGACGATCGCCTCCAGCGCCCGCGCCATGGCCTCCACACGGTCTGCATCCAGACGCAATCGGTCCAGCAGCGCGCTGCTGACCTCGCGCTCAACCGCTGTCTCCACGTCCACCGAGTTGGCCATCAGGATAGAGTCGGCCTCCCGGCGCAATCCGGCCGCCGCCCGGGCCAGGGCCTCGTCCCTGGCTGCGGAACTGGTATGGGCGAGGATGCCGGCGGCCCGTCTCGCTGCCACGCCAATGGCGTCCATCATCGGACCGATGGCGGTCTCCGTGGCGTCCTCGGTCGTGTTGCTCATCGCACCCTCCGGGTCATGGCCAGGTCGTTACGATGCACCAGTTCGTCCGCCCCGCGATACCCAAGCAGGGAGGCAATGTCGGCACTGCGACGGCCGATGATACGGCTTGCCTCGGTCGAACCATATGCACTCAGACCATGGGCCAGCTCGCTTCCGTCAGGAGCGCAGATGACGACCGCATCGCCGCGCTCAAAGCGGCCCTCGATGCTGGTGACGCCAGCCGGAAGCAGACTTTTGCCCGCGGCGAGCGCAGCTGCGGCGCCTTGATCTACATGGATCCTGCCGCGAGGGCTCAGACTGCCCGCGATCCACTGCTTGCGTACGCCCAGCGGCGAATCTTCGGCGACAAACCAGGTGCATGGCACACCGGCTTCGATCGCCTGCAATGGCCTCGGTCGCCGGCCACTGGCAATCACCATGTGGCAGCCTGCATTGAGCGCGATCTGCGCGGCGGCCAGCTTGGTGATCATGCCGCCGGAACCCGTATCGGTGGCCGATTCCCCGGCCATCGCCCTGATCTCCGGGCCAAGCTCGCGGACCTCCGGAATCAGCCGCGCACCCGGATGCCGGACCGGGTCGGCATCGTACAGGCCGTCTACATCCGACAGCAGAACCAGGCAGTCCGCGCTGACCATCTGCGCCACTCTGGCGGCCAGGCGATCGTTATCGCCATAACGGATCTCCTCGGTGGCCACGGTGTCATTTTCGTTGATCACCGGGACGGCACCAAGATTGAGCAATTTGTCCAGGGTCCCCCTGGCGTTCAGATAGCGCTTGCGCTGTTCGGTGTCGGACAGGGTCAGCAACACCTGGGCAACCGGGATCTCGTGCTCGCCAAGCGCCTCCTGCCAGGCATGGGCCAGGCGAATCTGCCCGGCGGCTGCGGCAGCCTGACTCTCGTCCAGACGCAGCAGACCCGAATTGAGCCCCAGATAGCGGCGGCCGAGCGCGATCGCGCCAGAGCAGACCAGCAGAACCTCCTGACCGCGATCACGCAACGCCGCGATATCCTCGACCAGCGCGCGAAACCAGCGCGCGTCTACCCTGCCGCTGTCCCGGTCAACCAGCAGCGCAGAGCCGATCTTGACCACGACACGACGAGCCCCCACCAGGCGCTGGGCGTTGCCGGGATCGGGCTTGTTCCTCGACGTCTCCATAGCTGCTGGTCGAGCATGGATTCTTTGCCGGCGCTTGTACAGACCCGGTCAGGCTGAGACGCGGCCGCCCCCCGGGTCGGGAACTGTCTGCCGAGCCGTCCACAGGGGCTGATGCATGGTCGGATGCATCGCCGGTCCTGACGCTGCATCCTCCGCAGGATATGATGTCTGCAGACCGCGGCGTGCTTGCGACACCGGACCGCAGAGCCACAATGGAGGCCTTGTTCAACATGAGATTCATCACCGGCCTGCGCGGCTGCCTCGGTGCATCGCTAGTTTGTCTTTTCGCCGCAAATGTCCTTGCGCAAACCGGCGCGGCGGCCACGCCGATGGCCGGGCCCGGCGCCGATGCGATCGCCTCACGGACACTGGCGAATGGCCTGCAGATTATCGTCTGGCCGGATGCGGACATCCCGAACGTCGCCTGGTACCACTGGGTCAAAGTCGGCAGCCGCAACGAGCGGCCGGGTATTACCGGTATTTCGCATTTCTTTGAACACATGATGTTCCAGGGCACGTCCACGCGCGCGCCGGGCGAATTTGATCGCATCATGGAGGCCAACGGCGGCGTCAACAATGCCTACACCAGCAATGACGTGACCGTATATACCGACTGGTTTCCGCGCTCGGCGCTGGAGGTGATCTTCGACCTGGAAAGCGACCGTTTCGCCAACCTGTCCTTCGACCCGGAGACGGTGGAAAGCGAGCGCGGTGTGATCCTTTCGGAACGGCGTTCAACCGTCGACGATCAGAATCAGTGGTTCCTGATCGAACAGGTGCAGGCCCTGGCATTTGTCGCTCACCCCTACCAGATCCCGATCATCGGCTGGCCGTCCGATATCGCCGCGTGGACGCTGGAGGATCTGCAGAATCATTTCCGGATCAATTATGCGCCGAACAATACCGTGCTGGTGGTCGTAGGCGCGGTGACGCCGGACGAGGTGTTCGCGATGGCGGAACGATACTTCGGCAAAATCCCGGCCCAGCCGGCGCCGGCAGAAGTTCGTACCGTCGAACCGCCACAACAGGGACAGCGTCGGGTCGAAGTGCTGCGTCCCGGACAGACGCCATACCTGCAGGCTGCGTTCCATATCCCCCGGGCCGATAGCCCGTCCATGCCGGCGCTGCAGCTGCTGACCGACATCCTTGCGACGGGACCGTCGTCGCGCTTGTATCAACGACTGGTAGAACAGGAACAAAGCGCGATCGAGATCGAAGCCTTTGTGGAGGAGAATTTCGACCCCGGCCTGCTCTGGTTTATTGCCGTCCTGCCCGGCGATGGCGATCTGGAGAAAGTCGAAAAGACCTTGTTTTCAGAGCTGAAGCGGATCGCCGATCAGGGAGTGACCCCGGCTGAGCTGGACAAGGCGCGCAACATTCAGCTGGCGGCGTTCTGGCGCAAGCTGGCGACCATCGATGGCAAGGCGGATCTGTTGGGCACGTATCAGGTGTTCCATGGTGACTACCGGAAATTGTTTGAGGTTCCGGCCGCGTTTCAGGCGGTTACCGCGGAAGACATCAAGGCCGTGGCGGCAGAGATCCTGCGGGTCGAGAACAGCACCGTGGGGACGCTGGTGCCGATCAGTGCCGAACAGGAGGCCGGCTGATGAACGTCGCAATGAGGATCGCATCAGCCCTGGTCTGGATGCTGCTCGCCCCGGTCGCCAGCGCGGCGCCGCAGACAGGTGGCGTCACGCTGCCCGCGTACCAGGAGATCACGCTGGAGAACGGCGCGCGCCTGGTGTTGATGGAACGTCACGAGGTGCCGCTGGTCGCCTTCCGCGCAGTGCTTCGTGGCGGCGCCGTCGCCGAACCGGCCGAGCTCGGCGGCATTGCCGCGCTGACCGCGGGATTGATGGAAAAAGGCGCTGGCGAACGTGACGCGCAGGCATTTTCTGAAACGGTGGCCGCGGTCGGCGGCGAGATCGAGGTTGCTGGCGCGCTGGAAAGTATCTGGGTCAGCGGCGAGTTCATGGCCACAGACACTGATTTGTGGATCGGTCTGCTGGCCGACATGCTGGTCCGGCCGCGCCTTGCAGAGGAAGAGTTCGAGAAGCTCCGGCGCCGCTATATCGACAGCATCATCGCGGCCAAGGATGGCGACTTGCGCAGCTACTCCGCGGTCTACGGCGCCGCCTTCCTCGATCGCGGCCATCCCTATGGACGCCCGGTCAGCGGCAGCGAAAAAAGCCTGGCCCGGATCGGATACCAGGATCTGCAGGATTTCCATCGCCAGCAGATCGGCGGCGACCGCCTGTTGCTGGTGGTGGTCGGCGACTTTGAAAGCGCCAGCCTGCGCCGCAAGCTTGCGGCCAGCCTTGGCGCCTGGCGCAAGGCGGCAGCGCCCCTGCCGGACATCGCGCCGCCAGCGGCAGCCCGCGGACGTCAGGTGCTGCTGGTGGACAAGCCGGGGGCCAGCCAGAGCTATTTCTGGATCGGTAACCGCGGCGTCAGCCGGTCGGATCCCGCCGAAGCCGCGGTCAATCTGGTCAACACGATCTTCGGCGGCCGCTTTACCTCGTGGCTGAACACGACGCTCAGGATCGAGTCCGGACTGACTTATGGCGCGAATTGCACGCTGCGCAAACATACGCTGGGCGGCTCGCTGGCGATGACGTCATTTACGCCCACGGCAACCACCTTCCAGGCCATCGATCTTGCATTGGCCCAGCTGGAGCGTCTGCATCAGCAGGGCATCGATCAGGACACCCTTGGCTCAGGAAAGAACTACGTCAAAGGCACGTTCCCGCTGGACCTTGAAACCAGCCCGCAGCTGGCAACAGCCGTGGCTGATCTGAAATTCTTTGGCCTGCCGGACGCGTCGATCGATGATTATGCCGAGGCGATCAGTGCGGTATCTCCGGCCGCCGCAGCATCGGTAATCAAGCGCGTCTATCCGGAGCTGAACGACCTGGTCTTTGTGGTGATCGGGGACGGCGCGATCATCCGCGAACAACTGAAGACCTATGGCGAGCTTCGCGAAATTCCGATCTCGTCGCCGGGCTTCCTGCCCGCAGCTGAAGACTCGCCGGACAGGCATGCAAACGGGGGTTGAACAGCCCTGGCACAGCGCATCTAGCTCAAGCAGGGAATCATCAGCCGCCTCAGGCTTGGGTGGATGCGGAACACAAACCGCCCCGGCGCCGCAGGACGCGGCCTGAAACAGAGTCGCTGGACCGGTTTGTTCAGTCGGACTGGGCTCAGCCGGACTGGCGCAGCGTCGCCCGATCCTCCGGATCCAGTTCGCTGCGGATGCCCAGACGCATCAGGTCGCGAAAATTGGATACCGCGATAAAGAACTCGCGCATCATCAGCACCCAGTAGTACATACCCCGCCGGGTCAGAATCCAGTCCTCACCGGTATCGCGAATGCCGCGCGCCAGCTTGAACGCGGTGAAGTCTTTCCACAGGGAGCGCTCGAAACGCCCGTCCCAGCGCGATTCGGCTTCTGCCTTGGACAGGCGCAGGCCGAACAGACGCATCAGAAAGTAATACCTCATCTGGTCGGTTAGATTGAACTCGACCCGGCGCGTGATACCCGAGTGTCCGCTGTCGATCATATCCATATAGTGATTGATCGAGAATGAGGAAGCGTAGAGCGTGCCGTCCAGATAACTCATCGCGCCACTACCGAGGCCGATATAGTTCTCCTGATCGATGATGTATTCGTCGATGGCGGGCGTCTGGCTGGAGGAGAAACACCAGGCCGAACTCGGCCGGTAGTTGTCCGGCAGGTGGTCGAGCAGCGACATGTAAAACGCGCGTTCGCGGCTATAGTCCACCAGGCCCATGTCTTTCTTCATCGCCCTGGCCGTCGACTTCAATCCCATTAGCGGGTAACAGGAAATCTGGTCCACACCGATCTCACGAGTCAGGATGTCCACGTCACGGAGCATGGATTGGCTGGATTGATGCGGGATGTTGAAGATCAGGTCCACATTCAGCGTGTCAAACAAACCCTGAGTACTGGCCAGACGCTCCCGGATCATGCGGCTGTCGCCGTATTTCTCGCGCCGCTCCATCTCCTCCAGTAACCTGTCCTCCAGGCTTTGCACGCCGACCGACAGGCGATTGACGCCGGCGCGCCTGAGCCGCTCCAGATGTTCCGGCACCAGGTCATCCGGATTCGTTTCCAGCGAAATCTGGCGCACATCGTTGAGTTCTCGCACCAGATCGAGGGTGCGCACCATCTCGTCGACATCTATGGTAGGCGTGCCGCCACCGACATAGACCTCGCGGAAGCGGTAACCCGCGTCGTGTGCCATGCGGATTTCGCGGCGCAGAGCGTCGAAATAGCGATGCGCCTTGGACTCGCGGTACTGCACCCGGTGAAACGAGCAGAACGGGCATAGCACCACACAAAACGGAACATGCAGATAGAGCATGAACTCCCGCTTCGGGTCGGCTTCGGGTACATGAATGGCTTGATCGAGATTCTCGAAACGAGTGTATTTCCTTCCCATCCGGCGGAGGACTGAGGTCATCAATTGCTCAATGATCACGGCGAGTGCAGGACTCCGATGCAAGGGGACGCCCGCCCCGGGGTCCCGCAATCCTCATCTGAATGGATGCACATGCTACCAGCCGCCACCGCCGCCGCCACCGCCACCGCCGCCGGAGAAACCGCCTCCGCCGCTGCCGGATGAGGAGCCGGGCGGCGTCGCCGCCGACGAGATCGCGGAGGTTAGTGCTCCGCCCACGCTGCTGGTAAAACGGTCGAGGCGGCCCGCGTCAAAGCGACCGCCATACCAGGCCGGGCGATAGGCCGTCGTGGTCCCGGGCTCGACGCCGGCGAAGACTTGCGCAAACTGGCTGGCCCAGGCCTGCTCCACGCCCAGCGCCAATGCATACGGCAGATAGCGTTCAAACAATGCCGGGGTTTTCTGCGGTGGATTGCGCAACGCGAGGTCGTCCTTTTCCGCGACGTCGAGATACATGCGGAAGCCGTCTAGCCGGTCCATCAATTTTCGGCCCGCAGGGGTCGGCGCCCGCAACAGGAAATAGAACGCGATGTGCGCGGCGACCGCGATCAGTATCACCGCCAGCGCCATCGGGCTCATCTTTCCGGTCATCAGCAGGCCCGCGGCGAGCGCGGCCAGCGCCGCGCCCGAAGGTAGCAACAACGGTGAATTGGTGACGAAATACAATTTTTGATAGTCCCGGCGCAAGGCGCTGGCATGCGCCTTGCGTGCCGCACCGATCGCCTTGTGATTCTCGGGCTTGAGTTCGATCGTCAGTGCCTCGCTGAACAACTTGTCCAGCAGCGCCTGTTCCCCTGGCGCCGGTGCCTGAGTCCCGCGCGCGTGGGTCAGCGTATAGACCTTATCCTGTTCAGTAATGCGCAAATGACCTTTTACCGCCAGATTTATCACCGCCGCGGTAAATACCTCATCGTCGTAGGACATGCGATTGATGAACCGTGCCGATGCGGGGGAGATGCCCGGCGGTGGCTCGTATTGGGGAAAGATCACGCCGGGTCTGGGGTCGCGGCCGTAACGACTCCAAACGGAGCTCAGATAGATCAGTACGCCGATCAGGCCGCCCAGCGCGAGCAGCAAGCCGATATTGTCCGCCAGCAGGAAGCGCAGGCGGTCGAAGCGGCTGGGTTCAGTGACGAATCCCCTGGGCCAGCTGACCACCATGGTCAGACCCTCTCCCGGACCCAGCCCTGCCGTGGTTTCGATCCATGCGCCTGCATCGCTGACCCCGGCGACGGCATTACGCACCGTGCTGCCAAGACTCCCCGTGTAGCCGACGATCCCGACCTCGTTCAACGGCACTCCGGCCGGTAGCCTGACCGATGCACTCGCGTTGAGTATCGGAAACATCCAGCCGTTCCCGGTAACGTTCCAGTACAACTCGTCGTGGTCGGGAAAGAAGCCGAGCTGGCGCGTGGTTCGATAGCGAATCTGGTAACTGTGTCTGCCCGGATCGACACGGCGATCGCTGTCACCAATGTAGATCCGGACGCCATTGGCCCGCCGCTCCGACCGCCAGGGCTCGGGGTTGCCGTCGCGGCTCACCTGCTGCACCCGGAAATCAACCTTGTAATCGTTTCCGAAGCGGTCCTTGTAGTCGGTGGGGAAATCGCGAAATATCCCGCGCCGGATCTGATCGCCTTCGGCGCGCACCTCGATGGTCTCGGTCACCGTCATGCTCCCGTCCTCGGCAATAACGATGTCGCTGTGATAGTCGAGAATCGCCTCTGCCGTCTGTGCACAGGCCGACCAGCCAGACAGCGTGACGAGCAACAGACTGGGTAGCACCAATCCTGCCAGGCGAGCTTGCACCATCAGCGTTCCACGCTCAGGTCGACCTTTGGGAGTGCGCGAATCTCGTCAGCGTCCGCCGCGAAAAACTCTCGCGGCAGGAATCCGAAGGCTCTGGCCACAAGCATGTCGGGAAAAGATTCCAGACGCGTGTTGTAGATCCGCACGGAGCCATTATAGAAGCGACGCGCATATTGCAGGTGGTCCTCAATAGCGGACAGTTCCTGCTGTAATTCCAGAAAATTCCGGTCCGCTTTAAGATCCGGATAATCCTCGGCCAGGGCCACCAGTCGATGCAGGCCGGCGGCCATTTCATCTTCGAGCCTGGCCCTGTCGCCCAGATGCCGGGCGGCCTCGCTGCGCGCACGCAACTCGGTTACTGCCCGCAGTGTTGCCTGCTCATAGCCGGCGTAGGCTTTGACTGCGTTGACCAGCAACGGCACGAGGTCGTGGCGCCGGGTTAGTTGCACGTCGATATCGCTCCACGCGGCCAGGGCCTGATTGCGATCGTTGACCAGGCGATTGAAAATCAGAATCGCGGCCGTCGCCAGAGCGGCGAGGAGAACAAAGGCTGTAGTCGTCATGGCTCAATCCCCGGGCCCGGGTGTGGCGACAGTATAGCCGTCTCGCAGCAATGATCGCGCCGGCCGAAGACGCGCAAACCGGGGAGAGATACCCCCGGGTTCTCGCTGCGAATCTGTTTGATCCTGTTCGCCCCCGCGCGATGGAGCGCGTCGTTGCGCGCAGACTGCAAGCCAGCGCTCGATGGTGCCGGTTAACCTTATAATCCCGGATAGCGGTCGCAACGGATGGAGCTTCATGCTCGCCCGGCTGGCGGCGCGGGAGCCTGAACATGCTGGCGACGGGACATCAGGAACTGGCGCGGAGCCGCCCGGGCTTTCGCCGCAAGACACTGGCGGCCGGCATGCTGCCTGTCCTGATTGCTGTATTGCTGGGCCTGGCGTCGTTCCGTCTGCCGGCGGCGGAGGATGCCCTGGCGCAAGCCCGCTCGGCGATCGAACGTGATGACTATGCGCGCGCCATCGCCGGGCTCGAAGTCCAGCTGGCGAAACAGCCGGGCGACGTCGACGCGCGGTATCTGCTGGCCCGGACCCTGGCATGGTCAAGAGACTGGGACGCAGCGACTCGGGAATATGATCGCCTGCTCAGCCTGGATCCGGACAACGCAAATTATCTGCTCGGCAAGGCGCAGGTACTGGTCTGGTCAGAGCGTCCGCAACAGGCTCTGCCGATACTGGAACGGGCACGCAGCATCGCGCCGGACTCTGAAACCATCTGGCGACTTGAATCGCAGGCTTTGCTCGCGTCTGGCGGTATCGATCACCTGCGCCGTTTTGAGGAGTTTTCGGCTGCGGCCCGGGAACGTTTTCCGCTCAGCACCTGGCCGCTGTGGCAGAGCGGAAATATTCAGGCGATCGACTTTGAACCGGTATCTGAATACGAGATCGGAGGGTCCTACGACTCGCTGGATAACGGCTACGACGACTGGAACAGTGTGTATCTGGAAGGCGGCTACAGCCCGTCTCGAAACAAAGTCTTTTACGCGGCTGTCGAGTCCTCGGAGCGCTTCTCGCAACGCGAAGCCGAGATTCTCGCCGGCGCCTACCTGCCGCTGGATGAGGAGTTGGTGCTGATGCTCGAAGCCAGCATCGCCCCGGGCGCTGACGTGCTGCCGCAGTGGAGCGCAATGGCCGGGCTGAACCGCGCCTTTGAAGACGGCTGGGACTTCAGCGGCGGCTTCCGCCATAGCGAATACTCGGAAAGCCGTTACGAACTGCTGAATCTCGGCGTCGCACGTTATTGGGGCGACTGGCTGGCTGGCTATACCGTCTATGCAGGCTGGACCGAGGGCGCCGGCACCTCAGTCAGCCACCTGGTCCGGATAGAGCGTTATTACGGCAAATCGAATCGCATTGGCATCCTGGCCGGCGCAGGCAAGGACAGCGAAAGCGTGGGCCAGGATCGTCTGCTGACCAGCAACACGCGCACCTTCGGTGTGACTGGCCGCCACTGGATCAACTCTGAGTGGGCGCTCAGCTGGAGCGCTACCTGGCAACGCCAGGGCGACATTTATAACCGCGCCGGCGTCCGCGCGGGGCTTCGTCGCAAGTTCTGAACCCGCTATCGTATTCGTGATTTACGCCAGCGCGGTGGCTGCAGCGGTGCGGCGGGCGGCGCGTCAGTCGACTGCGGCCACAGTCACCGCATACTCATCCAGGCTCTGTTCGTATCGACGTTTGCGCTGGAGCAGGCGCTCGATCTCGGCGACGAATGCCGGTCGGCTTGACTGGTCCACGGCGCCGGATTGCAGGCGATTTTCATACCAGGCCAGCTGCCGGTCGATCTGGGTGATGAGTATGCGCACGGAATGAATCCTGGCCCCGGCACGGAACGCATCGAGGAACGCAGGCTCCAGCGCCCGCGGACACGCGCCAAGGTATTGTTGACCCTGAGCGCCGGCTTCGTAGCCGGTATGCGGCTGGCAGTAGTCTTGCAAGCCCCGCGCCCGGCCCGCGAGATAGCGGTCCCGGTCGAAGCCGCCGCCGCTGTTCGCGCATTCACGCTGATAGCGACCGATCCGGTGCATGGGCTGTCCACGGTTGCCATCGCGGTAGCCTTCGAGGTCCCAGTCGACGTCTGCACAGCCAGCCGCCCTGGCCCCGGCCGCGACCAGAGTCAATGAGAGGATCGCCCACAAAGTCGCGAGGATTGCCCGATTTCTGCGCACCGCCAGCCTCCGCAATACGGCCGGAGTCCACCAGAGGATCCGATCCGCCATGCAGAAGTCAGTTTACGAGGTGGAGACCTGCGGCTGGCGTGAGGCAGGTCACGGATCAACCAATCCAGGGATCGGTGGCAGCCGGTGGCAAGACCCGCGTAGCGTCGTGTTACGAATGCTGACCCGGAGCCGCCGCAGGCGAGCAAAGCGCGATCAGGCTTAGCTCTTCTTCCGTTTCGGACTCGGCGTCAGATGCACCCTGCCTGCCTTGCCCATACGGCGCTCGTTCAGACGCTCGATGACCTCTTCGACCGCCTTGGTCACGTTCTTCAGGGTTCCCTGGCGACGGCCATTGATGGTGTTGCTGCCCTGGCGGATCACATAGTGATACCAACTGGCTGACTCAACGCCCGCGGGTGGCTGGGTCTTGGTGATGGAAGCGATCTCGAACGGATCGTTGCTCGCAGATGCAGATTTTGCTGCTGGTTTGGTTGCTTGTGGCATCTGACTAGGATACCACATCAGGCTCCGGCAGGCCCCGTCAGGGCCGTCGGAGTACCTCCCCAACAGGGCTGCAAAGCCCCGCGGGCAATGGATTCTGGCTCAGCTCGCCGAGCGACTGCGGCGCCAGGCCTCCGGGAGCCCGCCACGTAGGTCCGGCGTCCATTCCGGCAGCAGCCACAACATGGCCAGTTGCTCGGCCACGGCGAGGATGCTCACCGCGGCGGTGATAAACAGTAGCCAGGGCTGAAAACCGAACACAAACATCACCGTCACGAACAAGGCGAAAACCGCCACGCCGAACCGGGTTAGCGCGGTGTGGAAACTGGACGGCCTGCCATAGCGCAAAAAGGCCAGCAGGTGCTCGGAAATCCACAGCCCTACCACCAACGCGACCAGCCAGCCGTATTCGGTGAAGACCTCCGGATGAAAAGCCCAGGTTCCATAGCCGATGACAGCCATCAGTGTGGCGTCGGCGATCGAGTCGAGCATTGAACCAAGGCGCGATATACAGTCGAAACGGCGCGCAAACCAGCCGTCCACGCCATCGCTAAACAAGGCCAGCAGCGTGATCCAGACAAACGGCTGCTCGATCCGCGACCAGGCCAGCCAGGCGAGCACGGGCACACAACACAGACGCGCAAGGGAAATCGCGTTGGGCACGTTTTTTATCGCAGCGGAGAACATGGAATCCACGGGCTCACCAGAGTGTTCTGCTCAGAGGATGGGCGGCGCCGGTGCCCGCGTCAACCACAAACGCCGGCACTCAAATCCCGGCCAGAACTTTCACATGCAACGCGACGCAGCGTTCCAGCGCCCCGGCAGCGTAACCACCTTCAAGGCATGAAACCAGACGCTTTCCAGCGTGGCGGGCGGCCACTTGCATAATCTGCTGCGACAACCATTCGAAGTCCCGGTCATTCAGCAGCAGATCGGTCGCGGTATCTTCCGCATGGCCATCGAAGCCGGCGGATACCAGAACCAGCTGGGGCCGGAATCGATCCAGCGCAGGCAACCAGTGTTGAGCGATCGCATCGCGGTAATCATGACCACGGGTCCCCGCAGCAAGCGGCACGTTGATGATGTGACCCGGGACCGTCGGCGCCCCTGAAAACGGATACAGCGGATGTTGATACGTGGAGCAGACCAGAACCCGTGGCTCGTGGATGAAGATCTCTTCGATTCCGTTGCCATGATGCGCATCGAAATCCAGCACGGCGACTCGTGTCAGGCCATGCCGGGCCACGGCATGGGCTGCGCCAACCGATATGTTGTTGAGAAAGCAGAACCCCATGGCGGCGGCTGGCCCGGCATGGTGCCCGGGCGGCCGCACACAGCAAAACGCATTCTCCACGGCGCCGGACATCACCAGGTCAACGGCCTGCACGACCGCGCCTGATGCATGCAACGCGGCCTGGAGCGTGTGCGGGCACATCGCGGTGTCCGGATCTACCTGGACCAGTCCCTCGCGCGGCGATTCTGCGGCCAGACGGTCGAGATAGGCCGGATCATGAACCCGCTCCAACTGTGCGCGGGTGGCCATCGGCGCATCGTAGTGGCACAGGAATTCGGCGATGCCGTTCGCCTGCAGGTGATCTTCGATCAGACTCAGGCGCCGCGGACACTCCGGGTGGCCGGGCTGCATCACATGCTGACGGAAGATCGGATGAGTGATGAATGCGGTGCTCAAGAATCTGGTCCAGGTCAATATCCCTGGCAGAGTCTACTGGCATACTAGGGCCCTGAGCCATGTTCCACATCGTTTCAGCGCCGACAATCCAGGAATCCCGATGAAACGCCCCCCCAAACAGCGCTTTGGCCTCGATATTGCGAATATCTTCCAGCCGCGGTCGGTGGCGTTGATCGGTGCCAGCGAGCGTGAGGGTTCGATCGGCGCGGTCGTGCTGAGCAACTTGATTAAAGCCCGGTTCAAAGGCCGCGTGTTCCCGGTGAACCCCGAATACGAGAAAGTCCAGAACCGGCGTTGCTACCCGAATGTGGACGCCCTGCCCCAGGTTCCGGATCTCGCGGTGATCGCGACCCCGGCCAAAGTGGTTCCTGCAGTGCTCCAGCAGTGCGGAGAAAAAGGGATCCGCTTTGCAGTCATCCTCTCCGCCGGGTTCCGCGAAACCGGTCGGGCCGGGGAAATGTTGGAAAAGGCAGTATTGAAGAAGGCCCGGCGCTATGGCATCCGCTTCCTGGGCCCCAATTGTCTGGGCATTATCCGCCCTTCGCTGCGGCTCAACGCCAGCTTCAGTCAGAGCACGCCGCGGCCAGGTCGACTGGCGCTGGTCTCGCAATCCGGTGCCGTGTGCACCGCGTTACTGGACTGGGCAGGACCCCGGGGCATCGGCTTCTCGAACGTAATATCTACCGGCATTTCGGCCGACATCGATTTCGGCGAAATCCTCGATTTCCTGGTGATGGACTCGAGCACGGATGCAATCATGATGTATATCGAGGGCATCCATGAAAGCCGCCAATTCATGAGCGCCTTGCGCGCGGCTTCGCGGGCCAAGCCAGTAGTGGTGATGAAAGCAGGTCGCCATGCCGAGGGCGGCAAGGCGGCTATTTCGCACACCGGCGCGCTGGTTGGCTCTGACGACGTTTTCGACGCGGCCCTGAGCCGGGCCGGCGTGGTGCGGGTAAGGGAATACGCCAGCTTGTTTGCGGTGGCCGCGACGCTGAACGCAGGGATACGCACTGAGGGGCCCCGCCTCGCTATCGTCACCAACGGCGGCGGACCGGGTGTAATCGCTGCGGACCAGGTCGCCGACAAGCGCCTCAAACTGGCGAATCTGAGTGAGGAAACGCGCAAGCGACTGGACAAGATACTGCCGGCCTCAGCGACCGTAGGTAATCCCGTCGACGTAATCGGTGATGCCGATGCTGATCGTTACTCGGCAACCGTCGCCGCCTGCCTGGACGATCCTGGTGTAGACGCGGTACTGGCCATCCTGCTGCCGCAGGCCATCACCCGGCCCCTGCCCGTGGCGGAAGCTGTTGCCGCGCTGGCCGCCAAAACACGCAAACCGCTGTTGACGTGCTGGATGGGCGACCAGTCTATGCGCACCAGCCGCAAGTTGTTTGTCGCCGAGGGAATACCGACTTATACCACCCCGGAAGCTGCGGTTGAGGCGTTTGCCGCAGTCGCGATGTACAACGCGAATCAGCAATTGCTGTTGCAGGTTCCTGAACCGCTGACTCAGGACGACGCGCCGGATGCCAGCGGCGCCAGACTGATTATCGAAGAGGTCCTGTCCAGTGGCCGCAAAGTACTGGACCTGGCCGAATCCAAGGCCCTGCTCGCCTCCTTCCGCATCCCGATCCTGAGAAGCATGCCTGCACACAAGGCCAGCGAAGCGCTGACCATCGCCGAAGAAATCGGCTACCCGGTAGCGATGAAAATCTACTCGTCCGAAATCACTCACAAATCGGACGTAGGAGGCGTGCGCCTGGGACTGAATAACGGCAACGAGGTCCGGCAAGCCTATAAGGAGATGCTCGCCAAAGTCAGCGCTCTGCGACCCGAAGCGGCGATCGATGGAGTCCTGATCGAACCCATGTGGCATCCGGCCAATGGGCGCGAGTTGATGCTGGGCGTGATGAACGATTCCGTTTTCGGCCCGGTAATCAGCTTCGGCCTCGGTGGCACCATGGTGGAAGTGATTCGCGATCGGGCGATCGCGCTGCCGCCACTCAACCGTTATCTCGCCGGGCGCATGATCGAACAGAGCCGGGCGGCTCGCTATCTGGAGGAATTCCGGGGCAAGCCGGCCGCCAATCTGCAGGCGCTGGAGGACGTGATCCTGCGCATGTCCGAGTTGGTTTGCGAATTGCCGGAAGTAGAACAGATCGACATCAATCCGCTGATTGTCGATCCGCAGGGTGCGCTGGCGGTAGATGCCCGGGTCGTGGTGCGCAAGATCAGCGCCAGCGCGCACCCGTATGCCCACATGGCGATCCATCCATACCCCGCGAACCTGATCACCGAGTCGTATCTGAAGGACGGCACAAAGCTGACGATCCGGCCGATCCGGCCAGAAGACGCGATGCTGGAGCGGGATTTTGTCAACGGCCTTTCGGAGCGCTCCCGATTCCTGCGTTTCATGTATGCGTTGTCAGAAATCACGCCAGAGATGTTGTCGCGCTTTACCCAGATCGACTATGACCGCGAGATGGCCCTGATTGCGCTGGTCGGTGAGGATACCGATCTGCGACAGATCGGCGTCGCCCGTTATGTGACCTATCCTGACGGTCGTGGTTGCGAGTTTGCGGTTGTCGTTTCGGATGATTTCCAGCGTATGGGCATTGCCCGGCAATTGCTCAGCGATCTTATCGACCTGGCCAGAGACCGGCGCCTGGATTACATGGACGGCATCGTATTGCGCCAGAACGAGAATATGATCCGGCTGGCGGAGAGCCTGGGATTCGATGTCGAGCGCTCCGCGGAGGATCCCGAACTGGTGTCGCTGCAGCTGAAGCTTTGAGGAACTGGCTGCGCAGAGCCAATCACGAGATCAGCGTGCCAGATAGCGTAATCCGGGCTGACGCTGACCCGGGCCCGTGAATCGACCAGGGGAGCATACCTGCCATGAACCGAATCGCTGCAACCGCCGTGTGGCCGGGAATGCTTCTGTGCCTGTGCCAGACCGGTTGCCTGAACGAGCCGCAGGTCGCAGCTCGTGAACATGCTCACAATCAGGTCGAACAGGCCAGCGGCATCAGCACCATCCCGGCGCCATCACTACAGGAGCTGGGCAGGCTCAGCTATCACGGCATTTACGATCAGCCGGTGGCGCTGAGCGACGGCGTGTATGAAGGCCCGCCCTATGTCGAGGGCGGCGCTGCGCGTCCGCGGCTGACGCTGATCGATAGCTTTTACCTGGTCGGTGATCTTGGCGGCCAGGCGGCAGGCGGCAGCCGGCGTCAGGACGCGGCCGTTCTGCTGGCCGAGCAGGCGAGCGGTTCGGGCACCCGTATCTACCTGGCCGTGGCCGGGCGCGACGCGGCATCGGTGCCGATCAATCTGGGTACTGCCTTGCTCGGTGACCGGGTGCAGGTCATCAGCGGGCGAATCCAGGACCTGGGTGTGAACCTGCGCCTGGTCCGTGCTGGCCCCGGAGACGCTGCCTGCTGCCCGGGTGAGCTTGTCGACACTCGCTGGCAGCTGATCGATGGCGCCCTGTTGCAGCATCGGGACGCAGTGGCTGGCCGCCTGAGTACTGCGGAGTGGTCAGGGCAAACCTGGCGTCTCGCGGAATTTGGCAACCAGCAAGCCATCGGCGACGGCCCGGCCGTCACGCTGCGACTTGAGGGCCAGCGCATTTCGGGGAATGCCGGCTGCAACAACTACTTCGGCAGCATCGAAGACGGCGCGCAACCGGGCGAGATCAGGGTCGGCATGCTGGCCGGAACACGCATGGCCTGCGAGCCACAGATCATGGATCTGGAGTCTGCATATATGCAGGCGCTGCAACAGTCGAATCGTTTCTACTTCCTCGCCGGCCGGCTGGCGCTGGGTTCCGTGGCGGCAGACGGCACAATCACAAATCTGATTTTTGCGCGAGCGCCGGATTAGGTCGCAGGCAAACCGGGCTTTTCGATTCTCGCGAGGTGCGAGGCCAGTGCGCCTGTCCGCCGGGTAGCGATCACGACTTTCATCAATCCGCTGCTTGGCCTACTCTAGAGCAAAGCAGACATTCAACAACCCCGGCGTTGCAAGGATCACGACTGACGCCGCAGACACAGGACGAGCGAGTTCATGATCGATGGCAATGACATGGTCCTGCTGGCGCGCATTCAGTTTGCGTTTACCGTCGCCTGGCACATCATCTTCCCCGCCTTCACCATCGGACTGGCAAGTTATCTGGCCATGCTCGAAGGTCTTTACCTGAAAACCGGTCGCGATGTGTACATGGAGCTGTTTCGCTTCTGGGTCAAGATCTTTGCCGTCTCTTTTGGCATGGGCGTCGTGTCGGGACTGGTGATGAGTTACCAGTTCGGCACCAACTGGAGTCTGTTCTCCGAGTTGACCGGCAATGTCCTCGGGCCATTGCTCGGCTATGAGGTGCTGACTGCATTTTTCCTCGAGGCGTCTTTTCTCGGCATCATGCTGTTCGGGTACAGCCGCGTCGGGCCAAAGCTGCATTTCGCCGCCACCTGCATCGTCGCCTTTGGCACGCTGGTATCGGCGTTCTGGATCCTCGCCGCCAACAGCTGGATGCAGACGCCGGCTGGCTATGAAATCCGCGACGGCGTGTTTTTTGCCACCGACTGGATCAAGGTGATCTTTAATCCGTCTTTCCCCTATCGCTACTCCCATATGGTGCTGGCTGCCTATTGCACCACTGCGACGGTGGTAGCCGCGGTTGGCGCCTGGCATCTGCTGGGCGATCCCCGGCGTGAGTCAGCTCGGGTAATGATCAGGATGGCGATGGGGTTTCTCGCCATCGTCGTGCCGGCACAAATCATCGCCGGGCATGAGCATGGCCTCAACGTATACGAATATCAGCCGAGCAAACTCGCCGCGATCGAAGCTCACTGGGAGAGCTACGAACGGGATGCGCCGCTGATCCTGGTGGCGATGCCAAACGAAGAAACCGAAAGCAATGATTACGCGATCTCGATCCCGAAGATCGGCAGCCTGATTGCCGCCGGCGGGTTTGACAAGCCGATACGCGGACTCAAGGAGTGGGCCCCGGACGAGCGGCCGCCGGTGGCGCTGGTATTCTGGAGTTTCCGCATCATGGTAGGCATGGGGATGCTCATGTTGTTCCTCGGTTTTGTCGGCAGCTTTCTGATGCTGCGCGGCAAACTCGAACAGCAGCGTTGGTTCCTGCGCCTGTGCGTGCTCAGCCTGCCAGCCGGATTCGTCGCGGTGATCACCGGCTGGATCACCGCCGAGGTCGGGCGTCAGCCCTACACTGTCTTCGGTCTGCTCACCACCGCCGACTCGGTGTCGCCGGTCACCGCGTCCGCGGTAGGCACATCGCTGATCGTGTTTATCTTTGTGTATGCGATCGTATTTGCGGCCGGTGCTCGTTATATGTTCAAACTGGCGCGGCTCGGACCGGAAGGCCCGGCGCGTCCCCCGAGTGGCAAACCGGACGAACCGACGCGGGGCTCGGCGCTGCCGCTCCCGGGCGGACGGCAAGCATAGGGAGCGTTGCAATGGATGGGATCGATCTGCCGCTGATCTGGGCCGCACTCCTCGGCGTCGCGGTATTCATGTACGTCTTTTTGGACGGGGCGGATCTCGGGGTCGGCATCCTGTTCCCGTTTGCGAGCCATGACCAGGACCGCGATGTGATGATGAATTCGATCGCTCCGGTCTGGGACGGTAACGAGACCTGGCTGATTCTGGGCGGCGGCGGCATGTTCGCCGCATTTCCGAAGGCCTATGCGGCGCTGATGCCGGCGGTCTACATGCCTATAGGATTCATGCTTATCGCCCTGATCTTCCGCGGCGTGGCTTTCGAATTCCGATTCAAGGCATCGGAAAGTGGCCGCCGCATCTGGGATCAGGCTTTTCACTGGGGTTCAGTGGTCGCCACTTTCGCCCAGGGCCTGGTGCTCGGCTCGATTGTCCAGGGTATCGATCTTCAGAACGGCCGCTTCGTCGGCGGTATGTTCGACTGGTTGACCCCGTTCAGTTTTGTCGTCGGCTGCTCGCTGGTCTGGGGCTATGTATTGCTGGGCGCCACCTGGCTGACGATCAAGACCGAAGGTCCACTGCTGAAGTGGGTGCGGGAGGTTGCGTTAACCGCCGCGGCCGTGGTGCTGGTGATGATGCTCATAGTCAGTTTGTGGGTGCCGGCACTGGATGCCGCTGCGGCCGACAGGTGGGGCCTGCGTTATCCGGATGTCGACTGGTCCCGCTTGCTGCCGCTAAGCCCGATCCCGTTATTGGTGCTGGTTTGCTTCTGGCAGCTGTTCCGCTCGGTGAAGCGCGGCGACACCTATCTTCCGCATTTCCTGGCCGGGGGATTGTTCCTGCTTGGTTTCATCGGTCTGCTGGTTGGAATCTATCCCTACATGGTTCCGTATTCACTTAGCTTCCATGACGCCGCCGCCGCTCCAAACTCCCAGGGTTTATTGCTGGTCGGGGCGGTCATCATGCTGCCCATCATCCTCGCCTATACCGGCTATGTGTACTGGGTGTTCCGCGGCAAGGTAGCGGCCGATGCCGGATATCATCATTAATGCAAAATCCGACGCGGAGCAGGATGCCGTCGCCCAGGCCTCTCCGGAAGACAGCTCTGTGTGGCGTCGCGTCGGGTGGTTCGTGCTGTTGTGGGGTGCCAGTCTCGGCGCCTGGCTGCTGATCGCCTATGGCTTGCGCAGCCTGCTTCTGGCGGACTGACCCGGCCAGCGACGCGCGCAGCGATAACCGCTCTGCGGCCGGCCGGCCAGCGAGGATGCTGCCTGCTCTGCTGCTAATCAGCGCCCTCGCCGCTTGTGGACGACAGGCACCTCCGGGGGAAAACACGCTCGGTCACAGGCCGGAAGAAACAGCCGCCCTGCAATCTCCGGCCGAAACCATGCCGTTGATGGAAGCCTGGACCGGGGACCTTGACGGCATGCGGCAGCGCAGATTGATCCGGATCGCGGTCCCCAACAGCGGGTTCTTCTATTACATCAACAACGGCAGACAGTACGGCACCGTCGCCGAGTCCATCCGTCTGTTCGAGAAATTCGTCAACGCCAGATTCAAGCTGAAAGGATCGAGCCGGATCAAGGTAATCGCGGTGCCACTGACCCGGGACCGATTGTTACCGGCACTGGTCGCGGGCGAAGCCGACATCGCTTCCGGCGGCCTGACCGTGACCGAAAGCCGCAGCGAAGAGATCGCGTTCTCGCGGCCGATCCTGACCGGGATCAACGAAGTTGTGGTAACCGGTCCATCGGCACTGCCGGTGTCGTCGCTCGAGGATCTGTCCGGCCGGGACGTAGTGGTGCGCGCGTCCAGTTCCTACTATGAGAGTCTGCAGAGCCTGAACCAGCGTCTGGCAAAAGCCGGACTCGACCCGATCGTCATCGTGGCTGCCCATGAGGTTTTCGAAGCAGACGATCTGCTGGAGATGACCGCCGCCGGGGTGATCGGAATTACCGTCTGCGATGACTATGTCGCCGAGTTCTGGCAGCAGGTCTATCCAGAGCTGACGGTAAACACCGACCTGGTTGTCCGCAAAGGGGCCAGCGTTGCCTGGGCGTTCAGACGCGACAGTCCACAACTGAACAAACTGGTCGACGAATTTATCGCCAGCAACGGGATCGGAACGGAGACCGGGAACGTCATCCGCAACCGTTACCTGGGAAATCCCAAGAGAGTCTCAAGCGCGCTGGCCAAGGACCGGATCGCTGCGCTGACGTCGAACGCCGAAGTGTTTATGAAATACGCCGATGAATACGGATTTGACTGGCTGCAACTGGCAGCACAGGCCTACCAGGAATCAAAATTGGACAACGACATCGTCAGCAGCGCCGGTGCGGTCGGTGTCATGCAGGTCCTGCCCGCTACTGCCGCAGCAGTGGGGGTCGAGGACTTCCGTACGCTGGACGGCAATGTACGCGCGGGGACACGCTACATGCGCAAACTGGCCGAGGAATTCGACGACGGCAATATCGACAGCATGAACCAGTGGTTGCTGGCTTTAGCCAGCTACAACGCGGGGGAGACCAGGATCCGTCAATTGCGCAAGCGAGCAGCAGCCAACGGCCTCGATCCGGACCAGTGGTTCGACAATGTGGAGACGGAAGTTCGCAAGAGCGTAGGCAGCGAAACCGTCAATTACGTGCGACGGGTGATGCAGTACTACCTCGCGTACAAGCTCAGCTTTGATCGCGAGCAACTCAGACAAGAGGTGCTTGAGCGGGTGCGCGACGAACAGGGATGAAGCTTAGTCACGCTTGTTCAGGGGTCGATCAGGCCTGCGGTGCACCCTCGGCGTCCAGCCCAAGCTCTTCGCATACCGCAGCCACCACCAGGTTGTCATCGTCGAGGCCGATGAGTGAAATCGTGTCACCCTCCACGTCGTCTTCGAGGGCGAAATAGAGCACTGCCGCCTGCACCACCTGCCGACGATCTTCCGCCACCGGCGGCACGATGGTGTCGATCAGACGATGGCATAGATTAGCGATGCGACCGGCCAGCGGCGCGTCGATGAAATCTGTTTCACGGGACGCAGATTCCAGCCGCACCAGATGCTGAGCGACCAGACGGCGAAGTTCCTCGCGTGAACGTCGCGGCTCACGCAGCATGCGCCTGAATACCAGCTCGACCGGCTGCGGCAGGTCGCTGACGATACGTGCTATGGAAATCTCGTCGTTCAAGCCCTGCACCTCCTGGCCGCATCAGGCAATGCGCAAAACCTGCCGCTTACACGTCCTGTGGTTGCCAGTGTCGGACATATTCGACCTGCTGATCAGTCTCCGGGATCCTTGGCTCCCATGCGCTGCATTCCATGTCGCTGTAAAGGATCATCAGCTTGCGCAAGGCCCGTTCGCCGTCGAGGCCGCATTCGACGAGATAGCAGCCGGCAGCCAGACCGGTACGGCCCACGCCCCTCGCAGCATGGATGTACGTGATCTTGCGCTCAGCCATCACGTCACTGATCTCGCGAATCACGGCGCTCATCTGCACCGGACTGCGCGGGATGCCCTTGTCGCGTATCGGGTGGTGGCTGTAGATCACCTGTTCTTCGAATAATTCTGCTTCCTCGAGCAGAATCGATTCATACGCCGGGCGCTCACCCTTGTCCGAGAGATCGATGAATTGAGTAACGCCGGCGAACAGGAAACGCCGCAGCCGGCGCCGGGTTTCTTCCTCGTTGTCGCCGCCGGGATGCTCACCAGCCATGAGTACATCCGGCAAGACCCAGAAACAGTTGTCGATGGGTTTGGTCATCTTGCGTTAGTCAGGAGGTCCTTGGTCTTTGCCCAAAACTGGATTGCCCGTTTTCCACATTTGCCGGCCAGGCAAACGCGGCGCAAACCGCGGCGCCGCCATGGTCAATTGTTCATATCACCCGCCGGCTGCGCAAACAATATCAACAGAACAGCGATCCTGTCTGCACGGATACTACCAACAAGCGACGGCGGTTCAATGACGACATTGCTGCTCGCCGGTACAAACACTAACTTGCCTTGCCGGAAGGCTCAGTGTACTTGACGGCGATGGCGGGTAAAGCCTCCCGGGGCAATCGCGCCGGAGAGGCACTCAGCATCAGATCAGCTGTTGCTAATACGCACTTTTGTCGCGATGCAGTACCGCGAACCTGTTTATATCCGGCGCGCACAGTTGACCTGCCTGATGCCGGCTTGCGCGCCTTGCATACTGTGACCCGGGTCGCAGCACGGCTAGCCTGGCTGGATCTAATATTTCGTTCAGGGCTTGGCCTTCCGCGTTGCGGATGTCTGGCTCTGTCATCTCTCCAATCGGTTTGCAGGGCGCCTCAGGGCGCCCTCTTTTTTTCTATCCGGGATGGCCGGCTCATTCCGGCGAAGGGCGCTTGACCAGACGGAAATCGCTAAAGAACAGGCGGAAACGTTCATCTGCGGCGGTTGAATAGATACCAATATGCCGAATCTTGCGCATCCGCATTGGTCGATCCTCGGGCGCCGAGCGGATTTCGTCGAATGGAATCTCGAAGTCATTGAGTCCTTGCCGCACCCACAGCTGACGCTGGTAGCGCTGATCCGGTCCGGCGAAACGCTTTTGATCGTCAATCTGCAGCAACAATGATCTTGGCGTCGGTTCTTCGGAGTAGATCTGGAAGCGGATCCGGTTGAATCCATCCCAGTCGGGATAGACCTCACTGACCGTGACGCCCGCCCCCACGACCGGATCAAAGCTGATCATTGCAGTCAATTTTTCACGCCGCGACTCCCATGCCCATGGCGCCGGCCCGGTAAACAGCATCGCGTCGCGCGACGTCACAAAGGTCTTTTGCCAGTCCTCGGTAAATTCGATCACCACTGGAAAGCTGCCGCTGCGGCCGGCATACGCGAGTCCCACCGGGGCCAGCGGATGCAGGATAGCAAGCAGGATCAACGCAGCCGCGCCAGCCAACAGCTTGCGCGCCCGTCCCCGCAGCCTGTCGTGCTCGCGTCGCAAGGGCCGGTCGAAAGCGGCGCTCATCAGCAAGAAGGCAATGCCGCCGAAGAAGTTGCGCATCAGCCGGTCCACGTCCCATGGCATGTGCGAGAACTCGATGCGTACCGCCGCCAGCAACACGATCAGCGCCGCGGCGGCATAGTACAGGGAGCGCTTGCGGATCCATCGGCGACCGAGCAACGCGGTCAACTCCAGGAACATCAGACCGCCGAAGCCCAGCAACAAAACGTGGCGGAAGACATAGAGCTCGCCGAGCAGGCGATTGTGTTCCGGTCGCCGATCAAAGGTCACGAAGGCTGCGAGCAACAGGATTGCCGCCAGGTAGAGAACGATCAGGCGCGCGCTCGGACCCTTGCGGCGCATGGTCCCCGCCCTGAGTACCGGGATATCGTCTAGCAGTCTGTTGTTATCCATCGCCCCGCCGCAGCCGCCACCATCAAGCTCATGTTACGCCCACAGCGCAACCGGAGCAGCGTCTGTCGCGGCCTAAGCTAGCCGCTGTAGCCGTCGCCCGCAAACATCACGATCATGGCTTTGCCGCTCGGCAGCCGGTAGACTTTTTCCCTTCGCCTGTCTTTCCGGGCCATCCAGGAAATACATCATGTTCTCAGCAGCGCCCAGAATTCTCTCCTGCCTCGCGCTGAGCGCTCTGCTCTGCGTGCTGGCGGCATGTGATCGGACTGCTCCGCCGGCAAGTGGCGGTGAAGCCGCGATGGCGCCTGCCAGGAGCGGGATTCCGCAGGCCGGCGACGAAGCCGCATTGCACAAGATTGCATGGGACACCGGAGACGTGGACGCAGCCTTTGCGCGGGCAGCGAGCGAAGACAAACCCTTGTTCCTTTACTGGGGCGCGCAATGGTGTCCGCCGTGCAACCAGATCAAGGCCACCATATTCAGCCAGCCCGAGTTTGTTGAAAAATCCCGGCTGTTTGTCCCGGTCTATCTGGACGGCGATACCGCGCGCGCACAGAAGATCGGCGAACGATTCGGCGTGATGGGCTATCCCACGATGATCGTGTTCAACAGCGCCGGGGAGGAGCTCACACGCATCCCGGGCGGTCTGGATATCGGACTGTATGCGGATGTGCTGGATCTGACCCTGCAGGATGTGCGACCGGTCGACGATGTGGTCGACGCACTGATGGCCGATCAGCCGCTAAGCGACGACGATTTCCGGTTACTGGCCTACTACTCATGGGGCCAGGACAACGAGCGCGTGCTGGCGGAGCGAGACAAGGTGGCCGTCTTCAAACGCATGTCCGACGCTTGCCCGCCGGAATTGCGAGCCGAATCAGCGCGCTTGTTCGCGGAGTATCTGAGTGCGGCGATCGCCGAGGCGGAAGAAGGGGACCTGTCTTTGAGCAAGGCGCAACGGGTGGTCGCGGTGGAACGCGCGGCACAGATCCTCGCCGACCCTGACTTGTCCCGGGCCAATGTATATATGGTTCTGTACGGCGCTGGCGATATCGTCGCGGCGACGACCGAGCCCGACTCGCTCGAGCGTAAGGGTCTGCTGCGTGAATGGAACAAACGCCTCGGCGCGATCAGCGACGACCCCGGCTATTCCACTGCTCACCGGCTCGCGACCATGCTGACCCGGATAAGCTTTGCGCGTCTTGACGATGCACAAGCGCCGATCCCGCAGGCTCTGCAACAGCAGGCCAGAGAGCGCGTCGCGTGGGCGGATGAGCAGGCGCGAACGCCGTATCAGCGTCAGGCAGTGATCAATACCGCATGGTATGTGTTGTGGCAGGCCGGTCTGAACGATGAAGCCCGCGTCCTGCTCACCGCCGAACTGGAGAAATCCCGCCAGCCTTACTATTTCATGAGCGATCTGGCGGAGCTGGAAAAAGAGGCCGGCAACACGGATCAGGCGCTCGCCTGGCTAAAACGCGCCTACCAGGAGGCCGAGGGGCCGGCCACGCGGTTTCAATGGGGCTATGGCTATATCGACGGGCTGATCGAGATGACGCCGGAAGATGCCGACACTATCGCCGCGGAGACAAATCAGGTGTTGTCAGAACTGGACGGGCATCCCGACGCCATCCACGGGCGCACAGGCCGGATCATGAAACGTCTCGGCGAGAAGCTGGCCAGCTGGAACGAAGACGGCCGCTACGATCAGCAAGTGGCGACGATTCAGAACCGGGTTGCCAGTCTGTGCGCCGAGGTGACCGGTGACGATACTTCGGTAGTGACCTGTCAGGCGTTTCTCGAGGAATCCTGAAGCAGCGAAATTGCCCGGTAGATGGCCTCGGTGATTCGTCGATCCGGGCATTGCAGACAAGGAATCAGTCCACCTGCGCTGCCGGGACAAGATCGCTTTCCCGATGAGCGGCTCGCCACTGTCTGGGGCTGAGCCCTGCCCAGCCGCGAAATGCCCGCGAGAACACCGCCATATTGGCATAGCACAACGCGGCGCCGATCTGCGCGATCGGCAATCCGGTGCTGTGCAGGAAATGGCGGGCCAGCTCGAATCGTGTTTCAGCGAGCAAGCACTGCATACTGGTCCCCTCCGCCTGTAGCTTGTTGCGCAGAGTGCGCTCACTGAAACCGAATCGCCGCGCAACGCTGGCAGCGGATATGTCGCCGCACGGCATCAGCTGATACAGCACACATTGCACCTGCTCTGCGAGGCCTATATCGGGGCTCTGCTCCGCGTTCCACAGTTCCCGGTGCAGCTTGTTGCCAAGGGTCTTGTCGGCGCCACTGATACCGTGCTCCAGCCATGAGGACGCGAACGATACGCCCGACAAACTGGCATCAAAGCCGACACGCGGACCGAAAACCCGATGATAAAGAGTGATCGTGCCGGGCCGGCGGTGAGAAAATTGCACAAATCGCGCCTGCCAGGCAGGCCCGCAAAGCTGGCGCAGAATTCTGTGCGCAATGGCTATCGAAGCATCCAGTAACTGATCTGTGCCAGGGATTTGCGGGTGCCGGAGCGAATAGCCCAGGAAGACGCTCGAGCTTTCCAGCCGGATCATCACTGGAACTCCTGCCCGATCATAGAAGTGAAGATGCACAACCAGCCTTTCGATGGCCTCGCCCACGGTGACTGAGTTCTTCATCACAGCACCCAGCAATCCTAAGTTGTCCAGTGTGAATCGACTCCCCAGCAGCAGGCCGAAATCGCCTCGCCCGCTCAGCTTTGCGCAAACGGACAACAGGGGTCGGATCAATTCCGGGCGGACGCAATTATCCGGGTCATCGAACAGGCGCGACGAGACGCCGGCCTGCCGAAACACGAGCTCCGGCGAGACCTTCAGCTCCCTCAACAACTGCGGCAGCTCGATCAACGGGCCAATGCGGGCTTCTCCGGGGCCGCTTTCCGGCAACGATAAGCGGACCTTGGGAATGCACCGTTGCCCGACCTGCGCCGGCGAATCCTGGACTCGGTTTGACGATGTGGCCATTGCTTGTCCCGGCGACCGCGGTCGCAGCCCTCCTGGTTGCCTGGCCGGGTCACGAAGAGTCCGGTGCCGGCCGTTCGATCGCGATCAATCTTTGCCGGAATTGCAAAGTTTTTCAACAACCGTTGAGAGACACTTTGTCGCTGGCATGGTCGAATTTGCACCATAGGAGCTGCATGCTGCCGCTGATATCGGATAGCCGCTGATATCGGATAGCAGATTCGTAATGTGAAGTCGGTAAATCACTATTTGCCTGAAACATCAAACCGGATGCTATCTGATTAAGGGGGGACGAAATGCCAGTGTTTTCAAAGTTAAGGCAAGCACTCGATAACAAGCAGATCGCGCTTTCGGCGGTCATTCCATTATTGATTCCGGCTGGTTTGATCAGCACAAGCTACGCTGCGACCCTGGAGACGACCGGCACGCCTGGTTCGCCCAGCGCCACCACCACGATCCTGGGCGACCAGCTTCCGGCGCCACAGCCTCCGTTCGGCGGGGTGATCAAGGACGACGCGCTGAATTCCAAGCCCTGGTGGGCGCCGCGCATCGTGCCGCCCAAAGAGGCGCCCAACGTGCTGTTGATCATCACCGATGACGCCGGATTTGGCGTGCCCAGCACCTTCGGCGGCGTGATCCCTACGCCGACCATGGATCGCATCGCCAATGAGGGTCTGCGCTACAACCGCGTATTCTCCACTGCGCTGTGCTCGCCGACACGCGCGGCGCTCATCACCGGCCGCAACCATCACTCCGTTGGCTTTGGCGTAATCTCCGAGCAGTCGACAGGTTTCCCGGGCTACAACAGCATTATTGGCGAGGACAAGGCCACGATCGGGCGTATCCTGCTGGACAACGGCTACGCGACCTCGTGGTTCGGCAAAGACCACAACACACCCGCCTTTGCGGCCAGCCAGGTCGGGCCGTTCGACCAGTGGCCGACAGGTATGGGCTTCGAGTATTTCTATGGTTTCGTCGGCGGCGACGCGAACCAGTGGCAGCCGAACCTGTTCCGCAACACCACGCAGATCTATCCATTCGCGGGCAAGCCGGGATGGAACCTGATCACCGGTATGGCGGACGATGCTATCGAATACATCAATCGCATCCACCAGACGGACCCCAGCAAACCGATCTTTATCAAGTATGCGCCGGGGGCCACGCACGCACCGCATCATCCGACCAAGGAATGGGTGGACAAGATCCACGCGATGC
Organism: uncultured Gammaproteobacteria bacterium; assembly: GCA_963809565.1. Taxonomy (GTDB): domain Bacteria; phylum Pseudomonadota; class Gammaproteobacteria; order Steroidobacterales; family XN24; genus CAMYOC01. Next base: position 197,980 of record CAWEKE010000001.1, read on the forward strand.
ATCTTTTCGACGACGGCTATCAAAAGCTGCGTGAGCGAATCTTCGAGAACCAGAAAAAGCTCGGGGTGATTCCTGCTGACTCCCAGCTGACGCCATGGCCCGACGAAGTTCTGAAGCCCTGGGATCAGCTAACGGCCGAGGAACAGAAGCTGTTCATCCGCCAGGTCGAAGTTTTCGCCGCTTATGCCGCCTACAACGACCACGAGATCGGCCGCGTGATCCAGGCCTTCGAGAATGCGGGCAAGCTGGACAACACGCTGGTCATCTACATCAACGGTGACAACGGCACCAGCGCCGAAGGCGGACCGCTGGGCACGCCGAATGAGGTCGCCTTCTTCAACGGCGTCAACGAGATGCCGGTCGACGTGCAGATGAAGTGGTATGACGTCTGGGGTACCGAGCAGACCTACAATCACATGTCGGCCGGGTGGTCCTGGGCCTTTGACACGCCGTTTGACTGGTTCAAACAGAACGCGTCGCGGCTCGGCGGCATCAACCAGAACATGGTCGTATCGTGGCCGGCCCGGATCAAGGACGGGGGCGCTCTGCGCGAGCAGTTCATCCACGTGATCGATGTCGTGCCGACGATCCTCGAGGCCGCCGGCATCCCCGCGCCCAAGGAGGTGGACGGCATCAAACAGGCCCCGATCGAGGGTACAAGCTTCCTCTATACCTTCGATGCCGCCAACGCGAATGTTCCGTCCCGCCACAAGACCCAGTATTTCGAAATGATGGGCCAGTGGGCGCTGTATGACGAAGGCTGGCTGCTCAGTACCAAGGTCAACCGTGCGCCGTGGCAGGCGTTCGGGGCGGCCAATCCCGATCCGCTCAACAACCAGGTGTTCCAGCTTTATGACCTGACCAAGGACTTCAGCCAGGCCAACGACATCGCCGCCCAGCATCCGGACAAAGTCAAGGAGCTGCGCAAGAAGTTTGTCGAAGAGGCGCACAAGTACCAGGTCTTCCCGCTCGACGCGTCGGTGGCCGCACGCATCGTCGCCCCGCGTCCGAACATCACTGCCGGACGGACCGAATTCGTGTACACCTCGCCGATGGTCGGTCTGCCGCAGGGGGACTCGCCATCCCTGCTGAACAGTTCCTACACGATCACTGCGGACATCACCGTGCCCGAAGGCGGCGCGGAGGGCATGATCCTGACCTCCGGCGGACGTTTCGCCGGCTATGGCTTCTATCTGCTTGATGGCAAACCGGTGTTCCTGTGGAACCTGATCGATCTGGAGCGCATCAAGTGGGAGGGTCAGGAGGCGCTTGCGCCTGGCCGGCACACCGTGGCGTTCGACTTTAAATACGAGGGCCTCGGCGTGGGCACGCTTGCCTACAACAACATGAGCGGTCTTGGCCGCCCGGGTATCGGCACACTCTCGGTGGACGGCAAGGTCGTGGCCACCAAAAAGATGGACAAGACACTGCCGATGATCCTGCAATGGGACGAGAGCTTCGATATCGGCTCCGACACCCTGACTGGCGTCAACGACGCGGATTACAAGCCGCCGTTTCCGTTCACCGGCAAGCTCAACAAGCTGACGCTGACGATCGACCGCCCGCAGTTGTCACCGAAGGACATCAAGGATCTCGAGGCGGGCATGAAGAAGGTGGAAGCTGGCCGCGAATAAAGCGGCCATCCGGTTCACCTCCTGCAGACCGCGGCGGGATTAGTCGCGGTCTGCAGGTCTGATCGACGACCGTCTGATTGATTCGTCGGCCACGCGGGCCGTTTCCTCAGGGAGGCGGCCCGCGCGAGCCGCCCGGGGCCAGCGAACCCCTTGCCAGGTGCCGGGACCCGGTGACCCCGATCCGCGTCAATCATCAGCCGATAGAAACCGAATGCCGGACACGGCGCCGGTCAATTCACCGCGCAAGCACCGGCGCCAGGGATGTAATCCATTCCCGCGCCGCTACTCCAGCCAGATGTCACTGAGATAGAGCGTAAACGGCTTCTCCGGTCGGCGGCTGAACAGGATCATCTGGGTGATTTCCTGCAGATCCAGATCGCGGCCCGACGGCGCATTCCTGACGTCGCTCAACGGTACTGCGATCTGGTTCAATCCGGGCTGCACACTAAAGGTGCGATTGAAGCGATCACGATACTGGTTGTTGTGATTGATATCGTCGATCCGCAGAATCAGGTCCACCGGGTGCGATAACTCTGAGTAGACGTCGAAACGCAGCGTAGTGAACCCTGACCAGTCCGGGTAGGGCTCATGCATGCTCACGCCCGGCCATGGCGCGACCATGAACTTCACCGCCACAATCTTCTGGTTCTTGCGCTGAGTCCAGCCGGCAGGCGCCTGCATCTTGTCCAGACCCGCGCGTGGCGAGCTCAGAAAAGGCCGTTGCCAGCGGCTGTCAAAATCCACCAGCACCGGGAACGCTGCCGCCCGCATGCCGTAATGCCAGCCGAGGTTGGCCAATGGCCAGAACGACACCAGCAGCGTCAGCGAGGCCGCCACCGCCACCCAGCGGCGCATTCTCGACTTGTCCGGCTGCCACAAGGCCGTATCGAGACAGGCTCGCAGGGCCAGAAAACAGAGTCCGCCGATGACGTTATGCAACGCGTCCTGAAGCTCTGCCTGACGACCGGGCATGTTCAATTGCAGTAATTCGGTGGCGATGCTGACCACCACCGTGGCACCAAGCGCGATCCCGTAATGCGCCAGCGGCCGCACCAGCAGCCGGCCCAGACTGGCACGGGAGATTTCCAGCACCAGTACCGCGAACAGGCCGAACAACGGGATGTGCCCGAGGTTGTAGACCTCGTGCCACAACATCGTCGAACGCGGCGGACGACCGGTCAGCAGGACCCATAACAGGATTACGATTCCGATTGCTGCATAAAGAACCTGTCGGCGGCGACTGGAAATTGCGCTCTTCATCGCCCGGGCCGCCCGGCGCGGTTTGCACGCGCCCGCGCGCGCCGTGCCGGGCGCGGCCCGGCCTCGTCGGGTGTAGCGGCGGCGGGCGCTGACCGCGACAGCCAGCGCACGTCGATTCTTGCGCCGTCGTCGCCCAATCGCCGAGCAAGCTCGGCCCAGGTGGACGCCAGCGAGCGGTCCAGCTGCCAGGGTGGGCTGATTAATGCCAGACCACTGCCATTGAGCCGCGCGCGGCTGTCATCCGGCCGGATCATCAGCTCCGCCAACAGCACCGATCCGAAGCCGCCATCTGCAAGCTGGCGGTAAAACGCACGCAGATCACGGCGGTGCTTGATCGGATACCAGACCATGAAAATCCCGGTAGGCCATTTGCGGGTGGCGGATTCAAGCGCCGGAACCAGTCTCTGTAGTTCATTTTCCTGCTCATACGGCGGGTCGATCAGCACCAGGCCCCTTCGCGGCGTCGGGGGCAGCAACGCACCGAGGGCTTCATAGCCATCGCGCTGATGAATGCCGAAGCGACGATCATCGCCCATATTCTGCCGCAGCATGCGCAGCTCTTCCGGCTGCAGTTCACATAACTGCGCGCGGTCGCATTCACGAAGCAGGCGTTTGGCGATCAACGGCGAACCGGGATAGATCGACAGCGTGCCGGGGTCGGACTGGAAGCTGCGCACCAGGTCCAGATAACGTCCGATCACTCCACTGGCCTCTGGACCGGCAGCCAGACGCCGGATGCCTTGTTCTGCTTCACCCGATCGCCGTGCCTCGCTGCCGTCGATGTTATAGCGGCCCCGCCCGGCATGGGTCTCGAAATAGGAGAACGGTCTGGCCTTGGCGGCAAGCCGCTCTAACACGCAGATGAGTCCCAGGTGCTTGGCAACGTCGGCGAAATTTCCGGCATGGAAAGCGTGTCGGTAGTTCATCAATATTCGTCGTACTTCGCGGCCTTACCCCGCACCATGTCCGCCGGGTATTTGCGTCGATTGTGGTCCATCTTCCGGGCCACTGCCGCGGGCAGATCGACACCCATGCGATCCGACAGCCTGACCAGATAGATCAGAATATCAGCCAACTCGTCCTCGATGCGCTCGACACGCTCTGCTTCGGCCCGTTCGCTTTGCTCCGGCGTCAGCCACTGAAATTGCTCCACCAGCTCAGCGGCCTCGACGATCAACGCCATGGCCAGATTCTTTGGTGTATGGAACTGTTCCCAATCGCGCTCCCGGGCGAATTCCCGGAGCTCCTTCGACAAGGTGTCCAGTGAGAACTCTGTCATTAACTGCTCCCAGACCAGAAAGCCCGCCAGCAGGGGCCCGCGCGCTGATTTCGATTATGCCACCCGGCTGGAATGTCCCGGGCATCTATTTCGACATACCTGACCAGACAGTCATCCAGGCGCGATCCGGGCGCCGGCCTTGATCGCCAGATCGGACTCCAGACGCCGAAGCCGGAGTCCAGGGGTCTGACGCCGGGACTGCCGAAGTGATGTCAAATAGATTTGCACCGCGCGGGCCAGGCGGAAATCGGCGCCGCCTACTGCGTTTCGAGGCTCCGAATCTTCAGCTCCATGGGCGAATCAAAGATCGACGACCCGTCCGGGGTGAGCGCCCGTTCCCAGCTTCCATAAATCGGGTTGGGCAGCATGAACCATTGGCGCCCCCATTTCTCGCTTTGGCTTTCAGCCAATTGCAGCCTCGTTTCGGCATCGACGCCCGGCGGTAAGGAGATGAAATCAGAAAGCTCGTCGCCGAGGACCTGCAGCACCTCGAAACGAGCCCCGAGCCACTGCCGCCGCGACGTCTTGTCGCGGGTCCAGTCCGGCTGCTCCAGACGGGTCAGGATCACATCCGTATCCGAATCCAGCGGGAACCCGAGGGACTCCAGGTTGCGGCGGGTGGCCGGCTCTTTCTCCACGCTGCGATTGGTCACGTAGAACACCACGACACCCTTTCCGGACAGATAAAGCAGGTACTCCAGAGCTCCGGGAACCGCAGGCGCCGAAGCCTCGTTGACCCACTCGGTCCAGTCGGCGGGGAGAAACCCTTTCCCGGCGATGATCGAACGCGCCGTTTGCCCGGAATTGTCCAGAATCGTCTGATCTACGTCCACGATCACGGCAAGCGGGCGACCGCCTGGGTTTGTTGCAAGAACCTGGTCGATCTGGTCCCGCGCCATTTTGAACACCTGGCGGGTGGCCACCGCATACTCGGCGCTGGTTTGCACCCACAGGGTGCTGTGCAGCCGCTCGTCAGGCTGATGCGAGGCACAGCCCGATGCGCTGGCGACAACAAGCAAACCGAGCGACTTCCAGGCCGGCCAGATCAGCCGGTTTCGAATGGCGCCGCAGATGCGAACAATCTTGCAAGCAGTGGTCAAGACAAACTCTCCCGGGCCGGCCAGCGAAAACGAATGAGGGCGATTATAGGGTCAGGGTGCCGGGTTCCGAACCCGCAGCGGTCAGGGCCGGCAAACCGGGCGATCCTGTTCGCGCGCCGGCCGGCACCTGACAGACACAGCTCCGGTGTCTGCGATCTGAAAAAAGCCATTCAGTAACGGCTATCGGGTATCGGCAGTCTGGTGCCGGCAGTTTGGTGTCAGCCGCCACTCTGCGCTATGTTTGCTGGCCTCGGTATGGCGGGACCAGGCCTGCGCGCGGCATTCGCGGACCGCTGGCCTGGGTCCGAACCGCTCCGCCGACAGGCAGCGCGACCCATGCACGGTATGCACCTATTCAAAGGAAGCGATCAATGACGACAACGAAATCCTGGCTGGGGGTACTGGCGCTGGCATTGGCTGCCGCCTGCAGTCCCAATGCGCCGAAAACCATGCCGGGAGCCGGTGCAGATGCCAGCGACACCGGGGCCACCGATGAAACCACTGCTGAACTGCGAAGCAATTCCGCGACCGAGTACGCGGCCGCCTGTCAGTCGGGTATCGACAGCGTCCGCGAGCAGCTCACCAGTCTGGAGCATTTTCACGGCGAAGCGACCGTGGATAGCGTGCTGGTGCCTTACAACACGATGCAGCGGGACCTGATCAATGTTGCTTATCCCGCGCAGCTGTATTTCCTTACCCACCCCGACGCCGGTGTGCGTGAAGCTGCCGCGACTTGCGAGCAGCTTGCAAGCGACCTGAGCACTGAGATCGGCCTGTCGCGGCCGCTTTACGACGCGATCGTCGCTGTCGACGTATCCGGCGCGGATCAGGCGACTCGCTACTTTGTCAGCAACACGCTGCGCGATTTCCGCATCAGTGGTGTGGACCAGGACGAAGCGACGAGAGCCACTATCCGGACTCTGAACGAAGAAATCACCAAACTGGGCCAGGAGTTCGACAGTAATGTGCCCAGGGACGTGCGCAGCATTACCGTAGACAGCGTGGCGGAGCTCGCCGGCATGCCGCAGGACTGGATCGATGCGCATCCGCCCGGGGCCGACGGCAAGATCACGATCACCACCGACTACCCTGATTACATTCCATTTATGCGCTACGCGGACAACGACGCGCTGCGCAAGAAGATTTATCTCGAGTACCAGAACCGCGCGTACCCGCAGAACGAAAAAGTGCTGGAGGGGCTTATCGCCAAGCGCTATGAGCTGGCGAAATTGACCGGATTCGACAACTGGGCGGACCGCGCCACGGCCGACAAGATGACCGGCAGCGCCGCTGAAGCCTGGCGCTTTATCCAGGGCGGACTGGAGGCCTCCCGGCCGCGAGCCGAAGCCGATTACCAGCAATACCTGGCGCGTTGGCGCCAGATCGATCCCGATGCGAAGACTGTTTACCCCTGGCAGACCAGCTGGATCGGCAACAAGATCCGTCAGGAGAAGTATCAGGTCGATTCGGCCGCATTGCGCCAGTATTTCGAATACACGAAGGTCCGTGACGGGATCTTCAATCTGACCCGGAATCTGTTCGGCCTCGAGATCCGGCCCTGGCCAGGCGCCGTCACCTGGGATCCATCCGTGGAAACCTACGAGCTGTTCGACAACGGTGAACTGGTAGGCCGCTTCTATCTGGACATGCATCCGCGACCGAACAAGTTCAAACACGCGGCGATGTTCCAGGTGGAAACCGGCTATCCCGGCGGACCGGTGCCGCGCGCTGCCCTGGTAACAAATTTCCCCGGTGGCGAGGAAAAAGGCTATCTGGAACAGACGCAGGTTGAGACCTTCCTGCACGAATTCGGCCATCTGATCCATTTCCTGGTCAGCAATCGCCAGCGCTGGGCACCATTGGCTACCCCGGAATGGGATTTCATCGAGGCGCCGTCGATGATGCTGGAGGAGTGGATCTATGACACGGCGACGCTGCAGAGTTTTGCCGTCAACGAGGCTGGCGAGACGATCCCCGGAGAACTGGTAGAGAAATTGCGCGCAGCGCAAAACTTCGGTCAGGGCCTGTTTATCAACGGCCAGATGTTTTACGCCGCGGTGTCGCTGAATTACTACAACCGCGACCCGGCAAGCTTCGATTTGTTGCAGCTGTACGAAGAATTATCCGATGAATATTCGGTAATACCCTATGTCAAAGGCACCCACCAATACGCCAGCTTCGGCCATCTGAATGGTTACTCGGCTTTCTATTACACCTATATGTGGTCGCAGGTCATTGCTTACGACATGTTCAGCCGGTTTGAGGCGGAAGGTCTGCTTGATCCGACCGCGGCGCGGGAATATCTGGAATTCGTGCTGGTCCCCGGCGGGGCCAGACCGGCAGCGGCTTCAGTCACCGAATTTCTCGGCCGACCCTATAACTTCGAAGCCTTCCAGCGGCGTCTGGACCAGGGTGATTGATTCCGGCAGGCGCGGGTGGTTTTCGCGGGGCTTGATCCAGGCATAAGGAGCAGGCGACGGAGGCCGGCATGGAGAACATCATGTCCCGCATAAGCGCAATGGTCAGTGATGCCGAACCGCAGACGCGTTATTTCAGGACTAAAACGGTTTGACCTTGGCTGAGGACACCGGACGGCCGCTGCTGGTCATCGGCAACCGCAATTACTCTTCATGGTCACTGCGCGCGTGGCTATTCCTGGCGTCCACAGGTATCCCGTTCGACACCCTGCGGCTGCCGCTGGACACCGATGAATTCCGCAGGCGCATCGGCGATTACTCACCCAGCGGACGAGTGCCGGTCCTCCTCCACGGACCGGTGCGGGTGTGGGACTCCCTGGCCATCTGCGAATACATCGCGGAGACATTCGACCTGGCCCGGGCTTGGCCGGTTTCCCCAGACACGCGCGCGATGGCCCGCTCCATCGCCTGTGAAATGCATGCCGGATTTCCGGACCTCAGGCGGGAACTGCCGATGAATTGCCGGGCCCGGGACCGTCACGTGGACACGTCGGCAATGACGCGTAGTGATATCCGCCGGGTTATCGAGATCTGGGAACAGGCGCTGTCAGCCTCGGGCGGACCGTGGCTGTTTCGCGAGTTCGGGATCGCTGACGCCATGTATGCGCCAGTCGTGTTGCGCTTTGCCAGTTACGGAATTGTTGTTCCGCCGGCCAGCGCAGGCTTCATGGATACCATGATGGCCATGCCGCCGATGCTGGACTGGTTGCAGCAGGCGAGCGCCGAGAGCGAAGTGGTGGCGGCCGATGAGGTCGGCATTCCGGACTAGGCAACCGCGCCAGGTCGGGCCGCGAACTCAGTCGTGGTCATTGTCGTCGTTCCGATCGGGCCTGGATTGCGGCCGATTCTTCTTGCCCCTGGCCTGGTCGGGCTCGTCCACGGGCCCCGTGGTGACCGCGCCGTCGTCTCTCGAGGTCTCGCCTTCGCTGTCCGCATCGTCGAGGTTCGATTTGTGCCAGGGCTTTTTCCCTTTCTGTTTGGTGCCGCTGTCCCGGTATTCCTGTTTAATGGCCTTGCTCTGGTCGCGCCGTTGCAGCATCTCGCTGCTGGTCGGGTTGCCACGGTCAATCTTGTCAGCGGCGCTCGACCCGCCAGCGCCGGATTTCCGGACCCTACGATCAGCCTCGGGGTCATCGGGTTCAGCGTCGGACTCGGCTTGAGGCCACTCCGGGCGGGCCGCTTCGCCGACGACTTGCCGGGACTGCATTTGCGCTTTTCGCCGCTGGGATTCGCGCGCCTGGTCTGGTTCCACGCCATCCGCAGCCTGAGATTCGTTCCGGGTTTCGGTTCCGGCCTGGCCTTCGCCTGACCATGCGGCGTCACTGTTGCTCTGTGCCATAAGGTTTTCACTGACTAGAATCAACATGGCGCTGATCAGTACGATACGGTTCATAGCTCTGACTCCGGGATAAATGGCCGGATTTCAATATAGCCGAACGCAGACGTCAGAGTCATCAGGAGCATATGAGGACGCGAATGCGAGAAAAGCAACGACATTCAACGCAGCCCCTTCGGCCCGGCCCGGCCGGCGGCCTGCTCGCCCTGGTTTGCCTGTTCACGCTCGGCGGGGTGATCCGGGCGGAAACCGTCGCGTTCGTCGGCGCCAATGTCGTTCCGATGAATCAGGAAGTGGTTCTTTCCGGGCAGACGCTGCTGGTCGAGAATGGCGTCATTACGCTGATCGGGCCGCGTTCCTCAGTACCCGTGCCTGAGCAAGCCAGACGAATCGACGCCACCGGCAAATACCTACTGCCAGGCCTGGCGGAGATGCATGCGCACATTCCCGGACGCCGCCAGCGGGAAGGCTGGCTTGAGGACGTGCTGCTGCTGTTCGTGGCCAACGGCGTGACCACGGCCCGGGGCATGCTCGGCGCACCATGCCACCTGGAACTCCGGCACCAGATCGCCGACCACGAGATACTGGGGCCGCGCCTGTTTACCTCGGGCCCGTCGCTTAACGGAAACAGCGTGGACGGCGTCGATCAGGCACGCAGCATGGTCGAAGTGCAGGCCGGACAGGGCTACGATTTTTTGAAGCTCCATCCGGGCCTGAGCATCGAGGAATACCGGGTTATCGCCAGCACTGCTGAAGAGCTGGGGATCCCGTTCACCGGCCACGTGCCGGAAGAAGTCGGGCTCGAAGCGGCGCTTGCGTCGGGACAGGCCACGATCGAGCACCTGGATGGCTATATGCAGGCGATGCTGCCGGCGGGGACGCTCGCGCCGCGGGATCCGGGACTATTCGGTCTCGGTCTGACCGCGGCCGTCGAGGTCGATCTGATCCCGCAGCTGGCGCGGGACACGGAACTGGCCGGGATCTGGAACGTGCCGACGCTGTCGCTGATCGAGAATTACGTGTCGCCTGAAGACCCGCTGATTACCGCGCAGGGCCCCGGCATGCGATATGTGCCCCGGGACATGCTGGCGGGCTGGATCGCCAGCAAGCGCAGCATCCTGAATGACCCCGGCTACCAGCCAGAGATGGCGGCGCGTTTCCTCGCTATCCGTGCGGCGCTGACCAGAGCACTGCATCAACAGGGCGCTGGCTTGCTGCTCGGCTCCGATGCACCCGAGGTGTTCAATGTTCCCGGGTTTTCCATTCATAACGAGCTCGATGACCTGGTTGCGGCGGGCCTGACGCCGTACCAGGCACTGCGCACCGGTACCGCGTACCCGGCTGAGTTTTTTGGCGCCGTTGATCAGTTCGGCACGGTCGTTGAGGGTAGCGAGGCCGACCTGATTCTGGTGTCCTCGAACCCGCTGCTGGACGTATCCACGTTACGCCAGCCGCTCGGCGTCATGGTGCGCGGGCGCTGGCTGGACCGGGACGAGATAGATCAGCGGCTGGCGCAAGTTGCAGAAAAATATAGCGGCGCTAATTACCGGGCCACCGCGCCGGCGGACTCTGCGGCCGCTGCCCGTCAGCGCGGACCCGGGTCCTGCAAGTGAGGGCCGAGACTGGCGCCAGTGCGGGGCCGGCCATGCAGCAGATCGTGCTCAGGCGTCACGGTGCTGCCGATGTCCTGCGTCTGGAAGCGGCGCCAATGCCCGAGCCTGGCCCTGGCCAGCTGCGAATCGAGGTCGCCGCCGCAGGGATTAATTTCGCCGATATTCTGATCCGCCAGGGAGTCTATCCTGGCGCGCCGCCACTGCCTTGTGTGCTCGGGCATGAGCTTGCCGGTGTTGTCGATGACGTTGGCGAGGGGGTCGATCCCGGTTGGATAGGGCAGGCGGTGCTCGCGCTGACCGACTATGGCGCCTATGCCGGATATCACGTTATCGATGCCGACCGGGTGCTGGCGAAACCGGCCGGCCTGGACTTCACCGCGGCGGCCGCGTTACCGCTTAACTACATCACTGCGTGGGTGCTGCTGGTGGTCATGGGCTCTCTGCGCCGGGACCAGACCGTGCTGATACAGAACGCCGGAGGAGGCGTCGGTCTGGCAGCGCTGGACATCGCCCGCCATCTCGGCGCGACCGCGATCGGCACCTCCAGCCCCGGCAAGCACGCCTTCCTGCTCTCGCGAGGCCTGGATCATGCGATCGACTATCGGCAGCCGGACTGGGCTCGGCAGGTCGATTCACTGACCCGCGGTCGCGGCGTGGACCTGATCATCGATCCGATGGGACCGGGCAGTTGGAAACAAAGCCTGAATCTGCTCGCGCCGGCAGGACGCCTCGGCATGTTTGGCATCGCGGAAGCTGCGCGGCCCGGATTGGTTGGCAAGCTGCGTCTTCTTCGCGGCATGCTGGGCGCACCCGTGTTTCATCCAGCCCGGCTGATACGGGGTAATCGCGGTGTGTTCGGCTGCAATATCCATCAGATGTATCAGGCCCGGAGACAGCTCAACAGCTGGCTGGGAGCGATCCTCAACGGAGTCGCCGAAGGCTGGGTTCGGCCCCATGTCGATCGTTGCTTCCCGCTGGGACAGGCGTCCGATGCCCACGCGTGGATAGAGGGACGCAACAACACGGGCAAGGTCGTTTTGAGCGGCTGATCGGACGCCGCCGAGCTATCACTCGCCGCGGGCAATCGGTCGTTCCGGGTCCCGGATCCATTCACTCCAGGAACCGGCATACAAGGCGGCGCCGGGCAACCCCGCCAACTCCATCGCCAGCAGGTTGAGGCAGGCCGTCACCCCTGAGCCACACATACAGGCGACCCTGGTGGCGGGCGTATCGCCCAGCACGCCGCGCCAGCGCCGCCGCAGCTCGGCGCGCTTGAGCATGCGACCTGACTTCTGCAGATTATCGCTGTACGGAAAACTGGTTGCGCCGGGTATCCGCCCGGCACGGGCGTCGATCGGTTCGGTATGGCCAAGAAACCGGGATCGTTCGCGCGCATCGATAATCACGGTCGGCGCAGGGCCACGGCGGCCGAGCAGCGCCTCGGTCGAAATCGCGCGCACGCTGCCGGGCCCGGGGATAAAGTGTTTGGGCCGGATCCGAGTCGCGTCGGATTGCAGCCCGTGGCCTGCATCCAGCCAGGCCGCCAGGCCACCATTGAGGACCGCAACCTTGCTGTGCCCGATCCAGCGCAACAACCACCATAAACGCGCCGCGATGGCGCCGGCTGCATCATCGTAGACCACCACCTGATCATCGTTGCAAATGCCTGCCCGGCCCAGGCGCGCGGCAAGTATTCCGGGGTCCGGCAGCGGATGACGCCCGCTTTTGTCGGTTACCGCGCCTGACAGATCCCGCTCAAGATGCAGATAGACCGCACCCGGGATATGGCCTTCCCTGTATGCCTGCTCGCCCGCGCCCGGCTCACCCAGCCTGAAGCGGGTGTCGACTACATAAACTTGCTGCGCTGCGATGCCGGCGGCGAGATCGACAGGCTCTATCAGCGTGGTGAACGCGCTCAAACCGCACCTCCGAAAAAAATGTGCTGCTACATCATAGACTTTCATCAGGGCCAGATTTCATGTGCATTTAAACCATGGCCGTGAGCTGTGTGCGCGGCATGTGCAATCACGAACCCGTGAACCACAGGAGATGTCGAAGGTCACAATAATTAATCCCCAGCACTTTTGTCTCGGGAAATTCTCCAGCACCAGACCATCTGGCCAGGGGATATGAGCGCCAAACTGCATTTCACCACGGAGAGAATGAATGCATCTCTCCGCGAATTGAGACGCAAACGTCTGTACAAGATCGCTGCGGCCTACGGCGTGGTCGCCTGGCTGGCAGTGCAGATCACCGACATTCTGCAACCGGCGTTGTTTTTGCCGGAATGGGGCGTGCGCCTGGTGCTGGCGCTGGCCATCGCGGGTTTTCCGCTGGCGCTGATCGTGGCGTGGGCGCTGGAGCCCGGTGGCGGCGATACCGGCTCGGTCAATTCACCGTCAGTGCGAGCCCACTCCCTGCTGCACGGACAACGCCTGGATTTCCTGATCATGGCAATCCTGGCCACGTTTATCGTCGGCCTGCTGGTCAATGCTCCAGCCATCAATAGCAAGCATCCGGCGGCGATCGGTTCGGTTGCGGTGCTGCCGTTTGTTGAATTGGGTGAGAACGGCACCAGGGGATATCTCGGCGACGGACTTGCAGGTGAGCTGCTCAACTCTCTCGCCAGCCTGGACGGTTTGCACGTCGCCGCGCGAACCTCGTCGTTCGCTTTTCGCGACGCCCAGCAAGACGTACGCGAGATAGGCCAGCGGCTTGACGTGGATGCGGTGGTCGCAGGTACGCTGCGTCACGACGGCGAGCAAGTCAGGATCACCATCCAGCTGATTGATGTGGCCGACGGCTTCAACCTGTGGTCGCGTACCTATAGCCGAAAACTGGATGACATCCTTGATCTGCAAGAGGAAATCGGCCGATCGGTTGCCTCGGCCCTCAGCAGAGAGGTCCTGGACACAGACGGGCAGACGTTCAGCCGGCCAGGGACCACCAGCTCGGCCGCGTATCAACGCTATCTCGAGGGTCGCGTCGCATTCCACCGCCGCACCCCGGAATCTTTGCTGGACGCGATCCGCCTGTTCGAACAGGCCGTATCCATCGACCCGGACTACGCGCTCGCATACAGCGGCATCGCGGATGCGCATCTGCTGCGTGTCGGATATGCAAATGTCCCGCTGGAGCAGGCCAGGGAGGTGGCCGAGCGAGCGATCGCCCGAGCGCTGACCCTCGACGATCGACTGGCGGAGGCTTATGCCTCACTGGGGCTGCTCAAGGCTCATGACGGCCAGCCTGGCGCTGCCGAACAGGCTTACCGCAAGGCGATCGAGCTCGACCCTAAATACGCGATGGCGCAGATGTGGCTGGGCGGGCTGTTGCTGGATCAGGGCCGCCTGAGGGCTGCCAATATCGCCTTTTCCAAGGCGCGCAATCTGGATCCCCTGCACCCGGTAATCAACGGTAATCTGGCCTCCAGCCTGATGGCCATGGGCATGTACGACGCCGGTATGGTGATTTTCCAGCGGGTCCTCGAATATGCGCCGAGGTCAGCCCCGGTGCTCAGGCAGATGTCTGGCTGGTCGGCGGATTATGGCCGCCTGGATCGCTCGCTGGAGCTGGCTGCAACGGCGCTGGAGCTGGACCAGACGGAACCGCAGAGCCTGATTGCCATGGCCAGAAGCTATCTATGGCTTGACGACGAGACGGCCGCCGAGCACTGGCTGCAGCGTGCCCAGGCTCTCGCGGCAGAGAATCCGATGCTGTTTCATTATCGTGCGGCCTACTATTTTGAGGCAGGCCAGCCGTCTGCGCTGGATGCCTACGCGTCAGCGCAGGCTGCCGAGCTCGAAGAGAAAACGCCGGAGAGCATGGACTACAAGAGCCGCCAGGTCTGGACCTGGGCCGGGACCGGCCGGGTGTTGATGCACGACTACGACAGCGGTATCCGGCTGCTGGAGCGCGCGTTGCAGACCGACGAGGGCCGGCGGCAGATAAAGGACGTCGAAACACTCACCATGCTGGCAGTTGCCTATCGCCGCTCGGCGAAGGAAGACGCGGCCAGAAAAGTGATTGCAGAATGCGAGAAGCTGCTCGACCAGGCACGTCGCCAGGGTGCCGGAGGACCGCGCACTGCGTTAATGGCCGCCGCGGTGGCCTCACTTGATGGACGCAGGGACGAAGCGCTGGATCATCTCCAGCAGGCTTTCAATCTAGGCTGGCGGCGCCACGGCATCATCGAACAACATCTGGCGTTTGATCCGATACGCAGTGACGATCGCTACAACGATCTGCTGCGGCGAATGCGTGAGGCGACTGCGGCCATGCGGGAACAGCTGCGGATGGCCGAGGTGGAAAATCGGACCCGGACCGCGATGATCAATTGACCGGTCGACCGTGGCGGCACCGTCCCCGGCGAGTCCCCCGGGGCAAGAAACAGGCCGCGCAGAAATCCGGGCAGCGTCCATGTTTCTATCCACTGATGTTTAGCCGCGGCGCCCGATGGACCGGTGCGATAGTTAACGGTAGCATCTTCGCGTCCACATACGGCCTCGCGATATCTCCCGGTCCGGCCACCACCATTCCGATCGCCATCGATTCCGGCGTGGCGAAAGCGCGCGTATGAAGACTTTTACCGGACAAAGAAGTCCTCGACTCAGATAACTTTTCACGAGGGAATTGAAATGCAAACGATGTTCACCAAGCTTACCCAGGCAACTGTCGCGGTCCTTTGCCTGGGCATTTCTGCCTGCTCTACACCCTCGACGGCACCGAGCAGTCCGCCCGCAGCAACGACCGCCAACGCGCCGGCGAGCAAGACTCCGTCCGCCACGATCCGCATCGACGAAACCCAGATCATGTGGATGGTCGGAGGCGATATCGGCGGCGGGACGCTCTCCTTCCAGGGCCAGTCATACGGATTCAAAATGGACGGTCTGAAGCTGGGCGGATTTGGCGTACACAAGGTGGAGCTGGACGGAGATGTCTGGGACTTGAGGGCACTCGACGATTTCCCGGGCGTTTATGGTGCGGCTGAGGTGGGCTATACCGTGGTGGATTCGGGCAAGGGCGATGTCTGGCTGGAGAATGAAAAGGGCGTGAAACTGCGTCTGAAGTCACCCGAGTCCAAGGGCCTCGCGCTGAGCCTGGGTGTCGACGGGATCGATATCCGGCTGGAGTGAAACGCAGAGTGTTCTTTCGCCCGGCCAGCTCCGGCGCAAGCTGGCCGGGCTAAGGGGCCCCCATGCGGGGCGAACTTTGTCAGACTCCTCGGGTCTGAATAACGGGTACGGGCCTGGTCTTTGGGCCCGCACCCAACCGAGCTGCAGACGATGATAACTGTTAGTCCAAACTGGCTCGCCGCCGGCCTGGTGGTCGCAACTTCCGCCACTGTGATGCTTGCCGTGCACTTCGGAGAGCCGGTGCGCGGAACGCAGGATGTCTCTGGGCCCGGACCCGCCAGTGCTGCGGACGGTATTTTCCTTGAACGTTCTCCGACTGAGCGATTGCCTGTGTCGCTTGTCGCCGAGTTGCTGGATCGCGAAGTAGAAGAGCGCTTGCGCCTGGAGGATGAAGTCGCCGGGCTGCAGGCGCGGATCGCGCGCCTGGAGGCCGCGCTGGAGACCGGTCCGCCCGCGGCTGCGCCAAGCGCCGCCGCGGTCACCGGGATCGGTGGCGGCAGTAGCCAGGAGGTGAGCGAGGAAGCCTTTGTCGCCGCCGGGTTTACCCCGGATCAGGCGGCATTTTATCGACAGCGCCTCGACGAGATTTCCATGGCCCAGCTTTACCTGCGCGATCAGGCGACCCGTGAAGACTGGTTGCGCACCCGGCGTTTCGTCGACGAGCAACGCGCGCTGCGGCAGCAGCTCGATCAGCTTGAGCAAGGCATGGACGAAGACACCTATGCGCGGTATCTCTATGCGCTGGGACAACCCAACCAGGTCCAGGTACGTCGGGTCCTGGCCAGTTCCGCTGCAGACAGCGCCGGGCTCAAGGATGGCGACATATTGCTGCGCTACGACGGCCGGCGCATCTACCAGGCCGGCGATCTGCGGCGGGAGAGCCGCGACGGTGACCCCGGGGAAATGGTGGCCGTCGACATCCTGCGTGACGGCCAGCGCATTCAGACATACGTCCCCCGGGGCCCGCTGGGGATCAATATGAGCTCAGAGCGAACCCTGCCCGGGGGTCCCTGACTGCGCGGGAATAAATTCCTCCCTTACCGCCTTGGCCAGCAACGGCGGCGGCAGCAAGCCCTGGGAAAGCACGAAGTCATGATAAGCCTGACGATCAAAGCGATCGCCGAGGGCCAGTTCCGTGGCACCCTTTAGCTCCATCAGCTTGCGATATCCGTAGAAGTAGGCAGTGGCCTGGCCCGGAATCTGGAAGGTATAGCGCTCCAGCTCCGCAGTGGCAGAGGCGGGCTCCATCACCACGTCTTCCTCGAGGATGGTGCGTGCCTTGGCAACCGAAATCTGTCCGGTATTGAGCATCGGGTCGAGGAACATCCGCGCCGCGCGCCACAGCCTTGCCTGCAGACCGATCATTTGCCCTTCCAAAGGCAGATACGGCTTGACCTCAGCCTCTGCATACAGCGCCCAACCTTCCACATTGACGCTGTTGAAGGCGAACAGCGCGCGCGCGTCCGACACCCCGGCCTCGAGCATGGCCGAAAACTGCAGTTCGTGACCGGGCCGGGCCTCGTGGGCGGACAAGGTCCAGGCCATGGCCTGGTAGGTCGTGTCGTTGACCGGAGCCGTCTCTCCCTCGGCCAACTCGGGCAATGCCGGGATCAGAAACTCGATCAACTCGCCGGTGTTCCCGACCAGTCGCGGGGGCCGCAGATGCGGTTGCGGCGTCGCCGCGGTTTCTGCCTCGCTGGCCAACCGGATCGACAAGGGCCGTGCAGGGATGCTGACAATATTGTGCTCGCGGATGATCTGCTCCAGTGCCGCATTCGCCGCCTGATAACGCGGCAGGATCTGATCGGCCGCAAACTGCTCCTTCTTCAGCTCACGGATCATGTCGCGGTAATCCGTCAGCTCCCAGCCTTTTTCCGCTGCGAGCAGCGGCGCCAGGGCCTCCATTTCGTTCCTGATCTCCATGAAACCAGCCAGCGCATCACTGATCAGCCGTTCCGGCGTGTCTGCCACGCCCCATTGTTCCAGCGCCAACGCGTAAAGTGCCTCCGGCTGACGAAAATCATCCCGGGCAACCGGCTCGATCTCGCTGCGCAGCCAATCGTCATAGGCCTGGACTTGTTCGGTCAGCACCGCGAGCGGCTCCTGATAGCCTTCGATTTCCAGCGCCGCGAACAGCTGCGTGATGCCGGCCATATACTGCGCGCTGGTGCGCAGATCTCTTTGCAGCTCGCCGCTAAACGGGGTCAGCAGCGCCTCGTCTCCGAGCCGCTGTGTCATCCGCGCGCGGGCCAGATCGGTCAACGGCGTGTAGCCCTCCTCCAGACCGGCGTAGCGCACCAGCCGGACCAGGGCCGCCTGCTGACGCTCCCGTGGCAGCTGCGGATCAAGCAAGCCGCTCAGGCTGAAATAGAGAAACTGCGGCACGTTGAAATACGGCAGCGTCAATTCCTCGTCCAGACGATTCTGACGCAATTGGCGATCCTGACTGTCGATCAGGATTTCCAGATCCTGACGGATCCTCGGATCCTCTGTTTTGGCCAATCTGCGGCCCAGCTCCACCTTGGTCTGTTCCAGCATCTGGTTGGTCCGCCGGGTCAGATCGGGCCCAAGATCGATAATCCGGTCGTCAACACCCTCAAGACCGCTGCGCGCTGCGAACTCGGGGTTGAATCGTGCCAGCTGCTCGAGTACGTAATGAGTATTCAGGTTGCTCTCTGCCACCCACTCGGGTGTGTCCTGGGCGAACGCCGGGGTCATGGCCAGGCCGAGCATGGCGAACATCGCAATCAACGGTGGGCGACTGGGGCGAAACTGAGGCATAACAAATACTCCGGAGCTCTGGTTCAGTGACTCGAGACAGCAGCGAGGCTGCCGTGATGACAAAAAAGCCCGCCAGCGGTCCGGCGACCCTTATCAAAAAGTAGATGCCTCAGGCCGGCATAAGGTTGCAGCGGCACGCGGGCAATGTCGCCCGCGCTGTGATCTCGACAAGCCCCTGATCCGCGGCTAACCTGCTTGGCGCACTCATCAAACCGCTGGTAGCAAGATCATGACGATGGAGATTGTCGCACGCCCCCTGTTCCCGACGCTGGTCTGGACGACCGTGTTCGAAGACCGGAAATCGTTCAACCAGGAGATGCTGCGACTGAGCTACTGGCTGCGGCAGCAGGACCCGGTCGGGGTAAGAAAAACCAACGAGACCGGCTGGCAAAGCAAAAATAATATTCAGGAGATGCCTGAATTCAAACCGATCTGTGAGCGCATACTCGCGGTCGCGCGGACGATAGCCGAATCACAAAAGTTTCATCCCGAGCTGTGCTTCGAGCTCGAGGCCTGGGTCAACGTCAGCGACCCCGGCGCATCAAATGCGGTCCATATCCATCCGAACTGCCATCTGAGCGGGGTGTATTACATCCAGATACCCGCCAACTGTGGCAGCATCTATTTCCGGGATCCGCGCATTATGAGCCTGATGACACCCCCGGCGATCACCGAGGAAACGGTGTTTACCGCCAATGAGGCGAGGATGCTGCCAGAGGAAGGCCGGATGTACGTGTTTCCGTCATGGCTGGAGCATGGCGTCGAGGTCAACCGCAGCGATCAGGACCGGGTCAGCATCAGCTTCAACGTGCATATCGCCCCACCGGCAAAGGGCTGATGTTTTCGCCCGACGACGCCGCCGGCAGATCGGTGAGCATGCTCGGTGACACCAGGACGATGCCGCGGCGGGTTACGAAGTAATGCTTGCGGTCTTCGTCGTGATTCTCTCCAATCACAGTGCCGTCTGGGATATTGCAGTTTTCGTCGATGACCACCCGCCGCAGCCGGCAGTTCGCCCCGATCTGCGCATCGCACAGCACCACCGCACCCTCCAGAGTCGAGGCCTGACCCACGCGCACGTTGGAGAACAATACCGAGTTTCGCACCGTCGCGCCGTGGATGATGCAACCGCCGGACACCATCGAAGCGATCGCCATGCCGCGGCGGCTCTCGTCATCGGGCACGAACTTCGCGGGCGGACACTGTTCCTGATAGGTCCAGATCGGCCAGCTGGTGTCGTATAGATCCAGCTCCGGCTCCGACCGGTTGAGTTCCATGTTCGCCTCGTAATAGGCATCCACATTACCGACGTCGCGCCAGTAATTCTGGACGTGGGTTTCATTGTCCTGAAACACGTAGCCCACTACCCGATGGCGGTTGATCGAGTCGGGGAGGATGTTCTTGCCGAAATCGTGCGCGGAATTGGGATTTTCCGCGTCAGCCTTGAGCGCCTGCTCCAGGAACTCAAAACTGAATACATAGATACCCATCGATGCGAGCACCGCATTATCGCGTCCCGGCATGGTCTCCGGATTCTCCGGCTTTTCCTGGAAGCGGACGACGTTGTTTTGCTCGTCGACCGACAAGACGCCGAATTCCCTGGCTCTGTCTACCGGCACCTCGACCGTGCCGACGGTGATATCTGCCCCGCTTTCGGCGTGCTGCGCGATCATCAGGCCATAGTCCATCTTGTATATATGGTCGCCGGCCAGCACCAGAACGTGTTCTGGCTGATGCCGCCGCATATATTCCAGATTCTGGAAGACCGCATCGGCGGTGCCCTTGTACCAGGACGCATCGATCTGCTGTTGAGCCGGCAGGATCTCCACATGCTCGCCAAATTCGCCGCGAAAGTGCCCCCATCCGCGTTGCAGATGCAGGATCAGGTCGTGGGCCTTGTACTGCGTCATCACGCCGATACGACGGATACCGGAATTGACGCAATTGGACAACGGGAAATCGATAATCCGGTACTTGCCGCCAAACGGCGTCGCCGGCTTGGCCCGGTTGAGAGTCAGTTGCTTCAGGCGCTCGCCACGACCGCCTGCCAGAATAACTGCGATGGTCTCCCGGGTCAGGCTGCTGACATATCGACCGGGCTTCTTGATTCTCATTTCGAACTCTCACCTGCCGGCGTGCCGGCGGACCGAACCAGACGGAAATCAATTGTTTCTTTACAGACTATAGAACAGCTTTGATGACAGCTTACCTCACAATACACAGAGACTTCCTGTGCTAGAGTTTTGCTGACATCCCGGCGTTTTCGGCGGTGGCCGCTGCCGTTACTGTGGAGACAGGCGATGCTCGTCACTCTGAAGGTCCTGCAGGCGTCGGCGGAAGTGCATCCGCTGATCAAGACCGGCGGACTGGCGGACATTGCACGCGCCCTGACCGAGGCACAGCGCGGGATCGGCCTGGATGCCCGGCTGCTGATGCCGGCCTATCGGGGCATCGCGCAGAAGGTCGGCGCCAAACCGGTCAGCCGCTGGTTTCGGCCGCTGCTGGCTGCCGATCGGGTGCGTCTGCTCAAGGGTCACATGCCGGGCAGCAAGGTTCCGATTTATCTGATCGACTGCCCGCCGCTGTATGACCGTCCGGGCAACCCTTACAGCGACCACTATGGACGCGATTTCTGGGACAACTGCACACGTTTTGGCGTGTTCTCGCGTGTCGCTGCCTTGTTTGGCAGCCCGCAAAGCCCGGATGACTGGCGTGCTGATGTGGTGCATTGCCACGACTGGCATTGCGGGCTCGCGGCTGCCTATCTCAAGTTCGATAGCGACGCCACCGCGGCGGCGGTGTTTACCATCCACAATCTTGTTTTCCAGGGCAACTTCAATCGCAAGGTTCGCAAAGGCCTGGGTATCGACTCGCTTGCGTTTCATATGGACGGGCTGGAGTTCTTTGGCCACCTGAGCTTCATGAAAGCCGGCCTGTATTACGCCGACCAGCTGACTACGGTCAGCCCCACCTACGCCCGCGAAATTCAGACCCCGGATTATGGCTGTGCGATGGAAGGGCTGCTGCGGATGCGGGCCGACCGGTTGACCGGCATCATCAACGGGATCGACACCGGCGAGTGGAACCCGGCCACCGACCCGCTGATCAGCGCCCGTTTTGATGCTGACAATCTTCCGGCCCGAACCGGCAATACACAAGCTCTGAGCGAACGCTTCGGTCTTGATCAGAGCGTCGACGGACCATTATTCGGCATGCTCGGCCGGATGACCCCGCAAAAAGGATGGCGAGCCCTGCGCGATGCCGCGCCCGCGATCATCGATGAAGGCGCCCGCATTCTCGCGGTGGGCAGCGGTAACGCCGAATACGAAATCCAGCTGAAGGAACTGGAGCGGCGTTTCCCCGGTCGGCTGGCCTACCATCGCGGCTTCAGCGAGGAGATTGCTCATCAGTTGATGGCGGGTATCGATGCGCTGCTGGTGCCGTCAACCTTTGAACCCTGCGGTCTGGTGCAGATGTATGCCCAACGTTATGGCGCACCACCGGTGGCACATCGCACCGGCGGCCTCGCGGATACCATCGCTGACGCTGACAACCCGGATAAAACAGCAGCCAGTGGCTTCCTGTACGAGCAGCCGGGACCTGCCGGTCTGATCGCAGGTGTGCGCCGCGCCGCGGCGATGTTTCGCGATCAACCGGAGCGCTGGCAAGGCCTGCAGCGAAGCGGCATGAGTCGCGATTTTGGCTGGCGCAAATCGGCCTCTCGGTACCTCGATATCTACCAGAACGCAATTGACGCCCGCCGTGTGGACAAAAGGCTCGGATAATTGATCCGAAATTGACTTATCGCCTTGACTAACGCAGCCGCCGGGACCAAGTTTAGGGATATCGGGAGACAGACATGGTCGAGTTCAGAACCGCGCAGGAGGCAGCGGCCCATCCTGTTGTGTCGCTTTTGCGAGAGCTTGCTGATACCTACCACGCATTCAGCGTATGCGAGTCGTCGCATCTGCGTCATACCGGTCTCACACAATCCCAGGCCGAAGTGATATTTGCGCTTGGTAAAGGCGGCCCGCAAAGCTGCAAGGAACTCGGCGGTCAGGCGCTGATCACAAAAGGAACCCTGACCGGGATTCTCGATCGCCTCGAGCGCCGTGGCTGGGTCACCCGGCATCCGTCCCGCACCGACCGGAGGGTCATGATCGTCTCGCTGTCGCCGACGGGTCAGTCCCTGTTCGAGTCCACCTATCCGGATTACATAGCCGTGCTGGCTGAGCGCGCCGAGGGATGCACCCCGCCGGAAAGCCAGCAAATCCGGCACGCGCTGCGTAAACTCAGAACCTTGTTCGACGACTGAGCGCGTCCGGCTCTCAGGTGCCGGCCGATGGCCAGCGCACAACGGATCAGCAGGGTCTCAATTGAACATAAGTAGGTGGCGGACCGGTCGCCGCGTTCCGGGAACACGGAGATAAGACAGCCTTCGCCGCCCC
This sequence comes from uncultured Gammaproteobacteria bacterium, assembly GCA_963809565.1. GTDB lineage: Bacteria > Pseudomonadota > Gammaproteobacteria > Steroidobacterales > XN24 > CAMYOC01. The sequence continues at coordinate 221,040 of CAWEKE010000001.1, forward strand.
GTTGCCGGGGCTGGGCGCTCACCTCGCAAGAACCCCTTCTTGACCCAGGACTGCTGGTGACCGGTCCGCCATTGATCGTGGGGCATTCGCCGCGGACAGAACCAGCCATCCGGGTTTATGCCCGCTGTCGATGCGGCCTCAAAGCATAGCCCGTTTCATCCGAAAATGCCTATAAGGGTCTGCCACGAATTGATGTGTTTCCTTACCGTTCAGATAGTTAGAGGTAGAATTTGTCCTCGGGAGGGGCTCAATACCAGGCCCGAACCGGGTTTTTGCAGTGCAATATCCGGCTTCCGGCACCCCTCGGGCGATAACAGCGATGCCGAAGCCGGAATCTGAAACCGGCGCGTTCTGGCCACTCGTCGGAAATTTGTAGGATAATCAGGCGCCCCGCTGGTGCCGCTCCGGTGCCTGTGGCGCACCCGATCAGGAGGGCATCCAGCCCGATGATTGCCGCTTTCCGATCACTCAGCATGAACGGCTTTTTGCTGCTGATGTTCATTGTCTGCTGGCACGCCGTGGCGCCGGCCGCAGATCTGCCGGATGATCTCCCCGAGTCGAGGCTGACGATCGAATCAGCAGACGGCCAGCGCTATCAGTTCACCGTGTTGCTCGCCACAACAGCGCCGCAGCTGGCTCGCGGCCTGATGTTTGTTACCAGGATGGATGAACAACAGGGCATGTTGTTCGATTTTGGCGAAACCCGGCCAGTCAGCATGTGGATGCGCAATACCGCCTTGCCGCTGGACATGCTGTTCATTCGCGCCGACGGCACGATCAACAACATCGCCGCGCAGACGACGCCCTATTCCCGCACCTCCATCCTCTCGGATGGCCCGGTGCGCTTCGTCCTCGAGGTGCTCGGGGGAACCAGCCAGCGTCTTGGCATTACCGCAGGCGATCGTGTGCTGCACAGCTCGATCAGCAGTGCCGACATCGCCGCTGAGGGTGTGCGCTAAGCGATCGGAATCGCCCGGATCAGATTGTCGGCAGCCACGGAGCGTGCATTCGGGCGGTAGCTGCAATCCACAGGAATACCGCGACTGCGGAGAAGAAAGCGACCAGGCGGACGCGCAAGGTGCGTCCCCGCTTCAGCGCGATGGTACCCAGCACGATATAAATCACCAGGCCGATGACTTTGGCGGTCAGCCAATCCTGATAAAACGGCCATTGCCGGATGATGAACATCAGTGCGATGGCGCTGGCCAGCAGGACCGTGTCGATCACGTGAGGCACGATCCGAACCCAGCGCTGTTGCAGGCGGGCAGGCTTACTGACCATCCACCAGCCGCGCAGCAGGAACAACCCCAGGCTGAGCGCGGCGCAGGTTACATGCAGGTGCTTGAGTCCGAGGTACATCAGCGTTCAGGCCTGGCGCGGCGAATCAAATGACCTTGGAGAAACGACCGGGACTGGCGCTGGCCTGGAGGTAGGCGTCAAAGCACATCGCCACCGGTCGCAACAGGAAGCGGCCTTTGGGCGTGACCCGGATATAACGCTCGTCCAGGGACACCAGGCCGTCGCCCTGCATCGTTTTCAGCGCGTCCAGCGCAGGCGCAAAGTAGGCGTGGAAATCGATGCCGAATCTGGCTGAGAAAGCGTCCATATCAACCACGTCCTGACACATGGTGCTCTGGATCACCGACCGGCGCAGCACATCATCTTCATTTAGCTCCACGCCACGATAGATCGGCAGTTGCCCGGCGTCGATGGCCTCATAGTAGTCCTTGCGTTGTTTCAGATTCTGGCTGTAGCAGGTGTCCAGCTTGCCGATCGAACTCACCCCCAGGGCTACGAGATCGCAATCCGAATGCGTGGAATAGCCCTGGAAATTGCGGTGCAAGGTGCCCGCGTCACGAGCCTTGACCAGCTCGTCTTCCGGCAGCGCGAAATGATCCATGCCGATGTATTCGTAACCGCTGCGAGTCAGGAACTCCACTGTTCCGGTCAGCAGTTCGAGCTTCTCGGCCGGACTTGGCAGGTCATCCTCCCGGATCAGCCGCTGCGCCTTCACCATGCGCGGCAAGTGCGCGTAATTATAGGTGGCGATACGATCCGGTCTGGCATCCACCACCATCTCCAGCGTGTGCTGGAAGCGCTCCATGTTCTGGAATGGCAAGCCGTAGATCAGGTCCACGGAGACGGACAAAAACCCCTCTTCCCGGGCCTGGCGCAACAGGCCGAGCGTGTGGTCTGGCGGCTGCACGCGGTTGACCGCCTGCTGTACCCGCGGGTCGAAGTCCTGGATACCCATACTGAGTCGGTTGAAACCCAGCCGGGCAAGCAACGGTATGGTCTCGGGGCCGGTCGTGCGCGGGTCGATTTCTATCGAATACTCGCGGTCGCCTTCGGTCAGCAATGAAAAGTGCTCGCCAAGACCATGCATCAGGCGTTCCATTTGCTCGTCCGTGAGGTAGGTGGGCGTGCCGCCACCCAGATGCAGTTGCCGCACCGGCCGGGAGGGATCGTAAAGCTCGGCGTGCATCGCGGCTTCGCGGAACAGATATCCCAGGTATTCATCCGCCACGCCCGGCGTCCGGGTGACGATTTTGTGACAGGCGCAGTAGTAGCAGAGCGAATGGCAAAACGGAATGTGCGCATACAGCGACAGGGGTTTGGCCGCGTCCCCCTTGTTGCTCAGCCGCGCCAGCCGGGCATAATCGTCGGCGCCGAAGCCCTCGTGGAACTGCACTGCGGTGGGGTAGGAAGTGTAGCGGGGCCCGGGGCCGTCGTAACGTTGAACCAGGTCGCTGTCGAACTCGAATCGCTGCATCGATCTATTACTCTGTCAGGACCGCCGGGGCAGCGGATCGCCGGTTTCCCTCGCGTGGATTGCCGGGTAACGCCGCCATCTCGGGTCGGGTGTAAGGTAGGGAAGGAAAATAGCGGTTTTCGGCCCGCACGTCATTGATTTGAATCAGCGGCGCCTGTGCGCCGCCGGAGAATTTGCATCATGCGCCTTGCCCTGCCCTTCGTCCGGACCCTTGCCGGGACCATTTCCGGAACCCTTGCCGGAACCCTTGCGATGATCCTGCTGGCGCTTGCGACTGCAGCCGATCTGCAGGCGGCGGAGCAGCTGCCGGCAGGCAACTGGAGCCTGGAACAGGCCAACACGGTGCTCGACAAGACACGCCATGTCTATCTGGCCACGGGCCTCGACTCGTTGAGCGCCGGAGAGCAGGCCGCGGCCGCCAGATTGATCGCCGCCGGGCGGCTGTTGCAGGAAATGTATCTGGATTCGCTTCATCCGCAGGCACTTGATGCGCTGGCGAGACTGCAATCTTTGGATGATGACCATGCGCAGGCAGCTGCGCTGAGCCAGTTGTTCTATATGTTCCAGGGGCCCATCGCGACGACGCTGGACAACCGCAGGGTGCCGTTTCTGCCGGTGGCAACGCCGGAGCCGGGCCGCAATGTCTATCCCTGGGGCCTGCAGCGCGCCCCGCTCGATGCGCTGATCGCACAGCGGCCGGAACTGGAGCCGGAGCTGATGGGGCTGCGCACGGTCGTGCGCGAGGCCAGCGATTCCAATCTGGATGCTGACCTGGCCCGTCTGGATCGCTATCCGGCGATCGACCGCCTGCATCCGGGCTTGCGCGAGCGCCTGCTCAGCCTGCGCAATGGCAGTGACGACGCCGGCTACTATGCCCTGCCCTATTCCCTGCGCTGGGCTCCACGGATCATGCAGGTCTACGAGTTGCTCAATCAGGCCGCCGCGGACGTCAGCGATATCGACCCCGACCTCGCGGCGTATTTGACACTGCGGGCCCGGGATCTGCTCAGCGACGATTATGAGGCAGGTGACGCGGCCTGGGTCAGCGGCGATTTCCGTCGTCTCAATGCCCAGATCGGCAGCTACGAAAGCTATGATGACGCGCTGTTCGGCGTGCGCACCTTTTTCTCACTCAGCCTGCTGGTGCGTGATCTCGACAAGACCGCGGAACTGCAGCAGGCGATCGGCAGTATCCAGGCACTCCAGGACATGCTGCCCCAGCGAAGCGCGCGGCAGGTGCGCAACCGCATCCCGGTCGGCGCATACGAAGTGGTCGCGGACTTTGGTCAGGCCCGAGGCACGAACACGGCCAGTATCCTGCCAAACGAGGCCAGCCACGCGCGAAAATACGGCCGCACCATATTGCTGCGCGGTAATATCCTCACCAACCGCGAACTGTTTGCCGACAGCCTCGCTGTGTACACGTCTGCGGTGGGCCCGGAACTGGCCGCGGACCTGCAGCCCGAAGGCGCCTACTACCGGACCCTGTGGCACGAGATCGGCCACTATCTTGGCGTTGCCAACACCGAGGACGGCCGCGATCTTGGCCCGGCCCTGAGTCCCTGGGGGGATCTGTACGAAGAGCTGAAATCAGATCTCGTCGCGCTGTTTGTCGCCCGCGAGTTGCGCGCCCAGGAACTGATTGATGAGCAGACCTTGAAAGCCATGTATGCGGCGGGTATCCGGCGCGTGTTGCAGCGGGTTGAACCGCGTCGCGAGCAGTCCTATCAGACCATGCAGCTGATGCAGATGAACTTCTTCCTCGAACGCGGCCTGCTGAGCTTCGACGGCCAGCGCCTGAATCTGGACTACTCGCGATATCACGACACCGTGGCTGCGATGCTCGCGGACGTGTTGCGGATTCAGGAAGACGGCGATGCCGCACAGGCGACCGAATTTCTTGAGCGTTATGCGGTCTGGGATTCCCGCCTTCACGGGCGCCTGGCCGAGCGGCTGCGTGCGGCCAGTCCGTGGCTGTTCCACATGGTCCATTATCAGGCACTTGAGTAGCGCCGGAACAGTTTCGGAACCGGCGGAGCGTTGCCGCCGGCCGACCCTGGTTCCAGCCCGCCGAATCAGTGCCGGAACACGTGGTCGGCTGATTCGATACCGCACGCACCGGATCGGGCGACAAGGTTCAACGCGAAGAGATCACCAGCCGGCATTCCGGTTGCCGGTCCGCAGGCCGCGGACTAGCTGCCCGTCGGCGTCTCTGGCTCTGGCGCCGCCGCAGCCGGCGGCTCGCTGCACCGCACCAGATAGCGCAGATTCATGTCGTGGAAATTCGGCTCTCCCGGAGCGATGGCCTGCCGGGAAATGATCTCGTGGCCGGCCGGGCACAGCTTGCGCTGGGCCAGCCAGGCATCAAGCCACTGCATGCGCGTTGCTTCCGCGCTCGTGCTGTCGGCAGGCATCGCCGAGCCAGCCTTGGCTTCAAACACCAGCACGCCGGGATCGGAATACGAGTCACGCAGGATGCTTTGCGTGTGGCGCTCGAAATCGGCCCGGGATTTCTCCTCCAGCGCGCAGCCGGCCAGCGTCGCCGCCAGCAACACGGCGGCAACCATCGAAAAACAGCGTGCTTCTCCCATCATGACCAGAATCTCCACGTGTGCGCCCTGATTGGCATCGGAATCTGAACAACTTGTCGTTTCGCCGCGCGCATCATAACGTAGTCCGGGACTGGTCTGAGAACGTCCGCTGGCCGAGGCTGGTAACCTGTCCAACGCGCCCATGCGTCGCATGGTTTCGGAGCCAACACATCTGTATTGCGGAGACACCCATGTCGAAGATCTTCAGGCCCTGCATGCTGTTGCTATTGATCCTGCTGGCGGTGTCGGCCAGTCATGCCGAGACCGAAGACTGGCGCTGGAATGGAGTCGAGCGCGTGGTCGCCATCGGCGACATTCACGGCGCCTATGAACAGCTGACCGGGATCCTCAAACAGGCCGGGCTCATCGATGAACAACTGCGCTGGACCGGCGGCGATACCCATCTGGTCAGCGTCGGCGACCTGGTTGACCGTGGTCCCCGTTCCCGGGACGTGATCGAGCTGTTCATGGCGCTGCAGCCGCAGGCAGCCGCTGCCGGCGGGCAGGTTCACGTGCTCTTGGGCAACCACGATGCGATGCAGCTATCGGGTGAACTGGAGTACGTCTCAGCCGAGGAGTTTGCCAGCTACAGCGATGTCGAGAAGCCGGCTCGTCGTGAAGCCGCATACCAACGCTATCTCAGCCACGAAAACCTCGCCGATGACGCCGCCGCACGGGCCAGTTTTCAGCAGCGGTTTCCGCCTGGATATTTTGGCCATCAGGCGATGTTCGCCCCGGATGGCCGCTACGGCGCGTGGGTTTTGCAACGACCCGCGGCTATCATCATCAACGGCAATCTGTTCGTCCACGGCGGCGTCTCCGATGACCTCGCCGGCGCTGACCTGGCCACCTTCAATCGCCAGCTTGGAACTGACCTGGCGAGGTACGCATCGGCCTGGAGGACGCTCAGAGACGCAGGCGTACTGAATGAAACCACGCCATTTTCCGCCAGGCCGGCTCTGGCGGCGGAGACCGCTGACCCCGGTCTGCAGCTGGCCGCTGCTGAACTGACCACCTCGAGTGAATCGCCGGTATTCACCGCCGACGGGCCGCTCTGGTTTCGCGGCACCGCCTGGTGCAATGAAAACTTCGAGGTCTTCCGGGTGCGGCGGGTGCTGGAATCACTGGGCGCACAGCGGGCGGTTCTTGGACATACGCCGACTCCGGACTCGCGTGTGGTGAGCCGGATGGATAATGCCGTGCTGATGATCGATACCGGGATGCTGGTCCCCGTGTATAACGGCCGCGCCGCCGCCCTGCTGGAACAGGAAAATACGCTGGCCGCGATTTACCCGGACCGGCAGGGACCACAGGCCATCAGCGCGGAAGCGCGGCGGGTCGGGGATCGGCCCGACCGGATCACCGACGAACAGCTGGAGGACATCCTCGGCAATGGCGAGATCATCGCTATCGAGGACGTCGGTGAGGGCGTCACCAAACCGAGGAAGGTCCGCATCCGCAGCGGAGATATCGAGATCGATGCGGTATTCAAGACCGAATCGACCAATATCTCCGCCAGCCGGCGCTCGCAGCAGGCCAAGCTGATCAATCTGTCGGATCGATGGCAACATGAGGTAGCCGCCTATCGCCTGGATCGCCTGATCGGGCTGCGGATGGTGCCGGTGACCGTGGAGCGCGAGATCAGCGGCACTTCCGGCTCGCTGCAGTACTGGGTTCCGGACATGATCAATGAGCTGACGCGGGAAGAGGAGTCTCTTGCCGCCACCGGCTGGTGTCCGCTGGGCGAGCAGTGGCCGTTGATGTTCGTGTTCGACGCGCTGATCTATAACGACGATCGCACCAAACAAAACATCACCTATTCCAGCGCTGACTGGATGCTGTACCTGATCGACCATTCAAGGGCATTCCGTACGCTCAACGGGAGACCCCAGGACCTGCGCAAGGTCGATCTGAAGCTTTCCCCGCTGCTGGCCGAACGCTTGCGCCAGCTCGACTACGCCCAGCTCAATGCTGCACTGGGCAGTCTGCTTGACAAGGCTCAGATCCAGGCCCTGCTCAAACGCCGGGATCAGATTCTGAAGGAATCGATTGCCAGCCCATAGGCCACCCGGATCGGCCGATTTTACCTGCGCCAAATCGTTCTACTGGCGCCGGGATTACTGTACTATCCTTGGAATGCGCGCAGCCTGTTTGCGGCGCCGCTATTACCGCTTCCCGGTCCGAGAACATGAAACAGCAAGCTGGCCGGGAACCGAATCGTCAGGGGAGAGAAATAATGAAGAGATATGCGTCCGCGTTGGCGGTCTCGGCAATGTTCCTGGTCACCGCCGTCCAGGCCGCGGAAGCGCCCGGGCAGTGGTATGTGGCGCCGATGGCTTCCGCCATCTGGCCAGATGACTCCCGCATCACAGACGACGACTTTGGTGCGCAGATTTCACTGGGCAAGGCGTTCGAAAACTTCAACTTCGAGTTCTCCGCCTGGGGGTATCAGCTAAGCGGCTATAACGACGACGACATGTGGGGCGCCGACATCGGCGCGTACCGGGTCTGGTACCGCAATCGCAGGATCACCCCGTTCTTCGGTCTGGCGCTTGGCTATATCCAGCAAAACAATACGCGTCTGGACGATACCAAGGGCACACAATCCTCCTTTGCGTTCGGTCTGTTGACCGATCTCACCAGTAGCGGGAGCGTCGCGCTGCGTACCGAAGTTCGCTGGCGTCTGGATTACTCCGGCGACAGCACCGAGCACGACCTGATTGCCAACGTCGGCTTGCAGATTCCGTTCGGCGGCAAGCCGGAACCGATGGCGGTGGTGGATCCTGACCGCGATGGGGACGGTGTTCCCGACAGCCAGGATCGCTGCCCGGGCACCCCGGCCGGTGTGTATGTCGATAATTTCGGCTGCCCGCTCGACGCCGACGGTGACGGCGTCCCCGACTATCTGGACAAGTGCCCGGGTACGCCTCCGGGGACCAAGGTAGACGCCAGCGGTTGTCCGCTGGACTCGGACGGCGATGGCGTTCTGGATGGTGATGATGCATGCCCGGGCACGCCGGCCGGCGCCCGTGTGGATGTGCGCGGCTGTGAGATCAAGTCGGTCATCCGCCTGCCCGACGTCGAATTCCAGTACAACTCGGCCACTTTGACCCCTGCCTCGCAGGCGACATTGAACGACGCGGCGGCGACGCTGGTAAAGAATCCGGGACTCAAGGTTGAAGTCGCCGGGTATACCGACAGCGCGGGTGCGGATTCCTATAACCTGGATCTGTCGGACCGCCGGGCCAAATCTGTACGCGACTATCTGATCAGCAGCGGAGCAAACCCCGCCGACCTGACCGCCAGGGGCTATGGCGAAGCTGATCCGATTGCCAACAACAACACGGCCGAAGGACGTGCCAAGAACCGGCGGGTGGAATTACGCCTCCTGAACTGATCGGCGCAAACAGGTCATTCTGACCCGGGCCCGGCAGCCTCGCTGCCGGGCCTTTTTTGTCTGCGCCAGCACTCAGCTTTGTTGCAGAGCCTGCACCATCGGCTCCAGCCATCGCCGATACGGGCGATGCCGACCGACCGAACTCTGATACAGAGGCTGCCGGACCTGGTCGAAGCTCGCGGTTCGGACCTCGCGGCGGTTTTGATGGAATGCGAGGCAAGCCGGGTCCCACGGCAGACCTGCGAAATCCAGAAGCTGCCGAATGTTGTGCTCGGGCTCAGCCACCAGCGATTCATAGCTAAGGTCAAACATCGGCAGCGACAGGACCTGTCGCCAATGCGCCATGATCCGCTGATACTGGCTGATGTAGGCGCCGATGTGGGCGAGATCGTAGGAGAACGCGACCCCACTGCCGAAGAAATGGTGAAAGAAACAAGACAGCCCGCAGTCCAGCGGCTCGCGCACACAGTGGATGATCCTGGCGCCCGGCAGCATCAACTCCGCCAGACCGAGGAATTCGAAGTTTTGCCACATCTTGTCTGTGACCCGCACAACGCCCGGCTTCGCCGGACCCAGGCCATCGAGATAGTGCCGCCCCATCTGCTCCAGGCGCCCGCGATCCAGGCGGGCCGCCGATTCGGGGTATTCGAAGCCGGCGTCGGCCGTCGCCAGCGCCAGCAAACCGAGGTCCGCGCGTTCGCCGCCGGCGACCACGGCGGGATGGCTGGCCAGGATCTGCTCGACCAGTGATGTGCCTGAACGGGGCATGCCGACGATCAGCAGTGGCCGCGGATCGCGGAGACCCGAACGCGGCAGACGGGACATCTCATCGGCGCTGAAGGTCGCCAGCAATCGGTCCACCAGCGTCCGATACTGGCGCGGATCGAACCGCGCCTGCTTCAGCTGGTTGGCCTCCAGCACGCACGCCATGGCCTCGTCGGTCTGACCGTCCGCATCGAGCAACTGCCCAAGCTGAAACAGCATCGGCATCCGCTGCGCCGGAGTACTGGTCAAGGCCTGGGCGGAAGCCGGCACCTCTGCCAGCCGCCGGCGCAACAGATCTATGGCCTCGTCACGGCGCCCGCACTGATTGAGTAAACGCGCGTATACCGCCAACAATTCAGCGGACGCAAGACGATCACGCACCACGGGTGCCAGCCTGGTCAGCGCCGAACGGGAATCGCCCGCCAGCTCCGCCAAACGCGCCAGTCCGCGTAACGCGACGTCATGCTCCGGCCGGATCTTCAGCGCGTCCAGATACCGCGCCCTGGCCGCATCGGTGTTGCCGGCGGTTTGCAGGGCCAGACCCAGGTCAGCGCGGATATCCGCATTTCCGGGCGCAAGCCGGGCCGCCTGCTGCAGGCACTCGATAGCGCCGTCCAACAGGCCCTGTTCCAGATACATCACACCGAGCAAATGGCGGCCGCGCGAGTCCTGCGGATGAAGCCGGCAACCGTTCTCGACCAGATCAAGCGCTTGCTCATTGCGGCCACAACTCAGCAGCAGTCGAGCCAGCCCGAACAACGGGTCGGCACTGCCCGGGGCCAGCGCCAGCGCGCGGCGGAACGCGTCCTCGGCCTCCGCGACCCGGCCAAGGCCGGCGAGTATGATGGCGGCGCCGTACTGGATCGTCGCCGCCTCCGGCGCCCGCGCCAGGGCATCGCTGACCGCGCGGACAGCGCCTTCATCCATACCGGCAGCGGCGTGGCGGCGCGCCTGAGCCAACAGACGATCGGCGGATTCGCTCATGATCGGGTCACACCCACTCCAGCCAGGCTGCGTTACGGTCCCATACTCCGACATCCGGGCCCAGCGCCCAAATTGGCATTAACGGGGCGCCTCTATATTATCCCGGCTCCTGCCTGCCGGGTTGCTCCATGACCGATCGTCACGCCGAACAAGAACGCTGGAACCGCTACTGGGAGCATGGGTTTGTCACGTCCTGCAGCGGCGCTTTTGCGGGTAATTACGAAGGCACGCTCAAGACAGCCTGGGAAGATTTCTTTGCCGGGCTGCCGGCCGGCGCCCGGATCCTGGATATCTGTACCGGCAATGGCGCCATCGCGATGATCGCCAACCAGCTGGCCCGCGCCAGGGAGCTGGATTTCGAGATTCACGCCATCGATAGCGCAATCATCCGCCCGCTGGAGACCGTGCGCGAGGGTCGCGATCTGCTCGAGGGGATCAGGTTCCACTCGCAGACAGCGGCCGAAGCGACCCCGTTTGCGGACCGCTATTTCAATGCCATTTCCGGTCAATACGCGTTTGAGTACACGGAGGAATCCGGCTGTATCCGTGAACTGGCACGCATCGCCGCGCCGGGGTGCCGTTTGCAACTGATCATCCACCACCAGGGTTCGCTGGTGATCGAGACCTCGAAAGAGGAATTGCGCAACGGCGCCCTCGTGTTTGCCGAGACCCGGATTTTCGATGCCGCGAAAGCAATGATCGAGCTGGTCGGAAATGCGCGCAGCCCGGCACAAAAACAGGCTCTTGCGCAAAATCCCGAGGCCGAGAGCAGGCGTCTGGATCTGAATCAGGCCGCGGAAAGACTGAGCCAGGCGGCGCAAACCTCACCCCATCCGGAGCTTTTGCAACTGGCCCTGGATCGGATCGCCAGTGCGTATCGGGCCGCGGCCGCCGGCCCCGACACGGCCCTCGCCCAGCTGGAGGCCGGCCGTCAGGAGATCCAGGCCAATCTGGACAGATTGCAGGATCTGATGGCCGCAAGCCGCAGCCCGGAGGATATCCGGCGGATCACCGCGGCGCTCGCAGCCGCGGGGTTCGACACGCAGCATCCCGAGGAATTTCGGCACGATAACGGTCCGCTTATGGGCTGGCTGGTGCAGGCACGGCTGAGCCAGACCCCGGCACCGGGATGTTCCCCGGTGCCGGAGCCCCGCGAATAGTGTAGGTTTTTTGCAACAAAATACTGTTGCACATTCGCAACACCCTGATTTGACGGCACCCTCCCCGGTCCCCTCAACCATGACCTTTGCGCTGATAATGCGTCTAAGTTTCATAGCCCAACACCATGATTGACAGGCAAATCAGCGGGAAAGACAGCACGCCCGGAAAGGCCGATCGAGCCAGATCGGGAGCGTGCGTCGCGGGCAACATCCCGTTGTAATGTTTTTGCAACAAGGGGCTTCCCATCCGCCACAGGTGTTGCTAGTATCCGGTCAACTTCGCTTCCTGCCCTGGGGGAATTCAGGTCGGGTGCGGGTTTTCACTGGCCACCCGATAACGGGTGTCCGGTTTCCAAAACGCCAACCTCTCAAAAAACGAGGAGTAACTACATGACAGAGCGAAACCCAGTTCGGGACGCTGTCCGTTACGCACTTACGGCTGGTGTTGCGGCTTCCTTCGTAGGCGCGCCTGCTTCAGCGCTTGCCCAGGATGACGTAGCAGTTCAGGACAAGGTCACGGTGACCGGCTCGCGTATTAAGCGTGTCGACATCGAAGGCCCCTCCGCCGTTACGGTTATCAACCGCGATGACATCGATGCTTCCGGTGATATCTCCGTTGCTGAAGTGCTGCGTGGCACGTCTTACAACACTTTCGGTTCCTTCCGCGCCAGCTCCGGTAGCTCGGCCCAGTCCCAGGCGACCGTCAGCCTGCGTGGTCTCGGCGCCCAGCGTACCCTGGTGCTGCTGGACGGCCGCCGTATCACCGGTTCGCCATCTTTCGGCGCCGGCTCGGCTGCTAACCTGAACACGATCCCGCTGGCCGCGGTGGAGCGCATCGAAATCCTGCGCGACGGCGCCTCAGCTATCTACGGTTCTGACGCGATCGGTGGTGTGGTCAACATCATCATGCGTAAGGACTACGAAGGCATGCAGCTGACCTATCAGATCGGCCGCCCGACCCAGACCGGCGGTGACGACGATATGTACAGCATCGTCGGCGGCGTCAGCGGCGCCAAGGGCAACGTGACCTTCGGTATGGAATACGAAGAGAAGGACATCATCTTCCAGGGTGATCGCAGCTTCTCCGCTACCGGCCTGTCGTCCTTCGGCTTCCCGGGCAGCTACTTCGCCTTCCTGACCACCAACGACCCGCGCAACCCGGCGCAGGCGTTCCAGGACGACACCAACGACGACGGCACGGCTGACAGCAACCTGCAGTCGACCTACTTGTCCGTGGGTACGTTCCCGGATCCGCGTTGCCCGGCCAACCTGGGTACCGACCCGGACTTCCCGGCTTCTGTCGGCATCGGCACCCGCTGCCGCTACAACTACGCCGGTGTGGCCGCCAACGAGGCCGCCAACAGAACGTACAACTTCTTCATCAATGCCAACTACGACATTAATGAGACCACCACGTTCTTCACCCGCGGCGTGTTCAGCAGCAATGAGTCGTTCGGCCGTTACGCGCCGGCGCCGTTCACCTCGCCGCTGCCCTCGATGTCTGCGGGCAACGCCAACAACCCGACGAACCCCGCCAACCCGACGAATACGCTGGGCCAGGCATTTCCGGGACAGTCGGTTGACGTCGATACCGACGGCGACGGCAACGCGGACACCACGGTACAGGGTCCGTTTGACCTGACGCTGTTCTATCGCAACGTGCCGGGCGGTTTCCGCGACGGTAACGTGCAGGACACGCTGGTCGATTACTCCGCTGGCGTGCAGGGCACCATTGACTGGCTCGGCGGTATGGATTGGGAACTGGCTGGCCAGTACAGCAAGCAGTGGTCCAATAACATCGGCACCGGCAACGGTATCGGTCCTGCGCTGCAGGCCGACATCGACGATGGTGACCTGGACGTGTTCGGAGTCAACACGACTTTCGGCCCCGGCCAGGCAGCGGTCGCGCAGGCTTCGGCGCTGAACACCACCCAGGAGAACGAAACCCGTATCGCGCTGGTCGACGGTCAGGTCAACTTCGACGCCTACCAGATGAAGAACGGCGCCATTCCGGTGGTGCTCGGTTTCGAATATCGCGATGACAAGTACGTTCAGGATTACGATCCGCAGTCCAACGCGGGTAATGTGCAGGGTTCGGCTGGCGGCGAAGACGTCAGCGGCGCCCGTACCGTGAAGTCGCTGTTCGGCGAGACCACGATTCCGATCCTGAGCAACCTCGAGATCGGCTTTGCTGTCCGCTACGACGACTACAACGATTTCGGCACGACGATCAACCCGAAAGCCAGCATCGCTTTCCGGCCGATCGACAGCCTGTTGCTCCGTGCCAGTTACGGCCAGGGCTACCGGGCGCCGAGCATGACCGAGTTGTACAGCGGCGGTTCGCAGAGCTTCAACGCCGGTATCGACGCCACGCGTTGTGCTGCCAACCCGGCGGGTAACCCGACTACCGGTCGCGCTTCGGGTGATCCGAACGCGCTGCCGCAGGGCAACCCCTGTCGTGTGACGCAGTATCAGAACTTCCAGGGTGGTAACACGGCCCTGAGTCCTGAGAAGTCGGACAACTGGTCGGCCGGTGTGGTCTGGAACCCGCTGGATGATCTGTCTCTGGCGCTGGATTACTACAACATCGAGCTCAGCGACGAGATCGGACTGCCCTCGATGCAGCAGCTGCTGGACGAGGAGTTCCGTCTGCGCCAGGCTGGCGCAACCGGCAACACCGTGGGCAAGGTCACCCGTCTGCCGAACGGCAACATCGAGTTCATCGATCGTCTCAACGCCAACGTTGGGGCACGTAAGACCGACGGTTTCGACTTCGAAGGTCAGTATTCCTTCGATCTCGGCGCCACCGGTGACTACCGGGTCAATGCCCAGTGGACCTACGTGAACGAGTACGAGCGTGACTTCGGTGACGGCCAGGGCTTCACGGATCCTGCGGCTTTCGATCCGAAGTGGAAAGGCAATATCACCGTCAACTGGTCCCTCGGCGACTTTGGCGCCAATCTGACCTGGCAGTACATTGACGGTTCCACTTACGAGTCTCTGGACGCCAGCCTCGACAGCTTCTCCACCTTCGACGTCCAGGTGTTCTACAACACGCCCTGGAACGGTACGGTTACGGTTGGTGCGAGAAACGTGTTTGACGAGGATCCGCCCACCAGCGCCAACATCGGCAGCCCGTTCTACACGAACTATCTGTACGATGTTTACGGTCGAGTGCCCTACGTCAAGTACCAGCAGGATCTCTGATCCGGCAGTACTGGCAGGTCAACAGACCAGCGACGGCCCGCTTCGGCGGGCCGTCGTTTTTTTTGCTTCGGATTTGGCGCTGATTCCTGCGATTTCCGGTTTGCTCGCCCAGTCCTGACACACGATATCTTGGTAAGATCACCGGACCACTTCGGGTAGACCAAAAATCAGTGAATAGCACCAGCCAAACCAGGCCCGGCGGATCCGTTGCCGCATCTCAACGGATACTGGCCGAGGCCATCGAGCTTCACCGCGCCGGAAAATTCGTCGAGGCAGAGCGGATATACCGGCGCATCCTGCAGCAGGAGCCGGCCAATCCCGACGCACTGCACCTGCTCGGCCTGGTGGCCAAACAGGCAGGGAAGTCAGAAGCCGCGATACGGTTGTTGCGCCAGGCCATCGCCAACAACCCGGATATCCCGACCTACCGCGCCAATCTGGCGCTGATGTACGAAGACCAGGGCCGGTTCGCCGAGGCCCAGGCTCAGGCAGAAGCGGCTCTGGCGCTTGATCCGGGGAACGGCAGCGCGCTGTTTTGCCTGGCCAATGCGCTACGCGCGCAGGATCACTACGCGGAGGCCGCACAACGGTATCGGCAAGCGACCAGGCTGATGCCGGAGGACCCGGCTTTGTGGTCCAATCTCGGCGCCACGCTGCAGACGCTGGGCCTGGACGACGAGGCAGTGGAGGCGCTGGCAAAAGCCGTGGCGCTCAGTCCCGCCGAAGCCGAACTGCACTCCAATCTCGGCAATGCGATGGTCGCCTGCGGCCGGCAGGAAGATGCTTTGCGGGAGTTCCGCGAGAGTCTGCGTCTGGATCCGGGCTTTGCCCCGGCATACGCCAACCTGGCCAGCGCGCTGATGCAATCGGGCAGGTCCGGCGAAGCCGTGCAGGTGCTGCGCGATTGTCTCGAGATTCACCCCGGGCACCGGCAGGCGCTGGCATTTCTCGCCAGTGCCGCTCACGAATGTGGTGACGACGAGACGCGAAATATTCTGATCGACTTCCAGGGGCTGATGGCGGAACGGCAATGTGATTGCCCGCCAGGTTACGACGATCTCGACGCCTTCAATCAAGCGCTGGCCGAGCAAGTGATCAATCACCCCACACTGCTTTGGGAGCCCGTATCGAAATCCACCCGGAAAGGCAGCCAAACCGGCGAACTGGCCGGTTCGGACGGTCCTTTGGCCACACTGGAAGCCATCGTGCGGGACGCGATGAGCAGGTATCTGGCGTCGATCGAGCAGCCCTCCGAGCACCCGTTCCTGTGCACCGCGCCCGAGCACTGGAAACTGACGATGTGGGCAACCGTGCTCGACCAGGGCGGCCATCAGGCGGCCCACGTGCATCCAACCGGATGGCTGAGCGGCGTCTACTATGCCGCGGTGCCGGAAGCCGCGCCGGGGTCCCCCGAGGGCGCCGGCTGGATCGAGTTCGGTCAGGCCCCGGATGAGTTCCACCTTCAGCGCCCGGCGAGCGTGCGCCGGCTGCAAGCGGTGCCGGGATTGATGCTGTTGTTCCCCTCCTATTTCTATCACCGCACCTTGCCCTTCACCGGGACCGGCAAGCGGGTCAGCATCGCCTTCGACCTGATGCCGGTCCAGGAGAGAAAGGGACGCGAGACCACGGCCGGAGGCCTGGCCCCGGCAGAGCTGGCGGCCGAGCTGGAACGCACCGCGCAGATGCTGCGCGAGATGCGCGTCAACGAGGCTGCCAAACTTGGGCGCCGCCTGGTCTCGGCAGCGCCGGAGCATGCCCACGCGGCCTATCTGCTCGGTCTGGCGGTATATCGCCAGGGCAAATCGAAGGAAGCCGCAGAATGGCTGCAAAAGGCGGTGGATCTGGCGCCCGGCACCGCGCGTTATCACATGGATCTGGGCGCCTGCCACAGCCAGCTGGGCGAATTCGAGACGGCGATGGATCAGCTGCAGACCGCGATCACGCTCGACCCGGAAGATCTTGAAGCATACATGCGTCTGGCGACGCTGTTCAGTGATCACGGCGACTTCGAACAAGCGGCCGATGTATATGGGCAGGCGCTGCAACAGGATCCGGGCAGCGGCGCAGCGCTGTATGGCCTGGCCAGCATCAGACACCTGGAAGCGGACGATCCGCGAGTCCTGCGCCAGATGGAGATTCTCGAGCACCAGTCACTGCAGCCGCGCAACGAGGCGGTGACTTGCTTCGCGGTAGCGCGCACGCTGGACCAGGCAGGCCAGGTGGATCAGGCGATGCCTTACTACCATCGCGGCAATCGGCGCAAACACGAGCTGGCGGATTTCTCCATCGAGGCCGAGCGCGCCAACATCGGCCGTATCATCCACAGCTTTGATGCGGAGGTTTTCGAGCGATTTTCGCAGCTTGGAGACCCCAGCGAATTGCCGGTATTTATCATCGGCATGCCGCGCTCAGGCACCACGCTGGTCGAACAGATCCTGGACTCGCATCCGGCCATCCACGGCGGTGGCGAATTGAACGACCTGTGGCGCATCCTCGGCGGCATCGGACGCTGGCTGCCGCAGGGCCGCAACCTTCCGGAGGCGGTGGCGGATGTCGATCCGACCGCGTGGGCGGAGCTGGGGCAGAGTCTGGTCCGCCGCTTGCGACGCTATGACAAAGACGCACTGCGCATCACCGACAAATTGCCGTTCAATTACACCCTGACCGGGATCATCCGGCTGATGCTGCCGCGTGCGCGCATCATCCACTGTGTGCGCGATCCACGTGATACCTGCATCTCCTGCTACACGACTTCGTTCCAGAGCGACCGCGGTTTCACCTGCGACCTGACCGAACTGGGGGAGACATACCAGCTGTACTGGCAATTGATGCAGCACTGGAAGAGCGTGCTTCCCGGCGGCTTGTTCGAGATCCGTTATGAAGACCTGGTCCGGAACGTCGAACAGGAATCGCGGCGCATGATCGATTACGTCGGCCTCGAATGGTCCGACGATTGTCTCGACTTCCATCAGAATCAACGCAAGGTGATCACCGCCAGCATGACCCAGGTACGCAAGCCCGCCTACCAGAGCTCTATTGGCCGCTGGCGGCGCTATGCAGATCATATCCAACCGCTGCTGCAGGCCCTTGGTGATCTGCGGGATTATGGTCTCGCGGAGACTGACGATGCACAGACAGGTGAGTAATGAAAAGACAGCAACATGGCCATCACCGGCGATCAGGCGGTGGACATCATGATTAATGTGACGGATCTGTTCAGCACGCCGATGGCCGACGCGCAGCTCGGTGAGCACGAGATACTTTGCGATCAGTTGCGGGCCTTGTTCCTGGCCAAAGAGGCCGAAGGCGACGCGGTGCGCAACGAGAGGCAGCGCGCGACCCAGTTCGGGCCGCTGTTCGAGAGCCGTTTCGATCTGTTTCGCTGGCCGGATCCACCGGTCAAGGCGGTTGCGCACTTCTGCCATGCGTCCCTGGTCCAGTTGCTGCGACAACTCTCTTCGTTTACCGATGAAGAGTTCAACAAGCTACGTTTCGACTACCACGCCTGGTTTCATATTACGCGTCGAGGCGGGTATCAGGGTCTGCACAATCACCAGAACGCGTCCTGGTCAGGGATCTTCTGCGTCGATCCCGGTGACAGCCCCGAGCAACGGCCGGACAGCGGCCTGGTGCGCTTCCACGACCCGCGTTTTTGCAGCGCGTTTCATGCCGAAGCCGGAAACATGGGGCTGGACATGCCATACAACCACGGCGGATTCGACGTACATCACCGCGCCGGACGGCTGGTGATGTTCCCCTCGTTCATGATGCACGAAATCTTCCCCTACCAGGGCGAGCGTCCGCGAATCGTCATCGCCTTCAACTGCTCGGTCAATTAGTGGCAACGCCTCCGGACCCGCGGCGGCTTATCCGTGCGCTGGCAGCCGAGGCCGTCAACGATCCGGCCGCCGCCATGGGCCGCTGTCGGCAGATCCTGCAGCGGGCGCCGGCGAGCCTGCCGGTGCTGTGTATCGCGGCCGGCATCCAGAGACGCAGCGGCAAATTTGCCGAAGCTGCCGAACTGCTGGCGCGCGCCGCAGCGGTCGACGCCGAGGCTTCGCCGGTGTTTGCCGAGCGCGCCGCGCTGGCCATGTCCTGTCAGGACTTCGAACTTGCCGCGCAGAGCCTCCGCGCGCTGTTACAGCAGCATCCCGGGCAATCGGATTCGTGGTTCAACCTGGGCCTGGCGGAAGAGCAGCGCGGACGAGTTCAGGCTGCGATCGAGGCATTTGAAAACGCACTGAATCTGGCGCCGGACGGGTACCCGGCAGCCGGCGCCAGACTGGCTATGTTACTGGCCACGGTCGGTCGCGACGCCGATGCGCGGCAACGCGTCGATCAGGCTCTGGCGGCAGACCCGGACCAGGTCGAAGCCCGCTACGCGCTGGGCATGCTGTTGCTGGCCGAAGGCAGGACGGAGCAGGCGCTGGCTCAGTTCCGGCAGTGTGTGGCACGCCAGCCGGGGCTGGCCGGCGCATGGCAGCAACTGCTCGAGTGCCGCCGCATAGAAGATCCCGACGATCCCGAGTTGGCCGCGGCGCGTGCGCTTCTCGACCAGCCTGATGTCAGTCCCGCCGAGCGCGAACAACTGGCGATGGCTGTGGGCAAGGCGCTTGATGACCTGCACGACTACGCAGCCGCATTCGACTGCTTTCACCAGGCCAAACGTTCCAGGCGCAAGCGCTTGCCGGATTTCGACCGCGAGGCCTGGCGCGCAGCTACCGATGCCCGCATCGCAGCGCCGGTGCCAGCCTCGCCCTTCGCGCCCGGGGCGGCCGTTCAGCCGCTGTTTATCGTCGGCATGCCCCGCTCCGGCACGACGCTGGTGGATCAGATCCTCACCGCGCATCCGCAGGCTGAAGGCGTCGGCGAACTCGCGTTTTTCGACCAGGCGGCAGAGCGGTTCTTTGCTGCGGGCCTGGAGCCCGACGCCGGGGCCGCGTTGCGAGCGGATTACTTGCGCCTACTGACCGCGACCGGGGCAACGGTGGTCAGTAACAAATACCCGGCGAACTTCCGCAACATGCCCTTGCTGCGCTGGCTGATGCCGGAAGCGCGCTTTGTGCACCTGCGCCGCAGCGCGCTGGATACCTGCCTGTCTGTCTATCTCCAGGACTTTCCGCTGGGCAACCTGTACGCCAACGATCTGGAAGACATCGCTGCCTATTACGGCGACTACCGCAGGCTGATGACGCACTGGGCCGGGCGCAAGGATGATGTGCTGGAACTGACCTACGAGGCGCTACTGAACGACCAGGCCGGTGTCACCCGACGATTGCTGGACTTTTGTGGTCTGGACTGGGACCCGGCGTGTCTGGACTTTGCCAGTAACCCGCGTCCGGTCGGAACGCTGAGCCGCTGGCAGGTGCGGCAGCCTATCTATGCGTCGTCGGTAGGCCGCTGGCGGCACTATGAAGCGCAGCTGGAGCCGCTGATCAGAGCCCTGGGGCCCTGGGCGGATTCAGCCTAGCTGCTGACCACCGGTTTCCGCCAGCTCGCCCAGCGGGCCTAACCAGTCGGCATAATGGCGCCAGCGGCCGATGGACCGCTGATGCAGGGGTTCCCTTACCTGGGCGTGACTCGCCGTTGCCGTCACCCGCTGCTGCGTGCTGAACTCCAGACACGCCGGATCCCAGTCCAGACCGCAGAATTGCAGCAGCTCGAGCAGGACCGGTTGCGGGGCCGTCACCAGACGCTCGTAATCCAGCGCAAATACCGGCGAATAATCTGCACACCACTTCAGCATCAGCTGGCGATAGTGCGCCAGATAGCTGCTCAGCCAGTCCAGCCGCGTGGCAAATCCCAGTGCCTGATCCGCGAAATCGGTGAACAGGCACGACAAGCCGGTATCGCGCAGGTCGCGACGGCAATGCACGATCCGGGCGTCCGGAAACACGCGGCGGATCAGCGGCAGATACCGGAAGTTCAACGGCATCTTGTCGCTGATCAGTCGCGTGCCGGTCCCGGATGCCGGCAGACGACGGCGGTATTCATCGCCGAGCCGGCCAAGCAACGCCGGTCGTTCGTCCTCGCTGGCGCCGATAACCCGATGCACCAGCTCGCCGAAAAACGGCAACTCTCCCGCGCCGTGCACGCCCGGATGAGCCGCCAGCATTTGCTCCAGCAAGCTGGTGCCCGACCGCGGCAGGCCGATGATGAACAGCAGATCTGCGCCACCCTGACCAGCCGGCGTCTGTCCGGCCAGACGCTCGATCAAACGCGCCTCCCGGATCTGGGCGCCGGGGTCGAACGTCGCCGGTGTCAGCGCATTGGCCTGCTGATACCAGTCCCAGGCCTGGGCAAAATCGCCGAGCTCGTCACACACGTCACCGAGGCTGAAACAGAATGCACGACGACTGGAGCCTTCGGCCGGGATCGCCTCGGTGAGAATCGGCCGGGCTCGGGCAGGATCGCCAAGCCGACGCCACAAGCGAGCCTTCACCAGTGCCGGACCCGGCCGTTGCCGCGCCTGCGCGTCAAGGGTTTCGAGACTGTCCAGCCCGGCCTGGTATCGGCCTTGCCATTCCAGCAGCTCCGCTCGCCCCACCAGCGCATCCATGTTCCCTGGCATGAGTTCCAGCGCACGCTCGTATGCGGCTCCGGCCTGCGTGTACTCACCCACCGCCTGCAAGGTCATCGCCAGACCGGCCTGCCAGCCGGCATGTTCGGGGTCGGCATCCACCGCTGCGCGCCAGGCGGAGAGGGCTTCGGTGAGCCGTCCCTGCTGTTTGCGCAGCCCGCCCAGCAGCGCGAGCCCGGCGCCATCAGCCGGGCGTCGCCGGAGCACCTCGGCAAGCGTCTGTTCCGCGGTGGCCAGATCGCCGCATTCGATACTGGCGCCGGCCAGGTTGGTCAACGTCCCGGGATCATCCGGTCGGTGAGACAAGCTGTGTCTGAAGCAGGCCAGCGCTTCCTCATACCTGCCCTGTTCCATCCGCAGGATGCCGTATTCGTTCCACGCCGGAGCGTGTCCAGGCGCTATTGCGACCGCTTGCGCGAGGGCCTGTTCAGCGATCTCAAGCCGGCCGGCCGCGTGCTCCAGCTGGCCCTGATAGAAAGTCGCATCGGCCGTCACCCGCGGGTCGCTCCTTGCTTCCGCGAAACACTCCGCTGCCTCACCGGTTTTGCCCTGTTGCATCAGCACGCGACCGAGCGTGAGGCACGCCGGGCCGTCCTTCCTTGCCTCCACGCAGCGCCGCGCGAGCCCTTCTGCCTGCTCGAGTTCACCGAGTTCAGCCGACGCCATCGCGGCCAGCAACAACAGATCCGGCTGGCGCGGATCAGACGCCAGCAAGCGACGATAGACCTCCAGCGCAGCCTCGGGCCGGCCATCGCGATGCCACTGCCTGGCCGAAGCCAGTTCGTCTCCGGGTTTAGTCGCCATCAGGCATTATCTTCCACCTGCTCAAGCAACTGTGCCAATGGCGCCAGGTGTTGCGCGTAGTCTTTATGGCGGCCGACCGCTGAAGTGTAGATCGGTCGTTGTACCTGCTCGTAGCTGGCCGTCGCGATAATCGGCTCAGCGACCGCGGCCGGACCTGCAGTGATCGACGGTGCGTCTGCGACACAGGCCGCATCCCAGTCCAGGCCAATAAAATCCAGCAACGCGCGGACCGTGCTTTCGGGCTCAGCCACCAGCGACTCGTAGTTCAGCTCGAACAGGCCCACATCCAGCGTGGCCCGCCAGTGCCTCATCAGGCGCCGATAGTCAGCATAGTACGCAGCAATGTCCGGCAGCCGCCGGCTCCAGGCCAGAGCGGGGGCGCTGAAGTCCTGGCAAAAACAGGACAGCGCGACATCCATCGGCTCGCGCCGCAGGTGGATGATCCGGGCCTTGGGAAACAACACCTGGATCAAGCCGAGATGAAGAAAGTTAGCCGGCATCTTGTCAGTCACGCGTAAATGCGACCCGGCGCCAATCGAGGCCAGATAGGACCGGGCCTCGTCACGCCACCGGGCTGCCGGGACCCGGCTCGTGATCAGCGCCGGATCCGGCGCCGGCCTCGAGCCGCGCAGACGTCGCTCGATATCGCCGATACCGGTCGATTCACCGCCAGCATGGATCGATTGATGACGCGACAATATGCGCTCCACCAGGGATGTGCCCGAGCGCGGCATGCCGACGATGAACACCGGGGCATCGCTGTCGCTGCCGCGGTTCTGCAAGGAATGCAGGGTATCCCGGGTCCAGGTCTGCCGGATCGCAGCAACCCGAGCCCGATGCCGCTCGCAGTCGAACCCGCCAGGCAGCGCGGCGTTGGCTCGACAGTAGGCTTCGAATGCGGCGTCGAACTCGCCTGCGTCATGGTGCATATCGCCCCTGGCAAACAGCCAGCGTGCCCGCTGATGACTGGTCAATGTGTCCGGGGTCAACGACTCCAAAATCGCGCGCGCTGCTTCCGGATGCCCCGTCCGGCGCAACAGACGGGCATAGACCAAAGCCATCTCGGGAGTACGGCCCTCGGCGGGCCCGTTTGCCCCGGTTGTCATCAACGGCTCGAGCAGCGCCAGGCCATGACGCGGTTGTCCACGCACTTCATATTGCGCGGCCAATGCAGTCAGCGCCTCGACATGCCCGGGAGACAGCGCCAGCACGCTCTCCAGTTCTGCCCTTGATTCATCGAATCGCCCCTGGATCTGCCATACGCCGGCCCGGCCAACGCGCGGCTCCACGTTACCGGGGGCCAGCGTCAAAGCGCGTTCGTAGGCATCCAGCGCCCGTTGGTAGGCGCCGGCAGCATGGCAGACCACGCCCAGCCGATACCACAGCCGGGGTCTCCCCGGCGTCTGCTCCAGCGCTTTCTCCAGTAAACGTATTGCGGCATCGAATTGTCCGGCAGTCATGGCCAGCGCAGCAGCGGTGTCGATCACGCGAGGATCGCCGGGGGCTCTGGCGCGTGCAGTGTCCAGGTCCGCTTTAGCCGCATCCACGCGCCCGGCACGCAAGTGCAGTTCTGCGCGCGCGCACAGCGCGGACATCGGCAGTGCGTCAGCGGGCAGCAGGCCCAGATCCTGCTCTGCCTCGCGCAGGCGTCCCGCGCGCAGATGCGCCATGGCTTGTTCCAACCTGGCGGAATCAGCGCGTTCCATGTTCGTAGCCGGCGGCGTCCAGGGCCTCGGCAAACGGCTCCAGGTGCTCACGGTAGTGACGCCAGGCGCCGACTTCACGTGAGTTGAGCGGCTGCCGGACCGGCGTATCGGCTGCGCTGGTCGCTACCCCGGGTTGATAGAATCGCAGGCAGGCCGGATCCCATTCCAGACTCAGAAATTCCACCAGCTGCCGACTGTAAGATTCCGGGCTTGTGACCAGTTCTTCATAGCGCAACTCAAACATCGCCAGCCCGCTGACATCACGCCAATGCCGCATCAGGCGCCGATACAGCTGGAAGTAGCGCACCATCGACTCGAGCTCGAAGGTAAAAGCCAGGCTGCGACCAGCAAAGTTTTTCAGCCAACAGCGCAGGACCAGGTCCAGCGGGTGGCGCAGGCAGTGAATCACATGGGCATCAGGAAACAGCATCTCGATCAGACCCAGATGGACAAAATTGAACGGCATCGTGTCGGTGACCCGCGCCACGTCGCCTGCGCGGGCATCAAGGCCTGCGAGATAGCGGCTGGCATGACGCTCGAGCTGCCGCCGATCAAGGCGCGCAACACCATCCGGCCAACCACCGCTCTCGCGGCCCAGGGCCATGCTGATGTCGCCGATCATGGTCAGCTCGCCGGCGCCGTGCACCTGCGGATGGCTGCACAGAATCTGTTCCGCCAGCGACTTGCCGCTACGCGGCATGCCGACGATGAATACCGGCCTCGAACTCGGGGTCCGGGCGCGTGGTAATGCCGCCATGGCCGGTGCCGAGAATGCCCGACGGCTGGCCTCCACGGCGCCTTTCAATGCGTCCAGGTCGCGCCCCGGCACGCCGGCTGGCAGCGAACGTCGACGCCATTCGTTGGCCTCGAGCGCGGTGTCCCATGCCTGCTGATACTCGCCACTCTCGTCCAGCACACGGGCCAGCGAAAAGCGTAACTGCGCCTGGCCCTCGGCCCCGATATGGGTCGACTCCAGTGCAGTCTCCAGCACCCGCCTGGCCTCCTCCAGCCGCCCCGTGTTGCGCAACAACCGCGCCTGGATCGGAGCCACCACGGCCGGATCGGGAGCAGGCCCGGTATTCAGCATGGCCAGGGCCTCATCATGGCGGCCGCGGTTATCCAGCCACGCCGCCAGGCCCGATCTCGCCTGGTCGTGGCCGGGGTTTACTGCCAGCGCGCGACGGAAATACTCGCCAGCCTGCGCGGGTTCACCCTGCGCCTGCAGCAGCTTCGCCAGGTTGGCCAGCGCATCGGCATCCTGCGGGTCTTTTTCCAGCGCTGTGCGGTAACACTCCTCGGCCTGATCAAACCGGCCCTGCAGCTGCAGCGATGCGCCCAGCCAGGTCCAGCCGACTGCGTTGACCGGATCCTGCTCCAGAAAGCGGCGCAACGCGCGTTCCGCATCGGAGTAACGGCCCAGCGCGTTGAGCACTCCGCCAAGTTGTAACCAGCCCGCGGCAAGCTCGGGTCGTTGCCGGGTCAATGTCTGCAGCGAACTCAATGCCTGCCCGGTGTCGCCTCTGCCCATTGCGGCCATGGCCAGATTGAAATGCGCGGCCGCCAGCGCGGGATCGAGGTCAAGCGCCTGCTGAAACAGGTCCGCGGCCCGGTCCAGATTCCCCAGATTGCCGATGATCTCCCCGGCCTGATTATTGATCTGCGCCGTGCCCGGCTCCATGGCTACCGCAGACTCGACCTGCTCGATTGCGGCCGCGGTGTCCCCAAGCGAGGCCAGGCTTCGTGCCAGACTCAGTCGCGTCGGTGCGGAATCCGGATCCAGCCGAAGCGCTCGGTTTAACGCGTCTCTCGCGGCATCGGCTTGTCCCAAACGCTGTAGCAGCTCTCCGCTCAAACGCCAGGCGCCGGCTTCCTCCGGCGCGTCGGCAAGCGCTTGTTTACAAAGCTCCAGCGCCTGCGCGAGCTGCCCTTGCCTGGCCAGCGTCATCGCCTGCCGGACGGTGCGGTCGATCGCCTGTGGCGGGACCTGCCTGGGCGCATCCGGGCTCACGCCGTTCCCGTGCTTTCTGCGAGCTGCGCATCCACCCGTTCAGCCAGACCGCTGCGTCGCCACGCGTCCCAGTCGATGCCTTCGGTCAGTGGGCCGATCCATTCCCGATAGTGGCGGAAGCGGCCGGCCGAGGTCTGGTAAATCGGGCGTCGAACCTGCGCATGGCTGGCGGTCGCTACCAGGCGGCCCGATTCATGAAAGCGCAGACAGGCGGGATCCCATTTCAGGCCGAGAAAGTCGACTAGCTGCCGGCTGATCTTTTCCTGGTCTGACACCAGTTCCTCGTACACGACTTCGTGGAAGGCCAGATTCGTGTGGCGCCGCCAATGCTCCATCACCTCGAGGTAGCCGTTGTAATAGGTGACGATGTCCTCGAGGCGATAGGAAAACGGGATTCCCTGACCGGCGAAATCCTGGAAGTAGCAGGACAAGGCGGTATCCAGCGGATGACGGACGCAATGGATTACATGGGCCTTGGGAAATAACTGCTCAACAAAGCCGAGAAACAGATGGTTTGCCGGCGTCTTGTCCACCACCCTCAGCGCCGCGTCGTCGACCGAGGACAGGCAGGCGCTATACTCCCTGGCCGCATTTTCCAGGGCTTCGCGCTTCGCCTTCGCGGCACTGTCGGGAAAGCGCAGGCGATCGGCCTGACCCAGGCTGATCGCCAGCCGGCTCAGATCGAGAAGCTCGCCCGCTCCGGCTATCTGCGCATGACAGGAAAGAATCTGTTCCACCAGCGAGGTGCCGGATCGTGGCATGCCCAATACGAACACCGGGCGCTGATCTTCGCTGTCGGCGCGCGGCAACGCTGCCCGGTTCTCAGCCGCGTAGACCTGCAGCAATCGCCTCACATCATCACGGTATTCGCTGCCGCTGAATTTCACCGGTTTCAGTTTGTTGCCGCGACGGTAGTGTTCGAAGGCCGGCGCATAGTCGGCAGCCGCGTTGAGCGCGTGGCCCAGGTTGAAATGCAGGCGCTGTCTCGCGGCATCGTTCAGATCCGGTCGCTCGAGTGCGGCATTGAGGATCTCTGCTGCGCGTTCGTTGTCGCCGAGATGGCGCTGCAGCTGCGCCCCGGTGATCACCAGTTCAAGCCCGCTGCGCAGCGGATCGAAACCATGCTCCAGCAACGCCCAGCCTTCCGCATAGCGGCCGCGGCGGTCGAGGTTGGCGGCCAGACCGGCCAGCGCATCCTGATGGCCCGGCGCCAGGCTCAATGCGCGGCGGAAACAGGCGTCGGCGCTCTCCACGTCACGCAAGCTCTGATATGCCGTGCCCAGGTTGCTGTGGGCCTGCGCGTAGTCGGGGTTCAGCTTCAGCGCGTGCAAGTAGCAATCCCGGGCCGAATTCAGATCGCCAAGCATGTGCAACGAGGTGCCGAGACTGGTATGCGCGGCGGGATCATCGGGACGCAGTTGGACCAGCTTTCGATAGCCACGCACGGCCTGCTGATAGCGACCGAGGGAATGCAGCAGATGAGCAAAGGTCTGCAGCGGCTCCGCTGCATCGGGCGCCAGCTCGACAGCGCGGGCCAGAGCGCCGGCGGCCGACTCCGGCTGGCCCGCCGCGCGCAGCGCGAGACCAAGGTTGTAGTGCGCGTGCGCGAAATCCGGCCTCAGGTCCACGGCCCGGGCGAATGCATTGACCGCCTCTTTGATCCGGCCGAGATTGCCCAGTGCCTCGCCAGCGCTGTTCCAGATCATCGCGCTATCGGGCTTGAGATCGAGCGCCTGCCTTAACGCTGGCAGCGCCTCCTGGAAGCGGCCGAGCCGGTTCAGGGTCGATCCAAGGCGCTCGAATGCCTCTGCGCCAGGACGGATCTGGGTCAGCGTGCGCAGGCTCTCGGTCGCTGCACCGAGACGGCCGGCCTGGATTTGCAGGCTGGCCAGGCAATTGAGAAGTTGCGGATCGTCCGGCCTCGCTTTGAGTGCCTGTCGCAGGCTCTCCTCGCTCTGCGGATTCACGGTGTCCGGCTCAGCCACGACTACTTGCCTCAGTCATTGCTTCGCTCTGTGCCTGATCAAGAGCGGCGAGTACCGGAGCCAGCTGTTCGCGATAGGCGTCGCCCCGGCCCAGCTGGTTTGGATCCAGCGGTCCATGCAGCACTGGCGCTACCGACAGCCTGGATCGGGTCGGATCGCTATAAGCAGCGCAGCGGTCAGACCACTCCAGGCTCAGGAAATCCAGCATCCGCCTCAATTCACCCTCGGGGTCGGCGACCAGTCGCTCGAATTCGACATCGAGTATCTGGATATCCAGCGATTGCCAGTAGCTCATCAGGCGTTCGACGTTGGCCAGATACGCGCCGATCCAGGCAGGTGATGTGCTGAACGCCGTGACCTGGTCAGCAAAACCCCGCGCGTAGCAGGCCAGCGCGAGATCGAGCGGGTGGCGGCGGCAATAGATCACCTTCAGCCCCGGACACAGCGAGGCGGCCAGTCCTACGTGCATGAAATTCGTCGGCTGCGTATCGCTCAGGTGGGACGCAGAGCGGGCGCGCCGGGCCAGCGAGCTTGCATAGCTCTGAGAGGCCGTCTCCAGCATCTCCGGCTGCACGTCGGCCATGCATGCCGGATAGGGGTGGCGGGATCCGCTAAGTTCGCGCAAGGTTTCGGTCAGGTTGTTGAGCACACGCAATTCGCCGGCGCCGCGGACATCAGGATGGCAGGCGAGCATCTGCTCGCAGATGCTTTTGCCAGCCCGCGGCAAACCGACCAGCAAGACCGGCTGTGGCCCGGTCCAGCCGGCTGGCGCTGGGCTGATCTCCGGAAACGCGCTGATCAGCGCGTCGACAACCGCGGCAAACCGGGCCGGATCGAACCGCGCCGGGACCGCCTGGTTGGCGCTGGTCCACTCCCTCCACGCATCCTGGTGGCGACCCAGCGCATCCAGCGCGTCCCCGCGCAAACGGTGTAAACCCGCTCTGAGCTCCGGACCCACGCGCGGATTGGCGATCCAGTCGCCGAGCCTGTCGACCGCCAGTTGATAGGCCCCTGTGTCCAGCCATAATCGGGCGGCGGTGACCATGATCGGCAATGCCGGCAAATCCAGTTCCAACGCGGGGGCGAGGAGCTCAAGACCCCGCGCTGCATGGCCGAGATGCAGGTCGAGCTCGGCGCTGCCGGCGAGTGCCAGCGGATCCCGCGGCCGGTTCTTGAGCACTGCGGAAAACGCGTCCCGCGCCTCTTCAAGTCGACCCACCGACTGCAGCAAACGTCCCAGCGCCGCGCGCCCGGCCACATCCTCCGGTGCCAGCCTGAGCGCCTGTTCGAGGCTCGCTTCGGCGTCGTCGACCTGATCCAGCGCCATCTGTGCCCGGGCCAGCGCGACCCAGGCCGGGACCCTGCGTTTGTCCTGCGCCAGCACCGCGCGAAAACAGGATACCGCGCGTTCGGGCCGCCCCTGCTCGAGGCAGATAGCGCCGAGGTTGTAACGCGCCTGGAGATGACCAGGATGCTGATCCAGCACTTGCTCGAGGACCTCGGCCGCCTCTGCGGAACGTTGCGCGCGATGCAGCGCGACCGC
Organism: uncultured Gammaproteobacteria bacterium; assembly: GCA_963809565.1. GTDB lineage: Bacteria > Pseudomonadota > Gammaproteobacteria > Steroidobacterales > XN24 > CAMYOC01. The sequence goes on from CAWEKE010000001.1 coordinate 250,543, forward strand.
TAACTGATAACGGGCATCGGCAAGGTCCGGGTCCAGTTCCAATGCCCGCCGCAACGCATCGACGGCTGCTGTCGGCTGATCGACCATCAACATGCTGGTGCCCAGACCCGCATGGCCCTGAGCCTGGTCTGGACTGGCGGCAATAGCTTTGCGAAACGCCTGAGCCGCGGCCGCGTGGTCACCACATTGACCCTCCATGCTGGCCAACAGGCACCAGGCCCCTGCATCTCGCGGAGATTTTTCAAGATAACGCCGGTACATCGATCTGGCCGAGGCCAGATCCCCTGCCCGGTGCCGGGCCATGGCCGCGGCCAGTTCGGCTGGCGCGGCGTTATCAGGCACCCAGGAACCCGTCATCTCGCAGACCTTCCAGCAGCGGACCGAGGTGCTGCCGGTAATGATCGGCGCGGCCGATGGATGTCGTGTAGACAGGGCGCTTTACCTGGGCGTGACTTGCCGTGCGCACCAATCGCGGGTTCTCGTAAAACCGGAGGCAGCCGGGGTCCCATTCCAGACCGATGAACTTCAGCATCCGCCGGGTTGTGTCCTCGGTATCGCTGACCAGATCCTCATAGCGCACATCCAGCATCTGCAGCTCAAGGTGGTCTGCCCAGTGGTCCATCAGCCGCCGGTACTGGCCATAGTAATGGGCGATATCGCCGAGATCGTAACTGAACGGAGGTCCGGCGGTGCCAAAGCTCTGCTGGAAACACGACAAGCCCGTGTCCACCGGATCGCGCAGACAGTGGATCACCCGCGCTCTCGGCAACACCAGCTGGATCAGTCCGAGTTGCTCGAAGTTCTGCCACATCTTGTCGGTAATCCGCTCGGCCTTGCCGCGGTTTCGCATCAAACGCTCGATATAGGCGGCTGTCGCTTCGCCAAGGGAACCGGAATCGATCGTCTCCACGCATTCCGGATACGGGATACCGTGCTTGTTGCGCCCCAGGCTCATCGCCGCGAGCCCAAGTTCCCGGAGTTCCCCGGCGCCATAGATATCCTGGTGACTGGCCAGGATCTGCTCGACGAGAGACGTGCCGGAACGAGGCATACCGACGATAAACACCGGGTACTCGTTGTCCCGGTCACAATGCGGGAGCCGGGACATGTTGTCCCGGTTGAACACATTCATCAACCGCTCGATCTCGCGCTCCCGACCGGCACGAGAATAATTACCGGAGTGAAACTTGTTCGCGCGGCGGTAGTGAGCGAAAGCACGATCATAGTCCTGCAGATCGTCGAGCAAATCGCCGAGGGTGAAATGGATCGCTGACCGCTCATGATCAGACAGACCCTCGGCCTTGGCCAGCGGCGCCAGGTGCAACAGCGCTTCCTTGCTGCGCTCCAGCCGACGCAGCAGGCGAGCGTAGGCGACGTGCATGGTCGGGCTGGCGGTGCCCTGCTTCAGGTACGGCAACAATATGGCGATGCCGCGTTTGAACTCTCCATTGAGTTCCAGCAATCCCGCCAGTGCCGCCAGTGACGGCGCGTGGTCCGGGTCTATTTCCAGCGCGGTTTCAAATCCTGCCGCGGCGATCTTCAGCTCGCCCATTGCCATCAATACCGAGGACAAATTGCTGAACACATCAGCATCGCGCTCGCCTTCGGCGATGACCTGCCGGTAATTGTGCACCGCCTCGTCCAGACGACCGACCTGGTGCTGAGCGATGGCCAGGTTGTAGCGGCCGGGTCGGTTGGTCATCTCCTCCTTCAGCCCACGCTCAAGATGACGGATGGCCAGTTCGATATGCCCCTGCTCATACAGCATCGAACCCAGATTGAGATTGGCGTTGCCATGGTCGGGTTTGTGCGAGAGCGCGGTACGGAAACACTGTTCCGCTGCCTCCTTATACCCTTTGCGCCGCAGCACGTGGCCCAGATTGCTGTGCGCGTCAGCGAACTGCGGGTCCAGTTCCAGAGCCTGTCTGAAATCGCTCTCCGCCTGATCCAGTTCATCGCGATTATTGAGGATGCGCCCGCGAATATTGAACAGCAGCGGATCGCTGGTATCCAGATCCAGCGCCTGATTGATGAACTCCCAGGCCAGATCCGGCCGGTTTTGCTTCAGGCGCACCTCGGCCATCAGGCGCAGCGCCCACACATGGTCCGGCCTTTCGGCGAGTACCGACTGGCAGATCGTTTCCGCTTCGCCCACCCTGCGATCCCGCAGACCGCGCTCCGCCCGTTGCAGATCCATCTGGAACACTGTTCACCTCCGCCCGGTGATTATCGTTCCCCGGGGGCGTCGCGGCCAGCGCCGGCCGCCGCGGGACGGAATACCGGGTGATCCTCGGGCCAGGCACGTGACGCCGGCTGCTGCCGGCGATAGGCCTCGAGCAACCGTTGGGCCTCCCGGGCCTGCTCCTCGCCCTCGGCTGCAGAGGCCTGATACACACGGGTCTGCATTTGCACCGCTTGCTGCCAGCGGCCGTTGGCCGCCAGAGCCATGGCCAGGGTTTCGGCATGAGCATAATCGGGTCGTGCCCGGAATATCGTGTTAGCGTATTCCAGGGCCAGGCGCAGGCGCTCCGCCGTGGCACCAGGGCAGCTCGCGTAGCTGCGCGCCAGGGCCTGCATGACTTCCCCGCTGCCAGGCTGAGCCTCCAGCGCGCTTTCGAACGCATCCAGGGCGCGCGGACAGTTGCCCGAGGCCAGCGCCGCGAGCCCGGCACGATAGGCGAAGATCGCGACCTGCTCCGGAGGCGGCACGGCTGCAGCATAGACCGCCAGGGCCTCTTCGTAGCGTTTCATGCGCATCAGCGCATTACCCAGACGCAGACTCGCCAGCGAGTAGCCGGGATCAGCGCTCAGCGCGGCGCGATAGTCGTCGACGGCGCCCGCCTCATCACCGAGTTCCTCGCGTATCGCGCCCCGCCGGTATCTGGCCGGACCGAAATCCGGATCGATCTCGAGTGCCCGCTCAAACTCCGCCAGCGCGGCTGCGCTCTGGCCGGTCTGGAGCAGTCCCTGACCGAGACTGACTCGCGCTGCCGCATCGTCGGGGTTGTATTCCACGGCGCGCTGGAACTCCATTACCGCTTCGTCCTCGCGGCCGGCACGTGACGCGGCGTAACCGCGCTCCAGATAATATTGGGCGCTGCGTGAACGAGCGGCCATATCCGCCAGGATGGGATCGGCCACTGCAGGATCGGTGCTGCCCTTGAGCAGCAAATTGCGCTGCGCCTGCTCCACCTGGCCTTGCTGTCGGTAAGCCATGGCCAGCGGATAACGCAGCCGGTCAGCGCCCGGATCGGCGGTCAGCGCCTGTTCGAAGAAGCTGATCGCCTGCAGGTATTCGCCACGTTCGAGCGCCACCTGGCCGAGACCCGCCAGCGCCGCCGGCTGGCCCGGTCGGGCCTCCAGCACGGCGGTGAAATCCACTTGCGCGGCATCCAGCTGGCGCCGCTTTAACTGCACCTGGGCCCGTCGCAGCAAGCCTGGCAGATAAGCCGGATCGAGTCTCAACGCGATTTCGTAGTTCTCCAGCGCCGCGTCAAGCTCGCCGGTCTCCTGATACAGATAGCCGAGCAGATAGCGCCAGCGGAACTCCTCCGGCTGGTACTTTGCTGCCACGAGATAGCACTGACGGGCCAGCGACTGCAGATGATGAGCCTGATAAGTCATGCCCAGCTCGCCCCATGCCGCGCCGGTGTTTGCCGGGTCCGCAATGCTGCTGCGGAAGTCCGTGAGCGCCTGAGCCAAAGCCTGCCGCACACCAGGCTCAAAATCCTCCAGTGCCGGGGCTGGCGGCGCAGCGGGATCAGCCGCGCTCGCCGCGGCGCTCGCTGCGGCACCGGCCGCCAGGCAAAGCCAGGCGAGGAAAAGCACTGCGCCAGGCTGGCGCAGGCGCCGCGCGGACGGACAGGCCGGCCGGTTCATCGCTGCCCGGCGATGCTCACGCCCTCGCCTTGGCGCAGCGTGTGATAACGACTTGTCGCCAATTGCGGAAAGCGCTCCTCGGTCCCGTCAGGCCAGACAATATGCACATCGCGCTTACCGCCGGCGGTCCCCAGGCCAAATAGAACGCGCGGATCGTTGGCCGAGGCATAGCTGCCATCCGCACGCACCCGGCTCCAGCGTCTGGGGTCGGCGATCAATTCAACCCTGGCGCCGAGCGCATCGCGGCCGCCGCTGGCAGTGATCAGCCTCAGGCCGAGCCACTCATTGCGGTCGCCGACCAGGTTCTGCAGCACACGCGCGGGGCCGGCGTTGTTGGAGATCAGCACATCCGTATCGCCGTCGTTGTCGAGGTCGCCGAACGCGGCGCCGCGACTTACCCGCAACGCCTGAAATGCCGGCCCGGCGCTGGCGCTGACGTCCGCGTAACGGCCATCGCCGAGATTGTGAAACAGCTGATTGGCTTGCCGTAATGGCAGCAGTTCATCCGCCAGCATCTGCTCTTCGATCGCAGTGACGGCGCCATTGACTACCAGTAAATCCAGCCAGCCGTCGTTGTCATAGTCGATCCAGCCGGTACCAAACCCCGTCGAGGCAAAGCTGGGGCCCGCCAGACCCATGGCTACGGTCCGGTCCTGGAACCAGCCGTTGCCGTCATTCACGTACAGGGTATTGGTCTCGCGCGCCAGATGAGTCATGAACAGATCTTCGTCACCGTCGCCGTCAAAATCCGCAGCATCGACGCCCATGCTGGCTTCCGGACTGCCATCCATGTTGACGCTGACACCGGCAAGGACCGCATCGTTGATGAACCGTCCATGCTGGTCGTTGATCCAGAGCTGGTTGGGTACGCCGTCATTGGCAACATAAATATCCGGCCAGCCGTCACCATTAAAGTCCGCGGCGATGACGCCGAGCGCGCCGCCGAAATCGCCACGGATGCCGACCTTGAGGCTGACATCTTCGAACGTCCCGTCGCCGCGATTACGAAACAGGCTGTCTGGCAGCGGTTCATAGACCAGCGGTGAACAGTAGTCCCGGGCGCTGGTGGATGAGCGGCAGGGCTTGGCATTGGCCAGGGAGAAATCCACGTAATTACCGACATAGAGATCGAGCCAGCCGTCTCGGTCATAGTCCAGCCAGGCCGCGCTGACGCTCCAGCGCGGGTCGTCGACCCCGGCTTTTGCAGTCACGTCAACGAAACGGCCATTGCCGGCATTGCGCCATAGCTGATTGGAGCCAAAGTTGGTCACATACAGATCGGGGCGACCATCGTTGTCATAGTCAGCCACCGTCACGCCCATGCCGTAACCAGTCGCGTTCAGACCGGATTGTGCGGTGACGTCGACAAACTTCAGCTGCCCGTCTGCGCTGTCGTTACGGTACAGCCGGTCGGTCAGCGGCAATGGATGGCGCGGTTTGAACGTCGCCTCGCTGAGCGGCTTGTCGCCCAGCATGTGACCCTGGACCAGATAGAGATCCAGATCGCCGTCCCCGTCGTAGTCGAGCAATCCGGCACCCGAGCCCATCATCTCGGTGAAATAGAGCTCCCCGCTCATGCCATTGAAGTGTTCAAACTCGAGACCGGAGGCCTCGGTGACATCAGCGAAAATCGGCTCCGCGCGGACCGCGGCCGATACCAGCAACAGCCCTCCGAAAAGCGCTATCGCGCAGCGGGTGGCGGGCCTGCCTGTGCGCCTGAACGGCTTGTGAAACAAGGACTTTGACATCGACAATTGCGCTGACTTCGGGGCGCGAAAGCATACCACGGCAGACGCTGCCGGCTGTGCTAACCTGCCCGCTCATGAACGGTCCACATCCGGACTCCATGCCGCCTGGTCAGATGCCGGGCGACCTGCTGCGCGATCTCGCCGACGATCCCGCGTGGTTTCTGCGCGACGTCGACCCGATTCGTGGCCAGGCGATATTTTCGCCGATGGACGAAGCCAGTTATCAGGCCTCGATCTTCCTCGACAACCGCATCCAACGCGCCGGACCGCGCGACCTCGTGGTGGACCTGGACGGGCTGCTGCGCCTGGCCCACAAGCTGAATCTGCCGCCGCGCCCGATCCACTATATTTTCCACATCGGGCACTGCGGGTCGACCCTGATATCCACCATCCTCGGCGGGCTCGACGGTTTTCTTGCCTTGCGCGAACCACCGATGCTGATGGGGCTCTCTCGCAGCATGCGCCATCTGGATCAAACCGGGTTCCCGATCTCCCGCGAGCGCTGGGAGCAACTGTCGCAACTGGCGCTGAGGCTGCTGGGCAGGACCTGGCGGCCGACGCAAACCGTGCTGGTCAAGCCCACCAGCCACGCCGGAAACCTGATTCCGCTGTTGATGGGTTTCACCGGGCGGGAACGGGCCCTGCTCCTGCACGTTGGCCCGGAGACGTATCTGACGACCATGCTGCGCGCGGAAGTGCGGCGGGAGACGATGCTGTTCGCGAGAGACTTCCGGCTACGCGACTTCGTCACCTTGATGCCGGAAATGCCAGACTCGGTCGAGGCCTATCGGCCCGGGGAGCTGGCCGCGATGAGCTGGCTGTTGCACGCGCGCGAGCTGGCCGCCGTGATGGAGGCCGGCGCCTTGCACGAGCGCACGCTGGGACTGGACTTCGATCGCTTTCTCGCGGATCCGGAGCCATCGCTGCGACAAGTGTGTGAGTTCTTCTCGCAGCCCGCTGACGACGCAACATTGCAACGACTCCTCGCGATTCACGGCAGGCGCAGCGCCAAGGACCCCGGACGCAGTTATGACCACGCCCGGCGGCAGGCCGATCTGGGTGCGGCCAGCAAGACGTACGCGGAGGAAATCAGCGCCGGGCTGCGCTGGGCTGAACGGATCCAGACTCAGGGTGGTCCGTTCAGCAGGCTGCGCGAGCGCCTGGGCTAGCGCGATGCGCGCGACAGGGCTGAAACAGCCTTGACGATCAGACCAGGCCGTGGCTCCAGGGCTCGTTCAGGGCCTCGGCCAGCGGCTGCAGCCAACGCGAATAATTGCGCCAGCGGCCGACGCTGCTGGTGTAGATCGGCTGCCGTACCTGTTCGAAGCTGGCCGTGCGCACCAGCCGCGTGCTGCGATGGAAGTCGAGGCAGGCCTGATCCCATGGCAGACCGTTGAACTCGATCAGGGCTCGGGCCTCGCGTGCCGGGTCTTCGATCAGTCGTTCGTAATCCAGCACGTAAATCGGGAGTGAAAGATGTTGCTGCCAGTGCTCCATCAGCCGCCAGCAACCCTGCTGCTGCAGGCCGATGTGGCGCAGGTCGCGCGCGAAATCCATGCCTTCGCTGCGAAAGTTCTGCTGGAAACAGGACAAACCGGTGTCCATCGGGTCACGCCGGCAATAGACCACCCGCGCACCCGGCAGCAGGACCTGGATCAGGCCGAGATTCAGGTAGTTGGCCGGCAACTTGTCGGTTATCCGCGCTGGCCCGCGATCCCAGCCCGGAGCGGTCCGCAGATACTCATTGGCCAGCCGTTCGAGCACCCCGGCTTCGACATGCTGCAGGCACTCCGGCCAGCGCGTGGCCACGTCGCCTTGGCTTAACCGGCGGGGCAAACGGTAAATATCCGTACGCTCGCCGCCGGCCCGGACCTGCGGATGACTGGCCAATATCTGCTCCGCGAGCGACGTCCCCGAGCGGGGCATGCCGACAATGAACACCGGCGCCATCGAATCGACCCCGGATGACGGCATCTGCTGCAGCCGTTCAGCGGTAAAGAAGGCACACAGTCGTTCAACCGTCGTCCGGAAACCCTCCGGATCAAAACGGCTGGGCAGACAGTCGTTGGCGCGAACGAATTGCTCGAACGCTCCCGCGTAATCGCCGCTGGCGTCGAGCACCTCACCGAGGGTTGCGCTGATCGTTGCGCGGTCCTGATCGGAAGCATGGGTAGCGTCAAACCGCTGCAGCAGCGCTTTGGCTTCGTCGCAACGATCCAGGCGGCGCAGCATCCTTCCGGCGGTAATCACTGCCCACGCGGGCGGCGCGGATGCCAGAACCGGCTTCAGCAGCTCCAGCACGGCTGCGTATTCGCGCTGTAATTCCAGGGTCCAGATCAGGCCGTGATGCGCCACTTCGTGGGTCGGATCGGACTCCAGCACCTCGCGGAAGCAATCCGCGGCGGCAGCCTGATCGTCAAGCCGATGATAGACAAGGCCGAGCGCTGCGCGCGCATCATGATTATCCGGCGCACGCCCGATGCAACTCAGATAAGTTGCCCGGGCCTGCTCGAGGCAACCCTGTCCGCGCAATGCGTCTGCGTATTCGCGCAGGACTTCCGGATCTTCCGGCATGGCCTTGAGGACTGGCTCGAGCAGCTCGCCGGCCTCCTCCGCCCGACCCTGCAACAAGTATATTGTCGCCAGCAAACGCCGGCCGCGATGCGCCCGGGCCGAGCCCGCCGAGACCACAGCCATCGCCTGGCGACAGGCTCCGGCAGCATCTTCCAGCTTGCCCAGAGTGCGCTGCACGTGGGCCAGATTAAGCCATGGGTCGGGTGTATCGGGATCCAGCTTCACCGCGGTAAGCAGCGCACGCTCTGCGTCCGGCAAGCGGCCGAGATTATTCAGCGCGCGGCCCAGCGCATTCCATGCCGATGCCATCGCCGGGGCTGCCAACACCAGTTGCTGCAGGAGTTTTTCCGCCGCCGCCGGATCACGCTGCCGGATCAGCGCCTCCGCCTGGCTTAACTGTTCGGCCGCCGCCACGGTCGGTGCTCCATCGCCGTTGCTCATCGGATGCTGCTCGTCAGATCCGGCGCCCGACGATGCTCATGCCGGGCCAGGTCAACCGGGACTCATGGTTTGCCGACCCATTCATCGCAGGGGATAAGAGAAGCGGAAATCGTCGTCAGGATCGCGGAAATTCACGTAGCTGGTAAGAATGTACTTGTCCCCGGATACCGGCGCCTCGCCGACATGCTCATACATCCAGTAGGGAGGCATGATCACCAGCCTTCCGGTGCGCGCTGCGACCCGGGTCCCCAATATCGGAAACACCGTTTCACCGCCCTCATCCACGGTATTCAGGTACCACAAAAAGGCCACGGTTCGCACCGCAGACCGGTGATCGAACACATCCACATGCAACGGGAAGTGGTGCGGCTCATCACCGCCGGCCAGGTACTTCTTGACCTTCAGATGTTCAAACGCCCGCGGCGCCTTGCGCGCCAGCATTCCGGCTACCGGCAAGGTCGCGTACTCGGCCAGGTGGCGCACCATGTTTTCGATCAGCGCGCGCTCGACTTCACGCCATTTCGGATTCGGGTTGCGGGTGATCACATACTCGACCCAGGTTCGCTGCCGGGCGCGCTGGAACTGTTCAGCCGGATCGGCTTCGACCTGCTCGATAATGCGGGCGCACAGCTCCGGATCCAGCGCATCGTCATAGACCCTGATCAGTTCCGACAGGCGTGGGTCTGAGCTATCGTTCATAGCCGAAGTACTCGAGGTGGGGATCGAGAGCCGGCATCAGCGGCTCCATATAGTGAGCATATGCCTGCCACCGGCCTCGGGAGCGCTGGTAGAGCGCCTCGGTCACCTGATGATAACTGTTGGTATTGATGTGGCCACGCTGGCGTGCGCGCTCGGCATAGTCCAGGACTCGGGGGTCCCACTCCAGACCGAGGAAGTCGAGCAGCTTGCGCGTCTCCGCTTCCAGGTCATCAATCAGGGACTCATAGCGCACCACGTGGACGTTCAGCGGCAGGCGCCGGTTGTATAACTGCCACAGGCGCATGGTCTTGTCGTAGATACGGGTCGAATCCTCCAGCGTATGGAAATTCGCGAAGGCGTCGCTGACCGTATAGTGCTGCATGAAGTTTGACAGCACCACATCGCAGGGATGGCGTTGGCAGAAGACGAAGCGCGCGTCCGGAAACAGACGCCAGAGCATCCCGACCTGAATGGTGCGGATCGGCATCTTGTCGACAATCAACGTGTCCGCGTGGCCAGCCATGAACGGATCGATTGCATCGAAATACAGCTTCCTCAGCCGGGCGAACGTCTGCTCATCAAGCTGCGCCAGCGCGCGCGGGAAACCATCTGGCAACTCCTGCAGAGCCTCCAGCGCGGGCAGGATGGTGACCTGCTCTTCTACAGTGGTGATGCCCGGGTGACTATCGAGAACGACATCCGTCAGCGTCGTGCCCGAACGCGGGAATCCGAGCATGAACACCGGCGACGGGCGCTCGCAGCGCGGGGCCTCGGTCCACTCTTCCAGGCGGGTCGTGCTGAAAAACTCGTCCAATTCGTCAAGCAGGGCCAGAAACCGCTCCGGTCTTGCCTCCCGGGCCCGGGGGGTCGCCCGCGCCAGTTCATTGGCCGCGGTGAAATGTTCATAGGCTGCGTCCGCATTCCCGTGACGATCGTGCAGGTAACCAAGCTGGTAATGGAATTGCTCCGCCAGACGCGGATCCATCTTCGTGGTGTCGAAGCGCATCAGGCGCTGTAACCCCAGAGTCGGTTCACCGCGGCGACGATCGCCCTTGGCCGCTTCCAGATTCAGTCGCGGGTGATCCGGCGCCAGTTGCAGGCCCTTTTCCACCATCTGATCAAGCTCTTCGAGCCTGTTTGCTTCCTCGTACAGCGCGGCCAGTTCTGCGTAGGCCGCGGGCGAGTGAGGGTCGAGTTCCAGCGCCCGCTTGAAGCTGGCCTCGGCCTCATCGCTGCGGCGCTGCTCATTGAGCACCAGGCCCAGGTTCAGGTGGACCGATGCATTGTCCGGATCCAGCTGCAGCGCGTGGCGGTAACAGATAGCGGACTTCTTGAAGTTGCGCCGCGTGTGATACGCAATACCCAGGTTGATCAGCGTTTCGGTGTGGCCGGGCTTAAGGCTCAGCGCATGCTCAAATTGCGCGATAGCTGCATCCACGTCGCCCTGACTCATCAGTACCGTGGCCAGATTTCGCCTGGCTGAAGCGAAATCCGGGTCGATGGCCACCGCATGTTCAAACGCATCCCGGGCCTCGTCGAGTTCACCCATCGCGCGCAGGGCATGACCGAGGTGATCATAGGCAACCGCAAACTCCGGCCGGATCAAAACCGCGCGCCGGAACGCATCCGCCGCTTCCGCCAGACGCCCCATGTTGTTAAACGCGCGGCCAAGATTGTCATAGGCGCCCGCCAGATTGGGGTTGATTTCCAGCGCCTTGACGAAAAACGGAATCGCCTCCTCCGGTTTGCCCTGCCGCAGCAGGGTTTCACCGAGATTGCTGTGCGCCATCGCGAACTCGGGCTGCAGCTGGATCGTCTGCTGATACATCGCCGCGGCGTCGTCCAGTCTGTCCCGCGCCTTCATCAGATTACCCAGGCTGTTGATAAAGCTGGCTTTTAACGGATCGAGCTGGATCGCGCGCCGGATCAGTCGCTCGGCGTCTTCCAGCCGTCCCTGGCGGGCGTCGATATTGCCCAGGCAATGCAGGGCATCCGCATGCGCCGGTTCGCGCTTGAGCACCTCCAGATACTGGGCCTTGGCCGACTCCAGATCACCCTCATGCTGGGTCTGCTGGGCCTGATGATAAAGCTCTGCCGTAGATAGGGACTGAGCAGCCATAAGTGTTTGATTCTCCGCCTGATGCAGGCAAAACATATAATTATCCCCTTTTGCCACGCAGGCGCAAGAAAGGCCGGTGGACCGCAGCGGGACCGTCGTAACGGAACGTATCCGGCGAATCAGGGGTCGGGAAATCCAGCATGGCGGGTGACATCGGGCCCATGGGCGCGGTGCCCCGATTCTGCTACCGTGACGCGCAGTCGAAGTTCAGGACAACCGGATGAGCAGAACCAAAATCTTCGTTTGCCTGGCAATCCTGCTGGGCGCGGCCCCGATCCAGGCGGCCGAGGAATCCGATTCGGCGGCGTCCGCCTTTATCAAATGCGCCCGCATTGCCAGCGATGGCCAGCGCCTGCTGTGCTATGACCGGCTGGCAACAGAGTTGATCGAGCTCGGGCTGAACAGCCGGGGTGGCCTCCCCACCGCTCAGCCGCTCCCGCAGGCGTCAACGGCGGGGGCGACGGAGACGGCGACAGCAGACACCGGCTCGCCATCCGTACAGACACCGGCCGCGGACCAGCCGGCGCCTGAAGCCACCGCTGCTGTATCTCCGGTCGACAAGTTTGGCGCCGAACGGGTGGAGGATGAGACCAATCTGAAGAAGATCCAGAGTCGTTTTGTCGGCGACTTCACCGGTTGGGATGGCAAGACGGTTTTCGAACTCGAGAACGGCCAGGTCTGGCAGCAAGCCGAGTCCGGTCGTTTCACTTATCGCGCGGTGAATCCGATGATCACGATCAAGCGCGGGTTTCTTGGTAGTTATATCCTGACCGTGGATGACATGAATACCACCGTGCGGGTTAAACGCATCAAGTAAAGCTCAGCTGTCGGCCACCAGCGGACCTTCGGTGAGCTCCCAGATTTCTTCCCGCTCTACCAGGCCATAGAGCCCTTCTGCCTGACCGCGCAGGCCGGCCGCCACCTTCTGCCAGTCCACATCATCACCCGGCGATGCGTCGCCTTTGGAGCCGAGCTGTTCGAGGCGGGCGCTTTGCAGCTGCCATTTCATTACGAAATGACGCGCAGCGTCGCGCGCGGTATCCGCGACTTCCATATCGACATGATCCGAAGGGATATCTACCCCTGAAATCACCCAGTAGGCGCGGTTCCTGTTTGCCTGAGACCAGGCCTTGCCGATGAACAACTGGTGCGGCAGTGTCCACACGGCATGGCCGACGACTTCATCCTGGATCAGGTCGCTGTTGCGAACATGTTGCGCCATGTTCTGTAACTGTCCCTTTGCCCATTCGGCATAGGCCTGCAATTCCTGTTCGTTCCTGAATGCCATATCGCTGTCACCTCTGCTTGATTACTGCCCAGCCTGGTCTGCTGGCCTGGCCCCGTCTGCCATCGGCGTGAGGACAGGCGGCGGACCCTGCACCGGCCGCGGCTTGAATACCTCGGCGTCGGGGCTCCAGGCCTGCCGGGCCGGCTTGTTCTCCTGATACAAAGCCATATTGGTCTGTAGCCATTCCAGGTCTGCATCCTTATCGGTCTTCAGGGCTTCGAAGATAGCCTGCGCCTGAAAATCCACCGCGGCGTTGAACTTGCCATTGGCCGCCGAGGCCATCGCCAGGGTCTCCGCGTTGCGCATGCTCGGGTTCTTCAGATACAGCGCAGTCGCGGTCTCCAATGCCTGAATCTTCTGCTCGTCGGTACTGTCATCACAGATTGCAAATGCCCTGGTCGCGGCCACCACCATCTGCTCATCACCGGGGCTCAGTTTCAGACCCCTGGCCAGAACAGGATGCGCCCACTGGCAATCGCCGGATGCCAGCCACGCCATACCCAGCAGATAGGTCACCTCTGCATTTGTCGGCAGCACATGCGCGATCTGTCCGTAGTTCTCTCCTGCCTCGGAGAACGCTTTGCGTCGCATCAGGCTGTTGGCCAGCAACAGACGCGGCTCGACCAGCTGGGGCTCCGCCTCCAGCGCCTTGCGATAAGCGACCTCGGCCTCGGCGTCATTGCCGGTCTGCTCGAACAGCAAGCCGACGAAATAGTTTGCTTTCGCATTGTCCGGCTCGATGGCCAGCAGCCGCGAGAACGCGACCATCGCCGCGTCCAGCCGGCCCGTGGCCGCGTTCATCTCGCCGAGGTTCATCAGCGCCTCGATGTTGCCCGGCTGGATCGATGCGGCAAGCTCATAGGCCTGAATAGCCGCATCCGGGCTGTTGTATTGCCTTGCCTGGGCCGCCGCTGCCATATAGCGGTCAAAGTCTCCCGTATGCGAGCGAACAAACGTCATCAGCGGATCGTCAACGCGCGGTTTGCGATCTCCCGATTTGGCCTGCTCGCTTGCCGCCTTGCTGTCTTCGCCCATCGCCCGATACACCGCCGCCAGTTGCCCGTGGATCGAATTCGCCTCGGGATCGAGATCCAGCGCTTTTTGCAGCGCATCCAGGGCCTCAGCGTATTTACCCTGAAGGAACAGCGCCTGGCCGAGTCCAGCCAGCGCGGCCGGGTCGTCAGGATTGCGCCGGACGGCAACGAAAAACCCGGTTTCCGCTTCCTCGGGCTGATTCAGCAACAGCTGCATCTGGCTGCGATGGATCAGCGCCGGGGTGAAGCTGAAGGCCAGATCCAGTGCATGACCAAAGCTGGCGGCGGCGGCCTCCGGATCACCGGTCTGTTCGTAGTGGATGCCGAGCAGATAGGGCCACCGTGGATTAGTCGTGTCCAGAGCCATGGCATTGTAGAAACAGGCTCCGGCCGCTGCTTGCTGACCGTTGGCCAGATAATTGATCCCCATGCGCCCATAGGCCAGTCCCAGCGGGACCCCTTCCAGACTCATGCGCTGATCGCGAAAAAAATCGACCGCCGGCTGCAAGCGCCGGCTGACCTCCGGATCAAGCTTCGACAGATCGGGATGAGGCACCAGCTTGAGGTCGGGCAGATTGGCTTCCTGTTGCGCCGACACCTGGGCCAGCGGCGCAATCAGAAGCACCAGAACCGCGGTCAGCGCCAGGCAAAATGAAGTTCTCAGGGTATTTTTCATGAATCTGATTTCCCGTTCCCGGTGTCGGGAACTCCGTCCTCCATTATGGCGGTTTCGCTCCGCTTACGCAGAATTCATCATCGTGGAAGGATGACCGTGGCGGAATCCGGAACACGCGCTCCCGCAAGACGCGAGAGGGGATCAGGTAGCCGGACGCCCGCCTCCGGGCGCCGCCTGCTCGATGACCAGTTCCTGGCCTGCCTCGATGCCCTCGAGGACCTGAACAGTCCCGTCTGGCCAGTGGATCTCGAGCCGCAGCGCCGATTGTGAGTCTCCGAGCCCAAAAGTCTGGACAAGTTCCGTCTGCGACAGATAACTCCGCGCGCTGTTTATCTGGCGCTCCTGAAGCCGCTCGCCCTCGGCCAGCACCAAGCGCGCACCGACAGCGCCGGTGTTCGGGGCTGTTCCGCGCAAGCGCACACGCAGCCATCGATGTCCCAGCACCTGATCATTGCGCAACAGGTGCGGCGCGCCACCGACCTGGGTGATCACCACGTCAAGATCGCCATCGCTATCGATGTCTGCGTAGCTGGCGCCCCGGCCCACCATGGGTTGCGTCAGATCGCCAGTATTCGCAGCCGGCATTGGAATGAATTGCCGGTCGCAATCATATCCGCAATTCCAGAACAACTGTGCGGACTGGGCATGCTGCTGGCTGGGTTGAACACGGTTGATCTCATCCTCGACGTGACCGTTGGCCTGCAACAGATCCAGACGTCCGTCCAGATCGGCATCAAACAGGAACAGGCCGAAACTCAGCACGCTGCGGCTGGCCGGGCCGATACCGGTAACGATGGCTTCATCGTTGAACAACACGCTGCGCGCCGGATCGACAAAAAACGAGGTCATCTCGTTGGCGAAATTGCCCATCGCCACAGCATATTCGCCCTGATCGCCGATGCGGCCGCCGTCGATACCCATCGCGCCGGTGGCGCTGCCGGTGTTGTCAAAAGCCAGCCCGGCATTGACGCCCTGCTCCTCGAACTGTCCACCGACGTTGCGAAACAGGAAGTTACGCACGGTGTCGTTGGCCACTACCAGGTCCGTCCAGCCATCCAGATCCAGGTCCTCGGCCAACACCGCCAGGCCCTTGCCGACCGGGACGCCGGTATCGGCGTTGCGCACATGGATGCCGCTTCCGGCACCAAGCTCGGTGAATCGACCCTGGCCGTCATTGCGAAACAGATAGCTGTCGGTGCCGGCAAAATTCGTCGGCGGGCCATAGGCACGGCCAATCCCCGCGAGGCGATAGTCGACCTCGAAATCCAGTTCCCGCGACCACTGCACGTAATTCACCACGAACAGGTCCAGGTCACCGTCCCGGTCGTAATCAAGAAACGCCGCGCTGCTGCTCCAGGTGTCGGCACCGCCGGCGACGCCGGCTTTCGCGGTCACATCCTCGAAGCGGCCGTCGCCGAGATTCCGCAACAGCCGATTGGGGCCGACCGCGGTCAGGTAGACATCGACCCGGCCGTCGCCATCATAGTCGCCGGTGGCAATCCCCATCCCGTACAGCGGCTTGTCCAGGCCCGAGCCGGCAGTGACATTCTGAAATTGTCCCCCGCCGAGATTCCGATACAGCTCGGGCGTCGATGGCCGGTCTGAATCTTCCGACCAGGGCCAGGCAGTCGAGTTGACGAACAACAGATCGGGCAGATCGTCCTGGTCCAGCGAAAAGAACGCGACGCCACCACCCATGGTCTCGGGCAACAGCCGTTCGCCGGCAGCGCCGCTGTCATGGTGAAAACTGATACCCGCAGCGCCGGTGATGTCGGTAAACGGGATCTGCGGAGCGTCCGGCTCAGCCACCGTGACCGCGGGTTTCGACAGGGCCTGCTCGTTCACCGGGGCCTGTTCGGCGGGCCGGCCGCGCCACCAGAGCATTGCCGATACCAGCGCGATGAAAACGACGATCGCGATCAGCGACCGGCGCAGTGCAACGCCGATGACTGCGTCATCCTGGACCAGATCCGTTTCCGGGTCCCGGTCATCGGTCAAGGCTGGCTCAACGGGTTCCTGTCTCAATCGCCTGTGATCCTCGAGATCTGTTCCTGAAGTCCATAGGCGCCAGCGCGCTGCAGATCGTAGATCACGACCGGCTCGGCGGCGTGGTTCGCCGCGTCATTGTTTCGGCGCGCCAGCGCAATCGCCCGGTCGCGGGCATTGTCGTCGGTTTTATAGCGCGCATGAAGCGCACGCTGGATCTCAGCTTGCTGCTCCTGCCCTGTGCGTGCATAGATCTGGGCCAGACCCCAATGCGCCTCGGCATTCTCCGGATCCAGCTGCAGCACTCGTTGATAAGTTGCCACCGCTTCATCCAGCAACTGTTGCGCGCGCTCCGCGGCGGCGCTTCCGCGCAGTGCCCGCGCGCGCTCGAACAAGGTCCCGGCAAACTCATTCAGTGCCCGGTAATCACGGCTGAAATCCAGACCCCGCGCGCGCGCATCGACAAAACGCGTCTCCAGCACGCTGCGCATACCGTCGATAGCCTGGTCCAGATAGCCGTTCTGCCGATCCAGCAGTGCGGTAAACCAGGCCACGGTCCACGGGTACGCCGGCGGATCAAAACCAATGGCCCGATCCAGCGCGGCGCGAGCATCATCCAGTCTGCCTTCTCGAAGGTAGACCCGGGCAAGATTCAGCGCTCCGTGAGACTGGCCCATGAACTCGACCGCGGCAAACGCCTCCTCCGCCTGGCGCAGTTCGCCGGTGCCGCGCTTGCGCAGCAAGCCGATACCGTAGTCGTTCAGCCGCTGCCACGCCGCTATATCGGGTGCGGGCTGTGCGGGCGGCGCTGGCCCGCCGGCAACCGGGAATACGATCTCATCGCTGGCAATTTCTACCACCGGCAGGTCATTGCGCCGGAATTCGTCACCCTGGAAGTACTGCAGATACGTCGTGTCGAATTTCCGATAGTTGAGGCGCGCTCTTACCACCACCGGCTCGCTCACCCACGCGGGCACGGTCAGCCGATAATGCACCACATCGGCGGCGCCCGGCGGAATCTGGTTGTTGTACAGCGCGGTGAAAATGTCCTCGGCGTTGCGGCGATCGATACGCCGGCCATCCCGGTCAACGACCCAGGAATTCACAAAATGAGACCAGGGATCGACCCGCCGCTGCTCAGGCTCCATGGCGCCGCTTCTGCCGATCAGCGCGTCGCCGCTATAGACCTCGACGTCAACCCATATCTGGTTAGAGTCCGAGGTGCCCTGGGTAAACAGGTGACCCAGCGTCAGCGTCCGGATCACAGTCTCCAGCAAGTAACTCTCACCAGGCACCAGCGCCGGCACCTGCGGCCGCAGCGGGGCATGCAGCGCGCCGTCGACACTGCCCCCTTGCTTCAGACCGACAATGTCCAGGCGTAAGGAACCCTGGAGAAATTCGCGATGCGCCTCGATCACCGATTCCGGCAGCCCCAGAAGGTAAGGAATGGCAGTGTTGGCCGAGGGAAACTGGTGATCGTGGACCTGGAGCTCGCCGCTGTCGTCAAGCTGCCGCGCGCCAAAGTCATCGGAGACAAGGGCGGGCATATGGCAGCCGTTGCAATTTTCCTGCGCCCGCTCGGGGTAATAAAAGCTCTGTGTGCTGTGACCGGAGACGCCGCTGAGCAGGAAGCTGTCGTAGTGATTCTGTCCGCGCAGCCAGCGATAGCCATTAAGGGCTTCCGGTAGCCCCACCTTGTGGCAAGTGCCACAAAATTCCGGGCTGCGATGCAGTGGCTTGAGGAAGGTCTTGCGGTGAAACTCCGGCTTGGCTTTGATCAGCGCCCGGTTTATCCATTGCAGGGCCGCATTTTCAGAATAGACAAACGGGTAATGCAGCGGCTCCTCGATGGTGTAATCCGCATTGCCGCGCGGACTGTTGATGTGGGTGATCGCATGGCAGCCGGTACAGGTGATGCCTGCCTGTGCGGTCGGATGGCCAACATCGTCGAATTCCGGGTCGTCGAAAGCGCCGGAGAAAAACGGCACCAGATCGTGACATCCGGCGCAAAAGCGCGAGGCTTGAACGTCGCCGTCGCGTTCCAGCATGGCCTGACGCGTGTTACGTACCGAGAACAGGTAGGCAGGATTGTTAAACGACGCAAAGCGATGGACGCTGTGGGACCATCGTTGATGAATGTCGCCGTGGCATTCGGCACAATACTGATCCTGCATCAGCGCCCGTGCCGGGATGAAATTGCCGCTGGCGGTACGCGCAAGAGAGGGCTGGAAGTACCGCTCTCCCGAGGCCGGTCCTGCCTGGTCCCAACGCCTTGGATCCTGTGCCTGGACGACGATCAACAGCGCAGAAAACAGCACTGCGACCAAGGCTACGGTCGCCCCTGCACGCCAGTTGATCGCACTCCCCGCCAGCCTGTGCAATACGAAAAGCCAGATCGCGGCCAGCGGCGTGATCACATGCAGCCAGTAAGCGAGGTTTCGCGCTGCCGGGGCACGCACCTCGATCACCGGGATGCCGCGGGTCAGCACCAGTCCGCTGACTATCAGCAGCAATGCGACGCTGAACAAGGCATAGCCCACGGCCACGGCGCGACGGTTGGGCCGGTGGCGAGCTACCTTCAGGTGCAGGACCCCGTAGACGACCACCGGAAGCACCAGAATCAGCCCCAGCACCAGGTGTCCGAGAAACATCAGCTGGTAGAAATATCCCTGAAACGTCTCGCCACGCAGCCATTCCAGCAGCGTCACGCCGCCAAGATAGCCGGCATTGATAGTCAGCAGCGAAAACAGGCCGAAAACCACGTAGAGCAACTTGCGCAGACGCGGGCCCACGACCGGAACATATTTCCGTCGGCGTGCAGGTCCTGTTTGAGCTCGCTGGGTCATCACCGCGCAGATTGATAACGGGTGTTGTACTGCTGGTGAAGTTCTTCCCGCCGCATCTCTGCGGCATCGTCTCCCAGAGCGCTGCGCGGCAACGGGCCCAGCTGCCCGCCGTCACGGGTAAACAGATCCATGTCCTTGGCCCAGCCCCGGGCTTCGAGCACGAACCTGCGCGTCCAGTCATGCGCCACTGCATCTGGTGCATTGAACTCAAGGTGCACCTCTTCACCGGAGCCGATAATCGCTACCGCATCGTCTGCCTGCTCAAGCAACGGTTCCACGGGGCCTGTCCGGGTGTAAAAGCCGTCGAGATAACGGGCGTCCCAGAACGCATCGCGCACCTGATAATCGTAATCAGGCACGCGCTGGGCTGCCGTAGTTCTTGTCGCAAAGCCGGTAATCGCCAGACGCGCGGCTGTCGGAGTCATCACTTGATGGACCATCGCCGGCGGCGCGTCTTCCTCGAATACGATACGAATACGATCCCAATACACTTCGAGATTGGTCGACAGGCGCAACGCAACTGTCTTTGCTGGCAGGTCGCCCAGCGGCAGGGCCATCTCCCTCGGCATCCCGGCCGGATAGCCGAAGCCGGTGTAGACGCGATGCCAGACGCCATCGACGCTCAGCGCATCCAGACTCGGGGCCTGGTAATCAGCGCCAGCCTGCCAGGCGGCAAACACGGTCTGCGAATACGGGTATTCGACCCAGCCATCGGCGACCAACACCGGGCGACTGCCGGCCGGATTGATTTCACGGTCAAATTCGAGCAGCAAACGATGTTCCTGTTGCAGGCGGCCGATAAACCGATGATCGACCTCGCCCACCGGCGCCGCCACACGGTCAGCGGTCCTGACCGTGTCGAGGACGTCCTCACCGCCGGCATTGCTCGCGGATACCGGGCTGAGGCTGCGCTCGGGACGGAAAAAGATCGGGCGGCCGGTGACCGCCGGACCGCCTGTGGCCATGCGCTCATCGACGGCCATGTCCCAGCCTGGCGGCAAATCGAACCCATGCAGCCGCACCACATCGAGATAAGCGCTCTCCTCCATCGGCTCCGCTATCTTCAGCGCGTAAACCCCTTCCTTTGGCACCAGGCTGCCTGCGGGCATCAGAAAATACTCCCACGGTCGCGGCTCGGCATACTCTCCCGGCGCAACCAGAAAACCCAAACCTCCGACGCCGAGCACGTCGCTGACGAAGCCGTAATGCGTCCCGTTCCAGGCAAATATCACCGGACAGCTGGACAGCTGACGCTGGGTCTCGGCGATCCGGTGCAATTCGCCCTGAGCCAGAGACAATTCGGTCTGGAACACGCCGTCGGACCAGTCTATCGCCACATAGTCAGCGGCAGGCAATCCGGCCAGACCCATCAGCAAGGGCTGCAGACTTTGACCCGGCGCGGAATTGTGATCCAGCGTGGTGGTCATGGTCCAGCGATCGAGCAGGCGCAGGGACACCCGGGTGCCGATGCCGGAACGATTCGAACGCATGGAGTCGGCCTTGTCTTCCTTGCCGCTGAAGCTCAGGCCCAGAAACGGCAGGCGCCCGGGCCCCGGCGGCCAGCGTCTCAGGGCTTCTTCGGTCGGCGCTACGATTTCCGGGCCGGCCTGGATATCGGCATTCAATATCAGCAGCGGCCCGGTCAGCCCGGCGCTGTCCTGCAATTGCAGCATGCCGCCGGCATGGTGGCGGATCGAAACGCCGGCGCTGCTGGCGATGACAAGTTTCAGACTGCCGTCACCGTCAAAATCGGAGACCGCAAGCTGCGGCTTACTGCCGGCAACGGTGTCCAGTGTATCCAGGGACCAGGACCCCGGACGCCAGCTCCAGCGCAACAAGCGTCCGTCTTCGTCCACTGCGTAGATCTCGGGGCGGCCATCGCTGTCCAGGTCGGCGATGGCCGCGGCCTGCAGCGATGCCTGGCGAAAACTGTCCAGCCCGGTCGCCCGGCGATATTCCCAGAGCCGGTCGTTGATCCAGATATCATTGCCGCCGCCTTCGTTCACCACAATCAGGTCGAGATCCCGGTCCAGGTCCAGATCAGCGGCGAGAAACTGGCGGCCGGCACCAGCACCGGCGATCCCCTGGCTGGCCCCGAGGCGACGAAAACTGCCGTTGCCGTTGTTGCTGAACAGCTCGTCCGGCCCATCCGCATTGACCACGAATATGTCGAGATCGCCGTCATGATCTGCATCGATCATGCCGCCATCCACACAGTCTCCGGCATCATCCGTCGCGGTGTCCGCGCCACGCTCGCGCCACTCGCCCCGGTCCGCGCCCAGCCATAGCTGGTTAGGTCCCTTCCGGCACAGATACAGATCCAGATCGCCATCGTTGTCGACATCGCCCCACAATGCGGCGGTGGCGTTGCGGATTCCGGCCAGCGGATGATCCGCGAGATCCGCAAAGCGCCCGTCCGCCTGGCCGATGATCACGCGCGTGCCGACGGTCGTGGCGGCAAAGATGTCGAGGACGGTATCGGCATCGATGTCGGCAGCCGTCAGCGACAAGACCTGGCCGCTGATGTCGGCTGCGAGCGGCACCGCCTGCGCGAACAGCGGGCCGGGCGGAAGCGTCGCCGGTTCTATCCGCTCGCGACCCACTGCAAGCGCCTCGGCCTTGGGACCCAGTTTCGTGTATTTGAACTCGGCCAGACGCGCCCGCGGATTGTCCGCAAATCGCTCGTAAACGGCGAGCATGTCCCGGGCCTCCTGCGGCTGTCCCGTCCGGCGCAGCACCAGGGCAGCACCGTAGTAGGCGCTGCGCAGATACGGATCCAGATCGATGGCGCGACGGTACCAGTCCAGAGCGCCTTCCATGTCGCCCTGCTGCAGCAACGCCTGGCCGGAGAAATATGCGGCATAGGCATCCTCCGGATCGCCCGCGGTCACGACATTCAAGTGCTCCAGCGCCGCGGCCGTGTCGCCCAGATACAGTCGCAGCAGACCGGTAATGTAATTGGCACGCAGATCATCCGGTTCCGCTGCCAGCACCGTGGCAACGATGTCCAGTGCGCGTTGTTCATCACCCTCCTGCTGGCGATTCAGCGTAGCGATGGCGAGATTAAGACGCGCATCACGCCAGTCCGGATTTCTTTGCGCAACTTGCTCAAACGTATCTCGGGCCGCCGCATAGTCGAAATTACCCATCAGCGCGACGCCGCGATTATTGGCTGCGATGTCCGCTGCGCTGATGTCGTCATCAGCCCTTTCGCAACCAGTGCCTGAGAGCAAACTCAGCAGGACCGGTATCGCCCACAGCGGGCCGGACATTCCTCTTGCTGCGGTCATTTCGCATCTCCGCGCAGCGCTTTCTTGGCCCGCGCAATACGCTGCTCGAGCGAGGCAATGTCGATCTCGCCGGGATCAGCCGGCGCCAGGCGGCGGGTTTGCAGGTAAGTATAAAGCTCTGAGCGCAAATGGGCGCGCATGTCATGACCCCGGCGGCGTTCACGTTCCTGGCGCAGGCGTCCGATGTCTATCGGCGCCACCACGACTTTCTCACCCGGACCGGGCTCGGCCTGGGCCAGAATGCGCCCGTCATAGTCGACAACCATGCTCGCTCCCGGCCAGCTGAACGGGGGATAGTTGCTCATCGCCGCCCCCTGGTTGGCGGCTACGACATAAGCGGTGTTTTCCAGTGCCCGGGTACGATTGATCAGGGTCCACCAGTCCATCGGTTCGCTCGCGCCCCAGGGATCCATGTAGGCCGAGATGCGCACCAGGATCTCGGCCCCGCGGAAGCTCAATTCGCGGATGGTCTCCGGGAACAACCAGTCATAACAGGTCGCGACCGCGATTTTACCCAACTCGGTATCGGCCACCGGAAACGGATCCGGCTGATAGTCCGGGATGTCGTGCGGACTGGCATGCACTTCCCAGGGAATCCACGGATTGACCTTGCGGTATTTGCTCAGCACGCCATCGGCTCCGATCAGCACCGTGGTATTGAACACATGCTCGGGATAATCCGGGTCGCTTTCCAGGAACGAACCAGTCTGGATATAGCAGCCGAACTGGCGCGCGAGCGCTGCGTACCGCTCGGTGAACTCGTTGGGTACAGGCAGCGCCAGCTTGCGACGCAATTCGCCGACACTCTGATAGATCGGCACGGCATGCGCGAACTCCGGGAATGCCAGCAGTCTGACATCGAAAAACGGCTCGTAGCCGACGACAGTCTGGGCGACCATTTCACACATTCGCTCGACCCGGGAGGAGATTTCTTCGCGGGTCTGCGCTGCGGGGAAATCGGTCTGACAGGCTGCAGCGTAAAACAAGTTACTCATCTGTCTTTTTGACCCCGGTTGGCAACAGCGGCAGGCGGCGGATGCGTAAGACTGAATTTGTATTCTAAACGTTGCGTCGCCGCAGGCGCAGCGGGAGCGGCGCATGGCGATGCGGAAGTCTTTGTACTATAGTCTTGAGCTGAACTTGTCGTTTTCGACAAGCAATGTTTTTTAGTCAGGAACCCCGGGAGACTTCGTCGATGACCAATCACCTCAGCGATCTGGAAAAGGCGTTCCATGACGCCCGTGCCCAGTTTTCCAAATCCGCCAGTCAGACCTACAAACGACTTAATCGTGAGCTGCAGGCCCTGATCAAGCGCGGCAACCGCTCCGCGGCAAGGGTGAAGTCACTGCGGCAGCGCTTGCAGGCCCAGGCCGAGCGGGCCGCGCGTACCGGCACCAAGGCAGCGCAGCAGCAGATGAAGAAGCTGGACAAGATGCTCGCGGATGCTCGCGACGAGCTGCGCATCACTGAAGAAGACAAGCGCCGGGTACGCCAGCTGGCAACCGATGCCCGGGCGTATTTCATCAAGGCCACGCATACCGAAAAGGCGTTTGCCGCCCTCGAGAAGGAGTGGGCGAAGGCTTTCGGCGAAACGAAAAAGCCGGCGCGCAAGAAGAAAGCCGCCAAGAAGAAGGCTGCGAAGAAGAAAGTGGCAAAGAAGAAGGGCGTCGCGAAGAAGCGTACCGGCGGCAAGAAGAAGACCGCTGCCCGGAAGAAGGCGACAGCGAAAAAACGGCCGGCCGCGAGGAAGAAACCGGCAGGCAAGAAGAAGGCTGCGAAGAAGAAAGCGACGACCAAGCGGCGTCCGGCGCGGAAGAAGACCGCCGCCAAAAAGCGCCCCGTCAGTCGCAAGAAGGCGAGCAGCAAGAAGCGCGTGTCGAAAAAGCGCAGCGCCTGAATCACAAGCCGCGTCAACGAAAACGCCGCCCTCCGGGCGGCGTTTTTTTGAGTCAGACTCGCCACCGGGAAGGCATGTCGTTCAGCGGCGGGTCAGAATGGCCGCCCGAGAATCAGGTACGCAGAAGAATGGCCGCCCTCGGCAGTGCCTGCACCAAGATACAGAGGACCGATGAACGAATCCACGCCGAGGAACAGACTGCCCGCGCCTCGCATGTTGGCCAGATTCAGATTATTGGTGGCGTCCCCGTATTCGAGTGATCCGCCGACAAACACTGGCAATAGCGCCGAATCGTTGATCCGCCGGTAATAGATGATTTCCGCCAGCGCGAATGCTTCACCGGAAAGCGCGTTGTTCTCGAAACCGGACAGGTTCAGGAACCCGCCGCCGCGGTACAGCGCATAGATCGGCGGATCCCCCCTGACGGTTTGCTCGAAACGAAGCTGAGGCAGGAGCGTGTTGCGGCCCCAGGTAAACGCACGTCTGAATTCCGCCCGTACCTGATCAAAACCCGAATCCTCGCCGAGTTCGGACCGATGCACCGTGTAACGCACTACTCCGCTGTAGCCCCGGGTGGGGAAATTCACGTTGTTCAGACGATCGACGCTGAACTGGAGAAACACAGAGCCGGAGTTGAAGTCCTGGGTCGGCAGTGTTGCGGGATCGCCGACCCGTCGGCTGGCATTGACCCAGCGACGCGTGTAGCCGACCCTGACCTCGCCATAGGTGGATAGTTCGCGTCCTCCCGCAAGTTCCAGCTGCCAGTTAGTCAGCCGGTATTCGCCGATCTTGTCGTCGGCATTGTCATCAAAGATATTGATGCTGCTCTTGCCGAAAGATACGGAAGGATTGATGAAGTAACGCAGGTCCCGGTCCAGCGGCTGGTACCACTCCGTCCCGAGGCCGGGGTCCTGACCGATCCCGCCAAAACTGCGCCACTCCGCACCGAGTCGGTTGAGGCCGGTCCTCAGATATGCCACTCGCAGGTTGTACTGGTTGTCGCCCTCGAAATCGTCTTCCAGCTGCAGGCCGAATTGCAGGTAGTCCGGGCCCCAGGGCTTGGCGCTGCCTTCCACCACCACACCGCTGCGACCGTCCTCCTGGACAATTTCGTAAGAGACTTTTTCGAATACGTCGAGGCCATAGATGCGACCAACATCCCGATCCAGCTTGTCAGCGTCCAGGGGCTCGCCGATACGCTGCCGGATCATGCCCGAGAGCAGCCCCGGATCCAGCCCGGCGTTATTCTCCACCCGGATGAACTCCACGACCGGCACCCCCGCCGGTCGGCTGGCCCGCCGCGCCAGCCACTGCTGATATTCGTCCTCCGGCACCGACAGGGCACTGAGCTGCTCACGCAGCCTTGAGGCCGCCTCGTAACCAGCCGGCACCGCTTCGATGGCGCGGTCGAAGTCGGTGGAGCCGATATCACCCAGGTCCGGGATGATCTGGATATCCCGCTCGTCCAGCGTCGCCAGCTGGGCCTCGGTATTTCCGCGGGTCATGATGTTGATCAGCTGGTCAGTGATGCTGATCAGCGAATCGACCTCCTGAGGATCACGCAATGGCGTGCTGATATCGACGACGATCAGGATTTCGGCACCCATGTCTCGCGCCACGTTGACCGGCAGGTTGTTGGTGACACCACCATCGACCAGCAGGCGGCCATCCAGCTTGAGCGGAGCGATGGCCCCGGGAACCGACATACTCGCGCGCATCGCGTCCGCCAGGTTGCCGTTGCCGATGACGTAGGTGGTGCCCGCACCGATGTCAGTGGTCACCGCGCGGAAGGGGATGGGCAGGCGATCAAAATCCGATACTCCGGATACCGGCAGGGTCAGGTCGCGCAACAACAATCCTATCTTCTGTCCCTGGATCAATCCGGCCGGCAGCTCCAGTTCGGCTCCGCGCAGATCGACTCCGGGCTTCGCCTTGACCGGCAGCAAGCGATCATCGCCCTTACGTCTGAAGCTCCGATCCTTACGCTCCTCACGATCGTCCAGGACTGCTTCCCAATCTATCGCCTGCAGCGCGGCCAGGATTTCTGCGGGACTCATGCCTGACGCGTAAAGCCCGCCGGCGGTCGCCCCCATACTGGTCCCGGCGATGTAATCAATCGGCACCCGCATTTCCTCCAGGACCTGCAACACGCCCACATGCGCGCCGCCGCGGGCGCCGCCGCCGCTGAGTACCAGACCTACTGTAGGTCGCGCCGGCTGTTCTGCGCTGTCTGGCGTGTCGGCGCCAGCTGGTGGGGCCAGAACAAGACTGAACATCAGGATTGCCCGGATATGAGTTCGCAGGAACATCACAGAGAACCTCGGTGTATGGGTCGTCGCCAGTGAGGGGACGATGCCGTAGAAAGCGCCGCTTTCGGCTTTCCGCCAGTGTATATGACCGTCGCGGCCGGATATTTGCGTGGATAGATTTTCGCACTCAGACGGAGGAAAATAGCGATTTTCCGCGACAGATCAGGGCAGGGCCTCGTTATGGAGAGCAACAAACCCACCGTATTCATCCACACCAACCACAAACAGTGGCTGGGGGCCGTCGTCAGCAAGTACTCATTCGAGCGCAATTCGAAGCACGCCGGCGAGTTCGAGGTGAAGTTCATCCACACCCGGGATTATCCGTTCATGCACCGCCGTGAAGGCGAGCTGTACCTGCGCGACGGAGACAAGCGCGCGTGGCTCAACGACGATCTGCAGTCGTTCACGCCCTTGCGTTTCATGCCGCCCGAGCTGATGGGCTATCAGGGCCGGGCGGTGGTCGTGGATCCGGATGTATTCGCGGTCGGCGACGTCTGGGACCTGCTCAACCGGGATATGGGTGGGGCCGCTATCATGTGCCGGCCCAAATCCGGGTCTAAGGGCAAGCGCGGCTGCATGGCCAGCAGCGTAATGCTGCTGGACTGCGCCAAACTCGGCCATTGGAAAGTCGAAGAGCAATTCAACGCGATGTTCGATTTTACCCGCGACTATATGGACTGGGTCTGTCTGAAGCTGGAAGACCCCGACCTCATCGGCTTCTTTGAAGAGTACTGGAACGACTTCGATCACCTGGACCAGAACACGCGCCTGTTGCACAACACCAAGCGCAAGACGCAGCCGTGGAAGACCGGCTTGCCGGTGGATTATCGCCAGGCCGATACCTTCCAGTTGTTCCCGCCCAGGCACTGGATCCGCCGCGCCCGGCGCGCGCTGTTCGGCGACTACGGCATGGCTGGCCGTTATGCGGCCCACCCGGATCCCGGGCAGGAACGCTTCTTCTTTGGGCTGGTCCGCGAATGCCTGGATAAAGGCGTCATCACCGAGGAATTACTGCGCGAGGAGATGAGCAAAAACCATCTCCGCCACGACGCCCTGGAACTGGTCAAGCAGGTCCCGCCGCTGGCAGCATGAGCCTGCCTGCAGGCGCAGCAAGCCTGTTTTCGATCGGCAGCTAGCCGGCGACCTGAGTGGTCGCCGGCTGCGGATCGCTCAGCGGCTCCACCGAATAACCGAAAAGCGATGACAGATGCTCGGCCATATAGGCGTCGATTTCTGCAATCTGCTCATCGGTGTAGTAGTCCCGATAACCGCCGACCTTGGCGCGGCGCACCTTGAATGAATCAGGATTGCTTGCGTCGCCGGGCTTCATGCGACCACCAGACAGGCGAAACGCCCGCTTTTCTTCCAGTTTCTTCATGTTTTCGTAGGCCGCGTAATCGACTGCAGCCTGGATGTTCTCGTCGCTGCCCGGTGTGCCGGTGAAGTCCAGAATCCGCTTCAAAGTCTCGGCCGGCCGCGCCTTCATATCTTCGTAGCGCACGATCAGCAGATCCGGCAGTCTCTCCATGTCCGCGGCCCAGCCGTTGAAGTACTCGACGATCCGCGGCATCCCCTGCTGTTGATGCATCATGAAGTCGTACATGGAAATGTCCGAACCATGCTCCGGATAATCGTTAAGACGCTTCTTGCGCGGGCGCATGCGGTACTTCCACTGGAAGAACTGCGATACGGTCACATCACGCGGGTCGCGCACCAGCAGCACAATTTTTTTCCCGTAGAAGTCGCGTTTGTCCTCGGTATGGCCGGTGTAATCCTTTAGATAGTTGCCGTGGGTAAAAAACACCTTCGGCGCCCCGGGATTGCGCTTGTGCATATTGTCGAAGCCAATCAGCATGCCCTCCGGCAAGTCGAAGTTGAGCTGGTAAAAGCGCGACAGCATCACGCGCAGCCAGGTACGTCCGCTCTTGCCCCAGGACACGAGCACCCAGTCCGCCTCGGCGATCTTGTTGGCCTCCCAGCGGCCACGCAGCCAGCGTTCGACCTTGCGCCGCTTTTCGTAGGGGAGGAAAAATACGAGGCTGAGCACCGCATATCGTGAGAACTTCTTCCAGATCGACTGAAACATGGCTATCCTGACCTTTGCTGTCTGACCGGCATGGGTGCCGGTTCGCCCGCGGTCCCGGGCCTGAGGGGCCCCCGGATCGCCGGGCGGCAGTGTCGAAAACTGCGTTATTGTCCTCCGTTTGGCCCCTTCAGTAAAACTGGCAGGCTAATCATGAACAGCGCGAGCACATCCGCCGCACACGCTCCGGTGGCGACGCAGGAAAACCTGTTAAATATCGACAAGCTGGCTGCTGCCCGGCTGGAGCGCGATCCCTATGATCACCTGGTGGTGCCCGGTTTCCTCGACCCGGAAGTCGTGGACGCGATCAACCACGACTATCCGCAGATACCCAGCGCCGGGAACAAGGACTATGAAACCTACCCGCACGGACCGGTCTTCGATGCCTTCATCGAGCAACTGACCAGCCCGCAGATGTACAAAGCCCTGGGCGATAAATTCGGCGTCGATCTCTCCGACTGCACCACTACCGTCACGGTAAGGACGTTCTCGGAGCTGAGCGACGGCCATATCCATACTGACCACTGGAGCAAGATCATTACCGTACTGGTCTACTTCAACGAAGGATGGTCCGGTGACGGAGGGCAGTTGCGCATCCTGCGCTCCAAGGACGATATCGACGATTATGCGGCGCAGATTCCGCCGCTCGCCGGCGGCCTCACCGCCTTCCGCCGCTGCGATCATTCCTACCACGGCTATGTGCGTTATGCCGGACCAAGACGCATGGTGCAGATGAGCTGGATCCGGCCGTCGAAAGTGGCCAGCGTCTCACAGCGCCTGAGCCGGCTGGCAACCCGGGCGATGAAGCTGATCACGCGGGGCAGCGGCCGCCAGATGTAATTGCTCAGGCCGCTATCAGCAAACGAATACGCTCGACGATATGCTCCACGTCGGCCTGCGGTGAGGCAGTCGGTTTGATAAACGGCTGACCCGCCCAGACCGCCTGCCCGGCCCGCACCAGATGACGCTGGAAGGCCGGGAAGTGCCGGCTCTGGTAGACCAGGCGCGCCCGGTAAAGCCACCGCGCCAGACCCTGGCGCAACGGCCCCGCGCCATCCTCGCGGGTAGCGAACAGCCAGGCCAGCGCATCGCGACGGGCCAGATCCAGCCTGCCGGTCAACCCGACCGGCAGAGGCAACACAGCCGCGGGCCGCCCCAGGCCAATAGCCTCTACCAGCATCGAAATGCTGTCCGCGGTAACCACCAGTCCGTCGGCAAGGCCCAGAATGCCCCTGTATGGATTGTCAGTGGCGTCGGGTGACCATCTGAACAGCTGCGCTCCAGCCGGCAATTGCTGCTCAAGCGCCTCACTGAACCAGTCGGGAGTCCGTCGGCTGGTGCTCAAATAAGCAGTGCCACCCTGTATCCCGGTGACATCGCCGGCCAGGGCCAGGACTCGCTCAAGCACGTCGCGATTGAAGATAAACGGCTTGGTCGGGCCGCCGAGCAGAAATCCAACCAGCGGTCGGGGCAGCGGCGCAAAGCGCTGACGCCAGTGCTCCAGTTCAGCGGGGTCCTGGGTGACCCTCATCAGCGGTAATTCCGTGCGGATGACATTTGCCAGCGGCGGCATCAGGATCTCGCCGCTGACCGCGACCAGATCGAACCGCTCTACCCGCGTCGATGGCTTTCCAAGATAGACGATCCGCGTGTTGCCATCGGATTGTTGCTGAATCCACAGGGCCACCGACGAGGGCCGGCGGCCGACGGTCAGGATCAGATCCGGCCACGGTGGCTCGAGCGGATCCGACTTGTCACGATCAATATGATCGAGTGACGGCCGAACCGGAGGCTTGCCGTACACCCATTCCGGACGCATCTGGACAAACCGGCGCTCCCACGGCCACGGCAGACCGGCGGCGACAGCCTCCACCTGACCGTTATCGCCCTTCTTGTCGCCCAGCACCAGCCAGGTTCGCGGCGGCTTGGTGGCACGGTCCATAAGTCCTCTCCTGCCTCAGCTCTTGCCTGAGCCCCGGCCTGCGCTACGACCGCATTCAGCGCCTAGGCCGGGGTCCCCGTCGCCGCAGCACCGGTACCGGTATCGGTATCGGTATCGGGCGGGTCGACGTATACCGCGGGCGCCACGGGCGTATATCCGAACACCGGCGACAGTCGGTCATCGACCAGTGCTTCCAGTTCGGCGACCTGCTCCGGTGAAAAATAATCACGGTAACCGCCCACCTTGGCGCGCCGGACTTTGAAGCTCTCTTCGTCCTTCTTGTTGCGCAAAGTCATGCCGCCCTGGCGGAAGAATCCCTCCACTTCGAGCTTGCGCAGATTCTCAAACGAGCCCCACTGCACCGCGGCCTCGATCTCCTGCTCGCTGAATGTCGCGCCCATCAGCTCGAGGACCCGGGCAAGAGTCTCAGCGGTGTGCTGCCGCAGGTCCTCGTAGCGAACAATACTCCCTCGCGGCAATGCGTCGATATTCCGGGCCCAGGTATTCAGATAGTCGATCAGAAACGGCAGACCGATCTCGCTGTGACGGACGAAGTCCCACATTTCGACGGTGCGCCGATCGATAGGCCGGCGCAGGTTGTGGTTGATCAATTCCTGCTTGCGCGCGGATTGCCGCTTGGTGAATTGCATATACCAGGAGACTGCGATATCCAGCGGGTTGCGTGCCAGCAGCATGACGGCCTTGTGCTTGAGCGGATTATCCGCAGCCTCCGGCGCCAGCGCCCGACCCACCGCCCCTTCATAGCTGTAGCACGCATTGGTCGCCGCCATGCGGGGGATCTCGGGATTACGCCGGGAATACTCATCGGATTTATTGACCAGTCTCTCCGGCATCCCGTAGCGGACCTGATACAGCCGCGACAACATCGCTTTCAGCCAGGTATTGCCGCTTTTCGGATGCCCGACGATCAACAGCTCGGACCGATCAGCGATACCCATCTCCAGATCGGCCAGCATTCGCTCACGGGCGCGGATGCGCAGGCTGCGCGGCAGTGGTCCGGTACTGCCGATGATCAGAATTTTCTTCACCGCATCGCTCAGGATCGGCATGCCTGGTCTCCCTTCATTTGTCTGGCAACCCGTTTCGGGGCGTGCTGCTGCGCGCGCTTGACCCGCCTGCGGGTCTGTCCTTGGGCCAGCGCCGGTTACCGCAAAACCACTGGCCTGGATCCTCGCGGATCCAGCGCTCGAACAGCTGGTTGACCCGGATCATCATCTGTCTGGCCGTCTCGACTTCTCCGCCACGCGCGGATTCAACCGGTATCGGTTCGCAGATCGTGGCGCGGAACGTGGAACCAGCCAATCGCTGTATCCGGATCGGCACCAGTTCCAGCCCGTGGCGAAGCGCCAGCCTGGCCGGGATCAAAGTCGTCATTTTATCCCTTCCGAAGAACGGCAGGGGATCTCCATTCTCTACCTTCTGATCGACCAGCAGGCCGATCGAGCGGCCGGCTTTGAGCTCGGTGAGCAGCGGGCGCATGCTGTCTGCCCGGGGCACCAGATGACAGCCGAGGACCTCCCGATATCTGGCCAGGCGCTGGTCCAGCCCCGGGTTCTGCAACGGGGAATAGACCGCGGTTACGGGGATGCGCTGTTGCGCGACGGCCAGAGCAGCCAATTCCCAGTTTCCGTAATGCGCGGTGACGAAGATTGCCGGTCGATCACGCGCTTCAAGCGCGCGGATGCCCGGCGCAACCACATACTCGACACCGGCGCCTCTGCGGCCCCGGGCGATATGGTCGAGGTGCGCGTACTCGGTCATGCAGGCGCCGAAATTGCTCCACGCAGCCCGCACCAGAGCCTCTATCTGCTGCTTGTCCAAATCAGGGAACGCGATAGAGAAGTTGCGGCGCAGATGTTTGCTCTTGCCCTGACGGGGGCCCACGCTGCGCAGCATCCATGCGCCGAAGGCCGCTGCGCTGGCCGGGGGCAGCAGGCGCAACAGCCAGAACACCACCCCGAACAGCGCGTTCTCGATACCCCACAAGACGCGCCGGAATACCGGGTAGCGACGCATCAACTGCTTCGCTCGGTCGCCAAAGAGTGACTCTGCCAAGGGGATCCCCGTGGACCAGGTGCCAGGTGCCGATGCGACGGCCTGACAACGGTGTGCCTGTGTCTAAAGCCGATAAATACCACGGCCTCGGGCCGCATGTTCGCCCATGCTCCATGCCCGGGGCAAGGCAGGCGAGTGCTTTTTCCGCTGCCCGCTTGCCTGCGAGCCGGGGCTTGTTATGCTGCCCGCGCTGCAATCCGGCGCGCGGGGGCCGCCAACAACGCTGCCCGCTCGCGGCATGCCGGGAGCGGTCGGCCGGTGGTTGAGTGTCGAGGACCGCAACTGGCCTGCCGACAGCCGGGCGGGTCAATTTCAAGCAAATCGGATGCCGCCCATTCATGGCTGGCGACCATCGCGGACAAGGTGCACATCGAGGGAAACAGGCTATGCAAAACGGGACATCATTTATTGCCACATGGATGGCCACATGCATGGCCACATGGCTGAAACCGCTGGCATGGCTGGTGCTTGCCATGGCGCCGGCGGGCCTGATGGCGGCGGAAACCAAAGCCCTGGTGGGCGGCACGTTGATCGACGGCTATGGCGGACGGCCGATCCATGACAGCGTGATACTGATCGAAGACGAGCGCATCGTCGCGGTCGGTCAAATTGACACCCTGCCGGTGCCCGAGGGCGCCGAGCTCATCTCTACCGAAGGCATGAGCGTGCTGCCGGGTCTGTGGGATATGCATGTGCACCTGATGATCAACGGTCATACCGACTACGAGCATTGGGACAAGACTTACCTGGACCAGCTGGAAAGCTTGATCATGCCTGCCTCCGCGCATCAGCTGCTGCTGGCAGGCGTTACCAGCGCACGTGATCTGGGCGCGCCGCTGGAAGCCAGCATCGCGGTCCGCGACGCGATCAACGCGGGAGAGATCCCGGGGCCGACCATGTATGTGTCGGGTCCTTTTATCCAGAAGACGCCCTATCCGGGGACCGAGGCTTTTCGGTGGGGTGTCAGCGGCGCGCGGGATGCCCGCGCCAAGGTCAAACGCCTGGCGGATGCCGGCGTGGATGTGATCAAACTGATCGACCAGGATCAGATGAGCATGGAAGAACTGGAAGCCATCGTCGACGAGGCGCACGATCAGGGTCTGATTGTCGTGGCTCACGCGCATCGCCCTGACGAGATACGTCGTGGACTGGTCGCCGGGGTGGACAACTTCGAACATACCGGTTTATCGACTGCGCCGGAGTATCCGCCGGACGTGATGACCATGATCGAGGAGCGCACTGCGCAGATGAACCTGGGGCCGTTGTTCTGGACCCCGACGATCGAGGGTCTCTACAACTACGAGTATCTGCGCGACAACCCGGAAGAACTGGACAACACCTCCTGGCACCTCGATCTGCCGCAATCGATCATCGACGACATCCAGGCCTCATTCGCGCACCCGGATCGCTTGTCCTACTTCCAGATCACGCCGGCCCGCAAACCCACTTTGGCCCGCAAGTTCCAGCAGCTGAATGACGCAGGCGTGGTGCTGCTGATCGGCACCGACAGCGGCATCCCGATGAAATTCCACAGCCAGTCGACCTGGCACGAGCTGGACGTCTGGGTCAACGAGCTGGATTATCCGGCGATGCAGGCGATCAGGGCGGCCAGCTACTGGCCTTCAGTGCTGATGGGCGTGGACGATCAGGTCGGCACCATCAGCGAGGGCAAGTACGCCGACATCATCGCGGTCAAAGGGGATGTGCTGCGCCATATCGCGCTGCTCCAGGATGTGGACCTCGTGATCAAACACGGGCAGCGCTACAAGTAACGCAGCGCGCCCCCGGGTCCGGGCCCGACAGGGCTGCTATCGTGGCCGCGGGTGCCCGGGACGCGGGCGTCCACGCTCATCGACGATCAGCGAGCGGGTCCCGGGCGGCAGCACCTGCAGGCTTTTCAGGAACTCGATCACCGCATCCCGATCCGTCGCCGGCAGGCCCGCGAACGCCTGACGCGATACCGATGCCTCGCCCGCGTGAGCCATTACCGCCTCCCTCAAGGTCGTGAACTTGCCGTGATGGAAATACGGCGGTTCGCTGGCGACCCCCCAGAGCTTGCGGGTCAGGAACCGGCAGTTGCCGGCGAAGAACTCGGCGGAGCCGGCGGCCTGCTGCATATCCAGTGGTTCGGCGTTGGCATCCTCCGGTCCATCGCACATGTGGTGCAGTTTGAGGTCCGTGTAGGCAGGCACGTCCACCACGCCCCGTCGATCCGGCCGCAAACGCGGCAACGGTAGTGAGCGACTTGCCAGGTCGACGATCAGCTCGGGTGCGTCACCAGGCTGCAGATTGCCTGGCGGGTTATATGGATTCGGCTCTGAATACTGGTCGCCATGCGGGCCCAGCGACAGGCTGGGAAGATGGCAATCGCTGCAGCCGATCTCGGCGAACCGGTCTTCGCCCAGCGCGATAGCCGCCTCGATCTCCCGCTCGCGCGGGATGACCTGTCCGGGTACCGGCAAGGTCGCCTGGAATATCGTTACCGCGGTGATATCCGCCCGGGTCAGTTCATCAGCGAAACCGTCGCCGTCCGGGTCCATGCCGGACCCGAAACGCTCGGCGGATTGCATGCCGTGATGGTGATTGAACGCGTTGTTGCTGAACTGTCTCAGCGACACCACGGCACCGGCCTGGTGGAACGGCCGAATGACGAGATCCGGCGGTGAGTCAGGTCCGGCGCTGTGCAGGCTGGGCGCGGGCAGGCCCTCCACCGCCGTGGTGTCCCACTGACCCTGCGGATCGCGGCTCAAGCGCCCGAAGTCGACACCCTTGGTTACCAGTCGCTGTTGACCGCCGGGCGCGATCGAGTCGCGGATCGCCTGCAGGTCACGGGTCATCTCCCGGGCCAGCATCTCGATATAGCCGGAGCCGAACATGCCCAGCGTCGCCCGCTCGTTGGCAATGGATTGCAAAGTGGCGGATCGCCCGGCTTCATCGACAGCTCCGCCGGTCGGCACCGGGTCGAGCGGATCGAAACTGGCGAAGTCAAAGCGCTGTCCGAGCACGAAGACATTGGTCACGATGTCGCCGCCGCCGCCAATCCGCGGCTGCGCATGGCAACCCGCACAGGCATTGGAGTCCGGACCGGAGACGCGATTGAAATTGCGCGGAAACACCAGCGGAGCAGAAAAATCTGTCAGGTTTGCGCCGGTGCCCTTGCTCAAGGGACGCCCACCACCATCCTGGACGGTCCACGGCGCCCTGAACAGGGCCTCACCGAAGTCGATCAGCTCCATCAGCGGGAGATCGAATTCCTGCCCGTCCTGCAGATGCAGTGGCACCGCCTTTTCGCTGCCGATCTCGGCCGCGTTCACTCCGCCGCTGACGGCGAGCGCTACGGCCAACATTGATGCCAAGCTGCGCGTTTCAAACATAGTCACGTCCTCCGGTCGGCATTGATTCGTCCTTCACGAGGCATCGTCGGACACGGTGCTCTCATTGCCCATGACACAAATGTTGCGAGTTGACTCGGAAACGCTTCCGGGCAACGACTGGCGGCCTGACATCCGGAACCGATCCGACTCCCATCCTCCAGAAACAAGTGACCAACGAAACCTGAACAGCATCCGGAACAGCGCGTTGGATTACGACGATCGGTGCGGTCTCGTACCAAACCATGCGCTTCCGGGCATGGCGCACGCATTGGGAATGCGAGCTGGAAAAAAGGTGGTGCGCGGCTGTCCGCAATGCCGCCCGCGCACCCAATACCAACCTCGTTAATCGATGGCAAACACGCTCACCGCCACCGGGTAGCCCAGACCGCCGTCCACGAAGTTGCCGAGATGCGGAGCTCCGGCGTTGGGATCCTCGGGCGTCAACAGCTGGCGAGCGAGGCGATCCCCGTCGCTGTAGTCCGCGGGTCCATGCCCGAACGCCAGCAGCCACACTTCCGCGCCGGCGCTGGGTTGCATACCGGGAATGTTGCCGTAGAAGTGCAGGGTTCCCCGACGCGGAGCAACACCCGAGTCCATACGTCCGAAAATGACGGGTGGTTTGTCGCCCGCGAAGTCGGCAAAGCCGCAGCGACCAACATCCGGGAATCCACCGACACATGTATCCGGGTCGTCGATGTAGACCCACCAGACCGTGTATGCGTTGCCGGATGCCAGGCCATTTATCTTCATATGCCCTTTGAATCCGTTGTGGTTGGCACAAAATGTCGTGCTGCCACTGGCCCCTGCCTCGACAAATGCCAGCTCGGCAACGCGGTCGCGATCGCAGTTGCGATGACCGCCATCGCCGCCATCGCCGGCCGAGACAGGCATGGTGATGAATGCCATGAACATCAGCCACATCAGGTGTACTGGACGATATCTGAGCATGTTCCTTCCCCCTTTATCTGTTATCCGGCGCGGTGTCCGGCGCCAGCGCTGTGAGCACAACCAGCCCCGCAGCTTGAAGTTCCGGCCGACCCCAGCCGTCGAGCTGCGGCCCCAACCGAGCCTGCAGCGTAGATTTCCACTCCAATCCGGTCACGAAAAAGGAGCGAAAAATCTGCTATAAATGCCTGATATTTTTGGAAAGTTGTCGGTTTGACGGGGTATGACCGAACAAGGCAAGAATCTGGTCAAGGCGGCTTCGGCATATGTTTTCGGGGAATACACCCTGGATCTGGTGCGCGGCGCCCTGTTGAAAGATGGCGCCGAGATCAAGCTGCGACCGCAATCCTATGAGGTGCTGGTCTATTTGCTGCAGCGGCCGGGAAAGCTGGTATCCCGGGATGAGCTGGTCCGGGCGATCTGGGGCCAGACCGTCGTCACCGATGACTCCGTGAC
Source organism: uncultured Gammaproteobacteria bacterium (assembly GCA_963809565.1). Lineage (GTDB taxonomy): Bacteria > Pseudomonadota > Gammaproteobacteria > Steroidobacterales > XN24 > CAMYOC01. The sequence goes on from CAWEKE010000001.1 coordinate 288,205, forward strand.
CCACTGTGTGATTGATATCCGCAAGGCCATCGGCGACAAATCGCAAAAAGTGATCCGCACCATCCCGAAGCGGGGCTACATATTCGATCTGGATGTTGCGATACAAGGCGAGGGGCATGCCGGGGATCAGCTGTCCGGCGAGGCGCCAGATACCAGAACCGGAGACATGGGCCTCAGGCGTCTGGCGCCAGCGCTTGTCGTGTTATTGCTTGCGGCCGCTGCGTGGTGGCAGGCAGATCGCTTTGCATCCCGCCCAATCGAGTCCGGCAACGACATCGGCGGTCCGGCAGCGAATACCATCGCCGTTCTGCCCTTTGTCGACATGAGCACTGAGCAGGATCAGGGCTATTTCGCCGAGGGCGTCTCCGAGGAAGTGATACACCTGCTGGCACAAACGCCTGATCTCCTGGTGATTGCGCGGACGTCGTCTTTTTCCTTCGGCGAGAACACGCCCGACATCGCCACGGTGGCAAAGGCATTGAATGTCGCCCATGTACTGGAGGGCAGCGTACGCAAGACCGAGGACCAGGTCCGCGTCACCGCGCAACTGGTAGACGCCGCGACCAGCGCTCATGTCTGGTCGCACGTTTACGAGCGGGACCTGGGCGACATGATGAAAATCCAGACTGATATCGCACGCTCGGTCGCCGCTCAGCTTCAGGCCACGCTGACAGCCGGGGGAACACGCCTTGTCGGGATGTCCCACGACCCGAAGGCATACGAAAGCTATTTGCGAGCCAATTTCTTCTTCAATCGTCGCGCTCCAGGCGATGTGGCCCGGGCTCGGGACTATTACCAGCAGGCCATCGACCTGGATCCCGGCTTCGCACGTGCATGGGCCGGTCTTGCCGGTGCCTATTGGGTGCTCACCGCGGGCGAGGGTGAGATCCCGTTTGAGCAGGGCATGAAAATGCTTCGACAGGCGGCAGATCGATCCCTGGCCCTGGATCCGGATCTGGTCGAAGGCCATCTGCGGGCGAGAGCTTACTGGTGGGCGACCGGGGACGACGAGGCAGCACGCAGGCATCTGGACGCTGCATTGGCTATCGATCCAAACAATGAGCTGTTGCTGGGTATTCTGGCAGGCAATTACGCGTGGGACGGCGACATGCAGCAGGCGGTCGAGTTGCAGCGCAAGCTTGTGCGCAGGGATCCGCTGGCCGCAACGCACCGCCATAATCTGGCATCTTACCTTCTCACCGCCGGCCGTCTTGAAGAGGCCAGCAGCGAGTACACACGCGCGCTCGAACTTAACCCGTCAGAATCCTACGAGCTGGAATTCAGCGCTATCGCGATCCTTCAGGGTCGGCTGGACGAGGCTCTGTTCATGGTCGAATCCTGGCCAGAAGGGCCAGACCGGCAGCAGGCGCTGTCAATGATCCATCAGGCGCTGGGTCGGGATGCCGAGGCGGCGGCCGAATTCGAGAAGCTGACCAGGCACCCCGATGCGGTCACAGCAGTCCGACTGGCCGAGATCTGCGCCTATCGCGGAGACGTCGACGGAGCGTTTGAGTGGCTGTCAACGGTGGTGGGGCCTGCGTACCGGTCCGAAGAGCGCTCCAGCCCGGGCATGCAGGCGCTGGACCGCATACGCCAGTCTGCATTTCTTTTCGCTCTGCGTGATGACCCACGCTGGAATACGCTGCCCGCAGAGCCGCGCCGGAGCTAAACGTAAATCCGGCTGCTTATCGCCAGGTGCATGGCCTTTATGGTCGCGTGGCGCTGTCGGACAGGATTAAACGAACCCCGCCCGGTCAGGCCCCTAATACATCCCGGAGACCAGCATGCCGCGTTCCTGTTCCGCTTCGCTGAGCTTGGGACAATAGTGAGAAATATTCCGCAGCAGCCATATCAGATAGGGCAAATGCAGGCCGACGATCAATTTGCCGGTGGTCAGCAGTGCCACCGAGATATCGCGCTCCGGGTCTGCCCATATCAGATTGTTGGTAAAGCCCAGATGCCCGAACGCCTTGTCGGTGTCCGGCCCATATAGGCCGACACTGGCGCTGCCGCGCATCATCCCGGCGGAATATCGCACCGGCACCAGCAATGAGCGATCAAATTCCATCTTGCCCACCTCGGCGACCGCGCGGCGTACGGTCAGCGGCTGGAATACGCGGACGCCGTCCAATTCACCCCCGTTGAGCAGGCACTGGAAAAAGCGCGCGCATTGATCGGCGGTGCCGACGCCATTGCCGGCCGGGATCACCGCGGCATAGAAGCGCGGATCGTTGGAAATCTCTACCGCCCGTCGCAAGCTGGTGCCGATCGCCCGGCGCAGATAGACATCTCCGGGTGCGTTCAAGCGCAAACCGGTCACATAGTTGGTGGCCAGCTTCGACAGCACCGCACCCCGGGCGCCAAAATCCAGACCACGCAGGCCGAGCGGGAGCGCAATATTCTCGCGGAAAAACCGGCGGAATCGGATCCCGGCGACCCGCTCCACGAGGTCGGCGATCACGAAGCCCGCGGTCAAGGCGTGATAAGCATGATGGTGGCCGGGTTTCTCCGGCGCGGCCGCGTACAAACGACGCAGGATCTCCGGTCGATCCAGCAATAGCTCGGCGACATCCTCGTCGTCGCCCGCTGTGACGGTCGGGATCCCGGCCTTGTGACACAGCAGCTGGTAGATGGTGATGTCCTGCTTGCCGTTTTGCGCAAACTCAGGAATGTAATGACTGACCGGATCCAGCAGGCTGAGTTGCTTGCGTTCGGACAGCAGATGAACGGTCATCGCCGCCATCGCCTTGCTCGCCGAATACAGACACACCGGCGTCTCGGGAGTCATCGGCACCGGGTCGGCGGTTTCGTCGCCCGGGCCGTTACCGCGCGCATGGCCGATGGCGCGCTTGAGGACGACTTTGCCATGGCGCCGGAGCACAAAAGAAATTCCCGGATGCATACCGGTGGCGTAGATGTCCTCGATGCAGCCCCAGATTGCATCGATGCCAGCCTGTTGCATGCCGACCGACTCTGGCTCCGCCTCCAGCGCCGGCTTGAACGAGGTCACGCTGGCCAGATCTCCGGGCACCGACGCGGAGTCGGTAATCAGGCCACGCAGGGGCCGGGGAACAAAACGCACGGCGGTCAGCAAATCCATCTCCCGCGACGATGTCTGCACGGGAAGATACCGCAAATCCGGTAAAACTCCCTGGATGGACTGCTCAATTCGAACAATCAGGCAGGGCGCGGCCTGGCCGGCCCGACCTGGGCATACGAACCAAAACGTACCAGCGCAAGGCTCGCGGAAACGTCCGCTGGCCGCTTACAACTTGCGGCCCGACTCTTCATCCCGCTCTGCCCGTCGCGCGATGGCGGTAGTGAGACCCTTGAACAAGAATAAATGCGCCGGTAGCAAGGCATACCAGTACAACAGGCCCAATGGCCCGGCCGGATGCCAGTAGGCTGTGGCGCTGACCGCTCGTTTGCCGTCCAGGTCACGGATCACGAATTCCAGCACACCCGCACCTGGCGCTTTCATTTCCATCAACAAGGTCAGCTTCTTTTCTGGCTCTACCGCGATGGCGCGCCACGAATCCACCACGTCACCGACGCGCAAGTCGTCCGGGTGGCGCCGGCGACGGCGGAAGCTGGGCCCTCCTACCGACCAGTCCATCAAGCGACGCAGAAACCAGAGAAAGTCTGCGTAGTAGTAGCCTCGCTTGCCACCGAAGGCCGTCACCTGCCGCCACAACGCGTCCGCGCTGGCGCTGGTGACGGCCTCATCTCCGGCCTTCTTTGCGTAGAACGCATATTCGGGATGAAAGTTACGACACACAATGGATCCCTCTACCCAGTGGGCAACCACCGCGTTTTCCTGCTCGGCCTGCATCGCCGCACGCACGGATTGTTTGAAATCCATCAGCTGCATCGGGATCAGCGCGCGGATATCCGCGTCATCAGCGATCACGTCATGCTCGAGCCCGTCGATCAACGCGCGGGCGATATTTGTCGGTACGGCGGTGACAAATCGGAGCCAGTAAGAAGACAAACGCGGCGTCAGTACCGGCAGGCTGAGCAAGCGAAAATGCCTGCCGGCCAGCTCGCCGTATTGGCGCATCAACTGTTCATAGGTGAGGACTTCCGGTCCGCCAACGTCGTAGGTCTTACCTGCCGCCTCGGGCAATGCCGCAACCCCGGCGAGATAATCCAGCAGGTTGTCGAGCGCGATAGGCGTGGATCGCGATTGAACCCAGCGCGGGGTAATCATCAGCGGCAAATAATTGACCAGATCACGGATCACCTCGTAGGCGGCCGAGCCGGGCCCGACGATCATCCCTGCGCGGATCTCGGTGACCGGCACCGGCCCCTGGCGCAGGACATCACCGGTTGCCGCGCGGGAAGCGAGATGCTGGGATTTCGGCCGCTCAGGAATCAACCCGCCCAGATAGACAATGCGGGACACTCCGGCTTTGGCGGCCGCGCTGGCAAAATTGCGCGCCGCTTCAATGTCCAGGTCGGCAAAGCGGCTCCCGGCGGCCATGGAGTGCACCAGGTAGAAGGCAACATCCACGCCAGTCAGGACTGCGTCGAGACTCTGCGGACGCAACGCGTCTGCCTCGACCAGGTCGACGTCCTGCCAACTGCGCGCCTCCAGCACTTCGCGATGCCGGGCCGCGGCGCGCACCCGCCAACCCCCGGCCAGCAGGCGCGGGGTCAGATTGGTACCGATGTAGCCACTGGCGCCAAACACCAGGGCAAGCCCCAGGGGCGGTGCGGCCCGGGCCGCGCCAGCGCCTGGCCCGGGCCGCACCGGGGTCGCCGGCTGAGTTGTCTCCATGTGTAAGTCTCTCCGTATTACAACCTGCAGTCAGCCGGCTGGCAGTAAAGACGCCTGCTCACCGCCTCGGTCGGCTCTGGATGGGCCAACATTCCAGTACAATGGCGATTAGCCAGCCCGCGTTCAATATGCGCAAGTTTGCCAGACCGTCTGTTCCCAGCCCGCCCAACGTGCAGTCGAACCATCATGCCGGACACTCTGCTAAAGACCAATCCGCTGCGCAGCGAGCTCTACGAGGAACTGCACGCGCGACCGTTTCCCGAGATCGCCGCGCCCGCCTGCGTATCGCATATCGCGATTCCAGCGGAGGGTGTCGATATTCCTGCTCACATTGCGCACCTGTCCGAACTTGCCCGGCGCTACAGCACCAACCCACCGTCGGCGGACGCCGGATGCTACTACCAGACGTTTCCCGGATTCGAGCTGCGCTGGGAGCGCCACACCGAGTTTTGCACTTACACCTTTATCCGCAACCGCTGTGAAGCGACGCCGTTTGCGCGGACCGCGATGGAATTGCTGCCAATCGACTGGCGCGCGGCCGGGCCCGGCCACAGCGTCGCCGCCGCGCATCTGGTCATGCTGCCAGGCGAACCGCCCGAGCCGCACGTTGAATCGATGCGCGAGATGTTTGAGGAGCAGCTGGTCTTTGGCAGCAATATCGTCGATCGGCGCGCAGCGATCTTCACCAGTTTCCGCCTGCACAGCGATGGCTTTGCCCGCTTCCTGGTTTACAACCGTCAACTCAGCGACTTTCAGGCCGGACGCACGACCCAGCGGGTGCTCGAGGTAGAAACCTATCGCATCATGGCCTTGCTCGGCTTTCCCGTGGCCAAGGCGATATGGCCCCGGGCGCAACGCATAGACGCCCAACTCGGGGACATCATTGAAGACAATTCGCGCCTCCAGTCTGCCGCAGACGAGCGCACCATGTTGAACAGGATCAGCGGGCTGGCGGACGAAATCGAGCATTTTCGCAGTCGGACCAATTACCGCTTCTCCGCGACACGCGCCTATCACCACCTGGTGACTCGCCGTCTCGCCGATCTGCGCGAGGAAGCGTTGCCCGGGATGTCGAGTCTGGCCAAGTTTGTCGACCGCCGGCTGTCGCCTGCCGTGGACACCTGCAGTGCGCTGGAAGAACATCTCAAGGACATGTCGAAACGCGTGGCAAGAGCGACGGAAATGCTGCGCACCCGGGTCGAGATGACCATCGAGACCCAGAACCAGAATCTGCTGGAAGGCCTGAACCGGCGTGGGCAGCAGCAGATCAAACTGCAGCAGACGGTAGAAGGCCTTTCCGTGGCGGCAATCAGTTATTACGTGGTCGGCTTGCTGCATACGGGGATCAAGGCTGGCGCGGATGCCGGCTGGCCGGTGAACGTTGAGATCGCCACCGGGGTCCTGGTGTTGCCGGTCGTGGCCGCGGTCTGGTGGCTGATCCGCCTGCGCCGCCGCCGGATCCAGGGGGATATCGACAGTAAGGCCGGCAACGGGGACAGCGATTGATCGGACGCCGACGGCGGTGGACGCTCGCGGTCCGCGGCCGCAGTTCAGATCACCATTGTTTCCATCATCGCTGCTGGCCAGGACCGGCCACCGATCAGGCCAGTGCAGACGCCGAGAGTCGAATCGTGCGGGCCGCGACCCGATAAAAAAGTCCCCGCCCACCGGGCGGGGACAAACGTTGCGCTCTCGGGGCAGAGCGACTAGGGAACAAAATCGTCCATCAGGATCAGGCCGAGTGGCGCACCGCCACCCGCGGCATCGCGGGCAATAGCGGTGTAGATGCCACCGCCGGCGACCGAGATAGCGGCCGGACCGATGGCCGGCGTCTTGGTCCCGGTCGGCACAACGGTAACCTCATAGTCTCCGGCAGCCAGGGACAAGAACCCGGTGTTGGCCTTGAACGGAACATTGGTCAGGTTCGCAGCGGGCGAAACCGTATTGATGTCGGTGCCCGGAGCGGTGACGTAGATGTCCACGTTCTGCGCAGCCGGTGAAGCATGGATGATCCGAACCTTCGCTTCGGTAGCAACCCGGCGGGGATCATCAGCGGCGATCAGCGGCTCCAGACTGGCCAGTTCGCCGACCGCCAGTACGGTGTAGCGGGTCGCGGCGTCGAGGGTGACGTCGACATCGATCGGGACCAGGGTCTGGGTAGCTGCGTCGGTCACTTTGACGTTGTAGCTGGCCGCCGGAACGCTGGCATACGGCGTGAAGTCGGGGAACGTGAGGTCGCTCACCAGAGGCGCGGCAAAATCGTCATTGACCACGACGTCGACCGCCGGCGCATCGGGGGACGCATGGACGAAGCGGAGGTCAGCGGGAGTAGCGCTGTCGAACAGTTCCGCGGAACCGGTGCCGTCCTGAAGCACCAGGCTGATCGGCGACGCGCCGGTGGCGGTATTCTCCACAGCAGTCAGCAGCAGGTTGGCGCCATCGGTCAAGGTAATGGTGCCGGAATCGAACACGACGGCGGCGGGGTCGCCGGCGGCGGTAACCCGGGCCTGGTATTCGGTGGCGGGCACTTCTACCGGACCGAGGTCTTCGCCGAAAGCAAAGCTGCCGACCGGCGTCACCGTGCTCAGATCGACACCCGGCGCGGTCAGGTAAACATCAACCGGGGGGGCCAGCGGTGCGGCATGAACCACGCGCAGACGCGTCGACCCTGCCGGGACGGCAGTCGCGGGCTGGTCCAGCACCAGCGGCTGGATATTGGCGACATCGCCGATGGCGATGATGCTGTAGAGCGTGTCCGCGGCGAAGGTCAGATCGACCGGCCCGATCACGGTTGCGGTGCCTCCGGGCACGATACCGTCGACCTGCACACTGTAGGTGCCGGCGTCGAGCTCGATCACGCCGGTCCCGGATTTGTAGTCGACGTCCGGGATGGTCGCCGCGCCGACAACCAGATTGACGGCCGGAGCATCAGGGGAAGCATGCAGGGCCTGGATATTAGTGGTCTGCGTCTCGTTTGCTGCCGGAGGAGGTCCGTCGCTGGAACCTCCGCAGCCGGCCAGCAACAGGAGAGCACCTGCGGTGGCGATGTGTTTGCGGTAATTCATTGGTCATTCCCGTTTTTGTATGTGGAGTTTCAGCGGTGGATAAATCGTCGAGGGGGAGTTTGCCCTGCTCCCGCAGGCATTGGGTTTCAGCTCCGTAACGATTTGTAACGATTGGTAACAGCCGCAAGCAGAGGCGCCGCCGGGCCTGATATCAGGGTAAGATTCATGCATGATCAGAGTGCTATTGATTGATGACGACGAGCGCCACTCCGAACTGCTGAAGACCTTTCTCAGCCGCTATGGAATCCAGCTCGATTGCGCCCCCGAAGCCGAGTCGGGTCTGGCGAAACTCGAGGCCAATAGTCCGGATCTGTTGTTGCTCGACGTGATGCTCCCGGGGAAGGACGGCTTCGAGATTTGCCGCGAGGTTCGCAAGACCAGCGACATCCCGATCATCATGCTCACCGCTCGCGGCGACGTCATCGACCGGGTCTCGGGTCTCGAGCTGGGTGCCGACGACTACATTGGCAAACCTTTCGAGCCGCGCGAGCTGGTCGCCCGGATCCAGACGATTCTGCGTCGTATCGGGGCACGCACGGACGATGACTCCACTACGCTGCGTTTTGATGGCATCACGGTCGATACCGATGCGCGCACGGTCGCGATCGAAGGGGAGATCATTGACTTGACCTCAATGGAGTACGAGTTGCTGAACCTGCTGGCGCGTAACGCAGGCAAGAAGATGTCGCGAGATGAGATTCTGTCCGAACTGCGCGGTATCGATGCACACATCCAGACTCGCTCCGTCGACATCATGGTGAGTCGGGTGCGTCAGAAGATCGGGGACACTGCCAAGCCGCCGCGTTTTATCCAGACCGTCTGGGGCCGCGGCTATGTATTCGTCGGGCGTCGCAGCAAACATGTTTAGGCGGCTCGCGCGGTCGCTGTCATTTCGACTGCTGGCGATCTTCCTGGTGATGGGGGCTCTGTTCGCGTACGGCGCGATTCTCGGCATCCGCTGGGTCTACGCGACTGATCAGCTGCGCGAACTGGTCAGCGGCCACCTTTCTCTGCATGTCGAGTACGTAAAGAGCGATATCGGCAACCCGCCACGGATCACTAACGCGCTGGAGATCACCAGGAAGGTGCCGGTGGACATTCGCATCACAGGGCCCGAGCTGGACTGGGCCTCGGATGCCGCGTTTCCAAGGCTCGAGCAACTGGAGTTCGGCAGAGCCGGCGTATTCAGCGAAGAAACCGAGGCGTGGCTGCGAGGGGTAGACGGGGTCCAGTTTGCGTCTGATGGCGGGCACGGCTATCTGAAGATCGATCAGGACCCGTACGCGATCATCGTGTCGACGCCGAAGATCTCTGACCAGGCCGTGGTCCGTCAGCTTACCCCGATCATCATGGGCTTCGGTCTGTTCCTGGTCCTGCTGGCCTATCTGGCCGTGCGCTGGCTGTTCAAACCGATAGGCGCGATCCAGCACGGTGCGGCTGAGATCGGCAGCGGCAACTTTCAGTACCGGATTACCGATATCCGCCGCGATCAGCTTGGTGATCTGGCCACCGATATCAATCAGATGGCTGACGACGTTCAGCGCATGCTCGATGCCAAACGCCAGCTGCTGCTCGGCATCAGCCACGAACTACGCTCACCTCTTTCGCGTCTGACTCTGGCGCTGGCGCTTGCCGACGACACGCCAGGTATTGAGGGCCTGAAGCAAGACGTCAGGGAGATGGAGAAAATCATCACCACGCTGCTCGAAGCCGAGCGCCTGAACAGCCGCCATGCGGGGCTTAGCTTGTCGCGGGTATCGGCTGCGGAGCTCGCCGGCAGCCTGGTGGATAATTTCTTCAGTCGGGAACGGGAGCGTATCCGCTTGTTCGCGCCGGATTCGCTGTGGATCAATGTGGATGAGGCTCGAGCGACGCTGATGCTGAAAAATCTGGTCAGCAACGCGCTGCGGTATTCGAGCCCCGAGGATGGTCCGGTTTCCGTCGAGTTCGAATTGGCTGAAGACGCGTGGATTATTCGCGTTCGAGATCATGGCCCCGGAATCCCGGACACGCAGGTCGAGTTCATTGGCGAACCGTTTTACCGCGGCGACCCCTCCCGGACCCGCCATACCGGCGGCAGTGGTCTCGGCCTGTATCTGGCGAGGCTTGTAGCCGAGGCGCATGACGGGACCCTCGAACTCGACCGCAGCTATCGAGACGGCGCCTGTTTTGTGGTGAGGCTCCCGTTCGAGCTGCGGCACTAGATGACCGGCAGGTCCTCTATTGAAGCCCCGGCACCCGTATTGTCCTGATTGTCAAAGACAACGCGGGATGGTAATTTGTACCGAACGTTCTAACTGAGAGCCGCGATGCCCGCAGCGCTGATGCCAAAAACGGAAGTATTGGACCGCCTGACCACGGTATTCCGGGAATATGGCTATGACGGGGCCAGCATCGCCAGATTGTCGGCCGCCACGGGTCTGGGCAAAGCCAGCCTCTATCACTACTTCAAGGGCGGAAAACAGGAAATGGCCGGCGCCGTGCTGGCCCACGTCGGCAGCAGGTTCAGCACTCTGGTCATCGCCCCGCTCAAGCAACGCGCCGACCCCGAGCGGCGGCTGCGCGTAATGACCGACGGCTTGAACGAGTTTTACAACCAGGGCGGCGCTTCGTGCACGCTGGACCTGTTCGGCTTCGGCAGCGCCGGCGAGCTGTTCCAGCCCCAGCTCAAGGGTTCGATCCATCGCTTCCGGAACGCGCTGGCCGAGGTCATACAAGCAGCTGGCCTGGAACACGCAGCAGCCGAAACGCGGGCCGAAGACGCCATAGTTGCGATTCAGGGCGCTCTGGTGCTCGGCCGTGCCACTGGTGAAAAAAGCGTGTTCCAGCGAGTGTTGAGAGAACTGCCGGACCGGCTGCTCCAGCCGGCCTGAGCGATCCGCTGCAATCCGCTCCGGGGATGACTAATCTCCGGCAGCAACCCTCGGATCAGCCGCTGGCAATGCCGCCCTGAGCACGAAATACCCGGCCGCGCCAGACAGCAGCGAGCCGATGATGATGCCCAGACGCTCATCAAACAGCTGATTCAGGCCCGTATTCTCGAACGCGAGCGAACTGATAAACATACTCATCGTGAAACCCACACCGCACAACAGACCCACGCCATAGATATGCAGCCACGACAGCTCCCTGGGTAAGCGAGCCAGGCCTGTCAGCACCCCCAGCCAGGCGAACAGAACCACCCCGACCTGCTTGCCGAAGAACAAGCCTGCGAACACGCCCAGCGGAACCGGGTGCAGCAAATATTCAAGCGTGACTCCGCCGAGTGGAATGCCGGCGTTGGCAAACGCAAACACCGGCAGGATGCCGAAAGCCACCGCGGTGTGCAGATCGTGCTCCAGATCGTGTAGCGGCGAGGGCTCTTTCTCGGAGTCACGGATCGGGATAAAGAACGCCAGCACAACGCCAGCCAGAGTCGCGTGAACGCCGGATTTCAGCAAGGCAGCCCACATCACCAGCCCGATCAGCAGATACGGCGTCAGTTCAAGGACCTTGCGGCGATTCAGAAAATAAAGCAGCGGCAGACATCCGGCCGCGACCGTCAGGCCGGTCAAAGACAGGTCACTGGTATAGAACAACGCGATGATGGCGATCGCACCGACGTCGTCGAAGATAGCGATCGACACCAGCAGGACACGCAGCGACAACGGAACCCGGTCACCGAGCAAGGCCAGAATAGCGAGTGCAAAAGCGATGTCCGTTGCGGCCGGTATCGCCCAGCCCTGCAAGGCCGCTGGATCCCCCAGATTGATCCAGGCGTAAATGAGCGCCGGAATCAGCATGCCGCCGATCGCGGCCAGCGCGGGCAAGACAATCTGGCTGGAGTCGGACAGCTCTCCATCGATAAACTCGCGCTTGAGCTCAAGGCCAACCACCAGGAAGAACACTGCCATCAGGCCATCGTTGACCCAAAGCAGCAAGGGCTTTGCAATCTCGAAAGTGCCGATCCGGATTTCGACCGGGATGTTCAGCAGGGAGCCATACAGACCACCCAACGGCGAGTTCGCGACGATCATGGCCAGCGCGGCGGCGCCTACCAGAAGGATGCCGCTGGCGGTCTCCAGCTTCAGAAAGTCGCGTAGTCCTTTTAGCATTGGATCTCCAACAACGATAAGCAAGCACAGCCTCGGCGACTCGAGCCACAAGGCGCTGTGCACAGCGCCGCCCAGGCGTCGCGCAGCGACGATTATCTCAGGACTTCCCATGTACGGCACGAGGCGGACTGCTGATGCCGCCCCGATCCCGGTTTGCCAGGCCACCACCGCTCGAATCCGTCGGCTTGCGGCTTGCTTTGCGACGCAACATCCCTCACACTGCGCCCGCGATCTACGTTTTGGCCTGCCTTTCAGCTATCCGCCTGGTTCCCGGGCGTTCGTTTCAAGCCACCCACTACGACCAGGTTGTTCGTTACCGCGCCCGATTTGCGCGCGGCTTTTTGATATGGAGGCCAAACATGGCTATTGGAACTGTAAAGTGGTTCGACCCCGCCAAGGGATTCGGATTCATCCAGCCGGAGTCCGGTGATAAAGACGTTTTCGTGCACGTGAGCGCCGTTGAGCGTTCTGGCATGGGCTCACTGGCCGAAGGCCAGCGCGTCAGCTACGACGTCGTCACCGAGCGTGGCAAACAGGCAGCCGACAACCTGAAAGCTGCCTGATTACGAAGTGTCGCGCCTTGACGGCGCACATCGAGTAACAAAAGGGGCGGTCCGGATGGACCGCCCCTTTTTTTGCCCGAATGCTGCCGCCAGGACAACGACGAGCGCGGCAGCCGCGCAAATCATGTTCAGTATTGCGGCACGGCTGCCTTGCCCGGCACGCGCGCCGGGTCGATCAGGTCCAGATTGAACGTGATCCCGACCCGCGGCTTTTCGCCCATGTGCACGGCTACCGAATGTTCCAGGTAAGACGGGAACATCACCAGAACCCCCGAACGCGGCTGGACTGAGAATTCCAGTGCACTAAACGGTGTCTGCGCGGCGAACCCGCCGGGCTCATGCATGCGAAAACCGGCCTTGGGATCAAGGAAGGAAATCTTGGACGACGTCTTGTCCGCCGACACATAGTAAGTGCCGCTGATCAGGCTGTTGCGGTGCCGGTGCAATTCGTGGCTCGAGCCAGTCACATTGATGGTGCCGAACATCAGGTTGAAATTGAGCGGTGGATCATCGATCGCATAACCCACGGCTCGGGCGAAAGCCCGGCCATGACGGAGGATATGTTCGGCGATCTCAGAAAAATCGGATTCCTGATGAATCTGGTTACGGCTGAAAAAAGAGGTGTATCCGATCCGGTACTCGCGCTCGCAGATTTCGATACCTTTTGGGTCATCGTCCCTCAGCGCCTCGATCTTGCGCACCAGGTCCAGATTGAATTCCTCATCGTCGACGACCGCCCGGATATAGACGGGCACCGGGAATATCGGGAAAACGTGCTTTTGTGCTTCTTTCTCGGGAATCAGCTTGGACATCTTGCTCGAGCGCCCCCAGCGGCCGTATTGGAAATACCAGGTACCACATCAATAGCCGAAACATCCCGACCAGTGATAAGCCGCGACCTCAGCGGATCGAGCTTCGCGTCGGGGCGACTCGAGATTGATCGGACAACTAGGGCTCCTCGTCCGATACGCCCTCGGGCATCACGTAGGGCGTCGCAAACGGCGCGGGTGCCTGCAATACGATGCCCCCGCCCGGGCGCCCGATGTTGGCCTTGTCGCAGACGAAGTCGAACACCTCTTGTGCCTCGTTTTCTGCCACCAGCACCTCGACGATCCGTACCAGTTTCGGCACTGGCAACTTGCCGCGCCGGGATCTGGCTTCGGCCAGGATGGAGCTTCCGTAGCAAGAGATGCTATTGGCCCGAATGATGCCTTTCTCCTCGCGCAGGGCCCGCATCAGGGTCAGGTCGCTGCCGTCATCAGGCACCACAGCGGTAATCAACTTGCACGGCTCACCGGGAACCGACGGCAAGCGCATAACAGGCATGGTCATGATCCGCCGCCCTCTCCGCGACCTTTCTTCAGTCTGCTGACGACCGCATCCGGCACATAGGTCGCGGCCTTTTCGACCGGCGAGATGTACATGATTCCGACGCCGGGCCGGTCCAGGCCACCAGCCCTGAACATGGTTTCGAATACGATGTCACGCTGTTCGGTGGAGACCAGCACATTGATGACATCCTTTTCTGCCTCGACCGCAACCGCCAGCGCGCCGAGGCGCTCCCGGGCCCCATAACCACGCGCGTGATAGCCGACCGCGCCCTGGGCGCCCACATCTCTCGCCGCCAGAAGCATCTTTTCGACCTGTTTGCTCCCCGTCGAAACGATGCAGGTAATCATCCACACATCGGTCAAATAGACGATATTGCTCATACGATTGCCTGGACCTCGTTTGCAGCTGAAATGGCGGGCCCGGTGGTCGCGGCCCGGGCCTCACGTCTGGCCTGATAACGCGACCAAAGACCGGTCAACATCACGGTGATAATCGGACCGATAGACGCCATGCACAGGATCCCGAAACCCTCTACCGCATCAGTCGCGTTGCCAAACCCGAGACCCATCGCCAGCACCAGTGGAACCGTGATCGGCCCTGTGGTCACGCCCGCACTGTCCCATGCCACGTTGACGAATGTCTCATCCGACAGGAAGGTGAGCACAATCGCGACCAGGTAACCCGGCACGATCATCCACACCAGCGGCAGATTGAAGATCAACTTGCACAAGCCCGCAGCGATGCCGAATGCGACTCCGGTCGATACCGCATAGATCAGAGTTTTCTTCTTGAATACACCGTTGGTCAGGTCCTCTGCGGTGACGCCGAGCGCATTCAGCGCGGGTTCCGCGATGGTGGCGCCAAAACCAAGCACCCAGGCAAACACGATCGCCACCGTCAGACCGACCGTATAGACATAGATCGGCGATCGCGGCGCACCCTCGATCGCCATGAATGCGGACGGCACCATGCTGCCTGCGTTGGCGCCCAGCTGTGACAAGCCGTAGGTAAGCCCGATATTGAAGATGCACATGCCGATGATGGTCAGCGTGATGCCGTAGAGAATCTCGCCAATATGTGGCAATGACTCACGCAGAACCAGCTTGAGCACAATGAACAGAAAAATAACCAGCGGCAGAATGGCCCGGATGCCGAGAATAATCTCCACGCCCGGGCTGGTTTCGTACCAGGCTGGCACTGCGCCAGTCATCGCCTGCGCGGCCTGCGCGGCCTGCGCGGCCTCGATGATTTCAGCGGGACTCACCGTGGTCGAAACGTAGAACCCCAGTAGCAAAACGCCGATCACCGGAAACAGCGAAGCCAGCGTGACGATGCCGAAACCGGAAAGACCCGAGTCACCTTTGCCTGCTGCCGCGGCGATACCGATGCCCAGGGATAAGACCAGAGGGACCGTCACCGGACCCGTGGTCACTGCGCCAGCGTCCCACGCAAGCCCGAGCATTACCACCAGATCCGGATCAGTTGATGCGTAGATGGTCAGTAACAGCAACGGCACCAGCGCCAGGTAGATCAGGGGCTTGAGGCTCCAGCCATAGAGAAACCGGAGCGTCCCCAATACGGCGGCGAGACCGACCGACACACCGACCACCATAACCAGTGCCCCCGACCAGTCATTGAGCAGTGCATACAAATAGGGCGCTTTCTCGACCGAAACGTTGCCCCCGGCTGCCTGCAACGCGCCGATCGCCGGTTCGGCAAACGTCACCCCGATGCCGAGAAGCAGCGTGATAAAAAGCACAACCGGCAATGCCGATTTCCGAGGCAGGCCGTTGCCGATCACTTCCCCGAAAGGCATCAGACCGCGTTTCAGACCTTCCATGAAGAACATCAGACCGACGATGACTGCAAACAGCCCCCCGGTGATCAGCCAGGAATCCTCTACCAGCTGGTCCAGGATCAGCAACTGGAACAGCGCCAGGTACAGAGCCAGCGGCACCACGGCCTTGACCTGTTCCATCAGTCTTACCCGGATATAGGGGCTGATCAGCCTTACGATCTCGCCGCCGCTCAGTCTGATCGGCGGCGAAACGACCGGGATCAGATTGCCGTCGGCATCGCGACGGGGAATCTCCACGACATCGTTGAAGCTGATCTCGTTCTCTATCGCGAGGCCGGCTCGCTGAAAGTCAGAATAGCGGAAAGTCTCTGCCATGGCCTGTTCCTGATTGGTGCCGATATACGTCGACGCGGATGGTTCGGCTGCGCAAATTCAGATGGGCTTGCTGCCGGGGAACGACGCTTCGAATAGTAGCAGCCCGGCCGCGTCCGGGCACTACGATCCAGCCGCTGGTTTGCGCTCTCCTCGACTGCATGGGGGCGCTCGGGAACGAAATTTTCAACCGCCGCATGGCTAGGGACACATTGACCGCCGGGCGTAGCGGCAACGATCAGGAGACGCCGGGATCGCTTGCTGGCGCGGCTGCGGCATCGCGCGCCCAAAACAGATACATCCCGGAGAAAGCGCCGGTGTTGTCGTGCTCGAATTCGCCCCAATTGCGCAGCGAACGCATGTCGTGGTCATCCGGGAAACGCCTGCGATAATCCCTGGCTATCGCCGATGACGACAGCTCGAAGCCGAGAAACTCCAGCTTCAGGGCTTCCAGCCACTGCTCGAGCTGCGACGTGTCAAGACGATGCTCCTGCACATGCAGAATCATATCCCGGCAGGTGGACATCGAATAGAAATCCGGTCTTTGCTGCACCTGGTACGCAGCGTGATCAGGCGGCAATTGCGCGATCATCTGCCTGGCCTGCCTGATCCCGTCGGGACTGGCGTCCAGCCGATTTATCGCTACCAGGTCGCGGGCGGCGACGATCGATCTGCGCCCAAGCTCGCTGTAAAGACCGATCTTCATCAGCCCGCCGGGCGCGAGCAAACCACGCAGCACACGCCAGCCCTCCAGCGGATCGGACATGTGGTGCAGCACGCCAGCGCATTCGATCAGATCAAACGCCTGCGGCATGCCTTTCAGCTCGAGAATGTCGCCCTGAACGTAATCGATGTTGCTGAGCCCGGCCTCAAGGGTCTTGCGTTTCGCGTAGGCCAGACTCGTGCGGCTCAGATCCAGTGCGGTGACGTGACACCCGCGGAATCTCTGCGCGCTGGCAATCGGCTGGTGTCCGGTGCCGCAGCCGGCGATAAGTATCCGCGGATGCCTTGGCCACTCGATTTCCGCCGTGGCCAGGAACGGGAAAAGGCCGCTCAATACAGCCTGAATCGGCCGGGTCTCGAGTCGGGAAATATCCCGCCATCTGGGATAGGGGTTTTCCTCGTACTGCATGCGCACGGCTCTCGACACGTCGTCGGCGATACCGGTCAACTCAGGAATCCCTGCAGCCAGCATGCGCTCCTCGCGCGGCTCGACGACCTGCTGCCGCAGCAGATCCTGAACTGGCTGAACTTGTCTGAACTCGGGTCGCTCGAGCAAGCGATCGCTTCCGGCCAGACTGTGCAACGGGAAGTAGGCCGCGGCCAGGGCAATCGTCCCGGCATCCAGATTTCTGTTCTCCTGCAGGCCACGTTCGATCTGCGCGCGAAGGCGATTGAAGGCCGCGGATTCCTCGGCCGTCACGGGAAACACGTATTCATTGTGAAAGCAGTGTTCGGCCAGCGCGCAAAGAAAATCCAGCCTCTGCGCACCGTGGTCTGGCCGGATATCAGCTCGTTCCTGATGCCGCAGAAATGCACGACGTATCTCGCCCAGCAATCGCTCGATTGCCATGTCTTCGATAAGCGCGCGGCGCATCAGGAGCAGCAATATCGGGTTGGCGACCAGCGCTTTCGCGGCCTCGCCAGCGAGATCTATCCCTTCGCAGTCCTTGCCTGATGCTGCCAGCTGTTCAAGCTGCCTGCATTCCGGCAGTCCTTTCAGATGGTCGATCGCCGCCCTTATCACTGTCGGCGGAATCGGGCCTTGCAAAGACAGCCAGCGGTGCAGAAATTCCTGGTCCAGCCGCCCGGTCCTGATCAGCGCCTGCCCCAGGTTGAAGAAAGCCCAGCCATGACCGGGATTAGCCCGCAGCGCCCGACGCAGATCTGATGCGGCCTCCTCGGCCCGATCCTGCTTGAGCAGGCTCTCGCCAAGCACAGCGAGCAATTCGGCATCGCCAGGGTTGGTAAGCAATCCCTGGCGGCAGACCGCTTCCGCCTCAGCAGCGTGGTTGAGTTTCAGCAGAATCTGGGCCAGTCCGGCGGCTGCCCTGGCCTGCCCCGGATCGCGCTCCAGCACGCCTCGAAAGACATCTGCAGCAGCGCTGTAGTCACCCACGTCGGCCAGCAACGCGGCCAGCTGGAGTCCGATCCTGGGCATCCGCGTGCCGTTGGCAATACTTTTGCGCAATGCGTGTATCGCATCGGTAATGCGTCCGGTTTGAGCCAGCACTCCACCCAGACCGGACCAGGCGGGCGCAAAATCGGGCCTGAGCGCGAGCGCCGAGCGATAGGCGGCTTCAGCCTGTTCGAACTGCTCGCCTGCCCATAGCGCAGACCCCAGGTCCTTGAGGCGTTCCGCGGTCGGCTGGCCGGACTCGACAGACTGCCTGATGAGCTCGATACCCTCCGCGAAATCGCGCTGCTGCAGCCGGATCACGCCCAGCAGATGCAGCGCCGCGTCCTGCTGCGGATTGACCCGCAGAATCTGGCGATAGCATCGCTCGGCTTCGGCGAGATTGCCCGCCCGATGCAATGCCATCGCCCGTGAGATTTCGCTGTCAACCGCCATGGGCGGGTAAATTAACACGGTCCGATGCAAAGACCGGATGGCTTGACCGTCGGTTTGGCCTTGCAACAAACCAGGTCTCCGGCCCTGTTCCGCGCTGACTTGTCTGCTTCGCCGGGATAGAATTGGGGACCGTTCGCAAATTTGCCTCACGGCAAGGCCTCAAACGATGAAAATCCTGGCTGCAATAGACAGATCAGGCATCAGCCCCGCGGTTGTATCCCTGACCACCAAAATCGCCGGCGCCGTCGGTGCGCAGGTATTGCTTTTGCATATTGCGCCGCGCGAGGCCGACGTTTTTGGTCGCCAGGTCAAGCGCAAGGTCATTACCGAGCCGGTGCCTGCGGAACTGCAGGATCGGCGGGACCTGCTCGATGAACATGCGAAAACGCTCGCCGAGTCCCAGATTCAGTGCGATACGCTGCTGATCCGGGGTGATCCCGGTCCCACGCTACTGCGCGAAGCGGAACGCTGGGGCGCCGACCTGATCATTATGGGTTCGCACGGACGCGGGGCCATCTACCGCAAATTGATGGGCAGCGTCAGCGAAGCGGTGATCCGCGACCGGCGCTTCCCGGTGCTGGTGCTGCCGGCGTCGGAGGAGCAGTCGAAATAGACCCGGGCTCTTTCCGGTCAGTCCGCTTCTGCGCATTGCCTCAGGGTTTGCGCGCTACCAATTGAGCCAGAGCGACCCGGCGGCCGTCAGGGTCCTCAATGATGCCCTCGTCACAGGCGATGATCTCCAGTCCCGCGGCGGCTTTGCTCAAATCGCCCGGCACCAGCCGGAAGCGGGAGTTACCCGGGCCGGCCACCGGCTGATCTGTCACCAGGTGGGCTTCCGCAATCAGGTAGCCACCGGAACGCAAGGCGGGCTCGAGCGCAACGATCAAAGGCAGGTTGGCGTAGCGGATAATTATTGCCAGGTCATACGGCCCCTGATCGATCAGATCGGCGATGCCGTTTTCGCAACCCTCAAGGTCCTTGTGCACGCAAGTGATCGGCAGATGTTCGGCTTCGGCGGTCGCTGCCAGCCGTTCCAGCGCCACTTCGGAAACGTCCACGGCTGAGACTCGCCAACCCTGTCGCGCCAGATACAGAGCATTACGGCCGATTCCACAGGCCAGATCGATGGCCCGGGGCTCGGTACGCCCGGCCTCGACCCGCGCCAGCCAGTGGGTAAGGATTGCGGACGGGCGCTTGCGCGTGGCGTATGCACCTTCCCGATAGCGCAGATTCCACTTGTCGCGATCAGACTGACTCAAGTGCCTGTATCTCTAGGCATCCCAGGGCCTCGCACTGATGCGATATACAGCAGGCCAGCTGCTGCCGTCCTGTTCCTGCCCTGCGTCGGCGATCTTCCAGTCGCCGATACAAGGGCCAGACTGTGCCAGCGGTCCTTCCATGCAGACGCTCCCGGGTGAGCTCGCGATCGCGTTTTGTTCCACTTCAACGGAGCTCCCGAGCAACAGGCACCAGCAGGCACGCCAACGGAAGAAGGCGTATTTTGTTCATCATCTCCCCTCGGATGCCCGACATGCTGCCACATTGGGCCACAGCCGTGCTGCAGGGTTCAACGACAGTGTTCCGGCGAGCGGAAATCCGCCTGACTGAAGCTGTCAGGGCGTCCACGGTCGGTCATCGGGGTTTTGCTAGTATGAACACCAGCGGCGCTAATCAGCAGCCGCTCGGATCCAACATCGGGTAGCGCCTTATCCGGCAGACATATCTGTCTGCCGCGCGACGTGACTCGCCAGAGTTGGAACCAAGGGATTGAAAGGACGTTCGAGATGAATGACAAGAGTAAGGGCATCGTCTACGTCGCCACGAAAAAGGATCGCTACGTCGCCGAGGCATTCCTGTCGGCAACCAGCGTGAAGACCGTGGCGCCGGATCTGCCGATCACGCTGTTTACCAACCTGGTGGAATCTGCGTTTGCCCGGGCGTCCTGCTTTGACACCGTGATCCCGGTAGAAACCGTCGAGAATTTCAATCGAAGCTGGTCGGAAGGTCAGCTGGATCGAATCCGCTGTCTGCCCCGCTCACCCTATGACCTCACCCTGCATCTGGATTCGGATACCCGTGTCTACAGCCCGGAGATCGGGTCCGTGTTTACGCTGCTCGAAGAGCACGACATTGCGATGGTCGAATGCGCGACGGACAACAGCTACAGCCGGCAACACTATGGACAGCCGATGTTTAATGTCGGCTTTATCCTGTTCCGCAAGTCGGACAAGGTGAATCGTCTGCTGAAAATGTGGGAGCAGAAGACCACCGAGTTTTTCGAACTGGCCACCGCCGACGAGGACCCTCAGATCGAGTGCCTCGCCCACCTCGCCGATCCCGCGCTGCGCCGGAAATTATTGCTAATGGATCAGCTGAGCATGGTCCAGCTGCTCAGCCCGCAGGTGAATATTTTCGATCTGGACCTGAAGATCCTCGACGAAAGCTGGAATTATCGTGGCTCCGGCTCGGGGCGTCCGCCTCCGCCTGAGATCAAGATGAACCACCATCCTGATCTGCGGAAACAGCAGTTCAGCCGCGATATCGCGCTCGCCGCGATGCGTTACCAGAACCAGGGCGATCTGGATCTGGCGCTGGAAATCCTGAAGTGGCTGGATCAGGAACAGCCCGGCCAGATGGATGTGATGAAGATGTTGATCATCTGCCAGATGCAAAAGCATGCATATGAAGATGTGATCCGCACGCTGGAAAGCCTGCTTGAACACTTTCCCGGTTACGCGTGGGCCGAGTCGGCGAAACAAAGAGTCGAGGCTCTGCAACACGACACTGGCACTGGCCACTAAGCTTTCGACACTGGGCACCCATCACCGTCGATGGTTCAGCCGGGTAATCGCCCGGCAAGCGGCGGCCCGGTCTTTCCCCCGGACCGAGTAGGGATTTCCAGTCCTGATTGGGGGTCGACACCCCATCCCACGCCGCGATGGCGACTGGTATCAATGACTCTGGAATTGCGTCCGGACCCACCGGCCGAATCCGTGATCACACCTGATGGGGGGAGAAGATATGGTATCCCGAAGAGAGTTTCTGAAAGCCAGCGCCATGCTTGGCGTGACTGCGTCAGTTCCCTGGCACCGATTTATCCGGGAAGCCTATGGCGGGCCGCTTGCATTGGGCCTTAGCGACCCCGGCATTCAGCCATTGTTTGCGAATCCGGCTCCGAACGCGATGGCCGCGGGTTTCAAGTACGTGCCGAAGAACAACAAATTGCGAATCCAGATGGCGCAGGCAGTACAGATGACCGGACTGGTCGGCGCCGATGGCGTCACGCCCGTGCCGACCACAATCTGGGGCTATGGCGAGAACGGCAGGAATAGCGTGACCTGGCCTGGACGCACCATTGAACGGCACGTGGCCGACGATCCGCTGGAGGTCACCTGGCAGAACAAGCTGGTCGACGCGGCCGGCTTGCCGTTGCCGCATCTCCTGCCGGTGGATACCAGCCTGCACTGGGCCTATGCCCTGCACGGGGCCAGCTCGGTCAACGGCGTCGACTATCGCCAGTTCTCCATCGCCGCCAACGGCGTGCCGGTGGTGCCTCATGTGCACGGCGGCAAGAACGACAGCCCCTTCGACGGCAATCCGGAGTATTTCTTCTCGCCGGGCTACGGGGTCCGCGGACCGCGCTGGGTGGAGAAGAAATATCTCTACGGGCGGCCCGGCTGGAACGACACCGCGGGCATGACCTGGTATCACGATCATGCCCTGGGCATCACCCGGCTGAACGTCTATGCGGGCCTCGCCGGCTTCTTCCCGGTGCGCGACGCGGCCGACACCGGGCTGCCGGGCAACCCGCTCGGGCTGCCGGCGGACCCCTACGAGCTGGGCTTCGCGGTCCAGGATCGCATGTTCCGCAGCACCGGCGAACTGTTTTACTCGGCGTTCCCGGGCGATCCGTTCCATGACGACTTCATCACCGGCCAGGGGGTGGCGCTGCCGCCGGACCTGTTCCCGGGCGGCGGACCGACGGCCCTGGCTGAGTTCTTCGGCGACCACATCGTAGTCAACGGCACCATCTGGCCGTACTACAACGTGGAACCCCGGCAGTATCGGGTGCGCTTCCTCAACGGCACGGACAGCCGGTTCATGCGTCTGAAGCTCAAGGTGGTGCCGGCGGGCGAGACCGATCCTGCTGTGGGATACGATCTGCCGTTCCTGGTGATCGGCTCCGACCAGAGCCTGCGCGCCAGCGCTGCGGAGGTCAACGAGATCGACTTCATCCCCGGCGAGCGGCTGGATCTGATCATCGACTTCAACAACGTGCCGGTCGGCAGCCGCGTCATCGTCCAGAACCTGCTGGGCGACGCGCCCTTCGGCGGCGACCTGCCCGATCCCTTCGATGATCTGTTCCCGGATCGGCGGACCGACCGGGTCATGGCCTTCGACGTGAATCTGCCGCTCGATACGGCGGTCCTGGACACGAACGTCACGGACGGCTACGAGCTCAGCGGCGGCGTCAACGTGCCCGACACGACCATCACTCGCAAGCTGGCCCTGTTCGAGGGCATGGACGAGTTCGGCCGGCTGCAGCCCCTGCTCGGCACGGCGGAGCCTACGATGGATATCAACGGCACGACGGTCAACGGATCACTCACCTGGTTCCAGCCGATCACCGAGATATCCGACGCTCGGTTCGACGGAGGTCTGGGAGTTCTACAACGCCACCGGCGACGCCCATCCGGTCCACGTGCACCTGGTGCATTTCGAGGTCATGAACCGGCAGAGACTATACCGCCGACGTGTTCGAGCAGCCGACCCAGCAGCATAACGGCACCGTGGGCCTGGGCTTCCGGCTGGACAACATCGCCCTCGTGGACGGCACGACCACCGGCCCGGCCCCGGCGGAGCAGACCCGCCGGGATATGGTGACCGCGCTGCCGGGCCAGGTGACCCGGGTGAAGATGACCTTCAACAAGCCGGGACGCTACGTCTGGCACTGCCACATCCTGTCTCACGAAGACCACGAGATGATGCGGCCGTACCAGGGTCAGTAGTAGATCGGCAGGGCCGGAGCGTGACTGGACTGTCACGCTCCGGCCCGGTTGACGTCAAAGGCGGACGGACGGTCCATCCAGGCTGTCCGTCCGCCGGGCCACTCGGATTCTGGTGATTTGCCAGACGGGGGAAGCAAACATGGCAACCGCACCGCATGACATACTCGGGGTCCGCCGCCGCGCGCTGGTGGTCGACGACTCTCACATTGCCCGCTATGTGCTGGCCGGCCAGCTCAAGCGTCTCGGCTTCGAGATCGAGACCGCCAGTACTGGCGAAGCCGCGCTAAGACAGCTTGCCGGACCGCTGCCGGATGTGGTGTTCATGGATCACCTGTTGCCCGGCATCCAGGGGCTGGAAGCCGTGCGTCAGCTTCGCGCGCAGCCCCGCAACGCGCGGCTGCCTATCGTCATGTACACGTCCCAGGACACGGATACGTTTACCGCGCGAGCCCGGGAACTCGGTGCCGACGAGATCTATCTGAAGACCGATGACGAGTCCACGCTGATAGACATCCTGAACCGGATGGACCTGCTGCCGGAGGCGAACCGCCGGCGGTCCGGCGTTTCGAACGTCACGCCTATCCACGCGACAACATTGCGCACCGGGTCGCGTCAGGCCGAGGGTCCGGTCCCCACGACCACGAGCCTCGGCAACCAGCCGGCCGACCAGCTCGCCGACCAGCTCGGCCCGATACTGGAAACGCATCATGAGAAGCTGCGCCGGGATCTGCTGGCCGAATTTGCAATCCTGGAGCAATACGAAGAACGCATGCGCAAGGAGCTGTTCGCGCGCGTCGACACTATCGCCCGCCACGCCACGGACCGGCTTGACCGCTCGCTGGATCAGCGCAGGGCGGACATGGAGCGCGGTCAGCGCAGACGGACACGATCGTTCAGCGCCATGGCCGCGGGTCTGGCGCTGGCGCTGGCCGGCACGCTCGCGGCGGCATTCGGCCTGCAGCAGCAGCGGATAGAAACGCTGGAGGCCCACGGCATGGCCGCAGCCGCGAATCCGGAGAGCCAGGCGCAGACGCTGGACTTGCTGCAACACAACATGCCTGTCGTTGCCGCAGCATACGAACCAGCATTGGAAACACCGATCGTCACCAGAGACCAGACGGAGCCCACAGCAGCATTGCCGGTCATTCCCAGTGCCGCCGACGTACTGGTGGCTGAGCTGCAATCCATGGGCATCCTCGGTTCGGTCCGCATTGAGACCGGCGCCGGCTCTTTCTGCGTAGGCTCGACCATGGATGGATTCCAGCTTCAGGCCAGCGGCCTGGCGCTGGAAGATTGTGAGGTGCTGCCGGTCATGTTGACCACGGCAAACTGGTAGGGTGAAGTGAAGCGGCCGACGGCGGCCGCTGTTGGGCCCAGGATAGCGCCTATAATCGGAGACTACAGATGAGCGGCGCCCCAGCGACCCATGAGCAACGGATGAAACCGACGATGGCCAGCGCGATGCCGAAAATGCCGGCGAGACATATCTTCAGAATCCTGGTCGTGGATGATCACGCCATCATGCGCGACGGTCTCTCTGCCCTGCTCAACGAGGAGCCGGACCTGGAAGTCGTCGGCACGGCGGGTGATGGCAGGATGGCCATCGACAAAGTCGACCGGGACCCACCGGACCTGGTACTGATGGATCTGTCCATGCCGGGCACTGACGGCGCCCGGTCTATCAGCGTAATCAAGCGGAAGCATCCGCAGGTCAGAGCCGTGGTCCTCACGTTTCACAAAGAGGACGCACATATTCAAGCCGCGCTGGCGGCTGGCGCCGACGGATACGTGCTCAAGGACGACGGCCGCGGCGAGCTGCTCTCGGCAATTCGCAATGTGGCCGCCGGCAAGAAATATCTGAGCCCGGGGATCTGCGACCGGGTGATGACACGCTATCTGCAGATCGGGCGGCCGGAAACCGGCGCCGAGTCGGCCGGCTGGGAAATGCTGACTTCACGGGAACGCGAGGTCCTGAAGCTGATCGCCGAAGGACATACCTCCCGGGAGATAGCCGGATATCTGAGCCTCAGCGTCAAAACCATCGAAAAACACAGGTCCAGGCTGATGCGCAAACTGGATCTGCACAACGTCTCCGAAGTCACCGCCTACGCGATCACCAACGGCTTGCTATCTCAGTAGCCTGACCATCTCCGGTGTCCAGCTCGCGCGCACCGTGCACCCGCGAGCCGGTTTGCTGAACAGGCGGAATCGTCCACCGCTGGATTCCACTCGCTGGCGCATGTTGTTCATGCCGAAACCTGAACCTGCTGGCTCCTTGACGTCGAAACCGATCCCGTTGTCCCGGACCATGAGTTCGATGCCGTCTCCGGGCATCGCAAACACCAGCTGTATCTCGGATGCCCCGGCGTGGCGCGCGGCGTTATTCAGCGATTCCTGTGCAACACGGAAAACGGTGAGCGCCAGGCGCTCAGGCACCCGTGTCTCGCTGGCGCTCAGATCGACCCTGACCTCCAGCCCGGGCCGCACGCTCCCGACCTCGGCGCCAAGCTGCTCGAGCGCGGCGCACAGGCCAAGGTCTTCGAGCATCGCTGGTCTGAGATGCCGTGTGATGCGCCTGAGATCACCGAGGCAACCATGAAGGTACTCGTTGGCGCGCTCCATTCTTGCCAGATCCGGTCCCGGCGGCTGCTTGCGTGCGTCTTCCAGCATGCCCTCGATCTCGAAGTGGAGCAGGCTCAGCGTCTGGCCAAGCCCGTCATGCAACTCCCTCGCGATCCGCCGGCGCTCCACATCCTGCATCTCGGCCGGGGCCGCACGTTCCGGTGGCAATGGGCGTCTCGGGACACTGCGGCCACGCCTTGGCCGTTCGCGGCGCTGTCTGACGGCCTCTTCTTTTTTCCTCTGGATTTCGGCGCGTCGTTCATCTATCGCGCTGATATCCTGGATGAACAGGATCGAGCACCCGTCGAAGCCGTCCAGCGCATCTGTAAACAGAAGTCGGCAGGCATAGCCCACGGACTGAAGCCGGAAACGCAACAGCGCGTTTTCCACTACGGCCGCTGAAATCCATTCGACCGGCAAACCATCCATATGGCGACGCCAGACGCTTGGCCAGGCGCGAGCTAACGCGCAATACGGGTTCAAGCAGTCAGGGTGCAGGGCATCGTGTACCGACCGGCCGGGCGCGAAATTGACCGCATGAAGACGGGTGCCTGGATTGCGGCCGCCGGCCTGGCGGATCAGGCCGTCGGGATCCAGCAAGACCAGCATCTCGGGAACAGGCAGGACAAGCTGGTCGAGGATATTGTCCTCGGCGCATTTGAGCGCGGCCGGCTCTTCGCCCGCGCGGTGCTGCGGATCTGCCCCCCCCAACGGTCCCTCCCCCGACGGCCGACATGGTTAGGAAAATCACTTTTTGTTCCCGCCGGACAATGCGTCGAGGTAGATCACGACAACAGATCGGCGTTCTTTTTTTGTGCAATGGAATGTAGCAGCTTGGATAAACCGGAACAAGCTGGCCGGCAAACAACGGCTGTTGCCTCAAGGCCATGGCGCGCCGTTAACGTGGATTTCACGCGGCACATGGAATCCGTGGAGTCTCCGTTGTCGATGGATTGGGGTTAGCTCATGTGGGATGATCGACTCGAACGATCCGGCAGCGTGACTGCGATGGTCAGCTGCCGGATTCAATTCGAGGACGCCGCGGGCATCAGCAAGCAGGTCGATGCCTGCCCAGAACCAACCGGCCTGGGCGCATGGATCTGCCGGATACCTACGATGTAACCGTATGCTGGTCGAGGAACGCTTCGGCTGCGGCGAAAATCCGTGTTCGTCGCTCTCTGTCCAGTCGGTCGAGCGCCTTCGGCATCAACGCAAGGCGCGGATTGCCGCTAAAAAACTCGCGGTGTTTGTCGATGAAACGCCAGTACAGGCCGTCGACGATGTCGCACCATGGGCCCTTTTTGTAGTCGCTCATTTTGAGCAGATAATTCGAGCCACATATATACGGCTTGGTCGCGAAGATACCGCCGTCACTGAACAGCCCCATACCGTAAACGTTCGGACCCATGACCCATTCCGATGAATCAACGAACATCTCCATGAACCAGCGATGCGCACTCGACGGTCGAATTTCGCAAAGCGTCATCAGGTTACCGAGTACCATCAGGCGCGGAATGTGATGCGTCCAGCCAAAGCGCGTCGCCGCGCGAATTGTGTCGTCGAGCGGCGGAATGCCGGTCGACGCGTCGTGCCAACTCGGTGACATTTCGCGTTCGTGTGACCAGAAATTGGCGGCGTCCTGCTGTGCGCTGTAATTACGATAGACGCCGCGCACAAACTCTCGCCAGCCGATGACCTGGCGAACGAATCCTTCCAGACTTTGCAACGGTACGTCATCCGCGCGGGCGAGCGCAGCGTCGATGACCTCGCGCGGAGTCAGCAGGCCGAGGTTGAGGCAGGGACTCAGCACGCTGTGGAAGACTGTCACAGAGCGCGAGCTGACGGCATCTTCGTAAGGCCCGAAGTCGTCCAGCCGGTTGGCGACGAAGTCGTTAAGCCACTCATGCGCCTGACTGCGCGTGGTTGGCCAGCCAAATTCGCGGGCGTCGCCCGGATGGTGCTTGAACTCGCGTCGCACCAGCTCAATGACATCCTTCTCATGAGTACCTGGTGTCGCCCAGACCATTTCCGGCGGCTCGACATTGCGTGGCAGTTTCTTGCGATTGTCCGAGTCGAAACTCCATTGCCCGTCCAGCGGCTGTGAATCTGCGCCAATCAGAACATCAAGACGTCGGCGTTGTTGCTTGTAGAAGTCGCCCATCAGCAAGCGCGACTTGTTGCTCGCGAACTCGGAGAACGCGGCACGCGAGCAGGTGAACATCGGTGACGGCAGTTCATCTCTGTCGTAGCCATTACGGCTGGCGAATTCGACCAGCCTGTTTTCCATCGGCTTGTCCTCGACTTCAAAGTGCTGAATGCGCGTTTCGCCGTGATCCCTAAGCGCTGCTTCGAGCTTTTCCTCATAACTTCGGGTGTCTGATGGATCGAGTCGATGATAAGTAAGCTGATAGCCGGCGTTTTCCAGCTCATCGGCGTAGGCGCGCATCGCCGCGAGAAAAAGGACGATCTTCTGCTGATGATGCCGGACGTAGGTACACAGCTGCATATCTTCCGCCATAAATACAAGCGTCGTCTTTGCTGCCGGCAAATGCCTGGGCGAGAAGAGCTGGTTGCCGAGAATCACCAACATCCTGAGCGATCCTTATCCTGCGGTGCGCAGAGCATGCCTGGCTCGATATCCCTGGTGCGGCGTTAGCGCCGCGAGCTGCTGGTGTCCCATCATTCAACAATGACGCGCAGGTTTTTGGCCGCTTCCACTCCGCTCAGGAACGCGGCTTCCACCCGGCCGTGCTGAAACCAGTCGCCGCAGCCTGCAAGCTGCTTCTCGCTATCGACCAGACAGGCAGGTCCGGATTGCTTGTCAACGTTGGCATAGCGCCATCTTTGCAGTTGGCCAAAAGACGCCTGGCCGCAGTCGAAACCGATCACCTCAGAGACTTCTGCCAGGAGATGATTTTGTACCGACGGCAGGTGCACATCGAGATTGGCGTCGGCATAGGCGTTCGTCGAATGCACCACCAGCGTGAACCGATCAGCTCTTTGCGGTTTGCTGCTGTTGACCGAAATCCAGCTGATATCGGCACGATGCACCAGCGCGGCCTGCCACGGCAATGGAAGCGCATTGTCGAAACCCAGCATCAGCGAATAGCAGGCGTGCATTTGCACCGTTTCTGCCGCACGACGCAATCGAGAATCCGCTGGCAGCAACGCAGCGGTCTGGGCCGCAGGCATCGCACAGACTACCCAGTCAAAGCGGCCCAACTCGTTACCTTCGCTATCAGCCAGGGCCCAGCCATCGGCACCATGGTCAAGCTGCGCGACGGTCGTGTTCTGCCGGATTGCCAAACCATCAGCAAGATAGGCGCCGATCGCGTTCATGCGCGGCGCGCCAACGTAGTGCGGATACGCGTCGTCCCAATCTCCCGCCGCAGTAACCACATTTCGATGCAGCTCGGCGAATCGCGCGCGCCAGCATGCGACCGTGCCATGCGCGATCAGCGGCTCAAGGAACGCCTGAAACTCCGGTGAGCGCGCGGTGAAAAATTGGGCGCCGTGGTCGAACTCATATCCGGCGCCATAACGCGTTGCCATGCGGCCGCCAAAGCCGCGAGACTTCTCGAAAACCGTTACCTCACTGCATTTACTCAGTTCACGGGCGGCAACAAGACCGGACACTCCGGCGCCGATGACCGCAACGCGCGTCACTGCGCGATGACGGCAAGCAGGGATATGATGGCAATCAGAGTTGCCGCGGTGCGCACGCGTAAATACGTCGCAGTGATAACGTCACTGCTTCGAAGGCGCAGATCGATAAACAGCAGTGTCAGGAACGCGAGTATCTGAATGCCGATTGCCGATTTGACGCCGGCGCCAACATACGCAAACCAGACGGCCAGGAATACGACATTGCTGATGACAAACAGGTTAGGCGAATTGGCATGGCGGCCGGAAAGATAGGTGCCCCAGTGGGCACCGGCAAGGAAGCAGACGATCGCGAGCCCATAAGAGGCCACCAGCTGATCCAGCGGACCCAGATGCGGCAACGAGTCATGGCCCAGCAACGGGAGCAGCGCTGCGGCAATGAAAGGGATCGTGCCGGCCAGCGCCAAAGCTGTGTAGATCCTGGTGTCTTGCATAATCTGCTCACTCCAAGCGTGCGCGAAGCGGGAGGTCCAATAGCCAGACCACTGGCCACCTGCAAAAGCGGGCGTCAGGACGCCGAAGAATCACGATAATGGTATCCAAAAGCGCATTCATCCGCGCGACACATAGATTAAAGCCAGAAGGCGTTACCGCCCAAACTCAAGCAACGCCTGCAAAGCAAAACCTGCCGCAAAAAATCTGCGCGACTTGCTCGCTGCCGTTTACCTGGCGCCGCAAGTGGAAGAAAGACTGGGACCAGGTCAAATACTGTTCTCGCCGTTGCCGCCTGGGGCGCAGCGCACATCGAGGAGTCTAGGGCTCCGTCCTGATCGTCTGGCGACGGTCCGCAAAAGCATTTTTGCTGGGGCTTACGCCAGACTCACGCAAGGAATTAGCCGTTACGATGGCTGCATTCAAAGCGCTACCTGGGCGCGGTGACATCGTAGCCCAGAGCCCTATATCCCCTCAGTCTTCGCTCATACATCTTGCGGAGGACCGGTAGGTTCTGGTCAACATAGTCGTAGACACGAGATTCGCACTTGCCACGATACTGCCGATCAAGCCGGCCGACGTATTGTTGTAGCGTTCCCTTCCAGGAGACAGGCATGGTCAGGAACAGAATATCCAGCCTTTCATCATCGAACCCCTCACCTATGTAGCGTCCGGTATCGATGATTGGATGCTCCTGACCGGCCGGAACCGCCGCCAGTTCATCAAGCGCCTCCGTGGCTTTCTTCCGACTCCGGCCACCGCGAAGAATGATGATGTTTCTCGCGAAGCGGTCCATTATCGAAGGCCAGTACCGCCCCGCATCGAACACCGGCATCCCATCCCCGGATATGGCCATGCCGCATGGCGCGATGTGCATTTCGTCCGGCCCACAGTTCCTGGGGTATCATCTTCATTCGTATTATCCGCGGGTGACGTTCGACTTTCCGAGACGCATGGACGACGACAGGCCGGTATCATCGATTCCGGGTCGGCGAAACGGTCAACGCTACCAGTGGGCCGGTTGCGTCGGAATCTCCATCCGAGACAGGATGAATTTCTAATGGCGTGGACCCTCAACCCCCGGCTCTTCTTCGCCGCGATCTGCCTGTCCGGATTCTCGGCTCTGATCTACCAGCTGATCTGGATCCGCCTCCTCGGGCTCGTCTTCGGCGTCAGCAGTTTCGCCGTAGCCACGGTCGTGGCCGTGTTCCTCCTGGGACTGGGACTGGGCAGTTACTACTTCGGCAAGCGGTCTGAAAGAACCCGGAACCCTCTCAGGCTCTACATGCACGTGGAGCTGGGTATCGCCGCATTCTCTCTGGCCTCCTACGTGGTGATCGAGCAGGTGCCGGTCTTCCGGTACGTCCACGAGTTCGCTTACAACCGCCTCGATCTCTATGGCCTGTCGCTGATCCGGCTGGCCCTGGCGGTCCTCGTGCTGTTGCCGCCGGTCTTCCTCATCGGCGGCACGATGCCGCTGATCTCCAAGTACTTCCTCACGGCCAAGGCGACCTTCGGGTCGGGGTTCAGCAGGCTCTACTATCTCAACACCCTCGGCGCTTTCGCCGGCGTGCTGCTGACCGGATTCGTCTTCGTGAATGCATTCGGGGTGCTGGCGACGCTGATGATCGCGGTGGCCGGCAACCTGCTCGTCGCCGCCATCATCGTGGCGGGCAAGTCGGCTGCCCGACCGCCTTCCCCCGGGGAGGCGGAACAGGCCCCGCATTCCTACATGCTGTACGTCCTGTTCCTGACCGGCTTCATCAGTCTCAGCTATGAGATGCTCTGGGTGCGCATCCTCTCCACCTACAGCCTCTCCACGTCCCAGGCGTTCGCGTTGATCGTGGCCGGTTTTCTTCTGGGTTTCTCCGTCGGCTCCTGGCTGGTGTCCCGCAGTATCGACCGCGGCAGGAATCTGGAAGCCGCGTTCAGCGGCGTCTGCGTCCTCACCGCGGCCAGCGGCGCGATCGTGCTGTACCTGTTCCGGCGATTCGAGGACATAGCCCGCTCCCTTACGGATGCCCTGCCGCTGGACTACCTGGCGTCGACCCTGGCGATGGCCTTCGTGGTCTCATTCATCCCGGCGGTGTTCATGGGCATCCTGTTCCCGCTGGGTCTGCGCATCTATGCCGGCGACGTCCACCGCATCGGGGTCAAGGCCGGCAACATCTTTTTCTCCAATACCGCCGGCTGCGTCCTCGGCAGCCTGTTGACGGGATTCGTGCTGATCCCGTTCGCCGGCATGTGGAACACGACGCTCATCCTCGTGAACCTCAGCCTGCTTATTTCCGTCATCGTGATCGTCCGCAAGTACTCGCTGACCCCGGGACGGGTGGCTTCCCTCCTGGCGGTGGCGGTCCTGGCCAACCTGCTGGTCTTCTCGGACAGCAAGACGTTCCATACCGACGTGGAGGGCTTCGACGTCATCTATTACGCCGAAGGCCTGTCAGGGACGGTCACGGCCCTGGAGAAAGACCAATACCGGGGACTCTTCGTGGATGGCCAGAACGTCTCGGGAACCGATCCCGTGCTGCTCGCGGACTCGAAGATGCTCGCGCACCTCCCGCTGCTGCTCGCCCAAGAGCCGGAGGCGGCCCTGACGGTGGGTTACGGCACCGGGACGACCTCCGGCAGCATGCTGTTGCATGACGTGGAAGTCCATGCCGTGGAGATCGAGGACAAGATCATCGAGGCCGCTCCCCTTTTCAGCCGGGTGAACTACGACTCCTACGAGGATCCGAACCTGCAGCTGATCCTCGACGACGCACGGAACTACATCGACGTGGTGGACCGGTCGTTCGACGTCATCGTGACCGACGTGACGAATCTCAAGTACAAGCGCAACCCCTACCTTTACACGCGAGAGTACTTCGCCATCATGCGAGACGCGCTGACCGAGACCGGCGTCGCCGCCGCCTGGCTGCCGATCGGAGGTCTGTCCTTCGAGGACCTGCGGATCCTGATCGCCACCTTCGACAACGTCTATCCCCACACCACCGTGTGGTACTTCACCCAGTACCCCACTCACTTCATCATCCTCACAGGCACGCCGGGGCCCACCCGGGCGGACATCTCCGGACTCAAGGCGGCCATGGAGGGGATCCGGGCGGATCTCAGGACCATCCGGGTCGAAAGCGCCTATGAGGTGGCGAGCATGCTGCTACTCGGCGAACAGGACGTGGACGACCTCGTGGCCGGAGCCCCGCTGCACACGGACAACCACCCGATCCTGGAATACTCCGACATGGGCCTGTACATGACATCGGACGTGGAGCCGAATCTCAAGCGGCTGCTGTCGTTCCAGAACGAGGATCTCGTCGCCTACTTCGGCGGCAGCGAAGCGCAGCTGGCGATCCTGGAGGAGCACTTCGAGGAGTCCCGGAATCACTTTCAGGACTACGTGAACCAGTACGAACTGCGTTCCGGTCGCCCCACCGGCGGATCCCGCTAGCCCATTCCCCGTCCTCTGGAAGGCGCGCCCGATCGGACCACGCGGGGCCCGCGACCTTTTCGGCCGCGGCGCTCAACCGGCGCATCGCCGGGACCGGCGTCTGGAATCCGATCATGCATAGCGATGTGCTCGCCGCCCAAGTTTATGAACCTGCGGTGTTTCCGGGGGCGCTTCGGGTCAGTTCCCGGCCTTCGTCGCGGGACGACACGCTTCGCTCGCTCGCGAACTCGCGTGTGCGTGGCAGGCCCGTGCCCGGCCCCCGGGTTGGGTGGACTGGTCCCTGCTGCTGGCGCTGCCAGCATGGGGACAACCGGACCGCTACCTTACGGCGAGCATTTCGACCGACCCGGAGTACCCAGGGAGCCTCGTCTTGTGCTTCTTATTCACGGTATTTGGTTGATCTCGATCAAGGAAACACACTCCGAGTCAGCGTATAACAAGCTGAAGAAAGTCTTAAATGCGCTTAATAAGAAGCATTTACGCCGAAGGGGAGGCGTTCTCGATTCCCCGGGGAGACAACGATGAGCATCAGATGGGATCGTTTCTTGGCGGTGGTATTGTGTACCGCTGCCTTGACGTTTGCCGGCTGTTCCGGCGACGACGGCGACCGCGGAGCTGTAGGGGCGACTGGCCCGGAAGGCCCGCCGGGTGAACAAGGACCGGTGGGGGACCCCGCGCCAATCACGGCGGTGGAAAGCTGCGCGGTATGCCACAGCGACGGAGCCATCGGTGACGCGATGGTAGCCCATGCGCTGCCGCCGATCGAATCGGTCACAAACGTCGCCTTCGCGATCAACAACGCCGACCTGGACGTGACCTTCGACCTGGCAGCCGACGGAGTGCCTGCGGCAGGCTACGACCAGCTCCAGCGCGGCTATCGCAACCCCGGCGGAACTGAGGTCGATATCTGCAACGCCCCGAGCCGCAACGACCCCTGTGATCCCGCGAGCGTGACGCTGACCAACAACGGCGGCGGAAACTACACCATCAAGGTGCTCGGCGGCGCGGCCGAGGCGGCGAACGACAATCGCTACATGTTCCGGGTCGGGGCAGGCGATGACAGGGAGACGCGGGTCTATTTCTACGGCGACTTCCCAGCATCGCCGTTCGCGCCAGTCGCCGTGACCGCCGAGGCGTGTACCGCCTGCCACGGTCCGGAAGGCATCGACATCCACGGTGGCTACTATGCTGCTACGGATGGTGGTGAGCCCTGCCTGGTCTGCCACGGCTCTGACGACGTACCGTCCCTCTCGGTAGTGGCTCACGAGTACCACAGCGGGCTGTTGGACGAAATCACCTATCCGACGTACATGAACAACTGCAGCGTCTGCCACGAAACCGTAGACCAGCTGGCGGCTGTCAATGCCATGCCGATCAACGCGGTGGGTTGCTTCAGCTGTCACGGCTCGATCGCAGGTATCCCGTTCGATGCGGCATTTGCCGGCCTTCACGCCAACATGAACGAGACGACGGATTGTCAGGGCTGCCACGTGGCTGGCGGAATCGCCAGCGGCGTAGTCGCCGTGACCGACGTTCACAACGGTGCGACCACAGAGCGCAGCGGCATCATCTGGGACGGTGTCGATACCTCCGTCACGGAAGGCGCCAGAATCGCCCTGGAGATCACCGGCGTGGCCGACGACGGCACCGACCTGACCATCACCTGGCAGGCGACCTTCGACGGCGTGGGCGTCAATCCCTGTAACACCACCGCGGGAGCGGGCGCACCTGTGTTCTTCCTGCCGGGCGGCGGCAGCGGCGGGACCTGGAGTATCCTCCGCAACTACGCCCAGGGCGAGGACTTCATCCTCGGGACTAGCCCGGATAGCGCCGGCCAGCCCGGAAGTGCTGTCAACCTTGATGACGTAAACACGACCTGCTCCGGCAACGTCGCGACCACCGTGGTTCCGGTGGAGACCACTGACGCCATGTATGGCCGCGTGGGTATCCAGGGCAAGCCTGGCGTCGTTAGCGTCGCTGATCCGACCACGTTCATGCGGGTCCGCGCCAAGAGCCCGACTTACGACTACGTCGTGGGTACGGGTGCTGCAGCGCCTCCCCGTCGCCTGGTTGTTGACACCGGCGAGTGCCTGAACTGCCACGTGGGTTCGCTCTACCAGCATGGCGGCAACCGGGTGGATAACGTCGACCTTTGCCTGCTTTGCCACAACACTGCTGCCAACGACCAGTACGTCCGTGTCGACACCTTCGACGTGGATGCGTCTGAAGCGTACGACGGCAGAGCTGGCCAGAACTTCGGCATGAGGGAAATGCTGCACGCCGTCCATTCGGCCGGTGAGACCACGGCACCGATAGTCATCTATCGCGGCCGCGGCATCTACGCCTGGGCGGGCGACGAGTCGCAGCTGTCCAACTGGCCCGGCACGGGCAGCCAGCCGGTGTTCGGATCGGACGACGGTACGGGCAACCCGGTGCTCCAGAACCACAACTTCCACACGCCGACCTATCCGCGCGGCCTGTACGAGTGCACGGCGTGCCACGCGGACGGCTTCGCGGTGCTGCCGGATCCGACCAAGGCCATGGCCTCGACGGTCGAAACCGGTGAGCCACCGTTCGGTGATCAGGTCAACGACGTGCTCGAGGGTGTAACAGCGTCCTCCTGCATGACCTGTCACCGCTCCGGTGAGCCGGGTGTGGAGGCCGCTCTGAAGGCTCACGCTTATCAGAACGGCTGGGTACCGCAGGAGTTCGAGGAAGGTCGCCAGACGATCATCGACGCAGTCCAGTAAGGTCGTGTCGAGATAATCCGCCAACAGAGGGGTGGGCCTTAAGGCCCATCCCTCGATCCTGACCAGGGACGGTCGGTGGATTCAGATCAAGCCTGCCGATAGGAAGCAGGACGAAAAGCGCAAAACCCGGAGATGTTTCTCCGGGTTTTTTTATGCATACGACGCATTCATTTTGGGGACAGCGATATTGATCCCCCCCCCGAAACCGGCGGGCCGGCTACAGGTCCCGGCCAGAACGACAGGGTTATCAGGTCAGGGTCAGTGGTGCCAGACTCGCCCTCTTCGCCAATCGGCAGCTTTGGAAGTGTCTGGAAATATGGTGGCCAGGGGCAGAGTCGAACTGCCGACACGCGGATTTTCAGTCCGCTGCTCTACCAACTGAGCTACCTGGCCATCACCGGGAGGGAGCGTATTAAAGCTGCTCACCCGGATGCCGTCAAGGCGCGCCGGAACCTCTGTCCGGCGTCTCCATTTTGAAACCGCGGTCCCGCGCAGCTACTCTAGGTCCCAGTCGTGGCCACTGTTCCCCCAAACCGGAGCTCGTTCGACCCTGGCGCCACTGCGGACCGGGGCATCCCGCTTGCGCAGAAATTTCACGCGGTCAGGCAGCAAAGCCTGGCCCTGTGCGAGTCGCTGGCGGCCGAAGACATGGTCGTTCAGACGATGCCTGATGTCAGCCCGACAAAATGGCATCTCGCCCATGTGAGCTGGTTCTTCGAGCGCTTTGTCCTGGTTGATCATCTGCCGGGCTATCAGTGTTTTGATCAGCGTTACGACTTCCTGTTCAACAGCTATTACTACACCGCCGGTCAGATGCATGCCCGCACTCAACGAGGCCTGCTGTCACGACCGACGGTCGCGGAGGTGCTGGCATATCGCAATCATGTCGATGAAGCCATGCTGCGTCTGATCCGCTCCGAAACCAGCACGGAACTCGAATATCTGATCACGCTTGGCCTGAACCACGAGCAGCAGCATCAGGAACTGATGCTGACTGACATCAAGCATGTGTTGGCGGCCAACCCGATGGAGCCGGCCTTCTGCGCGCGTGGCAAAGGACCGGCAGAGCAGGCAGGCGCGCTGACGTTCATGCCGTTTCCTGGCGGTATCGTGGAAATCGGCAATGCTGCCGAGGAATTCTGTTTCGACAACGAGACCCCGGTTCACCGCGTCTGGATCGAGAGTTTCGAAATTGCCAACCGGCCGGTCAGCAACGGCGAGTACCGGGAGTTTGTGCAGGACGGAGGCTATCGGGCAACAGACTTGTGGCTCTCCGACGGATGGGCCACGGTGCAGAAAGAAGGCTGGCAGCATCCCCTGTACTGGGACGAGACCCTGACCACCGAGTTCACGCTCAATGGCCGCCAGGCGCTGGATCCCGAGGCGCCGGTGTGTCACCTGAGCTATTACGAAGCTGACGCCTATGCCCGCTGGGCCGGTGCACGCCTGCCGCGCGAGGCGGAATGGGAAGTAGCGGCGAGGAATTTTCCCGTTGCCGGCAACTTCGCGGATTCAGGCGCTCTCCGGCCATGTGCAGCTGCCGGCACCGGGCCCCAACAGTTCTTCGGCGATGTGTGGGAGTGGACCGCAAGCGCCTATGCACCGTACCCGGGCTTCCGGCCGCTGGCCGGATCGCTGGGCGAGTACAACGGCAAGTTCATGTGCAGTCAGATGGTTTTGCGCGGCGGTTCCTGCGTGACCCCGGCCGATCACATGCGCGCCAGCTATCGCAACTTCTTCTACCCGCCTCAGCGCTGGCAATTCACCGGTCTGCGGCTCGCCCGGGACGTCTGATGCCGCGAGCGCCGAAAGCAGCCGCGGTGGTGCGGCTTCTCGATCTGCACCCGCCGGCGGCGGATTTTGCCCGGGACGTGCATACCGGGCTTTCCGCCGATCCCAAGTGGCTTTCGCCGATGTACTTCTACGATACCGAGGGCTCGCGGCTGTTCGATCAGATTACCGAGCTGCCGGAATACTATCCGACCCGGACAGAGTTGGAGATCATGGATCGGTTCATGCCGCAGATCGCGGCGCGGATCGGGCCCCGCGCCTGCGTCATCGAGTTCGGCTCCGGCTCCGGACTGAAGACCCGTCAATTGCTGCGGGGGCTGAACCAACCGGTCGCCTATGTTCCGGTGGAGATATCCCGCGATCACCTGATGGATGCGGCCAGGGCGCTGGCGAGTGAATTCCCGGCAATCGAGATACTGCCGGTATGCGCCGATTTCACTGCACCATTCGATTTGCCGGAGCCTGACGCCCACCAGGACCGCAACGTGGTCTACTTCCCGGGTTCGACGATCGGCAATTTCCCATTGGATGAGGCAGAGCGTTTGTTGCAGGTCATGCACGCGGAAGCGGGGCCGGGCGGCGGCTTGCTGATCGGCGTCGATTTACGCAAGGACCGCAAGACGCTGGAACTCGCTTATAACGACACTGCCGGCGTCACTGCACGTTTCAATATCAATTTGCTGGAACGGATCAACCGCGAACTGGGCGCAGACTTCGACCTTGAAGGGTTCCACCATCAGGCGACGTGGAATCCGGCGGCCGGCCGCATTGAAATGTATCTGATCAGCGACCGGGCTCAAACCGTCAACATCGCGGATACGAATTTTGCGCTTGCCAAGGGGGAGTCCATCCTCACCGAGTATTCACACAAATACGAGCTGGGCGAGTTCGCCGCACTCGCTGCCCGGGCGGGCTTTCGGGTCGGCCAGGTATGGACAGATTCGGCGGGTCTGTTCAGCGTCCAGTGCCTGGAGCGGGATTGAGGCCGGGTATTATCTCAGGCATCGCGATGGCCGCGAATGTCTATTCCTTGGGGACGAAGCCCTCGGGACGGGCAGCTCCACTGCCAAAAAAGAATTTCTCCATCTCACCCTCGAGGAACTCCCTCGCCTTCGGTTCGATCGGCGTCAAACGATATTCATTGATCAGCATGGTCTGGTGGGCCAGCCACTGCTGCCAGGCCTGGGCCGAGACATTCTCGTAAATGCGGCGACCTAATTCACCCGGGTACGGGGCATAGCCCAGACCCTCAGCCTCGACCTTCAGCACCACGCAATTGACCATTCTGCTCATCGGAATCTCCGCCGGTGTATTGAACCGACTCTATCATCGCAATCAGCCGCTCGACTATTGCGGCCAAACCTATCCGCGACGGCGAGCGACGGTTATACCAAAGCCAGTCCTCATCATCCATCACGCCCTGTGCCCCAGGCTGTGACATCTGCAACAGGCGGGGCTGGATCTCCAATTCGAAATGGGTGAAGCCATGACGTACGCGGGGCATGGTGGCGCTGGTCAATGGGACTTGCCCGAGGCGCTGCCGACACCAGGCGTCAGCGTCCTCACCCGGCACTATCTCCGGCAGGCTCCACAGACCGCCCCAGAGACCGTCGACCGGGCGCCGGCGCAACAGCACCTGGCCATCGAGGTCGACAATCAGCAACATCTTCGTGTGTCTGAGCGGCCGGACTTTTCTCGGTTTGGGTGTCGGCAGCTCCGACTGCAGACCATCGACTCTTGCGCGGCAGTCGGCAGTCAGCGGGCAGGCCACGCAATCAGGCCTGCTGCGCCGGCACACGGTGGCGCCAAGATCCATCATCGCCTGGGTATAGTCGGCCACCCGCGTCTCGGGCGTCAGCGCCTCGGCCAGCGCCCATAAACGCTGCTCGATATCGCGCTTACCGGCCCAGCCGTGGACGGCAAAATAGCGGCTCAACACACGCTTGACGTTGCCATCCAGAATCGGATGGCGTTGCCCTCCCGCCAGCGCGAGTATCGCACCCGCGGTGGAGCGGCCGATGCCGGGTAACGCGATCAGCCCGTCAAGTGTTTCGGGGAATCGACCGTCGAGCTCATCTCTGACGATCCTGGCGGCGCGGTGCATGTTCCGCGCGCGGGCGTAGTAGCCGAGCCCTGACCACAGATGCAGCACCTCATCCTGCTCCGCCGCGGCCAGCGCGATGACGTCAGGGAAACGGGACATGAAACGCTCAAAATACGGAATCACCGTGCCGACCTGAGTTTGCTGCAGCATGATTTCGGAGACCCACACCCGGTACGCGGTCGGCGCCTGCTGCCACGGCAGGTCGTGGCGGCCGTGCTGTTCGTACCAGTCGAGCACCCGGCGTGCAAAGTCCGCGTGGTTCACGATAGGTCCCCCGACAGTTCCTCGCCCGCCCCGACCAGGGCCCGGGCGCGTGCCTCCACTTCCCGGATCATTTCCTGAGTAGTGCGGCGAATCGACATCTTCAGCAAGCCGTCACCGAGCAGACCGGGCACCCAAAAATCAGGCTCCATGTCGCTGTCGTAACGTAACAGCGTACCTGCGCCCGACGGCTCGAGGCGCCAGCGGACCGAGCCTGAGGCCAGATCGCTCTGCGCTGGAATGACCGTGGCCAGCAACTCGGTCGGCGGGGTCTCCACGATCCGCTCCACACGCCGGACGCTCTTGCAAAACACCGCGGCGACACAGCCTTTGACCAGGGTGAACACCTCGACCGTGCGCGGGTCGATGCGACGGATGATCCGGCTCTCGCGTATCCGGCGGTGCAAGCCATATATGTTTTCGTAATCGGTAATCACCTCGAACACCGCCGAGGGAGGGGCTTCCAGATAGGCTTCCAGCGACAGGAAGTAACGGTCGCCGTCGTGGTGGACATCCACCCCGCTGATCTCCGCTGACCAGGCAGACGGGTTGGGCAGCGCAATGGCGGCGGCCGCGATCAACACAGCCGAGCGCAGGATTTCGTGCATACGGCTCAACTGCGTTTGACCGCGATATCCGGCGGGACCTCCTGGCCCGAGGCCAGCGCTTCGATGCGACGCGCGGCTCGCAGGCCGCGACTGCGCAATGCCGCCTCGACCACCAACGGGCCGATCAGCGGCGGAATCCAGAAGTCCGGATCCATCTCCAGCTCATACTCAACCCGGCATCCATAGTCCTCG
The DNA here is from genome assembly GCA_963809565.1 of uncultured Gammaproteobacteria bacterium. Taxonomy (GTDB): domain Bacteria; phylum Pseudomonadota; class Gammaproteobacteria; order Steroidobacterales; family XN24; genus CAMYOC01. The sequence goes on from CAWEKE010000001.1 coordinate 329,664, forward strand.
GGAATCACTGTCCAGGTCGCGCGACCGAAGTCCAGATCGCTGCGGCTCGGATCGATCACCGCGGTGATTTCCCGCGGTGGGTCGACGCGCAGCGTCTCCACCAGCTCAACCTGGCGACAGAAAAACAACACGCAGCCTTTCATCCGCAGGTAGACCAGACCGCGGCCATTCTCGACCGGCTCAAGCACCCGACCCTCTTCGAACACGCTGGACAAGCGCGGGAAACCCTCATAGTCGGAAAGGACCTCGAACACGCCCTCGGCCGGCGCATCCAGACGAATTTCGGACACCAGCCGATAGCGCCCGCCGCCCTCGCGGGTAAAGTCCAGGGACAGGAACTCCGCAGCATCGGCCCGCGCCACAACCAGACCGAGGATCAGCACCGCCAGCGCTGATTTCATCCGCCGAAGAGCTTCTTGAGCTTTTTGGCTGCCTCATCCTTGAGCTGATCCTGAGTGCTTTTTGGCTCTTCGGCCGGCGGCGTCTCGCCCTCGGCCGGCGCCGCCTGGTCTGCGGCAGGCGCCTGTTCGCGGCCAATCCCCAGCTGATCGCGGAGCAGTGACTTGACCTTATCGCCGATCAACGCGCCGACATCGGCCTTGACCGAAGGATCGTCGAGACTGCCGCTGACCTTGATCGGAACGTAACGGCCTGCCGCCCGGCCCAGTCCGAGTTCCTCGGTCTTCTGCCCCTGGGGCACCATCACCTCGAGATCGTAGTCAATGGTTTCGTCGACCAGGTTGATCTTGCCCTTGCCGGTCAGATTCATCGCGATCAGATCACCGGTCAAATCGTCGTTGTACATCACGCCGTTGACGATGGTCGCAGTACCTCGCATGAAATCGAACGGCGTGTCGTCCGTGGTTTTGGCCGGTGGCGTCTGGCGCTCCAGCAAGGCCAGCGCATACCGCACCGAGTGGGTGATATTAATCCCGCGGATCCGGCCATCGTCTACGCCGAAATTCAGCTTGCCGTTCAGCGCCGAGGTCATCTGCGTGGAAGTGCGGCCGACAGCATTAAGGTCTATAGAAAAATTGGCCACCCCTGCCAGCCGTTCGACTTCCGCCAGGTCGTTGAGCAATGGAGACACCTGGACCCCTTGCAAGGTCTGGCGCAACGTCAATACCGGGATATCGCCGCTACCGTCCAACGCCAGCCGTCCTTGCACACTACCGTCATACAGTTGGGACTGGAGAGGGTCTACGGTCAGCTTGCCGTCACGGATCACTGCCTTCGCCTTGACGCCGCTCAGGGTCAGTCCCGACACCTTGACCTGACCGATATCCAGGCTGGCCTCGACATCCTTGCCGCGCAGATCTGCGCTGTTGATCTCGGCGTCCGCTGTCTCCGCTGCCGGCGCCGCACCCTCCTCCGGCGCAGGCGGCAGGTAACGATCCAGATCAATCGCGTCTACTTGCAGCAATGCCCTGGCAATCTGGGGCGTGCCTTCGATCACCGACAACTGACCAGTCAGCGCGGTGTCGTCGAGCCGGGCCTTCATATTGGTCAACGAGAACTTCTTGCCTGAGGACGCAAAGTCTCCGCTCATCGCGGCTCGGGTCAGCACATCCGGGTCTGCGGTGATCGGCGTCTCCAGTGCCAGCGCCTGCAGCAGCGCTCGCGGAGAAAACTCGGCGACATCCAGTCGGCCCGTCAGCTCCGGCGCGTCGATGATCTTGGTGCCCCTGGCCTGCAGAGAAATGTTCAGCCCGGCCAGCGTCGCCCGCGCCCCTTCCAGACTCAGGGTCTGCGCTTCTTGATCCACGTGTATCGCATCCGCAGTCAGCTCTCCGCTCTGACTACCGCCCGGCAATTCGGCGCTGGTCAGCTTCAGCCGGGCGACCAGTGCGGCCAGGCTTAGCTTTGGACCGTCCATCCGCGCCCGGGCGTTCAGATCCAGATCGACCTCCGTCGCGGGTTCGCCTACCCGCGCCGTCAGGCGCCCCTTGAGCGGCGATTCCTGCCCGGGCACCAGCTGGTCGATTTCGAAACTGGGAATGCCACCCTGTATCGGGTCACCATCGCGCGGGGCGAGAGAGAATTCGGCGTCTTTTAAACGCAGGCCGCCGATCTGCGGGGCTTTGGGATCGGTGACGATCTTTCCGCTGGACAGGCTGGCCAGACGCAGACTGTAGTCCCCGTCAGGACCACCGCGCATCGACATCTCGGCCCTGTCGATCTCCGCACCGTCGATGGTCAACGCCTCGGCAGGGCCGGAGATACGACCGGTCCCGATCTTGTCCACACTCAGCTGGACTGCTCCGGTTTCCTTACTGTCATAGCTGAGGTCAGCAGCCTCCACAGCGATGCCATCCAGATCCAGCGCCTGGCCCTCTACCGCGATCGCGCCGGTACTGAACTGGCCCAGCTGGGCCTTGAGGCTGATTTTGTCGACCTTGTCCTGAAACGAGACCTGCGCGTCACGCACGCGGATTCCGCCGACCTGCTTGAGATCGAAATTCTTGCCGGCTTCGGGCTCCGGCTCAGATACTGGTGCCTGCTCGCTGGAGGCCACCAGGCTGTCCCAGTTCGTTCCGGCGGCGTCGCGGACCAGGTTGAGGCGCAGGCCTTCCAGCCGCACTTCGCTGACTTCGATCCGTCGGCTGAGCAACGGCATCAGGCGTACGCCCACCGAGGCATCCTCGATCGCGGCCATCGGTGCATCACCATAGGCCGGATCATTGCTCAGACTGGTCCGGCCTATGCTCACGCCAAGCCACGGGATCACCGTGAGCTTAAGGTCGCCTTCGATGATCAGTTCGCGGCCGGTCTGCTCGCGCACAGCATCGGCGATCTGGCCGCGGAAATCATTCGGATCGAAGAAACGCGGCAGGATAATGGCAGCCAGGATAACGAGCACCACTATCAGGCCGAACAACCATGCCAGGATCTTGAACGTTGATTTCATCGCGTGTTTCCTCGTCGCGGACGCACAGCGTCGCACAGGGGGTCAGAAGCAGCCCGAATCGGCCGCGGTTCTGTTTCCATTATATGGGAGTCGCGTGGCGCTTTAACGATGTGCGCTAAGTGAGGTGAAACCGCATTGGACGGTTTCGCCGGCAGGGCGGCAGTCATCCGGCCAGCCGTACTGTTTCCAATAGTCCAGCAGGCCTGCTTCCTGGACCAGCTGGTCAAATCCCGGCAATCGCCGCAGCGCGGCGGCTTCGGGCATCCATATCATGCCCACATCCAGATCACCGGGATCGTCCGAGGCCAGCACCATATCCATAGCGTTTTGGGGCCGATCCAGCATTACATTGAGCTTGAAGTCAGCGTCGGACGGGAGCCCTTCAGTCTTCAGCACTTGATCCAGCTGCGGCCAGTTGTCCCGATCCTCAATGACGGCTGCCAGCGCATCGATAAACGCGTCGCTGGGTCTCTTATCTTCCGGGAGAGACCGCAGGAATTCTGCCACGGTGGCGCCGTTACCGGCGCGCAAGGCGACGATCTGCTCGACCGAACCGTCATTCTGGCTGGCGTCCAGGCCCAGGTCGAGAGCGGTTTTCCGATATGCCATGGCCTTCTCGTCATAACCCAACGCCAGGTATGTGTCGGCCATGTTGGCATTGATCACCGGCGAGGTGGGGTCCAACTCCAGCGCGACCTGCGCCTGCTCCAGAGCCGCCTGCAGACGTCCGGTACGGCGCAGCAACAGTGAATACCACTGGCGGCTGGATGGATCGTTGGGATCCAGCGAGGTGGCGAAGAAGAATCCCGCCTCGGCATCGGCCCAGCGCCCTTCGGTGCTGTCGATCTCGGCCAGCACTGCATGCGCTTCGGCCAGGTTCGGATCGCGGGCCAGCGCCTGGCGCGCTGCCGCCGCCGCCTTTTCGTTCATCGCCTCGACACTTTCCCCGGAATATCCGGGCAATACCACATAAGCTGCCGCCAGCCCGGCATAGGCCCGGGCGAACTCGGGATCCAGCGCCAGCGCCTGGTTGAGCAGCTCGATGCTGCGCTCGATCGGCCCCTGGCCGCGGCGTTTCCACTGGTGTCTGGCCTGCAGATACAACTGGTAGGCTTCGACGTTCTCTGTGGGCGGCGCCGCCCTGACGACCGTCTCCGGGGTCTCTTCGCCGCTCAATTTTCCCTGCAACGCTTTTACGATTTCGGCGGAGATATCGTCCTGAACAACGAAGATGTCTTCCATTTGGCGGTCATAGGTGTTTGACCAAAGGTGGTATCCGGTCTTTGCGTCGATCAGCTGCGCGGTGATCCGGACGCGATCCCCGGAACGCCGGACGCTGCCTTCGAGCACGGTTTCTACACCTAACTCCCTGGCGACGTCGCGGACGTCGACCTCTTTGTTCTTGTAAGCAAAGGACGAGGTGCGTGCGGCGACCCGCAAACCAGGCACCCTGGCCAGCAGATTCAACAATTCCTCCGACATGCCGTCGCTGAAGTAGTCGTCGCTCCCGTCCTGGCTCAGGTTCGAAAACGGCAGCACCGCGATCGAGTCCTTGCTCACGGTGGCCGGCGCCGACAATCCCAGACCAGGGAAATAGCCGGGCAACAGCAGATAAGCGAGGCCGGCCATGGCCGCGCCCAGCAGCAGCAGATAGGCGAATCGCTCCACGGCCGGAATGCCGCCGGCACGGTCCGCGAGTGGCTCGGTGCGTTCGATCCCCTGCGGCCCGATATCGAACACCCAGGCAAAGAACATCGCGACCGGGAAACCCAGCAGCAGCAAGGCGATTACGAAGGTGACCGTCCAGTCCGGCAGTTGCAGGGCCGGGAAGATCACATCCGCCACCTCGGCCACTACCCAGGCGACGATGCCGTAGATGCCGGCGACGCGGAATACCCGGCGCCGGCTGAGCTCGTTCAGGAGGGTACGCATCTCAGCCCTCCCCGCGCGCCGACTCAGTCGTTGCGCAGGTTGATACCCCCGTTAAGGGTCTTGATGCGGATCCGTGCGTCTCCATCTCCCTTGGTGAACCTCAGGTCCTGGCCCGGCGTGTATTTGCTCGTTCGCACCGGCTCGGGGCCGAACGCATTGTCGATTGAGCCGTTGAACGTCTCAATGTCGAATTCAGCATTGAGTTCACCCAGTATATCTAGGCGCAGATCCCCATTGATAGCTTCCATGTCCAGCCTGGCCCCGGGCGCAAAGCTTAATTCGAGATCAATGTCACCATTGGTGGTGCGCAATCTGGCGCGCGAAATCTCGCGGCCACTGACTTTCATGCTTCCGGTAACTGATTGCGCGACCAGCTCACCACGTATCCCGGTGACCTCGCTGTCGCCGCTGACGCTGGTGACCGTGAGCAGTGACGACTTGTCATGGCCGCGCACGGTCATGTCTCCGTTCACGGTCTTGGCCTCAGCGTCTTCTTCGAAGACCTCCAGATCGACATCACCGCTCACTGACTGGATGCGTAAAGCGCCCAAAACGTTGCGCACCTCGATGTCTGCAGACACGGCCGTCACGGTCAGCCGGCTGCCCTCGGGCACCATCACCCGCAGGTCGGAGCCTGAAACATTGTGCCCGGAACGTGGCACGTCGACCTTGATAAGGGTGCGCTCGCCGTCGGGTTCGAAGATCAGCCTCTCGGTGCCGCGGCCAAGCTTTCCGGTCACCTGGACCTGCTCCCGATCCCAACCGGTGACTTCCACCGAACCGCTGACGTTTGAGATCTCCACCTGGCCACGGGGGTGGGCATCAGCGCTTTCGTTGATGTCGGTCCCGCCCCAGGCCAACGGCGCCACCGCCATCAGCGCCAGGGATGCAATGATTGTCCTCATATCTCGGTCCTCGTCGGCAAGCTTCTTGCTATCCGGTTCATTTCGGTAAGTACGGCCAGCTCATCCTGATAGGTGGCCATCAACAGCTGCTGCAGCAGCGCATTGCCGGGATCTTCGGCCAGCGCCTGATTGATCTCAGTGACCGCGCGACGTATCTGCTGCAGATTCTGCTCCACAACTTCGCGGGTGGCCGGTGGCAACGCCTGCAGACGGGCATCCAGATCCACGGTCAGCTGGTTGCGCGCGCGACGATATCTGGGCCCCAGCTCATGATCCGGGCCAAACGCGGCCAGGGGCTCTGCCCGTGTTTCCGCCGCTGGCGGCACCACCTGACTTAATTCCACATCCGACCCCCTCTGGGCCAGCCACAGCGTGGTCAACGAGGACAATGCCACCAGCGCCACTGCTGCCGCCAGCGCGCCGCCAACGCGCCAATTGCGGCGCATCGGCGCGGACTGTTCGCTGCTGATCCGGGCCTCGATCCCCGGCCACAGGTCGCGTTGCGGCGTGATATCCAGCGGCAGGCGGGCGGCTTCCCGCTCCCAACGTTCCGCTTCGGATCCCATAGTCTTGTCTTCGTTCATCTGTCCAGCCTCTCCGCCAGCAGGCGTCGTGCCCGATGCAACTGTGCCTTGCAGGTACCGACCGCCACACCCAGCATCTCTGCCGTTTCTATGTGGCTATAGCCGTGGACCGCGTTGAGCACGAATACGTTTCTTGCTCCGTCCGGCAGGCTCTCGATGGCCTGCTCCAGATCCATTGCCAGACCTGCATCCCGGGGTCCGGGGCGATCCTCGCCTTGCGCCGTCCGGTCGTCCACAATCTCCAGGAAATCCGGGCTCCGCCCCTCCTTTCGCTGCAGGGTCAAAACCTGGTTTACCGCAATCCGATGCAGCCAGGTGCCGAATGCGCTGCGCCCCTCAAAATCCGGCAGTCGTCGCCAGGCCTGAACAAACGCCTCCTGCACACAATCTTCGGCCCGGTCCCGACTGCCGCTCATCCGCAGGCAGAGTGCGTAAATCTTGCCCTGATGACGTCGGTAGAGGGCTTCGAAGGAAGCCAGGTCGCCGACCCGCGCCCGCCTCACCAGCAGCCCTTCCGACACCTCCTCCTCGGGCTCAGAGCGCATCCCGGTCATCGGAACCACAGCCGCCATCTGCATCGCAATTCCTGTCCCCGTCCAGCCAAGCAGTTGATCATTTTGTCATCCATATAGACGCGTCTTCAGTCGCCGAGGTTTAAACGAAGGCCTCCGATTTACGTGACGGGTGCCTGGATCGGCGATCCCGGCTAATATGTCAAATGATCGTGGCCGGGACGCTTTAATCGATGCGCGCACAAGACTATCAGGTGCTCCTCGTAACGGAGCATGACAGCACCGCCGACTACATCCGGGAAATACTCTCCAGCGAGTTTGATCACCGCCGCAGGTTCACCCTGGATCAGGCATCGAGCATGTCGGATCTGAAGAAACGGCTGGGCACCAGCGCCGTGGACGCGGTGCTGCTCAGCGGCAGCCTGAATGGCGCGGAGATGACTCAGATCGCGATTCGTCTGCTTGAACTCAACTGCGATCTGCCTATCGTGGCGCTGCTCGATGACCAGCGTGAGGAAGTCGCGGCGCAAATGCTGGCCACCGGGGTCCAGGACGTGCTGCTGCGCTCGGAAATCGATACCGGCCGGCTGAGCCGCGCACTGCGCTACGCCATCGATCGCGCGGCCACATTGCGCGAACTGCTGGAATCGGAGTCCATGCTCCACTCGATTCTGAAAAACCTGACCGAGGGTGTGATCGTCGCGGATCGTCAGGAAAAGCTGCTGCTGGTAAATCCCGCCGCCCGGGAATTGCTCGGTCTGGGTTCGGTCGCCGGACTGGCGACCGATATCTTCGGCATGTACGAAGCAGACACGGTGACCCGTATCGCGGACCGCGCCCGACCGATGGCCCGCGCGCTGCGCGGCGAGAGCGTCAGTGAAGTAGAAATTTTTCACCGCAATGCCGATGCCCCGGCCGGACGCTTTTTGAGTGTCAATGCCAGGCCGCTGATGGATGCCAACGGTCATATCAAAGGCGGTATCGTTTCTTTCCGCGACGTCACCGCCCGCCGCAAGGTGGAAGATGAGCTGACCCACCTTTCTCTGCATGACGGGCAGACCAACATTCCGAATCGGGCGTTCTTTGTCGAGACCTTGCGCAAGGCTATCGCCCGCGCCGAGCGCAATCATTCAAGGCTGGCGGTACTGCTACTGAACCTCGATCGACTCAAACAGATCAATGATCGCTACGGGCACGACAACGGCGACCAGTTACTGGCGGAAGTCGCCCGGCGGCTGACGGACGGTTTGCGCGCGGGAGACTTCCTGGCCCGTATCGGCGGCGATGAGTTTGTTGTGCTGTTCGAGGACTTTGGCCACAGCGAGCATGCCGCGAGCCTGGCGGAGAAGATCCAGCAGGTTTTGGACCCCGCGTTTGCAATCGGCGAGCATCAGATTCCGGTGACCGCCAGCATCGGCATCTCGACCTACCCCGAGTGCGGCGATGATGCCGGCAGCCTGATCAAAACGGCAGATGTGGCCATGCATCGGGCCAAGGAAAGTGGTCGCAGCACTTACCACTTCTACTCGCGTTCGGTCCACGCGGAGATGTCCCGCCGGGCCAAGCTCGAACGTGATTTGCGTGAAGCAGTGCAGCAAGAGCATTTCGAACTCGAGTTCCAGCCGATTTCAGATCTGCGCAACGGCCGTATTTCCGCGCTCGAGGTCCTGTTGCGCTGGAATCATCCCGAACATGGCCTGATCCGCCCGATGGAGTTTATCCCGATCATGGAGACCACCGGGATGATGAACGGCGTCGGTGAGTGGGTGCTGGCCACCGCATGCCTGCAGTTGCGCGACTGGCAACGAGTGCTGAGCCGGCCGGAGATCAGCGTGTCGATCAATCTTTCTGCCGCCCAGCTCGCCAACCGCCGCATCATCGACGTCATCGATCGCATCCTGACCAATGCCAGTCTCAATCCGGCAAGCCTGATTCTTGAGGTCAACGAAGCGACTCTGCTGGCCGAGCCGCGGGCGGTGCGCGAAAACCTTGGCGTGCTCGCCGGCGCCGGCGTGGCTCTGGCCCTGGATGATTTCGGCACCGGGATGATGGCTTTGCAAAGCATCCGCCAGTTGCCTCTGACCTACATCAAGATTGATCGCAGCCTGGTGATGAGCCTGCCGGCGGACCCCGATGATGTCGCCCTTGTGGCTGCCACCCTGCAGCTGGCGGAGGATCTGGGGCTTAAGGTGATTGCCGAGGGCCTGGAGGTGGATGAACAATTGCAATTCCTGGCGGAGCGCGGCTGTGACCTGGGCCAGGGCAACCTGATCAGCCCGCCGCTGCCGGTAACCAGCATCCACGGCTTCCTCGGGCGCGACTGGCGAGCCGCCTGACTCGACCTGCACGCCCCGGGGCTGCGAGAATCACAGCCTGGTCGCGCAGCCAGTGCTGGGCGTAATCATAAGGACCCCATCTATGCGTTTGCTGGTTGATCTCGGCGGAACCAACATCCGTTGTGCGGTGCAGAATTCAGGAGAGGAGCCTCACTTGCTGCGACGGTTCAAGAATCGTCGCTTCGCAGGGCTGGCCGAGGTCCTGCGCGCCTACCTTGACGACCTGCCGGCGGAGCTGAGACCGTCGCAGGCCGCCATGGCGGTGGCAGCCCCGATCACCGAAGACGAAATCGAGCTTACCAACTGCGGCTGGCGATTCTCCTGTGCCGATCTGCAACGGGAACTGGGCCTGGAGCGGCTCAGGGTAGTTAATGATTTCACCGCTGTCGCGATGGCCCTGCCTGATCTGCCGGACGCTCACAAGCTTAAGATCGGCGGCGGACAACCGTGCCCAGGGACGCCGCTGGCCGTTCTGGGGCCGGGCACTGGCCTGGGGATGTCGGGCTTACTGCCGGCTGGCGATGGCTGGGTCGCCATCGCCGGTGAAGGCGGCCACGCCACCCTCGCCGCGAGTAACGACAGGGAAGCAACCATTATTTCACTGATCCGCCAGCAGCAAGGCCATGTCTCTGCGGAACGAATGGTGTCTGGTTTCGGCTTATGCAATCTGTATCTGGCCCTGCGCAGTTTGTCGGGTCAGAGCGCTGATCCGGTGACCCCGGAACGGGTGACCGAGCTGTCAGCACAAGGTGACGAGGTGGCCCGATCGGCTATGGCCCATTTCTTCTCTTTCCTCGGCATCACTGCGGGCAATCTCGCCCTGACCCTGGGAGCGCTCGGCGGGGTCTACATTGCCGGCGGGATCACGCCCCAGCTGGCCGATGCGTTTGAGAGCTCGGATTTTCGACGCAAGTTTGAACAAAAGGGACGCTATAGCGAATACATGGCACAAATACCCACTTATCTGGTGATCGAAGATGTCCCCGCGTTTCGCGGTTTGGCGGCGATCCTGGACGGAAACATGGCCGGTCCCGGCTAAGCCACCGCGTTTGGGTCGGCACCGCGGGCGGCGTTATCCTTGAGCCGGTTTTCGCCCCCGGGGCCGGTCAGCCGACATCAGGGGCGGAAAATACCGCGTCCCACGGCTAATCCACCGGAGCACGCTATCAACGAACAGGCCATGGCAACTGACATCTTACGCAAGGCGCAGGCAGTCGAGGATCGTTTTGAAGCTCTGCTGGATGCATCTCCGGACGGCATCCTGGTCACTGATGCGGACGGTCGCATCGAGATGTTCAATGCCGCCGCCGAGCGACTGCTGGGATATTCGGAAAGCGATATTGTCGGGCATAGCTTTGATCGCCTGGTCGAGGCTGGCCACAGAGACCGCCCGCCGGGCGGCAACGCGCGAGCCGTTCTCGACGCGCTTAGCACACGTCCCGGTGAATCTCCTCGGGAATTTATCGCACGGCGCAGCGATGACACGGCGCTGCCGGTGGAGCTTACCGTTGGACGCACCCGTGGCGACGACTACAGCTTTATCGTCGTGATCCGCGATATCACCCGGCGACACAAGGCCGCTGCAGCATTAGCTCGCAGCGAAAGCAACTTGCGCATGTCGCAGAGCCTGGCCCACCTCGGCAGCTTCGAGCTCAGCTACCCGGAGGCCGGAGACGCTTATTGGTCAGACGAGGTGTTTCGAATCCTCAATCGCGACCCGGCAAAAGGTCCGCTGATTATCAGCGAACTGCTCGCAGCGGTGCATCCTGATGATCAGGACCGGGTCCGCAAAGCCGCCGCAGCCGCCGCCCGTCAGGGGGGGGTGTTGCGCGTGGAGTACCGTATTTTGCATCCGGATGGAAGCAGCCGCCGGGTGGAGACCCATGCACGGATCATCGCCGACCGCGGTCCCGGCCAATGGCGGGTCAATGGCACGGTGCTGGATGTCAGTGACCGGTATCGCTTCGAACAGGCGCTGCGCCAGGAACGTGACCGCGCGGAAAGTTATCTGGACCTGGTCGGCGTCATGGTCGTCGCTCTGGATACCAGCGGCAACATCACGCTGATCAATGACCAGGGTCTGGCTATCCTTGGATGCAGCGAGGAGGACGTTCTCGGCCGGAATTTCTTTCAGCTGTTCGTCTCCAGTGCAGATCGGGCAGCAGCCTTGTCCCGTTTTGCCGGCGCGCTGCAGGAGGGCGATGACGGCCAGCTTGAACTGTTATGGCTGAACACGGTTGGCAGCGGCCGGCGACTGGTGCGCTGGCGTAACCAGCAACTCACGAATGCCGACGGGGAACCTGAAGGGTTGCTCTGCGCCGGCGAGGACATCACCGAACAGCAGCAGACGGAGAATGATCTCAAACGCGCCGAAGAGGAACTGCGGCTCACCTTCCATTACGCGCCAATCGGCATGGCAACGCTGGATATCGACGGCGTGGTTACCAGCGTCAATCAGGCTCTGTGCGGCATGTTGTGCGCGAGCGAGCAGGCGCTGCTGGGTCGGCCGATGGTGGATTTTGCGCATCCGGATGACCGCGCCACCGCAGAGTCAATGCGCCTGAGCCTGTTGCGCGGGGACGTGGAATATTTGCGCGAAGAGACCCGTTACCAGCGCAGCGACGGCTCAATCATGTCTGGGGTGGTCAGATATTCACTTGCTCGTGATCTGCGCAACCGCCCGCTGATGTTTGTGGTGCAGGTCGTCGACCGTACGGAGCAACTCGAGGCCGAACTGGAAATCCGCTTGCAGCGCGAGAGTCTGGCTCAGGCGGCCCGGCTGGGCACGATGGGCGAGATGGCGGCTGCGATCGCTCATGAGCTCAACCAGCCGCTGACGGCGATCTCCAGCTACGCCCAGGCGTGCCATCGAATGATGGAATCCGGGTCCATACAGGCGAAGGACATCAAGGAGATCTTGAGCAAAGTCCACGCGCAGGCGCGACGCGCAGGACACGTGATCCAGGGTCTGCGCAGCTTCGTCAAACAACGCGCGGTAAACCGTCAGGCCACGGACCTGCACCGCGTGTTGCGCGATGTGTCCATGCTGGCCGAGCTGGATGCCAGAGCGAACGGGATCGTGATGCAGGTCGAGACGCCGGATGCGCTGCCCCGGGTTCAGGCAGACCCGGTGCAGCTGCAACAGGTATTATTAAACCTGATCCGCAATGGCGTGGACGCGATGGCCGACGGCCAGGCGAAGAAGCCGCTGATCGAAATCAGAGCGGCCATGGAGCAAATCGAAGAGGTGTCGATCACTGTCACTGATTATGGGCCGGGCATATCCACCGATGACGCAGAGAACCTGTTCGAGCCATTCTTCACGACCAAGAAAGAGGGTATGGGCATGGGCTTGTCGCTAAGTCGATCCATTGTCGAGGCTCACGGCGGTCGCCTGGAATTCTCGGCTCATCCTGAGGGCGGCGCTGTGTTTAGCGTGACGCTGCCGACATTGCCGGAAACAGATTCATGACCGCTACCGAGAACACCGTATTTCTGGTCGACGATGACGACGCCGTCCGCGACTCTGTGTCATTGCTGATGCGATCCGCGGATCTTCGTACCCGCGAGTTCGCGTCGGCTGCAGAGTTCCTGGACGCCTATGACGGGAAGCAGGCTGGCTGCCTGCTACTTGACGTGCGCATGCCGGCGATGAGTGGGCTCGAGCTGCAAAAGGAATTGAGCCGGCGCGGCCATGCGCTGCCCATAGTTTTTATCAGTGCGCATGGTGATATCCCGATGGCGGTAGAGGCCTTGCGCCGCGGTGCGGTAGATTTCGTGCCAAAACCGTTTGACGATCAGGAGTTGCTGGCCAAGGTGAAGCTTGCCCTCGCCGTCGGTGAACAACGCCAGATGGAAGAAGCCGAACGGCACGAAGTCCGCCGGCGCAGCGATAGCCTGACCGCGCGGGAGCGAGAGGTCATGTCTCAGGTCGTCCAGGGCAAGGCGAACAAGGTTATCGCCAGCGATCTTGGTGTCAGCCAGAGAACCGTGGAGATTCACCGCGCCCGCGTGATGGAAAAGATGCAAGCGGCGTCGCTGGCACAACTGGTGCGCATGGTGCTGATCGCCGAAGCCGACATCTGAGCCCCGATCCCGACGGCCATCCGGATCCAGAACCTGCCGCGCACCGCCGCCGACAGGAGCGATGGTCTTAAGTACAAGTTCGTATTCCACTATGCGGTGCCACCATCAATACTGGACAGCCTTATCAAGCAGGCTGGTGACTACGTCATCCGGTCTGGCCCGGAGGGGGTCATGGCTCAGACAATCAGGGAAATTGCACCGGCAGGTCTGCACTCCCTGTGCGTCGTCGAAGATGATGCAGATGAGCGCTCATCTTTGGTCACCCTTTTCGGCAGCCTCGGGATAAGCGTCAGAACTTACGCCAGCGCTGAAGATTTGCTCGGGACCCTGGATCAGGTCAACGTATCCATGCTGGTCAGTGAACTCGCGCTCCCGGGGATGAGCGGCATTGAGTTGCTGCGTCGTTTGCGCGAACGCGGCGTCCGCTCGCCGGCCATCCTGTTGGGCGAAAACAGCGACATCCCCACTGCTGTCGATGCAATTCGCGCAGGCGCGGTGGATTTTATCGAGAAGCCGTTTATCGATCGGATACTGTTGCGCCGGGTCAGAGCCGCGCTGGAATCAGGCGAGAACGCCTGAAACGCCGGTCAAACGGGGAATCCGCACTGGATCAGGCGATCCGCTACCGGTCCTGAACGCTCGCCGGATAACTTCATTCTTCTGCGCTCAGGCCAGAAGCCTCTGGATTTTCAACAGATATTCGTCCAGCGATGAATGCTTGGTCCAGGTGACCTCGAATGGCACCGCGCATCGTTCCCGGGACTGCACCCCCACCATGACGCCGGTCTGGCCTTCCATTGCAATCTCTACCGAGAATGCGCCCAGCGTCGAGGCAAGAATCCTGTCCAGAGCAGCCGGATTACCTCCGCGTTGGATGTGCCCGAGGATCACCGCCCGGCTTTCCAGCCCGGTCTCCTTCTGGATCTCCTTGGCCAGCATCGTCGAATCGTGGATGGTGATACGCCCGTCAATCGAGCGAATGCCCTTATGCACGACGCCTTCCGCGACGACGATCAGGCAACTCGTTTTGCCCATGGCGCGCGAGTCCTGGATATTGGCAATCAACTCGCGCAGTTCCAATGGGCGCTCCGGCAACAACACGTCCTCTGCGCCACAGCCGATGCCCACACCAAGCGCGATAAATCCGGCCATGCGGCCCATCACTTCGACCAGGAAGATGCGCTCAAAGGCGTCGGCGGTATCGCGGACCTTGTCAATCGCGTGCAGGGCCGTATCCAGCGCGGTGAAATAGCCGATGGTGTAATCAGTGCCGGCAAGGTCATTGTCGATGGTGCCAGGCAGGCCGATTATCTGGCCGTCCCAGTGATCGCGAAGCGCAGCAGCGCCACGCAACGAGCCATCGCCGCCGATCACGAACAGCACATCAACGCCAAGGCGTCGCAAGGTGTCTGCCGCCTTGTCACGCCCTGCTGGCTCCATGAACTCGGCGCACCGGGCGGAACGGAGGATGGTGCCGCCGCGCTGCACGATGTTAGCGACCGATTTGCGATCCAGCGGCGTGTAATTCTCGTTGACGATGCCTTCATAGCCTCGGTAGAAGCCGACAACCTCCATGTCGCTGCGTAAGGCGGTGCGGGTAATGGCCCGGATCGCTGCGTTCATGCCCGGCGCGTCTCCACCGCTGGTGATGATCCCCGCTTTGTGAGGTCTTTTCTCCGCCATGGCTAATTCTCCGGGACTTCCTGTGGGCAAAAGTGTGGATACATTATCAGAGCGCGCCTGATGCAGTTTATCGGGCATGATGCCGGCCGGCGGCCGGCCGGCATAGTAGGGACTTTCCCGAACCGCGGACGAGGTCGCTGGTGATTATAATGTGCACGTCAGTTTCTGTTTACCCGATTATCTGAATGCCAAAGGACCCTGCACTGTGAGTAAGCAACAAGTCGGCATCATCGGCGCAGGTCAGGTTGGCGTAGCGTCGGCGTTTGCCATGTTCGTCCAGGAGACCTGCGCAGAGTTGATCCTGGTCGATATCGACAAGAAGCGGGCCCATGGGGAGGCGATGGACCTGATGCACGGCCAGGGCTACGTCGGCCGCATCGGTGTGCGTGACGGCGAGTATGCGGATCTCAGCGCTTGCCATGTGATTGTCATCGCCGCCGGTGCCGCACAAAAACCGGGTCAGACGCGGCTCGACCTGCTCAACAGCAATGCCCTCATCTTCCGCGAGATTGCGGATAATCTGGATCGTTACGCCCCGGATGCAATCGTGGTCGTGGCCAGCAACCCGGTGGATGTGCTCACTTACATGATGCAGCGACTGAGCAAGCGACCAAGACATCATGTGATCGGCACCGGAACCATGCTCGACACATCCCGATTCCGAACCCTGCTTGGACATCATTACGGCGTCGATCCACGTTCGATACATGGCTATATCCTGGGCGAACACGGGGATTCGGAGTTTGCGGCGTGGAGCACCGTGACCATCGGCGGCAAGAGTATCCGCAAGGGCGTGCTGGGCAAGGACTGGAATCCGGCTGAGATGGACCAGTTGTTCGCCAATGTGCGCGATGCCGCCTATCGCATCATCGAGGGCAAGGGTTATACCAACTGGGCAATCGGCCTGGTGATCTCGCGGCTGGTCGATATGATCCTGGACGATCGGCGCTCGATCCAGCCGGTCAGCGCGCTGCTGCGCGGCGACTACGGGCTGTCGGACGTATGCGTCAGCGTACCCGCGCAGATAGGCTCGAACGGCGTACAGCGACTGATCCACCTCGAGCTGGAATCCGGCGAACAGCAGGCACTGGAGAACTCCGCGGCGCTGATGAAGAAGAGCATTGCCGGGGTCAAACTCTGATCGGATGCAGGCAAGCGCGACGATTCAGCCGCCGTTTCCTGATTCTGCAAAATAACGCACGACCCGGGCTTTCTCGACGGTGACGAAGCCCCCGGAACCGGACTCCTCCATCAGGCGATCGACGGTCTTCAAAAACGACTCCACCTGCGCTTCCTGCTCAATGATCTCCACGATCACGGGCAGATCCGTGGAAAGATCCAGCACTTTGACCTGGCGCAACTTGGAGCTGGCGCCGTAGCCGGTGATCCCGCGCAGCACCGTTGCGCCGGCAAGCCCCTGGGCTCTGGCCTCGCGCACCAGCGCCTCATAAAGCGCCAGATGGCCGTGCTTGTCCGACTCGCCGACAAATATTCTTAACAACAGGGCTTCGCCTTCAATGTGCATGGGACATCCTCACGACCGCAGTAGCAACACGGCGATGCTACCGAGGTAAAACAAGACCATAGCGCCAACCAGGGTCAGCCCGAAATACAAACCGGCGAAAAACATCTCTCCGCTACGGAGGTACTGAGCCAGTTCGTAAACGAAAGACGACATGGTCGTGAAGCCGCCGCAGAACCCGGTGGCAAGGAATAGCCTGGTTTCCGGCGACAGCAAATCGCCTTCCGCGGCGAATGCGGTGATGACGCCGATCAGGAAGCATCCGGCAAGGTTCGAGATCAGCGTGCCGTAGGGGAGTGCAAAATTCATCCCTGCCGTGGCCAGCGTCGCCAGATAGCGGGCGATGGCACCGAGCATGCCGCCGACACCTACATAAATCATCGGAACAAAACTCGCGCTCATTTGCACTCCGATCATGACGCCGATGCTCATGTTAGGCGGCGATGGCCGGCGCTACAACGCAATGCCGGATTTTTCCGACAAAAAAAAGCCCGCTTCAGCAGCGGGCTTCGAACGGTCCCCTGACGGGACTCTTGTCAGATCTATTCGGTCGATGCGATCAAATCTTGCGGCGCCGGCGAATCAAGCCGATGCCGAGGATACCGGCGCCAAGCAGGGCCAGGCTGGTCGGTTCCGGAACCTCATGATCGCCTTCGCCCCGCGCGTAGAGCGTGATGTGCGAAACGTCTTTGTCACCGGTGTCAAAAAAGCCGCTGGTGACGCCTTCGTCCAGCAGGTAGCCGGAGAAATAGACGCCGTCATTGTTGCCGGTCTTGACCACGATCATCACGTCTTCGAAGTCATCCCAAACGCTCGGATCGAAGAACCAGCAGCCATCCTGCTCGGCCCAGTCGTTGCCTTCCGCGCAGACGCCATCGACGATCGGACCCGGCTGAACCAGCCAGCCATAGTTGCTGCCCTGATCGTATTCGTCTTCATCGATGTCGTATTTGTTCAGGTCGACCCAGTCATCGAAGCCGAAAAACAACTGGTCATTGACCATGTCGGGGGCCGGGAAATCATTGTTTCCGGTGCCGTCCTGACAGCTGGAAGATCCGGTGACATAGCCAGAATCGCAAGGCACCGCGCTGGCGGTACCGCTAAATCCGAACAGCACCAATGCAGCCGCGGCGATGGGCCACAGCGCGATCTGGCGTGAATTAGAACCTTTTTCGGCGAACATTTGTGTTTCCTCAAACCCCGTATTTCAAATGCGGGTATCAACCATTCCGTGTCTATAAAGTCGGAAGCCGCCCCAGGAACCGCTTCCCTTTGGAGTGGATGAAGCAAGTTCCGGGCCAATTATGGATACGGCTCCGGCAAATCCACTGATTTCCAGCGCAGGGTACTGAAATTATTACGATTTTATCAGAGCTTCGATCGGCGAGAAAATAGTGCGTGGATAAGCAATTTCCGATGCAGTGGAAAATTTTTCGACAGCTTTTCCTGCCCGGCACCGGCAGAAACGTCAGGATAGGTCGGATTTCGAGGTTAAGTCATTGATTCAAAAGCCGATATTGTTCTGAGCATGGGTGTTGCGCTGCCGCGTAAAATCTGCCGACAGGTCGAAATACCGGCGCCTGGATTCTGATCAGCGCCAGCACCGGTCAGGCGCTCTCAAGCGCCTCCAGCTCCTCGGCCAGCTTCAGCCAGACTGCCTCCTGCTCGGTGCAACGGGCGTCCAGCTCGGCCTTTTCCAGCAACAAGGCCTTGAGCTGGTCCTTTCCACCGGACTCGTAAAGCGCCGGTGCAGCCAGCCTGGCTTCCAGCTCGGTCTGCTGCTGGTGGATGCGGCTCAATTCCCGTTCTGCGGTGCGGGCCTGACGGCGCAGCGGCTGAATGCGCTGACGCTGATCCGCTGCCTTGCGCTTGCGCGCCTTGCGACTGGCGGCAGTGTGCTCCCCGTCGGCAGACCGGGTTCGCGGCCGCTCCGCGCGCGCGCTTTCTGCCAGCCACCGCGGGTAGTCATCCAGGCTGCCCGGAAACTTCGTCACCTGCTGATCCGCAACCAGCAATAATTCATCGCAGCAAACCCGCAGAAGGTGGCGATCATGCGAGACCAGCACCATGGCGCCGGCATAGTCCTGCAGGGCCACGGCCAGGGACTGGCGCATCTCCAGATCGAGATGGTTGGTGGGCTCGTCGAGCAACAGCAGATTCGGCCGAAGATAGACAATCAGGGCCAGAGCCAGGCGCGATTTCTCCCCGCCGGAGAATGGCCGGGTCGGGGTCAGCGCCTGTTCGTTCGAAAAGCCAAAACCGCCGAGGAAGCTCCTCAGCTGCTGGTCCCTGGCCTTGGGATCGATCCGCTGCAGATGCTGCAATGGCGACGCATCAGGGTCGAGTTGTTCAAGCTGATGCTGAGCGAAATAGCCGACCCGCAGATCCTTGGCGCGTTCGATGACGCCGCCGGTCGGATCCAGGGTGCCGGCGAGCAGCTTGATCAGCGTCGACTTGCCGGCTCCGTTCCGGCCCAGCAGACCGATACGATCACCCGGCGCCAGCGGTATTTCGACTTCGGAGAGCACCACGTGTTCGCCGTAGCCCGCGCTGGCGCGCTCCACCTTGAGCAGCGGATGCGGTGATTTCTCGGGCGGCTTGAACTCGAAATGGAAGGGCGAGTCGACATGGGCCGGGGCGATCAATTCCATACGCTCCAGGGCCTTGATCCGGCTCTGCGCCTGACGCGCCTTCGAGGCTTTGGCCCGGAAGCGATCCACGAACGCGCGCATGTGCTCCATCTCGCGCTGTTGTTTGGCATATTCCGCCGCCCTGGTGGCAAGACGTTCGCTGCGCAGGCGCTCGAAGGCGGAATAGTTGCCGTTATAAAGCTCCAGCCTCTGGTCTTCCAATTGCGCGATGTGGGTGCACACGCCGTCAAGAAAATCACGATCGTGAGCGATCAACAGCAGGGTGCCCGGGTATGCCCTCAGCCAGTCCTCGAGCCAGATCACCGCATCCAGGTCCAGATGGTTGGTCGGTTCGTCGAGCAGCAGCAGGTCCGAACGGCACATCAGGGCTCGCGCCAGATTCAGGCGCATGCGCCAGCCGCCGGAGAACTCGCTTACCGCGCGCAGCTCTTCTCCGGGCCCGAACCCCAGCCCGGCAAGCAGTTGGGCGGCCCGGCTAGGCGCTGAATAACCGTCGATAGCTTCCAGCTGCCCATGCAGCGCGCCGAGCATTTCGCCCTCGCCGTCAGATTCGGCCTCGGCGATGCGCCGCTCCAGCAGACGCAAACCGGCATCGCCGTCAAGCACGTATTCCAGCGCAGCTCGCGGATCGGCCGGGGTTTCCTGTCCGACGTGGGCGGTTACCCAGTCACGCGGCAGATAGAAGTCGCCGGCATCTGCGTGCAGCTGACCCAGGATCAACGCGAACAGGCTGGACTTGCCGCTGCCGTTGGCCCCGGTAATGCCGAGCTTTTGACCCGGATACACACTGAAGCTGGCATGTTCGAACAGCAGCCGAGGACCGCGACGCAGTGATAAGTCTTCGAGCCGCAACATCCGGGAATCCTTGTCCGATACAGGCCGGGCCGGGCCGGCTCAACCGGTGCCAGGCTGGGGGCTGGCCGCAGCGGATGGATGGCGGCCAAAACGCTCGCGAGCGGCAAGCACCAGTGACAACAGCGAAGGCAGGAAGAACAAAGTCACGACTGCCGAGTAGAAGATACCAAACAACACGACCGCGCCCAGGCCGCGATAAAGCTCGGTGCCGGCGCCGGGGATAAACACCAGTGGCGAAAGTCCCAGCACAGTGGTGATCGTCGACATCATGATCGGCCGCAACCGGGAGCTGACCGCATCCGTGATCGCCGGCAGCCTGGCCATACCGCCCTCACGCACATTATGCATCGTGCGATCCACGATCAGGATCGGATTGTTGACGACGGTGCCGACCAGCACCAGAAACCCGAGCATCGTGATCACATCCAGCGGCTGTTGCAGCGCATCGATTCCGACGAGCGGCAACTGGGCGCCGACCGCGTTGAGCAACCAAAGACCGGCGATGCCACCACTCAGGCCGATCGGTACCGTGGTCATGATGAGCAACGGATAACCCCAATGAGACAGGATTGCTACCAGCAGGAAATAGGTAATGAGCAGGGCCACGAGGAAGTTGCCGGCCAGGGCTTCGCGGGTAGCATCAAGCTGATCGCTGGCCCCGCTGAGACTAAAATTGATCTCGGGACCGACCTCGCCGCCCGCCTTCAGCGCCGTGAGAATCTCCGCCTGCACGCGTTCAACGCCGACTTCGAGGGGAACGCTGCGCGGCGGGATGATGGATACGGTAATGGTGCGATTGCCGTCCACCCGGCGTATCGAATCGGTGCTGTTGGTCTCCACTACCCGCGCCACCGTGGACAGCGGGACTGCGGCGCCGGCCGCGGTGTAGATATACAGGCCGGAGATGTCCTCGGGTTGCTGTACCGTCCCTTCGGTGCTGTAGAGAAACATGTCGATCTTGTCGTCGTCGACAAAGAACTCGTCTACAAAGGCACCGTCAGAGTAGGCCCAGACTGAATAACCCAGATCTGCCGCCGACACCCCGAGCTCGGCAGCTC
This sequence comes from uncultured Gammaproteobacteria bacterium, assembly GCA_963809565.1. Taxonomy (GTDB): domain Bacteria; phylum Pseudomonadota; class Gammaproteobacteria; order Steroidobacterales; family XN24; genus CAMYOC01. The sequence goes on from CAWEKE010000001.1 coordinate 350,696, forward strand.
TCTCCCAGTCCGGCCGGATCTCAAGGTAAGGCTGGGCCATGGCCAGACCTGATGGCTCGGCGCGTACCTGGGGGTTCTCGAACGTCGTGCGCGCGGCCTCGAATACAGCCGAGGCCGCCCGATACAGCGCCTCGATATCCGGGCCGCTGATATCGACGTTGATACTGCGCGTACCGCCCGAGTTGCCGGAAAATATCGAGCCGCGGGTGACGAAACTGCGCATCGCCGGATAACTGGAAAGGTGCGCTGAGAGGCCCTCGATGAGTTCATCGATGTGTTCCGGCGCCACGGTCGGCACGATGGTGCGGATGTTCCCCGCCGATACGAATTGAATCGCGAATTCGATCGGCGGGAAGTCCATGTTGCCGCGGTCAAACTCGGCCGGGTCGCCGCCCACATAAGGGCGCAGGAAGGCGCGTATCTGGCTCCCGACCAACTCGGATTCCTCCAGGCTGTAACCCGGTGGTGCGGTGGCATTGGAAAAGGCCTTGGCTTCCTCTCCTTCGGGCAGATACTCGGCCTTCGGGGTCATGAACAACAGTATTGCGCCGGTGACAATCAGCATCACCGTCACCGTCGCAAATTGCCGGGTGCCGCTGGCGGTCGTCGCGCTGACGGCCCGGAGCACGCGGTGAAGGAGATCGTGAGCGGCGCCTTCGGGATCCGGCGCCTGGCGGAAACCGCCCAGGTAGCTGGCGCCAACCGGAACTACGGTGAACGCCACCAGCATCGACATCAGGATCGACGCCGAGATCGCGACTGCGATATCCGAATAGAGCTGGCCGGCCTGTTCCTGCACAAACAACACCGGGAGAAACACGAAGATGGTGGTCAACGTGGAAGCCAACACCGCCTTCCATACCTCGCTGACGCCGGACAACGCAGCGCTCTCGCGACTCTCCCCGGCGCTGCGATGGCGGTGAATGTTCTCCAGGACGACGATACTGTTGTCCAGGGTCATACCGATCGCGAAGGCCACGCCAGCCAGCGAAATCACGTTGATGGTTCTGCCGGTCAGCAGCAGGCCCAGGAATGCGGCGACCAGGCAGATCGGTATGCCGATGGCTCCCACCAGGGTGGTGCGCCATGAGCGCAGGAATACAAACAGCACAATAGTCGCGAGCACGGCGCCCAAAACCAGATTCTGGCGCACGACCGCGACCGCATCCTCGACGTACTTCGCGTCATCCACGAAGATCTGGCTGGTCAGCCCTATTCCCGCCAGCACCGAGGTGTTGAGCTCCTCCATCTTCTGCTTCGCCGCATCACGCACGGCGACAATGTTGGAACCCGGCTCGCGGCGGATAGTCATCACGATCACCGGTTGATCGTTGAGATATCCCAGGCGCCGTTTCTCGGCAAAATCCAGCTCCGCGTATCCGACATCCTTGAGCCGAACCAGCGAACTGCCCCGCTGCGCGATAACCAGCTCATTGATCTCTTCTATCGACTGGAAGCGACCCATGGTGCGCATCACATAACGGCGCTTGCCGGCGTCCAGATCGCCGCCGGATACGTCCCGGTTGCGCTCGCGTATCGCATTTCGCACCTGACTGATTGACAGGCGCCGATCCGCAAGCTGCTTCGGGTCTACGTAGATCCGCACCTGGCGCTCGACGCCGTTACGCAGATCCGCCTCCGAGACTCCGGGTATCCGGGCGATTTGCATGCGCACCTGGTCGTCGAGCAAATCGAAATAGTTGTTGATGTCGTTGTCGTTACCCGGCAATGGATAGATGCCAAAGAACAGGAAGGAGTTGTCAGAGTAGGAGTTGGCGACGATCCGCGGCTCGTCCACATTCTCCGGGTAGCCCGGTACCTGAGTCAGCGCATTGTTGACCCGGAGCAGCACATCATCGACGTCGGTTCCGAACGGAAACTCAAGCTCGATTTCGGCACGGCCCATGGTGGCACGGGAAGTCATGCGATCTATCCCGGCGATGTCGCTCAGGTACTCCTCCTGTTCCACCAGGATCTCACGCTCTACGTCCTGAGCCGTGGCGCCAGGCCAGTTGGTGACTACGGTCACTACGCGGACATCGAGATCCGGAATCAGCTGCACCGGCACCCGGATCACCGACAGCACACCGAGCACCACGATCAGACTTGCGCCAACCGCGACCAGGATGGGGTTTTCCAGGATGCGCCGGAACATGATCAGGAGCCGGACTCAATGATGCGGATAGATTGTCCGGGACTCAGTCCTTCGTTGCCGCGCACGATCACCCGGTCGCCGGCCTTGATCTGGCCACCGCCTGCCGCGGTGCTGATGACCGCGAACTTGCCATTAAAGCGGCTGACCTCCACGGTCGCCGAACGAGCAGTGGTCTGGTCGCCCTCGCCTTCTGCCAGCCACAGGCGATAGCTGCCGTCTGGCGTCCGGACCAGCGCGTCTCTGGGGACATGCAGCGCGTCGTCTTTCTGGCTGGTGCCGGGACGGAAGGTCACGCTGACCGACATGCCGGGCGCAAACAGACCGCGGCTGTTGTCCAGTTCGACTCGCGCAAGAAAGGTGCGCGCGGCGTTGTCGCTGATCGGAACACGGGTAGAGACCCTTCCTTCGATGGGTCTTTCACTGAGCGCATCGAAGCGCACCGTAGCCGGCGTACCTTCTTCGATACTGGAAAAATAGCTCTGTGGCACCGGCACGTCTATGCGCAGGACTTCTGCGTCCACGAGTTCGAACAAGGCCTGACTGCGTTGCACCCATTGACCGACTTCGACAAATTTGCGCGCTATTATGCCGGCGAAGGGCGCGCGCACCTGATAGCGCCGGACGATCTCCTGCTGGCGCTCATACTCGGCTTGCAGTCGGGCCACGGCGGCCTTGCGGATGTCGGCCTCGGCGACCGCCGACTCATAGGTGCTGGCTGCGATCAGGTTGTCTGCATGAACCCGTGCCGCCTCGTCACGGCGGCGGACAGCATCGCGCAATTGAGCCCTGGCCTCGTCGAGTGAGGCAAGTGCGGTGGCGAGTTCATGGCCGGCGATAACGCCATCCAGTTTTGCCAGCACCTCACCGGCGCTGACCACATCGCCCACATCTACGAGCATGTCTGTGACGAGGCCCTCCGAAAATGGCGAAATCGACGAAGTCCGGCGGGCCGTCGCGGTGCCGGTGAGGATCAGCTCGTCTGCAACCGGCGCCAGACCGACGCGTTCGACCAGCACTGGCAAGCCAGCCGGCTGGCCAGCTACCAGACGCGGGATAAGCAGCAACAGAGCCGGTGCAAGCCTGAACATTAATTTATCTCGTAACAATGGACTGAGCCGACCCCGTTGTGCTGCGGGGACGCAAATACTGGCGATCGCTGTCGGTCACCCGATCTGATCGCTGCCGGTCACAGCCGGAAGCCGAAGACACCGCGAAACCGGGGCGATCCGGCAATTGCCGCGCTTTGGCAGTCAAGCGGATCGCGTCGCCGGCTTCGGCCCGGTCAAGCATAAGGTCCTGACCCGGGCATGCCCAATGTGGTCGGACCGGCGGCGGAGTATTGCAGCCAACGTTCCAGCCATCAATCTTCTCGCTGACCAGCTCCGGGCAACAGCGGTGCCGTTGCGCGCTGTGCCGGCTGGAGCCTGGCTGGCGATTATCCGGTTCTCGCCGCTGATTATCCTTCCAGCATACTGCGGAGCATCCAGGCGTTTTTTTCATGCACCTGCATCCGCTGGGTCAACAGGTCGGCTGTAGGCTCATCGCTTGCCTCATCCAGCAACGGGAACAGGCCCCGGGCCGTCCGCACCACGGTTTCCTGGCCGATCACCAGCTGGCGGATCATGGTCTCGGCATCCGGTACCTGCTCCTCCTCCTCGATACCGGTCAGTTTGGCAAACGCTTTATAGGATCCCGGTGCCGGCTCACCCAACGCGCGAATCCGCTCGGCTATTTCGTCCACGGCGGTCGCCAGCTCAGTGTACTGCTGCTCGAACATCAGGTGCAGGGTATTGAACAAAGGCCCGGTGACATTCCAGTGGTAGTTGTGCGTCTTCAGATACAGCGTGTAACTGTCTGCAAGGAGCCGTGACAGGCCCGCGGCGATGTCCTTGCGCTGTTCCGGTGAAATTCCGATATCAATCTCCATCTCTGGCTCCTGATCAAATTCAAAATCGCTAATGGCCGCGATCGTGCCTCTGCCCGCAATCCTCAATCCGGCTTCTCTATGAATCTCACCCGGCGTTCAGCGATGCCAGCGAAGTCGGCGGGTTCGGGCGGGCAACCCCTCGATCGATGTGACCCGGCGGCTTGCGCGCTCAGCCCCCGATTGGCACTCGCGGGAGAGCGCTGCGGTGTCGTCGAATGACGCAAACATTAAACCCCGGCCTTAGATAGGTCCAATGAATCTTTATGATTTTATTGATAGGTTTTATCTATATTCCTTGCGGCCTCCGGGCTTTAGCGCCGGACTCAGCTGCCCAGCTGATGAAGACCGATGCTGTGCTCTGATCTGCCGGGTGCCCACGCCTCGCCCTTTTGAGCTTGACCTGCCGATGCCTGGCGCGGGCACGCGTGCCTATAATCGCGCATGGATTACGTCGAGCCAGTCTATCGGCCGCCCTCCGAGTCCCGCTCGCTGATTCTGCAGGTGACCAACGGGTGCTCGTGGAACCGCTGCACGTTTTGCGAGATGTACACGCAGCCGCAGAAGCGCTTTGGTTTCAAACCGCAGCCCGACATCGATGCAGAGCTGGCGCGGGTGGCCGCAGTGGGCTACCCGGTACGCCGGATATTCCTGGCCGACGGCGACGCGATGACGCTGTCATTCCGTCGCCTGCGGCTGATCCTGGAGAGCATCAGGCGGCATTTTCCAGGCGTCCAGCGCATCGCCAGTTACTGTCTGCCCCGCAACCTGCGCCACAAGACCGTGGAGGAACTGGCAGCGCTACGGGAGCTGGGCCTGAGCCTGCTTTATGTGGGTTGTGAATCCGGCGACGATATGGTGCTGGAGCGGGCCTCCAAGGGCGAAACCTTTGCATCCTCGCTGGACGCGTTGCTCAAGATCAAAGCCGCTGGCGCGAAAAGTTCGGTGATGATCCTCAATGGCATGGGCGGCACGCGCTACAGTGAACAACACGCGGTCAATTCCGCGCGGTTGATGAACGCGGCCCAGCCGGATTATCTGGCCACGCTGGTGGTGAGCTTCCCGCTTGGATCGGCGCGCTACCAGCAGGGCTTCAAGGGTGAATTCGAACCGCTGGATCAGCCGGCCTTGTTCCGGGAAATGGAATGGCTGCTGGAAGCGCTCGAACTGGAAAACACCGTCTTCCGTAGCGACCACGCGTCCAACTATCTGGTGCTCAAGGGTACGCTGAACCGGGACAAGCCCCGTCTGCTGGAGACGGTGCGAACCGCGATCCAGCGGCCGGAGCAGGCGGCGCTGCGTCAGGAGTGGCAGCGGAGGCTCTGATTTCGAGGCCCGGCCCGGGTGCCGGCGACGCGGATACCGGGTCTGGCAGATGCCGCTTATGATAAGCATCCATGCATCTTGTACTCATAGCCATCATCGTCCTCGCCATCGTGTTCGGGCCCGGGATCTGGGTACAGCGGGTGATGCGGCGATACAGCGAACCGGAAGACCGTTATAAGGAGACCGGCGCCGAGATCGCTCGCCAGCTTCTCGCGGCCCTTGAGTTAAGACACGTGACGGTCGAACGCACTGAAGCCGGCGACCATTATGACCCGGTGCAAAAGGTGGTGCGGCTCAGCGACAGCCACTTTGACCGCCGGTCACTGGCCGCAGTGACCGTGGCCGCCCACGAAGTTGGCCATGCGCTTCAGGACCATCAGAATTATGCGCCGCTGAAGGTACGTACCCGCCTCGTGGGCATGACCAAAGGCGTCGAACGGTTTGGCGCGGCCATCCTGATGGCTTCACCATTTATCGGCATGATCTCGCGGGCGCCCGGGTTGGGCGCGCTGGTTTTTCTTGGCGGCCTGGCAAGCCTCGGCACCGCGACGCTGGTCCACCTGGTGACGTTACCGACCGAGCTCGATGCCAGCTTTGCCCGCGCGATGCCGATGCTGGAGCAAGGCGAGATCCTCCGTCCCGAAGACCACCGACACGCCAGACGGCTGCTTACCGCGGCGGCCCTGACTTACGTCTCTGCGTCATTGATGAGCCTGCTCAACATCGCCCGCTGGTGGGCGATCGTCCGTCGCTAACGTGGGGCAGCAAAGACTCGCAGCTGGTTCAGGAACCCTCCGAACTAACCGAGATCGACCGGCTCCTGTGCCGTGGATCCTGATATGACTCAGCGTCGATACCTGTCGAACTCTGTTGAGCATTCGCAATCGAGTTGAAAATCGTCCCGATCTGATTGCTCCACGTTAAGCCCGGAGCAACAGGTTCCTGCTCGCTCCCACAAGCTCAGCCGGTCAGCACGAAGCCAAATCCTGATGCGCGTTGTTCCTTGCCCGCGCAATCGACGTTCATGACAATTCCGGTAGTATCCGCGCATGAGCCGGAATGACCCAAAGAACCCGTCGTTCGCCTTGATCCTGCTGCTGTTTTTCTTCTCCGGCGCGCTGGCTCTGGTGTATCAGGTTGTCTGGTCGCGGATGATGACCCATGTGTTCGGCTCAACCGCGCTGGCGGTCGGCACGGTGCTGGCTGCGTTTATGGCCGGCATGGCCATCGGCAGCTGGTATATCGGCAGGCGTGCCGACCAGACCGCGAACGGCCTGCGCCTGTATGCATGGCTGGAAATCGGTATCGCGGCGGCGGCACTGGCCTCCCATCTTGCGCTGGATCACATGCACGGCGTCTATCTGGCAATGCATGAGGTGACGGCCGGCTCGACGCCGCTGCTGGCTCTGGTCCGCTTCGTCACGGCCTTCATGCTGGTGATGGCGCCTACCGTACTGATGGGCGCGACGCTGCCGGTGTTGAGCCGTTTTCTGGTGACCAGATCGGAACGGGTGGGTGCCCAGATCAGCACGCTGTATTCGATCAACACGCTTGGCGCGGTGAGCGGCGTGCTGCTGACCGGATTTGTGCTGATCGGCCGGTACGGCATCCACGCGCCGGTGTTCGCAGCAGTGATCGGAAATCTGCTGATCGGCGGTGTTGCGTGGTTCGCCTCAGGCAGACTCGGCAGCCCTGAGCCGGCCGTGCAGACCAGCGACTTGCCACCGCGCACCAAAACGCCCAAGAGCAGCAACGCGGGTAAGGGACCAGACGTGGTGCCGGACACCGGGGTAAACGCCTGGACATTGCGTATGGTCCTGGTCGGGCTCGGTATCTCCGGCTTCACCTCCTTTGCCTACGAGATCTACTGGACCCGCTCGCTGGTTTTCATTCTCGGCAACTCGACCTATGCGCTGACCACGATGCTCAGCGCGTTCCTGACCGGAATCGCCTTGGGCAGCTATCTGGTGCGCTTTGCGATAGACCGATGGCGTGACCGGGTAGCGATCTTTGGCTGGATTCAGGTACTGCTTGGCGTGTTGTCAGCGCTGGCGCTGCCCTTGTTGTTCGCCATCGACGACCCCCAGGCCATCAGCCATACTCTGCTCGGCATCTCCGCGCAGGCGCTGCCGCTGGTGCTGAGCAGCTTCGGGGTGGCCTTTCTGGTGATGCTGGTCCCGGCGGCGCTGATCGGCGCGACCTTTCCGCTGGTCGGACACCTGGCAGTGCGCAAGCTCAATCAGACCGGCGCCTCGGTCGGGCGTGTTTATGCAGTCAATACGCTCGGCAACGTGCTGGGCGCATTGTTACCCGGCGTGCTTTTGCTGGGCTGGCTGGGCATCCAAAAAGGCATCCTCAGCATGGCAGTGCTCAACGTCGTGCTCGGCCTGGCCATCCTGTCAACGCGACTGTTCCGGCCGACTGCTCATCCGGCATGGAGAGCGGGGTTACCGGCATTGCTGCTGTTGTGCGCAGTACTGATGACCCGGGCGCCGCTGCAATTCCAGTTCCCGGCGAAGAGCGAGCTTCCCCGTCACCAGACGCTGTATTACCGGGAGGGCCCGCTGGCCACGACCAAGGTATTTGTCGACCCGGCGAATGGCGAAAAGCACATGAGCGTCGACGGCATCATCATCGGCGGCACCGGCAACACGGAATTCAAACAATTATTGTTGGCGCATCTGCCGAGATTGCTGCTCGACGACACCTCAGCAGAGCTGTCGATCGGCCTCGGGTCCGGGATTCTTGCCGGAGAAAGCGCCAGACACCGTGATCTGCAGCAACTCACCGTCGTCGAGATCGAACCGAGCGTGATCGAGGGCGCCAAATGGTTCAACAGAGAAAATCACGACATCCTCGGTGATCCCCGACTGCAAGTCGTCAGCGACGATATCGGCAATTTCCTGCGCACGACCTCCGACAAGTATCAGGTGATCTCAGCCGACGAGAAGACCGCTGACGAATACGCATCAAACGGGTTTTCCTATTCGTCCGATTATTACCAGTTGTTGCTCGAGCACCTGGCGCCCGGCGGCCTGGTCGCGCAGTGGGTACCGGCGACGCTGCCGCCGCGCCAGTACCGGATGATCCTGAATACCTTCGCACAGACCTTCCCGCATGTGCAGCTATGGAGTTTCCTCCCGGCAGGCAGGCTGGGTCCGTTCAATTCCATCCTGATCGGATCGGCCCAGGCGATTCCGGTTGATGCCAACGAGATTGACCGTCGTTTTGATCAGCACCGCGAGGCCTTTGCCAGCCTCGCGCGATACGGCCTGACCTCGGCTGAATCGCTGATCCCGCATTTCGTCGCCGATCAGACGGTGATCCGCCAGGCCGTGGCCGGCGCCTTGCTGAACAGCCTCGATTATCCCCGATACGAGTTTTACCACCCATGGGACTATGCCGAACGCAGAGTGGAAAAGGTCATCGCGAATCAGTCTTTCTTTCTCGACATGAAACGCGAGGCCTTCGATGAATTCTTCTCCCGCGTGGCCGCGGACCGGGACGATCCTGAAAAACTGCGTCAGACCTTTGCCGCCGAGTTTCGCTTCCTGGAAGCCTTCCAGCAGTTTCTCCGCGGCATCCCGTTGAACGAAACCTACCGGCTGTTTGACGAAGCGCTTGCGCTGGCTCCCTGGAATGACAGCCTGCGCGCCAGGATTTACGCCCAGTATGAGTACTTCGCCAGGACCCAGCCCGATCCGGCCCGGCGCATGATCATGATGCGACGCGCCGAGGCACTATACGACAACGCCGCCGGGCGTCCGGGACCGGTCGACTCGATGCACTGAAGCCGTTCAGACCTGGCGTGACTACGAGTTCCGCTGGATCATGTTGGAACCCCTGAGCACCAGTTTCATGACCCGTCCCGTCAACGACATAGTCAGCAGGATAGAATGGCGTTACCGCGCCTTTGCGCCGTGACATTGGTTGTCTGATGACGCCTCTGGCCAGAACCATCCGCACCTATGCCCTGATTTTGGCGGTGACGCTGCTGACGATGGAGCTGTGCAGTTTCGGCGTGCTGGCCTGGCGGTCCGCGGAAGCGGATCACAGCAGTCTGGGCCAGGCAGCCTCGGCCCTGTTGTCACGACATCCGCTGCTGGACTGGCGCGGCGCCGATGCAAAGCAGCACAGCGAATATGTGTTCTCGCCACTCACGCAGTACGCATTCCGCCCCAACTCCGAGTTCTCCGGGCTGAAGATCGGCCGACACGGCTTTTTGCTCAACGGGGACCACGAACCTGAGCCCTTCCCGGAGAAACCGCCCAACCTGGTTCGCATTGCCCTGCTTGGCGGCAGCAGCGCGGCGGGGGCGACGGCCAGCGGTAATAACAAGACTATCTCCGCAGTCCTTGAACAACTTCTCAACGAGAAATCAGGAGCGGAGCAAACCTTCCAGGTACTCAATTTCGGCATGGGCGGCAACTACTCCTACGGAGAGGTCACCAAATTGATGACCGAGGTCGCCTACCTGCAGCCTGATGTCATCATCATGCTGGATGGCTTCAATGACGCGCATTACGCCAATCTGGAGCACCTTCGAAAAGGGATCGATGCGCCGTTGATGAACTGGGCGGATTTCAGCTATCACTACTTCGATGCAATGAACGAGCTCCGCGGTGAAATCCGACCGCCACCGATGCTGATGACATACTCTTACTTGCTGGTGGAAAAGTATCTTGGCCAGAGTCGTTCCACGTCAGTGCGGGAACAGCGCGCGGCGATCTACGATGCGCTGCCCGCCCGGGCGCTCTCGGATCAGGTTGCGCAGGATGACCCGGGCTTTCGTTCCGCGCTCAAGACCAATCTGGAATTTGCCGCGGCCTGGGCTGCGCGAAAAGATATCTGGTTGTTCGCCTATCTGCAGCCTCACCCGTGGGAATACAAGGATCTGCGCTGCGAACAGACCGGGGATACCCAGCTAATGATCGGCTATCTTGGGCCCTCGATGGACGAGCGACAATATGCGGAGATCATGCGCACCGCGTTTAGGGGCTATGCCCGGGTTTATGGCGAATTGAACCAGTCCTACGCGGATGCAGAGCGCGTAGGCTTCTTCGACATACGACAATTATTTGCGGGCGACGCGAGCTGCGTCTACAACGATCCGATTCATTACAATGATCAGGCCAACCTGATCATTGCCCGACGGATGTATGAGGATCTGGCCCGGGCAGGCGTCGCGGGGCCGGTGTCGACGCGCTGATCGACCCCTGAATTCGGACGACGGTGTCGCAGACACAGCGCCAGAGGTGCCAGGCTGGGGGCGTTTGCTTGTAAACGATCCATCTCTGAGCGCGATTGCAGTACGCAGTGACTACAATGTTTTATCCCCGGGACGCTGACCTGAATCGAGGGGGATCCGACGGTGCTTAGGCAAAGGGGTTTCACATGATGAGCACCTCCGACAGCGCAATGGCGACGAGATTCGCTAGCCTGGCCTCGGTCGCTGTCCTGAACATGCTCGCCGGCTGTGCCAGCCCGCCGGTCGACCAGATAGACCTTATGCCCGCGCCGGATGTTTATGCGGACGGCATATTAAATCCGTTGCCGGAAGCCAACCCGTTCGACCGGATTCCATATGATGGAATTCTGTTTGCGACCGATCGGAAGCCGGCGACCGGGCAGGATCCCGAAAAATATTACCGTAACGATCGTGGCCAGGTGCTTCGTCTGGGTCTGGCCGAGATCCAGTTTGGGAAAAAAGAGTTCCAGTGGGAATTCGCCCGCCGGATCTCCATGTTGAAAACGCGAACCACGGAGTTCCCGGTCAAGATTTCGAGCGTCGAGGAGTGGGGCATCATCGGCAGCTCGTTGCCCTACTGGTTTGACACAACTCAGATCAGTCAGCAGGAGATGCCACCCGATGCGACGGCCAGATTTGCTGACGCCATCAACGCCCAGCTCGCGGCGTCAAGCAAGAAGCAGGTCAATATCTATGTGCACGGCTACAAGGTGGCGTACGAGAACCCTGTGCTGGTCTCGGCCGAGCTGTGGCATTTCCTCGGGTACGAAGGCGCATTTGTCGCCTACGCCTGGCCGTCAACGCCGAGTAAATTCGCCTATATCAAGGATTCCGATACCTCGGCGGGATATGCGCGAAACCTTCGTTTGCTGATTGAGTGCATCGCCGAAAATACCGATGCTGAAGAGATCAATGTGATCGGCTACAGCAACGGCACGCGGCTGGTCACACGCGCGATGGAGCAACTGGCGCTGATCCACCACGGAGAATCTGCCGACGAGATCTACGAACAACTGCGTCTTCGCAACGTCATCCTCATCGGCAGTGATCTGGATCGCGGCGTGTTCGGATCCTACATGGCTGATGGCTTGCTAAATGTCTCGAAACATACGTCGATTTACGTGTCGCAGCGCGACAAGGCCCTTGGTTTCTCGAGACTCCTTACCCGCCGCGAGCGGCTCGGCCAGCTTTGGGGGGCCGGCGGCGGAGAAATGCATCCGCTGGCGCGGCAGGCGCTGATCGATTTTCGGAAGCAGATCAGTTTCATCAACGTGACCCAGGCCGAAGGTGCCGATACGGGTAACGGACACGGCTATTTCCGCAGCAGCCCGTGGGCCAGCAGCGACATCCTGATGACAATTCAATACGGCCTCACGCCGCAGCAGCGCGGCCTGGTGGAACAGGAAGACCTGCCCGTCTTTACGTTTCCGCCGGACTATATTTCCCGGTTGTGGGACGCGATCAAGTCTGTGGACCCCGAGTTTGCCGAAGACATGCAGGCCGTCAGGGCGGGACAGACAGCGGAATCGGACTAGATCGGAGGTAGAAACGGGATCAGACACGCAAGGTCGGAGGGGCCAATCTGGGCCGGGGTTGGCTCCTCACATTGTCACCAGGCCCGGGTGCGCCACGAGCCGGACCCTGCGAAATCGGAAGACGGCCCTCGTCCGAAAAGCCGGGGTCACTGTCCCCAACCGTTCACGGCTTCGCGGAGTCTGTCGTCTAATATACGTGCGCGATTTGATTGTGACACTCAATACAAACGACCTCCTCGGCGTCGAGCATGGTGGCGTGCATCTTTTCCGCCATGGCCGCGGCGGCTGTGCCTTCGAACTTACCCAGCTCGTGGCATCCCTGGCAGGTCCGGCTGCCTGTCTTCCTGAAGAATTCTTTCACCTGAGCGTTAAGACGGGGCTTCATGGCGTTCCACTTCGCCTCGTCCCGAATCGTGCCTAAAAGCGTGCCCCAAATATCCTCAGCGCCGGAAACGCCCTTGGTCCATAGCGTGCCGGTCACATATTGGAAGGGTGTCGGATGCTCGTTCTCATAGGGAATATGGCAGTCCGAACAGCTCGCATGAACCGCAACCGGATTGCCGTAATGCGGGCTCGCTTCCCAGGACTCCGCGGCCCACGTCATGTTGTGACACGCGGTCGCACAAAAATCATCGGTGCTGGTCGCATTGACCATCCATGTCGTCGTGCCAACGGCCAGGACACCGATGACCACGCCAACCGCAACCAGTCCGGCCATCGCCAAAGTTATCTGACCACGCATCCGCTTATTCACCATCTTACAAATATCCTCACAAATCGACTCGTATTCGCCGCCGATGTTCGCGTCCCGATGCGCGATGGGCCAACGGGAGTCTAAAACCGGCTGTCCAGCCGGCTTGTGGAACCCGGTTCGATACCCGGGTTCGCTTCCCATCACCTGGAAACATTGTGCGAAAGCCCCTCATGGGGCTTGGCAGAGTTTGGAGCGGGTGATGGGAATCGAACCCACGTTATTAGCTTGGGAAGCTAAAGTTCTACCATTGAACTACACCCGCGCAGGGGCATGAATCTATCGCGGGCCACCGTTATTGGCAAGCAGCAGGCGGGCCCGGATCATGGCAGCGGGCTAGCGCTGTCTGACTGCAATCCGCGGTCAAACAGACGGGTGGCCCGGTCCGATAGTCTGTATTCCAACTATCGTGGCGCCCGGATACCGCGCTGGTTTTGCCGCCGGAACTGCCAGGCGCGATTCGCCCCGGCCTTTTACGACGGGACAACACCGACAAGACGCCGGCGAGCCAGCAGTGATCGTTGTATATTCTGAGCCGGCATTACCATTCACCAGCAATTGTTTTCAGGTCCCATCATCAGATACCGACCAGACATAGATGGCCTGCGCGCTGTCGCGGTGGTTCCGATCGTGCTGTTCCATGCCGGATATGAATGGATATCCGGCGGTTTTATCGGCGTCGATATCTTCTTTGTCATTTCCGGTTATCTGATCAGCTCGATCATCCTGGACGACGTCTCGCGTGGAAGGTTTTCTTACGCCAGCTTTTACGAGCGCCGTATCCGACGAATCCTGCCAGCCTTGCTGCTGGTGGTGCTGGCAACGATGGCGGGCGGTTATTTCCTGCTGCTGCCGGCCGAGTACATCGACCTTGCGCAATCGGCGCTGGCGGCGGCAGCTTTTGTTCCAAACGTGTATTTCTGGGCCACATCGAGCACTTATTTCGGGCTGGACATCGCGATAACGCCATTGCTGCATACCTGGTCACTGGGCATCGAGGAGCAGTTCTATATCGGGTTCCCGATTCTGGCTTATCTGCTCGCCTCTCGCTGTTCTCGCCGGCTGATGGTTTCGATCCTGGCCGGCCTGCTGATCGTGTCGCTGGCCACAAACCTGCTGGTCGTGCAGGCCGACGCGAAGTTTGCCTTTTACATGATTCCGACCCGGGCATGGGAGTTACTCGCCGGCGTGGTCCTGAGCCTCGGCGCTTTGCCGCAGATCAGAAAGTTATCGACGGCGAATGGGCTCAGCCTGCTCGGCGCAGGACTGGTGCTGGGGCCGATGTTCGCTCTGGATGAGACCTCGGTTTTTCCAGGGATCAATGCGATTCCGCCGGTGCTGGGAGCAGCATTGATTATCTACGCGGGGGAACACCAGCAGACTATCGTGTCGCGAGTCCTCAGCAACAAAGCCTTCGTGGCCATCGGCCTGGTTTCCTACTCACTCTATCTGTGGCACTGGCCGGTAACGGTCTACGCCAATATGTACTGGGAATCGCCCTTCAACCGCCCTTTTATCGTCGCGCTGTCGGTCGGCCTGGCCTATCTCTCCTATCGATTCGTGGAGACTCGCTTCCGCCGCAACGCGCATATGACTGAAACGCCGGGCGGGCCGAGGGAACTGGTGTTGGCTGCGGGGCTGGTCTCCGTGACTTGCCTGGGGATCCTGGTCACCGCGGGGCTGCCACACAGGGTCCCGGCCGAGGCCTGGAAAGTGGTCGCGCAAAGCAAAGGATCATGGAAGTCTTCGTGCAGACAGTTCACCGACCATGCCGAATTCGATGCCGTGATTTGCACGCTTGGCGAGGCAGAGTCGGCACCGAGTTTTCTGCTTTGGGGCGACTCGCACGCACGTTCCATCGCGACCGCACTGGACCTCGCGGCCACCGAATTGGGAGTGTCCGGGCTCCTGATTCATGGGTGTCGCTCACTGCGCGGCGTTTACCGCAAAGGTGAGCACCAGTGCCGGGATCTGAACGAGGAGGTGCTGCAATTCATCGAGAACCAGGACTCGCTGCAGCAGATATTCCTTGCCGGTTACTGGCGGATTCCGTTCCTGGGCCAGGGCTACGACAACAGCAGCTATCTGATCATGGATGACGAGACCGTGTTGAGGTCACCCGCAGAGAACCAGAGGGTCTTCCGCCGGGGACTGGCAAGAACCGTGGCCGCATTGAGTGATCGCGAGGTAATCGTGATCCAGGACATACCCGAGGTCGGCTCCAGGTTTGGCAAGTCGGTCGCGAACCACATCGTGCGCCGGGTCTGGCTGGCGAGCAACACGATGGAAGAACTCATCTTCCAGGCGGGGGTTGATTCGTTCGATCAGGATTTCCGCGAGATGGTGACGAGCCTGCTGGCGGAATCCCAGTATCTCGAGGTGAAGCCGCTGTTGTGTCTCACCGATGATTGTCCGCTGCTCGCCGACGGCAAGCTTATCTACCGCGACGGGGATCACCTCTCCGAATACGGGGCGTCACTGCTGACCCCGATTTTCGTCGAATGCCTTGCCCGGGCGCGGGCCGGTGATGCCGCCGGCCTCCCCTCCCTGACCCGCATCAACACGCTTGGGGACGCAGCGGATCGCTGACCTCTGGACACACCCGGGTCCTGTCCAGAGGCTGAACAGGAACCATCCTGGCGGCGTTTTCCTTTTATTTACCGGAACTTCTGTTATAGTGCGCCCCGCCTTGGCGCACTTCGGTCTGCGCCAATTACTCCGGCCCCGCACTTCCGCGGCGCCCGGAGCCAGTCACAAATCCCAGCCCGGACCGAACCCAGCGCGTAGCAAGTCTCGCGACCAGGTCGGGCGATTCCGGAGTTATCAACAAAATGTCATTTCAAAACCTCGGCCTTTCGGCCGAATTGCTGCGTGCGGTCGACCAACAGGGTTACAAAGAAGCTACCCCGATCCAGCAGCAGGCGATTCCGCTCGTGCTGCAAGGTCGTGATGTCCTCGCCGGCGCCCAGACCGGCACCGGCAAGACGGCAGGTTTCACGCTGCCGCTGCTGCAGCGGCTCAACCAATCACGCACAGGCGAGCAGCGGCGACATGTCCGTTCGCTGATCCTGACACCGACCCGGGAGCTCGCTGCGCAGGTCGCGGAGAGTGTCAGCGTCTATGGTCGTCACCTGCCGTTCAGGAGCGCGGTGATATTCGGCGGGGTCAGCATCAATCCGCAGATCACCCAATTGCGCAACGGTGTCGATATCGTCATCGCCACGCCCGGCCGGCTGCTCGACCATGTCCAGCAGAAGACGCTCGATCTGTCCCGGGTCGAGATCCTGGTGCTGGACGAGGCGGATCGGATGCTGGACATGGGCTTTATCCGGGACATTCGCCGGATTCTCGCGCTGTTGCCGAAGAAGCGGCAGAACCTGCTGTTCTCGGCGACGTTCTCCGATGAAATCCGGCGCTTCGCAGCCGATTTGCTGAACGCGCCGACAGAGATTCAGGTCGCCGCAAGAAACACTACGGCGGATCGGGTCAGCCAGATCGTGCATCCGGTCGACAAAGCGCGCAAGCGCGAGTTGCTCTCCCACCGGATCGGCGCCGGCAACTGGCGCCAGGTACTGGTATTTACCCGCACCAAACACGGCGCCAACCGCCTGGCCAAGCAATTGACGCTTGATGGTCTGAATGCAGCCGCTATCCACGGCAACAAATCTCAGGCCGCGCGGACCCGCGCGTTGGCAGACTTCAAAGCTGGCACGGTGCGCGTGCTGGTAGCCACCGATATCGCCGCTCGCGGTCTGGATATCGATCGACTGCCCCACGTCGTCAACTACGAATTGCCCAACGTCCCCGAGGACTATGTGCACCGCATCGGCCGCACCGCCCGCGCCGGTCAGGACGGTCACGCGGTGTCACTGGTGTGTGTGGATGAACATAAACTATTGCGCGACATCGAGCGTGTACTCAGCAGCGAGATCGAGAAGCAGATCATCCCGGGCTACGAGCCTGATCCGCGGATCAGCGCCGAACCGATTCAGAATGGTCGTGCGCAGCGTCCTGGCGGGCGCAATGGCGGCGCCAACAAGCGGCGCTCTGGTCCGCAACAAAACCGCGGCGGGCCGCGCAGCCACTCATCCAGCCGGCAGCGCCGCGCCAGCTAGTCCGGGGCGAGGTCCTCAGTCACCGAGCACGCGTCGCAGATATGCCTTGAGCCGTGTCCAGGCGTCTGCGGCCGGCTCCAGGTTGGTCTCCGGGTCGCGGTCGACATAGAGCCAGAATCCGTGCTGCGTGTCGTCATAGATATGCACGTCGTTGGCAATGCCTGCAGCGCGTAGCGCCGCGACAAACTGTTCGACCTGTTCCGGCGGGATGCTCTGATCCTGGCCGGCAAAGGTGCCATAGATCTCGTGGTGGATGTGTTGCATCTGCTCGGGATCTTCCAGCAGCGAGCCATAGAAGACCGCCGTGCCTTCATGGTTGTCGCCGCCCAGCGCATAGCTGAGCGCGACGCCACCGCCAAAACACCAGCCGATCGCCGCGACTTTCCCGGAGACGTCCTCGCGGTCTCTCAGATAGGCCACCGCGGCGTTCAGATTTGCCACCATTCGCTGCGGATCCGCGCGGGTCTGTTTGACCAGCGCGATGTTTTCTTCACGGCTGCTGCCGGTGCGCCCGGAATACAGGTCGACCGCCAGCGCGACATAGCCTTCCGCGGCAAAGGCATCCGCCACCTGACGGACGCGGTCGACCAGACCATTCCACTCGTGGATCAGGATGACCGCCCCATGCGGCCCGGCGCTGTCCGGCGTGGCCAGGTAGCCGACCGTGGCGTTATCGAGCGGGAAATAGCTCACCGGCTGGCCGGCCGGGGGCGCCCCCAGGCCGAGGATCGCAGCCGGCACCTCCGCATGCATGTCCGGCGGCATGTCTGACCCAGCCTCGCTGGCCAGGCCTGGGCCCATCGTCGCAACAGAGAATATGACGAACAAGATAGTGGCCGATGCAAAACGCATGACGATCTCCGAAGTCAGGTGAGTCTGGCGCACACTAAAGCAGACAGCGAACCCCGGGACAAGCGACACCGGGGCCGAACCCTACGCATCCCGGCGTCCCGCCCGATGACAGTTCAACGCGATTCGATCTTACCGGCAGCTTGACTCTATAATTTCCGGATTGGATCAAGGTCAGGGGATCGTCATGCACGACGCGGACAATAACAAGAATCACGACGGCCAGAACCGGAAGCGCGCTGTTGCCATGGCGCTGGCCCTGCTGCTTACCGGATGCACCGTCATTGGTCCCACCTCAATCACTACCGGGAGGCAGGCCTACAACGAGGCCATCGTCCGCACTGGCAATGAGCAGATGTTGTTGGCGATCGTAAGAAACCGGTATCTGGAACGCGGCAGCATGCTTGCTGTCTCCAGCGTCACCGCCAACGTCAAGGTTGCGACCAGTGCTGAGCTACAGGCAGGCTTCGGCGACGAAGACAACTACACCGGAAACCTGGTGCCATTTACCGGCGGCCTGGTCTACGAGGAAAACCCGACGATTTCCTACACGCCCGTCGAGGGCCAGCAGTATCTGCGCCAGTTGATGACCCCTCTGCCAGTGCAATCTGTGGCCGACCTGGTCGGCGGGCTTGTTGATCCGGGTCCCGCCTATGTGTCGCTGCTGGAGAGCGTCAACGGCCTGCAAAACCCGGGCTTCCTGTTTTCCGGGGTCCGGACCGACCCCGGCTTTGCCCGTTTTGTCGAGATCATGACGGAGTTAAAACAGGCCAATCGCCTGCATTGGGTCGAGGATGAAGCGTCGGAGAGCGGTATCGGGATCGTCATCGATCACTATGCAAAAAGTCACCTGTCCCAGGTCACCGAATTGATGGATTTGCTTGGTTTACCCGCGCCAGCCAATTCGGACGCGCCGCTGAAACTCCCCGTGCTGCTGGCTTTGGATGGAAGGCCGGCCGGCGGGATCGGCTTCAGCACGCGCCCGGTATTTGCGCTGATCGAGATCTTGTCAGCGGCCGTGGAGGTACCGTACGCCGACCTGCAATCCGGTCGGGCGACCACTGTTCCGCCGCTGGGCCTGGTCGGGCAAAAATTGAATATCCGCTATTCCACGAAGGAGCCGGACGATTCGTCGGTCGCAGTCAGGTACCGTGACGGCTGGTTCTATATCGACGACACTGACCTGGCTACCAAAGGCCTGTTCCGCCTGATGTCGACACTGTGGTCGGTGACGATCGCCGAGAGTTCGAGCAGTTCGTTTTCACGACCGGTACTGACCGTTCCAGTCAGCCGCTAGGCGCTGACGTGGGTTCAAAACGCTACTGACTGATGGCCAGATAGCGTTCAAGCTCACGCTGGTCTTCTTCGTCCCAGCGGTCATCGCCGAGCGCCTTTGCCTGCTCCATCAGCACCGCCGCGGTTTTGACATCAGCGTTGGCAAAGGCGAAGTGTGCTCTTAACCGCAATCCGGCCAGCGCATCAGCTTGCTGGCCGAGGAGGCCGATCAGCGATTCCGCTTGCTGCAGGTTGCCGCTACTGACATAGACCTCCGCGAGTTTGATCGCGACTTCGCTCTCCTTGCTGCCCCAGCTCAATTCCCGCAACCGGTCCAGCGCCTCACGATAGTAACGGGCCGCATCCTCGCCTTGTCCGGTCTGCTCAGCGATATCGCCGAGTAATTCCAGCGCCTCGACTTCGACCTGCGGGTACTGCTCCTGGCGCGACTGGTCGAGCACGGCCAGCGCAACCACTTCTGCCTGATCCGATCCGCGCGCCAGGCTTACCCTGGCCAGCAACAATTCGGCCATCAGGGTTCGCATCCGGTCACCGATCGCTTCGAAGATCGAACGCGCATTGCCAAAAGCTCGCTCCGCCGGGTCCAGCTTGCCCTGCTCCAGTTCAGCACTGCCGATCACTGACAGAGCGGTCGCCTCGAACAGCCGATCCCGGGTTTCACCGGCGATGGACGCCGATTCCCGCGCGGCTTCCAGGGCGAGCTCAAACTGACCCCGCGACAGGTACAGGCCAGCCAGAAGATTGCGGACCCTGCCCATCCCTACCCGGTCGCCCAGTTCCTGACGCAAGGCATATGACTGCTCATGCAGAACTTCAGCTTCCTGATACCGCCCCTGTTCACGCCGCAACAAGCCCATGTTGTTGAGCATCATCGCCTCGCTCCGCCGGTCGCCGACAAAGCGGAAGGAGGCTATCGCCCGGTCCAGATATTCTTCGGCTTCGTCGAGCTTGCCCTGGTCGGAGGCCAGATTGGACAATGCTGAGTAGACCTGTCCGGGCATCACGTCGCGACCGGCGGTTTGATAAGCCGCCAGCGCACGACCCAGCAGCTCCCGCGCCTGCGCGAAATCGCCCCGGTCCTCGGCGAGGATCGAGAGATTAGTCAACACTCCGCCCGCGAGGTCGTGATCGCCAATGCTTTGCGCGATCGCCAGAGCCTCGGACTCGGCGACTTCCGCTTGTTCGAGCCTGCCGGTTCGGTTGTAAAGAACGCCAAGCGTTTGCAGTGCCCTGCTCAGGCGTTTGCCCGGCTCCTTTGCCCGCTGCTCCTCAACCAACGCAAGCAGCATCTCTTCAGCCAGTTCCGGTTCTCCGAGGATGCGCGAACACGTGGCATATTCGTATCTTGGCTCGAACAGGTCCGGCTCCTGGTCCATGACGACGCCGAACAGGGGACGCGCGTCCTCGCAATTGCCCTCCAGCACCAGACTCATGCCGCGAGAAAATGCCTCGTTGAGAAACGGGTCCGCGGACACATCTTCGAATCGATCCCGCATGCGCCGCTGGCCCGCGATACCGGCAACCACGCTGCGCGCCACGCCGCGGGTAAGAACCGTGGCATCGGCGTCTACCATGGTGCCCCGAACCTCCTCGCCTTCCGCATTGACGAGCCGGTAGCTCATCCGCAGCATGTTTGCATTGCGCTCCAGCTGCATCTGCAATACATGCGTGGCGCCGAGGCCGCGGCGCAGACGGTCGGCCAACAAGCCGAAATCGTCCGCACCGGTGTCGTTCGCGAGCCGCACGATCTGCGCATCCGGCACCACCGAGAAACCATCAACCGCGGCTAACAATTCGTTGGCGAAGCTCATCAGTCCAAGCCGCGTCCAGGCCAGATCCTGTTCATCGGTGGCATTAACCACGGGCAAAACCGCGACCCTGGTGCCCTCCACCTCCGGCGGCCAGAAAGCAATAATGCCGTAGCCGATTCCTGCGAGCAGCAGCACCGCGATAGCCAACGGCAGCCAGTTTGCCCGGCCGGGATGATCAGCGGTCGATGACGGCGACTGATCGGGATCAATGGCGCCCGGCGTGGCTGCAAGGCCCGGTTCACCGGGCTCGGCGACAAAGCGATACCCATGCCCGTGTACCGTCTTGATGACCCGCTGTGCGGCGCCGTCATCGCCCAGCGCCTGGCGCAACTTCATCACCGCCCGGGTCAGCGATGCTTCAGTAACGATCACGCCCGACCATACCGCGTCCTGCAGCTCGTCCTTGGACACCGCACGGTCGCGATGCTCGACAAGAAACGCCAGCAGATCGAACACCCGGGGTTGCAGCTCCACGGGTTGATCGCCACGCCTCAATTCGCGGCCGGGCAAGTCCAGCTCATACTCGCCGAAATGAATGACCGGTCTCGACTCCGCACGACTGGCCCTGACCGGCGCCCGCACGGCTGCGTGCTCCGGATCAAGACGCCGCAATCCGTGGGGAGTCAAATCGAAAATCCATGCCAGCACCAAGGCCAGCGGGAAACAAAGCACCAGCAGAACCAGCACCAGGGTCAACACCCATTCAGGCAGATGCAGGGCCGGCACGATGATGTCTGCTGCCTGGAGGATCAACCAGGCGACGAACAGATACAGCGCCGCTGCCCGAAATACATGCCGTCGACGGAGTTCTTCGACAAACCCGAGCTTCATCGCTCTCCCTTTTGAATACTGCTGTCGCATTACCGCCATTGGCCTGGTCAGCGACCCTGTTTTCCATGGGTCATGAAATGGTCAGCGAATGGTCTTGCAATGGTCAGGATCGACGAAGGATTGTAGGCGCACACTGCCTCCCAAGCCAGAAGTTCTGGCTGAATCAGTAACTTACAAGACCCGGGAGGTCAAATCATGAAACGCGTGTCAATCTTTTTCTACGGCGTAACGGCTTACGCTGTCTTTTTCGCCACCTTCCTCTACGCCATCGGATTTGTCGGCAATCTGTGGGTGCCAAAGACAATGGATGCGGTCCCGGTGGCGCCCTTCGGTCAGGCATTGCTTGTCAATCTGTGCCTGCTCGCGGTCTTCGCGGTGCAACATAGCGTAATGGCCCGCCCCGCATTCAAGCGCTGGTGGACCCGGATCATCCCCCCGGCCGCCGAGCGCAGCACCTATGTATTGTTCTCGAGCCTTGCCCTGATCCTGCTGTTCGCGCTCTGGGAGCCCATGGGCGCAGTGTTCTGGGACGTGAGCAACCCGACTCTGCGGGGGGTGCTGTATACAGCCTTCGGCTTTGGCTGGCTGTTAGTGTTGATCAGCACCTTTCTGATCAACCATTTCGATCTGTTCGGCCTGCGTCAGGTTTGGCTGGAGCTGCGCGGCAAACCGTATACCAGCCTGAAGTTCGGCACGCCCGGTCTGTACAAGCTGGTCCGCCATCCCCTCTACCTTGGCTGGCTGTTTGCAATATGGGCGACGCCGACCATGACCGCCGCCCACTTCGTGTTTGCCGCGGGCGCTACCGCGTACATCTTTATCGCTCTGGTGTTCGAGGAGCGGGACCTGATGACTGCCCATCCCGAATACGAGACCTATCGTTCGCGGGTGCCGATGATTTTCCCGTCGTTGCGCAGGTGGCGGGCCAGGGACGCTGCCCGTCTCGAAGCCGTCGATGCGGCTGGCTAAAACCACGAGGCCCGGCCGGCAGAGACATCTGCCGGCCGGCAAGATCTCGCTCTGATTGCTGGAGGAACAAATGATGGCTCAATCCGTATCATTTACCGGGGTTACCGGGTCGGCAGCCAGCAGCCCGTCGCACTGGCTGAGGCGAGCGGGCAAACTGGGATTTGCGTTCTTTTTGCTCAAGGGCCTGGTCTGGCTGGGCCTGATGATCGCGCTCTGGCTGATGCAGTGAGCGCCCGCTGCATGGAGCCGGGCCAGGTCCTGTCTGCTGCAATGCATCTTGCTTGCCTGCCCCACGCCAACTACACGTTGGGCTTCAATCGGAAACTTTGCTGTTCGCTTACCATGACAGCCGGTGACTCGCAGGCACGAGCTGCTTGCGGGCCACGGCGGAGGTATTCCCCATGAACCGACGTCGATTCTGCCAGTCCGCCGTTGCTGCAGGCGTGTCCGCTGCGTTGCCATTCAACGGCGCGATGGCTTCGGTTTTTAGTGCGCTGACTCAGGTCACCAGCGATATCGCTGCCGTTGCGCTTGACGGTAGCCAGATCGTGCTCGAGAAGGCCGCTGTCAACGAACTTGGCGGCAGCCTGCAAGGTCAGTTACTGACTCGCGGCGATGCCGGCTATGACGCCGCACGTACCATCTGGAACGGCATGTTCGACAAGCACCCGGCGCTGATCGCCAGATGTGTGTCGATCGAGGACGTATCCAGCGCAGTGAACTTCGCGCGGGAGCGCAAATTGCTGCTGGCGGTGAAAGGCGGCGGTCATAGTTTCCCCGGCAAGTCCGTCTGCGAGGGCGGAATGATGATCGATCTGTCCGCGATGAAAGCCGTTAAAGTAGACAGCGGCCAGCGCAGGGCGCATGCCGGCGGTGGCGCGCTGCTCTATGACCTGGACGTGGCCAGCCTCGAGCATGGCCTGGTTACTACCACTGGCGTGGTGTCCCATACCGGCGTCGGCGGGCTTACCCTGGGGGGTGGCTTTGGTCGTCTCAACCGGGTGTACGGGCTGACCATCGACAATCTGGTCGCGGCCAAAATGGTCACCGCCGACGGCAAGATTCGCCGGGTCAGCGCGGATGAGAATGCGGACTTGTTCTGGGGCATCCGCGGCGGCGGCGGAAACTTCGGCGTGGTCACCGACTTCGAGTTCAAGCTGCACCCGACGACTACCCGCATGCTTGGCGGCAACATCCTCTGGTCGATCGATCAGGCGCGGGAAGTGCTGGAGGCCTGTGCGGAGATGGCGGCCGGATTTTCTGATGCGATGTACGTGGCGCCGTTCATGGTCTCGCCGCCGGATACCGGCGGCTTTGTCGGCATGGACGTTTTGTATTGCGGCGATCCGGCAGCCGGGGAAAAGGAGATCGCGCCTTTACGCCGGGTCGGCAAACCGGCGGAGGATGGGGTCAAGCTGGTCGAGTACCTGGCGATACAAACCCAGTTTGACGGTGAATCCAGACATGGTCAGCGCAATTACATCAAGACGGGCATGGTGGATGAGCTCGACGCAGGTCTGATAGAGGCGATGATCGACAGTTTTGAACCCGACCCGTATACACAGCTGTTCTTCCACACTGCCGGTGGCGCGGTGGCCAGGGTCGGGGACACCGAAACCGCGTTCCCCTACCGCCAGGCCGGGACCATGATCGGGATCGGGAGCACGTGGACAGATCCTGCGGAAGATGCACAACGAATCGCAACGCTGAGGAAGCGCTGGAGCGCGGTGGAACCGCACACCGGAGGCTTCTACACCAATCTTCGGGAGGAATCCGAGAAGAAAACGCAGCAGAATTTCGGGCCCAATTACGCCCGCCTGGCCGCACTGAAAGAAAGCTATGACCCGATGAATCTGTTTCGCCTGAATGCCAATGTAAAGCCGGCAAGCTGAAACATCGCTGCGCCGATGCCGGCGGACAGGAATGGCCCTGAGCGGGCGCGAGGGTCCCCGCGCACAGCCTTCGGGCAGCCTCGCTGCCGGAGGCTGTGCGCCTCTCCTGAACAGCTACCGGGCTCGCTGCCCGCTCCACCAATAACAGCATCCAGTTAGAGACCCGGTGCCGCAATGCCCGGATTTCACTGTTTTCTGCCGGCTCGGCGCCACCGAAACGGATCGCGACCCGCGATCCTGACAGGCCGCCTTTACGCAACACAACATCCGGACAAGAATTTTCCGTGCCTTTTGCGGCACTTATCTCCCCTCCTTACAAAGCCCACCAGCGAAAGGTTGACATTATTTGTATCTGGGTAGATTCTGCACACATATGAATTTCCTGCTGGTCCAGCAAAGACAGAAGAACCCGGGCGCTCGCCTGGCAAAACCGTGCAGGACCGCACAAGAATCGACAGGCAGCGATCTCCACCGGGATCCAGAGGCAAAGAGATGATCACATCAGGCAACAGACTTCGGACCACGTCGGCGTTGGGCTTTATTCTGGCTTTTTGGGCCCTGCCAAGCTGGGCGACCAGCGGTTGCGCGACCGACTTTCGTAACCTTTACGGCGATGCCACCTACAACTCCGCAGGCTGTCAGACCTGTCACACCGGCAGCATTCCCAATGTGAACCGCTACGGCGCGGCTCTTGGCACGGCGAGTCAATGCAATGTCGCGGGCGCCGCGTCCGGCGACGCGGATGGAGTCGGCGGCACCAACCAGCAGGAAGCCGAGGCGGGCGCCCAGCCGGCCTGGTGCGATTCGGGCACGCCGGGCTGTACCAATCCCGGCGGCGTTCCCGGCAATGTTAGCCCCCCTTTGGATCCCGCAGGAAACCAGGCGCCAGTGGCCGATCCCGGTGGACCGTATACGGGTACTGCCGGGGCGCCGGTCCAGTTCGACGGTTCCGGATCGTTTGATCCAGACGGCAGCGTGAGCAGCTATGCGTGGAATTTCGGCGATGGCAACACCGGTACCGGCGTCACTCCCAGCCACACCTATGCCGCGGCGGGCAATTACACCGTGTCGCTGGTGGTCAACGACGGCACCGACGACAGCCCGGCGGCCACGACGTCCGCGAACATCGCGGCCGCGAATGCACCTCCGGTGGCCAATGCGGGCGGCCCGTATTCGGGCGAAGCCGGCAGCGCCGTTCAGCTGGACGGGTCGGCCTCATTTGATCCGGACGGTAATGTTGCGAGCTACGCGTGGAATTTCGGCGACGGCAATACCGGCTCCGGCGCCACGCCCAACCATACGTATGCTGCCATGGGCAACTACACGGCCTCGCTGGTGGTGACGGACGACCAGGGCGCCAGCAGCACAGCATCGACGGCGCAGGTTACGATCAGCGAGCCGTTGGTCAACCTGCCTCCGGTCGCAGAGCCCGGGGGACCCTACAGCGGTGACACCGGTGCGCCGGTGCAGTTCGACGGTTCCGGCTCAACGGACCCGAATGGCGACGCCATCGGTTACGCGTGGGACTTCGGCGACGGTCAGACCAGTACCCTGCCCTCTCCTAGCAATACCTACGCCGCGGCCGGGACCTACACGGTCACACTGACAGTCGATGACGGCGCCTTGAGTGATTCCGCAACGACGACCGCGACCATCGCGGACCCGGCGGCCAATTCGCCGCCGGTCGCCGATGCCGGTGGCCCGTACAGCGGCGACACCGGTGCGCCGGTCAGCTTCAGCGGCGCTGGCTCAACCGACCCGAACGGCGATAACACTATCACCACTTACGCGTGGGACTTTGGCGACGGCGCCAGCGGCTCTGGTGTCGCAGCCAGCCATAGCTACGCGGCACAGGGCAACTACACGGTGACGCTGACGGTCACGGATGACGGTGGGCTCTCCAGTAGCGACACGGCTGACGCCATCGTCACCGATCCCGCCCCTGGCGGCAGTGACGGCGAGACCTTGTACCAGGCCAACTGCGCCGGCTGTCATGGCGATCCCTGGGACGATCCGCCTTATGACCAGAGCCTGCCTGGCATACGCCGGGTGGCCGGCGCGCGCAGCTGCTCGATCCATGGCTCGATCTACGGCACCGACCTGTATTCGAACGGTGTCCCCGGGATGCAGTTCCTGCAAAACGTGCTCAGCGACGACGATATCGATGCGTTGTCCGGGTACCTGAACTCTCAGGACACCTCGGGCGAGCAGCGCTATGTGGCCGTCTGCGCCGGCTGTCATGGTGCCGACGGCTCGGGCGGTCCCTATGATGAGGACGTCCATGGCGACGACGCAGACGAGACCGCCGAGGCAATCGCGGAAGAGAGCGAAATGCAGTTCCTCGCCTGCTTGCCGGGTTCAGACGTGGCATCGATTAGCGACTTCCTCGCAGGATTCGATGACGACAACGACGACGACGGCATCAACGATGATGACGATGACGACGACGACAATGACGGCATCAACGACGACGACGACCCCGACGACGACAACGACGGTCTCGATGATGATGAAGAGAACGACTACGGCTGCGATCCGCGCGACGATGACTCCGACGACGACGGTCTGAAAGACGGTGACGAAGTCGATAACTACAACACCGACCCGGCAGATCACGACAGTGATGACGACGACGTCGACGATGGAGACGAGGTCAGAAACGGCACTGATCCGAAAGACGCGGACAGTGACAACGACGATCTGAGCGACGGCGAGGAGATCGTGGCGGGCACCGACCCACTGGATCCCGACACCGATGACGACGGCTTCAGCGATGGTCGAGAGGTCAAACTGATGTCTACAGACCCGCTGGTCGCCAATGCCTCTGCCGACGATGGCTCAGGCGGTGGCGGTGGATCGACAGGCTTGTGGTTCCTGCTGATGCTGCTCGCATCAGGCCTGCCGGCGATTCGGGGTCTGCGCAAAGATCAGCGCAGCTAGCCCAATCCCGGGGAATCAGGAAAGCCGGGCCGGACCTTCCGGTCCGGCTTTCTTTTTGGCACGAATAAACGGGCTAGAGTCCTGCAGGGCGCCCGGTCGGAGAGAAGTTTTCCCTCAGACCGGCCTCTTCGAAGCCGCAGCGAAGTAGGTTCTGATACGACGCCTGTTCGTCCCCCGGTACCGCCTCTCCGGTGCAGGTGCCGATCAGGTCGCAACCCAGATCCACCGCCACGGCGACCCTTCGAGCGAGCAAGGCTGACTGGCTGCCTCGCCGCCGGTACTCCGGCCGGGTCGCGGCCCAGTCGGTCCAGGCCGCACCGTCTTTGACAAACAGGGCGCCGGTGCCAACCGGTGTGGCGCCGTCAAAACTCATGAAAACGTGCCATCCGGAACGGCCGACCAGACCGGCAAGAATCTCCGCTGCCGGCGCCTCCAGGCCGAACGCGGCGCTGGCGATGCGCCCGAAGTCAGCCGCATGGTCGCGATCGATCTCCCGCACCTCAAGTGCCGTGATCCGCTGGGCTACCGGCAAGTCCTCCCTGACAAACTTCATCCATGCCCGGTCGCGAACCAGCCCCGCACGCTCAGCAAGCTCGGTTAGCGGCTGCGGTGCGCCCTCTGGCGACAGATGCAGAAAGTAGCGCTCAACGCCTGCATCCGCGTAAATCTGACCGATCTTTTTTAACCTCTCGATCGTCCCCGGCTGCGCCAGCCCGAATCCGATACAGCGGTTGATGACGATATTCCCGCCACGGCGCATCAGCGAAACACGAGTGCCATCCACCTGATGTAATTCGAGTCCTGCCGATGCCTTGAGCTCAGGCGTCGCGGCACGATGAAATTCGGTCAGGGCTTCAGCCTCGATCCACTCCAGTCGCCTGACTGCATGTTCCATCTCCATGCTGCTCCCTCCATTTACCGATCCTGGCTTGTTTGGCCAACGATGATCCCGGACCGCCAGACCAAGCCTACTCCTGATTCCTGCCTGACGCCCCCGGGTGGCGCGTCAAAAAGGGGCCAACAGCGCAGGATCATGCGCTAACATTGGCGCAAACCTGGACCGGGAGATCGCAGATGGGCAGCAAGAAGAAGCACGATGACAAGCGGATGTCGCGCAAGCATTATGAGAAGGAGCTGGAGAAGCTCCATGCGGAGCTGGTCAAGCTGCAGCTTTGGATCAAGGCCAAGGGACTGAAGATCATCGTTGTGTTCGAGGGCCGGGACGCTGCGGGCAAGGGCGGCGTGATCAAGGCCATCACCGAGCGGGTCAGCCCGCGCGTGTTCCGCGTGACCGCGCTGCCAGCACCGTCGGACCAGGAAAAGACCCAGATGTATGTACAACGCTATATGCGTCATTTCCCGTCCGCCGGGGAAATGGTGATCTTTGATCGCAGCTGGTACAACCGCGCGGGCGTGGAGCGAGTCATGGAATTTTGCACGCGCGAGCAATATATCCGCTTTTTGCAGTACACCCCGATGCTGGAACGGGCGATGGTGGAGTCCGGTATCCTGCTGCTCAAATACTGGCTGGAGGTCAGCATCGATGTGCAGGAGAAGCGCTTTCGCGAGCGCATCGAGGACCCGCGCAAGATCTGGAAATTGAGTCCGATGGACGTCGCTTCATTCCATCGCTGGTATGACTATTCGCGGGCCAGGGACGATATGTTCACAGCGACCGATCTGCCGCATGCGCCGTGGACTGTGGTACCAGCCGACGACAAACGCCGGGCGCGGCTGAATTGCATCTCTGACCTGCTGAGCCGGATCGACTATGAGGACCTCTCCGGCGACCCGGTCGAACTGGGCGAGCGCCGGACCGAGGGCGCCTATGACGACGACGCCAGCCTGGAAGGGCGACGGGTGGTGCCGGCGCTGTTTTGATCCCTTGCCCGTATGGGTGCCGCAAGCCTGAGCGGTGATGAGCGCGGCACAAACGATGGGCACCGGGCAAGCCAGAGTCGATCTCTGCTAGATTCGGTGCATGCGGCAACTGGCGGACGAGTGGATGCCCGAATATCGAACAACAACACGGTCGGCCCCGTCTGGACTTCGGGCCGGCGGCAGCGCACTTGTTTGGCTTGCCATGGCATTGTTGGCCGGAGCGGCGAACGCGGCTGACGCGCGCGTCGGGCCGGTGGACGCACTGCTGGATGTGACCCTGTCCTACGGCATGCTCTACCGCACCGAGGGGCGCAACAAGGATCTGATTGCTATCGCGAACGGCGGCAACCTGCCCAGCGCCAACGGCGACGACGGCGACCTGAACTACAACACCGGGATCGTCTCCAACATGGTCGCCGCCACCGGAGAGCTTGATCTGTCCTGGGGTAATTTCGATGCCTTTGCCCGCAGCGTGGCTTTTTATGACTATGAGCAGGAGCATGGCAATCGACCTCACCGGCCGTTTGACGGCCAAACGCTCGATGCGGTGGGCTCGAATGTCGAAATGCGGGACTACTTTGTCGGCGGACAGTTCTATTGGGCCGGATTGCCGGTGCAGTTACGAATAGGCAACCAGGTCATTACCTGGGGCGAGGTCAACTTCGTCCGCGACGGCGTGGATACGATAAATCCGATCGACCTGGTGGCTGCGTTCCAGCCGGCCCGGGACCTCCGGGATGCACGCACGCCTCAGGGCATGGCCTGGGGGGTGGCCCAAATTACCGAAACTTTCGCGGTCGAAGGCTTCTACCAATACGACTGGCAGAGGGTAAGGCTGCCGCCTCCGGGGACGTTCTTTTCTACTAATGACCTGATCGGCGAAGGCGGGCTGAGCTTCGCCACCATCGGTCGCGGCCAGTTCTCGGATCTGGGAACCGATCTGGACACCGCCTACGACCTGCCGCCGGGCACGCTGGGCTTTGACTCCAACTACTTCAAGTATCCGGAACTGTTCCGGGACGACGCGGAGGACGGCGGTCAGTACGGCCTCGCGTTAATGGCCATTACCCAGGGCAGCAACGCGCTCAAGGTCGGGCTGCACTACCTGCGCTATCACAGCCGCCTGCCCCTGATCGGCACCATGACCGCCGATCAGGATGCGATCGATGCCACCTCCCAGGCGGATGTGGATGCGGTGGCCGCGACGCTGGAACCGATCTATCTGAGCGAGGGCTTTTCGCCGGAAGAGGCCGTGACCATGGCCGGGAACACCGCTGGCGATCTGGTCACCAATGCATACGTGAACCAGGCCGGTTACTTCACTGAGTATCCCGAAGACATAGACATGATCGGGCTGACCTTTAATACCGCCACCCTGCGCACCGGGACGCTGCTTGCCGCGGAGATTTCCCATCACAAGGATTTTCCGTTTCAGATCGCGCTGAACCAGGTCTATGACGCCTCTTTGTCGCCGGTCGAATTCGACGACAGGTACAAGGATAACGCCCTGGGCGTGTTCGGCGCCGATCAACGGATCAACGGTTATGTGCGCCTGGACAGGACTCAGGTCGCGGCCTCAGCGACACAATTGTTCGGGCGTCGCCTCGGCGCCAGCCAGGTGATCCTGAGCATCGATGGCGCGTATATCCACATCCACGACTTTCCCGGCCCAGGCGACCTGCCGTTACAGGGCAGAGGGGGCGGCGACGAAAACTCCTGGGGCTATCGGATACTCGGCCAGATGGAGTACACCAGCGTGTTCGGCGGTCTCAACGTCCTGCCACGCCTGTTATTCACGCATGATGTGCAAGGCTATACGCCAGCGCCGGTGTCCTCATTCAGTGAAGAACGCAAATCGATCAGCGTCGGTCTGGGATTTAATTACATCAATCGGTGGGAAGCGGATCTCAGCTATACCAGTTTCTTTGACGGCGAACCGGGAAATCAGCTGATAGATCGTGATTTCGTGCGCCTGCAGGTGAGGTACGGATTATGAAACCCCGCGCTGGCAAACCGGTACTGGCCGCTGGACTTGCTCTGTTGTGGATGACGGCGGCGACTGCCGAAGCTCCGATCGCGACTCCGGAGCAGCTCGGCGGGCCATTGTTCACGCCCATTGGTGCTGAACGTCCGGGCAACGCAGACGGCAGCATCCCGGCCTGGGACGGCGGCATCACCACGCCACCGGCAAGCTACGTCCCGGGCCAGCAGGAAACCGATCCATTCCCGGACGACCCGGTACTGTACACGGTGAACGCAGAAAACATGGGGCAATACGCGCACCAGTTGAGCGAAGGCCAAAAGGCGATGTTGCTCGCTTATCCGGACAGCTGGCGGATGCAGGTTTACCAGAGCCGGCGCAGCGCGTCTTATCCCGACTGGGTTTACCAGGCAGTGATGGCTAACGCCAGCCGGGCCCAGCTGGTCACCGAAGGCAAGGGCGGAGTCCGCGCGGCCCGCGTGAGTTCCCCGTTTCCGATTCCAAAAACCGGCGTCGAGCTGGTCTGGAATCACAACCTGCGCTGGCGCGGATTGCGGGTCAAGAAGAGCATCGGCACGGCGGCCGTAACACGACGCGGCCGATACACGCTCACCCTGCAGGAAGTGGATATCGCCTTCCCTTACGGCGTACAGGAGCCTACGTCGTTTACGCGGGAATACCCCAACCTGATGCTGGGGATCAAGTCACGCACTATCGCGCCGGCGTTCCTGGCCGGTGACGGCGCGCTGAACATCGAGCCCATAGACCAGACCAACAGCTCACGCAAGACCTGGATTTATCGCCGTGGACTAAAACGCGTGCTGCGGGCGCCGACGTTTGGCTATGGCATGCCGGGATCCAATACAGACGGTCTGCGTACCGTGGACCAGTTCGAGTTATACAACGGCGCTCCGGATATGTTTGAGTGGACCTTGCTGGGCAAGCAGGAATTGTTGATCCCCTACAACTCGTACCGGATACATAGTTCGGATGTCAGCGCAAAAGACCTGCTGCAAGACAAGCACGTCAATCCGGAACTGGCGCGTTTCGAACTGCATCGGGTGTGGGTCGTGGAAGGCCGCCTGAAAGAGGGCATGCGACACGTCTACTCCCGGCGCGTGTTTTACTTCGACGAAGACAGCTGGCAGGTCTCGGTCAGCGACAGCTATGACCTGGAGGGCAAACTATGGCGCACCTCCATGGCCATGGGGCTGAACTACTACACGGTACCGGTACATCTGAGCACCCT
The DNA here is from genome assembly GCA_963809565.1 of uncultured Gammaproteobacteria bacterium. GTDB lineage: Bacteria > Pseudomonadota > Gammaproteobacteria > Steroidobacterales > XN24 > CAMYOC01. Next base: position 383,449 of record CAWEKE010000001.1, read on the forward strand.
GGAGGTGTTTCAGGATCTGCAACAGCAACGCTATCTGGTCGACGGCATCGACAACAAGCGCGCGCCTTACGAGTTCCTGGTGACGGCGGACCCACGGGAATTCAGCCCCAACGCGCTCGCCTATTACGTGCGCTAGCTCCAACGCCAGCGACATATTTCAGTCCGAGTTGCTCCCCTGACTGCCATCGCTTTGCGCTCTGCTCTGGCGGCGGCGCCGCTCCGGCTCCGGGAACGCTGAGCGCTCGCGACGTGTAAAATAGACCCCTTGATCAAGGCCCCCGAAGAGACAGCGGTCGGATGCAGATTATCGTAAATGGCGAAACCCGGCAGGTTGCCGACGACACCAGCACAGCCCAGCTGATCGAGGCGCTGGGGCTGGGTGAGCGTCGCCTGGCGCTTGAGATCAATGGCCAGATCGTGCCGCGCAGCCAACATCAGCAGCGGATGCTTGCAGCCGGCGATCGGGTCGAAATTGTGCATGCGGTCGGCGGCGGCTGAAACTGGCAACAGGAGACTCTGAACATCATGGGCAACCCTGCAGCAAAGACCTCGGATAGCGGCGACAGCTTTCGCATCGGCAATCGGGCGTTCAATTCACGTTTGCTGGTCGGAACCGGAAAGTACCGGGATTTCGATCAGACCCGTGCTGCGATCGAGGCCAGCGGCGCGGAGATTGTGACCGTCGCCATCCGCCGCACCAACATCGGTCAGAACCCGGACGAGCCAAACCTGCTCGATTTCCTGTCCCCGGATCGTTACACCATCCTGCCCAACACGGCCGGCTGTTACACGGCCGCAGATGCGGTGCGCACCTGCCGACTGGCGCGGGAATTGCTCGATGGTCATACGCTGGTAAAACTGGAAGTGCTCGGCGACGAAAAGACCTTGTTCCCCGATGTCAGCGCGACGCTGGAGGCAGCGGAGATCCTGGTCAGCGACGGCTTCGAGGTCATGGTGTACACCAACGATGATCCGATCATGGCCCGGCGCCTCGAGGACATCGGTTGCGTATCGGTAATGCCGCTGGCCGCGCCGATCGGTTCGGGCCTCGGTATCCGTAATCCGTACAACATCCTCAGCATCATCGAGGAGGCGAAGGTGCCGATCCTGGTCGATGCCGGCGTGGGTACTGCCTCGGATGCCGCGATCGCAATGGAACTGGGTTGTGACGGGGTGTTGATGAACACGGCCATCGCCGGAGCCCGCGATCCTGTGCTGATGGCCTCGGCCATGCGCAAGGCGATCGAAGCCGGGCGCGAAGCCTTCCTCGCGGGACGAATCCCGCGCAAGCGCTATGCGACCGCCTCCTCGCCGATCGACGGCGCGTTTTTTTAGTGGCCGAGACGCCACGCCGGGAGATCCGGAGCTTCGTTCGCCGGGCCGGGCGCACGACGCACGCCCAGGCCAGGGCCATGGAAGAACTCTGGCCGGTCTACGGGATAGATCTCAAGGTTGCACCACTTGATCTGAACGCTGTGTTTGGCCGCGCAGGGCCACATATGATCGAGATCGGCTTTGGCGACGGCGAAGCCCTGGCTGAGTTCGCCGCCGCCAATCCGGAGATGGATTGTCTGGGTATCGAGGTTCACGAACCCGGGGTCGGTCATCTGCTGCTCGCGCTGGAAGCAAGACAGCTCGGCAACGTGCGGCTGATCTGTCACGACGCGGTAGAGATTCTGGATCGATGGCTGGCCCCTGAGTCGCTGGATCGTGTCCATCTGTTCTTCCCCGACCCATGGCCAAAGAAGCGCCACCACAAGCGGCGCATCGTGCAGGCGTCATTCCTCGGCAGACTGGCCCGTGCCATGCATCCCGGCGCGATGCTGCACATGGCGACCGACTGGATGCCCTATGCAGAACATATGCAGGAAATGGCTGACGACTGCACCTGGTTCGACCGGGCGGATGGCGCTGGCGATAGGTTGACCCGGCCCGAAACAAAATTTGAACGGCGCGGGCGGCGCCTGGGCCATGAAGTCCGGGATTTGTTCTACCGGCGCAACAGGCTGCCGGTCACGACGCCAGTACCTGGCTGACGCCGTCAACTACATACTGCACCGCCAGCGCGGACAACACGACACCCAGCAGGCGGCTGATCACGTTGGCCCCGGTCTGTCCGAGCACCCGCATTACCGTGGTGGTGGCCAGCAGCAGCACCAGCGTCAGCACCAGGACCACCATGATCACGCCCAGCACCATAGCCATCTGCATCACGTCATCGCGCGCGTCGATCATGAACAAGAGCAGCGTGGCCAGAGCTCCGGGACCGGCGATCAACGGAAATGCCATCGGGAATACGGAAATATCCTCGCGATAGCGCGCCTCGTCCTGCTCGCGCACCGTGGTTGAGCGCAAACCGGACTGGCGCGCAAACACCATGTCCACCGAGAGCATGAACAGCAACAGCCCGCCGGCGATCTTGAATGCGTCTACACTGATACCCAGAGCCCGGAGGATGTAGTCACCACCGAGCGCAAAGATAATAAAGATCAGCGCCGAAATCCCTATGGATTTTAGGGCCATACGCCGTCGATACCCGGCTTCCCCGCCACGCGTCAGCGCGCCGAACATCGGCACCAGCGACACTGGTTCGATAACCAGAAAGAAGACGATGAAAGTCTTGATCAGCTGTTCGGTCATGCTGCTCTGCGCCAATAAACAGCCGGATTTTGTCCGGCGACCTGCCTGCGCTATAAAGGGTAAAAGGGCGCGGGAATTCATGCCCGGGCCAACAGGGGGCGCCAAGGATAACAGGGCGCTCGTATGCGGGGAACAGACATGGCTGTAGCAATACCCATCATTGGCGAGTGGTATCAGAAAACAAACGGGTCGCTGTTCGAAATTGTGGCGATCGATGATGAGGACGGGACCATCGAAATCCAGTATTTCGACGGCACGATTGCCGAGGTGGATCTCGAAGCCTGGCACCAGGCCCAGTATCAGTCGGCAGAGGCGCCAGAGGACTATTCAGGATCGCTGGATATCGAGCCCGAAGACTGCGCGGAAATAGAACGGGCCAGCAAGGCGGAGTGGGCCGATCCACTGGACTACCTCGATCAGACCGAGTAATTACCCGTCAGTCGGATAGACCACGACAAGCCCGTCCACGATCTCTACCGGGAGAGCAGTCAGGCTACGCCCTGGACAGGGACCACCGGTACACAGACCGGTGTCGATTTCGAACACTGCGCCATGCTCCGAACACATGATCTGGTCCTTGTTGCGGGTCAGGAAGGCGTGTGGTTTCCAGTTAAGCGGGTTGCCAGCGTGAGGGCAGAAATTGCGATAGGCCACAATGCGGCTGCCATCGCGAACCACGAAGCCCTCCCTGGTTTCGCCATTGTCGAGCAGATAGGTGAAGCCACGAGCATCATTGGCCTGCAGATCGTCGAAGGCGCAGACCGTGAGTGCGGTGGTTCGCATGCTGTTCCTCGCTACAAGCTTTCGACTGCACAGCTGGGCGGATTATGAATTTCACCTCGGCCGAAGCTGTTGAGACTGCATTCTACCGGGCATTCAGCAGCGGCGACGCCAGCATGATGGCCGGTCTGTGGCTGGATTCGCCAGGCGTCAGCTGCATCCATCCGGGCCGCGGCGGCCTGCACGGCTATGGACCGGTGATGAACAGCTGGCGCCACATTCTGCAGGTCAGCGACGGTTTCGAAATCCAATTCCGTCTGCAGTCGGAGTTCGCCAGCGAGCAGCTGGTGGTCAGAGTGGGCACCGAGCATCTGCGCGCCGAGGGAAAAGCCAATATCGTACTCAGTGTGACCAACGTCTTTCGACGAACATCACTGGGCTGGTCGATGGTCTTACATCATGCCGCGCCGGCGCATGATCAACCGGAGCAGGAGCAGGCCCTGCACTAGGCCGCCGTCTGCAACGTCACGGCTTCGCCGTGTCAGCGCCGAGCGACGGATGACGCATCAGGTAGAGCACCAGCAAGATCGCCGGCACTCCGGCGCTGGCCGCATAGATGAAGAAATTCGCATAGCCGATCGTGTCAACCACGACGCCCGAGAACCCTCCGATAAACTGTCCGGGCAGCGTCATCAGTGAGCTGAACAACGCATATTGGGTCGCGGTGTAGGCACGATTGGTCAGACTGGACAGATAGGCGATCAAAGCCACGCTGGAGACGCCGACACTCAGATTATCCGCACTGATGGTCACAGCGAGCATCCACAAATCCGGCCCGATCCGCGCCAGCACCATGAACAGCAGGTTGGTGGTTGCCACCATCACCGCACCGGTCAACAGAGAGCGCATCAGACCGATGCGGGCGACCAGGATACCGCCGACTGCGGTACCTGTGATGGTCATTGCGAAACCAAACACTTTAGCCACGGTCGCAATCTCGCTCTTGGAAAAACCAAGGTCGATATAGAACGGATTGGCCATGATGCCCATGATCAGATCCGATACCTTGTACAGACCGACAAGAGCGAGGATGACCAGCGCCGCTGAGCCGTTGCGGCGGAAGAACTCCAGGAATGGCGCGGCGACCGCGCTGGAAAACCATGCCGCAGCGCGCTGCATCGGACCCGGCAAGTGAGCGAACCGGGCGATCGCATCGACCATACGCTGTTCCATCTCCCGCGTGGCCTCGCTGACGCGGTGCTCCGGCTCTGCCACCAGCAAGGTGGTGATGATGCCGACCAGCATCAGCACCGCCATGGTCCGGTATGCCATTGCCCAGGTGGAGAAGTCGGCGATGTAGAAGGCGCCGGCGCCCGCCACCAGCAAGGCCAGTCGATAGCCGAAAATGTAGCTCGCTGCCATAGCGCCCTGACGCTCTATCTCGACCGCTTCAACCCGCCACGCATCGATCGCCACATCCTGGGTGGCGGAAGCGAAAGCGACAAACACCGCCAGCATCGCAAGGCGCGGCAATTCGGCAACGGGATCGGTGGCGGCCATCGCGACCACGCCACAGGCGATGCCTGTTTGCGCCACCAGCATCCAGCTACGGCGCTTGCCAAGGGCGCGGGTCAGAAATGGCAGCGGCAGTCGATCGACAATCGGCGCCCAAAGCACCTTGATCGAGAACATGATCCCGACCCAGCCAAAGAAACCGATCGTACTGCGTTCGACACCCTGATCTCGCAACCAGGCAGAGAGTGTGGAGAACACCAGCAGGAACGGCAGGCCGGCCGAAAAACCGAGGAACAACATGGCTGCCACACGCGGGTGACGATAGACCGCTGCGGCACGCCACCAGCCACCCAGCGTGGCCCGCATCTCAGGCGGACTCCAGATCCAGGTCGTAGTCGATGATCAGTGGCGCATGGTCAGAAAAACGCTGCGCCTTGTAGATGTCAGAGCCCAGGATCTGATTGCGCAGGCCCGGCGTGGTGACCTGGTAGTCGATGCGCCAACCGACGTTGTTGTCCCAGGCCCGGCCACGATTCGACCACCAGGTGTACTGATCGGGCTCCTTGTTAACCTCGCGGAAAGCGTCGACAAAACCGGCGCCGGTGTACAACTCGTCCATCCATGCCCGTTCCTCGGGCAGGAATCCGGAATTCTTCTGATTGCCGCGCCAGTTCTTCAAATCGATTTTCTTGTGCGCAATGTTCCAGTCACCGCAAAGAATGTATTCCCGGCGCCGCCGGCGCAGCTTGCGCAGGTAAGGCATGAAGAAATCAAGGAACCGGAACTTCGCTTGTTGCCGTTCTTCGCTGGAGGAGCCGGACGGCAGATACAGCGAGACCACCGACAATTTGCCGAAGCGGGCCTCCATATAGCGCCCTTCCCTGTCAAACTCCTCGATCCCAAGACCGCGGATTACCCGGTCCGGTTGCCGCCGCGCATAGATGGCGACACCACTGTAACCTTTCTTTTGCGCGTCAAAGTAGTGGCAATGATAACCGTCAGGCCGGAACATCTGATGCTCGAGCTGGTGCTCCTGTGCCTTGGTTTCCTGAATGCAGACCACGTCCGCGGCCGTTGCGGAGAGCCAGTCGAAAAAGCCCTTTCGGCCAGCTGAACGAATGCCGTTGGCATTGAGGGAAATGACGCGCATGGAGAGGTCCGCAGCACAGGTGCGTGTATCATACCGAATGCCGTGTACCGGCGGCGGCCGGAACAGGAGACAGAGTCCCGATGCAAGACTACCAGCGCGAATTCATCAACTTTTGCCTGGATCGGGGGGTGTTGCGATTCGGTGAGTTCAGGCTCAAATCCGGGCGCCTGAGCCCGTATTTCTTCAACGCCGGCTTGTTCAGCAGCGGCGACGCAATCCTCAGATTGGGCCAGTTTTACGCACGGGCGCTGGTGGCTTCGGCAGTCGAATACGACATGCTTTTCGGGCCAGCCTACAAGGGCATTCCGCTGGTTACGACCACGGCGGCATCACTGGCCGCAAGGCATGGTCGCGACGTCCCGTTTGCGTTCGATCGCAAGGAAGCAAAGGACCACGGCGAGGGCGGGAATATCGTTGGCGCTGCATTGCGAGGCCGGGTGCTGATCGTCGATGACGTGATCACCGCCGGCACTGCCATCCGCGCCTCGGTCGATCTGATCCGGGCCCATGAAGCGCAGCCGGCCGGCGTACTGATCGCGCTGGACCGCCAGGAGCGCGGCCAGGGCGCAAGGTCCGCGGTGCAGGAAGTCGAGGCGCACCTTGAGGCGCCGGTGATTCGTATTATCGGACTTCATGACCTGATCAGTCATCTGGAACAGACGCCGGAACTGGCCGCTCACCTGCCCGCGGTACGCAACTATCGGGAACGCTACGGCGTCTGAATTGAGACCTTCCCCTCGCCTCCGGCGCGCGGGATGTGGTATATCCGGACACATGAAACGCATCCTCATCACCGCTCTTGCCGTCACCACGCTGATCACGCTCACCGGCGCAGGCCAGGTATTCAGGTGGGTCGACAAAGACGGCAACGTCCACTACGGCGACAGCGTGCCGCCGGAATATGCAGCCCAGGTATTCGGCAAGAGTGAAGAAGATACGGAGGACCTCGCCAAGGTGCGTCAGGATGAGCAGGACCGCATCCTGTTGAAAACCTATCTGTCGGTGGAGGATATCGAGCGAGTCCGTGACCGGCGGGTAGAGCAGCTGCAGGCGCGACAGGAAGTTACGCAGCGATATCTGGATAACCAGATCGCGCGTCTGGCAGAGCTCGAGCTGTTGGCCAGCGAGACTTCGGTGGACCCGGAGACCGGCGAGAACACCGGGACACCGGACGATCTGCTGATCGAGATAGAGCAAACCCGGGACTCGATCACTGTCTACGAAGAACGGATGGTCCGCAACGAAAAGGAACAACAATCCATCCAGGCCAAGTTTGCCAAAGACATCTCGCGTTTCCGGAAGCTGAAGAACCTGCCTGAAGAGGAGATCGCGCCGGAAGCGCCTTCACCCCCGGAAATGGCCGGTACCGAAACTGACCGGGCAAAACCGACCGAGCAAAACTGACCGAGGCCTTCGACCAACAGTCCGAGCAGTGATGGGATCAGTGCCGGCCTGAGTGACCGAATCCGCCGGCGCCGCGCTGCGAACTCTCGAAATCCTGCACCACTTCAAACCGGGCCTGAACGACCGGCACCAGCACCATTTGTGCGATCCGTTCTCCGGGCTGGATGGTGAACGTGTCAGCGCCCCGGTTCCAGCAAGACACGAATACCTGACCCTGATAATCGGAATCAATCAGACCGACCAGATTACCCAGCACGATGCCGTGTTTGTGGCCCAGACCTGAGCGCGGCAACAGCACCGCGGCCAGCGAGGGGTCGTCGATATGGATCGCCATGCCGGTGGGTATCAGCAGCGTCTCACCCGGTGTAATGGTCAGCGCCGACTCGAGGCAGGCGCGAAGATCGACCCCTGCCGATCCTTCGGTCGCATATTCGGGTAACGGAAACTCGGTCCCCAGACGCGGATCGAGAATTTTCAGCTTGATTACCTGCACGCGGTCTCAACTCCCATGTTTGCCCAGATGCTGGGCGATCAGGTCCACCAGTTGCTCGGCCAGCCTGATCTTGGTGTCTGGTGGCATTTGATACCGGCCGTCAGCCCACAGCACCAACAGCGCGTTCTCATCACAATCGAAGCCGACCCCGCTGCCGACCAGGTTGGCTGCGATCAGGTCCAGACGCTTGTGCTCAAGCTTCTTGCGCGCGTTGACCTCGAGGTCCTGGGTCTCGGCAGCGAAACCAACCACGAACGGGCGCGGACTTGCCGCAGCCACGGTGGCCAGGATATCCGGAGCCCGGGTCATCGATAGCTCCATCCCTTCCCCGCTCTTTTTGATTTTGTGCTCAGCCGCCTGCCGTGGCCGGTAGTCGGCAACGGCTGCAGCGCCAATAAAAACATCGGCGTCTGCGACCGCCTCGGTAGTCGCCTTGAGCATTTGTTCTGCCGTTTCTACTTCCACCCTGCAGACTCCGGCCGGTGCGGGCAAATTGACCGGGCCGCTGACCAGCGTGACCCGGGCGCCGGCGGCGCGGGCCGCAGCGGCCAGAGCATAGCCCATCTTGCCGGAGCTGCGGTTGGTGATGTAGCGCACCGGATCGATGGGTTCCCGGGTCGGCCCGGCGGTGATGACGACGTTTTTGCCACTGAGCGCGCCGTCGCCGGTGACCAGCAATCCGGCAGCGCGCGCGGCCAGGTCATCCGGCTCCAGCATGCGTCCGGCGCCGGTTTCACCACAAGCCTGGTCGCCTTCGCCGGGGCCGAAAATCACCACCTTTCGTTCGGCCAGAAGGCCGATGTTGTGCTGCGTCGCCGGCGCTGCCCACATGACCCGGTTCATTGCCGGGGCCAACGCAACCGGCGCCTCGGAGGCCAGACACAGGGTCGCCAGCAGATCACTGGCCAGCCCGGCTGCGAGCCGGGCAACAAAGTCCGCGGTCGCGGGTGCGACCAGGATCAGGTCCGCCCAACGCGCCAGCTCGATATGTCCCATCGCCGCTTCCGCGGCCTCGTCCCACAGGTGATCGCGCACCGCGCGACCCGATACGGCCTGGAAAGTCATCGGGGTCACGAACCGGGCCGCGCCGGCGGTCATCACCACCTGAACCTCGGCGCCGCGCTCGCGCAGACGGCGCACCAGATCGGGGCTCTTGTATGCAGCGATGCCGCCGGTCACGCCTAGCAGCACCCGTTTTCCGTCAAGCTCAGCCATTTTCCCGAGTCTCAAAGTGGGGTCATGGAGCTTATCCTAAGCGTCCGCGGTTGATAAGGCCGCGCATCTGGGCGATGGAGACGAGCCGATGGCAATCAGAGGCTGGCCGGAAAGCGAGCGGCCGCGGGAAAAGTTGCTGCGTGACGGCCCAGGCGCGCTGTCGGAGGCAGAGTTGCTCGCGATCGTGCTGCGCTCCGGGGTCCGCGGCAAATCCGCCCTGGCTCTGGCGCGCGAACTGTTGCTGGAGTTCGGCGGCTTGCGCGGCTTGCTCAAAGCAGGCCGGCAGCAGATTTGCGCCGTGTCAGGGCTGGGCCCGGGAAAATTTGCCCAGATCCAGGCGGGAGTCGAGCTGTCACGGCGTCAACTGGCCGAGGGGCTGCAGCGGGAAGGGCCGCTGACCAGCCCCGGCGAGGTGCGCGATTATCTCGGCGCGAGGCTCCGTGATCTGCCTTATGAGGTCTTCTGTTGTCTCTATCTGGATAATCGTAACCGATTGATTGGAATGGAAGAATTGTTCCGGGGCACGATTGACGGAGCATCCGTTTATCCGCGCGAGGTGGTCCGCCAGGCGCTTGCGCACAACGCTGCCGCGGTGATTCTCGCGCACAACCATCCGTCCGGCGTGGCGGAGCCCAGCCAGGCCGACGAAGCGATTACCCATCGCCTGAAAAATGCGTTGGCGCTGGTGGATATCCGCGTCCTGGATCACCTTGTTATTGGGGACGGCAGCGCGGTTTCTTTCGCCGAGCGCGGGCTGTTGTCAGCCTGAGACCAGGCCGGCCGGCCTTGCACCACGGGCCTCGGGCTGGTATAAAGTCGCGCTCTTTGGGCTGCATGTCAGCCCCGAAATTCAGAGGAATTAGTGATGTCCAGAGTCTGCCAGGTCACAGGCAAGCGTCCGATGTCCGGGAATAACGTTTCCCACGCCAATAATCGGACTCGCCGCCGCTTCCTGCCCAATCTGCATACCCATCGTTTCTGGCTCGAAGACGAGAAGCGTTATGTGACCCTGCGCGTGTCGCAGAAAGGTCTGCGCACGATCGACAAGCTGGGTCTCGACAAGGTTGTCGCCGAGCTTCGGGCCCGCGGCGAGAAAATCTGAGGAGATTCCTGATGCGTGACAAGATCAGACTGACGTCATCGGCCGGTACCGGTTTCTTCTACACCACCACCAAAAACAAGCGCCTCCATCCCGAGAAGATGGAGGTGATGAAATATGATCCCAAGGTGCGCAAGCATGTGATGTTCAAGGAAGCCAAGATCAAGTAAGGCTGTTGGGATCCAGAACGAAAAACCCCGCCATCGGCGGGGTTTTTTTGTGCCTGGACTCGGCGCTGTGCGGAACCCAGTACGGTTCAAAGCGCGATGACATTCAGGCCATGGAACTCCGGGCCGTCGTATACCCGCGCAGCGTGGCGGCAAATTCCTGCAAACCGCGTACGCCACTGGCCTCTGCCTGCTGGCACCATTCCCTGAGCTGGGCGATCAGCCGCTCGTTGCTGATCATCGTCGCGCCGTCCCACATTGTCCGCAGACGCTCGCGGAACTCATGGACCGTCTTCAGCGCCTGACTTGACTCCAGCAACTCCCGCAGATGTTCGCGCGAACCCTGATCCAGCAGCGCTGGCTGGCGAACCAGCAGATTGCGCGCGCGGCCCGGCAACGCTTTGCCGTGCGCCTTCAGCTGCGCCAGTTCGCGCTTGAGCACCGGCAAGGTGACTGTACGCGTGTAGTCGCGCAGCACGTGCATACGATTGACGATCACCGCCCGTGCGGTATCAAGATCGATGGACGAGCGTCCCGGCTCCACCACCGGGGTAGGCGCCACGCGGCGTACCTGGGCCAACCGGAAGGTGCGTAGCATCACAATCGCGCCCCAACCGATGTCCGCTTCCCAGGGGCGGATCGAGAACTTGGCGGAACTGGGAAACGCATGATGATTGTTATGCAATTCCTCGCCGCCGAGCAGCAGACCCCAGGGCACGACATTGCGCGAAGCATCGTCACACTCGAAATTGCGATAGCCGTAATAGTGACCAACCCCATTGATGATGCCGGCGGCCAGTAAAGGCTGCGACACCATCTGCACCGCGACCATGATGATCCCGGGTACGCCGAACAACACCAGGCTGGCGACCACGAACAGGGAAATACCGATATTGGGATGGCTGTAAACCCGCCGCTCCAGCCAGTCATCCGGCGTGCCACGACCGTACTTCACGATGGTCTCGAGATTCCGCGCTTCGTGCTGATAGAGCTCGGCGCCCTCCAGCAGCACTTTCTTCAGGCCTTTGACCTGGGGACTGTGTGGATCGTCCGCGGTTTCGCAGCGGGCATGATGCTTGCGATGGATCGCGACCCATTCACGGGTTGAAATCCCGGTGCTGACCCACAACCAGAATCGTGCGAAGTGGCGCAGCGCAGGATGCAGGTCGAGACCGCGATGGGCGGCGTCCCGGTGCAGGTACAATGTCACGCACAGCACGGTGACCTGCACCATGATGAACGAAGTCAGTACGTAGCCCCAGAAGCTCAGACCCAGTAATCCGTATAGATATTCCATGGAATTTTCCTGATGGACTGATGGAAATACAGCCAGAGAAATATACGTAACGGAGCCGGGTATAGCAAAACGACGGGATCACATCGCCAAACCCCTGCCCCCGAATGACCGCCAGGCCGATAAAAGACTATGCCGGAATTGCCCGAGGTTGAAACCACCCGCCGCGGCCTCGAACCATGGCTGCTCGGCGCCGGCGTGCAGGCAGTCGCCGTGCGGGAACGGCGTTTGCGCTGGCCGGTACCGGCCAGCCTGGCACGGGATCTGCCCGGTCGGACGATCGATAATCTGGCCCGTCGGGCGAAATATCTGCTGCTCGGCGCCGATGGCGGCACGTTGATCATGCACCTCGGCATGTCAGGCTCGTTGCGCATTTACGAGGGCTTCAGACCGCCGGGCAGACACGATCATCTGGATCTGCTGCTGGACAACGGCCGCATCATGCGCTTCAACGATCCGCGCCGCTTCGGCGCGATGATCTGGACCCGGCGCGACCCGTTGCGGCATGCCTTGCTGGCTCATCTGGGACCGGAGCCTCTGGGCGCCGAGTTTGACGGCGATTATCTGTGGCAGCGCAGCCAGCGTCGGCGGGCAAGCGTGAAGACCTTCATCATGGACGGTCGCATCGTTGTCGGGGTGGGCAACATCTACGCCAGCGAAGCGCTGTATCAGGCCGGCATCGATCCGCGCAGGGCCGCGGGACGCGTCTCTCGCCAGCGTTACCGGCGACTTGCGCAAGTCATCCGTGAAGTACTGCAGCGGGCTATAGACCAGGGCGGCACAACGCTGCGCGACTTCACCGGCAGTGATGGCCAGCCTGGTTACTTTGCCCAGCAGCTTAATGTCTACGGCCGTAGCGGCGAGGCCTGCCGGGGATGTGGGCGGCCGATCCGGCAGGTCTTGCTCGGACAACGCTCGACTTTTTTCTGCCCTCATTGCCAGCGCTGATGCTCTGCCTGGCAGGACCGAACGGAGCTAATAGACCCTGACCGCCGCACCGCCCTCGGCCCGCGGGTCGGACGCGGCGCCAACCTTGTCACCCTCGAAGTCCCAGGTGACCACGTTCATGTTTCCGTACAGTCGCTCTGACTCTGTCAGTGAATGGCCCATCGCCTCAAGGCTCTCGCGTGTCGCCGGGTCAATGGCGTCAGGCTCGTAATAGATCCGGTCCGGAAGATACTGGTGGTGATAGCGCGGCCGGCCGGCAACCGCGTTGGCATCGCCGCCATCCATCCAGCTCATCAGACCAAGCATGACCATGGTTATTATTCGGCTGCCGCCGGGGGTGCCGAGAATCAAGACCCCACGATCAGACTCGGCAAAGGTGGGTGACATGCTCGACAGGGGACGCTTGCCGGGGGCGATGGCATTGGCCGACGCACCCACCAGCTCATAGAGATTTTGCACTCCGGGCTTGATTGCGAAGTCATCCATCTCATTGTTGAGCAAGATACCGGTGCCGGGGATCACGTAGCCCGAGCCGAACCATCCGTTGATGGTCTGGGTCGCCGCAACACGGTTACCTTCTGCATCGAGCACAGAGTAGTGCGTGGTGTGCTGACCCTCGGCCTCTTCGCCGCGATAGCCCGGCAGCGCGGTGCTGGGCGTGGCCTGATCCCGGCGAATCGAAGCCCGCTGGCCGTCCGCATAATAAGGATGAGTCAGCTGCCCCACCGGGACCGAGACAAAATCCGGATCACCGAGGTATTCGGCGCGGTCGCGGTAGGCACGACGCATGGCTTCGACGCTAAGGTGCACCCGAGTGGCCTGGTCAACATTCTCCAGGTCATAGCCACTGAGAATGTTGAACATATCGGCCAACGCAACGCCGCCCGCCGACGGCGGCGGCGCCGACACAATGCGGACACCCTGATAGGAGAACTCAATCGGAGCCCGTTCCACTATCTTGTAAGAACTCAGGTCCTCCAGCGCCCAGATGCCCCCGGCCTGGCGGACTTCCCGCACCATGCTCGCCGCCAGCTCGCCGGCATAGAAGCCATCCCGCCCCTGGGTTGCCAGCAGCTCCAGGGTGTGCGCCAGAGCTGGCTGCCGGATCACGTGACCTATCTCCGGCACGGCGCCATCGACCAGGAATTCGCTGGCGCTGGCCGGCCACTGCTGGAGAAGTCTCTGTTTGTATTTCAGCCCCAGCTGCATGCGCGCGTAGAGCGGAAAACCCTGCTCGGCAAGGCGGATCGCGGGCGCCAGGCTGGCGGCCAGAGGCAAGCGCCCGTAGTCTCGCGCCAGATGCACCAGAGCTGCCGGCAAGCCCGGGATGCCCGCAGCCAGCGGGCCGTCCAGTGAAGCGCGCGGTACCGGCTGCCCCTGGGCATCCAGATACATGTCGGCGGTAGCAGCACCCGGCGCCACTTCTCTGCCATCGATCATCACCGAATACTGATCCTCGACACGGTGCAGCAACCAGAATCCGCCGCCGCCGAGACCGGAGCTGAATGGTTCCACCACCGACAGCGCCGCGCTCACGGCGACGGCGGCATCAAAGGCGTTGCCGCCTTGTTGCAGGATTTCGTGGCCGGCGGCGGTCGCCAAAGGGTGAGCCGAGGCGATCGCCGCCTTGCCTGGCGCAGCCGCGGCGGCTGACAGGCCCGGGAGGACCATCGCCAGCGCGATAAGGATCAGGATTCTGCTGCTGCGGTACATGCTGCGGCTCTTGTTCAACTCTCTGTCAACTCGCTGTTTGCGGCGTGGCCCGGCTTAACCGGGCCCGCGCCTGTTTCAATTGTTCCGCCTTCACCGCCAGCGACTGCCGGGTTTCGATCTGTTTTGCGTCGATGATAATGCAATCCACCGGACACACTTCCTGGCACTGCGGCGTGTCGAAATGCCCGACGCATTCGGTGCAGCGCTCCGGCCGAATATGGAAAATTTCCGGGCCCATAAAAATCGCCTCATTCGGACATTCCGGCGTGCAAACATCGCAGTTGATGCACTGTTCAGTTATCCGCAGCGCCATTCACTTGTTTCCGTGGCGCCCGCTTGCTGCCGCCTTGGCCCGTAGCGCGGCTTCGACTTTCGGATGGACGAACTTCGATATGTCGCCCCCCAGCAAAGCAATCTCCCGGATCATGCTCGACGAGATAAAGCTGAATTGCTCGGTCGGAGTCAGAAACACCGTCTCGACATCTTCAGCGATTTGCCGGCTCATCGTGGCCAGCTGAAATTCGAACTCGAAGTCGGACACCGCGCGCAACCCCCGAACCATTACGCCAAGCCCGTGCTCATGGGCAAAGTCTACGGTCAATCCGTCGTAGCCTTTTATCTCGATACCGGGAATTCCTGCCAGCACGTGCTCGGCCAGTTCGACCCGCTCTTTCAGATCGAACATCGGCGCCTTGCCCGGATTGGCCGCGATCGCCACCACAACCCGAGGGAACACGCCGGCGGCGCGGCGGATGAGATCGCTATGGCCGTTGGTGATCGGATCGAAGGTCCCGGGGTACATGGCTGCGGACGTCATGGCGCTCCTCTCGTGGCGTTTGCTGCATCGTCCCCGGTGACCGCGTCGGGGCAGGACGCGAGATGGTAACTCACATTGCCGGCGCGAGCGCTGCGCAGCATCTGCCATCCCGCGGGCAGTTCCGGCGGCCCGATGCCGGCCTCATGCTCAAGATAAACACGGCCGCCGGGTTTCAGACAGGCCTGATCGTCGATCATTTGACATAATTCCTGCAACAATCCGCTGCCGAACGGCGGATCCAAAAAGATCAGATCATAGTGCCCCGGAGCCCGCCGCAGGAATGACCTGGCCTCGGAACACAGCGCGGTACCGGCACCACAATCCAGCTCGCCCAGATGCGCCGCGATCGTCCGCACCAGCGCCGGACTGCGGTCGACGAAGCTCACCGCCGCGGCGCCTCGCGACAGTGCTTCCAGTCCCAGCGCGCCGCTGCCTGCGAACAGATCCAGGCAGTCGCTGCCCTGGATCACGGGCTGCAACCAGTTGAACAGCGTTTCGCGGACCCTGTCCGCCGTGGGTCTTACGCCTTCCAAAGCCGGGAACTTCAACTTCCGCCCGCGCCAGCGGCCGGCGATGATCCGAAACTGCCCGGCGGAGCCGCTCTCCCTGCCCCTGGATGGCTTGCTGTGTCTGGATTTCATACGCACTTTCCGAAGACTTGCACGGCGTTGAAGTTCAAGCGTAGTCTTACTGAATTCCTACTAGAATTCCTTAAAAGAACATTTGCGTCACCTGCCTCTCCGGGAGGAGTCAGAATAATGAGAACCCTGAATCTTGCAGCCGTCCTGCTGCTTTCCGTTTCGCTCGTCGGTTGTTTTTCGGACAAGAACAGTCCGGATGAGCCAAGAAACACCGGGAGCACCGGACTGATCGGGATCGAAGGTCCGAACTTCGATCTCAACACCAGTTTCCGGGCAAACTGGCAACTCAACCCGGCCACGAGCGTGCAGGTTCTGCCGTATCCAAACGATATCGCTGGTTTCCTCGCCTCGCCTTCGACTGACGGTACGCTGAATCTGGCGGTGACCGCCACTCAACCGCTGGTCGGCGTGGTCAATCAGCTGGACGGGTTCTCCACCAACGCCAGGATGACGGTGAATTTCAGCGACGCCGTAGATCCCGGGTCTCTGACCCCCGCATCGGTGTTCATTGTCGAGGTCGCGCTGGACCGGTCGACCCGGGCGGTGATCGGTCTGTCAGACCAGACCTTCGGCCGCATCCTGCAGGGCCAGAGTCCGTTCCTGGTCCAGGGCGTGGAATACGAGGTTGAAGTGGCGTCAGATTTCGACGCTGGCGGACAGACGGTTGAGATCAAACCGCTGAAGCCATTGAATGGCAACCGCACGTTCAATCTGATCAATCCGGCGACCGGACAGCCTACCCCTATCGTGGTGGAAAACGGTTACCTGGTGATCGTCACCAATGGCGTGACCAACTCGGGGGGTACGCCGGCTGTCGCCGATACCCAGTACGAGCAGATCAAGCAGGGCTACCTGGCTGGCCTCATCCAGATACCCGACGATCCTTCAACAATCGATCCGGACGCGTTGACGCCCGAACAACTGATCGGCCTGTTCACGGCTGCACAGCTGAAGGTTTCCGAAGCCCTGGGGCTGTCCGTACCCAATATCATCGTCACCAGTAGCTTTACCACGCTGGACACCACGGTCGTGATGGAAACCGTGGCGGCGATCTCGGGCCCTGGCGGAATTCAGTTGCAGCCGATACTGACACCTGTACCGCTGCCTGATCCCACCGGTCAATTCCCGGGCGGCGTGATCCCGGCTGGCACGCCGGTCACCACCGAACTGGTGTTCGCGCTGCGCGGTGACCCGGATCCCACCGCTGGCAGCGCCTATCTGTACGCCGGTGTGATGACCGGCCTGCCCTATTACCTGGCGCCGGCAGCGAACCCTCAGGACACGTCGATCCTGACCCAGTATTGGAAAGGCGCCGAGAACATCAATCCGCTGGACCCCACCAGCACAATCTTGTCCAAGTTCAACCCCATCCCGGTGACCAACGCCACGCTGACTGTGCCCTTGCTGGCGACGGTCCCCGCATCTGCAGGACCGGGCAGTCCGCCGGTGATCGGCGGACCCATAGTGATCTTTGCCCATGGCATCACGCGTAACCGCGTCGACATGCTGGCCATCGCCGAGAGTTTCGCCCCCATCGGCGCCACGGTAATCGCGATGGATCATGCCTTGCACGGCATCCCTTACGCGGAGATCGACTATGCCACCATCACGCCGGAGGAACTGGCGCAGATTCTGGCAACGGAGCCCGAGGCCATTTTCCGTGTCCCGGGTGTTCCCGAGCGGACGTTTGACGTGGACCTGGTGAACAACGTTACGCTGCAGGCACCACCGGACGGTCTTATCGATCCTTCGGGTACGCATTTCATCAATCTGCCCAGCCCACTGACCAGCCGGGACAATGGCCGCCAGTCGGCTGCGGACCTGATCATGCTGGCCAGGTCCGTTGCGTCGATCGATATCGCTCCGCCCGGGTTCCCGCCTGATGGCGTGCCGGATTACGGTGCCTCGACGGTGCATTTCGTCGGCCAGTCGCTGGGCTCCATCATCGGCACGACCTTCCTCGGCACATTTGGTAATGACTCTAATGTCGCCACCGCGACGCTCGGCGTGGGCGGCGGCGTGCTGGTAGATCTGCTGCTGGATTCGGTCACCTTCGGACCGCGGATAGAGGGGGGCCTGATCGCCGCCGGCCTGGTACCTAATACCGGCGTCTACAACAGCTTCCTGCGTGATTTCCAGAATGCCGCGGACGCCTTTGATCCGATCAGCTTTGCCGCCGAGGCTGCCGCGGTGCATCCGATCCATTTCATCGAAGTCGAGGCTGATGCGGTAGTGCCAAACTCCGCCAACAACCGCCTGGCTGCGGAAATGGGCGTAGATGAGGTCACCACACCGGGCGCCAATGATGTTGCCGGAAACTCCGCCTCCCGGGTCTGTTTCATTGCCGGCGATCATGGGTCCCAGCTCGATCCGAGCGCCAGCCTTGCGGCGACAGTAGAGATGCAGTCGCAGACGGTGACGTTTGGTGCAACGCTGGGCACGATCATTCCGATCGCCGATCCGACGGTGGTGGGAGACTTCACCACCGGCAACTGTCAGGCGCCGGATCGTCCACGCGCCAACACACTCTAGTTTCGGTCACCCCGAGCCGATCTCGGGACAAGGTCAAGGGCGGTCTGCGGACCGCCCTTTTCTTTTACCCCTTGCGCACCCTTGATCAGCCCCGACCCGGGCCGCGCCAAAGCACTGCCGATCGACTGGCCGCATGCCGTCGGCCCGGCGCAGCAGGCTCCCGGGTATCGGCCGCATCGGTTAGGATATGCGCTCCCACGACGAGCTCCGTCATGTTCCGCAAAAAAAATCCACCCACTGACGATCAAGTAAACGAAGCGCCCGGGTCGGAAAAGCGTGCCGGCTTCTTCCGCCGTTTGCGCCAACGTCTGAACAAGGGCGAGTCGTTTCTCACCTATGACCTGGCCCACCTGCTGCCTGGCGGCAAACCTGACGCCGCTTTTCTGGAAGATATCGAAACCCGATTGCTGACCGGGGACGTCGGCGTCGAGGCGACCTCGCGCATCATGGATGGTCTCGACCGCAAATTGTGGCGCGACGAACTCAAGGACACGCGGGCAGTGATGGAGACCCTGCGCGAAACCATGCTGGACATCCTCAGCCCCTGTGAAGCGCCGCTGACCATACCTGACGAGCCGCGGCCTTTTGTGATCCTGATGATAGGCGTCAACGGCTCGGGCAAAACCACCACCATTGGCAAGCTGGCGCGACTCTTCAAAGATCAGGGGCTAAAGGTCATGCTCGCGGCCGGCGACACATTCCGCGCCGCCGCAGTCGAGCAGATCCAGGCATGGGGGCAGCGCAACGACGTGCCCGTCATCGCGCAACAGACCGGCGCGGATCCGGCCGCGGTAATGTTTGATGCGATGGAAGCTGCGCGGGCACGACATATCGATGTGTTGATTGCCGATACGGCCGGCCGTCTCCACACCCAGGACAACCTGATGGAGGAATTGAAGAAGATCCGCCGGGTGTTGGGCAAAGTGGACCCCGCGGCGCCACATGAAGTGCTGCTGGTTCTCGATGCCAGCCTGGGACAGAACGCGCTGGTCCAGGCCAGCCGCTTCCATGAAGCGATCGGTTTGTCCGGCATCGTGATGAGCAAGCTTGACGGCACCGCAAAGGGCGGCGTGCTGCTCGCGGTGGCCGAGCATCTCGCTGTGCCGATCCGCTATCTGGGGATTGGCGAGGCCGCAGAAGATCTGGACGAGTTTCGCGCGGCGCCGTTTGTCGATGCATTGCTGGGCGGCACCGGGCAACCGGGGACGGATGCACGGTGATCCGTTTCGAAAAAGTCTACAAGCGCTATCCCGGTAGCCGCGAAGCGCTGTCCGGGGTCAATCTGCAAGTGGACCCGGGTGAGATGGTATTTCTCACCGGGCCTTCGGGCGCCGGCAAAAGCACGATGCTGAAACTGATCGGGTTGCTCGAGCGCGCGACCTCGGGACAGGTACTGGTTAACGGTCGCAACACGGCGGGCATCGGTCGCCGCCAGATCCCGGCGTTCCGACGCCAGATCGGGATGGTGTTCCAGGATCACAAGTTGCTCCATGATCGCAGCGTATTCGACAACGTCGCGCTGCCGCTGATCATCACCGGTACCTCGGCCAGGGATATCGGCAAGCGTGTGCGCGCGGCGCTGGACCAGGTCGGGCTGCTCAAGGCCGAGCGGGTGCGACCAATGACGCTTTCTACCGGCGAGCAGCAGCGCATCGGTATTGCCCGCGCGGTGGTCAGCAAACCGCAATTGCTGATTGCGGACGAACCCACCGGCAACCTGGATCCGGATCTGTCGTTGGAAATCATGCGTTTGTTCGTTCGCTTCAACGAAGTTGGCGTCACTGTGGTGATCGCCAGCCATGACCTGGCGCTGATCGAACATCTGGGCCATCGCCGTATCGGGTTACGAGACGGGCGCCAGGAGGCGGATGGCCATGGCCCGTAGGCCTATGGCCGAACGTCGCGGCCGACGGCCGGCGGCAACCCGGCGCAAAGCTGCCCCTGCGACCAGCCGACGCGCTGCCGAACCTGGCAAGCGGATCCCGCTGAGTGCTCACGGCAGCCATCATCTGCGGGAATTCATCGGCAGTCTTGGCCGGCTCGCTGCTCAGCCGGTGGCGGCATTGATGACCGTGGCCGTGATCGCGATCGCGCTGGCACTGCCTACCGGTTTGCAACTGATGGTCGCCAACGGCCGCGCATTGAGCGGCCAGTGGGACAGCGTCATCGAAATTTCTGTCTACCTGCAGCAACAGGTCTCCGCGGAAGCAGCGGCTGAGCTTGTAAGCAGGCTACAGGATGACGAAAGCGTGGCGGCGGTTCAGTTGATTACCGCAGACCGGGCGCTGGAGGAGTTCCGGGAGTCTTCAGGCTTCGGTGCCGCGCTTGACGCACTACCCGAAAACCCGCTGCCCAATGTGTTGCTGCTAAAGCCAGCCCCGGGCCATGATTCTGCCGCCGCCGTTGCCGCGCTGTCGGAGCGCCTGATGCAGGACCTGCCGGCCGACATCGTGCAGGCTGATACCGAGTGGGTGGCGCGTTTCCATGCCATGCTGGATGTGGTTCGGCGGGTGGTGGCGCTGGCCGGCGTGATGCTGGCCCTCGGCGTTGTATTGATCGTCGGAAACACGATTCGCCTCGATATCCAGAACCGGCGTGACGAAATCGAGGTGGCCAAGCTGATCGGCGCCACCGACGGTTTTATCCGGCGGCCGTTCCTGTACACCGGATTCTGGTACGGGCTGTTCGGCGGCCTGCTGGCGCTGGGACTGGTGGGCCTGTCGGTCGCGGCCCTGGAAGAGCCGGTGCGGCGCGTGGCCGGCCTCTACGGCAGCGGTTTCAGCCTGATCGGCCCGGGGATGGCCGGTGCCGGGCTCCTGCTCGGGGCCGGTGCCAGCCTCGGGTGGGTGGGTTCCTGGCTCTCTGCGACCCGCAATATGCGCAGGATCGAGCCTGGAAACTAGCCTGTCGATGGTCCCGGGATTCGATCCCGGACTGGAAATAAGCTCTTGTTTCTACTATATAAATAGTGGACGTGCAGACGGGAACTCAATGCGCCATTAGCACTCTAACCTTGCGACTGCTAAACTTCGGCTGCCTCAGGAGAGACAACGCTGCATGAAAGAACTGATACCCGCACAGAGACATGATCTGGTGCTCGCCGGCCCGGTGGGCAGTGTCGATGCGTACATCCAGGCTGTTGCCACGATCCCGATCCTGACCCAGGAAGAGGAAGTCGAGCTGGCAACCCGGTTCCGTGAAGAAGACGATCTGGAAGCGGCCCGGCAGCTTGTTCTTTCACACCTGCGATTCGTGGTTCACATCGCGCGCAGTTACAACGGCTATGGCCTGCAGCTGGGGGATCTGATCCAGGAAGGTAATGTTGGTCTGATGAAAGCGGTGAAACGCTTTGATCCGCAGTTCGGCGTTCGCCTGGTGTCCTTCGCGGTGCATTGGATCCGGGCGGAGATTCACGAATTCGTGCTGCGTAACTGGCGCGTGGTCAAGGTCGCTACCACCAAGGCCCAGCGCAAGCTGTTCTTCAATCTGCGTAAGGCGAAGAAACGCCTTGGCTGGCTTAGCGCGGATGAGACCCGGGCTGTGGCCGAAGACCTCGGTGTCAGCGCCCGCGAAGTCAACGAGATGGAGATGCGCCTTTCCTCGCGCGACGTCGCCTTTGATCCGGCGCCGAATGTCAGCGATGACGATGAGGGCAGTTATACCCCCGCCGCTTATCTGCACAGCAACGAGGTCGACCCGGCGTTACTGGTGGAAGCAGATGACTGGGAAGAAGATTCCAGCAGTCGCCTGGCCGCCGCGCTGGAGCGGCTCGATGAGCGCAGCCGGCACATCCTCCAGGCCCGCTGGCTGGATGATGAAAAACGTACGCTTCAGGACCTTGCGGACGAGTATCAGATTTCTGCCGAACGCATCAGGCAGCTCGAAGCAAACGCAATCAAGAAACTGCGCGGTATGGTGGCGATCTGAACGACGCTGCTCTGGCAAGGCCAGAAAGCGGCAGGATTTTGCACAACAGACAACGGCGCCATACGGGCGCCGTTGTCTGTTGTGGATATCGCTTTTCGGCCAGGCGTCCGGGAATCGCGCTGGTCAGCGGCGTGACGACCATAACCAGACGCCGGTGACGGCGAGCAGCATCAGCAGGATTGCGGCGATGTCCATCACCCAGGGACCGAAGCGACCGAATAAGCGGCCGCTGTGCAGGTCCAGCAATACTCGTTCAAGACTCAGGATTCGGGCCAGATAGTCCGAGCGCAGGGTGGCCAGCATCGTGGCATCAATCGCGGTGGGCATAGACCATCCGACGTTGTGATCACCCGCCCCGACCGGTGACCAGGCCAGCAACGCATCATCGGCGCGGAACAGGCCGTCGTCAGCACGCACCAGCAATGCGCCATCATGATCGGTGCCAACAGCAAGCAGTCCGGACGGTACGCGATCCTTGCGGCCAAGTCTCTCGACCCGTTCGCCGCTTGTGGTCAGCACCAGCAAATCGCCGTCGACGGCTGCCACGACCAGCTCGCCGACAGATACTGCGCCGCTGACTTCGTCCACGCCTTCCTCAACCGCCCGGGTGTCCAGGTAGACCGTGTCTCCCAGCCGGGTGACGACCCTGGAGCCGGCAGTGAAGCTGATCGCTTCCGCCGGCGCATCGATGCCGTACCAGGCCATCAGCCAGTCTGCTTTCAGGTAGCGCTGGTCCAGGCCGAGTTCCGCGGTA
This sequence comes from uncultured Gammaproteobacteria bacterium, assembly GCA_963809565.1. GTDB lineage: Bacteria > Pseudomonadota > Gammaproteobacteria > Steroidobacterales > XN24 > CAMYOC01. The sequence goes on from CAWEKE010000001.1 coordinate 406,478, forward strand.
TGGTTCAATGCGACGCCGGTCAGAGCCAGGATCAGCACAAACAACGCGGCGCCAAGGCCGAGTCGCCGGTGCCAGGTCGCGAGACGGATACCGCGACCGGGGCGCCGGACCACGCGCCTAACCGTCGTCATCAGCGCCTAACTCCTGATCCAGCAGCAACACCATGCGCGCCAGCCGGGTCACCGCGCTCACCGACATCGTGGCGCCGGATATGCCGTCAATGTTGCGGTCCAGCTCGGCATGACCGTTCAAAGTGGCGCCGTGAAACTGGTCGGTAAAAAAGTCATGCCGAACCTCCCAGCCCCGGGACTCGCGGAAGATAAGGACCTTGACCCGCTCGATCCGGTTTCCATTGATCACGATGCCGGTTGTGATCGGCTTTTCCTTGCCGATCTCTTCGACGATCCACGCAGTGCGCTGGTCATGACTCCAGTAGCGGATGCGCATCGCCGCCGGCGGGTGGCCCAGGATCCCGGCGATCCGCTGTTTCAGGTCGGCAGTAATCCAGACTGCACGCGCCTCGGGCGTGGCGGCGCCGAAGGTCTCGTTCAGGAAGTCCTCGGGCTGCTGATAGACACCGCGAGCAACCGCGTTGACCCCGCTGGCCGCGAACAGGACGGCAACAAAAACGATGCGCTGCAGTTTGCTCATGAGTTATTGGGGTCTCTGGCCTGTCCGGCAGCTAGAACTGATAGCCGACGCCGAGATTGAAGCCATTGTCGTTTTTATTGCCCTGATTATCCTGCTGCTGGGCGTCGAACTTGAACACTACGTCCGGAATCGGCCAGTAGTTGAAACCTGCATTGATCTGCTTGTATTCGGTGTCGTTGGAGCTTCCGGCGTTGTTGTCCCAGACGTTGTAACGAACAAACGCACCGAATTCCCCGGGGATGTCCCACAGATGACCCCGAATCGAGGGCTCCACGTACCACCCCATCTGTTCATCACGGCCCACCGCAGCGGGATCCGAGGCGTTTATCACACCCGCCTTGTCGAGATCCCAGCGTGCATACAGTGCGCGCAGGCCAAACGGACCTCGGCGGATTTCCGTGTGCGCCTCGAACAAGGTCGCGCTGACACCCTGGTCGCCCTGGGTGACATCGCCCTGATATTGCCCGGCGACAGCGATTTCGACACCGGGCATGCCGGTCCATTTCAGTCGTGCGGTGACTGCGCCGTCGTCAGCGGGAGCTTCGGAAACCTTGGTTCGCCCGTTGCGGATCAGATAGGCCCTTGTTCCGCTTTGGTCCACATCCAGACCGGAAGTGAGCGCGAAGTCGTAGCTCCAGCCGGGAGCCAGTTCGCCGTGGGCGGCAGCGCCACCCTCCCACCAGGTAGTAGGGATGATGTTGGTTTCGATCGGGTTGCGCTCCACGCCATAGAAGGTCGGTGGCTCATGGGTCTCGTTAAGGATCCCGACCGGGATCAGAAACAGCCCGGTGCGCAGCACGTTGTTGGCATTGAGGTCGAATTCGACATACGCCTGTTCCAGTTCGACCTCGCCGTTCTGACCGTCACCGGAGACCGCATGCTCCAGTTCGACCTCGGAAACGAAGCGAATGCGGTCGGAAAAGTCGTGATTGAAGAACAGCACGAAGCGATGAAAGTCGATTTCCTTCTTGCTGTCCAGGTTGTTGTAATGTAATTCCCCGTAGCCGCCGATCCGGGTCCGGTCCGCCCAGTTGCCGGCCGCCGGCGTGCTGGCTACCTGCTCGATCCGATCCCCGGTGATCTCGACCTTCTGATCGGTCTCGGCGACCTTTTGTTCAGTCTCCGCCGCTTTTTGTTCGGTGGCTTCGAGCTGGCGCTGCAGCGCCTCGATCTGCGCCTGCTGAGACTGGATGATCCGCCACATCTCCTCAGCGCTGGGCGGCGCTTCGGCTCTGGCCGAGGTGACCGCGAGGATGCAGGCGGATGCCAGCAGGCACTGGCGCATAAGACGTGTCATGGAATAACCCCCGGATGATTTCTTGTGGTGTTGTTCGTCAGACCGAACGGACAATCATCTTAGGGCTTCTAAATACGAATAGCAACGATTCGCATTTAGCTCACATCACATGGCCAGCAAGCGCGATCGGCTGACTGACCGCGTCCCTGCCCTGGTTTATTATCCTGTTCAGCGCTGAAACCCGGTCTGGCGGACCCCGCCAGGCGGCAACATTGCGAGGGAGCGAGCCGTCATGTCAGTAAAACCGGTCCAACAATGGTTGGATGAGTATGGGGAGAGCCACCAGAACCGGACCAACAAGACCATCCACTGGATTTGCGTGCCGGTGATCGCGTTGAGCCTGATCGGGCTGCTGTGGGCGCTGCCGGTGCCCGCCGCGTTTGTCGACATCTCGCCGGCGCTCAACTGGGGCGTACTGTTCATGATGGCCGCGATCGTCTACTACTTCATCCTGTCGCCGAAACTGGCGCTGGGGATGATCGGGGTCATGGCGCTGTTCACCGTCACGCTGATCTGGCTTGACAGCCTGCCGGCGCCCCTGTGGGCGATCTGTGTTGCGGTCTTTGTGCTGGCCTGGATCGGACAATTCATCGGTCACATGATCGAGGGCAAGCGGCCGTCCTTTTTCCAGGACCTGCAGTTCCTGATGATCGGCCCGATGTGGTTGTTGTCTTTCGTTTACCAGCGACTCGGCCTGCGTTACTGATCTTCCTTTGCGGCCGCGCGTACCGCCTCGGCGACGGCCTTGTGCACCGCCGGATCGAGGCTCTCGGGCACCAGATCGCCCGGCGCTGCGCAGTCACCGATCGCTTCGGCCGCCGCGAGCAACATGGATCCGGTAAAGCGCCGGGCCCCGGCGTCCAGCACACCCCGAAACAGACCAGGAAAGCCGAGCACGTTGTTGACGCTTTGACCGTCGGCCGCGAATGCTGCACCGGCGGCCATGGCCAGTTGCGGCTCAATCTCGGGCTCGGGGTTGGTCAGCGCTAACACCACCTGGCCCTTGCGAACCTGCTGCGGCCGGATCAAACCCTTGACGCCGGTGGTCGCGATGACGATATCCGCCTCGGCCATAATCTTGTCGAGATCCACCGGCTCGCCGCCGAGTCCGGCAAAGCGCGCCAGCGCCTCCGGGTCCAGGTCGGCACCGAGAATCCGCTCTACCCCGCGTGCGAACAACAAGCGCGCGATACCGATCCCGGCGGCACCGAGCCCAACCTGGCCGACAACGCTGGTCGACAGGCGTTGATCGGCGATGCGGCCGGCGTTGCGGACCGCCGCCAGCGTGACCACCGCCGTGCCATGCTGATCGTCATGCAGCACCGGAATATTCAGGCGTTCGATCAAAGCCTCCTCGATCTCGAAGCAGGCCGGCGCACCGATGTCCTCGAGCTGGATGGCGCCGAATGACGGGGCTATGGCCACCACCGTCTCGATCACCTGCGCCGGGTCCTTCGAATCGATCAGAATCGGGACGCCGCTGATTCCCGCCAGACTGGCGAACAATGCGGCCTTACCCTCCATCACCGGCAGACCGGCCAGAGGACCGATATCACCCAGTCCGAGGATCGCGGTGCCATTGGTAACAATAGCCACAGTGTTGGGCAGGTTGGTGTATTGCCGGGCCAGCCCCGGTTCCCGTTGGATCGCAAGGCAGACCCGGGCGACGCCGGGCGTATACAGGTCGCGCAGGATTTGCGGGCTGCCGATCTCCATGCTGCTGATCGTGCGAATCTTGCCGCCCTTGTGGCGGTTGAACACGCGATCAGACTTGCCGAGTACCCGGGCGTTGGGTAATGCGTCGATGCGCGCATAAAGATCCTGGTCGTCGGCCTCATCCATCTCCAGCGTGATTTCCCACACCGTACGGCCCTGGTCCCGGCGCAGACTGGCCAGATGCTCCACGACCAGCCCGGCTTCCCCGATCACCGTCAGCACCCGCGCCAGGCTGCCGGGCTTGCGCTCGGCCTCGATCAGCAGAATCTCGGGTATCTTCATCAGCTCTCTCCTCAGGCCTGAGCGCTTGCCGGATGCAGGCGGCCAGGCGCCGCTTCAGGTTCGATGGCTTCGTCGTTTGCTTCGTATGCTTCGACCGCGACCCGGAAGGCCACGGCATGTAGTTCCGCGGTGCGCATCGGCGTCGCCGCATATCCTCCGGACAGTAGCAGGACCAGCGGCAAGCCGGCCCTGCGCAGCTGCTCGATCACATAACGCTCGCGCCGCTCCAGACCGGACTCGCTCAGCGCCATCTTGCCGTAGCGATCGCCGGCGACCGGGTCCACCCCGGCCAGGTAAAACGCGCAATCCGCTCGCGCATCGCGTATCGCCCCCGGCAACACGGCGGCAAGCGTTTCCAGGTAGCGCTCGTCATCACATCCGGGCGGCAACCCTGCATCCAGACTCGACCGGGTCTTGCGCGCCGGAAAGTTCTTCTCGCCATGGACAGACAGCGTGAATACCGTGTCATCGTGCGCGAAAATTGCGGCCGTCCCGTTTCCCTGATGCACATCCAGATCCACCACCAGCGCACGCCGAATGCGATTTTCCAGTTGCAGATGACGGATACAGATCGCGACATCATTGAGCACGCAAAAACCCTGACCGTGGTCCGGGAACGCATGGTGGGTACCGCCGGCAAGATTTCCTGCATGGCCGTCCTCCAGTGCCATCAGCGCCGCGTTGACCGTCCCGGATACCGCCAGCCTTGAGCGGCGCCAGAGCAATTCGCTCCACGGGATGCCCAGGCGGCGCTCCTCCGCTGCGCTCAGATTGCCGGTGGCGAGCTGCCACAGGTAGTCCTCGGTATGAACCAGACGCAACAGGTCCATAGCGGCCTCTTTCGGGCGCACGATATCACCGCGCCCGATAACCCCGGCGCGCAGCAAAATGGTGTGAAGATCCGGGAACTTGGCCATCGGGAACGGGTGCCCCGGCGGGAGTTCGACAAAATAATCGGGGTGATAGCTGACGCGCATCCTGATCCTGGCCTGACCCTGCTATGAACAGCCACAACGGTCCCGCAAGCCAGTCTGGCCGGCGGGGACGGCTGCCTGAGGGGCCACTACAGTAGCACGCGTGCCGGCCAGCTAATGCCCAGCCATTGGACAGCGATTGGCCAGCTACCGGCCAGGCGCGCGCACCCATGGCTGGCCGGTTGTTCGCCGCCCCCTGCGCTGCCGCAGATGCCAGGCTGGCTGCTGTTCCGGTATTATCAGGGGTCTTTGTCACGACCAGATTAGCCGCCCGGAGATCAACTTGTCCGCAATCAATCCCATGGATTTCTACGATGTCCGCAGCCTGCTGTCCGAAGAGGAGCAGCTGGTTCAGGACAGCGTCGCCCGGTTTACCGACGAACGCGTTCTGCCGATGATCGCCGAAGCCTTCGAAGCGCATCGCTTTCCGGCCGAACTGGTGTCGGAGATTGCCGAGCTCGGTCTGCTGGGATCGTCTATCGAAGGCTATGACTGCGCTGGCCTGAATGCAGTCAGCTATGGCCTGATCTGTCAGGAACTCGAACGCGGTGACTCGGGCATCCGCAGCTTTGTGTCGGTGCAATCCAGCCTGTGCATGTTCCCGATCCATGCCTACGGCAGCGACGAGCAGAAACAGCGCTGGCTCCCCGCAATGGCCCGGGGCGAGGCGATTGGCTGTTTCGGACTGACCGAACCGCATGGCGGTTCGGATCCTGCCAACATGAAGACCCACGCAAAGAAGGACGGCGGTGACTGGGTGATCAACGGCGCGAAGATGTGGATTACTAACGGCAGCATTGCCGACGTGGCCGTGGTCTGGGCCCGCACCGATGAGGGCATTCGCGGCTTCCTGGTAGAAAAGGGCATGCCCGGTTTTGACGCGCCGGAGATCGAGCACAAGTTTTCGCTGCGCGCATCGGTCACATCCTCGCTGTATTTTGACAACGTCCGCGTGCCCGATGCCAATCTGTTACCGGGCGTGGTCGGGCTGAAAGGTCCCTTGTCCTGCCTGACCCAGGCCCGTTACGGAATTACCTGGGGCGCGATTGGCGCAGCCCAGGCCTGTTTGCGCGAGTCGATCGATTACACCAACGAGCGTGAACTGTTCGGCCGCCCGGTAAGCCACACCCAGACGATCCAGCGGCGCCTCGCGGATATGAGCCGGCGCATCACCACCGCGCAACTGTTGTCGCTGCAACTCGGGCGCCTCAAAGACGCTGGCGCGATGCAGCCCGGCCAGGTGTCGATGGCGAAGTGGAACAACGTGCGTATGGCGCTGGATATTGCCCGCGACGCCCGCGACATACTCGGCGGCGCCGGCATCAGTGCTGAGTACTGCCCGATCCGTCATATGCTCAATCTGGAAAGCGTCATTACCTACGAGGGCACCGAGACCATCCATGAGCTCGTGGTCGGCAAGGAGCTTACGGGTGTCAACGCGTTCTGACAGCACGCCAGGGAAACCCGGCGCGCGATCGATAAACCGGGCCGCGATCGTCGACGGGAACTTCCTCGCATTTGTTGACGGATGGGAAGAGCCGCCACCTCCGGCACCGGATCTGGACGCGCCATTGCGGCCCGGATTCAGCATTTCCGGCGCCGAGTTCCTGGCGCTGTTCCGACATCAGATCCAGTCCCGGCACATGGACCTGGTGGCGCGGGAAATGCGCGCCCGCAACGAAGGTTTCTACACCATCGGCAGTTCCGGCCATGAAGGGAATGCTGCGCTGGGTTATCTGAGCCGCATAGACGACCCGGCATTTCTGCATTACCGCAGCGGCGCGTTCATGATGGCTCGCGGTGCAAAGATCGCGGGTGGCGATCCGGTTTACGACACGGCACTGTCGCTGGCCGCGAGCGCGGAGGACCCTGTCTCCGGAGGCCGGCACAAGGTCTGGGGTCACCGCAAGGCATGGGTATTGCCGCAGACCTCGACGATCGCGAGTCATCTGCCGAAGGCTGTAGGGACTGCGCTGGCTCTGGAGCAGGCCCGGCGCATGGGGGTCGAACCGCCGATATCCGGCGACGCTATCATCCTGTGTAATTTCGGCGACGCGTCGGCCAATCATTCTGTCGCCACCGGCGCGTTTAACGCAGCGCAATGGGCCGCTCACCAGAAACTGCCGGTGCCGGTACTGTTTGTATGCGAAGACAACGGCATCGGTATCTCCGTGAAGACGCCACCCGGCTGGATCGAGTCGAACTTTTGCAACCGGCCCGGGCTGGATTTCTTCTCCGGCGACGGCCTCGATCTGGTCGAATGTTTCGAAGTCACGAGGCTCGCTATCGAGCACTGCCGGGTACGTCGGCGCCCCACATTCCTGCAGCTGCGGATGAAGCGTCTGCTCGGTCACGCGGGAACCGACGTGGAGACCGAGTACATGAGCCTTGATGAAGTCGAGGCGAATGAAGCCTGTGATCCTCTGTTGCTCAGCGCCGAGACCGCTCTGGAGAGTGGCTTGATGAGCGCGCAGGCCTTGCGCGGGCTGTACGAGACGATCCGGGATCAAACCCGCCTTGCAGCAGCGCGGGCGGCGGCGCGTCCCAAACTGGTCAGCCGTACTCAGGTGATGGCCCCGCTGGCGCCGTATTCAGCGGATTCAGTCAACGCCGAGGCGACCCGCGTCGCCGACCGACAACATCGGATCGAAGCCTTCGGCGGCGAGCAGCGCCTGCCGGAAAACGCCGCGCCACGGCATCTGGCTGTGCTGATAAACCGGGCGCTGCATGACTTGATGATCAAATATCCGGAGATGACTGTTTTCGGGGAAGACGTCGCTGCCAAAGGAGGCGTTTATACCGTCACCTCCGGTCTGGCCCGTGCGTTCCGTGGCAACCGGGTCTTCAATACCTTGCTCGATGAAACAACGATCCTCGGTCTCGCTCAGGGTCAGGCTTATATGGGTTTACTGCCTTGCCCTGAGATTCAATACCTGGCGTATTTCCACAATGCCTGCGACCAGATCCGCGGAGAAGCGGCAAGTCTGCAGTTTTTCTCCAATGCCCAATTTTCCAATCCGATGCTGATGCGCATCGCTGCTCTGGGATATCAAAAGGGCTTTGGCGGGCATTTTCATAACGACAATTCCTTTACCGCTTTGCGCGACATCCCCGGACTGATCATCGCCTGTCCTTCCCGCGGCGACGACGCGGCGATGATGTTGCGGACCTGCGCTGCGCTGGCCAAAGTCGATGGTCGCGTGGTGGCGTTTTTGGAACCCATCGCACTGTACATGACCAAGGACCTGCACGAAGACAAGGACGGCCTGTGGCAGTTTGAATACCCACAACCAGAGCGCATGGTCCCTCTCGGGGAACCACGGCTGTATCACCCGGAAGCGGCTGATCTGCTGATCATCACTTACGGCAACGGTGTACCGATGTCGCTGCGCGCGGCTCGCCGTTTGGCCGCTGCGTCGAGACAGCGGGCCTGCGTCATGGATTTGCGCTGGCTCAAACCGCTCAACGCGGACTTCATTGCCGGCCTCACCGAGCGGTTCAAGCGCATCCTGGTCGTTGACGAAGGCCGTCGCACCGGCGGGATCGCGGAGGAAATTTTCACTGTACTCGACGAGCAGGGACAACCAGATGCGCGCAAGGCGCGTGTCTGCGGAGCAGATTCTTATATCCCGTTGGCGGCCGCCGCCAACCTGGTGCTGGTTTCCGAGGAAGAAGTCTATCAGGCGGCGTTGCAGTTGCTGGGCAACCAGAAAGATTTCCAGGCTTGAACCAGGCCGGCGCATGGCGTGATGGCGGCGAGTGATCAGGCGAGCGTGAGCGCTCGCACCGCCAGTCCATATACCCACCGCAACGTGCGCGCGCTGGCCGCGCCGATGATCCTGTCGAATATCACCGTGCCTCTGCTGGGACTGGTGGACACCGCAGTGATGGGGCATCTGCCGGACCCGCGTTACCTGGCCGCGGTGGCGGTGGGGGGCACGATCTTCAGCTTCCTGTTTTTGGGTCTGAACTTCCTGCGCATGGGCACCACAGGCCTGGCTGCGCAGGCCCGCGGCGCGGGAGATGGGGATCAGGCCCGGGCGGTTCTGGCCCAGGCGCTGGTCATCGCGTTGCTGATGGCGGCGCTGCTGCTGGTGCTGCAGCGCCCAATCGGGCGACTGGCGATATGGCTGATCGCCCCGGAGGAACATGTCGTGGCGCCGACATGGACCTATTTCACGGTGCGTATCTGGGCAGCGCCGGCGGCGCTGGCCAACTTTGCGCTGTTTGGCTGGTTCATCGGCATGCAGAACACGCGCGCGCCCTTGTATCTGATGCTGATGATCAACATCATCAATATCCTGCTGTCGCTAATGTTGGTGTTGGGTTTCGGCTATCGCACCGGTGGTGTCGCAGCGGCAAGCGTGCTGGCCGAGTTCGCCGGCCTCGGCTTTGGCGCCTGGCTGGTACGCCGCGAACTGTCCACCTTCGCAGGCCGGCTCAACGTGGAGCGTGTGTTCGATCCTGCGGGCTTGCGGCGGATTCTCTCGGTCAATGCCAATCTTCTGGTGCGCACTCTGTCATTGATGTTTGTGTTCGGCTTCATCACTGCCCAGGGCGCCAGACAGGGCACCGCTATCCTCGCCGCCAATGCGGTCCTGATCCAGTTCCAGTACTTCATGGCTTATGCCCTGGATGGCTTTGCGCATGCGGCCGAGGCGCTTGTCGGCCGTGCGCTCGGCGAGCGGAACCCGGTCGGCCTGCAACGTGCTGTGCACCTGTCGCTGATCTGGTCCGGCACCGTAGCGGCCGGTTTCGCATTAGCTTATGCAATCGCCGGCGATTCGATAATCGGGTTGCTGACCGGACAGCCGGCCCTGCGCGCTCTTACCGCCGAGTTCCTGCCGTGGATGATCCTCTCGCCGCTGGTGTCCTTCTGGAGTTTCCTGCTCGACGGCGTTTTTGTCGGCGCAACCTGGGCACGGGAGATGCGCAACACAATGATCTTCTCCGCAGTCGCGATATTTCTGCCCGCGTTCTATCTCGGGCAATTCTTCGGCCTCGGCAACCATGGTTTGTGGCTGGCCTTCGTGGTGTTCATGGCTGCCCGCGCGATCACCATGGGCTACGCCTATCGCAGGCTGCAGACGCGACATGGATAACCCGGTCGGAATGGGTCGGTGCAAAGCTCAGAGGAGCCGCCTAGCCGACGGCAAGTCCATCACGGCTTTGGATATCTGCCAGCGGACCGAGCGACGGCTTTTCGCCAAGACGCTGCCTGCACGAGAGCAGCAACAAGTCCCGAAACAAGCGCTGGACCTCTTTTTGACCACCCGAAGCCGACGCGTCTTCGCTTTGTAAGCGCCAGCTGAGACATTCGGTGTTGGAGCGGGCATCCACGATCCGGAGTGTCGGCCTGCCGTCGTCGAGCCACGCGAAAATGCGATATCCCATAGCGAACCTCCTTGCTGCCTGAGCGTTGTCGGACCCGGACCCTGCTGCCGTCGGATTGGGGCCCGGAAGCAACCAAACCAGCTTTAATGCAAATGATAATCATTCCTATTTAATGATGCAAGAGCTTCCTGCCAGGACCCGCCCCGCGCTCAGATCCTGGTCTTTACCACCCGCAACACCTGATCCGGCTTCCTGGAATCTCGATTACGGGCGGGTCACGCCCATACAATCACGTCTGGCCATTGACGCGGCATCGCCAGACACTGCGTCCTGAAACCAACAGTCAGTCACGTCATCAACAGGGGAAGAAGGAGATTGTCATGCCAGTGATCCAGTGCGACATTCGTGCAGGCCGCAGCCCTGAACAGAAACAGGCGCTGGCCGAGGGCATCACCCGGGTGGTTCACGAAACCATCGGGGCGCCGGTGGAGTACATCTATGTGCTGATCCGCGAGCAATCCGGTGCTCACCACGTCAAGGCCGGCCAGCCACTGCCAGACTACAGTCCGTGAGCCGGGAATCGGGAATTCGTGCTTGCGGATAGTCGCCCCGGGCAGTGCGACTGGCGTACTGCACACCGATATGGCCTAGAATACGGGCTCGAAAATATCGCCGCCTGCCCGTTGCAGGCTATTGCGCGGCCCGTCAGTCTGCGTCATCTGCATTGATTCCCCGGCTGACCGACCCATCATTTCCTTGCTCAGGAGTACCAAGTGAAAATTCAGGACAAACGCGTCGTATCCATCCATTACCGGCTCACCAATGACGCCGGGGAAGAACTCGACTCATCGACGGGTGGGGATCCGCTGGCCTATCTGCACGGCAGCAACAGCCTCATCCCGGGCCTGGAAAGCGCACTGACCGGCCAGTCGGCGGGCGACAAATTGAAAGTCACGGTACAGCCCACAGATGCCTATGGCGAGATCAGCTCGGATCTGGTGCAGGTAGTTCCCATCGACGCATTCGATAGCCCTGAAAACGTAAAGCCCGGCGTGCAGTTCCAGGCGCAGGGTCCCGATGGCCAGGTACAATTGATCACCGTTCGCGAAGTCAGTGATGCCGGCGTCACCATCGATGCAAATCATCCCCTGGCTGGCCAGGTGCTGCATTTTGACGTCAGCGTCGAGGACGTACGTGAAGCGTCCGCCGAAGAGATCGCCCACGGTCATGTGCACTGAGCAGACTAGCGATGCTCGCGACAGAATTGCCCTCAGGCTCGCCGGAGCAGACTGAGGACCGATCCGGAAGGCAGGCATAGGAACTCCGCATGGAACTCGTTGCCATCGTTACCGCACTCGTTTTGATCGAGTACCTGTGGTTCATCATTCTGGTTGGACGCGCTCGGCAAAGAACCGGGATAAAGGCGCCACAGACCACCGGCGATCCGGTTTTCGAATGCTACTACCGGGTGCAGCAGAACACGGCTGAGCAGTTGATCCTGGTGATCCCGGCGCTGTGGATGTTCGCCTATTACGTCAGCGCCCCGCTGGCGGCGGGCCTGGGGCTGGTCTTTGTTGTCGGCCGGATTGTCTATTGGCGTGGTTACGTTGCCGATCCCGCCAAACGGGGACCCGGGTTCCTGATCGGTGTCGTGCCGGTATTGATTTTGCTCATTGGCAGTCTCATCGGAGCCGCAATCGCCTGGCTGTGAGGCTGTTTCGCGACCCGGGGCAACACGGTAGACTGAGCAACAATCGCCGGGGTTTGGCAGGGTCTCGACGGCGTCGACAGGTTGTCGACCCCGCCGCGGATCGACAAAATCCTGCACACCAAGCGCCGGCCCTTCCGCAACCGGGAGACAGCCTTGCTACGTTACGCCTGCCTGTTCATCGTTGCCCTCACCTGTTCCGCCATCGCTGCTGTCGATGCAACCGCCGCTGACGAGCCGATCGCGCCAACCGTTGTCGTACAGAGCTTTGTGCGTGCATACAACGCCCATGACCTGGATGCGATTGCCAAGCTGCTGACTGAAGATGTGCAATGGCATGCGCTGGACCGGGACGCCGTGGCTACAAAGGCAAGCAATCGTTCGGAACTGTTGCAGCAGCTGGCGGCATATTTCCAGGAGTATCCCAACGCGCGATCGGTGTTGGAGCAGTCAATTGTCTCCGGTCCCTATGTCGCCGTGCGAGAACGGGCGTTCTGGAAACGTGAAGGCAAGACAATGTCGGCGGCGTCTCTGGCGGTCTACCAGACTGTGAACGGCCGTGTTGCCCGAGCCTGGTACTACCCGGCGGAAAAACCCTAGGTCGCGTCTCCCGATGAGTACGATTGCTTACATCCCGATCGTATTGAGTCTGTTACTTTTGGGCGCGCATTTTTTTCGCGCCGGATCCATGCCTGCCGTCGCCGCGGTGGCAGGCCTGATGATCGTGTTGGCGATCCGAAAACCCTGGGCGGCGCGCTGCGTCCAGGCCGGACTCGCGTTTGGCGTCGTCGAGTGGCTGCGCACATTACTTGTTCTGGTCATCGAGCGCATGCACTCTGGCGCACCTTATCAACGCATGTTGGTGATCCTCGGCGCGGTGACTCTGATCACGGCCCTGGCGGCGCTGCTGTTCCAGACACGATCGCTCGGCACCACGTATGGATTACACAAGGCTACCGGCTCGGATCAGGTCGGTTCCCGATCAGGAACCGGTCGCGCCGCGGCCCCGCATCAGCCGGCACACGACTCCGAATGAGGGAACACGGAGATATGAGCGAGATAAGCGCCTGCGTCGTTTCCATCCATGTGGCGTCCGAGTCGGGCGGCCCGACCCGTGAACTGACCACCGCGGAATTATTACCCGGGCGCGGCATAGTCTCGGATCGCCACTTCGATCGGCCCGACATGCAGCCGGAAGACGAACTCACTCTGATAGAAAGCGAGGAAATCGAGGCGCTCAACCGTGCAGCAGGTCTCGACCTGGAGCCCGGAGAATCGCGGCGCAATGTTGTCACTCGCGGCGTCCGCCTCAACCAGCTGGTCGGCAAGGAATTCCGCATCGGCAACATTCGCCTGCTCGGCATCGAATTATGCGAGCCCTGCGCCCATCTGGCCGGGCTGCTTGCCGGGCAAGGTCGGATTGCTGCCCTCACGCCGACCGAACTGCTCAGGCATATGGCCCATCGCGCCGGCCTCCGCGCACAGATCCTCAACGCCGGTTATCTCAAGCCAGGGGATCCCGTCTTCGCCGGCCAACAGGCTGGACGCTAACCGGGCCGACCCGGCTGCCCGACACGGCCGCTCCGGCGTGCCATTACTTGCCCGCCAGCTAGGCGTCTGTGTTCCGACGCTGCAGGGCAGCATCCTGATTCAATCTGAAGCGCCAAATTTTTCTCGCGCGACGGCGCTGTGATTGGTTAAACTTTTGGCGCCCGAGGCAGACAAGCATCGACGGAATAGTCGAATCAAACCTGCCCGACGAGTTGTGCATTCATTTTTTGGGGCGCCGTGAATGCACGCCCGTTGTGTTTTAAGTAGGCGCCGGATCTACTGCTCATGAATATTTACGTCGGCAATTTGCCATACAGCACCACGGATGCAGATCTCGAGGCGATGTTCCAGCAATTCGGCTCGGTCCAGTCCGCAAAAGTAATTTTCGACCGGGAGACACAGCGTTCGAAAGGCTTCGGTTTCGTCGAGATGGCCAACTCTGATGATGGCAACAAGGCCATCGAGGCCCTGAACGGAAATGAAGTCGGTGGCCGTCAGCTACGGGTTAACGAGGCGCGGCCCCGCACCGATAATTTCAGGGGACCGAGATAGACTGCAACGCTTGTGCCGCGGCATCAGCCGAGGGTAATGCCAAATTTTACGCCGGGTGGCAGTCATGCCCCCGGCGTTTTTGCTGGCAACGAGCCCTGCAGTGGCGAAACCCGGTGGCTGGCAGCGCATGGTGAACCCGCTTACTCTCCGGCTGTGGGTGACCAGCGCGATGCCGGGACTATTGATGACAGGAGCAATCTGCAGTGACATGGATTGAAACGATCGAGCCCGAAAACGCGGAAGGGAAACTAGCGGATCTGTACCAGCGGGTGCGCAACGCGGACGGGGGCGTGGACAACATCCTGCAGGCGCACAGCCTGCGCCCGAGTACCCTGGAGGGCCATATGGCCCTGTACAAGGCGGTGCTCCACCATCCCGCAAATCAACTCCCCGCGTGGTTTCGGGAGGCGCTGGGGGTGTTCGTCAGCCAGCTCAATAAGTGCCAGTACTGTGTCGACCATCATGCGGCGGGCATGCGCAGGCTGATCGCCGACGAACAACTTGCGGATGCAACGATGGAAGCACTGCAAAGCGGTAACTGGGGCGACGTGTTCAAAGCCAGTCAACGCGCGGCGCTGGCCTATGCCAGAGTGCTGACCCGGGATCCGGGATCCATCGATCCACTCGAAGTCGAGGACCTCCGCGCCGCCGGTTGGAATGACGGCGAGATTCTGGAGATCAACCAGGTCGTCGCCTATTTTGCCTACGCCAATCGCACGGTACTCGGCCTCGGTGTCGAAGCCGGCGGGGAGACCCTGGGACTGGCGCCGGTCGCCGGAGACGAAGACGACTGGCGTCATGCGTGACCCAGGCAGTGAGCAGCGCGGCAGGATCAGCGGGACATCAGCGGGCGGCCGTAAGCCACCCGCGCGACGCTTGCGGATTTACCAATGTCAGCGGTGGCCGGGATTGATGCTGGCCTGTCTGACGGCCGGCTGTCAGCACCCAGGGAGCTCGTCCCCGGCGGAGTCCGGCGCGTTAGCAGACGATGTGTGGGCGCAGGCCGCACTGCGGGGTATTGATTTTCGCGCCAGCGGCAATGAGCCGGGCTGGACGGTGGAGATCCGCGAAGGCGAGTCGATTGTCGTCGACACCCATTACGGCACACGACACTATGAGATCGCTGCAGCCACGCCGGTCGGAGACCCCGCCAGCGGTGGCCAGCTGTATCGTGACGAGTCCGGGTTGCCCGGATTCGAACTGGTCCTGATCGACAAACCCTGTGCGGATGATATGAGCGGCGAGCAGTTCCCGACCAGCGTCCGGTTGAGCATCGACGGCGAGACTTTCAATGGTTGCGGGCGAACCCTGGTCCGGCCTCGGTAGTCAGGCCGACCCCGGCTCAAGTCAGCGGCCGGGGTGCTGTCTCATTCGAACTCAACGTTTCTCTGGCGCGCGGCATTTACCGTCAGGGTGAACACATCCGGCCGGGAGTAGTGGCCATCCACGTCCAGCGTCAGCCGCGACTCTTCGATCAGGCATAAATCGAGATCGGCGAAAACCGTTCCCGGATTGTCAAACGCCGGCTCGACCAGGTAGTTGCCGTCAGGCCCGATCACCGCGCTGCCGCCGCGCAGGATATTCTCCCCGTCAGCCCCGGTCTGCTCGAGGATCTCACGCGCCACGGCCGGGCCGCCGGCCGAGTCGAAGCCCTCGAGCAAATCCCGCCGGCTCATCACGCAGCCCGATGCCAGCACGAAGCAGCGGCCCTCGAACGCATAATGCCGGCTGGCCAGCTGATGCGGATCCTTGACCCACGGCCATTGCGCGACATGCACGCTCTCGCCGGCCGCGTGCATCGCGGCGCGGGCCAGCGGCATCCAGTGCTCCCAGCAAATCAATCCACCCAGAGGCCCGAAATCGGTGTCGACACTAAACATGCCGCTGCCGTCTCCCCGCCCCCAGAGCAGGCGCTCGGTATAGGTCGGAACCAGTTTGCGGCGCACTGCGCGACCGCCGTCGGGCCCCAGGAACACCATGCTGTTGTAAAGACTGCCGCCCGCCTTTTCATGGATGCCGATCACCATGTGACACGCGGTTCGTTGCGCCGCTTCTGACAGGCGCTCAATTTCTGGCCCATCCATCTCCGGAGCATGTTCGCGCAGGTGGCGGAACAGGGCCTTGGCCGGCGGATGATCCCACAGACAGGCACCCGGCGCGTCGTCCAGCCAGACCGGATAACCCGGCAGCCAGGTCTCGGGGAACACCACCAGGCGGGCGCCATTATCGGCAGCTTGTTCAAGCAAACTGATTGCCCGATCCACGGTGGCCGGCAGATTCAGGAAACACGGCGCTTGCTGGATGATCGCGATACGCATGAGAGGGCTCCCCGGCAATCGGCTGCAAAGCATAAGGCAAGCGCCACCGCCGGCGCCAATCGCGGCTGGCGCGTATTGCCAACGAACTGGCCATACGCTGGTCAGGCTCTGTCTCCGGCGTCCGAAACGCCCGCGGCTGTGCAGGCCTGGCCCCGCTGGCGCCGAGTGTGGCAGATTGTTGGCAAATCGAGGAAAAGGCTGAACATGAGTCGTCACATCGCCATCGTCGAAGACGAAGCCGCCATACGGCACAACTATGCCGATGCATTCCAGCGCCACGGCTACAAGGTGTCGGAATATCCGGATCGTCAACGCGCAATGAAGGCTTTCGATAGCCGGTTACCGGATCTGGTGCTGATCGACGTGTCTCTGGGACAAGAGCCCGAGGGTGGTTTCGATCTGTGTCGCGCGCTGCGGCGCTTATCCGACACTCTGCCGATCATCTTCCTTACCGCCCGCGACAGCGACCTCGACGCGGTGTCGGGCCTGCGTCTGGGCGCGGATGACTATCTGACCAAGGACATCAGCCTGGCCCACCTGCTGGCACGCGTCGCCGCGCTGTTCAGGCGGGTGGATGCGTTGCGGGAAATCCCGGCCGAGGCACAGCTCATGGAGCGGGGTCCGCTGACTCTGGACAGCGATCGCCTGATCGCACAATGGCTGGGTCACGACCTTGATCTGTCGCTCACGGAGTTCTGGATAGTCCATGCACTGGCCCGGTTCCCGGGCCATGTGAAATCCCGTCAGCAGCTGATGGACGCGGCCAACGTGGTTCTCGACGACGCCACCATTACTTCCCACATTAAGCGAATAAGAAAGAAGATCGAAGCTTTTGACAGCAATTTCGACGCAATAAAGACTGTATATGGTGTCGGCTACCGCTGGCATCAGAGCCCGGGATGAGATCGCGACCAGCCCGGCGCCAGAGGCTCGCGGATACCGGAGCATGAGGCTCGCGCCGCGCTTGCTGCTGGTGGCATCGGTGACCCTGCTGTTGCCGTGGGCCGGATGCCAGTACGTCCGCGACCTGGAAAGCGCGCTGCGTGATGGTCAGCTCGAAACGCTGGGGGCAACCGCAGATATCCTCGCGGTGAGTCTGGCCGAACGCCTCGGCCCGGCAGCGGTGGATCCACAGCGCTTCCTGACCCCGCACCGGCAGGCCGCGGACATCTATGTTCACCCGCTACCGCGGACACCGGCTCTGGATGGCTACGCGGATGACTGGGGTTTGAGTCCGGCTTCGCTGCTGACCCTGCCCGGGGAGCAAAGGCCAGATTTTTCCGTGCGTTATCAGGCGGCCAGCGATGGCGTCAATCTGTTCCTGTTCCTGCAGGTCGAAGACGATGAAGTGATCATGGGCGACGCCGGCGACCATGTCCGGCTGCGGGTCGGCAGCGCTGCTGCCGGATTCGCCGACCTGCTCCTGGCGACTCAGGCGCCGGGCCTGTTCACCCCGAGCTCCAGCAAGGAAATCCTGGCCCGCCGGGTGCGTGGCAACTGGCAACCGAGCTCTACAGGTTTCAACCTCGAACTACAGATGCCGCTAACGCTGGCCGGGACTCGCATCGGCTTCCTGGTTACTGACACAGACCGGGACGGTGCGACTCAGCGGTCCGGCACGCTGGCCACGCTGGCCAGTGAACCGGGCTGGTTGGTTGGCACACTGCCGGCTGCCCAGGTTCTGCTGCAGAACGCGGTCCGCCCCGGTCAGCGTCTGCGCCTGGTGGACCGTGATGGTTATGTACTGGCCAACGCCTACGGTGGCTCGGCAGGAAACAACGACCGCGCGTTTGGCGCGCTCGCGCGGCGGATCTTGCGCTGGATGATCCGCGATCGCCAGACCGCGCCTGCACTGCCGGATATCCAGCCCGGACGTATCGATATCAGCCGCATCGACAGTGTGTTTGCCGGCGCTCCACTGGATGCCAGGGTGGGTGACACCGGGGCAGAGCGAGTGGTGCTGGAGGCTGTCAGACCAGTCGGGCCGGCGACCGGCGCCGCGCTCGCCCTGCTGGTAGAGGAGGATTCAGAACGGGTACTCAGCCTGACCGATCGGGCGGCTTCGAGGCTGTTTGTCTCCAGCTTTGTGGTGAGCATCGCTGCGGCGGCGCTGTTGCTGGGTTTTGCCGCCTGGCTGTCGTGGCGTATCCGCAGGCTGAGCCGGGCTGCAGGGGACGCTTTGCGCGCTGACTCCGGCCGGGTGCCTGTGCTGCCTGAAGACCAGGCCGGCGATGAGCTGGGGGAGCTGTCGCGGAACTTCTCCGGGCTGCTGATTCAGATCGGGGAGTACAACGAATATCTGCGCAGCCTTGGCCGTCGGATCACCCATGAGCTGCGCACGCCGATGGCGGTGGTCCGGACCTCGCTGGAAAATCTTCAGGCCGAGACCGGAGATCATGTTTATCTGGAGCGCGCCCGTCAGGGGATCGAGCGACTGCAGGCGATGGTCGCCGCACTTGGCGCCGCGACACGGATGGAACAGGCGATATCCAGCGCCGAGACCGAGCGCTTCGATCTGGCGCAACTGGTGGCGGAACTGGGCGCCGCGTTGCAGGCCACGCATCCAGGGCGCGACCTTCGCGTGAGCGTGCCGCCAGGCCGCTGTGCGATGGACGGGGCGCCGGAGCTCATCGCACAAATGATCGACAAGCTGGTGGAAAACGCGGTCGAGTTCTGTCCGCCGCAAGGTGTCATTCGTCTTGCCCTGACTGCGGACGGCGACGCATGGCAGCTGACGCTCAGCAATACCGGCCCTCGGCTTCCTGAGGGGCCGCCGGAACGACTCTTTGATTCCATGGTCTCCAGCCCGGATGGTGGCCGCCCTGGCCAACGCTCTGACGACCACCCGGACGACAGGTCACGACCACATCTGGGCCTCGGATTGTATATCGTGCGCCTGATCGCCAGGCATCACGGCGGACGGGTCAGCGCCGGTAATTTGCCTGATAACGCGGGTGTTTGTTTTAGCGTACATTTACCTGTGGCCAAAGCGGAAAGGCCAACCCCGTCTGGACCGTCATAGGGCTTCGCAGCCTGCTATGGTTGACGGGGTGAGGTGTGCCCGAACTCTGTTCCGCCCTACACAGGAGGGTCATCGTAATGAGCCGAGTTTTCTTGCTCTTCTGCGGCGTGCTGTATCTCGGCTTTGGCCTGTGGGTCGTGTTGTCGCCGGAGACCAGCCTCGCCTACCTGAAGATCGCTACTTACAGCACCAACGTGCTCAGTGATTTGCGCGGCAGTCATGGCGGGCTGAATATCGTGCTGGGTCTGTTCCTGCTGTATGCGGCTGGCTCCCACCAATGGCATCGAATCGGCTTGTTGAGCGTGGCGCTGGTCAACATCGGCTATTTTTCGGGCCGCCTGATCGCGATAGGCGCAGAGGGCATGCCTTCAGCGCTGCTGATCGCGGTCATGCTGCTGGAGCTGACGCTGCTGACCGCGGCTCTGGTGATGGTGGGCAGATCGCCGAAGTGAAACCATCACCGCCAGGCGAAGGCGGTTGTTCCTGTGGCGCGATCCGTTACCGCGTGAGCGGCGATGGTTCGGCGCCTGCATTGTGCCATTGCCGCAGCTGCCGGCGCGCTGCCGGCGCTCCTGCGGTAGCCTGGGTCACCTTCCCCGTGGATGCAGTACAAGTGACTCAGGGTGAGCCAGCCCGGTGGCACTCCTCGCCAGACGTGACCCGCGAGTTTTGTTCACGTTGCGGCACTCCGCTGAGCTATCGCCACGCCGACAACCCCGGTTGGGTCGATCTGACCGTGTGCAGCTTTGACCAGCCGGGCCGGTTTCCGCCAGTTGACAACATCTGGGTGGAACACCGCCTCGGCTGGATGGAAAGCAGCCAGCAATTGCCGTGTTTCCCGCGTACCCGTCGCGGTTAGAATCAGCTGATGAAGACAATCACTACCCGCGCCCTGCTGGTGCTGATGCTGGTGCCGGCAATCCTCCACGCCGAGTCGTTTCCGGGGTTCAGCGTCGAACCGCCAGCGGACCCCGCCTGGCAACAGGTCCAGCGCAACGCAGAATCCGCGGTATGGATGCGGCGTGCACCGGGCTACGAGGCCGGTCTGGCGGTGGCCATTCTGACCTCAGCGCTGGCCGCGCGCTTTGACGATGAGCAAGCCTTTTTGGACTGGGTCCGCCGCAACAAAGACACCAATCCGGATCCTGCCCGGTTCCGGATCCGCGACTCGGAGTACAGCATCGACCAGATTCCCGGTCCAGGTTGCGTGCGCTACCGGACGGTGATCGAGGATCTGTCTGCTGGCCGGGTGCTGGAGGTTGCGGGCCGGGCGTGTCTGCATCCTGCCGCGCCGGGGCGTTACTTCGATATTCAGTATTCGGCGCGCTACCCCGCCGGCGTCGACTTGCCTGAAGCGATGTTCGGTGAAGGCGCCGCATTCGTGGACAGCTTCCGTTTTGCCACGCCGCCTGCAGACGACGACTGGACTCTGGGCCCGGGTGCACCGATGAAGTCGCGCAAGGAAGGCGCCTGAAGGCTGTCGATAAACCAGCCGGCCGTTCGCGCGTTATACAAATAATTACGCGATTAGCGGATACGCGATCGAGGACTGTTCGAATGACCAGACTGCAAACGATATGCATGGTGGTGATAATTCTTGCGATGACGGCTTGCGCCAGCGACCGCGTGCCAGGCCCCTATGCCAGCGCGAGCGAGCCCCACGCGATCCTGGATTTCCGCGCGCCGCCCCCCGGCGGCGATCTGACGCCCGCGATCCTGCTGGCCGTCGACAACGTGATCGGTCCTGCGAGCCAGAAACGCGGCAGCTATTGGGTGCGGCCCGGCGAGCATGAGATCAAGGTTGGCGGCGAAGCGCTGGCCACGGAGAAAGTTGGCCTGCAGCCCAGACGCGATTTCCCCTGGAACGCGAAGATGACGTTCGAGGCGGGCAAGCGCTACTTTATCGCCATCCGCTGGCGGAGCAACAAGCGGGATGACTGGGAACCCTACATCTGGAAAGTCGAAGACCTGAAGAATTAGCGATCAGCCGCCGCGGTCGCGTCCTGTCCCAGCTGCAGAAAATCGACCGTCAATCCGGCCAGCGCCAGCACGCCGTTTAGCAGGGCGCTTTCGTCGATGATGAATTTTGGTGAATGGTTGGCCGGCGCGGTCATGGGATCCAGATCCGGAGAAGTCACCCCGAGGTGCAGGAACATCCCCGGAGCCTGTTGCGCGTAGAAAGAAAAGTCCTCGGCCCAGGTGATCAAGCCGAACTCCTGAAACTGGCCAGGCCCTGCGATCCGTTCCAGCGTTGGCAACATGGTATCGACCAGCACCGGATCATTCACCGTCACCGGATACTGCCGGACGATCTGCACCTCGGCCTCGGTTCCGGCTGCTGCGGCGATGCCCTGCGCGGTGGTCTCAATGCGCTGGTGTATATCCTCTCGCATCGCTTCATTGAAGCTGCGGATAGTGCCGATCATGCTCACCTGGTCGGGGATGATGTTGTTGCGTATGCCGCCATTGATGGCGCCTATGGAGACGATGGACGGCGCTGCTGTTACATCCACCTGGCGGCTCGCGATGGTCTGCAGGCCCAGCACGATCTGCGCAGATACGACGATCGGATCGATGCCCTGCCACGGTTTCGCGCCGTGAGTCTGGCGTCCCCTGACCAGGATTTCGAAGCGGTCGGCCGAGGCCATAAACGGTCCTGCCCGCCACCCGATGACGCCGGCCGGCGCAGCCGACGTCACGTGCAGACCGAAGACCGCATCCGGGGTACGCGGGTCGAAAATGCCTTCTTCCAGCATCAGCTCGGCGCCGCCACGCTCCCCCCCCGGCGCGCCCTCCTCGGCCGGCTGGAAGATAAACATCACGCTGCCCGGCAACTGGTCCCGCATACCGGCAAGCAGCTCCGCGACCGTCATCAGGATCGATACATGAGCGTCATGACCGCAGGCATGCATGACTCCGGTTGTCTGCCCGTTGTAGTCAGCGGTCACTGTGGACGCGAAAGCCAGGCCGGTTTCCTCAGTGACCGGCAAGGCATCCATGTCCGCACGCAGGGCGACCATGGGTCCAGGCTTGCCGGCATTGAGGATGCCGATCACGCCGGTGTGGGCGATGCCGGTGCGCACCTCCATGTCCAGCGAGCGAAGATGCTCAGCCACCAGCTCCGCAGTACGAAATTCCCGGTTCGACAGCTCCGGATGCTGGTGAATGTCGCGGCGCCACTCGATCAGTTTTGATTCCAGCATCGTCGCCCGCTCGCTGATCCCGGTGTCAGCGAACACGACTGAGCAGGGCAAACCAAGGCAACACAAGGCCAGCAGCGGCCGGATCAGGATTTTCAACAATGATCTCTCCACGCGACCCGAATCGGGTCGCTGACAGAAGGGCCGATCCTGCTGCGTGTTACACGCCGAGGAACGCGAGGATGCCGCGGGCAGCTTCCCTACCCTCATACACGGCGGTCACCACCAGATCTGAACCACGCACCATGTCCCCGCCGGCAAAAATCTTTGGATGACTGGTCTGGAACGGGAATCGTCCCAGCGGATCAACCCGCACCCGACCGTCGTCATGGGCCGCGACACCGATGCTGTCCAGCCAGTCCGGCGGGCTCGGGCGAAAACCGAAAGCCACGATGACTTCGTCCGCTGCCAGCACCTCCTCGCTGCCCGGTATCGCCTCCGGCCGGCGGCGGCCGCCCGGGTCGGGCGGACCGAGCCGGGTATGCACCAGCCTGACGCCCTCGACGCGGTCCCGGCCGACTATCTCCACCGGCTGGCGATTGAACAGGAACACCACGCCTTCCTCGCGCGCGTTGTGCACTTCGCGACGCGATCCCGGCATGTTCTCCTCATCCCGGCGATAAGCGCAGGTCACGCTTGTCGCGCCCTGCCGGATGGCGGTGCGATTGCAATCCATTCCGGTATCACCGCCACCGAGCACAATCACGTGCTTGCCCTGCATGGTGTTGGTCGGCTTGCCGCTGCCGTTGTCCCCCATGACCGCGTTCACGTTGTCGATCAGATAGGGCAAGGCCTCGTGCACCCCGGGCAGGTTCTCGCCCGGCATGCCGGCGCGGACTGCGCGATAGGCGCCCACGCCGAGAAACACCGCATCGTACTCGCTGACCAGCTGGTCCGCGGCGATATCGCGGCCGATCTCGGTACCGAGCACGAACTCGACGCCCATCTCTTCGAGGATCGCGCGGCGATTCTCGACTACGTCTTTCTCCAGCTTGAACGGCGGGATGCCGTAGGTGAGCAAACCACCTGCCCGTGGATAGCGATCAAACACCGTCGGCCTTACGCCGTTGCGCACCAGCACGTCTGCGGCCGCCAGTCCGGCGGGTCCGGCGCCGACGATCGCGACCTCGCGGCCAGTCTCGCTGACCCCGGACATATCCGGCCGCCAGCCCTGGCGGAATGCCTCGTCGGTGATGTACTTCTCGACACTGCCGATGGTTACCGCGCCAAAACCATCGTTCAGCGTACAGGCGCCCTCGCACAATCTGTCCTGAGGACAGATGCGGCCGCATATCTCCGGCAAGGGATTGGTCTGATGGGACAACTCCGCAGCCTCGAACAGATTGCCTTCCTGCGCCAGCTTCAGCCAGTTCGGGATGTAGTTGTGCACCGGGCATTTCCATTCGCAGTAAGGATTGCCGCAACTCAGGCAACGACCGGACTGCTGGCTGGCGCTCTCGGCATCGAACTGTCCGTAGATCTCGCGGTAATGATGCACGCGTAATTCGGCCACATCCTTGTTCGGATCGCGACGCGGGATGTCCATGAATCTGAGTGTCTTTTCGTTCACGGCGTACGCTCAGGCGGCCCGTCTCAGGACGTCCATCAGGTCCTCGATCTCGGCAGCTTTGGGCTTGACCAGCCAGAAGCGCGGCAGGTAGGTCCGGAAATCGTCCAGAATCTCTCTTGCCCAGACACTGCCGGTCTCGCGCGCATGGGCTTCGATCAGGCCACGCAGGTGATGCAGATGCGCCTCCATCGCCTCCGGGGTAATGCGGTGAATATCGATCAACTCGTGGTTATAACGGTCCACAAAGTCGCGATCCAGATCAAGCACATAGGCGAAGCCACCAGTCAGGCCCGCGCCAAAGTTCACTCCTGTGCGCCCGAGTACCGCGACCACACCACCGGTCATGTACTCACAGGCGTGGTCGCCCACGCCCTCGACCACGGCCAGGGCGCCGGAATTACGTACCGCAAACCGCTCGCCGGCACGGCCACAGGCATAGAGTTCGCCGCCGGTTGCACCGTACAAACATGTGTTCCCCATGATCGGCGTGTGGCGAGCCTCGAAACGGCTGCCGGTAGGCGGATGCAGTACCAGACGCCCGGCCGCCATGCCTTTGCCTACGTAATCGTTGGCGTCGCCCTCGAGATACATGTGCAGGCCGGCAACGTTCCAGGCACCGAAGCTCTGGCCGGCGCTGCCGCGCAGGCGCAATACCAGCGGCGACTCCTGCATGCCGTAGTTGCCCCAACGGCGAGCGATCTCGCCGGACAAACGCGCGCCGATCGAACGGTCATGGTTGCGCACCTCGTGATGAAAGGTCGCACCGCGCTGCTCCTCGATACAGTTGATCGACTCGGACACCATGCGCTCGGCCAGCGGTCCTTCATCGAAAGGCTCATTTCGCGGCTCGGTGCAGACATGCGCGCGTTCATGCGCCAGGCCGGCGTCGGACAACACCGCGGACAGATCGATGCGCTGCTGACGCTCTGTGTCACCCGGGATACGGCGCAGGAATTCAGTATGGCCAACCAGATCATCAAATCGACTTATGCCCATGGCGGCCATGGTTTCCCGTACCTCGCGAGCCACGAAGCGGAAATAATTCATCACCATTTCGGGCAATCCGGTGAAGTGGCGCTGGCGCAGCACCTGGTGCTGCGTGGCGATGCCGGTTGCGCAATTGTTCAGGTGACAGATACGCAGATATTTGCAGCCCAGGGCGACCATGGGCGCGGTGCCAAAACCGAAGCTCTCCGCGCCGAGCAGCGCCGCCTTGATCACGTCGAGGCCGGTCTTCAAACCACCGTCGGTTTGCAGCCTGACCCGGTGGCGCAGGTCATTGGCACGCAGCACCTGGTGCGCCTCGGCGAGACCCAGCTCCCACGGGCTGCCTGCGTATTTCACCGAGGTCAGCGGGCTGGCGCCGGTGCCGCCATCGTAGCCAGAGATGGTAATGAGGTCTGCGTAAGCCTTGGCAACGCCGGCGGCAATCGTCCCGACGCCAGGCTCGGATACCAGCTTTACCGATACCAGCGCATCCGGATTCACCTGCTTGAGATCGAAGATCAGCTGCGCCAGATCCTCGATAGAGTAGATATCGTGATGCGGCGGCGGTGAGATCAGGCCGACGCCGGGGCGGGCGAAGCGCAAGCGCGCAATCATCTCGTTGACTTTGTGCCCGGGTAGCTGGCCGCCTTCGCCCGGCTTTGCTCCCTGGGCAATCTTGATCTGCAGGACCTCGGCATTGACCAGGTACTCGGCGGTAACGCCGAAACGGCCGGAAGCCACCTGCTTGATCTTGGACACGCGTTCGCTGTGATAGCGATCCGGATCCTCGCCACCCTCGCCGGAATTCGAGCGGCCGCCAAGCCGGTTCATGGCAATTGCCAGGGCCTCATGGGCTTCCGGCGACAGCGCACCGAGCGACATCGCGGCGCTGTCGAAACGACGCAGGATATCCGCTTCCGGTTCTACCTCATCGATGGATATCGGAGCGCGCGCCGAGACCACTTCCAGCAGGTCACGCAACACGGTCTTGGGCCGATTGTTCACCAGCTGCGCATAAGTCTGATACAGATCGTAGTCGCCGGTTTGAACGGCTGCCTGCAGGGTCGCGATGATGTCCGGATTGAATGCGTGATATTCGCCGTCATGGACGAACTTGTAGAGCCCGCCCTGAGTGACGTCGGCCCGCGGATCCCAGGCCCGGCGCGCCAGTTGTTCGGCATCCGCCTGCAGATCGACAAAGCCCGTGCCCTGGACGCGGCTGACGGTGCCGCGGAAACACAGATTCACGATCTCCTCGTGCAGACCCACGATCTCGAACAGCTGTGCGCCGCGATAGCTGGCGATCGTCGAGATGCCCATCTTCGACATGATCTTGAACAGACCCTTGCGGATGCCTCGTCTGTAACTGCGTCCCAGTTGCCGACCGCGATTGCGGTCAAGCCGCAGTTCGCCGGTTCGGGTCATGTCATGCAGGCACTCATAGGCCAGGTAGGGATAGATCGCGGTCGCTCCGTAGCCGATCAGACAGGCGAAGTGATGCGGGTCTCGCGCCGTGGCCGTTTCAATCAGCATGTTGCAATCGCAGCGCAGACCCTGCTGCACCAGCCGGTGGTGAACAGCGCCGGTGGCCAGCAACGGATGCACAGGCATGAGCCCGCGCTGAATCTGCCGGTCACTCAACACCACCAGTCGCTTGCCGTCCCGGACCGCAGCCTCGGCCTCGTCGCAGATCGCTCCGATATTCTGCTCCAGATCCACGTTTTGCGGCCGGTTGAGCTCGATCACCGCGACGCCGGCATCCGCCTGGATGCGAAGAATCTGCCTGAATTTTCGCTGCGAAAGCACCGGCGAATTCATCACGATGCGACGTGCGTGGTCGGGCTGCGGATCGAACAGATTCCGCTCCGGTCCGATCTGGGTCTCCAGCGACATGACAATGCGCTCGCGCAGCGAGTCGATCGGTGGATTGGTGACCTGGGCGAACTGCTGACGGAAGTAGTCGTACAACGAGCGCAGCTTGCTCGACATCACCGGCAGCGGGGTATCGTCACCCATAGAGCCGACCGCCTCCGCCTCGTTCTCGGCGAGCACGCGCAACACCTCATCGCGCTCTTCACGAGTCACGTTGAACATCTTCTGGTAGACCCGCAGGTCGTCGCGCGCCATTGGCTCCGCGGATAATTGCGGATCGATCAATTCTGAGTCCAGGTAGCGAACCCCGCGACGTAACCAATCCTTGAACGGGCCACGTACCTTGAGCCGCTGTTCGATCTCGCCGGTCTCCAGAATCTCGCCGCGCTCGGTGTCGACCAGAAGCATCTGTCCCGGACCGAGGCGGCCCTTGCGCAGTACCTGGTCAGGCCGGTAATCGTAGACGCCGATCTCTGAAGCCACGGTGATCAAATCATCATCGGTGACTACGAACCGGGCGGGTCGGAGACCGTTGCGATCCAGCGCGCAGGCGGCTTGCCGTCCGTCGGTGACCACGACGCCTGCGGGGCCGTCCCACGGTTCCATGTGCATGCCGTAGAACTCATAGAAGGCGCGCACGTCGGCGTCCATGGTCTCTACGGTCTGCCAGGCCGGCGGGATCAGCAAACGCATGGCCTGCATCACATCCATGCCGCCCGCCAGCAGCACTTCGAGCATGTTGTCCAGACTGGAGGAGTCCGAGCCCGAAAGCGAGACCAGCGGCTGGATCTCCTTCAGTTTCGGCAATAGCGGCGTTTCGAAAATCGGGCCTCGCGCCAGCGCCCAATTTCGATTCCCCGCGATGGTATTTATTTCGCCATTGTGCGCCAGGTAACGGAACGGCTGGGCAAGGCGCCACTGGGGCCAGGTGTTAGTGGAAAACCGCTGATGGAAGACGCAGATATGGGCTGCCAGGTCTTGTGCGGCAAGATCCGGATAGAAACGGGTCAGAAAAGCGGGCATTACCATCGCTTTCCACGCCAGAGTCGTGCACGACAGGCTGGCGATGTAAAACACCGGGTCGCTATCGGCGAGGGCGAGTTCGGCGCGGCGGCGCGCCATGTACAGGCGCCGGTTAAGCGCGTTGTCATCGTCGCCTTCCGGCCAGGTCACAAAGATCTGTTCGATGATCGGCAGGGAACGCAATGCCTGCTCTCCGCACACGCTCTGATCTACCGGCACCGTTCGCCAGCCCAGCGTAGTGACACCTTCGGCCAGAAGTGCCTGTTCCAGTACGCGCCGCGCGCGGCCCGCACTCTCGGCGCCTGGATTCAGAAATGCCATGCCGACCGCAAAGCGCTCCGGCAGTTCGATGCCCGCCTCGGCCGCCACACGCTGCAGGAAAGCGAACGGTGTGGCCATCAACACGCCGCAACCATCGCCGGTGCGGCCGTCCGCCGCGACCGCGCCGCGATGGGTCAATCGGACCAGGGCTTCAATGGCGACGTTCACCAGACGATGACTGGCCTCGCCCTTCAGATGGGCGATCAGGCCGAATCCGCAGCTATCGCGCTCGAATCGCTCGGACCATAAACAATCGCTGGACGGTACAGTCATCACTCCCCCGTGCCGGTCCCCCAGGGACCCGCCCAAGAATCAGTTCCTCCACAGGGTTGGCCAGCCCGCCCTCTTTGCCGCCAGGGCGTTATTGTTTTTGTTCTCGGCCTCGCGGGCGGGGCATCGATTCCAATGCTCCGCCCCTTGACTATAAATCACATGATGGGTTGGCGGTCAATTCCACTCCTGATCGCGCCACTGGGCCCGGGTGACCCGCCAACCCCCGTCTTCGCTTCTCAGCGCAAGACGCAGATGCAGCTTGTCGCGATCTATATCCAGCGGCGACGTGGCGTCGGCCTCCCGGGCTACAACGGAGAGTTGCATGCTGGCATTGGCCAGTTCTTCGGAGATCACCTCGATTTCCAGATCTCTGACCACGACCATGCGATTCGGGAAGCGTGCAAACAAGCGGCGGAACAGAAAACTCATTGCGCGACGGTCGCGGCCATCGATATCGGAGTAATCGCTGGCCAGCAATGCCGTCAGACCCTCCACATCACCGGCCTCGCCGGCGACCTCGGCTTGCGCCACCAGGGCTTCGATCGCCGCTTCAGGCGGCGGCGCGGCCGGTTCGCAGGCCCCGAGCAAGCAAGCGCAGGCTAGCAGCGTAATGGCCAGGGCCTTTTGAGCGGTGTTTCGAGATACGCCCGCTTCAGGGTGAGTGCGGTGAGCCCCGGCCGGATGACCCGGGATGCTAGTTGATCCGTCGCAGGGAGATATAGACGCCGTCACGGAAATCCTCGAAGTAATGCCATACCAGCGGATGACGAATGGGTTTAAAGCAGCCATCAGCGCTGAGATTATGCTGGGCCACGTAAGTCTCGTGAGCAGAGCCATCCCTGAGCACCCGGTACCATGGCTGGTTTTTTGGCGGCCGGGAAATGGCCAGTTCTTCGGACCAGGCGTCAGTGTCCGAGAATTCAGCATCGACGTCCACCACCACGCCGCGATACCTGAACTGTCGATGCACGACAAGCTGGCCGACGTGGAAACGCGACTCGCCTACCCATTGCCTCGAAGTGTGTGCCGTCCGCATGCTCAGTAGTATAGTCGGCCGAGGGAGCATTGGCGGCGCCGGCCACACAGCCATGGTGCCCATGGGATTGAGATATACCAACGGGGAACCGGGGTGAGCAGACACAACAGTGCAGAGGGCCTGCCCAGGAAAATCAGGGAGTTCTGGTTTGGGGAGACCATTACCGACCCGGCCGCGATCGCCGGGCGCATGGACTTCTGGTTCGGCGAAGATGCGACCAGAGACGCGGCGATCAGGTCAAGCTGGCTGTCTCATGTTGAGGACGCGTTTGCCGGGCGCCTGGACAAGATGGGCTCTACCCCGCTGGGCCGCCTGGCGTTGATCCTGTTGCTGGACCAGTTTCCGCGCAACCTGTTCCGCGGCATGCCCAGGGCATTCGAAAAGGACGGACGTGCCCGCTACCTGATGCGCGACGGCATGAGCCAGCAGATGGATCTTGCGCTGTCCCCGATTGAGAGATGTTTCTTCTACATGCCGTTACAGCATTCAGAGTTCCTCGATGACCAGGAAAGCTCAGTATCGCGTTACCGGCAACTGCTCAGCGAGGTATCGGTAGAGCAGCGCGACGTGTACCAGGCATTTCTCGACTATGCGCGTCTGCATCGGGATATCGTCGCCCGTTTCGGGCGCTTGCCGCACCGCAATCTGACCCTGAACCGGCTCAGCACGGCTGAGGAGCGCGCCTACCTGGCCGGCAACGCGCCGAAGTTTGGCCAGGGCTAAGCGAGAATCAGGACCCCGGCAAGACCTGGCGGGTTGGAAAACGCACGCCTGTCGCCGTTTCAGTCGCAGAAAACGCCTTCGGCAGACGCCATACGATCAGCGTTCAGGGGCGCTCTGGTCCGGGAGCTGCTGCGCGACCCACTGTTCACTTTGCTGACTTAGCAAATCCAGCGGCAACTCACCGCCGAGCAGGATCATGTCGTGCCACTGGCGCAAATCAAATCGTCCGCCGAGCCGGGCTTCAGCCGCTGCTCGCAATGCGCGGATCTTCAGCTGGCCGATCTTGTAGGCCAGGGCCTGCCCGGGATCGACGATGTAGCGCTCCACTTCCGGCACCACCTCCAGTTCCGGCAGAGAAGAGTTCGCCAGCATGTAATCGATGGCCTGCTGCCGGGTCCAGTTCATGCGGTGCAGCCCGGTGTCCACGACCAGACGCAGCGCGCGCAGCATTTCGTCATTGAGTTTGCCGAAATATTGATAGGGATCGCCGAATAACCCCATCTCGATACCCAGATCTTCAGCGTAGAGCGCCCAGCCTTCGGTGTAGGCAGTCACTACCCCAAAACGCCTGAAACGCGGCAGATTCTGGTTTTCCTGGGTCAATGTGCCCTGGAAGTGGTGCCCGGGTGAGGCCTCGTGCAGGAACAAGGTCACCATGCCCCATCGGGCCAGGCGCGCGATGTCGTGGGTATTCAGGTAGAACACGCCCGGACGAGAGCCATCCATGCTCGGCGCCAGGTAGGACGCGCTTGCGGCCGACTCTGCCCGGAAGGCCTCAACCGGGCGAACCTCGAAACCGGCCCTCGGAAACACTGAAAACATCGCCGGCAACGCTGCGTCGACACTGGCCTGCACAGCGCGATAGTCACGCAGCGCGTCCTCGCCGTTGGCCCAGAAAAAGCCAGGGTCGGAACCAAGGTAGTCGAAAAATGCGTCCAGATCACCGTCGAACCCGACCTGCCGGCGGACGATATCCATCTCGGCCAGAATGCGCTCTACTTCGGCCAGACCGATCTCGTGGATCTGCTCCGGGCTAAGGTCCGTTGTCGTGTGATAACGCACCAGGAAGTCATACCAGGCATCACCGTTGGGCAACGCAGAGTAGCCAACTGTCTCCCGGGCGGCGAGCAGATACTCGACGGCCAGGAAGTCCCTCAGGCGCCTGTAGGCAGGCACGACCTGCTCCATGATGGCCGCGCCGTAGGCCGTCTCAAACCGCTCCTTGTCCGCGGCAGACATGCTCTCGGGAAACGCGTTAACGGGACCGAAAAACACACTGTCCCCGGCGCTGTCGACCAGGTGATAAGACAGCTGTGGAATCAGGCGCTCGACCGCAAACCGCGGCAATACGACACCGCGTTGAATACCTTCCTTTAGGTTCGCGATGGCGACATCGACCTCGGCCCCGAAGTCGCTCATCCGGGAGAGAAAATTCTGGTAGTCCCTTGTCGTTCGAAATGGCTGCAGACCCTGCCCCGATCCCAGCTCTGCAAAGCTGTTGGCGAAGGAATTCAGCTGGTCCAGCGGCAACAGATAATCCGGATAGTGCAGGCTCTCAAGTTGCTGCTCCCGATAGCGCAGGAACGCGGCCCGGCTGAGGCGATCCCCGGCATCCAGCGCCTCGGGATCGATGGCCAGAACCTGATCCCGATAGTGCTCGGCCTGGGCCATGACACTGGCACGATATTCGGGGCTGAAGGTGATTTCCAGACGATCGTCGTAGCGATCGTCGCCAAGCGCCGTGGCGACAGTCGGGTTGAGCGCCAGATAGTCTTCAAAATAGTCCTCAAAGATCTGCTGTAGCGCGGCTGAAGCTGCGGCATCCGCGGCCGGAACTGCGCTGTCCGGGCCCGATGATCGCCCGCAGGAGGCCAGCGCAATGGCCACGGCCGTCAATGCGACCCGCCGAGCGCCCCCGCATCCTCGTTTCCTGATAAACATGCTGCCACCGCCAGTGCTTTGAAAAGCAGGAAATTATACCGCCGGTGAGAGCCGTTGCCTTGAGATGAGCAGGAAACGCAAATTGAGACACAGCGCGGTCAGGGACAGGCCCAGTATCAGCCCGACCCAGACTGCCTGCGGGCCAAGCTTCTTCACCACGCCGAGATACCATGCCAGGGGGAAAGCGGCCAGCCAGTAACAGGCGAAGTTGATCAGCATCGGGATGCGGGTGTCTTTGAAGCCCCGCAGCGCCCCGGCCGCGCCTACCTGAAGACCGTCCGATATCTGAAAGATCATCGCCATCGTCAGCAAGGACACCGCCAGGGTCAGTACTTCGCTGTCGGAGGTATAAAAAGCCGCAACATCGGCGCGGAAGAACAACAGCATGATCGCTGATATAGCCATCAGACCGCCGCACATGAGCACGCCGATGATGCCGATTCGGCGGGCCAGTGCCGGTTGCCCGCGGCCCAATGCATGACCGACGCGGATGGTCAGCGCCGAATGCAGCGCCAGCGGCACCATAAACATGGTGGCGGCGAAATTGATAGCGATCTGGTGCGCTGCGACCACAGAGGCGCCCAGCGTCCCCATCAACACGGCAACCGCGCTGAACAGCCCGGCCTCGGAAACCACGCTGACGGAAATCGGCAGACCCAGACCTAGTAGCGAGCGCAGGCGAGCCGGATCCGGACGTTCCATGCCGGTCGCCAGCTTGAACCGCCGATAACGCTTTTGGGTGAACACGTAGGTCGCCATCACCGCCAGCATGACCCACATCGACAGCGCGCTCGCGACACCACAACCGACCGCACCCATTGCCGGAAAGCCGAGCTTGCCGTACATGAATACCCAGTTGCCGAATACATTGACCACCAAAGCGATCAGCGCCACGTACATGATCGGTCGCGTCCAGCCGACGCCTTCGCTCATGAAGCGCAGGCTCAGATAGGCAAACATCGCCGGCAGCCCCCATGAGATGGCACGCAGATAGCCGACGGTCAGCGGGATCACCGATGGGTCCACACCGACCTTGTTCAATAGCCATTCCGCTGGCAACAGCACCAGCAACACCGTCAGAGCCAGGCCCTGACTCAGCCACAGGCACTGCCGGGTATAACTGCCGACATCCTCGTAGCGACCGGCGCCAAATGCGTGTGCCGCGGTCGGGCTCATTGCCATCAACACGCCGAGCCCGAACAGAAACACCACCATCCAGACGCTGTTGCCAACAGCGACCGACGCAAGATCGGCCGTGCCCAGGCGCCCGGCCATTACGGTGTCTGCAAAACCCATACCAGCGATCGCCAGATTGTTGGCAATCAACGGCCCGGCCAGCATCAGCAAGCGGATGCCGTGGCCCAGATTGGAAAGCTGATCGCGCTGACTATGCATGAGAGACGGGCCTTGAAGCAGAGGCGGGATTCTACTGCGGTGATTGGCTGCCTTGCCAAGGTTGGGAGCAGACTCCATCATGACCGCGGCTTCGATGACAACAAATCCGGGGCCGATAATGACAATAATGAAGGGGTCTCATGGAAAGCCTGAACAACATCATGTCCGCTATCAACGGCGTTCTCTGGCACAACGCAGTGCTGTTGATCGTCCTCGGCACCGGCATCCTGTTCACCGTATGGAGCGGCTTCTGCCAGTTCCGCGCGGTGGCCCATGGCACGCATGTGCTGCGCGGGCGCTATGACGACCCCGCGGACCCCGGTGCGATCAATCATTTCCAGGCTCTGTCGGCGGCGCTGTCCGCCACCGTAGGTCTGGGCAACATCGGCGGGGTCGCGCTGGCGATTGCGCTCGGCGGCCCCGGGGCCGTGTTCTGGATGTGGGTGGTCGGATTCTTCGGTATGGCGCTCAAACTGACCGAAGTCACCTTGTCGATGCTCTATCGCAACACCGACGATCCGGACAACCCGCACGGCGGGCCGATGTGGGTAGCCAGCAAGGGTCTGGGTCGGTTAAACCCGAAATTGCACGGCATCGGCAAGCTCATCGGCGGCATTTTTTGCATCACGCTGCTGGTATCCACGATCACCGGTGGCAATATGTTCCAGGCCTGGAACGTGGCCGAGATCACGCACAGCTATTTCGGTGTCCCTGGTGTTGCCACCGGCATCGTGCTGGCGGTGCTGGTAGGCATGGTGATCATTGGCGGCATCAAGCGTATCGGCGCAGTAGCCGGCCGCCTGGTGCCGATCATGGTGGCGCTGTATCTGCTCGCGGGGACCTATGTGCTGGTGGTGCACGCAGCAGCACTGCCCGGGATGCTCAAGCTCATCGTCGTCTCGGCATTCAGTCCCAGCGAAGCTGCCGGCGCCTTTCTCGGCGGCACCATGGGCTACGCGTTCCTGTTCGGCATGAAGCGTGCGCTGTTCTCAAACGAGGCCGGTCAGGGCTCCTCGCCGATCGCGCATGCCGCGGCCAAGACCCGCGAGCCGGTGCGCGAGGCTGTGGTGGCCGCGCTGGAGCCGCTGATCGACACGCTGATTGTTTGCTCGTTTACTGCGCTGGTGATCCTCTCCAGCGGAGTCTGGAATCGCACTGCTGACGGCGAGTTTGGCGTGCCGCCGGTTATCGAGAGAGCCGGGCCCGGGCAATGGACGCTGGAATCTGTGCCGGCGCCGCTGGCACAAAGGGATCTTTACAACGGCGAAACGGTGTTCATGATCGTACAGGCTCACGATAACGAGCAATCCGGCAATCAATTACACAAGATCTTCGGGACGATTTCGGCAGCGCCGAACAGCCGTACCGTGATCGATTGGGACATCATCAACAGCCCGGTGGAGCCCTCCCTGTTAAACAACAATCTGTTTATCGACTATCCAGGCGCTTCGCTGACCGCCCGCGCTTTCGATACCGTTCAGGAAGGCCTGGGCAAATGGCTGGTCACGCTGGCAGCCTGGCTGTTTGCCTTGTCGACGATGATTTCCTGGAGCTATTACGGCGAGCAGGGGATGATTTATCTTGCCGGCGAACGCTCGGTCATGCCGTACAAACTCGTCTACTGCGGGTTGATCGTCGTCGCCACCGCGGGCCTGATCAAGACCAATGTGGAACTGGATAACCTGACCGGCATCGGCACCGGCGTCATGCTTTTCGCCAATATCCCGATCATGTGGATATTTGGCAGCCAGGCCATGCGCGCCTATCGGGATTACATGGAGCGGCTCAAATCCGGGCGCATGGGCCCGGGACACAAACCGCCGAGTCTCGAGGACCTGATCAGCGGTCGCGACGTGAACTGATACGACACCCGATACAGATCCCGCCAGGCTCGGAAACCATCGCCACACAGTTCAGCCGGATCCGGAATCGCGATCAGGCGGGCGCGACTTTTCCTGCCGCATCCTTGTCCGGATCCGGTTCCTTGCGCCAGCACTTGCCGGATACTTTGACCCGGACTACCGAACGACTCGGCGTCCAGCGCACAGTCCGCTCTGCGCTGGCGTCCACCGAGACCTTGCGCTGACGGGCAACCTCGGGGCCATTGCGAAACTCGAAGTCGCAACGGATCTCGGTGGTCTCGTAGTTACGCACCTGCAAGACCACCGCCGCGTCGACATCGACTCTGGCGATGGTCACCTCCAGACCCTCGACATCGATATCGATATCAACCGGATAAGCCACGACCCGGGACATTGCCAGCAGCGTCAGCATCAACGCTGGAAACCGTGCCATGCTGGAGTTCTTCATTTCTGTTCTCCCTGATTCTCCGACTCCGCACGACGCCCTCCGGCGCCGCGCCGCGAGGCCAGGCGGCTCTCAAGCTGGTCCAGCGCCCCATCCACAGTCCAGGTTGCCATTTCCGGGTCGCGTCTGCGCCGCCGTGTTCCGAACAGGTCGATGCGCTCCTCGACGGTATGTCCGGTTCGCAGCAGACGATAGAACAACATCCCGCGCCGCGCTCTGGGATGCAGCAAATCCATCACAGCCGCGCCGATTGCCATGGGGCTCAACAACAGATCCTTGAACGCGTCGATCAACAGCTTGATCTGGAACACCATCAAGTCCCTGAACAGGCGTCGCCTGCGCTTTCCGTCGAGCCCATCGGAGTCGCCCGTGTGTCTGGATGGTGGCATACAAGCTCCCCGTGCTCCTGAATAATCCCGCTCCCCTCGCCGCCAATCCGGTGATTGACTGCGGTCGCCGGCATCCCGCCCCGGTGTCGCCAGCCACGGGCCCCTAGTATGATCTAATCCCTGACTCCGATCCTGCAAGAGAGTGCCTGATGCCCAGGTTTACCGGCGACGCCGATTTTCAACACGATTCCCCGGACGCGCTCGGCGTCCTGCTGATCAATCTCGGCACGCCGGATGACACCTCGCCGGGCGCGGTTCGCCGTTACCTGGCCGAGTTCCTCTGGGACCGTCGGGTGATCGAGGTGGCCCGGCCAATCTGGTGGTTGATCCTGCACGGCGTGATTCTGCGTATCCGGCCGAAGCGCTCCGCTGCCGCCTACGCCAAAGTGTGGACTGAAGAAGGCTCGCCGCTGATGGTCTGGTCTGTAAAGCAACGCGCTGCGTTGCAGCGGCAACTGGACTCGGCGCTGCCTGCGCCAGTGCATGTTGCTCTGGGTATGCGCTACGGCAATCCGTCGGTAGCGCACGCGCTGGAAGAACTGCGCCGCAAGAATGTGCGCAGACTGCTGGTTTTGCCGCTTTATCCCCAGTATTCAGCGACCACGACCGCGACCGCGTTTGACGCGGTCGCCGCCGCGCTCGCTGACCGGCGCTGGATTCCGGAATTACGCTTCGTCAACCAGTATCACGACGAACCGGGCTATATCGGCGCGTTGGCGGCGAGTGTTCGCGAATACTGGGCTGCTCATGGTCGCGGTGAGCATCTGTTGATGAGTTTTCATGGGCTGCCGCGCCGGTATCTTTTGGCCGGGGACCCCTATCATTGCCATTGTCAGAAGACCGGCCGACTGCTGGCCGAGGCCCTGTTCCTGAAAGATGGCGAGTGGTCGCTGAGTTTTCAGTCCAGGGTCGGTCGCGAGGAGTGGTTGAGGCCATATACCGATGAGCGTGTGCAGGACCTGGGTAAGGCGGGTGTCAAGCGGCTGGATGTCATTTGCCCCGGATTCTCGGCGGATTGCCTGGAGACGCTGGAAGAGATTGCGATGCAGAACCAGGAGTTCTTTATCGAGGCAGGCGGCGAGCAACTCAGCTATATCCCGGCAGTCAACGCCCGCCGCGACCACATCAGCTTCCTCACTCAGCTGGTGCTCCGGCACCTGCAAGGCTGGCCGGAAACATCACCCGCCTGGGATGAGGAGACGCTGCGAGCTGAGCGGATAAAATGCGCCGAACGGGCTGCCGCCAGCGGAGCCTGAACGGTGCTCGGCCGTTTCCTGGAAATCAGCTCTCATGCTCCGGACCTGCTGGAATCTCTGAATTTCTACGAGCGCCTGGGGCTGGCTCAGGCGGTAGCCGGAGACGTCTGGTCACATGCCTATGGCGTGGTCACCGACGGACATGTGGCCATCGGACTGCACGCATATGAGTTTGCTTCCCCGGCGCTGGTCTGGGTCCGGCCAAGTCTGGCATCGTTTGCCCGTGAGCTGGAAAGCCGCGGCATTAGCCTCGAGTTTCTGAAAAGCGGCGAGGATCAATTTAATGAACTGGGTTTCCTCGACCCGGACGGCCAGATGATAACGCTGCTGGAAGCGCGCACTTACTCGCCATCATCCACAGCGGTCGCCAGGCCCGCTGCCGGTTTCTTCCGCGAATATCGTTATCCGGTCAGACGTCTGGACCAGGCCATCGCTTTTTGGGAGTCACTGGGATTCGTCGCCACCGACACCAGCGACACCGGGCCTGCGCCGCGGGCCGCCCTGACCAGCGACGGCATCGATCTGTGTCTTTACGAATCCGGCAGGCGCGAACCACCGGTGCTGGTGTTTTCCAGCGGGGACCTTGATGCGAGCCTGGATGCGCTGGTCCGGCGCGGGCTTGAGCCAAAGACCGCGGAGGATCCGATATTGGCAGCTCCCTGTCTGGCCCTGCGGGCGCCGGAAGGCAACCATATTCGCATCGTCTGCGATCCAATCTAGGCGGAGATCTGGCTGAAGAACTCGCTGATCAGAGCGCCTCGGCCAGCAAGCCCTCTATCATCTGTTCAGCCCGCGCCTGATAAGACTGGCCGAACAGGTGCAAATGGTTGAGCACGTGGTAGAGATTGTAGAGCTCGCAGCGCTGCGCTGCGCTGCTCACCGGCGGCCACCGTTCCTGATAAGCGGCGTAGAAGTCACTGCTGAAACCGCCGAACAGGCGAGTCATCGCGATGTCTGCCAGCGCGTCCCCGTAGTAGACCGCGGGATCAAAAACAAACGCCGCACCATGATCGTCAACCGCCCAGTTTCCGCCCCACAGATCGCCGTGCAGCAGGGCTGG
This sequence comes from uncultured Gammaproteobacteria bacterium, assembly GCA_963809565.1. Lineage (GTDB taxonomy): Bacteria > Pseudomonadota > Gammaproteobacteria > Steroidobacterales > XN24 > CAMYOC01. Next base: position 445,236 of record CAWEKE010000001.1, read on the forward strand.
CGCGGGGAGCTCCTGTTCGAAAAAACAACCGAGGACTTCCTGTAAGCGGCGCCCGGCATCGATCAGCGACGCGGGCCGGCCGTCATTCCGGGCCAGATCGAGCTGGAAGCCCAGGCGCCGGGTAGCGAAAAACTCCGCCCAATCGTCACCGGGTTCATTGAGCTGCGCTGTCATGCCGATCGTGTTGTCGCGATGCCAGCCGAATTGCTGGCCCCTGCGCGCATGCTGTCGCGCCAGCCCGGCGCCAAGCTCCCGCTGCGTGTCCGGCCTCGGGCTGCCGGTCTGTACATGCTCCAGCGCCAACCATGCCAGGTCCCCGCTCACGCCGGTGCCGAACACCGCGGGTATGCGCAAGGCGCCGGCCTGTGCCAGCTCGTCGAGGCCTGCGGCCTCTGCCTCAAACATAGCCAAAGACTCGGGTCGGTTGGTTTTTACAAAAACGTCACCGCCGGTGCCGCGCATCCGCCACGCCGCATTGATGCAGCCGCCAGCGACCGGCCGGGCCTGCTCCGCTGATACCCGTCGCCCGAGACGCGCGCTGATCTCTGCGGCGATCGCAGCCAGCGCGGCGCTCAACGTTGTTCCGCCAGGCGCCCGACCTGTCGCCGCAGACGCTGGCCGAAACCGAGCTGGTCAAACAGTGCTTCGATTGTGTCGATATCGGGTCCCGTGGTCTGCAGGTCCGCGGGCGTGAGATCCAGTGGCATGTCGGTCACGATTCGGGTCAGTTGCCGGGCGAGAAAGGCCGCTTCCCGATGCTCGCGCAAACGGCGTGCCACCCCGGCAGCGCCGCGGATCGGCAGATCTTCCACCCGCCGCAGATCCTGGTAAAGAGCTTCCAGCGAATCGAAACTGGCGAACAAGGCCGCAGCCGTCTTGGCGCCGATACCGGGCACGCCCGCGATGTTGTCTACCTTGTCGCCGACCAGGGCCTGGAAATCAGCCATCCGCCCAGGCGCCGCTCCGAAGTGTTCGGCGATTTGCTGGTATTCGAATCTGCGGCGGTCTATCGGATTCAAAAACACATCGCCCGGATGCAATAACTGCGCCAGGTCCTTGTCGCGAGTGACGATGGTACTGGCCATCCCGGCGGCCCGACAGCGATGCACCAGCGTTCCGATAATGTCGTCTGCCTCGTAATGCGGATCGGCCAAATGGCGGACACCGAGCGCACCCGTGACTTGCCGGCACAGCTGGAACTGCCGCTCCAGCTCGGCCGGCGGCAGTTCCCGGTTGGCCTTGTAGGCCGGATGGATCTGATTACGAAAAGAACTGGTAAGACTCTCATCGAAGGCCGCGGCGACATGGTCCGGGCGCGACTGCTCGAGTAAATCACACAGAAAACAGGTATAGCCGTAAACCGCATTGACCGGCTGGCCGTCCGGATCTGTCATATCCGGCGGAATCGAGAACCAGGCTCGAAATACAAACACGCTGGCATCGATCAGATGGATCAAGGCAGGATCACCACTTCTGTTCCGGGGTTCTGGTGCAGCGCAGGGCTGGTCATCACTTCGAAGAGTGTCGACGAAGTTTACAGATGGCGGCCGACTGCCGGCCACCCGGGAACAGCGTTCCCTTTATTTTCAATAACTTGAAAGTTCCGGCACGAATTCTGCATGGAGTTTGTAGCGCGCGCACTTGCACAGGGGACACCGCCGATGACCAAGACGTTTTCACCGTTTTTTGCTGCGCTGCTGGTCATTTTTTCACTGCTGATGCTGGCCGCAGATCGGGCGGGAGCGGCCGCGCCGGATGCCGCCGACTGCACCCTGGTGAGTATCGACAGCCAACAGGCCCACGTCGCAATGACGCGCCAGGGTGTCATGCAATACCGGCGACGCTGATTTCGCAGGGGGGAGGTGCAGCCTGCGGGCTGCAAATCCGGGGAGCCCCGCCAATGGCGGGGCTCTTTTTTTGGCTCAGACCCTCCAGTCCGGCACGCCGCCCTCGGCCAGCAGCCGCGCGGACAAGCGGGACAGGCGGGCATGCAGCGGACTGGTGCGGGGAAAGTGCGCCAGCAGGTACTCCATCTGATCAGCCAGGACGCGGCGTCCTTTGAGGTAGATGTATTCGGCGTAGGTGGGCGTGAACGGAACTGCCAGCAACTGCAGACAAGCCTGTTCCGGCGTGCGTCCGGCTTTGAAATGGTTGCAGCGGCGGCATGCGGTCACCACATTGGTCCACACATCCTCTCCACCCTGAGACAGCGGCGTGACATGATCGCGGGACAGGCCGCTGGCGAGAAAGGTCTCGCCGCAATACAGGCACAGAAAGGCGTCGCGTTTGAACAAGGCGAAATTATTCAGCGGAGGCGCGTAGTTCGCCCGTCTCAGCATGTCGATTTGCGGCGTGCCGTGGGTCGCGATAATCGAGCTCAGCCGCACTACAGATCGGCGACCGCTGGCGGCGTTGGTGCCGCCATGGACGGTCATCAAACCGGATCCGCATTCATAGGCAACCTGATCCGTATGGTAGAGACGCACCGCTTCGCGGTAGTCGACCCATTCCAACGGCATACCGGCAATGTCGGTCCTGAGAATCTGTTGACCAAGGCTGCTCTGCATAACGGCAATCAATCCGCGTGCGGCGCCATCCGCCGTGTTTGTTATTCCAGAACGGCGAAGGAAAATCAATCAGAAATCAACGCGGCTGCAGAACGGCTGGCATCGCCGGTCAAATTGATTACACTCGTTTCGTCGACCAGATCGGGCATTAGCCTGGCAACAGACGCGGGTTTTGATGTGGCCACTGGCCCGGTGCGCGAAGCAGACCGATCGAAAACCGGCTCGCCTCTCGAGTCCGAGATTACAGCCAAATGAAACGGCCACGGGAGACTATTCCGGGCCGAGGTCTAAAATCAGACCACGATGCACGCCGAGGTGGTAAACGCGGCTCAGGAGGCTAAACTGGGTCGAGCCCAAACATCAAAGAACAAATCGGCAGGAGGAATCCCATGGGGTTAACGATCGGTATCGTGCGGGAATCTCATCCCGGCGAGCGGCGCGCTGCGACAACCCCGGAAGTCGCGTCCCAGCTTATGAAGCTCGGCTATCGGGTGGTCATACAGAGCGGCGCAGGTGTCGAGGCCAGCTTTTCGGATGACGCATATCGGGCTGCGGGCTGCGAGATCGCCGCCTCCACCAGGGACATTTACGACCAGTGCGATATCGTGCTGAAGGTTCGGGCGCCGGAAGGCGAAGAACTCGACATGCTGCGCTCCGGGCAGACGCTGATCAGCTTTATCTGGCCCGCGCAAAATCCGGATCTTCTCGAGACTCTGACCAGGCGCGGTGTCACTGCGCTGGCGATGGACAGCGTGCCGCGTATCTCTCGCGCCCAGAAAATGGACGCGCTGAGTTCCATGGCCAACATCGCCGGTTATCGCGCCGTTGTCGAGGCCGCCCAGCACTTCGGTCGTTTCTTCACCGGCCAGATCACCGCAGCGGGCAAGATCCCTCCGGCCAAGGTCCTGGTCATCGGTGCCGGTGTCGCGGGTCTCGCCGCGATCGGTGCGGCCAAGAGCATGGGCGCCATCGTGCGCGCTTTCGACACCCGCCCGGAAGTCAAGGAGCAGGTCGAGAGCATGGACGCCGAGTTCCTGATGCTCGATTTCAAGGACGAGGACGGCTCGGGTGAAGGCGGCTACGCCAAGGTCATGAGCAAGGAGTTTATCGAAGCTGAGATGGCGTTGTTCGCCGATCAGGCGAAGGATGTCGACATCATCATCACCACCGCGCTGATCCCGGGTAAGCCCGCGCCGCGCCTGATCACCGCTGACATGGTTGAGTCCATGAAGGACGGCAGCGTGATCGTGGATCTTGCTGCCGAGCAGGGCGGCAACTGCGAGCTCACGGAACCCGACCAGGTCGTGGTCAAACATGGCGTATCGCTGATCGGCTACACCGACCTGCCAAGCCGGCTGGCCGCGCAATCGAGCCAGCTGTACGGTACTAATCTGCGCCATCTGCTGACCGAGATGACACCCGAAAAGGATGGCGAACTCGTCGTCGACATGCAGGACGAGGCGATCCGCGGCGCGACGATCTGCATCGGCGGCGAAACGACCTGGCCACCGCCGGCGCCGAAGCTTTCGGCCACCCCCAAAGCCGCCAAGCCAGCTGCACCGCCGCCGGCCGCAACCGAAGAGAAGAGATCCCCCGCCGGCCCGATCATGGCAATGGCGATCGGCGGCCTGGCACTGTTCGGTATTGGCGCCGTGGCGCCGCCGTCCTTCATGGCACACTTCACGGTCTTCGTATTAGCCTGTTTCGTCGGCTACATGGTCATCTGGAACGTGAGGCCAGCGCTGCACACGCCGCTGATGAGCGTGACCAACGCAATCTCGAGCATCATAGTGATCGGAGCGCTGCTCCAGATCAGCTCCGCCGACAGCCTGATCGTCTGGATTGCCGCGTTCACCGTATTGATTACTAGCATCAACATCGCTGGCGGTTTCGCCGTGACGCGACGGATGCTCGACATGTTCCGGAAGTGAGGTCGACATGAATAGCGCTGGACTCGTTACCGCTTCCTATATCGCCGCTACGATTCTTTTCATCCTCGCTCTGGGCGGACTGTCAAATCAGGAGACCGCTCGTCGAGGCAACTGGTACGGCATTGTCGGCATGGCCATCGCGCTGCTGGCGACCATCCTCGGCGTCGTCACCCAGCACTACACCATCCTGCTCGTCGCGTTGCTGATCGGGGGCAGCATCGGTCTCGTCCTCGCACGCCGTGTGCAGATGACCCAGATGCCCGAACTCGTTGCCAGTCTGCACAGCCTGGTGGGTCTGGCCGCGGTGCTGGTCGGCTTCGCGAACTTTATGGGTCACTCGAGCCCGGTTACCGGAGTCGAGATGACGATCCACAACATCGAGACCTATCTCGGTGTGCTGATCGGCGCGGTCACCTTGTCCGGCTCTGTCATCGCTTTCGGCAAGCTGTCCGGACGCATCGGCGGCAAGCCGCTGATCCTCCCCGCGAGGCACTTGCTGAACCTCGGCATGCTGCTGGCGGCAATCTGGCTCGGCGGCGAATTCGTAAACCAGGCAGCCGCGGGCGGCGGTATGCTGCCGCTGGTGCTGATGACGCTGATCGCGCTGGCGTTCGGCGTCCACATGGTCATGGCCATCGGCGGCGCCGACATGCCGGTCGTCGTCTCGATGCTGAACAGCTACTCGGGCTGGGCGGCCTCAGCGACCGGTTTCATGCTCAGCAACGACCTGCTGATCGTCACCGGCGCGCTGGTCGGCTCGAGCGGCGCGATCCTGAGCTACATCATGTGCCGCGCCATGAACCGCAAGTTCTTCGCGGTGATCGCCGGCGGTTTTGGCACCGGCGGCGGCACGACCGCGGACGGCGGCGAAATCGAAGGCGAGGTTGTGCCCATCCAGGCAGAGGAGACGGCAGAGCTGCTCGCCAACGCAAAGGAAGTGATGATCGTGCCGGGTTACGGCATGGCAGTCGCCCAGGCTCAGCACACCGTGTTCGAGATCACGAAAGCGCTGCGCGAGAAGGGGATAAACGTGCGCTTCGGCATCCATCCGGTCGCCGGCCGCATGCCTGGCCATATGAACGTGCTGCTGGCCGAGGCCAAGGTGCCGTATGACATCGTCTATGAGATGGACGAGATCAACGAGGATTTCCCGGACGTCGATGTCTCCGTCGTTATCGGCGCGAACGACATCGTCAACCCGGACGCACAGGAGAAACCCGACAGCCCGATCGCCGGAATGCCGGTGCTCGAGGTCTGGAAAGGCAAAACGACTATCGTTTTGAAACGCAGCATGGCCACCGGCTATGCCGGCGTCGAGAACCCGCTGTTCTACAAGGAAAACACAAGGATGCTGTTCGGCGATGCCAAGGACAGTCTCGACGCGGTGCTGAAGGCGCTGGCCTAGACGACGGCGACTGCAAGGCAGCGTGAACCAGAGAACCCGGCCCTGAGCCGGGTTTTTCTTATCCGGGCCCGGGCGACTCAACCGCCTCCGGGCCGGGCGGGTCTGGCCCGCTCGATCACCTGCTGACGCTGCGACGGGCTCATATCGCGCATGCGATCGCGGACCCGGTCACGCTGTTCCGGCGTCATCTTCTGCCAGCGCTGGCGCAGACGGTCGCGCTGCTCCGGTGACATCTCGCGGAATCGCCGGAAATTCTCCCGGATGCGTTCCTGCTCGGCGGGTGGCAGGGATTTGAAGTCGCGATAGCGATCCCGAAGTTGCTGACGCTGTTGCTTGTCCAGGTGCCGCCAGCGACGGAATCGCTCCTGTGCCTGCTTCCTCTGTTCCGCATCCATATTGGACCAGCGCTCGGCACCCTCCGCCAGCCGCTGCTGGCGTTCGGCCGGCAGACTGTCCCAGCGCTGCTGCAAACCCTGCAGGACTTGTTGCTGGTCAGGACTCAGATCATCCCAGGGCTCTGCTTCAGCCGGGATCGCGATCAGCGATCCCGCCACCAGCAGCGCCAACAGCCACACGCTAATCTTCATCGTTTTCAGTCTCCGTCGATTCCGGGACGTCTTGTTCGTCCCCGCGCTCGTCTCCAGTCTCCGCCAGCGCGGCGCCCAGCCAGGCATCGTCCTCGGGCTCCCACAGCGCCAGAAACTCCAGCAGATCCTCACTTGGCGGCGGGTCCTCGCCATCCGCGGCGGTGGCTGTCGCTGCCAGCCCCAGGAGCAGGCAGCTCAATCCGGCCAGCCACTGTGGCGCCACTGGTTTCAACCCGCGTCCGCCTGCTCTTCCAGCCAAAGATAGAAATCGAGGTTATCCAGTAATTCGAAATCTTCATCACCAAGCAGAATCTCCATGTCCTCCGCGGTCGCCGCCGTCTGCGCCAGTTCTGCATAGTTGCCTTCCTGGTTGCGCTGGGTCAGCACAACAGCGAGGGCTGCGACCAAGACGGCCGTCGCCCCGACCGGCAGCCACACCGGCAGGCCCCAGGCAAGCCTGGAGCCGCGTGGCGCCGCGGCGATCAAAGCTTCGCGACGGGCCAGGGCCAGGCGCTTGCGAACCGCCGGCTGCAGGGCTTCGGACTCTCTCTGGTAGGCCGCTCGCGCCCGAGCCTCCAGGTCCTGCAGATCATTGTCAGCCATCCCAGTGCTCTCCCAGCTGTTCCCGCAGGGCGGCAAGCGCCCGAAAATATTGTGTCTTTACCGTACCGCCAGAACAGCCCATGGCGCTGGCGGTGTCCTCGACACTCAGTCCCTCAAGACATCGCAACATGAAGGTCTGTTGCTGCCGGACAGGCAAGGCCTTTATTGCTTCACCCAGTGCCTGCATCGCCTCGTCATTGATCAACTGCCGAACCGGTTCCGGACCTGTCGGGTCCGGCGCGGTCGCCACCGGATCCGGCCAGGCGTCGTCCCGGCGCCAGAACATCACCCGATTGCGCACCGCCTGACGCCTTTGCCAGTCCCGGCATCGGTTGATCACGATGCGGAAAAACAACGGCGTCCACTCCTCCTCCGGGCGGCGGCCATAACGTTTGACGAATCGGATCATCGCGTCCTGGATCACGTCCAGGGCCTCGTCCTGATCGGCAATCATCGATTTTGCCATCACGTACGCCCTTCGCTCGACGCCCCTGAGAAACGCATCCAATGCGGCTGTATTGTCCAGCGATCCCTCCACTCCGGTTTTGTCCGGATAACCCGCGGGCCTGGCTTCCGTGGGAGAATCCGCCATCGGGCCGCGGGCTTCAAGCCTTTCGGAATGCGCGCCCGAAGCCGTTGAATCTCGTCTCTGCAGAGGTTACAACGGCCGGGCCGGGCAAGGGTTGACGCGGCCCGGCACGGACCGGCCGAAAACACTTATGCACACAGACCCCGGCCTGACTAGTGTGACAGCCATATTACTTAATAATCTGCCTCGTTAGTCTAGCTTAAGACATTGTTTTTATTATTATTACGCTTTTCATGAGCATTTTTTGGTCAAACCGAATCCCACTCTGCGAAAGCACGGACAATTCCCATCTTGCTACAGGCAATTCACAGACTTATCCACAGCTTCTGTGGACAAATGAGGACTTGACTTGGACCCGACCGAGCTAGTCCGGGTCGCGATCGATGCACCGCTGCGCAGAGGCTTCGACTATCTGTCTCCGTCAGCCGGCCCGCCGCCGATTCCCGGAGCCAGAATCCGTGTACCGTTCGGCCGAACCTCGAAGATCGGACTGGTTCTGGACACCGGTGTCGTCAGCGAGCTGCCGCCAGCCAAATTGCGCCGCGCAGATCGGGTGCTGGACAGCGAGCCGGTAATAGACGTCACCCTGCTCGGGCTCCTGGTCTGGGCCGCGGATTACTATGCCCACCCGATTGGAGAGGTCTGCGCCGCTGCCCTGCCAGGTCTGCTGCGCAAGGGCCGATCTGCGCAAACCATCCAGCGCAGTTGCCAGGCCACCGCAGCCGGCATGAACGCTGACCTTGCGCAGCTGGAACGCCGGGCACCGCGCCAGGCGGAGCTGCTGGCGATCCTGCGGGCCGGGGCGACGCCGGTCAATGGCGCCAGATTGACTGCGCTGGGGCCATGGTGGCGAGACGTATTCAAACGTCTGATCCAGCGCGGTTTAGCTGAGCAGGTCGAGCAGGCAGGGCCGGCCGCGGTGGTTGATACTCGCCGCGGTGTTAATCGCGGCTCCGGCCCCGAGCTTACCGATGACCAGCGACACGCTGTCGCCGGCATCGTCGACGCGCTGCCCGCATTTCGTTCGATCCTGCTGCACGGTGTCACTGGCAGTGGCAAAACCGAAGTCTATCTCGCGGCGATCGAGTCCGTAGTCTCGGCCGGCCGCCAGGCCCTGGTGCTGGTGCCGGAGATCGGGCTGACGCCTCAGCTGGTAGAGCGATTTGGCTCTCGTTTCGACTTTCCGCTTGCGGTGCTTCACTCAGGCATGAGCGATACCGACCGGCTTGCGGCCTGGCGGGCCGCGCGATGGGGAGCCGCACCGGTGGTGATCGGCACTCGCTCCGCGGTGTTCGCGCCGCTCGCCAATTGCGGCCTGATTATTGTCGATGAAGAGCATGACCCCTCGCTCAAGCAACAGGAGGGTTTCCGGTATTCTGCTCGCGATCTCGCCGTAGTCCGCGCTCGCATGAGCAATGTGCCGGTCGTGCTCGGCTCCGCGACGCCATCGCTGGAGACCCTGCAAAATGCTCGTAGCGGCCGTTACCAGCGCCTGCCGCTGCCGGAACGACCCGGCGCAGCCCAGCATCCCGAGCTGAAGATCATCGATCTGCGAACAGTTCCGGCACGGGATGGATTGAGCCCGCCATTGCTGAAGGCCATGCAGCGACATCTCGAGACCGATGGGCAGGTGATGCTGTTTCTGAACCGGCGCGGCTATGCCCCGGTGCTGTTTTGCACCGAATGCGGCTGGCTGGCTGAGTGCCGGCGGTGTGACGCCCGTATGACCCTGCATCAGGGCAGGAACAGATTGTGTTGCCACCACTGCGGCACCGAATCACGGCCTCCGGCGCATTGCCCGGAATGCGCCAGCGATTTGAAACCTGTCGGCCAGGGCACGGAACGTATCGAGGAGACATTGAACAGCTACTTTCCGGATGCCAGGGTCGCGAGAATAGACCGTGACGCGACCCGCTCTCGCGGCAGCCTGGACGATATCCTGGCCGATATGCGCAGCGGCGAGATTCGCATTCTGGTCGGCACCCAAATGCTGACCAAGGGACATGATTTCCCTGGCGTCACACTGGTGGGCGTGCTGAATGCGGACCAGGGCCTGTTCGGCACCGACTTCCGCAGCGACGAGCGCCTGGCGCAGACCATACTTCAGGTAGCTGGCCGTGCCGGCCGGCGCGATCGCGCCGGAGAGGTCCTGATCCAGACCGCCTACCCGGAACATCCGCTACTCCAGGACCTGATCAGGGGTGGCTATGAGGCCTTCTCCAGTGCCGCACTTGACCAGCGCGAACTCGCTGGCTGGCCTCCTTTCAGCCACCTGGCGCTGGTTCGCGCCGAAGCCCACCAGCCCGACCAGGCGATCGGGTTCCTGCAGCATTGCAGGGTGCTTGCGGAACAAGCCGCTGGCCCGGGGGTCAGGATTCTCGGACCCGCCCCGGCGCCGATGGAACGCCGCGCCGGACGGTACCGGGCGCAGCTTCTGCTCCAGTCCGGGCGGCGGGCGGCCCTGCATATTTTGCTGGCGCAAATGCTGTCCGGAATCGAACAGTCATCCCGCGCACGCACAGTAAGATGGTCGCTGGATGTCGACCCGGTTGAGCTGTTTTAGCCACAGCTGCCGCGTTTCTTTCCCTGGCCGGGCCACTGTAGAATGCGCGGCCTGACCCATCGGGGAATCCCCATCCGGGAATCCCGAGCGAGGAATCCGGTGAAGACTCAAATCGAATCCCTGGTGGCGCGAGCCCTGCAAACACTCGCGGGCGATTCGCTGCCGGCCGAAGCGGCGGAGATTCAGCCACGGATCGAACGTACGCGTGACCCCAGGCATGGGGATTTCGCCTGCAACGTCGCGATGACTCTGTCCAGGGCAGCGCGCAGGAACCCACGCGAAGTCGCGGCCATGATTGTGGCGGCTCTGCCCGAGTCGGATCTGGTCAGCGCGACCTCTATAGCCGGTCCCGGGTTCATCAACTTCCAGCTGGCGCCGAGGGCGTTTGAGTTCGAGGTCGAAGCGATCCATAAACAGGGTTCCGACTATGGACGCAATCAGTCAGGCGCCGGCCGCTCGGTGATCGTGGAGTTCGTGTCCGCAAACCCGACCGGGCCGCTGCATGTCGGTCACGGGCGCGGCGCGGCCTATGGCGACAGCGTGGCTAACCTGCTGGATGCCTGCGGTTACAAAGTGCATCGCGAGTATTACGTGAATGACGCCGGCCGTCAGATGGATATCCTGGCTGCCAGTATCTGGCTGCGCTACCTTGAACTCGGTGGAGAAGCCTTCGAATTTCCGAGCAACGGTTACCGCGGCGGCTATATCCGTGAGATCGCTGCAAGCCTGCGTGGCAGCGAAGGGGATCGGTTCCACCGATCCGCGGCAGCGGTTTTTGCCGATGTCCCAGCGGATGCGCCGGCCGGCGACAAGGAAACCCATATCGACGGCCTGGTTCGCAACATGCGTCTACTGCTGGGCGATGACTATCGCAGCGTACTCGATGCCGGCCTCAAAGGTATTCTGACCGACATCCGCGAGGACCTCGAGGATTTCGGGGTCAATATGGATGAATGGTTTTCCGAGCGCAGCCTGACCGACTCGGGACTGGTCGGTACCGCGATCGAAAAGCTGAAGACCGACGACCTCGCCTACTACAAGGACGGCGCCCTCTGGTTCCGGGCCACGGATCTGGGCGACGAGAAGGACCGCGTCGTGGTCCGGGAAAATGGCCAGACGACCTACATCGCATCCGATATCGCCTATCACCTTGGCAAGCGGCAGCGGGGATTCGATCAGCTACTCGATGTGCTGGGCGCGGATCACCATGGTTATGTGGCCAGAGTTCGTGCCGGGTTGGCTGCGATGGGCGAACCGCCGGAATCCCTTGAGGTTCGGCTGGTGCAGTTCGCGGTGCTCTACCGCGGCGGCGAGAAGGTCCAGATGTCGACACGCTCCGGGGAGTTCGTCACCTTGCGTGAGCTGCGCGAGGAGGTGGGCAACGACGCGGCGCGACTGTTCTATGTGATGCGCTCCAACGACCAGCATCTGGATTTCGACCTTGAGCTGGCCAAGTCCCGCAGCAACGAGAACCCGGTCTATTACATCCAGTACGCCCATGCGCGTATCTGCAGCGTGTTCCGCCAGCTGCATGAGAACGGACAGGCCTGGGAAGAGCAGGCCGGTCTCGCCGCGCTGGATCGTCTGCAACAGGATCATGAACAAAGCCTGATGCGCGCGCTGAGTCGCTATCCGGAAGTCATCGAGCTTGCGGCGGTGAATCGTGCCCCGCAGACCTTGGTCAACTTCCTGCGCGAACTGGCGAATGAATTCCACACCTATTACAACGCCCACACATTTCTGGTCGACGACGCCGGATTGCGCAATGCCCGACTGATGCTAATTGCGGCTACGCGCCAGGTGCTGCGCAATGGTCTGGCGGTGGTCGGCGTTTCCGCTCCAGAGAGCATGTAGGACTGCCGCAATGGCCAGGGACTATAAACACCGCAAGCGCAGCGGGCGCTCAAGCGCTGGCAAAAAGAGCCAGAGCGGATTCATCGCCGGGCTCGCACTCGGGCTCGCGGTGGCGTTGCTGGTACATCTGTTTCATAGCCGGGATACGTCGCCACAGGAACCGCTACGGCGCGCCCCGGCTTCGGCAACAGCGGTAGTGCCGGAACCCGAGGACAGCGGACCGGTGTTCGACTTCTACGAGATCCTGCCGGACTATGAAGTGGTGGTCCCGGGCGCATCGGCCCCCGCCGATGGTGCGGCCCGGGCCCCGCAGCAAATGGCGGCCGGGACCTATTATCTCCAGGCCGGGTCGTTCCGCCAGTTCGAGGATGCAGATCGGCGCAAGGCCAGCCTGGCGCTGCTCGGACTGTCCTCGGATATCCGCAAGGTCACCGTTAACGAGCGCGATCATTACCGGGTGCAGATCGGGCCGGTCAGCGACCCGGCCGAGTTGCGGCGTATGCAGTCACTGCTGAGCGGCGCTGGCATCGAATATCTGGCGTTACGCGCCAAGGTGCCCGGGCAGTGAGCACGGCAACAATGACGAAAACGCGGTGCGCCTGGATTGCAGTCCTGGCCCTGTTGGCCGCAACTCAGGTCAATGCGCAATCGGCCTCGCCTTTTGCCGTCCCGGCGACCGCGCCACCGGAGCAAACCGTCCGTTCGACGCTGTCGGTCGCCGCGGTCGGCGACATCATGCTCGGTACCGACTTCCCGCAAAACCGCCTGGCCGATGACGACGGCAGGTCACTGCTCGGTGCGGCGGCGCCATTGTTGCGTTCGGCGGATGTAGCCTTCGGTAACCTCGAAGGGGTACTCCTCGATGGCGGCGAACCGGCCAAGACCTGCTCTGATCCGGGTGCCTGCTATCTGTTTCGTTCCCCCACCCGTTACGCCGCTCTGCTCGCCGATGCCGGTTTCACCGTAATGAGCCTGGCCAACAATCATGCCCGGGACTTCGGAGAAGAAGGCCGTGACGCCTCGATGGCGGCACTCGCGGCTCACGGCGTCCGTCACTCCGGGCGCGAGGGCGATGTGGCCTCATGGAGCGTAGACGGATTACAGGTGGCGATGATCGCCTTCGCTCCGTTCAAGGGCGCTCATGATCTGCTGTCGCCAGAAGATGCCCGGGCGCTGATTGCCGCGCTGGCGGAAAACCACGATATCGTCATTGTCTCCATGCACGCAGGCGGCGAGGCCGGTGACGTGAGCCGGGTACCGTTCGCGGAAGAATTCTATCGCGGCGAGAACCGCGGCGACGTGGCCGGTTTTGCTCGCGGCGCGGTGGCTGCGGGCGCGGACCTGGTCATTGGTCACGGTCCGCATGTGCCCCGCGGCATCGAGATCCATCAGGGGCGCCTGATCGCCTACAGCCTTGGCAACTTCGCCACTTACTACGGAATCCGTGTAACCGGAGACAACGGCCTGGCCCCGCTGTTGATGGTAGAGCTCGCCAGCGACGGCAGTCTGTTGTCAGGACAGATTCATTCCTTCCGCCAGCGGCGGCCCGGCGGACCGGTGCCCGATCCCGGCCAGGAAGCGGGACAGGTTATCGAAATGCTGAGCCTGAGCAATTTCCCGGACTCGGCGCCCGAATTTGGCGACGACGGGAAATTTCGGCCCCGGCCGCTGACTCAATCTTCGGACGCGGACTGACGGAAGTCTATTCCCAACGAGCGTAGCTTTCGGTACAGATGCGTGCGCTCCATACCAACCCGCTTCGCCAGGCTGCCGACCTTGCCCTCGCAGAAAATCAGCTGTTGTTGCAGATAGGCGCGCTCAAACTGCTCGCGCGCCTCGCGCAGAGGCAGCGCCAGCAGATCCTGTTTTACCAGCGGCTCGCTGCTCACTGTCTCGGCGGCGATCAGTTCCTCTATCTCACGCAGAGAAATCTCCTCGCCACCGCCGAGGATCAGCAGCCGGTGGACCAGATTTTTCAGGTCGCGCACGTTACCCGGCCACGGGTAGTGCCGCAGCCGGTTCTGCGCCGCAACGCTGAATCGCCGAAACGGCAACTGCTCCGCCTCCACCAGTTTGTCGACGTAATAACGCAGCAGCTCCGGCACATCCTCGGAATACTCGCGCAGCGGCGGGATGCGCAGCGTGACAACGGCGATCTGTGACAACAGATCACGACGGAAGGTCCTCGGCGCCAATTTGTCAAAACCAGGCGCCGCGGAGCTCAGAATCCTGCAGTTCAGCGGTCTCGGGCTGGTCCCTCCGACGCGCGTATAGCTGCCCGCTTCAAGCGCCCCAAGCAAAGCCTTTTGACCCGCCGGCGGCAAATCGGCCACCTCATTGATGAACAGCGTGCCGTTGGCGACCTCGTCTAATACGCCCGGGTGCACATCCTGACCGTTTTCGATCCCGAACAGTTGCCGGGACGCGTCTTCATCGACCAGCGACGCCGCTATCAGGGTGACGAAGGGCAGATCGGAGCGGGCGCTGCGCGAGTGCAGATAGCGGGCGAACATCTCCCGGCCAGTGCCCGACTCACCCTGCAACAGCACCGCTGTATCGTGCAGCGCGACCCGTTCTACCTGTTCGCGCAGGCTGCGCATGGCGGGACTCTTCCCCAACGGCGTCAGCATCGGCGGCACCAGCTTGCGTGCACCGAGTTTCAACTGCGTCCGGCCAGACTCCAGCGCGCGCTCCACCACCCGCAGCAGATTGGCCAGAGACACCGGCTTCTCGATAAAGTCAAAGGCTCCGAGCCGGGTTGCTTCGACGGCGGTCTCGACCGTGCCATGACCAGACATCATCACTACCGGACAAGCGCTGCGCGCCGGGTCCTCTGACCACTCGCGCAGCAGCGTGATGCCGTCTGTGTCCGGCATCCAGATATCGAGCAGGACCAGATCAGGCTCGTGTTGGTCGCGCCGTGCCCGGGCCTCGACGGCATCCGCGGCCACGGTGACCTCATAGCCTTCCTCGTTCAGGATCTCTTCCAGCAGGCTGCGGATATCTGACTCATCATCGACGACGAGGATACGAGCGCTACTCATGCTCTTTCTCTCCGGTAATCAGGGTGTCCACTTTCCTTGCGTAACAACGCTTCCCGCGCATCCTCATCCGCAGGCAGCACAATACTCAGCAGGGCGCCGCCATCACTGGCGTTCGACGCCTCGACGCGTCCACCGTGCTCTTCCACCAGCTTTTTGACAATGGCCAGTCCCAGCCCGGTGCCCTTGGGCTTGGTCGTCACATACGGATCGAAGACATGTTCCAGCGCGTCGCCAGAGAAACCCGGCCCATTGTCCCGCACCGAAATCGTTACCGCGGGATGCTGATCGACGCTGACCAGATCCGTTGATATGGTGAGGCAAGCGCCGGGCTGATGCTCCAGCGCCTCGAGGCCGTTGCGGATCAGGTTGTGCAGAATCTGCCGGATGCGTACCCCATCCACCTCGACCTGGGGCAGGTCGGGCTCCAGTTCGAGACGCATGTCCGCCTGGATTTCTCTCACCCGGTAGAGCTCAACCACTTCGGTCACCAGGCGGTTCAGATCGGTTCGCGCCAGATTCATGTCCGGCGCGCGCGCGTATTCGCTAAAGGCATTGACCATCTGTTTCATGCCTTCGACCTGTTGGATGATCGTGCGTGTGGCCCGCTCCAGGATCTCCGCGTCCTGATCCTGCATCTGATCCAGGAAACGCCGCCGCATCCGCTCGGCCGACAGCTGGATCGGCGTGAGCGGATTCTTGATCTCGTGCGCAAGCCGCCGCGCGACTTCGCCCCATGCGGCATCCCGTTGTGCCTGAATCAACGCGGTGATGTCGTCGAACACGATCACGTAACCAGTCGGATCACCGGACTCGGACGGCAAGGCCGAGCAGGCACACATCAGAACCCGGCGTCCCACCTCGCCGCGCAACACAATCTGCTCACGCCAATCCGTCTCTCCGAGCATGATGTGATGCCGCCCCGCATCGACAAATTGCTCCAGCAAGGGCTTGCCCCGCGCCACTTCCAGCAAGGGGCTGCCGATGGCCGCCGACAGGTCGACGCCCAGGATCGCGCTGGCAGCCTCATTTGCGGTGCGCACCCGCCAATCGGTCTCCAGCGACACGACGCCGGTCGAGAGCCGGCCGAGGATTACAGACAGATACGCACGCTCGCTCTCTACTGCCAACTGGCTGCTGCTAGCCAATTCGCGCGCTTCTGACAGGCGCCGGGTCATGTCGTTGAACGAGCGCACCAGGAAACCCATGTCATCGCTGCCGGGCAGCGGCAGCTGCGTATCCAGATGGCCGTGAGCTACCGCGCGGGTGCCCGCAATCAGGTCCTGGATCGGCGCGACCAGGCGGCGCGAGAAAAAGAACGCGCCCCAGACAGCCGCCAGCATCGACAGCAGCAGAACCATGGTCAGAGTCAGGCTGAGACTGTATTTGAGCAGCCGCCGCATATACGACAATTCGCCGTATTCCGCGTACGAGGTCTGCACGGCGTCAGCCAGGGAACTGATCCGTTCAGAGATCGGAAATATCGCCAGCAGAATGTGCTGCTCGGCAAACGGATCTGCCGAAGGAATCCGGATCGCGGTCCGAATCCGATAACCGTCGTCTCCCAGTGGATCCAGACTCACGTAGCTGTCGTTGGCCCGGATTTGCAGCAGGATTTCGTCGTTAGGGGTGGCGCGCACCTCCAGATCGTTACGCTCCGATATCGAGGCGACCACCCGGTTGTTGCGGCCGACGACGGTAATCTCGTTTGCACCGCTATCCTGCTGCAATCGGGCCAGTTCTGCGGCGAACGAAGAGTTTGAGCGTCCGCGCAGGCGGTTAGCCATCTTCTCGGTGATCTGCACATAGTCGCGCATCTGGATTTCCAGCGTAGCGCGGCTCAGGTTCAGCGCATTGGAAAGTCCTTTCTCGACATCGACGCTGAACCAGCTTTCGATGCCGCGATTGAGGAACTGGATCGAAAAATAATAGACGATGATCAGCGGCACGACCGCCAGCACCACAAAAGTGGCAACCATGCGCGATTTCAGCCGCGAGCCAGGCGTGTGGCTACGGTATTCGCGCACCAGCTGGACCAGATTGCCGAATATCAGCACCAGCAGCGTCAGGACGCCCAGCGCGTTGAGCAGAAACAGCCAGCCATACAGGCGGCCGAACTCGTCCGCATCCTCGGTGGCCATGGCCAGCAACACCATCGCGCCGATCCACAGCAACAGGCCTGCGACCAGCAGCAGGATCATTCCGGCTCGCTTTAACGCTGCATTGGCCATCGGTACCACTCGCTGGTGATATGCCAGTCCCCCCAGAACAGGGTCAGCACCCGCAGAGGCCCCTCCATCTGCTTGATCTGCATTTCAACGCGGAGATTGCCGTCGTAGCGGGTATCGACCTGAAGCAGCGCCTCGTCGATGATCGGCAGGCGATCGATGACGCCGACCCGGGCCAGGGCTCCGTCCAGAGTACTGAATGACTCCCGCTCACCGCTGTTGCGATTCGCCAGCACGTATCGGCCGGTCAGGGCATGAAACGCCAGCTCGTAACGCTGTTTCAGACTGGCGACGGTGCTGTCCCAGATATACCGGCGCCGTTGAGACACATCGATCTGAAACTCGATGCCCAGTGCGACACCGTTCTCCAGCGCCTTCAGCGCGTCATCGCTCAATGCAAGCTCGACCCGGCCGCTGAGGTAATAGACGCCATCCACGACCTCGGTGAAAGCCGAACGGATATCAATGTCGCCATCCTTGTCGGCCCAGGCCGGCGGAGCCCACCACAGAACCATGGCCAGCAAGCACACAGGCAGCTTGCGCCAGCCTCCGCCGGGTACCGTATCTGCTTGTCTGGAAATCGCGCGCATGGCTCAGCCTGATTTGCTCAGGCAAGCATAATAGAAGCCGTCCATGCCTGCCTCACCGGTCACGATCTGGCGGCCGGGATCGGCCTCGATGCCCCATCCGGCGCCGGTCCGCGCGGGATCCAGGCTGGCATCCGGAGTGCGCTCAAGAAAGGCCTCGATCTGGCCCGGACCCTCGGCGCGGAATATCGAACAGGTGCAATAGACCAATCGCCCGCCGGGGACGAGCAATGGCCAGAGGCGGTCCAGCAACAGCGCCTGCAGCGCGCCCAGCCGTGTCACATCGGCCGGGCGCCGCAGTAGCTTGATGTCCGGGTGCCGCCGTATGACGCCGCTGGCCGTACACGGGGCATCGAGCAAAATCGCGTCGTACGGCCGGCCTTCCCACCAGTCATCGGGGTTGGCCGCGTCTCCGACGATCAGTTGTGCGTTAACCGACAGGCGCTGCAGATTGTGACCAACCCGTGCCAGGCGCTCCGGGTCGAGATCCACCGCGGTCAGTTCGAGCTGCGGGCAAAGCTCAAGCAGATGGCCGGTCTTGCCGCCCGGAGCCGCGCAGGCATCAAGCACTCGCTGCCCGGGGGACGGCGCCACCAGATGGGCCGCCAATTGGGCGGCTGCATCCTGTACCGAGATCACGCCGTCTTCGAAACCCGGCAGCATGGCCACGTCCACAGGCTGCTCCAGACGCAGCGCAGCCGGGGCCCACGGCGACAGCTCTGCGGGCGGTGCGCCTGGCGCTGCCATCCAGTCCTCGGGGGAGGCTCGATTCATGTTGGCACGTAGCCACATCGGCGGATGCCGGTTGTTTTGTTCAAGGATTTCTTGCCAGTGCTCCGGCCAGTCGGCACGCAATCGATCGATCATCCAGTCCGGGTGGCTGTAAAGACCGGCAGGGGTCGAGTCGGCGATTGCCTCCAGTGCCTCACGCTCGCGCAGAAATCGCCGCAGGATGGCGTTGACCAGGCCCCGCGCCCGCTGACGGCTGATCCGGGCGGCCGCATCCACGGTCGATGCCACCGCCGCATGATCCGGAATGCCCATGCCTGAGATTTGATGCAAACCGACCAGCAACAGGCCGTTCAACTCTGCTTCCCGGGTCTTGAGCGGCTTGTCCAGCAGCTGATTCAGAATCAGCTGGAGTCGCGGCTGAAAGCGCAGCGTCCCGTACACCAAAGCCTGTGTCAACGAGCGATCACGAGCATCTTCCAGACCGAGCAGCGCCGGCGTCAGAATATCGTTCAGGGATCGGCCACCAGCCACGACTCCACTGACCACGCGGGCAGCCACGGCCCGAGACTCGGCGCCATTACTCATCAGCGGTGTCGTCTGCGACCTTGGCAACCGTCTGCTGGACCGAGCCCTGCAGCGCAGCGCTGTCGGCAGCTTGGCCAAGGATCTCGCCAACCGCCCGATGACCATTCAAAAACGCCATCGCATTCATTGGCCTGCCGCCGGGCAGCTGCAGGCTGCGGACCCGAAGCGCTCCGTCCCCGGTTGCTATATCCAGCCCGTCACGGCCGCCGCCAAGGATCAGGCCGGGTTCAGCGTCATCGGTCAGCACGCTCAGGGGCTCTGCCTCGAAAATCTTCATCCGCGCGCCTCGATACCAGGTCCAGGCGCCCGGGCGTGGATTAAACGCGAGCACCACGCGGCTCAGCCGCGAGGCAGAATCACCCCAGTTGAGTTGTGCATCGTCTGAGCCGAGCTTTTCCGCGTAGCAAGCGCCCTCATCGGGCTGCGGCGTGGCGATCAGATTGCCGGCTGCGATCAGATCAAGCGCCTCGACCAGCGCGCTTGCGCAAAGCGCCGCCAGGCGTTCGCGCAACTGCCCGGCGGTTTCGTCCGGCGCTATGGGAGTCTCCCGGACCAGCAGAATGTCGCCGGTGTCCAGGCCCCGATCCATTTGCATCACGGTGATCCCGGTCTTTGCATCCCCGGCCAGGACCGCGCGCTCGATCGGCGCCGCCCCGCGCCATCGGGGCAACAGTGAAGCGTGACCGTTAATACAACCCAGGCGGGGCAAGCCCAGGATCGATGCAGGGATCAGCAGACCATAGTCGACCACAATCATCGCGTCCACGGCCAACGCATGCAGACCGGCAGCGACAGCCGGATCCCTCAGGCGCGACGGCATCCTGACCTCCAGCCCACGCTGCATGGCCAGCTGCCGTACCGGCGTCGGGGTTAGCTTGCGACGGCGGCCTGCGGGTCGATCCGGCTGGGTCAGGACGGCTTTGATGTTATGCCCGGCATCGAGCAGTGCGGTCAGACTGACGGCCGCGAAGTCAGAACTCCCTGCAAAAATCAGGTCAAACGTTCTCACTCGATGGGGGCGAATTCAGATCGCGGGCGTGCGCACATTGACGGGCTCCGGCGTCTGGCTGCGCCGGGCCTTCTCCAGCCGCTTGCGGATACGGGTCCGCTTGAGATCCGACAGATAGTCGACGAACAGCTTGCCGTCGAGGTGATCGATCTCGTGCTGGATACAGACCGCGAGCAGGCCCTCGGCCTCGGTCTCACGTACTTCTCCATCGAGATCAAGCGATCGCAGCCGTATGTGCTCGGCGCGCTCTACCCGCTCGTACACGCCGGGAACCGACAGACAACCCTCTTCGGTAATTTCGATGCCGTCTTTCTCGATGATTTCCGGGTTGATAAACACGCGGGGATCATCGTGAGCTTCGGAAACATCGGCCACCAGCATCCGAAGATGCACGTCCACCTGAGTCGCCGCCAGGCCGATGCCGGGCGCGTCATACATGGTCTCAAGCATGTCCTGGGCCAGACGCCGGATATCGTCGTCCACCGACGCCACGGGCCTGGCTACCGTTCGCAGCCTGGGGTCCGGATATTCGAGAATTGTTAATAGAGCCATAGTCGACGAGTTTCTAATTTCGTGTAGTGCGTCACAAACCGACGCTAGAATTATGACAATACTGACACTACATGCTAATGTCCGTTCCAGTCTCGAGCGGGGTAAACGCCTCTTCGAGAGGGCCTCGCTGAGACCACCGGAACGCCAGCGATTGATTAGTGGCCAATTATAACAGCCAACCGCCCCCCAGCGTGGGCGTCTGGAGACGACCGATGGAGCGACGCTCGGCCCTGTCCCCCCTTTGTGTACCCGCCCGTGCAAGCCGCCTGGCGCAGGTTCTGATGGCGTCTTTGCTGGTCGGAGGATGCGCTTCGTCACCCCCGGCTGACAAACCGGCAGAGGCAGCCCCGGCCCCGCCTGCGGTGACGGCCAAGCCCGCAGCGCCGGCCGCTTCGACCGCGCCTGCTCCGGTTTACCAGGCGCCGGCCAAGCCTGCGCCGAGGTTGAACCCGGCGCACCCGGATCGTTATGTAGTGGTCAAGGGAGACACTCTTTGGGACATCTCGGCGATGTTTCTCAAGGATCCCTGGTACTGGCCCGAAATCTGGTACGCCAACCCGCAGATTGCCAATCCGCACCTGATCTACCCCGGCGATGTGATCAGCCTGGTGTACATCGATGGTCAGCCGCGACTGGTACTCGAACGCGGCACCACTGATCGTCTGTCGCCGCGGATTCGCGCTGAAGCACTGGATCAGGCGATCCAGACGATACCGCTTGAGATCGTCAAGCCGTTCCTGTCCAAGCCGACAGTACTGGACAAGGACACGATCGAGAACGCGCCGTACATCCTGACCAGCCGTAAAGGACATCTTGTCCACGGCGCCGGCACCGAGGTCTATGTTCGCGGGGCCGAGTTTGCCGACCAGCAGCTTTATTCGGTGATGCGCGTCGGCGACAAGCTGGTGGATCCGGACGATGGCGATGTGCTCGGATACCAGGGCATCTACGTCGGCGAGGGCACCATCATACGCACCGGCGATCCTGCCACGCTGTTCCTGAATGCGACCCAGCGCGAAGCGACGAACGGGGACATTCTGCTGCCGGTGGTCAATGACTTCCCGCTGTATTTCACCCCGCGCTCGCCCGACAAACCGGTCGAAGGCTCTATCATTGCGGTGTTCGACGGCGTGTCCATCATCGGTCAGTATCAGATCGTGACCTTGAACCGGGGCAGCAAGGATGGCCTGGATCAGGGCCATGTGCTGGCCGTCTATCAGGCCGGCCGGACCGAGGTGGACCGGTTCTCCAAGGGCATCATGTTTAAGGAAAAGGTCCAGTTGCCGGAGGAGTATGCGGGTCTATTGATGGTATTCAAGACCTTTGACGAGATCAGCTACGGGCTTATCGTCAGGGCTGAAAACACCATTAGCGTGCTGGACATGGTGCGCAATCCCTGACGTCCTGAGCAAGCCGCGTCTTTGATAATATGCACAAGCGCCGGCTCAATGCCGGCGTTTTTGCTTTGCGATCCGATGAATCAATGACTGAACTGGAAGCCTGGCTGACTTTGGCGCGCACGCCGGGGATCGGCGCGACGAGCGCCGAATCCCTGTTGCAGGAATTTGGCAGCGCCGCGCAGGCGATCGCCGCGGGCGCAGGAAAATGGCGCAAGCTGGGATTCGAGCATCATCCCGCTTCGGCCAGTCCCGGGCCCGGCGCGCAGGTCGACCTTGCCCTGGGCTGGTTGGATCAGGACGCTGAGCGGCATCATCTGTTGACCATCGCGTCGCCGGACTATCCCCAGATGCTGCGCGGTATAGCCGATGCGCCCCTGGCGCTGTTCGTAAAGGGCGAAGCGAAATTGCTCGGCGAACCACAGCTGGCTGTCGTCGGCAGCCGAAACCCGAGCCCGGGCGGTGCTGAAAATGCGTTTGAATTCGCCGCCTTCCTGAGTCGCTGCGGTCTGCTGATCACCAGTGGCCTTGCGCTGGGTATCGACGGCCAGGCGCATCGTGGTGCCCTGCAGCAGGGGTCACCCACAATCGCCGTCTGTGGCACTGGTCTGGATATCGCCTATCCAGCGGCTCATACCGAACTGGCCGCGCAAATTGCGCAGCGCGGAGCGCTGGTCTCGGAGTTTTTTCCCGGTACGCCTCCCCAACGGGCAAACTTTCCCCGGCGCAATCGCCTGATCAGCGGCCTTGCACTCGGGGTACTGGTGGTCGAAGCCACGCTGCGCAGCGGTTCATTGATTACCGCCAGGCTCGCGGCCGAACAGGGCCGAGAGGTGTTTGCGATTCCCGGCAGCATCCACAACCCAATGGCTCGCGGCTGCCATCGCCTGCTCAGGGACGGCGCCAAGCTGGTCGAGTCCGGTGAGGACGTGTTGACCGAGCTGGGTCCTCTGCTCGGCAGCCTGATCGATCAGACCGCGAGCCGGCCTGAGTCCGGCGGCAGACGCGATCTTCCTGGCAAGACACTGACAGAAGAGTACACAGAGCTGTTGCAAGCCTGTGGCGGCGACCCGGTCAGCGTCGACCAACTGGCCGAACGCACGAAATTGACGACGGCAGAGGTTTCCTCCATGCTCCTGATCCTGGAGCTCCAGGGATATGTGGCATCCGGAGCGGGTGGCCGTTACACCCGCGTAGGGAAGAGGTTCTGATATGAAGGAAAACGTCCTCGACGTCCTGATGTATCTGTTCGAGACGTATACCGACGCTGATACAGAACCCGAAGCAGACCGCAACGCTCTGCGTGAGGAGCTGGAGCGGGCCGGTTTCCATGACGGCGAGATCGATAAGGCACTCGAGTGGCTGGACGGGCTTGCAGCTCGGGACGAGGATCCCGTCTGGCAGTCACCCACCGAGCGCGCGGTTCGCGTGTTCAACGATCATGAGTTCACCAGGCTGGATGCTGGCTGCCGAGGCTACATCATGTACCTTGAGCAGATTGGGATCCTCTCTCCGGCCCAGCGGGAGCTGGTCATCGACCGGGTGATGGCTCTCGGCTCGGAAGAAGTCGACATCGAGCAAATCAAGTGGGTGGTACTGATGATACTGTTCAGCCAGCCGGGCCAGGAGACGGCCTATGCCCGGATGGAAGATCTGGTCTTCGAGGACCGTGTCTCCTCTGCACATTAAGCAGACACACGCAGTCAACACTGGAGCCGCGGCCAAACACCGCGGCTCAGGTTTTTTGGAGTCATGAGCAAGCATCTGATCGTTGTCGAGTCGCCAGCCAAGTCGAAGACGCTGGAAAAATATTTGGGCAAGGACTTCAAGGTCCTGGCCTCCTACGGCCATGTCCGCGATCTGAAGCCGAAGGAGGGCGCTGTCGATCCAGAGCACGGCTTCGCCATGAGCTACGAAGTCATCGAGCGCAATCAGAAGCACGTTGACGCCATCGCCCGGGCATTGAAAAAGGCCGATGCGCTATATCTCGCGACCGATCCGGACCGCGAGGGTGAGGCCATCTCCTGGCACCTGCAGGAAATCCTGAAGGAGCGCGGCTTGCTGGACGGCAAACCAGTGCACCGCGTGGTATTCCACGAAATCACCCGCGGCGCGATCGACGAAGCCATGACCCATCCCAGGCAGCTGTCGACCGAGCTGGTCGATGCACAGCAGGCCAGACGGGCTCTCGACTATCTGGTGGGTTTCAACCTCTCGCCGCTGTTATGGCGCAAGATCAAGCCGGGTCTGTCGGCCGGGCGTGTGCAAAGCCCGGCGCTGCGCATGATCTGCGAGCGCGAACGCGAAATCGAGGATTTTATCCCCCGCGAGTACTGGACCATCGACGCCGCGGCCGATGCGAAGGGTCACCCGTTCTCAGCGCGTCTGGCGATGTTCGACGGCGACAAAGTCGAGCAATTCAGCATCACCGACGCTACACGTGCGTCGGAGGTAGAAGGCAGATTGCGCGAGGCTGCGGGTGGCAAGCTTGCCGTTTCCGAAGTGACCCGCAAGCAGCGGCGCCGAAATCCGGCGCCGCCGTTCACGACCTCGACGCTGCAGCAGGAGGCCTCTCGCAAGCTTGGTTTCGGCGCGCAGCGGACCATGCGCACGGCGCAGAAATTGTATGAGGGTATCGACGTCGGCGACGGATCGGTCGGTCTGATCACCTATATGAGAACCGACTCGGTGGCGCTGGCCAATGAAGCGGTCAGCGAGTTGCGCGGCGTCATCGTGGAACGTTTCGGCAAGGAAAATCTGCCGGACAAGCCTCGCTTCTACAAGACCAAATCCAAGAATGCCCAGGAAGCCCACGAAGCCATTCGGCCTACCTCTGCGGCGAGGCATCCCGATAGCGTGGCCCGTTATCTCGACCGCGATCAGGCGCGTCTGTACGAGTTGATCTGGAAGCGTGCGGTAGCCTGCCAGATGGAAAGCGCCGTGTTCGATACCGTCGCCGTCGATCTGACTCCGGCGCGTGACCCGAACCTGGCGGCCAGGTTCCGCGCGACCGGCTCGGTGCTGGTGAAACCCGGGTATCGCGCGGTGTATATGGAAGGACAGGACGACGACGCCGACGACGAAGGTGATCGCCTGCTGCCGCCACTGGAGAAGGACGATGTCGTCGAGCTGGTGGATATCATTACCGACCAGCACTTCACCGAACCGCCGCCGCGTTTCTCGGAGGCCAGTCTGGTCAAGACGCTCGAGGAATACGGTATCGGACGGCCGTCTACCTATGCCTCGATCATCTCCACGCTGCAGAACCGGGAATATGTGGAGATGGACCGGCGCCGGTTTATGCCTACGGACATAGGCCGTATCGTCAACCGATTCCTGACCGATCACTTTACGCGCTATGTCGATTATGATTTCACTGCGCGCCTCGAAGATGAGCTTGATGCCATCTCCCGGGGTGAGGAAGAGTGGGTACCTTTGCTGGAGCGCTTCTGGCGCCCGTTTATCGAGCTGGTGGAAGACAAGGCTACCTCGGTCACCCGGGCCGAGGCTGCTCAGTCGCGCGAACTTGGGGTCGATCCGAAATCGGGCCGTCCGGTCAGCGTACGGATGGGCCGCTATGGACCCTTCGTCCAGATAGGCACCCGGGACGATGAGGACAAACCGAAGTTTGCGGGGCTCCGACCAGGGCAAAAGATGGATACGATCGAACTGGCGGAAGCGCTGGAACTGTTCAAGCTGCCGCGTGTCCTTGGCGAGACCGCCGAAGGTGAAGAAGTATCCGCCAATATCGGCCGTTTCGGACCCTATGTGCGATACGGCAAGAAGTATGTCTCGCTGAAAAAGGACGACGACCCCTTCACCGTCGGTCTGGAACGGGCGCTGGAGCTGATCAGTGAGAAGAAGGAAGCGGACGCCAACCGTACGATCAAGGAATTCGAGGCCGAGGGTATCCGCGTACTGAACGGCCGGTATGGCCCCTACATCACCGATGGCAACAAGAACGCCAAGGTGCCCAAAGACACGGACCCTGCGACGCTGACGCTTGCACAGTGCCAGGAGGCGATTGAAAAGGCTCCCGCTCGCCGCGGCAAGAAAGCCGCAAAGAAGAAGGCGTCGAGGAAAAAGACCACAGCCACCAAGGCCGGCGCCAAGAAGAAGACCGGGAAGAAGACCACCCGGAAGAAGGCGGCAAAGAAGAAGCCTGCGACCAGGAAAAAGACCTCGGCCCGCAAGCCGTCGGCCGGCAAGACCCGGGCCGGAAGCGGGAGCGGCTCGTCGGCTTCTCCGGCCACGGATGCTGCTGACTGATTACTGGCCGTGAGTCCGGTTTCTGCCCTTTCCCGAGCTGGCCGGATCATCCGCGAAGGCGGTGTCGTCGCCTACCCGACGGAATCCGTATTCGGTCTCGGCTGCCACCCGCTGGACGCCGATGCCGTCGCGCGCATCCTGACGATCAAGAAGCGCGGTCTCGAGTCGGGCTTTATCCTGCTGGCGGCTGAGCCGGGGCAGCTCGATGAGTTCATCCGGCCGTCTGCTGAAGAACGCTCAAGGATGCTAAGGAGCTGGCCGGGTCCGGTGACCTGGGTGGTCAACGCGAGCGCCGCGGCGCCGGCCTGGATCACCGGCGGACGCGCCACAGTGGCGGTCCGGGTCACCGCAGAACCACTGGCCGCGGCACTATGCCGCGCGGCCGGCACCGCCATCGTCTCCACCAGCGCGAATCGGAGCGGACGCCCTCCGGCACGCACAACGCTGCAGGCACGGCGCCGCTTTACGCAGCTGGTGGACAGTGTCCTGCCGGGCGCCGTTGGCGGCTATGCCCGGCCCACCGAGATCCGTTGCGCGAGCACCGGTAAAGTACTGCGTGCAGCATGACACAGGGCGGATAGTGATATGAGTGTTGGAGAATCTGAGATCGCGGCGGTGGAATCATGGCTGCGCAGCCTGCATGACGAGCTGACCACCGGGCTGGAGGCGCTCGACGGCGGCAAACAGTTCCGGCGAGACCAGTGGCAACGTCCCGAGGGCGGAGGCGGCGACAGCCGCGTGCTGGAAGACGGAGCGCTGTTCGAGAAAGGCGGTATCAACTTCTCGCTGGTCCATGGCACGAACCTGCCGCCCAGCGCCAGCGCCCATCGACCCGAGTTGGCCGGCCGCAGCTTCAAAGCGATGGGCGTGTCGATGGTGTTGCATCCCCACAATCCCTATGTTCCGACTACTCACGGGAACTGGCGTTTTTTTGTCGCCGAAAAGCCCGGCGAGCCCCCGGTCTGGTGGTTCGGTGGCGGTTTTGACCTGACGCCATACTACGGATTCCGCGAGGACGCGATCCATTGGCATCGGGTGGCGCGGGATGCCTGTGACCAATTTGGCCCTGACGTTTACCAACGCTACAAGAGATGGTGTGACGAGTACTTCTTTCTGCGCCACCGCAATGAGCCCCGCGGGATCGGCGGCTTGTTCTTCGACGATGTCAACGAATCGGGCTTCGAGCGCAGCTTCGAATTCACTCGCAGCGTGGCCTCGGCGTTTATCCGGGGGTACCGGCCGATTGTCGAAAACCGCCGGGATATACCTTTCGGCGATCGCGAGCGCCAATTCCAATTATATCGCCGCGGCCGCTATGTCGAATTCAACCTGGTCTATGACCGCGGCACGCTGTTTGGTCTGCAATCCGGCGGTCGCACCGAGTCTATCCTGATGTCCTTGCCGCCGCTGGTGACCTGGCGCTATGACTGGACACCAGCGCCAGGCAGCGCAGAGGCCGAGCTGTATGAAGAATTCCTGCGACCCCGGGACTGGCTGGGCGAATCCGCATGAGCGCCGCCCGCCCTCGCTTTCACCTGGCATTCCCGGTGACCGATATCGAACAGACCCGGGTGTTCTATACCTCGGTATTGGGTTGCTCTGTCGGCCGCGAAGCTGCACGCTGGATAGACTTCGATTTTCGAGGTCACCAGATCAGCGCTCACCTGGTTGCCGATGCCGGCGACACTGACACAAATCCGGTAGATGGCGACAAGGTGCCGGCCCGGCATTTCGGGCTGATTCTGGACTGGGAAGAATGGCAACAGCTGGCTGACAAGCTGCAACACATCGGCACGCAATTCCTGATCGAACCGAAAATCCGCTTTGCCGGACAAACCGGAGAACAGGCCACGCTGTTCCTGCGCGATCCGTCCGGGAATGCGCTGGAGTTCAAATCCTTCCGCGATGACGACCAGGTGTTTGCAAGATAGTCTGCAGGTCTCGCAGGGGACAACCAGAGCGCAAGGCTTGGGCCGTGCGGGTGATCGGCAATACCTGCTGCAGCACTGGTCCCGAGTACCCGCCCCGGGGCCGGAATGACCGTCCTCCAGGCATAGTCTGCCGGGGAGCGGCAGAGATCGGGAGCCGTTGCCTGCGGAACCCGGCTGGCCGCTATTCCACCCCTTGCCGCGGTGCTATCCTTGACGGTGAAGCGACGCATTGGTGCGCCGGATAGTGCTGTCGATGTCCCCGATCCTAAGATGGCGAATGCCTGCCGAGGCAACATCAAACACAAGTCCGTGTGCCCGGCTGGCCCGATCACCCTGCGCGGGCGCCTTCCGCGGGAATCCAAATTCCCGGCATGGCCCGGCTCCGGCGCTGGGCGATGGGCGATGGGCAGGCGAACCTTGGCATGAGCAACGAGAGTGAGCCGCCGGCCGCCGGATATCGCAGCACCCGAAACCGAAGCCGTGCGGCTGTCTCAAACACCGCCAATACCTCAACGGAGATGGATGATGAAAACCAGTCGATTCGCCGCCGCTGGACTTCGCGCGGTGTTCCTCAGTGCCTTCGCCACGGTCCCGGCCCATGGCGCGGTGGCCTCGGAAAACGCCGGCATGCCGCTCGTACTCGCCCAGGCTTCAGCGCCCCAGGAAACTCTCCAGGATCGCGTGGCCCAGCTCAAGGCCTGGTTGAAGGCCAGTCAGGAACAGTTGCGGGCCTATCAGTGGATTGAGACCACCACCATTACGGTAAATGGCGAGCAAAAATCGCAGGTCGAAAAGCGCTGCTACTACGGCGCAGACGGCGCCCTGGAGAAGGTCACGCTGGAATCAAGTCCCGGCGGGTCGGATGGGCTGCCGGGGATTCTGCCTCCCGGACGCCTGATTCATAAAATTGAGGAACACAAAAAGCAAGAGATGGAGCAGTACTTGCAGAATGCCGAAAAGCTGGTCCACGACTACATCCCGCCTACTCAGGACCGGATCCAGCAGTCAGTCAACAGTGGCAACATGAGCATGCAGATGCTCGACCCGGGTCATGAAGTGGGCCTGGAGTTTGGCGACTATCTGATGCCTAATGACAAATTGGGAGTCAAAATCGAGCTGCCCGAAAATCGCCTGCTTGGCTTGTCTGTCAACACCTTCCTGGTCGATCAGGGGACCGGCAACCAGGACCCGATCTCCATGGATGTGACGATGTCCGTGCTGCCGGATGGCACGATCTATGCGCAAAAAACCATATTGAACGCACCGGCCAAGAATGTTGTGGTCACCGTGGAGAATGCGGGTTATCAACGCCTGGCACCATGATCTCGCCGGCAGCGAATCGAAAACAGTGAGGAACAGAAATGTTACAAAATAGATTACTGCCAGGGGTCGCGATGTTGGCCGCGCTGTTCACCTGGGCGATCCCGGCAATGGCGGAAGATGCTGCGACGCCAGACGTGCCGGCTGCCGAGCCCACCGAATCCCAGCAGTTTGCACGGCAGCGCTTACTGGAAATGGCCGGCTATCTCGGTGGTCTGGAAAAGTTCAGTGTCGACATGCACGCCAGGTACGATGTGCTGCAGGACACCGGTCAGATGATCGAGTTTGGCGAGGCTCGCAAGGTTTCTGTCAAGCGGCCGGATAACTTGCGAATAGAGCAGATCGCCAACGATGGCAAGCGCGATGTTACGGTCTTTGACGGCAAGGAAATGTCGGTGTATTCGGCAGACAGTTCGGTGTATGCGCAGATCGCGCAGCCCGCCGATCTGGATACGGCTGTGATGTACCTGCTGGAGGGATTGAAATTGAGGCTGCCTCTGGCTCCGTTGCTGCTGACAAACTTCGAGCAAATACTGGAGAGCAGAGTGCTGGAGGCGGAATTTGTCGAGACCGTGGATATGTTTGGCCAATCTACGGACCATATTGCAGCGCGCACCGATGCGATGGAATTTCAGGTGTGGATCGCCGATGGCGAGCAACCATGGCCATTGCGTATCGTGATGACCTACAGCCAGCTCGAGGGATGGCCGCAGTTCAGGGCGAATCTGTCCAACTGGAATGCATCACCGAAATTCGACAAGACCGCGTTTGTGTTCAAACCCGCTAAGGACGCCGCAAAGATTCCGTTCGCCGCGCAGTTCACGTCGCAACCGGCAAGCGGAGTCGAGGCTTCAGGAGACACACAATGAATACTAATAAACTGACACGTGGCGCAGTGGTGGTCGCTTTGACCGCCGTTGTGGTCACTCTGTTGCCGGTTTACGACGCCGATGCCCGCGGTTTTGGCGGGGGCGGCGGTGGATTCTCGCGTGATGGCGGCGCGTCATTCGGCGGTTTCTCCCGCGACGGCGGCGGCGGCTTCTCCCGTGGCGGTGAAGCAGGCGGCTTCTCTCGCGGTGGCGAGGGCGGCGGCCAGATGCAGGGCGATCGTTCTACGCAGATGGAATCGAGGCAGGGCACATCGACCGAAAACCAGGCGCAACGCCAGAGCAGCATGGCTTCGATGACCTCCTCCAACCAGGCGCAGCGTCAATCCAGCATGTCTGAAAATCAGCAGAACCGTCAGAGCAGCGCGGCGCAGGCTCAGGATAGTCGTCAAAAGGAATACAACCAGAACTATCACGGCGGTAGCTACTACTATCCGCCGCATGGGGGCTATTACCCGCCGCCGCCGCCGGGTTACTACAATAACGACAACGACGGTGATACTGCTGCAGCAGCGGTCGCCGGCCTGGTCGTGGGTGCGGCGCTGGGCTCCGCGGCGACCAAGTCTTCGCAGCCAACGACAACAACCACTGTGGTGAACCCTGCGCCAGTCACGCAACCAGCCTATGCGCCTCCGCCGCCGTCGGCGCAGTTACCCTGTGTACCAGCGGTCGAGCAGGTGAAAGGAGTCACCTATTACCGTTGCGGCAACAGCTATTACATGCAGGCCTATGGCAGTTCCGGGCCTACATATATGCCGGTGCAGCCGCCTGGGTCATGAGCGGTTCGGTTTGCAGCAAAAAGGGGCCGGATTCCGGCCCCTTTTTTGTCAGGGATAGTCAGCGCTGCACCAACAACAGGCTCAGGTTGGCCAGCGACAGCGCGAGCAGCACCAGCCAGGTAACAACCACGCCCCAGAATCGTCCGAACGAACTGCCGGCGGTACGCATCAGCCCCAGGGCATGCAGGACTCTTCCGACCAGAAACGCTGCGCCGCTGCCGATCAAAATCCAGCGCGAGCCGCCGCTGATCTCGTAGCAGATCATCAATAGCAGGACGAACGGAGCGTGTTCGGCGAGATTGCCGTGGGCGCGGACAGCCCGGGCCAGAATCCTGTTCCCGCCATCTCCGATACCGATCTTCTCACTGTGGCGGAGACTTGCAACCCGGGCAGACAGGGCGAGGAACAACAGACTGGTCAGTGCCGTGATGGCGCCGGTGACGACGGGTTGCATGGCGATCTCCTTGATTCTGCCGGGATATTACGCAGGTCTGCCGTGCACCGGGCCGCGGATCAGGAATGCTGTCCGCCATGTTGACACGACCGATAACGGAAACAATCCGTCAGATGGTCATTGACCAGCCCGGTGGCCTGCAAGTGAGAATAGATGATGGTGCTGCCGACAAAGCGGAAACCACGCTGTTTCAGATCCTTGCTGATCTGGTCGGACAGCGGCGAGGATGCCGGCACCTGGTCCTGACGACGCCAGCGATTTTGTATCGGCTCGCCGTCGACAAAGTTCCAGATATAGTCGCAGAAGCTGCCGAACTCCTGCTGAACCTGTAAAAAGGCCCGAGCATTGCTGACGCAGGCGTTTACCTTGAGCCGATTACGGACGATGCCCGGATCCTGCAGCAGCTTTTCGATCCGCAGTGGTGTAAACCGCGCCACTTTTTCCGGATCGAAGCCGGCAAACAATCTGCCATAGCCTTCGCGCTTGTGCAGGATGGTGGACCATGACAGACCCGCCTGGGCGCCTTCCAGGATCAGAAACTCGAACTGACGCCGGTCATCGTATACCGGCACGCCCCACTCGTGATCGTGATAGTCCAGATAAGCCTGGCTGACGCCGAGCGCCCACGGGCAGCGTCGGGGTTGGTCTCCTGATTCGGCAACAGTTTTCATCAGGCTTTTCCCATGGACCCGGCCCCGCAAGAAAAAAGCCCCGGCCGAATACCGGGCCGGGGCTCTCTATCATTGCGCCTGGCATGGCGCATGACAAGCGGAATCAGGACTTCTTGCCGTCCTTGTCACCACCGCACTTGCCCTCGCCACACTTGCCTTCATCGCCCTTGTCGCCGCCACACTTGCCTTCGTCGCCCTTGTCGCCGCCACACTTGCCTTCGTCGCCCTTGTCGCCGCCACACTTGCCTTCGTCGCCCTTGTCGCCGCCACACTTGCCTTCCTCACCCTTCTCGCCACCGCATTTGCCTTCGCCACATTTGCCCTCGCCATAGTGGACATCAGCCATGTAGCCGCTGCTCAGCGCGGTCATCGCAAACGGGGTCGTGCCTGCACTGGCCACGGAGATACCGGCCAGCGAGGTGGCCAATGCGGCGCCGACGGCCACGGTAACGGGATTGATTGTCTTGTCACTCATGCTCTTTCTCCTATCGGAACAAGCCCCTTCCGGGACGCTTAATCCCCATTACAGGGGCTCTGTCACAGCCGCCAGCGCAACGCACCGGCGACCTGATTTCTTACTTCCTCTATGTCTTCGTCAGCCTCACCCACCACTGCGATACTGCCGCCCGCGTCGAGCGGCACAATGGTGCCGATAAAGCCCTGTTCGTCGAGCGGTGTCAGTGCCTCCACATGTTCGTCCGGCAGCAGCAGCACCGTTACCGGGCCGTGGCTGGCGCGGACCACAAAGTGGGCGACCATGTGGCCGCGGAACGGACACAGGCGGACGAAACTTACCCCCGGGGGTGTCACCGAGAACCGGGCGCCAGCCTCACGCAGGACCTGATCGAATTCAGCGCCATCGGCCGGTGTAGCGGCCGGTAGCAGCAGATCTGGCTCATGCAGGACATGCGCGATGACGTCGGTCGCCAGATCGTCGCCGCCAAAATAGCGCGCGTCATACAGTGAGTTGACCAGCATTCCGGCAGCCAGCAACAGGCTGGCGGCCACCGCGATAAACGGCCACCGCGGCAGCTTGCGCTTTGCATGCCTGGCAGCGGAGTCTGGCACGTCAATACGCAACGCCCTTTCGATCAGGGCCTCGAAGCGTTTGTCGCTCCCGGAATCCGCGGGGCCGGCTGAATTCTGATCATCGGGCGTCATGAATCCCCGCTTCCGTCTCCAGACTGGTCAATGCCGATCGCCTGTCTCAGTTTTGCGCGGGCCCGATGCAGCCGGGTCAGAACCGCACCTTCGCTGAGATCCATCAGCCCGGCAATTTCGCGTGTCGTGTGTCCCATCAGTACCTGCAATGCCAGCGGCTCCCGGTAATCGACTTCCAGTTCGAAGATGGCCTGGCGCATTTCCTCCACGCGGGGGTCGTCCTCGGTACCAGAAAGTTGCTCTTCATAATCCGAAATATCTACTGTTTCCAACCGCTTACGCTCGAAGGTCCGGGCAAACTCGCGACGCACTATGGATATCATCCACGCCTTTGCCGAATCAGCATCGGTCAGGTCCCGGTAAGCCTTCCAGGCTCTGAGCAGCGCCTCCTGAACCACATCCTCTGCGAGCTGCCGATCCCGACCCAGCCAGAAGGCATATCGGTAAAGATCGGGCCGCAAACGGCGGCTAAGTTGCTCGAATTCCCGCCGGAGCTCCAGTTCGGATTTTGCTGCTGTCATTGATTCAGACCGGCTCTCACTGCAATTTATTACGCGCAATATAAACTCGAAGCTGGCACTGACCAGCGATTCGCGCCAGAATTCCGGCGTCAATCATGCCAGCCAGGAGAAGCCGGATGGGGGTTAACGCCATCGGATCGTATCCTTTTTGTCGTATGCGCCGATTGCGGCGCCATGAGTTCTCTCGCCGTCTGGTCAGGGAGTCGTCGCTTTCGGCGGATGACCTGATCCTGCCAGTGTTCGTCCTTGAGGGCGAGAACCAGCGCCAGGCCATCGACTCCATGCCCGGTGTCGATCGGCTCAGCATTGATCTGCTGGTCCGGGAAGCCGAAAGCCTGATCGACTTAGGCATCCCGGCTGTCGCCCTGTTCCCGGTCACAGCGAAAGAAACGAAATCCGATGACGGTCGGGAAGCCTGGAATCCGGAGGGGCTGGCGCAACGCGCGGTTCGCGCGCTGAAGACCCGCTGGCCCGAACTTGGCGTCATCACCGATGTCGCGCTGGACCCTTTTACAACTCACGGCCAGGACGGGATCATCGACGAAACCGGATATGTTCTGAACGATGTGACCGTAGAGGCCCTGGTACGCCAGGCCAGATCCCATGCCGAAGCCGGCGCGGATATGGTCGCGCCCTCGGACATGATGGATGGGCGCGTCGGGCACATCCGCGCGGCGCTGGAACAGGATGGTCACGTGAATACCGCGATCCTCGCCTATTCGGCGAAGTACGCGTCCAGTTTCTACGGGCCGTTCCGCGATGCGGTGGGCTCCGCCACCAATCTCGGCGGGGGTAACAAATACAGCTATCAGATGGATCCGGGCAACAGCGATGAGGCCATCCGCGAAGTTGCGCTGGACATCGCCGAGGGCGCCGATGCGTTTATGGTCAAGCCCGGCATGCCGTATCTGGACATCGTCCGCCGGGTGAAATCTGAACTCGGCGTGCCGACATTTGTGTATCAGGTCAGCGGCGAGTATTCGATGCTCAAGGCGGCCGCCATCAATGGCTGGCTGGACGAACGCAGCGTGGTGCTGGAGGCGCTGTTGTCGATCAAGCGCGCAGGCGGAGACGCGATCCTCAGCTATTACGCCAGGCAGGCCGCTATCTGGCTGCGGGAGTGACCGAAACGGGGGCCAATGATCTGTATGGCCTGGTGGGTCATCCGGTGGCCCACAGCCGCTCGCCAATGATTCACCGCCGCTTTGCCGAGCAGACCGGTCAGCAAATCGAATTCGAACTGATTGATATCGAGCCTGGCCACTTCGAGCAGGACGTCGCTCGTTTCCGTCAGCGCGGCGGTCGCGGCCTCAACGTCACCCTGCCCTATAAAGGCGACGCCTTCCGGTTTGCGGAGCGACTCAGCGGGCGCGCCATGCAGGCTGAGGCGGTCAACACGCTGGCCTGGCAGGAAGACGGCGAAGTGTTTGGCGACAACACCGACGGGGTTGGTCTGGTGACCGATCTGCAGGCCAATCTCCACATCTGCCTGAGCGGTATCAGGATCCTGCTGATGGGTGCGGGCGGCGCCGCCAGAGGTGTTCTGGGTCCGCTGTGCGCTGCACAGCCCAGCGAGATCGTGGTCGCCAACCGTACCCATGCTCGCGCTGCTGCGCTGGTCCGACGCTTGTCCGGAACAACTCCGGTCGTCGCCTGCGACTACGCGGATCTGGATGGTCGCTTCGATCTGATCATCAACGCCACCTCGGCCAGCCTGGCGGATGAAGTGCCGCCGTTGCCTGGCGACATCGTCGATAAGAACACCTCGGCCTACGACATGATGTATCAACCCGGACCGACCGCATTCATGCGCTGGGCCGCAACCCACGGCGCGGCGACCGTGGCAGATGGGGTCGGCATGCTGGTCGAGCAGGCCGCCGAGTCGTTCCTGCTCTGGCGCGGGGTGAGACCGGAGACGCAGATGGTGCGGGAAGAGATTCAGCGGCTGCTAAGCTGAGCTAGTCCACGCCGAGATAGCGGTTCTTCAGCCGAACGTAATGCGCGGCAGAGTAACGCAGCATTTCAAATTCATCGTCGTTGAGTTCGCGCACCCGTTTCGCCGGTCGACCCCGGTACAGAGAACCCGCACTCAGGCGATAGCCAGGCGCCACCAGGCTGCCTGCCGCGAGCAATACATCGTCTTCCACTATCGCGCCGTCCATCACACAGCTGCTCATGCCGATCAGACAGCGGTCACCGATCTGGCAGGCATGGAGCGTCGCCTGATGGCCGACGGTGACCTCATCGCCCACCGCAAGCGGCAGGCCGCCGGGTGAATAGGGTCCGTCATGGGTGACATGGAGCACGCTGCCGTCCTGGATATTGCTGCGGTCGCCGACCCGAATTTCGTTGACGTCGCCCCTGAGCACAACGCCCGGCCACAGCGAAACATCGTCACCGAGCGTGACCCGCCCGATGACCGTTGCCATCGGATCCACATACACATTACGACCCACCACCGGCACGTGCCGTCCAAATGATCTGAGCTTCATGACCCTCCCGCCTTATCTCATCGTGACCAGTTCTTCGGCGCTGGTCGGGTGGATCGCCACCGTGTCGTCCAGATCCCTTTTGCTGGCGCCCATCCGGATCGCCACCGCAAAGCCCTGCAGCATTTCGTCAGCGCCGGGCCCGATCACATGACAACCCAATATCTTCTCTTCCGGCCCCGCTGTCACCAGCTTCATCGCCGAATACGTTTTGTGCTCCAGCATTGACTGGTACAGAGGAATAAACCGCGAGGTGTAGATCTTGACTGAATCCCCGTGAAGCGCATGAGCCTCGACCTCGGACAGACCAACCGTGCCGATCGGCGGGTGGCTGAAAATTACCGTGGGGATACTGGCGTAATCCAGATGGCGATCCGCCATGCCGCCGAACACCCGGTCGGCAAGCCGTCGCCCCGCGGCAATAGCCACGGGAGTCAAGGCCGGGCGGCCGGTGATATCGCCGACTGCATAGACGCGCTCAACATTGGTGTTCTGAAATTCATCGGTGGGTACAAAGCCTTCAGCATCAGTGCGGACACCGGCTTCGGCCAGTCCGAGGCCGGCGCTGGCCGCGCCACGTCCGACCGCCCAGAGCAGACAGTCATAGCCATCGAAAATCCTGCCATCCTCGGTCTCGAGCTTGATGTTCCCCCGCTCTCCGCCAACCGCCAGCGGCACCGCGCGCGGCACGAGTTCGATCCCGTGCTGCGCCATGGAATCCATCAACTCCTCCCGCAACATCGGGTCGAAGCTGCGCAATACACCGTCCTTTCGCGCCAGCAATGTCACTTCGGAACCGAGTGCACGGAACACACCCGCCAGCTCCACCGCAACGTAACCGCTGCCCGCGATCAGCACCCGCTGCGGACGTTGTTCGAGTTCAAAGAACCCGTCTGAAGTGATGCCGAGTTCCGCGCCTGGCAGCTCGGGCACGATGGGGTAGCCTCCGGTGGCAATAATCACATGACGAGCGCCGATCGTTTGACCGTCCACCGCGACCTTTCCGGACCCTCTTAACCGACCGCGACCCTTAAAAACGCGGATGTTCTTTTGTTCCAGGTTACGTGCGTAGATGCCGTTCAGCCGGGCAATGTAAGCGTCTCGCTTCTGCTTGAGCCGTGCCCAGTCATGCCCCTGAATGCTGACCGAGAAGCCGTAATCCGAGGCCTCCCCGAGCACCTGACTGATCGAGGCCGCATTCCACATCAGTTTCTTCGGCACGCAACCAACGTTGACGCAGGTGCCGCCGAGCGGCGCGGGCTCGACCAGAGCCACAGAGGCCCCATATTCCGCCGCTCGCTGGGCTGCCGCCAGCCCGCCGCTGCCGCCCCCCAGGACCACCAGATCAAAGGAATTGTCCATCAGGCTCTCCCGCCGGTGCCCTGTCCCGGCCACAAACCCGGGATTTTACTGCAGGTCAGGCCACCAGGCGCAGCGCAGCCTGCGACCGGGCCTGATATTATCGCGCGCTGGATCAACAACGACGCCGGACGCCATGCAAAATCCCTTGCTCGATCTTTCCGCCCTGCCCCGCTTCAGCGACATTCGCCCCGAACATGTGGAACCCGCCATCGACCAGGTGTTGGCAGAAAACCGGGCCCAACTAAAGAGGCTGCTGGAGGAATCCGCCGCCGGCTGGCAGCAGGTTATCGAACCGCTGGAAGACATGAGCCATCGGCTGGGACGGATATGGGCACCGGTGGGCCACCTCAATGCGGTGCTTAATTCTGAAGGCCTGCGAGAAGCGTATAACCGCTGCCTGCCCAAGCTCAGCGAGTACAGCACCGAACTTGGACAAAACGAGGCCCTGTTCCAGGCCTACAGGACCATAGCGGACGCGGCGCTTGAACCCGCCCAGCTCAAGGTTGTCGAGCATGGCCTGCGAGATTTCCGGCTGTCCGGCGTGGCTCTGTCGGGCCCGCGGAAAGCGCGCTTTCGGGAATTAATGCAGGAGCTCTCACGCCTGCAGGCCCGGTTCGAGGAGAACCTGCTCGACGCTACCAATGCCTGGTCACGCCAGATCACCGATAGCGCTGAACTCGATGGTCTGCCGGCAGACCTGATCGAGCGGGCGGCAGCGGCGGCAGCATCCAAAGACCTGAAGGGCTGGCTGCTGGAGCTCGATTTTCCGACTTATCATGCGGTGCTCAGCCATTGCCACAGCGAACCGCTGCGGCGGGCGTTCTACGAGGCGTGGACGACACGGGCATCCGATTGCGGACCGCATGCAGGACGCTGGGACAACACGCAGATCATGGAGCAGATTCTCGCAGCTCGTCACGAAGCTGCCGGACTGCTGGGTTTCGCCAATTACGCCGAGTATTCGCTGGCCACCAAGATGGCTGACGACACCGAGGCGGTCCTTGCATTCCTGCACGATCTTGCCCGGCGCAGCCGCGCTGCAGCCATGCGCGACTTCAAACAGATCGAGGCCCACGCGGGCCGCGCGTTACAAGCCTGGGATGTAGCCTACTACGGGGAGCGCTTGCGGCGTCAGCGCCATGCGATCTCGGACGAGATGCTGCGCCCCTATTTCCCTGTGCAAAGGGTGATGGAGGGAATGTTCAAGCTGGTCGAGACGTTGTTCGGCATCCGCATCAGCGAGGCTGATGAGCATGGTCCGGATACATGGCACGAAGACGTCCGCTATTACGAGGTGAGTGATGCCGATGGCCCCAGAGGCGGCTTCTATGTCGATCTCTATGCACGGGCTCGCAAGCGCGGCGGCGCCTGGATGGATGACTGTGTCGGGCGTTCCGCGCTCGCTGGCAGACTGCAGCGACCCGTGGCATTCCTGGTCTGCAACTTCATGCCGGCAACCGGTACACGCCCGGCACTGCTCACGCATGATGAAGTGGTGACGCTGTTCCATGAATTCGGCCACACGCTGCATCACTTGCTGACCCGCGTTGACTATCCCAGTGTCGCCGGCATCAACGGGGTAGTCTGGGATGCAGTCGAATTGCCCAGTCAGTTTCTTGAAAACTTCGCATGGTGCAAGGAAGTCTTGCCGTCGATTTCGGGTCATTTCGAAACCAATGCCGCGTTGCCGGATGAGCTGATCGATCGACTGCTGGGCAGCCGTAACTTCCAGGCCGGTATGCAAATGGTGCGGCAGCTGGAATTCTCTCTGTTCGACTTTCGGATTCACGCGGCCGACAAAGCGCTTGGCAGCTCCGAGCTGAACCAGGTGTTGCGCGAGGTTCGCGACGAAGTCGCGGTGGTGCCTTATCCGGAATTCAACCGTTTTGCCAACGGATTTTCGCACATCTTCGCCGGCGGCTATGCTGCCGGGTACTATAGCTACAAGTGGGCCGAGCTGCTCTCGGCGGACGCCTTCTCAGCGTTCGAGGAGACCGGGATATTAAACCCGGATACCGGCCGACGCTTTCTGGAGTCGATTCTGGAAGTAGGAGGTAGCGTGGACGCGATGGACACCTTCGTCGCCTTCCGTGGACGCAGGCCGCAACCAGACGCGCTGCTGCGGCACACCGGCATTCAATCCGCCGACACGGAGAGCCGGACATGAAAGTAGTCAGCTGGAATGTGAATTCGCTACGGGTGCGCCTGCCCCAGGTGCTTCGGTTGATCCAGCAGTCGAGCCCTGACGTCGTTGCGCTGCAGGAAACCAAACTGCAGAACCAGGATTTCCCGCGCGACGAACTCGAGTCAGCCGGCTATCGCCTGGTGTTTAACGGACAGCGAACCTATAACGGCGTGGCCCTGATGTCGCGGACAGAACCCGCCGACATCATCACCGATATGCCCGGTCTGGATGATCCGCAACGGCGTCTGGCGGGTGCAACTATCGACGGCATCCGGTTTATCAACGTCTATGTGCCCAACGGTCAGGCACTGGACTCGGACAAATATCAGTACAAGCTCCGCTGGCTGGAAGCGTTCACCGGGCTGCTGGCCGCGGAGATGACGGTTCACAAGAAGCTGGTGGTCATGGGCGACTTCAACATCGCACCTGAGGATCAGGATGTTTACGACCCGATTGCCTGGCAGGGTCAGGTGCTGGTCAGCGAGCCGGAACGCCAGGCCTTGAAGAAGATTATGGCGCTGGGTCTGCAGGACACGTTCCGACTGTTCCCTCAGGAGGACAATCGATTCAGCTGGTGGGACTATCGTGCGGGGGCGTTCCCGCGCAACCGGGGCCTGCGCATAGATTTGATGCTGGCCAGTGAAGAGATGGCAGAACGTTGCCAGGCTGCGGACATCGATATCGAATCACGCGGCCACGATCGTCCCTCGGATCATGCGCTGATCTCGGCGGATTTCAGCATCTGACAACAATCCGGTGTGACTGCAGTCACACTTTCAGCGGACCGGCGTAGTCACCCGGTTTGGCCTGAATTAGACTTGAGTAATTATGGATGCCGATTCCGGTGACTCCCGAGTCGTCTCGCTGCGCTTGCGGCGCAGCGATCATGACGTAACCAACTCAGTGCAGGTGACCTCCTGGCGAGCGGTCAGCGAAGCTGTCCACGATATATTCGTCGGGCTTTATCCTAACGCCTCATGGAACCCGCTGCGCAAGGCATTCAAGGATTTTGACGATCTGTTCCGGGGCCGCGTACCCGGCTATCTCGGTTGCGATACGCTATATCACGATATCCAGCACACGCTGGATATGACCCTCGCCATGGCACGGCTGATCCAGGGCTATGAATCCACCCATGCGGCCGGGGACCAGCTCGGACCCGGACGCGCTATGCTGGGGATCATCACCTGCTTGTTCCATGATTCGGGTTACATCCGGCACTCAGCCGATGAAGGCCATCTCAACGGTGCCGAGTTCACCCGTAGTCACGTGACTCGCAGCGCACTTTTTCTGGAGAAATACCTGTCGGGGATAGGTCTCGGCGCAGCGGCGCCGGTGACCCGGCAGATCGTGCATTTCACCGGATATGAAGTAAATTTCTCCCAGATCCGGATCGCCCATCCGAAAGACATGGCGCTGGGCCATCTGGTTGGCACCGCCGATCTGATGGGCCAGATGGCGGATCGTTGTTATCTGGAAAAATGTCGCGACCGCCTGTTTCCGGAGTTCGTGCTCGGTGGTATCGCGATGTTCCTGGACCATCAGGGACGTCTGGTCATTCGCTATCGCTCTGGTCTTGATCTGTTGCGCAATACTCTGGATTTCTACGAAAACGAGTGCACCCGTCGCCTCGACAAGGATTTTGGTGGCGTGCATCGGTGCATGAAGGCGGTCTATGAAGGGCGCAATCCCTACATGGTCTCCCTGGAAAAAAACATTTTTTACCTCAAGCGCGTGCTGCGTGGCGAACGCTGGCCGCTGCTGCGGCGTAATCCGCCGTGCATCCTGGCCGAAGGCGAGTCGGTGGAAAAGGTAAGAGATCGAGTGGCACAGCGGCTGCGCGACTTGCGCGCCCAGGCCGCCGCCTAGGCCAGATCGGCCAGCGCCTCCAGCGAAGGAATCACCCGGTCCGGCCGCGACTTTTGCGGACCGCGGCCGATCGCGTCGATCAATACGGTCGCGATCCCGCAGTTGGCGGCCCCGGCCACATCTCGGGCTTCCTTGTCGCCGACGAAAACCGCCTGTTGCGGGGTTACGCCGAGGTCTTCCAGTGCGCGCCGGAACAGGCGCGGGCTCGGCTTGACTGCGCCCTGCTCGCAGGAAAACACCATGCTGCCGAAGACGCGGGTCAGGCCCAGCCTCTCCAGGTAATCACGATAGCGGCGTGATGGCGCCCAGAGATCGCTGATCAGCCCAAGCTGGTGCGTCTGACCCAGGCTTCCGATCAGCTCGACACGGGCAGTGCTGATCGTTCCCATCTCATGCTCCGCAACCAGTTCCTCAATCAGGCGCGACTCGGCCGCAGGTAGCTCAACCAGATCCGCCAGCAAGGCGCCTAGTTGCGGAAAAGGATCCGCAGGGCCCGTCTCATAACGATCGAGCAACTCTGCCATCAGCTTGTCGAGCAAGTGTCGCAGCGCATCCGCAGAGAGCTGAGCCCCACCCAGACGCCGGTAGGTCCCCATGTAGTCCTGGCCGGAGCCAAAGCGATCAAAGCCCTCGGCCAGGGTCCCGTTAAGGTCGAAAATGACGGCATCGAAACGGGACAGAAATGGCATCAAGCGTTACCGTCAGAAAAGCCCATGAGGCGGCGGGGAAACGCAAGGCGATTCGCCGCCTCAGAGTTGGCGCTGCACATTCCCATGCCGCATGGCGGGACACCGTCCGGGGCTGCCCGGGCACAGCGGTGACCAAATGATGGCCTGTCGTCGGTAGCAAACATCGGGTACGCAGACCTGATCATTGTGCGGGCCCTCCGCCATTGCGGGCCGGGTACCGAACGCGTCGTGACCCGGGAATGCCGGGCCCGGTTCACCAGACCAACCGGGCCGATTCTGCATGATATGGCATCAGTCAGCCTGAGAAAGACGAAGGCCGCTAGCGGGATCTGCATACTCAGGCATGTCCGGACCGGGGCTTTCTCTCTTTGCCTACCGGCCCGGGTTCTTGCACGCCTCGATGTCGTCTTCGCTCAGCCCAAGATCTTTAGCCGCGGAGGCCAGATCTTCGGCCGTGGCGTTGGCACTGTAGACATCATTAGCCGTGGTCGCCAGCTCCGGAGCGCCATACCGGGTTGCAGTCCGGGTAACGGCGCTGAACAGTTTTCCAAAACCGCGTTTCTTCTTTTCCGCTTCCTGAGCCGCGGCCATCTTCTCCTGCAGACACGCTTGCTGTGCCGCCCGAAGCGCGGCCGGATCCGGCACCGGCTCGACGTCGACCATCACCTCGGTGGTTGTACCGGCAACCGCTTGCCCGGGATTGGCTTTCCGCGCCGCGACCACGCCCGCTAGCTGCGGGGTGACTGCCCCGGTCACCTCCAGCTGGTTCTCGGCCTGGAACTTGGAAATTGCGATCACCGTCTCCATCGTTTCCTCGCCGTCGACAACGCCGACGTCGTAACCCATCTCCGCCAGATCGGTTTCAACCATCAGCGTGAGCTCATCTGCATTTGCGCTGCTGATGCCGCTCGCGATCAGCGCCGTGGAAAAGATGACCATCTTCAGATATCTGGGTGTCATGACTGCCCCCTGTACTTTGTTCGTATGGCTGTTTGCCTCTAGTTCTTTGCATCAACGGCGGCGCCAAGAATACCGGCCAATTGTGGCGTCGGCTTGCCGGTGATCTCCATCCCGTTGGCCGCCTGGAACTTGGTGATCGCGATAGCGGTTTGTTTGGTCAATTCGCCATCGGTGTTTCCAGGGTCGTAGCCCAGAGCTGCGAGCTGCTGCTGAATTATTCTTGTCAGATCACTCGACGCGCCCTCGCTTGAAGATCCCGCTGGTGCCGCGGCAGCAGTACCTGCTGCCGGTCTGTCGGTGCTCGCGTCGCCTGCAGAGCCGGTGGGCAAACGGCACGGCCCGCCGGTGAGGCCCTGGGTCATGGTGCGCGATAGCGCCACCGGATCCGGCAAGCCGGTATTGCACTGCATCTGGGTCACCGTGGATACGACCTCCATTCCTTTGCCGGCCGCCATGTTGCGAAACATCTCCATCTGCGGACCCATCTGCCGCATGATCATTTCTTTCTGCGCCGGCGGCATGCTGGCAAGCTGGCTCTCCAATTGCGCCATCTGCGCCTGTGCTTCTGCCATCTGAGCCTGTTCCTGCGGGCTCATCACACCGGAGATTCGCATCACCGATCGCATCGGCTCATACATGGACCCGCATCCCGGCACTGTCTCATAAGACATGTCCTCGCGCTCGATGCGCATCGCCCTGGACTCGCCGCCTTCAGTGGCCACGCCGTCTATCTGCATACGCAACGGGACGTATTTCTCTGCATCTATCCAGATGTGCAGCGTATTCATCGTGAACGTCTGACCATCGGATACCTGGGTGTAATCGAGATCCTCTGCCACCAGCGCGATCGCTTCCCGGTTATGGACGGTTTCACGGCCAACGATCCGGGTGTTCTCGGCAACGGCCGCCAACGGATCTCTCTGTGCCTCCTGTTCGGCCCCGGCGGCTTGTTTCGCAGCCTCTCGCTTACCCTGCGCGGCGCCCTCGAGCATCGTCGCGTAATTGCCCATCATGTCGTTCGGATTCGCGGACAACCACGGCTTGTCAGCGGGCGGGTTCATCACCATCTGGTCGATGCCGGCCGGGAACTGAGCCGAATTCATTTCCTGGCGCATCCCCTGCTCCATCGCCGGACCTTGTTGA
This sequence comes from uncultured Gammaproteobacteria bacterium, assembly GCA_963809565.1. GTDB lineage: Bacteria > Pseudomonadota > Gammaproteobacteria > Steroidobacterales > XN24 > CAMYOC01. The sequence continues at coordinate 490,156 of CAWEKE010000001.1, forward strand.
CGCAATACGCTCGCGGCTCGTTCCAGCTCTTCCGGGCTCGCGTTGGACATGGCGTTGCCAGCCGACTGCCGCTCCGAGATTTCGTTGACCGGGACACTGCGCATATACGTGACCGTACCGCGGCCATCGGTAGCAGCGGTTGTCGCTTTTTCGTAGTACTCGAACACGCACATACCCATCGTGGACTTGGTTTGACTGTAGTCCTGGATCCCTTCGAAGCTTGCGCGCTTGCGACTATCGACTTCCTTGAAGATCTCGGCGGGCGTCTGCGCGAGGAGCGCGGCTGACCAGAATATCGAGATCACAGTTAACGTGGCCTTTGCAGGTGATAGCATCAGCGAGTCCCCCCCGGGTCCGTGTTGTGCTGGCATCGGATTTAAGCCCGTGAAGATACTCCATTCGGGCCACGGAAATGAAGCAGCGGATGGTGCAGCGCGCCATTCCGTCTCGCGAATTTGACGCTGAATGGATTCCAGCGGCGTGTAGCCGCCTGCACAGCGGCTCTGCTTTGGAACACTGTCCTCACGCCGCCGCTCTGGCGCAGAGGGCAGGCAAGGATCAGCTTTCAGGGCGACGGTGTTGTGCTGGACAAAAAGAAACGGGGCCCTTGCGAACCCCGTCTTGCCTGATTCCTGAGGTATCGCTCAGAACCGGCGGCGGATCCCGGCGAGCAGGCCGCCCAGAAGCACGAAGATGCCACCCAGGGCACCAAGCAACGGCAGCTGGCTGGCCGTCGTCGGCAGCGCGACCGGTGCCGGCTCTGGCACATAGGGCTCCACTTCCTCGACCTCTTCTACTACCACGACTTCTTCGACTACGACCGTGAACATCTCACCTTCCGGCACATAGAGCCGGAGTTCACTTCCCGCCGGCAGTTTGCCCCACGCGGATTCTCCGGGAGTCGTCTTCGCAAACGGCGTTTCTCCGCCTACCACACCAGGCATTGCCGAAGTCGGCAGCGAGATTTTGAAACCCTCGGGCGGCTTGAACGTGTCGACGACAAATCCGCCGTCAGGCTTTTTCAGTCGCAGCTTGACCGAGCCATCATTGAACTCGCGGTCGAAGGTCGTGTTGAATTTTGCGTAAGTGACGCCGTCACGGACGACCACCGAATCACAAGCGCTGGCGACATCGGGATGATCGACCGTCCAGTCTCCCCAGATCAGGTCCTGGCAAGTGTAGTCTGCCGCTGCTGCAACGCCTCCGAAGGCCCAGGCCACCACCATCATTATCGAAAATAGCTTGTTCACTCATTTCCCCCCTGCAGTTACGAATTCCGCGCCAAATACGAACTCAATGTCAGAGTATAGCTTTACAATAATGCCAATCCAGGGCTTTGCGATCAATCAGTCAGCCTGATCAGATCACAGTTCGCCTGCGAGCGAGGGTCGCGTACACACCGGTCTGATGGGTTTCCTGGCTACCAGTCTTACGACCGGCTGGTGGAAATCTGCATCATCACGACTGCGAATCGCCCGATGTCGACAACAGGATCCGTAGCTCCCGCTGATGCTCCGGCCCGTCCGCGGGACCGTAGCGGATCAGCAAATCCGCCAGGCCGTCGCCGTCCAGGTCACTCGCCTCGACCATCTGCCCGTTTCGGGGCAACGGAAGCGACAGGCTCCGCCCTTTATTGCCGAACAGCGCCGGCCCGGTGACGCCCGGAAACAGGGTCAGTTCGTCCTGTGATTCCTGCACCATCAGTTCAGCATTGGCGTCGCCATCGAAATCGGCAATTGCCACGGCCGGGTAGCGCGACAGTCCAGTCTTCAGATCGAACTCGACCTTGAACCGTGTCTGGTAATCCGGCGATTCAGCAAAGCTACCGCCTGGCGCCATCCGGTATACGTTCAGGTCGACGCTAATGCGCCCGGAGAACAAAGCGCCGACAACCCTGGCCAGACCAAGCCGGGTCGACGGTGTCGCCACGTCCAGCCGCCCGTCGGCATCCACATCCACGATCAGCGGATCGAACTGCACGCCATCCGAGGTGATGCTGCCGTCGGGCCGGGCGGCGTATTCCACCATCGCGCCGTCGCGCCGGCCTAGATACAGATGATATTCACTGCGCCGATCGAACACGCCCTCGCTGATCGACTTCTCTGTCAACAGGTCGAGAACCCCGTCGTTGTTGAAGTCCTTGACGATTTCGACCTCTTCGATCTGCAGATCGCTCTGATCGACCTGGCCGTCCTCACGCTCCCATTGTGCCCGCTGGGCTTCCGTCGCCAGCGGCGCCTGTATCGGATCATGCCGACCCGGCGTGGAGAATTGACCCTGAGGGCCCTGGATGAAGGTGACAAATTCGGTGTCGACCAGGAAAACCACATCGTTCCAACCATCGCCGTCAACATCTCCGACCTGAGGGTCACGAGGCATATAGCTGATCTGCTCTGTGCCGACCGCCACGCGCGGTCGGACATCGAGCAGGTACCGGTCGAAACCACTTGCTTGCCGGCGCGCGACCAGCCAGCCGCTGAACTGCGGCACTAACACATCGTCGATGCCGTCGCCGTCAACATCGCGGACGAAATCCGACCGGGCGGGCCCCAGCCAGGGTCGGCCATGGTAGATGCTTTCAACGTCGATGATCCGGTCAGCTGTTCCGCTGCCTGGATCGATCACCACCACGCCCCGCTCATCGAGATAGCAGATCTGGTCGGCACCGACATTCGCCGGGTCACCAGCGTCATAAAAGAACGCGGACTGGGGAAACACACCCGAGGCGACAAGCTCACCGTCGGCCAACGAGATCACGCTGAAACGCCAGTCATCGGCCTGCCGTCCAACAGCCAGCAGGCCGGGGCCGTCAGCCAGACGGAACTTCAGCGGCGGCGCATCGACCGCGTGGTCCAGCGAGACCACGAGCTCGCGAAAGCCCTCGCTGGCCTGCGCAAGCGCGACCGATGGCGCCATGGTCACGGACACGGCCATTAACAAGGCAAGTTTTGCCATAGCAGTCATCAGGCACCGGAGCGGACTGATCAGTTCATTACGCATAGGCATCGCGACGGCCACTCCGGATTCGCTGGTCATGTGACTCGTATCCGCTCAGAGACAGGTCAATCATCAATACACCTGCGACATCGGAATTGGTGGTCAGGTCGAGCGGCAGACGGCTGCGGCGTCTCAATTATTAGCAGCTCGCCACTAGTCTCTGAGCCGCGCTCCGGCGACGCAAATACTTCGCGAGATAAGCATTCGCGACCGGACCGTTGTGTGTGGTGGAAATCAGTTCTGATCCGGCCCGAAAAAGATCGTCTGCTCAGTAGCGGCACCGATCGCACGACCATTTACAGTAGGCATTTTGTACTTCCAGTGCTTGATCGCCTGCAACGCGTCATGCTCGAACGATTCATCCGACGATCTGGTGACCTGCGCATCGGTGACGTCGCCGTCGGCATTCATCGTCACGATTATCTGCACCCAGCCCTCCAGTCCTTTCTTACGATCGGAGTGCGGGTATTTGGGTTCCTGAATGCTGATCGGCCTGGGGCCGGTGGTGCGCGAAAGGACCTTCAATCCGTCGCCGGATTCATTGTCCTGCGGAGAGAATTCGACTGACACCGATGTCGTGCTGGGCACAGGCTCTGCGTTCACCACGGCGGGATCGAAACTGGTAGCCATCACCCAGGACTCGAGATCACTGGTCACAATAGGCGGTTGTTGCTGTACTGCCGCCTCGGTCACCCTGCCCTGTGCATCCAGCGATATATCGATCCAGGCCTGTTCAGTTTCCGGCTGCGCGTTTGCCGCCGCACCAGCAAAGCACAGCAGCGCCGCTGTCTGCGATAGCCACGAAGCCAGAATAATTCTCGATGCCTGCTGCATAATCTTTCCTCTGCTGCGCAGATAACGTCCGCCCGCTGCGACAACCGTTGACGCAGGCGGGCATGCTAGCGGTGATGGATGGAACGACGCAACACATTATCCGATCGCGCGAAAGGCGATGCTGATCGGCTATACGTTTATGCGATCAGGAGCTATTCTCAATCGGATACGTATCCAGGCGCCCGTGGCTCGGCTTGGGCGAGTGATCACTTCGAATCGATACCATACGGAGAAACCAGAAAATGTCGAGTCACAACAATCGGGTGGCCTTAGGTGTCGGACTGAGTCTTTTTTTAGGTGCCATGGTCGCGGTGGGCTCGGTTGCATTTGCCGAAACCGAAGAGCAAGCGGTAATCGCGGTGGAGGATGCGTGGGTCGGCGCCGAAGTCGCCCATGACGAAGCGACTCTTCGCCGCGTCATCGACGACCGCTTTTTGTTTAACGGAAACAATGGTCAGGTTTCCGGAAAGGACGCCATGATTGAGAGCGTCCTCGGCTCTGGGATGACAGGACAAACGATTACCGAGCGTACGGTCCTCGTCGATGGAAACACCGCGGTGATCTTTGGCACCGCCGAGTTTCATTACGCTTCGTCGGATGCGGAAGACACCCCATCGCGGGCAAGGTACACCACCGTTTACGTCAAGCGGGATGGTCACTGGCGCGCGATCGCGCTGCAGATGGCCGGACGATCTTCTGAGTAAGCCGTGCCCGGCGATCGCGTTCGGGAGTCATAGTTTGCCGGTGACGCGATCCCAGAATTCGGCACGGTCATTGGTCCTCGGGAACGCCTCGGCAGGTTCCGGCAGATTGAGAAACCGGCACAGTGGGGCCCAGCCTTCCTTGACCTGATAGACGAGGAGTTGATCTGCGGGAATCGCCGCCTTGACTGCCTCGTTGTGGGCGACGAAGGCGCTGACCAGTTGATCGTGATCGAGACCGGCAGGAAACCCTGTCCTGGAAATCACTTTTTCGACCATGTCCAGCCATCCTTTCATCTCCGCTGGGCCCTCGTCTCTGCCGGCGAGCAGCTTGTAGATCGTCGCCCCGAAACTGTCAGCCCATCGCTCCGGATCACGCTCGGTCAACACGAACTTTGCGGAGGGATATTTCTCGATCAGTTGACCAAAAAAGCACGCAGTGGGCCAGTCGACCGCACTGTTGAAGCCATCGTAGATCCTATCCCAGTCCGCGCGACCATCCACCGCAGCAGACCACAGCGGCACCTGTACGGGCATGTTGTGCAGCACCTCGTCCATGTGGTGACATGGACCCAGCCCGAGCTGATTGATCGCGAGCTTGAGAGAATATGTGCCGGTGCGCCCGACGCCTGCGCCAAAAACCTGCATCGTCATCAAAACTTTCTCCCGAAGATACCGATCCTGAACATATCGACACCAAAGGCGTCGACGACAAATTTTCGTCCCCGACATCGCCATTTGCGTCGCCGGAAGGGGTCAGGGTCAAACGTCTCTGACCGCGATTGACCGAGTGTTGCTGCCGAAATCAAAGCCCGCGGATATCCGCCTTCTCGAGCAATTGATTGCGCTCCTCTTGCTGCGCGGCCATCTGCTGGCGACTCGCCAGATCGTTCCATGCCTGAGCCTCTTTGCTGCCCGGAAGCCACATCAGCGTCATGGATATGCGCCACATGATGTTGCCATCCCGGCGCCCCTCGGTCAGGCGCATCCGCAAGTTGTGTGGCGGCTTGTCCAGATTCACCTCGACCACGTTCAGATTGGCATCCAGTTCCTCACGACCAAATACCCAGTCTGGATACTTGGCGCGCAGCAACTCGATATATTCCCGACCAAATTCCCGGGCCTCGGTTTCGGTATCGAACCAGGTGAGGGCGTTGATGTAACCAATCGTCAGCGTGCCGGCCGTTGCGGTAAGCGTAACCTCGCCGACGTTGTCCGGCTTGACCGGATTCTCGGCGGTGATATTCAGATTGCCGCTGGTCGTGACCCGCACCTGAGTATTCGTGCTGCGCTGATAGTTGCTGCCCAGCTGGTAACCCATAAACTGGCCCTCGGCCGCATCGGCCATGACCACGCCGGGCGTGGCGATGACAAGCATCAGGATGATCCGTTTCAGCATGGGCATGACCCTTCCGTATGTCTCGTGCACAGGCGCATGAGTATCACGATTGATGCACGATGGCGATATCCCGGCCCAGAAATTTCATTTACGGTACCCGCCCTCAGGTCAGGGTTCAGCGGCGGCCAGGGTCGGTAGTGATCGCGTCGAAGCTCACCATCCGTGCGCCTGGAAATGGCTGGCAATTACCGCTCGAATAGCGGCCGTTGCACCGAAACCCGCTGCGCTGCAAGCGCCGCTTTGCTCCAGAAGCGGATCGTCCGGATGCTAGCATTGAGCGCATCGAAACGGGCTGGCATTAGCCCGAGCCGAACAGTCGCCAGCAAAGCAAACTTGATTGGAGGAGAGATGGGCATTGCCGAGAACAAACAGATTGTCATGGATTTCTACGCAGCCGGTGCACGGGGTGATATGGAGAGCTGTTTTGCATTACTGGCTGACGACGTTAAATGGACCAATATCGGAGACACCATATTTTCCGGAGTCTTTTCCGGCAAGCAGGCGCTGGTTGAGAAGCTGCTCGATCCGTTGTTCAGCCAACTCAAGGCGGGTATCTCCTCAGAGATTGAACGTTTGACAGCAGAAGGAGATGTAGTCATCGCGCAGACCGTGGGAACTGCCGAAACTCATGATGGCACTCCCTATAACAACACATACTGCCAGGTCATTCGTATCCGCGATGGAAAGATTGCGGAGGTCAAGGAGTACTTCGATACTGCTCTGGTAAAAGCGGTATTCGGGGACAATTGAAGTGCCCTCTGCTCAGCGCGGCCATGGCCGATGGTCAGAGTCCGGGATTTCCCGGGGGGTTAGATCAGAACGGCGGCGCGCGAGATTGACGTTCTCCTTTTCCTGAAGCGCAAAATCAGGGGCCGCGTCAACCTGGATCGCCCGGGCCGGCGTGCGGACCAGCGCACGCCGAATCCCGACGTTCGACAACCCGCTTTATCGAATCAGCGCCTCGAGCTGTTTCACGTCCAGACCCGCGTCGCGATAGTAAGCACGGCATATTTCAAGCATGGAAAACCCGTCTTCATAGGCGGCGAAACCGCCGTCGACCGGGTTATCCAGATAGATCAGTCCGCCCTCGACCATGAACATGATCAGAGCCGGCCCGGGTGAGTCGTCTGTCACGACCAGGGTGTGCGCTTCGCCCGCGGGTTCGTAGATAAACGTTCCGGGCTTCGCGACCCAGTCATGTTCCAGGTAACGCCAGTGGCCCTGTATTGTGTAGCCGCGCACGGTACCGACGTGATAGTGAACACCAAGTTGTGCTCCGGGCAAGCCCTTCAGCAAGACGCTGAACCCACCTGAGGTGACATTGAAGCAACACGGCTGAAACCACACTCCATCGGCATACGGGACCCATAATTGCTCATTATCGATATCCGTATTTGCTACAAAATGGCCGCGGCTTCGTGCGCCTGAATCAAGACCATCGTTGACGCTGTTAAATGATTGGATTGGCATCTCGTATCACCGTGTTGTTATTTCTGCATGTCTGCCGACAGTTTCGACAGACTGCGCAGGGTCGTTAGCAGTCGCCGGGGAGCTTATCACGTGGAATACCGGAAGCGGTCGACACTTGCGGCTCGCGAACGGCTGCCATGCACCGGACACCGATTTCCCAAAGCTGGTGTTGAGGGCATTGGAAAATGAGTAGCCGCTCAAGGCAGGAGACCTGGCCCGACCTCGCCGCGCCCGCGGACTCTCATGCCACCTGCTTCGTTGGAGCCAGGTGTGACTGATCCAGGAACTTGTCGAAGTGAATGTCGGCAGCCGACACCCCGCCTGCCTCAAGAGCGCTGATACAGCTGTCGATCATGCCGGGCGGGCCGCACAGGTATGCATGCGGGGTGCCCCGGGATTCGCCGAGGACTCCGGCCAGATGATCGACGATCATCCCGCGCCGGCCCTGCCATTCGCTTCCGGCCGGCTCATCGGCAAGGATTGGCATGAAATCAAAACACACCGGCCATTCCCGGCGCAGCGATTCGATCGCGTCGAGCATGTACAGGTCCCGCTGCGAGCGGACACCGAGGATCAACGTCACCTCGCGCGGCAGCCTCTGTGACTGGAGCGCGCCCTGCAGCATGGACAGCACGGGTGCCAGTCCGCTGCCGCCGGCGATGCACAGGATCGGCGCGGTGGCCTCGCGGAGTACGAATTCGCCAAACGGCGCGGTCACGTCCAGCGGGTCGCCGATCTTTGCCTGGTCGAACAGCCACTCGGTAAATTGCCCGCCGGGCACCTTGCGGATGAAGAACTCGGCGTTGCGGGACGTACCGTTGGCATCCGGAACATTGGCCAACGAATAGCTGCGGGTCACGCCTGCGGCCGTGCCTTCCTTCGGCGATAATTCGGAATACTGACCCGGAGTAAACGGGAGCGCATGGTCGAGTGCCAGCGTGAGCTGCAGGATGTCGTGAGTCAGCGACTCCAGGCCGGTGATGCGACCGGAGCTCTGGTGAGTCTGCACCGGTGTGCCAGCGTCCTGCAGCTCGACGTCGATTTCAATGTCGCTGCGCGGGATGCTCTGGCAGGCCAGCACGTAGTTGTCGCGCAGTTCTTCGGCCGACAGGATATAGCTCTTGTCGGTCAGCTCCCTGACCTTGCCTTTGACGAGACGGCATTTGCAGGCACCGCAGCCGCCCGCACGGCAGTCGTGCGGAAACGCGATGCCTTGATTCAGTGCCGCCTGGAGCAGGGTTTCCTTCGACCCCACCCGCAGTTCGACGTTGGCGGGCGCGATGCGGGCCCCATATGACGCCGGTTTCTTGCTGAATAGACTGGATAACATGATGGTCTGCGTTGTGATGTCCCGGCTGCACTCAGGCGGCGAGCGGTGCGGCCAGATTGAGCCCAGGCATGCCCGATTTAAGACTCGCGGCTCGGGCCAGCTCACGCTCGGCTGGCGTCGCATATGAGCGGTCCCAGTCGTTGAGCGCCGGCGTCATCAGGCGCTTGAACAACGCCGGCACCAGCGCCACCGGGACCATGGTCAGGTAGCCGCCGGGAAGACTGGGCGCCTCGGGCATGGCGTCGAGCGTCCAGTAGGCGGCATCGGCCTCGGCATGGTGATGCGAGTGGCGTGCCAGGCTATAGAGCACATTGGTGCTCATCCAGTGATTCGAGTTCCAGGAATGATGCGGTTGCACCGGCTTGCCGGCTTCGCGCACCAGACCGTAGTGGGCAAAGTAGTTCTGGATTTCCAGCAATTCCTTGCCGAGCAACGCGATCACCAGCCAGAGTATCAAGCCGCCGAAGCCGGCCAGTGCGAATGCCGCGACCGCGGGAACAAGGTTCTGCAGATTGCCGCGCATGAACGGGCTGACCAGCGGGTTCCACACCGACTTGCCGAACTTGGCCAGGCGGGCTTTCTCCATCTGATAAGCGTGGACATACGAATGGATCGTCGAGCGCCAGGCGAAAGCATAGAAGCTCTCGCCGCGGCGTGCTGTGGCCGGATCTTCCGCTGTGGCAACGCGAGCGTGATGGCCATAGACGTGCTCGATGGCAAACGCGGTATCCGCCGTGAGGGTCAGCAACCAGCGCCCCAGGATCAGGTCGAGCGGTCGCGAGGTGCGGTGCGTCAGTTCGTGAGCGGCGACGGTGCCGCCCAGCGCGTTTAGCAGGGCGGCCGACAATACACCGCCGACCCATTGTGCCCAGGTCGTCGTGGCTTCGCGGGCCGCAAACAGGTCGATCCCCGAATGGGTTCGGACCCATTCGCCAAGCAGCGCGACATCGCCGGTACCGAAAAGCCAGAGCAGGGCGCCATTGAACAGGACCAGCAGCGGGAGAATGGAGTAGACGGGGAGGTTAAAGACCCAGCTGTCGGACTCGATCGCCGGACTGACATCCCGGGGCAGCAGCCAGTCGCCCAGCATGAAGATGGCAAACAGACCAAGCACGGGGGCCCAGAGCCACCAGCCGCCTGCGGCGATGGCGATCAGCGACAAAACAATGGCGAGCGGCATCAGCCAGCCCTTAAAAAATTTGATGATCATGATTCCTCCGGCGACCTGTCGTCGCGCCATGCACAGACCGGTGCCTGAAACCCGGCACGCGGCGAACGAGGGGAGCATGTTAGGCGGGCAGCGAGCCGGCGGCCATATCGCTTCGTGACGCCAGACAGGTCATTTAGTGACATACTAGGGCGATGGTCCACCAAATCGATTCGCTGCCCTGTCCGAGCACCTATACCAGGTTGCTGCTCCAGCGTTGGCCGGCGGCGCAGGCGCGCCTGCTGGCCGGGACGGGCCTGTCACCCGAACAGCTGGTGCACCAGGGTGATATCACCGTGCCCCGGCAGTTGCAGGTGCTGCGCAACGCCCGCGTGCTGGCCGCTGACGATGACTGGGCCCTCGACTTCGGTCGCCAGCTCAGCATCAACAGCCATGGCCCGCTCGGGTTTGCCGCGATGAGCGCGCCAACCCTGGGCACCGGCATCGAGATACTGGGTGAGTTTTCACGTATCCGGGCCCCCTACGTCGGCTTCAGCGCCATCGAACAGGATCGCCAGCTGATCCTTCAGTTCGATACCGGGTCTTACCCGCTGGACGACCTCGCCATTCCACTGGTCGAGATCCTGCAGCAGATTGGGCTTTCCTATGCCCGTGCCGTACTCGGCGAGGACAATTCGGATGCGACCTTGTGTTTTGCCTGTTCCGAACGCGGCCATGCCAGCCGATACCGCAAGGCGTTCGGCAATCGCTGTGCGTTCTCTGCCGGGTTCAATGGCATCGCCTTGCCTGCAACACTCAAGGCGCTGCCTTGCCCATTACATGACGAGAAAATCTATCGTTCGTCGCTGTCGCGCTGCCGGGAGGCTCTGGCGCGCGTGCTCGCAGAGGATGACGTGGTGGCGCGGGCATCCCACTGGCTGGCTGCGCACTTCGAGCAGATCGCAACCAACCGGAAGTTCACCAGCCAGCCCCGGCTGGAGCAATTGGGCGCCGACTGGGGCGTGACGACGCGCACTGTGATACGACGACTGGCCGAGCAGGGCGCTCGCTTCAGCGACCTGCGCGCCGCGCAGCAGCTGGAGATGGCCCGCCGCATGCTCGACGACGCCGGCTACACCGTCAGCGAGATCGGCTATCTGCTCGGCTATGGTGATCCGGCGAACTTCGGGCGTGCATTCAAGCGCCTCTCCGGCCAGTCGCCCAGCGAGTACCGGCGCCGTGCACGCTGATGCCGAGCGCTGAAAGTTCCAGGGGGCAGTTACTCTATGTCCAGCGGCCGCTTTCGGGAACAGCGCGCTCTCAACCCTGGCGGCCGCAATGGGTCAATTGCAGTCTTCACGGCAGGCTGAAAGCGGGCGTTGCAGTTTTCGATGGTATTCCTATTTACGCTGCGCCGCCGTAGCTTCCTGAAGCATCTGAATCAGCTCCTCGTCACTGTAGGAATACTCCTGATCGGCGTTGAGCTCAGCCATCTCTTGTATGATCTTTCGTATCGTCCACTCCGCTTCTTCCTGGTTTGGAACAACCATGTAGTTGGGCTTTGGTGACTCATCGAATAAGGCGTGCGTGATCGCGTCGGTCACATCGTCCGGCTTCTTGTACATGCTGCGGTCTGACATGTAGGCGATGTCCTCGGCGATGTACTTCGCATAAATCGAGCCCGGTTGTGCATAAGGCTTTTTCGCCAGCACAGCCGCTTGTTTGATGCCAATGTTGGAATTGTAATTGCCAGGATTTATCGCGCTTACCTGCACGCCAAAAAGCGCCATCTCTTCAGCCAGGTCGTCGGTGTAGGCCTCAAGCGCATGTTTGCTCATGTTGTACGGCGCCCAGAATCGGCCTGAAAGGATGCCTGCTATGGAGCTGATATTGATGATTCGTCCTTCGGACTCGATGATCAGAGGCGCGAACGCCTTGGTAACCCGATAGACGCCCATCAGATTCACATCAAGAATCCAGGCCAGCTCGTCCTCATCGATTTCGGTAATGGGCCCCAAAACAAGAATGCCGGCGTTATTGACCAGTCCATATAACCCCTTGCCGCCGGCGCGCACGGTCTCGACCGCGGCGTCGATCTCCTCCTGCCGAGTAACGTCCAGACGAACGGCCTGAATATTGGGGATCTTATTCAGCGCCTCGAGGTCGGCCTGCTTGCGCGCCCCCGCATAAACGAAATAGCCCTTCGCCGCCAGCGTTTCGGCAGCATTGCGGCCGATGCCTGAACTCGCGCCGGTGATAAGAATGGCTTTCTGTGCGCCTTCTTCAGCGGGCTGCGCAAAGTTAACCCGGGGTAAACCGAGAATCGCGATCGCGATCAGAACCATTGCAATATTGATCCGCTGAACCATCATCGTTTTCCCCAGTTGTTGCTGATGTAAAGATGCCGGAAGGAGCCGGAGACCCATGGCTCTGACTCTGATTGTTCGCACATTGATGGCAAATGTACCAGACACGCCAGCAATGGCCTTAGCAACTGGCATCACATCGCAGGCCGGCTTGCAGCCGCGCCGGAGATAAATCGCACGAAGTTAATCGCTGAGCGGAAATAAGCAATCAGACTTGAATCAGTCGGGCTGTTCCAACGAGCGATAAGCAATGCGGTCGCCGGCGAAGGTTCCTATCCAGAGGTCGCCACCCACGGCAAGCGCCATCGTTATATTGCTGAAATGTTCGTTGGCCGGTCCGGTTGCCAGGGTTTGGCTTTGCATCGATTGCGGGTCGATAGTCAATACAGTAAAGGGGCGGGGACAACTCGCGAACGTTTCGAGGCTAAATTCTTCTGACTGTGGAACCTTGCCGCATACCGGATCAAGGATATTCAGTCCGGCGGTAAGCAGGTTTCCATCGCTGCCCATATGCAGATTATCGGGCACGATCACAAGACGCCGGGTGCTGCGCAACAGGCGTGCGGGATGACTGTTCGAGTAGGCTGCAACCGTAAATAGCCCGGACGAGGCTACATAGAACTCCTCTCCATCGGCAGATACCTCGATGCCGTTGGCATACGGCATTTCAGTCCCCCTGACCAGGGTTAAGCCACTGTCGCCCGGAGACCATCTGTAAACCCCGCCGGTCAGTTTTCCGGCGAGCGCGTCACTGATGGGAATGTCCGTATGCAGCGGAATGGTCACCAGCAATGAGCCGTCACCAAGGGAAGCAACGCTATTGGCCTCCATGCCGTCCGGCGTCATGATGCACCCTGTCCACGTCAGCTCCGGCACCTCAGCGTTTGCGTCTACATCAAATACCTCAATAGCCTCACGGTCTCCGTGACCGACCACATACAGCGTTGAGTGACCGTCGACACCGGGCCGGATATTCAAGCCATGGGTAACAAAATTATTTGGATCGGGCGAGCCGGGACAGGCGCCATAGATTTCCATGTCTTGTCGAGCACGTGGCGCAGCAGCCGGATAGAGTTCAGCCCAGCTCTTCTGTTCCGAATCGATCAGATAGATTGCCGCGTCCGGAGCCATACCGCTCGCGATGATCCATTTTGTATTCGGGACACGCACCAGGTCTTCGGCGTTTTTCGGTCCGCAGATGAACGCATACTCACCTGATGCATCGCAATCATGATCTGCGGCGCCTTCAAGCTGGCACGAGAACAAAGCGAGAAGCGCAAGACACGGGAGCCTGGAATCAACCGTCGTGGACATGGAGTGTTTCATTGGACTCGACCCTGCAAGTTAGCTTCGGCGAACGACAATGGTCCGGGAGGCTTCGCCCCCGGGTCTATAGCCGGCGTGCGCGCCTTCCGGATCGCGGCGTCGGCCATTTGCAGTATGGCAGTAGTGCGGGATTTCTCTGACAGTTTTTGTCACCAGCCGGTAGTGACCATCCGGAACGACTAGCTGCAGCAAGCTCTGTCTTGCTGAACCGGCGGACACTTTATGTCGCCGTACGAACAATACACACAACAATCACCTTCGAGCGGTCTTAACAGGGTTCCGCACCCTTTACAATCGTAGTAGAACTGGCATGCATCGCCGGGCATCAGATCTTTGGATTGATGACCGCATTCCGGACATGTCAGTGTCGACCAAGGTTCAAATTCGGTCGTTTTGGTCATTGACAGCTTGCTCACTCTGCATATGACCGCTTCTGCTCAAGAGCGGCCGTTCGCCCGACGACGCGTGTTCCTCTCAGGTATCTGCAGACCAGAAAGGTCAGAGACTGATTGTTCGTGATGCGCGTGAGGGAAGCTCGAGGGTACGCGTCCGACCCTGATTGACAGTCCATCAGCCAGCCGCCAGCGGTTCATCACCGGCTGGCCAGTCGATCTGTTCCTGCAGACGGATGAATCGCACCTCATCCCGCAGCGGGTCGAATCTGGGGTCGCGGTTGATATAGATCAGCTGGCTGTCTCGTGCCTCATACGCCTTCTCCAGCCAATCGAGCGTCCGTTCATTCTCGCCGAGCCCCAGATAGACAATCGCGATGTCGTAAGCTGCTGTCCGCTGGTCCTGGCTGAGACGATCCAGAATCTCCGTCGCTTCCTCGCGCATTCCTCCCAGACCATAGGAGTAGCCGAGCGCGGCGCGATATAAGGAGGCACCGCCGGAAAGCTCCACCGCTCTCTTGTGCAGCATGATGGCCTGCTGAAATTGTCCCTGCTGCTCGTACGGCAAGGCCAGAGAATAATTCAGCGACGGGTCACTGCGATCGAGTTCCAGACTCTTCTCGAATTCCAGTGTCGCGTTTTCGTAGTCGCGGCTGAGATAGTACAGCTGACCCATCGCATGGTTGACCACTGTCGAGAGTGGATCCAGGTTGAGTGCGCGGCGATTTTGCTTGAAGGCCTCCTTGAAGCGGCCCGACTCACCCAGCAACCATGAGGCATGAAGCAGGCCTTTGACACTCGCGGGGTTAAGCTCCAGCGCCCTGTCGAGTACCTTCAGGGCTGCCTTCGGCTGGAACTCCAGGTAATACAACACACCCGCCAGCGCAACATGGGCTTCTGCCAGCAGGCCATCTAGTTGCACTGCCATCAAGGCGGCAGCCTTGGATCGCGAAAAGACATCCAGTGGCCGCTGGTAACCAAAAAAGGCCATGTATTGCAGGCATAGTGCGAGCTCGGCCTGCGCGGGTGCGTTCCCCGGGTCCATGCTGACTGCATCCTGCAGCAGTCGGGTGCCCAGCTCCATCTCCTCGGGGCTCCAGTTCTCACAGAGGTAGCGGCCCTTCAGATAAAGCTCATAGACCTCCGGGTCCACCGGCAGCGAAGCAGCGATGTCCGCCTTCTCATCGGCACTGAGCGTGACCCGTATCTGATGCGCGATCTCGCGGGTCACTTCACTATAGAGTTCCAGAATGCCGCTGAGCTGGCGATCGAAATTCTCACCCCACAGGTGGCGGTCGGTCTCGGCGGCGATCAGCTGGACCGTTATCCGGACTGTGTCATCGACCTTCAGCACAGAGCCCTCGATGACGGCATCCACATCAAGTTCCCGGGCAATGTCGGGCACTGACTGGCCAGAATCCTTGAAGCGCATGGCCGACGTGCGCGATATGACCCTGATAGCCTCAATCTTGGAGAGTTCCGTAATCAGCGCATCATGAATACCCGCTACAAAAAACGCCTGCTCCGGGTCATTCATCAGGTTTTCAAACGGCAATACCGCGATTGACCTGATCTCGCCTCGGGTGGTCGCGTCCGTGCGCGCCCACCAGGCCTGTTGCCAGGCGAAATAGGCCAGCGCCAGCAGCGCGGCGGCAAAGATCAGATAATCGGACGTTCGCCATTTCGTGCCCGCCTCCTGCGGGTTCACCCGCGTATGACTTTCACGCTGCACACCCTCGGGGGTCAGCTCGAACGCCCATGCAAGGATTAGCGCAATCGGAAATCCCGTCACCAGTAGAAGAAGGATCAGCTTGCCGGTCCATTCGGGTAGCGGCAAAAAAGAGGTAATAACGTCGGTTACCTGCAGGATCAACCAGGCGACGACAATGTAAAGAGCGGCGACCCGATAGACATTGCGGCGCTTGAGTTCTTTGAAGAAAGCCATGGATTTTTCTGACCCGCTGCCCTTTGCTGCAAAAATCATGAGGGAACCGAGCCATTTTGTCGATCTGGCTGGCGCGGGTCTACTTCGGTCCGGAACAGGGCCTGTCAGCATCCTGTTTTGCGTCAGCCGGATCGATCGTTCGCGCCATTGGCCTGGAGGGCCGGTCTACTATGTCATGCGGCCATTAAAATTGGCGGAATTGCGAGCCCAGCTTCTTGATTCCTCGTCGAGCTCGAGTGAGCTCTTTGTAACTAAAAGCGTCGGACACCTAAAAATCAAAGGAATACACCAGAAAAAGATCGTCGCCGCTATCTTGATGATGAAGACCTTCTAGAGATGATTCATTGAAGATTAACGGTTGTCATCAAACCGGGCCTCGAGGACATGCAAGTCTGCAATGGTTTGAATGCAGAAGCCTGGCAATCAAGAGCTCGGACTGGCCGCTATCCGGAGCATAGCGGCCAGTCGATCAATCTCCGACTACTCGATAATTGCCAGAAAGCGACTATCGCGGAATGGAACCATTACTCCACAGTCACGGATTTGGCCAGATTACGCGGCTGATCTACGTCGGTGCCCTTGAGCACCGCGACGTGATAGGACAGCAGTTGCAGCGGCACGGTGAATGCGATAGGTGCCTGGAACTCGGTGATGTGACGCGGCATCTCCATGACAAAGATGCCGTCGGCCGGGGCGATCCCGGCATCCGGATCGGCAAACACGATCAGCTCTCCGCCGCGCGCACGGACTTCCTGGATATTGCCCTTCAACTTCTCCAGCAACTCGTTGCTCGGCGCCACGGTGACCACCGGCATGTCTGCGTCTACCAGCGCCAGCGGGCCGTGCTTCAGCTCGCCGGCCGGGTAAGCCTCGGCGTGGATATACGAAATTTCCTTGAGCTTGAGCGCCCCTTCCATGGCGATCGGATACTGGATGCCGCGGCCGAGGAACAGGGCATGTTGTTTATCGACAAAACGCTCCGCCAGTTCTTCGATGGCTGAGTTCATCTTCAGAATATCTTCGAGCAAGGCCGGCAATGCGGCCAGTTCGGCCACCATCTGCTGTTCCACCTCCTCATCGAGGCCGCGGCAACGGGCCAGCGACAGGACCAGCAAACTCAACGCTGCCAACTGCGTGGTGAATGCCTTGGTCGAGGCGACACCGATCTCGGGTCCGGCCCGGGTCATCATCACCAGGTCTGATTCACGGACCAGCGCGCTCTCGGGCGCGTTGCAGATCCCGAGTATCGACAGATAACCCATGCCCCGAGCGGCGCGTAGCGCTTCCAGGGTATCCAGCGTTTCACCAGATTGGGACAGGGTGACGTAGAGGGTGTCGTCGGGCACGACGGGCTGTCGATAGCGGTATTCGCTGGCGATTTCCACCATGCACGGGATACGGCAGATGCTCTCGATCAGATAGCGGGCCACCAGCCCCGCGTGATAGCTGGTGCCACAGGCAACGATTTGCACCGCGCGCGTGCGCGCGAATACTTCACCTGCCACCGGACCGAAGGCCTGAGCCAGCACCCGGCCGCCGCCGATACGTTCCTCCAGCGTCTCTGCCACCGCCCTCGGCTGTTCATGGATTTCTTTCTCCATGTAGTGGCGATACTGGCCGCGCTCCATCGCGTCGGCCGCGAGTTCACTCTCCTTGATCGGGCGCCGCGCCGGCTTGCCGTCTGTATCGTAGACATCCACACCGAGCCGGCTAATACAGGCGACGTCGCCTTCTTCCAGGAAGATGAAGCGGCGGGTGACCGGAAGCAGCGCGGAAACGTCGGAGGCGACAAAACACTCGCCGATGCCGATGCCTGCCACCACCGGGCAACCCTGGCGGGCCACGACGATACAATCCGGGTCGCTTTTCGCGATGACGGCCAGCGCATACGCGCCGCGCAGGCGTTTGACCACGCGAGTCACTGCCTGCAGCAAGGTGTCACACTCGGCCAGCGCCTCGCGTATCAGATGGGCAACGATCTCGGTGTCGGTCTCGGATTCGAATGCCTGACCGCGACTGATCAGTTCATCGCGCAGGCTTTCGAAATTTTCGATGATGCCATTATGCACCAGCGCCAGATTGCCACCGGACATCTGCGGGTGGGCATTACGTTCGCTAGGCACACCATGGGTGGCCCAGCGGGTGTGCGCGATGCCGTTGCGGCCATGGACAGGTTTCTGCTCCAGGCTGTCGACCAGACGCTGAACTTTGCCTTCGGCCCTGCAGCGCTGGATGCCGCCGTCGCCGGCGAGCACCGCGATCCCGGCCGAGTCATAGCCGCGGTACTCCAAACGACGCAGGCCTTCAAGCAAAATGGGAACGACGTTGCGTTCCGCGATGGCTCCGACGATTCCGCACATGTCGATTCTTGCTCCAGCAGTCGGGGAACGATCCAAGGCGATCTGTATACCGGATCAGCGCGATATTATCCGCGACCTGTTTCCCAGTTCAGTCCTTTTTCTTCACCGGCCGCCGCCAGCTGCTGATGCTGACCTGCCGGGCCCGGGCAACGGTCAGCTGCCCCGCAGGTGCATCCTTGCCAACAGTAGACCCGGCGCCGATGGTCGCGCCCTCGCCGACTTCTACCGGCGCCACCAGTTCTACCCCGGAACCGATAAACGCGCGGTCACCGATAACGGTCCGGTGCTTGTTGGCGCCGTCGTAATTGCAGGTGATTGTGCCGGCGCCGATATTCACGTCCTTGCCGACGATCGCATCGCCCACATAGCTCAGATGATTGGCCTTGCTGCCTTCACCCAGCTCGGTGTTCTTGATCTCGACAAAATTGCCGACCTTGGCCCTGGCCGCGAGACGGTTTCCCGGCCGCAGCCGCGCGAACGGGCCAATATTGCAGTCCGGTCCGATATGGCTTTTCTCGATCAGACTGTGCGGCAGGATCGTGGTGCCTGCCTCGACAATCGCGTCACGGAGCACGCAATAGGGTCCGATATGCACGCGGTCGCCAAGCTCTACCCGGCCTTCGAACACCACGCCGACATCGATAAACACATCCCGGCCGCTGACTACCGGTCCCCGGATATCGATCCGCGCAGGGTCCGCCAGCGTACAGCCCTGGCGCATCAGCGCTGCAGCCCGTCGAGCGCGCATACTCGCCTCCGCGGTCGCCAGCTGGCTGCGGTCATTGATCCCCGCCACCTCGGCGGCCGAATCGGCGCGCTCGGCAAAAACCGGCACGCCGTCCGCCACCGCGAGCTCGGCAATATCGGTCAGGTAGTACTCACCCTGGGAGTTTTCGTTGCCGATGCGCGATAGCCAGTCGCGTAGCCTCGACGCGCGCGCAGCAACGAGTCCGGTGTTGATCTCGCAGATTTGCTGCTCTTCGGGGCTGGCGTCCTGTTGTTCGACGATACGTGTCACATGGCCATCGGCGTCACGGATGATGCGGCCGTAACCGGTGGGATCGTCTATCACCGCAGTCAGGATCGCCAGCGCGTCGGGCATGGCTCTTTCCGCCAGCCGGCTCAGGGTTTCTGGCTGGATCAATGGCACATCGCCATAAGCCACGACGACAATCTGCTCGTCCTGGATGCCGGGCAGCGCCTGGGCCACGGCGTGGCCGGTCCCGAGCTGTTCTGCCTGGTGTGCCCAGTAGACCGGGCGGTGACCCATCGCGGCCTGGACCGCGTCCCCGCCGAAGCCATAGACCACATGGACGCCTTCACAACCGGCAGCCTCGGCAGCGTCGATCACATGCGCCAGCATCGGTCGGCCGGCCAGTGGTTGTAACACCTTCGGCAGGTCGGAATACATCCGGGTACCCTGGCCGGCTGCAAGAATAACGATCTCTACGGACATGACTCACCGGATGCTCGTAAAGGCCTCATTGTATCGCTGTGCGGGCCCACGGCGCAGTCGACGAGTTCACATCCGGCCCGAATTGGGGCGCCGGGCCCCCGGCGGCGGCAAAAACAGGCCGTGACGGATAACTCCGTCACGGCCGGTCGATAGTGTCCCGCCCGGATCCGGAAACCTAGCGGCCGGAGGAGGACTTCTTGATCTTCTGCAGCAGGTGGATCTGCGCCGCTGCCGCAACCAGCTCGGCCTGAGCCGTGGCCACTTCCACCGCGCTGGTGCGATCTTTGAGCATTTCCTCGGCGCGCTTGCGCGCTTCCTCGGCAGCGGCCTCATCGAGGTCCTTGGCCCGCATCGCGGAGTCTGCCAGCACGGTGACCATCTTCGGCTGGATCTCGAGGATGCCGCCGGAGACGTAGAAATACAGCTCCTCAGACTCACCCTTGTCCGACTGCCGCTGCACCCTCACGCCGCCGGGTTTGAGCCCGGTCAACAGTGGCGCGTGGTTTGGGGCGATGCCCACCTCACCCATCTGGGCCGGCGCAAACACCATGGTCGCGTCACCGGTGAAGATCTCACCTTCGGCACTGACGATGTTGACGTGAATGGTTTTCATAAATCGATCCCGTGGAGCGTGATCAGGCCTGTCCGGCGACCTGCCTTATTGCATGCTCTTGCCTTTCTCCACCGCTTCTTCAATGGTACCGACCATATAGAACGCCTGCTCCGGCAGGTGATCGTAGTCGCCGTTGATGATGCCCTTGAATCCGGCGATGGAGTCGGCCAGCGACACGTACTTGCCGGGTGAGCCGGTAAACGTCTCGGCGACGAAAAACGGCTGCGACAGAAAGCGCTGAATCTTCCGCGCCCTGGACACGGACAGCTTGTCGTCTTCTGACAGTTCGTCCATACCGAGGATCGCGATGATGTCCTGCAGCTCCTTGTAACGCTGCAGCGTGGCCTGCACCGCACGTGCCGTGTTGTAGTGATCGTCGCCGATGACCAGCGGGTCCAGCTGGCGGCTGGTGGAATCCAGCGGATCCACCGCGGGATAAATGCCCAGCTCGGCGATCTGCCGCGACAGCACCAGCGTGGCGTCCAGATGGGCGAAGGTCGTGGCGGGTGACGGATCGGTCAGGTCGTCGGCCGGCACGTATACGGCCTGGAAAGAGGTAATCGAACCGGTCTGGGTAGATGTAATACGTTCCTGCAGCGCGCCCATCTCGGCGGCCAGCGTCGGCTGGTAGCCTACCGCGGACGGCATGCGGCCCAGCAGCGCCGACACTTCGGTGCCGGCCAGCGTGTAGCGATAGATGTTGTCGATAAACATCAGCACGTCGCTGCCCTCGTCGCGGAATGCCTCGGCCATTGTCAGGCCAGAAAGCGCAACGCGCAGACGGTTTCCCGGGGGTTCGTTCATCTGGCCGTAAACCAGGGCCACTTTGTCCAGCACCCCGGCGTCCTTCATCTCGTGATAGAAGTCGTTGCCTTCGCGGGTACGCTCACCGACACCGGCGAACACCGAGTAACCGCTGTGCTCGATCGCGATGTTGCGGATCAGCTCCATCAGGGTGACTGTCTTGCCGACGCCGGCGCCGCCGAACAGACCGATCTTGCCGCCCTTGGCGATCGGCATAATCAGGTCGATCACCTTGATCCCGGTCTCAAGAATTTCTACTGAGGCAGCCTGCTCTTCGAAGCTCGGTGCCGGGCGATGGATCGGCCAACGCTCTTCCTCACCGATCGGGCCCGCCTCGTCAACCGGCTCGCCGAGAACGTCCATGATCCGGCCCAGCGTCTTGGTTCCCACCGGGACCGATATCGGGCCGCCGGTGTTGGAGACGGCCATGCCGCGCTTCAGGCCTTCACTGGAGCCCATGGCGATGGTACGGACCACGCCGTCCCCCAGCTGCTGCTGGACTTCCAGGGTCAAGCCGCTGTCGTCGATCTTCAGCGCCTCGTAGATGGCGGGGATCTGGTCGCGGGGGAATTGCACATCAACGACGGCACCAATGATCTGGAGAGTCTTGCCCGAGCTCATGAATCGAATCCTCTGTTAAACATTTCCGGATAACTCCGCAACGTCATCAGACGGCTGCGGCGCCACCAACGATTTCTGACAGTTCCTGAGTGATGGCCGCCTGGCGGGCCTTGTTGTAGACCAGTTTCAGGTCGTCGATCAGATTACCGGCGTTATCAGTCGCGCTCTTCATCGCCACCATGCGTGCCGCCATCTCGCAGGAGACGTTTTCCACCGCAGCACGATAGACCTGCGACTCGATGTAACGCGCGAGCACGCCGGGTAACAATTCCATCGCCCCGGGCTCATAGATGTAGTCCCAGTGAGCCTGCAAGTCTTCCTGATCACCGACTTCCACCGGGATCAGCGTGCGCACGACCGGTGTCTGACTCATGGTGTTGACGAATTCGTTATGCGCGATGAAGACCCGATCCAGCGTGCCCTCACGGTAACCGTCCAGCATCACCTGGATGGTGCCGATCAGATCGCGCACGTGGGGGATATCACCCAGATCGGTCACCGCGGCCACGACATTGACCTTCAGCCGACGGAAGAACTGCTTGGCCTTGCGGCCCATCAGGCAGATATCCACCTCTACGCCCTTTTCCTGCCATGCGACGATTTCCTTCAGCAGCATGCGGAACATGTTGGCATTGAGCCCGCCGCAAAGACCACGGTCGGTAGAGACCACGATATAGCCGACGCGTTTCACTTCTTCCCGGGCAAACAACAGCGGCGGTCTGAAGTCAGGATTAGCCATCCGCAGGTGGCCGATGACCGTGCGGATCTGATCCGCATAGGGCCTCGAGGCGCTCATCCGATCCTGAGCCTTGCGCATCTTGCTCGCCGCGACCATCTCCATGGCCTTGGTGATTTTCTGCGTGTTCTGAATGCTCTTGATCTGCGAGCGGATTTCCTTGCCGACTGCCATGTTCTACTCCGCGATCAGTAGCTGCCGGTCTGGGCGAATTCTTCCACGCCCTGCTTCATCTCGGCCTTGATCTCGTCACCCCAGTCTCCGGTGGCATTGATCTTGTCCATCAGCTCGGCATAGTTGGCCTTCATGTGGCTGTGCAACGCACGCTCGAAGTCGCCCAGCTTCTCTACCGCCACCGTATCGGTAAAGCCGCCGTCCACCGCATACAGCGTCACCGCCATCTCGGCCACCGACAATGGCGAGTATTGCGGCTGCTTGAGCAATTCGGTGACGCGCTTGCCGCGATCCAGCTGTTTACGGGTGGTTTCGTCAAGATCGGAGGCAAACTGTGCGAACGCCGCCAGCTCACGATACTGGGCCAGCGCCAGACGGATACCGCCGCCGAGCTTTTTGATGATCTTGGTCTGCGCGGCGCCACCGACACGAGACACCGACAAGCCGGCGTTGATGGCCGGCCGTATGCCTGCGTTGAACAGGTCGGTCTCCAGATAGATCTGGCCGTCGGTAATGGAAATCACGTTGGTGGGCACGAATGCGGATACGTCGCCGGCCTGGGTTTCGATGATCGGCAGCGCGGTCAACGAACCGGTCTTGCCTTTGACCTTGCCGTTGGTGAGTTGCTCCACATAATCGGCGTTGATCCGGGAGGCCCGCTCCAGCAAGCGCGAATGCAGATAGAACACGTCACCGGGATACGCTTCCCGGCCTGGCGGACGGCGCAGCAGCAACGAAACCTGGCGATAGGCCCAGGCCTGCTTGGTCAGATCATCGAACACGATCAGCGCGTCTTCGCCACGATCACGGAAGAATTCGCCCATTGCGCAACCGGCATACGGCGCGATGTACTGCATGGCGGCCGAGTCCGCGGCGCCGGCGGCGACGACGATGGTGTGTTCCATCGCGCCATGTTCTTCGAGCTTGCGCACCACGCCCGCGATACTGGACAACTTCTGCCCGATCGCGACGTAGATGCACTTAATCCCGGTGCCTTTCTGGTTGATGATCGCGTCGACCGCAACCGCGGTCTTACCGGTCTGCCGGTCGCCGATGATCAATTCGCGCTGGCCGCGGCCGACCGGCACCATCGAGTCAATGGCTTTGAGACCGGTCTGCACCGGCTGATCCACCGACTGACGCTGAATCACGCCCGGAGCGACCTTCTCGATCGGCGAGGTTTCGCTTGCCGCAATCGGACCCTTGCCATCGATCGGCACACCCAGCGAGTTCACCACCCGGCCGAGCAGCGCCTCGCCGACCGGCACCTCGAGGATGCGGCCGGTGGTCTTCACCGTATCGCCTTCGGAGATGTGCTTGTAGTCACCGAGCACCACCGCACCGACCGAGTCCTGCTCCAGGTTCAGCGCAGTGCCGAAGGTGTTACCCGGAAATTCGATCATTTCGCCGTAGGCGACGTCACCAAGACCATGGATGCGGACGATACCGTCCGTGACCGACACAACCGTGCCTACATCGCTGGCTTCAGTGGCAGCCTGGAACTGCTCGATCTTCTGTTTGATGAGATCGCTGATCTCGGATGCCTTGATTGACATGTCAAATCCTCTCAGTGGGTCAGGGCGCCGGCGAGGCGTTCAAGCCTCCCGCGCAGCGACCCGTCAATTACCAGATCGCCGGCACGTACTACCGCGCCGCCGAGCAACGACTCGTCGATTTCACAATGCAGCCGGACATTCTTGCCCAGACGCTTACCCATGGCCGCGGCAATCTTCTGCTGTTGCGCTTCGCCCAACGCGATCGAGGATGTCACCTGGACATCGACGATCCGCTCGGCTTCTGCCCGCAGTTGCTCGAACTCCATGTCGATCTCTGGCAGATACGCCAGACGATCATTCTCGGCCAGTACCCGGATCAGATTGCGGCCGAGCTGATCCGCACGCTCGCCACAGACCTCGATCACCAGGTCAGCCAGTTTCTGGTCTTCGACCAGCGGGCTGCCCAGCAAATCGCTAAAGCCCGGATCCTTGACGACCTCAGCTGCCACGGTAAGCAATTCCGACCAGGCGGCCATCGAGTCGCCTTCACGCGCCAGCTCGAATACAGCTTTGGCGTAGGGTCGCGCAACGGTGCTTTTCTCAGCCATGGGCAGAACTCACGTCTACAGCTCGCCGGCGAGCTTGTTCAGGAGGTCCTGATGCGCAGCCGCATCGACTTCCCGACCGAGCAGCTGGCTGGCGCCGGCCACCGCGATAGCCGCGACCTGACCACGCAGCGCTTCCCGGGCGCGGTTGGCTTCCTGCTCGATCTCCGACTTCGCCTGCGCGATTAGCCGCTCGCCCTCCGCCACCGCCGTCTGCTGGGCCTCGGCGATCATCTCCTTGGCACGGCGCTCGGCCTGCTTGATGATTTCCGCCGATTGCTCGCGGGATTCGCGGATGGTTTCGTTGAACTGACCACGAGCACGCTCCAGCTCCTGCTGGCCCTGCTCGGCTGCCGCGAGCCCGTCGGCAATCTTCTTTTGCCGATCGTCCAAAGCCTGCATCATCGGCGGCCAGATGTACTTCATGCAAAACCACACGAAGACGATCATCGCGATGCTTTGACCGATTAATGTTAGGTTGAAATCCACCTTGCCACTCCTCGTTTCTGCGGTCCGTAGCGAAACACCGGGGTGTTAGCCCCCAAGGAGCTCTGCGGCCCCGATGAACTGACCGATAAACGGGTTGGCGAAGGTGAAGAACAGCGCGATACCGACGCCGATCATGGCCACCGCGTCGAGCAGAGCGACGACGATAAACATTTTCACCTGCAGCATCGGTACCAGCTCGGGCTGCCGCGCAGCGCCTTCCAGGAAGCGGCCGCCGAGGAGGCCCATGCCGATGCCCACACCGAGAGCGCCGAGGCCGATAAGGATGGCGACAGCGATCGCGGTCATGCCAATTACAGTTTCCATCGAGATCTCCTAATCAGGTTTTGATGGCTTAGAAAGGGAAACGAAATCAATGTTGCTCTTGTGCGAGAGCGATATAGACAATGGTCAGCATCATAAAGATGAATGCTTGCAAAACGATGATCAAAATGTGGAACACCGCCCACATGAAATGCAGCGGCAGCTGCCAGATGCCGAGCAGCGCGATCAGGATAAAGATCAGCTCGCCGGCATAGAGATTGCCGAACAGCCGCAGCGCCAGAGAAATGGGCTTGGCGAGCAGCGCCACGCCCTCAAGCAGCAGATTGAAGGGGATCGCTATCGGATGGTTGAACGGCTGCAGCGTCAGTTCCCTGGTGAACCCGCCGATGCCCTTGGCCTTGATGCTGTAAAAGATGATCAGGATGAACACCGAGATCGACATCGCGAAGGTGATATTCACGTCGGTGGTCGGCACGACCTTCAGATAGGGGATACCGATGGCATGGGCCAGACCCGGAATCCAGTCTACCGGGACCAGGTCCATAAGATTCATCAGAAATACCCAGACGAAGATGGTCAGTCCGAGCGGAGCGAGCAGTTTGTTCTCGCCATGGAAAGTGTCCTTGACGCTGGTGTCTACAAACTCTACCAATGACTCAACGGCGGCCTGCAGGCGCCCGGGCACGCCGGAGGTAGCCCGTTTGGCCACGCTTCTGAATACGGTCAAAAACAGCACGCCGAGGAGCACGGAGAAAAACATCGAGTCGACGTTGATGGTCCAGAAGTTGCCGGCGCACTCGTTCCACACCCACTCGCCATCGATCCGGCAAACCTGAAGGTTCTGCAGATGATGCTGGATGTATTCGCCTGTTGTCTTTTCCGCACCGGACATCGTCGCTACCCGTCAACCCGTTTCGAAAATCCAGATTCCCGGCCCACGACCAGGAAAGCCCCAACCACCGCCTGGGTCAGCACAAAGGCGGCAAACAACCAGCCCGCTGCCAACGGCCGTACCAGCACAAACACGGCCGCAAAAAATACGGCCGTCAGCAAAAATTTTCCTGCGGCGCCGACGTACGAGGCCCGCAGCATGCGGCGCGGATCCTGCCCGGGCGACACAGCGCCGCCGATCACGATCCTCAGCGCCAGAAACGCGTTAGGGATGACGCAAATCAGGCCACCGAGCAGCGCCGACCAGGCGGCAATCCGGCCGCTGGACAACAGCGCGATCCCGGCAACCAGCGCTCCCATGGACAACTGCGCCGCCAGAACCCGGGAAACTGAAGCCAGCGGGTTCACGTCCGGCACGAAGCTCGCTTCGTCACCCAGCAGAAGGCCCGTCCGCATCAGAGTCCCTTAACAAATTCGTCCCGCGTTGCGGCCGTGTTTCCACGACGTTTCGAGGGAAACAAAAACGCCACGACCCCCCTGTCCAGCGGTGTGTGGCGTTACCACCGTGCCCCAAACCTGAAACCCGCAGAGAGGACCAAGCCTAAGCCGCAGTATTATAGAGTCTGCGCCTGCCGCGGCGCAACGTAAGCGCCGATCAGCGCAGATGGCCGAGTATGCCTTCCAATTCGTCCAGACTGTTGTACCCGATCACCAGCTTGCCCTTGCCGCCGGCGCCGTGGCTGATGCTGACATGGGCGCCCAGGCGCTCGCCCAATTCATTCTCCAGACGCTGGATATCCGGGTCCTTGCGCGCCGCCGGCTTTGCGCTCCGGCCCTGGCCCTCAGTGGCCAGACGCTTGACCAGTCTCTCGGTCTCTCTGACTGACAAACCGGATGCCGCGATCTTGCGCGCCGCCGCCGCCTGCGCAGCCGCATCGCTCAGGCCCAGCAGGGCCCTTGCGTGACCCATCTCCAGTTGCCGCGCCTCGACCAGCGACTTGGCTTCCGCACAAAGATCCAGCAGGCGCAGCAGATTGCTGACCGCCGTGCGTGAGCGCCCGACCGCTTCCGCGGCCAATTGATGGGTCATATCGAATTCGCTGATCAGCCGCTCCAGCGCGCGTGCTTCCTCCAACGGGTTGAGATTTTCGCGCTGGATATTCTCGATCAGCGCCATGGCCACCGCGGCCGAATCCTCGACTTCGCGGATTACAGCCGGAATCTGCTGCAGGCCGGCCAGCTGGGCCGCACGCCAGCGCCGCTCCCCGGCAATGATTTCGTAGCGGCCTTCGCCCGGCTTTCCGGACAGCTTGCGCACCACGATGGGCTGTACCACGCCCTGGGCGCTGATCGAACTGGCCAACTCTTCCAGCGATTCTGGCCGCATGTCCAGACGCGGCTGGAACTGGCCACGCTGTAGCTGATCCAGCGGTATCTGGCGCAGCTCGCCGTCGCCGGCGGCCGATCTTGATTCGCCGCTAGAGGGGGAGCCTAAAAGGGCATCTAGGCCACGGCCGAGAGTGCGTCGCCTGGCGGACATGGGCGTTTTTTCTCTTGCTGGTGGAAATTAGGTGTCGGAGCGGAAGTTTAGCAGAGCTCAGGGCTCGCCCCGCGATTCCGCTTCCTCACGTCGGATCATCTCCCCGGCCAGCGCCAGATAGGCCAGCGCGCCGCGCGAATACTTGTCGTGCAACAGCACCGGCATACCGAAACTGGGCGCCTCGGCAAGACGCACATTGCGCGGGATCACGGTACGGTAGACCTTGTCGCCAAAGTGCATGATCAGCTGTCCGGACACTTCATTGGCCAGGTTATTGCGTGGATCGAACATGGTCCGCAGCAGGCCTTCCAGGCGCAGATCCGGATTGACCGCGCCCCTGATCTGCTCCACGGTCGACATTAGCGCAGACAACCCTTCCAGCGCGTAGTACTCACACTGCATGGGAATCAGCACGCCGGTGGCCGCGGTCAGCGCGTTGACGGTCAGCATATTGATCGATGGGGGGCAATCAATGAGCACGTAATCGTAGCCCTCCTGCACCGATGACAACGCACTGCGCAGCCGGGTCTCACGGCCGAACTCCCCGATCAGCCGGACTTCGGCGGCGGTCAGATCGGCGTTGGCAGGCATCACGTCAAAACCCGATTCCGGCGCCTCGATGATGACCTCGGCGGCAGCGGCGTCGCCGAGCAGGACATCGCAACTGGTCAGATCCAGTTCGCTCTTGTCGATGCCGCAGCCCATCGTGGCGTTGCCCTGCGGGTCGAGGTCTACCAGTAACACTCGCCGTCTGGTCGCAGCCAGTGAGGCCGCGAGGTTGACGGTGGTAGTGGTCTTGCCAACGCCACCCTTCTGGTTGGCGACCGCGAGTATCCTGGTCATGGTTTCAGCCTGCGCTCCGGGGCACGATTTCCAGCAAGTGGCGTTCTTCGTCCAGTCCCGGCACCCGCAGGGCCCAGGTTTGATCCAATCTCCAGTCAGACGGCAGGGCCGCCACCTCAGCCGGGTCCACGCGGCCCTTCATGGCCAGCAAGCGGCCGCCGGCGGCACACAAATGTCCTGACGAAACCGCGAATTCGGCCAGTGAGGAGAAGGCGCGGCTGATCACGGTATCAAAGCCCGCTTCGCCGTCATAGTCCTCCACCCGGGCCTGAGCGACGACGACATTCCCCAGACCCAGTCTGGCAATCACGTGGTTCAGGAATCGGGTCCGCTTGCTGGCACTATCCAGCAACAGGAAACGACTCTGCGGCCGGGCCATGGCCAGCGGCAGCCCCGGCAACCCGGCACCGCTGCCGACATCGACAATGCGCCCGCCGTGGAGATGCGGCAGCACCGCGAGGCTGTCGAGAACATGTCGCGGCACCATATCCACCGGGTCCCGCACCGCGGTCAGGTTGTGGGTGCGGTTCCAGCGTTCCAGCAAACCCAGATAAGCAGCCAGTCTCGGCACCAGATCCCCGGCATCGGCCACGTCCAGCGCCGCGAGCCCGGCGGCGAGATCGTCCTCGACCCTCCCGCTGTTCACTGCGCCGCTGCGCTCAATGGCGACACCCGCCGTGCCTGATTCATCTGGTCCCGGCTGGCGCTCAGGCCTCCACCAGCAAGGCGACGAATTCATCGACCGGCGTTGCTTCCAGACGCGCCTGATCGGAACAGATTTCCTTGAGGCTGGAGAACTGTCCCCCGGTGAGCCTGCCCTCCAGGCTGCGCTCGAACTTGTTGACCAGAACCGGGATGCCCTCATCGCGACGCTTGCGGTGCCCGATCGGGAACTCGACCTCGACCCTCGAAGTGGCCGTCCCGTTCTTGAAAAACACCTGCACGGCATTACCGATGTAGCGCTTGTCGGCATCATAGTAATCGCGGGTAAAGCGCTTGTTCTCCTTAACCTTCATGCGCTCGCGTAATGCGTCGACGCGCGGGTCGGCAGCGACCTTGTCCTCGTAGTCCTGGCCGGTGAGCCGGCCGAAGATCAACGGTATCGCAACCATGTACTGAATGCAGTGATCGCGGTCGGCCGGATTATCCAGCGGCCCGGTCTTGTCGATGATGCGTACGCCTGGCTCCTGGGTCTCTATGACGATCTCCTTGATCTCGTCGAGCCGGCCCTCGATCTCTTCATGCAAGCTCATCGCCGCTTCCACAGCGGTCTGCGCATGGAACTCGGCCGGGTAGGAGATCTTGAACAGCACATTTTCCATCACGTAGCTGCCAAAGCCCTGCGGGAAGCTGAAGCTGTTGCCACCGAACAGCACGTCGTAGAAGCCCCAGGTCGGCGCCGACAGCGCCGATGGATAGCCCATCTCGCCGCGCATCGCGATCAGCGCGTGCCGCACGCCGCGACTGGTCGCGTCGCCCGCCGCCCAGCTCTTTCGCGAACCAGTATTGGGCGCGTGGCGATAAGTCCGCAGCGCGCCGCCATCGATCCAGGCATTGGAGACAGCGTTGATGATCTGCTCCCGATCGCCCCCCAGCATTGCGGTCACCACGGCCGTGGTCGCTACGCGTACCAGCAACACGTGATCGAGGCCGACGCGATTGAAGCTGTTCTCCAGCGCGATTACGCCCTGGATCTCGTGCGCCTTGATCATCGCGCTCAGCACATCGCGCATGGTCAGCGGCGCCCGCCCTTCCGCCCGAGCCTTCCGGCTCAGGTAATCCGCGACCGCCAGGATGCCGCCCAGATTGTCTGAAGGATGGCCCCATTCGGCCGCCAGCCAGGTGTCGTTGAAATCCAGCCAGCGGATCATCGCCCCGATATTGAACGCGCCCTGGACCGGATCCAGCTCCCAGGCAGTGCCCGGCACGCGACTACCGCCAGGCATCGTGGCGCCGGGTACGACCGGCCCGAGCAGCTTGGTGCAGGCCGGGTAGTCCAGCGCCTGAAAACCACACGCCAGTGTGTCCATCAGGCAATAGCGCGCCGTCGAATAGGCGAGCTCGCTGGTAATGGGCTGGGTGCCGGCGTATTCGGCAATGTCGACCAGGGGCTGGTCGGGGTCCGGGCGTTTCGCCGAACGGACGTCGAACGATGACATGTAAGCTCCTGTCAGCTGATCAGCTGGAGAACGGTTTCTTGTGGGCGGCTATTTGCAGCCGTTTCTTGTTGGCCAGTCATGCGGCACCGGATTTCCGGCGACCCTGCCCGGACGCTGCTCATCAGGGACGCTTATCCAGCGGCACCCAGCTTTGCAACGACGGGCCGATGTAATCGGCAGCAGGACGGATGAGCCGGTTGTTGGCACGCTGCTCCATCACATGGGCCGACCAGCCAGTGGTCCGCGAACAGACGAATATCGGGGTAAACAACGGCGTCGGTATCCCCATGAAATGGTAGGCCGTGGCGGAGTAAAAATCCGCGTTGGGGAACAGTTTCTTTTCGTCCCACATGACCGTCTCGATTGCCTCGGAAACCGGGAACAGCCGCTGGTCACCCACCTCTTCGCCAAGCTTGCGCGATAACTCCTTGATCACCTTATTGCGTGGGTCGGACGTGGTGTAGACGCGATGGCCGAAACCCATGATTTTATCCTTACGCACCAGCGCCTCGCGGATACCGGTCTCCGCTTCTGCCGCGGAAGCAAAACGCTCGATCAGTTCCATTGCGGCTTCGTTGGCGCCGCCGTGCAATGGTCCGCGCAAGGCGCCGATCGCCCCGGTAATCGCCGAGTAAAAATCCGACAGCGTGGCGGCGATGACCCGTGCGGTGAATGTAGACGCGTTGAACTCATGTTCCGCGTACAGAATCAGCGAGATGTCCAGCACATGCTGATGGAACTCGCTAGGCGCGCGGTCGTGTAGCAGATGCAGGAAATGTCCGGCGACGCTGTCGTCACTGGTCTCGGTGTCGATGCGCTTGCCGTCGGCATGAAAGCGATACCAGTAGAGCAGGATCGACGGGAAGCAGGCGAGAAGCCGATCGGCCACATCCAGTTGCTGACTGAAGCTCTCCTCGGGCTCGAGGTTGCCCAGGAACGAGCAACCGGTGCGCAACACATCCATCGGATGCGCGCTGGCCGGTATCTGCTCCAGCGTCTGACGCAGCGCTTCCGGCAGGCCGCGCATACCCTGGAGCCGGGTCACATAAGCCGCCAGCTCGCTGGCATTTGGGAGCTTGCCGTAGTGCAGCAGATAGGCGACTTCCTCGAACCGCGCGTTCTCCGCCAGATCGTAGATATCGTAACCACGATAGGTGAGGCCGGCGCCTTCCTTGCCGACGGTGGCGATCGCTGACTCGCCAGCGGTAATACCGGCCAGTCCGCCGGCTTTTTTGTTGTCACTCATGGTTATGCTCCTTGGCCGCGAGCGGCCTGCTGCTCAATCCTTGTCGCGGGCGAAAAGGTCATCGAGTTTGGCTTCGTAATCGTGATAGGCGAGCACTTCGTAAAGCTCTTTACGGGTTTGCATACTGTCGAGGACGCTCTTTTGCGTGCCTTCCTGGCGCAACGCGGTGTAAACGCTCACCGCGGCTTTGCTCATCGCGCGGAAAGCGGACAGCGGATACAGCGCCAGCCGGACGCCGGCGTCGCCGAGTTGTTGTGTGGTGAACAGCGGTGTCTTGCCGAATTCGGTGATATTCGCCAGCACCGGGACTTCGATCGCCGCGGTGAAATCCCGGTATTCGTCCAGAGTCTGCAGCGCCTCGGCGAAAATCATGTCGGCGCCCGCCTCGACATACTCGGCGGCGCGATCCAGCGCTGCGGCCTGGCCCTCCACAGCATGCGCATCGGTGCGCGCCATGATCACGAAATGCGCGTCCGGGCGCGCGTCCACCGCGGCGCGGATGCGATCACACATCTCGGCGCTGCTGACCAGCGCTTTGCCAGGGCGATGCCCGCAGCGCTTGGCCTGGACCTGGTCTTCGATGTGCATTCCGGCGGCGCCCGCGCGCGTCAGGTCGCGTACCGTGCGCGCGATCATGAACGCCTGACCCCAGCCTGTATCTGCATCGACCAGCAGGGGCAGCTCGGTGATCCCGCTGATCCGGCGCACATCCTCGCAAACGTCGTTGAGGCTGGTAATGCCCAGATCGGGCAAACCGAAAGAAGCGTTGGCGACACCGGCGCCAGAGAGATAGATGGCGCGGAGCCCGGCCTGCTCGGCCAACAGCGCAGTGTAGGCGTTGATGGTGCCCGCCACCTGCAATGGACGCTCGGATTCCAGCGCTTCCCAGAAACGCTGGCCGGCGGACGCGGATGATGACATAGGACGGCTCCCGGTTGCCTGTCCGGCCCCGCGGGCTGCGGGACGCCGGTTGGCCGCCCATTTTAGCGCAGGGACCCCGACGGTGACAGGCGAATTACGGGTTCAGGTCGACGATGGTCCTGCCGCGAACCGTGCCGTCGATGTAGCCCTGAAAGATCCCCTGCAGTTCGGTCAGCGCAACGGTGCGCGTGGCGATCCCGTCCAGATGACGCGGCCTGAGGTCTGACGCCAGCCGGGCCCATACCGCCAGCCTGGGCTCCCGAGGCGTCTTGACCGAATTGATGCCGAGCAGATTCACCCCGCGGAGGATAAACGGCATCACCGTGGTCTCCAGCTTGTACCCCTGGGCCAGGCCAATGCTGGCGATACTGCCCCACCAGTCGGTCGTTCGCGTCAGCCAGGCCAGGGTCTCGCCGCCCAGATTGTCGATCGCGCCAGCCCAGCGGGCTTTTTCCATCGGCCGCGACCCGTAATCAAGCTCGTCGCGGTACAGCACTTCGGCGGCACCCAAAGACTCCAGATAGGCGGCTGAGTCCCGCTTCCCGGTCAACGCCGAGACCTGGTAGCCAAGTCCACTCAACATGTCCACGGCCAGACTGCCGACACCGCCGGTGGCTCCGGTGACGACAACCGGGCCCGCTTCCGGGCTCAAACCGTTCAATTCCAGCCGGCTGATGGCCAGACCTGCGGTAAAGCCGGCCGTACCGAGGCACATGGCCTCGAAGTTGCTAAGCCCGTCCGGCAACGGGATCACCCAGTCGCCCTCGACGCGGACATATTCCGCATAGCCACCGTCGCGTTCCTCACCCAGACCACAACCGGTCACCAGCACCGGGTCGCCCGGAGCGTAACGGGAATCCTGCGAGGAGTGGACGACGCCGGCGACATCGATGCCGCCAACCATCGGGAAGCTGCGCATGATCCGGCCAGCACCGGTGGCGGCCAGCGCGTCCTTGTAATTCACGCTGCTGTATTGTGCGCGGATAACCACGTTCCCCGGCGCCAGCTGATCCAGCTGCAGATCATCGAGGCTGCTGTGGATCTTGCTGCCTTCCTGATGCACGCGGAGTGCCTTGAACGTACTCATATTCTCCCCCCGGTCTGTTGACCGATGTTGCGAAGCTTCAACTCCGGCGCCGCTTCATCCACACCATGATGCCTGCAGCATTGAGCTGGATGTCTGTGTCCAGGATGGCGTTGCGCCAATCCGCATCCCGTCTGCAGCCATGAGCGTCCAGTCGCGCGTGGAGTCGCTCACGGATGACCTCGCGCAGCCAGG
Organism: uncultured Gammaproteobacteria bacterium; assembly: GCA_963809565.1. GTDB lineage: Bacteria > Pseudomonadota > Gammaproteobacteria > Steroidobacterales > XN24 > CAMYOC01. Next base: position 524,578 of record CAWEKE010000001.1, read on the forward strand.
CTTCAGGATCCGGCTGAGACTCCGCCTGATCCGCGAAGTCCACATAGGCGCGAATATCGCCGCGCAGATCGTCCGCCAGCCTGGGCAGATCCTGCACCCGGCTGTAGTGGGTCAGATAAATCGCCTCCGGTCCCGCCGCCAGCAGGCGGTCCACGCTGCCGATGGCTGCGTCGGGATCGAACTGCACCGGCGTTGTGCTGGGCAGAATAAACGGTCCAAGCTCAGTGTCGAACTCCCGGTAAGACAGGCCGAAACTGTCGCCGGAGAAGATCACCCGCACGCGGACGTCATGGATACAATAATGGTGACGCGCGTGCCCTTCCGTATGCAGAAAGCGCAGCGGCCGCCCGGCAAGCTGCAGAGTCTCTTCGTCCGAGACCACGCGGATTCGCTCTGCGGGGATCGGGCGGATGCGGCCGTACATCGCATCGAACGCCTGGTCGCCATAGACCGCCCGGCTGCCGCTCTCCAGTCGTCCCGGGTCAGCCATGTGCGGCGCGCCTCGCGGATGCAGGACTGCGACTGCGTTGGGTAACAACGCCATCAATTCTCCAGCGCCGCCGGCGTGATCCAGATGAACGTGAGTCAGGCAGACGAGATCAACGTCCTCGGGTGCGCGCCCCTTTGCCTCCAGCGCCGCCATCAGTCGCGGCACGGCGCTATTGGGACCGGTATCGACAAATGCTGCCCGGCCGTTTTCGACCAGCAGATGGCTGGCGGTCATTGACGGCCGCACATAACCGGTGTCGATTGCGCTGATGCCGTCCGGGAAATCGGTGATCATCGGGTCAATGTCCATGAATGACCGCCCCCTGGTGATGAGTGGCGCGCTCGCTGGCCGATCCCGCCCCGGCAAGCCGGGAAGTGGCTCTACACATACAGCGGCACCGGCCGTTGACGGCCGCTGCGGCCTGACGGTCCGGCGCCTGCTCCCACGCAGGCGCGTACCGAAGATCAGAAGCGGGCTGTCTTCAGGCCTTGTTGACTGCCAAACCAGGCGGCCAGGTCTTTGATGTCGTCATCGCTAAGCGTGGCAGCGAATCCCTGCATGATCGCGTTTTTGCGATCACCGCTGCGGTACTGGAACAGCGCGTGGGCGAGATATTCCGCGTGCTGTCCGGCAAGTATCGGGTAGATAGGCGCGGTGCCTTGTCCTTCCGGGCCGTGGCAGGCAGAGCACGAGGTGGATTTGGCCCGGCCCAGCTCGGCGTTTCCGTCAGCAAGCACGGCCGGCGCAACTGCGCAACCGATCAGCGCGAGAATCATCATGGCTGCATGACGCATTCTATTTCTTCCCCTCATAGCAGTAGACCGGATCGGCGAAAAACGCCGCAATGTCCTGCTTCTCCTGGTCCGTCAGGGTCGCGGCCTGCGCATGCATGGTGTTATGCCCGCGGTCACCATTGGCGTAGGCGCGCAAGGCGTCAACCAGATATTGTGCGTTCTGGCCACAGATCTTCGGCACTGGATAGGTCGGATAGACGTTCTTGTAGTTCGCGATGCCGTGACAGCCGAGACAGGTCTCGATCAGGCCGCGGCCCGCCTCCGGATTGCCTTCTGCCTGGGCCAGCAGCGGCAGACTCGAAGCCAGAATTACTCCGGCGATGGCGATGCGCTTTACCAACATGAATCCTCCGCGGCCCGCCGGATGCGGCGGAATCTGGTCAGGGGGCGATATGGTAATCAGACCCGCGTAATATTGCCACACACTGCCGACAGCCCGTGGAGGGACTCCCAAATGCGCCATATTTTACGCATCACAACGCTCGTCCTGTTGCTGGCCTGCTCCTGCGTGGTGGCCGAAGACCTCAGGCTGGTGACCGTATCCGGTTCCGCAGAGCTGATGGTGGAACCGGATCTGGCCGTACTTGGTGTCGGCGTCGAGGCGCGCGCGCCGACCATCGATGCTGCCCGCAGCGAGGTCAATGCCACGGTGGCCCGGGTGCTCGAATTCACCAGGAAAATGAAAATCCCCGACCAGCAGGTAGCCAGCGCCGCGCTGATGGTGCAGCCCGATTACCAGTGGTTGCCCGAAACCCGGGAACAGAAGCTGCTCGGTTACGTCGTCGCTCGACGTCTGAGCATCCGGCTGACCGATCTGTCCCTGCTCGGCGAGGTATTCGAGGGCCTGCTCGGTATGGGCATCAACCAGGTCGACCCGCCTTCATTCGACAGCTCCCGCCGGGTCAGCCTGGAACGCCAGGCGCTGGCCGATGCAGCGCTGGACGCGCGCAGCCGGGCCCAGGTGCTGGCGCAGGCGCTGGGCATGAGCCTGGGCTCGCCGCACAGCATCGAGGCGCTGGGCTCAGCCGCGCCGGCGCCCATGCGCGAGATGGTGATGGCCGCCGCCAAGGCTGACGATGCGCAAAGCTATCAGGTGGGTCAGATCCGGATTGGCAGCCGGGTCAACGTGAGTTTCGAGCTGCAGCAACCCTGACCTGCAATCATTGCGCGGCCAGCGCTTCTGCGATGTCCTGAAGCAACACCGGATCGCCCGGCTCGGTGGCTGGCGGGTAGCGGGCGATCAGCTGGCCGTTGCGGCCGATCAGGAATTTTTCGAAATTCCATGAGATATCACCGGGGTGGCCGTTTTCCGGACTGGTCAGCCAGGCGTACAAGGGATGGCGATCCGGCCCGTTGACCTCGATCTTTACGCCCAGTGGGAACGTGACGCCGAAACGGCTCTGGCAGAAATCCATAATCTCCCTGGGGCTTCCGGGCTCCTGGGCGCCGAACTGGTTGCACGGCAGGCCCAGCACGCTAAAGCCCTGTGCCTGCAACTCCTGGTGGAGATCCTGCAGGCCTCTGTATTGCCTGGTGTAGCCGCATGCACTGGCGACGTTCACCACCAGCACCACGTCACCCCGCAGGCTGCCGAGCAAATCCGGCTCGCCGCCAAGGCTGTCGATCTCGAAATCACTGAAGGCTCTCATCTGACTCTCCGCTGTGTGATCCTGTTGTCGGGCTCCGGATTTCGGCTGGATTCCTGGATGTCATCTTGCATTCGGGCAAGCAAGCCGCCATGCCGCCCTTCCCGCGGATCCTGTATGGGCCCGCGGATACCGCATGGGCAAGAAACCCGCATCCACCACACTAGCATGGCGCCGAACCTCGACAGCCCGCAAGCAGGATGACACCATCCGGGGCCCACCCAGTCAGCTGTCAGCAGGAACCGGCGTTTGAAACGAATATTGATCATTCTGTTCGCTGCGGCCCTGTTGCTTGTCAGCGGCGCTCCGCCGCTGATTGGCGGGCTGATCCAGGCCCATCAGCAGCATCTGCTGGAACGGCTGTCTTTGGTAGTGGCGGGTTCCGAGCCGGTGATCGATAGCTACGAGAAGGGCTGGTTTACCTCTCGAACGCGCCACCGATTGCTGCTGTCGGACGAGCGTTTCATCACGGTGGCACAGATGCTTGCTGATCCGGGCGAAAGCGGCACGCCGGCTGCGCTGATCATCGACACCGTCGTCGCCCACGGACCCTGGCCCATGCTTGAGGGCTGGCCGGCCCTGGCAAGGATGCGATCGACGCTGTTTTTTGAGAGCGCTGACGGTGAGCTGACAGCGCTGCCTGTCGTTGCGGTGACGCGGATCGGTTTTGGCGGAGGCGGCTACACGCGGGTCACCGCGGACGAGTTGCTCAAGCCGATGGTTAACAGTCAGGGCGTGTTTTCCTTCGGGGGCGCGGACATCAGCATTGCTTTTGATCGCAACGCGGCCAGGCTCGAATCCAGCGGTGTTGTCGGACCGGTCAAGGTTGAAGGCGTAAACGGGCTGATGCAATCCGGCCGCCTCACGTTCTCCAGCGACACCCGACCGACTGGCTTCGGCTTCCGTTCGGGATCAAGCCAGGTAGCGATGGAAAGCTTCGTGTTTGTCGACTATCTGGGTCGGGAGGTCAGCGGCTCGGGATTTGAGCTGGCGCTGGAAGTCAGTGCGGATGACACCACTGCGGATTACGCCGCTCATGTGGATATGGCCCGGATCCAGGCTCAGGGTGGCGCGCCGGTGGCCATAGATCTGGATCTTTATCTGGAAGCGCTCGACGGGGTCATGTTCGGCACATTATTGCAGCGTGTGGAGCAGGGATTCGAATTGCGGGGTTTGGGCACCGAGCTCGCTTCTCTGGTCCGGCCGGGATCGGGTTTGCGGGTATCCAGGCTGAATCTCGGCGTCGGCGATGGCCATGCGCTGCTTGAGCTTGAGCTGCAGGTACCGGAAGCAGAAGTACGACCGATCAGGGACGGGGCTGAGCTGTTGTCAGTGATCGAGGGCGAAGGACAGCTCAGGGTCAACCGGCTCATGCTAAACAATGCGCTGGGTGTGAACCCGGGCGCTCCGGGCTATGCAGCGGGGGCCGGGGATGCCGATCCGATCGGGCTGATCTCTCAGGGTTATCTGCGCGTTGTTGGCGAGGAGCTGGTCAGCGACCTGCGCATCAGCGGCGGCCTGATCACTGTCAACAAACTTCCGCTACCACTGTCGATGGCGCGATAGTCCGCAACATCGCGGATACTCCGGCTGGTCAGATCGCGCTAGCGGCCGGCGTGATGGCAGGCCACCTGGCGCCCGGCGCGATCCGCGAGCGCCGGCGTTTCGCTGGCGCAGCGCTTGTCCGCCAAAGGGCAGCGGGTGCGAAACGCACAACCGCTGGGCGGATTCATCGGAGACGGCAGATCGCCGGAAATCGGTGCCCTGATCGCACCTTGCTGAATCGTCGGATCGGGTACCGGCACTGCTTCGATCAGGGCGCGGGTGTACGGATGTACCGGATCATCGCAAAGACGGTCAGTATCGCCGATCTCCACCACCCGCCCCAGATACATGACCATGATCCGGTGGCTGATGTGCCTCACGACCGATAGGTCATGAGCGATAAACAGCATCGACAGACCCAGCTCTCCCTGGATATCCATCAGCAGGTTGACGATCTGCGCCTGGATCGACACATCCAGCGCACTGACCGGTTCGTCACAGATGATCAGCGAGGGTTTCAGGATCAGCGCCCGTGCGATGCCGATGCGCTGGCATTGCCCGCCGGAAAACTCGTGCGGATAGCGGTTGACCAGATTGGCCCCCAGACCGACCCGCTCCATCATCGCTTCGACTCGCTTGCGCCGTTCCGGCTGCGTCAGGCCGCCTTCGAACACGCGCAGCGGCTCCGCGATGATCTCGCCAACGGTCATCCGCGGGTTCAGTGAAGCCAGCGGGTCCTGGAAGATCATCTGCGCATCGCGCCGCCGTTCACGCAGCGCGTCTTTGCTCAGGCCGTTCAACGGACGGCCATCCAGATTTACGTTGCCGGCCACCACCGGCACCAGTCCAAGAATACCGCGGGCCAGAGACGATTTGCCGCAGCCGGATTCACCGACCACGCCCAGGGTCTCCCCCCGGCCGAGTTCGAAGCTGACCTGACTGACCGCTTCCAGAATCCGCGATCGCTTCAACAGGCTTTCCGCCGGGATGCGGAATTGGACCGTCAGATTGCTGACCTGGAGCAGCTTGTCGTCTTTGCTCCCGCTCATGCCAGCGAGCTCCGGTGACAAGCCTTGAAATGCTTGTCACCTACCTTCTCCAGCGTTGGCCGTTGTTCCTTGCAGCGGCTCTCGCGGAACTCGCAACGCGGCTCGAACGGGCAACCGGCCGGCAGCGCCATCAGGCTCGGCGGGTTCCCCGGGATCGTCTGCAGACGCGATAGTCCGGGCTGATCGAGACGCGGTACCGAACGCAACAGGCCCTGGGTATAGGGATGCCGGCTGTGATGGAATATCTGCTCGAGATTGCCGTATTCCATCAATTGTCCGCCATACATGACCAGCGCTCGATCGCTGCTCCCCGCGACCACACCGAGATCATGGGTAATCAGGATGATGGCGGTACCGAACTCGCGCCGTATCTCCGATAACAGTTCCAGAATCTGGGCCTGGACCGTGACATCGAGCGCGGTCGTCGGTTCGTCGGCAATCAACAGATCCGGGCGGCACATCAGCGCCATCGCGATCATCACCCGCTGGCGCATGCCGCCGGAGAATTCATGGGGATAACGATCGATGCGGCTGCGCGCATCGGGGATATGCACCGCATCGAGCATCTCCAGCGCGGCCCGCCTCGCATCCGCCTCGCTCATGCCCTTGTGCAGCACCAGCACCTCCGCCATTTGCCGGGCGATGGTCAGATACGGATTCAGCGAGGTCATCGGGTCCTGGAAGATCATCGCAATGCGATCGCCGCGGACCTGGTTCAATTGCGCCGGAGGCAGATTGAGAATCTCCTCGCCGCGGTAGCGCACACTGCCGGAACAACGCCCGTTGCTGGCCAGCAGTCCCATGATGCTGAGCACGGTCTGGCTCTTGCCGGATCCTGACTCACCGACGATCGCAAGGACCTCGGACGGTTCCAGCGCAAAACTGATGCCGTTGACCGCCTCGACCTCTCCATCGGGAGTGTCGAAACGGACCACGAGTTGATCAACTTCGAGCAGTGCCATCAGGGTCAGCGATCCTTGGGATCAAGGGCGTCGCGCAAACCGTCGCCGATGAAATTGAAACAGAACAGGGTTGCGGCCAGACAAACAGCCGGAAAAATCAGCAACCATGGTGCGTTCTCCATCTCCTGCGCGCCATCATTGACCAGCGCGCCCCATGAGGTCATGGGTTCCTGCACACCGAGGCCGAGGAAGCTGAGAAACGACTCGACCAGGATCACCTGCGGGATGGTCAAAGTGACGTAGACCACGACCACGCCGAGCAGATTCGGCACGATATGGCGGCGGATGATGTCGAACACCGGCGTGCCCAGCGCTTCGGCAGCCTCGATAAATTCCTTATGCTTCAGGCTCAGGGTCTGGCCGCGGACGATACGCGCCATGTCCAGCCAGTTGATCGCGCCGATGGCCACGAATATCAGCACGATATTACGCCCGAAAAGCACCATCAGCAGGATCACGAAAAACATGAACGGCATCGCGTAAAGGATGTCGACGATACGCATCATCACGTGGTCCACGCGGCCGCCGAGGTAGCCTGCGGTCGCCCCATAGGTGATCCCGATCACCAGACTGACCAGAGTCGCAACCAGGCCGACGAGCAACGAGATGCGTCCGCCGTGCAGGGTCCTTACCAGCAGATCCCGGCCCAGGCTGTCGGTGCCGAAGAAGTGGCCGTTTGCGAATGCCGGCGCGGCGGCCATGTTGCTCCAGTCGGTGAAGTCATAGTCATAGGGCAGCAACCAGGGCCCGACGATGACTGCCACGGTCATAAACACCAGGATAAATCCGGCCACCACCGCCGCCCGGTTGCGCAGCAATCGCCGCCAGGCATCGACCCACAGGCTGCGTCCCTCGACGGCCGCCGCGGGTACCGTTTCGATCGCGGCCATCAGTATTTCACCCGCGGATCGAGCAGCGCGTAGACCATGTCTACCAGAAAGTTGAACACGATAATCAGTACGCCGTAGAACACCACCACACCGAGCACCAGCGTGTAATCACGATTCAGCGCGCCCTGAACGAAAAAGCGGCCCAATCCGGGCACGCCGAAGATCTGCTCAATGACCACCGAACCGGTGATGATCGCGGCGGTCGCGGGTCCAAGGTAGGACACCACCGGAAGTAACGCGGGTTTGAGCGCATGGCGCAGGATCACCAGTCGTTCCGGCAGACCCTTGGCCCGGGCGGTGCGAATAAAATTGCTGTGCAAGACCTCGATCATGCTGCCGCGGGTCAGGCGGCTGATATAGGCGATCTGCGGCAGGGCCAGCGAGATCACCGGCAGCACCAGGTTGGCCGGCGAGCCATCGCCCAGACCGCCGGCCGGCAGCCAGCCGAGGTGTACCGCGAACAACAGGATCAGCAACGGCGCCATCACGAAATTCGGGATCGAGATACCGGTCATGGAGACCGCCATCACCGAATAGTCGGTTCGGGTATTTTGTCGCAACGCCGCGATCGTACCCGCACCGACGCCGACCACCAGCGCGAGCAGCATGGCCAGACCGCCGAGCCGCAAAGACACCGGAAAGCCCGCCATCACCAGTTCGGTGACCGTGTATTCCTTGTATTGAAATGAGGGCCCGAAATCGCCTTTGGCCAGTCCACCCAGATAACGTCCAAACTGCTTATACAGCGGTTCGTCCAGGTGGTAGGCGGCGATCATCCTCGCCTCGATCTCCGGTGCCAGCTTGCGCTCGCTGTCGAATGGACCGCCCGGAGCGACACGGATCATGAAGAACGCGATCGCGATCATGATCAACAAAGTTGGCCAGGCGCCGATAAATCGCTTCAGGGCATAACTCAGCAATTCAGTGTCCTTGTCCCGTGTGTCGTCCCATACGTCGCTCGTCCTCCCGGTACCGGCCACGTGTCCGGCAACAAGCGGCGCATGGTAACACCGCTCCGGTGAGCCTCAGCAAAAATGATGCTCATGGACGGACTAGAACCCGCGCGCCGCCGTGTCGATGGACAGGAACTTGCTGTAATTGTGGTCGAGGCCATTAGTCTGATAGCCCAGCACCCATGGCTTGACCAGACGTTTGATCACCGAGAAGTAGATCGGCATGACCGGATACTGGGACAACATTAACGCTTCAGCGGCCTGCAACAATTCCGCGCGGCGCTGCGGGTCCAGGGTCCTGCTGGCCTCGCCCAGCAGGCGGTCAAATTCCGGATCATCGAAGCCGGGATCATTCTGGCCATGCGTCGAATGAAAGATCTCCAGGAAGGTGTTTGGATCGTTGTAATCGCCGACCCAGCCCATACGCATGACCTGCCAACGGCTGTTGTCCCGGCGCTGCTCCAGCATCACCTTGAATTCTAGGTTCATCAGCCGGGCGCGTACGCCCAAAGCCTGCTTCCACATTGCCGCCACCGCCAATGCGATCTTCTTATGATTTTCGCTGGTGTTATAGATCAGGTCGACTTGCAGCGGATTGTCGTCGCTGAACCCGGCCTCGGCGTAAAGACGGCGCGCCTCGGCCAGACGCTGCGCTTCGGGCCAGTCCGCCCACGGAAATTGTGCCGCGGTATATCCGCTGACTGCGGTGGGCACAAAACTGTAGGCCTCGATCTCGCCAACGCCGGTGACCTTTTCGACCATGATCTTGCGATCGATGGCCATGGTCAGCGCCTGGCGCAAACGCAGGTCGTCGAATGGCGAATTACTCAGGCTGAACTGATAGTAGTAGACCGAGGCGAAGGGGCCGACCGACAACTCTGTCGGCAGGTTCTCTTTGATCCACTGGTACTGGTTGTTAGGCAGCGTCAGGGTGAAATCGAGTTCGCCGGCCCGATAACGCTTTAGTTCAGCCGCCGGACTTTCGATATGGACGAAGTAAACGGTGTCGATGGCAACGTTTTTGGTGTCCCAGTAATAGGGATTTTTGCGCAGCTTCACATGCGATTGCACGACCCATTCAACCAGCTCGTAGGCGCCGTTCGATACCAGATGGCCTGGCCGCGCGAACTGGTCACCGTATTTCGCCAGCGAGGCTCTGTGGATCGGATAGGCGGTCGAGTGATTCAGGATTTCCAGGAAGTACGGCGTTGGCTCCACCAGACGGATCTCGAGGACGCGGTCGGAAATCGCCTCCACCCCCAGAGCCTCGGGCGGCAAGCGCCCGGCCACGACATCGAGCGTGCCCTCGATGGCCTGCAACAATTGACCGTAGACCGAACCGGTGGCCGGATCCACCGAGCGCCGCAAGCCGGCGACAAAGTCATCGGCCACCACCGGGTCCCCGTTGGACCAGCGCGCATCGTCACGCAGATAGAAGGTATATACGCGGCCGTCCTCGCTGAGCTCCCAGCGCTCGGCACCGCCCGGGGCCACGGATCCGTCCGGATTCTCAGCGGTCAGGCCTTCGAACAGATCACGCAGGATATCCGCGGCAGATGTCTCCTCCGAGCGATGCGGGTCCAGGCTGTCCGGCTCGCCGCCGTTGCCTTTGCGTATGACGACACCGTCATCCGAGGACACCTGCACCAGCACGCCGTCGCTGTCGAGTTCTCCACTATCGCCGCAGCCGGCCAAGCCCAGAGCGAGAACCAGCCCGAGTAGCAATCCTCGCGGCAATAACAATTGTCTATTCAATTTGTGCAGCCTCGTTTTCGCTGTCGATATAGAAATGCCGGGTCGGATTCGCGTCCAGTACATTGCCCTGCCAGCCCTTGACCCATGGCTTGACCAGACGCCGGGTGACGTAGAAGTAGAGCGGAATAACCGGCTGTTGTTCCAGCATCAACGCCTCGGCTTCGCCCAACAGCCGCATGCGCCGTTCCGGATCCACTTCCGCCGCGGCGCGATCGAGCAGACCATCATAGTCGGGATCCGCGTAGCCGGTATCGTTGCGCCCATTATCTGATCGCAGAATATCGAGAAAGTTGACCGGATCGGTGAAATCGCCGATCCAGCCGGCCCGGTAGATCTCGGTGTCCGCCTTGCTCCGTCGGGTGGCCAGAAAGACCTTGAACTCCTGGTTGATGATCTGGGTTCTGACCCCCAGCGTCTGCTTCCACATCGCGGCGACCGCCAGCGCCATCTGCCGGTGGTTGTCACTGGTGTTGTACAGGATTTCGATTTCCAGCGGCCGCTCGGGTCCATAGCCGGCTTCCGCATACAGCCGTCGCGCCTCGGCCAGTTGCCGTTCGCGCGGCCAGTCGGCCCAGGCCGGTAGCAGCGGAGAATAGCCAGGTAAAGGCGGGACAAAAGTGTAGGCCGGCAGTTCGCCGCCGCCGGTCAGATGCTCGGTGATGATGGATCGATCCACCGCCATCGCCAGGGCCCGACGCAAGCGCGGCTGGTCGCGAAACGGCGGCCGCTCGATATTGAAGCCGAAAAAGTAGATGCCGAGATACGGCGAGACTTTAAATTGATCGCCCAGGTTCTCCCGGATCCACTTGATCTGGTTGTGCGGAACAGTGCCGGTCCAGTCGAGATCCCCTGCGCGGTAGCGCTTTAGCTCGGCTGCCGGGTTCTCGATCGGATAGTAATAGACCTCGTGGATACGCAGGTCCTCACGGTCCCGGTAATGAGGATTGCGGACCAGCTTGACGTGCGACTGGATGACCCACTCATCCAGCATGTAGGCGCCGTTGGAGATCAGCCGGCCGGGGCGGGCGAATGCACCAGGCCATTGCTCGGCGCTGTCCTGATGCAAGGGATAAGTCATCGAATGAGTCAACAGCTCAAGAAAATAGCCGCTGGGATTCGCCAGCGTAATACGCAGCGTCTTGTCGTCGACCGCTTCCACGCCGAGTTCCTCAGGAGGCAGCCGGCCAGCGGTGATGTCCTGCGCATTGAGGATCGGGATCAGCAACCCGGCGTAATTGGACAGCGTATCCGGGTCCACGCCCCGGCGCAGCGCAAACACGAAATCCTGTGCAGTCACCGGATCGCCGTTGGACCAGCGGCCGTCTTCGCGCAGATGAAACAGATACGTCCGTCCATCCTCGCTGATTTCCCAGGACGCGGCGGCACCGGGTTCCAGGCGGCCGTCCGGCGCCTGGTTAACCAGGCCCTCATACAGGTCACGCTGGATATTCGAAGACGATACCGCCTCGCTCTTGTGGATATCCAGGCTCTGCGGTTCAGTGCCGTTGCCGCGATGGAATGTGGTCGTCGAGCTCGGGCCGCGGCTGGAATCGGTATCGATATCCCGGTCCGGACCGCAGGCGACCAGCAGCGCAAGCGCCGCGGTCAGGAGTAAACGCGCCCTCAACTGCCCGTGGTCCCGTCTTTGCTCGTTACCGGGACGCCGTCATGCCGTTTGAGATGGATCAGCAGCAGCGAAATCGCCGCCGGCGTGACCCCGGGAATGCGTGCCGCCTGACCCAGGGTCTCCGGGCTCGATTGACCGAGCTTTTGCCGGACTTCGTGGGACAAGCCGGCGACCCGGGAAAAGTCGAGACTCTTTGGCAAGACACGGTCTTCATGCAGACGCTGGCGCTCGATCTCCGCCAGCTGGCGACGGATATAGCCATCGTATTTTGTCTGCACTTCGACCTGGGCCCTCACGGCCGCGTCCAGCGGCGGTGCGGCAAAAGCGTCGATGGCCGACAACTGTGCGTAAGTGACTTCAGGGCGCTTGAGCAGTTCGGTGGCCCGATACTCCCGCGCGAGCGGCCCGCCGAACAAGCCGTCTGCAAGCGCCTCCGGTATGTCACCCGGCTGCAGGGTCAGTCCGCCAAGCCGGCGCAGCTCCTCGCTCACTGCATCGCGTTTGCGCTCGAACGCCCCCCAGCGCTGATCGCCAACCAGCCCCAGTTCGCGACCCGCCGGGGTCAGCCTCAGATCGGCATTGTCTTCGCGTAACAACAGCCGGTGCTCTGCGCGACTGGTGAACATCCGATATGGCTCGGCGGTGCCGCGCGTGACCAGATCATCGACCAGCACGCCGATGTAGGCCTCGTCACGTCGTGGATACCATGGCTCGCGGTCGCTGGTTTGCAGCGCGGCGTTGGCGCCGGCAAGCAGACCCTGCGCTGCGGCCTCCTCATAACCGGTGGTGCCGTTGATCTGACCAGCAAGGAACAGGCCGCAAATAAACCGGCTTTCCAGCGTGTGGCGCAGATCCCGGGGATCGAAGAAATCGTATTCGATCGCGTAACCGGGTCGCGTGATCTGCGCCTGCTCGAAACCGCGGATGCTGCGCACGAATTCGTACTGCACATCGAATGGCAGACTGGTGGAGATGCCGTTGGGATAGATCTCCGGAGTGTTCAATCCCTCCGGCTCGACAAAAATCTGATGCGAGGTCTTGTCCGCGAATCGCTGAATCTTGTCCTCTACCGAAGGACAATAACGAGGACCGGTGCCCTCGATCGCGCCGCTGAACATCGGCGAGCGATGCAATGCGGCACGGATGATCTCGTGGGTGCGCTCGTTGGTCGCGGTGATATGACAGGGCACCTGGCGCGGATGATCTGCGTGCCGGCCGATAAACGAAAACACCGGCCGCGGGTCATCACCCGGCTGCTCTTGCAGACGCGAAAAATCGATGCTGCGGCCATCGATGCGCGGCGGCGTGCCGGTTTTCAATCGCCCGACACGTAACGGCAATTCCCGCAGCCGCTCGGCCAGTCGGATCGCCGGCGGATCTCCCGCGCGCCCACCGTCGTGCTGGCTTTCGCCGACATGGATGCGTCCGGCAAGAAAGGTGCCGACCGTCAGCACCACGCTGCGTGCATGGAAGTCCAGACCCATGCGCGTACGCACACCGATGACCCGATCCCCCTCCAGCAACAGGTCATCCACCGCTTGCTGAAACAGACTCAGGCCTGGCTGGCTCTCCAGCATTCGGCGGATAGCGCTGCGATACAGGGTGCGGTCAGCCTGTGCCCGGGTGGCGCGTACGGCGGGGCCCTTGCGCGCATTCAGGATGCGGAAATGGATCCCGGCGTGGTCTGCGGCGATGGCCATGGCGCCGCCGAGCGCATCCACCTCGCGGGCAAGATGGCCCTTGCCGATGCCGCCGATGGCCGGATTGCAGCTCATCTGGCCCAGCGTGTCGATGCTGTGGGTCAGCAGCAAAGTCCGCGCACCCATCCTGGCAGCGGCCAGGGCCGCCTCGGTGCCGGCGTGACCGCCGCCTACCACGATGACATCAAACTGTTGAGGAAATTTCACGCGGGCATACTCTGGCCAGGGGGCCTCTTATCGGACCTGGATCGGGGACGTATTCTAGGCGGCTGCATACGTTGCCACCAGCGCCGCCCGACGCGGATCAGCGGCTCCGGCCGCTTTCCGGGCTTTATTTGGACAGATTCAGACGCAATTTGGTTCGTTAGTGGGACCGTAGTCACGTTTTGGCCCGGCTTTTTCGGTAATCCTTTGGGTAGCGGCAAGCCGGATCGGCGAGCTGACGCGTTGCATTGCAACATTCCGGCCCGGTGGCCGACTGAAATCAACAGGATGGTCATGCTGCCCAAGCTCGACCCCAGGCAACGATTGCGGCTACGGCGCTTCAAGATGGCGCTGGTGTCCTATTGCATGTGGGTTTCGCTGAGCCTTTTCGCCTACTTCACCGACCAGGTCACGATTTCTCAGGGGATGCTGTACGTCGTGCTCGCTGGCATCGCGCTGAGTAACCTCTACTTTTACGTGATGATCCGCAGCGGCCTGAATCGCCGCCTGGGCGATCCGGCGATGACCATGCAGCAGCTGGTCATCGCGATCTGCTGGTCGATGGTATTGATGCTGATTGCCCCGGAGGTGCGCGGCGCGCTGATGATGGTCTATGTGATCACCATCCTTTTCGGGATTTTCCACCTGAACAGGCGTGGTTTTTTCACCATGACGGCGCTGTCGCTGATCGGCTACGTGCTGGTCGTGGCGATGGATTACACGCTGTGGCCGGAGCACTTTGACGTCGACCGCGAACTGATCAACCTGATGGTGCTCAGTGCCAGCCTGATCTGGTGCGCAAGCTTTGGCAATTACGTGGCACAACTGAAATCCACGTTGCGGCAGAACAATATCGAATTGCGCGAGGCTGTCAGCAGCGCCAGTCGCATGGCGACACGCGATCACCTGACTCAGTCCTTCAATCGCCGTTACATGATGGAGAGCCTGAGTCGGGAAAAGGCCCGCGCCGATCGCAGCGGATCTTCGTTCTCCCTGTGCATCCTGGACCTCGATCATTTCAAAGACCTGAACGATGCCCATGGTCACCTTGTCGGCGACCGTGTCCTGACCGCTTTCGCTTATCTGGCCCGGCAGGAATTGCGCGCTACAGACGTGATTGATCTGGACAGCGAAGGGCGTTGTTTCGGTCGCTTTGGCGGCGAGGAGTTTATTTGCCTGTTGCCCAGCACCGACGAAGAAGGCGGCATGCGTTGCGCCGAGCGTCTGCGGGAGGCGACCGCCGAGGCGAATTTCGAGGGGAATCTAAGAATCACCGTATCTGCCGGCGTTGCCGAGTATCGCCACGGAGAGTCCATCGCCGACACGCTGCGACGCTCTGACGACGCGCTCTATTTTGCCAAACAGACCGGTCGCAACCGGGTCGAGTGCGCGAGCACGCTGGATGGTCCGAATCCGCCGACCGAAACGCGCGACGACAAAGTCGTGCGCGGGCGCTTTCGCCGCTCGGTCAGCACCTGAGACCATAGCCCTCGGCGCTGGCGTCCAGACTCAGCGTCCGGCTTTGGATGCGAGATCCGATTGCGGGCCTGCGGAACACAACAGCGGAAAATACTCGAACTGCGTGTCGCACTCCTCGCCCTGAGCCGCATACCTCATGTTGAGACCGGCCCGACGCCCGTCGGAAGCATTGGGCCCGCTGGTGTGCAGCAGCCATGAGTGAAATATGTAGAACTCGCCCGGCTTCAGCTCCAGCGTCACCGCGCGGCTGATTTCTTCCTCGGTCAACGCGCCCGTGCGCAGCAGTTCCGCCTTGATCCGTTTCTGATAATCGCCGATCAACAGACGATGGCTGCCCGGGATGATCTGCATCGCGCCGTTCTGCGCATTCACATTGTCGAAAGCCATCCATACCGTGACGGTCTGCACCGGATCCCCGTTTGGCAGATAGCCACCGTTGCGCTCGCCCACATCCTGATGCCAGGCAAAGGTGCGGCCGGTCCTGGCGTGCTTGACCACGAATCGGGTCTTGAACAACGCTATCCGTGGCGTACCCATCAGCTGGGCGACCGGGCGCACGATGCAGGGATGGGTGCAGACATCAAACACATCGGCTTCGGTCAAATGCAGGTCCCGCCCGCGCTTGGCCGGCACCGGAATGTGTGACCAGCGGCCGTCGTACTTCAGCGGCCCGACATAACCCTGTCGTTCAAACAATTGCTGCTGGGCCGGGTCGAGTTCGTAGCGCGCATACTCGGGCTGTGCCGGCCGCCGCGCCGCGTTTGCGCGCAGGCTCCGCCAGGACAGCGGGCGTTCCCAAAACGCGTCGCTACGCCCGTTGTAATACTCATCGAGAGCGCGGTTGGCCAGACGCGAAGTGCGCAGTGCGGCGGCCGCGCTGCCGCTGGCCGGGCTACCGGTAAGCAGCTCAGCGACGACCGCTTCCAGCATCGGCTGGTGCGGCAACGCAGGCCTGGCAAACCGCCAGGTGCGGGTGCGCGACCAGCCCAGTTTTCGGCGCCACTGCGCCCGCTGCCACTGACCACGCGTCTGACTCATCCTCATCAGTGCGGCTGGCGACTGTTCCAGGCGCACCGGGGATGAGGTGTCCATGCAGGATAGCCGCAAGCGGCCACGATGACCCTGAATAATCAACTCGTCCGCTGACTTGCTCGCGGTGAAGTCCCACAGCGCATTGCCGACAGCACCTGCCGGGGTCGCAAAACTGATCGCAACCGAGTCTTCTGCAGCGTGCAGCGGGACCGAATTCGCAGCGCAGCCGCCGTTGTAGACAAGCGGGCCAAACCAGTCGTCGAACAGGTCCAGCACATGTCCGCTCAGATCATAAAATTGTCCGCCGCCACAAATGGCCGGCGACAGACGCCAGTCACCCTCACGCAGACGCTTGCTCAGGCGATAGTCGATCGACGTGATCGTGCCCAGCTCACCGGACGTTATGATCTCCCGCACTTGCTGAAATTTGGGCAGGAATCTTCGATAGTAAGACACGTAAAGGGGCAGCCCGGCGTCGTTGAACGCCTCGACCATCCGGCTGCATTCGGCGTCGGTGCGCCCGGCCGGTTTCTCCACCACGCAGGCCTTTCCGGCTGCACATACCGCCAGCGCGTATTCCAGATGCCGGTGCGGCGGCGTCGCGATATAGACCGCGTTGACCTCCGGATGATCGATCACGGCCTGGGCGTCAGTGGTCCACATGCCAGCCCCGTGACGCTGAGCAAAATCCCGAGCCTTGTCTTCGGTGCGTCGCATCACTGCAACCAGGCGGCTGTCCGGGATGGTCCGAAACGCGCTTCCAGCCTTGCGGTCGACAACATCGCCGCAGCCAATAATGCCCCATCCCACTGTGTTCAAGTCGTAATCTCCGGCCAGCCTGACTGCGTCCACGCAAGACCAATAATAGGCGAATCGCCCGCGCGTTTCCCGCGACAGACTATTGTTGCGGGTGTCGGTGCGTTCACTTGCCGATACAGAAGCTGGAGAAAATCTGCCCCAGCAAATCATCGCTGCTGACCGAACCGGTGATCAGCCCCAGCTGACCCTGAGCCAGGCGCAATTCCTCGGCGACCAGCTCACCGGCGCGGTACGTCCTGAGCTGATGAATGGCCTGTTCAAGATGGCTACGCGCATGGGCGAGCGCATCAAGATGCCGGCGCCGGGCGGAGAACGCCCCTTCCCCGGCGGCCTGATATCCCATCAGATGTTTGAGGTGATCACACAGCGATGCAATACCTGCGCCGGTAAGCGCCGAAACATTGACCACGGTGACACCGGCTTGGGTCTCCAGCCCGGGCGCGTGGCCGCTGAGATCGATCTTGTTGCGCACGATGGTCAACGCCACCCCGTCCGGGAGATCGACCGGCAAATCCTGCAGCAGCGGGCATGGCGCGTTATCCGTCGCGCCCGGTGCCGATACGCCGGCGCCGCTGCCTGCATCCACGACCAGCAGCACCTGGTCAGCCTGCTCCATCGCCGAACGGGCCCGGCGGATACCCTCGATTTCTGCGTGGTCGCCGGCGGCTCGCAAACCAGCGGTATCGACGACATGCAAAGGCATACCATCGATGGAGATCTGCTCCCGCAACACATCACGGGTGGTACCCGGCTGCGCGGTAACGATCGCGGTATCCTGGCCGGTGAGCCGGTTCATCAGGCTGGACTTGCCGGCATTGGGCCGCCCGGCCAATACGACAGTCATGCCTTCCCGGAGGATCGCGCCCTGACCAGCGCGCACCGACAGGTCATCAAAACCGCGACGCAGATCCTGCAGGCGCTCGTCGATGGCCTGATCAGCAAGGAAGTCGACTTCCTCTTCCGGGAAATCTATCGCGGCCTCAACATAGACGCGCAGCTCGGTCAGCTTGTGAACCAGCTCGTGCACCCGGGCGGAGAACTCGCCCTGCAGGGAGCGAACCGCGGCCCTCGCCGCTTGCGTGGAGCCGCTGTCGATAAGATCGGCGATGGCCTCGGCCTGTGCAAGATCAAGACGATCATTCAAAAACGCCCGCTGGGAGAATTCGCCCGGCTGGGCCTGCCGCGCGCCCAACTGCAGACATCGCTGCAGCAACAGGTCGGTGACGACCGTGCCGCCGTGAGCATGGAACTCGACCACATCCTCGCCGGTGAATGAATGGGGTCCGCGAAACGTCACCACCAAACCGCTGTCGATGATGTCGCCGGTCTGGTCGCGAAACCGCCGTAGCGCAACCCGTCTGGGCTCGGGCAAAGCGCCGACGATGTGCTCGGCGATAGTGAATGCGGTCGCACCGGAGGCGCGGATCACGGCCACACCGCCGCGACCCGGCGGGCTGGCCAGGGCTACGATGGTCTCGTCGGTGGGCAAGCCGGTGTTCATCGACTCCGCGCAATCGGTCGCTCAGACATCAGCACACCCGGGTTCTGCTGCCCGCGGCGCGAGATCAAACGCCCGGCAGCGGAGGCTTCAGCCCCCGGCCTCCACGACCTTGTTGATGCGCCATTGCTGAGCGATGGACAACAGGTTGTTGACGAACCAGTACAGCACCAGACCGGCCGGAAAGAACGCAAAAAACACGGTAAACACGACCGGCAGCGCCATCATAACCTTGGCCTGGACCGGATCCGGCGGTGCCGGATTCAGCTTCTGCTGGATGAACATGGTTACGCCCATCAGCAACGGCAGGATGTAATAAGGATCCCGGGCAGACAGGTCGTTGATCCACAGCATAAACGGGGCCTGCCGCATCTCCACGCTTTCCAGTAACACCCAGTACAGCGCCAGGAACACCGGCATCTGCACCAGGATCGGTAAACAGCCGGACGCCGGATTGACCTTTTCTCGTTTGTACAGCTCCATCATCGCCTGCGACAGCGCCTGGCGATCGTCGGCAAAGCGTTCCTGCAGGGCCTTCATGCGCGGTTGCAGCTTGCGCATCTTGGCCATCGATTTACCGCTGGTCTCCGACAGCTTGTAAAACACGATTTTGATCAGCACGGTAAGCAGGATGATGGCCCAGCCCCAGTTGCCGGTCAGGTCGTGGAGCTTTTGCAGCACCCAGAACAACGGCTGAGAGATCACGGTCAGCCAGCCATAGTCGACCGACAGGACCAGTCCCGGCGCAGTTTCGTTGAGCTGCTCCTGCAGCTTCGGACCGACGAACAGCACCTCGCGAAAGGTTTGGCTCTGCCCGGGCGCCACCGATGCCACGGATCCCAGTGCGCTGAGCGTGTACAGATCGCCACGTGCGGTAACCTTGTAACTGGCCGGCTGCTCCGGCGGGGGCACCGCGGCAAGCAGGAAGTGATGACGGATCGCGGCAATCCAGCCGTTGGTAGTCACCGCTTCGAATGGCTCTTCGTTGAGGTCGTCTACTTTCAGCTTTTCGTATTTGTCACCGTCGTAGAACACCGGTCCGCGATAGGAATAAGTGTCCACGTCGGTCATCGAACGGCTCTGATCGAGTTGCCGGCGTCGGATCTGCACATAACTGGCACCCGACCACGCTGTGGCTGCACCATTACGCACTTCGTAATCGAGATCCACAGCGTACTGGCCGCGGCGGAACCGGTAAGTCTTGGTCACGGACAGCCCGTCGGCACCAACCCAGGTCAACGGAACCTCGAGAACGTCCGCGCCATCCGCAAGCAGGTACTCGGATTTGCCGGACTGGTACACCGCGTCCGCGCCTGGCGCCGCAGGCCCCGATGCAGAACGCAAGCCGGACAGAAACACTGAATACTCGGCCTGGCTCGGCGACAGCATTTCGATCAGCACGTCCGGGTTCTTCTTGTCCACGGGATAATCCAGCAGGATGGCGCCGACCAGATCACCGCCGCGGGTGTCGATCATCAGCTCCATCACATCCGTGTGGACACGAATCTTCTTGCTGCCGGGATTCGCTACGGCCGTCGGGTCAGCGACGGTGTCGGTATTGCTCTGCCCCGTCTCGCGCAAGGCCGGCAGATCACCGAGCGTGTCTTCGTCGACAACATCCAACGATTGCGCAGAGTTGCTCTCGGCCACAGAGGCGGGCGGGGCATCGTAGTCCGCTACCCATGCCTGCCATGTCAGCCAGGCAGTAAACGCCAAGGCGATCCAGAGAATGACGCGCTGGTTTTCCATGTATTACTTCGATTCCGTAGTAGGATGACTTGGAGAGGGCGGGACCGGATCATACCCGCCTTCGTGCCAGGGATGGCAGCGGCCGATTCGACGCAGCGCCAGATAACTGCCGCGCAGCGGGCCATGGGTATCCAGCGCCTGCAGCGCATACTGGGAGCAACTCGGATGGAATCGGCAATTGCTGCCCAGGATCGGGCTCACAAGCCACTGATAGGCCTTGATCAGGAAGGTGAGGATTCGGCGCATAGTCTCGCTATCTTGTCCCAGTGGCCCCGCAAGCTCTGGCTGATCTTGGCGCTTGGCTCCGCGGCGACGCCGGGCCGGACCATCACGACCAGGTCCACCGCCGGCAGCGCAGTCCTGTGTTGCCGAAAAGACTCACGGATCAGTCTCTTAATCCGGTTCCTGGCCACCGCCCCACCGGTCGCTTTCAACGATATCGCCATGCCGAGGCGCGGGCCGGCTTCGCTGTCGCGCGCCAGCACAATAAAAAACCGGTCCGCGGAACGGTGGCTGCGCTTGAAAACGCGGGTGAAATCGCCCTTGAGATTGAGCCGGTATGCGCGCCGGAGCCGGGCATCGCCTGCGGATCCGGGCACCTCTGTCACAGGAGGTTGCCGGGCTCCGTCAGGGCGTCAGCTGGGCGCGGCCCTTGGCGCGACGCCGGGCGAGGACCTGGCGGCCGTTCTTGGTTGCCATGCGAGCACGGAAACCATGGGTGCGGCTGCGGCGAAGATTGCTTGGCTGGAACGTGCGCTTCATGGGTGCGGTCTCTAGCTCGAGGAGTCGGTTAGGCCGGGGGCAACTGCCCCGCGACAAAGGGCGGAAACTCTACGGACTGAGGCCCTGGTTGTCAACCATTGTGGGCGCTGCCTGCCTGGCCGGGTAGCCTGTGGATAACCTTCGGGAACCGGTATAGACTCTGGCCCCCCACGTCGCTTTAAGATCTTGCCAGGAGAATCCAAGAAGTGCCCGGATCTCTTTGGGATCGGTGTGTTCAGCGGCTCGAGAGCGATCTTCCCGAGCAGCATTTCAACACCTGGATCCGCCCATTGCAGGCTGTTCAGGAGGAGCAGACCTTGCGTTTGCTCGCTCCCAACAGGTTTGTAGTGGACTGGGTTCGAGAGCACTTCTTTGAGCAAATCACTGCAGTCGTTCATGGCTGCGCCGAGGACCAGCAATACGAGCTGGTCATCGAGGTAGGCAGCCGCCGACACCCATCCGCGGCGTCTGTCCCGGCCAGCCAGACCGCTCCAATGCCGGAAACGCCCAGGTATCGACCGCCACCTGGCGTCGCGGTGGGCGGCAGGCTTAACCCGGATTTCACCTTTCAGAATTTCGTTGAGGGCAAGAGCAACCAGCTGGCGCGGGCCGCGGCATACCAGGTCGGGCAAAACCCCGGCGCCGCATATAATCCACTGTTTATCTACGGTGGCGTAGGCCTTGGCAAGACCCACCTGATGCACGCGGTCGGCAACGCAATCGTGGAGCACAATGCGCAGGCGCGGATCGCCTATGTTCATTCAGAGCGCTTTGTTGGAGATATGGTCTCGGCGTTGCGACACAACACCATCAGCGAGTTCAAACGAGCGTACCGCTCTCTCGATGCCTTGCTCATCGACGACATCCAGTTTTTTGCCGGCAAGGATCGATCACAGGAAGAATTCTTTCATACTTTCAATGCTTTACTTGAGGGTCAGCAACAAATAATACTCACCTGTGATCGCTATCCGAAGGAAGTAAACGGTCTTGAGGAGCGCCTCAAATCGCGGTTCGGCTGGGGCCTCACCGTGGCGATCGAACCGCCCGAGCTTGAAACCAGCGTTGCCATCTTGCTGAAGAAAGCCGCGATCGAAGGCATCGATCTCAAGGAAGAAGTAGCTTTCTTTATCGCCAAATGTATACGCTCCAATGTCCGCGAATTGGAGGGCGCATTGCGCCGGGTGATCGCCAACGCCCGTTTCACCGGCCGGCCGATCACGCTGGATTTCGCACGTGAGGCGCTGCGTGACTTGCTGGCGCTGCAGGAACGCCTGGTCACGCTGGAGAATATTCAGAAAACCGTGGCCGACTATTACAAAATCCGGGTCGCCGATCTGCACTCGAAACGACGCAGCCGGATGATCACCCGACCACGGCAGATTGCGATGGCCCTGGCGAAGGAATTAACCAGTCACAGCTTGCCTGAAATCGGAGATGCGTTTGGCGGCAGAGACCACACGACGGTGATCCATGCGTGCAAAAGAGTGAAGGGTTTGCGGGAGACTGAAACCCGGATCCGCGATGACTACGATAACCTGTTGAGAACCCTGACCGCCTGAGCTGGAAAAGCTGTGGATAAAAATTCTCCAGATAGTTATCCACAGCTACCGCTCAGGCTATGCGGCCTCGAAATACCCGCTATCACGCTGAAAAATTTAGAAATAAGTTACTGATTTATATAATATTTTTGATAGATATCCACAGATACTATCGGCACCATTAATAACAATAGTATTTAAGTACTATAGATATTATTAACAGGAGACACGATGAAGCTGAGCGCTAGCAGAGAGGCTTTTCTCAACCCCCTTCAGGCGGTCATCGGCGTCGTGGAACGTCGTCAAACCATGCCTATTCTGGCCAATATTCTGATCGTCGCCAGAGCCGGCAAGGTATCCCTGACAGCGACGGATCTGGAAGTTGAAATGGTTGCGGTGGCAGATATAGCTGCGGACGGCGACGGCGAAGTCACGTTGCCTGGCCGGAAGCTGCTGGATATCTGCAAGGCATTGGGAGACGGCGGCAAGATCGAGATCAGCATCTCTGGAGAAAAGGCGACGGTGCGTTCCGGTCGGAGCCGCTTTACGCTGGCCACATTACCGGCGACCGAATTTCCGGTTATCGAAGATATTCATGCTCAGCAGTCGATCGGTCTTCAGCAAGGGGCGCTAAAGCGTCTGCTCGAGAAAACACAGTTCTCGATGGCTCATCAGGACGTGCGCTATTACCTGAACGGTCTGTTGCTGGAGATTCAAAAAGGCCGGTTGCGCGGAGTTGCCACAGATGGGCATCGTCTCGCCTTGTGTGATGTGAGTTTCGACGGCGAAACCGACGGCAGCCATCAGGTGATCGTACCGCGAAAAGGCGTGCTGGAATTGCAGCGGCTGCTGGCAGACGACGGCGAGCTCACGCTGTCCCTGGGTACCAACCACATACGCGTCGAGGTGGGATCGATTCGGTTTACGTCGAAGCTTATTGACGGCCGTTTTCCTGACTATCAACGAGTCATCCCGAAACAGGGCGGTAGCTTTATCCTGGCCAATCGCGAGGATTTACGGCACTCCCTCTATCGCACCGCGATTTTGTCCAACGAGAAATATCGCGGCATCCGCCTGGATATGGCAAAAAATGCGCTGCGTATTCAGGCCCACAATCCTGAGCAGGAAGAAGCCGAAGAAGAGCTGGAAGTCAGCTACGACGGCGACGCGATGGAGGTGGGTTTCAATGTCAACTATCTGATGGACGCCCTGGGCGCACTGGACGGTGACCAGGTGAACGTGCAGATCAGCGATCCGAGCAGCAGCTGCCTGATCTGGGATGCAGGAACGGATGGGTGCAAATACGTCGTCATGCCCATGCGCCTCTGATTCCGGCAGCGGATGACGGTCAAGAAGCTTTGGGTCCGAAACGTCCGCTGCCTTGAGGAAGTGACTTTTGAGGCTGCGGACAAGAACCTGATTTTCGGCGAAAACGCCTCGGGCAAGACCAGTTTGCTCGAGGCGCTGTTCGTTTTGGGGCGTGGCCGCTCGTTCAGGGGCGCACAGCGGGAAGGATTGATCAGAGATGGCGAGGGTCAGGCGCTGATCAGCGCGCGGGTCCACAGGGCGGAACAGACAGCGCAACTGGGGCTGGGATTGAATCGTGGCGGTCCGCCACGCGTTCGGATAAACGGCCAGGACGAGAATAGCGCTGCGGTACTTGCTGAATGGTTACCGGTTCAGGTGCTGGATCCCGAGCTCCATCGCCTGGTGGAGGAAGGGCCCGGGGTCAGACGGCGGTTTCTCGATTGGGGGGTGTTTCACGTGGAACATGCCTTTCTCGAGCACTGGCGGCGTTATCAACGCGCGCTTCGGCAGCGCAATGCGGCGCTGAAACAACCGTCAAAGGGTGGTTTGGGCACCTGGGACGAGCAGCTGGCCGCGGAAGGCGAGGTTCTGAATACGTTACGGCAATCCTACCTGGACGGGCTGCAGCCGGAGGTCGAGAGGATCGGCGAGCAATTGCTCGGGGGCCGAATACGGATGACCTATCGCCCGGGCTGGCCGGAGGGCAAAACATTGGCGGAAACCCTGGAGCAAAGCCGGGAGCGCGATCGCCGTTTTGGTGCAACCCATGCCGGGCCTCATCGAGCAGATCTGATGATCGATATCGAGCGGCACCGTGCTCGGGGCAGGGTCTCGCGGGGCCAACAGAAGATGCTTGCGGCGAGCCTGGTTCTGGGGCAGTTGAAGGATCTGAAGGAGCGTAAAGGGGTGCGCAGCGTGCTCCTCCTCGACGATATCGCGGCGGAGCTGGATGCACGTAGTCTGGCGCGGATGATGGAGGCTGTCGCGGGCGTCGGATCGCAATTGTTTGTCACGGCATTGGACCGGGGGGATGTACCGATTACCGGTCATCACGCGGTGTTTCACGTGGAACAAGGCAAGCTGTCATCGGTGGTATAATCTGTCGACTGAGCTGCGGAAACGTTCAATGAGCGAAAATACCAGTTACGAAGCAAAAAATATCAAGGTTCTCAAGGGCCTGGATGCCGTGCGGAAGCGGCCCGGAATGTACATCGGTGATACCGATGACGGCACCGGGCTGCACCATATGGTGTTTGAGGTGGTGGACAATTCCATCGACGAGGCGCTTGCCGGTCATTGCACGGTCGTGAAGGTTCGGATTCATGCTGACGAATCGGTAACGGTCTCCGACGATGGCCGCGGCATTCCGGTGGGTATCCACGAAGAGGAAGGTAAATCCGCAGCCGAAGTCATCATGACCGTTTTGCATGCCGGCGGTAAGTTTGATGACAACTCGTACAAGGTTTCCGGTGGTCTGCATGGCGTCGGCGTATCGGTGGTCAATGCGCTCTCCGAGACGCTGGAACTGACCGTTTACCGTGAAGGCAAAATTCACCGCCAGGAATACCATCTGGGCCGCCCGGTGTCGGATCTGGCCGTGGTGGGGGAAACCGATCGCACGGGTACCACCGTGCACTTCAAGCCCAGTGCGGAAGTGTTCACCAACATCAGCTTTCATTACGACATACTGGCGAAGCGTCTGCGCGAGCTGTCTTTTCTGAATTCCGGTGTGCGTATCGATCTTAGTGATGAGCGCTCCGAAGAACATGACGTGTTCGAATATGAGGGCGGTATCCGCGCGTTTGTCGAGCATCTGAACCGCAACAAGACGCCCGTCCACCCGACCGCGTTCTATTTCTCCACCGAGCGGGATGGCACCGGCGTGGAGGTGGCGATGCAGTGGAACGACTCCTACCAGGAGAATATGTTCTGCTACACCAACAACATTCCTCAGCGCGATGGCGGTACTCACTTGGCCGGGTTTCGTAGCGCCCTGACCCGGACCTTGAACAACTACATTGAACGGGAGGGCCTGGCGCGCAAGGAAAAGGTCTCCACGACCGGTGATGATGCTCGCGAAGGCCTGACCGCAGTGCTCTCCGTCAAGGTGCCGGATCCGAAGTTTTCGTCGCAAACCAAGGACAAACTCGTCTCCTCCGAGGTCAAGGCGGTGGTTGAGTCGGCGATGGCGGAGAAGCTCGAAGAGTTCCTGCTCGAGCACCCGAGCGATGCCAAGGCCGTGGTCGGCAAGATCGTTGATGCGGCGCGAGCCAGGGAAGCGGCACGGAAAGCGCGCGAGATGACGCGCCGCAAAGGCGCGCTGGATGTGGCCGGTCTGCCGGGCAAGCTCGCTGACTGTCAGGAGAAAGATCCCGCGCTGTCAGAATTATTCCTGGTCGAGGGCGACTCCGCCGGTGGCTCTGCGAAGCAAGGCCGGGATCGCCGTACGCAGGCGATCCTGCCCCTCAAAGGCAAGATCCTGAATGTGGAAAAAGCCAGGTTTGATAAGATGTTATCGTCTGCCGAGGTCGGCACGTTGATCACCGCGCTGGGTTGCGGGATCGGCCGTGAAGAGTTCGATGCGGACAAGCTGCGCTATCACCGCGTCATCATCATGACCGACGCCGATGTAGACGGATCGCATATTCGCACCTTGCTGCTGACGTTCTTTTACCGGCAGATGCCCGAACTGATCGAGCGCGGACATATCTATATCGCCCAGCCCCCGCTATACAAGATCAAGAAGGGCAAGCAGGAGCATTATGTTAAAGACGATGCCGAGCTGAACGCGTATCTGATGGCCCTCGCGCTCGAACAGGCGGCTTTATATGTGTCCGACTCCGCCCCTGCGCTGCAGGGCCCGGGGCTTGAAGCGCTGGTAAGGCAATTCATGGAGGTCCGCGCGATCATCGACCGGCTCGGGCGCCGTTATGATCCGGAGCTGTTGCGCCGGCTGTTGCTGGTGCCCAACGTCACCGCCTCGACGCTGGATGATCCGGGTGCGATGGGTACCTGGATGAAAGAGCTGGAACAATCCCTCTCTCTGTCCACCAACGGACATGGGCAGCGCTACCAGCTGGTCTACGAGCCGCCTGAGGGCGAGCACAGCTGGCGTATCCGGGTTATTCACACCCACCATGGCGTCGACACGGTGAAGCTGATCTCGAGGGAGTTCTTCGAATCTGTCGAGTACCGGCGCATCGCAGCGCTGGCCGCCGAGCTGTCCGATCTGATCGGAGACGGCGCGTTCGTCACCCGCGGAGACAAGCGGGAAACCGTCACGTCATTCCCCCAGGCAGTGGATTGGCTGCTGGAGCAGGCCAAGAAAGGTCAGGCCATCCAGCGCTACAAAGGCCTGGGTGAAATGAATCCGGATCAGCTTTGGGACACGACGGTGAATCCCGAGACCCGGCGCCTGATGCAGGTTCGGGTGGAAGATGCGATTGCTGCGGATGACATCTTCACCACGTTGATGGGTGATCAGGTCGAGCCGCGCCGCGAGTTTATCGAACGAAACGCGCTGACCGTAGCCAATCTCGACGTCTAGTTCGACAGATTACGGGTATTCGAAACTTTTCGGCTTTATTTGGCCGACGATCGCTCCTATTAGCTACCAAACGAACGTTCCATCTAATATCGCCACGGGCTCAACGGAACCCAGCCTTGAGGCTGGTTCCCGAGCACTGATCTTACCAACTTGCGGGAACTTAAAAGACGTTCGACGCTTTTTAGCTCTTGTTGGCGCTGTTTTCTATCGACGGCTCCGCGCTGCGGTGCGCCGGACTGATCTGAGCCATTACCCCGTCGATCCAGCGCTTTGCCTCGTCGTTGACCTCGGCCGGCTTTCTCCCGGTGGCATCGATCGCCGGTCCGATGACGACACGGATGGTGCCGGCGCGTTTGCGCAGGCCTCGGCGCGGCCAGAAATCGCCTGCATTGTGCGCTACCGGCACCACGGACCGTCCGGTTTCACAAGCCAGCAACGCGCCGCTGACGCCGTATCGTCGTGTGGTGCCGGCCGGCATTCTGGTGCCCTCCGGAAAGATCACCACCCACAAGCCTTCCTCCAGACGTGCGGTACCCATATGTACGACCTGGCGCACCGCTGAACGGTGGGCGTTGCGATCAATTGCAATCGGCTTGATCAACGCCAGCGCCCAGCCCAGAAACGGGATCCACATCAACTCGCGCTTGAGCACAATGCACTGTGGCGGAAACAGCAGAAATACAACGATGGTCTCGAAGGTCGACGAATGCTTGATCAGCGCAACGGCGGATTTCTGGGGGATGTTCTCCGCGCCTTCGACCACGTAATCAAGTCCACAGATGTGTTTGAGCAACCACAGTGAAACGCGGGCCCAGGCCTTGCCCAGACGGAAACGCGTGGCAAAACTCAACGGCGCGCTCAACACCACCACGCAGGCAAACACCAGCGTGACCAGGAAGAACAACGCGGTGAAGACCAGCGATCGAATCAGCATGCTCTCTCGACCTCCTCCACCAGCGCTCGCGCAGCTGCCAGCAGATCAGGAAAGACCTCGATGCCTTCGCTTTCGTCAAATGCCGATCGGACCTGCTCACCGTTGCCGGTCAACACCAGGATCGGTCGTGCTCCCACCCGCCTGGCAGCGATGATGTCCCGCTCGGAATCGCCAATACAAGGCGCCCCGACCAATGGCAGGGACAGCTCATCAGCTATCGTCAACATCAGACCCGGAAGCGGCTTGCGACACAAGCAATGCTCTTCCGGTCGGTGCGGGCAATAAGCGACCAGCTCTATCCGACCGCCCAGCGCCTCGACCGCATTGCGCATCTTTTCATGGATGGCCTCGAGCGTGGCCAGGTCGAACAAACCCCGGCCAAGCCCGGACTGGTTGCTGGCCACCGCGATGGTGAACCCGGCCTCGGTAAGCAACGCAAGTCCCTCAAGGCTGCCCGGCAGCGGCTGCCATTCATCGACAGTCTTGACGAAATCCGGACGGTCGTAATTGATCACTCCGTCGCGATCCACAACCACCAGGCCTGGCGTGGAAACCCGACCCCCGGACATCAGCTGCTCAACCGGGACAAATCCGCGGTACGCAGGAACAGGTCCTGCATCTGGTTCAACAGCGCCAGGCGGTTATGCTGCAGATCGAGGTCCTCAGCCATCACCATGACTTTGTCGAAAAACGCATCCACCGGCGTGCGCAATGTCGCCAGCCGCTCCAGCGCGGGACTATATTTGCGCTCCGCTATCAGTTCCTCCACGTCCTGGCGCAAACCGCACAGTTCTTGATAAAGCTGGCGCTCCTCCGCCTCCACCAGACGTGAAGGATCGACAGCCGCGCCGGCCTTGAACCCGGCTTTGCGCAGGATATTCGCTACCCGCTTGTTCGCCGCCGCGAGGCTGGTGCTCGCGGGCAGCGAGGTAAAATGGCTGACCGCCTGAATGCGCTGATGAAAATCCAGCGGCCGGGTCGGACGCCGCGCAAGCACCGCTTCGAAGATCTCTGCAGACACAGGATTTGTCGCGTCTTCTGTGTAGTAGGCGCGGAGTCTCTCCATCATGTAGTCAAACACCTCGGCCGAGACTTCATCAGCCTTCGTACAGCCGGGTGTGCGCGCAGCCGCGGAACGCAGATGCTGCAGCAGATCCAGATCCAGCTCACACTCGATGATGATGCGCAGCGCGCCAAGCGCACTGCGTCGCAATCCGAACGGATCCCTGGTCCCGGAAGGACGTTGTCCGATCGCAAAGATGCCCACCAGCGTATCCAGCTTTTCGGCCACGGCCAGCACCCGGCCAGGATCGCCCTGCGGCAACAGATCGCCGGCGAAGCGCGGCAGATACTGTTCTTCAATGGCCTGAGCGACTAACGCAGGCTCGCCGTCGTGGGTCGCGTAATAGTGACCCATCACACCCTGCAAATCCGGAAATTCGCCGACCATGGCCGTCACCAGATCGCACTTGGCCAGCATCGCCGCCCGCGCCGCCTGTTCCGCATCAACGCCCAGGCTGACCGCAATCTCTGCGGCCAGGGCCGAGACTCGCTCGCTCTTGTCTCTGAGGCTGCCCAGCCTCTTCTGAAAAACCACATCTGACAGCGATCCAATACGGCTTGCCAGTGTTTGCTGCCGGTCATTGTCGAAGAAAAAAGCCGCGTCGCTGAGTCGCGGTCTGACTACCCGCTCGTTGCCCGCCTTCACCTGGCCCGGGTCCCGGCTGGGGATATTGCTGACGGTGATGAATTCCGGCAGCAGTTCGCCGTCCGCATTCTCCACCGGGAAATAGCGCTGGTGCGCCTGCAGCGTCGAAACCAGGACTTCGCGTGGCAACGCCAGAAAGCGCTCCTCGAATCGGCCGGCCAGCGGCACCGGCCATTCGACCAGCGCGGTCACTTCATCGAGCAAACCGCCGTCATAAAGGGCCCGGCCACCGATGGCCTGCGCCAGCTTGCCGACCTCGTCCTCGATCCTGGCGCGTCGCAACGCAAAGTCCGCGACCACCCAGGCCTTGCTTTCCAGCAATTGTGGATAATCCGCTGCATGGGCGATGACCAGCCGATCAGGGGCCAGAAACCGGTGGCCCCGGGTGTAGCGATCGGCTTCGATGCCGAACAGGCTTGCCGGCACGATATCCCGGTCCAGCAACATCACAACCCAGTGAACCGGGCGCACGAACTCGATATCACTGCTGCCCCAGCGCATCCGCCGCGGTACCGGGAGCGCGGCCAGGGCCTGTTCGACCAGGCCAGGCAGAACCTCGGCGGCGCTCAATCCGGGTTCCATTTCTTCGTAGAACAGATAGTCGCCTTTTTCCGTTTCCAGCCGTCCAAGCTGATCAAACGGGACGCCGCAGCCGTCCGCGAACTTCTGCCCTGCCCGGGTCGGCGTACCATCCTCGGCGATGGCGACCTTCACCGGCGGGCCGCGCCGAGACACTTTCCTGTCCGGCTGTACCGCGGCCAACTTGCTGGCACGCAACGCCAGACGCCGAGGCGTCGCGTAGTAATCCAGGCCGGCATGATCGAGACCCGCCTGTTCCAGGCTGTTGAGCAAATGGACTCTGAATGCCTCGGCCAGCGTTTTCAGCGCGCGCGGTGGCAGTTCCTCAGTGCCTATTTCGACCAGCCATTCACGACGATCAGCCATGGGCGGTCGCTCCGGATTGCGCGTCACACATCGGGAATCCCAGCGCTTCGCGGCTCAGGTAGTACGCTTCAGCAACTGTTCGGGCCAGAGATCGGACGCGCAAAATGTAGCGTTGACGTTCGGTCACCGAGATGGCGTGACGCGCGTCGAGCAGGTTGAAAGCATGGGAGGCCTTGAGCACCTGCTCGTAGGCGGGCAGCGGCAAGCCATTCTCCAGCAGTTCGTTGCAGGCGCGCTCGTAAAACTCGAACTGGTGAAACAGCTCAGCGGTGTCGGCGTGATCAAAATTGTACGCGGACATCTCGACTTCGTTTTGCCGATACACGTCACCATAGCTGACCCGTCCCAGCGGGCCGTCTGTCCAGACCAGATCAAAAATGCTTTCCTTGCCCTGCAGGTACATCGCAATGCGTTCCAGACCATAGGTGATCTCGCCGGTCACCGGGCGGCAGTCCAGTCCACCCACCTGCTGGAAATAGGTGAACTGGGTGATTTCCATGCCGTTAAGCCACACTTCCCAGCCCAGCCCCCACGCGCCGAGCGTAGGTGATTCCCAGTTGTCTTCGACAAAGCGGATGTCATGCACCAGCGGATCGATGCCCAGCGCCCGCAGAGAGTCCAGATAAAGCGCCTGGATTTCCAGCGGCGACGGCTTGATCACCACCTGATACTGGTAATAGTGTTGCAGCCGAAACGGGTTTTCCCCGTAGCGGCCGTCCGTGGGACGCCGGCAGGGCTGGACGTAGGCTGCGCTCCATGGCTCGGGGCCGATGGAACGCAGAAAGGTGGCCGGGTGGAAGGTACCGGCACCCATTTCCATGTCATACGGCTGCAGTATTACGCAGCCCTGGCCGGCCCAGTAGGCCTGCAGGGCCATTAACAAATCCTGGAAGGTGGCCGGCGGTGATGTGCACGAGGGAGAAGTCATGGTTTCAAACCGTTGGCGCGAAACGCCGCATATTGCCGCAAATAGCCGAAAAGTATACCTCAGGACCGGTGCGGTCCGGGCCCCGATCGGCCAGCGAGATCCAGCATAGTGCAAGCGTCCGGTGCGGCGCACGATTTCGGTGCAACACCGGACTCAGCCGCCCGGGGCCGGGCCCGGAATCATTAGGCTCCGGCCCGCCTCCAGGTGTGGCATGATTCCTGCTTGGATGATTTACCTGACTGCCGTTTAACGCCACGGACGATGACTTATCGCCGCTGCGACGGCTCGTTTTTTTGTCTCGTTACCCCGGAGGAAGATTTACATGAGCGCTGCTGACGTACTGGCCCTGATCAAGGACAAAGATGTGAAGTTTGTCGATCTCCGCTTCACCGACACCAAGGGCAAGGAGCAGCACGTCACCGTGCCGACCTCCAAGGTGGATGAAGACTTCTTTGAAGACGGCAAGATGTTTGACGGATCGTCGATCGCCGGCTGGAAGGGGATCAACGAGTCAGACATGATCCTGATGCCCGATGCTGCCACGGCGATACTCGATCCGTTTGCCGAGGACGCGACGGTCAACATCTCCTGCGACGTGATCGAGCCTTCCACGATGCAGGGTTACGAGCGCGATCCGCGCTCGCTGGCCAAGCGGGCTGAGGCCTATCTCAAATCGACCGGTATCGCGGACACCGCGTATTTCGGCCCGGAAAACGAATTCTTCATCTTCGACGATGTGCGCTGGGGCGCTGAAATGAAGGGTGCGTTCTACTCCATAGACTCGTCGGAGGCTGGATGGAATTCAGAGAAGATGTACGAAGACGGCAACTTCGGACATCGGCCCGGCGTCAAGGGCGGGTATTTCCCGGTTCCGCCGGTCGATTCGCTGCACGACATCCGCTCGGCCATGTGCCTGACCCTGGATGAGATGGGTCTGGACAGCGAGGTCCATCATCATGAGGTCGCCACTGCCGGCCAGTGTGAAATCGGTGTGGGCTTCAATTCGCTGGTGCGCAAGGCGGACGAGGTCCAGATTCTGAAATACGTGGTGATGAATGTGGCCCAGGCTTACGGCAAGACCGCCACCTTCATGCCCAAGCCCGTGGTCGGCGACAACGGCAACGGTATGCACGTGCATCAGTCGTTGATGAAGGATGGGAAAAACCTGTTCAGCGGCGAAGCTTATGGCGGACTGTCGGAGACTGCGCTGTTCTATATCGGTGGCATCATCGCCCATGCTCGCGCACTGAACGCCTTTACCAATCCTTCCACCAACAGTTACAAGCGTCTGGTTCCCGGCTTTGAAGCGCCGGTGAAACTGGCCTACTCCGCCCGCAACCGGTCGGCGTCGATCCGCATCCCGTATATCGCCAACCCCAAGGGCCGGCGGATCGAAGTACGGTTCCCGGACTCGATGGCCAACCCGTACTTCGCTTTCGCAGCGATGATGATGGCTGGTCTGGACGGCATCCAGAACAAGACTCATCCCGGCGATGCGCTCGACAAGGACCTTTACGATCTGCCTGCCGAAGAATCCAAGGGTATCCCCGAGGTCTGCTATTCGCTGGATCAGGCGCTGGACGCGCTGGACGCCGACAGGGGCTTCCTCACCGCCGGCGGTGTATTTACCGATGACGTCATCGATGCCTATATTGCGTTGAAGATGCAGGAAGTGACCCGGATTCGCATGACCACCCATCCGGTGGAATTCGATATGTATTTCAGCCTCTGAACATAATCTGGCTGAGTGACGGCAGCGAGGGGCCTGGCGGCCCCTCGCTTTTTTGTCTCGGTGCGCGGCCGCGGCTATGCTAGTGTGACTGGGGGGAGCCTGGACCTGAAAGGAACGCATATGCGCTGGTATTTGCTGCTTGTCTGCCTGATCGTCACCCCGGCCTTTGGCGAGGGGGCCTATCGCTGGGTTGATGAGAATGGCGTTATTCACTATTCCGATGTTCCATATCCGGGCGCCGAGCGCATCGACCTCGGCGAGGTACAAACGTTCAGCGCACCGGCAGCACCGCCCCCGCCCTCAGGCGCCGTGCCGAAATCAGCTGATGACGACGCTGCGATTCAACCGGATCAGTACGAGGTCTTCCGGATTTCTCAACCGTCCGCGGAGCAGACGCTGCGTGATAACAGCGGCACGCTGGACATCGCGCTGGACATCCAGCCGAGCATCAAGAGAGGCCACAGCCTGGAATTGTTCCTCGATGGACAGAGCGTAGAAGGCATCCCGCGGGTCACCACGCGGTTTACCATCGGTGGCGTGGTGCGCGGTCAGCACACCCTGCGCGCGGTGTTGGTGGACAGCACCGGCGAAATCGTCGCGGAGACTCCCACAGTACGGTTTTATATGATGCAGACCTCGATTTTGAACCCGGCCAACCCGCTGGCGCCGGGCAATCAGCCGGGGCCGAACCCGCCAGTCCGTCCGCAACCACGCGGCTGAGATTTGCCGGCTCCGGCATGGCCGCGGACCCACACGAGCCGGACCTCTCCGCCATTGCCGACAACCTTGCCACCGGCGTACTGGTGCTGGGCCCGGCGTTTGAAATCCTCTACCTGAACCCGGCCGCGGAGCAACTGCTGGGCAGCAGCCGTCTGCAGCTGAAAGGCAAGATCATCGACCAGGCCGTGCCTGCGCTGGCCGTGCTCAGACCCTTGCTTGAACGTGCGCTGGTTACCGGCGAGGGGATTGCAAGACGAGAGTTGAGCCTCGCCATACCCGGGCCGACAGCAAACGTCAGCATGGTCGATTGCACGCTTGGTCTGCAGACCGACGGCGACGGCGTGTCGACGCTGCTGGTTGAGTTGAGCGACGCCAGTCACCGCGCGCGCATCCGCCGCGAAAGCGCGCTGGTTTCGCAATTGGGCGTCAGCCGGGCAATGGTCAGACAACTGGCACATGAGATTCGCAATCCTCTGGGCGGTATCCGCGGCGCGGCTCAATTGCTCGAACGCAGATTCGAGGATGCGGAATTATGCGATTACACGGGCCTGATCATCCGCGAGGCCGATCGCCTGGCCGGCCTCACCAGTACCATGCTCGGACCCGACCGCGAAGCGGAGAAACTACCGCACAACATCCATGAGCTGGTCGAGCATGTTTATCATCTGCTTCGCGCCGAAGCGCCGGCCACGCTGAGCATTGTGCGTGATTATGATCCGAGCTTGCCGGACCTGATGCTGGATCGCGGGCATGTGGTTCAGGCGATCCTGAATCTGGCCAGGAACGCGCTGCAGATTGTCCCCGGTGACGGCGTCATAACGTTTCGTACCCGTGCGCTGACGCACTACACGGTTGGCGGCCGCCTGCACCGGCTGGTTGCATCGGTGGAGGTCGAAGATAATGGTCCGGGCGTAGCGGAAGAGCTGCGGGACAGTTTGTTCTACCCTCTGGTCAGTGGCCGATCAGGTGGCAGCGGGCTTGGACTTGCGCTGGCGCAGGATCTGGTGACTCGCCAGGGCGGAATCATCGAGTACACCAGCGAGCCCGGCCGCACTGTGTTTCAGATGTTGTTTCCGATCGAGGAAAGTGATGCAAACCAAACCACTTGAGGTCTGGGTAGTCGACGACGACGAGGCGATCCGCTGGGTCCTCGCGCGTGCGCTCGAAGGGGCCGGGATGCGGTGCAGGGCATTTGCTGACGCGGCGACGCTGCGTGATGCATTGGCCGGAGGCTCGCCACAGGTGGTGATCACGGATATCCGCATGCCCGGCGAGGATGGCCTCAGCCTGCTGGATCATATTCAGCAGGCCCACCCTGAGCTACCGGTGATCGTGGTTACCGCGCATTCGGATCTGGACAGTACCGTGGCCGCCTATAAGGGCGGCGCGTTTGAATATCTGCCCAAACCTTTCGACGTTGACGAGGCGGTGGCGCTGGTCGAGCGCGCGGCCCGGCACGGCCTCTCCGGGACCGGCGCGGAAGGTAGTCCGGGATATCCGCGCCTGATCGGTCAGGCGCCGGCCATGCAGGAAGTGTTTCGGGCCATCGGTCGTCTGTCAGGTTCAAGTATGACCGTGCTGATTACCGGCGAGTCCGGTACCGGCAAGGAGCTGGTTGCGCGGGCGCTGCACGAACACAGCCCGCGCGCGCGCAAGCCGTTTATCGCACTGAACACCTCCGCGATCCCTGCAGAGCTGCTCGAATCAGAACTGTTCGGTCACGAGCGGGGTGCATTTACCGGCGCTGACTCCGCGCGACAGGGCCGTTTTGAGCAGGCTGACGGCGGCACGCTGTTTCTGGACGAGATCGGCGACATGTCGCCGGCATTGCAAAGTCGCCTGTTGCGCGTGCTGGCGGAAGGCGAGTTCTACCGGGTGGGTGGCCAGGTGCCCAAGCGGGTCGACGTGCGTGTACTGGCGGCTACCCATCACGACCTGGCGGCCCGCGTGGCCGAGGAGCGTTTCCGCGAGGACCTGTTTCACCGCCTGAATGTGATCCATATCGAGACGCCGCCGCTGCGGGTCCGCCGCGACGATATCCCTCTGTTGCTGGATCACTATCTGCAAGTGGCCGCCACGGAAATGGGTATCGCACCCAAGCGCCTGACCGAAGAAGCGCGATCGCTGCTTACCGCTTACGACTGGCCGGGAAATGTCCGGCAACTGGTTAATGCCTGCCGCCGGCTGACGGTCAGCGTGCCGGGGCGGCAAATACAGACCGATGATATCCCCGCCGAAATCGGTGGTTCGACGGTAACCCGCGGCGAGGGAAGCTGGTCGCAGGAATTGCGCCGCTGGGCCGGTCAGCGACTCGATCAGGACAAGCAAGCGCCATTGCTGGAAGAGGCTCTGCCCAGATTCGAGCGAGCGCTGATCGAGGCCGCGCTCGCGCATTCACGCGGACACCGCCAGCAGGCCGCGCGACTGCTGGGCTGGGGCCGAAATACGCTGACCCGGAAGATTCGCGATCTGGGCATCGGCGACTAGGGCCGGCACCGCGTTCTCCCGGTATCGGCCAAACGGTCAGCAATCAGGCCGGCATTCACTCAGGCAGACGCAGCGAGCCGACCAGTTCACCGACAGATTCGAGTCCGTGGCGCTGCAGATAATCAACGATCCCGTCGTTAATCTTCTTGCACGCCATCGGATCGTAAAACAGTGCGGTGCCGACGCCGACCGCGGAGGCACCGGCGATGATGAATTCGATCGCGTCGGTCACACTGCAGATACCGCCCTGGCCGATTATCGGCACCCCCAGCGGACCCGCGACCTCATACACCTGGTGAACCTTGAGCAAGGCTATCGGCTTGATCGCGGGACCGGACAGGCCACCCTGGACATTACCGATGACCGGCGCTCTGGCTTCAGCATCGATCGCCATGCCCATCAGGGTATTGATCACTGACAGGCCGTCGCTGCCGGCTTCGATACAACGTCTCGCGTTTTCACGGATGTCAGTCTGGTTGGGTGACAGCTTGGTGATCAGGGGCTTGGAGGTCACCGCCCGGCAAGCAGCGACTACCCGGGCCGACATCTCCGGGTAGTTGCCGAACGCAACGCCGCCTTCCTTGATGTTGGGACAGGAGATGTTGATTTCGATCGCATCTATGGGTGAGTCGTCGAAGCGGCGGGTCACTTCGACATAGTCCTCGATCGTCGAGCCGCAGACGTTGGCAATAAAACGAGTCTCGTCAAAATCCAGCTGCGGCAGAATCTCGTCCACCACCTTATCGGCGCCCGGGTTTTGCAGTCCGATCGCATTGAGCATGCCCATCGGTGTCTCGTAGACGCGATGTGGCGCGTTCCCGAGGCGCGGTTCCGGCGTGGTGCCCTTTAGCGCAATCGCACCCACATCACGGTTGGAGAATCCCTCGATCCTGGTGTATTCCTCGCCGAAGCCGACGCAGCCAGACAACAACACGATCGGCGACTCAAAACGCATACCGCAGAAATCCAGGCCGAGGGCCGGGTGCAACTTGTCAGGCGCTGAGTTCATAATCTCCAACTGAGCCCGTCTGCGGAACCAGTGTCAGCATGTTCGACGTGATCCTTCACGAACCCGAGATTCCGCCGAATACTGGCAATATCATACGACTTTGCGCCAACACCGGCTCGCGTCTGCATCTTATCGAGCCACTCGGCTTCGAGCTCGACGAGCCGCGCCTGAGGCGCGCCGGCCTCGATTATCACGAATTCGCATCGGTCCGTTGCCACGAAAATCTTGACGCCTGTCTGCTGGCATTGGGCAGCCCCCCCGTTTATGCCTTCTCCAGTCACGCCGGCAGGCGCTACAGCGAGGCCCGGTTTGCCGCCGGCGACGCGCTGCTGTTCGGATCGGAAACCCGCGGGCTGGGTGAGACGATTCTTGCCTCGGTTCCGCAACAGCGCCGTCTGACATTGCCGATGCTTGCCGGCAACCGCAGCCTTAACCTGTCCAACGCTGTGGCGGTGGTGATTTATGAGGCCTGGCGCCAAAACGGATTCGCCGGCGCCGGCGGCTAGGGTCTGGACTGCCGGGATGCAGCTGTGGAGACACTAGCTGCCCGGCGCGAATTCGGACTTCAGATCGCGCTGCATCAGCGTGCTGACAGCCGCGCGGGGATCCTCGCCCTGATACAGGATGCGATAGATCTGCTCACAGATCGGCATCTCGATACCGGCCCTGGCGGCAACCCGGTGCACGGCCTCCGCCGCTTTGACGCCCTCCACCACCTGACCAATTTCGGCTTCTGCTTCTGCCACCGTCTTGCCCGCGGCGAGCGCGAGACCCATGCGCCTGTTGCGTGACAGATTGTCGGTACAGGTCAGTACCAGGTCGCCCATGCCGGCAAGCCCCATGAATGTCGCCGGTTGAGCCCCGAGTGCCACCCCGAGCCGGGTCATTTCCACCAGGCCGCGTGTGATCAGCGCCACCCGGGTATTGGCACCGAAGCCAAGGCCGTCGCAAATACCGGCGCCGATGGCCAGTGCGTTCTTGACCGCCCCGCCGACCTCAACGCCGACCATGTCGTTCGAGGTGTAAGCGCGAAAACGCTCTCCGGAGATGCATTCCGCCAATTCATTGGCGAAGTCTGCATCCACGGAGGCCACGGTCATCGCGGTAGGCAGGCCGATGCCAACTTCCCTGGCAAAAGTCGGGCCGGAGAGGACTGCGGTCGCGATGTCGGGGCCGAGGACCTTTGCTGCGATCTGGTGCGGCAGCATCCCGGACTCAACTTCAAATCCCTTTGTCGCCCACGCGACCCGCGCATCGCTGCGCAACAACGGCTTGATCATCTCCAGCGTCGCGCGGAAGGCGTGGCTGGGTACCGCGACCAGCACCATCGGCGCTGCCGCCAGCGCGGCTTCGAGATCCGGCTCCACCACCAGACCCTCGGGAAAGCGGGCACCCGGCAGGTAATGCTGGTTCTCGCGATCTTCGGCCAGCCTGTCAAGGTGGTCGTCTTCTCTGCCCCAGAGTATGGTCGGGGTGCCGCTGCGCGCGAATTGAATCGCCAGCGCGGTGCCCCAGGAGCCCGCGCCTAATACCGCGATCGCGATCGGTTCGGCCATGATGCGCCTCCGCTGCCGGTTTCCGGATCAGTCCCCTGCCGACTGCTCGGCCTGCCGAGCCTGGGATTCCGCCATCATCGCTTCAAAATTGACCGGCTGCAGGTGCAGTTGCGGGAAACCGCCCTTGCCAACCAGGCCGGCGATCGCCTCGCGTGCATACGGGTACAGCTGGGTCGGGCAGAAGATGCCCAGAATCTGCCCGAGTTCGGCCTGCTGAAAACCCTGCAGCACGAATATGCCGGCCTGCTGGACTTCAGTCAGAAAGGCGACCTTGTCACCCAGCTTGGCTTCAACCGAAACCTCCAGCACGACCTCAAACCTCCCCTCACCAATGTCCTCGGTGCGGGTAGTGAGGTTCATGGTCACCTCGGGCTTCCATTCGCCGCGAAGGATTCCGGGGCTGTTCGGCGCCTCGAACGAGGCATCTTTCAGATAGATGCGCTGTAACGCGATCTGTCCGAGGGAGCCCCCGGTGGCGGCGTGGTCAGTTGATTCGTCAGTCATGATCTCTCCAGTTTGGTTATTTCTCTTCTACGTCCGGGCTGCTGCCGGCTGACGGTTGCTCCCTGACCATGGTAAGCGGGAACAGCAGCGGGTCCAGCTTGCCTTCAAGTTCCAGTGCGTGCAGATCGTCGTATCCGCCCAGGTGTTCACCGTCGACAAAAATCTGCGGCACGGTGCGGCGCCCGCTGCGTACTTCCATTTCACGGCGCAGCGCGGGGTCATGGTCCACGGCCACATCGCGGTACTCGACGCCCTTGTAATCCAGCAGCTCACGTGCGCGCCTGCAGTAAGCGCAAAAACGTGTTGCGTAGATCACTACCCTTGCCGGAGTCTCAGCGGTCATTTCTTGACCGCCTTGTGACGGCCCTTTTCACTCCGTTCCCTGGCTCCGGTCACCAGCGGCAGGCTATCGCGTTGCCAGGCCACGAGGCCGCCCTGGAGGCTGGCGATCCTGGTCACGCCCTTGTCCCGCAGCAGGCGCGTGGCCTTGCTGCTGCTGACTCCGTTGTCGCAACAGGTGAGCACGGTCTTGTCTTTCAGTTTGCCCAGGGCCGCATCGTTCTCGCTCAATCCGGCCAGTGGCATGTTGCGGGCATTGACGATATGACCCTGCTCAAACTGGGTCGGCGTCCGGACGTCGATGACAATGGCTCCGCCATTGATCAGTTTGACCGCATCCGCCGGCGAGACAGAGGTCCCGCCCGCGGCCCTGATCCGGATCTCGTTGACTATGACAATCAGGGTCAGGGCTACCAGTGCGCTGACCAGAAACGGGTGATTGCCGGCGAATTCCAAGAGCTGAGCCATGCCGGTAAGGTTCTCCGCGGTGGTGACAGTTAAGCGGCAAATTATACCAGCGTCGCCCAGGCCACGCCTTCCGCACTCCGCTGCGAGCCCCTACACTGTGGTCGCATTATGCGCGAGCCCGAATGGTGGCAAAACTTGATACGAAGACTATGCCGGACGGCGTTGGCCCCGGCCCTGCTGGTGGCGCTGATTTCGGGTCTGGCCGCGCCTGACCTGGCCGCCGTTGCGGAGGACGACCCGGGAGCGCGTCTCGAGGACCTGCGGCAGCGTATCGGGAAGCTCCAGCGACAGCTCGAGCGCGATGCCGATCGACGGGACAAGGAGGCCGCCGGTCTGCGCGATGCGGAGAGAGTCGCCGCCGCGGCCGCCAGGGAACTGCAACGCACCCGTGCGTCGATTGCGGATCATCGAACCCGGCTTGCCCGGCTCGGTCAGGAAAAGGAAGCCAGCAAGGCCCGGCTCGAATCCCAGCGTCATGACCTGGCGGTTCAGGTCAGGGCCGCCTATGTCGGTGGCCGGCAGGAGCGGTTGCGCATGGTGCTTAATCAACAGGACCCCTCCTTACTCGGCCGGCTGCTGGTCTATTACGGCTATCTGAATCGATACCGCGCTGGACAGATCGACACCGTGACAAAGGAATTGTCCCGGCTCGCTTCCCTGGAGCAGGAGCTGGCGGAGGCCACGCGAGAGCTGGAAGCGCTTGAGAGCCAGCGCCAGCGGGAGGCGGCTGAAGTCGAGCAAGCCCGTCTGGCCAGGGCCACAGCAGTGGCCGAGCTGGAAACCCGGATCGAGAGCGGTGCTCAACAGATGGCGCGCCTCGAGTCCGAGGAACAGGCGGTGCTGCGGCTGATCGAGGAGCTGCAAAAGGCGCTGGCCGAAATGCCGGGAACCCAGCGCGAGCCGTTCGCAGATCAGCGCGGCAAGCTGGCCTGGCCGGTGAAGGGTCGCTTGTTGCATGACTTTGGTCAGCCCAGGGCCGGAGGGTCGCTGCGCTGGAACGGGGTCCTGGTCAGCGCCGATCGCGGCGCAGAGGTACGTGCGGTTTACCACGGCCGGGTCGCGTATGCAGACTGGCTGCCAGGAATGGGCCTGCTGCTGGTGCTGGAACACGGCGACGGCTACCTGAGTTTGTATGGACACAACGAGGTCCTGTTCAAGGACGTTGGCGACTGGGTGCAGCCGGGCGAAGTGATTGCGGCCGCAGGCGATAGCGGAGGCCGCACCAGGGCAGCACTGTACTTCGAGTTGCGGCGCGGAAAGCAGCCGCAGAATCCGCATCGCTGGTTTAACGCTCGCCTGTCGTCGCGCTGATCCCGTTTTGAGGCCCTTCCGTGCTGTGCTATCGTCCTCGACCAGCGCCCACCGGGTCGTACGGGGCATGTTATGTCTCTGAAATTTAGAGGACTTTTGGCAATCTGCATTGGCACGGTGCTGGGTCTGGCGCTGAGCCTGGGTTCGTCCGTGCTGGCCGGACGGCAGCACCCCGCGCCCATCGTCATGGATCAGGACCCGGCCCGGTTGCTGGCTGAGGTCCTCGAGCACGTCAGACGCGAGTATGTCGACCCGGTCAATGATCAGCGTCTGATGGAAGCGGCAATCCGGGGCATGGTGGCGGGGCTGGACGACCATTCCGCGTTCCTCGATGTGGTTGAGTACCAGCACATCCTCGAAAGCACCAGCGGCGCGTATACCGGTATCGGTCTCGACATCGGGATCGAGGACGGACACATCGTCGTCATCGCGCCGATAGCGAAGAGTCCCGCGGCCGCGGCCGGGGTTCTTGCCGGAGACATCATCATCAGCGTGGACGGCATGCCGGTAGGGTCTCAGGAGCTGGAGGAGACGGTTGCGCGTTTGCGCGGAGAGGCCGGCTCCCGGGTCCGCCTCAGCGTGGTGCGGGGCGATGACGCGCTGACCCACTCTTTCGATATCCAGAGGGCCGAGGTCCATCTGGCCAGCGTCGAACAGCGCTTGCTGGAGTCCGGATACGTCTATCTGCGCTTATCGCATTTCAGCGGCACTACTGCCGCCGAGGTTGAGCAGGCGCTGGCAGACCTGGCGCCGGAGCATTTGCGGGGTGTGGTGATCGATCTGCGCAACAACCCCGGCGGCGTGCTGGATGCAGCAGTGGAAGTCGCAGACCTGTTTCTGGACAGCGGTTTGATTGTCAGCGCTGATGGCCGCGGACCGGACGCGCGTTTCCGCTACAGCGCCACCATCGGGGAACTGCTCCCGGATCGACCGATTGCGGTCCTGGTCAACGCCGGCTCCGCCTCCGCATCGGAGATTCTGGCTGGCGCGTTGCAGGACAATGGCCGCGCGCGAATCATCGGCTCGCCAACTTTCGGCAAGGGATCTGTACAGACCGTGTTGCCGCTGTCTGACGGGCATGCGATCAAGCTGACCACATCCCGTTACTACACGCCGTCCGGACGTTCGATCCACAATCGCGGCATTCAGCCGGATGTCGCCGTCTATGCGGAAATCGGAGACCGCGATGTTGACCGCCAGCTCGAGGCAGCCATTGCGCAGCTGGACAGGCGTGAATCGGGCGCCGCGCCGCGCGTAGCGGCTTCCGGGACCGGTTCCGGCCGATGACCTGGCGGGGCGCCCCGGGCCTGCTGATCCTCGGGCTCCCCGTACTGCTGAGTTTCCCTTTCTCATTGCCGGCCGCAGAGCTGCCCATGGTCGCGATAATTATCGATGACATGGGTAACTCGCAGGAATACGGGCTGCGAGCAGCATCACTCGCCGGGCCCGTGGCCTGCTCGGTACTGCCGCACACGCCTCTCGCCCGTGACCTGGCCGAGGCATGCCATAGCAATGGCAAAGAGGTGTTGCTGCACTTGCCGATGCAGGCGGCCGATCCTGCGGAAAGGCCTGGCCCCGGGGCGCTCACCCTGCGGCAAAATCGGACCGAGTTGCTTGCGCGACTTGATGCGGCCATGGTCTCGGTGCCCCACGCCAGCGGCATCAACAACCACATGGGAAGCCTGCTGACCCGTCATCTCGTGCAAATGCAATGGCTTATGAGCGAGCTGAGAACGCGCGGCGACCTGTTCTTCGTTGACAGCTTTACCACCGCCGGAAGCGTCGCCTGGCGGGTGGCGGCA
Organism: uncultured Gammaproteobacteria bacterium; assembly: GCA_963809565.1. Taxonomy (GTDB): domain Bacteria; phylum Pseudomonadota; class Gammaproteobacteria; order Steroidobacterales; family XN24; genus CAMYOC01. The sequence goes on from CAWEKE010000001.1 coordinate 568,368, forward strand.
GTGAATGGATTGCCGACTGCCCGGCGTGATGTTTTTCTGGATAACTCCGCGGAGGAGGCTGCGATCCGCGACGAGATGGACCGGCTCAAGGCACAGGCCCGCCGGGATGGCTTCGCGCTCGCCATCGGCCACCCGAGGGCGGCGACTCTGTCGGTACTGGAGTTCGAGCTACCACGGTTGAAAGCTGAGGGTATTATGCTGGTCAGCGTTGACGAACTGATCCGTCGTTCGAGCAAGGAGGCCGCGCCGTGGCTCGTGTACTCGTCCCCCTCGCCACCGGTTTCGAGGAAATAGAAGCGGTGACCATGATCGACATCCTGCGCCGTGCCGGGATCGACGTCGTGGTCGCAAGTCTTGACCCGGGACCGGTCAAGGGATCTCACGGCATCACCATTGCCGCGGATCAGGATCTGGGCGCCGTGATGGATCAGCACTTTGACATGGTGGCATTGCCAGGCGGGATGCCGGGAGCGGCGAATCTGCAGCGGGATTCGCGCATCGTTTCATTGCTGCAAAGCACCGCCGGGCATGGGGGCGTGATAGCGGCGATCTGTGCCGCGCCGATGGTGCTGGCCGCCGCGGGGTTATTGCAGGGACGCCGCGCAACCAGCTACCCGGGGTTCCTGGATTCGGCCGCAGTGCAGGATACGGTGATCAGCAACGAGGCTGTCGTGACGGACGGAAATCGGGTGACGTCCCGAGGCCCGGGTACAGCCATGGATTTTGCGCTTGCGCTGGTCGAGAATCTGCTCGGCAGGGAATCGCGACAGGCCGTCGAACAGACCTTGCAACGCCAGGTGAGCAACAGCGAAACCCGGGACCAATAGTCGCTAATTAACCCATGGCAAAAGGCCCCAGATGAAGAGCTTCAGATCCAGGCTTGTCGCCGATGTCGGCGAGGAGATAGAGCGCGATCAGATCAGGGGTTTTGCGCGCAGCGTCGCGGAGATCGAGTGGCTGGTCCTGATCCTGGTGTTGTTATATTTGCTGGCGGCCGGCACCGATATGGCCAGCAGTCCCTTGATCGTGGGCGCGCTGATCGGCTTCGTCGCCTTCATCCTGGTGTTCCGATATTTGAATTTTTATCGTCCGCAGACGCGGCTGAAGATCAGCATCGAGACTCTGGCGATGATCGGTTTCATCACCGTGGTGATGATACCGACCGGTGGTCAGGATAGCCCGCTGCTCAATCTGTACCTGTTGCCGATCATCGTCACTGCGCTGACCCTGGGCAAGTGGACGACATTGTTATTCGTCGCGCTGATATCCGTGTGCTATGTGTTTGCCGGCACCGATCTGGCGTCGGCGATGTCGCTGACCGGGTTTAGCGAGATTCTGGCCAATCTCGCCCCGTTCCTGCTGGTCGCGTTCATCACCACCATGCTGGCTAATGACATCGATCTGGCCAAGAACCGGATCCGGGCATTGTCCGAGACAGATGAGCTGACCGGTGTTTACAACATGCGCGCTTTTGCCCGATTGCACAAACGCGAACACGACAAGGCAGTGCGTTATTCGCGCAGCTACGGATTGCTGCTGCTGGATATGGATGACCTGAAGCGGATCAATGACGATCATGGTCACGAAGCAGGCAGCCACGCTATTGTGCTGGTGGCCAATGTGATCACCCGTCTGATCCGCAACACCGATGTCGCTGCACGTTATGGCGGCGACGAGTTCATCGTGCTGTTGTCGGAGATCAGTCCGACACGTCTGGATGAAATCAGCAAGCGCATTCGCAGCAGTGTGCAGAACGCGACGCTCGACTACGACGGGCAGATGTTTCGCACATCAGTGAGTATCGGCACCGCGGTATTCCCGGCGGATGGCACGGACCCCCGGGATCTTATCCGCAAAGCCGACAGCATGATGTACAAGAACAAGGAATTGCGGCGGCGGCCGGCGCAGAATTCGCGCACCAAGCAGGCATAATCGTGCAAGCCACCGGATCGATAATCCCGCCGTCGGAGTAACATGACTCAAGCACGCCAACTGGCCTCCCGTGGAGAATTGCTCAGCTTGCTGGCGATAGTGACGCTGGCCCTGGTGGTGTCGCGTATCCAGCCGAATGATGCGATGACCTGGTTGCTGGAGGTTGCGCCAGTGCTGCTGGTGGTGCCGTTGCTGATATTCAGCGGCAAGCGTTTCCCGCTGACCCCGCTGTCCTACCGCCTGATAGCGCTGCATGCCCTGATCCTGATTCTCGGCGGTCATTACACCTATGCGCAGGTTCCGCTGGGCTTCTGGATACAGGACTTATTTGATCTGTCGCGCAATCCCTATGACCGAATCGGTCATCTTGCGCAGGGCTTCGTCCCGGCGCTGGTGGCGAGGGAAATCCTGCTGCGCAAGACGCCGCTGCAGCCTGGCGGCTGGCTGTTCTTGCTCACCGTCAGTATCTGTCTGGCCTTCAGTGCGTTCTACGAGCTGATCGAGTGGTGGGTTGCAATTATTGCGGGCCTGTCCGCGGAAGCCTTTCTCGGTACGCAGGGGGACATCTGGGACACTCAGTGGGACATGTTCCTTGCTTTGGTCGGTGCCATCACCGCGCTGCTCAGCCTGAGCCGGGCGCAGGATCGGCAATTGCGGCGCATGGGAGTGAGCTGATCACGCCCGGGCTCGTTTGGTCTGTCGCTGAAGCGGCGCAGGAAGATCTGCCCTGTTTGCTCGACATGCTGCGGGGGGCGAGCCTGCCGGATTCCGGGGTAAGCATCGGCGAGTTTGAAAGATACCTGTTGGCGAAGAGCCCGACCGGCGAATTGTTGGGCGGCGTGGGTCTTGAGCTGCGCGGTGCTGATGCTCTGCTGAGGTCCCTGATCGTGCGGCCGGGCCGGCGTGGAGCGGGTATCGGCCGTAGCCTGGTCGAGGCGGCCGAAGCGCTGGCCCGGAGCCAGGGCATAGACACTCTGTATCTGCTGACCCTGGATCAGGCGGCGTTTTTTGTTGGCCTCGGGTTTGTCGAACAACGCCGCAAAGCCACCCCGCCCGGCATACTTGGGACCGACGAATTTTCCAGCTTGTGCCCTGCCTCTGCCGTCTGTCTGCGTAAACAGTTGAAACCGCTGTCGTCATCAGCATCGATGCCGGAGCGGAGAGCATGAAATCGTCGGAAACCGCGGGTCCTGACAGATCGTCCGGGCAATCGCCGGATTTGCGTGACTACCATGCACGCGAACGCCTTGCAGACGATGGCACGTTGCTGATCAGGGCGATCTTGCCAGAGGATGGCCCGGCACTGGCCGCAGCATTCCGGCGCCTGAGTCCGCGTTCCATAAGACAGCGCTTCTTCGACGTCCGCAAGGAACTGACCCCCAGGGACATCGCCTATTTCACCGAGCTGGACTTTGATCAGCATGTCGGGCTTGCCGGGCTGGTGGACGACGGCGACGGTCCGGTGCCGGTAGCCACCGCGCGCTATATCCGCGAGCCGGGCAGTCTGCGCGCGGAGATGGCCTTTGTGGTCGATGACGACTATCAGGGCCGCGGCATTGGTACCCTGATGTTCCGGCACCTCGCCGGCATCGCCCGGCGTCGTGGCATCCATTGCTTTGAGGCGGATGTATTGCCGGACAACGACGGCATGCTTGGGGTATTCCGGCGCAGCGGTTATCAGTGGAGCAAGTCTGCGCGGGATGACGTCTTGCACATCGAAGTAGACCTCGATGCAGAACCGTCAACGGGGTCTGGGGCATGATCGATCATCCGACGCAGATACTGCGGGGTCTGGCTCTCGGGATGGTCAGTGTTTTTTGCTGTGGCTGAGCTCGCCGCGCGGTCGCCGACCATCCTCCGGCCTGATCGCCCGCGCCGCATGGGTGAGCATCCGTGCAGGTCTTGTATTGCTGTTGTTGCTGGTAGTTTTGCTGGTCGTCGAGGCTACCCGCTTTGTTGATGCAGAAATCTGTCTGGGCGTCGCGCCTGGCGTGGAGTGGTGCAATCATCACCAACCGGAGGTCGGGTCGCGATGACGATAAGTGCGGCATTCTGGCGTCGCCGCTGGCTCGCCATTACACTGGCGCGGACTGGTCTGACCGACTCTTAATCGGGAGAGCTTGCAATGGAAGGTGGAATTCTCGGTATCGTCGTTCTGGTGGCGGACATCTGGGCGGTGCTCAATATTGTCCAGAGCAAGGCTGAAACAGGGCCAAAGGTGCTCTGGATTGCCGCTGTCGTATTGCTGCCGGTGCTCGGTTTTATCGCCTGGTTTATGGCGGGCCCGCGCAGTCGCTGAGCGTTGTCGACGGACCGCACGGTACCGGGCCGGCAGTCTTCGTCGCGACGAAACTCAGCCTTGATTTAACGGGTAGGCGGCGCTCCTGATCCAGCTGCTCAGCAACCATTTCTCGCCAGACTCTACCGGTGCGCCTGCGTGCAGAGAGCTCGGGTCCGGCCGGCCATCGGCGGTACAATTGAAGAACAGCAGCCCGCAACCCGGGACCGGCGGCACGCTGACTTCTGCGGCCGGGAATAACGTCTCACCGCCAGCCTCGACCTCATTGAGATAGACCAGAAAGGTCGCCACGCGCTGGCCGCCCTGCTCGAGCCCGATACGACTGCCCGGGGCCCGTGGATCATAGTAGTCACGGTGGGGCCGGTATTCGTCTCCCTTGGCGTAGTACAGCACGGTAACAGGCTCGGCGTTCTGCGGAGGCAACATGGCGTACCGGGCCAGGCGTTGTTCCACATTCCACACCACCAGGTCGCGCAGCGGATCCAGCATTCGAGCTGACTGCGCTCGTCTGGCCGGATCCAGCACCCGTTCACCGGTGCTCCGATTCAGCACTTTGGCCACGCGCAAGAATGGCTTTGCGATAGCGATCAGATGCAGACATTCTTCCTGCGATAGAAAGTCTTCGAATAATACGCAACGAGGTTGCCAGCTGAGTACGCGCGGTGCACCACAGTGCCGCGGCGACCCCGTCTCCCGCGCCGGTTCGATATCAAGTGGCTCGCGGCTTAGCAGCTGCGCCCGCGCAATGGACTCATCGTCGAGGTTGATCGCCAGGCGGTTGGCCGCGATGGTGCCGCCCGGATAAGCGGCTGCGGCCGCCCGCATGTAACATGCCAGTGCGCGTACCGGGTCGGCTTCCAGCGTATGCCCGGATTCGTAGCGCCAGCCGATACAGCACAGCGCGCGCGGCTCCCCTGCCATGGCCGCCCGGGCATACCAGTTTGTCGCCTGCAGCAGGTCCCCGGGTCCGCCGAGCCCTTCATACAGACAGTAGGCGTACTGGCACATGGCGCCGCCATGGCCCGCCTCCGCGGCCTGGCGGAACTGCTCTCTGGCGTTTTCCAGATCCTGCCCGCGACCAGACCCGATAGCGCACATTTCCCCGAGCCGGTAACGTGCTTCGACGAAGCCGGCATCAGCGGCGCGCTCGAACAGGTCTGCCGCGCCGGCCGGATCGTGGCCAGTGCCCTGAGCGCGTAACAACAGATAGCCCAGGGCGGACATCGCTGGTGCAAACCCCTGGTCCGCCGCTGCCTGAAGCGCCTGCCTTGCCGCATCGTGATCGGCAGCGGGGCCGTGCTGCCGCAAAAACCACACGCCCAGATTGTATTGGGCCGCGGCGATGCCGCGGGCGGCGTCCCGCTTCAGGGTCTCCAGATCGGGCATCTGCTCCATAAAGGCTCTCTCGTTGCAGCAAAGCTCAGCTTAGCAGAAGCTCGTCCATGATCAGGGTCCGCGATCTCCTGCGTGCAGACCCCGATGAAGGCCCAGACCAAAAGAGGGAGCAACAACATGGAGCGAATTCTTATCAGCAGTGGAGCACCCTGGGAGGACCGGGTTGGATACTCCCGTGCGGTCCGCGTCGGTCCCCACGTGCACGTATCCGGAACCACCGCCATTGGCCCGGACGGGACGATCATCGGTGCAGATGCAGGGGCGCAGACACGACAGTGTCTGGCCAACATCCGCAGCGCCCTGGAGCGGGCCGGGGCCACTTTAGAAGACGTCGTGCGGACCCGTATCTACGTCACCGATATCAGCCAGTGGGAAGCTGTCGGGATCGCCCATGGCGAGGTCTTCGGTGCGATTCGCCCGGCTACATCCATGGTCGAGGTAAGCCGGCTGATTGCCCCGGAAATACTGGTGGAGATCGAAGCGGACGCTTTTGTATCCCGTGCACCAAATCAGGGATAACTCCGGAATCAGTCACGGCGGCGACGAGCAACCATTGCAGCCTGGCGCGGAGCGTTTGCGACCCAGGCGGGTTTGCGGAAATCCGGCGTCCGGCGGGAGCTGATGATGCACGAGCTGTTGCTATCCGGGCGCCAGCCGCTGCGTTCCCGGTCGGTGGATAGATCGATCGCAAGTTGTGGCGCAGGATCTTGTTCCGTTTAACCGTGTTCCGGGTCGCTATCTGGAACCGGCAAATTGCACTACAGTGTATTGGGGTAACTAGAAAAAGGCCTGCGGCAGCAGCGTTCGATCAGAGAAAACGGGCCCGACTGTCCTGGCCGCGGAGAAGTAACATGAACGACGCCCTGGTCGCCTACGTTCATTATCTGGGCATGATGATGTTGATGGCCGCGCTGGTCGGGGAGCATCTTCTGCTGGGAGGCCCGCTGGACTTGCGACGCGCAAGACAACTGGCGGTCACCGACCTGATCTTCGGCTTCGCGGCCGCTGCTGTGTTGTTGTCGGGGATCTTGCGGATGCTGTATTTTGGCAAGGGCGCAGCGTTTTATTTCGGCAATCCGCTGTTTCACGTCAAGCTCACCCTGTTCGTGATCGCAGCGCTCCTGTCCGTTTACCCAACAGTGCAAATTGTTGGCTGGCGCGCCGGCCTGAAGTCCGGACAAACGCCCGATGTGCCACCCCGACGCGCACTGGTGATGCGCCGGATCATCCGGCTGGAGTTACTCGCCATTACGCTGATCCCACTGTTTGCGGTATTGATGGGGCGCGGTTTTGGTTACTGAGCGGCCAGTGATGAACAGACTTTACAGCCTGCCAGGTGTCGCTTGCGCTTTTTGCCTGGCCACGTTCCCCGGCTGATGAATTCCGGCCGGGTACCACAATATAAATCCGTTGCGGGCTGAGGGGCCGGACCGATGGGCAAGATCGTGATCATCGCCGGCCTGGCACTGGTCGTGCTCGGCGTCGCCCTGACCTGGGCGCCGGGGCTGTTCGGCTGGTTCGGGAAATTGCCCGGAGACCTGCGTTTCCAGCGCGGTGGCGGAACCGTGTTCATACCGCTGGGCTCCATGTTGCTGATCAGCCTGCTGTTGAATCTGATTTACTATCTGTTCCTGCGTCGCTGATTAACGCGGCCGTCATCGACGGGCCAGTCCACGGGGGTGTCGTAATGATTCGTGCATTTTGCCTCATGCTTGTCTGCGTTTCGGGCCTGGTCGCGTGCTCTTCCTCTCGCGGGCCGGATACCTGGCGCGAGGAACTGATGGAACAGGACCGGGCGTTTGCGCGAATGTCCGTGGCCGAGAACGCAGCTGCTGCTTTCCGGGCCTATCTGTCAGCCGACGCCATATCGCTGCCGGAGCGCGGCGACCCGGTTACCGGCGTCGATGCCATTGCGGAAGGCCTGGAGCCGATGGCGGATTACACGCTGGATTGGACACCGGTGGCGGCCGAAAGCTCGGAGGACGGGACCCTTGGCTACACCTGGGGTCGGTACCGTCTGTTCCGGCGCGACAATCCGGACGAGGCCCAGGTCGGCAAATATCTGACCGTGTGGCGAAGAGCGCCTGATGGTCAGTGGAAGGCAGTGGCGGATATCGGCAACCATGAGCCGGTCGCGCCCGACTGACAACGCCGAATCCAGCGGGACGGGCTGAGCGAATGCGGGGACAAAAGAAACTGGCGAGGACCGAGGCCAGACCCGCATTGCTGGCGGGCCTGGCAGCGTTGATCGCGCTGGCCGGCGCGATTGCCGGTTTCTACACCTTGCCCGGGACCCGCATTCCCGTGCTCAACCCTGTCCCGGCGATATGCCTGGCGACAATGCTGATCTATGGTCTCCGGGCCTGGCCCGCGGTGCTGGCCGGTAGTGCGGCATGGGCATTACTGGTGCTGACGCCCGCCTATCTGGTGGCGGCGAGTTACGCAGTCGGAATGACGCTGGCCAGCGCGGTATCGGCCTGGGGCATCTTTCGCTACTGGCGTCTGGACCTGGCGCGCAATGCCGTTCACAACCTGATGGTGGTGTATCTGTTCGGTGCGCTGGCCTTCGCCGCGGTGATGATGGTGCTGGTAGCTCCAGCGATTACCAGCGCCAGGCATGCGACTCCGGTCGAGGCCATGTTGCTGGCGCTGTGGTTGTTGCCCTATCTGGTGCTGGACATCGCAATGTTTCTGCCTGCGATCATGCTGCTGGTGTTGAAACTGCCGCCGCCGCCGGACAGCCGAAGTCAGGCCCACGGCTTTCTCAGCCTCGGTGTACGCGGCTGGACCGCCGCCGCCGTCGTCCTCGCGGCTGGTCACCTCTGGTTAACGGCGACTGGCCGGCCCGAATTTGCCATCAGCCTGCGCTATCTGCTGTTGCTGATGATCATCATCGCCGCCTTGCGCTTCGACTATCGCCTCAATGCCATCGCAGCTCTGCTGGTGGTGGCTTATCTGATGCTCGGAGAATCCTGGTTTTTGGAGCGTCTCGCCGTGGAAGGCCAGCTCGCCCATCTGATAGATCTCACCCTGGTCTGCGTCATCGCACTGTTGGCGGCCCAGCTGATCGCCATGTTCCGGCTCGAGGGTCACACCGCAAATGTCGATATCCGGCGCCATGCCAGTCATGACACCACGACCGGTCTGTTGAAGCGTGACGGTTTGCGCGCGCATCTGGCTGAACTGGCGACCAACGAAAGCCAGCAGGGCCGCGAGCACGTTTGTCTGCATATCGATGTCGATCGCTTCTCGGTGGTCAATGACAACGTCGGCATCGAGGCTGGCGACATGATGCTGCGGGAGATTGCCGACCTGATCGCCGGTGATCTTCCGGTCACCGCGACGGTGGCGCGACTGGGCGGTGATGACTTCGCGGTGCTGCTGCGCAATTGCGGCGAGCAGGAAGCCAGCCGGGTAGCCAACAACATACGGCGCCGGGTGGGCGCCTTGCGATCGGTCTGGCAGGGCAACGAAAGCGCGGTGACCACCAGCATCGGCATAGCTCCATTCGCTGGCGGTCATTCCGATCCTGATGTTGTGCTGTTGACTGCCCATACCGCGATGAGCCTGGTCCAGAATAGCGGTGGCGACGGTTTCCGTCTGCTGCGCGTGGACGATGATGCGGTGGCCGAGCGAAAACGCGCGGCGGCGCTGGTGACGGAAATTCGCAGTGCCATAGCATCCGAGCGGTTCCAGATTTACTGTCAGGAACTGCAGCCGCTTCAGGACAATCAGGATGGCGGGCTCAGTTTTGAGGTCCTGTCGCGGATCACCGACCAGCAAGGACGGGAGCTGCCCCCGGTCGAAGTGTTTCCGATCGCGGAGAAGTTCGAGCTGATGCGAGAGGTCGACCGGGTCGTGGTCAGCAATGCGATCAGCTGGCTCGCAAGTCGGCCGGAATGCGTCGCGCGTACCCGCAATTGCTGCATCAATCTGTCCGGCGCGTCCATCGATCCGGATAATGTCGGCTTCTATCTGAGCCTGCTGGAGACCTTCGACCTGCCGTCCGAGAAGATTTGTTTCGAGGTTACGGAGACGGCGGCGGTAACGCATTTTCGCGCGGCGGTGGAGTTTATGAATGCGCTCAAGAAGGCAGGCTGCAGCTTTGCCCTGGATGACTTCGGCGCTGGCATGTCTTCCTTCGAATATTTTCGCGAGCTACCGGTGGACAAGATCAAGATAGATGGCGCATTTATCCGCGGTCTGGAGCGCGGCAGCAAGAACTACGCTATCGTCCAGGCCGTGATCAGTATTGCCAGCGCGTTCTCGCTGCAAACCGTTGCGGAATTCGTTGAGAATGAGGCCAGTCGAGAGCTGCTGAAAGAAATGGGCATCACCTACGCTCAGGGCCATGTGGTCGGCAAGGCAGAGCCTATTGAAGACTTTTTTCGTCAACGGATGCATTCATGAACAGCAAGGGGCCCGAGATCGAACCGACACCTCTGAATCTGCCGGATCAGTCGGATCTGGCGCCGGTCTACGCCGAGTTCGGGGCAGCGGTTCACGACACTCAGGTGCTGGAATTCGGCCTGGTCCTGCTGATGGCGCTGGCCACGCGTTACGACGACGCCCAATTCGGTTCTGACGCAGTCACTGCGCTGTCTTCGGCTCAGGCCGGGAAGACCGTGGGCGAGCTGTTTCGGGCGGTGCGCAAGAAGGAACATTTCACCTCGCCCGAGCGCAAGGCGATCCACAAGGCGATTCGCTTGCGCAACGATCTTGTGCACCGGTTCATGGTGGACAAGGTCGAGAGCCTGTTTACCGCTGAGGGGCGCGAGGACTTGTTACAGGAGATCCGGGCGATACGTGAGGCGGTGCAAACAGCGGATCGGATTAACGCGTCTTTGATCGATCACTACCTGCAGGAATATGGCACCAGTGTGGAGGAGCTCAAAGACTATGCAGCAGAGCTTTTTCACCCCGATGAAGAGGGACCTTCCACCTCGTGAGCGTATTTGTGCCGGCGAAAGCCCGGCTTTGTCTGCTGGGGCTGATCCTGCTTGCAGGTCCGGCGTCCGATCTGCGTGCCGGCCAGGCTGAGGCCTTGCCGGTCGCCGAGTTCTGGAGCTGGTTCGAAGTCGAGGCCGCGCGTCTGCGGGAGACCGGTGATGACGAGGACAATCGGGAGGCGATGGCATACTGGTTGGGGCGCATCCGGCCGGGGCTGAGCTATGAAATTCTGCCGGACGGCCGCAAGGCCGAGCTGGTGTTGAGCGCTGACGGTCAGATCAGCCTGTTCGGGACGGTCACCGCGGTAGCGCGGGCGGCACCGAAGATCCGCGGCTGGAAAGTGACCGCACTGCGGCCCCGGGTGCGCGAGCCTTCCGTGGTCAGGATCGGCGACATCGAGATCGATCCGCACACGACCTGGTTCGATCTGTATCAGGACGGTCCGCGCCTTGGGGTCGTGTTTTATGTTCCCGGCTATCAACCAGAGCGGGTCGAGGATTATCGCAGGGCGGCACGGATATTGATGTGTCAGGCTGTCGGCGAACGCAACGTCGGCAATGAAGTAGGTTTTGTCGACCTGGACAATCAGGATGTTCGCGATGCGCAGTTCAGCCGCCCGTTTGCCGACTTTCGGACTGTATTTGACGGCTTGCGCCGCTGATCCGGGGCGCACCGGGATGTTAGAATATGGCGCGATCCGGGCCTTGATGAAGGGCGCGGTCCGCGCGTGGCAAAAGATCATTTCCTGGCAGGGTAGCTGATGAACAAACTCTCGCGTCTTCGTGAACTAACCACAGTGGTCGCCGATACCGGCGACATCGAATCCATACGCCACCATGCCCCGGTCGATGCAACGACCAACCCGTCGCTGCTTTTCAAGGCGGCGCAAGACGACAAATACCGGCATCTGATCGAAGATGCGGTCCGTTTTGGCCACCAGGCTCGCGGCTCACAGGACCGGCAGCTGGCCGTGACGCTGGACCGTCTGGCGGTAAATTTCGGGGTCGAAATCCTCGGCATCATCCCCGGTCGGGTTTCGACCGAGGTGGACGCGCGGCTGTCTTTCGACACCGAGGCAACAGTGGCGCGGGCCGAGCAGATAATTGGCATGTACGAAGGCGCGGGCATTTCCAGGGAGCGCGTACTGATCAAGATCGCATCCACCTGGGAGGGCATTGCCGCTGCCGCCGAGCTGGAGCGCCGCGGTATCCACTGCAACCTGACCTTGCTGTTTTCTTTTGCTCAGGCGGTGGCTTGCGCCGACGCCGGCGTTACGCTGATATCACCCTTTGTCGGTCGCATCCTCGACTGGTACAAACAGAAAGAGGGCGTAGACGGCTACCCGGCGGCAGAAGATCCGGGCGTGGTTTCGGTCACGCGAATCTACAATTACTACAAGCGCAACGGCATAGACACCGTGGTCATGGGCGCCAGCTTCCGCAACGTGGAAGAAATTCTCCAGCTGGCCGGCTGCGATTTGCTGACTATCTCGCCGGATCTGATGTCCGCACTGGAGCAGGCCGAAGGTGACCTGCCGCGCAAGCTGTCCGTCGAGACGGCCAGGCAAACAGGTGAAGCGGCCATCGAGATGGATGAGCGCAGGTTCCGCTGGCTGATGAACGAAGACGCGATGGCTACCGAGAAGCTGGCCGAGGGCATCCGCAACTTTACCCGCGACACCGAGAAGCTTGAAGCCCTGCTCCGCGAGCTGGAGATCGGGCCGCGGGCCGCAGCAGGTTAAACGCACAAGGACCGCTGGTGCCAGCCATAAACCAACCGGCGTATCCAGCCGAAACGCAGAGGCTTTTGGCTGCCGGTGACTGGAGCGGCGCGATCGCCGCCGCCCAATCCTTGCTGGCCGTCGATCCCTCCGACGTTGGCGCGTTGCTGATGCTGGCCGAGGCGTTCCTCGGTGCCCGGCAGCCGGACAAGGCGCTGGGCGCTCTGGACCGGCTGCCGCCAGGCAACAAAGCGGCGCCCCGCCCGCTGATGCTGGAAGGACGTGCGCGCAACAATCTCAGTGATCTGAACGCGGCAGAAAAGGCGTTCCGGCGATTGCTGGAGATTGATCCTGATAATGCCGATGGGCACAGCAATCTCGGCCATGTGCTGCGCGGGATGATGCGCAACATGGATGCGGAGAGACATCTGCGTCGCGCCCTCGAGCTCGAGCCGCGGCATTGTCGGGCGCTGCAGACCCTGGCAGCGATCTGCCTGGCAGGCGGGCGCACTGGCGAGGCGGTCGAGGCTTTGCAGCAGGCAGCCCTGATCCAGCCGGAGAACCCGGTCCTGCTCGGACACCTTGGCGCCGCTCTGCACCGCAACGGCGATTTCCCGGCCGCCGAACGGGCATACCGCGCCGCACTGGCGCTGGATCCGGACCAGGCAGAAGCCTGGCTCAACCTTGGCATAACGTTGCAGGACACCGGTCGGCTGGAGCAGGCGGTGGTTGCCTATGATCGATCGGTCAAGGCGGCGCCCGGCAGCATCACCGCCAGAATCCGCCTGATCGAGGCACTGCTGGCACGCGGTGAAGCGCGAGCGGCGCTGACCGAGGTGGAGCGCGCACAGCGTCTCGACCCGGCCCACCCCTCGTTGTTGGCGGCCGTGTCACTGGCGCTGATAGGCGTCGGACGTCAGGCGGAGGCCGAGGCGCTGCTGGATGTTTCCCGGCTGGTGATGAGCATGGATCTGGAAGCGCCGCCCGGCTGGGCGTCGATGCGGGCGTTCAATCAGGCTCTGGCCTGCCATGTGCTCGATCACCCCACGCTGGCCTACGAGCCCGAGGGACACGCGACGCGGCGAGGCCGCCATACCGGAAACCTTCTGGAAGGCGACAAGGGGCCGGTGGCGGCGCTGGAGCAAGCCGTGAACCGAGCAGTAGCGCGCTATATCGAGCGGCTCGATCTGCCGCCAGACCACCCCTTCCCCGGTCCGCTGCCCGGGTCACAACGGCTGACCATGTGGTCAGTGGTGATGGATACCGCGGGTCATCAGTTGCCGCACATCCACCCGGCCGCCTGGCTGAGTGGGGTCTACTATGTCGAGCTACCGCCGAGTCTTGGCAACGGTGCCGGCAACCGTGATGGCTGGATCGAATTCGGCTTGCCTCCCGAAGAACTTCAAGCCGAGCCAGGCCCGGGCCTGCATGCTTTCGCGCCGGCAGAAGGCCGATTGTTCCTCTTCCCCTCGTATTTCTATCACCGCACAATGCCGTTTCAGGGTCCTGCCCGGCGGATCAGTATCGCCTTTGATGTGCTGCGACGGCCGCCGGGGACCTGAGCTGTGCCGCGCACCCGGTCGGAGCAAGCCGGAACGGGCGGCAGCGCTGCCCGGCGCTGAGCGTGCGGCGACCGATATGACATCGGCAAACGCCTTATCGGCCCCGGTCGGAACCTGTGCCCAGTCAAGCCTCAACCTGCTCGCAACAGGTGGCTGGACCGCAGTCGGGGCGATTTGATGCCCGGTTCGAACCAGCGTATCCGGATTCTCGACGGCATCGCCGGCGCGGCCAGCGCCACCGGGCTGGCACTGATTATCGATGTGTTTCGCGCGTTTACGGTCACACCGTGGCTGTTCTATCGTGGCGCTGCGCGGGTGATACCGGTAGCCAGCGAGGCAGAAGCCCGGGCCGAAAAGGAGCGTTGTTCGGAGGTACTGCTGGCCGGCGAACGCGACGGCCGGCGCTTGCCCGGTTTTGATCTGGGCAACTCACCGGCCGAAGTCGCGCAATCGGATCTGAGCGGAAAGACGGTGATCCAGCGTACTAGCGCCGGCACCCAGGGTTTGATGGGCGCCACCGGTGCTGAGCAGGTGCTGACCGCAAGCTTCGTCAACGCCGGTAGTGTCGCCAGATACGTCGCCCAAAGCAGTGCACGTGACGTCTGTCTGGTGGCGATGGGCTGGAACGGTATCGAGGCGACCATCGAAGACCGCCTGTGCGCGGAATATTTGCGGGATTTGTTGTGCGGTCGCCAGCCCGAATACGATGGTATCCGTGCTCGCATTTGCGCCGATCCCAGCGGCGCGAAGTTCGCTGATCCAGACCAGCCCTGCTTTCCCGCCGAAGATCTCGATTACTGTCTGGACCTTGACCGCTTCGATTTTGTCGTAGAGCTGGATCGCGAGACCGGCGTCCGGCCGCAACTGGTCTGTCGCCACAGCGCTTACGAGACCTAGGTCGCGGGTGGCCGCTGCAGACCCTCCTCCAGGTCTGTCGAGTCCGGTGAATCCTTAAGGGCCTGCCGCCCAATGGTGAACACGGCCTCTGCGGCCCGGGTAAGCTCCTTCTGCAGCTCCGATGTGTAAGCTGAATCGTTCATCAGCGATGAAGCCATATCCGGCGTTATCTCATCGTTGCGTATCAGCGAGTCGAGCACGCCGTTGGCGACCACGTCATCCGCCTGCATCGCGGATTCCAGCACCGCCAGCCGTGATCGGACCTCCTTGATATCCTCTACTTCCCCCAGCCCGGCCAGTACCCGCACCAACTCGCCGAGATGGATACGCAACATGGTGTACTGCTCGCGAATATGACGATTGTCCGAGCTTGAGAAACGCTTCAGATTCCTGCGCAGCAGACGCAGCAGCTTCAGCGCTTCCACAATCCGCCGGCTGGCGAGCTTGAGCTGATAGAGCGCCTCCGCATCCTCTTCGTTCATGTGCGGTTGCGCCTTGCTGGCGAATGTGATGATGGCGCTGTATACCGCCTTGACCCGATGCTCATAGAGGTCCTTGACCTTGATCTGGTCCAGATCCCGATGCTCCCGGGCCAGCTGCTCAATCGGCTCATCGCCACGCAATGCGTCCAGTTCGAATCCAGTGGCAGCGGCGATAATCTCCAGCGTCTTCTCGGCCATGTGTCGCGTTTCGCGGCTGAGCGCGAGCAAGGCGGCGTCCGGATAGTCGACCAGCGCATCGGTAAGGAACAGGGGTTGTTCGACGCCGGCCACGACATCCTGATCCGGCAGCAGGCGTTCGAGCACTTCAACCAGCCGATTGACCAGCGGCAGCATCAGCACTACCCCGAGCACATTGAACACGGTATGGAATATCGCCAGCTTCAGGGTGTAGTCATCGGCAGCAATACCCATCCAGCCAGCAGCGATATCGACAAATGACGCCAGCGGTTGCAGGAACACGATCGCCACCAGCCCGGTGGTGAAATTGAACGCCATGTGGGCGCCAGCCAGCCGCTTGCCAGCCACATTGGCGCCGATGGCGCCGAGTAACGCGGTTATGGTGGTTCCTACGTTGGCGCCGATGGCCAGCGCCAATGCGTTCATATAGGTAATTTGTTCGCTTGCCAGCGCCGCGATAGTCAGCATCAGCACCGCGTGGCTGGACTGCATCACCACGGTTGCGACGATGCCGATCGCAGCGAATGCAAGCACGCCGGCGAGGCCATCCAGCGCAAACCGGGTCAGATCCATACCCTGGCTGACCGCCTCAAAACCCTCCTTGATGAACTGGATGCCGATAAACAGAAACGCGATACCGAGCAGGACGTTGCCCATGCCCTTGAAGCGACGGTCTTTTTGGTAGATCAGCAGAATGCCAAACACCAGCATCGGCATCGCATAACTGGCCAGATTGATCTTGACCCCGTAGCTGGCCATCAGCCAGGCACCGGTGGTGGTGCCGATATTGGCACCGAACACGATGCCGATACCCTGGGCCAGCTGGATCAGTCCGGCAGACAGAAAGGTGATGCTGATCAGCGAGACCAGGGAGCTGGATTGCATCAGGGTCGTGGCGACGAAGCCAAAGCCGATACTGCGGGCCCGGGTGCGGGTGCCGGCATCAAGCACCTTTTCCAGTACGCCACCGGAGAATGTCTGGAAGCCATTCTCGAGCGAAAGCATGCCAAACATGAACAGCGCGACACCTGCGGACAGACGCAGGAAATCCTCGCTGTGCCAGAAGCCCCAGGCCAGGACGGCGATGATTACGAACAATAAATGGCGGCGATAACGGGACACTCGGATTCTCCGGATGAGCGTATCATTCATAGCAACTTCCGGCACGTTTGCAAACTGCCTCGCAGACCGGCAAGCGTAGCGTTATAGTGACCGATAAAGTGGCATTTGGTTGTTGAATCGGTTGATCAGATGAGCAAGAAAAAGAAGACAATGGAGGAGATGGGGATCCTCCAGGGGGGCGTTGACTGCCCGAAATTCGAAATCCCGGCAGATCGCAGCAGCTGGTATACGAAAAAGGGCCGGCTCAAGAGCGCGATCTACAACAAGCACCTGCAGGCGCTGCAACGCGAACTGGTGATGCTGCAGGAATGGGTCAAGCACGAAAAGCTTAAAGTCGTCATCCTGTTCGAAGGTCGCGACGCGGCCGGCAAGGGCGGCACGATAAAGCGCATCATGGATTGCGTCAATCCGCGGGTGGTCCGGATCGCTGCGCTGCCAACACCGACCGAACGCGAAAAAACCCAGTGGTACTTTCAGCGTTATGTCGCCGAATTGCCGTCCGGTGGGGAAGTGGTGCTGTTCGACCGCAGCTGGTACAACCGCGCCGGCGTCGAGCGGGTGATGGGCTTCTGCACGCGCGAGGAATACCTGGAATTCGCGCGCGAGGTGCCAGAGTTCGAGCGCATGCTGATCCGTTCCGACATCATCCTGCTCAAATACTGGTTCTCGGTCAGTGACGAGGAGCAGGAGCGGCGCTTTCAGGCGCGCATCCATGACCCGCTGAAACGCTGGAAGCTGAGTCCGATGGATCTGGAGTCCAGACGCCTGTTCAGGGAGTATTCGAGGGCCAAGGACGATATGCTCAAATTCTCCGATACGCCGCAATCGCCCTGGTGGATCGTGCCGGCGGACGACAAGCGCCGCGCGCGGCTGAACTGTATCCACCACATTCTGAGCAAGATTCCATATCAGGATGTGATGCCCGACCCGATGGAGCTGCCGCCCAGAGACACCAGCAAGATCTATGTACGCACGCCGATAGAAGATCAGAATTTTCTGCCTACTATCTTCTAGAAGAACCGGGTTCCAGGCCGAGCAGGGAGACCAATATGGCAAATGAGGGTTATCACGAACCGATCCAGGAGCTCAGCGACGACACCCGGGACATGCACCGGGCGATCATTTCGTTGATGGAAGAACTTGAGGCCGTGGACTGGTACAACCAGCGTGTGGATGCGTGCACGGACGCGGAGCTGAAATCCATCCTTGAGCACAACCGTGACGAAGAGAAGGAGCATGCGGCGATGGTGCTGGAATGGATCCGGCGCCGGGATCCAAAATTCGACGCCGAGCTCAAAGAGAATCTGTTCTCCGCCGGACCTATCGGCCATCATCACGATCACGATTGAGCTTGGTCACCAGCGCTGAGCACGCACGCCTGCTGAGGCTGGCCACGGTCTGGTCCGTGGCCACCGCAGTCTTGCTGATTGTGGTCAAGACGGCGGTCTGGTTGTCCACCGGCTCGGTGGCCTTGCTGGCGTCGCTGCTGGACTCGTTGATGGACGCGGCCGCGTCAGTAGTCAACCTGCTGGCGGTCCGGTATTCACTACAACCGGCGGATGAAGATCATCGCTTCGGTCATGGCAAGGCCGAATCGCTGGCCGGGCTTGCGCAGTCCGCATTTATCGCCGGCACCGCGCTCCTGTTGCTGTCCGAAGCCATCGACCGTCTGATCCATCCGCAGGCGGTCAAGGCGGTCATGCAGGGTATTGGCGTGATGATCTTCGCCACGCTGGCGACTGCTGTCCTGGTCGCGGTGCAGCGGCACGTGATCCGCAAAACCGGCTCGGTGGCGATCCGCGCGGACTCCTTTCACTATCTGATGGATTTGCTGACCAACATCGCGGTCATCATCGCGCTGGGACTGGCCGCGTGGGGCGTGACCTGGGCCGACCCGGTCTTCGGCCTGGGCCTGGGCGTGTTTATTCTGGCGGGCGCCTATCACATCGGCCGCGAATCGGTAGACCACCTGATGGACAAGGAGCTGGCCGAGGAGGATCAACAGGAGATCGTCCGGATCGCGCTGGAACACGAACACGTCCGCGCGGTCCACGAATTACGCACCCGGCAAGCCGGTCAAACCCGTTTTATCCAGCTGCATCTGGAGCTGGACGGGCGCATGAGTCTGGCGCAGGCGCATCACATTGGCGATGAAGTGGCGGACAGCATCAGCCAGGCGATGCCCGGCGCCGATGTGCTGATCCACCAGGATCCGGGCGATGACTCGATACCCGATCTTCCTGGAGAGCGGATAACCGACCCATCCGAGTTAAAATAAGCGGCTTCGGGTCCCCCGCTGCAAGTCTGACATTATGAATAACGCGCCTTCAAATCCGGTCAGGGCAAAAAACGAGAATCCGTGGATCAGCCTGCTGATCAATATCGCGATCCCGGCTTTCATCCTGATGAAGCTGAGCAGCGAGGAGTATCTGGGGCCGCTGCTGGGTCTGCTCGTTGCGCTGGCGTTTCCCCTGGCTTACGGAATCCAGGACGCGGTGCGTCAGCGGCGGTTCAATTTCATATCCGCGCTGGGTGTGGTCAGTACCTTGCTGACCGGCGGTATCAGCCTGATGGAGCTGGATCCGTGGTGGCTGGCGATCAAGGAGGCCGCGGTTCCGGCGGTGATCGGTCTGGCAGTGGTCATTTCCACCCGCACCCGCTATCCGATCGTGCGCTCATTGCTGTACAACGATCGGGTTATCGATATCAAGACAGTGGACGCAGCCCTGGACGCGCATGACAATCATGCTTCCTTTGAGCGCAGCCTGACCAAGGCATCCTGGTTGCTCGCGAGCTCATTCTTCCTGTCATCGATATTAAACTTCGTGCTGGCGCGGATGATCGTGCGCAGCCCGGCTGGCTCGGTGGCATTTAACGAGGAATTGGGCCGCATGACCGCGCTGAGTTATCCGGTCATTGCGCTGCCGTCGATGGCGGTCATGATAGTGGCCCTGTGGTATTTGCTAAACCGGATCCGCGGCCTGACTCATCTGGATCTGGAACAGATCTTTCATCCGCAGCCGCGCTAAAGCTGCTGCCCGACGACCGGAGGTGTGCCCATGCAGGGCTTCTTGATTCGTTTTCTGATAACCGCGGGCGCGTTGTGGCTGGCATCGGCAATCGTGCCGGGCATGGCTTTTCTAAGCACCGCCTCCCTGCTCTGGGCCGCGTTGTGGCTGGGCATCGTCAATGCGTTGCTGCGACCGTTGGCGGTGATTCTGACGCTGCCGCTGACCATCGTCACCCTGGGGCTGTTCCTGCTGGTCATCAACGCCGCGATGCTGGGGCTGGTGGCGTCCTGCTGGACGGATTCCAGCTGTCCGGTTTTTGGGCCGCTTTGTTCGGCGCATTACTGGTGAGCTTCTTCAGCGGTCTTGCGTCAAATTTCATCGGCCCCAGCGGGCGCTGGGATGTGATGGTGATTCGCAGGGACTAAGGCCGGTCCAAGTTGCACCTCGCCAGTCACTGAAGACCGGGGTTTGCTGTTTATGGATCTCAACCAGATCACCGTGCCGGCGACCGATGTCGCTGCCTCGGTCGACTTTTATCGGGCTCTTGGGCCTGCGCCTGATTGTCGACTCGGTGCCCCGCTACGCGCGCTTTGAGTGCCCGGACGGCGACAGCACGTTTTCGATCCATCAGGTCGATTCAGCCCCTGACACTGCCGGTCTGACGGTCTATTTCGAATGTGAGGACCTGGATCAGGTGGTGGCCAGACTGCGCGAGGCAGGGCTTGAATTCGATAGCCTGCCGACGGACCAGCGCTGGCTGTGGCGCGAGGCGCGGCTACAGGACCCGTCGGGCAACGAAATCTGTCTCTACAGCGCGGGCCGGAACCGTCGCCATCCGCCCTGGCGGATCGGGGAGGACTGATCGCGGCTTGGCCGAAGCCAGGCGTCGTCGAGTATCTGTCGAAACTTTTTACACTATTTGTCAGATTTCGGTCTGGATCAGGTAAAATATGTCGTAATTTCTTACACTTCCGCACAGGGTCTAAAGAAAAATAAGCAAAAACAAGGAGCTTGAAATGTGGTCCGGTTTTTGCATATAAAGCTGATGCAACCCAATTTTCAACGAGCCGAATTTCGACTCTTGAGCATAATAGGTAGACGACACGTGAAATCCCGTTTGACCATCGCCGCACTGCTGCTGACGCTGTCACCATTGGCTCACGCCACCATGATGACCTGGGACGGCAACGGCAATAGCTATGAAGTGATTACCGGCGAAGCGACGCTGACCTGGGATCAGGCCAGCCTGCTGGCCGCCGACATGGGTGGCCATCTGGTAACAATCACCTCCGCAGCGGAAAACGACTTTGTTTCCGAGCTGGTGTCGACCTACGGCAGCGGTGATCTGCAGCGCTACTGGCTGGGCGGTTATCAGGTCAGTCAGGGCGAAGTCGAGCCGCTGGGCACCTGGGCCTGGGTGACTGGCGAGGCCTGGGACTATGCCAACTGGGCGCCGGGCGAACCCAATAACGGTGTCGGCGGGTCTCAGCAGTATCTGCATTACTGGCCCGACGTCGGTTTGTGGGACGACATGGAGAACCGCGCGGTGATGGACAGCTTCGTGATCGAATACGAAGTACCTGAACCCACCTCGCTGGCCCTGCTCGGTCTCGGCCTGCTGGGTGCTGGTGTGATCCGACGCAGACGTTCCGCGTAGACGCTGACGCTAATCTGGTTAAAAAAAACCCGCCCTCGTGGCGGGTTTTTTCGTCCGACGGCGGGGATCAGACCCCATCGCGCCGCGCCACGCGCGATCGTCAGGCTGTATCGCGAGGTGTATTGCGAGTGGCGCGTCAGACGACCCGGCATTTGTCCAAAAACCGACTCAAACAGGCAAATGCCTGATTAATACCAAGACGCCTTTCGGCTATCGTCTTGCTCCGGAAACCCTGGCAACGCAATTCGGAGCTGCAAATGGACACACCAGACTATACCTATCCTGGCTATGCAAAGATCCTGCATATGGGCCTTGCCGTGTTCGGCATTGCCGCGTACCTGACCGGGGAGAGATGCAGATTCGGGGGTCGATTCGACGGCATATCTGTTGCACGCCTACCTGGGCCTGTCATTGACGCTCTTTTGGCTGGCCCGCTTGCTACCAGGTCTCTTCGGCAAGGGGCCCCTGAACTTTTCCGGCTGGTCACCGCTGTCCGTCCGTCAATGGGCGATGGCGTGGGAGGACATCAAGACCCTGGCCCGGCTGCGCGTGCCGAGCCGTGGCATGCACGAGGGTATCGCTGGTCTGACGCAATCATTCGGCCTGATACTGTTCGGCCTGATGGGCGTGACCGGGACAGGGCTGTTTTTCCTTGCCGGCGGCCCGGAGAGCGATTTCTTCGAGGGCCTCGAGGAAGTCCATGAGCTTGGTGAAGTGCTGATTCCTCTGTATCTTGCTCTCCACGTTGGATCGGTAGTGGTCCACCTCGTGGCCGGAGAGCCGATTTGGAAAAGGATGTGGAAGTTCAGCCGGAGTCGCCCCTAGAACAGGAGCCAAATCGACCTGCAGCGCAGCGGGCATTTCATTCGAGACTGGTGCGCTATTACCCTTCGGTAATACTGACATCGACCACGTTATTTTTTGTCTACGATATCGTCTCCGATTTTCTCGACGACAGCGAAAGCGTTTTGCACATCGCAGTCGAACTGCTGGTATTTCTGGCCGTATCCGCGGCGCTGTTTATGGAATTGCGCCGAGTCCGCTCGCTCAGGACAGACGTATCCCGTGAGCGGGCACGGGTCGCTCGATTGTCCGGCGAATTGATGGCAGTCATGCGCAGTCAGTTCGCCCGCTGGAGGCTCTCGCCCTCAGAGGCCGAGGTTGCTCTGTTGCTGATCAAAGGCCTGTCCATGAAAGAGATCTCACAGGCACGCAGCGTCGGTGAGAAGACGGTCCGTCAGCAAGCTACCGCGGTCTACGCCAAAGCCGGATGTGCCGGCCGCCACGAGCTCGCGGCACACTTCATTGAGGACCTGCTGAGCCAGGGTCCGATCAGTCAGCAGGTCCGCCGCTGACAGGAGTTGCGGCGGTTGATCGGATACCAGCTGGTAGCTCGTAGCCCGGGTCGGCCAGTCCCCGGTGGTGATCACAATCTGAATCGATCGGCATCGATGGCCGTCCGAACACCGGGCCTGATCATCGACAATTCGTAGCGCTTCCTCCATCATCGCCTGAGTCGCAGCAGGCAGATAACAGCAAACATGACGTTCTTTGAAGAACTCAAGCGGCGCAATGTCGTCAAGGTCGCGGTCGTTTACCTGATCTCCAGTTGGCTGTTGCTGCAGGTAACCGACGTGCTGTCCTCATTGTTGCCGGTGCCTGAGTGGGCGGGCTCGCTGGTGGTGATGCTGCTGGTGCTGGGTTTCTTCCCTGCGATCATCTTCTCCTGGGTCTATGAGATGACGCCGGAAGGGCTCAAGCGCGAGAAGGAGATCGATCGCAGCCAGTCCATCACCAGCCACACCGGCCGCAAGATCAATATCCTTATTGTCACGTTGCTGGTGCTGGCCATCGCGGCAGTGGCGGTGGATCGACTGATACCTGAAGGCGAGCGCGTGGCCAGTGGCAGCGCAGGCGGTGGCGTCAGTGATGAGGGTGGCGGCATCGAGGCCGTCGTCGATGAGACGCTGGAACTCGAGGCCGATCCGGCCAGCCTCGCGGCGGGCAAGTTTGCTCCGGCTCCGGAACGATCGATCGCCGTGTTGCCGTTCGTGAATATGAGCGGCAGTCAGGAAAATGAGTATTTCTCCGACGGCCTGACCGAGGAATTGCTTAACGTATTGGCGAAGATGGACGGCCTCCGGGTAGCCGCCCGCACGTCCTCGTTTCGTTTCAAGGGAGAGGTCGGCGATCCCGCAGAAATCGGCCGGACCCTTAACGTCAATCATTTGCTGGAGGGCAGCGTGCGTCAGTCCGGCGATCGGATCCGGATCACCGCTCAGCTGATCAACGCCGGCGATGGCTACCATTTATGGAGCGAAACCTACGATCGCACCCTGGACGATGTGTTCGCGATTCAGGACGAGATTTCAAAGTCCGTAGCCAGCGCGTTGCAGGTGAAGTTGCTGGGTGTCAGCGCCGAGTCGGTGCCCGCGCCGATCCCGACGCAGAACATGGACGCCTACAACGCCTATCTGCGGGGGACGCAGTTTCTGGCCGGCACCGGGATCGAGGCATACCGGTCCGCCGAGGCGATGTTTGAGCAAGCGATTGCGCTGGATCCGGAATTCGCCGCGGCTCATGCCGGCCTCGCCCGCAGCTGGGCGGAGCTGGCGCAATGGGGCACCCTGAGCTGGCCGAATATTATCGGCGACGTGCAGGAGCAGGTAGAGAAAGCGCTTGCGCTGGACCCGGATCTGCCGCTGGCCTGGTCGATGCAGGGATATATCGACTACTTCGAGGACCCGGACAAGCCGGACCGGGCCGCTTCGGAGGCGTCGCTGCGGCGGGCGCTGGAGCTGGAGCCAGGCAACGCGTTTGCCAGTGAAGCGCTCGCCGCCGTGTTGAATGAGCTCGGGCGCAGACAGGAAGCCGTGCTGATGCTGCAGAAGGCGATAGACAGGGATCCCCTGTCGGTGAATTTGCGCCGACGCATGGCCAATCTGCAGGAAGCGCTCGCGGAATTTGACGCAGCAGAAGCGAACTATCGTATGGCGACCGATCTGGCGCCCGACGATCCGGCCGCCAGGATGGCATACGCGGATTTCAAATGGAGGCGTGGTGAGCTGGCCGAGGCAACCCTGCTCACCGACCGCGCCGTCGCGCTGGATCCGCTGGACCCTGAGGCACCATTCAGCATGACGGTCAGCTATCTGCACCTGGGCGATGACCAGGCGGCAGAGCGCTGGCTGGCAGAGAGCCTGCGCCTGAACCCCGAAGCCGAGGTCAGCCGTGTGGGCCCCGCATTGCTCGCCTACCGCCGGGGACAGGATGCGCAGGCATTGGAGATAGCGCGCAACAATCTGGACGCGTTCCCGGGCAACCGGTTTAACGCGGAAATCATCGCGCTGATCATTGTCCGCGACGTCAGTCTGGCCCAGGGCGATGTAGCCACGGCCCAGCGCGCCCTCGAAGGTTATCGGCCGGGCGTCACCGCAGTAGATTTCACCAGTGACATTGGGCTTGATGACGTTTACGGCCGTGTCCTGGCCCTGCCGGTGATCGCCGCGCGGGATGGCCGCGAGCTTGCGACCCCGATTGCCGAGGAACTGCTCCAGGGACTGCAGATGAATCGATGGGGCTTCTCACCCGTGAGCGCTGGCGACATCCGGGCGGCGATTTATGCGTTTCTGGGGGATGCACAGGCGGCGGTCGAGAGTATGCGCGAGCGTCAGCGCCTGGCCACCAAGGACTTGCCCTGGTTCTGGTGGAAACGCGATTCCCTGTATGCACCCATCCAGGGTGATCCCGCGTACCAGACTTTTATGGCCGAACTCAATGCAGAGATAGCCGAACAGCTCCGCATGCTCAGGGCATCCGGACAACCGGAGCCGCCGCGCCAGTAACCGCAACCACGGACCGCGTTTGCGCTTGCACTTGTCAATCAAGCAGGCAAGCAAGCGTCAGAGCGTAGCAACGACCATGCGGTCGCCAATGCGGGACTGTGCTGATCGCCGCACTGGCACGGGTGAAGATCACCGGCGAAAGCCAGAGCTGGCCGGTCACATGTCATGTCGGCTCGGTGACCGGCAAAATCTGCAATAATCGGCGCCGTTGAATCCGGTTCACCCGCCAAGTATGCCAAAACACCCGGCTCTGGCGGCCGGGGAATCTCGCCGGATTCGGCCAATACACGAGCCCCTTGCTGAATAACACGAGCGTCGCATCATGCTGCCTGTTGGAACCAAACATCAAAACCGCTTTTTGACCGGGATCGTTGCTGTTGGGGTCTTGCTCTCTGGTCTGTGGGTATCTACCGCGCACGCGGCGAAGACGGATGTGGTTACGCTGAAGAACGGCGATCGCATCACCGGCGAGGTCAAGAGCCTGGATCGTGGCCGCCTGCGCTACAGCACAGATTCAATGGGGACCATTTATATCGAATGGGATGATGTGCAGAACCTGGTCAGCAAGCATTTCTATCGGGTCCAGCTCAGCAACGGCCGACGCTACTTTGGCGATCTGAGCGACACTGGCGGAGACGAAACGCTGGCCGTCACCGGCGCCCGAGGCAGCAAGCCGCTGCCAATCCTGGATTTCGTCCGCATTACCCCGGTCGAAGACAACTGGCGAGATCGCAATGACCTGAAGGTGGGTGCGGGCTACAGCTATGACAAAGGCAGCGGCGTTACCAAAGCCAACATCTACGCAGACACCGAATATGTCAGTGAGCGTCGGGTGCTGACCGCATCGCTGCGCTCCGACGTGACCGACGATGGGGATGGCTCATCGACGGCAAGCCTTGGGACCGGCCAGTACAAGTTCCTGCGTGAAAACCGGAAATACTGGTTCCTGCTTGGCCAGGCCCAGCAGAATGACGAACTGGACATCGATCTGCGGCTGACGCTGGGCGCGGGTTTTGGCAAGTTCTTCAAACAGACCAACCGGCGCAAGTGGCTGGCCTCGACGGGATTGGCGGTGGCCCGGGAAGAAAGCGGCGACGGCACTGCCGAGACCAATCTGGAAGGCATCCTGCAGACGACCTATGAGAGCTTCCTGTACGACACGCCAAAGCTGGATCTGACCGTCAACCTGCTGGTGTTCCCCGGGATCAGTGATTTCGGCCGCGTACGCTCGAACTACGAAGTCACGCTGAGCAAGGAATTCGTCAGCGACTTCTTTCTCGACTTCACCGTGGGCGGGTCCTATGACACGGATCCGTCCAGTGAAGATGCGGCCAAGGCGGATTACGCGGTCACCACCGGGCTGTCCTACGAGTTCTGACAGCGGGCAACCCGGCACCCTGCCCGCCCTTTCGTTCCGGCGGTGTCCCGCTTGAGATTCCCACGCTGAGTCCGACCGCGGCGAATGGTCCCCGGTACACAAGCTTTCAACCCCGCCAGGCCCGTGTCTGTGCCATGATAGTTAACCGCATACTGCCTTCACGCAATACTGCGTCAAGCAACAACGACAGCACCGGCAAGGACATCAATGGCCAAGAATCAACACACGTTCGCCAAGCGTCAGCGCGAGATGGAGAAGAAGCGGAAAGCCGATGAGAAACGTGCCCGGCGGATGCAGAAGAAAGAGGATCCCGAGGCCGGCACGACCGACGATACAACCCCGGATGCCCCGGTCGATCCGGACACCGCCGAGCAGTAGTTCAGTGCGATCACCAAAGGCTGGACATTCGGGTGCCACCCAGCCCACCGTCGGTGCCTGACTCGGAGTGCAGCGCGGCTGCTATAGCTTCTTCTGATCAGCTCCCACACCCCAGGCATGATCCAGTCTACGGATAACTGCGCCAAAGCGCGGGTCGTCTTTGATCGTTGCCCAGACATCCGGATAGAAGTACCTGAGCGCCAGAGTCGACCAGTCGTCCCAGTCATCGATTTGCTCCAGCGCACCAATCGCCAACTCTTTCTCGCCCATCGCGGCGTTTATCAAAGCTATTGAAAACCACTGGCCCTCAGCTTCAGCCTCAGCCAGCAGCTCGCGGCCGCGGCGGTCGTTGCCGGACGCGATGTGGACCAGGGCCAGAGTGTCTCGTGCTGCAGGCGCGGCCCACGCGACCGATACGCCGGCCAATGCCGCTTCGGCTTCCTGTAAACGCCCCAGCTCGTATAGCAGAAGGCCTTGTCCAAGCAGCGCGCTCTGCCATCCCCGCTGGATATCAAGGACCCGACGGCTCTCAGCCAGCGCCAATTCGTAATCCCGGTTAGCCTGCAGCGCAGAGGCCAGGTTACCGCCGGCTTCTACCGAAAGGGGATTGAGTTCAACGGCTCGACGGCTGCTATCCAGGGCTTTTTCCGGCTGGCCTAACAAGAGTTGAGTCCAGCATTGCCAGATAAACGCATCGGCATAGTTGGGTCGCAGCTCGATGGCCCGCTCGAGCTCACGCAGCGCGGCCGGCCCTTGCTGACGGTCCGTGTACAGATAAACCAACGCCAGTGATGCATGCGCTTCGCCAAGGGTCGGGTCCAGTTCGATAGCGCGTTGCAGAGCACTCCGTGCCCGGTTCACCGCATCGCCGCCATGCCCGTGACCATAGCTGATACGCAGCATCAGGCTGTCAGCCAGCCCGACGTATGCGATAGTGAAAGCCGGATCCTGGTCGATAGCCTGCTTGAAGTAGTCCTCCGCGCGACGCATCGCCACTTCGGTTCGTTGGCCGAGCAAGGAACGCCCTTCGAGGTAGAGTTCATACGCCGCCAGGTCTCTGGTTGGCATGCGGTCGACCTGCTGGAGTTCCTCGGCGCTGAGTCGGGCTTTCAGCGCTCGCGCGATCTGGCGGGTGATGTCAGATTGAATGCTGAACACATTTTCAGCGCTGAGCTCGCGTTGGTATTCCTCTGCCCATATCTGCCTGTCGGTGCCTGCGTTGATCAGCCTGGCGATGACCTGCACCTGGTCGCTCACCTCCTGCACTTCCCCGACTACGACCCAGCCAGCCCCCAACTCGGCAGCGATTTGGGGCAGCGATCTTCCCGGTTCGCGGTAACGCATGACGGACGTTCGGGAGATGACGTCCAGTCCCGAGAGACTGGACAAGCGTGTCAGCACCCCGGCATGGATACCTTCCGAGAACGCGGTGGACTCTGCGGGACCGAGCGCCTCGAACGGAAGCACCGCAATGGTCCGATCTGTGGTCCCCGATTTGCCACCAGCGACGAGATACCAGCCCAGCGCCGCAAACGCAGTCAGGATGGTGACACCGGCCCAGAGCCAACCCCCCGCTTGCCGACGTGATAGTTCGCCAGGCGCAGCGCCGGCTGGCGCCGTGACCTTCACCCCGTCCGGGGTGATCTCAAAAATCCATGCCAACACGGCCACTATGGGCAAACCGACAATCGCGATGGCGAGCAACAATTCGTCCGCCCAGACAGGCAGCGTTGTCGCCGGAATCAACAGGTTCACGACCTCCAGCGAGACATAGGCCACGACGACATAGACCGCTATCGCCCGGTAGACTTTGCGGCGCTTGAGATCCAGAAGGAATCTGCGCAGCCCGGCAGAGCCCTCGGTATCCCGGTGTTGACTATTCATGAGCGCAGTATACGAATTCCTTGCCGCGACAATAGAATCTGGCCGAATCAGGCCGGCAACGGTAACATTCCCGTCCCGACAGCGTTTGGAGGTGAAACATGCGCGTACTGACAGGCCTCTGTTGGTTCTTCCTTATTCAGGCCGTGACTGCGGCACATGCCGCGAATCCGGATGTTGCTGATCCGGCGAGCAACGTAGTTCGCCTGTCGGAACCGGTGATGACCACTGATACGCGTGAAGTATTCGGCGCGATATTCGACGATTCCGGCCCCACCGTGACTTTGCAGGAGCTCGTTCGCGACAAGGATCGTTATCTCGACAGGGAGGTGCTGGTGACGACACGCATCGAGAAGGTGTGTCAGAAAAAGGGCTGCTTCTTTATTGCCCAGGACGGCGATGCCGTCGCCCGGGTGACCTTCAAGGATTACAGTTTCTTCATCCCCACCGACTCCGCAGGCAAACAGGTCACGCTTTCCGGCACCTTCACCCAGACCGAGATCAGTGAAGCCAGCGCAAAACACTACGCCGATGATCTGCGGTCCGGACAAGGATCGGACAAGGGCGCGCAAGGGATTGAGGGTCAATCCGATGCGCCTGCCGCTCTGGCAGGGCCCGGGCTTGAATACCAGCTGGTCGCGACCTCGATCAGCATTCCGAAGCAATGAGCGGCAAGCGCTCAGGCACTTTCTGGCTGGGGATGGCGTTCTTCCAGCTCGCTTTCGGATTGTCGGTGTTCGCGGCCACCCGCGCGTACTATCTGCCCGAACCATCGGCAGCAACTGTAAATCCGGCCGCGGCAAGGCCCGCGCTGCCGGCCTGGCAGGAGCGATCCACCACCGCGAGTCCGCCGTTCGGTCCTGCGACCATGGGACCTTCGCCAAATGCAGATCCGGTCGAGCTGGCTCGGCAGGCAGACGCGTTTTTCGGCGACGGGCAATATGAGCGGGCGGCACAGGGCTATCAGCAGCTGGTGAATCTGGGCTCAGGCAACGCCAATATCTACAACAACCTGGGCATCACCCTGCATTATCTGGGCCGCTCAGACGAGGCCCTCCAGTGGCTGGACGAAGGTGTTGCGCTGGATCCGACCTATCAGAGAATCTGGCTGACCCTCGGGTTCGTCAATAGCCAGGTCGGAAATCTGGAGCAGGCGCGCGCCTCGCTGACCCGGGCCGTTGAGCTCGATCCGGAGAGCGAAATCGGCCAATCGGCAGCAGGCATGTTGGCTAGCCTGCCTTGAGAATGCCGGACGGCGGACAAGTGATTCCTGACGCCCGGCTCTCAGGCAGACTCGCGAACAGGGACGCATCATCATCGCCTGGCTGATCATAGCGACCCTGATTTCGATCGCGGTCTGCTATCGGGTCGCCAGGTCCCGGTCTGCCGATCATCGCTTCTGGATAGTCATGGGTTTGCTGCTCGGTCCGCTCGCAATTCCTTTCGTGTTTTTTTCAAAGCCGCGAGATCACGCTAAAGAAAAACCAGCGAACTAGCCGCCACTTGGCGTTCACCCAAAACTCAGAAGTTACCAGTGTCGCGTAGGCAGACCGCAGACCCTGGCGGCATGCCGGTGCTGAGCGTACTCTCTGCCGCGTATCGGGCCGGAGGATCGCCGGTCAATGACCCGGCAGTGTCTCCGCGCGTTTTTCATTGATCAGCAACAGCAGTTCAGCGGCAGCTTGTGCATCACACATGGCCCGATGATGCTGTCTGAGCGGGATCTCATATTGCCGGCACAGGGCGGCGAGGCTGTACGAGTCAGATCCCGGATACAGCTTGCGCATCGACGCACAGGTGCACAATTTGGGGTGGCGAAAACGCCTGCCGAGACGCGCATACTCTCTGGCGATGAAGCCGTAATCAAAATTAACGTTGTGGGCGACGAATATGGCGTCGCCCATGAACGCTGCGAACTCGTCGGCGATGTCGGCAAAACCCGGCGACCGGGAGACCATATGATTGGAAATGCCGGTGAGCCGGGTGATCTTCGGCGGGATCAGTCTGTGCGGATTCAACAAGGTCTGAAAGCGTTCGATCACGATGCCGCCGCGAAGTTTGACCGCGGCAATTTCGGTGATGCGGTGGTGTTCTCCGCTGCCGCCGGTGGTTTCCACATCGACCACCACATAGGTCTGCAGCGGATCGACCACCCAGCGTACCCGCACCACGTCAGCCCGCAGGCCCGCATCCCGCATCTGTTGCAAACGCAGCAGCTGGTTGCGTCTGACCTGGTCACCCTCGGCCTTGATCTCGACGAAGTGTGCGCCCTGATTGTCGATCAGCAACAGGTCCGGGAAACCATCACGGGTCTGCGTGTAGCTTTTGCACATTAGTCTCAGCATGGTCGCGATCGCCTGATGATCGGCATGCTCCAGCAATGCAAAAATCACTTCCAGTGTGGACTTGCGCCAGCGAAACACGCCGTTCGAGCGGCCGAAGTGCCGCGCTGAAATATGCAGCAGACGACGCCTGGTGAGATCAGGTTCCGCAAGTGCTCCCAGCTTTTCCTCTATGGCATCGGCGAAGCGGTCATAAAACGTGCCGTGCTTTAGTGACGCTGGTAACGAGTCGAACGGGGAGTGCAGCAAAGCGGAATCGCTGAGGAATAATTCGTCCCAGAACAGCAGTCCGAACAGTGAGCGCCATACTGCGTTCTCGGCACGGAAGGCCTTCTTTCCATGCGCCTGAAAGTACCGGATGGCCGCGCGTTCGGGTGAGCCGTTGTGCGCCTCGTCCAGCTCGATCGTGTCTGCTGCTCTGAGCAGATCAGTCGCAGGAGAAGTCCGCTTGCACCCGAACTTTCGCTGATACAAATCGTTGGCGAGCATCCATTCCGCCTCGCTGCGCGGGGCGTCGAGACAGTATTCAAGCTGCTCGCGGGCCTGGTCCCTGCGCCCGGACGAGAGCAGCAAGCGGATCAGTCGCTCTACGCAGTCGGTGGAGTCGGATCGCCTGTAAACCGCCAGCGCCTCCTCGACACGCCCGCTCTTCTCCAGATCGCAACCGATGGCAAGCGCGAGACGATCACGGTGAACCGCGGCGGCATCAACCGTAGCCTCGGGCCAGTCATCGGCACTATCGGCAAGAGCTTGTCTGTCCCGTTCGCTGCCGCGCTGATACAGCTTCAGTCTGGATGCGAAGAAGTAGGCTTGCAGCGCTTGTTCATGATCTGCAAACCGCGGCTCATACGAGTCGAGGAAGGCATGGGTGCGCACCAGCCCCATGTCGCGCATGGTGAACCGTGACAGGCCCTCGCGTATCTCACCAAAATACAGAAACAGCAGGAATCGCACCCACTCGACGCGACGCTGGACCAGGAGCCGGTCGAGATTGACACTAGCCATGAACGCTGCTGGTGTGCAGTGTCGGGATGCGAAATCGATCAGCTCGCTTTTTCTCAGTGATCGGTTCAGACCGCTGAAGTCCATTTTCAGACGGTCGTAGATTTCGCCTTTGGACAAAAAGCGCAGCACATCCTGATACAGCTCCTCGCCGGGGGAGCCCACCCATCGGTGCTGACGCAGCTCTTCAAGGGGTCTGGCAAGCGAGCCGATCTCAGGGTACTTCAGGCTGGGGATCGCGAAGATCCGCCCCTTGCGATTTGCCAGCCGGACATACAGGCGCTGAGCGGGCAAGGACAAGGCCCGAAACTCGTTCACCAGATCCGTTTGCCGGGCAGAGAGAACGTGAGCGTAGTTGGCCGACAGGAAATGCAGCAGTTCCAGAAAGTGCTGATGGTAGTAAAAAGCGGGCAACTCCGGTTGTTTGCCGGGTGCCCGAACTGCCGCCGGATGCGACATCATCGCTTACTAAATCCGCGACAGATCATGTGCAATTGTGCCTCCACTGGTGTGCTTCAGGCTGGGCCCGAAAATCGCGGACCTGAATCTTGAATGGCCGTTCCGATCAGCGGCTCGCCATGCAGCCTTGACATTCCTCATGCATTTTGCTAATATAATCAACAAGTTATGCAGTATCAACTGTTCAAGGCAAAAAGACACCCCGCCGAACACCGCCCCATCGGTGCCTGTATCCGGGCCCGGCCGCGGTTTATTCAGAACACCTTCCCCGCCTTCTGATCTGGCGCATCCGGTCCTCGACGCCATCGCGTCCTGCGACCCTCTCCGCCACCTATTCCTAACTCGATCAGGAGGATTTCCCGATTATGAATGCCCATGTATTTGCTACCAAAGCTCACGAGACGCCAGTTGAAATCGGTGTCGACCGCAAGGACCGCAAAAGCCTTGCCAACGATTTGTCCGTCGCGCTCGCTGACACCTATATGGTGTACGGCGACACCCAATCCGTCCATTGGAACGCAACCGGGCCGTTGTTCTACAGCGTCCACCAGCTGACCGAAGCGCAGTACCGGGATCTGGCCGAGGCCATCGACGCTCTCGCTGAGAGAATCCGTGCCATTGGCTTTCCCGCTCCCGGCGGTTTACGCCGGATGGTGTCGATGTCTGCGTTGCCTAATCAGCCCGAACCCCAGTCCACGGAGGAAATGATCAAGTGGTTGGTGGAAGGCAATGAACGCTGTGCCAGAAGCCTGCGTGAGGCAGTCCGGCGCGCGGACGAATCCGACGACGTCAAAACCGCAGACCTGTTGACCGACCGGATTGGTCAGCACGAAGAAAACATCTGGATGCTGCGTTCTTTGCTCGTCTGAGAGTCAGGGTCCCGGAAATTGGACTTGAAAAGCCGGGGCTGAGTTTCAATCGCTCTCGGAATAAACCACAACAAACCATACCCGATAGCACTTCGGGGCTCGCAGCCCCGGCAGCACGGCGCGCCTGTTCGTGCGCGCAGCGACACACATTCAATCACATCAGGAGAGAAAATATTTATGAGTAGCATCAAACAGAACCTGGAAAAACAGTTACAGGCCCGCCTGGACGAATGGAAGGCGGAAATCGATCAGGCCGAAGCAAAAGCCGGCGGTGAGAAGGCCCGAGCCGAAGCCGAGAAGGCTGACGCCGAGGTGCAGAAACAGCTGTGGTCCAAAGTCGACGATCTCAAGAAGAAGGTCAACGCTGCCCAGCAGCGTCTCGATGAGTTAAGAAAGCTCGGCGAAGACAAGGCGGCCAGCATCAAGGGTGAGATCGAGCGCCTGGTCGCGTAACTCGACGATCTCTTGTTGCGACGGTGTTGTTGCATCAGCGTCGCAAGGACAGTGGTGACGCGAAAGCGCCGGCCCGGGAACTATCCCGGGCTGGTGCGCGCCACGATGACCACGCCGAGCAAGGTGACAAACATGCCGGCGATCTGGATGCCGGTCAGCCGTTCGTCAAGCACCCACCAGCCGAGCACGGTAGCGACGGCGGGGGTCACGTACGCGATGGTAGACAGCCGTGCGGGGCTGGTCTGGCGAATCAACCAGATGTAGGTGCCATAGGCGAGGCAGGATCCGAACAGGGTCAGGTAGACCAGGCCAATGATGCCGGCCGGGGTCCAGGCGACTGTTTGCGTCTCACCTGCGCTGAGGCCGATTGCCCACAACAGAATCCCGCCAACCAGCATCTGACATCCGGCAAGCATCATCGGCCGCAGCTCGAGCCCTGCATTGCGTCCGTAAATGGTGCCGCCACACCAGAACAACGACGACGCCACGATCACCGCCATCGGCAGAAGATGGCGTCCTTCACCGGCACCCTCCCCCGTGGCCTCGGGCATCAACAACAGGGTCACGCCGATAAACCCCATAACGATCCCCAGCCATGTGCCGCGATTGATCGGGGTGCCATTCGGCCCGAAACTGCCAAACCAGGCCATCCAGAATGCAGAGCTGGCGATCAGCAGCGCTGCCTGGTTCGACGGCACCCATTGTTCGGCCCAGGTCACCGCCCCGTTGCCAACTGTGACCAGCGCGATACCCATCACCGCGATCACCCGCCATTCCCGCATATCGGTCGGGAAGCGATTGCCGCGTAATCGAGCCACGCCTATCAGCAGCATGCCCGCAGCGGTAAACCGGATACCGGCCAGCAGGCCCGGCGGAATGTCGGCCACCGCGATACGTATCGCGAGATAGGTGGAACTCCAGACGCCGTAAACGATTCCCCAGGCTGCGAGCATCTGGGTCCGCGTGGGTCCGGCTACGCCACCCGCTTCGGTTGTCACTAGCTGGTGCCTGATGCGGCGAACCTGATCAGGGCGTCCATCAATTCGGCTGTCGTGTGGACGCTTTGTACATCCACCAGCCCAGCGCCGCCATCACGATCAGGCCCGGGGCTCCGCCCCACGGCTCGTGCGCGACAGCGAGCACGCCGGGATCACCGGTGAGGACGATGGGGATAGCAAGAAAGATGCCCACCAGCGCCTCCCCGGTTATCAGACCTGCTGCGGTCAGCATACCAATCCGGGCATTGCGTTCGCGTACGGCCGGGTCGGGATTGCTGGCATTCCAGCGTTCCACGGCAGCCGCGATCAGGCCGCCGAAAAAGATCGGCACCGACAATTCCAGCGGCAGATAGATGCCGACAGCGACTGCCAGCACCGGCGCGTGCCACTTTGCCTTACGCTTTTTCAGGTACTCGTCGAGAGCAATGATCACCGCGCCGAGGCCGACGCCGATGGCGACCATTTTCCAGGGCAGGCCAGCGCCGAATACGCCCTTGGCCACCGACGCCATCAGCATGGCCTGCGGCGCCAGCAGCGCATTCGGGTGTTCGGGTGTGCGCGCGCCCATGCCGTAGGCTTCGAGCAGCAGGTTCAGGATCGGCGCCATCACCAGCACTGCGGAAATCACCCCGACGCATTGCATGACCTGCTGTTTCCACGGCGTCGCGCCAAGGATGTAGCCAGCCTTCAGATCCTGCAGGTTGTCGCCGGCGATTGCCGCCGCGGAGCACACTACCGCGCCGATCAGGATCGCGGCCGCGGGACCGATCGTCGAGTTCCCGCCCTCCGGACCCATCAGCCATAGCAGGATCAGCGAGGCGAACAAAATGGTGGCGATGGTGATCCCCGAGATCGGGTTGTTGGACGAGCCCACCAGGCCCGCCATGTAGCCGGCCACCGAAGAAAAAAGAAAGCCGGCCACGACCATGATCAGGGTCATCGGCAGGCTGATGCCCAGACCGATGCTGTCGCTGATGTTGTTGTAGAGCAGGAAAATCGGGATCACGAAGATGGCCACACCGGCGAGCACGAACTGCATCGGGATATCCCGGTCTGTATGATCGACTACCACGTCGGCGCCGGCGGACAACTGATGCAAACCGCTGCGCACGCCGGATATCAGCGAACCGCGCATTGAAATCAGGGCCCAGATGCCGCCGATCAACATCGCGCCGACACCCAGGTAGCGGATCTGTGTGGTCCAGATCTGAAACGCGACATCGGTAGCGCTGGCGCCATCGGCCACCATCTGCATCAGCATCGGATCGGTGTCCAGGTACAACATGCTGTAGACCGGTATCGCGATAAACCACGAGATCGCGCCGCCGGCACACACCAGGGTGGCGATATTGAGGCCGACGATGTAGCCGACGCTGAGCAGAGCCGGCGAAAGATTGGTGCCGATGTAGGCGATACCCTTGCCGGCAAACGTGGCCGCCTGCGCGGTCTCGCTCCACAGCCTCAGGCCTGAGGACGCAAGTTTCGCCGCCGCCCCGGCCAGCGCGGCCAGCGCCAGTTGCATCACCCCGCTCTTCGGATCGTCGCCGACCTTGAGCACCTCCGCGGTCGCCTTGCCCTCGGGGAATGCCAGCCCTTCCTCGACAATCAGCGAACGCCGCAGCGGGATGGTGAACAATACGCCAAGCAGGCCGCCGAGTCCGGCGATGACCGACACCCACCAGTAATCGAAAACGTCCCAGTAACCGAGCAACACCAGCGCCGGGATGGTGAAGATCACACCCGCGGCCACCGATTCACCGGCAGAGGCCGCGGTCTGGACGATGTTGTTCTCGAGGATATTTGATTCCCGAAACATGCTCAGGATACCCATGGATATCACCGCGGCCGGGATCGAGGCGGACACGGTCATCCCGGCGAACAGGCCCAGATACGCGTTGGCCCCGGCCAGGATCATGGCCAACACGATACCCAGGACGATGGCCTTGAATGTGAGCTGCGGCAGTGGGGCAGCATGAGTCATGCTTGTGTCTCCAGAAAATAAAAAAGGCCCGGCGGAAGCCGGGCCTGTCCGCGTTTACCAGCCGCAGGTCTTGCCTGTGTTCTTCTGTTCCAGCCACCCCATCAACGGTGCGAAGTAATCGATGATGGCCGATCCGTCCATTTGCCGGGTGCCTATGGCGGCCTCAAGGATATCCGGCCAGGGCTTGCTGGTGCCATAGCTCATCATGGTCCAGAGTTTCTCGCCCGCGTCTTTGCTGCCGTAGATCGAGCAACTATACAGCGGGCCCTGGTGGTCTGCGGCCTCGCACAGAGCCTTGTGCAATTGAAATTGCAGGATATGCGCAAGGAAGTACCGTGTATACGGCGTGTTTTCCGGTACGTGAAACTTGGCGCCCGGGTCGAAGTCAGCCTCGCTGCGCTGGACCGGTGGCGCGATGCCCTGGTATTTCGTGCGCAGATCCCACCAGCGCGCGTTGTATTCTTCTGGCGAAATCTCACCGGAGAATACCCCCCAACGCCACTGATCTAAAAGCTTGGCGAAAGGCAGGAACGCGATCTTGTCCAGCGCCAGACGCATCTGCTGGTTGATTACCGATTCCGGGCTCTCGGGTTGTGCCGGGATGAGTCCGATCCGGGCGTAATATCCGGGCGTCATGGACAGATTCAGGGTATCGCCGATGCCCTCGTGAAAGCCGTCATGCGCACCCTTGCGATACAGGTTGGGCAAATTGTTATAGGCCAGGTAATAGTAGATATGACCGAGCTCGTGATGCACGGTCTCGAACTGCTCCTGGGTTGGGGTGATGCATTGCTTGATCCGAACGTCATTCTGCGCCGGGTTCATGTTCCAGGCACTGGCGTGGCATACCACTTCGCGATCCCTGGGTTTGGTCAGCAGCGAGCGTTCCCAGAAGGTCTGCGGTAGCTCAGGCATGCCCAGCGAGGTGAAGAACCCCTCCGCGGCCCTGGTGATTTTCTCCGCGTCGTAATCGCGGCCCTTGAGGGCTGCGGTCACGTCAAGATTGGTCACCCCCGGATAAGGCTCGACGATGTCGTAGATCTCACCCCACTGCTGCGACCACATGTTGCCGAGCAGGTGCGCCGGTATGGGCCCCTGAGGCGGGACGCGATCGGCCCCGTACTGTGCTGACAACTGATCGCGCACATAGCAGTGCAAAGCTTCATAAAGCGGCTTCACCTGATCCCAAAGCCGCTCTACCTCGGCCTCGAATTCCGCCGCGCTCATGTCGTAACCCGAGCGCCACATCTCACCCATGTCGGAGAAGCCCAGCTCGCGGGCGCCTTCGGTGGTCAGTTCGGTGAAGCGGCGATAATCCTCGCGCATCGCGGTTGAAACGGTGCGCCATCCGGCCCACGCGTCGAGCTGTGTTTCATAGTCCCGGGACTGGGCCAGCACATCGGAAAGTTGCTCCAGGGTTCGGCATGACTCCGGCCCGTCGGGACAATACTTGCCGGATCCGTAGAGTCCCGACATGCGGCTCTGAATTTCTGCGACCTCCAGCAGCCTGGCCGGGTCCGATGGAACCGACATCGCGCTGGGCATATAGTCCGCGCGACGTAACAAGGACAGCATCCGCGAGGTCTCCGCATCCATGTCCGCGCCCCGGTAAACACTGGACTCTTCAATCAGCCGGGCCATCAATTCACCGGCACGGGCATTGGCGTGCGAGGCCAGCAACGCAGTGTCATCGGTGATATAGGTCGCGTTGACCCAGGATGCCGCGCCCTGCTCTGTGTCGAGCTCATCAATCTCGGCATTGGCGCGGGCCAGAAATTCTCTCGCCGACTCGGCACTCGTTGCCGCAGGGCTGACGCCTTCGGCTGGGGCCGGTTTTGCTACTGGCGCACTTTCTGGCGGGGTTTGGTCCCGGCCACAAGCCGCAAGAACAAGGGCGGCTATGATCAGCATCGCCGCCGGCAGGCGGGCGATGAAAGACGTTCCGGGTCTCATCAGCAGCGGTCTCTTATTGGTTCTGTTCCCATGCAGAAAAAAAGTATCGGGTCGCCAGCGGCGAAATCCCGACGCGATGTCAAAGCACTCCATTTTACCGTCGTTGGCGCATTGTGTCCGGCAGGCACCGTGATCTGCTGCTGACCGCGCGCTCTGGCGCCACCGCGCCTTTGAGCATGCCCGCGCCACTGCGCTTCTGGATGCGCTTTGCGGACCGACAGCGACCCGGCGGCAGGCCTCGCAATATCCTACTTCACGCCATGGGTGAGCTTGTGTATCGGCCTGGCGAAGACCAGCAATAACAAGCCGGCGCCGACGGTGCTCATCACGATCTGCAGATACAGCGCCGGCATCTGATCCACTGCATCGGCCCTGAACTCACCAGCGAGCAAGCCGGCGATCAGATTGCCCAGCGATGCGGCGAGAAACCAGATCCCCATCATCTGGCCGACAAAACGCTTCGGCGCCAGCTTGGTCACTGAACTCAGCCCAACCGGGCTCAGACACAATTCGCCATAGGTGTGCAGCAGATAGGTCATGATCAGCCAGGTCGGCGCTGCGCTGCTGCCGCCGGCGACCAGCTTGGCGGCGAAGAACATGACCAGGAAACCCGAACCCAGGATCATCAGACCCAGCGCGAACTTGGCCGGGATGGACGGTTCCAGATGGCGCCGTGCCAGCCATACCCAGGCGCTGGCAAACACCGGCGCAAATACGATGATAAAGACTGCATTAAGTGACTGGAACCAGCCCGCCGGGACGGTAAAGTCGAAGGCATCGATGACCCGATCCGTATAGCGTTCGGCAAACAGGTTCAGCGAAGAGCCTGCCTGCTCGAACCCGGACCAGAACATTGCGGCGGCAAGAAACAGGATCAGGATCACGAATATCCTGCCCTTCTCGGTCCGGTCGAGACCTGCAAACAGGAACAGGTAGGCGAAGTAGGCGCCAGCCAGCCCGAGGATGACCGCCGTACCCCAGCCGGCCAGCGCGACCGGATCAAACGTGATCGTGCCGCTCAGGCCGAGGCCGATCAGCAGCACGATCACGCCGACGCCAACCCACATCGCGATCCAGTGCTGGCGGTTCTCGCGGGCCGTGATCTCATGGCCCTTCTCGTGCGCCTGGGGCTTCAGACCGGCGTCGCCGAGATGTTTTGCGGTTAGCCGGAACTGGATCAGACCGAGCAGCATGCCGACACCGGCTGCGGCAAAG
This sequence comes from uncultured Gammaproteobacteria bacterium, assembly GCA_963809565.1. Classification (GTDB taxonomy): domain Bacteria; phylum Pseudomonadota; class Gammaproteobacteria; order Steroidobacterales; family XN24; genus CAMYOC01. Next base: position 608,347 of record CAWEKE010000001.1, read on the forward strand.
CCGTAGTGCCAGTTGAGGCCTTCGCCCAGTGTGCTGCAGACCAACGGACCGATAGCAGCGCCGACATTGATGCCCATATAGAAGATGGTGAACCCGGCGTCGCGCCGCGCGCCGCCTTCCGGATAGAGATCAGCGACGATCGCGCTGATATTGGGCTTGAGCAGGCCGGTACCCAGGATCACCAGCACCAGGCCGAGGAAGAATGCCTGGGTCGAGGGGATCGCCAGTACAAAGTGACCGCTGGCAATAATGATGCCGCCGAACCAGACCGCCTTCTGTGCGCCGAGCAGGCGATCGGCGATCCAGCCGCCAGGCAGCGCCACCAGATAGACCGCCGCGGTATACAGACCGTAGATCGCAGTCGCGGTCTCGTCGGAGAATCCCAGCCCACCGTTGCTGACCGTATCGACCATGAACAGGACCAGCAATGCCCGCATGCCGTAGTAACTGAAGCGCTCCCACATTTCGGTAAAGAACAGGGTCATCAGGCCCCGGGGGTGGGTCGGCGCTCTTGGGCCGGGCGTAACGGCCGGTTCGATGACGGTTTCTGTCATGGACGATCTCCACGCTGCAGTCACAAAGGCCTACGGTTTACGGATTCGCTTGCGCCGAGTCAAATCGGCGGGCCGGATGTTGCGCCGCAATCGACAGTTAGGGCCGCTCGCCTGACGCCGAGCGTCGACCCGGATCGCAGACCTGGGGCCTGGCCTATGTCTCACCAGGAGATGGATTGCGCGGCGTCGGCATGTAACGCGCGAGGAAATCCTGAAGCGTTTCGTAGAACGCGATACGGTTCGCTTCCTTGATCAGGCCATGCCCTTCGAAGCGCCGTTCAAAACTCTCGAATTGCTTGCCATGCCGGGTAAGCTGCCGGGTCAACAGACGAAAGTGACGGATATCCACCTGGCCGTCTACCTGCCCGTGCGCCACCAGCACCGGCGCTGTGATGCGTTCGACATGATTGACCGGCGAGGTGGCATCAAACAGCGCAGGATCGGCCTCCGGATTGCCGTACAGCAAATCGACGCCCGACCCGCCATCGCCACCAAAGCGCAATCGATCATTGCGATACAGCAGTTTACGGTCGGTGACGCCCGCGTAACTGATACCGCAGCGATACAGATCGGGGCTCTTGATCAACCCCATCAGCGCAGCATACCCGCCATAGCTGGCGCCATAGATGCAGATCTGCGCCGGGTCAGCACGGCCAGTCTGGATCGCCCAGGCGGCAGCATCGCTCAGATCATCCTGCATCGCCATGCCCCACTGGCCATAACCGGCTTGCTCGAACGCGGTGCCATAACCGCTTGAACCGCGGAAGTTGACCTGCAAAACCGCGTAACCGCGGCTGGCAAGAAACTGGACCTGTGAATCAAACCCCCAGGAATTGCGCACGCCGAATGGTCCGCCATGGGGCATAAGAATCATCGGTGCTGGTTTGTCATCCTGCCCTGTGGGGGCCGTGAAATAGCCATGTAGCAGCAGACCGTCACGGGCGGTGAATGACACCGGTTGCATCGTCGCCAGCTGCTCCCGATGCAGCCATGGTGCTGCCGCGACGAGGAAATCCAGGCGCTGCTCATCAGGGCGATACAGGTAGTAGCTCCCCGCATGTCGATCCCCGCTCGCCCGGACCAGCAACACGGTCTCGTCCTCATCCCAGCCGATTATCGAATTGAACGTTGCCGGCAACAGGCGGTTCAGCTGGTCGTAGTGGTCCTGCCACACAGGATCAAACACGACGCGCTTGGGCAGGTCGGCGTCATAAGTGAGCTCCAGCACGCGGCCCTGTGCATCCTGCAGCAGAGCTCCGTTTACATCGTACACAGGGTCGGATACGACTGGCGCGCCGGGGTCTCCGGTTTCCGGATCGAGTCGGAACAAGGCCTGACGGTCGTCCTGGCTTGTGATAATCCACAAATGTCGGCCGTCCTCGTCAAAACCCTGGAAATCGGACAATCTGTGCCGAAACGGATAGATGAATTGCCAGTCGGCGTCGGGCTGCTGACGATAGCGCAGCGCCAAGTCGCTGGAGCCTGCGCCGTCACCGGTTATCACGGAAGCCCTGATATGCTGATTTCGATCCGCATACCAGGCAATAACGCCGGGCTCTGATTCTGCCGCCGGAGTGAGCTCGTCATGATCGACGTCGAGCCAGCCGGCTTCGGGAAACGGACTGGTGCCGGGATACAGCCACAACAACACCTTGCCATTGCGACGCGCCGGAACCTGGGCAATACGGAAATTGCTGAGATCGGTGATACGACGAATCTCGCCGCCGGCTGTGCTCATGGAGAATAATCCGCCCCGGCGTTGTCTGCCCCGCGGCTCATCTCGCGCGCGCACGGTCTCGAACAATATGTTCTCAGGTGTGGCCCAAAGCTGCTGGGTCACATCCTCGCCAAGATCGTAGCGGGTGAGCATCCGCGCCGCCGCGGAGCCGTCGGTTGGCACAATGACGAGATTGTCGGCACCGCCTGCGGAATTTTCCTGCCGCATAATCGCGGTCACGTACCTGCCGTCGGGCGAGAGTTTGACGCTTTTGACTGCCGGGCTTCGGAACAGGTCTTGAACGGGAATCACGGCCGTTCCGCGGTTGCCTGCAGCACAGGCGACGCCGCTGGCCAGTGCCGCGACCACACCGAACACAGTGGCACCTATACCGGCATCGATCCGGCGTTCGGGTTTATCTGATCGCTTCGACGCCCGATCGCTGAATTTCCGTCGGTTCAACATTCAGCATGGCACCCCGATGGTCGCTACTGTCTGCCGGCGATCGCCTCCGCCGGCAGGTTTTGCGCCGTTGGCATGTAGCGCGACAGGAAAGCCTGTATGGCAGAGTAGAGTTCGATCTGGTTCTTCTCCTTGAAGAAGCCGTGTCCCTCGAACCTCTTGACCATCGCCTCGTGGGGTTTGTTCCCGGCCTTCAGCGCACGGACTAACGGCCAGTACTGGCTGTCAATATCGAGCCTCCAGTCCAGGCGACCGTGGATCACCATGACCGGTGCCTGGATACGCTCGACAAAATTGATCGGCGAGGTGTCATGCAGTTGACCCGCGTCGGATTTCGGATCGCCGATATGGACCACCCACCAGTTGCGGAACCAGTCCTGAATGCCCTCGACCGAACGCGTGCGCGTATCGTCCCTGTACATGCGCGGCAGGTCTACCACGCCGACGTAGTTTATGCCGACCCGGTAGAGCTCCGGCGTCTTCACCAGGCCCATCATCGTCGCGTAGCCACCGTAGCTGGCGCCGTAGATGCCGATGTTGTCCGGATCTGCGATCCCGGCTTCGATGGCCCATTCCACTGCATCGGTCAGATCGTCCTGCATTTCCAGGCCCCAGCGCCTGTAACCGGCAGCTTCAAAGTCGAAGCCGTAGCCGCCAGAACCGCGGAAATTCACCTGCAGCACGGCATAGCCGCGGCTGGCCAGGAACTGCACTTCCGGATTGAACGCCCAGACGTCGCGGATACCGAACGGCCCGCCATGCGGATGCACAATCATCGGCACCGGAGCGTCGGATTGTACGGTCGGTCGGGTCAGGTAGCCATGGATCGTCATCCCGTCACGGGCCTTGAAGACCACGGGCTCCATTGGGCTCATGCGGCGTGGATCGAGCCACGGCATCGGCTGCAGGAGATGTCTGAGTGTTCCGGTTTCACGATCGAACAGGAAATAGCTACCCGGGTCGCGGTCGCTCCACGCGTGGACGATGAGCCGCGCCCAGCGCTGGTCCCAGTCGACGATGTCGTTATGCGTGTCCGGCAATGCGCCATCGATCACCTGCTGAATGATCTGCCAGTCCTGATCGATAAACACTTTTTCCCGTAAGTCCGAGGCGTATTGCATGTACAGAGGCGTGCCGTCCCGTGCGCTGACAAGGCCGCTGTTGGCGGCGCCGAACGGCAATGTGCCTACATCATATTCCGGGTCTGCCGCGATCGCCGGCCCGAATTCGCGGGTCTGCGGGTTCATCCGGTATAGGGCCATCCGGTCATCGTCAATCCTGGCCGACACCCATAAGTGCAGATCGTCCACATCGAAGCCGTGGACCTGAATCTCCGAGCGTGTGTCGAATCGGCTTACCGTCTGCCAGGGCGAGTCTTCATCGGGGCGGTAAACCAGTTCGTACTCGAGGTCGTCACGGGACTGGCCCCGGCCGATGGCTGCGCGCACCAGACCCGCGTTATCGGCAATCCATTCCAGGTAGACCCCCTCACCCTTCGCGGCGACCGTCATCTTGCCGTTGAGCAGATTGAGCCGATACGCGTCAGCGAATATGAAGGAATTCCGTTTGGACACCAGGATGTGATCGGGGTCGCCCGGCAGATCGCTCAAAAATTCGATGTCCTCTCGCAGACCGCCGACTACCGACGCGGAACCGCTTGATGTGCCGCGGGACCGGCGGTCGTTCATAAAGGGCTCATGGAGCACCCGTCCGGCCTTGCCGTCGTGGCGAACGGAATAGAACCCGACATATTCGAAGTTGCGATTGACATCGTCATAGTCGCGATCGACCTTGAACACCAGACGCTCTGAGTCCGCCCATTCATACCAGCGGATCTCTTCGTTCTTGTAGGATGTGACCAGGCGGGCGTCGTCCCACTTGCCGACCTCCATCACCACCAGATTGCGCGCCTGCGGAAATTTCTCCGTGTAGGTAATGGCGCTGATAAAGCGACCGTCAGGGGAGATCTGGACATCCGAGAAGGCCGGGTTGCGAAAAAAATCCTCCAGCGGAACCGCAGCGTCAGTGGCATGGCACAACAATGGCGCTGCCAGCAGCAGGATCGAGGCCAGACGGCTGAGAGGGTCCATAAACAGGGGCTCCGATGACCGCCAACGGACAGGCAAAAGCAGGGCCAAGATAATGCTGGAAATGGTCTGAATCAACCATTTGTAGCGCGACAATGGTTCTGGTGCGCCCGGATGGCGCGCGCGGAAACGGTTTCAGCCGTTCTGCTGAGACTCGACCTCACGGTGGCCGGGCACCAAAATCCTGGCCATGATGATGCCTGCTTCATAAAGCAGATACACCGGCACAGCGAGCAGGGTCTGGGAGATTACGTCTGGCGGGGTCAGAAACATGCCGACGACAAATGATCCGAGCAGCACATAAGCGCGATGGGAAGCGAGTTTCGCCGGCGTGGTGAAGCCGGCCCATACCATCAACACGGTGGCGATGGGGACTTCGAAGGCGATGCCGAACGCAAAGAACAGGGTCAACACGAAGTCCAGATACGCATTGATGTCGGTCATCACGGACACGCCTGCGGGGGCGACTGCGGTGAAGAAGCTGAACATCAGCGGGAAGACCAGAAAATAGGCGAAGGCCACTCCGGCGTAGAACAGGATCGCGCTGGACAGAACCAGCGGCATCGCGACTCTTTTCTCCTGCTGGTACAGGCCCGGCGCGACGAACGCCCAGACCTGGTAGAAGATCCAGGGTACGGCGATAAACACCGCGGCGACGAACGCGGTCTTGAAGGGAGTGAGAAATGGTGACGCTACCTGGGTCGCGATCATGCTGGTCCCTTCCGGAAGCTTCGCCATCAACGGGTTAGCCACCAACTCGAACAGACGATCTGCGAACGGAGCCAGGATCAGGAAAACCAGAAGGATGCCGGCTGCGATACGCAGCAGCCGATTGCGCAGCTCGAGCAGATGAGACAGCAAACTCGATTCTGGCAAGGGGTTATTAGAACCGGATTCCTGGGTCACTGCCCTTCTCTCCCGCCGGCTCGGCGACTTCGCTTATGTTGTCCGGTTTGGTGTCCGGGCCTGGCGCCGGAGCTGGCCCGGGGCCAACGTTATTGCCGGTGGTGTTTTCTGTCGGGTCTTGAGGGTCCTGTTTCGGCTGTGGCTGTGGCGCCGGCTTGGGCTTGGGTTTGGCGGAGCCCGGGTTCGGCATTTCCGCCACCTCGCGCTCGATCTGCACGCGCAGGTTGCGCGCCACTGCCCTCGCCCGCCCCATCCATCGCCCAAGAGAGCGGACCAGCCCGGGCAGTTTGTCGGGCCCCAGCACCAGCAGTGCCAGGGTCATGATAAATGTGAGCTCCCAGAAGCCGACGTCAAACACGGTTCGGGTGCTGTGTCAGCCCTGTCCGGAGGAAGACTTTTCCGCAGGCTTGCTCTCGGCGAAATCCGCGTCAGGCTTGTTTTCGGCACCGGGAATCTGCTTCTTCTCCTGCTCCGTTTCGCCCTCATCCATGGATTTGCGAAAGCTCTTTACCGCGCCGCCAAGATCAGAACCGATCGAGCGCAGCCGCTTGGTGCCAAAGATCAGCACCACGATCAGCAGGATGATCAGCAGTTGCCACAGACTGATACCACCAAAACCCATTGCCGTTTCCTCCGCGGCATGTCGCCGCATTAATAGTAATTGGCCTCAATCATACGCCAAAGACCGGGAGACGCATCAGGGTTGGCTGCGCTTGCGGCGCTCGGGCCGTTTGGCCCGGGATGCGAGCGAGAAGGTGACGGGCCCGTCGTTGACCAGACTCACCTGCATATGGGCGCCAAAGCGGCCCTGCTCGGTGTGCGCATGCCGCGACGAAGCCTGCTGCACCAGGTAGTCGAACAGGCGTTGTCCCAGGTCCGGGGGCGCGGCTGTAGTAAAGCTGGGTCTGGCGCCTTTGCGCGTATCCGCGGCAAGGGTGAATTGGGGCACCAGCAGCAGGCCGCCGCCGGTCTCGGTCAACGAGAGATTCATGCGGCCGTCCCGATCCGGGAACACCCGGTAGCCCAGAAGCCGGTCGAGCAACCGGTCGGCCTGGGCTGTTGTGTCGTCCGGTTCCACGCCGATCAACACCAGCAGTCCCGGCCCGATAGCGCCGACGACCTCGTCGCCCACCTTGACCTGAGCTCTTGTTACGCGCTGCAGAAGACCGATCACCAGTAACACCCGCCGGAAACCACGGCACCAGAGTCAAAACACAAGGATAATACGCTGCTGGCAGAACGCTAAATGAGCCCAAAAAGCAATGATCTATCTGCAAATTGGAGAAGAATTATCCACTTTTAGGTTAAAAAATAATGTCTTATAGGACCAAATAACCACCATGACTAATTATTTATAAAAGTAGTAAAAGGAGGACAAAAATTGCGATGTTATGGCATTTTGGTGGGATTATAAGACTCGTTCGTTGCTGAATATCTCTTTCGCTACCTGCCGTGTCCCCGGGCTGCTAGCCTTGAGCAGGCCTGTCTGAGTCGAACAACTAAAAGCTGGGGAGGAATCACGATGAAACGACGCGATTTTCTGGCAGGGCTGGCCGCGGCCGGTGTGGCGGGGTGTTCCCGGAGCGATGAGGCCCAGGAATCCGCTGGAGGTCCGTCGGAAACCTTCCAATGGAAGATGGTCACCACCTGGCCGGCGAATTTTCCCGGTCTCGGCACCGGCGCCAGCAATCTGGCGCGGATGATAGAACAGGCCTCGGGCGGGAGGATCACCGTCCAGGTATTCGCCGCGCCCGAGCTGGTTCCAGCCTTCGAAGTGTTCGACGCGGTCGCTCGGGGTACCGCAGATATTGGTCACGGCGGCGCTTACTACTGGAAAGGCAAGACCGAGGCGGCCCAGTTCTTTGCTGCCACCCCGTTCGGGATGAACGCACAGGAACGCAACGCGTGGATGTTCTATGGCGGCGGTGAGGATTTGTGGCGCGAGCTTTATGCGCCGTTCAATCTGGTGCCTGCAGCGGCTGGCAATACCGGCATCCAGATGGGCGGATGGTTCAAGAAGGAAATTCGCACGCTGGATGATCTGCAGGGACTGAAGATGAGAATCCCGGGACTGGGCGGCGAAGTACTCCGTCGCGCGGGGGGTACGCCGGTGAATCTGCCCGGAGGTGAGATCTTCACCGCGCTGCAAACCGGCAGCATCGATGCGACCGAATGGGTGGGACCGTATAACGATCTCGCGTTCGGTCTGTACCAGGCGGCGAAGAACTATTACTACCCTGGCTGGCATGAGCCGGGCACGACCCTGGAAGCAATATTCAACAAGCAGTCTTTCGAGGCGCTGCCTGCGGACCTGAGAGAAATCGTCCTGATGGCCTGCCGGACGGTCAATGCCAACATGCTGGCCGAGTACACCGCGCGCAACCAGGCTGCTCTGGAAACCCTGGTTCATGATCACGGTGTGCAACTGCGTCGCTTCCCGGATGATGTGCTCCGGCGTCTGAAGCAATTGTCCGACGAGGTGCTGGCCGAGATAGCCACCCAGGACGCGCTGGCGCGCAAGATCTACGAGTCCCAGCTCGCGTTCCTGAAGCAGGTACGCAAGTGGCATGACGTCTCCGAGCTGGCTTACTTCCAGGCCCGGGATCTCGCGACCTGAGGTCCAGGTCGGCACTGGACCTCGACGCGACACCCTGTCGGCAGTTCGCGCCGCATCGCTTTTGGCGAAGCTACAAGGCAATTCCTGAGCCATCTGGAGCCGGGGCGTTCACCCGGTTGCCCCATGCAGCAGCGAGACGCGCCGGAACCCGACGCGACGATTCAGTAAACTTGTTGCGGCAGCCAGGTCGCCAGTTGTGGCCAGAAAGCCAGGATCACGATGGCCAGGATCTGGATGGCGACAAACGGTGCCACCCCGCGATAAATATCTCCGGTCCTGACGCTGGCCGGCGCCACGCCGCGCAGGTAGAAAAGTGCGAAGCCGAAGGGCGGAGTCAGAAACGAAGTCTGCAGATTGATTGCAATCATCACACCCAGCCATATCGGATCCAGTCCCAGGCCCAACAGCACCGGACCGACTATCGGTACCACCACGAAAGTGATCTCGATGAAATCCAGCACGAAGCCGAGCAGGAACATCAACAGCATCACCACGAGCATTGCACCGAACACGCCACCCGGTATCTGGGTCAGCAAAGAGCGCACCAGCTCGTCGCCGTGATACCCGCGGAAAACCAGGGAGAAGACCGACGCGCCAATCAGGATCAGGAACACCATGCTGCTTACGCGGGCGGTTCTGTGCACCACCTCTCGCATGCAGGCCATGTCCAGCTGTCCGCGCGCGGCGGCGAGTCCGATGGCGCCCACCGCGCCCACCGCCGCGGCCTCGGTGGGTGTCGCCAGTCCGGCGATGATCGAGCCGAGCACCGCCAGAATCAGCATCAGCGGTGGCAGCAGCGCTTTGAATACGCGCCCGCCCAATCCTTCACGCGAATCCTCGACCGGGTGCGCCGGCATGCTCGCCGGCTTGACCATGGCAACCAACGCCAGCCATGCCAGATACAGCAAAACCAGCAGAAGACCGGGGAGGAGGGCGCCGGCAAACAACTCGCCCACGGAGACTGTCTCCGGAGAGAAATTCCCCTGCTTGAGCTGGGCCTGCTGATAAGCGGTGGACAATACATCCCCGAGCAGCACCAGGATGATAGACGGCGGGATGATCTGGCCCAGGGTGCCCGCGGCGCAGATGGTGCCGGTGGCGACAGTGGGCGCGTAGCCGCGTTTGAGCATCGTCGGTAAGGACAGCAAGCCCATGGTCACGACCGTGGCGCCGACGATGCCGGTGCTCGCGGCCAGCAACATGCCGACCAGGGTCACCGACATCGCCAGGCCGCCGCGCATCGCGCCAAACAGACAGGACAGCGTATCAAGCAGATCCTCGGCCAGGCGCGATCGCTCCAGCATCACGCCCATGAAGACGAACAGCGGGACCGCGACCAGAGTGCCGTTGTTCATAATGCCGAACAGCCGATTGGGCAGGGCCTCTAGATACGCTTCGTCGAACACGCCGGCGATGATGCCCACGGCGGCGAAAGACAAGGCGGTGCCAGCCAGGCTGAAGGCCACCGGAAACCCGGCCAGCAACACGATGATCACGCATGCGAACAGCAGTAGTGAAATCCATTCCATTGCGCTGGTTAAGCCTGCTCGTCTGCTGGCGGCGGTAGCCAGGCGCGCACGGCTACCGCCATGCCCTGCAGCGCCAGCATGATCGGCGTGACCACGATTAATGTCTTCAGCAGGAACAGGCCGGGCATGCCCCCCGTCTCTCTCGATGACTCCATGATCCGCCATGAGTCGCCGACATAATCAAGGCTGGTGTAGAGAATCCAGCCGCAGGTGGGCAGCAACAACAGCAAAACGCCCAGCGTATCCACCCATGCACGGCCGCGGTGCGACAGCTTGCGATAGAAAATATCGACCCGCACATGCTCATCCAGAGCCAGCGTGTACGCGGCGGCCAGCATGAATACCGCCGCATGCATCCAGACCACCAGTTCCTGCATCCAGATCCAGCCGAGATCAAACAGGTAACGCATGATCACGACCAGCGCGGTCAGAATCACCATGGCCAGGCTTAGCCAGGACACGGCGCGGCCCAGCCAGCAGACACCATCATCCACCCATTGCGCCGCCCGTATCAGGCCCGGGCGGGGCGGTATCTCAATCCGGGTCCGAGTCACAATTCCTGCATCACCTTGGCTTCGGCCGGCGATGGGCCGAGGTCCCGATCGGCGTAGTGATCAAAGATGATATCCAGCACCGCCTGCGGATCATCGGTCATAGTGAACAGCTTGAGGTCCTGTTCGCGGATGGTACCGCGGGCGAGGAGGGCGCTTCTGAACCAGTCGATCAACCCGGACCAGAATTCCGTGCCCACCAGCACGATCGGGATCGGACGACTCTTGCCGGTCTGTATCAGGGTCAGGATCTCGATGAACTCGTCAAGAGTTCCGAATCCGCCGGGCATCACGATATAAGCCGAGGCATATTTGACGAACATCACCTTGCGCGAAAAGAAATGCCGGAAACGCAGGGACACATCCTGAAACAGATTGGGCAATTGCTCGCGCGGCAGATTGATATTCAGCCCGACGCTGGGTGATGCGCCTTCATGCGCGCCACGGTTGCCAGCCTCCATGATCCCTGGCCCGCCGCCGGTGATCACGGTGAACCCGGCGTCAGACAGGGTCCGGGCAATGCGTACGGCCAATTGGTAATCCGGATGGTCGGTGGCCGCACGTGCCGATCCGAACATGCTGACACACGGCTGCAGTCGCACCAGCAGTTCGAAGCCCTGCACAAATTCCGCCATGATCTGAAAGATCCGCCACGATTCCTTTGTGGTTTCACCCTCGTCGATCAAAGTCTTGAATCCGCTACGGTTCTTCATCTTCGGTCACCCCCCCCCGACCCGCGGTCCGATCCCGCCTTTTCCAGCCGACGTACAAACACCGACATTTCCTTTGCCGCCTGTACATCGCCTCGTCGCTCTGCGCTCTTGATGCCCTGATGCCAGATGCGCAAAGCACGCTGCGGATCACCGTCGGCTAATGCGGCCTTGCCCAATTGTCGCCAGGCGGCGGAATAGTCGGGATCGAGGGCTACCGCTTGTTCAAGGTGCTCCAGGGCAGCAGCGGCCTCATCCGCTTTCAGGCACTCATCGCCCAGAGTAAAGCGCAACAGCGCACTGTCCTGTCCCCGCGCGAGCATCGCTTCCAGATTACGTCTCAAGCCGGGGTTCCGCCGGTTGCTGCCTCCGGCCACGTCTAACGCCGCCAGAATTCTGGCGTGATCAGCACCAGCAGAGTGAAGATTTCCAGCCGCCCAAGGACCATCGCGAGCACACATACCCATTTGGCAGTGTTGTTGATGGTCGCATAGTTGGAAGCGACTTCCCCGAGTCCCGGGCCAAGATTGTTCAGCGATGCCGCCACCGCTGAAAACGCGGTGACCTGGTCGAGACCGGTAAACATCAGGATGGTCATGAATACCGCGAACACTGCGATATACGCTGAAAAGAATCCCCAGGCGGCCTCCATCACTCTTTGCGGAACCGCGCGGTCGCCCAGCTTTACCGGGATCTCGGCGCTTGGATGTAACAGTCGCATGAGTTCACGGTTGCTCTGACGCACGATCAGCAACCAGCGGATGACCTTCATGCCGCCGCCGGTAGAGCCGGCGCAGCCGCCGATAAAACTGGCGAAGATAAGCAGCACCGGCAGCGGCCCATGCCAGAGAGAGAAATCAGCCGTGGTGAATCCTGTAGTCGTGCCGATAGACACGACCTGGAACACGCCGTCGCGCAAAGCGTCGGTCCAGCTTGGATACATACCTTCGAAATGCAGGTAGGTCACTGCGATCAACGACAGGAAGAACAGGATCTGCAGGTAAGCCCGAAACTCCGGGTCGTCACTATAACCACCGAACAGATGACGTAACTTGAGCGAGCCGGCGGTCCGTCGCCACGCCGGGCGCCAGCCACGCATGACCAGAGGCACGCCCAGGCGTATCCGACTCCAGGCGACAAAATGCAGGGAGAAATTCATTCCCGCAATCAGCATGAAGAAAATGGCAACATACTCGACTGCCGAATGCTCGAAGTAGCCGAGACTGGCGTCGTGAGTAGAGAAACCCCCGATCGCGACCGTGCTGAAACTGTGTGCGACTGCGTCGAAGGGATCCATACCTGCCGCGTAGTACGCCAGACCACAAGCGATAGTGATGAACAGATAGATCGCCCACAGCGCCTTGGCGGTTTTGGCAATCCGCGGCGTCAGCTTGGAGTCCTTGACCGGGCCGGGGGTCTCGGCCCGGTACAGCTGCATACCGCCGATGCCCAGCATCGGAAGCACGGCCACGGCCAGCACGATGATGCCCATACCACCCAGCCATTGCAGCATCTGACGGTAGAACAGGATGGACTTTGGCAGATCGTCGAGTCCGCTGATTACGGTGGCACCGGTGGTCGTCAGCCCGGAGATGCTCTCGAATACCGCGTCGGTGACGCTCATTTCGAGCTGTTCCATCATCAACAGCGGCGCCGATCCGGCCAGCCCGAGACCAAGCCAGAAAGCGGATACGACAAGGAAGCCGTCGCGGATCTTCAGGTCGATCCCGGCCGCTTTCTTGCGTACCGGTCCCCAAAGTGCGACGCCAATCAGGAAGATGGATGCGAAGGCCAGCAGGAACGGACGTGCGGCACCGTCGCCGGTGAGCAAAAAGTCGATCGACAGAAGGTCCGCGGGTGCGGTCGCCGAATACAGATAGGACACACCCAGCGGCATCAGCATGAAGATACTGAAGGCCATCAACAGGGCACCCAGTATCCGCTGGACCGCGATCAGCCTCATCAGACCAATACGGCTGAGGGCTGGAACAATTTTTCCAGCGCCCGGATGTGTTTCTCGTCTGTCTCTGTAAGGAACAGGATAACGTGATCGCCGGCTTCGACGGTCTGATCATGGTGCGCCATGATGACGTTACCTTCGCGCACCAGAGCGGCGATCGTCGTTCCCCCGGGCAGCGGGATATCTTCAACTGTGCGGCCCACCACGCGGGATGTCTCGGGACTGCCGTGGGCAACCGTCTCCAGCGCCTCGGCGGTGCCCTGGCGCAGGGAGTGCACTCGCACCACATCTCCCCGGCGGACCTTGGTCAGCAGCGCGCCGAGAGTGATCTGCTGCGGGGACACGGCGATATCGATATTTTGCCGTTCGACGATGTCGGTATACGAGGGCCGGTTGACCAGCGCGATGACTTTTTTTGCGCCCATGCGCTTGGCCAGCAGGGCGGACAAAATGTTGGCTTCCTCGGCATTGGTCACCGCGCAGAACACATCGGTGGACTCGATGTTCTCCTCCGCCATCAACTCCTCATCGGTCGCGTCCGCCGGCAGCACAATGGTTTTTGACAGACGCTCGGCAATGAATCTCGCACGGTCGCGGTCGCGCTCGATCAGCTTGACCTGATTGGTGTTCTCCAGTCTTTTGGCCAGCTGGAAACCGATGTTGCCGCCGCCGGCGATGATGACCTTGCGTATCGGATGTTCGAGTTTGCGCAATTCGCTCATCATCACGCGGATATCCTTGCGCGCGGCGATAAAGAAGACGATGTCGTTCTCGCGGATCACGGTGTCGCCTTCCGGCTTGATATTTTCCCGGCTGCCGTCGGCGCGACGCCGATAGATGGCCGCGACACGGGCATCGGTATGCGGAATGTGGCGCCGCAATTGGCGCAGCTCCTGTCCGACCAGCAGGCCGCCGCGATGGGCGACGACCCCGGCCAGCCGCACCTTGCCATCGGCGAAATTCAGTACCTGCAAGGCGCCCGGATAGTGAATCAGCTGCTCGATATACTCCGTCACCAGCTGTTCGGGGCTGATAATCTCGTCAACCGGAATCGCGTCAGCGGAGAACAATTTGCCAAACGAGGTGAATTCTACCGAGCGGATGCGAGCGATCTTGGTCGGCGTGCGGAACAGCGTATATGCCACCTGGCAGGCCAGCATGTTGGTTTCGTCGCTGTCGGTCAGGGCGATGACGACATCCGCATCATCGCCACCGGCCTGGGTCAGTACCTGAGGATGGGCGGCATGTCCCTGGACCGTTCTGATATCAAGCCGATCCTGGAGTTCGCGTAGCCGGTCAGCATTGACATCGACCACGGTGACCTCGTTGGCCTCCGATCGCGACAGGTCGTAGGCCGCGGACGAACCCACCTGTCCAGCACCGAGTATAAGTATGTTCATGCTTCTTTTTCGGGTGCGGAAGTTCCGGTAGCCCCAGGCGCGTGACCAATATTACATGAGTTCGAGGCTGGCGTAGGCCAGCACCAGCCACTTCGTGCCTTCCTGCTCGAAGTTGACCTGTACCCGGGTATGGTGGCCCTGACCTTCACAGCCGAGAACGATCCCTTCGCCGAAGCGATTATGTCGCACCCGCTGACCCAGCCGGAAGCCACCTGCAGCAGGCTCCTCGGCCGATTGGCGGAACATCGGTCTGGCGCTCTGGATTTGCGGGCGGATCTCCTCGATGAACTGCGCCGGGATTTCGCTGATAAAGCGTGATGGCAGCGAGAAACTGTCGCTGCCGAACAGACGTCGCTGTTCCGCATAGGTCAGATAGAGCTGGCGCATCGCCCGGGTCATGCCGACATAGCAAAGACGCCGCTCCTCTTCCAGGCCGCCGGCATCCTGCAAGGTCCGTTGGTGCGGAAACAGGCCATCCTCCAGACCGCACAAAAACACCGTCGGGAACTCCAGGCCCTTGGCCGAATGCAGCGTCATCAGCTGCACGCAATCTTCCCACTCGTCGGCCTGGCCTTCGCCGGCTTCCAGCGCGGCATGGCTGAGGAACTCGTCCAGCGGCGCCATCTCCGAGTCCGGGGCCGGTTCAAAACTGCGCGCGGCGCTGGTCAGCTCGCGCAGGTTCTCTACCCGGCCTTCACCTTTCTCGCTCTTGTCCTTGCCGTGGTACTCGATCAGTCCTGATGCGTGGATGACGTGCTCAACTGTTTCGTGCAGCGGCAGATTCGCGGTGTCGCTGGCCATTTTCTCGATCAGCTGCAGGAATCCCGCCACTGCGCCGCCAGCGCGCTGAGTCAGACCGTCGGCCGCCACGATTCCGGCGGCACGCCACAGCGAACAGGTGTTGGCCCGCGCATAGCTGCGGACAACGTCCAGCGTCCTGGCGCCGATGCCGCGAGTGGGCAGGTTGACCACGCGCTCGAAGGACGGGTCGTTGTCGCGATTGGACACCAGCCTCAGGTAGGCGAGGGCGTCCTTGATCTCGGCGCGCTCGAAGAATCGCAGACCACCATAAACCCGGTAAGGCATGCCGGCGTTGAGCAGCGCTTCCTCGAACACGCGGGATTGCGCGTTGGAGCGATACAATATCGCCACCTCACTGCGCGCGCTGCCGCCTTCGACCAGCGAGTGGATGCGGTTGATCACGAAGTCCGCTTCGTCACGCTCATTGAATGCCGAGTAGATGCGTACCGGATCGCCTTCGGGTCCTTCGGTCCACAGCTCCTTGCCCATGCGCGAGTCATTGTTGGCGATCAGCGCGTTGGCCGCACTCAGGATATTGCGCGTAGAGCGGTAATTCTGCTCCAGGCGCACGATGCGGGTGCCGGGGAAATCCCTGGAATAACGATGGATGTTCTCAATGCGTGCACCGCGCCAGCCGTAGATCGACTGATCGTCGTCGCCGACCGCAAACGGATGCCCGGTGTTCCCGGCCAGCAGTCTCAGCCACGCGTACTGGATCGTATTGGTGTCCTGGAACTCATCGATCAGCAGGTGCTTGAATCGCAGGCGGTAATGCGCAAGCAGGTCGTCGTTGTGCAGCCACAGTTCATGTGCGCGCAACAGCAGTTCGGCGAAATCGACCAGTCCGGCCCGTGCGCAGGCTTCCTCGTAGGCAGCATAAATCCGCACCAGCTGCTGGCCCTGCTCGTCGCGCCGCGGCTGCACATGGGCTGGCCGCAGGCCCTCGTCCTTGCGCGCGTTGATATACCACTGCACTTCCTTGGGCACCCACTGGGTATCGTCCAGATCGAGGCCGCGGATGACCCGCTTGATCAGTCGTTGCTGGTCCTCGGAATCGATGATGCTGAAGGTCTGCGGCAAACCGGCCTCGCGCCAGTGATAGCGCAACAGACGATGGGCCAGCCCGTGGAACGTGCCGACCCAGAGCTGTTCCGCCGGCATCTGCAGCAGCGCCTCGATCCGCTGGCGCATCTCGCTGGCGGCCTTGTTGGTGAAGGTCACCGCGAGCACGCTGCGTGGCGACAGGCCCTCCACCTGCACCAGCCAGGCAATACGATGCGCCAGCACCCGGGTCTTGCCGCTGCCGGCGCCGGCCAACACCAGCAACGGCGCCGCGTCTGCGGTCACCGCCTCGCGTTGAGCGTCATTCAGGGGGTCGAGGATACGGGTGACGTCCATCGGCTCTATTGTAACGTTGGGATTACAGGCGCGGGGCCGGGCACGGCTCCACATAGGCAGGGCGCGGATTTCAGGGTTTGGCGCAGACGTAGTCGTCCCATACCGTACCCTCGAAGCGTAATCGGATAGGCTGACAAGCGGACAGGTCTGGCAACGGCAGTTCGCTGGACGGGCAGGCGGCCAGCAGATCGGGATCCTGGCTCAGCCCGACGAAACCGATCGGCGGCGCTTCGATAGAGGGCTCATCTACCGCGTTTTCGGCCCAGGTCTCCAGCAGTTCGTCACGCAGTTGCCGTGCCCGCGCGCAGGCGCCGCCGTATTCGATCGGCAACACGCCGGGGGCGGTGCCCAGGTCAGGGTCCTGGGCCAGCGTGGATCCCCGGGGCTGACCCATGTAGACCTCGCTCAACAGTGTCCATGCCATGCGCTCGGTGCGCAGATCGACTTTGGACTCGTCGATAAAGCGCTTCATTCCGGCCACGGTTTCATCCGACCAGCCATAACCCGCGCCCGGCAACTCCAGGCCCTGATCGATGATCGCGAGCTGATGCTGCATCATGTCCATGGCTTCTACCGAGCCCTCCTGCACCAGCAGGCGGATGCGGTCGTAAGCTTCCAGCGGGCGGTCGAGCATCAGTTTTTGCGTGACCGCGAATTCGGCAAGCGCGTCGCCCGCTTCCGCCAGTAAGCGCAATTCGCTCTCATCCATCGCCACATAGACCTGCCACAGATCGGGTTCGAGCAGGACCACAAGCCCACGCTCCCGCGCCCACTGATCCCAATCCCGGTCGATGCCCAGCTGATCCAGAAGATCCTGGTAGTCGGTCAGGCCGTGGATGTCGAATTCGGGAATCCCGGCGTTCGTGTACCGCGATTGGTTGAAAGCCGGGTCCGGACGCGGAACCGTCTGATCGCGCTGCCCGTCGTCCGCCGCATCTTCAATTGCGGCGGCGGTCCCGTTGTTGCTGCTCGGCGCATAGGTCGGCGCCTGCAGCCGGGTGTAGACGAGCGCTGCGGCGGCGGCCAGCGCCGCAGCGCTTAACCAGAGAATCTCGCGCTTCACAGTGGCAGGTAGTGATCCACGAGCAGCGCGGCGAACACTCCCATCAGATAAGTAATGGAATATCCGAAGGTTTTCATCGGCAATTCTGGCCGGTCGCTAATCCTCATCGCGATGGCGTAATAGAGAAACACGCCGCCGAAGATCAATGCGCCGGCAAGGTAGACCAGACCACTCATCCCGGTCAGATACGGCAACAGCGAGACGATGATCAGCAACACTGTGTAATACAGGATCTGTAGTCGGGTGAACTCCACGCCGTGGGTCACCGGCATCATCGGGATCGAGACTTTTGCATAGTCGTCTCTGCGCGCGATCGCCAGGGCCCAAAAATGCGGCGGCGTCCAGGTAAAGATGATCAGGAACAGCAGCAACGCGTGGGCGTGGACATCGCCGGTAATGGCGGTCCAGCCCAGCACCGGGGGTGCAGCGCCGGCCGCGCCACCGATCACGATGTTTTGCGGCGTGGCGCGTTTCAGCCAGACGGTGTAGACCACCGCATACCCGATCAGGGAAAAGAACGTCAGCACGGCGGTGAGCATGTTGACGAAACTGGCAAGAACAATCATCGACACCAGCCCCAGCGCGAACGCGAATATCAGGGCTTCGGCTTCGGTCAGCTGGCCGGTTGGCAGCGGACGTCGACGGGTGCGTTTCATCACCGCGTCGATGCGTGCGTCGAGAACATGGTTGATGGCCGCGGCTGAAGCAGCGGCCATCGCGATCCCGATCGAGCCCAGCAACAACTTGTCCACAGGCGGCATCCCCGGCACTGCGAGGAACATGCCGACGATGGCGGTGAACACGATCAGCGAGACCACCTTGAGCTTGCACAGGCCCAGATAGTCAGAGAGTTTGCCGGTTGCAGTCGCGTTCATAGCCTGCAAGGGTAGCTCAGTTCTCATGCCGAACCATCCTGTTCAGGTTAACCACCGACAACAGCAGCAGGGCTGCGACGCCGTTATGCGCGGTGGCCAGGCTCAGCGGCAGCTGGGTGGCGACCATCACCAGACCAAGTGCCAGCTGCGCGATCAGCATTACCGCCACCCAGCCGGCCGCCCTGGCCAGACCTGGATGTCGCCACGCGCGCCAGGCCAGCAGCCCGAGCACGATGGCGGTGATGATGGCGCCAACGCGGTGGGTGAAATGAATCGCAACCCGGGCTGCGTTGTGCAGGATGCCGCCTTCGTAATCGATACCAAGACCATGCCAGGGATCGAATCCGGCGACGAAATCCATCGCCGGCCAGTACTGACCCTGACAGGTGGGAAGATCGGGACAGGCGAGAGCGGCGTAATTTGTGCTCACCCAGCCGCCAAGCGCGATCTGCGCGCCGAGAACGATCAGCCCCGCCATCGCGAATCGGCGCAGACCCGGCTCCGCCGGCGGCACCAATGCAACCGGCCGCCGGGCGAGCCAGAACAGGATGGCCAGAGTGGTCATGCCCCCCAGCAGATGAGCCATCACTACCAGCGGCTTTAACAGCAAGGTGACGGTCCACATCCCGAGCAGCGCCTGGAATACGATCAGACCCAGCAGGAAAGTTGGCAGCACCCGCGGCTGATCGGACGCGTTGCGCCGGCGCCAGCTGATGATCGCCAGCGCCAGCACCAGAAGCCCCAGCGCACCGGCGGCGTAGCGATGGATCATCTCGCGCCAGGCCTTGCCGCTGTCCAGCGGTCTGTCCGGCCAGGCAGCCCCGGCGCCAGGGTCCGCCGGCACAATCAATTCGCCATAACAGCCGGGCCAGTCCGGGCAGCCCAGTCCGGCGTCGGTGAGACGCACCCATGCGCCCAGGATCACGACGCACAGACAAAGCACCGTGGCCACGCCAGCCAGCTTGTGGAAGGTATTCATATTGGTGTTGCTCAGTGGGTGTGGATCAACCGATCCGGGACAGCTTCAGCAGTTTTTTCAGATCCTCGACCATGCCCTTGGGTTCCTGGTCCAGCGGGAAACGCATCATCAGATTGCCTAGTGGATCAACCAGCAACAATTCGTCTGTTGCAGCGACTTCTGCCGGGATGGCTTCGATCACTCGGATCGCCTCCGGATCAGAGGCGGGCAGTACCCTTAGCGCCTCATCCCTGGCCAAGTCTGCCTCCGTCGGCACCTGGCCGCGATGGATATACAGTCGCTCTACGCGGATGCGGTTTCTGCCCAGCACTTCCCGCGCCTGATGGCTGCGGAACAGCGCCTCGGCGCAGCGTTGACCGCAGCTGCCGGTATCGACGTATAGCAGCGTCCAGCGGCCGCGAAGATCGCCGGCATAACTGTCTTCGGGCCCGGCGAGCCGGCTCAACTGCGGCAGGGTCACCGGCGGCTGAACGAGCACGCCATGATTGGTGCCGCCAACCGGTCGCCAGTTCCCGCTGTAGTAAAGAGCAACGGCAGCCAGCAACGGCCCCAGGAACAACGCCAGCAGCAACGCAGGTTGCCAGCGCAGATGCCATCTCTTATCCGTGTCGTCCGTCATTTTCGATCCGTTTCAGATTCACAAGGAAATAGATAATCAGCAGGGTTGCCGCCAGCGCAAACCACTGCACCGCGTAGCCGATATGGCGTTCCGGACCGAATTCCACCGGCTGCCAGCGACGCAGGTAGCCGTCAGCCGCATCCGGGTCAAGCAGAATGCTGCGGGCGAGCAAGGTTTGGCCGAGGTTCTGCGCCAGTTCCTCCATATCGGGGAATTGCATTACTCGCGGCCAGCCTTGTCCGATCTGCGTCGGGCTGACCAGCGAAATCCCGGGACGCGGCAACGGTGCCAGGCGGCCACTGAGTTCCCGCGGTAGTTCATCCACCTCTACCGGCGGTAGTTGCGTGCGGGTGAAATCCTTTTTCACCCAGCCGCGATTAACGATAACCGATGATTCCCAGCCCTCGGGCCTGAATGGCGTCAACACCTGATAGCCGGCCGCTCCGCCGTCGGTCATGTTGTCGAGCAGGAACTGATGTTGCGCGTCAAAGCGGCCGCGCAGCACGACTTGCTGATAGCGGGGCAGGGCCGGAATCTGGGTCGCCGACGGTTCTACCACCGCCTCGCCGCCCGCGGCGAAGGCCGCCTGTAGCGCGCGCTTCTGCCCGGCCCGGTCCAGCTGCCAGAAACCCAGGCTTAGCAGCAGCGGCAACAGCGCGACAACGGCCAGCGTCGGCACCAGGGAAGGCCGGAATCTGCGATTTCGTGTCCAGGTGGCCACGGTATAATGTCCTCTTTGTCTGCCGGAGCCGATCCCATGGAACTGATGCGAATCGTCGTCCCGATCATCTTGCTGGGCATCGTCGGCAGTCTCGCCTCAGCCCTTTTCTATCTGGTGCGGGACAATCAGGATTCCAGACGCACCGTGCGCGCGCTGACCGTCCGCGTCGGCCTGTCAGTATTCCTGTTCGTCTTACTTCTGATCGCCCACTACACCGGACTGATCCAGCCGCGACCTATCGGCTGATCGGCGGCCGAACCGGGTTACGATCAATCTTGTGCCTGGCAAAATCCAGAGCAGGGCATGCCGGCGAAAACAAAAAAGGGCGCTGTCGGCAGGACAGCGCCCTCGTTGTCCGGCGCTGACTCAGAGCCAGTACACGAAAACATAGAGGCCCAGCCAGACCACATCCACAAAGTGCCAGTACCAGGCCACCGCCTCAAAGGCGAAATGGTGAGTCGGGGTAAAGTGGCCTTTGAGAACCCGCACCCAGATCACCACGAGCATCGTCGCTCCTAGCGTAACGTGGGCGCCATGGAACCCGGTGAGCATATAAAACGTAGAACCGTAGATTCCGGTGCCCATGGTGAGATTCATCTCGTGGTAGGCATGGATGTATTCGTAGGCCTGCAGGCCTACGAACAGAAAGCCGAGGAACCAGGTTGCGAACAGACCCCAGGCCAGCAGCGTGCGTTTGTTGTCTTTCAGCGCATGGTGGGCGATGGTGATGGTCACGCCGCTGGTCAGCAGGATAGCGGTATTCAGCGCCGGCAGGCCGAGCGCCGGCATCATGTCGTATTCGCCGCCGAGTTCACCCGGACCGTTGGTCGGCCATGAGGTCTCGAATCCCGGATAAAGCAGCAGGTTGGTAAAGAAGTTGTTGCCTTCTCCACCCAGCCACGGCAATGCGAATTGCCGGGCATAAAACAGCGCACCGAAGAACGCCGCGAAAAACATTACCTCGGAGATGATGAACCAGGTCATGGCCATGCGGAACGAGCGGTCGACCTGGGCGTTAAACGCGCCACTTTCGCTTTCGCGAATCACTGCGCCGAACCAGCCGCTAACCATGAACAGGACCACCGCGACGCCGGTCCAGGCCAGCCAGGGGCCGACGCCGGAGCCATTCAGCGCGGTCGCCACGCCGAGCATCAGCACGAACAGCCCTACCGCACCGATGATCGGCCAGTTGCTGCCATGCGGAACGTAATAACTCTGTGTGTGCCCCATCTCTAAACCCCAAATCTTATGTTATTGGAAAGTTCCGGCTTACCCCGGATTTGCTGTCGCGCCCTGATCCTGAAGAAAAAACGTGTATGACAATGTCACCGTATCTATGTGCTCGGGGATTTCCGGGTCGAGGAAAAAAATAACCGGCATGTCCTTGCTCTCGCCAGCCAGGAAATCCTGGGCGGTAAAACAGAAACACTCGGTCTTCTGCAGATATCGCGCCATCTGGCCAGGCGCAACGCTGGGCACCGCCTGGCCGATCAGATGATCATCCGAAGTGTTCCGGGCGAAGAAACTGGTCTTATACATCTGTCCCGGATGGACCTGCATGCGGCTGACCGTAGGGCTGAATTCCCATGGTGCTCCCTCGTTCACCGAGGCGATGAACTCTATGGTCACCAGCCGGTCCAGATCGGGCTCCAGTTGTGCCGCGGTAACCTGGCCGCCGGTGCGTCCGCCGAGACCCGTGATCTCGCAGAACACGTCATAGATCGGTACCAGCAGATAGCCAAAGCCGAACATTGCGACGGTCAGCAAGAGCAGCTTGCCAACCAGTGCTGTCGAGTTCGGCTTCTGACTCATCGCTAGATGCCCTGGCTACGCAGATACTGGACGACGATGAAACTGGCATAGACGCCCGCCGCCATCAGAAACAGCAACACCGCGGTGCGCGTGATGCGCTTGCGGTCGGGTTGGGTGCTGTTTCCGCCCATCAATCGCTACCTGACCACCGGCGGAACGTCGAAGGTATGGTGAGGAGCCGGCGAAGGCACGGTCCATTCCAGGCCCTCGGCACCATCCCAGACCTGAGCGGTGGCTTTCTTGCCGCCACGAGCGCAGGACCAGACGACATACAGGAAGATCAACTGGGCGGCGCCAAACACAAAGGCACCGATCGACGAAATGGCGTTGAAGTCAGCGAACTGTGTGGCGTAGTCCGGAATCCGTCGCGGCATCCCCGCCAGACCGACAAAGTGCTGCGGGAAAAAGGTGACGTTGACAAAGATCGCCGACAACCAGAAATGGAGCTTGCCCAGCTTTTCGTTGTACATGTGGCCGGTCCATTTCGGCAGCCAGTAGTACACGCCGGCCATGATCGCGAACACGGCACCGGGTACCAGCACATAGTGGAAATGCGCGACGACGAAATACGAGTCGTGATACTGCAGGTCAGCGGGCACGATGGCCAGCATCAGTCCGGAAAAGCCGCCGATGGTGAACAGGAACACGAAGGCGATCGCAAACAGCATCGGCGTCTCGAAAGTCATCGAGCCCTTCCACATCGTCGCCACCCAGTTGAAAACTTTCACCCCGGTGGGCACGGCGATCATCATCGTCGCCAGCATGAAGAACAACTGGCCGGCGAGAGGCATGCCGACGGTAAACATGTGGTGTGCCCAGACGATGAATGACAGAAACGCGATGCTCGCAGTGGCATAGACCATGGAGTCATAGCCGAACAGAGGTTTGCGGGCGAAGGTCGGGATGATCTGCGACACGATGCCGAAGGCCGGCAGGATCATGATGTAGACCTCGGGGTGACCGAAGAACCAGAAGATGTGCTGGAACATCACCGGGTCACCGCCGCCTGCGGCGAGGAAAAAGCTGGTGTCAAAGTACTTGTCGGTCAGCAGCATGGTGACTGCGCCGGCCAGCACCGGCATCACCAGGATCAGCAGGTATGCGGTGATCAACCAGGTCCAGACGAACAGCGGCATCTTCAGCAGGGTCATGCCCGGCGCGCGCATGTTCATGATGGTGACGATGATATTGATCGCGCCCAGCACCGACGAGATGCCCATCAGATGAACGGCGAAAATAAGGAACGGGAACGCATCGCCGGTTTGCAGCACCAGCGGCGGATACATGGTCCAGCCGCCGGCCGGCCCGCCACCGCCGATGCCGAACATACCGAACACCAGGGGCAGCAGCAGCAGGGT
Source organism: uncultured Gammaproteobacteria bacterium (assembly GCA_963809565.1). Classification (GTDB taxonomy): domain Bacteria; phylum Pseudomonadota; class Gammaproteobacteria; order Steroidobacterales; family XN24; genus CAMYOC01. The sequence goes on from CAWEKE010000001.1 coordinate 632,466, forward strand.
GAAAGCAAAAGGCAGTATCCAGAAGCTCCAGTTATTCAGCCGCGGCAAGGCCATATCCGGCGCCCCGATCATCAGCGGAACCATCCAGTTGGCGAGACCGACGAAAGCCGGCATTACCGCGCCGAAGATCATCACCAGCGCATGCATGGTCGTCATCTGATTGAAGAAGGCGGGATCGACCCACTGCAGGCCCGGCTGGAACAGCTCTGCGCGGATGACCATGGCCATCGCGCCGCCGACGAAGAACATGGCCAGGCTAAAGACCAGATACAGCGTGCCGATGTCCTTGTGGTTGGTCGTAGTCAGCCACCGCTTCAGCCCGGTTGGCTCGTGGGCGTGATCAGCGTGATCGTCGTGGGTAGTGCTTGTCGTGCTCATACTCATCTCCACCTAGAGCCTAGCGGGCAGCGGCTATGTCTTGTGGCGCAACGACATCGCCCGTGTCGTTGCCAAACGCGTTTCGTTGATAGGTCACGATGGCGGCCAGTTGCTCGTCCGAGAGTTGCGGGCCGAAGGCGGCCATCGCGGTGCCAGGGCGGCCGTTGATTGAGATGTCGATATGCGCGCTGATGTCGCCAGTGGCGACAGCGCTGCCGGCGATGCCGGGGAAAGCAGGGGGCAGGCCCTTGCCGTTGGCCTGATGGCAGGCGGCGCAGTGCGTGTTGTACAACAATTCGCCCTGGGTCATTGCCAGATCCAGGCTCCAGTCCGCGATCACCGGCGCCGCGGCGACAGGCGTTGCTTCCGCGACGTAATCTGCGGCCTCAGCCACGGCCATCAACGCACCCGGCTGCGCCTGCGGCTGGGCGCCGTTGTCGGCGAGCCAATCGTCATACTCCTGTTCCGAGACTACATTGACCACAACCGGCATGAAGCCATGGTCCCGGCCACACAACTCGGCGCACTGGCCGCGGTAGACGCCTTCCTTGTCGGCCTTGAACCAGAATTCGTTGACAAAACCAGGGATGGCATCACGCTTGCCACCGAGGTCCGGGACCCACCAGGAATGGATCACGTCCGAGGCGGTGAGCAATAAACGCACTTTCGCCCCTACCGGCACCACCAGCGGGTTGTCAACATCCAGCAGATAATTGTCGACTGTATAAGGGTCGATGCCGGAATTGAGCTGGCGGGCCTGGTTACTGCTTGCGGAGAGGCTGCTGAAAAAGTTCACCCCGTTATCGATGTAATCGTAATGCCATTTCCACTGATAGCCGGTGACCTTGACTGTGATGTCACTGTTACGGGTATCTTCCATTCGCACCAGCGTGTCGGCGGCCGGTACCGCCATGCCGACCAGGATCAGAATCGGGATGATGGTCCAGATGATCTCCGCCTTGGTGCTGTGGGAAAAATTTGCCGGCTTCGCGCCGAGCGAGCGACGATGTTTGAGCAGGGAATAAAACATCGCGCCAAACACGATCAGCGCGATGACGCAGCAGATACCGAAGATCAGCATATGCAGGCCGTAGACCTCCTTGCTGATGGCGGTCACGCCGGCCGGCATATTGACCGCCCAGTCGGCCTGCGCCGCGGTGGCTGAACCCAGCCAGAGCGCCAGCGCCGCGATGGTGGCACATGCTCTTCTCATGATGCTGATGGACATCGATCCCAACTCCCGTCTCGTCCGTTAAATATTCGGAGCGGCGTCCGGTTTCCTGCCTGCAGGCAAGGCGCCGGTGGCCCCGATCAATTCCGACAATCTTCTGCCCAGGCTGGCCCTGTCGCTCTCGATCAGCGCCTGGCCAACCTCACAAACCTTGCCATGCGAGCCGATCAGCAACCGGCTCGGATGACCGCCGCGTCTTGCCCGTACCAGCTCGACTCTGGCCCACAGCCGCGGGAACTCCCGCCGTTCCGTGTGCTGATGACCGATCTTGCTTACCGCCACACAATCCTCGCGGATATCGATGACTTCCCGATACCGGCCGCGGCGCATGCTGATCCTCAGCACCGTGCCCAGCAGAACAAGCTCGAGTCCGGTGAATGGCAGTATCGGCCAATAGCCCTGCCATACACAGATACCTGCGATAATTACTGAAATCGCAACGATGCCAAGATAAAACGAAATAGCTTCTCTCGGCGTCAGGGAGCAATTGCTACTGACATGAATCCGAGTGATCAAACCGCTGTTTGCGTCAATACTCTCAGCCAAACGTGCCCCCGGCACTCCGGCTGCCTGTCAGCCGCGCCGGCTATGCTAATTGAACCCTCCCCTGATGGCAACTCACGAGGCGTTGCGACAAGGTAGAAATTATTATTCTATTTCAGTGGCTTAGCCGATAGATGGCGAAACGACTCCGGGTTGAGGCAGGTGCTTGCGCGGGCGACCCGGGTGGCGTGATCCGCCTCCTCAAGCCAGGGCACATGCCCAAGTCTGGGAGCGGGAATCGCGTCGTCGAGGGTGGCGATGTTCGCCTCCTGTTCCGGCATTGCCGGATCCACGCTGTTGGCCACCCAGCCAAGCAAGGTCAAACCGCGACGACGAATATCTTCCGCGGTCAGTAATGCGTGGTTCAGGCAGCCCAGACGCAGACCTACCACCAGCACCACCGGCGCACCCAACGCGGTGGCCAGGTCTGCTACCGAATTGCCTCTCCCAAGCGGCACCAGCCAGCCGCCGGCGCCCTCGACCACAACGTGGCGGGCTCGGGCGGTCAGCGCCTCATAGTGTCGCGCCAATGCGTCGACTCTGATTTCGACGCCGGCATGATCGGCGGCGATGTGGGGGGCGATCGCCTCCTTCAGCACCACCGGGTTGATCTCTTCATACTCCAGGGCAACGCTGGAATGGGCCATCAACTGTTCAGCGTCATCGTTGCGCAAGCCGTGCGCGGTCAGGCGTGCGCCGGCCGCCACCGGCTTGAAACCGCAAGTACTCACCCCGGCCTTGCCGAGCAGATCGAGCACCGCACAAGCGATCAGGGTCTTGCCGATGCCGGTGTCGGTACCGGTAACAAACACGCCATGTGCGCTGTTCATGATCGGTCCTGTGTCTGACGCCGCCGGATCGCCCCGACCGGGATCAACGCCTCTGTCACTGCCTGATCGCGCTGTCGTTGCGGGCCTGGTCCCCAGGCCTGGCCATAGACCACTTCCCAGGTGGCCGGCAGACGGCCATCGCGGCGGAATGGCTCATAGGCAGCGGCCAGCGCCTGCAGTCGCCCGCGACCGGTCAGACCCCTTGGGCGTCCGCGGGTCGCGTTGTGCGCGCCGATCGCTTTCAGATCCCGCATCAGCCCCATCACCTCATCATAGGTGACGCAGATATAGTCCATATCCATGACCGGTTCGGCGAGGCCCGCCCGGACCATCGCGTCGCCAATGTCATGCATATCGATAAACCGGCTGACGTGGATGCCGTTGTCTACCTTGCCCCAGGCCTCGCGGAGCTCACGCAGCGTGTCAGGCCCGAAGGTGGCAAAGCTGAACAGACCGCCGGGCCGCAGCACCCGCCGGAATTCCGCAAACACCGCATCCAGATCGTTGCACCATTGCAGCATCAGGCTGGAGAAAATCATGTCGACACTGGCATCCGCCAATGGCAGCGCGGCAACATCCGCGCACACTGCATCCAGGCGTCTTAGCATCGGCCGCCGTCGGCGGGCCTGGCGTAACATGCCTTCGGCGAGGTCCAGCGCAACAAGCTGACTGCCGCGGTAGCGCTTGAGCAGCGCACGACTGGCATGACCGGTGCCGCAACCTGCATCGAGGATCACGCGAGGCTGGATACGGACATACTGCAGTCGTTCCAGCAATTGCTCCCGTACCGCTGTTTGCAACACCGCCGCCGCGTCGTATCCGGTGCTGGCCTGATCGAAAGCCCGGCGCACCCGGGCGATGTCGAGTTCCAGTGGATCGGCTGAATTCATGCCTGCATCCGGTCCCGGCCGGCGCTGTCATTGCCGCTGCGATTCGTGTCCAGGAAAGCCTGCAGACGGTCCAGCACCGCGTCGCGATGGGACAAGAACGGCGCATGAGACGCGCCTGCAATCACGGATAAATCTGCATGCGGCAAAGCTGTGGCCAGTCGCCGGCTGGCCTCGGCTGGACACAAGCGGTCATGCTCGCCAGCCACGACCAGGGCCGCCTGTGTAATCTGCGCCAGGCCCGGTCGAAGATCACTGGTGGCCAGAACTTCCAGGCATTGTGCGAGCGCCTGTGGATCGGGTTCGCCATGGGCGAATACCCGGCGGCGCAGCGTGCGCAGAAGTTCCGTCGCATGGCTGTCGCCGCGGACCTGGAGGGTGAGGAAGTCTCTGACCGTTTTGCGGTAATCGGCCGCCAGACCCGTACCGAAGTTCTCCAGCACATCTGGCGCCACGCCACAGGGCCATCCGGGGCCATTGAGGAATCGAGGGGTGGTAGCCAGCAAGACCAGACGCTCGACCCGCTGCGGCAGCCTTCGCGCAAGCTCCATCGCGACGAGGCCGCCGAGAGACCAGCCCAGATAGGTCGCCCGGCGTGGCGCATTGAACGCGATCGCCTCAACCAGCCGGTCCAGATCCAGCTTGCCGGTTCGCGGGCTGGCGCCATGCCCGGGCAGATCCGGGCAGATCACCCGCCAGCGCTGACTCAGCCGGGGCACCAGCTCTGACCAGATCCCGCCGTGCAGGCCCCAGCCGTGGATCAGCACCAGCGGCGATCCTTGCCCCGCTGATTCAACATGCAGCTCGATGCTCATGCCGCAGCCCGCGCGATGTCGGAGTCGGCCAGCGCCTCCAGCAGGTCATCGACATCCTGCTGACTGTGGCTGGCCGACAGCGTAACCCGCAATCGCGAGGTGCCGTCCGGCACCGTTGGAGGGCGAATCGCGGTGACCAGAAATCCCTTGTTGAACAGGTTCTCACTGGCCTCCAGCGCCATGCCGGGTGCGCCTACCACGATCGGCTGGATCGGTGAGTGTGAGGGCATCATCTGCAGTCCGAGGGCCTCGGCGCCGCGGCGGAAACGCCCGGTCATTTCTGCCAGGTGCTGCCGGCGCCAGGGCTCATTGCCGGCAATGGTCAGCGCGCAACGTGCCGCCGCCGCCACTGCCGGCGGCGGCGCGGTGGTGTAGATATAGGTTCGCGCGCGGTTAATCAGGGTTTCGATCAGATCGGCGCTGCCGGCGACAAAGGCACCGAACACGCCGAATGCCTTGCCCAGAGTGCCGATCAATACCGGGGCCGCGTCAATGTCGAGACCAGCGGCCTCCAGAGTGCCGCGCCCGGTGTCGCCGAGCACGCCGAGGCCATGGGCGTCATCGACTACCAGCCACGCCTGATGGGCCCTGGCTACATCGGCCAGCGCCGCCAGTGGCGCGAGATCCCCGTCCATACTGAACAGACCGTCTGTAACCAGCAGCTTGCGCCCTGCCGGCGCGCTCAGCCGCAGCGCAGCCGCTGCCGCGTCGTTGTGCCGATAGCGCTTCACACTGGCGCCGGACAGCCGCGAAGCATCGATCAGCGAGGCATGATTGAGTCGGTCTTCGACCACCAGATCTCCGCGACCGGCCAGCGCGCTCAATGTGCCCAGATTGGCCATATAGCCGGTAGAAAACAACAGCGCTCTTGGTCTGCCAGTGAAGCTTGCAAGCGCCTCCTCGAGAGCATGGTGTTCGGTCGTATGACCACTGACCAGGTGTGCCGCCCCGGCCCCGGTCCCCCATTTCCGCGCAGCGCAGGTCATCGCTTCTGCCAGCCGTGGGTCATGCGCCAGCCCGAGATAGTCGTTGCTGCAAAAGACTCGGATCTCGCGACCGTCGATGCGCGCGGCGGGCAGGGCCCCGCCTGGTTCAAATACGCGCCTGACGCGGCGCAGCTGTTGCGCTTCCAGATCCTGCAGGGCTGCGCCCAGTGGTTTGGTCGGTGGTCGCTCAGGCGCGGACATCGGCGCCAGCCCGATCCGTCGCCGCCGCGCCCGGCGAATCGGCGAGTTCTTCGTTATCGGCAGCCGGCTCCGCCTCGAGGCCGAGTTTGGCGAACAGTTGCTGATCGTGATCCAGATCCGGGTTGTCGGTGGTCAGCAATCTGTCCCCGTAAAAGATCGAGTTTGCGCCGGCGAAGAAAGCCAGTGCCTGGGTTTCGTCGCTCATCTCACTGCGGCCCGCGGACAGACGCACGTGAGATCGCGGCATCATGATTCTTGTCACCGCGATCGTGCGCACGAAGTCCAGCGGATCCAGGGTCTCGCTGCCGAACAACGGAGTGCCAGGCACCTGAACCAGCTGGTTTATCGGCACGCTTTCCGGATGGACCTGCAGGTTTGCAAGTGCCAGCAGCAGGCCGACCCGATCGGCGGCAGCCTCGCCCATCCCGATGATGCCGCCGCAGCACACTTTCATGCCCGCGTTGCGCACCCGCTCGAGCGTATCCAGGCGATCCTGGTAAGTGCGGGTGGTGATAATCTCGCCGTAATACTCCGGCGAGGTATCCAGATTGTGGTTGTAGTAATCCAGGCCGGCATCGCGCAATTGCGCCGCATGGTCAGTGTCTAACATGCCCAGCGTGGCGCAGGTTTCCATGCCCAGGGCTTTGACTTCCCGGACCATTTCACAGATCACCTGAAGCTGCTTCTGTTTCGGGCTGCGATAGGCTGCGCCCATGCAGAACCGGGTGGCTCCCCGTTCCCTGGCAGCCCGGGCCTGGGCCACCACTTCCTCGACCGCCAGCAGGTCCTCTTTTTCCAGCCCGGTGTCGTAACGCACACTTTGCGGGCAGTAAGCGCAGTCTTCCGGGCAGGCGCCGGTCTTGATACTGCACAGGGTGCTTACCTGAACCTGGTTCGGCGCGAAATGCCTGCGATGTACGCGATGGGCTTCGAACAGCAGATCGTTGAATGGCAGATCGAACAGGGCCTGGACTTCATCCCGGGTCCAGTCATGGCGCGGGGCCGCAGAAGGGCTCGGATTTTCGACGTTCATTTGTTCCCCTTGACTATACAAATCCGGTCTGCCCTCACACACCGGTGTCGGCCATGCTGGCCATGCGCGACAGGTGGAGTAGCACCATGGCTGCCGGCCACCGCCAGCGAGTATTCGAGCCCGGCAGCCCACCTGTCAACCGGGAGCCGTCTCTGCCGTGAACATCTGTTCAAAAGTTGCTCATTTCGTGCTGCCCCCGGTCTGTCAGCTGTGCGGCGCCCCGGGCCTTGGACCCGACATCTGCGCAGGCTGCTTCCGTGATCTGCCCAGAGTCAGGCACGCCTGCGCCTTATGCGCCCGGCCGCTGAGGATCATGCCTGCCGGCGGGCCGGGAGCGACCCGCGTTTGCGGTCGTTGCCTGGCACAGCCACCGCCCTGGAATGCGGCGCTGGCGCCACTGCGTTATGGCTTCCCAGTGGCCCGAATGTTGCGCGAACTCAAGTACGAAGGCCGGCTGTTGCGAGCCCGGCTGCTGGGCGAATTGCTTGGTCACTGGGCGCGCCGTCGCCAGGGTTCGATCGAGGTTTTGCTTCCGGTTCCGCTGCACCCGCGTCGCTGGCGCGAGCGCGGGTTTAATCAGGCCCGGGAGCTGGCCGCGGCAGCCGGTCGCGTGTTGCGACTCGAGATGGTCGATGACTTGTGTCTGCGGTTGCGGGATACGCCGCCACTGTGGGATCTGGGAGCCGGTCAACGCCGCGGCGTGCTCAAGGGTGCGTTCAAAGCGGCTGACGGTGTCCGCGGGCGTCGGATTGCGCTGGTCGACGATGTCCTGACTACCGGTGCCACCGCCGGCGCCATTACTCAGACCTTGTTGCGCGCAGGGACTGCCCGGGTGGAGGTGTGGACGATCGCCCGCGCCGGGCTGAGTCAGACCGGATCGAAGATGTAGCTCAACAGGATGCCGCAAAAGATGAACAGGCCGAATTGATTGTTGTTGATAAAGGCGCGGAAACAGTCCGCCGGCAAACGGTGGCGGATCAGCCGCTGTTGCCATGCCGCCGTGCCGGCGGCGGCCAGCAGGCCGGCAAAATACCAGCGGCCCAGGTCGGCCAGGGTGCCAATCCAACACAGCAACAGCAGGGTCAGGACCTGGCACAGGCCAATCGCGAGCCGGTCATAGGGTCCGAACAGGATCGCTGTCGAGCGCACCCCGATACGCAGATCGTCGTCGCGATCGACCATCGCGTACATGGTGTCGTAAGCCGCAGCCCACAGCACCACCGCCAGAAACATCATCCAGGCGATGAGCGGGACTGAGCCCGTCTGGGCTGCAAATCCCATCGGGACCGCCCAGCCAAATGCGGCGCCCAGATAGAATTGAGGCAGGTGGGTGAAACGCTTGACGAACGGATAGCTCGCGGCGAGAAACACACCAATCAGCGACAGGCTGATGGTCAGCATGTTCAGGAACAGCACCAGTTGAAACGCTATGTAGGCCAGCAGCGCCGCAATAGCCAGCGCCTCGGCCGGGCTGACCTGGCCGGCAGCCAACGGACGTTCGCGCGTACGGTCGACATGAGGATCGATGTTGCGGTCAGCAAAGTCGTTGATCGCGCAACCTGCAGAACGCATCAGGAATACGCCGGCCACGAAGACCAGAAAAACCTGCTCGTCCGGATGCCCCTGGCCGGCGATCCACAGAGCCCACAGGGTTGGCCATAACAACAGCATTGTACCGATCGGCCGGTCAATGCGAATCAGCAGGCCATAGGCGCGCAGGCGGGCAAGGAGGCTGTCCAGCAGACCAACCCGCTCCCCGCCGGGTCCGGGCATCAGACGTTTCCGGGGTGGGCGACGCCCGGCAGAAATACTTCGTAGACCAGGATCGGGTCGTCCTGCACCGCGAACCGCGAGCGCCGCGCCCACAGTGTCTCCGGCGCGATATCGGTACCCTGTACCGCGTCGGCATACAGCGGATCATGTTGGTCTACACACGCGAATTCGAACGGGGTGCGGCTGACTTGCTGCTGACCGGCAAGCGCGTCGCCCAGCGGCTGGCTGCCGAGGTTCGCCAGCCACTGGTGCCTTGCCAGCGTTTGCGGCGGAATCAGGGTGCAGGCGAACACCAGGTGCACGCCGTGACTGCTCAGCCGTACCCGCCGGACGTGTAATGAGGAGTCGGTGCTGCCCAGCAGGCGCAAATCTTCCGGATCAGCAGGCTCAACGGCTTCGCCCAACAGCTCCAGCGCGAAATGGTCCCGGCTGCGACGGATGCGCGCGGTCAGCGATCCACTCTCCAGTAACCAGCTGCGCAACGGCGTTGCAGCCGGCAACGCACCGGCCACATCTTCTGTTTGCCAGCGTCGCTGTTGTTGCTTGGATCGGACTTGAATTGGCTGCATGGCTTTCCGGAATCCCGGACAAGGATGGCGGCCCCAGGGCGCGGGAGCAACATTATAGATCGGACCCCGGAATACGGGCTAACCCGTGGGTCAAACCTTGCCGTAACGCGCCGCTTCTCCGATCCAGCGATCCAGTAATGCGGTCACCGCCGCCGGGCTCTCAGTCAGCAGACGATCAGCCGCGACGCGTATACGCGGCAACAGGTCCTGGTCCCGAATCAGGTCAGCGACCCGCATCTGCATGACGCCGGTCTGCCGCGTACCAAGCACTTCACCCGGGCCACGCAAACGCAAGTCCTCCTCGGCGATGCGGAAGCCGTCCGTCGTTTCGCGCATGATGCGCAGGCGCCGCTCCGCGCTTTGGCCCAGCGGTGGGTGATACATCAACACACAACTGGAGTCGGCGCGGCCGCGGCCAATACGCCCGCGCAATTGATGCATCTGGGCCAGACCCATCCGCTCTGCGTTCTCGATGATCATCAGGCTGGCGTTAGGCACGTCCACCCCGACCTCGATCACCGTGGTAGCCACCAGCAGATCTGTATCACCCGCCTTGAACCGGCTCATCGCCGCTTCCTTCCCGGCAGCCTTCATGCGGCCGTGAACCAGGCCGACACGCAATTCGGGCAGCGCCTCGGCCAGCGCGGCGGCAGTGTCCTCCGCAGCCTGGTATTGCAGCAGCTCTGATTCTTCGATCAGCGGGCATACCCAGTAGGCCTGGCGGCCGGCGCTGCAGGCTTCGCGTACCCGCAGCATCACTTCACCACGGCGAGTATCCGGGATCGCAACCGTGGTCACCTGGCCACGACCCGGTGGCAGTTCATCTATCACCGAGGTATCCAGGTCGGCGTAGGTCGCCATCGCCAGCGTGCGCGGGATCGGCGTGGCGGTCATCACCAGCTGATGCGGGCGCAGATCGCCGTCCTCACCTTTCTCGGTCAGTGCCAGGCGCTGGTGCACTCCGAAACGATGTTGTTCGTCGATGATTACCAGGCCGAGCCTGCGGAAAGCGACTCCGGCCTGAAACAGCGCATGGGTCCCTATGGCGACAGCCGTTTGTCCATCCGCCAGGCCGCTCAGCGCCACGCGGCGATCGGCCGCGCCCAGCCGGCCAGTCAACCAGCCTACCTGGATGCCCAGGGGCTCCAGCCAGTCGCGAAAGTTTCGGTAATGCTGCTCTGCAAGCAGTTCGGTGGGCGCCATGATCGCCGTCTGGGCGCCGCCTTCCACAGCTCTGACTGCCGCGGCAGCGGCGACCACGGTCTTGCCGGAACCCACGTCTCCCTGGACCAGGCGCAACATCGGTCGGGTGCTGGCCAGATCCGCCAGTATATCGTCCAGCACCCGTCGCTGGGCGCCCGTCAGGCGGAACGGCAGTCGCTGAAGAAACCGTTCCAGCATCTGTGCATGTGCGCCAAGAGCCGGTGCGCGGTGTTCGCGGATCCGTTGCCGCAACAGGCGCAGACTCAGCTGATGGGCGAGCAATTCCTCGAACGCCAGTCGTTGCTGTGACGGATGGATGCCTAGCTCCAATTGCGCCAGATCCGCTTCCGCCGGTGGATGATGGACATAGCCGATGGCGGCGGACAACGACGGCAGGCCAAGATCGGCCAGCATGTCGGACGGTACCAGGTCCTGCGGAGGGGCGGAGTCGATCCGCGCCAGCGCGAACTCAACCAGTCGCCGTACCCGGCCTTGCTGCAAGCCATCAGTGCTCGGATAGACCGGGGTCAGCGTCTGATCCAGCGGCAGCACTTCGTCCGGCGCCAGGCGTCGATACTCGGGGTGGACCATCTCCAGCCCGGACGGGCCGGCGCGCACCTCGCCGAAGCAACGCAGGCGGGTACCGCGGCGCAGACCTTCGGCCTGATTGCGGCTGAAATGAAAGAAACGCAGCAGTACGAAGCCGGTCCCGTCAGCCAGCTGGCAGAGCAGCATGCGGCGTTTGCGATACACCACTTCGCTGAGTTCGATTTCGCCTTCGACGGTGATACGCATGCCTGGCCGCAGCGCGCCGATATCGACCAGCCGGGTACGGTCCTCATAACGCAACGGCAGCAGGAACAGCAGATCCTGCACCGTGCGCACTGACAGACGGCCGAGTTTCCCGGCCAGCGCCGGCCCGACACCGGGAAGGACCGTTACCGGTTCCGGCGCGACCTGGGCGGTAACAGCAGACGGATCAGATGGAGTCAAAAGGCGCCGTCAGAGTCTCAGGATGGCGTCCACTTCGACCCGAGCCTCCTTCGGCAACGCAGCGACCTGGACCGCAGCCCGGGCCGGGTAAGGTTCATGCAGATACTCCGCCATAATCTCGTTAACCGCGCCAAAGTCGGCCAGATCGGTCAGGTAGACATTAAATTTGACTACCTGATCCAGCCTGGCCCCGGCAGCCTCTGCGACCGCCGCCAGATTGTCGAATACCTGCCTGATCTGATCGCGGATATCGCCAGTAACCAGGGTCATGCTGTCTGGATCCAGCGGGATTTGCCCCGACAGATACACCGTGCCGTCAACTTCGATGGCCTGTGAATAAGTGCCGATGGCGCCGGGTGCCCGATCGGATGAGATTGCGCGGCGTGGCATGAGGTCTCCTCGTGGTAAGCGATTTGTTCAGGTGCTGGTGCGCTGGACGCGGAGCACGTCCGGCATCGAGTTGATACTCCGCAGCACCTTGTCGAGGTGCTTGGTGTCCTTGACCAGGATCTGGAAGGTCAGGGACGAAGTGTTGCCGTCGCGCTCGACCACGGACACGTGCTCAATATTAGTATTCGTTGCGGAAATGTTCGCGGCGACTGCGGCCAGCACGCCGAGACGGTTCTGCACCTCGGCACGGATCTCCACGATGAAGGTCCGGTCAAGTTCCTGCTCCCATTCCACCGGAATCCATTTGTCCGGTTGCTTGCGGAACTCGGCCAGGTTACCGCAGCCCTCGCGGTGGATCACCAGTCCGCGACCGGCGCTGAGATAGCCGAAAATGGTGTCCCCGGGCAGTGGATGACAGCAGCGCCCATAGCTCACGACCATGCCTTCGGTGCCGGCGATGGTCAGCGGCGCGGCCACTCCGTCAGTGTGGTCCGGCGTCTCGCCTGGTACCAGGCGCCGGGCGACCAGCGTGGCCATCCGCTCACCGAGGCCGATCTCTTCGAACAGCGCTTCGCGATTCGGCAGGCCGAGTTGCTCCAGTGCGGCCGCCAGCACCTTGCGCGGAATCTTGCGTACGCTCAGTGAATACTCGCGCAGCGCATTGTCCAGCAATCTGCGGCCCAGGTCCGCAGCCTCGCCGCTGCGCAGATTCTTCAGGTAGTTGCGGATCGCCGCACGTGCCTTGGCGGTCACTACGAAGTTGACCCAGGCCGGGTTAGGGCTGGCGTTCTTCGAGGTCACGATCTGTACGGTCTGGCCATTCTTCAACGGCGTGCGCAACGGTACCGGACGCCGATCGACCCGAGCGGCGACGCACCGGTTTCCGACCGCGGTATGTACCGCGTAAGCGAAATCCACGCAGGTAGAGCCGCGCGGCAGGCGCAGGATGTCTCCCTTGGGCGTGAATACATAGACCTTGTCCGGGAACAGGTCGATCTTCACGCTCTCGAGGAATTCCTCCGAGCTCCCGCCTTCCTGCATATCGACAAGCTGCTGCAGCCATTCCCTGGCGCGCGCCTGCGGCGCCGATCCGAGGCGATCCCCGGATTTATACAGCCAGTGTGCAGCGATACCGGATTCAGCGATGCGGTCCATGTCCTCGGTACGGATCTGCACTTCTACCGGTATGCCGTTAGGGCCGAACAGCGTGGTATGCAAGGACTGGTAGCCGTTGACTCGCGGAATGGCGATGTAATCCTTGAAGCGGCCTGGCATCGGCTTGTAACACTTGTGCACCAGACCCAGCGCGCGATAGCAGTTGTCCACCGTGTCGACCACGATGCGGATACCATAAACGTCCGCGATCTCGCTCAGCGAACGGTGTTTCTCGCGCATCTTGCGGTAGATGCTGTAGAGGTGTTTCTCTCTTGCCTGGACCTGGCTGCGGATCTGCACCCGCTTCAATGACTCCTCGAAGCGTTTGGTGATCCTGTCCAGTATCTGGCGCTGCGCCCGGCCGCGACGCAGGGTTCGCTCGAGAACCCGGTAGCGATAGGGATACAGGGCACGAAAGCCGAGATCCTCGAGTTCCAGCTTGATGCTATTCATGCCCAGGCGAATTGCGATGGGCGCATAGATGTCGAGTGTCTCGCGGGCGATGCGTCGGCGCTTGTCGGCGGGCATCACCCACAGGGTTCGAATGTTGTGAGTCCGGTCGGCGAGTTTGACCAGGATGACGCGAATATCGCCTACCATCGCCAGCAGCATCTTGCGGAAACTTTCGGCCTGCGCCTCGGCCCGACTGCGGAATTCGATCTGATCTAGTTTACTGACGCCGTCGACAAGGTCCGCGACTTCGGCGCCAAAGCGTTCTGCCAGCTGCGCCTTGTCGACGCCGGTATCCTCGATCACGTCGTGCAGCAACGACGCCATCAGCGTCTGTGCGTCGAGACGCAGGTCAGCGAGAATGCCGGCTACGGCCACCGGGTGCGAGATATACGGTTCGCCTGTCTTGCGGCTCTGACCGCGGTGAGCCTCTTCCGCATAATGATAGGCGTCGACGACCAGCGCCACCTGCTCCGGGGTCAGGTAGGCCTCGATCTTCTTCAGCAGTTGCTCGAGCCCCATGGCCCGCTTCCGGTTCGGCAATCTGGCCAGGATGGAAGCGGCGTAATCCATAGTGGGCTGGTGAGCCGGCGGCGCTTCAGTCCCTCAAGGATGGGATCGGGCGTGGACCCAGTTCTTCCTGGGCTGCCATCGCGTCTTCCAGCGATGGCTCCACTGCTATCCGGTCCGGTTCCTTGAGGATTTCCGGGGTGATGCTTCCGGCAGCGATTTCGCGCAGCGCCATCACCGTGGGCTTGTCATTTTCCCAGTCCAGGTCGGTGGGCGCGCCGTTGGCGAGCTGCCGAGCGCGCTTGGACGCGACCAGCACCAGTTCGAACAGGTTATCAACGTTCTGCATGCAATCTTCTACGGTAATCCGGGCCATTGTTTCGGTTTCTCTTTCTGTAGGGGGCCCTTTCCGCAGGGCGCAGTCTTCAAATTCTAGGGAAAAACAGGCGATTACGCCATAAGTCGATGAATCCGCCGGGCGTGGTCGGGGTCATCACAGCGGCATCTCTGGCCTTCGCCGGCCAGAATCGCGGCCAGCTCGGCCGCCGCGGTCGCGAAGTCCTCGTTGATCACAGCGTAATCGAATTCTTCCCAGTGTGACATATCGTCCCGGGCATCACGCAGCCGGCGGCGGATGGTTTCATCACTGTCGGTGCTGCGACCGCGCAGCCGGCGTTCCAGCTCTGCGGCTGACGGCGGCAGGATGAAGATGGCCAGGCAATCCGGCATGCGGGCGCGTATCTGCCTGGCGCCCTGCCAGTCGATTTCCAGCAGTACGTCATGACCCTGATCCATCAAGACCTCAACCTGGGCGCGGCGGGTGCCGTAGAGATTGTCGAACACCCTGGCGTACTCAAGAAACTCTCCACGTGCCACCATCGCTTCGAACTCCGATTCCGAAACAAAGAAGTAATCGCGCCCATGCTGTTCGCCGGGGCGCGGTTTCCGGGTGGTGTAGGAGGTCGAAAAACGGGTGTTCCGGTCTCGCTCAAGCAGGGCGCGGACCAGCGAGGTCTTGCCGGCGCCCGACGGCGCCGATATCACGACAAGACGACCGCGTGGCGCAGCCTGGCTTTCACGATGGTCGCTTCGAGCAGTCATCGTGGCTTACTCCACGTTCTGTATCTGCTCGCGCATTTGTTCGATCAGGACCTTCAATTCGACCCCGACCCGGGTCGTCTCCAAGGCCTGGGACTTCGAAGCCAGCGTGTTGGCCTCGCGGTTGAACTCCTGCATCAGGAAGTCGAGCCGCCGCCCGGCCGCCTCGTCTGCGCCCAAAATCCGGCGCACTTCCGCCACATGACTATCCAGGCGATCGAGTTCCTCGTCGACATCCATCTTCTGCGCCTGGAGTACAAGCTCCTGCTCCAGACGATCGTGATCAGGCTCGAGTTCCAGTTTGGCGATCCGATCAAGCAGGCGCTGACGCAGAAGTTCTCTGATTTCCGGCAACCGATCGCGGGTGCTGGCCACCATTTCGGCAACACCGTCGCATCGCTCACTTAACATAAGACTAATGCGTTCGCCTTCCCGGCGCCGTGCTTCGGTAAGTTCCAGCAGCGTGGCATTGAGCATTTCGAGCGCCGCGCTCTGCGCCGGGTCGGTATCGCGCTGCTGCTCTTCTACCACGCCCGGCCAGCGCAGCACGTCAAGGGGGCTGACCGGTGCGCAGTTGCCGATTTGCGCCGATACCGTATCCAGGGCTTCGTTCAGACGCTGCAACATGGACATGCGCAACTGCATGCCGCGGTCATCTTCGTCG
The DNA here is from genome assembly GCA_963809565.1 of uncultured Gammaproteobacteria bacterium. Lineage (GTDB taxonomy): Bacteria > Pseudomonadota > Gammaproteobacteria > Steroidobacterales > XN24 > CAMYOC01. The sequence continues at coordinate 648,175 of CAWEKE010000001.1, forward strand.
CTCCAGCGCAGGCGCAAAGCACATTCGACCTTGCCTCGCTTCAGGTGCTGGCCGGCCAGCTTGCGGAAGTCTGCCTCGAGGTGGCGCAGCTCCTCCGGCAGACGCCAGTTGACCTCAAGATAACGGTGATTGACCGAGCGGATCTCCCAGCTCAGGGATCCCCACTCCCAGCGCGCCTCGCGGCGCGCAAAACCGGTCATGCTGTGAATCATGCTGTCCCCGATCCTGCGCCGAAAACTGTGTGCGGCGTTTGTGCGCTATTTCTGCCAGCAGCTTATACTCTGCCCCGCAGCGGCGAGGCCGCGTAGTCTAGCAGAAGCCAAAGGACCCGGATTGCGCCACGAAACAGCTGAATTGAGCCTGATCGGAGATCGGGAGCAGAACCAGGATCGGGTGTTAGTGGCAGAGAATGCGGCTGGCTGTCTGCTCGCAGTGCTCGATGGTATGGGCGGGCACGCTGAGGGCGAGCGCGCGGCTGAGGTAGCGGTCGAGTCGATGCGGCACAATTTCGATCAGATTTCCGGCTCGCTGACCGACACCACGGGTTTCCTGAATGAGTTGGTGCAGGCCGCCCATGCGGCAGTGGTCGAGATCGGCAGCAGTCTGTCCGTGGAGCACAAGCCGCGCGCCACCTGTGCGGTCTGTCTGCTGCACCAGGGGCGCGCCTGGTGGGCCCATGTCGGCGACGCCCGGATCTATTTGCTGCGCAACGGAGCGGTTGTCGAACGCACGCGTGACCATAGTCACGTGGAAGTGCTGCTCCAGGAAGGCCTGATCATGCCGGAGGAAGTCTCGAGCCATCCGATGCGCCATTATGTCGAAGCTTGCCTCGGCGGAGAGTCGGCTTTGCCCGATCTGTCGCTGCCGAATTTTCGCGGCGTGCAAACCGGGGATATCCTGCTGGTGTGTTCCGATGGTCTGTGGTCCGGCGTGACTGACGAATACATCGCGTCTTCCTGTGATCCCGACCTGCCGATTGCCGAGTGGCTCGGGCAACTGGCGGAACGGGCTGTATCCGCCAACGGTCCCCACAGCGACAACACCACGGCCGCCGCACTGCGGGTTCAACCCGGCTAGACTGAACCGCTCCAGCCCGCGAGCTTGAGCCAGGAGATATCAGATGCGTCCCAGCGGCCGTGAGCCAGATCAGATGCGCCCCGTGCGTTTTACCCGGCGTTATACCCGGCATGCCGAGGGTTCGGTACTCGTGGAGTTTGGTCACACTATCGTGCTGTGTACCGCCAGTGTCGAGGATCGGGTGCCGCCGTTTCTGCGTGGTTCGCGGCGTGGCTGGGTGACCGCTGAATACGGGATGCTGCCTCGGGCCACGCATACCCGCAGCGGTCGCGAGGCGGTGCGGGGCAAGCAGGGCGGACGCACCCAGGAAATCCAGCGTCTGATCGGACGCTCGCTGCGTGCGGTGACCGACCTGGCCGCGCTTGGCGAAATGACCATCACGCTGGACTGCGATGTGCTGCAAGCCGATGGCGGGACTCGCACTGCCGCCATCACCGGCGCGTATGTCGCACTGGTCGATTCCCTCAGGTCGATACGCAAGTCCGGGGGTATCAGCTGTGATCCGATCCATGGCCAGGTCGCGGCGGTTTCAGTCGGCATCTGCAAGGGTCAGCCGGTGCTGGATCTGGACTACGCAGAAGACTCCGAAGCGGAAACAGATATGAATGTGGTCATGAACGAGGCCGGCGCGTTTATCGAAGTCCAGGGCACAGCCGAGGGTCACGCCTTCAGGCGCGAAGAACTGGACCAGATGCTTGGCCTCGCGACCCGAGGTACCAGCGAGTTGGTAGCCTTGCAGCGGGCCGCGCTGGAATCTGATCCTGCGCCATGACCCCGGCCCGCGAATTCGTGCTGGCCTCGGCCAACCCGGGCAAACTGACGGAAATGCGTGCGCTGTTGACTGGCAGTGGCATCCGTGTGCGGCCGCAATCCGAGTTTGATGTCCCCGAGGTCGAGGAGAGCGGCTTGAGCTTCGTCGAGAACGCAATCATCAAGGCGCGTGCGGCGTCCGCTGCCAGCGGGATGGCTGCGATCGCCGACGATTCCGGTCTCGAGGTCGACGCGCTTGGCGGCGAGCCTGGAGTCCGTTCGGCCAGATTTGCCGGCACCCATGGTTGCGACCAGGCGAACAACGCGCTGTTGCTCGAGCGGCTGATGCAGACGCCGGTCGCGCAGCGGCTAGCGCGATTTCGCTGTGTGATTGTCGCGTTAAATCACCCGGCGGACCCGGCGCCGCTGATCTGCGAAGGCGTCTGGGAAGGCTCTATCGCTGACCGGCCCCGCGGCGAAAGCGGCTTCGGCTACGACCCCCTGTTCCTGCCCCGCGGCATGTCGGTGACCGCAGCCGAACTCGATGCGAGGGAGAAGAACTGCCTGAGTCATCGGGCCCAGGCGCTGCGCGCGCTGGTTGCGCGTCTGACAGCGGGCGCAAATTGAGTCCCAGCCGGCAACCCTGATGCCAGTGGCGCCTGTTCTACCGCTGTCGCTGTATGTGCACCTCCCCTGGTGCGTGAAGAAGTGCCCGTATTGCGACTTTAATTCTCATGCACTGCGCGGCAGCCTGCCGGAGGCGGAATACCTGCACGCACTGCTGGAGGATTTGGCCGAAGAGCTGAGCCGGGCCCGCGGCCGTCACGTGGATAGCGTGTTTTTTGGCGGCGGCACGCCGAGTCTGTTCAGTGCCGATGCTATCCGCAGCGTGCTTGACACAGTTGACCACCAGGGCATGCTCGGCGCCGATGCGGAGATCACGTTGGAGGCCAACCCGGGAACCGTGGAACGGGGTCGTTTCGCCGACTTCGCGGCTGTCGGGGTCAATCGAATTTCGCTTGGTGCACAGAGCTTTGATCCCGGCCAGCTTGCGGCCCTAGGCAGGATTCACTCCAGCGCAGATATCTGGGTGGCGCTGGATGAAATACAACTAGCGGGCATCAGTAACTTCAACCTGGATCTGATGTACGGGCTCCCCGGGCAGGACGTGGCTGGCGCCATGGGTGATCTCGAGCAGGCGATTCGCGCCGGCCCCGGTCATATCTCCCATTATCAGCTGACTATCGAGCCCAACACCCTGTTTCATGTCCGACCGCCGGCTCTGCCCGGCGAGGACAGCATTGCCGACACAGAAATCGCCTGCGCTGAACGGCTCGCAGCGGCCGGATACCGGCGCTACGAAATATCGGCCTATGCCCGCGAGGGTTCGCAGTGTCGCCATAACACCAATTACTGGTCCTTTGGCGATTATCTCGGCGTGGGCGCCGGTGCTCACGGCAAACTGACCGATCTGCAGGGCGATGCAGCAGTCTGCAGACGATGGAAGCTGCGTCATCCCTCGGCGTACATGTCTGCGAGTCGCTCCCGACTCGACGGTGAAGCGTTTATCTCCGGCCCGCAGCTGCGATTCGAGTTCATGCTCAATTCACTGCGCCTGACCGATGGTTTCGAGGAAGAGCAATATCAGCAGCGTACCGGTTTGCCGCTGTCCGGCTTGCTGCCGGACCTGGAAGGACTGGCAGCGGACGGCCTGATGGAGTCTGACGGGCACGGACGCTGGGCTGCGACTGGCCTCGGTCTGCGTTTCCTCAATGACTTGCAAGCTCACTTCCTGCCAGCCGACGAGCAGGAGCAGGCCGGCAATGGTTGACTACAAGCCGGTAGATTGCCCGATTCGGGATCGCCATGAGCCGCGGCGACCATGCGCCGCCTCCGCTTGCGCCTGAACTCGCGCGACGAGGCCGGTGTGGTGCATCCGGGCCTGGTTCAGCTGCTGGAACCGGAGACCAGGGCCGCCGAGGAATTTCCAGTTTTTTGGACCCGGCCGCCGTCACCCACCGGATTCGTCGGGACCAGATTTTCAGCCTGGCCAGGCTGCCGGTTTCAACTGCCGCCGAGCTCCTGGATCACCGCTGAGGGTTTTTTTATACACAGCTTCCATGCCCCCCGGCGTGTTTTGACCTGATGGCCCGGTCCGATGCCCCGGTTAGACAGCCAAATAGTATTTAAACTATTGATATAATTATGTTTTATTAAATTGAGCGCTTTTTGCTCAGATCGGTGTCGGGACTACTCAGAAAGCTCCAGCCAGCCTCAATCCCCGGTTTGCGCACAGACTTATCCACAATCTTTGTGGATAAGCTGGAAACTCTGCGCGCAATAGAGGCCTTCTGGTCAAAACCTAAAGTAACTTGAGAGGATTGCGCCTGAAGCCCGCCCCGCCTGAACCGCCTTCGCTCTGGTTTCGGGGTCTTGTTTGACGGGCCGCCGGGGCTTGTCGAGATACCGGGAAGCGGATATCATGCGCGGCTCTTTTTCCCCGGACGTTCTGGTTCGAGCCAGGAGTTGGACGATGAAAGCAGATATCCATCCCAAGTATGACGAGATCAGCGTGACCTGCAGCTGCGGGAGCACCTTCAAGACGCGCTCCACGATGGGCGAGGATCTGCACATCGAGGTCTGCTCCAAGTGCCACCCGTTCTACACCGGCAAGCAGAAGATCGTCGACAGCGGCGGTCGAGTGGACAAGTTCCGCAAGAAATACGGCAAGGCGGCGAACTAGCGTTGCCGCGTTTGTTGTGCCGATCCCGCAAAGGGCGCCTTCAGGCGCCCTTTTTTATTCAGGCTTGCCGTCGCGCAGATACAGTTTCTAACTGTCAATCCCTCCCGCGCTAACTTATAATTTTTGATCCACCGCAGCGGTCCCCGGTACTGGCCAGGGGGCATTGCCTTGAGGTACTGCGCTGGTGGGGCATCGTGCTGACGGTGTTCGTGGGTCTCCATCACCACCAGACCCGGACGATTCCACGCTCAGCACCGGAGCAGGCAGCAATCGGCGCCGTCTGATCCCGGGATTCCAGGTGGGGTATCGAGAATCTGCATTCAGGAAAACAGGCATGAGTGACAAGTACTTCAAGCTCGAAGACGAACAAACCGGCAAAAGCTCCCAGCTTCTGGTCCGTGAGGGCTCCGAAGGTCCGGCCGTGATCGATATCGGCAAGCTGTATCGCGAGCACCACGTGTTCACCTTTGATCCCGGTTTTATCGCCACGGCGAGTTGCGAAAGCAAGATCACTTATATCGACGGAGAGAAGGGGGTCTTGTTGTACCGGGGATACCCGGTCGGCCAGCTGGCAGCGCAGAGCAGTTTCCTCGAGGTGGCCTACCTGCTGCTCGCCGGGGAACTTCCGTCGGCCTCGGAGCAGGTACGCTTCACCAATTCGATCATGCGTCACACGATGATCAACGAGACTCTGCTGCGCTTTTTCAATGGCTTCCATTTCAATGCGCATCCGATGGCCATGGTGTCCGGCGTGGTGGGCTCCATGTCCGCTTTCTACCATGATTCCATGGACCTGAAGAATCCGGAGCACAGGGAGATTTTCTCGCACCGGATCATCGCCAAGATGCCGACCATCGCAGCGGCTGCGTACAAGCATTCGGTCGGTCAACCGTTCATTTATCCCCGCAACGACCTGGACTACTGCAGCAACCTGCTGAACATGTTCTTTGCCGTGCCTTGCGAGGACTATGAGGTCGATCCGGTCGCTGCTGAGGCCCTGGATCTGCTGTTCATCCTGCATGCGGACCACGAGCAGAACTGCAGCACATCGACTGTGCGTCTGGCAGGCAGCTCGGGGACCAACCCCTATGCGGCGATCGCCGCCGGCGTATCGGCGTTGTGGGGCCCGGCGCACGGCGGTGCCAATGAGGCCGTGTTGAAGATGCTGGAGCAGATCGGTGACACCTCGCAGATTCCCAAGTACGTGGCTCGTGCCAAGGACCGCGACGACCCGTTCCGCCTGATGGGTTTCGGCCATCGCGTGTACAAGAATTTTGATCCGCGCGCAAAGATCATCCGGGAGATGTGCCACAAAGTGCTGGAGAAGCTGGGCGCTCCGGATTCGCCCTTGTTCGAGCTGGCGCTGCGTCTTGAGGAGATTGCGCTGCAGGACGAGTATTTCGTCGACAAAAAGCTGTATCCGAACGTGGATTTCTACTCGGGCATCATCTACCGCGCGCTGGGTATCCCCAAGTCGATGTTTACCGTAATGTTCGCGATCGCGCGCACGGTTGGCTGGGTGGCGCACTGGCTGGAGATGACATCTGACCCCGACGGCAGGATCGGGCGTCCGCGCCAGCTGTATACCGGGCCGCCGGAGCGCGACTACGTCAACGTCGCCGAGCGGGGCTGAAGCCACCCCTCAGGACTTGGCCAGCAGGGCCTCCAGCTCGGGCCGGCGCGCGCGCTGCATCGGCCGCCCGTCGACCGGACAGCTCGGTGCCTGGCGCAGACCATGAACCGGGAACACCGTGGCTTCCACCGCCACATCGCCCGCCACAAAACGGAAACTGGGCCGGGACTCGGTGCGCTCAGATGGATAACGGATCCGGCGCTCGCTGGATTCATAGGGGATCTCACAGTCCATCAGGTGCATGGCTACTGCTTCCGGCGTGTCGGTAAACACGTGCAGGTTGACTTCGCTGTGTTCGGTTACGGCGCCGCTTAACACCGAACCGACCAGCCGCGGCTCAAACCCGCTTAACAGGTCCATCGCCCGGGTTGCGGTCTCACGCAGCGCGCGCAGCCGCGCCGGGTACGCTGACCCACCGAACAGCCGTTGTTGCTCGGTCAGCGCGGCCGCAATCTCATCATTGCCCGGCAGCGAGGTCCGATCCGAGATCCCCAGCCGCTCGGCGGCCTTGCGCTTGGCCAAAAGGAAATCCTTGACCCCGTGTTCGCGCATGATGCGCGCCGCCTCGTGGGCGATGCCGTAGCGGATCTGCTGAGATCGATGGCTGCGTCGTTTTGGCATCTTCTGCGCCCTCGTGACTGTCGGCAGCGTGTCTAGAATATCGGTTCCTCGTCCTCGGCAGGACCGAAGGGTGAAGCGCTTGAATCTTCTCCTGCCGGTGGCACCTGATCTGCCCGGAAGGTCTCGAAAATCGCGTCTCCGTCAGCGCTGCCGGCGAGCAAGCCGGTGCTGGAAGAGACCCGGACAGTGACCAGGCCCGGTGGTTTCACCGGCTTCCTTTGCGGCGCGCCCTGCAAGGCTTCGCCCATGAATTTTACCCAGATCGGCAACGCCGTGCGGCCGCCTTCCTCGCGCGCGCCAAGCGGCCGTTCCTGGTCGAAGCCGACCCAGGCGGTGGCCACCAGGTCCCCGTTGAAGCCGCTGAACCAGGCATCGCGCCGATCGTTCGTGGTCCCGGTTTTGCCCGACAGGTCGTTGCGACCGAGGGCCATCGCGCGCCTGCCGGTACCCCGGCGGATGACGTCAGCCATCATGTCAGCCACCAGATACGCGTTTTGCCGGCTGATTGCCGGGGCTGCGTATTCGATGGCTAGTGTTTCGATTTGTTCCTGATCGACGCCCGGTTCTGGTCTGTCGCTGGAGAATTCCTCGTCGGCGCAGGCGGCGCAAGCGATCAACGGGTCGGCCTGTCTGATGACGTTGCCTTCCGCGTCGGTGATCCGATCAATCAGATAGGCATCCACGCGGAAGCCGCCATTGGCAAACACCGTGTACGCGTCGGCCAGTTCCAGCGGGGTCAGCGTGACGCTGCCCAGCGCCAGCGACAGGTCCCGGGGCATTGCGGACTCCGCGATGCCGAACGACTTGATGTGGTCTACCGCGTTACCTACGCCGATGGATCTGAGCACGCGGATCGAAACCAGGTTGCGGGAGCGCACCAGGGCCTCGCGCAGGCGCGTCGGGCCATAAAATCGCTGGCTGTAATTCTCCGGCCGCCAGGTGCTTTCAAGACGATCGTCGTCAAATACCACCGGGGCGTCGTTGACCACGGTGGCCGTGGTGAACCCGTTTTCCAGTGCCGCCGAGTAGATAAAAGGTTTGAACGCCGAACCCGGCTGGCGCCTCGCCTGGGTCGCGCGATTGTATTTGCTGTCCTGGAAATCGAATCCGCCGCTTAGCGCGGCAATCGCGCCGTCGATCGGATCCAGGGCCACGATGGCACCCTGGGCCAGCGGCACCTGGGCAAGGCGCCAGCCCGATTCGTTCATCGGCATGATTTCAATCAGATCTCCGGGAGCGAGAATTTCCGCCGCGGTTGCGGGCTCCGGACCGCGGGTGTTGTCATCGATAAACTTCCGCGCCCAGCTCAATCCTTCCCACTCCAGCGTCACTGCACCCCGTCCCGGGATCAGTGTCTCAGCGCTCTGATTCCTCACTTCAGTAACCACCGCCAGTTGCATGCCCGCCCCGGCCCGGTAGCCGGCCAGCATCTGCTGGATATCTGCATCCGGATCGGCCAGATCCACGCTGGCCAGCGGACCGCGGTAGCCGTGGCGGCGGTCATATTCCAGCAGACCTTCGCGCAATGCGCGCACGGCCGCTGCCTGGAGGCGGCTGTCTATGGTAGTGGTGACCACATAGCCGGCGGTATACGCGTCCGGACCCACCAGCTCGAGCATCGTCTGCCGCACCATCTCGCCGACATAAGGCGCGTCGGTTTCTACGGTTGCGCTGTGCAGTATCGATTCCATGGGCTCATCCATGGCCTGCTCCAGCTGCTGGCGATCAATACTCCCGGTTTCCAGCATGCGTCGCAGCACATAGGCGCGACGCTGGGTCGCGCGTTCGACGCTGGCAACCGGATTATCCCTCGACGGCGCCTTGGGCAGCCCGGCGATGGTTGCGCTTTCGGCCAGCGAGAGCTGGTCGACGGTCTTGCCAAAGTAGACTTCCGCAGCGGCGCCGACGCCATACGCGCGCTGACCGAGGAATATCGCGTTCAGATAGAGGGTCAGGATTTCCTGCTTGCTCATCTGGTTTTCGATACGTAACGCGAGGAAAATCTCACGGACTTTGCGCGAGATCGTCTTTTCACGCGTCAGAAGGAAGTTACGCGCAACCTGCATGGTGATAGTGCCGCCGCCCTGACGGCGTTCTCCCGTCAACGCGAGCGCGACTGCGGCCCTGACCAGCCCCTGGTAGTCGACCCCGGGGTGCTCGAAGAAGCGATCGTCTTCAGCGGCCAGGAAAGCCTCTATGATCTGCGGGGGAAACTGTTCGAAGTTCAGCGGCGTGCGCCGCATCTCGCCATATTCGGCCAGCAACCGGCCTTCTCGGGTATAGACCCGCAGCGGGACCTGGAGCCGGATGTCCTGCAGGGACTCGACCGCCGGCAAACTCGGCAGCACATAATAATAAGCACCGATCGCGGCAAGGCCGGCTGCGGTCGTCAAAACCAGCAGTAGTGCAGCTGCAGCATAGAGTAAACGTAGAAAGAGCTTCATGCAGAAGTGAGAGGTAGGTTCTTGCCTTGCCAGGGGGGCTTGTGCATATTACCACCGAACGTAAAAGGCAAACCCATCGAAAGGTGGGGGCGCAAAGCCACCGGTCTAAGGGCTAAGGTCTAGGATAGCGGGGTTGCCGGAATCGACTTTATGCAGCATCCCGGAATCGGGTGAGTGGCCACCGGGGCGACGACTTGCCGCCCCGGAACAGGCCCAGCCAGGCCCGACGGCGATTGCTGCGTAGCCGCTCTGTTCCCTGCCCAGCAATCCTGCCGAAGAGGTCTTCTGACCGGGTACCGCAGGCACGCATTCTTTGGAGCGTGAATACGGTCACGTTTTGCGCTGTCCGGAATTGCTATACAGAACATTGCATTACCTAAGACATTATTCTATCTTTCGAAGCCAAGCTGCGGACCTAAAAGGAAAATCAAGTGCTGTTCGGTACGTCAAATCGACCGCTAATCGGGCTTGACATAACGACCTCGTCGGTCAAGCTGATTGAACTTGGCCGCAGCGGCAGCCAGTTCCGCGTGGAATCCTATGCTGCTGAGGCCACACCGCAGAACGCGGTGAATGAGAAGGCCGTGGTAGATCCGGATTCTGTAGGTGAATCCATCCGCCGGGCGGTCAAGCGCTCCGGTGCTCGAAGCCGCGAGTGTGCGATCGCCATCAATGGCGACGCCGCGATTACCAAGGTAATCCAGATGCCCGCGTCTCTGTCCCAGAATGAACTTGAGGGGCAGGTCGAGCTGCAGGCGGACCAGTACATACCGTTCCCGATGGAAGAAGTGAGTTATGACTTCGAGGTACTGGGCAAATCCGAAAACGACCCGGATATGATCGACGTGTTGCTGGTTGCGACCCGCAGCGAGAACGTCGAGCAACGTCAGGCCGCAGTCGAGGCTGCCGGTCTGAAGGCGCAAATCGTAGATGTCGAGGCCTTCGCGCTGGAGAACGCTTGCCGTCTGTTGCGGCACCAGATGCCTGAGCACGGCGCCGGCCACAATGTCGCGGTGGTGGACTTTGGCGCCAGCAGCACTACTTTCTCGGTGCTGCGAGACCTCAAGGTGATCTATACGCGTGATTTCGCTTTCGGCGGCCAGCAACTTACAGAAGAGATCATGCGCACCTACGGGTTGAGCTTCGAGGACGCCGGTCGCGCCAAGAAAGAGGGCGGTCTGCCGAGCAACTTCGAGCCCGAAGTCCTGGATCCGTTTATCGACGACATGACCCAGCAGGTCAGTCGTTCGCTGCAGTTTTTCCTGGCGTCAGGCAGTGGCCGCGAGCAGCCACAACAGATTCTGGTTTGCGGAGGCTGCGCCAACATCCCTGGCGTCGCTGACGTAATCGGTAGTCGCGTGGGTATTCCGACCGACATCGGCAACCCCTTGGGTGACATGAAGCTGTCCTCCAAAGCGCGCTCAGCCGGCGTCATGAAGGACGCGACCGCGTTACTCACCGCCTGCGGGCTGGCCTTGAGGAGTTTCGACTGACATGCCCCGTATTAATCTACTGCCGTGGCGAGAGCAAGAGCGCAAGCGGCGTCAGACGAACTTTGGCATCGCCGCGATCGCCGCGGTAGCGCTTGGCGCCCTGGTCACCTTCGGCGTCAGTTCCTGGCTGCAGTACCGTATCGACTATCAAAACGAGCGCAACGCTCGGCTGGAGCAAGAGATTCAGCGACTCGATGCCTTGATCAAGGAAATCGCTGCTCTGGAAACGCAGAAAGAGCGGCTGCTGGCCCGGATGGAGATCATCGACGAACTGCAACGCAGCCGGCCGGACAGCGTGCATTTGTTCGATCAGCTGGTGCGCATCCTGCCGGAGGGTGTGTTCTACGAGAAGATGGAACAGCAGGGTACCAAGATAGAAATCGAGGGCATCGCCGAATCGAGCACCCGGGTCTCTGCGCTGATGCGCAATATAGAGAACTCGGAGTGGCTGGAGAAGCCGGGACTCGAAGTGGTTGAGACTGTCGACGATCGCGGCGTGCGGCGCAGCCGGTTTACGGTTTCCGCGCGGCAGATCGTCACCGACAAGGAGAACGCGGAATGAAGAAATTCCTTGACGAACTCCGCGCTCTCGACACCAGCGATGTCGGTCGCTGGCCGTTCCTGTTCCGCGCCCTGTTCGTGGCGCTGATATTTATTATCGTCACTGCGGCGTCGGTCTATTACTTCCCGATCAAGAACAAGACGCCCTTGCTTGAGCAGGCGGAAGCCAAAGAGGTCGAGTTGCGCCAGATCTTTACCCAGAGACAGCGCAAGGCAGCCAATTTCGAAGCCTACAAGCTGCAGCTGGCGGAGATCGAGCAGTCTTTTGGTGCGATGCTCAGGCAGTTACCAGGCAAGACAGAAGTGCCCAGCCTGCTGGTTGACATCTCGCAGACTGGTCTTGGCGCCGGCCTGGATGAAGAGCTGTTTCGGCCGGAAGCCGAGATCCGCAAGGACTTTTATGCTGAACTGCCGATCAAGATTCGCCTGAAGGGCACTTATCACGAGCTCGCCAGGTTTGTCAGTGACATCGCCGCGCTGCCGCGTATCGTCACCATCCATGAGGTGGAGCTGACCGATGCCGAGCCCGGAAGTGGCGCAGAACTGGAAATGGACCTGACCGCCAAGACCTACCGCTATCTGGAAGATGACGAGGAGCAATCATGAGCCCGCGTCAGATTGCCAGCGCTATGACCATGGTGTGTGCCGCGATGCTGCTGGGCGGCTGTTCTAACAATATGTCCGACCTTGAGGCCTACATCGCCGAGATTAACGCTCGTCCCGGTGGCCGCATCGAGCCATTGCCCGAGATCAAGGAACACGTGCCGTTCGCCTATGAGGCTTACGATCTGCGCTCGCCTTTCGTGCCCGAGCGCCAGAGCGCGGCCGCAGCAGGATCCGGGTCGGGAGGGCTGCGGCCGGACAGCGCCCGGACGCGGGAGTACCTGGAACAATTCCCGCTGGATACGATGAATATGGTCGGTACTCTGACCAAGGACGGGCAGTTGTTCGGGTTGCTGCAAACCACTGACACGCTGGTCCATCGCGTGAGCTTGGGGAATTATGTCGGCCAAAACGACGGCAAGATTATTGCAATTGACGATTCAGAGATTCGGGTTGTCGAGATCATTCCTGACGGTATCGGCGGCTATATGGAAAGGCCGGCCACCATCAGTCTGGGTGAGAAATGAGGACTCTGGGAGTACATGGGATGATGCGTAAAGCATGGGCGACAACTGGAATCCGCCGGGATTCACGCAGAGCCGGGTGGCTGGGAGCATTGATCATGCTCGCGTTTGCCTCCAGCGCTTCAGGTCAGAACGCACCGCTCCAGCTGGAGGCGGTGGATGTAGCTGGCCAGGGTGGTGATCGCGTAGTGGTCTACCTGCGCCTGAGTGGACCGCCGGCGGAACCGATGAGTTTTGCTATCGACGATCCGGCCAGGATCTCGCTGGACCTCGCCGACACCGCTTTGGCTTTAGCTTCCCGTCGGACAGTGGTGAAGCAGGGGCCGCTGGACACCGTCATGGTCGCGGAAGCCCAGGGCCGGACCCGGGTCGTGTTGAACATGGACTACATGGTGCCGTATCAGACACGGGTCGACGGCAACACCATCGTGGTCAATCTCGGCAGCAGTGCCGGGGCATCGGTAGCCGCAGCAGATCGGGTGTTCAGTGGTGACGCCGCGACCACGCCTGCCGGCGCAGCCGTGGCCAGCGCGATCCGCGATATCGATTTCCGACGTAGTGAAGACGGCGGTGGCCGGGTGATGGTGTCGCTCACTGATCCCTCGGCTACGGTCGACATGCGCCAGGACGCCGGCAAGATCATTGTGGATTTCCGCAAAACTGACTTGCCAGCGAACCTTCGTCGCCGGCTCGATGTACTGGATTTCGCCACCCCGGTTACCACCATAGACAGTCTTACCGCCGGTGAAGGTGCGCGGCTGATCATCGCAGCGACTGGCGAATACGAACATTTCGCTTATCAGACCGACGAGCTGTTCACGGTCGAGGTGCGGCCGCTGGTCAGAGAGAAGCAGGAAAACCTCGGCATTTACGACACTGGCAAGACCTATGAGGGCCAGCGTCTGACGCTGAACTTCCAGGACATCGAGACGCGAGCCGTGCTGCAGCTGTTATCCGACGTCAGTGGCCTGAACATGGTGGTCAGTGATTCGGTCACCGGGAATGTCACCTTGCGCCTGCGCGATGTGCCCTGGGACCAGGCACTGGACATCGTGCTGGCCACCCGTGGCCTGGATATGCGCCAGATCGACAATGTCGTGATCGTCGCGCCGGCCGCCGAGATCGCGGCGCGTGAAAAGCAGGATCTCGAGGCCAGACAGGATCTGCAGGGACTCACCCCGCTGGTCTCGGACTTCATCCAGGTCAACTATGCCAAGGCCGCCGATCTGGCCGGTCTGCTTGAGTCAGGTGGCGAGAATTCGCTGCTGTCCGAGCGCGGTACCGTGAGCATCGACGAACGTACCAACACCTTGCTGGTCTACGACACCGCTGAGCGGCTGGTCGATATCCGCCGTCTGGTGCAGACCCTGGATATCGCAGTCAAGCAGGTGTTGATCGAATCCCGCATCGTGGTGGTCAATGACGACTTCAGCCGCGACCTCGGCGTGCGCATGGGCTTCACTTACGTGGACGATCGCAATGATGGTCTGATGTCAGTGACCGGCAGCGGCCAGGGTTCCGACACCATCGTGCAGTCCGGTATCGAGAACCTGAACAACACCGGCCAGATCGGTCCGGTAACGGTGCCGAATATCGCCGAGCGCTATGCGGTCAATCTGCCGATCGACAATCCGGCCGGCCGCGTGGCTCTGGCGATCCTGGATTCCGATTATCTGATCGATCTGGAGTTGCAGGCGGCGCAGTCAGAAGGCCGCGGTGAGATTATCTCGACGCCGCGGGTGATCACGGCTAATCAGAAAGAGGCGCAGATCGAGCAGGGCGTAGAGATCCCCTATCAGGAATCTGCGTCCAGCGGCGCGACGACCACCCAGTTCAAGAAGGCCGTGCTAAGCCTCAAGGTGACGCCGCAGGTCACCCCGGATGACCGGATCATCATGGATCTGCAGGTCAACCAGGATACCGTGGGTCAGTTCGTGCCCAGCGCGACCGGTGGTCTGGTGCCGAGTATCGATACGCGCTCAGTCGTCACCCAGGTGCTGGTGAACGACGGCGAGACTGTGGTGCTGGGCGGTATCTTCGAGACCGAACGACGCGAGACGGTGAACAAGGTGCCGCTGCTGGGCGACCTGCCAGGACTGGGTCACTTGTTCAAGAGCTCGTCCAACCAGTCTACGAAGGCGGAGTTGCTGATCTTTGTGACTCCAAAGATTCTCCGGGAGGGGAGCAACATCTACTAACAGCGGGACACCCGCTAAAGCTCAGGTGAAAAGCGTTATGTTCAGATCCAAACCCCTCTCCCGCTGGAGCATGCCGGCAACCGTCCTGTGCCTTCTGGGACTGGCAGGCTGTGGCGGAGGCAATTCCATTACTGATCCCGATGGCGGCGGCGGCGTGGCGCCTCCGGTGCCCGTGAGCAGTATTACGCTGTTGGCCAGCAGTCCGCAGCTACCGTCAAGCGGCACGACGCCAGCGACGATCACCGCGATCGTGCAGGACAACAACAACGCCGTCGTCGAAGGCGTCAGCGTTGTGTTCAGCGCCGACTCCGGCGCCCTGGCGGTGGTGTCCTCGACCACGAACGAAAGCGGCGTAGCCACAGCGACGCTGAGCACGGCTGGCGATCCGACCAACCGGCCGATCAACGTGACCGCCACCACCGGCAATCTGACTTCAAGTCTGGTCGTGTCGGTGACCGGAACCACGCTGGTGCTCAGCGGACCGCCAAATGTGGTGTTCGGCGATACCTCTACCTACACCGCGACATTGCGCAATTCCGCGGGCGCCGGCATCTCCGGTCGCACGGTAGACGTGACCTCCTCAGGCGGAAACACGCTCTCCGCGGCCACGCTGGTGACCAATTCCCAGGGCGAGGCAAGCTTTCAGCTTGACGCGACGGTGGCCGGCGTAGACACGCTGACTGCCTCTGCGTTGGGCTTGTCCACTTCGGTAGACGTCAACATCAGTAACGACAGCTTTGCGTTCCTGGCGCCGGCGGCCAACACGGAAGTGGGGCTGGGCGTGGACGAGACCATCACTGTCGAGTGGCTGATCAATGGCGCGCCGCAGGCGGGCACGGTCAATTTCTCCAGTACCCGGGGCACGTTGTCAGCCTCTTCCGCGGCACTGGACGCAAATGGCCGCGCTTCGGTGACCATTAACTCGACCAATTCCGGACCGGCGGTGCTTGCCGCGGCGGTGGCGGGCGGGCCCTCGACCCAGCGCAACATTGAATTCGTAGCCAGTACCGCGCAGAAGATCGACCTGCAGGCGAGCCGGTTTACGGTCGGGCCGGGCGAACAGAGCACGATTACCGCGACGGTCCGGGATCCCGAACGACAACCTGGTCAAAAACAAGCTGGTGACCTTTGTGCTCGATGACGTGACCGGCGGTTCGATCTCGGTCGGCTCGCAGGTCACCAACAGTGCGGGCCAGGCGGAGACGGTGTATACCGCGGGCCAGAGCACCAGTTCGGTCGGCGGTGTCAAGATCACCGGTGTGGTCCAGGATACGCCGACGGTGACCAACCAGGTCGCGCTGACCGTGGCCCAGCGAGAGGTCTTTATCAGCATCGGTACCGGCAATCAGATCTCGGAACCGACTACAGCGACTTATCTCAAGGAGTTCTCGGTCCAGGTCACGGACAGTCAGGGTGTCGGTGTGGCCGGTGCGGAAGTCCAGATGAGCGTGGTCTCGAAGGACTATTACAAGGGTTACTACGAGGCAGATGTGATCAACGATCTGTGGGTACCGAACTATCAGGCGACCTGCCAGGACGAAGACACGCTGGTGCCGGCCACCGCCCGTAACGGCATCCTTGATCCGGGTGAGGACTTTAACAACAGCGGCAGTATCGAGGCCGGTAATGTGGCGACGGTTTCGCCGGGCACCGTGATCACCGATGCAAACGGTTTCGGACTGGTGCGGATGACCTATGCGCAGGAATTCGGTAACTGGCTGCTGGTAACGATCCAGGCCAAGGCCTCCGTGACCGGCACCGAGTTCCTCGAGACGCAGGATTATGGTCTGGAAGTGCTGCGTGCTGACGTCGCGCTTAATCAATCCCCGCCGGGTGGCATAGACAGCCGCTGGGGGCGCCAGCCGACGTGCGCTACGCTGGACTAGCATCAAGGACTAGCGATACATGGGGCCGGCGTCAGCCGGCCCCGTTTTTTGCGGCCTTCGGGCCCGCAGTTCCGCGATGAGTGCTGCCGCCAGCATCTTCCTGATCGGCCCCATGGGCGCTGGCAAGTCCGCGGTCGGCAGACAGTTGGCGCGGACGCTCGGACGCCCGTTCCATGACTCCGACGAAGAAGTAGAGCATCGCACCGGTGTGGATATCGCTTTCATCTTTGAGAAGGAAGGCGAGGCCGGTTTTCGTCAGCGCGAGAGAAATGTCATCGCCGAGCTGGCCACGCTGCCTGGAATCGTGCTTGCCACCGGCGGCGGCGCCGTTCTCGATGAAGCGAATCGCGGCGACCTGATGGCCAACGGCACTGTGGTCTACCTCCACGCATCGGTCGATCATCAATTAAAACGCACCCGCCGCGGACGAGGCCGGCGCCCGCTGTTGGATACAGAGGATCCGCGGCAACGGCTGCAGGATCTGATGGCGGTACGTGAACCCTTGTATCGGGGGATCGCGGACTGCGTGATCAACACGGACGGCAGAAAAGTGGGCGCGGTGGCAGAAGAGATTCTGATCCGGCTCAAGGAGGGGGAAGCGTGACCGGCCGCGTGCATCAGACGCTTGAAGTCAGTCTCGGAAATCGTGCTTATCCGATCCATATCGGGCCCGGCCTTCTGACCGCGGCCGAACTCATGCCCGCCGACCTTGCCCACAGCGACACGCTGGTGGTGACCAATACCACGGTCGCGCCGTTATATCTGGATCAGTTGACCGGCTGCCTCCGCGACCGCCGCACCGAGACGCTGATATTGCCGGACGGAGAGCAATACAAGACCCTCGAGTCGTTTACCCGGATCATCGATCGTCTGGCGGAGCTGGGCTACCACCGCGACGCGGCGCTGTTTGCGCTAGGCGGTGGCGTGATCGGAGATCTGAGCGGTTTCGCCGCCGCCTGTTACCAACGCGGGATCGCGCTGGTGCAGGTTCCAACGACGCTGCTTGCTCAGGTGGACGCAGCGGTTGGTGGCAAGACGGCGGTCAATCATGCGGCCGGGAAGAACCTGATAGGCGCGTTCTATCAGCCGCGTGCGGTGATCGCCGATACCGCCACGCTGGTCACATTGCCAGAACGCGAATACCGCGCGGGTCTGGCGGAAGTGGTCAAATACGGAGCCGGACTTGATGCCGGTTTTTTCACCTGGCTGGAAACTCATCGCCAGGCGCTGACCGAACGAGACGCGGCGACGCTGACCGAGGCCGTTATGCGCTGCTGCACGATCAAGGCGGCCATCGTTGCCGAAGACGAGCGAGAGGCGGGGCGCCGGGCTCTGCTCAATCTGGGCCATACCTTCGCCCATGCCGTTGAAACAGGAACCGGCTACGGGCCGTGGTTGCATGGTGAGGCGGTCGCTGTCGGGCTCATCATGGCGGCCGAGCTATCGGTCCGGCTGGGACGCCTGCGACCAGTTGACGCGGGCCGGGTACATGACCTTCTGGCGGCTTTTGGTTTGCCATTGCAGCCACCACCGATGGGGGCGCAGACGATGCGCGAGCTGATGGCCATGGACAAAAAGGTCAGTGCGGGACGTCTCCGACTGGTGCTGTTCGACGGTCTTGGCGCATCGTCTATCGAGGCGGACACGCCGCCGCGCGAACTCGCAGCGGTGCTGGCCGCGGCGGATTCCGGATGAGCGAGCAAGCGGCAGGCGCGCGCGGACCCGGGCTTGCGAGTTTCGCCGCAAGGGAGGCGCATTCCGCCGGGCGCCGGTTTGATGAGCCGCCGCCGACCCATCGAGGCGAATACCAGCGTGATCGAGACCGGGTCATCCACAGCTCGGCTTTTCGCCGTCTGGTTTACAAGACTCAGGTCTTCGTCAATCACGAGGGCGATCTCTACCGGACCCGGTTGACTCACTCCCTCGAGGTGGCGCAAATCGCACGCACCGTGGCCGGCGTCATCGGCCTGAATGAGTATCTGGTAGAGGCTATCTGCCTGGCTCACGACCTCGGCCATACCCCGTTTGGTCACGCCGGCCAGGATGCGCTGAATCATTGCATGCGGGATTTCGACGGTTTCGAGCACAATTTCCAGTCGTTGCGGGTCGTGGACAAGCTGGAAGAGAAGTATGCGGATTTCCCCGGTCTCAATCTGATGTACGAGACCCGGGAAGGGATACTGAAGCACTGCTCCGCGGCGCGGGCCCGGGAGCTGGGGCCGCTGGGACGGCGCTTTCTTGAAAACAGACAGCCGAGCCTGGAAGCGCAGCTTGCCAACCTCGCCGACGAGATCGCCTATAACAGCCATGATGTCGATGACGGGCTGCGGGCCGGTCTTCTGGACATCGACGAACTGTGTGAAGTGCCGATTTTCGACCAGTTGCATCGCTCGGCACGCCAGCGCCACCCGGACCTGAGCGGCCGCCGGCTGATCTACGAGATCGTGCGGCGTTTGATCGGCCACCTGGTTGACGACGTGATCGATGAAACCAGACGCAGACTGGCAGAGGCAAAGCCGCAGGAGATCGAGGATATCCGCTCGGCCGGGCATGCGCTGATCGGCTTTAGCGAGCAGGTGGCCGCAGCTCATCGGGAACTCAAACGTTTCCTGATGCGACGCTTGTATCGCCATCCGCGCGTCCTGCGGATGACCAACAAGGCGCAGCGCACCGTGAACAGTCTGTTTGCGGCCTACTTCGATGAGCCCCGATTGTTGCCCCGGGATTTCGCCGATCTGGCCGAAGCTCGCCAGCAGGAGCGCGGTGACGCCGGGCGCGCCCGGGTCGTCGCGGACTACATCGCCGGCATGACTGACCGGTTCGCAATCCTCGAATACGAACGTCTGTTTCTGCCCGGCCACGACAGCTAGGCCGATGATGCCCGTGCTAGAATGCCGCCGGTTTTTACAGGCCGGGAGGCCCGCATGGCTCACACCGACATCCCCTCAGACCAGCGATTGATTTTTGCCATGGACGTCCCGGATGTCGTTCGGGCCAGGGCGCTGGCGGAAACGCTCGGTGATTCGGTCCGGTTCTACAAGCTGGGCCTGGAACTGCTGATGTCTGGCGGATATTTCGAGCTGCTGGACTGGCTGGTTGCCAGGGACAAGCAGATTTTTGTGGATCTCAAGTTCTTCGACGTCCCGGCCACCGTCGGGCGCGCGGTAAGCCGATTGCGCGATCGAGGCGTTACGTTCGCGACCGTGCATGGCAACCAGTCGATCATGGAAGCCGCGGCCGCGGCCAAGGGCGACGTGAAGATTCTCGCCGTTACCGTGCTGACCAGCCTGGATCGCGGTGATCTGGATGATCTCGGATTCAAGTGTGATGTCGCCGAACTGGTTTTGTCCCGGGCGCGGCGTGCGCTGGAAGCCGGCTGCGATGGTGTGGTGTCATCCGGACTTGAGGCGAGCCGCCTGCGTGAAGCCATCGACCAGCGCCTGCTCGTCGTGACCCCGGGCATCCGGCCCGTGGACAACCGGCCCGAAGATGATCAAAAGCGCGTGGTCACGGTACCGCAGGCGTTCCGCAACGGCGCCGACTATATCGTCGTGGGTCGTCCGATTCGTGATGCCGCCGATCCCAGGGCGGCGGCCGAAAGCATTCAGAGTCAGATCAGTGAGGTGTTTGCGTAGTGGCCAGTCAGCCGGGCAACGATCTTCTGCTGCGGGCGCTGATGCGCCAGCCGGTACCGCGCACACCGGTTTGGATGATGCGTCAGGCCGGACGCTACCTGCCGGAGTACCTGGCGGTGCGCGGCAAAGCGGGCAGCTTCATGAATCTGTGCACCAATCCGGAACTTGCCTGTGAGGTTACGCTGCAGCCGCTACGGCGATACCGACTGGACGCGGCCATCCTGTTCTCGGACATCCTCACCGTGCCGGACGCGATGGGACTGGGCCTGCACTTCTCTGCCGGCGAAGGGCCGAAATTCCGCAATCCGGTGCGCTGTGCCGCTGACGTGGCTGGGTTGCCGGTGGTGGATCCCACTGTAGAACTGCGTTACGTGATGGACGCAGTAAGCCTGATTCGCCGTGAGCTCGACGGCTCGGTGCCCCTGATCGGTTTTTCCGGCAGCCCATGGACAGTAGCCACCTATATGGTCGAGGGCGGCAGCAGTAAGACTTATGGCCGCACCAAGGGCCTGGCCTACGATCAGCCCGCAGTGCTGCACAGCCTGCTGGCCAAGGTGGCGGACCTGACTCGTGATTATCTGAACGCTCAGGTCGAGGCCGGGGCTCAGGCGCTGATGATTTTTGACACCTGGGGCAGCGTGCTTGCACCGTCCCTGTATCGCGAGTTTTCACTCGAATACATGAAGCGAATCATGGATGGCCTGGTGCGTGAATCGGATGGCCGGGCGGTCCCGGTGGTGCTGTTTACCAAGGGCGCGGGCCCTCGACTCGCCGAGATGGCGGCGACCGGCTGCGACGCGCTGGGCGTCGACTGGACCACGGATATGGGCGAGGCGCGCAAATTGACCGGCGACGCCGTTGCGCTGCAGGGTAATCTCGATCCCTCTGTGTTGCTGGCCAGCCCGGCAGTCATCCGTGCCGAAGTGGCCAGAGTTCTGGAGAGTTATGGCCGCGGGCCGGGCCACGTATTCAATCTGGGCCATGGAATCACCCCTGATGTCGACCCGGAGCACGCTGGCGCGATGATCGAGGCGGTGCACCAGCTCAGCCCCGCCTATCACGCTGGCGACTGACCAGCCTGGTTCAGATCAAGGCGTCGGGCGCCCAGCTCTGCTCGGGCGCACCGCCGAGGATCTGCTCCATGACTTTGAGTTCCCGCTCGCGGATGATGCGCAGGAAATCAGCAGCACCACGCATGTGGCGGAAGGCTTTGAAACCGTTCTCGAGAAAGTCGTGCAATGCGCCCAGCCCTGCCATATGAGCCGGGCCGTGAGTCAGGCGGATCAGGCTGTAGATCAACGGCGAATCGACGACCTGATCGAGGAGTTTCCCGGTCGCCACCACCAGTTCGATCTGGCGTCTGCGCGATGCCTGATTATCGCAGGCGCGATAGGCGGCAGCGTAACGAGCGGCATTGATCGGCAGTGAACTATCCGGCTGAGCGCTCAGGCGTTCGACCATCGCAATATCCAGAGCCTGGGTCAGGGCGTGGGTCTCGAGCGCAAGAATAATGGCGTCCAGAGCCCCTGCCGGCATCACCCGCACCATCACCGGGTACACGCGTTCGAGATCCTGATCCCGCAGGCTGTAATCGCGGTCCCCATAAAGATCCGAGAACACAAAGTTCGCAGCCGGGCGATAACGCGCCGACTCCAGCAAGTCGCGGTGGGTATGGCTCAGCCGGGCAGTTTGCCAGGCAGCCAGTGCCGCGAACGGCGGCTTCAGGGCGCCGGAACCGGTAATCTGTTCCCGCGCCGTCCGGCACTCCGCCAGCAGTCCGGCAATGTCTCTGGCCAACACCGTGCGCGTTGTCTTGCTGCTCATGGAACGCCATTTTACGCTTTTCGAAATGCTTGGTGCGGAGCACCATTCGATCCGATCCGGTGGTATTCTTGGGGTATTGATGGCTGCATGCTTGCAAGATGGCAGCGCAGCGTCGCGAGAATCCAGAGAGGTTCGCTGTTATGTCAAATAAGAAAACCACGGCCGGGTCGTCTAAATACCCGCTGGCCAGGGCCATACGCGAGTCGGCTCATCAGATCTGGCTGGCAGGCCTGGGCGCGATGGGGCAAGCCGAGACCAAAGGCGCGCGCTGGTTCGAGAGTCTGATTTCGCTGGGCGAGCAGATCGAGCAGTCCGCGCGTACGCAGATCGCGCGACCCGTCCATGCGGTCGAGAAGACTGTCAACGATGCCCGGGAGACCGCTGGGGATACCTGGACCTGGCTGGAACTGGCGTTCGAGCGGCGGGTCGCGAATATGCTGAATTCGATGCAGATCCCGACCAGCAGGGATGTCGAGGCGCTGACGCGACGAGTCGAAGCCCTGCAGAAGACGGTGGCCGAACTGACCACCCGACCGGCGCCGTCCCGCAGACGGGCTGCGGGCACAAGCAAGGCAGCCAAGCGCGCCAAAACGCCGGCGCGTAAGAAGGTGAGCCGGCCGTCGCGCACGGCAAAGCCGCGCGGGGGTTCGGGGCGTAAGGTCGCCAAGCCTTCCGCGACGTCCAAGACCAGGGTTCGGGCCTGACAGGAGAATCTGAAGTGGCGAAATCGGCCACCGGCAACGGCGCTCCCAGGCGCAAGATCGGTCTGGCCCTGGCCGGCGGCGGGCCGCTGGGCGGGGTCTACGAGATCGGGGCGATGATCGCGCTGAATGAGGCTCTGGACGGGGTCGATTTCCAGGATGTGGATGTGCTGGTCGGCGTCAGCGCCGGCGCCTTGATCTCCGCGCTTCTGGCCAACGGCATTTCGCCCGAGCAGATGGCGAGGGTGTTTATCGATCCGCGCCCGGGCGACCCGCAGTTTTCGCCGATGATGTTCATGAAACCTGCGTTTGGTGAGTACGCCCGGCGTGGCCTGTCGATACCCCGGCTATTGTTGAAATCGACCGCAAGCTATCTGCGGCATCCGATTCGTAATGGCTTGCTGGCTTCATACAATGCGCTGACTCAGGCGATTCCGACAGCACTGTTTGATAATCGGCCGATTGAGAGATTTCTCGCCGACTTGTTCAGCAATCGGGGCTGTACCGACGATTTTCGCCAGCTCGAACGCGAGTTGTACGTGGTCGCCGTGGATCTCGATACCGGTCAGGCGGTCAAGTTCGGTGCCAGGGGCGCGGACGACGTGCCGATCTCCAAGGCGGTGCAGGCCAGCACCGCGTTGCCGGGCCTGTATCCTCCGGTGGAAATCAACGGCCGTTCCTTTGTTGATGGTGGTCTGAAGCGGACGCTGCACGCATCGGTGGCCCTGGACGCCGGCGTCGATCTGCTGTTTTGCGTCAATCCCATCGTGCCCTTTGATGCCGAGCTGGCGCCGCAGACCGAGGACAAGCGGCACGCCAAGCTGGTCGAGGGTGGCTTGCCGGTAGTGTTGTCCCAGACCTTTCGCTCGATCATCCATTCGCGCATGCGTGTCGGCATGTCCAAGTACGACACCGAATACGCCAAAGCCAAGGTGGTGCTATTCGAACCCGATCGTCACGACTCCAAGATGTTCTTTGCCAGCGTGTTCAGCTATGCCAACCGGGCCAACGTCTGCCAGCACGCTTACCAGACCACGCGTCGGGACTTGCGTTTGCGGCGGGAGGAGCTCGAGCCGGTGTTCGAAGCTCACGGGATAAGCATCCGTGACGATATTCTCGAGGCGCGCGGGCGTCATTTCAGCCAGGCGCTGGAGAACAGCGACGAGGTCCGGAGTATCGGGCTATACAAGAACCGCACCACCAACTCGCTGAGCGCGGCCCTCGAGCGCCTGGAAAACTGGGCCGCCGGCCGCTGATCTGATCAGCTGTCGCGCAATGCGCGGCGCAGAATCTTGCCCACGTTGGTCTTCGGCAGTTCCTCGCGGAACACCACTTTTTTCGGCACCTTGTAGCCGGTCAGGTTTTCACGGCAGTGCTTGATCACGTCCGCCTCGGTGAGGTTCGGGTCCTTGCGCACTACGAAGAGTTTGACGATTTCACCCGAGCGCTCGTCCGGGACGCCGACTGCTGCAGCTTCGAGTACACCGGGCATCCCGACCACGACATCCTCGATTTCGTTGGGGAACACATTGAACCCGGAAACCAGAATCATGTCTTTCTTGCGATCGGTGATAAACACGAAGCCACCCTCGTCCATGCGGCCCATGTCGCCGGTACGCAGCCAGCCGCCTTCAAACATGGTTTTGGCGGTGTCCTCTTCTCGCTGCCAGTACCCCGCCATCACCTGCGGACCACGGATACAGATTTCGCCTACCTCACCGACGGCCAATTCGGTTCCGGCATCATCACGGATGCTGACTTCAGTCGAGCTGATCGGCAAGCCGATGGAGCCGGTGAATTCGGTGTCCGTCGGTGGGTTGATGCAAGCCGCCGGTGAGGTCTCGGTCAATCCGTAGGCCTGCAGGATCGGTTTGCCGGTCACCGCTTTCCAGTGGTCCGCCACTGGCTTCTGCACGGCCATGCCGCCGCCTAGCGCGATGCGCATCGCGCTGAAGTCCACCTGATCAAATCCGGGCGTATTGAGCAGCGCGTTGAACAGCGTGTTGACCCCGCTGATAAACGTGAACGGATATTTCTTCAGCTCGGCGACAAAGGCGTCGAAATCGCGCGGGTTGGTGATCAGCACGTTGTTGGCGCCGAGAATCGTGAACATCAGGCAGTTCGCCGTTAGCGAAAAGATGTGATAAAGCGGCAGCGCTGTGATCACCACGCCATCTCCCTCAGAGAGCAGCTCGCCGCACCATGATCGCGCCTGCAGGACATTGGCCACGAGGTTCCCGTGGGTGAGGATGGCGCCCTTGGAGACGCCGGTGGTGCCGCCTGTGTATTGCAGGAACGCAAGGTCGTCGTGATCCAGGTTGACCTCGTCCAGGGGCTGCCATTTGCCTTCTTTCAACACCTGCTTGAACGGCACCGCGCCGCTGAGCTTGTATTCGGGCACCATCTTCTTGATCTTGCGCACGACAAAATTGGCGATCATGCCCTTCGGAAACGGCAGCAAGTCGCCGATCCCGGTGACCATCACCGTGCGCACATCGGTCTTGTCCAGCACCTTGTCCAGCGTGGAAGCGAAATTTTCGAAGATCAGGATCGCCTTCGCGCCGGAGTCCTTGAGCTGGTGCTCCAGTTCCCGCGGTGTGTACAGAGGATTGACGTTGACCACGCACATGCCGGCGCGGAGGATGCCGAAGACCGCGACCGGATACTGGATCACGTTGGGCATCATTACCGCGACCCGGTCACCTTTTTCCAGCCCGGCAACTTTCTGCAGATAAGCCCCGAAATAGCGGCTCTGTTCATCGAGCTCACCAAAGCTGATCGAATGGCCCATGTTGGTGAAGGCCGGCAGGTCCCGATACTTCTCCATCGAGGACTCGATCATTTCTTTGAGCGATGCATAGCGACTGCTATCGATCTCCGCGGGGACGCCCTTGGGGTAGGACTTCAGCCAGATCTTGTCGCTCATCAGTTTCCTCCAGATCGCGTATTTGTTGTTATGCCGGACTGCCCCCGTTCCCGGTCGCAGATCAACCATCGGGACGGGCCGGATTCGATGATTCTACGGCAACTGTATATCAGGCCCGGCCAGCGCGGGGCAAACTGCGGCCTGTTGTTCCGGGTCCTCGACCATCAACGGACAAAGACTGGGCCACAAATTGGCCAGAATACGCGGCTGCGCTTCGGCGGTAGGGTGAATTCCATCGGCCTGCATCATGCCCGGCTGCAGTGCGATGCCTTCCAGGATGAACGGTGTCAGCGTCGCACCGGTGGCATCGGCGGCTTCGGCAAACACCTGTTCGAACTTTTCCGTGTATCCGGGGCCATAGTTGGGAGGGATCAGGATGCTGGTCAACAGCACCCGGGCTCCGGACTCCTGGCTCAGTTCGATCATTTGCACCAGGTTGCGGCGAATCTCCGCGACGGGGACCGCTCGCAGCCCGTCATTGCCGCCCAATTCGATGATTACAAGGGCCGGGTCATGTATTTTCAGCGCCCGGGGAAGTCGCGCCAGGCCGCCGCTGGTCGTATCGCCGCTGATGCTGGCGTTGATCACGCGGAAATCCAGACCGCGTTGATCGAGGTCGCGTTGCAGCAGCATGGTCCAGGATTCGCTTCTGGCCAGACCATAACCGGCGCTGAGGCTATCGCCTAAAACCAGGATGGTCTGTGCCCCGGCCCATGCGGGCCAGGCAACGAGAACCAGTAACAGGGAGAGAGTTTTGCGCAAGGACATCAATCTACCGCCGGGAAAGAGCGTGCTCACAGCACGAAATCTGACCCGTAAGGTTAACAGCCCGGAGGGAATCCTTACCATTGTCGATGCGGTGGATATGGAGATCGGCCGCGGCGAATCGGTCGCCGTGGTTGGCGCGTCGGGCGCCGGGAAATCGACGTTGCTGGCTTTGCTGGCCGGGCTGGATCTCCCGTCCGAGGGGGAGGTCTGGCTGGATGGAAAAAACCTGACAAAACTCGATGAGGATGGCCGCGCCGCGCTGCGCTCGCGACGGGTGGGGTTCGTGTTTCAGTCATTTCATCTGGTGCCGTCGCTGACTGCGCTGGAGAACGTGATGTTGCCGCTGGAGCTGGCCGGGTCCGCAGATGCAAAGGCAGCTGCCCAGGCAGTGCTCGACCGCGTCGGCCTGACTTCACGGCAGCGGCACTATCCGCGACAGATGTCCGGCGGTGAGCGGCAGCGGGTGGCGATCGCGCGTGCTTTTGTCGGCCCGCCGCTGGTTCTGTTCGCCGACGAACCCACCGGCAACCTGGACGCAGAGACCGGCCAGCGTATCGCCGATCTGCTGTTCTCGCTTAACGATGAGTCCGGTACAACTTTGGTCCTGGTCACCCATGAAGAGCGTCTGGCCGCTCGCTGTGATCGCGTATTGCGTATGTCATCCGGGCGCCTGTTATGACCGCTTTCGGGTTCGCACTGCGCGGTGTGGTCAGGGACCTGCGCGCAGGAGAGCTGCGGGTACTGACCGCAGCGGTCGCCGTGGCCGTGGCGGCGATGACCGCGGTGGCATTCTTCACCGACCGGGTCAGCCGTGCGGTGGATATCCGCTCGGCCGAAGTGTTGGCCGCGGACCTGGTGGTCAATTCGAAACGGCCGATCGATCCCGCCTACGCGGCGCAGGCGGCGAAACTGGGCCTTGCCACGGCCAGCGTGACCTCGTTTCCCAGCGTGGTGCTTGCCGGTGAGCTCAGCGCGCTGGCGGATGTCGAGGCGGTCAGCCCGGACTACCCGCTGCGCGGACAACTAAAGATCAGCGATACCTTGCTGGGGGAGTCTCAAGCCACTACTGCGCTGCCCGCACCCGGGCAGGCATGGGCTGACGCAAAGCTGCTGGCCCGGCTCGGCGTCGA
The DNA here is from genome assembly GCA_963809565.1 of uncultured Gammaproteobacteria bacterium. Lineage (GTDB taxonomy): Bacteria > Pseudomonadota > Gammaproteobacteria > Steroidobacterales > XN24 > CAMYOC01. The sequence goes on from CAWEKE010000001.1 coordinate 675,692, forward strand.
TGTGGGCGCCGAGATTTCATTGGGCGCGGTCCGTCTGAGTATCGCCGGCGTCTTGAGATATCGTCCGGATCAGGGCTGGAGTTTCGTCGATCTGGCGCCAACCATTCTGATCAACGACGCTGATCTGGCCGCAACCGGCCTGGTTCAGCCCGGCAGCCGGGTGGACTACCGCATGCTGTTCGCAGGGCAGGTGGAGTCGCTTGACCGCTTGCGAGACTTTATCGAGTCGCGCACAGGGCCGGGCGAGAGATTGCGGGATCTGGATGACGCCGGTCCGGAGATAAAGAGCGCGCTGAACCGGGCGCACAGATTTCTCAGTCTGGCTGCGCTGGTCGGCAGCTTGCTGGCAGCGGTGGCCATTGCCATGGCGGCGCGGCGTCAGGCGGGCCGCCAGGTCGAAGTGGTTGCCCTGCTGAAGTGTTTCGGCGCCCGCCAGGGTTTTGTTTTGCGCGTGATGCTGATCCAGCTGACGATCCTTGCTGTCTGCGCCGGGCTCATCGGCGTGGTCCTGGGCTATCTCAGCCAGCTCGGGCTGGCGGCGCTGCTGTCGGATTTGGCCGAAGGGAGTTTGCCGGCGCCCGGTCTGGCCCCGGTGCTCGCCGGATTCTGTATGGCCGCGCTGGTAATGGCTGGATTTGCGCTGCCGCTGCTGGCGCCGTTAAGACGCGTGCCGCCATTGCGGGTATTGCGGCGTGATCTGCCGGGCCCTCGCGCCTCCGCCCTGCTCACTTATGGTGCGGCCGGGTCCGCGTTGTTCGCGCTGTTGTTTTGGCAGGTTGGAGACCTGCGATTGACCGCCTGGGTGGCCGCCGGTTTTGCTGCAGCCGCCGCCGGATTCCTGCTGGTCGGTTCGCTGCTGGTGTGGCTGGCGACACGGATTCGTGGCACCGCCGGCGCGGCCTGGCGTTATGCCGTTGCCAGTCTGGCGCGGCGCGGCGGGGAAAGCGTGGTCCAGGTGGTCGCATTTGGTCTCGGCATCATGGTGTTGCTGCTGTTGACGCTGGTGCGCAACGATCTGATGCAGGAATGGCGTGCAACCTTGCCGGAACGCGCGCCGAATCGCTTCATGATCAACATCCAGCCGTCGGAGGCTGCGGGAGTCGAGGCGCTCCTGGCCGAGCGGGGCGTCGCCACAAAGCTGATGCCATTGGTGCGCGCACGGCTGACTGCGATCAACGGTCAGGCTCTTTCCGAAATGGATTTCAGCTCCCCGCGGGGCCAGCGACTGGCGGACCGGGAAGGCAATCTCAGCTGGGCGGCCGAGCTTCAGGAAGATAACGAGATCGTCGCTGGAGACTGGTGGGGCGCACAGCCCAGGCCCGGCGAAGTATCCGTGGAGGCAGATTTTGCCAGCGACGTGGGGATCGAACTCGGCGATGCACTGGAGTTCGACGTGGCCGGCGAAGCGTTCTCCGCGCGGGTGACCAGCCTGCGCACGGTTCAGTGGGATTCATTTCGGCCGAATTTTTTCATGCTGTTTTCTCCCGGCACGCTGGAGGACTTCCCGCGCACCCATATCGGCAGCTTGTTTGTCGATGACAGCAGGGACCAGCTGGTGCTTGATCTGGTAAGGCAGTTTCCCAGCGTGACCGTGATCGATATCGATGCCGTGATGAGCCAGGTCAGAAGGGTCATGGATCAGGCCGCCCTCGCGGTGCAGTATGTGTTTCTGTTCGCGATCGCCGCCGGCATCGTGGTGTTGCTGGCAGTCGTCGAGGCGGGCCGCGATGAACGTTTGTTCGAAAGCGCCCTGATGCGGGCCATGGGCGCCCGGCGGCGCCAGATCCTGGCCGGTACGGCGATCGAATTCGCGCTGCTGGGCACGCTTTCCGGGCTACTCGCCGCGGGCGGCGCATTGGCTTCCGGCTGGGCATTGGCCGAGTATGTGTTCCAGCTCGAGTTCGGCGGCAGTCCATGGCTGTGGCTTGCAGGCGCAGGGGCTGGCTTGCTGGTTGTCGGAACCAGCGGGCTGCTTGCTACCCGCAAGGTGCTGGATCAATCGCCGATGGCGGTGCTCAGACGATATTGACGCCGTCGCCGAGACCGCGAACGGCATCGCGGATCACCTGACCGACATTGCGCATGGTCGCTTCGCGTGCGCTGGTCGTGCGCCAGGCGGCCGTGATCACTCGATTGGGCCGCGGATCGTTGAATGGACGCACCGCAAGCGACGCCTCCGGCAGCCCTGTCTCATCGATCGCCAGCGCCGGCAGCAGCGTGGTGCCGATGCCGGCGGCTACCATTTGCCTGACGGTCTCCAGGCTGGTCGCCCGGAAGTCCTGCGGTTCCTTTACCGAGACCCGGCCGCAGACTTCCAGCGCCTGGTCACGCAGACAGTGGCCTTCCGCCAGCAGCAGAACAGTCTGGTTATCGAGATCGGCAACCGAGATGCTCTGCTTTTTTGTCAGCGGATGATCGCCAGGCAGCGCGACAAAGAAGTCCTCGCGGTACAGATCCTCGCTCTCAAGACCCTGGTCGGCGAATGGCCGCGCAAGGATGGCCAGATCCAGAGATCCAGCGCTGAGCTGGCGCAACAACTCCTCGGTCTGTAGTTCAAGCAGCATCAGGCGCAGACGCGGGAGGCGTTGTTTCAGCAACCCCGCCACCCGGGGCAGAAGATAGGGCGCCACAGTCGGGATCAGGCCGACGCGAAGTTCGCCAGCCAGAGGGTCCTGGCGGGACTCGGTCAGGGCGACGATTTCATCGACGCCCTGAAGGATTCGGCGGGCCCGCTCGACGACTTCGCGGCCAAGCCCGGTGACCATCACGCGACGCTGGGTACGCTCGAGGAGCTGCCCGCCCAGCTGTTCCTCCAGTTTCTTTATCTGCGCGCTCAGGGTTGGCTGACTGACAAAACAGCGCTCTGCCGCGCGGCCAAAGTGTCGTTCCTCGGCAAGCGTGACCAGATATCCCAGCGATCTCAGGCTGATGCCTTTGGTAATAGCTTTCATCTATTAAAAGTATAGTAACAATTGATTGGATGAATCAATCCCTGAATGCCATGCTCCTGGTCCTGAAATCACTTACCCCCTGAAACAAGGAGTATTTATCATGCTTGGCATCGGCAATCAGTTTCCCGAGTTTTCCCTCACCGGCGTAGTTTCCAGCGACCTGAAAGACGCGTTCAAGCCGGTTTCTTCGGCTGACTTTAGCGGCAAATGGAAGATCGTGTTCTTTTGGCCCAAGGACTTCACCTTTGTCTGCCCGACCGAGATCGCCGCGTTCGGTGCGCTGGAGCGCGAGTTCCGGGATCGTGACGCGCAGCTGTTGGGCGCGAGCACTGACTCGGAGTTCGTCCATCTGGCCTGGCGCCGTGATCGCGAGGAGCTGAAGAATCTACCCTTCCCGATGCTGGCTGACATCCGCCGCGAGCTGAGCAGCGAGCTGGGAATTCTCGATCAGGCCGAGGGCGTAGCCCAGCGTGCCACCTACATCGTCGATCCGGACAATGTGATCCGCTTTGTGTATGTCACCGATCTGAACGTCGGTCGCAGTCCCGAAGAAGTGTTACGGGTTCTGGACGCTTTGCAGACCGACGAGCTGTGCCCGTGCAACTGGCAGGCCGGAGACGACACCCTGCAGGCCGCCTGATCAGCCTCGCTGATGACTGGCACACGCAGTAAACCGACCCGGGCCCCGAAACACCAGGCCTGAACGACAGCAATCTGACCCGGCAAGCGGTGGCGGCAAAACGCGGCCGCTTGCCGGTCTCAGAGTCCGCTCGATTGCTCAAGGAATTTAACCATGTTGAATCTGAATCCAATACGAGATCGAATCCCGCCCTATGCCAAGGACCTGAGCCTCAACCTGAGTAGCGTGCTGACCGTTCAGGGCGCTCCGGGCCTGAGCGAGGAACAGATCTACGGCGTGGCCCTGGCCTGTGCCTACGCAGCGCGTGACGCCAACAACACCGCCGCATTCGAGAACGCGATCGGTGGCGCTGTATCTGCCGCAGTTCGCGACGCGGCTCGTGGCGCAGCCGCGCTGATGGGTATGAACAACGTCTATTACCGTTTCGTGCACCTCTCCGGCGACAAGGATTACCTGACTATGCCGGCGCGTCTGCGGATGAACCTGCTGCGCGATCCAGGCGTATCCAAGCAGGACTTCGAGCTCTACTGCCTCGCAGTGTCCGCGATCAACGGCTGTGGCCTGTGCGTGGAATCCCACGAAAAGACGCTGCGCAAGCACGGCGTGAGCCGGGAAGCGATACAGAGCGCGGTGCGCATCGGCGCCGTGGTGCACGCGGTCTCAGGCGTGCTCGCCCACCCGCTGGACGAGGCTGCCTGAGCTTTCCGGCGATATACTCGCCGCATGGCAGATCGGCTTGATGATCGGCGTTTGTCTGCCGGAGTGGCGGTGGTCCACTTCGGCAGGCGGCGTCGTTTCTTGTTGTTGCGGGCATTCCAGTACTGGGACTTTCCGAAAGGGATGGTGGAGAAGAATGAAACGCCGCTGGAGGCGGCCATCCGCGAAGTGACTGAGGAGACGACGCTGTCCGACCTGGAGTTTGAATGGGGCCCGGATTATGTGGAGACCGGTCCCTACAGTCGCGGCAAGGTCGCTCGTTACTACCTGGCCCGCACCCGCTCACTCGATGTGTCGTTACCAGTGAATCCTCTGTTGGGGCGGGCCGAACACAGCGAGTTCCGCTGGGTCGGTTATCGCCAGGCGCTGGCGCTGACATCGCCAAGGGTCCGGCCCGTCGTGCACTGGGCCGCACGCGTTTGCGCCGACACCCGGCTCAGCGCCCGGACAGTGACTTGAACGCGGCCAGCGCCTCCTCGCGCGACTGTTTCAGGTCCACCATTGGCTGCGGATAAGAAACGCCCGGCCTGAAGCCGAGCTTGTCGGCTTCTGCCGCAGGGATAGCCCACGGCTTGTGGACATAGCGCGGTGGGAGTCTGCGTACTTCCGGCACAAAGCGGCGCACATAGCCGCCATCCGGGTCGAACTTCTCTCCCTGGGTCAGCGGATTGAACACACGGAAGTAGGGCGCGGCGTCGGCCCCGGAGCCGGCACTCCACTGCCAGCCCATCGAATTGTTTGCGAGATCCGCGTCGACCAGCGTATCCCAGAACCAGCGCGCCCCGAGTCGCCAGTCCAGACGCAGATTCTTGACCAGAAAAGAGGCAACGATCATACGCACCCGGTTGTGCATCCACCCGGTCTGCCATAACTCGCGCATGCCCGCGTCGATGATCGGAAACCCGGTGCGCCCTCGCTGCCAGGCCTCCAGCCAGCCGCCGGGATCGGTGCGCCAGGGGAAGCTGCGAAAACGCGGGTCCATCGGCTCAACAGGCGTCTGCGGGAAGTGGTAGAGCACGTGGTGCGCAAACTCGCGCCAGCCCAACTCACGCAGAAATGCATCGCCGCCTTTCTCCATGCCTGCCTCGACGCGGCGGGCAGACGTGGCAAGCCAGACAGTACGCGGCGATATTTCGCCGAAGTGAAGATAAGGCGAGAGTCGTGATACACCGTCCACAGCCGGATAGTTACGCCGCTCCTGGTACTGACCCAGGCTCCGGTCGAGGAACTGCTCCAGACGAGCCAGCGCTGCGTCCTCACCGGGCGTCCAACTGTCGGCAATGCCCTCGTACCAGTGCGTCCGCGGCATCAGGCCCAGTTGTTCCAGGTCCAGGCTCGGCGGCCATGACGCCGGTGCGGAAATTGCGTCGGGCACCGCAACCGGGGTGGCCGGCGCGGATCCCTTGAGACAGGATTTCCAGAATGGCGTGAACACCCGGTATGGGTCGCCCTTCAATGTCTGCTGCGTCCATGGTTCGAACAGCAGTGCACTGTTGAAACTGCGCGCTTCGTGACCATCTTCGCGCAAAGCCTGCTTTATCCGGGTATCTCTTTTGCTCGCGTCGGGCTCATATAATCGATTCCAGTAAACTGCGCGCGCGCCGGTCTCGGCGATCAGCGCGCGCAGCTGATCCAGCGAGTTGCCCTGGCGCAGCACAAGACCGCTGCCACGTTGCCGCAAAGCGCCACCGATGGCCGCCAGACTCTGATGCAGCCACCAGCGCTGAGCGCCGCCCGGCGCCCAGTCGCCTTCGTCCTCGGGCGCCCAGATAAATACCGGGATGACATGTTCCGCAGCCTCCACGGCGGCTGCCAGTGCCGGATTATCGTGGATGCGCAAATCGCGCCTAAGCCACAGGATCACGCTCTGCATAGCCAGCCTCAGTCCACGCGGCCGCGTCGACCGCCATCAATAAACGAACGAATGTTTGCGGCGATCTCGTCAACGGCCCGCTGTCGGGCCTCGCGTGCCGCCCAGGCGATATGTGGGGTAATGATCAGATTCGGGATCCCGGGATCGAGCAATGGATCGCCGCTTACCGGCGGCTCTTCTGGCAACACATCGATACCGGCGCCACCGATTTCTCCAGCGCTCAGTGCCGCGGCCAGCGCAAACGAATCGACCAGGGCGCCGCGGGCCGTATTGATCAGCAGTGCGTCGCGCTTCATTTCATCCAGCTCTGCGGCGCCGATCATGCCCCGGGTCGATTCTGTAAGCGGACAGTGCAAGCTGACGACGTCCGCTTGCCGCAGCAAATCCTTCAGCGGCACGCGGTCTGATCCGCTGCCCGGTGCCGCAGGAGTCGGCGCGGTGAAACCGGGACGCTGCGCCACCAGCACCCGCATCCCGAAAGCAGTAGCCAGTCGTGCGACAGCGCTTCCCAATTCCCCATAGCCGACGATGCCCATCACCTTGCCGGCCAGTTCGCGGATCGGAAAATCCAGTAGACAAAATTGTGGGCTCGCGCGCCACGCACCCTCATGCAGCAAGCGCTGATAGTCATGCAGGTGGTGGGTCAGCGCAAGGATCACGGCAAACACGTGCTGTCCTACCGAAGCAGTGCAATATCGTTCGATGTTGCACACGCCCACGCCGCGTTCCCGGGCTGCGTCGATATCCACATTGTTGGTTCCGGTTGCCGCAAGGCAGACCAGCTGCAGTTCAGGTGCGGCCGCCAGTGCGTCGCTGTCCAGACGCACCTTGTTGACGATGACGATATTCGCGTCGCGGATGCGTTGGTGCAGCACGGACGGCGGCGTGACGCCGTGCAGTTCCAGATCCAGTCCATCCATCTGCAGCGCGTCGGCGCCGACGTCATCGTGACTGACTGTGTCAAAGTCGAGGAAAACCGTTCTCATGAATTTGCGGCAACTTGTGCTGGTGCGAGGTTAAACTATGCGCCACGTCGGGCGCGACCTGTCGTCTTGTCGGGTCGGCGATGCCGCCCAGGGAGATCGGACACACTATGAAGTATACGTTGCTGGATCATCTGCGCGGTGTGCTGACTATGTCCTTGTTTGTCATCGGCACGATCGGGATCTGCATACCATTCTTTGTCGTCGCTCTGGTCAAGGTGGTCCCCTCCCGCAAGCTGCGTCTGCGGGTGGGTCAATGGCTATGCCTTATCGGCGAGGTCTGGATCGGCCTCAATCGGCGCATCCTTGCGCTGACCCAGAACATCGAATGGAGCGTCTCCGGAAGCGGACAATTGCGGCGCGACGACTGGTATCTGGTTATCTGCAACCATCAATCCTGGGTGGATATCCTGGTTCTGCAACGGACGCTCAACCGCAAGATTCCGTTCCTGAAGTTTTTTATCAAACAACAGCTGGCCTGGATGCCGTTCCTCGGTCAGGCCTGGTGGGCTCTGGACATGCCCTTTATGCGCCGCCATTCGCGCGCCTATCTGCAGAAACACCCCGAGAAACGCGATCAGGATCTGCAGGCGACGCAGCGGGCTTGCGAGAAATTTCGCGAGGTGCCGACGACGCTGGTCAACTTCGTCGAGGGCACCCGTTTCACCGAAGCCAAGCGGGACGCGCAAGGCGGCGCATACCGTCACCTGTTGCTGCCCCGGGCAGGCGGCGTGGCGTACACGCTGGCCGCGATGCAGGGTATCTTGCGCAAGCTGCTTGACGTAACGATCGCCTACCCGGGCGGGCGTCCGAATTTCTGGCAGCTATGTTGCGGCAAGGTTCGCCAGATCGCGGTCCGATACCGCTGCGATCCGCTGGAGGCGTGGGTAAGCGAGGGGGATTACGCAGGGGATGAGGCGTTCCGTGAACGCCTGCAGGTCTGGCTACGCGAGCGCTGGACCGAGAAGGACGCGCTGCTGGCTCGACTGGAAGCCGAGTATGCCTGAGCGTGCGCCAGAGCAGTTCTGGCGCCGCAAGTCCCTGGCCGAGATGGACAGCAGGGAATGGGAAGCACTGTGTGATCGTTGCGGACGCTGCTGTCTGCATAAACTTGAGGACGCGGATACCGGAAGCATCGAGTTCACCAGAGTCGCCTGCCGACTGCTGGATCTGAGAAATTGCTGCTGCAAGGACTACTCTGGACGGCTGCAGCAAGTGCCTGACTGCATCCAGTTGAAGGCCGAGAATGTTGTAAGTTTCACCTGGTTACCGTTGACCTGCGCGTATCGCCGCCTGGCCGAAGGCCGGGACCTGGCCTGGTGGCACCCGCTGGTTTCCGGTGACCCCGACACCGTGCATTCCGCAGGCATTTCGGTTCGTGGCAAAGTACTCAGTGAGGAGCATGTGGCTGAGGACGGCATGGATGAGCACGTGATTCGATGGATCAGGCGCTAGAGCCTGCGCCGCGTCCGGTCCGTTCCCGGCGCAGCCGCCAGCTTGGGGAGTGAAGGCCTTGGGGGAAGCATACAAATTTCGGCCTTGGCACGAGTACCGCAGCTATCCCGAGGCGGAGATGCGCGCGCGGGCGCGGGGACTGCGCGAAGAATTGCATGGTCGCCGCTCGATCCGCGAGTTCTCGGATCGCCCGGTGCCGCGCGAGATCATCGAAGATTGTCTGCGTACCGCCGGCAGCGCGCCCAGCGGCGCCAATATGCAGCCCTGGCAATTTGTCGCGATTGCCGATCCCGATATCAAGCGGCAGATTCGCGAGGCCGCGGAGGAAGAAGAGCGGCACTTCTACGAACATCGTGCATCGGAACACTGGCTCGAGGCGCTGGCGCCGCTGGGTACCGACGCCAACAAACCATTCCTGGAGCGCGCTCCATGGCTGATCGCGATTTTTGAACAGCGATGGGGTTCGGACCCCAACGGCCGGCGTCGAAAACACTACTATCCGACCGAGTCCGTGGGGCTGGCCAGCGGCTTCCTGCTGGCAGCGCTGCACCATGCAGGGCTCGCTACGCTGACCCACACGCCGAGCCCGATGAAGTTTCTCAATCGTATCCTCGGGCGACCGGGTTACGAGCGCCCGTTCCTGTTGCTGGTGACGGGATATCCGGAGGACGACGTCGAGGTTCCGGATATCCACCGCAAGAGTCTGGACCAGATCGCGATCTTCCTCTATGGCGCAGACGATAAGGACTAGCGGCCGGCCGATGGTCGGCAGGCGTGATCTTCATCCGCAGCAATCTGCACCATCGCCGGTCGTCAGCGGCGGTGAAGTCCGGCTACCAGGCACAGCCGGGGCGGATCGCGCAGGCCCAAGTCAGGCTGTCAAAGCCGGGGAGTAAACATGCTCGAACAAACGACACTTCTGCTGGGGCGAATCTCTGATTTTATCTGGGGTCCGTACTGTCTGATTCCATTGTTGCTGGGAACCGGATTGTTCCTAACCGTGCGCCTTGGAGGACTGCAGTTTCGCCAACTGGGTCCGGCACTGCACCTGGCTTTTATCGCGCGCAGGGAGCCCGGCGGCCTGGGAGAGATTTCTCACTTCCAGGCGCTGATGACCGCGCTGGCCGCTACCGTCGGCACCGGGAATATCGTCGGTGTCGCCACCGCTATTGCCGCAGGCGGACCCGGCGCCTTGTTCTGGATGTGGATGACCGGTCTGGTCGGCATGGCGTCCAAGTACTGTGAAGCGCTGCTGGCGGTCAAATACCGGGTCACGGATGAGTCCGGCCAGCAAGCGGGCGGCCCCATGTATTACTTGTCACGCGGACTGCGCTGGAAGCGTGGCGGTCGGATGCTGGGTGGAATGTTCGCGCTGTTCACTGCGCTTGCCGCGTTCGGCATCGGCAACATGGTGCAATCCAACTCCATGGCCGCCGCGATACAAGGTTCATTCGGCGTACCCGGCTGGTTGACCGGTGTGGTGGTCGCATTGGCGCTTGGCATCGTTACCATTGGCGGCGTGCGTTCCATCGGTCGCGTGACCTCGGTACTGGTGCCGTCGATGATCCTGTTATATCTGCTGGCCTGCCTGTGGGTGATTATCGCCAACGCCTCGCAGATCCCCGCCACCATCTCGCTGATATTTGCCGACGCGTTCACCGGCACCTCAGCCGCCGGCGGATTCCTCGGCGCAGGCGTTGCCCAGGCGATGCGTTACGGCGTCGCTCGGGGTATCTTCTCCAACGAATCCGGGCTCGGCTCGGCCGGCATTGCCGCCGCTGCGGCCAAGACCCGGGAGCCGGCAAGGCAGGCACTGGTATCGATGACCCAGACCTTTATCGACACCATCGTCGTCTGTTCGTTTACCGGCATAGCCATCATCGCCTCCGGTGCCTGGCAAACCGGCATCAACGGGGCCCCGCTGACTCAGGCTGCGTTTGACGGATCCATTCCGGGTGGGTTTGGCGGCCAGATCATCGCGTTTTGTCTGGCGCTGTTCGCCTTTTCCACAATCATCGGCTGGAGCTACTACGGCAGCCAGAGCATGTCTTATCTGCTCGGTCGTCGCGCGGTGTTGCCGTATCAGCTGATGTTCACGCTCGCGTGTTTTGCCGGCACCATCTATACCCTGGATTTTGTCTGGCTGTTTTCCGACGTGATGAACGGGATGATGGCATTGCCGAATCTGATCGGTCTTGTGCTGCTCAGCGGCGTCGCCGCCCGCGAGACGCGCGACTATCTTGTACGGTCATCAACGCCAGGCGCCTCACCCGGTGTTTTGTAGGCCGTGAGCGATGCCGTTAACGGTCAACAGCAACGCCTCCAGCAGGTCGCGGTCCTTACAGCCGCCGGCGCGCCAGCGTTTCAATAGTCCGATCTGGATCAGGCTCATCGGGTCGACGTAGGGATTGCGCAGCCGCACCGCCCGTTGCAGCACGGGTTCGCGGTCCAGCAGCGTGCCGCCTCCTCTGAGTCGCAACACGATCTCTGTTGTGCGTTTGAACTCTTCCCGGATCAAGGTGAAATACCGGGCAAGCTCGGGATCGGCCAACTCGGCGTAACGAGCCGCGACCTCCATGTCGGCCTTGGCCAGCACCATTTCCACATCGGTTAGCAGTGCGCGCATGAACTGCCACTCCGAGAACATGTCCTGTAGCAGAGCGTCGCCATATTTTCCGGCTGCCTCGGCAAGGCCGGCCCCCAAACCATACCAACCGGTAAGGATGCTGCGGTTCTGCGTCCACGCGAACACCCAGGGGATAGCCCTGAGGTCTGCGACCCCCTGACCCGAGCGTCGGCTTGCCGGGCGCGATCCGATTTTCATCTGTTCGATGACGTCGATCGGCGTCGCCTGCCGGAAGAAACCATAAAACCCGGGATCCTCGTGGACCAGCGCGCGGTAGGTGCTTGCGCTGGTCCGGGCGATGGCCTCCATGGCCTGTGTCCAGCGCACGTCCGGTGGCGCCCGTTCCGGCCCGAAACTGGCAACCGCGACAGAGCCGACCGCACGTTCCAGATTACGCAGAGCGATGCCGCGCAAGCCGTACTTGGCGTTGATGATCTCACCCTGCTCAGTCACCCTGAGTACGCCTCTGACCGCCCCGGGCGGCGCGGCCATCACCGCGACGTGGGTCTTGCCGCCACCGCGGCTGACGGTGCCGCCGCGACCGTGGAACAGGGTCAGGTGGACATCATGATCGCGGGCGCAATCGGCGAGGCTGGCCTCGGCCCGCTGCAAGGCCCAGCGAGAGGCAGCGATACCTGCATCCTTGCTGCTGTCCGAGTAGCCAATCATCACCATCTGCCGGCGCTCCCGGCGCTGCAGATGTGCGCCGTAGACCTCGTCGGTGAGCATGCGACGCAGAATATCCGCCCCGTTCTCCAGATCCTGCAGGGTCTCGAACAAAGGCGCCACATCCAGCGGCACTGCACCCTCGCTGTTCTCGAGACCCGCCCACCGCGCCAGCAATAGCACGCTGAGCACATCATCCAGCGATTGCGCCATGCTGATGATGTATGGACCGACCGCTCGCTGGCCATAGAGCCGCCGGCACTCATCGATGGCCCGGAATACATCCAGCGTACGTTCGCCCTCTGCATCCAGCGACTCTGGTGGAGCGGTGTCGGCCGCCAGCAATGAACTCAGCCGCTCAGCGCGCTGCTGCGACGGCAGCCGCTCCCAGTCCGGGTCGCCCAGGCCGCGGCCGACCACCCGGCGGTGGACCAGAGCGTCCTGGCGCAGGTCCAGCGCAGCCAGATGAAAGCCGAAGGTGCGCACTCGCCAGATCAACCGATTCACCGCGAACAATCCGGCATGGCGGCCAAGATTGTGCTCCAGGCTGTTGGCGATGACTTGCAGGTCGTCCAGGAATTGGGTCGCGTCGGCGTAAGGGTGCTCACCCTCGATCCGGGTATCGCGCAAGCGGGAAACCAGCAACTGTGAGAGCACCCGATAAGGCATGTTGCGATGACGCGGGGCGATCTGCTCGAGCGTGTTCGGATACCAGCTTGAATACAGCTTGCAGCGCTGGTTCACTTCCTCGTCGACCGCAACCCGGGTCGGGCACTGAGTCAGACGCTCACCCAGAATCCCCAGCTCGTGTTCATACTTGAGCAGGATGGAATCTCTTTGCGCGGCCAGCGTCGAACGGACCGTGCCTGCGGTCACTCCCGGATTGCCATCCATGTCGCCACCGACCCAGGAGCCAAACTGCAACACTTCGGGAATGCGCAGACCGGTGGCGAGGTCGCCAAAGACCGTCGCAAGCGCCTCTTCCAGCGTTTCATAAAACACCGGCACGACCCGATAGATCACATCGGTGAGAAAGAACCGTACATGTTCGAACTCGTCGCTTACCGTCATCCGGTGGGTCGGGTGCTCCTCGGTCTGCCAGGTCGAGGTGATAGCGGCGCGAATACTGGCCCAGGCGGTCGCGGTTTCCCTGGGCGTCAGCGAGGTGTCCATCAATTCCACCAGTCGGCGCGCGACGCGCTGTTGTTTGCGCAGCACGGTACGCCGGGTGGGTTCGGTCGGGTGGGCGGTGAATACCGGCTCCACCCGCAGCTGATCCAGCACTTTCTGCAGTTGATCGGTCGAGCTGATGCTGCCGGCGATGCTCCGAAGAGACGCTTCCAGGCCGCCGGGTTGTGGCGCGTCGGCTTCCCGTGCCCAGTCGCGGATGCGCCTCACGCGATGCACGCGTTCGGCCAGATTGACCACCTGGAAATAAGTGGAGAAGGCGCGGATCAGATCTGTCTCCGAGCGCGGGTCGAGCTGCGCCGGCAGTTCCGCCAGTTCCCCGTGGGCTGACTCGCGATGCCGGATCGAGGCCAGACGCACCGACTCGACCAGCTCGAACATTGCGTCACCACATTGTTCCCTGATCAGATCGCCGACCAACGCGCCTAGCTTTCCGACATCACGCCTGAGCGCCTCGTCCTTGGACGGGAAGTGCAGCTCGCCGCGGCTCATGTCAGCTACCTCGTCCGCGGCAACGCGGGTTGTCGGCGGAAGCGGCCGCCAAAACTAGTCTGCGGGTGTCGCACCTGATCATGCAAATGTCCATTCCGGTTACGACCGTGAGATACGGCCCTCTGCCGCGTCAATCATCCGGGTGCGGATGCTGCAACGCAACTCAGGGATCAGAATCACCCGGGACGCGGCGGATTCCCGTCCTGCCCGGGCGGGCGGTACCGGACTAGAGTCGGCATGGTACGGAAGGCCAGGGAAGTCCGAGCCGTCAGCGCAGGCAGCGGTTTCCGGCGCCATTGGGAGCCATGGACGGCGACCGGCCCGGGACTGCTGTCGGCATCTGTTTGTCCTTGCGCAGCCGTGATATACGGGAACACCAGGGCCACTGCCCTTATACTGACGGCCAGCCGGGGTTTCGATATCCCGAGTCGAGCGAGGAGCAACACTTGCCGGTCACCCTTCCCGACGCCCACGGAATAGCAGCCCTGGCTCTGACAATTCTGGCGCTGATCCTGTTTTCACGCGACCGGATCCCGCTGGAGAGTTCCTGCCTGGTTGTGCTCACCCTGCTGGTAGTGGGCTTTCAGATATTTCCATACACTCACGATGGCGTGCGTATCCAGGCGGCCGATTTCTTCAGCGGTTTCGGCCACGAAGCCCTGGTTACCATCGCGGCGCTGATGATTGTCGGCAAGGGCCTGGAAAAGACCGGCGCACTGCAGCCGGTGGCGATCGTGCTCGGGCGCGCCTGGGGCTCCCGGCCCAAGCTGGCCATGCTGGTGACGCTGGCTGTTTGCGCGGTACTCAGCGGCTTCCTGAACAACACGCCGATCGTGATCATGTTGCTGCCAATCATGATCACGGTTTCGCTGCGCAGTCGTATCGCGTCTTCGCGGATCTTGATGCCTATCGGTCTTGCAACCACGCTGGGCGGCATGGGCACCGCCATCGGCACATCGACCAATCTTCTGGTGATTGCGGTAGCCGCTGATCTTGGCATGCGGCGCTTCGAGATGTTCGACTTCACGCTGCCGGCCGCGCTGGTCGGTAGTGTCGGGCTTCTCTATTTGTGGCTGATCGCTCCGCGCCTGCTGCCGGACCGCGAGCCGCCGATGGCGGACACATCGCCACGCATTTTCAAGGGCATGATGTTCGTAACTGCGGATAGTTTCGCCTGCGGCAAGACGCTGGCGGAGATTCGTGAGCGCACGGAAAAGCGCATGACCATCAACCGGGTGCAGCGTGCCGACGGTCTGTATGTGGCCAAGCTGCCGTCCCTGGTGTTGCAGGAAGGTGATCGTCTGATGGTGGCTGATACCCGCGAGCACCTGAAGGAGTTCGAGACCCTACTCGGTGCCCGCATGCATGATGCCACCGATCTTGAGGACGGCGGTGGCGATCTGCCTTCGCCGGGCGCCGGGCAGCAGCTGGCGGAAGTGGTAGTCACCACCGGCTCACCGCTGCACCAGCGGACCCTCAACACCTCGCAATTTCGCGCCCGCTACTCGCTGTTGCCGCTGGCCATACATCGGGCGCGGACGGTGCCGGATGAGGTGACCGGAGATTTCGACGACCTGCTGCTTCGCGCCGGCGATGTCATCCTGGTACAGGGCAGCGGCAAGCACATCACCGAGCTCAAACGCAGCGGCAACATGCTGGTGCTCGACGGCACCATGGATCTGCCGCATACCCGGCTCGCGCCGTGGGCCTTGAGCATCATGGCCATGGTGGTGCTACTGGCCGGTACCGGGATCCTGCCGATTTTCACCAGCGCCGTGCTCGGTGTCACGATAATGTTGATGACCCGATGCCTGACCTGGCGCGACGCCTTGTCTTCGCTGACCGCTTCGGTGGTGCTGATCATCGTCACCAGTCTCGCGCTCGGTCATGCCATCCTGAGCACCGGGACCGATGTGTTCCTGGCCCAGTTGTTTGTCGCCGCCACCCACGGCCTGTCGTCGACCATGGTGCTGAGCTTCCTGATCCTGTTGCTGGCAGTGCTGACCAACGTAGTCTCCAACAACGCGGCCGCAGTGATCGGCACGCCGATCGCGATGAATATTGCCCAGCAGCTCTCACTGCCGCCTGAGCCATTTGTGCTGGCGGTGTTGTTCGGCGCCAATATGAGTTTTGCCACCCCGATCGGCTATCAGACCAACCTGCTGGTCTACAGCGCCGGCGGGTATCGGTTTTCGGACTTTCTGCGGGTCGGTATCCCGTTGAGCATCATTACCTGGATCGGGTTCTCGCTGGTGCTGTCGACAATGTACAAGCTCTGACGTCGCCCTGTGGACCTGCCGGACGCTGCCGCTGGCTGGTCTCGCTGCGATCCGAGCCGTTCGCTGACCGGGATGATTACCCTCGGTCATACCTCCGGGGTCAGACCCGATTATGGTCAACAATGCTTGACGATCGGGAGGTGACCGGTAAGATGAACCCAGCTATGAATATTCGCCGCATATCGTGCTCTCGCGCCTCGCGCTGGTGGTGGCCTGCAAGCCCTGGGAGGGTGCGGGCTCGCGGTTGATCATCAGGTCAGACTAGAGAGAACGAACCCATCTCACGGGAACCGGGGATGGGTTTTTTGTGCGACCTCCCCGGCGCCGGAGTAACAAGGGAGGCCCATGGAACCACCATTTGATATCGCCGCTGACCTGGACACGCCAGTGTCGGCTTATCTTAAGCTGCGGCCATTCCGGCCCCGCTTTTTGCTCGAAAGCGTCGAGGGCGGTGAGCGCGTCGGGCGCTTTTCATTCCTGGGTTTTGGGGACGTCCTCGAGGTCATGCTGGACGAGCGCGGTTTCCGCATCGGCGACGAGCTGCGGCCGCGCCCGGCCGATCGCAACCAGTTGCTCGGGTACATGCGTGACGCGCTGGCGCGCGCTCCGCGGCTGGCGCCGGAGGCTCCCGGCGTGCCATTCCATGGTGGACTGGTCGGGGCTTCGGCCTACGACATCGTGCGATTCTTTGAGCGTCTGCCGGAACGCACCAGGATCGATGAGGTGGTGCCCGATGCAGTCTGGATGGCGCCTTCGAGTGTGCTGGTGTTTGATCATCTGACCCGGCGAGCCGCACTGCTGCACGCGGGCAGCGAGTCCGAGCGGCAGGCGGTCAGGCGCGATGTGATCCGGGCGCTGCAGGGCGGCATCCCGGCCAGGCGGCGAGGGGAGTTTTCCAAACCCGTGGCGAGCATCAGCGGCGATGCATTCTGTGCCGCGGTGGACCAGGCGAAGGAGAACATCGCAGCGGGCGATGTCTACCAGCTGGTGTTGTCGGTATGTTTCTCCGGCGACTGCTCGCTGGAGCCGTTCGAGGCTTATCGCGCGCTGCGCCTGCTCAACCCCTCTCCGTATATGTATTTCATCGAGTTTGGCACCGGTGCCATCGCCGGATCGTCGCCGGAGGCCCTGGTGCGTCTGCAGGGCCGCCAGGCAGCGTTGAGGCCGATCGCCGGCACACGACCGCGCGGCGCGTCGCCGGAACAGGATCGGCAACGCGAAGCGGAGTTGCTGGCCGATCCCAAGGAAGCTGCGGAACACGTGATGCTGGTGGATCTGGCGCGCAATGATCTGGGCCGGGTCGGAGTCCCGGGCACCATCCGTGTCCATCCCAGCCGGGCGGTCGAGCGCTACAGTCATGTGATGCATCTGGTCAGCGGCGTGGTCGGTGAACTGGAAGCGGAGTACGACGCAATGGATCTGTTCGCCGCGGCGTTTCCGGCCGGCACCCTGGTCGGCGCGCCGAAGGTACGGGCGATGGAACTGATCGAGGAGTATGAGCCGATCCGGCGCGGGTTTTACGCCGGGACCATCGGTTATTTCGACGTGGATGGCGGCATGGATCAGGCGATCGCGATCCGCACGCTGGTGTTCGGCGAGGGCCGTTATCGTTTTCAGGCCGGCGCCGGCATCGTCGCCGACAGCACTCCGGAAAACGAATACGCAGAGGTGCTGGCCAAGAGCGCGATCCTGCGTCAGGCGCTGGAGATTGCGAGGGACGGTTTGTGAGCCAACGAATACTGCTGATCGATAACTACGATTCCTTCACCTTCAACCTGGTGCAGGGTTTTCGCATCCTGGGCGCCACGGTCGATGTGTTCCGTAACGACCAGATCAGCGTCGATCAGGCGCTGGCTCGTGACGTCACTCATGTGGTGATCTCACCCGGCCCCGGCAATCCCGATGACGCGGGTGTTTCGATGGATATTATCCGCGCCTTCGCGGGTACCGTGCCGGTGCTCGGCGTATGCCTTGGCCACCAGTCGCTGGTCGCCGCCTTCGGCGGCCGCATCGTGCGCGCCGGCACGCTGATGCACGGCAAGACCTCCGAGGTGTTCCACGATGGAAAGGGTCTGTTCAGCGGTTTGCCCCACCCGTTCCAGGCCGGCCGTTATCATTCCCTGGCCGCGCAACGCGAAGATCTGCCGGCAAATTTCGTCATCAGCGCGCAAACCGCGGAGCAGGTGATCATGGGTATCCGGGACGAGCGGCTGGGATTAGAGGGCGTGCAATTTCATCCCGAGAGCGTGTTGACGCCGGATGGGCAGATCCTGCTGGGCAATTTTCTCTCCATGCAGATGGCAGACGCGACCGGCACGACCGAGGTGGCCAATGGGCGCCGAGCCTAGACAGCTGCTGGAAAAACTGCTGGACGGTGTCGATCTGTCGAAGGTCGAAGCCGAGGAGATGCTCGGCATTCTGACTGACGGCGAGTGTCCTCCGGCGGTGGCGGGCGCGCTGCTGGCTGCATTGCGTGCGAAAGGCGAAACGCCGACCGAGATCCTGGGCCTTGCCGAGGCGATGCGTGGTATCGCACGGCGGCCCATGCTGGACTCAGGGGCCGGGCTGACCGATGTGGTGGGCACCGGGGGCGACGGCTCAGGCAGTCTCAACCTGTCTACTGGCACCGCATTGCTGGCGGCTGCGTGCGGCGTGCCGATTGTCAAACACGGGAATCGTTCCATCTCCAGTCGCAGCGGCAGCGCGGACGCGCTGGAATCCCTGGGTTTGCGTCTGCCGCTGGACGAGCGCGCCGCGGTCGCCTGTCTGCAGCGGACCGGATTCACATTCCTGTTCGCGCCTTACTATCATCCGGCGATGAAGCACCTGGCACCGGTGCGCGGCGCGCTGGGCGTGCGGACGGTGTTCAATATCCTCGGTCCGTTGACCAACCCGGCCTCTCCCGCGTTCAATCTGATCGGCGCCTACAGCGAGGAAATGGCCGCCCTGATGGCGCAGGCCCTGGCCGGGGCCGGGATCCAGCGGGCCTTCGTCGTGCATGGCGAACCGGGTTGGGATGAAGCGACCCCGGTGGGCCCGTTCTTGTTGTTCGACGTAGGTCCCGGGTCGGTCGTCAGGACGGTGCGTGATCCCGCCGAATGGGGCCTGGCCAGATGCAGCGCGGAGGACCTGAAAGGCGGCGATGCAGACTACAACGCCAGCCGCCTGAGGGCAGTCTTGTGCGGTGAAGAGCACGGGCCTCACCGCGATGCATTGACGCTGGGCGCAGCGCTGGTGCTCGAGTTGACCGGACGCTGCGCAACCCCCACCGAGGGTATCTCTATTGCAGCGCAGGCTTTGGACAGTGGGCGCGGCGCTGCCTTGCTGCAGGCCATTGCGACGACCGGTCGGGAGCTGGGCGGCGAATGAGTGGCAAGGATTTTCTCGCGACCATGGCTGCCGCCTCGGCGCGGCGCGCCCGATCATTGCTGGACTCCGTCAGCGACGACGCGTTGATGGCCCGGGCGGCTGCCCAGCCACCGCCGCCGCAGTTGTCGCTGCACACCGGCGGTTTCGACATCATTGCCGAGATCAAATTGCGCTCGCCCGCGGCTGGCCAGTTGGCCGGACCCGGAGAGCACCTGGAAACCCGTGCCAGCGCTTATGCCAGCGCGGGCGCGTGCGCGGTGTCGGTTTTGACTGAACCTGAGCGCTTTGGGGGCAGCGAGGCAGATCTGAGTCGCGTGGCCAGGGCTATTGCACAAGCGGATGTGCCGGCCATGGCCAAGGACTTCCTTGTTGAGCCTTGTCAGATCGCCGCCGCTCGGGCCGCGGGTGCGGGTGGCGTGTTGTTGATCGTGACCATGCTGGATGATGCCCAATGCGCCAGGATGCTCCATCGTGCCACTGGCCTGGGCATGTTTGTGTTGCTGGAGACGTTTGATGCCGTTGATCTGGATCGCGCCGGCGCGATCCTGGCCAGCGGCGCGGGCGCGCAGGGACAGGTGCTGCTTGGCCTGAACAGCCGTGACCTGCGCAGCCTGGAGGTGGATCCCGGACGCCTGCTGGCTCTGGCAGACCGCTTTCCGTCCGGCTGGCCGCGGGTGGCGGAAAGTGGCCTGAGCGAACCCGGACATGCTGCGGCGATGGCGGCGGCCGGCTACGATGCCGGTCTGGTCGGGACGGCCCTGATGCGTGCTCCGGCCCCGGATGAGCTGATCCGATTGATGCGTGAGGCTGGATCGGCCGCGCGGAAAAACGCTGCATGAGCGTGAAGATCAAAATTTGCGGTCTCACCAGCCCGGATGCTGTGGCGGCCGCAGTGGAAGCCGGCGCGGACGCGCTTGGCTTTGTGTTTGCGCCATCGCGGCGCCGGGTGAGTGTGGAGCAGGCCCTCGAGCTGACCGCGGATCTGCCCGCGGATCTTGCCCGGGTCGCGGTGTTGCGGCATCCCACTGCAGCGGAAGCGGCAGCGGTGCTGGAAGGATTCCGCCCGGACTTCCTGCAGACCGACAGTCCGGACTTCGGTGCCATCAGTCTGCAGGGGCCATGCCGGCCGCTGCCCGTGTTCCGTGACGGCGACGCGTTGCCGCAGCGGGTCCCTTATCTGCTGCTGTATGAGGGGCAAGTCAGCGGCAGTGGTCAGGTGGCCGACTGGAGAGTCGCCGCCGCGCTGGCCCGCCAGACACGGTTGATCCTGGCCGGTGGCCTGTCGCCGGCCAATGTCGGCGAGGCGATCAGCACAGTGCGTCCCTACGGGGTGGACGTCAGTTCCGGCGTGGAGACAGCGCCGGGCTGCAAGGATCCGGAGATGATTTTCGCTTTTGTCGCCGCGGCTCGGGCCGCGGCTAATTCAATCGATAGCCTGAGAGCCAATGTGGGAGAGTGTACTGATGACGGCACAAGCCGCCCGGCCGGATAACGGCGCGCAATTATTGGATGACCTGCTGTCCGGGCGTCTGCCGGACAAGCATGGCCGCTTCGGTCCTTTCGGTGGCCGCTATGTTCCTGAGACGCTGGTGCCGGCGCTTGATCGTCTGCAGGCCGGTATCGACGAGCACCTTCATGCCCCGGCGTTCGAGGCTGAATTCAGCGCCGAGCTGCGGGACTGGGTCGGCCGTCCCACTGCGCTGACGCCGGCCCGCGCGCTGGGGCGTGCGTGGGGCGCGGAAGTCTGGCTCAAGCGCGAGGATCTGGCTCACACCGGCGCGCACAAGATCAACAACGCGCTGGGACAGGCCATGCTGGCGCGCTTGCTTGGGGCGCAACGCATAGTTGCGGAGACCGGCGCTGGCCAGCACGGTGTGGCGTCCGCCGCCGCCTGTGCCCGGGTTGGCCTGCCCTGCGTGGTTTATATGGGCGAGATCGACTGCCAGCGGCAATCCCCCAATGTGGAGCGCATGCGTCGCCTCGGCGCCGAGGTGATACCGGTGACCGGCGGTGACCGCACATTGCGGGCAGCGATTGACGAAGCCCTTCGTGACTGGGTTTCCGACCCGGTGGACACCTACTATCTGCTCGGCTCAGCGGTGGGTCCGCACCCCTATCCCTACCTGGTGCGAGAGTTGCATTCAGTGATCGGCCGCGAGGCCCGGGCGCAGGTGATCGATCAGGCCGGCGGCCTGCCGGACCTGGTCATAGCCTGCGTCGGCGGCGGATCCAACGCCATCGGTCTGTTTCATCCGTTCCTCGGCGACGCCGAAGTCGAGATCGTCGGAATCGAGGCCGGCGGCAGCGGCTCCGGTCTGGGCCAGAATGCCGCCACGCTGGCGCATGGTCGTCCCGGCGTGCTGCACGGCAGCTACTCAATGCTGCTGCATGATGCTCACGGCCAGGTGCAGGAGACCCATTCAGTCTCGGCCGGCCTCGATTATCCAGGGGTCGGGCCGGAGCATGCGTTGCTGGCGTCGATTGGCCGGGTCCGCTATGACACCGCAAGCGACACCGAGGCGCTGGCCGCGCTGGACGAGTGCTGCGCGCTGGAGGGCATACTGCCGGCACTGGAGACTGCTCACGCGCTGGCAGGAGCACGGCGCTGGGCCGCTGACCATCCTGGCGGCCGCATCGTTATCGGTTTGTCCGGGCGTGGCGACAAGGACATGCCGACACTGGCCCATTACCCGCCCGGCAGCGTGAAGCGATGACGCCGGCGCAGCGTATTTCGGCGGCGATACACGCCGCCACCGAGGAAGGACGCACGGCGCTGGTTGCGTTCCTGACGGCCGGCTATCCGGAGCGCGACAGATTTGCGCAACAACTCGCGGAGCTGTCGGAGGTGGCTGACGTGGTGGAAATAGGCGTGCCGTTCAGCGATCCGATGGCCGACGGGTTGACCATCCAACGCGCGTCCCAGGCAGCCATCGAATCCGGGGTCAATCTCGGCTGGATTCTCGACCAGATAGACGCCGTCGAAGCCAGCGCGCCACTGGTGCTGATGAGCTATCTCAACCCGCTGCTTGCGTTCGGCTTCGAGCGTCTGGCGCAGCGGGCGGCAGACGTCGGTGTGTCCGGATTTATCGTGCCCGATCTGCCGCTGGATGAAAGCGCCTCGCTGGCCGCCGCGCTTGCGGACCATGGTCTGGCTTTGATTCAGCTGGTCACACCGGTTACTACCGAGCAGCGCCTGGCAGCTGCCTGCGCAGCCAGTACCGGCTTCGTTTACGCAGTGACGGTCACCGGGATCACCGGCGGTGGCAGCGCGGACCGCGAGGATCTTGGCGCATATCTGCAACGGGTTGTGGCGGCCTCCCCGGTCCCGGTATGCGCCGGCTTCGGCGTCAGGGAACCGGAGCAGGTCACCCGGATCGGTCGTCATGTGCCGGGCGTGATCGTTGGCTCGGCCCTGGTCGAGGCGATGGAGCGAGGCCAGGAGCCGGCTGACTTCATCCGCTGGTTATCAGGCGACGAGCAGGCGAGGGCACCGGGCTGAGGGCCGGCCCGCCGGTTTACCAGAAATTGCGACGCGGTGGCCGGTTCAGCCGCGGAGCGCCGAAGCAATTTTTAACGCGTTCAACGTCCAATCTGCCACAATCCTGGCTGGCACAGGGAAGCCGGGATCACAGCCACCTGGAGTGGCGACTACACAGGGGAATTTTGCAATGGGGATGATCAGCGAGTTCAAGAGTTTCGCCATGCGGGGCAATGTGGTCGATATGGCGGTCGGCATCATCATCGGTGGCGCTTTCGGCAAGATCGTGTCGTCATTCGTTGCCGACGTGATCATGCCGCCGATCGGTGTGCTGATCGGCGGTGTCGATTTCTCCGACCTGGGGCTCACCATCAAGGCCGCGACAGCGGATGCCGCAGCGGTGACGCTGAATTACGGCGCATTCCTGCAGACCGTGTTTGATTTTTTGATCATCGCGTTCGCGATCTTCATGGCGATCAAGGGGATGAACAGCATGCGCAAGAAGGAAGAAGCCGCGCCTGCCGCACCGCCCAAGCCGTCGAATGAAGAGCTGCTCCTTACCGAGATTCGGGACCTGTTGAAGAACCGTAATTAGCGCTGGAGCCGGTGTGTCGCGGCTTGCGGCACACCGGCGCTTTGCCGGGCGTCCAGCGCGCCCGGGTTGGCAGCGCTGCAAGCGAGCCCAGGATGAAGATTCGACAGGCAACGACGGATGACCTCTCGATGCTGGCGCCATTGTTTGACGCCTATCGCCAGTTTTACCGTGAGCCATCTGATCTGCAGCTGGCTCGCCGGTTTCTTGCCGAGCGTCTGCGCCAGCAAGAGTCGGTGATCTTCCTTGCGCTTGACGACGACGGGTCCCGGGGCCTGGGGTTTGTCCAGCTCTATCCCAGTTTCAGCTCCATTGCCGCGATGCCGACCTGGATTCTCCACGACCTGTATGTCGCCCGATCGGCTCGCCGACAGGGTGTGGCGCGCGCTCTGATGGAGGCGGCGAGGCGCCTGGCACTGGGGTCCGATGCGGACGGATTGAGTCTGTCTACCGCCACGGATAACCTGCGGGCGCAGGCGCTCTACGAAGATCTGGGCTATGTGCGCGATCGCCAGTTCTTCCACTATTTCCTGTCAGTAAGCGACGAGGACTGACGCGGACAATCAAGCCGGTGGTCGGGTCTCGGGTGACGACGCGGGTCTGGACTTTGGCGCGTCCGTCCATGCTGAGGTCTATACTGGCCCTGTGCCCGTCAGAATGGCCATTGAGGGACCGAACAGATGAAAAGAATTCTGCTATTGCCTGGAGCGGTGATGCTGCTTGCGGCACTGGGAGGCTGCGAGAAGAGCGAGCCCGTGGTGAGTTTCAGCGCCGATGTGCAGCCCATACTCGAGAAGCGCTGCGTAAGCTGCCACCAGCCCGGGCAGCCGGGCTATCTCGCCTCGGAACTGCAGCTGGGATCCTATGCCGAGGTCATGGACGGGACCCGTTACGGTCCGGTGGTGTTGCCCGGCGATCCGATGAACAGCGTACTGATCATGTTGGTCGAAGGCCGCGCTGATCCGTCGCTGAAGATGCCGCATGGGGATGTGCGGCCGCCCACCAGCGATGAAATGATGACTCTGCGACTCTGGGTCGAACAGGGCGCGCAGAACAACTAGAGGACGTCTGGCGTCCGGCTACGGCCGCCGACGCGGCTCAGCTTGGGGGTTACGTCGTGCCGGCCGGCGCCGCCAGCGTTCCGTCCTGATAGTCGCGCACCGCCTGGCGGATTTCGTCGGCCGTGTTCATCACAAAGGGTCCGTACTGGACGATGGGCTCGGCGAGCGGCCGACCCGACAGATAGAGCAGGCCAGCGCCCTCGGGCCCTGCGGTCAGCGCGATGCCGCCGGGCTGATCGAGCAGTACCATTTGGGCACTATGCAGACGCTGATCCGGCGCGCTGGCGATACTGACGCAGCCATCGTAGATATAGAACAGGCTGCTGCGGCCGTCGATTTCATCGTGTGACCAGCTGCTGCCCGGCGGCAGCCGCACATCGATCGCGGCCGCCGCGGCGGCAAGACCCGCCAGGGGTCCCGTGAGCGGGCCATCGACCCCGTCGAAAGTCCCGGCCAGTACTCTCGCCTCACCGCCGCCGCTCAGCCTGAGCGCAGGGATCTGCTCGGCCGGAAGGTTCTGGTATTCGGGCTCCTTCATCTTGGCGTTCGCCGGCAGATTGATCCACAGCTGAAACCCGTGCATGCCGCCCTCGCCGTTGACCGGCATTTCGGAGTGGATAATGCCGCGGCCCGTTGACATCCACTGCGCCCCGCCATCCGTCAGCACCGCACGATGACCCAGGTGGTCTTCGTGTACGAAACCACCGGATAGCAGATAGGTCAGTGTCTCGATACCGCGATGGGGGTGCGCTGGAAATCCGGCCATGAAGTCTGCCGCGTCATCCGAACGGATCTCGTCCAGCATCAGGAACGGATCCATATCGTGCTGGCCGCGGCCCACTACCCTGCGGATGGCGACTCCGGCGCCGTCAGAGGCCGGCCGGGCCGGCAGAATCTGTCTGATTTTTCGGCTGCGTGAATTCAAGTCGCGGCTCCTGCGTTGGTCAGGCTGATGATCAGCCGCGTGGCGGCGTCGGTGTCCTGGAATAAAACATCAAGAACAAGCCGATACCGGCGCCGGCCCAGCCCGCCGCGGCCGGCTGCACGCTCAGGCCGAGCCACAACACGCCCGCGACCAGCAGCGCTCCCCCGACCGTGGTCAGCCGGCGCTGCCGCTGCTCGCGCGCGCTTTGTGCCCGCAGTGCCTCGAGGCCGGGAACACGCACCTCGACCTGCAGCTTGCCCTCCGCGGCTCGCTGCAAGATGTTGTGTACCACCTGGGGAAACTCCTGCAGGCTCTCGCCTACCTCCGGCAACTGATCCCGCAAGCGGTTGATCACCGCCTTGCCGCTGACCCGGTCCTGCATCCATTCCTCCAGGATGGGTCGCGCTGTCTGCCAGAGATCGAGCTCCGGATACAGCTCGCGACCCAGACCCTCCACATTTAGCAGAGTTTTCTGCAACAGGATCAGTTGCGGCTGAACCTGCATGTTGAAACGCCTCGCGGCGACAAACAGCCGTACCAGGAATTGTCCGAAAGAGATGTCTTTCAACGGCTTGTTGAATATCGGTTCACAGACGGTACGAAAAGCCGACTCCAGCTCATCGATTCGGGTGTCTTCCGGCACCCAGCCGGAATTTACATGCAGACGCGCGATGCGCGGATAATCGCGATTGAAAAAGGCCAGGAAGTTCTCCGCCAGATACTGCTGGTCGCGCGGATTCAGGCTGCCGACGATACCGAAGTCCACGGCCAGATAGCGTGGATTCGCCGGGTCAGCGGCATCGACAAAGATATTCCCCGGATGCATGTCGGCGTGGAAAAAGTTTTGTCGGAATACCTGGGTAAAAAAAATCTCGACGCCGGTGGCGGCGAGCCTGGCCATGTCCACCCCCGCTGCCCTGAGACGCTCGGTATCTCCGATCGGTATACCCGAGATGCGCTCGGTCACCAGCACGTTCCGACGGCAGTAATCCCAGTGCACCTCGGGGATGTACAGCAGCGGTGAGTCGGTGAAATTGCGGCGCAGCTGGGCGGCGTTGGCTGCCTCACGCATCAGATCCAGTTCGTCGTTGATCACCTTGTCGTATTCGGCAACGACCTCCAGCGGCCGCAAACGCGGCGCCTCGGCCCAATAGCGCTCCGCCAGCCGCGCCATCGCATAGAGCACTGCGAGGTCACCGGCGATCTGCTGGTGGACGCCCGGCCGGAGAATCTTCACCACCACATTGCGCCCATCCTCCAGCTCGGCTGCATGTACCTGCGCGATCGACGCTGCGGCCAGCGGCTGGTCATCAAAGCGTGCGAAGACCTGCTCCAATGGCTTGCCGTAGGCCGCCTCAGCCAGGCGACGCGCCTGCGCGGAGGGGAACGGGGGCACGGCGTCCTGGAGTCTGGCCAGTTCGTCGGCGATGTCTCTTGGCAACAGATCGCGACGTGTGGACAGGCTCTGGCCGAATTTGACAAAGATCGGCCCAAGTTCCTCCAGCGCCAGCCGGATTCGAATCCCGCGCTCAGGTGCGCCCTTGCCGCTGCGAGACACGCCAATACACATCAGCCACATCAATGGCCGCAGCAACGGATCGACGCTGATGAATTCGTCGAGGCCGTGTTTGACCAGCACGCGCTGAATCCGGACCAGCCGCAAGACCTGGGCGGGCCGCATCATGAGCCCGCGCCTGTTGGCCCGGTGGACTTCCTCTCCAGGCGGCAAAGCCGGGCTTCCGCCCGGTCGACATCGCCGCCGAGTTCGTCAACCTGGTCGAGAAATTCGTCTACCTCGAAACGCGTCGGCAGATTGCGGCTCTCCTCGCGTAAAAATTCGCTGGCATCCTTGCCCAGGGTGTCAGCGGCTTGCAGAGTCCAGCGCAACAAGCCGCGCGCGGCATTGCCGAGTTGATGGGCCGCCACATCACCCACCAGCCGGGAAAGCTCTTCTTCCCAGTCAGGCCGCGCGAGGTCCAGCAGGCGGCGAAAATCCTGTGCGAGCACCGGGTCGCCGCTGATTGACACGCCTCCCTGGCGAAAGACTTCCGGGTCGCCGGTCAGGCCCAGCCGCGCCAGCGACAGCGGCAGACCGCTCAGCGTGCAATCGGCGGGATCGTCGGTCTGGTCGGACAACGCGATTCCCTGATCGGTGGCAGCGATTTGCAGCGATACCGGCAGACCCTGCAATTCGACGCGCAGACGCCTGCCCGCCAGGGCATGATTCAGGCGCTGGGCTTCGCGCGAGGCCGAGATGCCGCGGTTGAGCAGATTCTCGAACGGTCTGAACAGCTGCGCGGACAAGGATCGGTCCCGGCCTAGAGTCGGTAGCCGCGATGCAGGGCGACGATGCCCCCGGACAGATTGTGGTAACTGCAGTTGTCGTATCCGCAGTCGATCATCATGCCTTTCAGCGTGTCCTGGTCCGGGTGCATGCGGATGGACTCGGCCAGGTAGCGGTAACTGTCTCCGTCGCCCGCCACCAGTTGCCCCATCGCCGGCAGCATCTTGAACGAGTAAGCGTTGTAGATCGGCGCGAGCCCCGGCGCCACCGGGTGCGAAAATTCCAGCACCAGCAACTGACCGCCAGGCTTGAGCACGCGGTACATGGCCGCAAGCGCCGCGGACTTGTCGGTGACGTTGCGCAGCCCAAAGCCGATGGTCACGCAATCGAAACAGGCGTCCGGGAACGGCAATTGTTCCGCGTCGGCGACACAGAAGCTTATGTTGCCGATGTTTCCCTGATCAAGGAGGCGGTCGCGACCCCGGGTGAGCATCGCGGCATTGATGTCGGTCAGCACGACCCGGCCGGTGCGGCCGACTCTCCGCGCCATGCCGAGGCTGAGATCGCCGGTGCCGCCGGCCACATCCAGCGCAGCGTCGCCAGGCCGCAGCCCGGTCTGTGACACGGTAAACCGTTTCCACAAGCGGTGGATGCCCAGCGACATCAGGTCGTTCATCAGGTCATAGCGATCGGCCACGGAGTCGAACACGCCGCGGACACGCCGCGCCTTGTCTTCGGCGTCGACCTGTTCGAAACCGAAATCGACGGTGCCGCGTTCCTTGCTCACGCTTAATCCTCCAGCGGCTTCGGCTCTCGCCGTTGGTACTTCACCTCGGCCAGGCGATCCAGATAGCCCTGCCAGTTCTCGTCCTGGTTCTTCGCCAGATAATCCAGATAGGGCCAGGTGAAAAGCCCGGAGTCGTGGCCATCGTCGAAGCGCAGACGTACCGCGTAATGGCCCACCGGCTCCACCGCGGAGATATTCACCGATTCCTTGCCCACCATCAGCACTGCCTGTCCGGGACCATGACCCTGGACCTCGGCTGAGGGCGAAAACACCCGCAGATACTCGCAGGGCAGACTCGTCTTGCGACCGTCTGCGTAGCTGAGTTCCAGCAGGCGTGACTTCCTGCGCAGACGGATTTCGGTGGGGATGGGTGCTTTCTCGCTCATACCTTGGATATCCGGGCATGCCCTGGTTTTGGTCAGAACCTGCATTCTACCGCGTGCCGCGGGGCCGGCGATGACCTACAGGATGTAGCGGGTCAGATCCTCGTCCTTGACCAGCTCGCCCAGGTGCTCATCGACATACTCACCGGTGACGCGGACCACATGCCCGGTGCGGTCGGCAGCCTCGAAGGACACCGACTCAAGCAATCGCTCCAGTACCGTATGCAAACGCCGCGCGCCGATATTCTCGGTGCGTTCGTTGACCTGAAAGGCGATCTCGGCGACGCGCAGGATTCCGCTTTCGGCGAAGCTGAGGTCGACGCCTTCGGTTCCCATCAACGCAGCGTACTGCTCGGTCAGAGAACAGTCGGGCTCGGTCAGGATGCGCTGGAATTCCGCCGTGGTCAGCGCGTCCAGCTCGACCCGGATCGGGAAGCGTCCCTGCAGCTCCGGGATCAGATCCGACGGTTTGGCCACGTGAAACGCGCCCGAAGCGATAAACAGAATATGGTCGGTGCGCACCATGCCGTATTTGGTGTTCACGGTGCAGCCTTCCACCAGCGGCAGCAGGTCGCGCTGCACGCCCTCGCGGGACACATCCGCTCCCACGCCTTCGCTGCGCTTGGCTACCTTGTCGAGCTCGTCGATGAACACGATGCCGTTTTGTTCGACGTCGTCCACCGCCTTCAGCTTCAGCTCTTCCTCATTGATCATCTTGGCCGCTTCTTCGTCGATCAGCAGCCGGAACGCATCCTTGATCTTGAGCTTCCGTGTCCGCGTACGGCCACCACCCAGATTCTGGAACATGCCCTGTAACTGCTGGGTCATCTCCTCCATTCCGGGTGGGGCCATGATCTCGACGCCCATCGGCATGGCCCGGGTCTCGATCTCGATCTCGCGTTCGTCCAGCTTGCCCTCACGAAGCATCTTGCGAAATTTCTGCCGCGTCTCGGCACCACCCGGGGTCTCGCCTTCCTGCTCGCCGCCGCCCCAGCTGTCGTGGGAACCGGGCAACAGGGCGTCGAGTACCCGGCTTTCGGCAGCGTCCTGGGCCCGGTCGCGCATTTTCTCCATCTGCAACTCACGGCTCATCTTCACCGCTTCGTCGACCAGATCGCGGATGATGCTGTCCACTTCGCGCCCGACATACCCGACCTCGGTGAACTTGGTGGCCTCGACCTTGATAAACGGGGCTCGCGCCAGTCTGGCCAGCCGGCGGGCGATCTCGGTCTTGCCAACACCGGTGGGTCCGATCATCAGAATGTTCTTCGGGGTGATCTCACCGCGCATCGGCTCGGCTACCTGCATTCGCCGCCAGCGATTACGCAACGCGATGGCCACGGAGCGCTTCGCGTCATCCTGACCGACGATATGCTTGTCCAGTTCCTGGACGATCTCTCTTGGGGTCATCTGGCTCATTGCTCAGGCTCCCGGTCGGTTGTTCGCCGTGGACGATTCCAGGGTCTCGACGACAATATTGCTATTTGTATAAATGCAGACATCTGCAGCGATCTGCAGCGATTTACGCACTATCGTGGGGGCATCCAACTCAGTATTCTCGAGTAAGGCTCTGGCTGCGGACAACGCATAGGAGCCGCCCGAGCCGATCGCCATCAGGTCGCGCTCGGGTTCAATCACGTCGCCGTTGCCGGAGATGGTCAGGGATTTTTCCGCGTCGGCCACGCACAGCAATGCTTCCAGACGGCGCAGGATGCGGTCGCTGCGCCAGTCCTTGGCCAGTTCGATCGCGGCCCGGGTCAGATTGCCGTACTGCTCCAGCTTGGACTCGAAACGCTCGAACAAGGTGAACGCATCGGCGGTCCCGCCGGCGAATCCGGCGATCACGCGTCCGTCGAACAGGCGTCGGACTTTACGCGCATTGCCTTTCATCACCGTGTCGCCAAGAGTGACCTGGCCGTCGCCGCCGACGGCCACGATGCCGTTGCGACGCACTGACAGCACCGTGGTGCCACGAAATTGCTCCATGGGGATCGTCCTTTTTGTAATGCAGCGCCGGCTGGCCGGCGTCAGTCGGAATCTGTACCCGGATCGGCGTCGGGATCGTTGACAGAGTCGTCCTGGCGCTTGCGGGCGCGGGGATGCGATTTGTCATAGATGCGGGCGAGGTGCTGGAAATCAAGGTGGGTATAAATCTGGGTGGTGCCGATATCGGCGTGCCCGAGCAATTCCTGTACCGCCCGCAGGTCGCCGCTGGACTCGAGCAGGTGGGTGGCGAAGGAGTGCCGCAGCAGATGAGGGTTAACCCCGGAGGCCATGCCCAGTCTGCGGGACCATTCACGCAATCGGGTCTGCACCGTTCTGGTGCTTATCCGGCGGCCGAGACGGCTGACGAACAGCGCCGTCTCTTCCGTGTCGGCCTTGTCGGCGCGGATCGCCAGCCATCGGTTGATCGCCGTTACGGCCTTGCGGCCTATCGGCAGCACGCGGGTCTTGTTGCCCTTGCCGGTGACCCGCACACTGCCTTCGCTCAGGTCCAGATCCGTGATGTCCAGACCGGTCAGCTCGGCAAGTCTCAAGCCGCTGGAATAAAACAGTTCCATAATCGCCCGATCGCGCACCGCCAGCGGGTGGTCGCTGTCGATCTCCAGCAGTCGCGCGACCTGATCAACGTCCAGGGTTTTCGGCAGCCGTTTCGCCAGCGGTGGCGCCTGGACATCGAGAACCGGGTTGGCCTCGACCTCTCCCTCGCGCAGCAGATAGCGGAAAAATCCGCGCAGCGCGGACAGGCGCCGCTGGATACTGCTGGCCGCCAGGCCCCGGCGGTGCGACCACGAGGCAAACGCGCGGATATGGTAGGTATCGACAGAGCCCCAGCTGGCCAATTTCTCGCTTTCCAGAAAACGGCGCAATGCGTTGACGTCGCGGCGGTAGTTTTTTTCCGTATTGGAGGACATGCGCCGCTCATAGCGCAGGTGTCGCCCATAGGCCAGGATCCATTCGCGATCCAGTCCGGACACGCGCCGCTCCCGTCAGTCGTCCCTGCCCGGGACTGCCACCGCGATCAGATCACCGATACGTTCAAGGAAATCGGTGCTCATGCCCGGGTGGAAGCGATCCTGATCGTGGCTGCCGATAGCCAGCATGCCGATGCTGGCCCCGGGGCCCAGCGGCACCAGGGCGACGGAGCCGATTTCGTCCGCGTGATCGGGGAACAGGAAATCCAGTTGCGCGTCGCGCGCGCGGCCACAGCGCGGCTGTCCTTGCTCGATAAACGTGGCGAAAGGCTTCAGGCAATCATCGCTGCGCTCGACCCGGCGCAAAAACCTGGAATCCGGCGCCTGGACGATGGTGGATGGCTCATGGAAAAGCACCATCACCGACTCATTGGCACCGAGGTCCTCTCGCAGCGCCAGCTCGAGCCGGCGCATGATTTCGTCTACGCCCCTGGCCTCGATCAGCTGCAGTGACAGCCGGTGTATCTTGTCCGAAAGCTCATGATTGCTGCGCGCCACGCCGACCAGCTCGCGCAGGCGCTTGTCCAGCTTACGATTCTTGGCCCGCAGCACATCGAGCTGGCGCTCGACCAGCGATATCGTGCCGCCGCCGTTGTTATGTGGCAGTCGCATCCCGCCAAGCAACTGCGGATGCCGGTCAAAGAAATCCGGGTTTTCGGCGAGAAACCTGACGACTTCATCCTCTCGGGGAAGTTCGGCCATGGCGTTGCTGGTCTGGTGTCGGCTCATTGATTCGTGATTCCTTCGTAAATTCTGACGGCGGGTCCTGTCATCCATAGCGGTTCATCGTCGCCTCGCCAGGCGATGTCAAGATCTCCGCCAGGCAAGCTGACGGTGACGGTGTCGTCGGTTTCGCCCCAAAGCCGCGCAACTGCGGCGGCTGCGCTGGCTCCAGTCCCGCAAGCACGGGTTTCGCCACAACCGCGCTCATGTACTCTCAAGCTGATGCGCTTGCGGTCAACGATCTCCATAAAGCCGACGTTGGTGCCTTTCGGGAATGCCGGATGCCGCTCCAGTAGCGGTCCGATTTCTGCTACCGGCGCTTGCGCTGCGCTGGCGACGCGGATCACCACATGCGCATTCCCCATTGACACCGCACCGAATTCCACCGTCCGGCCCGCGACTTCAATGGTATAGCTCGCCGCCTGTTCTGTCGCCTCGAACGGCAGCGCGGCCGGCGCAAAGTCCGGCCGGCCCATCTCTACGGTGACCATGCCGTTGTCCATGACCCGGGCGCGCACCGTGCCTGCCGGACTCTCCAGCGACATTTCCCGCCGCCGCCGCGCGCTGGTTTCATAAAACAGCAAGGCGACGCAACGCAGCCCGTTGCCGCATTGCTCCGCCGGGCGGCCGTCCGCATTGAAGATGCCGAAGGCGACATCGCCGTCGCCGCGCGGCGGATCGAGCAACAGCAGTTGATCGAAGCCGATCCCGGTGTGGCGATCGGCCATCGCCCGTATATCTTCCTGTTGTGGAGTAAAACTCTGGTAGCGGCGGTCGATGACCACGAAGTCGTTGCCGAGGCCGTGCATCTTGACGAAGCGCACGCCGGCGCTCGCCAGTGCTGACGGGCCACGCTTGTCTACGCTACTCACGATCGCGTCAACATCGCTGAGGTTTGCAGTTGAATCATGCGTTCCGACCTGGCTTTTGCTTTCATCAAAGAGTGAGGCTGATTATAGTGTCGGCGGCACGTCCCAGACAGGCACTATGAAATACCGTGATCTCCGCGATTTTCTAGGTCAGCTTGAGGCCCGGAATCTGTTGAAGCGCATCAACGCGCCCGTCAGTCCGCGCCTGGAGATGACCGAAGTTTGCGACCGCACCCTGCGCGCGGGCGGTCCCGCGCTGTTGTTCGAACAGCCCGAAGGTTACCAGATGCCGGTACTTGGCAATCTGTTCGGTACTCCCGAGCGCGTCGCGCTGGGCATGGGCGAGGAGTCGGTCGATGCCTTGCGCGAAGTGGGCGAGTTGCTCGCGTTTCTGCGTCAGCCGGAGCCGCCGAAGGGCATGGGCGATGCATGGGACAAGCTGCCGATATTCCGGCAGGTGTTGAACATGGGCCCAAAACTGCGCCGCTCGGGTCCATGCCAGGCCAACGTCGTTGAGGGCCCGGACGTAGACCTCGGCAGATTGCCAGTGCAGACCTGCTGGCCGGGCGATGCCGGTCCGTTGATTACCTGGGGCCTGGTGGTTACCAGGGGCCCGCAGCATCCGAGACAAAACCTGGGTATCTACCGCCAGCAGGTGATCGGCCGTAACCGCGTGATCATGCGCTGGCTCTCCCATCGCGGCGGCGCCCTGGACTTCCGCGCCTGGCAAAGCGCTCATCCGGGAAAAAATTTCCCGCTTGCCGTGGTACTGGGAGCGGACCCCGCCACCATCCTCGGCGCGGTGACGCCGGTCCCGGACACCTTGTCCGAGTACGCATTTGCCGGCCTCTTGCGCGGCTCGAAGACGGAACTGGTTAAATGCCTGGGCAGCGATCTGCAGGTTCCGGCCACAGCGGAAATCGTGCTGGAAGGACATATCGCGCCTGGCGACACCGCGCCGGAAGGACCGTTCGGCGACCACACCGGCTACTACAATGAAGTAGAAGAATTTCCGGTGTTTACCATCGATCGCATAACCAGTCGCGACAACCCGATCTATCACAGCACCTACACCGGCCGGCCGCCCGATGAACCGGCGGTTCTCGGGGTAGCGCTGAACGAAGTGTTTGTGCCGATATTGAAACGCCAGTATCCGGAGATCACAGAT
This sequence comes from uncultured Gammaproteobacteria bacterium, assembly GCA_963809565.1. Lineage (GTDB taxonomy): Bacteria > Pseudomonadota > Gammaproteobacteria > Steroidobacterales > XN24 > CAMYOC01. The sequence goes on from CAWEKE010000001.1 coordinate 710,176, forward strand.
TTTTATTTGCCGCCGGAAGGTTGCTCCTACCGCATGGCCATCGTCAGCATACGCAAGCAATATCCCGGCCATGCCAGTCGCGTGATGATGGGCGTCTGGTCTTTCCTGCGGCAGTTCATGTATACCAAATTTGTTATCGTCACCGACGACGACGTCGACGTACGCTCATGGAAGGATGTGATCTGGGCGATGACCACCCGCATGGACCCTGCCCGGGATACCACCATCATCGAGCGCACGCCGATCGACTATCTCGATTTTGCCTCGCCGGTGTCCGGTCTGGGATCAAAGATTGGTTTCGACGCGACCAACAAGATGCCGGGTGAGACGAATCGCGAATGGGGAACACCGATCACAATGGATGAAGATACGCGCCGCCGGATCGACGCTCTGTGGCCTGAACTCGGGCTGAGCTGAATCCTTCGGTATTGGACGATCATTTGGGAGGGGAAGCATGCGCCATATCATTGTCATGAACGCCAAGGGAGGTTGCGGCAAGAGCACCATTGCCACCAACCTGGCCAGCTATTACGCGGTCCGCGGCCACAAAGTCGCGCTGGCCGACTTCGACCCTCAACGTTCAAGTCTGGATTGGGCGGAAACCCGACCCGCAGATCGGCCGGAGATCACCGCGCTGGCGGCCTTCGACGACGGGCTGCGTCACCTGCCGCGTGATGCCGACTATCTGGTCATCGACGCTCCGGCGCGCAGCCACGGGCGCGAGTTGACCGATCTGCTCAAGCGGGCCGAGACAGTGATCGTGCCGGTAATGCCTTCGGAGATAGATATGCGGGCGACACGCCATTTCATCGACGAGCTGTTGTCGGCCGGCAAAGTCGAGCGACGCCAGGCCAAGATCGGTCTGGTCGGTAACCGGATACGCGAAAATACGGTGATCTTTGACGAGCTGGACGTGTTTCTGCGCAAGCAGGCGGTGCCCTACGTGGCGACGCTGAGAGAGGCGCAAAACTATATCCGTGCCTATTCCCGGGGACTCGGCGTATTTGAACTGCCCGAGTACCTGGCGTGGCCGGACTGGGAGCAATGGGGGCCGCTCACCGACTGGCTCAACAGCGCTGCGTCGCGACCCTGATCAGCTGAATTCGGGCGGCTCGCCGAGGCTGGCAAGGATGCCGGCATCGAGACTCCGGTAGCGAGGCTGGAAGTCCAGTTCCTCGACCATCAGCGTGGTATCCAGACGTCTGGATTCCTGCAGGAAACCACGCATCATCGGCGATGACCGCTCCAGCAATGTCTCCATGTCCTGCTCGTCAGGCGCCGGGAGCCCGGCAAGCGCCGCGACACGGCGGAAATACTCACCCATGCTGGCATGGTTGCCGTCGCCGACATTGAAAACCTGATGGTCGCCGGTATACGTCAGCGCCGCCAGGCACGCCCCGCAAAGGTCGTCGACATGAATCCGGTTGCCGGGCCGCGGATTTCCATTGTCCCGGGCGACCGTCGCCCCGGCCGCCAGCCGCGCCAACGGTAATCGGCCGGGTCCGTAGATTCCGGGGACCCTCAATATGCACACCGGGACGTCATGGGTCTGCCCCCAGGTCAACACCTGCTGTTCCGCATCCAGACGACGGCGCCCACGATCGCTGGCGGGGCGGGTGGGGGTCGTTTCATCGGCGGATCGCCCATGACAATCGCCATAAACGGCACTGGTGCTGAGGTAGACCAGCTTGTCCGGCGGACCGCTCTGCGCCGCGAGAGCCGAAAGCGCGGCAAGAAAGCGCGCCATGCGCAGGTCAGTGGACCCTGAATCGGGCGGCGGGACCATATACACTACAGACCTGCCGGCAAGCTCCGCGACAGGCAGCGCCGGCGCCGGGACTGCGTCGAGGTCAAGCAGTTCGCAGCTCACGCCCAAAGCGGCGAGTTTTGCCTGCTGGCCAGGCGATCGGGTCATGGCAAACACGTCGAGGCCCTGTTGACGGCAGAGTTGGGCCAGACGCACGCCGGTATAACCCGCGCCGGCAATGGCTACCTTCATATCAGGGTTTCTCCAGGTGACCCAACGTTGCAGCAGGATACTCCATGAGCTTCACTGTCACGCTTCATCCTTCTGGCAAGCGTTTTGAAACTGCGGATGGCGAGTCGGTGCTGGCCGCCGGATTGCGCAATGGGCTGAACCTGCCGCACAGCTGTCGCGGCGGCAGCTGCATGTCCTGCAAGGCGCGCATTATCAGCGGTCGGGTCAGCTACCCGCGTGGCACACCGGTCGCGCTGAACGCGTCGGATCTGGCTGCGCAGCAGGCGCTGCTGTGTCAGGCGGTCGCGTCGAGCGACCTCGAGGTGGAGATCGCGCCGCTGGAGACGCCAGGCAATATCCGCATCCGGCGTTTGCCCTGTCGCGTGCAGCGCGCGCGGCGATTGTGCCCGGACGTGATGGAACTGGCTCTGAAGCTGCCCGGGTTCGAGCCGTTCGAATACCTGGCCGGACAATATGTCGATATCCTGCTCAGCGACGGCGAGCGACGCAGCTTTTCCATCGCCAATCCGCCGCACGCTGCAGAATTGCTGGAGATTCATGTCCGGCGGGTGCCCGGCGGGCGCTTCTCGGATTACGTGTTCGAGGATATGAAGCCTCGTGCCCTGCTCAGGCTGGAAGGACCGCTGGGGCAGTTTTATCTGCGCGAAGACCGCCCCCGGCCGATCGTGCTGGTGGGCGGCGGCACCGGCTACGGCCCGCTCAAAGCCATGCTGGCTCATGCGTTTCATCTTGGCTGGGACCGGCCGGTACATCTCTACTGGGGTGTCCGGGCCCGGATCGACCTCTACGATCAACAGCACCTGCTGGAGTGGTCCAGGAACCATCCCGGGTTCCACTTCGTGCCGGTGCTGTCTGAGCCTGGAAACGATGATAACTGGCAGGGACGGACCGGCTTTGTGCACGAGGCGGTGATTGCGGATTTCCCTGACCTTTCTGGCTGGGATGTGTACATGGCCGGCCCGCCGCCGATGATCGAAGCGGCGAGAAACCTGTTTCCCCGCCACGGCTTGCCACAGGGACAGCTGTTTTTCGATTCTTTTGACTATGCGCAACCGCTGCAGGGAGAGCCCCCGGATTAAAGGCTTGTCGTCGAGCGTTCGGGGCTGACGGCTCAGGTCCTCCGGCTTGCAATACCGGGCCCGCCGAGCGCCGGCCGGTCGGCACTGAAGGTGGCCGCTTCCAGACCGAGTCTGAACGCTTCCGCGGCACCGTCAGACTCGCCCATCTTCTCCAGCAGCTGGCCGTAGACCCGGTAGCCCTGCGCATTGGGACTCAGCGCCAGGCTGCTTTCCAGGTAGCTTCGCGCCTTGCCCCAAAGCTGGTTCTGTATGCAAAGCCTGGCCGCGGCCAGCAGCAACACCGGGTCGTCTCCGCGTCGGGCCAGCCACGCCTCAATATGCGCAAGATGAGCGGCGGGCCGACTGGTTTCCAGTTCGCCATACAGCGCGACCAGCTCCGGATCCCAGGTGGTCTTCAATACCTTGCGTACCGATTTTTCGAGTTTGTCGTGGCCGCCGCAGCGTGAAGCGGCACGGGTATAGGTCGAAAACAGCCGCGGGTTGGCGCGGATCGAATTTGGCAGCGCGTTCCAGACCTCGTCGACCTTGTTGCCGTCGCATTCGCTGGCGGCCTGCTCCATCAATGCCGTGCACATATCCCGTTGCAAGGCTTCAAGATCGGCCTGCGCCATCGCCTTGCTCTTGTTCAGTCGCGGCAGGATATCGCGCAGCGCACTCCAGTCACCCTGGGCGCGATAGGCCCGGGCGAGCAGCATCAGCCGGCGGCCGTGATTGGGGGCAGTCTCGCCGACCTTCTCCAGACTGCGGACCGCTTCCTCGAACTGGCCGCGTTCGACCTGCAGCTCCGCCTGCGTCAGCAGTACCGCGACCTCGGCGGCCGGTTCCTCCTCGCGCGCCAGCAACAGCCAGTTGTCGCGACGTTCGTCGGCACCCTGCGCCTGCGCGGCTCTGGCCGCGGCGAGATAGTTAAGCAATGGCGCTTCGCTGCGGCGGGCGCCACGAGTCAGCAGGCGTTCGCCCTTGGAGGTGTTGCCCTCGGCGATTGCGATCAAGCCACGCGTGTACTGTTTTCGGGCGCGGCGCGAACGATAAGCACCTGCCGCCTGACCCAGCCGACGCGGCGCGCGGAATAGGTGGATCACGATGCGTATGGCCAGATAAAACGCGGCCAGAGCCAGAATCAGTCCGGGCACCGACATCTCCACCGCGTAGCCGCGCATGTTGATCAACACATAGCCGACATCCTGCATCAGGAAGTGAGCGCCGAACGCTCCTGCCAGCAGGCCGAGAATAATGTACAGCCCGATCTTCATTGATCTCCGGCCTGAGCATCATCTTCAAGCGCCGACTCGGCCGGAGCCTGATCGGGGCTTTGCGCCGGGATGTCGATCGGGCGGCCGCCCCCACGGGCTGGCTGGCGGTCAGCCAGCTCACGAAACACCTGCAAAGCGCCTGAGATATCCGGCAGTGGGACCTCCAGGCGCTGTCCCCGGAGCGCAGTCAGATCGCGGATAAATCCGCTGACCGAGCTGGCCTGCTGATCAAAATACTCCTCGGTCCAGCGCTTCGCGGCGTCCAGACTCGCCTTAAATACATCGGCGTTGGCCGACAGCACCGCCAGCCGCGCCGCCTGAAGCTCCAATTCCAGATTGCGGCGCAGGAAGAACGCCTCGTCTCTCGACAACAGCGGCCCCGAGACGCTTTCCGTGCGGCGTACCGTAAATATGCCGGCGACAAACTCCGCTACCTTCTGTTTGAACCGGGCCCAGCCTCCGCTGGCTGGTGTCGCCGGCTGATCCAGACCCGACAATTCGCGCGCATCCGAATTCAGCGGCAGCTGATTCACCTGGCGGGCCAGACTGTCCAGCCGCAGAGCAATGCCTTCCAGATCGACCCGTTCGATGGAACGCAGCGCGAGCAGGTCATCGGAGATTTGTCTGCGCACCGGCTGCAGTCGCGGGTCAGCCAGCCCGGCGAGGACGGCATCGGCCTCGAGCAATGCGGCCAGCGCCGTGTCGGGATTGCGCGCCAGGTTGAGCTGATAATTCGCGATGCGCAGCAATTGTTCCGCTTCGGCGCGCCGCAGTTGGGTGCCAGAGGCTTCACGGCTGCGGGCCAGCCTCGCCACGTTGCTTTCCAGTTCATCAGTCCGCGCGTCCAGACTCTGCAGCAGATCATCCGCTGCGGCCCGCTCAGCGCGTGCCTTGCTGCGGTCAGATTCGATCGCTTCGAAGCGCGATGCAAGCTCGCGGGTACTGGACTCGAGCCGGCTCATTGCCGCGGTCAGCTGCGCCCGCCCGTCCTCCACCGACGCAGTGGCTTGCCGCTGGTTCGAGATCACATAGACCGCGGCGGCTACCGCGATCGCCGCGAGCAACAGCGCGAGGGCGGCAAGACCGCGGCCGCTGCGCGGCACCTGGTTTGGCTTGCCCGGCTCGCCACCGGCCGATATGCCCGGGTCGGATGCGGGCGGGGCTTCCGGCGCCGCCTGTTCGGCCTGGACCCCGGCCTCACCGGTCGGCGGCGTCGCCGCTGCCGGATCCTGTTGGCCGGACGGTTCCCTGGGGGTGTTTTCATTCATGATCATTGTCCGTGACGGCGGGCTGGTCGGAGGTCGACTCTCGCCAGGAGATGATGGCATGGAGCAGGGAGTTGTCATCCGGCGCCTGGCTCAGCAACCGCTCCGCACGGTGCCCCGCGCTCTCTGCCCTTTTTATCACACGAGCGCTCGCGGTCACCAGTGGCGTCCGGTTGAGAAGATCCGCGCCGTGCTCGCCCAGCGAATGATAGAGATTGTCGAGAATGCCCACGCTGGTGGCGGTGAATATGTGGATTCCGCCGCGCTGCCAGAGCTGCAGCAGCTCCTCTACGCGGTGCGGAGGATGCAGCGCCGATTGCCGCTGATAGACTTCCAGATACACGATTTCCGCCCCGCGGCGGCCGAGTTCATCGGCCAGCAGTTCACGACCGCCGACGCCGCGCACGATGAATACCCGGCGGCCCTCGAGGTCGGCAAAAGCCGGGTGTTCGAGCAGCGCCTCTGAGTCATGGCCCGGTGAGAGTATGTCCGGTTCGAAGCCCCATCGCCGCAACGCTGCTTCGGTAGACGGTCCGATCGCGGCCAACGCGGGTCGTAGCGGCGTGCCCAGCAGCTCGGCGCCATGGGTTACCGCATTGCGACTGACAAAAATCACCACATCATCGTCACCAGCCTGGCGCAGCTTGCTGGTGACGTCGGCGTCTGCGATGCGCGATTCGATCTCCAGGCCTGGCCAGCGGATAGCGCGGCCTCGATGAGCTTCCACTGCCTTGCACAGCGGCTCTGCGAGCTCCCGTGGCCGGGTGACCAGTACGGTGATCCCGTCCAGCTCGCTATTGCTCATAACTGTTCTTTGATCTCCTCCAGCAACTCACCTGCGCCGTCCGCGAGCATTTTTCGCGCCAGATCATTGCCGATACGGCGACCGTCGGACTGGCTGCCCCGGAGTTCCATCCGCATCAGCCTGGTTCCTTCCGGGTTGGCCACCATGCCGCGCAGATACAGTTCGTTCTCGCGGATTTCCGCATAGGCAGCGACCGGCGACTCGCAACTGGCTTTCAGCGTCGCGGCAAAGCTGCGTTCGGCATCCACGCAGCGTCGGCTGTTCTCGTGTTCCACGGTTTTCAATGCAGCCCGCACTTCCTCCTTGTCGGTCCGGCACTCGATTCCGATCGCGCCCTGACCTACGGCCGGCAGACACTCGTCATAGTTCAGCCGGCCAGTGATGCGCTCTCCGAGGCCGAGCCGCTTGAGCCCGGCAGCGGCCAGCACCACCGCGTGGAAATCGCCTTCATCCAGCTTGCGCAAACGGGTTTCGACATTGCCGCGCACCGGCTCGATGATCAGATCCGGGCGAATGAACCGCATCTGCGATTGCCTTCTCAGGCTCGACGTCCCGACGCGGGCGTTTTCGGGCAACGCATCAAGTGCGTCGATACCGCCGGCCGAGGCGAGGGCGTCCCCGGGATCAGCCCGCTGCAATATCGCGCCGATCATCATGCCCTTGGGCATGTCCCAGGGCACATCCTTCATCGAGTGGACCGCGATGTCGGCCCGGTCCTCGAGCATCGCGACTTCCAGTTCCTTGATAAACAGGCCTTTGCCGCCAATCTTGGCCAGCGAGCGATCGAGCACTTCGTCACCGCGTGTCGACATCGGGATCACTTCAATTTCGATGCCCGGGTGTGCCCGCCGCAAGATATCGGCGACATACTCGGCCTGCCACAGGGCGAGCCGGCTCTGGCGGGTGGCAATGCGTAACTCTCTGATCATCCGGATTGAACCTTTCGCCGGAATCCGGCGGTGTGTCTGCGACTCACGGGCAGCACTTCCTCGCAGTCCCTGAGTCTTACCTGGAGCTGTCCGCTTTCACTGCGCTGCACCGCTTCGATATGCCTGATCGCGACCAGCGCATTGCGGTGAATGCGGACGAACTCCTGCGCGAATTCTTCCTCGAGATCTTTCAACGATTCGTCGATGAGGTGCGTGCCCTCAGCGTGCCGCACACTGACATATTTCTGATCGGCACGAAAGTAGCGAATCTCCTCCAGCGGCACCAGTTGCAGATGACTGCCGACCCTGGCGCTGATGTGGCGGCGGTGGCTGCGGTCCATACCGATGCCGGCCAGCTGGGCTCGCGTCGGGCGTGACGCGCGGGCCATCGCGGCCTGCAATCTGCTGCGCCGGACGGGCTTGAGGATATAGCCCACGGCTGCCGTCTCGAAGGCCTTCAGCGCGTAATCGTCGTAGGCGGTCACAAAAATCACCGCCGGCGGTTGCTCCAGGCGAGCGAGATGACCCGCTGCTTCGATGCCGTCCATGCCGGGCATGCGGATATCCATCAGCACGATATCCGGGCCGGCTGACTCCGCCTGCGCCAGCGCATCGCGACCATCGCTTGCGCTGCCGACGACCTCGAAGCCGTCGATATCCTCTACCAGCTGCGCCAGCCGTTCGCGGGCCGGCCCTTCATCGTCCACCACCAGCACTTTCATCGTGTTTGTTCCATCCGCGGGAACCGCAGCCGCACTTCATAACGATCCTGCTTCACGCCGTATTCGACTTCGGCGCGGCCGCCGTAGGCCAGCTCGAATCGTTCGCTGATATTCGACAAGGCGATCTGATTGCCCTGGCGGCGTGACTCATCGCCTGGCGCCGGCAGCGGGTTGCTGATCGTCATTTCGATCATGCCGGGCTCGCTTTCGCAACCGGAAACGATCACCTCACCGCCGTCCGGTCGCGGTTCGATGCCATGATAGATCGCGTTCTCGAGCAGCGGTTGCAGTGAAAGCCCCGGGATTTGTGCGCGCAGCGGCAGGGTCTTTACCTTCCACACCACACGCAGCCGGTCACCGAGCCGCAGTTGTTCTATGCGCTGATAGATGCGCGCGATTTCCATCTCTTCCTTGAGCGTCAGCGGCGTGCTCGAATCGCGCAGCGAAGCACGGAACAGATCGGCGAGATCCTCCACCGCCTCCTCGGCCAGCGCCGGATCCTTGCGGGTCAGCGCGGCGATGGTGTTCATGCTGTTAAACAGGAAGTGCGGGCGGATCCGCGCCTGCAAGGCATTGACCCGGGACGCGGCCTCCAGCTGTACGTTGCGGCGCCATTGCTGGGCGACGTAAAAGTAGCGCAGCGCCAGACTGCCCACGATCAGGCAGGTCAGCAGATTCGCGCCGAGGAAGCGCAAATGCGCACCGGGGTCCCGGTCGCTGTCGATCAGGCGCATCTGCGCCCAGTACTGATTCAGCCACCAGCCGGCTTCCGAGGTCAGCGCAGTGACCGCGAGCAGCAGGCCAAGTGAGACGATCACCGCTCGAGGGACCGTCAACCCGGACAGATAGCCGCGGGCCTTGCACAGCACGGCCGCGCTGCCCAGGCCGATCCACAACAGAAACAGGGAGGTTCTGGCCAGGTCCTGCCAGAAGGATCCATCGCCGATCTGATCGCTGCGTCCCAGCGTGAGTACTACCGCGACCAGTTCGGTGATCACCACGACCGTGATGACCGAGTCCGGCGCGCAGAAATTCGGCAGCAGCAATCGCCGATGACCGGCCGGTTGCAGTGTCTTGTTTACCCGCCGGGTCACCTAGGCGCTGCCGTCCGGAAACATCGCGGACTTGAGCCGGAACAACGAGGAAATGTCTTCGTCGCCGTTTTCCTGCGCGAGCAACGCCCGGTAGTCGTGTAGCGTGCTTTCGACCACCGATAGCGTCACCCCGAACTCGGCCGCCATCGCAGCGCAGATCTGCAAATCTTTCTGGTGCAGGTCGACTTTGAATCCGAGCGGAAACTCGCCGCGGACCATCGTCGGACCCCGGTGGCTCAGGAACCAGTTGCCCGCGGCGCCGCCAGACAAGGCTGTGATCAGGTCGACCATCGGCAGCTGGTGAGCCCGGGCAAACGCCAGCGCCTCGGTGACCGCCTGATTGATACCGGCGACCATGATCTGGTTGGTGGCTTTTGCGGCCTGGCCAGCGCCTACCGGGCCCATATGCACGATCGTGCGCCCCATCGCCTCGAGCACAGGTCGCGCTTGCTCAAGGCAGTCCGCGTCGCCACCGACCATGATCGACAGCGTGCCGGCTTTCGCCCCCTCGGTTCCGCCGCTGACCGGGCAATCCAGGAAGCCGGCCCCGGCCTCGCTCAGCCGGCTGGCGGCTTCTCGCGCGGTACTCGCGCTGATCGTTGAGCAATCGATCATCACTGCGCCGGGCCGAATACGCGGGGTCAACGCATCCACGACCTCAAGCACATCCTGATCGCGCGAAACGCAGCTGACCAGCAGATCCGATTCGGCAGCCATACTGCCCGGATCCGTTGCCTGATCGCAGCCGATTTCAGCGGCCAGAGAGGCTGCCGCGGCGGGGGTCCGGTTCCATATCGACCCGAGAAGGCCCGCTTTGTGGAGGTTGATGGCCATGGGTCGGCCCATGGCGCCGAGACCGATAAATCCGGCTCTCATGATCGTTCGCTGCCCTCAGCTGATACGCGGCCCGAGGCCGATCGGGTCTATCGGTTTCGGCCCTGAGTCGGGCAGGGAAACCTTGACCACGAGTCCTGTCAGGCCCCCGTTGATCCGGGGCCTGCAGTATAGCGCAGCGAGTCTCTTCAGGCGCCGGGAGCCCGGGCCTCAGTCATCACACCAGGAGGCGACATCATCCATGGCGCTGGCCCGAGCCTGGTCTATTTCGTCGGCGGTCAGGTATCTGCGACTGCCATCTGGCCCTTTCTCGTAAAGCCGGGGGGCAGTGGTATAGGTTTCCAGGCGTTTGCGCGCCGCTGTGCAGCCAATCTGTCTTTGCCGAGCGGCGGTTTCCTGTTGGCGTCTGGCATCGGCCTGTTCCTCGGCGCTGGCCGCGGCAAGCTGCTCATCCGCCTGATACTGCTCAGCGAACTGCTGCTGGCGGGCTGCCACCTTTTGCGGGTCGGTGCCCTGGGTGGTAACGCCGGTGGGTTCCGCGGCCGGGTCGTCGGGAACGTCGCTAAAGTGCACGACACCCTGACTGTCTACCCAGCGGTAGACTTCTTTCTGCGCGTGGGCAGGACTGCCGGCGATTGCCAACATGCCGCTCACGACGAGCAATGCCAGATGTTTCATCAGCCTGTCGCTCCCGTCCGGTCTACTTGCTACAGCGCTTTCGATCCGGTTTCTCCGGTCCTGATACGAATGCTCGTTTCCAGATCGTAGACAAAGATCTTGCCGTCTCCGATCTTGCCTGTCCGGGCCACACTGGTGATCGATTCCAGCACCTGATCCACCAGGCTGTCGTCCACGGCCAGCTCCAGCTTGACCTTCGGCAGGAAATCCACCACGTACTCAGCGCCCCGGTAGAGCTCAGTGTGCCCTTTTTGGCGGCCAAAACCTTTGACCTCCGTCACAGTCACGCCCTGAACTCCAATGTCCGCCAACGCCTCCCGGACGTCATCCAGCTTGAACGGTTTGATGATCGCGCAGATCATTTTCATCGGTTTTCTCCTCGGCAGCCCGGGCCGAGTCTACCACCGGCAGCGCTCCCCGGGCAGGCAACAAAAAACGGGGCGGGAGTTGCCTCCCGCCCCGCCAGGCCCGTGTTTTGGAACGAGTCTAGACTTCGGCCTTGGTGAACTCCGGATAGGCTTCCAGACCGCACTCCGAGATATCCACGCCCTCGTACTCTTCTTCCTCAGACACCCGGATACCGACGGTCATCTTGAGCACCAGCCAGACGATGAAGCTGGTGATGAATACCCAGGCGAAGATGGTCACCATACCGATCAGCTGAGCAGTCAGGGTGGCATCTTCATTGGTCAGCGGCACCGCCAGCAGTCCCCACATACCTACGACCCCATGCACCGAGATGGCGCCGACCGGGTCATCGATCTTCAGTCGGTCCAGACTGACAATCGAGAACACCACCAGCAATCCGCCCACGGCGCCGATCAGCGTGGCTACGCCGGGCGCCGGCGTCAGGGGTTCTGCAGTGATCGCTACCAGGCCGGCAAGGGCGCCGTTAAGCGCCATCGTCAGATCAGCCTTGCCAAACGCCAGCCTCGCGGCAAACAACGCAGCGAGCAATCCACCCGCAGCCGCCATATTGGTGTTCACGAAGACCAGCGCCACGGCATTCGCTTCACCCACATCCGAGACTTTGAGTTCAGAGCCGCCGTTGAAGCCGAACCAGCCCAGCCAGAGGATCAGCGTGCCGAGAGCAGCCAAAGGCAGGTTGCTGCCGGGGATGGCGTTGATCTGGCCGTTCTTGCCGTACTTGCCCTTGCGCGCGCCGAGCAGGATCACACCGGCCAGCGCGGCTGCTGCGCCACACATATGCACCACACCTGAACCGGCGAAGTCGGCGAAACCGAGTTGATCAAGAAAGCCACCGCCCCATTTCCAGTAACCCTGAACCGGGTAGATAAAGCCGGTCAGCACGACGGCAAACGCGAAGAAGGACCACAATTTCATCCGCTCGGCCACTGCGCCGGAGACGATGGACATCGCGGTGGCCACAAACACCACCTGGAAAAAGAAGTCGGACAGTGCTGAATAATAAGGCGCGTCGTCACCTCCGGCGACGACGTCCGCGACTGAGTTGTCGACCTTGCCGAGGAAGCTGATGTCCGGGATATAGGGGTTATCGCCACCGTACATGATGCCGTAGCCGCAGATCATGTACATGATGCTGGCGATCGCGTAGAGACCCACATTCTTGGTCAGGATCTCGGCAGTGTTCTTTGCCCGCACCAGGCCGGCCTCGAGCATCGTGAAACCCGCCGCCATCCACATGACGAGAGCGCCGCAGACCAGGAAGTAGAATGTATCAAGTGCGTAGCTGAGTTCGGCAATTTGCTCCATTTTCAGTGTTCTCCTTTGGCTACGCTCAGACGGCTTCCGGACCGGTCTCGCCGGTACGGATGCGGATGACCTGCTCGAGCTCGGTGACAAATATCTTGCCGTCGCCGATCTTGCCGGTGCGTGCGCTGTTGGTGATGGCCTCGATGGCCTGTTCGACAATGTCGTCTTCTACCGCAAGCTCGAGTTTTACCTTGGGCAGAAAATCCACCACATACTCGGCGCCGCGATAAAGTTCGGTATGTCCGCGTTGTCTGCCGAAGCCCTTGACCTCGGTAACGGTGACGCCCTTCACGCCCAGGTCCGCCAGGGTCTGGCGGACATCGTCGAGCTTGAACGGTTTGATAATGGCCGTAACCAGTTTCATGCTTGTTGTGCCTCCCACTTGAATTCGGATGACCCCTGGACTGGTGCAGTCGTCAAAGCCAGCGCTACTGCCCAGCCAGTGGCCGGTCGTCTACTCTTAAGCACGATGCGTGCCAGTTGGTGCCGGCGCTATGAATCAACGACTTATCTGGCAGATGCCCCGTCTTCGTGTGTGCATCGCACCATGCTGGTGCGCCTTATCCGACCGAGTTGCGCCATGCCGGGGCGCGCCGAGTGGAAAAATGAGGTTCAATAGAGCGATATTGGCCATGGCGCCGGGCCGGCGCGTGAGGAGAATCGACTTGGTAGACCCAAAGATCATCGATGACCTGGCCAGACGGATTTCTGCCGCTGTACCCGAGGGGGTGCGTGCGCTGCAGACCGACCTGGAACAAAATTTTCGTGCTGCGTTACAAGCGGGTCTCGGCCGCCTGGACCTGGTGACACGCGAAGAATTCGACGTGCAGCGCGGCGTCCTGCAGCGTACGCGCAAGAAGCTGGAGGCTCTGGAGACGCGTCTGCAGCAGCTGGAGAAGCAGAGCCCGGCGGAGGATTCCGGCGCGGAGGACTGAAACCGTCCCGCCCGGGCCTCCAGCGATGGAGGGACCGATGGGACTGGCAATCGTTTGCAGCCGTGCCCACCTGGGCATGGAAGCCCCCGAGGTGTCGGTAGAGGTCAATATCTCCGGTGGGCTGCCCGGTATGTCTATCGTCGGTTTGCCGGAAGCGGCGGTCAGGGAAAGCAAGGATCGGGTCAGGGCCGCGCTGCAGAACTGCCGGTTCGAGTTCCCGGCGGTAAAGATCACCGTCAGCCTGGCGCCTGCCGACTTGCCAAAAGCCGGGGGACGATTCGATCTGCCCATTGCGCTGGGCATTCTGGTGGCTACCGGCCAGCTACCCGGGGGCTTCACCCGGCGTGCGGAGTGCATCGGCGAATTGTCCCTGGACGGCAGATTGCGGCCGGTGCGAGGTGCGCTCAGCGCCGCGGTGGCGGCGGTCGCCAGCGGGCGTCAGTTGTTGTTACCGCGGGAAAATGCCGCCGAGGCCGGTTTGGTCGCTGGCGCCGATTTACGCGCAGCCGATCACCTGCTGGAGATATGTGCTCATCTCGCTGGCAGGACCCGCATCGGCAGGGTTCCGACTCAGCCACCGTCGATGACCCGGTCGACCAAAGGCAGCGATGACCTGGCCGATGTGCGCGGGCAGCCCGCTGCACGTCGGGCGCTGGAAATCGCCGCATGTGGTGGGCACGACCTGCTGCTTATCGGCCCCCCCGGGACCGGCAAGTCAATGCTGGCCCGGCGCCTGGTCGGGCTGCTGCCGGCTCTGCCGGCGGAGGAAGCGCTGGATGTAGCCCTGGTCACGGCGGCTGCCGACGGCTGGTTCGACGCAGCCGATTGGGCGCAACGTCCATTTCGTCATCCCCATCATTCGGCCTCGGTCGCGGCGCTGACCGGCGGCGGCGCGATTCCGCGGCCAGGCGAGGTCTCGCTGGCGCATCATGGCGTGCTGTTGCTGGACGAGTTGCCGGAATTTGCCCGCAATGTGCTGGAGAGTCTGCGCCAGCCGCTTGAAGACCGCAGGGTCACGGTCGCTCGTGCCGCCGCGCGCAGCACCTTTCCGGCCGACTTCCAATTGGTCGCAACGATGAACCCTTGCGCCTGCGGCTATCGAGGTGATCCGCGTTCGACCTGCCGCTGTACCCCTGATGCCGTGGACCGATATCGTGGCCGGATTTCCGGGCCCTTGTACGATCGTCTGGATCTGCACATCGAAGTGAACCGGCCCCCTCCGGCCCGGCTGCTCGACGGCAGCGTCGGCGAATCCAGTGCTGAAGTGGCGGCCCGCGTGGCGGACGCACGGCGAAGACAGCTGGGGCGGGGATGGTTGAATGCGCGTCTGCCCGGCACTCTGCTGCTCGACACCTGCCGCGCCGGGCGCGAGCCGCTGCGCTTGCTGGAAAGGGCTGCAGCCCGCTTTGGCTTGTCTGCGCGCGCCTGCCACAGAGTATTGCGCGTGGCCCGCACTATTGCCGATATGGCCGGATGTGCGGCGGTAGAGCGGGCGCATATCGCCGAAGCGCTTAGTCTGCGCCAGCTGGATCGCAGCCAGGCCTGAGCGGTCTCGTTGCCGCGAGGAGCAATTCGGGTATAGTTCTGCGGCCGATCGCCGGCACGGTCAATGGCTCAGCCGATGACCAACGCGGCGACCATTCCCCTGGCCTTTTTCCGGTTACCGATGACGCTGAATTCCGCCCAGCAGCGCGCTGTCGATCACGTCGGCAGCCCCTTACTCGTTCTGGCTGGCGCCGGCAGCGGCAAGACCCGTGTGATCACGCAAAAGATTGCGCGCCTGATCGCCGATGGCCATTACGCACCACACCAGATCGCGGCCGTCACCTTTACCAACAAGGCTGCGCGGGAAATGCGCGAGCGGGTCAGTGCGCTGGTTCCAGCTGAGGCTGCCGCTGTCGTGCGTGTCAGCACCTTCCACACCCTGGGACTGAACATTCTGCGACGCGAGTATGCGCATCTTGGCTACCGCAGGAACTTCACCATCCTCGACGCCAACGACAGTCGAGGTCTGCTGCGCGACGTGTTGCGCCGGGACCGTGCGGACACCGAGGAAGCGCTCGCCGGCGCCCAATCGGCCATCTCCAGCTGGAAAAACGAGATGCTCGATCCCGCAGCCGCAGCGGATCGCGCGACGAATGCGCTCGAGGGTGGCTGGGCACGACAGTACGCTGCTTATCAGCAGGCACTGGGCAATTACAACGCAGTCGACTTTGATGACCTGATCTGCCAGCCGGTGCGACTGCTGCGTGGCTATCCCTCGGTGCTGGCGGCCTGGCGAGAGCGGATCCATTATCTGCTCGGCGACGAGTATCAGGATACCAATCTGGCTCAATACGAGTTGATGCGACTGATCGTGGGTGATCGTGGCTGCTTCACCGTGGTCGGTGATGACGATCAGTCGATCTACGCCTGGCGCGGCGCGCGACCGGACAATCTGCAATCTCTGGCGCGTGATTATCCTGATCTGAAGGTGATCACGCTGGAACAGAACTATCGATCCAGCCGTCGCATTCTTGCTGCGGCCAACGCGCTGATCGCCAACAACTCTCATCTGTTCGAAAAGCGGCTGTGGAGCGATCTCGGGCCCGGCGATCCGATCCGGGTGCTGCCAGCCCGGGACGGCCGCGACGAAGCCGAAAAGATCGCGATGGATATCCAGCGCGTGCTCACAGCAACCGGGCTGTCTGGCGCTGACATCGCTGTTCTTTATCGCAGCAACCACCAGTCACGCATGTTCGAGCAGGCTCTGCGCGCCCGCGAGATCCCGTTCCGGGTCACCGGCGGCCCGTCGTTTTTCGAGCGTAGCGAGATCCGTGACCTGATGGCCTATATGCGCCTGATCACCAACCCGGACGACGATGCGGCCTTCCTGCGCGTGGTCAATGTGCCGCGCCGCGAGATCGGCGCGACCACGGTGGGCCGGCTGGCCGAATATGCCGGGCCCAGGGGGCAGAGCCTGTTGAGCGCTTGCCTGGAAGCGGGTTTGCACGGCGCGCTGGCCGCACCGGCGGTAGCGCGTTTGCAGCGTTTCGCCCGCTGGATCGTCGAATCCGGTGACCGCATGACCCGAGGTGAATCAGCGCCGGAGTTTGTCGAAGATCTGGTCGAGCAATTGGATTACCGGGACTGGCTGCGTGAGACCGCCAAGGATCCGCGTCAGGCGGAGCGCAGCCTGGAAAACGTGGACGAGTTGTTGAAGTGGTTGCGTGCGCTGGCAAAACGCGAGTCAACGCAAAGCCTGCCTCAATTGCTGGCTCATTTGAGTCTGATGGACATGCTGGACCGTCAGGAAGACGAGAAGCAAACAGACGTGGTGACGCTGATGACGCTGCATGCCGCAAAGGGTCTGGAGTTTCCCCGGGTCTATCTGGTCGGGATGGAGGATGATTCGCTGCCGCACCGGAACAGCCAGGACGATGTCGGGCTGGAGGAAGAGCGACGTTTGGCCTATGTGGGGATTACCCGGGCGATGCGCAGTCTGATTCTGAGTTACGCGCGCAAACGATCTCGCTATGGAGAAACGATCTCTTGTCAGCCCAGCCGCTTTTTGGAGGAGCTGCCGGAGGACGGCCTTATCTGGGACGGACGCAAGTCGGGACTGTCAGAAGAAGAGCAGCGCGCCCGCGGTCGGGATACGCTGGCCGGCCTCCGGCAAATGCTGTCAGACAACTAAAGCCTGTCACCCCTAATCGAGAACAATCGAACCGGGATCATTCGACTGTCCCCTTGGCGGAAAAAAAGAGCCGGCTGTCCAGCCGGCTCTTTTGCCTTCTGCAAGGATCTTTCTATTTGGAGTTGTTGACCATGTATTCCACGGCGCTGCGCACAGCCTCGTCGCTCAAATCCGTGCGCCCGCCCTTGGGCGGCATATAGCCAGCCTTGCCCTGGAAGCCCTTGATCGCGTGGCTGACCATGGTGTCCATGCCTTGCCCGATGCGCGGAGCCCAGGCGGCCGCATCACCGAATTTCGGCGCGCCGGCAATGCCAGCGGCATGACAGGCTGAACAGGCGGTGTTGTAGACCTCTTCGCCGGACATATCAGCCGCCATCTGCGCCGGCGCCTCGGCCGGTGCCGGTGCCCCGGAACCACTGCCAGGTGCGCGCAGGCCGGTGTTGTCCGCACCGGCGATCGCCACCTGGCCGATCGGCTTGATCCGGTCCTCGACCAACGCCTCTACAGCACCGTCTTCCTGGATGTAGACGTCCTGAGTCCGAGCCTGCACGGTCTGGGCGAGACCATAGATACCGATGGCCATCGCTACCAGGATGCCCAGATACGATCATGAACATATCGAAGAACTTGCGGTCTTGTTCGGCAGTCACGCTGCGCTCCTTGCCTCTAAGGACAAAAAAATTGAACTGGATACCAATTATATTCACGACCGGCTGGCGCGGCCAGCATTGCAAACCGTCATGCTGCTGCCAGGTCGGTCAGGCGCTGCCGGATAGACGTTTACAGCCCCAATGAGTATGATTGCCGCCCTTTTCCGAGCATGCGCCCGTAGCTCAGCTGGATAGAGTACTGCCCTCCGAAGGCAGGGGTCACAGGTTCGAATCCTGTCGGGCGCGCCAAATCATAAAAGGGTCCCATCGGGACCCTTTTATGATTTGAAGGGCCTGCCAACGGAGGCGAACCTTCGTTCGACAAAACGCGTCAGCGTTTTGGGCGGCGCAGCGAAGCGTAAGCCGGGTCGCAGACCCGAAGATCGCCCGAAGGCGATCTGAGCCCATCCTGTCCCGTCCGTAGAAAAGGTGTCTGACACCTTTTCTACGCAATAGGGGTCAAACCGCGGTTTTCTCCGACGCAACAATCTGGCCTTCGACGGCACTCGGGTTGTGGCCCGGGGTGACAGTTCGGGTTGACCGTAACCCCGAAATTCGAGCCATGCAATAAGTGAAATTTGCCAGTATTGCATGGTGCCCCAATCACTTGGGATCCTCACGTTAAGTTCCAAAGGTTGAAAATACCCAATTCGGGTATTAAGGTACCCACTATGGGTACAACGCTGAAATCACGAGCATCGGACGGGCTAGCGACCGATAGGACTGGGGCGCCGGAAGGGTCTCTCGCAGACGCGCTGTTCACGGGCACCCAACGGCGCCTATTTGGCCTGCTGTTTGGCCAGCCCGAACGGAGCTTTTTTGTTACCGAGATCATCAACTTGGCCGGCGTCGGGCGCGGCGCCGTCCAGCGCGAACTATCGCGCCTTGAAAAGAGCGGCCTTCTGATCGCGGAGAAGCGGGGAAACCAAAAACACTACCGCGCCAATCCGCGAGCCCCGATTTTCGACGAGCTATGTTCAATCGTGCGAAAGACGGTCGGCATCGAGTCCCAGATAAGGGAAGCCCTCGCGTCTCTCGCATCGAAGATTGTCGCAGCCCTGATCTACGGATCCGTTGCGAAGAAATCGGATACTGCGACGAGCGATATCGATCTTCTGGTCGTTGCCGACGAGCTGACGCTAGAGGATCTGTATTCGGCGCTCGCTCCCGCAGAGCAGCAACTTGCCCGGCCGATCAACCCGACACTCCTGACTACGAGCGAATTAAGAAAACGGCGCGCCAGCGGCAACCCGTTCCTGGAGCGCGTCCTGAGCGGCCCTGTAAGCCCGTTGATCGGTGAACTCGATGCCGTCTGATCCGTTGGAAAACCTCGTGAGGATCGGGAAGCTCAAGCCGGAGGCGCCCTCCAAAAAGGATATAGGTGGCCTGACCAAGTCCGGGTTGGCCCGGTTGAAAGACTCGACCAATGAATCGCTCAGTATCGAGTCACGTTTCGATCTCGCTTACAACGCGGCGCACGCACTTTCGCTTGCCGCGCTGCGAAAGGCCGGCTATCGGTCCGAGAGTCGTTACATAGTTTTTCAGTGCCTTAGACACACGTTGGATTTTCCGAACGAGAGTTGGCGTGTGCTGGACAATGCGCACCGCCTGAGGAACCTCGCTGAGTACGAGGGCGAGCTGGATGTGAATGAAGCGCTGCTTGAGTCGCTAATTCGCACAGTGCAAATAATTGCGGATCTCTTGGAAGCGGATCCGTAGGCGAGTCATGCAGTTTTCTCCCGAACAGCGCCGGGACGACAATCTCGGCCAGGTCGAGGATTTTGTCTACGACACGCTCAATCGCCTGAGCTCGGCGAGTCGTCAGCAGCGGCCCGACGATGAGCCTTGGCTATGACGCGGTTGGCAATCTCAAGACCAAGACGCTAAGCGGCAGCGTCGATCCGAGCGCAGACTATGCGCTGTCATTCCTGCACAGCGCTGATGGCGCCCGGCTGACTGAGATCCAGGG
>CAWEKE010000002.1:0-255547 GCA_963809565.1 uncultured Gammaproteobacteria bacterium
TGGCAGCGAGCCAAGCTGGAGCGGCTCTGTCGCTATGGGAGTTCGGGGACAGTGACCCTAATTGAGCTGCGAACGCCGCTCCGCCAAGTGGGGCCCGCTCGTATCCGACCGTCCGGACGACTCACCGCATGTCAGGCAACAAGGTCCGACTTTGTCGTGTGATCTGTGAGTTATTGTCACTGTCCCCGAATTGGCACTGTCCCCGAATTGGCCTCTTGATAAGGCTGGATGGAACGGCGGGGAGTTCCCTCGCATAGAACGGGAGCCGCTTCGCTTCAGACACCTCCATGCCGCCAAACTTGGCCTTCCAGCGGTACAGCGTGTTCTGCGCCACGCCGTATTCGCGGGCCAGGTCGACCATCGTCCGGCCGCCTTCATGCTGCTTGATGATCGAAATAATCTGTTCTTCGGTGTAGCGCTTGCGCTTCATAGCGGAACCTCCTTGCGGTCAAAATACAAGGAAATCCCACATACTGCATGGCTCTGTTTACAGGGGTACGGTCAGTTGATCCGAAACCAGACGACACCGCTGGGGTCCTGATCTTTCTACCACAGCGCCGGTCTGTGTTATTTTTCAGCGTCTTCCACCCATCCACAGGTTATGAAACGCGTGCGACATCTGGCTTCCATCCTGATACTCCTGCTCAGCGCCTGCGCGACACTCGAGCCGATAGACCTGCCTGACGAGTTCACGCCACCACCGAGCGAAGCCGGGCTCTGGCAGTCGCTCGCCGAGATTCGTCCGGGTGACTGGTTTGTGCTGCTGGACAATGGTCCGGGCGCGCTGGAATGGCGGTTGAATACCATCGACAGCGCTGCAGAGAGCATCGATCTGCAGACCTTCTTGTGGGATTTCGACACCACCGGCTCGATGATCCTTGCCCACCTGATGGCGGCTGCCGAGCGCGGCGTGCTGGTGCGTCTGCTGGTGGACGATACCTTCCTTGCCTCGGAGGACCAGATGCTGCTCGCACTGGAGCAGCATCCGAACATCGAGTACCGGGTGTTCAACCCCTTCAAGCGTCGCTCAGACGGCCTGGTGACTCGTCAGCTGCTCAATCTCGCTGACTTCAGCCGCCTCGATCATCGCATGCACAACAAGGCCCTGGTGGTTGACAACCAGGTCGCGATCGTCGGCGGCCGCAACCTGGCCGACGAATACTTTGGACTGCATGATGAAGCCAATTTCCGCGACATGGAGTTACTCGTTGGTGGCCCGATCGTGCGCGAGATCAGCACGGCTTTTGACGACTACTGGAATGACCACTGGTCTTTCCCCATCGAGATGCTGACTCACCTGAAGCCTTCGTATGCTGATCTCGAAGAAGCCAGGACCGTAAAAGAGCCGGACATCCGTATCCATACAGAGGACACACCGGATGTCCGGCAGCAACGATGGGAGGCGATCGTGCGGCATGCGCTGCCGGGCCGGGCGACGCTGTATATAGATACGCCGCCGGGCGATGACATCAGAGACCCGGGCACGGCGCCGGTGCAAGTCGCCGAGGAACTGGTCAGGTTGTTCGATGAGGCGGAGGAAGAAATCGTCATCCTCTCCGCCTATCTGATACCTTCGGATCATTTGGCAGCCGCTGCCGCGCGCGCCATCCGTCGCGGGGTCCACATCCGTGTCCTCACCAACTCGATCCGCTCGAACAATCATCTTGCCGCACATGCGGCCTATCGTAAGCACATAGATCAGTTGCTCAACGATGGCGTGCAGCTGCACGAGGTGCGGATCGATGCACGCGATCGCTATGTCTACATGTTTCCTCCCGCCGATGAAAAGACCCTTGCTCTGCATGCCAAGGCAATGCTTATTGATAATGACAAGGTGTTCATCGGCAGCGCCAACCTGGATCCGCGCTCGTTGCGCATCAACACGGAGATGGCCCTGCTGGTGGAGAGCGAAGCGCTGAACGCGAGGGTGCGGACCGCTTTCGACCCGGATTTCGAACTGGCCAATGCCTGGGAACTCGAGTACGACGAGGACGGCCACATCATCTGGGTCTCGGATACTGTCGTGCTGGAGTCCCAGCCCGCCGGGTCGTTCATGCAGCGGATCGAGGACTGGTTTTTTGCCCACCTGCCTATCGAAAACAAGATGTAGTGACACCAGTTGCCTCAGGCATCCGTCTTCGTCTCAGCAACAGAAGACTGCGGACCCTGGAGGCTCCAGAAGCGCATCCCGACATTGCATGCGAATACCCGGGCGGAAAAACCGCAAAATTATGACCACCACCACGCAGCAATCGCTACCGGATGAATCTGGACGCGCACCTGCGCCATCCGCTGGAGCAGCATTGCCGGATCGGGGGGCTGCTGGACTCGGTGATCGGCCCACAGGAAGGCTGATTGTGGCCATCAGGCAATAGGCAATAGGCAATAAGCAATACGCCGAGGATCGTTGCATCCCCGGCAGACGGTTCGGCCGAAGTCGCCTCAACGTGTAGAGAACGCTCAGGTGCCGGAAAAAACTTGCCGCTGATGCCTGTTCAGTTCACGGCAACTGTTCCGTATCCGAAGCGTGCAGATCAGCATGCGTGAACCCCGATGCCGGTCACAGCCTTATAGCGTGTTTTGCTTGCTGTGCCGGTGCATCGCATGGGACAGGGTGGACGGGCTACGACCAAATCGTCGCGCCACCGCTAAGGGATTTCTGATGAATCGCAAGTGGTATTGCGGGCATGGCCGGCACGTCGACGTACCCGGGCAGGGCCTCACCCTGCGCCGCCAGGTACGCCTTGAACGACGGGTAGTATTCGTCTACGAGTTGATAAAGGAGAGTGCGCTCCGGGCGATGGCGCACATACGGCGGTGCGGCGACACCCGGGCTGGCTTCCCTGCCAACCGGTAACGGCAACATGTTCGCTTCCTTGCGAAGTTATCCACTGGCTCAGGTTAGCGCGTCGAGCGAGATACCCTGTAACCCCATCTATCAGTCATGCATGGAGCCTGCCGATGCCAGCCAGTGCCAGACATTGCCTGCCAGTACCGGTCACTCCCACTCGATGGTGGCCGGCGGTTTACCGGAAATATCGTAGGTAACGCGGGAAATGCCGTCCACCTCGTTGATGATCCGGCGCGACACCAGATCAAGAAACTCGTAGGGCAGATGCGCCCAACGAGCGGTCATGAAATCCACCGTCTCTACAGCACGCAACGCGATCACATAGTCATAGCGGCGGCCGTCGCCCATCACGCCCACCGACCTGACCGGCAGGAACACCGCGAACGCCTGGCTGACCTTTTCATACAAGTCGTGGCGACGCAGCTCTTCGATAAAAATCGCGTCTGCCTCACGCAATAACGCGGCGAACGGCTGAGTCACTGCACCGAGGATGCGCACACCCAGACCCGGCCCTGGAAACGGATGACGATAGACCATGTCGTAGGGCAGGCCCAGCTCCAGCCCAAGCTTGCGCACTTCATCCTTGAACAGCTCGCGCAGTGGCTCGACCAGCGACATCTTCATGTGCTCAGGCAGGCCGCCGACATTATGGTGAGACTTGATCACATGGGCCTTACCGGTACTCGAGCCGGCCGACTCGATCACGTCCGGGTAGATCGTACCCTGGGCCAGCCAGCGAATCCCGTCCAGGCGACTGGCCTCCTCGTCAAACACCTCGATGAACTGGCCGCCGATAATCTTGCGCTTTTGCTCCGGATCCTCGACTCCGGCCAGCGCCGACATAAAGCGTTCCTCGGCATCGACCCGGATCACCTTGATACCCATGTGACGGGCAAACGTCGCCATCACCTGGTCGCCCTCGTGTTTGCGCAACAAGCCATGATCCACGAACACACAGGTCAACTGATCGCCGATCGCACGATGCAACAGTGCCGCGACCACAGATGAATCCACGCCGCCGGACAGGCCGAGCAGGACCTGGTCGCCACCCACCTGCTCGCGCACCCGATCGATGCTGTCGTCGATGATATTCCCGGCATTCCAGTCCGAGGCGCAAGCGCAGATCTCGTGCACGAATCGTTCCAGCACACGTTGTCCCTGCCGCGTATGGGTCACCTCGGGATGAAATTGGACGCCATAAAAATTGCGCCCGGTGTCTTCCATGCCGGCCAGCGGCGCGCTGTCGGTTGACGCGATGACCTCAAAACCCGGCGGGATCTGTTCCACGCGATCACCGTGGCTCATCCATACATCCAACAATCCGCGGCCATCCTCGTCGGTGTGGTCCTCGATACCCTCGAGTAACCGCGAGTCGACGCCGACGGCAACCTGCGCGTAGCCGAACTCGCGCCGCTCATGGCTGCCCACGCGGCCGCCGAGCTGCGCCGCCATCGTCTGCATGCCGTAACAGATACCCAGCACCGGCACGCCGAGTTCAAAAACGGTCTCCGGTGCCCGCGGCGGCTGTTTCACCGTGACCGATTCCGGACTGCCCGACAGGATCACCCCGTCGGGGGCGAACGCGCGGATCTCTGCTTCATCCACATCCCAGGGACGGATCTCGCTGTAGACCCCTGCCTCGCGTACCCGCCGGGCGATCAGCTGGGTGTACTGAGAACCGAAATCGAGGATCAGGATGCGGTCGCCGTGGATGTCCGTTCTGCTCATGTCTGGTGCCTGTTCCACGTGAGGGCTCGTCAAGCTCAGTCGACGCGGTAGTTCGGGGCTTCCTTGGTGATCGCGACGTCATGGACATGGCTTTCACGTACCCCGGCGTTGGTGATGCGCACGAACAGCGGCTTGATGCGCATCTCCTCGATGGTGCGGCAGCCGGTATAACCCATCGCGGACCGCAGCCCGCCCATCAACTGGTGCACGATGGCCACGATGCTGCCTTTGTACGGCACCCTGCCCTCGATGCCCTCCGGGACCAGCTTCTCGATTTCATCGGTAGCGTCCTGGAAATAGCGGTCGCTGGAGCCGTGCTTTTGCGCCATTGCGCCGAGCGAGCCCATACCGCGATAAGCCTTGTAGGATCTGCCCTGGAACAGCTCTACCTCGCCGGGCGATTCCTCGGTACCGGCGAACATCCCGCCGACCATGATGGCATGCGCGCCCGCTGCGATGGCCTTGGCCAGGTCGCCGGAATAACGTACACCGCCGTCGGCGATCAACGGCACGCCGGTATCCTTGAGCGCGGCGGCGACGTTGGCGACGGCGCTGATCTGCGGCACGCCGACGCCGGCAACCATGCGGGTGGTGCAGATGGAGCCCGGCCCGATCCCGACCTTGACGCCGTCCGCGCCCGCCTCTACCAGCGCCAGCGCTGCCTCGGCGGTGACGATATTGCCGCCCATCACCTGCAGATCCGGGAATTCAGCCTTGATCTGGCGAATTCGATCCAAAACGCCCTTGCTATGCCCATGCGAGGTATCGACCACGACCATGTCCACGCCCGCCGCGACCAGTCTGCGCACGCGGTCTTCCGTATCAGCACTGGTGCCTACCGCGGCGCCGACGCGCAACGCCCCGCGATGATCCTTGGCAGCGTGAGGGAAGTCGGTCGCCTTCTGGAAGTCCTTGGCGGTGATCATGCCGCGCAGACGGAAGTCATCGTCGATCACCAGCACTTTCTCGATCCGGTGGCGATGCAGTAACGCCAACACTTCGTCCTTGGCCGCGCCCTCGCGCACGGTGATCAGTTTATCTTTCGGCGTCATCACCGACGAGACCGGTGCGTCGAGCTGGGTCTCGAAACGCAAATCGCGGTGAGTGACGATCCCTACCAGTCGCTCGCCGTCGACCACCGGGACGCCCGAGATGTTTTTCTTGCGAGTCAGATCGATCACTTCGCGCACGGTCTTTTCCGGCGTCACGGTGATCGGATCATTGATGATGCCGCTTTCATACTTCTTCACCCGCGCGACTTCGCGGGCCTGGGTCTCGGCGGTCATGTTCTTATGCACGATACCGATGCCGCCCTCCTGGGCCAGCGCAATTGCCAGGCGCGCTTCGGTCACCGTATCCATCGCCGCGGACACCAGCGGTATGTTCAGCGGGATTTCGCGGGTCAGGCGGGTAGACAGACTGGCGTCCCGCGGCAGGAGCGGTGAATAGGCGGGCTGTAGCAGCACGTCGTCAAAAGTCAGAGCATTCTCGACTATGCGCATAAACAGTTCCTCCGCCCCGGGTGGTATAAACAGTCAATTTTACGTCTCGGCATCAAGCCAGTAAACCGCGCTGAGCAACAGATTTCTCCCGGCCCGCCGCTTCTCGCTATCATGGACGCCCATGGAAGAGTTCGAAGCCTACGCCGCGGCTCCCGGCAGGGAACGCGAGGTGTACTCGGTGAGCCGCCTCAACCGGGAGGTCCGTGGCTTGCTTGAGACCGGCTATCCGGCGGTCTGGGTAGAAGCGGAATTGTCCAATCTCGCCCGCCCAGCGTCCGGCCATATCTATTTTTCCCTGAAGGACGCCTCGGCTCAGCTGCGATGCGCGATGTTCCGCGGCAACAACCGTCGGATCAACTTCAAACCGGCCGACGGTCTGTCGGTGCTGTGCCGTGGCCGACTGAGCCTTTACGAAGCCCGCGGCGAGTATCAGATGGTCGTCGACCATATGGAACTGGCGGGCGAGGGCCAGTTGCAACGCGCGTTCGAAGATCTCAAGCGGCGCCTGGCCGCGGAAGGGCTGTTCGATGCGGCGCGCAAGCGGCCGGTTCCCGCACTGCCCCGGCGTATCGGCGTGATTACCTCGCCCAGCGGCGCGGCAGTGCGCGACATCCTGCACGTGCTGGAGCGACGCTTCCCGGCGGTACCGGTGAGCATCTATCCGGTCCCGGTCCAGGGTCAGACCGCAGCACCGGCCATCGTCCGCGCATTTGAGCAAGCCGCATCGCGCGCTGACTGTGACGTGCTGATCCTGGCACGCGGGGGCGGCAGCCTTGAAGACCTGTGGGCCTTCAATGAGGAAATCGTCGCCCGAGCCATCCGCGCCTGCCCGCTACCGGTGATCAGCGGCGTCGGCCATGAAATTGATTTCACGATCGCCGACTTCGCCGCAGATCTGCGCGCGCCGACGCCGTCGGGGGCCGCGGAACTCGCGGTGCCGGATCAGGCAGAGTGGTTACGCGACCTGGCTGCGAAGCGTCGCCGGCTTGCTCACGCGATGATCCGACAACTGAGCCGGATCCGGCAGCGCAGCGACTGGCTACGGCGCCGTATCGGGCAACTGCATCCGGGTACCCGCCTGGGGCAGCGGGCGCAGCGTCTGGATGAACTTGAGCGCAATCTGCGCCGGGCATGGGTAAACGCTCAGGCGCGGCGTCTCGACCGGATCGGGCGT
The DNA here is from genome assembly GCA_963809565.1 of uncultured Gammaproteobacteria bacterium. Taxonomy (GTDB): domain Bacteria; phylum Pseudomonadota; class Gammaproteobacteria; order Steroidobacterales; family XN24; genus CAMYOC01. Next base: position 7,256 of record CAWEKE010000002.1, read on the forward strand.
GCCTGGGCCGGACTCAGAGCCGAGTCTCCGCGACCGCTGATCCGTCGCCAGCGACAGCGTCTGCAGTTCACGGTGGCCCGGTTCTCCACGGCCATCAACCGCCTGCTGCTGGCCTCGCGCCAGCGCCTGGCGCTGGCGCAGCGTTCGCTGGCCGGGTTTAGCCCTCAATCGACGCTGGCCCGGGGCTATGCCATCGTCACTGCCGCGGATGGCAGCGTGGTCCGGGATCCGGCGCGCGTGTCCGGCGGGGAACATATCGACGTTCGTGTCGCCGAGGGACGATTCGGGGCCGTGGTCGACAACGGCGACCAGGGTTGATCCAATAAGGGCTGATCCAATCAGGGCTGATCGAAGAAACGCGAGATCGGCGGCCGGAACCGATCCATGTCGACAAGAAACGAATCGTGGCCCTGCAGTGACGGCAACACCACGAATTCCACCTCGCGATCAGGATGATGCAGACATTCGACCAGTTCCTCCTGTTGATGCAGGGGGAACAAAAAGTCTGTCTCGGCCCCGATCACCAGCGCCCGCTCTACCGTTGACTTGCCGAGCTCGGTGGCCACGCAGCCGCTGTGTTCACCGACATCGAACAGATCCATGGCCCGGGACAGGTACAAGTAACAGTTGGGGTCGAACTGGCCGACGAATTTGTTGGCGTGAGACTCCAGATAGGACTCGATTTCGAAATCGATGCAGAACAGATCACCCGGCGCGTGCTCCGCGGCGATGCGCTCGCGCCCAAAACGCCGGTTCCATTCCTCGCCCGAGCGGTAGGTAATCATGCCCAGCTTACGCGCCAGCCGCATGCCCTGGACCGGCGGCTTGTCTGCCGAGTAATTGCCTTTCCTCCAGCCACGATCGGATCGGATCATCTCGCGCTGCAGCGAACGCAAAGCGATCGCAAACGGCTCCGCCCGGGCGGCCGACGAGATGATCACCAGGCCCTGGGCCGCATGCGGAAACAGTGTGCAAAACGCCAGTGCCGACATTCCGCCCATCGATGCGCCAACCACGCTGTGCAGTCGTTCGACCCCCAGCGCCTTGACGACCTCATAGCCAGCGGCGGCAATGTCCTCGATGCTCAAAACCGGAAAATCCAGACGGTAGGGCTTCCCGCTGGCCGGGTCTGTCGACGCCGGGCCTGTCGAGCCATAGCAACTGCCCAGCGAGTTCACGCAAACCACAAAGTAGCGCCGCGTATCGATCGGCCGCCCGGGGCCGACCATTTCCTCCCACCAGCCAGGCGAAGGGTCTTCAGCGGAAGACGCGGCGTGGGCAGAAGGCGAAAGGCCTGTATACAACAGCACCGCGTTGTCGCGACTTTTGTTTAGTGCGCCCCAGGTTTCATAGGCCAGATCAAGCTGCTGCAGGCTTCCTCCGCGATGCATCAGAAACTCTGTATCAATATGGAGGAATTTTCGGGCGGAATGCTTGGTCATATTGTCCTACCTGGCGACAGATCGATTTTGGCCAATGCGACCCCGGATTGCCAGCCAGCGCGGCGGCCGATCGAACAGGCCATGCTTCGCTGACCCGCTCCGGCAGGGTGAAACGCCGGGATTGCCGTCTGCCCGCTAGCGCTTGTTGCGCTTCACGTGGCGTTTGAGCCGGTCGCGCTTGCGCTCCTGCCTTGGGGTGAGCTTGTTGCGCCGTCCGGCATAGGGGTTGTCACCAGATTTCAGCTCCAGTCGCACCGGCGTGCCCTGCAGATCGAACTCCTTGCGGAAGGTGTTGATCAGATAACGTCTGTAGGTCTCGGGCAAGCGCTCGGTCTGGTTGCCGTGGATAACGATCAGCGGTGGATTGCGTCCGCCCTGGTGGGCGTAACGCAGCTTGACCCTTCGACCGCGGACCATCGGCGGCTGGTGCACCACCATGGCCGCTTCCAGCACCCGCGTCAGCGCCGGTGTCGACAGGTCGCGCATGGCTGCCACCTGGGCCCGGTCCACCGCGCCGAACAGGTCCCCGACGCCGCTGCCATGCAGCGCGGAGATGAAGTGAACGCTGGCGAAGTTCATAAACGGCAGCTTCAGATCAATGTCGCGACGCACCTCATCGCGCTGGTCTGGCGACAGCCCATCCCACTTGTTGACCGCGATCACCATCGCGCGGCCACGCTCGGCGGCCAGACCCAGCAGGCTGGCGTCCTGATCAGTAACGCCTTCCCGGGCATCCAGCACCGATATCACAACATTTGCTTCATCAATCGCCTGTAACGCTTTGATAATGCTAAATTTCTCTACCGCCTCCCGGACGCTGCGACGGCGGCGGATGCCGGCGGTGTCGATCAGCGTGTAGGTGTTGCCGTCGCGCTCAAACGGCACCGCAATGCTGTCCCGGGTGGTCCCCGGCAGGTCGAAAGCGACCAGGCGATCCTCGCCGATCATGCGATTGATCAGTGTAGATTTGCCGACATTGGGGCGCCCCACCACCGCGACCCGGGTGCGATCGCGGTCAGATTCTTCGGTCTGGTCATCGGTATCTGCCGGAAACGGCTCCAGCACCGCGTCCATCAACGCGTTGACACGATCGCCGTGGGCAGCCGAAATGACCGCTGGCTCACCAAAACCCAGGCCGTAGAAATCGGCCGCGGCGATCGCCGTTTCCAGACCCTCTGCCTTATTGACCACGAGACGGACGACACAATTGCGCCGACGCAGTAATTCCGCGACCTGTTGATCAGCAGCGGTGATGCCCTCGCGGGCATCGACCATGAATATCACCACGTCGGATTCGTCCAGAGCCAACAGCGTCTGACGCGCCATCAGACCATCGATACCTTCCAGATCGCCGCTCAGGCCCCCGGTATCGATCACCAGATAAGGCACCGGCCCGCGCCGGCCAAAACCGTAGCGGCGGTCGCGCGTCAACCCGGGCATATCCGCTACCAGCGCATCCCGGGTCCGGGTCAACAGGTTGAACAAGGTGGACTTGCCGACATTGGGCCGGCCCACCAGTGACACCACGGGTAACATGACAGGCCCGCCTAGTCGGTTTTCTGCGGGCGAGCGCGGTAGGCTGCCATGGTGCCGGCTTCTGTCAGCACGATGACCGCATCGCCAGCCACTTTGGGTGGCGCGATGATCGCGGTGCTATCAATCCGCGCGCGGCCGATAAGGTCCCCGTTCCTGGCGCTTAACCAATGCACATAGCCTTCGAAATCGCCCACCACCAATGCATCGCCGACCGGTACCGGCGCGGTCAATCCTCTCTGATGCAGGGCTTCCTGGGTCCACAGGATGGCGCCACTGGTACGGCTCATGGCAACCACGTGACTGACCGCACTGGTGACGAACACCGAGGTCCAGTCAGCGGCCAATCCATGATAGCTGGGGACCTCCTGGGACCATAGGATCTGACCGGATTCCAGCGCCAGGCTTGCGGTACGTCCATTGTAGCTGGCAGCATAGATATCCTGATCGACGATATTGATCGGTGAATCCACATCCGACAGGCGCTCGACCTCAGTGCGGCCCCTGGCCGGGGCGATGACGTTCTCCCAGCGCGTTTGCCCGTCTCGCAACGTGTAAGCGGCCACGCGGCCGTTATCGAATCCCGCGACCACGGTGTCGCCTGAGATCGCCGGGACCGAGGTGCCGCGCAAGCTGAGTTTGGGCACCGGCTGCTGGACATTCCAGCGTTCGGTTCCATCCTGCGCGTCGAGCACTCGCAGACGGCCATCCACCGTGCGCACGGCGACGCTGGTGGCGGATATCGCAGGGGCCGACAGCACCTCGCCCTGCACCTTGCTGATCCAGAGCACCTCGCCGCTGAGCGTGTCCAGCGCGACGACCTCGCCATCGCTGGTACCGAAAACTGCAAGACCATGACCCACCGCGGGACCGGCCGAAAATTCGTATCCGGTTGCCGTCGCCCACACCGGCTTGCCCGTCTCGAGATCCAGCGCCAGTGCCTTGCCGCCGTGCGCGGCAGCATAAACGCGAGCGCCATCGGTCCCCGGAGCCAGCCCCAGCAACAGGTTCTCGCTGCTGCCGCCAACCTTGATTGACCACAACCGGTCCAGCTTCAATTGCGACTCATACTCCGGCAATGGTGCCGGCGGATCGACTTCCTTGGAGTCGTCGCCCTTGAATGCCGAGCAGCCGCTGAACAGCAACACGGCCGAAAGGATGAACAGGCTTCGGATCATGAGTCCTCTTGGCTGTCACTCGCCGCAGGCCCGCCGAGCGCATCCAGCTTGAACTGGATCACCTGGGTATCCACGACGCCCCCGGCACCGTCGGCGAGAGCCAGCGCGTACTCCTCTCTGGCTGCTTCGACCTCGCCGCGGCCGGCGAAGATATCGCCGCGCAGTTCGTGAAACTTCGGCGCAAAGATACCCGCGTCTTTGAGGCTCAGAACCTGCAGCGCCTCATCACCTGCGCCATCGGCGATCAACACCCTGGCAAGGCGAACCCGGCCGATCAGGGCCAGCTCAGGATCCCTGGTGTCTTCGACCAGGGTCTTGAGCTGCGCCGCCGCGCCGGCAAGATCGCCCTCCTCGACCCGGACTCGCGCGACCAGCAGGCGGGCCTGATCCATGTAAGCCGACGAGGCGTAATCGGATTCCAGCGTGCTGAATTCCGCTTCGGCCTGAGAAATGTCGCGACGCTCGACGCTGGCGGTCATGGCCGCGTAGACCGCAGCAGCCTCTTCTGCCTGCTGCAGCTTGTAGGAATGCCAGTAATTCCAGCCGGCTATACCGCCAATACCGAGCACCAGGCCGGCGATCACAAAGGTGCCATTTTCTTTCCACCACTTGCGAATCTTGTCAATCTGTTCTTTTTCGGAGAGATAATCGTCCACTCTGATCCTCACTTATTCCCAAATCAGCCGGACCATTGCCCGGCGTATTAACTCAATCCAGATCGGCGCAATATTGCCGCAAGACTGACGCCAGCTGCGGCAACGGAACAGATTCCTGTTCGCGTTCTTCACGCAGCGACTTGAGCACCGCCGTCCCGCGCTTTATCTCGTCATCGCCAAGGATGATGGCGAAAGCCGCGCCACTGCGATCCGCTTTCTTCATCCGCGCGCGGATCCCGCCCCCGCCGCAGTGCAAGTGCAGGCGCAGCTTCGAAAGCTCATCGCGCAAGGACTCGGCCAGCGCGGCGGCTCGCTGGTCAGCCGCCTCACCCAGCGGTACCAGATAGGCGTGCGGTCCATCGAATTCGGGAACCAGGCCACCATCCCTGAGTAACTCCACCAGACGCTCAACACCCATGGCCCAACCGATAGCCGGTGTCGGCCTGCCGCCCAGTTGCTCGACCAGGCCGTCATAGCGCCCACCGGAACACACTGCGCTCTGCGCCCCAAGCCTATCGGTTACCCATTCGAATACGGTCCGGGTGTAGTAGTCCAGCCCGCGAACCAGACGCACGTTCAGATCGTAAGCGAGTCCCGCCCGCTCCAGCGTGTCTCTGAGCTGCGCGAAGTGCTCGGCGGACTCCGCGTCAAGATGATCAGTGATCGCCGGCGCAAGCCCGATCAGTTTCTGCATCTCAGGATTCTTGCTATCCAGAATCCGCATCGGATTCTGCTCAAGACGACGCCGGCTGTCTTCGTCCAGCTGTGACTCATGGTCGCGAAAATACTCCACCAGCAGATCCCGGTATTCCCGGCGCGACGCCACGGTGCCCAGCGAGTTCAGCTCCAGCCGCAGGCCGTCGATCCCGAGACTGCGCCAGATGCGCGCCGAAGCCAGTATCAGTTCCGCATCGATGTCGGGCCCGGGAAATCCAAAAGCCTCGGCGCCGATCTGATAGAACTGTCGGTAGCGGCCTTTTTGCGGACGCTCGTAACGGAACATAGGCCCCGCGTACCACAGACGTTGCTGCTGGTTGTGAAACAGGCCGTTGGTGATCCCGGCGCGGACGCAACTGGCGGTGGCTTCCGGACGCAGGCTCAAGCTGTCTCCATTGCGATCGGGAAAGGTGTACATCTCTTTTTCGACGATGTCCGTCACTTCACCGATCGAGCGTGCGAACAGTTCGGTGCGCTCCATCAGCGGCAGGCGAATCTCGCCGTAGCCCTGCCCCTGGAGAACATCGCGGACGACCTGCTCCAGCCATTGCCAGAGCGGCGTCTCGGCCGGAAGGATATCGTTGATGCCACGGATAGGGGCGACACTGTCAGTCATCCCGAGACCCGCTTGCCGATGTGGAATCAGCCGCAATGACAAACCGCGCCGTATTGCCAAGCCGGCGATCCGCCGGGATGGAAAACGGTTCGTTATCGACAACCACACTGACCCCGTCAGCGTTGCCCAGGAACACGCGCAATGGCGGGCGGCCCTGGATGCTGCGCCGCTCGCCAGCGCGGCCCAGGCGATAGATCAGACGCTGACCCGCCGGATCGCGCACTTCAACCCACGAATCGTCGTTGAAAGCCAGATCGACCGTTACCAGGCCGGCAATCTCCTCACCGGGCGAGGTCTCCGGCACTGCCTCCGGCTCAGCTTCCGACAACTGCTGCGGGATCGTTGGCCGAGCCGATCCGACCGGCGCGGCTGTGGCTGCGCCGGAGGATCCGGCAGGCGTCGCCTCCGGCTGGCTGGTTTCAGCGCCGGCGGCCTGCGTGTCATCCGACCCGACTTCGGTTCCGGATTCGGGCGGCGACGTCGAAGGCTCAATGATCAACGGCAATACGCCGGCGTCTTCCTCGGTTGCTTCGGGCACAGCATCCCGTTCCAGACCGGGCTGAGGCCGATCGCCGTTACTGGTCACCCGCCACACCAGCACGCCGACCGCCGCGATCACCACAAGGCCCAGCGTCAACCGCAACACACCGCCCCCCCGACGCGGCGAAGCATCTGCAAGACTGGGGGCCGGCGCACTGCCGGTGGCCGCAGGCGTGACCACTTCGCCGGCGACCGCGTCGTAGGCTGAGAGCACAACAGCCAGGTCGAGGCCCATCAGTTGCGCATACTTCTTCAGGTGACCGCGGGCAAAGACCGGCGCGCCAAGACGATCGAATTCATTTTCTTCCAGCGCTGCAATCGTTGTTGCGTCGAGATTCAGTTCCTGCGCAACGCGCTCCCTGGACCAGCCCCGGCTGCGGCGCGCGCCAGTCAACAGATCACCGGGCAAAGGCTGGAAAGCCTCTACCTGCTCCGGCATCGATGGGGATTCTTCCTTATCCGCCATCTCTACTCGTTATCCGCTGCCGAACGCCCTTGCGCTCGTTCGTAGGCCCGGTCCGGGAATTCCTGTTGCAGACGCAACACCAACGCCGCCTCCGCTTCCTTGTCTCCCAGCTGCGCCTCTGCATCGGCTCCCAGGATCAGGATATCTGCGGTAGCCGGACCGGCATCCAGGAATCGCTCGACAAACGCTCGGGTCTGCAACGGACGGCCACTTTCCAGGCTAATCTCGGCAAGCTCCAGCAGCGCAGCGCGGTAGTAAGGATCGACTCGCAAAGCCTTGCGCAGATACGTTTCCGTGGCTTCCAGGTCCGGGATACCGCGGGCGCAGATAGCCGCGTTGACATACGCTGTCTCGGGAGTGGTGTAGATCGGATTCTGCGCGGCCTTGATCAGGTATTCGATGCCTTTCTTGCGCTCGCCGGTGCGGCACAGAAAACCGCCATAGGTGTTGAGTATCGAAGGGTCTTTTGGCGCCAGCCGCATCGCGGCGCGGTACTGGGTATCCGCATCCTTGGTTTCTCCCAGACGCTCGTACAACAAACCCAGATAGGCGCGCGTGGCTGGCAATTCCGGGTCCTGGACCACGGATTTTTCCAGTTTTTCCCGAGCAGCCTTCAGGTCGCCGCGCTGCAAGAAGGCTACACCGAGCTGCAGGTTCGCGCGGGCGGCGTCATCCATGGAGACTTCGACCGGGTTGGTTTCCGTGCTGATGCAAGCGCTTAGCATGAACACCGCGATCACAACCGAGAGGTTCTTGAGGATCATCGCGCGCGCACCGCTATCGGGATCATTTTCTTGCCGAGACGAATCCGGGTGCGATCGTTCACCCGGCCGGCCAGTTGTCCGCAGGCCGCGTCAATATCGTCGCCGCGCGTCTTGCGAATCGTGGCCCGGACCCCGGCTTTCAACAGAACCTCGCGGAACGCCTCAATCGCAGCGACCGGCGAACGTCGGTAGCGGGTACCGGGGAACGGGTTGAACGGGATCAGATTGACCTTGCCAGGCCTGCCCCGGATCAGCCGCGCCAGCTCCCGGGCCTGGGCCGGACTATCGTTGACACCGTCGAGCATCACGTATTCAAAAGTGATGAACCGACCGTACACCTCTTCTGCATAACGCCAGCAGGCATCCAGTAATTCGGCAATTGGATGCTTGCGGTTGATCGGCACCAGTTGGTCGCGCAATGCGTCGTCAGGCGCGTGCAGCGACACCGCCAGCGCGACATTGCACTCATCGCCGAGTCGATCCAGCATCGGCACCAGACCCGAAGTACTGACAGTCACCCGGCGCCTCGACAGACCAAAACCGAAATCGTCGGTGAGGATATCAAGCGCCGGCACCACGTTGCGGTAATTGGCCAGCGGCTCCCCCATGCCCATGAATACGACATTGGTGACGATGCGATCGCCGTCGGGACGATAACCCAATTCGCGGTTGGCCAGCCACACCTGACCGATGATCTCCGCAGTCGAGAGATTGCGGTTAAAACCTTGCTGCGCGGTGGAGCAAAATGAACAGTCCAGCACACAGCCGACCTGGCTGGAAATACAGAGCGTGCCGCGGGAAGTCTCGGGGATAAACACCGTCTCGATGCCCTGTGCGCCATCCATGCCCAGCATCCATTTACGCGTGTTATCGCTGGATCGTTGCTCCACCTTGATCTCGGGAACATGCAGCTCCGCCACTTCGGCCAGGCGGGCGCGCAGCCCCTTGGACAGGTCGGTCATTGCGGCGAAGTCATCGATGCCCTGCCGATACATCCATTGCATGACCTGACGCGCGCGGAACGGCTTCTCACCAAGCCCGGCGAAAAACTCCTCCAGCTGCCGCCTCGACAGTCCGAACAGATTGGTGCGCGTCTGCGTCATGTTTCCCGGATCTTCCGATCAGCGCGTGCGGGGACAGATCTGGTCATCAGCAAAGAAGAACGCGATCTCGTTGCGTGCCGTCTCGGCGCCGTCGGAACCGTGAACCACATTCTCTTCGATGCTGTTGGCGAAATCCGCACGGATGGTTCCCGCCGCGGCATCAGCCGGGTTGGTGGCGCCCATGATCTGGCGGTTGACGGCAATTGCATTCTCGCCCTCGAGCGCCTGCACCATCACTGGCCCGGAAGTCATGTAGGCAACCAGGTCTTTGTAAAACGGGCGTTCCTTGTGGACCGCATAGAAGGCCCCGGCCTGCTCCTGACTCAAATGCGTCATCCGCGCGGCGATAATCTGCAGACCGGCGTTTTCAAAGCGCCGGTAGATTTCGCCAATGATGTTCTTTTCAACGCCGTCGGGCTTGATGATCGAGAGGGTCCGTTCGATGGCCATGGGTGGTTCCTGTACTGATTGGATACGGCTGCGCCCCATGCTAGAACCCGCCCCGAGGCGCGAGTCCCGGCGAAGGGACAGGTCAAACGGGTAAGTTTAAGCCTGCCCCGGCGGCCCTGCAATCAGATACGCGGCCAAACAGGGCCCTAGATGTTGAAACTTTCGCCACAACCGCACTCGCCCTTGACGTTCGGATTCCTGAACCGGAACGCCTCATTGAGGCCGTCTTTGACGAAATCGACCACGGTGCCGTCGATATAGGGCAGGCTCTGACGGTCCACCACGATCTTCACCGAGCGATCCTCGAACACCTGGTCCTGGTCGCCAATGTCATCCGCATAATTGATCACATACGCGAATCCCGAGCACCCGGTCTTTTTCACGCCCAGCCGTAATCCGAGCCCGCCGCCGCGTCTGTCCATGTAATCCTGCACCCGTTGCGCTGCAGATTCGGTTAATTTGATTGCCATAGTCCCTCAGGTCCTCTCATCGGCGATGATACCCGCATTATTGACCGCGTCGCGGACCGCGTCCTCGACCACCAGCAGGACCCCGAGCTTGTGCTCGGGCAAACCCAGAATCTGCGCCAACTCCAGAGGATCTGGCCAGCTACCGGCCTTGAGATCGCGGCCTTCTGCATGCTCGGCCACCCATGAAGCCGCTGCGATGGCGTGCGGGCAACCATAGGCACGGAAACGGGCACGCTCAACCCTGCCGTCGCGGAGCCGGAAATCAAATTCCACCCGGGTACCGTTTGATCGCTCGCCAGCGGCGCCTCGAACCGCATCACCGAGCAATCGACCTGCGTTGGCAGGCCGCTCAAAACGCTCCCTGACCAAGGGACTGTAATCCAGATCCACGCTTTGTTCCTCTGTTAAACCTTATCCTGCCTGCTTGCAAGCGCTGTCGTCACCGCTTGCCGGAGCCAGACCGCGCAGACGGTTGACCTCCCGGGTCACGATCTCTATACAACGATCGATCTCGGCGGTCGTGGTGTATCGCCCCATGCTGAAGCGTATCGAGCTCTGCGCCAGCTGATCGTCCCGACCCAGGGCCCGCAGCACGTAGGACGCCTCGCGGCTGGCCGAAGTGCACGCCGAACCGCTCGACACCGCCAGATCGCGCAGCGCGAACAACAGGCTTTCGCCTTCCACGCCTTCGAAACTGACATTAAGAATGCCAGCCGCTCTGCGTTCCGGACAACCGTTCAGACAAACCCCGCCCAGGCCGCTGATGCCAGCCCACAATCGCTGACGCAAACTGCTCAGGCGTGCTGACTCGGCGGCCATTTCCTGCTGGGCGATGGCGAAAGCCTCACCCATACCGACCAGCTGGTGGGTAGCCAGGGTACCGGAACGCATACCCCATTCATGACCACCGCCATGGATCAATGGTTCCAGACGATTGCCGGCACGGCCACGCACATACAGCGCTCCAACACCCTTGGGACCATAGATCTTGTGCGCAGACACGGATGCCAGATCGATACACATGGCCTCCACATCCAGCGGCAATTTACCCGCGCTTTGCGCCGCATCAACGTGGAACAGGACTTTGCGCTCGCGGCACAGACGCCCGATCGCGCCGATGTCGGAGGCCACGCCAATCTCGTTGTTGACGTGCATCACCGACACCAGCAGCGTGTCGTCGCGTATCGCGCCGGCGACGAGCTCCGGGGTGATGATCCCGTCCGCGCCGGGAATCAGATAGGTGACCTCGAAACCCTCCTGTTCGAGCTGATGACAGGTATCCAGGATCGCCTTGTGCTCAGTGCGGCTGGTCACGATATGGCGTCCCTTGTCGCCGTGCCGATGCGCCACACCCTTGAGCGCAAGGTTGTCTGACTCAGTCGCCCCCGAGGTCCAGATGATCTCCATCGGCGAGGCGTTGATCAGCTCGGCCACCTGCCGCCGGGCCTTCTCAACCCGGCCACGAGCGTCGCGTCCCGGCTGGTGGGATGAAGACGCCGGATTGGCGAAAACACCGTCCCGGGTCATGCATTCGCACATCACCCTGGCCACCCGGTCATCGACCGGCGTGGTGGCGGCGTAATCCAGATAGATCGGCTTGCTTGCAGACATAAGTCCTCATTCGTCCCTGGTACCGGCTGCTCCGGTACCGGCGCTGGCCGAAGGGCCGGTGCCCGGCGCCAATGCGCTCAATATGCCTCTCATGATAGCGATTTCGTTGTCATCCAGCTCAGCGCGATTGAACAATCGTCTCAGCCGCATCATCAGCTGACGCGGATTCTGCGGATTCAGGAACCCTGCCTGGGACAGCGCACGCTCCAAATGCCGGAAAAACAGCTCCAATTCGGCGGCCGGCGCGAGTGGTGCCTCGCGCTCTTTGGGCAATAATTTCTCGCCGCCACTGGCCACCCGGACTTCGTAGGCCAGCACCTGCACCGCCATCGCCAGGTTGAGCGAGCTGTATTCGGGATTGGCGGGAATTTGCACCAGCGCATTGCAGCGCTGCAATTCTTCGTTGCTCAGACCGGATTGCTCGCGCCCGAAAACCAGGGCCACTTCTCCAAGTGCCGCTTCTTCCACCACGCGCTGCCCGCATTCTCTGGGGCTGAGCAAAGGCCAGCGCAACGCACGCTGACGCGCACTGGCGCCAACCACCAGACGACAGGTCGCGATCGCCTCCGGCAGGCTCTCGCACACCCGCGCCCCCGCGAGCACGTCGGTCGCTCCCGAGGCTCTGGCACTGGCTTCGGCGCTGGGATAATGACGCGGCTTGACCAGGGTCAGATCCGACAGACCCATGGTCTTCATCGCCCTTGCCGCGGCGCCAATGTTGCCGGGGTGGGAAGTTTCCACCAGCACGATCCGCACCGGGAGACTCATACGCCTGCTGCTCCACTGAACACACTCACCACAGGTCTGCTATTCTACGCGCCCACCGCCAGCCCGGAATACAACGGTCAACGGCCAGCAGAGATTGTCCGAAACAAACTCATGAACCCGCTTCTCAATATCGGCATCCGCGCAGCGCGTAAAGCGGGCGACATTATAATCCGCAACATCAACCGGCTGGACAGCATCCGGGTTTCCGCCAAGGGCCGTAATGATTTTGTCAGCGAGGTTGATCGCATGGCTGAGCAGGAGATCATCGCGACGATCCAGCGCAGCCATCCCGATCACGCATTCCTCGCCGAGGAAAGCGGCGCCAGTGGTCAATCGGACACCCGCTGGATCATCGACCCGCTGGACGGGACGACCAATTTCCTGCACGGATTTCCGGTATTTGCGGTGTCCCTGGCCGCCGAAGTCAAAGGCAAGCTGGAGCATGCGGTGATCTATGACCCGATGCGTCAGGAGCTTTTCACTGCCAGCCGCGGCGTGGGTGCGCAGCTGGACGGCCGTCGCATCCGGGTCAGCGATCAGCGGGTCCTCGAGCATGCGCTGATCGGCACCGGCTTCCCGTTCCGCGGCAAGGAAGAGCACCTGGATGAGTTCATGCCGATGCTCCGCGCAGTGATCGCCAATACCGCCGGCGTGCGGCGCCCGGGGGCGGCGTCGCTCGACCTGGCCTATGTTGCCGCCGGGAGACTGGACGGCTTCTGGGAGCTGGGCCTGCAGGCCTGGGATATGGCGGCCGGTGTGCTGCTGATCCAGGAAGCCGGTGGCATGGCAACGGATCTGGCCGGTGGCGACCGCTGGCAGGAACGCGGCGACATCCTCGCCGGCGGCGTCAAGCTTCACCAGGCGCTGAGCAAACTGTTGCAGCCGCATCTGCCGGGCCCAAGCCAGGCCTGGGGTAGCGGTCCTTCCGACGATCGATCTCCGACCAGCTGACCGGGACCCGCCCCGGCACCACCAGCCAGGGGATGCAGCTAGGGGATGCGATCCAGCTCGGTGTCTTCCCGCTCGACCGGCAACAGATCCGTCGCCGTCAGATCCAGCGCCAGAGCCGTCGGGCTGGCGATGAAAATCGACGAGTAGGTACCGACGATTATGCCGACCAGCAGGGCCACCGAGAATCCGTGGATCGCCTCGCCTCCAAGGAAAAACAGCGCTGCCAGCACCAGCAAGGTGGTGCCGCTGGTGGTCAGCGTACGCGCCAGCATCTGGTTGATGGAGAGGTTCATAATCTCCTCCGCCGCCTTCTTGCGGACGCGGAGGAAGTTCTCTCGGATACGGTCGAACACGACGATCGTGTCATTCAGCGAATAACCGATCACCGCAAGAACCGCGGCCAGCACCGACAAGTCGAAAGCCATATAGGTCAGCGAGAAAAAGCCCAGCGTGATAATCACGTCGTGGACCAGGGCGGCCACTGCGCCCACCGCGAACTTCCACTGGAAGCGGAACGCCACATAGCCAAGAATCATCAACAAGGCGAACAAGGTCGCCAGACCGCCGGCCTCGGCCAGCTCCTCGCCGACCTGCGGACCGACAAACTCGACCCGCCGCAGATCGACCGCTGAGCTGGACTCCCGCAGCACTTCCAGAACACGATCGCGCACTTCCGCGCCGGGTCGCGCCTCGTCAGCTTCCAGCTGAATTACGATATCCCTGGAACTGCCGAAATTCTGCACGATGGCCTTAGGGAAATCGGCAGCCGCCAGACCGTCCCGGATTGCGCCGAGATCAGGCGCATCGGGGAATCCCGCTTCAATCACGACGCCGCCTTTGAACTCGATACCGAAATTGAGGCCGCGAGTTACCAGCAGCGAGAGAGAGGCCACGATCAACATCGCCGAGATCACGATGCCGAGCTTGCGCTTGCCCATGAAATCGATATGCGTGGTCTTGCTCAGGAATTCCATCAGTGTTCTCCGTCAGACCGCCAGACGCTTCACGCGCCGGCCGCCATAGATCAGATTGATTAAGGCCCGCGTGCCGACAATCGCGGTGAACATTGAAGTCATGATGCCCAGCGACAGCGTGACAGCAAAACCGCGGATCGGGCCGGTTCCAAACACGAACAACACCAGGGCCGCGATCAGCGTGGTGATATTGGCGTCGGCGATGGAGGAGAACGCCTTCTCATAGCCGGCCTGAATACTGGCCTGCGGCGAGTTGCCGAGTTTCAACTCCTCGCGGATGCGCTCAAAAATCAGCACGTTAGCATCAACCGCCATGCCCGTTGTCAGCACGATGCCGGCAATACCGGGCAGCGTCAGGCTGGCCTGCAGCATCGACAGCAAGGCGATGATCAGGATCAGGTTGCTGAGCAATGCCAGATCCGCGACGACACCGAACACCCGGTAGTAGACTGCCATGAACAGCACGACCAGCATGAAGCCGACGACCACCGCGAGCATGCCCTTGTCGATGTTTTCCTGACCCAGGCTCGGGCCGATGGTGCGTTCCTCGACCTTGAAGATCGGCGCCGCCAGCGCACCGGCGCGCAGCAACAGAGCCAGGTCCCTGGCCTCTACCGGATCCAGGCCGGTGATCATGAAACTGGAACTGAATACGCCGCGGATGGTGGCCACGCTGATGACTTCTTCTTCGACTCGCAGCACATCGACTGGCTGGCCATCGCGCATGCTGGTCTCGCGCTTTTGCTCGATGAACACCACAGCCATCCCCTTGTTCAGGTTTTGGCGTGTGGTCTCGCCCATTTTTCGCGCGCCCTTGGCATCCAGATCCACAAACACCGCGGACTGGCCCTCGGAGAAACCGGCGGAAGCGTCGGTAAGCTGGTCACCAGTGACGATCACGTCGCGTTTCAGCAGCACCGGGGTCCCATCACGACGCTGGTAGAGCTTGGAGCCCAAAGGCGCGCGACCGCGGCGTTCGGCCTCGAACGCATTATTGTTCTCGTCGACCAGCCGGAATTCCAGAGTCGCTGTCGCACCGAGGACTCGCTCCGCCTGAGCCGGGTCCTGCACACCGGGTAACTGGACTACGATCCGGTCAACACCCTGGCGCTGTACTACCGGCTCGGCCACGCCGAGCTCGTTGACCCGGTTGCGCAAAGTGACGGTGTTTTGCTGGATCGCGAAATCCTGACGCTGACGGATCTGCTCCTCGCTCATGCGGACTCTGAGCTCGAACAGATCGCCGCTCTCGGCGCTGCTGATTGCCAGCTGCTGATCCGCCTCCCTGATCACGGCCTCCGCGGCATCACGCTCTTCCTCGCTGCGCAAGGCCACCACCACGGATTGCCCGTCACGACGTACCGACGCATAGCGGATGCGCTCTTCGCGCAACAGGCTGCGGAAATCCGTCTCGTAGCGGTCCAGCGCCTGGGTGATGGCCGCGTTCATGTCGACCTCGTACAGGAAGTAGACCCCGCCGCGCAGATCCAGACCGAGACTCATCGGGCGCAGGCCCAGATTGCGCAGGAATTCCGGCGTGCGGGGCGCCAGAGTCAGCGCCACCACATAGCCGCCACCAAGCTCCTCGCGCAGCAGATCCACTGCTTTCAACTGACCCTCCACGTTGGAGAATCTGACCATCACCCTGCCTTCTTCGAGATACGCCGCCTCGTGCGGTATGCCGGCAATCTGCAACGCCCCTTCGACCTGATTGACCGCCAGGTCATCAAGCGGCTGTGTCGTCTCCAATGAAATCTGCACGGCCGGATCATCGCCGAATACGTTGGGCAGAGCGAAAACAATGCCGCCAAGGACAACGACGATGACCAGCACGTTTTTCCAGGTCGGGAATCGATTCAGGGCACTCACGGCGGGGCGTCTCCAGATCAGGCGCTTTTGAAGGTGCCTTTGGGCATCACGGCCGAGACTGTGGCGCGCTGTATCTTCAACACAGTGCCCTCCGCAACCTCGACATGCAGAAACTGATCACCGGCTTCCGTGATCCGTCCGAGCACGCCGCCGCTGGTCACCACTTCATCACCGACCTTGAGCTCGCTGACCATCTTTCGATGCTCTTTCGCACGCTTGGTCTGCGGCCGTATCAGCAGAAAATAGAACACGGCGAAAATGATGATCAACGGCAGGAAGCTGGTCAGTGCGTTGGGCTGACCACCTGGCGCCGCCTGCGCCCAGGCATTCGAAATCAGAAAATCCATGTCTTGTCCCTCACTATCGTCGCGCGGCAAGGCGCGTTCATCTAATCGACGCTACATCATCCGGCGCGCTGATCATTCCTGCGCCCCGTGGCTCGAAATCGGCCCGAAATCGGCTCGAAATCGGCTCGAAACCGGTCCGAGCCGTCATGCGTCCCGGACCCGCGCCGCATCGGAGCGATGCCGCAGCGACTCGCGGACGCCAAAATTAGCGGGGCATTATGCCCTAATCCGCAGACCAAACCTATTCCGGCGGCCGGTGCCGGCGCCATCGATCAATCCGGCCCGGCCGATCATCCTGCCTCCCGGTCCGGCTCGCTGCGTGCCGCATAAAACGCACTGACAAAGCTCTCCAGCCTGCCGTGCGAAATCGCCTCACGCAGATCCGCCATCAATTCCTGGTAATAATGCAGGTTGTGAATCGTGTTGAGCCTGGCGCCAAGGATCTCGCCGCATTTCTCCAGATGACGCAGATACGCCCTGCTGAAATGCCGGCAGGTATAACACGTGCATGCCGCATCCAGCGGCCGATCATCATCACGATGCCGCGCATTGCGGATCTTGATCGTGCCGTGTCGCGTGAAAATATGCCCGTTTCGCGCATTTCGCGTCGGCATCACGCAATCAAACATGTCTATGCCCCGCCGCACGGCTTCAACCAGATCCTCCGGTGTGCCCACGCCCATCAGATAGCGCGGCTTTTCTTCGGGCATTTTCGGTACCACCGCCTCGAGCACACTCAGACGCTCAATCTCGGTTTCGCCGACGGACAACCCACCCAGCGCATAGCCGTCAAAACCGATCTCGGTCAGACGCTGCAAGGACTCGCCACGCAATCCCGGAAACATGCCGCCCTGGACGATCCCGAACAGCGCCGCTGGATTGTCGCCATGGGCAGCGCGGCTGCGTTCGGCCCAGCGAGCCGACAATTCCATCGATTCGCGAGCCTGCTGCTCGGTAGCCGGATACGGGGTGCACTCATCGAAGATCATCACAACATCAGCGCCCAGCACGCGCTGGACTTCCATTGAAGTCTCCGGGCTCAGGAATACCTCGGCGCCGTCCACAGGAGAGGCGAAACGCACCCCTTCCTCGGTGATTTTCCGACGCGCGGCCAGACTCCAGACCTGGAACCCGCCTGAGTCGGTCAGGATGGGGCGTTCCCAGTGCATGAACCGGTGCAGATCACCGTGTCTGGCGATCACATCGGTGCCGGGTCTCAACATCAGATGAAAGGTATTGCCCAGAATGATCTGCGCGCCGGTTTGCTCCAGTTCCTCCGGCGTCATGGCCTTTACCGTGCCGTAGGTCCCGACCGGCATGAACGCCGGCGTATCCACCCTGCCGCGGCTGAATACCAGCTCTCCGCGCCGGGCACCGCCATCACTGGCGTGGATGGTGAATTTCATCCCGTCTCCTGCGCCGTGCCCGGAGCCGGGCCGGGAGTCACAAACATCGCGTCGCCATAACTGAAAAAACGATAGCGCTCGGCGACCGCATGTCGATAGGCGGCCAGAGTTCTGTCCCGACCGGCGAATGCCGCGACCAGCATCAGCAATGTCGACTCCGGCAGATGAAAATTCGTGATCATCGCATCAACCACGCGGAACTCAAACCCCGGGTAGATAAACAGATCTGACATGCCCGCATAAGGCATCAAGCCGCCTCCGGCGGCCGCGGTTTCCAGTGAGCGCACCACGGTCGTGCCCACCGCCACCACCCTGCCGCCGCGTTCCCGGGTCCGGGATACCGCCTCACACAGGCCCGCCGTCACCTCCAGATACTCGGCATGCATCACGTGGTCGCGCACCTGATCGGCTCTGACCGGCTGGAAGGTACCCGCGCCAACGTGCAGCGTCACACAGGCGCGCTCCACTCCGATCCGCTCCAGATGGCCGAACGTGGCCTGGTCGAAATGCAGGCCCGCGGTGGGTGCGGCGACTGCGCCGGGAGCGCTGGCATAGATGGTCTGGTAGCGCTCGCGGTCCGCAGCGCTATCTTCACGGCGGATATACGGCGGGAGCGGCATATGGCCGCTGGCCTCCAGCGCCGGCATCAGCTCCTGGTCGAAGCGCAGTCGATACAGATCCTGTTCCCGGCCAAGGACTAGCGCCCCAATTCCGCCTTCGAACTGCAGCCGAGCGCCGTCGCGCGGCGGTTTGCTGGCGCGCAGATGGACCAGGGCCTGGCGCGGGCCCTCTACGCGCTCCACCAGCATCTCGACTTTGCCGCCACTGTCCTTGTTTCCGAACAACCTTGCCGGGATCACCCGGGTGTCATTGACCACCAACAGATCGCCGCGCCGGAGCAAGCCCGGCAGATCGGCAAATCTGCGGTCGGTCACCGCGCCGGTGCGCCCGTCCAGGCAGAGCAGCCGGCTGGCCGCCCGGTCAGTGAGCGGGTGCTGGGCAATGAGCTCCGCAGGAAGCTGGTAACTGAAATCCGTGCGCCGCATGGGGGGCGAATCTTAGCAGCTTCGCCCCTCGCGGGGAGGGTCGGCAAACGCCTGCCGGTTCGGCCCGGAGGCAAGTTATGTTCAGGTCAGTGCAGGCCAGATCAGGCCTGCTCGGGCACCTCGATAATCAGCTCGCGGTGCAACCGGGCCGGCTCAGTCGGGCTCTCTGGTTCCCGTTCAGGCGCGGCAGGCGCGGCAGGCGCCGGGACCTGGATGTCCAGCCTGACCCGGGCGCGCTCCCTGATGACCACCAGATCCAGCGACTCTCCCACTTCGTAGGAGCGCAGAATCCGCATCGCATGCTCCGGGCTGGTCGGCTGTCGGCCACCGATATCGAGAATCACGTCGCCAGCCTTCAATTGCAGTGAGGGATCCGCCGGCGCCTTGACCACCAGGATGCCCTCTTCGGTACCGAAGTAGCCGCCGAGGTCCGGGGAGATCGTTACCAGTTCCATATCGCTCCAGCGTCCGGCGCCGCCGAGCAGCACTTCGAACATGCCATGACCCAGGCCCTGCAGTTCGCCGAGTGAGCCAAGCTGCTCCAGCTGTTCGAGATTCGCGAGATCATCCAGATCGAGATTCAGATCACCAAGGTCTCCCATCGCCAGCAGAAGCTCACCGGGGCCGAAATCCCGCGGCGTCACCGTCGCCTGCTGCTCGAGGCCACCGCGCAGATAGGTGACCGACAGGCCTTCACCGCTAACCACGGTTTTCATTTTCGCCGTCAGCTTGTCGCTGCCGCTGTCGTTATCGTCATCCGCCAGCGAGACCCCGTCGAGGCTGACCAGCACGTCACCGGCCCGCAAGCCCGCCTGGTCGGCCGGGCCGTCCGGGGTCACTCCGAGGATCGGGACGCCCAGGTGATCGCTCTGGCCGATGTTGACGCCCAGCATCGGTCGCGGCTCGGTACCGAATATGCTGCGCATCGCCAACGCAGTCACGTCGCCTGCCAATTGTGATGACAACACCGCGATTTCACGGGCGGCTGCTTCCATGCGGGATTGTGCCTGTTCCAGTCGCGCTTCCAACGCTTCCTCGTCGGCTTCCCGGGTGGCTTCCGCCTGTCGGAGCTGCTCCTCCAAAGCCACTTCGCTGGCTTCCTCCGACTCCGCATCCGGAGCTTGTGCCCACGCGCTGCCGGCCGTGGTCAACGACAGCGCTGACAACATCAGCATCGTTACGGCAATCCGGATTGTCTTATGATTCATTTCTTTCTCTGCTCCAAAAGCGTTTCTCAAAGCGCAGCTCAGTAGCGGGTGCTCTGAATCTGCGCGTATTCAAGTTGCAATAACGACTGCATGAGGTTCACTCGTTCGCGCCACAATGCCTGTTGCTGCGCCGGGGTCAGACCGAGATCCATCGCCGCGTTGAGCCGCATATCCACCAGCGCTACCCGATCCTGCAGATCGACGATGGTTCTGGCGGTGCTGGCGCGGATCACGCCCTGCCGCCTGGGCATGGCCCGGCGCAGGCTTTCCAACTGCCGTGACCGCTTCTGCAGCGCGTCGACGCCGACCGGCTCCACCGCGGGCACGACCTCCGAAATCTGTGCAAGCTCTGCAGCTGGCTGTTGCGCCCCGGGTGCCGACATCCCCGGGCTCAAACGCTGAATCAGGGCCAGGCCGAGGATAAAGGACGCGGCGATGCCAATCGCCGACAGCCATGGAAATCCTGGCCGCGAGCGCTGTTCCAGACTGGCCACGGCCACCGCCTGCCACAGACCCTGTCGCGGCTGTATCGGAGGCAGTTCATTGAGCTGGTGCCGGACCCGGGTCAGGCGCTCCAGCTCACGGGCACAGTGTTGACAGCCCTGCAGATGGGCCTGCACTGCCGGCGCCGGTGCGTCAGCGTCCCGGAGACTTAGCAGCTGTTCTGTTGAGGCATGCATGATTGATCACCATTGGAATCCACCAGCAGGGAACGCAGACGCTGATGCGCGCGCGCCAGCTGGGACTTGGAAAAACTCGTGGTCTTGCCCATCAACTTGCCGATCTCGCTGTGGGTCATCCCTTCGACGTCATGCAGCCAGACCACCGAACGCGCAACCGGCGGCAACAGCGCCAGCGCGGTGGCGATATCCATCGCGCCGTGCATGCGTTCTGCCGATTCACCATGGTCGGAACCCTCCAGCCAGCCGCTGTCGCCGATTTCGGCATCCGGCGCTGCGGCGCTGGATTTCCGGTGCCAGGCCGAACGCAATTGGGCCAGACACTTGTTGACCGCAACCCGCTTGATCCAGCCCCGGAAGGCCTCGGCCTCGCGCAGGGAATCAAGCTTGCGGATGACCTCGACCGCGGTTTCCTGAAGCACCTCGTCGGCCAGGGCCGCGTTTTGCAGCATCCGTGCGGCGAGGGTATAGACCGGTGTCGCATACACCCGATAAAGGACCTCGTGGGCCTTCATATCGCCACCCTGCGCTCGGGCGAGGATCGCGGGGTCAACGCTGCATTCGGTGAATCCGGACATGTTGCTGTTTAGATACCTCAACCGGGCAAATGGTCGCGAGCGCTGACCAGCCCTTGAGAGATGCGGGGGAGAACCGTTACTCTACGCCCCCCGCGGCCGGGATGGCGGAACTGGTAGACGCAGCAGACTCAAAATCTGCCGAGGGTAACCTTGTGGGGGTTCGACTCCCCCTCCCGGCACCAGCGCGGGCCCGAATGGAATTTTGGCCCAGCCCGCTGGGCCCGATCGGCGTTTCAGAACGTCACGGTGATGACGATGTTGTCCACATAGTCGCCTGGCCAAGGATCCTGGCGGGCGAAGATGCGGCCATAGACCGGAATATCCCAGTCGTTTCTTCCGCGGCCGCCGACTCTTGCCACCAGATCCGTGCCGCCGGACCCGTCTCCCCAGACCCGGGTCCGGTTGGGATTGGTAAACAAATTGTATCCAAGCACACCGTTGGCCGAGACCATCTGCCGGTTCATCGCATCGCCGCTGCTACCCGGGCTAAGGCGCAGCAGGACAGTCGAAATATTGCCCCGGCAGCTGACCCCGATGCTGCCCGCCACGTCCAGGGGCGCGGAGGTTTCAGTGTCGTAAGATCCGAAATCCAGCGGCGACACGCTCAGATCGCATTTGTGCGCCCACGCGGTCAGCGGGGCCACCAGCATGATCCCCAATGCTCCAGCCAGGAATCGCCGCCGCCGTGTCATTCGGTATCCGTGTATGCGCACATCACGTCTCCAAGATTGGGCACCGGGCGACCGTCATCCGGCATGCGGATGGTAAATCCACACTGCTTGTCCTGCCACATCAGCACACCGGCGGTGCCGCTGGCAACGTCCTGAAGATACACGGCACCATCGATGCCGACCGGGAAACGCCTTGCATGCCCATCCATCACCACCACCGCTCCCTGTGGCGCGGCCGATCCATCCGGCGTCAGCATTCGCAACATCACGTCGTTGCCATCGCGAACCCTGAAGTCCACCGTTACGCCAGCGCCGGCATAGGGCGCGACGACAATTTCTTTTTCTTCAATCCGGGCCGTAAGCGGCAGATCCTGCAATGCGATCCGGACGCGGTTTTCCTGAAAGGGCCGCAAGCCCGGAACAAGGATACGCCCTGTTTCATCTGTTTTGCCGATCTCCTGATTCTCCAGATAGACCCGGGTGTTTTCAAAACCATTAACCCGCACCACGGCGAAAGAATCGCGGATCTCGCGGGCCAGAAACGGCCGTCCGCCAATCCAGGCCGCTGATCCTGATGCGTTGACACCCCAGGACGTCCCGTTTTGATCGCGGTCGGCGCCGAGGCTGTAACGGCCGATTCCGGATGCCGCATCAACCCGGCCTTGCCATTCGGTGTCATTGTCGTCGATACCTGCTGTCAGGTCGTAACCGAAGCCCGGACCGACCGGCAGGTTGGAGCGAATCTGGGCCGTAGCGCGCGTCCCCTGGTCATTGTGGCTGAGTCCGGTGCTCGCGCTCCTGCGGTTGCCCAGGTTCCGGGTAAAGGAGATACCGACGGTCATGTCGCTGTCGCCTGCGTCAGCATAGGTCGCGTAGGCGGTGAAAAAGGAACTCCGACCCAGTGAATTCGAGTAATTCAAACTGAGAAAACTGATGTCATCCGCACCGCGATAACCCTGTTGAATGTAGCTCGCTGACAGCGACCCATGGCGCTCCATATTGAAGCCGCCGCCAAGACTGTATCGATATTTGGGCACGAACTCTTCGTCAAGTGAGGTAAGTTGCCGGAAACCATCGGTGGTCACCCGCAAGCTTGCGGCAAGCCGGAAGCGTCTTGTCTGGTAATCGTGAGAGGCTAGCCATTCCGTCCCCCAGCCCTTGCGGTTGGAATTACTAAGGCTGACGCCAAACGATGACACTCCGATCCTATTATTCAGCCAGGCCACGCCGGCGCCGGCTCGATTGACGTCGTGAGAAAACTCGGTCAAACCCTCGACCGTAAACGCGTCGGTAAGGCCGACACGATGCACGCCGGAGAAAAACACATCGTCGTAGTCGTTGCTCTTGATGCCGTAATTTTCGCGCAGCACACCGACCGTGTACGCGTACTCGGCCAGACCCTGACGCAAGACCTGCGGTGTGGCGTAAAACTCCGTGGTGAAAACTTGTTCGCGACCCGCCAGATCGCGGGTTACGAGGCGCACCTCGCCGGCACCTGTGGTGACCGGAATCTGCTGCAGCGAAAACGGCCCGGGATCCAGTTCACCACGATCCGCCAGGCGCCCGTTCACATACAAATCTGCCGATGAGCGGAGCAATGCGGTGCCCGAGACTGCGGGCAGCGGAAAGGTCACGAAGGTCGGCTGGGTGGCGAAGTCTGTGGCTACCTGTACTCCGCCGAAGCGTGCCACTGAACCGAGCATGCCGGATGGCAAAACGCCGTCACCAACGCGGTAGCTTTCCATCCGCTCCGGGTAGTCCCGCTGCCAGGTGGTCTGCAGTCGGACCCAGCCATCTTCGATCCGGGCATTGTAGTCATCAAACCGGTCGTCCTGCTCATCCGGATAGTCAAAATTTCCGTTCCGGTAGATCAGCGTATTCTGCACAACGCCAAACCGGCTAAAAAAATTCGGCGATATTACGGCGGCAAAATCCGAGCTGCCCTGGTCGAGATCCTGATACGACAGATCGTAATCCAGATAGGCCCCCAGCCCGACATCCGCCATCGGGTCCTGGACATCGCGAACGATTTCCACCTGGGGCAACAGATATTCCGGCGGGATCGTTACCGAGAGTGTGAGAGTGGCAGGATCAAAGGCGGTTTCCGCACCGGCGAACGCGGCCAGCGGCAGGAAACGGATCCCCCTTTTTACGATGGGGGCCGGCCGATGACCGTTGAGACGACAACCATCGGCCGTCGTCTCCTCAATCCAGAATTCGCCTGCGGCACCGCGCAAGGCCAACGATTGTTGAACCGGCCCCTGGTTGCAGCTGACTTCGAGCATCAGCATCTCGAAGTCGTCCGCGGCGACGCGGCCGCACGCCATCAACAGCACCAGCAGCAGGGCGCCTCTAATTGCCGAGGGCCAAAACATGCTCCACGGTTCCCGCAGTGTCCGTCATGGCGCTGATGGACGACACGCTGGTTCCGTCCTCGATGGGCATCACGACGCGCCGGGTCGCGCCTGGCAATAGGTACAGCCCCATGTCGGTGGAGACGGTATCCGCAACATCACCCCGGGTGATCTTCGCACTGAACTTTGTAATCTGGATATGAATGTTGCCGGTGTTTTGCAATACGGCCTCAAAACCGTCTTCCGCGTGACCGTAGCGGATAAGCTCCAGCGCGGGCGTCACCGCGCCGATCGGGGCAATAAAGACTGGAATCCCCAGCCTCAGGCGAATCTTGAGCCCCGGACTGGACCGACTTTCCTCAGCAGCGAGTTCCGTGAAGAAAACCCGGTACGGAGTTTCCACTGGCTCAGAAACCGGCACGATCTGACCGATGCGGACGATCTGGGAGCCGCCTGCGGGTATCGTGAAGATCCGGGGTACAACCAGCAAATCCTCGGATTCAACGTAGACGTCTTCGCCCGACTCGTCCTGAGTCCAGGTGACCGAGTCAGCCTGCATGGACAACTCTTCGGAACTCGTGTTCTTGATCGTCACCACCGAGCTACGCTCGCCCGGGTTCAGATTGACCCGTACCGGGACGACGTTGACCGATGCCGCATTGGCGGCATGGCAGAAAAATATGTACAGGAGGGCGGTTAGAACCGCCCTCCCGTTGATGGCGCGCTTCATCAATTCAGAACGTAAAGGTAACCGTGACCGATTCCGCGAAATCAGTCGCCACACCCGCATTGGCCGCGTCGGCGACAGTAATCTCGCCATACACCGTGGCCGTCAGGGTATTGCCCATGCCGGTACCGGCGGTTACCAGGAACGCATCCGCTCCAGTACCCCATACGTCGGTATAGCCACTGTCGGTGTACAACGTGTAGCCGAGATTGCCACCGGTCGGAGATGTCATCACACCTGAATACGCAAGCGCCACACTCGGCTGCGTTCCATTAGTGCAGCGGTAGTCGATATCGGACGACGCGTTGTTGACGGCCTCGGGATCGATCTGGCCAAAGTCCATATCGGCCGAGTTTGCGATGACGCAGCGTGCCGGCACCTGAGCCCGGACCACGAACGAATCGGATTGCGGCGACGGACCCGCAAATGCTGCGCTCGAACACAAAGCACCGGCTACGGCAATCGCCACGCGGGTTGATACGACACGGGCCGGAACGCGACCCTCAACAATTTTGTTACTCATTTTTCCTGTTACCTCGGTAGTAGTTTCGGGAGCTGAGCTATCTCTTCAACGGAGACCTCTGGCTTTGCGTCCCCGCCTCGCGACGGGTATGCCTTTATCGAAACCCTGAGGTTTCGCTGGCGTGATGAACTGTATCAGAAAATCATAGGCTTACGTAATGTATGTAACCTTAAAACTGAGAAATGCGTCAAGTTTTACGCCGGAATTATGTGAAACCGCTCAAGCTTTGATGATCCGGTGTTCTGCGCATCGATAGCGGTGGCGAATAAAGCAGTCTGGCACCCGTCTCCAATCAAGCCACGGCGCGACGCGCCACTGCTAGTTCAGGCACTTTGCTGATGCCTGGCTCGGGCATCGATACGGAACGTGCAACCGCCCGCCTTGCGCGCGGCCAACGCAGATGAAATCCCTATCTGTGGGATATTCGGGCTGGGTTAAGATGTGGCCTCAGCCAGTGACAGGGAACACGACCGCGATGAAATTCTGCAGCGCCTGTGGCCAGCCGGTGACGCTCAAGACGCCCGCCCAGGACACCTTTCCCCGCTACGTCTGTGAGGCCTGCGGGATAATCCACTACGAAAACCCCAAGATCGTGGTCGGCTGCGTGCCTGAGCATCAGGGGAAAATCCTGCTGTGCAAACGCGCCATCGAACCCCGTTCAGGCTACTGGACGGTGCCCGCGGGGTTTATGGAGAACGAGGAGACGATGCAGGAGGGCGCGGCCCGGGAAACCCTGGAGGAAGCGCTGGCTGTGGTCGAGATAGGAGAGTTGTTTGCCGTCGTCGATGTGGTCCGGGCCCGCCAGGTCCACGTGATGTTCCGCGCGAGCCTGATCGGAGAGGACTATGGCGTCGGCTACGAGAGTCTGGAGACGCGGTTATTCGCCGAAGAGGAGATCCCCTGGGACGATATCGCGTTCCCCAGTGTGCGCTTTGCGCTTGAAGTCTGGTTTGAAGATCGCCGCCAGGGACGTGCGGGGCTGCACATGACCGCGTTCCGCCGGCCATCGGCCTGAAGGGCCGTTGCTATAGGGTGACGGCGAGGCTTATGGCAGAATACCGCCTCTCCCGCATTGACCACATTTGCCAACGCCAACGAGGAGCGACATGACCTTCGTCGTGACAGAGAACTGCATCCGCTGCAAGTACATGGACTGCGTTGAGGTTTGTCCGGTGGACTGCTTCCACGAGGGCCCCAATTTCCTGGTCATCGATCCGGAAGAATGCATCGACTGCACGCTGTGCGAGCCGGAGTGCCCGGCTGAGGCAATTTTCTCGGAAGAGGATTTGCCGGAAGGTCAGGAACACTTCCTCGAGCTCAACAAGGAACTGTCTGCCGGCTGGCCGGTGATCACCGAAATCGGCGAACCGCCGCCGGACGCCAAGGAATGGGACGGCGTCCCGGACAAATTGAAGTATCTGGAACGCTAGCCGCGGTCGAGATCAGCCGCGGTCGAGATATTCGGCCAGTTCCTTGGCCGGAATATAGCCGGGAATCAGCTCACCATCTTCCATCATGATGGCCGGGGTGCCGCGCACGCCGATACGATTGCCCATCTCATACTCTGCAGCGATCGGCGTAGCACCACAGCTTGGGGCATCGATCTTTTTGCCCTGTTTGGCCGCAGTCAGCGCCTGCTGCCGATCATCCGAGCACCAGACCGCTTCCGCCTTGGCCCAGCTCTCTGAGCCCGGCCCCATCCTCGGGTAGAACACGTAACGGACGCGGATTCCGAGCGCCTGCATCTGGTCGATTTCCTGATGCAGCTTGCGGCAATAACCACAGTCGATATCGGTGAACACGGTGATCGTGTGCTTCGGATTCTCGGGCTCGAAGATAATCATGTCTGACTCTTTCAGCGACGCCATCTGCTGCAGACGACCCGCGCTGCGCCGGTCTTCGGTCAGACTCTGGTTGGTGGTCAGATCGATGATGTCGCCCTTGATCAGATAACGCCGGTCGGCGGAGATATAGACCACCTGCCCGCCTACCATCACTTCATAGACGCCCGGAACCGGCGACTCGTTAACGTCATCCGGGCTCAGGCCCGGCATCATGGAGGCGATCTCTTCCTTCGGCCCTGCATAGGCAATGCCGGAAGCCAGCACGGCTAGACTCGCCAGGCTGGCGAATATCAATCTGATCAATGAGTTAGGCATATGGAGTCCGTCTTTCCCGGCGGTATGTGTCACACTCGGACCGCCGATGAAGAGAATGGTTCAGCGGCAGCAAGGCGGTCATTCTAATCCAAACCCTGCGGATGCCAACTCCGCCACAGCCACGCTAACCGCGCGGATGGTGCCGCGAATGCAGATCCTTCAGCCGCTCCCGGGCAACATGGGTATAGATCTGGGTAGTGGAAAGATCGCTGTGCCCGAGCAGCATCTGTACCACCCGCAGGTCGGCGCCGTGATTGAGCAGATGGGTGGCGAAAGCATGACGCAAGGTATGCGGGGAGAGTTTGTCGCCGACCTCGGCCTTCGCCGCATAACGCTTGATCAGGTGCCAGAAAGCCTGCCGGGTCATGTGGTCGCCACGGCGGGTCGGGAACAGGTAATCGGACTGCCGGTCAAGCAGGATCTCGGTCCGTGGTCCCTTGATGAATTGTTCGATCCACTCCACGGACTCCTCGCCCAGCGGGATCAGACGTTCTTTGTCACCCTTGCCGATGACCCGGATCACACCCTGGTTAAGGTTGATCTGACTGAGCTTGAGGTTGACCAGTTCAGTCACCCGCAGACCGGTTGCATAGAGCACTTCGAGCATCGTGCGGTCACGGTGACCGAGACAGTCCGAGGTTTCTGGCGCTTCCAGCAGGGCTTCGACCTCAGCCTCGCTCAGTGATTTTGGCAGGGGCCGGCCGATCTTGGGCATGTCGATACGCGCGGTCGGGTCGTCTTTACGCTTGGTTTCCCGCAACAGATGCCGGAAGAAGCGGCGGAAACTGGACAGCTGCCGGGCGGTTGATCTGGGCCGGGCACCGGACTCCACTCGCCAGGCGATAAATTCCAGCAGATCGGCGCGACTCGCCTCCGCGACCGGCGAGCCGCGATCAGCCAGCCATCTGGCCAGGGACGTCAGGTCCGTCCGGTAGGCCGAAAGGGTGTTGCGCGACAGGCCCCGTTCCATCCAGACGGCGTCGAGAAATTTCTCGATCCTTGCCTCTGAATCAATCAGTTCTGCGGGGCGGGTGTCTTTGCGGGTTCCGTTATTGCTGCCCATAATTCCAGTTTGCCCATAAAGGCGTTTCAGCCTGACCGGTCCCCACCCCTAGTTCCCGGTTCTGGCCTCGTTAAGTCAACCGACTTAGAATCGACCCGCTCGCCGAATTCAGACTCGATCGGGCGGATCCACCTACGAGCATCGAGTATCGGGTCCGTCATCAGGCGGAGCCGTGACCAGTTTCACAGTTCCCGAACCTTATTAACATAACGTGACGGCGGTCACATAACGAATCCCGGCGCGGGCCCTTTCGGTGAATGATTCAGACAATTAGATCCTTCGTTCGCGTGTTATGGGGCCTTTATGCAGTGGCCGTTTTCGGCTGCATGGTGCTGATAACGACGCTGCTCGTCGCCGTGATGCCGGGTCTCGGGGCCCGGCGCAGGCTGGCGCGGTACTGCGCGCGAAGCATTTTTTTCGTCACCGGCATCAAACTCAAAGTCAATGCCGCAGAATTGCTGCCCCAAGGCGCTTGCGTGGTGATCGCCAACCATGCCAGTTATCTGGATGGCGTGATCCTGACTGCCGCCCTGCCGGCAAATTTCAGCTTCGTGATCAAGCGGGAGATGACCGGAGTGCCGCTGGCCCACCTGCTGCTGCGCAGGCTGGGTTCGGAATTTGTCGAACGTTCGAACCGGCATCGCAGCGCGCAGGATGCTCGCCGCATTCGACGCAACGCAGACCGCGGTCAGGCGTTGGCCTTCTTCCCGGAAGGCACGTTCGTCGCAGAGCCCGGGCTGGGCCGGTTTCGCAACGGCGCCTTTGCGACCGCGGCCAGGTCCGGCCTGCCGATCGTGCCGGTAATTATCCGCGGCGCCCGGGAGATCCTGCCGGCGAAACGCTGGCTACCCAGACCGGGAAATCTTGAGGTCACGCTGACGCCACCGATCCATCTGGCCGAAGCCGATAGCGGCCACACCGCCAGAGCGCTGCTAAACGAATCCAGAGCGCGGATGCTCGATTTGATTGATGAGCCGGATTTGCTCATCGGGCGACCTGACAACGACGGGTCCTGACATGAAAAAGCCCGCGCCGGGCGGGCTTTTTCCCTGATCAAAGCTGCAGCGACGATCAGCCTGCGGAGGCCGCCTGCTGACGCTCTTCCACAAATTTGATCCAGTCTGTCGCCTGGCGACGGGACTTGTCATCATACTTGCGAGCTTCCTTGAGCGCGTCGAGGGCCTGGTTAAAGTCTCTCATCTCGTTGGCGGAAATACCGATCAGCAGGTACGCGCCACCCGGGGCCTTGAGATTACCTTTCTCCAGAGCCTGCCGTGCCGCGTCGATCGAAGCCTGCCATTCACTTTTCTCGACCAGCAGTTGCGCCTTCTGCATATACAGCTCACCGTCATTCTTCAGCGGCGCCAGGCGGTCGATGGTCGCGACGGCCTTGTCGAACTCGCGGGCCGAAGTCCAGGCGTTGAGCAGCAACTCCAGATTTTTCTGGTTTGCCTGAATGCGGCCAGCCGCCATTTCCCTCTCAAGCAGCTTGCCGGCCACATACGGCACTTCGACAAACAGATTCATCCGCGCGATATTGATCAGTTTGGATTCGCGCTGCTTTTCATTCAGCGAATCAGAAGTATTGTTCAGCAGTCCTGCTTCGTAAGCGACCATCAGAGTCGCCAGGGCATCAATGTCTTTGTTTTGCTCCTGATAGGCGCCGGACAACATCTCCCAGTATTTCAGCTTGTCGGGCCACTTGGCCACCATACCGGTCAACAGGTTCGCCGCGGCCGGGTAATTCTTTTTCTCGAAATAGATCGCCAGCTCGAGCAAATACCAGGACTCCTGCGCTTTGTCGCCAGCCTTGGCAATCGCCTTCTGCACGTTCGGCAGCGCCTCGTCGTAGCGCTTCAGCTGGGAGTAACTCGCAGCCAGCGCGATATATGCCTGGGGCGGTGGATCGCACTGGAACTTCATGTATTCGAGCATCAGATCGATGGTCTTCTGGTGCTTCTCCTCACCGGCGTAGAGCTGGGCCAGCGAGTACATCAAGCCGAAATGGGATGCGTTGGTCAGCGCATCCGAATCCAGCGCCTTCTGGAAATACGGGGTGGCCTGGGAGTATTTGCCCTGCGCAGCGTAAACGTAGCCGAAGGTCTCATCCACCTTGGCCCGCTCGTAGTCGTTAAGGTTGCCGGCTTCGAGTGCCTTGAGGCCCTTTAGCGCATCGGCATATTGTTCGTTGCCCATCTGTTCGTGGATCGCGCTAAGCCGGCGATAGGTACGTTCGCCAATCAGCGCGCCGCGCTCCTTGCGCTCGATCGCCGCCTGACCTTCGCACTGACCCGCCTGCTCTGCTGCCTGAGTCAGGCCGGCGACCCCGGTCAGTCCCAGCAACATCAAACCCAAACCGATCAAGTTGCCTGGTTTCATCAGCTTGCATCCAGTTTGAAGTCGATGGTCTGCTCGGCCTCCCGGCTGACCGCACGGCCATCGACGATGCGCGGCTTGAATTTCCAGCGCAGGATGGCACGAATCGCGGCCCGGTCGAACAGCCGTCTGGGCTCAGCCTCGACCACCAAAGGGTTATCCACGGTACCGTCCTCGAGGATGGTAAAGCGGACCCGCACCCAGCCCTCGGCCCCTTTTAACAGGGCCTCACGGGGGTACTGCGGCTCGATTCGCACGATCGGGATAATGTCGCCTTCCGCTGAGGCATCGCCTGCCTGCCAGGAACCAAGGAACGGGCCACTCCCGCTAAAACCCACGTCAATGTCCGGCGTCTCGATGTCCAGCGGTGTCGGCGGCGGCTGCGACTGCGAGGCCACCTGGAGCTTTGGAGGCGGCGGCGGCTTCTTCGGTGGCGGTGGCTTTTTCGGCACCCGCCGATCCTTGGTCTGCAGCATTTCATCCTGCTGCACCCGAATGAAGTCAATGACCTTGCCGCCTGAGTCAGCGCCGCGGAAACCGCCCTTGTTGGAGATCAGCGCATTCATCAGCAAAAACAACAACAATGCGATGACGATGCCCAGGGCGAGGGATGCGAATGTCTTAACCATCAGCCTCCTCCCAGCTCTGCAGCCACGGATACATTTTGGACTCCGCCGAGCCTGATTTGATCCATCAGATCGATCAGCACACCCGTCGCCGCCTTTTCGTCAGAAACAATGACCACGCTGGCCTCCGGAGTCTCCGCGATGGCCTGTTCAACCAGTTGTCGCACCTGCCCGATCTCTATCTTGCGCTTGTTCATCCAGATTTCACCGGCCGGGCTGATGCCGATAAGGATATTGCCGCGCTCCTGCTTGACTGCGGTCACCGCTTCGGGACGCTGGGGATCGATCCCGGTTTCCTTGATAAAGGAAGTGGTGACGATAAAAAAGATCAACATGATGAACACGATATCCAACATCGGCGTGATGTTGATTTCGGTCTCTTCCTGCGGGACTGCATGCCGTCTGGCCATTTAGACTCTCACTCGCAAAGTGGTCACGAATCCCGGGATCATTTCGCCATCGCCGCCAGGGATACGCCCTGAGCGCCGGCGACCCGCGCCTGGTCGATGACCTGTACCAACAGGCCGGCATCCGAATTGCGGTCAGCGATCACCACCACGCTGGCGTCCGGTTTCGTCGCAAGTTCGCTCTCGATATTGGCTCTCACCGCGCGCAGGTCGACATACCGGTTCTGCACCTGAATCCGACCCAGTTCGTCAATCCGGATGGCCACCACCTCGGAAATCTTCTTCGTCTCCATCGGTTTGTTCGACGGTCGATTGACGTCGATGCCGATCTCTTTGACGAAGGAAGTGGTTACGATGAAGAAGATCAGCATGATGAACACGATGTCCAGCATCGGCGTGATGTTGATCTCCGCCTCTTCCGCGTGGGCCGTTACTCTGCGTCGCATTCAGCCGCCCTCAATGGTGCGCCAACAAGTCTTCGATCTTGCCCACTTCGCGGGTCGACTTCTGCTCCAGCCAGGAGGCGAAATACAGACCCGACAGAGCAGCCACCAGACCGGACATGGTGGGGATCGTCGCTTTGGACACGCCCGCCGCCATCAATCTGGCATTTCCGGTACCGGCAAACGCCATCACATCGAACACCGCGATCATGCCAGTGACCGTGCCCAGCAAACCCAGTAGCGGCAGGATCGCCATCAATGCCTTGATGATCGGCAGATAATGGCGGCACTCGACGCCAACTTCCGAAACCAGTTGCTGCCGGACCTGACGCGCGTACCAGGAGAAGGTATCGGAACGGGCATTCCAGGTTTCGGTGACCTTTTTTACCCGCCCCGGAAGCACGAAATAGAAGAACCACAGACGCTCGATGATCAGGGTCCACATCAGAATCGTGACGAACAGGATCGCGAACAGGACATCGCCGCCCGCTTCGAAGAAATCCCTGATCGGCGCGATCAGATTTTCCTGGAAGAAGATCATCGGTCGGATTCCGCCTTCTGCGCGATCATGCCCGCTGTCTGCTCCTCCAGCACCTCGATCAGACTGCGGCTGCGACCGGCGACCCAGCTGTGCAGAAGCACCAGCGGGATGGCAACGCACAAACCGAGCACCGTCGTGACCAGCGCCTGGGAGATACCGCCAGCCATCAGCTTGGGATCGCCGGTGCCGAACAGGGTGATCGCCTGGAAGGTCGCGATCATGCCGGTCACGGTACCGAGCAATCCGAGCAACGGGGCCACGGCCGCCAGCACCTTGATGCCACCCTGCCATTTCTCCAGCGCGGGCGCTTCACGCAGGATGGCTTCATCCAGCTTCAGCTCCAGAGTCTCGGTATCGTTCATCCGGTTCTCATCATAGACCTTGAGAATCCGGCCGAGAGGATTCTTCTCGCTGGCTTCCGAGGTCTTGAGCTGCTTGCGCATACCGGCGCTGACACTGCTCAGGAACAGCAGGCGCCAAAGCGCGATCAGCAAGCCGATAATGCCCAGGCCGATGATCACATATCCGACGACACCACCCTGGTCGATGCGCTCAGGCAGGCTGGGTGCCTGGATCAGCAGACCGAGCAGCGAGCCACGGCTGGGATCCACAGCGGAATTGACGATCGCCGGTGGGGTAGCCAGAAACAGGTCGTTAATCGCGGCCCGGAACCGATCCTGCGGCTGGCGGGCCAGTTCCTTGATCGATCCGGTCTCTGTATCGAATGCCAGGAAACGGTCACCGGTGATCAGGTTATGCACACCTACCCGGACCACATCGACCTGTTCGTCGCGTCCGTCCGCGGTGACGATGGTGGCCGGGAAGCGTGATACCTCACCGGATTGAACCATCTCTTCGAACAACAGGATGCGCAGCGCATCCAGATCCTCGATCGAGGGCAGACCCTTGATCTGCGCCAGGCGCGCGGCGACGTTGCTGCGGTCAGGATATTGCGCCGAGATCAGGGAGCTCTTGATGATGCCGACGGTATCGCCGGCGACCTGACGGACCACGCCGAACAGCTCGCCGAAATTGCCCACCTGCACCTGCAGATTGTCCGACATCTCGGTGAGCAGTTGCTCGTTCTCGGTAAACGCCGAGGTCAGCTGGTTGCTGCGTTGCTCTTCGCGCGACAGCTCCGCCTGGAGCTCACGCAACAGCGCCCGCTGATTGTCGCGTTCACGCTGGAACCGGGCTTCGCGCTCTTTATTCTCCTGCGACATTTCACTGCGCGCTTTCTTGACTTCATTCAGCAACTGGTCAAGCGTGTCGGCAGACCAGGCGCTGCTGCTGCCAAAGGCGCCCACGATCAGCGCCATGAGAGTAATGAATTGCTTTCTCATTGGGAGGCCTCCGGCGCGGTAATCGGCAGCATCAGCAAATTCGGCGGCGCCTGCTTGCGTGCAATACGCAGGCCTTCGGCGATCGACGCGCGGTACTCATCAGGCAAAGTCTCCCACTGACGTGTGTTCGGATTGAAAAACCCGGTCTCTTCCTTGTTTGCCGTCTGATAGGCCAGCAACAGACGGCCCAGACGCAGGAACTGTACTTCGCGTGATTCACCGGCCAGGTCCAGCGCGCCGTTGCGCGCCTCCATGTCGCGACCAAAATTGGTCTCGATCTGGTAGGCCTCCATGATCTTGCGGTATTTCTCCGAAATGGTGATCTCGGAGTCGTCCATCATTTCCCTCAAGGCAGCGATGCGGTCGTTGCGTTCTTCAAGATTGAACGGCAGATCCATCGCGATGAACTCTTCCAGATTGGCGATCATGATCTCCATCAGCGGCACGATCTCGGTCTGCACGACCTGGAAATCATCCAGCTGACGCGTGATGTTCGCCTTTTCCTCTTCCTGACTGTTGACCAGGGTCTGGAGATGGCGGTTGTAGATCTTCACCCGGTCCAGCTTTTGCAGCGCAAGGCGGTAATCACCGATGAGCTCAGAGGTCTGGTCGGCAAGCTGCGCAATGCGCTTCTGCGACTTCTGCGAGGCTGAATCGCTTGCCTTCTGCTCCGCCAGGCTCGACGTCACGATCTTTTCGGACGCGCTGGCCGCCGACACGCACAGGGCCATCAGACCCGCCGTGAGCGTCACCCCGAGCCAAACGGCAGGGCGCGATTTCTTCTGTGTTTGCATGAGCTTCCCTTCGCTGGAGATAGTAAAAAATGAGAAGGCCTTCGTAAGCGCTCAAAGCTAGCAGAAAGCCTTTTGAAAAAAAAGATCACGCCCGCGTGCCTAAGCACTGCAGGATTCGCGTGTAATCAATTGTTTTGCTTGAGACTACTCCGATCGCCCCCCTTGCGATCGGCCCCCCCATTTACGCCGAACAGGTTCTACATGTTCCGCCTGTACTGACCACCGACCTGATACAGGCCCCTGGATATCTGCCCGAGTGTGCACACCTTCACCGCCTCCATCAACTCGGCGAAAACATTGCCGTCGCGGGCAGCCACTTCCTGCAAGCGCTCAATGGCCCTGCCGGCTTCGTCGCCATGAGCCGTTTTGAACGCGTGGATCGCCTGGACCTGTTGCTGTTTTTCTTCCTCGGTCGAGCGTATCAGTTCCATGGTCCCGGCTTCTTCACTACGTCCGGGCTCAGCCTGAAACGTATTCACGCCGACGATGGGCAGACTGCCATCGTGTTTGCGAGATTCATAATACAGGCTCTCTTCCTGGATCTTGCCGCGCTGGTACATGGTTTCCATTGCGCCGAGCACACCACCCCGGTCGGAAAGGCGATCGAATTCCTGATATACCGCCTCCTCCACCAGATCGGTCAGCTGATCGATGGCGAAGGAGCCCTGCAATGGATTCTGCACCGCGTTCAAACCCAGCTCCTTGTTGATGATCATCTGGATCGCGACCGCCCGGCGGACTGATTCTTCGGTCGGCGTG
Organism: uncultured Gammaproteobacteria bacterium; assembly: GCA_963809565.1. Classification (GTDB taxonomy): domain Bacteria; phylum Pseudomonadota; class Gammaproteobacteria; order Steroidobacterales; family XN24; genus CAMYOC01. The sequence goes on from CAWEKE010000002.1 coordinate 43,415, forward strand.
GTGATCGCCTCATCGAAAGCATTGGTGTGGAGGCTGTTGCAGTTGTCAAACAACGCATAAAGAGCTTGCAATGTCGTCCGTATGTCATTGAATTGAATCTCCTGAGCATGGAGACTGCGGCCCGATGTCTGGATGTGGTACTTGAGCATCTGGCTGCGCGGACCGGCCCCGTAAAGACGCCTCATGGCGCGCGCCCAGATACGGCGTGCGACGCGTCCGATGACCGCGTATTCCGGATCCATGCCGTTGGAGAAAAAGAAACTCAGGTTCGGCGCGAAATCATCCACCAGCATGCCGCGGCTGAGGTAGTACTCGACAAAGGTAAAGCCGTTGGCCAGCGTGAATGCGACCTGCGAGATCGGGTTGGCGCCGGCTTCGGCGATGTGGTATCCGCTGATCGAGACGCTGTAGAAATTGCGTACCCGGTGGTCGATGAAGTAGTCCTGAACATCGCCCATCATGCGCAGCGCGAACTCGGTGGAGAAAATGCAGGTGTTTTGCGCCTGATCTTCCTTCAGGATGTCCGCCTGGACCGTGCCGCGGACCTGGCTCAAAGTCTCGTCCCGGATCCGGCCATAGGTTTCCGCATCCACCAGACGGTCGCCGCTGATGCCCATCAGGCCCAGCCCGCTGCCGTCGTGCCCGGGCGGCAGCTCGCCCCGGTAAACCGGTCGCGGCCGTTGCGCAAAATACTCGTCGAGGCGCTGTCGGGCCGCCTCCCAGCCACCGGTTTCGCGCAGGTGCCGCTCGATCCTCTGATCCACAGCCGCGTTCATGAACATGGCCAGGATCATCGGTGCCGGTCCATTGATGGTCATCGACACCGAGGTGTTCGGCGCGCACAGGTCGAAACCCGAATAAAGGCGTTTCATGTCATCGAGGGTGGCGATGGATACCCCGGAATTGCCGACCCGGCCATAGATGTCAGGGCGCTCGTCCGGGTCTTCACCGTATAAGGTCACGGAATCGAATGCGGTGGACAGCCGTGTCGCAGGGTGTCCGGCTGACAAGTAATGGAACCTGCGGTTGGTGCGCTCGGCCATGCCCTCACCGGCGAACATCCGGATCGGATCCTCGGCTTCGCGTCGGTAAGGATAGACCCCGGCCGTATAGGGATATCGGCCCGGCAGGTTTTCCTTGAGCAGAAACAGCAGCAGCTCGCCCCAGTCCTGGTAAGCCGGCGCAGCGATCCTGGGGATCTGCAGGTGACTCAGTGAGCTGGTGTAATTCTCGCCGGTAATCTCGCGATCGCGGACCCGGTAGGTATAGCGGTCCGCGCGCACGCCCTCGGCCCGTTCGGGCCATTCCTGCAGCGCGGCCACCGCATCGGGTCCAAGTTCCCTGAGCAGATCGTTGTAGCGCCGCCGCAGCTGCTGCCTGCTGTCGTCTGCCTGATCGAGAGCCTGTTGCGGATACTCGACCAGCGGCGCGGGCAGCGTGTCGCCAAGCTCCCCCAGTGCCCGGTAACAGGCGTGGGCGCGACGCGCGATGTCGGCCAGCGCAGCTGCATCACGATTGGCCTTGCGCCCGGTTTCGGCGATCTCAGCCAGGTAACGGACGCGCTGGGGCGGGATCAGAGAGCGCCTGCTCTCAGCGGCAGGGCCGACCAGCTCGCCCGGCTCCCAGGTCTGCGCCAACTCGGGCATGCGCTGACCAATCGCGGCGCAGACCGCGGCGAAGAAACGATTGGTCCCCGGGTCGTTAAACTGGCTGGCGATGGTCGGGTATACCGGCACCTGATCGTCGCTCAGCGAGAAGGCCTTGCGGTTGCGCTTCCATTGTTTGCGCACGTCTCTCAGCGCATCTTCGGCACCACGTTTCTCAAACTTGTTGAGCGCAACCAGGTCCGCATAATCCAGCATGTCGATCTTTTCCAGCTGGCTCGCGGCACCGTAGTCGCTGGTCATCACGTAGATCGAAACATCGACCAGATCGACAATTTCAGTGTCGCTCTGACCGATACCCGCAGTCTCGGCGATGATCAGATCGAAACCGGAATCTTTCAAAAACCCGATGCTGTCACGCAATACCGCACTGGTGGCCAGGTGCTGACGCCGGGTGGCCATTGAGCGCATGAAAATACGCTCGTCGGACAGACTGTTCATGCGGATGCGATCGCCCAGCAAGGCGCCACCGGAACGACGCCGGGTGGGATCTACCGCCAGCACGGCGATGCGTTTGTCCGGGAACGCGCGCAGGAAGCGATTCAGCAATTCGTCCGTCAGACTGCTCTTGCCGGCACCACCGGTCCCGGTGATACCCACCACCGGCACCGCGGGTTCGGCGCTGGCCCAGCGTCGGCGCAGGCCTTCGATCTGCTCCGGCTTCTCGACCGAAGCCTCAAGCAGACTCAACATCTGGCCCAGTCTGAGATGATCGCCTGCGGTCACCGGGTCGCTGGTTGCCTTTGCACGCGGCCAGGCCCTGACCCGCTGGAATACATCCTTGACCATGCCTTCCAGGCCCAGACGCATGCCGTCGTTGGCGTCATAGATCTTTTCCACGCCATACGCTTCAAGTTCGGCGATCTCGTCAGGCGCAATGGTGCCGCCACCACCCACCACGACCCGTATGTGTTCGGCGCCGGCTGCTCGCAACATGTCGACCATGTAGCGGAAATACTCGTTGTGACCACCCTGGTAGGAACTGCAGGCGATCGCGTCCACGTCCTCTTGCAGCGCCGCGCGCACGATATCCGCCACGCTTCGATTGTGACCGAGGTGAATCACTTCCGCGCCGTGACTTTGCAGCAGACGCCGGATGATATTGATTGCCGCGTCGTGCCCGTCAAATAATGACGCGGCGCTGATAAAGCGCAGCGGGGTCTCGCTAAGCTCCTGTTCCGGCAGGGTGACGTCTTCGGCAGCACTACTCATGGGGCAATCATCCGGTTTCTGCATGACCACGGCCAGGGCCGTAGCCGTTCGATTATAGCGACAATCGGCTGCGCGCCGGGACGCGCAACATTGCTGCACTGCAGCGCCAGTCGGTCATGCAGGATTCTCGTTCCCCGACTATAATCTCGCCCGCCGCCACTCTGAGCCGCGCCTGATTATTGACAGCGCAGATGCGGCAACGGCGACCCGGGCGTTTCGCTTGCAACAAGAAGAAGCCCGGGATGATTTTTAGCCAGGGGTCGGTTGAGCGCGGACCGTCAATTTCGCTCATCGCTTCGCGCCGGCCGCCGGCACGCTGACAGTCCTTGTAAAGGCAGTCCTTCAGGAGGAGAACGAATGGAGCTCTTCGAGACCCTACGCGAGATGGGGCACGAGCAAGTCGTGTTTTTTCAGTGCGAAGACACCGGCCTCAAGGCTATCGTGGCCATCCACAACACTACCCTCGGCCCGGCACTCGGGGGATTGCGGATGTGGCCTTATCAAAATGAGCAAGAGGCTTTGCGCGATGTACTGCGGTTGTCACGGGGCATGACCTACAAGGCAGCCGTATCGGGTCTTAATCTGGGCGGCGGCAAAGCGGTTTTGATCGGTAATCCGGAAGCCGACAAGAGCGAAGCCCTGTTTCGCTCCCTGGGTCGCTTTATCGGCTCGCTTGGCGGCCGCTACATCACCGCCGAAGATGTGGGTACGTCGGTGGAAGACATGGACTACATTTATCAGGAGACCGACCGCGTGGTTGGCGTGCACCGGGTCCACGGAGGCAGCGGCGATCCCTCGCCGTTTACCGCCTACGGCACATTGCAAGGCATCAAGGCGTGTCTTTCACGCAAGTACGGAGACGATGACCCCGGGAAACGCAGCTTCTCCATCCAGGGCTGCGGGCACGTCGGTTACTACCTGACCAAGTATCTGCGTGAGGCCGGCGCCAAGGTGATGGTTTGCGATATCAACGAGGCCCGGGTCGAGCGCGCGGTGGTGGAACTGGGCGCCGAGGGCGTGCCGATGGATCAGATCTACGACGTCGACGCCAATGTATTCGCTCCCTGCGCCCTCGGCGGCGTGATCAACGAAGACACGGTACCGCGCCTGAAATGCGACATCGTCGCCGGCAGCGCCAACAACCAGCTCGAATCCGAAGAATGGGGCACGGTGCTGGAAGATCGGGGCATCCTGTATGCCCCGGACTACGCGATCAATGCCGGTGGCCTGATGAATGTCGCCATCGAACTGCAGGGCTATGACCGTGATCGCGCCTACCGCACGGTCAGCACCATCTACAATATTATTGGCAACATCTTCAGCATCGCCGATCGCGACGGGATTCCGAGCTGGAAAGCAGCGGACCGCCTGGCGGAAGAGCGGATTCAAGCCATCGGCAAGGTTCGTCGCTTCTATTCGAAGCGTTTCAAGGACCGGCTGTCCGGACGCAGGCCGCACACCACCGCCACCAGCGGCTGACCGGCGGCTGATCGCAGGGGCCGTTTCGGCGGCCCTGGATCTTCTCCCTTTCCGCCTATCGAGGAGCCGCGGTGACCGCTTTCAATACTGAGATCAACGAAGATCTGGACCTGCTGCGCGATGCAGTGCGCCGCTTCGCAGATGTCGAGATCGCGCCACGCGCGGCGCAGATCGACGAGGAAAACGCATTCCCGCAGGACCTGTGGGCCAAGCTTGGCGATATGGGCTTGCTCGGCATCACCGTGCCTGAGGAATACGGTGGCTCCGGCATGAGCTATCTCGCCCATGTGGTCGCCATGGAAGAAATTTCCCGCGCCTCTGCATCGGTCGGTTTGTCCTATGGTGCGCATTCCAACCTTTGCGTCAACAACATCTATCTGAACGCGAGCGAACAGCAGCGCCAGCGCTGGCTGCCGAAATTGTGCAGCGGTGAGGCGGTCGGGGCGCTTGCCATGTCTGAACCCGGTGCAGGATCCGATGTCGTCGGATCGATGAGCTGCCGGGCGCAGCAGCAGGGCGATGTCTGGGTAGCCAACGGGTCCAAGATGTGGATCACCAACGGACCGGAGGCGTCGACTCTGCTGGTCTACATGCGCACCGCTGGCGCCGAGGCCGGCTCCAAGTGCATGACGGCCTTCATCGTCGAAAAAGGCATGCCCGGCTTCAGCACCGCGCAGAAGCTGGACAAGCTCGGGATGCGCGGCTCGCAGACCTGCGAGCTGGTCTTCGAGGACTGCCGGATTCCGAACGACAACATCCTTGGCAAGGTGAATGAAGGTGTTTATATCCTGATGCGTGGCCTGGACTCGGAGCGCGTGGTGTTATCCGCCGGCCCCCTGGGCATCATGCAGGCCTGCATGGACGTCGTGCTGCCCTACGCACATGAGCGCAAACAGTTTGGCCGTCCGATCGGGGAGTTCGGCATCATGCAGGCCAAGCTCGCAGACATGTACACCGCGCTGCAATCAGCGCGCGCGTTTTCCTACCGCATTGCCGCACAGTTCGATCGCGGCCAGCCGACCCGCCAGGACGCTGCCGCCTGTCTGTTGCTGGCGTCCCAATCCGCGGTGCAAGTCGCGCTCGAAGCGATCCAGACCCTTGGCGGCAACGGCTATATCAATGAATACTCAACCGGGCGATTGCTGCGCGACGCCAAGCTCTACGAAATCGGCGCCGGAACCAGCGAGATCCGTCGCATGCTGATCGGCCGGGAGCTGATGCGCGTTACCGCCGCGGACGCATGATCAAGGACACCAAGGAGATATCGCAATGAGCGACGAAAGCATCGTCATTGTCTCTGCCCGACGCACGCCAATCGGTTCCTTCCAGGGCACGCTGTCGACCGTGGCCGCGCCGGACCTGGGCGCGACCGCCGCGGCAGCTGCGATCGCCGACGCCGGGCTGAAGCCGGAGGAAGTCAACGAAGTGATTCTCGGCTGTGTTTTGCCCGCGGGTATTGGCCAGGCACCCGCACGCCAGGCGGCTCTGGGCGCCGGCCTGCCCACATCGACCGGCTGCACCACGATCAACAAGGTCTGCGGCTCCGGCATGAAGGCAGTGATGATGGCCCATGATCTGATCCGTGCCGGCTCTGCGAATGTGGTGCTCGCAGGCGGCATGGAATCCATGAGCCTGGCGCCATATCTGCTGCCCAAGGCACGGCAAGGTTACCGTATGGGCCATCAGCAGGTACTCGACCACATGTTCTTTGACGGTCTGCAAAATCCTTATGACAGCAACATGATGGGCCATTTCGCCGAGCTGACGGCGGACAAGTATCAATTCAGCCGCGATGCCCAGGATGAGTTCTCGATCACTTCGGTCAAGCGCGCGCTCGCTGCCATCGAAAGCGGCGCTTTCGCCGGCGAGATCGCGCCGGTCCTGGTCAAGTCACGCCGGGGCGAGACCCTCGTGGACACCGACGAAGAGCCCGGCCACTGTGACCTGGACAAGATCCCGCAGATGCGCCCCGCATTCCGCCGCGACGGCGGCACGGTGACTGCCGCCAGTTCATCATCGATCTCCGACGGGGCTGCAGCCCTGATCCTGATGAGTGAAACCGAGGCCAGCGAGCGCGGTATCGAGCCGCTGGCGCGGATCACCGGGCATAGCGGCTTCGCCCACGCCCCGGAGTGGTTCACCACCGCGCCGGTGTTCGCGGTGGACGCGCTGCAAAAGAAGCTCGGCTGGACCCCGGACAGCACCGATCTGTACGAAATCAATGAAGCCTTTGCCGTGGTCGCGATGGCGGCCATCGCGGATCTGAAACTTGACCAGGAGAAGGTCAACATCAACGGCGGCGCCTGTGCGCTGGGCCATCCGATCGGCGCCAGCGGCGCGCGCCTGATCGTGACCCTGATCCACGCCCTCAGGAACCGCAGCCTGAAGACCGGCATCGCCTCCCTGTGTATCGGCGGCGGCGAAGCCACGGCCATCGGCCTGGAAACGCTGTAACCCCAGAGACAAGACAGGCTCAAGCCATGCCACGTATTCGATCCCAACTGGATCCACGCAGCGACGATTTTGCCGCCAATGCCCGCCACATGCAGGGTCTGGTAAGAGATCTGAAACAGCAGCTGGAGAAAGCCGCGCTGGGTGGCAGTGAACGCGCCCGCAGAAAACATATCGAGCGGAACAAGTTGCTGCCGCGGCAGCGTATCGAAGCGCTGCTGGACGAAGGCAGTCCGTTTCTCGAACTGTCCGCGCTGGCTGCGCACGGCTTGTACGACAATGCGGCGCCCTGCGCCGGAATCATCACCGGGATCGGCCGCGTGCATGGCATCGAGATCATGGTGGTCGCCAATGACGCCACCGTGAAGGGCGGCACCTACTTCCCGATGACGGTCAAGAAGCACTTGCGGGCCCAGGAGATCGCGCTCGAAAATCACCTGCCGTGCATCTATCTGGTGGACTCCGGCGGCGCCTTCCTGCCGATGCAGGACGAGGTATTCCCGGACCGCGACCACTTCGGCCGCATCTTCTATAACCAGGCCAGGCTGTCGGCTGCCGGCATCCCGCAGATCGCGGTCGTGATGGGCTCGTGCACCGCGGGCGGTGCCTACGTACCCGCGATGTGCGACGAAGCCATTATCGTGCGAAATCAGGGCACGATCTTCCTCGGCGGCCCACCGCTGGTAAAAGCCGCAACCGGAGAAGTCGTGGACGCCGAGTCCCTTGGCGGTGGCGATGTCCACAGCCGGGTGTCCGGCGTGACGGATCATCTGGCCAACGACGACGCCCATGCGCTGAATATCGCCCGCGACATCGTCGCCGCGTTGAATCGCCGCAAACAGATCACGCTGGCAGTGCGTGAGCCCCGCGAGCCGGTCTGCGCCGCCGGCGAGCTCTATGGCGCGGTACCCCAGGACACCCGTCACCCCTGCGAAGTCAGGGAGATCATCGCGCGACTGGTTGACGGTTCGGAGCTGACCGAATTCAAGCCGCTATACGGCAAGACCCTGGTCTGCGGTTTTGCGCACATCCATGGCTACCCGGTGGGCATCATCGCCAACAACGGGATCCTGTTCTCGGAGTCCGCGCTCAAGGGCGCGCATTTCATCCAGCTGTGTAACCGTCGTCGGGTGCCGTTGGTGTTCCTGCAAAACATCACCGGATTTATGGTCGGCAAGAAATATGAGAACGCCGGTATCGCCAAGGATGGCGCAAAGATGGTCAATGCAGTTGCCACCGCCACGGTGCCGAAGTTCACGGTAATCATCGGCGGCTCTTTTGGTGCCGGCAACTACGCGATGTGTGGCCGGGCCTACGGCGCGAGGATGTTGTGGACCTGGCCCAATGCCCGAATCTCGGTAATGGGCGGCGAGCAGGCGGCGTCAGTACTCGCTACCGTGCGTCAGGACGGTCTGAGCGCGCGCGGCGGCGAATGGCCGGCCGCTGAGCGTGCCGCTTTCGAGGCGGAAATCCGGCGACAATACGAAACCCAGGGGCATCCCTACTATGCCTCGGCCAGGCTGTGGGACGACGGCGTGATCGATCCGCTGGATACCCGCAGGATTCTGGCCCTGGCGATCTCTGTCGCCGGCAATGCACCGGACCATCCGGAACGGCCCTACGGAATATTTCGCATGTAAGCACCGGCCCGGTCCGCGGGTCGGCAGATGGAGTTCTCAATGTCATCACAGACAGTATTGACCGAGGTCGACGGCCGCGGCGTCGCCACAATCACGATGAATCGCCCGGCGGTCCGAAACGCTTTCGACGACGCGCTGGTCGAGCGGCTCACGCAGACGCTGATCGAAACCGCAGCCAGCGACGAGGTGCGGGTCGTGGTGTTGACCGGCGCTGGCAGTGCCTTTTGCAGCGGCGCCGATATGGAGTGGATGCGTTCTATGGCCGCTTGTGGCGAAGCTGAAAACCTCGAGGATGCGCTGAAGCTCTCGGAGTTGATGGCCACGTTGAACGCCCTGCCCAAACCGACTATCGCGCGGGTCAACGGGCACGCGTTCGGGGGCGGCGTGGGGCTGGTCTGCTGCTGCGATATCGCGATCGCCGCGAAACATGCGCGCTTCGCGTTGAGCGAAGTCAGGCTTGGACTGGTGCCGGCGGTGATTTCGCCCTATGTGGTCGACGCAATAGGCGTGCGCCATGCGCGCCGATTCTTCCTCACCGGCGAGCCGGTCACCGCACGCAAGGCGCGGCGCGTTGGATTGATCCATGAAATCGCTGCCGATGGCCGCCTGGACCAGGCGGTCAGCGACCAGGTCGACATGCTGCTCAAGGGCGGACCCGTGGCCATGCGCGAGTGCAAGGAATTGATCCATATGGTCGACGGGCACACGCTGGCCGCCGACCAGGCCCTGCGTCGCCGGACCGCGGAGTTGATTGCGCAGTTGCGTATCGCTGAGGAGGGCCAGGAAGGCCTCAGCGCTTTCCTGGACAAGCGACCACCGAAGTGGACGACAGGAAACTGATGTTCAGTCGTCTGTTGATCGCCAATCGTGGCGAAATCGCCTGCCGCATCATTCGCAGCTGCCAGCGTATGGGCATCCATAGCATCGCCGTGCATTCAGGCGCGGATGCGGGCGCCAGACACGTGCGCATGGCGGACGAAGTCGCAGACCTCGGGGGTCTGCGACCGGACGAGTCCTATCTGCGTATCGACCGGCTGATCGAAATTGCGCGTGAACGCCGCGCAGACGCGATCCATCCAGGCTACGGTTTTCTGTCCGAGAATCCGCTGTTCGCTGACGCCTGCGATGCTGTCGGGCTGGTGTTTGTCGGACCGAGCGCAGAGACGATACGTCTGATGGGTTCGAAGAGTCGTGCCCGGCAGATCATGGCCGCTGCCGGCGTACCGGTAGTGCCCGGCTATGACGGCGACGAGCAGGATGATGCGTCGCTGCTCGCCGCCGCGCAGGAAGTCGGGTTTCCGCTGATGCTCAAGGCGTCGGCTGGCGGCGGCGGCAAGGGTATGCGCGTGGTCCGCGATGCATCCGGCTGGGACGCGGCGCTGGCCGGCGCCCGGCGCGAAGCCGATGCTGCGTTTGGCGATACCCGGATGATCATCGAGCGCTATGTGACCGAGCCGCGCCATGTCGAGGTGCAGGTCATCGGCGACCGGCAGGGTCATATCCTGCATCTGTTCGAGCGCGAGTGCTCGATCCAGCGCCGCCACCAGAAGATCATTGAAGAATCCCCGTCACCGGTCGTCGACCAGCGCCTCCGCGAGCGCCTGACGGCGGCGGCGGTGGCCGCGGCCAGCGCCGTGGACTACGTCAATGCGGGTACCGTGGAATTCCTGCTCGATGCCTCCGGCGAGTTTTACTTTATGGAGATGAATACCCGTTTGCAGGTCGAACATCCGGTCACCGAAGCGATCACCGGGATAGACCTGGTGGAGTGGCAATTGCGGGTCGCCGCGGGCGAGCCACTGCCCCGCTCTCAGGACAGCATCGTCAGTCACGGCCACGCGATCGAGGCACGGATCTACGCGGAGAACCCATTTACCGGTTTTATGCCCGCGACCGGGCGCATCGGACGCTTTCTCTATCCTGGCGGCAGCATGGACTTGCGTATGGATACCGGGGTCGAAGACGGCGACGAGGTCAGTATCCACTACGATCCGATGCTGGCCAAGCTGATCGTCTGGGGCGCCGACCGACCGACCGCGATCGACCGACTACGCCATGCGCTCGCGCGGACTCTGTTGACCGGCCCGACCACCAACCTGCCGCTGTTGCGCAGTATCGCGGCGCATCCGGATTTCGCCGCAGCGGCCATGGACACCGCATACCTCGACCAGCATCTGGATCAGGTGCTGGCGGCACTGCCGGCAGCGCACGACATCGCGGTGATCGCCGCTGCCTGCAGCTTCGCGATGCAACCGCGATCACCTGCCTGGGACACGGATCCCTGGTCACCCTGGGATCATAATGACGGCTGGCGCGGCATCGGCGGCGGTTTGCGCCTGCGCTTTAGCGACGCCTCTGCCGAGCATTACGAGATCACGCTGCGTCAAACCGGCGACGGCTGGGACGCCTGCCTGGGCGAGATCCGGGTGCGCGTGAACTGCAGGCGCCTGGATGATGACCATATGGAACTGCAGGTCGGTGATGCAGATGTCCAGGCAACAGTCCTTAACGACGGGACGAAGTGTTTTGTCGGTCTGGATTTTGGCGGCTACGAACTGAGCCGCCTGCCGCTGTATCAGTCCGCGGGCGGTGAAAGCATCGATGACGCCCATCCCGGCGCGCCGATGCCGGGCCGAATCGTCGCAATTTATGTGAAAGAAGGCGATCCGGTGGAACCCGGTCACCCGCTGCTTGTCATGGAAGGCATGAAGATGGAATACACCCTCGCCGCACCGATGGCCGGAATCGTCAGCCGGGTGCTTTACGCGGTCGGCGACTCCGTCGAAGCCGAGACCCCGCTGGTCGATATCGACCCGAGTGGAGGAACTGACGAATGAACGGTCTGCCGGACCGGGTCCGGATCGTCGAGGTCGGACCGCGCGACGGGCTGCAAAACGAGACGCAGCCGGTGCCGACCGAGATCAAGATCGAGTTGATTGACCGGCTCGGCGCCGCCGGGTTACCGGCCGTGGAACTGACCAGCTTTGTCAGCCCCCGCTGGGTCCCGCAGCTCGCAGATGCTGAAGCTGTGCTCGCCGGGGTCGATTTCCGGCCCGGTACTGATTATCCGGTGCTGGTGCCGAACATGAAGGGCCTGGAACGGGCGCTGGTGAGCGGTGTACGCGAGATCGCCGTGTTTACCGCCGCTTCGGACTCGTTCAACCGGCACAACATCAATGCCGATATCGAGGAATCGCTGGAGCGGATCGCCGCAGTAGTCGCCGCCGCCCGCAGCGCGGATGTCAAAGTGCGTGCTTATGTGTCCTGTGTGCTCGGTTGCCCGTATGAGGGGGACATCGCGCCGGACCGGGTGGTCGATGTGAGCAGCAGGCTGTTGGATCTGGGCTGTTATGAAGTGTCGCTGGGCGACACCATCGGCGCCGGGACGCCATTGCTGGCGCGCCGGCTGGTTGAAGCGGTGGCCGAAAGCGTCCCGCTGTCGCGACTCGCAGTTCATTTCCATGACACGCGGGGTCAGGCGCTGGCCAACATACTCGCCTGTCTGGAGGTCGGCGTGACCACGGTAGACGCTGCGGTAGCAGGACTGGGCGGATGTCCCTATGCCCGGGGCGCCACCGGCAATGTTGCCACCGAGGACCTGGTCTACATGCTCCACGGCATGGGGATCGAAACCGGGGTCGATGCCGAGGGTTTGATCGAGGCCAGCCTGTTCATCAGCGACGCTCTGGGTCGGCGGCCGGCGAGCAAGCTCGGTATGATCGCTGCCCTGTCCGACGCCGAGCAGACGAATTGAAGGGTCGGCGACCAGACCCGGGATACAGCAACGCAGGCGTCCGGCGCTGTCCTTGGGGCCAGTGAAGACCGATCGATTTTGACAGCGCCCGTGTGAAATCGGGCAAGGGAGAGAATCATGGATATCAGCAAAGCCGTAGCCGTCGTGACCGGGTCCGCGTCGGGCCTTGGACTGGCCGTTGCGCAGCGCGTTGCCAAAGAGGGAGGCAAGGTCGCGATGCTCGATGTGAACGAGGAACAGGGCCAGGAAGCGGCCGCCGCACTCGGCGAGAACGCAATCTTTATCCCTACCGATGTCAGCAATGAACAACAGGTGAATGCCGCGGTAGACAAGGCAACCAAGACCTTTGGCGGCGTCACCTTGTGCGTCAACTGCGCCGGCATCCTGGGCGCGGCGCGGGTACTGGGGCGGGACGGACCGATGCCCGGCGAGTATTTTTCCAAGGTAATACAGGTCAACCTGGTCGGCACCTTCCTGATGTGCAAGGCCGCCGCCAACGCCATGCAACACAATGAGCCCAACGAGGAAGGCGAACGCGGCGTGATCGTCAACACCGCTTCGGTCGCGGCCTTTGAAGGTCAGATCGGCCAGGCGGCCTATTCCGCCTCCAAGGCTGGAGTGGCCGGCATGGCCTTGCCCCTGGCCCGCGAATTCTCGCGTCTTGGCATCCGCGTCAACACCGTGGCCCCGGGCATCTTTCTGACCCCGATGATGGCGAGTATGCCGGCCGAGATCCAGGCGTCCCTGGCGGCCCAGGTACCGTTCCCATCGCGCCTTGGGCGACCGGAAGAGTTTGCCGATCTGGTGGCTTACATCTATGGCGCGGTGATGCTCAATGCTGAAACCATCCGCCAGGATGGCGCCATCCGGATGCAGCCGAAGTAAACCGGCACCACCAGCGATCGTTCAGGAGTGATTTCATGACTGTTTTTCGGCCGAGTGTGCGGGCGTCGCATGCCCTTATCCTGACTATGGTATTGCTGCTGGCCGGTGGTTGCGTCCGCGATACCGCACCGCTCGATGAACCGATGGTCGACGCCGCGGGTAATGCCCAGTCGGGCAGCTTCGAGGTGCCGATCTTCTACCGCACGCTGGACAACGGCCTCAAGGTCGTGGTGTCCCCCGACGCAACCGCGCCGACCGCGACCGTTGCCGTGTATTACAAGGTCGGGCTGCGCAGCGAGCCAAAGGGCTTGACCGGCTTTTCTCATCTGTTTGAACACATGATGTTTCAGGGCTCAGCCAACCTGCCAAAGGGCGGCTTTGATCAGCTGATCTCCGGCAACGGCGGCGTGATCCAGGGCCAGACCAAGCCGGACACCACGCTGTACTATGAAGTGGTCCCGGTGAACGTGGTTGAACCGGTATTGTGGGCCGAAGCCGACCGCATGGGCCGGCTCACGGTGAATCAGGAGAATCTGGACAATCAGCGCGAGGTGGTCAAGAACGAGTATCGGATGAAGATACAGAACCAGCCTTACGCGGAGTTCATCAGCGTGCGGATCAACGAGACCGCATACGAGAACTGGCAGAACGGGCACAATTTCTGGGGCGACATGGAAGACCTGGATGCCGCGACGCTGGAGACGGTAAAGGAGTTTCATGACGTCTATTACGCGCCCAACAATGCGGTGATCGTGGTCACCGGGGATGTCGATCCGGAGCAGATTTTCGCGATGGTTGAAAAGTATTTCGGCGAATTCAAGGCGCGACCCCAGCCGGCGCCGCCGGATCTCTCCGAACCGCGGCAAACCGCCGAGAAACGGGCGAGCTTCGTTGACCCGCTTGCGCCGCAGCCAGCTCTGGCTTTTGCCTATCACATGCCTGAGCGCGGCACCCCGGAGTACTACGCGATGGGCATCATCGACGAGATTCTTCTCAACGGACAGGACAGCTGGATGTATCGCAAACTGGTCGCGGAGAAAGGCTATTCCTCCTTTGTCGGCGGAGGCATCAATCTGCAGGGCGGCATGTTCGATTATGACGGGCCGATGATCTGGGCCGGATACCTTGTCCATGACCAGACGCAGAATCCGGAAGAGATCATCACAGACTTCGATCAGGTCATCTCGGATTTGCGGGAACAACCGGTCGATCAGGCCACGCTTGATCGTGCGATGACCAAATTCCGCTCTGGCTTCTATGAAACCCAGGGCAGCCGGTTTGGCATCAGCCGGGCCGATCTGCTGGCCAGTTTTGCCTTGTTTGATAACGACCCGGGGAAGATCAACGAGATCGAGGCCAACATGGCGGCGGTAACACCGGAACTGATCCAGCAGGTGGCGCAAGACTATCTGCGTCCGGAAAATCGCTCGCTGCTGTTCCTTGAAGCCGGGGCGGCAACCCAGCAACCGGACCGGGGGCAATAGGTCATGATCAATACAGTCAAAGCCGTGCACAGGATTGTGCTGATGCTGAGTGCACTGATGCTGGCGACAGCCGGGCTCGCCGCCACCGAGACACCTCCTCCGATCGGTCCGCCCAAAGACTATCAGCTGCCGGTCAAGACGACGTTCACGTTGAATAACGGCATGCGCGTCACCCTGGTGCCGTTTGGTTCAGTGCCAAAAGTAAGCATCGTGCTCAACATCCGCACCGGCAACCTGAACGAAGGGGAAGACACCTGGCTGGCGGACCTCGCCGGCGAGCTGATGACCGAGGGCGCCGGCGACATGGACTCCGCCCAGCTGGCACGGACCGCGGCGGAGCTCGGCGGCGCTATCGGTGTTTCCACCGGCGCGGAGATGACCAGCATCAGCATGGGTAGCCTGGCCGACAAGGCGCCTGAAGCCATCGCGCTGGTCGCCGCCGTGGCTCAATATCCGACCTTTCCCGCGGCTGAACTGGACCGGATACGCCAGGACTTTCTGCGCAATCTGAGCATCGCCCGGACCCAGCCCAATGGCCAGGCGGCGATGGTCTTTTATCCGCGCTTGTACGGCGAGCATGCATTCAGCCGCATTTATCCCAGTGATGAACAATTACTCAGCTATACGATCGACGACGTCAACGCCTATTACCGGGCTAACTTCGGCGCCAGGCGGAGCCATCTGTATGTGACTGGCCAGTTTGATGAAACTACGGTCCGTGAGGCGATCGTCAGGCAGTTCTCGGACTGGTCGCCGGGTCCCGATCCGCTGATCGATATTCCTGCTCCCAACCGGGAGGGCAGCCTGCAGATCGTCGATCGCCCGGGTTCGCCGCAATCCACAGTACTGGTCGGCATCCCGGTGATTGACGTCACCGACCCGGACTACCCGGAATTCCAGATGGCCAACAGCGTCCTCGGCGGCGCCGGCTTTCTTTCCAGATTCTTCCGCAATATCCGCGAGGAAAAAGGCTATTCCTACGATCCGGGCAGCTCGACCCGGAGTCACTACCGCGACAACGTCTGGGTTTTTACCGCCAACGTCAACACACCAGACACCGGGGCAGCGTTGCAGGAGTTCTTCAGCGAGATCGAACGCCTCAAGCAGGCGCCACCGACGGACGCAGAACTGGCGCTGATCCGCGGCTATCGCGGCGGCGTCTTCGTGCTCGCCAATGCATCCCGTGGCGGCATTATTTCCACGCTGGGAATGATGGATTTTAATGGCCTGCCGGACACCTATCTGACCGAGTACCTGTCGCGCATGCAGCAGGTGACGCCCGAGCAGATCAGCGCCATGGCGGAAAGCCAGTTGCCGGTCGATGGCATGACCGTTGTGGTCGTGGGCGATCGCAGCGTGATCGAGCCCCAGCTCGCAGAGATCGGAGAGTTGAAGGACTATTTTGTGGAGTAGTTGCAAGCCCCTGGCAGATGCCAGGGGTCGAATGCATTACAATAGACGGCTGCCGCGAGCGGCCGTTTTTTTGCCGATTCGCAGGGTGCCGGCGAGGCCCAACGACAGGCCGGGCGGCCGCCACCCTGGCCACGGGAGATGCGGATGAC
Organism: uncultured Gammaproteobacteria bacterium; assembly: GCA_963809565.1. GTDB lineage: Bacteria > Pseudomonadota > Gammaproteobacteria > Steroidobacterales > XN24 > CAMYOC01. The sequence goes on from CAWEKE010000002.1 coordinate 59,546, forward strand.
TGAACGCGACCAGATGGAATATGACATCGCTATCGTCGGCGGCGGGCCGGCCGGCCTGGCCTGCGCTATCCGCTTGAAGCAGCTCAAGCCGGCGCTCTCCGTTTGCCTGCTCGAAAAAGGCTCTGAGCTCGGCGTTCATGCACTCTCCGGGGCGGTGATGCAGCCCGACGCGCTGGACGAATTACTGCCCGACTGGCGGGACAACCCGCCCGCGATCTGTGTGCCGGCGAGTAAGGACGAGTTCCTGCTGCTGACCAGCAAGCGCGGTATCCGCCTGCCCACACCGCCGCAATCCAATAACCATGGCAATTTCATCATCTCCCAGGGCCAGTTGGTGCAAATGCTCGGGCAACGCGCCGAAGCGCTGGAGATCGATGTATTCCCGGGCTTCGCCGGCGCCGAAGCGTTGATCGATGATGGCCGTGTCGTTGGCGTGCGCTGCGGCGACATGGGCGTGGAGGCCGATGGCAGCGAGGGTGCGGCTTTCGCCCCGGGTGTCGATATCCGTGCCGGTGCGACCATTCTGGCCGAGGGTTGCCGGGGCAGCATCAGCAAGCAGTTGATCCGTCGGTTCGCTCTGGATGCCGGTCGCCAGCCTCAGACCTATGGCCTGGGCTTCAAGGAACTGTGGCAACTGCCCGAGGGCCGCGGAGAACCGGGCAAGATTCAGCACACCGTCGGATGGCCGCTGGATCGCAAGACCTACGGCGGGAGCTTCCTCTATCATCTTGACGGCGACCGGGTCTATATCGGCTTCGTCGTCGGGCTGGACTATAGCGATCCGCAGTTCTCGCCCTTCGAGGCGTTTCAGCAGTTCAAGCATCACCCTGCGATCAAATCCTTGCTTGAAGGCGGCGAAATTATTTCCGCCGGCGCCCGGACCCTGATCGAGGGCGGCATCCAGTCGATGCCGAAACTGGAAATGTCGGGAGCCCTGTTGATCGGCGACGCTGCCGGCACCCTGAATGTGGCCAAGATCAAGGGCATCCACATGGCGATCCGCTCGGGCATGCTTGCTGCGGAGCATATCGCCGGTACTGGTGCTACCGATGGCTTTGATGCCTGCTGGCACGCTTCGCCCTCGGCGCGGGAATTGCACAAGATCCGCAATATCCGCCCCGGCTTTAACAAGGGACTGTGGTTCGGATTGGCGAATGCGGGCTGGGAGACCATCACTGGCGGTCGCAGTCCATGGACGCTGACCCATCATGCTGACCATGACAGCCTGAACAGGATTGCGGACACCGGCGTGAAACGCGACTGGATCGCAGAACGTGATCTGCCACCTCGCGACCGCCTGGCTTCTGTCTACTTCGCCAATATCGCGCATGATGAAAATCAGCCGGTGCATCTGAGAGTATCCGATACGACTATCTGCGCGACGAAGTGTTACCAGGAGTATCGCAACCCCTGTACCCGCTTCTGTCCGGCTCAGGTCTACGAGATGGTGGATGACGACAGCGGCGGCCGGAGGCTGCAGATCAATGCGTCCAACTGTGTCCACTGCAAGGCCTGCGACATCAAGGACCCGTATCAGATCATCGACTGGGTGCCGCCCGAAGGCGGATCGGGGCCCAATTATCAGAATCTATAAGCAGCGAAGAAACAGAAGCGGGCCGTTGCGGATCCTGACAACGCAGCATCAGATCGAATTGTGGGACCGGGTGACGGTGCGTGGGGCTGCGCCGACGCGGACCCAGGCAAAGAGGACGTAAATAATGAAGATTATGGTTGGCGTAAAACGCGTCATCGACTACAACGTGCGGGTACAGATCAACCGGGAAGGCACCGGCGTGATCAAGGACGGGGTCAAGATGAGCATCAACCCGTTTGACGAGATCGCCGTCGAACAGGCGCTGCGATTGCGCGATAGCGGCGTGGCTGAAGAGGTCATCGCCGTCTCCATCGGCCCGTCCACTGCGCAGCAGCAGTTGCGCACTGCGCTGGCCATGGGCGCCGACCGCGCGATCCTGGTCGAGACCGAAGAGGAAGTACAGCCACTGGCCGCCGCCCGGATATTCAGGAGCCTGATCGAAAGGGAAGATCCTGGACTGGTTCTGCTGGGCAAACAGGCCATCGACGACGACGCCAATCAGACCGGACAGATGCTGGCCGCCCTGTGGGACAAGCCGCAGGCGACGTTTGTTTCTGCTCTGGAGTTCGCCGACGGTAAAGCGAAAGCCGTGCGCGAGGTCGACGCCGGGCTGGAAACCATCGAAATCACGCTTCCTGCGGTGGTGACCGTCGATTTGCGTCTGAACGAACCGCGGTTCGTGAAGATGCCGGATATCATGAAAGCCAAGAAGAAACCGCTGGAGACGCTGCCCCTGGCCGAAATCGGTGTCGAGATGCCGCCACAGATCGAGTGCCTGGGCTGTGAGCCGCCCCCGAAACGGGGCGGCGGGATCAAAGTGGATTCGGTGGCGGCGCTGGTCGCCGCGCTCAAAGACAAGGGGGTGCTGTAATGGCCCGGGTATTGCTGATGGCCGAGCACGACGGCCAGACTCTGAACGTCTCCACGGCGCGCGCGCTGAATTGCGCCAGAGAGCTCGGCGAAACTGACATCGTGGTGTTTGGTTCGGGTACCGCAAGCGTCTGCGAAGCCGCGGCCGGACTTGAAGGGGTGGCAAAGGTCCTGCATGTGGATCGGGTCGAGAACGCCCACCCGCAAGCTGCGATCATCGCGCCCCAACTGGCCAGTCTGGCTGCAGGCTATGACTATGTGCTGGCTCCCTCCACCACCACCGGCAAGGATGTGATGCCGCGCACCGCGGGACTGATGGGTCTGCCGCAGCTTAGCGACATCATGGAAGTGGTCGATGCACGCACGTTCAAACGTCCGACCTATGCCGGAAACGTGATCACCACGGTCAAGGTGCCCGACGGCATTGCCGTACTCGGCACCGTGCGCATCGCATCCTATGTGGCCGTCGGCGAGGGCGGATCGGCTGCCGTGGAGGCAGTCAGCACCGACGCGGTATTGCCAGAGCACACCCGCTATGTCGGCATGGAGGCATCGAGCAGCGACCGGCCCGATCTGCAGTCGGCGTCACGCGTGGTTGCCGGCGGGCGCGCGCTGGGCAGCAAGGAAAACTTCGAGCTGATCTTCAGTCTGGCCGACAGGCTGGGCGCTGGCGTCGGCGCATCCCGCGCCGCGGTAGACGCCGGCTATGTGCCCAACGACATGCAGGTGGGACAGACCGGCAAGATTATCGCGCCGGATCTGTACATCGCCGCCGGCATCTCCGGCGCGATACAGCACGTCACCGGGATCAAGGACGCGGGCGTGATTGTTGCGATCAACAAGGACGCGGATGCACCGATCTTCGAAATCGCGGATATCGGGCTGGTTGGTGATTTGTTCCAGATCCTGCCGGAACTGGAACGCGCGCTGTAGGCGGGCCGCGGGATTACCGTGAACGCCGAGCCGTTGTGGGCCCCTGGCCCGGAGCGCATCGCCGACACCCGGCTGGCGCAGTTTCAGGTCTTCGCAGGCGAGTGGGCGGGTCTGGATTTCGCTGACTACGATGCGCTCTGGCAATGGAGCATCGACCAGCCGGCCGCGTTCTGGCAGGCGGTATGGGATTTCTGCGAGGTCCACTCGAGCGTCCCGGCTACCGACGTGCTGATGGACGGCGAAAGCATGCCGGGGGCGCGCTGGTTTGACGGCGCCCGGCTCAACTTTGCCGAAAACCTGTTGCGTTATCGGGATGAACGCGTCGCCCTGGTGTTCCGCGGCGAGGATGGCCGGCGCGAACAGCTTACTTATGCCGAGCTATACCGGTCCGTCGACCGCCTGGCTGCTGCGCTAAGGGCGGCAGGCATCGACCCCGGTGACCGGGTCGCGGGCTTCCTGCCGAACCGCCCTGAAGCGGTGATCGCGATGCTGGCCGCGGCCAGCATCGGTGCCGTGTGGTCCTCGTGCTCACCGGATTTCGGCATCAATGGCGTGCTTGATCGATTCGGCCAGATCGAGCCCAGGGTGCTGTTTACCGCGGACGGTTATCACTACGCCGGCAAGACGCTGGACTCCCTGGCACGCATCAACGGCGTGGTCAGCCGGATTGCCTCGGTGCAGACCATAGTGGTTGTGCCCTTTGTCAGCCACACCCCGGATATCAGTGCGCTGCCGGGGGCGGTGTTGTGGAGCGACTTCCTCGGCTCTGAAGATAGCGATGAGCACGCAAAAGCCGACATCGATTTCTCTGCTCTGCCCTTCGACCATCCGCTCTACGTGATGTACTCCTCGGGTACCACAGGCGTACCCAAATGCATCGTGCACGGCGCCGGCGGCACGCTGCTGCAGCATCTGAAAGAGCACCAGCTGCATACCGACATCGGTCGCGATGACGTGGTGTTCTACTTCACCACGTGCGGATGGATGATGTGGAACTGGCTGGTCTCCTCACTGGCCAGCGGCGCCACTGTGGTGCTGTATGACGGCTCCCCCTTTCATCCCGACCCGGGTGTATTGTGGAAACTGGCCGAAGAGGAACGCGTGACTGTGTTCGGCACCAGCGCGAAATATCTTGCCGCGCTGGAGAAGGCGGGAGAAGTTCCGCGCGAGAACTGCGACCTCACGGCCCTGAAGACTGTGCTCTCGACCGGCTCACCGCTGTTACCCGAGTCTTTCGACTACGTCTATCGCGATATCAAGGCTGATCTGCAGCTGTCCTCTATCTCCGGCGGCACCGACATCATCTCCTGCTTCGCGCTGGGTTGTCCGGTGCTGCCCGTCTACAAGGGTGAATTACAGTGCCGGGGCCTGGGCATGGCCGTGGAGATCTGGGACGAAGACGGCAAGCCGGTCACCGGGGAAAAAGGCGAACTGGTCTGCACCCGCCCCTTCCCGTCCATGCCAACAGGTTTCTGGAACGACCCGGAAGGCAACAAATACCGCGCGGCGTATTTCGAGCGTTTCCCGTACGTCTGGTGCCACGGCGACTATGCTGAGCTGACCGCGCACGGCGGCCTGATCATCTATGGCCGCTCCGACGCGGTTCTGAACCCGGGCGGCGTGCGCATCGGCACCGCAGAAATTTACCGTCAGGTGGAGAAACTCGACGAGGTCATCGAGAGCCTCGCCGTCGGCCAGGACTGGAAGGGCGATGTGCGCGTGGTGCTGTTCGTGCGGCTGCGTAAGGACCTGGAATTGAGCGACGAACTGCAACAAAGGATACGCGCGACGATCCGCGAGAACACCACGCCGCGGCACGTGCCGGCCAAGATCGTTGCCGTCACCGACATCCCGCGCACCATCAGCGGCAAGATAGTCGAACTCGCCGTGCGCAATGTGGTCCATGGCCGCCCGGTCAGGAACACCGACGCGCTGGCCAACCCGGAAGCGCTGGAGCAATTCCGGGAGCGCCCTGAACTGGCCTGCGACTGATCATGAACGACGCAAGTCCCGGACCGCTGGCGCTCTACCACATCGAAATTGCCCGCTGCGGTTTCAGCCTGGATCCTGACCAGGCCCGGGTAGCCGCCCGTCTGGATGACCTGTACCAGCGCCTGCTGGAGTCCGGCAGGCCGCACAGCACCGGATTGCTGACGCTGTTTCGGCGCAGCGCCACGGTACCGGAAACGGGGCTGTATATCTGGGGCGATACCGGGCGTGGCAAGACCTGGCTGGTCGACCTGTTTTACGAGACTCTTCCGTTTACTGACAAGTTACGTCGCCACTTCCACCGCTTTATGGCCGACGTGCACGAGCAGCTGGCAGAACTCGAACACAATGCCGATCCGCTGGACACAGTGGCCGCACAGATCGCGGAGACCGCGCGAGTGGTCTGCTTTGACGAGTTCTTTGTCTCCGACATTGCCGATGCAATGATCCTCGGCACTTTATTCGGGAGTCTGTTTCGCCGCGGAGTCACGCTGGTCGCGACCTCGAATATCCCGCCACAGAATCTGTACAAGGACGGGCTGCAACGCTCGCGTTTCCTGCCGGCGATCGAATTGATCCAGCGTTATACCGAATCCGTGCACATGGACGGCACCGATGATTACCGGCTCAGAGCGCTCGAAAAAGCCGAGATCTACCATTCGCCACTGGATATCGCCGCGCGGCAGAGCCTGACCCGGAGTTTCGAACAGATCGCGCCGGACGTGAGCTGGCGTCAGGACGAATTAATGGTCAGTGGCCGCATGATCCCCACGATCCGGCGCGCCGAGGGCGTAGTGTGGTTCACGTTCGACGATATTTGCGATGGCCCGCGCAGTCAGCTCGACTACATTGAAATCGCCCGCAGCTTTCATTCTGTGCTGGTCTCCGAAGTGCCGCGCTTTGACGAGACCCTGGAGAACCAGGCAAGACGCTTTATCGCCCTGGTCGACGAGTTCTACGACCGCAACGTAAAACTGATCCTCTCCGCCGCAGTGCCCGTCGGCGAACTCTATGCCGGTCAACGGCTGGATTTCGAGTTCCGCCGCACGCGCAGTCGACTGGAAGAGATGCAGTCGCACGACTATCTGGCGCGGCCACACCTGCCGTGAGCGAGCCCCAGAAACGCAAATCGTGGCGCCGCCGACTGCTGATCCTGATGGAAGCGGCGCTGTTTGTCGCCATCATCGTATCGATCTACGCCTGGCGCACACGCGATTTGCTGCCCACCGACGCACTGATGCCAGCCCCCGCCTTTGAACTGCAGGATCTGGACGGCCAGACCTGGCGTCTTGCGGACTTCAGGGGCAAGCCGACCGTGCTCTATTTCTTCGCCCCCTGGTGCAAGGTATGCGCCGCCAGCGCCCATCAGCTTCGATGGTTCCATGACTGGTTCGGCGACGAGGTGAATCTGGTGATGGTCGGGCTGGACTACGCACAGGTGAAGGATCTTGCCGAATATCGGGAAACACACCGCATCCAGGGTCCGGTTTTGATCGGCGATCCGGGGATCGGCAGCAACTACAGGGTACCCGGGTATCCGACCTATTACGTGCTGGATGAAGAAGGCAGGATCCTGCGCAGGGATTTTGGCGCCACTACGGTGATTGGCTTGTGGTGGCGGACGCGCTCCTGAATCGGGCCTCGAAGGCAGACCCGCGCGACCGCCGCCACAATTGCCGGCGTTTTTGTTGCTCGTTGTCCGGCGTCCCGGCCTAGTCGAACGGCTGCGGCTTCGGCGTACCGTCTACTGAAGGCGGCAGGATCGGAATCATGAATAATGGCTGTTCCCCGGTCAGGGTATCCAGGAACGCAACGATGCTGACATTCTCCTCTGGCGTGAACGCCTTGCCCAGCTGCAGGCGGCCCATGATATCCACGGCTTCGGTCAGGGTGGCGGCCGCGCCGTCATGGAAATAAGGATAGGTCAGTTCGACATTGCGCAGCGTCGGTACTTTGAATTTGAAACGATCGATCTCTTTGCCAGTCACTGCGCTGCGCCCCTCGGCCGGATTGTCAGTCTGATACGGCGCGACCACACCCATCTTCTGGAAAGAGGTACCTCCCAGTGCCGGTCCGTTGTGGCAGGCGATACAGCCAGAACGTTTGAACAGCTCGTAGCCCTCCAGCTCCCTGGCTGTCATCGCACCCTCGTCGCCTAACAGCCACTGATCGAAGTGCGAATACGGGGTCACCAGGGTCTTTTCGAATTCGGCAATCGCGTCGGTGACCTCGTCGATACCGAAGCTATCCTGCTCGAAAACCAGCTTGAATTCGGTTACGTATCCCGGGATCGATTGCAGCACATCCACCGCCACCACGTGCGACAGGGCCATTTCCTTCGGGTTGGCGATCGGTCCGCCCGCCTGCTCTTTGAGATCCGCCGCGCGGCCATCCCAGAATTGCGCGACGTTCATGCTGGAGTTCAGGACCGTCGGCGCATTGATCGGGCCTTGTTGCCAGTTGTGGCCAATGGATGTCGGCAGGTTATCGGCGCCGCCCATGCTCAGGTTATGGCAGGAATTGCATGAGATGAATCCGGACTTTGACAGGCGCGGATCAAAATACAATTTCTTTCCCAGTTCCACCTTCGCCAGGTTTATCTCGTGGACCGGAAGAATCGGCTCGACAGGCTCTTTTGCCAATACGGCTCCGGCAGCAATCAGTGCGGGCAGACAAGCGAGCGTAGTGATGAGGTGTTGGCGTGTCACGATGGGCTCCTATCGCATGGCCCGGGATTCCGGCTCAGCCATGCCGCCGTGGTTCCAAAAAACGGCCAGATTTCAGGCTATCAGCGCGCTGCGGTGGCCGTATATCAGGTAAATTCCTGCCCCCGCTACCCAGCCGGATAGCGATCAGCTTGAAAATGGGCCAGGCAACGATATCGGCGGGTATCTGCTGGATCTGATCCTGGCGGCCCGGCTTTGCGGCAGAGGGCTGATAGCGGCGCCGTTGCTGCCTGACCGCCGACGGCGTAACTTGTGCTGCGGCGAGCCTCGCCACGAGTACCTGAAGATTCGGCCACGAGCCGAGGATTTGCCGGATTTCGATGAAGAAACTGAAAAACGAGAAGGAACTGATCAGGAAGGCGATCGACATCGGCGTGGTGTACGCCGAGAAACGCGGCGCCGTGGAATTTGAGCCAACGGATTCGGCCAGTGACAAGCTGTTGTATATCTATCGGCTGCTGGTTCATGACAAGCTGATCACGCCTATCCCCGAGGACCAGGTCTCGCAACAAGCGATCCGGCACAAGCTGGCCATCTGGGCATCGAAGCAAAAGCTGAAGAAGTGAACGCAGCGCGATGCAGAATCGATAGCCGGTCGGGTTTCTCAAAACGATCCTGCCGTTGTTTCCCGGATGTTTGAACGCGTTGATCCATTGCCCTAATGTCATTTATCCAGAGCTTCCCTCCGATAGCTGATCCGGGTGCAAAGATCCTGATTCTGGGCTCAATCCCGGGCAAGGCATCGCTGCGCGCACAGCAATACTATGCCCATCCGCACAACGCATTCTGGCCGATCATGGAGTGCCTTCTGGGCATCGAGCCCGGGCTGCCGTATGCGACCAGGTGCTGCAGACTGATTGAGCACCGGATCGCGCTATGGGATGTGCTGGCGGCCTGTACCCGGTCGAGCAGCCTGGACTCGGACATCGTCGAGTCATCCATCATTGCGAATGACTTTGCCGGTTTTTTCGATCGCCACCCGCAGATCGGCGTGATCTTTTTCAACGGCGCCAAGGCCGAATCAAGCTACCGCAAGCACGTGCGCCCCCGGTTGCCCGTCGCGGCAGCCCGTTTGCCAGCGTACAGGCTGCCTTCGACGAGTCCAGCGCATGCCGCGTTGAGATTCGACGACAAGCTGGAACATTGGAGAGCAATTCTTGGCTGAAGCCGGCCGGGATCATCTGCTCCTCAAAACCCCGAATCCGCATTGCTGTGCGCCTGAGTCAATGGTCCCGATCTCCGGATATTCAACAAATTCTGCGCGCAGCGCTCGTTGCCACCGGGACGGTCTTTGATGCGGTAACAGACCTCGATGACAAGAAAAACGATGAACAAGACTATCGACCCGGTCAGGATTCGGCACGTATGCATCCCCGAACCAGCCTTTTCTCACGGGACGATCCGGCCAGCGAGGCGGGGACATCGCGGGCAGGCTGCAAGCGCACAGTGCCGGGTGCTCCGCCAGCACCGTGCAATTGAACCCCGACTGGTTAAAAATAGCCGCCCATGAGTGAAGAAACGCTGATGAAAGCCCTGATGCACCGGCGCGTGCCGCAGATTCTGGGCCTGTATCTCGGCGGCGCCTGGATCGCGATCGAGTTCTCGAACATGATCGTCCAGCGCTTTGCGTTGCCCCAGACGCTGGTGGACTTTCTGCTGGTGTTACTTGCGTCTTTCGTGCCAACGGTGCTGATGCTTGCCTGGTTTCACGGCGCGCCAGGTCGCGATCAATGGACACCGATAGAGAAGATCGGGATCCCGGCCAACGTCATCATCAGCATCGCGCTCCTCGCCTCGCTGTTTCAGGGCGAAGAGTTGGGGGCGACCACCACTACAGTCACCATCATCAACGAGGAAGGCCAGCAGATCCGACAGGTTCTCGCGAAGCCGGAACTGCGCCAGCGCATCGCCGTGTTTTTTTCGACAATCAGTCCGGGGACCCCGAGCTTGACTGGCTGCAGTACGGCCTGAACGTTGCCGTAGCCGCTGACCTTGGCCAGAGCATGTTCGTCAATGTGTGGACACCCTATAGGGAATACGAGTCGCTAGGCTTCGTCGAATTCCGAAAAGCGGGCTTCGCCGACGGGCTGGATGCACCGGTCGCGCTGATGAAATCGATTGCGCAGAGGAAACGGCGGGACCTGTTTGTCACCGGCACGTTCGGCATGCGCGGAGAGGAATACACGTTGCAGCTTGATGTCTACCGGACGGCTGATGCGAAGCTGATGTTCTCGGAGCAGGGGTCCGGCACCGACCTGCTGACGCTGGCTGACCGCCTGAGCCGGAAATTCAAGGTAGAAATCGATCTGCCGGCTGAGAGCGCAGGCGACGAACTCGGAATTGCGGATCGCGCCTCGGCTTCCCGGGAAGCGCTCCGTTACGCGATTCTCGGGATGAATGCGGAAAATCTCGACAATGACCTGCCGGCCGCAGTGGAGTACTGGAAACGCGCTGTCGAACTGGATCCCGGTTTCGCGATGGTGCACATGATGATGGCGAGCGTGATCTTCCAGTTGGGGGACTGGGACGCAGCGGCCGATGCTGTACGCAAGGCGCTACAGCATGACTATAAGCTGACTGAGGACAACAAGTTCATCGCCAAGGGCATGAACTACACCTTGCGTAACCAGAACGACAAGGCGCTGCGATTGTATGAGATGTGGGTGGAACTCTATCCGGAGAACACGCTGGCGCGAAAATATCTGGCCTCCGCCTATACTCAGCTCGCCAGCCGCACGGAGGACGCGATCGGCCAGCTCCGGATCGCATACGAACTGGATCCAGGCGATAGCAAGCTGTTGTTATGGATGGCGAGACTGCATCAGGTTAGCGGCGATGTGGATCTGGCGATGGATGACTACGCGCTATATTCCGAACACAACCCGGATGACCCGGCGCCACTGGTCGACATGGCCGTCACCCTGGCCAATGCCGGCAAGTTGACCGAAGCCCGCGAGAATTACGAGCGGGCCGAGTTGATCGATCCGGAGCTGATCTCTGCGCAAATCGGCCTTGCCGACCTTGCGGTTCGGGAGGGCCGTTACGACCGGGCACAGGGATACCTTAGCTATGCCGAGTCGATTTCAAGGATTCCCCAGCAGGAGGCTTTGGTCATCCGCGGGTGGATCAACTATTACCAGACACGCGGACAGATCGCGGCAGTGCTCGACCTGGTCGATCGGCTGTATCGAGTAGAGAAATCGTTTGTACAGCCGATCAATCTGCTGATGCTGACTTATGTGCAGTATGCCTCGGCCTACGCCGAGGCCGGCGAGGTCGAGCGCGGGCAGGAAATTCTGACTCGACTGCAGGCCGGATTTGAACCCCCGCTGGATGGGCTGGCTGATGTCGGGCTGATGCATTTATGGGTCGCTGCTGGTGATCCTGAAAAGGGGCTCGAATATACCGACAAGGTTGACGATTTCCTGCAACTGATACAGCAGGAACGGTACGTGTACGTAGTCGAAATGTCCCGCGCCAGGCTGGCCGCGCTCAATGGGGATCTGGACCAGTCGATCGCACTGGAACGCAACGCGCTGGAGCGCTTCAACCAGTTCCTGCTGGGTCCGGAGGAGGAATTAGACCGGATCCGGATCATCCTGAATTTGTCTGAGCTATTGATCGAAGCGGGCATGCTTGACGAGGCCCGGCCGTTGCTGACTCAACTGCTGGACAGCAATCCCGCGCATCCGATCGCCAATCTTCTGCTGGCTCGCGCCGATCTCGCGCTTGGTGATACGCAGCAGGCGAAGACTGCGTTGCAAAAGACATTGCACGCTTATGCCGATGCGGACCGGGCGTATCCGCCAGCGGTGGAAGGCCGCGAGTTGGAACAAATTTTGTGAGTGCGTGGTGTCACCCGGCAACGCGTGCGTTCGATGGACAATCATCTGCTCACAACCGGTGTGTGACCGATAAACGCTCGCAGCGGTCAGGACCCGATTTCCTGCTCCTGATTTGCGCTGCCCGGGCGTCTACCGGCAACGGACTACAATGCTGATCGATCTGAATTCTCGTCAATGAGGTTTACCCATGACAACTCAAGGTGTGATCAAGTTCGATGATATTCATGCCGAGGCAGAGGAATATCACTTGCCGGCTGAGAAATTGATCAGCGGCAACCCGAAACAAACGGCCTGGACCTGCTACACGGATCCGACCAACAAATTCTTTGCCGGCTATTGGCAAAGCGAAATCGGCAAATGGAACATTTCCTACACCGAGGAGGAATATTGCCAGATGCTCGAAGGCAAGAGCGTCATTACTGACTCTGCGGGACACACGGTCACGGTGACGGCCGGCGACCGGTTCGTGATTCCGCGAGGCTTCTGCGGGACCTGGGAAGTGATCGAAACGTCGAAAAAACTGTTTGTTGTCTATGAGGCCGGAGTATAGATACTGTTACCGGTCTGGCGGGCGCCACACACCTGCCGATCCGCTGAGCTGATCTGCGTGCGACTGCTCGGCCCTGCTCCCAAACCTGATGACTTCCCGGCTCAATGAGCGCCTGTGGCTTACCCTGCTGGCCGGGGATATCCGCAGGTGAACAGCAGATCCGCATTTCTGTGCAACTCGTCCGCTGCGATGGGCGCGGCCGGGATCTGAGCAGAGGGCTTGTGATTCAGGCGTCCGCAGTATGCGCCTTGCGCCCGGGAAGCAGCTTCGACACCAGTATCAGCGCGCCGCCGACCAGCCCCAGCGCCATAAACAGCGTCAACGGACGGCCGTGGGGAAAGTCCTCGATGATCAGCTTGACGCCGACGATCATGAGCATCGGGTAGGCGAGCCAGCGGGCCTCCGGCCACCGCTGATGACGACTCGATAACGCCAGGGTCACCGCGGAACCCGCCAGCACCGCGGTCCGCAGCGTCGCCAGTCTGCCCAGATCTGCATCGGCACCCGGCGTTCCGGCGATCAGAGGCGCCAGGATCATCACGATCTGTCCGCCAACTACCCAAACCGCCAGCACCAGCACCAGCAACTGCGGCAGTCCAGCCATCTTGCCCCAGCGTTCAGAGCGTTGCGCCACAGGAATAAACAGACAGACCACGGCGAGAACGGCGACGATCAGTTGCGAAGCGCCGAGGCCTGGCCAGGCCTGGGTGGGATCTGATGCCAGGGCGAGAAAACTGGCCGCGAAAGCGCCCGAGGCCAGGCCCGCAGCGATCAGCAAGGCAGTAGATTGCAGGCTGAGCGAAACCCGGTCCTGACGACCGCTGAACCATCCTATGACCACGGCCATCGCTGACCAGATCACAGCCGCGGCACCCAACGGCAAGAGCAGCGCGCTACCGCCAATCACCAGCGCCAGAGCCAGCGCAGAATAGAAATAGAAACTGCGGCCACGAGCATTGCGGGTCTCGGGTGCAAAGGCCAGCGCGTAGGCACCGATGCCGAAGGCCAGCGCCAGCCCGGCGAAAACGGCGGTGAATAACGGGTTGACCAGTCCGGTATAGATGGCAACACCAAACGCGACCGCCGTCGAGAATATCCCCTGGGCTATCTCGAAAAGCCCGGGTCTTTGGCCGTGCAGATGGGAACGAATCGCAAAGCTCAACAGATAGGCGCCCCACAAGGCGACAGCCAGAACAAACGCAGCCGCGGGATCCACGTCCCATTGCTCATGCCGGCTGAGCACGACCAGCAGGGCCGCCCCGAGATTTGCGCCGACCGCTCCCAGCCATTGCAGACCATGCCAATGCTTCAGATACACAATCCATAGGGCAATCAGCCCGAGGATCAGCAATGCGACCGTGAATGAGACCGCGCTGCCCGATGCCTGCAGCAGGACCCCCGCGGTAAGCACCCCGCCGGTCATCGTCAGCCAGCCCAGGCTGCGCAGACTGCGCCGCCAGGCCACCGCCAGTGCCAGGGTGCAAAACAGGATCAGCGCGATAGCGCTTTGTGGACCGGACAACAATTCGAAGCGGGTGACCGCCTCGACCAGCATCGGCAGACATAGCAGGACCGAGACCCCGCCATACAGCATGGCGCTGATGCGCAGATCATCTTTCGCGCCGCGACGATAGGCCATATACAGCCACAGCAGTGCATACGCCGCGCCCAGCGGTATGCCCGCCTGCGTCGGCAGAAAGCCGAAGTCGGTGATCGCGCGCAACAGATAGGCGCCGCCGAAAATAAGCAGCACCCGGCCCAGATAGGTGGCCACGGTAGATACCGATTCCTCGCCCAGCGCGGTCGGGGTCAGCCCGGCTATTTCCTCGTCGGGTTCGATGGCCTGGCGCCCACGCGCGTCCTCGAGAGCGCTCAAGCGGCGCTCGATCGCAGCCAGTCGAACCTCCACTGCGGCAAGCCGATCAACCATGACGGTTTCTCCGGGGTGGCGCCGTTACCAGCGTAGCGTCCCCTCATCAAGGGCTAGCGCGTCGGCGGATTTGGTGCGGCGCGGGCGAGCCGGGCCTTGATTACGCCTGATCCGCTGCTTTAGCCGATATCCACATCCCGCCGCAAGGACGGCACGAATTTATTGATGATCCAGAACAGCACAAACGGCAGGGCCGCGACCGACAAGGCACCGAACAGGCCTTCCTTGAAGGTCTCCACGCTGTGCGGAATGATCGGGATTTCGTAATGCATGTAGCCCGAGAATGACAGCGAGAACGCCTGGCCACCGATGACCACATTCCAGCGCATCATGAACACACCGAACAACACCAGTATCAACGCCACCACGGTGCGTTTGATGGTCGGCCTGGGCAGCATCAGCAGGATGAACGGCACCAGATTGCCGAGCGTGTATTGCAGTACGAATATATTGACGAAGTCCTTCCCGTACATGACCGACCGCAGGATGTCCCAAGACTTCATCGCGGTGTAACCGCGGAAAATCAGATCGAGTATCTCCAGGCTGATCGCCGCGATCAGGAATCCCAGCAGATAGCGGGTCGCCTTGCTGATAATCTCGGTCTCGGCTCCGCGGATCTGGCTCGCCTGTTGCACCCCTCCCCGCCTCCTGTTACGAAAGGCCTGCCATTCCATGATCACGATATAGGTCAGCATGCACAGCGCGATACCTGAGACCACCGCGGACATGATGAAAATGACCGGCATCAGCGGAGACATCCACAGCGCATTAGCCTTGACTGATCCGAAGATGAACCCGGCATAACCATGCAGGAAGCAGGCCACCGGGATACCGACGGCAGCCAGTATCTTGGCAGCCTTGTGGTCGATGGCTACAGCCTTGTCGCTGACATCATAGGCGCCCATGGTCAGCGCACGGTAGACCAGCCGCCGGAACGCATTACCGATGCCCGGCTGATCGCGCAGCGCGTGTACCTGCTCTACAAAATAGACGCGATAGACGAACCAGATCTCGCTGATTACGATCAGTCCATAGGTGGAAAAGACGATGCCGAACGCGGCGATCGCCGAAGTAAAATGAGGTGTCAGCAGTGGTTCGATTGCGCGCGTGGGTTGCTGCAGATGGAGCAGCAGCGGTACGGCGGCCACCGGCAGCAGCGCCAGCGAAAAGACCAGCGAGAATTGCGCGAGTTCCTTGAGGTCCTTCTGGCCGAATACATGATAGAGGGACGACAGCACAAAGGCGCCGGCGACCAGGCCGGTCATGTACGGGTACATGACGATCTGGATGCTCCAGTAGATGAACTCGTTCGGATAGACGAACAGCTCCTTGACGGTCCACTCGGCACCATGAACTACGAGATCCGTGGGCATGGCGTCACCTCACCTTTTCGTCGAGACCGAGATAGAAGACCTGTGGCTTGGTGCCATACTCATCCTTCAGCACCTGCACGCGTTCGGTCATGATGATCCTGGTCACCGGATCGTCCGGGTCTTTTAAGTTACCCATCCTGCGGGCTTCGAACGGGCAGGCCTGGACACAAGCCGCCTGCATGTCATTGTTGATCCGGTGATAGCAGAAGTTACATTTCTCCGCGGTCTTGGTCACCGGGTTGAAGAAGCGAACTCCGTACGGGCAGGCCATGATGCAGTAGCCGCAACCGATGCACCATTTCCGGTCTATCAGCACCACACCGTCCTCGGTCTGATAGGTGGCACCCACGGGGCAGACCTGTACACAAGGCGGGTTGTCGCACTGATTACACAGCTTGGGGACGAAAAACGCCTTTTCGATATCGTTCGGATCGATCTCCTGGCCGCGGATCTCGGGCGTCGTAAAACCATCCCGGCCGGCGTTGGGTGAGTCGATATGAGTTTCACCGTCCCTGGTGACGACGTAGCGCTCTACCCAGGTCCGCGACACCGGGGCATCGTATGGAATCTCGTTCTCAGTCTTGCAGGCCTTCACGCACAGACCGCAGCCAGTGCATTTCTGTGTATCGACCAGGAAAATCCAGCGGCGTACCGAGTCACCGATCGCGGCCTTCGCCTCAGCCGGGGTCAGGAAGACAAAAGCGGCGGCAGGTATGGCCGCGGCCACCGCGCCAGCCACGGACTGCTTCAGGAAGTCGCGACGGGAACAGCTCATCACATGTCCTCCAGGTCGGGAAGGTGTGGGTCATGGCACCTGCGGCATTCGGACTTCTTCTTGTGCGTCTCGCCATCTATCGCCGGCAGCTGACCTCGCTGACTGGACGGATACGGAAGTAACTGGTGACACCTGAGGCAGAGGTCCCGCGACCCGTCGATGGGGAGTTTCTTGATTTTCTTCGGGTGACCGACCCCCGGTCCGTGGCAGTTCTCACACTGGATGTCCTTGTGTTTTGAGGAGGCGTTATGTTCGAACTCCTCCTCATGACATTTCGCGCAGCGCTCACGACCCTGATATTTGGCTGGAAAGTCCTTCCACTCCTGGACGTTTCCGAGCCGGTAGAAATTGTAGGTAAAGCTGTCGCCGTGGACACCGAAGTCCTCAGGCACAAGGAAGTGTCTGGCGATGAGAACGGTGGCCACTACGGCGATGGCCAACCACAGCGGACGCAGCACGTGATTCCTCATACCCCCTCCGGCCGCCCTCGATGTTCTTATTTTGCTCCGGCCTGCGGAGCTCCCCCGCCTTTTTTGCAGCGTCAATCTTTGATTAGAAGGATCTCCGACGATCCGCCCCAGTCGTGGACTGAATGTTGCGCCCCAGCAAGCAGTCTTTGTTCCGCCGGGTCTGGCTCTTCTTTTTTTGAGAACTTTGCTGCTTTTACCACGACGGCAGCTGCCTTTCTTTGATCAAGATCAAGTCGGCGGCAGCTTTGGCACGTCGCAGGAGCCCGAAAGTCGGCGCTGAGGGAAACAGAACCGGCGCCAATGACCGTTCAGGCTTGGCCGGTCAGCGCTTTGACACATCAGCATCCAGAGTTGTTATCGAGGCTGAGCGGATCTGACGGCGTTTTGGAACAGGCGGCCGAGTATGGGTTGTTGCGTTGCAATGGCGCACCGCGGTTCCGCAGCCTGCCAGGGCTGGCGGCCGGAATTCAATACTGTGATCGGAGAACGTCAGCACACTGGGGGCGAAATGATCACCCCCGGTGTCGTGACGCAATTGATTACTTGTTCGCTTCCGCAGCGAGGTAATCGATGACCGCCTGGAGATCCTCGGGAGACATGTCCTTGGTGGCTTTTGCCATCATCTTGTTGTCGGCGTTTCCTTTCTCGACTCCTGCCGCCAACGCCGCCGCATCCATGCCCTGGAATTCCTCCAGATCATGACACTCGATGCATGTCTCGGCGTTTGCCGCCACATCGGCCCAGGCAACTCCCTGGCAGGCGATCAGACCAAACGCGGTCAGGGAAATAAATATTCTCTTCATTGGATTTTCTCCGGGTCAGAACCAGCTCTACCCTGTCCAAAGCGTACTCCACACCTGCCCTGAGGTCTAAGAAAAACGACCGTTGTCCCATGACGGGAACAGAATGCTGCGCCGCCGCAGCGAGAATCTCTCCGCACCGCGCAATTTTTCCGGGCCGGGTCTTACCAGCCGCACTGCTCAATTCTCTGGACTAGGCTTAGGGATAGGAATGAAATTGGGGTAGTGGCAGACAGGTGCCAGAGATGACGACGGAAAAGACAATGCCGGAGCAAGTGGCGGCGATCCGGGATTGCGGCTATGCCATCTGGTCTGGTGATGAGGTAGCGGAAGACTTCCGGCGCAAGTTTGACGATGACAGAATCCCGGTCAAAGGAATCCGGCAGATCCGGGTGTGGGGGCTTCAGGTCGATGACGAGCGCGTCTTGCCGGGGCGGGAGCGTACCAGCATCCCTGATGAAGAAATCTGGGAGATCAACCTCGAGGCCAGGGATGGCTCACTGTATGAGGTCGAATCCCGGCTGCTGGTCGCGGTCAGCGGTTGATGAAAAGGGAGCGGCGGATCAATCCGCCGATCCGTATCAACGCAGATTCGCGATCAGCGTGGGCCGTCGTCTGATTCGGGCGACCCGCCGGGCACGGGTCTTGTGCCCCGGGAGCCGCCCAGCCAGCCCTGGCGCATGAAGTATCGCAGCATCACGGCGACGATCAATGCCATCAGACCCAGCGTCAGCGGATAACCAAACCGCCAGCCAAGCTCCGGCATGTTCCATGACGACACCGAACGATCGAAGTTCATGCCGTAGAGGCTGGCGATAAAACCCAGCGGCATGAAGACCGTGGCGATGATCGTCAGCACCTTCATCGTTTCATTGAGTTTTACGCTCACGCTGGACATGTAGACGTCGACCAGACCGGTGGCGATCTCGCGATATGTCTCGATGATGTCGATCAGCTGCAGGGTGTGATCGTAGACGTCGCGCAAATACAGGCGCGTTTCATCCGTGACCAGTGGATTCTCGTCACGGATGATCGCATTGACCATCTCCCGGTGTGGCCAGATCGCCCTGCGCATGGCCAACAGCTCACGCTTCATGTTGTGCAGACGAGAGATGTGCTGTTCCTGCGGGTGCGTCACCACCTCGTCCTCCAGCACCTCCAGATTCTCGCCACAGTTTTCCAGCGACGGGAAATAGTCATCGACCACCGCGTCCAGCATCGCATAGCAAAGATAATCCGCGCCCAAGGCCCGGATCCGACCTTTGCCCTGGCGGATCCGCTCGCGCAACGGGTCGAAGCAATCGCCCAAGTCCTCCTGAAACGACAGCACGTAACCGGAGCCAAGGAACAGGCTCATCTGTTCTGTCTGAATCTCTTCGGTAGCTCGAAACAGCCGGGTGACCAAAAACAGATGGTTGTCAAAATCCTCTATCTTCGGGCGCTGATGGAGATTCATCACATCTTCCATCGACAACGCATGCAGATCGAAAATATCCGCGATGCGGCGGATCAGGTCGACGTCGCCCAGGCCGGAGACGTTGACCCAGGCTACCGGATACGCCTCCCGGATCGCCGCAATGGCCTCAGGAGCTACGTCTTTCTGCTGCAGAATTTCTTCCGGGCCATAGGCGATCACATCTATCACGGGTGACGGCGACTGCAGGGGCGCAATCAGAGTCCCCGGTGCCAAACCTGGCCGGCTCTGGCGTTTTATATGGAACCGGGGTCTCGGTATTCGTTTCATCTCGTAACCCGCCTCTCCAGTTTTGAAATGCGCTCACCTCCACCCGGCAGCCATCGTCGACCAGGGCAGCGCCAGTTCGATCAGGACGGAAGATCGGTCTCTCGCGTGGCCTCGCCGGCCCCGGCGCGAAACCTGAACGCTCCAAAGCGCAGCAAGACTACTGCCAGCGACAGCACCAGCACGGATCCGGTGACCACCAGTACCCGAGTGTCCTCCAGCTGCTCCACTTCCACCAGGCTCCGGGTGATCACCGTGATCGCGATGTAGAGCAGGAATTCCACCGGCAATTCGTCGGTCTTGAAATAGATCCCGACCATCGCGCCCATTTCCAGATAGACAAACAGCAAAAGGATATCGTGCAGGCTGGCATGCCCCGCGCCGATCATCTCCAGATAGGCAGTCACCGCCGACCAGGCGATGGTGCCGCCGATCACGAACAGGGCGAGCAGCCGGAACGCCTCGACGAGCCGGTGACCCAGCCGCTCGGCCGCTTTCTCGGCCCGGGTCTGAGCTTTCTCGATATCTCTGCCAATGCCCATACTCGGTCCTCCAGTCCGTTCCCCGGTTCAAGACTAGCCGATTCGGGCTTTCCAGGGCCAGGCGTGAACCTGGCGACAGCTTTCCGGAAGGCCGGTGAAAATGCCGCGGCCCGGGTCCGAGGCCGGGTCTTGGCACCTGGTGCCGCTGATCGCATCTGCGGTGAGCAGGAAACGGCCACCGAGCGGCCACAACGGCTTGTGCAACGGACGTGGCGCGGCGTCCTCAGATGCGGTACGCCTGGCTGCGGGAAATTATCCTTGCTCCGCGCCGCTGTTTCCGGCTCAGGAAGATCGGGCTCTCGAACCGTCAGCCGCCGCAGCGGCGTTATTATGGCGGCGCCGCCGAAGCAAGCGCGCGGCCCAGATCAAAAGCGCCAATCCAGCGAGGCTCCCCATCAGTTCCATCTCGTAGTGCTTGATATTGCCGAATACGTTTTCGATGGCCTGGCCGAAGAAATAGCCGGCCAGGCTCACCGCGCTGGCCCAGACGGCTGCACCGACGAGGTTGAAAATCGTGAAGCGCAAATAGGATATGTTGGTCAGGCCGATCGCGAACGGCGTGATTGAGCGAAGTCCGTACAAGAACCGGAAACCGATCAGCAGCGGCGTCTCATGCTGCTCCAGCTTTCGCAACACACGCTCGCTTCGCGCCTTCCAGGCCGGTCGCCTGGCTAATATCGCCTGACCACGCCGGCGTCCAAGATAGAAAAACAACTGATCGCCAAACAGGGACCCGGCAAATCCGCAAGCAACGACCCAACCCAGCGACAGGTAGCCGATATGCGCCGCCACGCCAGCCATCATCAGGATAGCCTCGCCTTCCAGAAAGGTGCCGATCAGCAGGATCGGATAACCGTAACTTGCTAACAGCGACTCGAGCATAGCGTTGACATTACAACGCGGCGGGCCATTTTCGTAGTAAATTTGGCCCGGGGAACGTTTACTCGAACCCGGGTACGTCCCGTCTTGACACACACACCAGCCAGGACCCGTCGATGACAGGCATCAGCCCTACCCTGCTATGGGACATTTTCAGGCATGTCAGGGCCTGGCTGACCAATCTCAACCGCGCAGGTCAGGCGCGCAAGCTCGAGTCTGTCAAAGCGCTGCGCGAGGTCGTCACCGCCGCCAGGGAAACCGCCGTCTATATCCGTCAGATGCACGACACCGGCAAGCGTGACCATGGCACCGAGCGTCATCTGACCGTGTCATGGACCCGGCTCGGATTTGCGCTGCGCGATCTGGGCATAGAGAAACTGGCGAAGCGGTGTCAGATCGCGGGCAAGGATTGGTCCATGCCTGGTCACTATGACAAGGATTTCCTGGACAAGGCGGATATCAGCCTTGACCGCATGGAGCAGCTGGCGAGAGAAATTTTGCACCAGATCGAACAGCAGGACTGACTCCGGCATCCGGCGACACACTCCCAGGGGGTGAGAAAGAGTCGGTCGCGGCGCGCAGTTATCCGGGACGCGGTGCGGCGCAAAACGTACCCTGCACACTGATCTTTTTCTGATAGTCTTCGGCCGATCGACACGCAAGCCTGGACTCATGCGCCGGGCATGACTGGGGGTTAGCGCAAAGTGAGTTCTCCGTCTCATGCTACAGCCATCGCTGTCGCGCTGCACATACTGATCGAGTTTGTGCTCATTCTGCGCGTGCTGTTGCGGCCGCATCGGCAACCCGCGTCGAGGATCGCGTGGATCGTGATTATCGTCGTGTTGCCGGTCGTCGGCATTCTCAGTTATCTGCTGTTTGGCGAGGTTCGAATCGGACGTCGTCGGGTGGCGCGGATGCAAGCCGTGCTGGCGCGGATGCCCCCGCTTCCCGCGGCCTCCAACGCAGACGAGGCGAAGCTGCAGGCCGAGATACCGGAACGTTACCAGCCCCTGTTCAGAGTCGGACATTCGATCAGCGGCTTTGAAGTCCTGGCCGGGAATTCGGCGAGATTGATGGCAGATTCGAATGCCGGTATCGATGCCATGGTCGAAGACATCGACCGCGCCGAACACCATGTCCATCTGCTGTTCTATATCTGGCTCCCGGACAACAACGGCTGCAAGATCGTCGAAGCCCTGAAACGTGCGGCTGCGCGTGGCGTCAAGTGCAGAGCCATGGCGGATGATCTGGGTTCGAAAACGATAATCCACTCAGAACACTGGAAGGCGATGCGCGCGGCCGGCGTGGCGCTGGGCCGTGCTCTGCCTGTCGGCAACCCGCTGCTGCGGCCTTTCACCGGCCGTATCGATCTGAGAAATCACCGGAAGATCGTGGTTATCGATGGACGCATAACCTATTGCGGGAGTCAGAACTGCGCGGACCCGGAGTTCCGGGTCAAGCCGAAATTCGCTCCGTGGGTAGACGCGCTGATGCGTTTTGAAGGACCCGTAGCCGCTCAGAACCAGCGTCTTTTCGCCAGTGACTGGATGGCTTGTGTCGACGAGGATCTGGACGAATTGCTGCGCCAGCCTGTGCATACGTCGAACGATGGCTTCCCTGCTCAGGTGACTGGCACCGGACCCACCGTGCGCTACTCCGCAATGCCCGAGATGTTTGAAACACTGATGTTTGCGGCGCGCCGTGAACTGATCATCACTACGCCCTATTTCGTGCCCGACGAGTCGATAATGAGCGCGCTTTGTTCCGCAGCCTATCGTGGCGTGGACCTGACGATGATATTCCCGGCGAGGAATGACTCATGGATCGTTGCCGCGGCCAGCCGCAGTTACTATGCCGATCTGCTGACGGCCGGAGTCCGGATCCATGAATTTTCCGGCGGCCTGCTGCACACGAAGTCACTGACTCTCGACGGCGAGGTCACGCTGATCGGGTCTGCCAACATGGATCGACGCAGCTTCGATCTCAACTATGAAAACAATATCCTGGTCCTCGACCCGGCGTTGACGGCTCAGATGAGAACGCGACAACAGCAGTATCTTGAGCACTCTCACCCGGTGACCATCGGCGATGTGGCTGCATGGCCGATGAAGCGCCGGCTATGGAACAACACGATTGCCATGCTTGGCCCGCTTCTTTGACCGAGGCTGGGCGTCGCGGTCACGCCCTCGGTGTCCAACAGATCTCAACGCCCGATATCTTCACAGTCCTTGCCACCGCGGCGGGGCCCCTGATCAGGTAGATCCCCCAGACCTGTGAGCAACACCTCGACAGGTCTGGCCGGTCGCTGGCGGTCACGCTGGGGAAACTACCCCAGTGCTTCCCGTCCGTATCAGGCCTATTTTCCATAATGAAGGGTGGAAAGAAAGATTTGCTGCAAGGATGTGTCACACCATCCAGTTGCAGAGGAGGCTTACCATGTTCACAAAGACTCTGAACCGCGTTCTCGTCGCCGGAGTCCTCGTGATGTTGTCGGCATGCGGCGGCGGCGGAAGTGATGGCCCAGCCACGGGCTCTGTTTCCGTGGCAATTACCGATACGCCCGCCGACGAAGGCATCGCGGTGGCGAACATCCAGTTCACAGGACTGGAAATACAGTCGGCCGGTGGCGAATTGCATACGTTTGCCTTTGATCCGCCGCGAGACATAAACCTGGCTGTGCTTCAGGACGGCCTGAGTGAGGACCTGCTCAGGGATGTGCCGCTGGAGGCAGGGCGCTACACCTGGATCCGCGTGCTGGTCAACGCAGAAGAAAACGTAGCCGACTCGTATGTGACTTTCGACTCCGGCGAGTCGTATCCGCTGCACATTCCAAGCGCAGAGATATCCGGCCTGAAACTGGTCCGGACTTTCGATCTGCCGGTAAACGGGGCGGCGGATTTCATTATCGACTGGGATCTGGCGCAGGCTATTCACTGCCCGCCTGGACAGTTCGAGGGCGACGTGCGTCTGTGCTTCCTGCATCCGGCCTTGCGTTTGCTTGACCGGGCAGAGTCGGGCAGCATCTGGGGCGTTGTTGACGAATCACTGGTGTTCATCGACGACACGGACATCGAGCGTTGTGCGCCGGAGGGCGGCAACCGGGCCTATCTGTTCGAGAAACCGGTCGCTGACGTCACTCTTGTGGACGATATCGACATGGTCGCCGCTGACGTGCGCGCGGAAGTGCTGGCAACGGCCGAGGTCAGCCTCGATCTGACTGATCTGAAGTACCGCTTCAAATTCGGATTCGTGGCCCCCGGCGAATATACCGTTGCCTTCACCTGCTCAGCGACCAGCGATGACCCCGGTTCGGATGACTATCCGGATATCCAGGGCAGCAACTTCAGCTTTGCAGCTCAGGCCGACCTGACCGTAACAGATGCAACCCGGACGGAGGTCAATCTCTGATCGTTTAGGAGCATGAGGCCGGTTCCGCAACCCCTACCTCCCCTTTCTCGATGTTGCGGACAGCATGGCCTGTTGAGCGGGATCCCAATGTGCCGGGGTCCCGCTTTTTTTCCACCGGCTGCGGTAGCGGTCTGGCCAGGTCATTGGCACACGCCGATGTGCGCCCTGCCGGGCCCCATCCCGGCCCTGCCTGTCACTCCCCCGGCCACGCCTGGTCACGCTCAGCGCAAGGCATGTCCATGCGCCGGGACCGACGCACTTCATCAACTCGAGAAACAGGCGATAATCGCCCTGGTGCCCTGTCCCCGGGGCCTACGCCTGGAGCTCTGTTGCGCGTAATCACCTCAGTTGATCTGACTCTGGAACCGCAGACTGCGGCGCATGCGGCCGAGATGTTCGTGGTTCTCTCCGACCCCGCGATCTACGAATACGAAAACACGCCGCCCCCTTCGGTCGACTGGTTACGCTCCAGATACGCCAGGCTTGAATCTCGCCGCTCCCCGGACGGTCTGGAGCAGTGGCTCAATTGGGTCATCAGACTGCCGGGAGGTGACTTGATCGGATATGTTCAGGCAACGGTGCGGGAAGGTGGCACGGCCGTGATTGCCTATGTGCTGTCGAGTGCCTACTGGGGCAAGGGTCTGGCAAGTCAGGCCACAGAAGCGATGATCAACGAACTCGCCGAGCGCTATTCAGTCCATGCCCTGACCGCGGTACTCAAGCAACAGAATCAGCGCTCGATGCGGATGCTGGAACGACTGGGGTTCAGTCTTGCGCCTCCCACGCAACATCTGGCGTGCTGCGTTCAGTCAGACGAGCACCTGATGTACCGATCCTTGCACAAAGCAGGATCCAATTGACCAGGCGCTCTTGCCAGGCATGGTCTGGCCGGCACCAGGCGAAAGACATTCGCCAGGTGTCATTCCGGCCGGAGAAGCGTTGCGCGCGGTCGGCCACCCTCGTCACATACCACCGGACGCTGTATCAAAGCGTTGATTATTGTGCTTCTGCAATTTGCGACAGGTGGTCTGATAATTGCGGAATGATCCCGTGGCAAAACTCCCGGCCGTAAATACAAGCCCGGTCCCCAGGCCCACTCGATCGAAAATTCGTTTTCGACTGCGGTGAATTTGCACCTGCGCGACCCGGCGGCCGATAATCCGCGTCCGGGCCGAACTATTAGGCACTGTCTTAATCCAACAGCACAGCCCCCACAGGATTGTTTCCAGGCATTTCCGTATGACACGAAAGACCAAACGCTTCTTGCTTATCGCTGGCATTCTTGCCGCGGCAACCGGCGGCGCGCTGGCCCTCAGCCAGATGAAACCACCGCCGGAAAAAAAGGAAGTGGCCAATGTGGACCCTCTCGTCGAGGTGATGCCGCTGATCGCGGAGGAGGTGTCGTTCACAGTGCAAAGCCAGGGCACGGTCCGACCGCGAACAGAGACAGCTCTCAGCGCTGAAGTGGCCGGGGCGGTCGTCAGCATTTCACCACAGTTCATCCCCGGCGGTATGTTCGATGAGAACCAAGTCCTGATGCGTATCGATCCGACCAATTATCAGGTCGCGGTTGAACAGGCCAAGGCATTGCTCGCACAGCGGCAGATCGAGCATGACGGCGCAGCCAAGTTGCGCAGCCAGGGCTACCGTGCTGAATCGGAACTCGCCTCCGCGGTGGCGGCGCTGGCATCTGCAAGAGCCGAACTGGTCCGTGCCGAGCGGAATCTGGAGCGCACCTACGTCCGTTTGCCTTATGCAGGGATGGTGCGGGCAAAGGAGACCGATCTGGGCGAATACGTCAATGTCGGTAGCCGCCTGGGTGTGGTCTTCGCCACTGACAACGCGGAAGTTCGATTGCCGCTGACCGACTCCGACCTGGCCTTTGTGGACCTGCCACGCGTCACTGACGGCGCCAAACCCAACCATGCAAAAGGGCCTCGCGTCACCCTGTCAGCGGTCCAGCGCGGCCAGATGCGAACCTGGGAGGGCCGCATCGTGCGTAGCGAAGGTGTGGTCGATGAGAGCACGCGAGTGACCTATGCAGTGGCCCGCGTGGAGGACCCGTATCAGTTGCTCGCCGCCAACGCAGGCAAGGAGCCCCTGCCGATCGGGACCTTCGTAGCCGCAAACATAGAAGGTACGACGGTTGACTCCGTAATCAGGGTACCGAGAACTGCGTTGCGGGGAAACGGCCAACTGGTGCTGGTGACCGATGACAATCGGCTGAGCATACGTAACGTCAGGATCCTGCGCACAGACGCGGAATTCGCCTATCTCAGCGGCGGGGTCCAAGACGGTGAGCGGATCAGTCTCACTGTCATTGAAAACCCGGTCAACGGCATGCGCGTGCGTACCGAAGCGGGATCCGATGAGCAGCGCGTGGCTGGCGGGACAGACGCAGAGTAACTCCGATGAATGACCCCGGAACCACCAGCGAGAAAGGAGTGATTGCCTGGTTTGCCAGTAATCACGTCGCTGCAAACTTGCTCATGTTGCTGATTGTTGCATTTGGTGTGGTCTCCGCTTCCACCATCCGCAAACAGACGACCCCGGATTTCGAACTACGCAATGTTCAGGTCCGGGTGCCCTATCTGGGCGCTGCACCTCAGGAAGTCGAAGAAGGGGTAGTGATCAAGATCGAGGAGGCAATCCAGGACATCGACGGGATTGTAAAGATCAATTCCTCCGCGGAGGAAGGACTGGGCACTGTTACCGCGGAGGTGGCCACCGGAGAAGACATCAACGAGATCCTGAATGAGATCAAGACCCGGGTCGATGCGATCTCGACGTTTCCGGGATTGACCGAGAAACCGGTTATCTACAAACAGGAGATCCCGATCCATGTGGTCTTTGTCTCGATCCACGGCAACATGGACGCCTTCGCGCGCAAGGCGCTGGCGCAGCAGGTACGCGATGAGTTGATGACCATGCCTGCAGTCAACCAGGTGCAGTATCTGGGAGACCGCGATTACGAGATCAGCGTCGAGGTGTCAGAACACGTCCTCAGGCAATACGGACTGACGATGAGCGAGATCTCCCAGGCGATCAGGGACTCCTCGCTGGATCTGCCCGGCGGAACGATCAAGACTGCGGGCGGAGACATTCTGCTGCGCACCGAAGGCCAGGTATATACAGGTCTGGATTTTGCCCAGCTGGTATTGCGCACCTTTCCAGACGGCACTCGCCTGACTCTTGGGGATATCGCAACCATCAACGACGGTTTTGTCGAAACCGACGGCTATGGCCGTTTCGATGGCCAGCCGACTGCCTTGCTGAGGGTCCTGGCGGGTGGCCAACAGAACGAGCTGACAACTGCGAAAGCGGTGCGCGAGTACATCGAGGATCGAGCCGAATCGTTGCCGGAAGGCATCAGCATGGACGTGTGGATCGACCGCTCGCACTATCTGCAGGGCCGGCTCGACATGATGTTGAAGAACATGTTCCAGGGTGCGCTGCTGGTGTTTATCATCCTCTCGCTGTTCCTGCGCCTGAAAGTCGCTGCCTGGGTGATCCTCGGCATCCCGATTGCGTTCCTCGGCACGCTCTGGCTGATGCCGCTGGGACCGTGGCCGGTCACGGTAAATATGGTCAGCCTGTTCGGCTTTATTCTGGTGCTGGGTATCGTGGTGGACGATGCCATCATCATCGGCGAGAGTATCTACACCAAGGTACGCGCCGACGGCCACACGCTGGACAATGTGATCAAGGGCGCGCACCGGGTTGCGGTGCCAGCGACCTTCGGCGTGCTGACCACGATTGCGGCATTTGCGCCGATGCTGTTTGTAGGCGGCATCGCCGGCGCGTTCTTCGAAGCCATGTCCATGGTCGTCATCCTGTGTCTGATCTTTTCTCTGACCGAGTCGAAACTGATCCTTCCAGCGCATCTGGTGCATACCAGTATCGAGCCCATCGATGACGCCGAGATCTTCAGACCCTATCGCGAAGTGAACAAGGCCAGATGGTTTTCGAGATTCTTCCAGCGCCTCAATCGACGGGTACAGATCAGTCTGCATAATTTTATCGGCAACACCTACAAGCCGCTGCTGGAAAGGGCTGTCGACAATCGCGGTGTGACCTTCAGCATCTTCGCCGGCGTCCTGATCCTCACCTTCGGCCTGATGAGCAGCGGCATCGTGCGCACCGTGCTGTTCCCTGATGTGCCGGGCGACTTCATCCAGGTCCAGTTGACGATGCAAAACGGCACCGCTCCCCGCGTGCGCAATGCCGCGCTGGACCGCCTCGAGCAAGCCGCGCTGGATTTGAATCAGGCATGGCTGCAGGACAATCCCGGCGATGACAAGCCGATCAACCACCTGGGCGTATTCACCCAGGGCGACACCGGCGGCATGATATTTGCCGAGATGCCGATGAATGAGGATCGGCCGCTCAACGGCGAGGACATAGAGATCATGTGGCGCGAGAGGGTAGGAGAAATCCCCGGCGTCAAGGAGCTGACCTTCTCCGGGGGCATGAATATCGGTGGCGATGCGCCGTTGAGCTTCAATCTGACCGGCGCTGACTACGAGTCGCTGGAGCTTGCGGCCAGAGATCTGGAACAGAAACTTCGTCAGTATGATGGGGTCTTCGATATACGCAATTCCATCGCCGCCGGCGGCGAAGAAATCAAGCTTAAGATCAAACCCGAAGCGGAAGCACTGGGTCTGACGATATCTTCTCTCGGGCGTCAGGTGCGACAGGCGTTTTACGGTGAAGAAGCCCAGCGCATCCAGCGCGGCAAGGACGAACTCAAGGTCATGGTGCGCTATCCCGAGGACGAGCGACGCTCGATCGCCGACCTGGAGAACATGAGGATCAGAACGGCGGATGGGGACGAGGTGCCGTTCTCTTCGGTCGCTGAAGTCAGCTTCGGTCAGGCGTATTCCTCAATCACACGCCAGAACCGCAAGCGTGTCGTCACCGTATCGGCTGATGTCGATCCGGAGCGGGTTGAGCCCGGCGCCGTGATCGAGGAAATATCAGAGGAATTCATCCCCGGATTGCTCTCCCGCTACCCCGGGGTTGGCTACGGGCTCGAAGGCGCCAGCCTCGAAGAGCAAGAGCTGGTGCGTAATCTGACTCTGGCGTCAATCGCCGCCTTGTTCCTGATCTATGCGCTGATTGCGATTCCGCTGAAGTCCTATTCGCAGCCATTCATCATCATGTCCGTGATACCGTTTGGCCTGATCGGCGCAGTCGTCGGCCATGTCGTCATGGGCAGTGCGATCAGCATGTTCTCGCTGTTTGGCTTGATCGCGCTGGCCGGAGTCGTGGTCAACGACAGTCTGATCATGGTGGATTTCATCAACACGGCAAGGAACCAGGGCGTTCCAGTGCGCCAGGCGGTGATCGAATCCGGAACGCAGCGCTTCCGGGCGATCATCCTGACCTCGCTGACCACAGCGGCCGGCCTGATGCCGATCATGCTGGAGAAGAGCGTGCAGGCGCAGTTCGTGATCCCGATGGCCATCTCGCTGTCCTTCGGCATCGTCTTCGCCACGGTGATCACGCTCTTCCTGATCCCGGCTCTGTATGTACTGCAGCTCGATTTCGGCGTGCGCTTCCGCGCGGCAAAGAACCTGTTGCTTGGCCGCGAGCCGGACTCGGAACTGGTCGACCGGATCTGATGCGGGCGTGAACCGCAGAGCCGGCGCAGATACCGGATGGCAACATGCAGCGTGCTTTCAGCTGACGCCATTTTGTAACCGTGCAGACGCTGGCGTAAACACCGGCATGGCGGTAACGGCCGACGACTCACTGTGCCAGCCGGACCGCGAACAGGAGCCCCTCTGATGACAGACATCCGGCTAATCTGGCTGGTTCTCGGCGGAGTCGGCCTGGTCGCCTGCCAGCCGGGCACAGAGCCTTCGCCGAGCGTCCGCTGCCAGCCACCTGGTTACGACAAAACGGCGTTGATGCAGCTCCGGGCGGAAAATTTCGAGATTCAGGATGCCGAACAGCGCCGGCGGTTTGCGCAGGCCCTGACCGATTGCCTGGCAGATCCGGACCCCGCGCTGCGGGATCAGGTGGCCTATGAAGGCCTGGCCACGATGCTTCGCGGCAAGCAGCTGTCGGCCGAGACCATCGAATGGCTGCGCTCATCGCTGATTGATCAGATGAGAAACCCGGATCCCGCAGGGGATGGTTTCCGACGACCCTTCGCGGCGCTGGTACTGTCGGAGGTCGCACGGGCGGACAGGGTCGATTCCTTGTTCTCCGCTGATCAGCGTGGCGAATTGGTCGCTGCGGCTACGGCCTATATGCGCGATATCAATGACTATCGCGGTTTCGACGAGAATCAGGGATGGCGGCACGGCGTCGCGCACGCCGCGGATCTGTTGATGCAACTGGCCCTGAATCCGGCACTGGATCGCGCCCAATTGCTGGATATTCTCGATGCAATCGCCACCCAGATCGCCCCCCCAGGTGCGCATTTCTATGTGTACGGAGAGAGCAAGCGGCTGTCGCGGCCGGTCCTGTTCGTCGCCATGCGAGAGGTGATCAGCAAGCAGGAATGGGCGGACTGGTTCAAGCGGCTCGCTTCACCCGCACCGTTCCCGGACTGGGGCAGTGTCTATACCAGCCAGGCGGGGCTGGCCAAATTGCACAACACCCGGGATTTCGCTCAGGCCGTCTACGTCAGCGCCACAGCCAACGAGGAGGAGGCACTCGCACCGCTTGGTGACGGAGCACTGACGATACTTACAGATTTGCGTTGACCGACAACGATCCGCCAGGCGAAGCCTGAAACGCTACACTTGATCTAATAAAGGTAAAGGCGCGTCTCGCTGCCGAGCCTGGGCAGGGATTGATCGGAACTTTCCACGGTTCGTCAAGGTCAGGTCAATTAGGGGCAGGTCGGAAGGCGGCGGTGGACGCTCGCGATTTACCAGGACACGGCAGGATGATTACCTTCCAGGTCAATTCAACAACCGTTTCATTCGACGGCGATAAAGAAACCCCGTTGCTGTGGGTATTGCGCGATCACCTGCAATTGACCGGCACCAAGTATGGCTGCGGTAGCGGTCAATGCGGCGCTTGCACGGTACACATCGATGGCCGCGCACGCCGTGCATGCATGATCAGCATATCGCGCCTCCAGGGGAGTTCTGTCACCACCATCGAAGGGCTCGCCAATGCCGATGGTTCGCTGCATCCGGTCCAGCAGGCATGGATAGACATCGATGTGCCCCAGTGCGGCTACTGCCAGGCCGGGCAGATCATGGCCACCGCGGACCTGCTCAATCGCATTCCCAAACCTACCGACGAAGACATCGATCAGGAGATTCGCAACCTGTGTCGCTGCGGGACCTACGTGCGGATCCGGGAGGCCATCCACCGGGCAGCGCAGATGATGGCAAAGGCGGAGACGTGACTATGGCCCTGATCAGGACAGAGCCGTCGAAGGAAAAAGTCGATCATACCCGCAGGCGTTTTCTCATTGCCGGATCCACTATCGCGGGCAGCTTTGTGCTGGGATTGCCGGTGATCCGGGTCGCCAGCGCCAGCATCGCAGAGGGCACGACCGGGGACCGTCAGCTCGGCTTCTTTATCCAGATCGAACCGGACGGCAGCGTGATTATCGGCAGCAATCAGCCTGAGATCGGCCAGGGTATACGCACCGCACTGCCGATGCTCGTGGCCGAGGAGCTGGATGTGGAATGGGCGGCCGTGAGTATCCGGCAGATGCCATTGGGCATCGTCAAAACCGCAGAAGGATACGCATGGAAATATGGCGGCCAGGGCGTCGGCGGCAGTACCGGTTTGACCAGCAACTGGGATTTCATGCGTCAGGTGGGCGCCACCGCGCGGCGGCAATTGATCGCGGTGGCCGCCGCACGCTGGGGCGTCGCCGTGTCGGAATGCAGCACCAAGCCAGGCGTGGTGATTCGTTCATCTGTCGATGGGGCAATCCCGTACGGTGATCTGGTCGCCGAGGCCGCGCTGCTGGAGATTCCGGAGGACAGCCCGCCGCTAAAACAAATGAGCCAGTATCGCATCGTCGGCAAGCCGCAAAATACGATCGATGCGAGAGATATCGTTACCGGAAACACGCGCTATGGCTTCGATGTTCATGAGCCAGGCATGCGTTACGCCGTCATCGCACGGTCGCCGTATCTGAACGGGCGTGTACGTTCGTTTGACGACTCAGCCGCGCGCAAAGTGGACGGTGTGCTGGATGTCTTTCGGATCGATGGCCCGCAAGCCGATGAGCCGTATCTGATCCTCGCCAGCGGCGTCGCAGTGGTTGCCACATCGACCTGGGCCGCAATCAAGGGTCGCGAAGCGCTTGAAGTCGACTGGGACCCGGGTCCCAACGCCGCAGACAGCAGCGAAGCTTTCTGGCGCGAAAACGAGGACATGTTGCGCACCAGCGGTCAGATCGTGGTCGATGACGGCCAGTTCGAGGAGGCCATCGCATCTGCGAGCACGGTTCTGACACGCGAGTATCGGATCCCGTTTGTCGCTCACGCGCCGATGGAACCACAAAACTGTTACGCATATGTCCAGGAAGACTATTGCCATATCATCGCGCCGACCCAGATGCCGTCCGGGGCATCGCGTGCTGCGGCGACTGTCACCGGTCTGCCGCGAGAGAATATCCGGGTCGATATGACCCGGGTGGGTGGCGGTTTCGGACGCCGCTTGAGCAATGACTATGTGGCGGAAGCGGCTATCATCTCAAAAACAACCGGGTGGCCGATCAAGCTGGTATGGACCCGGGAAGATGACATGCGCAATGATTTCTACCGGCCTGGCGGCCTGAATCAGATGCGCGCTGGCATGGACGAACATGGCCGGATCATCGCCTGGACCCAGCGTCTGGCGAGCGGTAGCAAATACTACAGACGCCCGGACATGCCGGACGAGGATCTGTGGCAGGCGGAATTGTATCCGGATGACTTCCCCAGGCGCTTCGTCGACAATTTCCGACTGGAGTATTTCCATCATCCCATCGGGCTTCCCAGGGGTTCATGGCGAGCACCAGCGCATACCGCCAACGCTTTTGTGGTCCAGAGCTTCCTTGATGAGATTGCCCACGAGACCGGTCAGGACCCGCTGACCATCCGGGTCGAAATGCTCGGCGGAAACCGGGAACTCGAATACAGCAGCCACGGTGGCCCGACCTTCAATCCGGGCCGGCTCACCCGCCTTATCGAGTTCGTCGCCGGGCAGATCGATTACCAGCGCAGGAGACCAGCTCGCACGGGTGTCGGGCTGGCGACCCATTTCACCTTTGGCGGTTATGCCGCGCATGCATTCGAGGTCACCGTCAGCCCGGCAGGCGAGTTGAGCATCGACCATATTGTCGCAGCGATAGACTGTGGTTTCGCGGTCAATCCACGGGCCGTCCAGGCGCAATTGCAGGGCGCCACCATCGATGGCATCAGCACCGCGCTCGGGCTGGAAATCACGGTAACAGACGGTCAGGTTCAGCAGGGTAATTTTGACGATTACCCACTGCTGCAGATCGGCGGGGTTCCCAGCCGTTTCGAAGCCCACGTGCTGACTTTTGATGACAAACCCACCGGGGCGGGTGAAATGGGTATCCCCTCCGCAGCGCCAGCGCTGACCAATGCAATATTTGCCGCCTGCGGGGTGCGCGTTCGGACCTTGCCGATCGGCAGTCAGCTTCGGGATGCGATGAACGGCTGAGCCGTGATTCATGCACACCGAGATGATACCGGTGGCACCGGCAACCGCTGGACGCACGTGTTTTGGCGGCGGCTGGTTTATGCCATCATCCGCCAGCCGTGGTCAGAACCGATCGTACCCGAGCCTGAACTTTCCCCTGTTTTATTTGCCGATCAGGAATCTCCGTGAATCATCGAATCCCTTCCCTGTTGCTGATGCTGGCGATGACCGGCTGCACCACGACGCCAGCGTCGACGATCTCACGACCGAATGCCTACTATGAGACGATCCCGGTTGCGGCCCCGCCGGCTTCGCTGTTCTCCGGCGATGCGGACGTACTCTCGGACGAAGACATCGCAAAGGTTCTGGACTTCCGTTATGTTCCGCCCGCGCTGAGCCGTGTGGCGTTAATGTCGTTCGCGCCGGACACCTGGTCTGACTGGTCCGAGGAAATGGCCGTGGCCAGCGAACAGATGAAGACAAATGTCGTTGACCGGCTTGTTGCCTCGCCGTTTGTGTACGACGCGTCCTATCTGCCTTCTATTCTCGTTCCGGAGATCAGGACCGTGCCGCGTTTGCGGGAAGCTGCCGCCCGCTACCAGGCTGATCTGCTGCTGGTCTACCGCAGCTACTGTCAGAGCTTCGAGCGCTACCGCGCGTTTTCGGCGGACAAGACCCGTGCCTTCTGCGGCGTGGAAGCCGTATTGCTGGACACGCGCACCGGGCTGGTGCCGTTCACCTCATCGGCCACTCGTAGCTTCGAAGCCGCGCAAAATGACAGCGATATGAATTTCCGCGAGACCATCCTGAAGGCGCAATTAAACGCGATCAATGAAGCGCTGGGCGACATCAGCGCAGAAGTGGTGGTTTTCCTGGCCAGCAAGAGATAGCGGTCTGGCTATCCTTGTAATCGATCGGCACGCTGGCGGCGTGCACCGGTTTTTCGTCAACCCGGTGCTCAGGCGTGGTCGCTGCGCCGGTGGCGCGGTACGCCCGAGCGGCGCAAATTCAGGTCAAGGTTTCGCAGCATGCCTATTGCTTTAGCATCTCTTCGCGCAGTGCAAAAAACGGCGGCGAGCCCGCGCCGACCAGGCTTTCATTGAACTCCTTGAGACTGAAGTCCGGGCCCTTCAATTTGCGGTATTCCTCCAGCAATTCGATGATTGCGATGTGCCCGGCGAAGTAGCTGGCCAGCTGCACGGAGCTGAGTTTGGCGCGGACCAGCTTGCCCTGGGCCTCACCCTCCTCCTGGAACCCTTTCTCAACCATCAGTTTGACCGCATCTTCTTCCGGCCAATCAGTGGTATGCAGCCGTATGTCGATGATGGCGTTCATGATCGAGCGCAACGTCAGCTTGCTATCCACCAGGCCCTGCAGTTCGTGGCCAAACTTGTGCTCGGGGTAGATGGTAAAGCCCTCGGCAACCATTTGCGTGGCGATGTACGTCGCCCAGCCTTCGACCATGGGCCCGTTTCTAAAGACCTTGGGGATGATGCGCTCGAACTGGTTGGAGTACTCCAGCTGGACAAAATGACCGGGCACGCCCTCGTGGATATAGACCATCGCCAGCGTCGGACGGTTGTACTCTTTCAGATAACTGTCCGAGGTCGCCAGCACCCCCAGATCCCAGAACCAGACCGACTCCAGTTCGGGCTGGAACGGAGGCGCCGGGATAATCTGCGCCACTGCATAGCCGGCCAGATGTGGCGGAATGTTCTCGATACGCAATTTTGACGTCGGCGGCAGATCCAGCAGATCCTTCTCCTCGACAAAACCTACGATCGCATCCGCCAGCGCATAGCTGTCCTCGATCAGGGTGTCGGCCGTGGAGCGATCCTCCGCCAGCCGGACAAAGATATCGCGCACGACCTGGTTGTCCGATGACTCCGCGGATGGCTTGAATTCTCCACCGGCGATACCGTCGGCCAGATATTCATCATGGATTCGGCGCGCCACGCTCACCATCCCGGCGTAGGTCTTGTCCAGTTGCGCTTCCGCCCTGGCCAGCAACTCCTGCGGATTAAGAGGGTAGTCCATGTACAACGCGTATTTGGCTTCATACAGCTTCGGTCCCAGTCTCCACTCGCCGTCGGGGCGCCCCAGCATGGCGGTTTCGAACCAGCTCGTGAATGCCCCGATTTCGGTAACCGCGCCGGCGCAGGCTTCGAGGATGGCAGCGACCTCGCTGTCGCTGAGCGCAGATCCCTCCAGCAATTCGGGCAGGGTTTTGTCAAACAAACCACCCTCGCTCAACAGCCCCTGCAGCCGGGTCAGCGCAACCTGCTTGCCGACCGCCGTCGGCTGCACATAAGGGGGCAACAGTGCGTCTTTCGCATCCACCAGGAACGCTCCCGTCGCGGCACAACGCTTGCCAAAACTCCTGAGCCGGCGGTCCAGCGGTGCAAAATCGCGCATCACCAGGTCGGCGAAAGCGCTGCCAAGACGGTCGATGTAGGTCAACGGGTCGGTGACGGTGCCAAGCCGGGTCGCGCGAAGATTTTCCAGTTCGATCTCGGTCTTCAGGATGTGCACGTCCACCTGCTCGGCAAAACTCAGGTCCGCCACATCGATTGAATTCAGGCGTTGCAACAGGAACATCCGAGCGTCATATGCACCAGCCCAGTCGCTCGCTGATGGCTCACCCAGACGATCATCGTAATAACTCGGCTCGCCTTCCTTGCCGTGGATTCCGTAAGAGCTACCGGATGTCGGGTCACTCTCAAGCAAAATCTCCAGATACAGACCCGCGATCTCGTCTATGTCTTGTTCCTGCTCGACCCGGGACTTCCATTCATCCAGCGAAAACGCATCAGCATGGACCGTTTGAACGACAAGCGAACTCAGGGTGAGCACGCCGGCACAGGCAAGCACAGACAGTTTCATCATCATTGTCTCTCTTTGTCGATAGCCTTTATTGGTCATCCGGAATTTGTCGTCGGTGGTTCGTGATCGGGCACTCGTGATCGGGCAAGCGGATTCGTCGATCGACCAAAACAGTAAGGATACCGGTCCGGACCGGCGCTACTCAAGACGAGTCAGGCGGGATGCAGTTTTAAGGGTCGCGGGCAATGCCGGCCTGACCACCCGCTCATCCCGGATTAGACGACGCCCGCAAATTGCGGGCGTCGTCGCGTCGTGATACGCGCAAAATGACCGAAACGGCCAATCCGTGCCTACTGTGTGAAAGACATCTCGCGCAGCAGCGTCGTACTCATGATCGTGCGCATCGCGCCCCGGTCAATACTGGCCGCCTGTCCCTTGTCGAGGCTGCCAAACAACTTGGCCGTCAGACCCTCGAAGTATTCGGTCGGCGTATCGAGCATGTCGGCAGCGGAATTCCATTCGACCAGCAACCAGAGGTCAGGCTCGCCATCGCGGGCATGGACGTTGGAAAACATCGTGTAGCTCTTCACCTTGCCATCGGCAACCTGCATATCCAGAGAGCGCCGGTAGTTTGCTTTCAGATCGGCAAGATAGTCGTTAAAGCGGGCGGGCTTGGTATCCACGCTGGTCACTGTCCAGTAGGTGCCAAACTTATGCGGGTCGCCATCGGCAGAGAACGCGGAAAGCGGTATCAACATTACGATCAGGCATAGAAGTTGTTTCATTTATATTGTTTCCTTTGTGGATATGATATCGGTGCCTCGTCTGATCCAGCTTTGATTTCGGACCCAGACGATCGAGGGAGCTTACGCTATATCCGGTCAACCGGAAGCTGCAGCGCAGCATCCATCGAAGCCGGAGACCTCGAACGCCGGATCGAACCGCTGCCCCGGCGAACAGGGCCCGATCGAAAAGGGTATGATGCGCCGCACCCAGGCACTGTCGCTGCCCGGGTCCCGTCTGCTGCCCTCAGGATGATCTGATGTCCGACTCAAAGACCGCCGGCCCCACATTCCGTGATCTCAAGTTGCCTGCACCGTTACTGCAAGCGCTGGACCAGGTGGGTTATGAAACGCCCTCCCCGATCCAGGCTGAGGCCATTCCGCATCTGCTACAGGGCCTGGATCTGTTGGGCCATGCACCCACCGGCACCGGCAAGACCGCGGCGTTTGCGTTGCCGTTACTCTCGCGCATCGTGCTGGGGGACAAACATGTTCAGGTGATGGTGCTCACACCCACCCGCGAGCTGGCGATCCAGGTTGCCGAAGCATTCCAACGCTATGCGTCGCACCTGAAGGGGTTCCATGTGGTGCCGATATACGGCGGTCAGGATTTCGCGGGACAGCTCCGGCAGCTCAAGCGCGGGGTTCACGTCGTCGTCGGCACACCGGGCCGCGTGATGGACCATATGAGACGCGGCACGCTGAAACTCGACTTGCTGCAGGCGCTGGTGCTGGACGAGGCAGACGAGATGCTGCGCATGGGGTTTATCGACGAGGTCGAGTGGATCCTCGACCAGACCCCCAAAGACCGCCAGATGGCCTTGTTCTCGGCAACCATGCCCAGCGAAGTGGAACGCATTGCGCGGCGTCATCTGGACAAGCCCCGTGAAATTTCGATCAAAGCCCGCACCGCAACGGCGGAGACTATCCGCCAGCGCTACTGGCTGGTCAGTGGAATGCACAAGCTCGATGCGCTGACCCGGATTCTGGAAGTCGAGCCATTCGACGCCGTGTTGATCTTTGTGCGTACCAAGACCGCCACTACCGAACTGGCCGAGCGGCTTGAGGCACGCGGATATTCTGCGGCAGCGATGAACGGAGATATGGCGCAAAATCATCGCGAGCAGATGGTCGAAAGACTCAAGAAGGGCTCACTGGATATCCTGGTCGCGACCGATGTTGCGGCCCGGGGTCTGGATGTGGACCGCATCAGCCACGTGGTCAACTATGACATTCCCTATGATGCGGAAGCCTATATCCATCGCATCGGTCGAACCGGTCGAGCGGGACGCACCGGTGAAGCCATATTGTTCCTGGCACCGCGTGAGCGTCGCATGTTCCACGCGATCGAACGTGCAACCCGGCAAAAAATCGAGCAACTGGAACTGCCCAGCACCGAGCGGGTCAATAACAAGCGTATCGCGGACTTCAAACAGAAGATCACCGATACGCTGGCCGCCGGAGAACTGGCGTTCATGCAGGGTCTGGTGGAGCAGTATCAGCAGGAGCATGACGTCCCCGCCACGGAAATCGCGGCGGCGCTGGCAAAGATGTCCATTGGCGATCGGCCATTGCTTATGGAGCCGGATACCCGCCGCCCTGCCCGGCCCGCAGCAGACAGCAGACCACGTAGGGAACATGACCCGTCCAGACCTCGCAAATCACGCGCGCAGTCAGATGAAGGACTGGAACGCTTCCGCATCGAGGTCGGTCACGATCATGGGGTCAAACCAGGCAACATCGTTGGCGCGATCGCTAACGAAGCCGGTCTGGACGGCCAGCATATCGGCCATATCGAGATCGGCGCAGATTTCAGTCTGGTCGATCTTCCGGTCGGGATGCCCAACGAGATATTCAAAGACCTGAAGAAAGTCCGGGTCTGCGGCCGGCCATTAAAGATTTCCCGCCTGGTCGAATCCGCGCCGCAACGAGAAGCCAGCTCGCGACCGGTTAAACCCAGGCCGGCAGATAAGCCGCTCCATAAACCGAAGAAGAATCGTGCGGGGAAGCCGAAGACGCGGAAGAATAAGCCGGGAAAGAAGAAGGCGGATTAGGCGCTGGCGACCGCGCGGGCCTTGGACCTCGGACCTCGGCTCATCATGTGCTAGCTTTGCCGTCAGCGGCACCATTCGACGACGGTTCCCGAATCATGCCTTGCCGACTTTTTGTCTCAGTCATTCTTGTATTATTGACCGGCGCCGGTTGCGGCGGCAGTAGCTCCTCCAGCGGACCCGCCACGGCCACCTGCGGTCCCTATCCGCCGCATACCAGTTCCAAATACGTGCTTCCATACGAAGTTGGCAAGGCTTATGTCGTTAGCCAGGGCAATTGCGCCAGCTTCTCCCACAAGCCCGGGATCGGCGACCAGTATGCTTATGATTTCCTGATGCCGATTGGCACGCCAATTATTGCAGCACGTGACGGAAAGGTGACCCGAATCACAGCGCGGTTCATGGATAACACCGCGGTTCCGGGCGAGGAAAACGTGGTCGGGATCACCCATGATGACGGCTCGGTTGCACTGTATTTTCATCTCACCCAGAACGGTGCGCTGGTAAATCTGGGACAGACAGTCCGCTTTGGCGATGTGATCGCGCTCAGCGGAAACTCCGGTGCGAGTACCGAACCGCACCTGCATTTCGTAGTGGTCGGCCCGGCGGGTACCCCGGCTCCCGGCACGTTACCGATCACATTCAGGAATACCAGCGCCCACCCGAACGGTCTGGTGCAGGGCCAAACCTACCTGGCGCTGGCATACGACTGACGGCAGGCGTCGTTTGCGGGGTCGTATGCCGATACGCCGGGTGAAGTCAGCGGCCGTGGGCAGTACAGATCGAACCTGCCGCTCAACAACAGGCCGATCCTGCCGACCTGGGCGCGCAGCAGGCCTTATCGCCGGTTGCCGCAGCTTCGCGGATACGATCCCCCGAGAAAACCTGGACGTCTTCCATCGTCTTGAATGCCTCCCAAGCGACTCCGGACGGGTCCTCAAGCCATGACTTCTCCGTGCGCGCGTAGCAGCATACCGTCTCGCCCTCGCTGAACAGGGACAGGCCTGCCTGCTTCACTCTCTCCCTCAGGTCTTCCAGCTCGTCATCCTCGTCAACCTGCACGCCCAGATGATCCACACCCTTGTGATCGGCGCGGGTCGAAATCGCAAAATTTATCCGCGGGTCGTCCAGCATCCATTTTGCGTAGTCATCCCTGGTCTTTACCGGATCAGCGCCAAACAACGCGGTATAGAACCTGATGCTCTGGCTGAGGCTGTCCACACCGACATGTATATGCATGCGTTTCATTTTGATTACCCTCGTGCTCTCATTGGTTTCACTGCCTATCCGCTTTCAAGTGGGCCTGGACCTGGATCCGCAACAGCTGCCCAATTCGATCACCGAGCGCCCGGTCTTTTTGTTCTCCCGAATGCTGGCGAATTCGACGCTGCAGCAATCCTTGATCATGAACCCGATCAGGTCTCTGACCACATCGAAATTCGCCGAATAGACGACTGACCGACCCTCCTTGCGAGAGGACACTGCGCCTGCGGTGGCGAGATGACTCAGGTGGAAGGACATCGTGTTGTGCGGGATGCCCAGGTGCTCGCTGAGCTCGCCCGCCGGAAGCCCGGCAGGGCTGGCCTTGACCAGCAAACGGAACGCCTTGAGACGCGTTTCCTGAGAGAACGTGTCGAACAAGGCCATCGCTTTCTCGATATTCATATGTCGATAATAGTGGACATAAAGTTATATGTCCATAGTTATCGACATAAATGCATAGTCAACTGCCCCGGTTGCCCATGCTGTAGTGCATGACAGTTATGAATCGACTGCGGGCCTGATCAGTTCTACCGGCCTCGCGGCAGCCCGCGCTGATACCACTAGTTGCCGGCTGAGAGCCCTTGCACCTCGGGCAGCACGTACCAGATCACCGCGAGGAAATGGCTGACACCCCCGGCCAGCACGAACAGATGCCAGATGACATGGTTATAAGGAACCCGTTTCATGGCGTAGAACACCGCGCCGACCGTATAACACAAGCCGCCGGTGATGACCCAGGCCATGCCGCCGGAGCCGATCTCCTCCGCCAGCGCCGGTGCCGCGATCACGACAAGCCATCCCATCACCAGATAACTGGCCAGAGACAAGCCCGGAAATCGATGTCCGAACCACAGCTTGGTCAGGATGCCGGCAGTGGCCAGCGACCAGATCGCGCCGAACAGCCACCAGCCGGTACCGCTGCGCATGGATACCAGCAGGAATGGCGTATAGGTACCGGCAATCAGCAGATAGATCGCGCAGTGATCTAATAACTGGAACAAGCGTTTGCGCGGCGATACTGGCCACGCATGGTAAAGCGTCGAAGCCAGGAACAGCGAAATCAGGCTGACCCCGTAAACGGTGCTGGCCACGATCCGCCATGGATCGGACGCGGCGATAGACAGATAGAGCATCCATGACAAACCGGCGATGCTCAGGATCACGCCGGCCCCATGGCTGATCGCGTGGGTCAGCTCCTCGGCAAACGTATACTCGGGACGGCTATCGGGCATGGTGACGGGTCGGGAATCGCTCGCGCTGGCTTGTGGTGTGATCAAAGGATGGCTCCCTGTCAGGGTACGCCATTCTGTTGCGTCGCAACAGACGATGCGCGCCGATATCAGCAAGAGTGCGGCTATGACGCAGGTCGTTCGTCCGCTCACGTATGCGCGTTGCGCGTATCCATGTATCCGGGACCTGGTTTCAGTTGCGCGTTTGGGTGAGACTGTTGCCTGGTCACCGCACTCGTCAGGCCCGGGATGTCCTCACCAGATCAGAGTACGTTTACCGCCCAACCTGCATGCCACCGCAAGGCGCTTTTGTAACCCGTTTTGCCGGGAGAGCGGGTCCAAATTGCCCTGGCTAAGCCGCGACGGACCGCGGATCATCGTCCCGGCCGGCATCCTGGATGAAGACCCGGGCGTGCGTCCGGTGCGCGGTATTTTTGCCGACGCCCGGGCACCCTGGTATCTGGAGTCGAACTCGGTACCGACTTTTGCCACACGCCCGCCACCGGCGGATAGCGCGGACTGATAAGATGGACCCCTGACCCAAGACCGGCTTCCTGCCGGTCATCCAAGGAGAACGACCATGACACTTTGCCCCGTCGCCCTGGCTGCAAGCTGCAAGAAATGCCCCATCGTCTCAGTCTGTCCGCTGAAGACAGTAATTGGCGACTATCCCAAATCCGATGATCAGGCCCCCGGGAAAGGCAAACCCAAATCCGGAAGTCAGCACAAATAGACTGCTCTGATGAACGCGGCCAAAAGCGAAGCGCCGGAGCCGCTTGTCGAGTGGCATCGGATCATCAGGGATCGCGATCTCGAGCAGCTGAAGAGCCTGCTTGCGAAAGATGTCAGCTTCCACTCCCCGATCGTGCACAAACCGCAGCAGGGCCGCGAGCTCACGGCGATCTATCTGACTGCCGCCTGTCATATCCTGCTGAACGACTCCTTCCGCTATGTCAGGGAAGTGGTGTCCGGTCAGAACGCAGCGCTGGAATTTCAGGTCGAAATTGAAGGTGTGGAAGTCAACGGGGTCGACCTGATCCACTGGAACGAACGCGGCAATATCGATGATTTCAAGGTCATGTTGCGGCCACTACAAGCCATCGAACTGATCCACCGGAAAATGCGGGAAATGCTGGAAGCAGCGCAGGCCAGCCAGCAATAGTCCGCCGACGGCTGGGGCCGCCATTCCTGACGCCGCGGACCCGAACGATCTTGATCCAGCCAGCACGAGCCGGGATCGGGATCGCGACTTGCGCATACAATTTTGCGCATACAATGAAGACACGCTGGCGGGTCGGCGAAGCCGATCCAGTGTTCGTTTCATCCGGACTTTGTGGACAAGACAATCATGCCTTCTTTCGATGTAGTATCAGAACTGGATGGCCACGAGGTGGCAAACGCGGTGGACCAGGCAAATCGGGAGGTTACCAACCGTTTCGATTTCAAGGGCACCGGAGCAAAATTTGAGCTGACCGATTTCATCGTTACGCTCGAGGCCGAGGCCGACTTTCAGCTCAAACAGATGCTGGATATCTTCACCCAGAAGCTTGCGCGGCGGGGTATAGACGTCGCTTGCATGGCGCCGGAAGATGCCGAGATCGCTCTGAACAAGGCGCGACAGAAGGTGGTGCTCAAGCACGGCCTGGACACCGAAATCGCGCGCAAAATCGTCAAGCTGATCAAGGATGCGAAACTCAAGGTGCAGTCACAGATTCAGGGCGAGCAGGTCCGCGTGACCGGCAAGAAACGTGATGACCTGCAGGCGGTGATCCAGATGCTGAAGGAATCCGATCTGGGCCTGCCTCTGCAATTCACGAACTTCCGCGACTGACCTTTTCAGGACGCTTGTCCGGGTTTGATTTCTGCCGACCGGGCAGGCTCTGCAGAGGCCCACCGGCGAT
This sequence comes from uncultured Gammaproteobacteria bacterium, assembly GCA_963809565.1. GTDB lineage: Bacteria > Pseudomonadota > Gammaproteobacteria > Steroidobacterales > XN24 > CAMYOC01. The sequence goes on from CAWEKE010000002.1 coordinate 103,653, forward strand.
CTTTTCGGCTTCCCGCTGCAGGCTGCGCAGGCTGACTCGTTCGCCCCGCTTGGACAGCGCGCGGACGACGTCGTCCAGACTGGCCTCGCCACCGCTACGTTGAATCAGTTCAGCGTCAAGCTGGGCCAGCAGCGTGACGGCGCGCGCGGTCACCGCCCCGCGGGATCGACTGGTCTCCAGACTGTCCGCCTTCTTGCCCCACCGCTCGGCGGCGGCAAGAGCCAGGCGCGCACGTTCCGGCGACAAGGTCCCGGAGCGACGCATGATCTCGATGCTGTAGTACTCGGCGACCCCCTCCACGATCCAGTCGCCGCCCGGGTCTGCGCTATAACCCTGCGCCAGATGAACCAGTTCATGCAGCAGCGTGCTGGTGCCGTTCTCGCTGATCAGCGGCCGATCGGCGTGGATAAACAGCGAAGCGGGGCCGGATAGCCCGCCCCGCCACATCGGATCGCCGGCGGAGACGATCAACAAGCGCTTCGGGAAGTCCGGGAACACCTGCTCCAGCACAGGGAGATTCCAGTTGAGGAACGCGAGGATGTCCAGACGGCGCACATTCTGACCGTCAGGGCCTGCCACTGCTGAGCTGACGCCCGCTACCGTGTCCCGGCGCACGCCCAGCTTGCCGGCAGCCATCCATCCCACCGGGCGGTCAAAATTCCGTTCCGGGTCGTCGATCAGATACCAGTTGCTGCCGTCTTTGGGATAGGCGGTAACCGAGGACCAGCCTTCCGGCGCATCGATTTGAAGCCGCGCCTGGGCGCGCGCACCTTTGACCGTCCTGACGGCCGCTGGCGGGACCAGATCATCGCCGCGAAAGATGCCCCAGTCATCGGTCAGCAGCGAGTCAAAGCCGGCCCCACCCCGCCGGTGATCGATGTTGGCCTCCAGCCTTAACCTGCCGCCCTGCGGCGGCGGCTGCCAGATAATCGCGTCATCGGTCGTCTCGAGACGACCGTCCGCGGAGAAATCGTCATGCCAACCCGGCAGTTTCCGGAACCGCACCTCGCGCAGCAGATCGCGCGGCTGACGCACTTCGATAACCACCACGGCCTTGCCCTGCCGCGGACGCAAACGGATGCGGTAATCCAGCTGATAGAACTCAACCGCCGCAGGCTCGGCAGTGGCCGGGGTCGGGGACTGGCCCAGGCACAGGGCCAGAACAACAGCCGGCAACACAGACAATCGGGAAACACTCATCGGGCCAGCTGCCTTGATCTGAATATGGCCGGCTAAAATAACATCTCCCGAGCGCCTGCCGACACAGGCGCGTCCCGAGCGGGAACCCGGGCCCACCCGCCCGACAACAGTGGTCACCGCCAGAGGCAGGCATGACGCAATGCAAGATTATGTCTAATCGGGGTCAGATCTTCGATTATGGGGGCATAATACCCAGATACATACAAATCTCGCCCCCGGGATTACATCCGGCGGGCAATGAGCTCTGAGCAACGACCGTTTCCGGTTGTTGTGGTATCTCGCCCAAGGGGGGCGACTGACATGATCAAGAACATACGTATGCTTTCCGCGACATTCCTGCTGACCGCGCTGAGCGCCTGTGGAGGCGGCGGCGGTGGCGATGGAGCCCCTGCGGTCGTCGTTCCGCCGCCAACAGCTGACGCGACCGGCACTGTCGCTATTTTGCTGACCGATGCAGCCGGCACTGACTACGACCAGGCTCTCGCCACGATTACCTCGATCAAGCTGATTGGGGACGATGGTCAGGTGACAATCTGGGAGGGTCTGGAGACCGTTGATCTGCTGAGTCTCGAAGACTACTACGAGTTTTTTGCGGTTTCGGATGAGGTGCCGGCCAATACGCCCTACTCCAAGATCCGCCTGCAGGTGGTCAATGGCCTGAAACTGATCGTCCTCAACGAAGATGGCTCGATCAAGGAAGAAGTCGATGCCGAATTACCCGGTAAGGGCAAGCTGGATCTGAACAACCAGGGCAGCTTCATGGTAAGGCCTGATTCGACTCTGATCATCGAGATTGACTGGCAGATGAACAAGGCCTTCAAGATCATTGAAACCGGTAATGGCCGGGTCAAGGTTCGGCCGGTGATCATGGTCAACATCCATTCCTTCGAGGCGGACGACAGGCTCGCTCGCGTATTCGGCGTGATCGACGATATCGACGATCCTGACCAGAGTTTCCGTCTGTGCCGGACCGCATATGTCTCGACGGATGATGACCGCAGACACCAGGGTGATTGCCTGCGCGTTTTCGCCGATGAAAACACCGGGTTCTTTAACGACCAGGGTCTGCCGATTACGTTTGCCGACCTGGCAGATGGCGACGAGGCTACGGTCGTCGGCATGCTCAGAGCCACCCAGGAATACGACTACGATCGTCGTTTTGCGCTGGACGCGATTGTCGTTGAACTGGGGCCACAGGGGTCCTCGCAGTCCTGGAAGGGCATGGCGCTGTCCGCGGTCAATGCCGATGATCAATTCGACTTCGGATTTGATGCCGGCCAGGGTTTCGCGCCCGGCTCCGCGGTGGCCACGCAGCTCTATGCCAGCAGCCGGATAGTGACTCGCCAGGGCGACAGTCTGGATCGGACGGTGATTCAGGATGGCGTGGATATGACCGTAGACGGCGTACTCAGCCTTTCAAACGAGGATCCCGACCTGCTTCGCGCCGCACTGTTGATCGTCGATTTCGATACCGAGGGCGAAGATCTCCTGCGCGGCATCGTCGCCGATGTCAACGTTGCCGATGGCAGCTTGCTGGTAACTGCGGATAGCGGTGACCAGTGCGTTGACGCAAGCCAGGCGGACATCTACGTGGTCGAGTCCAGCGACGATGAATTCCTCAGCGAGCCTGCGGAACTGGGTGACCTGATTCCGGGTCAGCGGGTTGATGTTTATGGCCAGAACAGCGTCGAGGGCTGTTTTGTTGCCGAGACTATCATTGCCGATGCAGTACTCGACGATGTGCCGGTCGCTGACGCCGGCCCCGGCCAGTCGGTGGTGACCGGGGAGACCGTCACGCTGGACGGTTCTGCCAGCAGCGACCCGAACGGGGATACGCTCAGCTACGCCTGGACGCTGGTCGACAAACCGGTTGGCAGCAGCGCAGTCCTGACCGATGCGGATACCGCGATGCCGAGTTTTGTTGCCGATCTGGACGGTCAGTATCAGGCCTTGCTCGTGGTCAATGACGGCGTCTATGCCGATGAGGACACGGTGATAATCACGGCCGCCAGCACGCCCTGAGCAATTGCCAACGAGAACCAGAAACAGGGCGGCTCAGGCCGCCCTCTTTCTTTCCCTCCCTGCACCGACCGTGCTGCAAGACCGGTCACTTTTGCGCTTTACTCTTGCCAGCCGTCCCGGCATCTGAGTAAGGTTTCGCCAGGCAATCATTGTCCATGCGAAATCCGGGCTGATTTTCATGCAAACCGACCTGTCCAATACGCCTGACTCATTGCACCAGCGCTTGCAGGCCGCTACCCGCCTGCATCAACAAGGCCTTTTCGCTCAAGCCGAAGCCAGATATCGGGGCTTGCTCGCTGACTCGCCTGAACATCCTGAAATCCTCAGGCTGCTTGGTTTACTCAAGCACCAGGCCGGCGATCCGGACCTGGCGACCGGTCTTCTTCGACGGGCCATCGAAGCAGGCTCTGACGACGGCCGCGCGATGGAGGCATTGGGCTGTATCCTCGCGGAAACCGGAAAATCCGACGAAGCGATCCGCTGTCTGCAGCAGCTTACTGCAGCGCATCCGGGGCAGGGATCGGCGTTCTTTAACCTCGGCATGATACTGACCAGAGACCCGTTGCGGCTGGACGAAGCGACCGAGGCTTTGCAGCGCGCGGTGGAACTCGACCAAAGCAACGATCGGGCGCAAAGCGCGCTGGCGCGGGTGCTGCTATGCCGAGGGCAACCCGAGAACGCGCTGGGCCCGCTGGAAAAGGTGCTCGCCCGCAATCCCGGCGACGTTCATTCGCTGGCTCACAAGACAGCGGCCCTGTCCCAGTTAGGGGATACGGACGGGGTCGCCGCATTGGTGGACCTCGAGACGCTGCTGCATGTCGACTATTTCCAGGGCGGCTCCGGTTTTCAGGACGCTGCGGAACTGAATGAGAAGCTGGCCGAATATATCCTCGGTCATCCGACGCTCGGCACCGAGCGCACGACCTCCAACGGCATGGACACCGGAGAGATTTTTGATTCGAAGGAACCCGCGATTCAGGCGTTAAGCGAGCTTGTAGCCAGCTCGGTGGCCCGCATGATGGACAGTCTGACCCTGCCCGAAGGACACCCCTTCCCGGCAAGCCAGCCGCAACGCTGTTATCTGAGCGGCTGGGGCGTGCGCATGTGGCGCGGAGGCTTCCAGATTCCGCACTACCACAAGGAAGCATGGATCAGCGGTGTCTATTATGTGCGGCTGCCCGCAGTGATCAGCGAGTCCGACACCGTACAACAGGGCTGGATCGAATTCGGCCGCGGACCCGATGACATCTTTCATGACTCAGCGCCTCAAACCCGCCGCATCTACCCGGAAGAAGGTAAATTGATCGCGTTTCCGTCCTATATCTGGCATCGCACCTTGCCTTTCGATGACGACGGGGAACGGCTGTGCATCTCTTTCAACGTCGTGCCCGCCAACTGCTGACGCTGGCCCTCACACACAGGAATACGAATATGAGCGACATCCCCAATATCGATGCTGACACCAGACAAGCCATAGAAGCCGAGGCGTTCCGGAAGCTCATCGCACACCTGCAAAAGTATCCGGAAGTGCAGAATATTGACCTGATGAATCTGGCCTATTTCTGCCGCAACTGTATTGCCAAATGGTATCGGGCAGCGGCGGACGATCAAGGCATCGAACTCGATTACGATCAGGCCCGGGAGCTGATTTACGGCATGCCTTATGCTGAATACAAAGACAAGCACCAGAGGCCGGCCACGCCGGACAAACTCGAAGCTTTCAAGAACTCGGAGAAGAAAGCCAGCGTGTGATGCAGCACCGGGCACAACAATAACGCCCGCGCAATGCGGGCGTTATTGTTGACCGAGTCAGCGACTCCCGGATTCAGAAGACGGCAGCCGCCACGGAGCCGGTCAAGGGCCGGCTATGGCAAGCCGCATCGCTCATCACTTCGCGGGATCTGCCTGCGCAGCTCCCCGGGGAAAGGAACAGGCTATTTCTTCCTGCTCGCTGTCTTTTTTGCTGACGCGGCCTTCTTTTTCGTCGCCGGTTTTCTGGCGCTTGCTTTCCTGACCGCGGGCTTCTTTTTCGCAGCGGTCTTCTTCGCTGAAGGCTTCCTGGCTGCCGGTTTCTTTGCCGATACCTTCTTTACGATCGCCTTCTTGCGAGCGGCAATTTTCTTCTTCGCGCCGGCGACGTCCTTCTTCAGCTCTGCTTCTATCTTGTTCGCCTTGCGCGCTGCCGCCTTGCGTTTTGCAGCCATCTTTTTCTTCGCCCCGGCGACGTCTTTCTTTATCTCCGCCTCAACCTGGTGGGCCTTCCGGACTATCGCCTTGCGGGCCTTTGTGACCCTGGCCTTTGCCGCCGGGATCCTCTTCTTGACCTGACGGCCGATATCTGTGGCGCTCTTCTCCAGCGCCTTTTCCATGGCGATCAACTTCTCCTTAACGGTGGGCTTCTTCTTCGAAGTGGTCTTCCGGGTACTGGTCTTCTTTGCGGTCGGTTTCTTGCTAGCCATGGCTATCTCCATTTGGGGGTTCGCGCGAAAACGGTATAGCGCAAAACGCCGTCTTCCGCCAACAAATTTTGCGCGCAGCCGAAATTCCGGCTGGCGCCGGGGTCGATTAGCGTGCCAGGACCGGAACACAAGGCAAAACGGATGACAAGCACCACCCGAGTCGTCGTATCATAGCGACGGACAGCAGACCGGCACCGGGCAGGATCGAAACCGGAACATGGAGGCGGGAATGGCTGACTTTTGGGTATCGAGAACCGGGCGTTGGCGGATTCGTTTGCGCGAGCAATCTGAGGGCGCAACGCATGAGCGCCTGTTCCGGGTGCTGCGTGACGAGATCGAGGATGGACGCCTGCCGCCGGGGGCCATCGTGCCGCCCACGGTGCGAGTGGCCGAGGAACTGCGCATCGACGCTGCTGAGGTGGGCAAGGCGTTTCAGAAGCTGCTGCAAGAGGGTCTGCTGCAACAGCGGGAGAATGGACGCATCTGCGTGACGGATGCAGCGGGGAACGCCACGGTGGGCGATCAGACCCAGGTGTTATTCGAAAATAACCTGATCCAGGCCGCTCGCTATGCCACCCAGATGGGCATGTCGACGATCGATGCGACCGGTGTCTTCAAGGCGAGGATGGCGGAGACAAAAGGCCTGAGAGAGGCGGAGAATAGCGACGATTCAGACGAAAACGGATCCGGCGGCTAGCTGGCCGCCGGCCGCCGCCACGCTCAGATTTCTTCACAAGCCATCGCGCGTTTATAAGCTGTACGCTCGAGACAGCGATTTACATGCGCAGCAGTCACCGGCGAGCAATGACACGAGCGGGGGCCTGGTGGCGCTGCCGCGCGCTGGTCCCCGCCCTGCCAGGCATCGAACCGGATGTCCCGAAAACTCCATCGCACGCGCTACACTTGGAACGGCGGTCAACGCCGGAATCACCACGAAATCACATTTGGGGCCACGATCATGATCGGATACGTCACTCTCGGCACAAACAACCTCGCTCAGGCCGCAGAATTCTACGACGCGCTGCTCGCCGGAATCGGCGGCAAGCGATTCATGGAATTCGACAGTTTTGTTGCCTGGCAGGCAGATCCGGAAAAACCCGGCCTGGCTGTGACCCTGCCGTTTGATGGCAAAGCAGCGACCGTGGGCAACGGCACGATGGTCGCGCTGGCGGTGGACTCGCAGGAGAAGGTCCGCGCTTTGCATGCGCAGGCACTGGCCCTCGGCGGCACGGATGAAGGCGCGCCGGGCCCGCGCGGCGAGGGCTTTTACGCTGGCTACTTCCGTGATCTGGATGGCAACAAGCTCAATGTTTTCTGCCTGGCCTGATATGTATCAGCGCGATCAAGGTAACCGGCCCCGCCGGCGACAACCGATCGGATTGTGCAACGGTTCTTCGCGACCGACTCGATTCGTCGCCTGAGCAGTTTCCGGACCCGGGCCTTGTCTGTTCGCATCAACCATCGCGTCAGCCTGCCGCTCGACGAGTTCGAAATCAGTGCCGTGCGCGCCCAGGGCCCGGGCGGTCAAAACGTCAACAAGGTCTCAAGCGCGGCCCATTTGCGTTTCGACATCAGGGCCTCCTCTTTGCCGGAAACCTGGAAAAGGCGCCTGCTGGCGCTCAGTGATCATCGAATCAGTGCTGATGGTACGGTAATCATCAAGGCGCGGGACCACCGCAGCCTGGAGAAGAACCGGCAGGCTGCGATTGAGCGGCTGAGGATGCTGATTGAGAGTATCGCCACGCCGGCCAAGCCGCGTATCCCGACGCGCCCATCGAGGGCGGCAAAGAAAAAGCGGGTCGATGCGAAGACCCGGCGTGGCAAGACCAAAGCCATGCGCGGGCGCGTCGAGGAATGAAACTCGACAGCCGCAGACGCATATCGACGAGCGCGCGTTTATTCGTTTCGTCCATGCCCCGCTGGACGCGCCAGGGTCCAAACCGGCGGTTCACGGAGTGAGCTAATATCTGCCAAAGCATCCGCCTGCGGGAGATTGCCGCCGGGCGACTGAGGGAACGGACATGCACACAGAAGCGGCACTCGTATGGGGAATGTTGTTCGGCGCCGTCGGCTTCGGCTATTTCATGTACGGCCGCAAGCAATCAAGAACCGTGCCCTTGTTGTGCGGGATCGGACTATTCGTGATGCCCTGGATAATCAGCAGTCAATTTCCATTGATTGCGGCGGGTGCCGTACTGATGGCGTTGCCCTATTTCTTCCGCTTTTAGCCGGCGTCCGGAGGCGGATCCTGCGAGATCAGCATGCAAGCGATCGCAGGTCGTGTACATCACCGCTGTGATCGCGATCGGGGCCTTCTGTTGCTTGCTCCTGGCGGATTGCCGCAAGGGCTTGGTTTACCTCGGGCGCGCCTGATGCTGACCAACCTGGCTGAAAGCAGCATTCAGCCTGCGGCGGGTGCAAGGCGACGCTCGTCCCGATACAGGCGCTCGACCAGGGCGACCACACGCGGAAAATGCTCCAGCCATTGCTGGCGTTCTGCCCGCATCGCCGCTGGCAGAGAATCGGGCGAAAGACGGACGCCCTCAGCCTGCCCGCCACCATATTCGGGCGTTTGGACCCAGAGTCCTGAGAGTCCGGCCAGGGTGATATCGACAAAAGTGCTCTGATCTCCGCCGAGCAGCGTCTGGCGTCCATCCGCAAGCCGGTCTTCCATCGACTGCAGGACCTCGCTGATCCGGGCCAGAACCTGCTGATGGGCACGGTCGGATAGCCTGAAGGCGCGGCGAATCATCACGCGCAGGAACGGAAATCCAAGGCGCACGGCAAACCGCTGCCACCGGGGCAGCTGCGGGTCATTGGCACCCCAGACCTGCAAGGTCAGCTCCCGATCATTGATGATGTTTTGATATACCCAGCGCTGCAGGTAGACGCCATAGGCATCCAGCCGCGCCTCAAGCTCCAGCGCCTCGGCGCCGGGCTCGAGAAAGGCCGCCCGCGCATCAATGCTTCCGAATCGACCCCAGAGGTAGCGGAGAATGTCGGCAGAATTGCCGATCGACGAAACGACGGATCCTGTTCTGATACGAAGCCGGGGAACAGTCCGTCCCACTGTAAACACGCCAATCACACCAGCATCAGGCACTTCCATGTAGGGCACGCCGAGGCGATCCATGCACCAGCGAACTTTCTCGACAAAGTGGCTGGCGGAAATTGTATCCAGACACATTTCGGGACCGGCGCCAGGGCTCAGCAACGCCCTGATCCGCATCCCCCACAGCACCAGTACGCCGAGCAGAACGCCGGCCAGCGCGGTGACCGCGTGTAAGCCCAACCATGCGCAAATCACAGGCAGCGCCAGCAGGTACAGCATGATCCAGGTCGTCGGGGTAAATCTCATTGCTCCTGATCTCCATCCACGAAAATGTCTGTTCAGCAGGCGCCGGTCCGATTGCCGCTGCTGCTGATCCGGTTATCACAGGGATCCGCGCAACCCCGTGCCGCGACCGACCAGCCGATCGCAACGTTGCCCGGCGCATGCAGGCGATACCGTTGCCCGCTTCCAAGCTGAATGTCTCGCTGCCCATTTTGCCCTGCTTCGCTTCGGCGCGGTGACCACCGATCCGGCCGTGCGGCGCAGTGTATTGCTTTCGGATCACAGAGTATGCTCGATAAAAGATCCAGCCGGGTACCCCTGAAATCCGGAGACAGAGTGTGGAAGAAACCGATCTGACAGAAATCGACACCGTGATACGCGCCTGGCTGGAACAGGTCGTGGTCGGCCTGAATCTGTGTCCGTTCGCACGGCCGGTGGTGAACAATGATCGTCTGCGCATCAGCATCAGTCAGGCTACGACCGAGGAAGCCGCGTTGATCGATCTGCAACAGGAATTGATCCGACTGGCTGACTCGGAACCGATTGAGTCGGAGACCACGCTTCTGGCTCTGCCAGCGGTATTGAAGGACTTTCAGGAGTTTAACCAGTTCCTGGATCTGGTGGATCTGCTGTTGGAGCAGTTCGACTGGAGCGATGAGTTTCAGATCGCCAGCTTTCATCCGGCTTACCAGTTTGCCGGGACCGGGCCGGATGCGCCGGGGAATCTGACCAACCGGGCGCCGGTCGCGTTACTGCATATCCTGCGCCAGCAGAGTGTCGCGGCGGCCCTGGATTCTATCGGGGATCCCGCCGACATTCCCGCGCGAAATATTGCGACGATGGAGTCGCTGGCCGAGTCCCGGCGGAGACATCTCTTCCCGTGGCTTTATCCGCAGGAGCCGGGAACATAACCGTCGCAGGCAACTCCGGGTAGATGGCACCGATGTTGGCCAGGGACACCCGTAGAGGGCCTACTCGTCGAGCACGAATTCGATCTCGACTTCCATGGCACGCGCCACAGCCTGGCCGTCGACGATCGCCGGATCAAACTGCCATTGGCGAACTGCATTCATCGCGGCCCGGTCAAAAGTATTCCGCGGAGTCGCCGCCACCACCGAAATATTCTCTGGTTCGCCGTCCGGCGCCACCGTAAACGACACGGCGACCTTGCCTTCCAGCCCGCGCAACAATGCGTCACGCGGATATTTCGGCGGTACGTATTTGCGTCTCACCGGCAGCGGACTCGCCGGCTCCACTACTTCGGGCTGCGGCACCGGCGCCATCGCCAACTGGATACGTTTTTGCAGACCGTCCGTAGCCTCACCCTGAGCGCCGGTGTCCCGTGCCTCGGCCAGCAGCAGTTCTGCCCGGGAATAGTCGCCGGCCTCCAGCGCCGCCCGGGACATTCCCAGCAAACCGGCGACGACACGGTCCAGACCCTGCTTTGCGACCGGATTCTCAGGCGAGATAGCCTGAGCCGCAAGCAGATAGTCGCGGGCACTGTCGCCTTCGGGCGCGATCAGTTGCCCCTCGGCAAGCCGGTCCGCGGCCAGCGCGAGCAAACGATCCCGCTCGGTGAACTCTGCCTGGCGGCGGGCGATTGCTTCGCGAATTGCATCGATGCCGTCTATGTCCGCATCCAGTGCGACAGCGCGATCCAGCCATTCCCGGGACAACGCTGGCGCATCATCGTCCAGCATATCTTGAGCGCGCGCAAGCATGGCGGCACCCAGGTCCTTCCCCAGCGCGGCGAGCGATTCATCGTCGCTGCCACTGTTGCGCGCTGCGCGAAAATAGGTCATCGCGCTGTCATCGCCAGGCTCGACAAGCCGGCCGTCCGCGATTCTCTTGTAGGCCAGACTCAGGAATCGCCTGGCCTGCTCCGCGCGGTAACGCTGCTCGATGGCCGCTCGCGTCGCCGCGACCGACTCAGCGCTGGCTGCGCCCAAAGCCTCTGCCTCAGACAAATTCTGTTTGGCCTCTTTGAGGTCGCCAGCCTGAGCTTCAGATTCGGCTGCTGCGACCAGTTCCACCACCCGGGATTCTATTAGCTGGCTCTCCAGAGCTGCCAGCCGGGGGTCGTTGGGCAACACACGGCTGGCGCGGTCGAAGGCACGTTCCGCAGCATTGAGATCGCCGTCCGCCAGCGCCGACCTGGCTTCCGCAACGCTCGCGCGCATGATCTTCTCCAGGCCCTTCAAGGCCTGGGGATTGTCCGGATCTTCAGCCAGCACGCGTCCATAGAGGGTGACCGCGTCGTCGCCGGCGCCTTCGTCTCCTAACAGATAATAGCCCTGCTCCATGGCCTGCTCGGCCCTGGCCAGGATCAGTCCAAAACGATTTGAATACACACCGGCTTTGATCTCGGGCTCGTCGCCAGGCCGGGGCTCGTCAATCCGCGCTGGCTCAGAGTCAGCATCAGAAAAAACCACATCAGCAGTCGGTGCGGTGTGCATTGACGGCGCGGTCAGAACCCACGCCAGCCCTCCGGCGACCAGCGCCAGCACGGCCAGGCCCGCATAAACCAGCGGGCCTGAACCGGCTTTGCCAGCATGCTCATGCTGCGAAGCTGCGTCCGCGCGGTCTTCATTGAATTTGCGCGCAGCCGCCTCTACCGCCAAACGTAACTGGCCGCCAGACACGGGTTTCATCAGAAACCGATAGACCGTGCCGTCGATATTGAGGTGAGTCAGCGCCGCAATGTCGTCGTGCTCCCCGGCGAGGATAGTCACCAGGCCGGGCGCCAGCGCCTGCAGCGTGGCGACCAGTGATCCGATGTCGTTTCCAGAGCTGTCTATGTCCAGCACCAGAACACCGACAGCATTGCGGGCGGCCACGTCCAGGGCCGACGCGGTCTCCTCAGCCAGATGAATCTGAACGGAACCGGGCAACGAGGCCTCGGCCGCGCCGCGAACCGCGGGGTCCGCACTCAGAATCAGAACTTCTGTGTCGATAGTGGACATCCCGGATTTGCCTGCATGCTTTCGTGCCCTACGGACCAGCCCCTGGCGCCCGTCGAATCAAGTTAGATTGACATAAGCCCAACGCCTGTGATGCAGATCACAAATTGAGCAATAAGGTCACGCAGAGACAAATCGAGCAGCTGCACAAGTCCGCCTGATTAGTCGCGGCAGGCGGCATCATTACCGCGATCAGTGGAAGTCGCCGGGAGCCGCCGCACGCCCACGGGCATACTCGGCGGGGCATAGAAAACCCCCGGAATCAGGCGGATGGGCGGCCTGAATCAGGATCGGGGAAAGCAGCGGCCGACCATGTCTTCGGATGCCGTCGCTGTGGAGCTGTTCGCCACCAGCGATGCCACAGGCGGAAACCGAGCAGCAGCGCAACAATCCCCGCATAGATGAGCGGTTCGAGGATGTCCTGCTTGACCTGCCACCAGAAGTGCCAGACGCCAATAATCGCAATCACATAGACCATGCGATGCAGTTGTTTCCAGCGACGGCCGAGCCTGCGCATCATGGCGTTGGTTGACGTCACCGCAAGCGGCAACAGCATCAATAGCCCGAGGACGCCGAGGGTGATGAACGGGCGCTTGATGATGTCCTCGACGATCGGCCCGAGCGCAAGACGCTGATCGATCAGCGCATAGCTCAGGAAATGAGTCAGGACATAGAAGAACGCGAACAGGCCAAGCATGCGTCGCAGCCGGACCAGCCAGGTCAGGCCGCTCAATCGCTGGACTGGCGTCACCGCGAGGGTGATCAACAGGAAGCGCAAGCCCCACAAGCCGGTCTGGTGGATCAATGACTCCACGGGATTGGGCCCGAGGTTAAGACCGGCGATCGCGAACGTCGCCAGCACCAGCATGAGAAACGGCAGCAAGCACAGCAAAAACACGAAAACTTTGATCGTGCGCAGCGCTGCCGGGCCGGGGTTACGTGTCAGAACAGCCAACATCAGACCTCAGAAATTGCGTCGCAGGTCCAGGTCTTTGTAAAGGTAGCCAACCTCCTCCGCGTAACCATTGAACATCAGCGTGGGTTGCTTGGCAGCGAACAGGCCAGCGCCTATCCGGCGTTCCTGTGCCTGACTCCAGCGCGGGTGATCCACATCGGGATTCACGTTGGCGTAGAAGCCATACTCGCTCGGTGCGGCCTTTTCCCAGCTGGTCCGCGGCCGCGTCTCGGTGAATTCGATGGCGACCACCGACTTGATGCTTTTGAAACCGTATTTCCATGGCACCACGAGTCGCAGCGGGGCCCCATTCTGGTTGGGCAATTCACGTCCATAGAGACCGACGGTCATCAAAGTCAGAGGATGGGTGGCCTCGGCGATCGTCAGTGCTTCCACGTACGGCCAGTCCAGCACCGCGCGCCGCTGACCAGGCATCTGCGCAGGATCATACAGCGTGGTGAATTTGACGTATTTCGCGCGGGAGGTTGGCTCGAAACGCTTGATCAGGTCCGCCAAAGGAAACCCCACCCAGGGGATCACCATCGACCAGGCCTCGACACAGCGTAAACGGTAGATTCGTTCCTCCAGTGCATGAGCGCCGACGATATCATCGTAGCCGAGCTCGCCCGGACGCTCGCATTCGCCGCTGACGCTGACCTGCCAGGGTCGGGTCACGAGATCGCCGGCGTACCGATAGGGGTCGCCCTTGCCGGTGCCAAATTCGTAGAAATTGTTATAGGTCGTGATGTCCTCGTATGAGTTTGGCGTTTCACCAGCGCCATAGCCGGTCCTGGCTACGTCGGGCAGCAGCGCAGCGCCAGGCTCGGCCGCGACCAGAGCTGCGGGCAGCGAACCGGCCAGCGTGCCCGCAGCGGTAAACCCGGCCAGGCGCAGAAACTGACGTCGATTGAGATACGTATGTTGGTCCGTGATCTCTGACGCTCGGATACTCGGGGCCTTCCTGATAAGCATGATTCTCCGCTTGGCATCACTTGGGTGCATTAGCTTCATCATATGAGACCGGCGGAGCGGGCTAAAAATTTCCGGAAAGATCAAAAAGCGATCAAGGTCACTGCCCGAATGCCCCTCGGCAGCGACAGGTTCTCCGGACGAGTCATCGGTCCGGCCGGAGTTCGTGTCGGGCCCTGGCCTCAAAAATAATCTCTGCGGAGCCGGCTGCGGGATCGCTTTGCCGGACCCGAGCGACTCTCGCTGTTTGTCCACCGAGACTCTAGACTGACTGCATGGAGGAGCATGACGTCATTGTGATCGGCGGCGGCGCGGCAGGGCTGATGGCCGCGCTGATTGCCGCTCAGCGCGGACGTCGCGTACTCGTGCTCGAATGTTCCAATCGGATCGGCAAGAAAATCCTGATGTCCGGTGGCGGTCGCTGCAACTTCACCAACCTTTATGTCGAGCCGGACCGGTTCCTGTCAGCCAATCCTCACTTCTGCAAGTCTGCGTTGAGCCGTTACACCCAATGGGACTTCATCGCTATGGTCGAGCGCCACGGTATCGCTTATCACGAAAAAGGCCAGGGTCAATTGTTCTGCGATACCTCCTCCAGGGCCATCGTCGAGATGCTGCAAACCGAATGCCGAGAGGCCGGGGCACGCATCCTGACCCGGTGCGCGACCCGATCTGTCAGCGGCGAAAGCCCGTACCGGCTTGCAACCAGCGCGGGTGAATTTGCCGCGCCTTCCCTGATCGTCGCGTCAGGCGGGCTGTCGATTCCCAGGATGGGGGGCTCCGCCTTCGGTTACGAGCTGGCTCGTCAGTTCGGTCATCGGGTGCTACAGACCAGAGCCGGCCTGGTCCCGTTCACATTCACCGATGAGTTTGGCTGTCTCGCGGAACGTTTGTCGGGTGTGTCGCTGCCCGCGAGGATAGCCACCGATAAACAGGCTTTCGAGGACGACGTACTGTTTACTCACCGGGGCTTGAGTGGCCCGGCAGTGCTTCAGCTGTCCAGCTATTGGCACAGTGGCGAGGATATTCACCTGACGCTGCTACCGACCCTCCAGGTACTGAACTGGTTGCTTGACGAGAAGGTGATGCGCCCTCGCGCGGTGCTCAGAACCGTGATCGGTAAGCACCTGCCGCGCCGACTGGTGGCCGAACTCGAGCCGCTATGGTGGGGGGCTTTTGCAGAAACGCCGTTGGCCCAGATACCGGATACTGTCCTCGAGCAGCTGGCCGAGCGGCTATGTGACTGGCGGGTACGCCCTGCCGGCACCGAGGGATACCGCACAGCCGAGGTGACTGTCGGTGGCGTAGACACCAACAGTCTGTCATCAAGAACCATGGAGTCGAAGCACCAGCCCGGACTCTACTTTGTCGGCGAGGTGGTCGATGTGACCGGCCACCTGGGGGGATTCAATTTTCAGTGGGCCTGGTCGTCCGGGGTCGCCGCCGGTCAGGTCGCGTGACCTTTGACGAGATAGCACTCGATTCGATCAAAGGCCGCAAGGCCAGGGCGTGGAAATCAGTGAGGCCGACTCGACAAGAAGAATCGAATGACGTGGCCCGCTATCGCCAGGCACGTCTGCCGGCTCCAGCGTCGTGCCCTCGCGAGTCGGTCCGCGGGCGTTTGCGCACGGCCGGGTCCGGCTTGCGGAAATATCTCGCTGGACAGCGTTTACTCCGACAAAGCTGAGAATCAACCTGAAAAAGCATCAGCAAGTGGCACCTGCGAGGGGACACAAGATATGGGGCCCCAATCACACCCGTCACACCATATATGCCATCACGATGGTAACAATCTCTGATTCGACCCGACCGACACCGGACAGGACCAGCGGATTGGCGTCTGGCGCAAGCGTGGGACTTGGAAAATCAGGCCGTTATGTTTAGTTTATGAGGTTCATGTCAGGATTAAGTCGATCACTATCGAATCAGGGATGAACGCCAGATCCATGTCACCAGGTCCACGCAAAATCGTCGTGCTTAACCCCAAGGGGGGATCGGGCAAGACGACGCTGGCCACGAATCTGTCGGCCTACTATGCTTCACGCGGGCACCGGACTGCACTGATGGATTGCGATCCTCAAGGGTCGTCTGGTCGCTGGCTGAGGAATCGCTCGGATGAGCTGCCGCTGATCCATGGCGTCGACGCCTGCAAAACAAACATGCAGACGACACGCAGCTGGCAACTGCGCACACCCCCCGATACCCGCTATGTGATCGTAGACACCTCGGCGGCGATCCCGGCACAAAATCTGGTTGAATTTACCCGCGGTGCCGACTCCATCGTGATCCCGGTGGGCCCGTCTGACACGGACATTCATGCTGCCACCGGTTTCATTTCCAATCTCCTGCTGGTAGCCAAGGAAGATCGGCGCGAAGGCCGGCTCGGCGTGGTCGCCAATCGTGTTCGCGAGGGTACGGTCGCCTATGCCCGGCTGATGCGCTTTCTGCAACGCCTGAAAATTCCGGTCATTGCGATCCTGCGCGACACGCAAAACTATGTCCATGCGGCGGAGGAAGGCATGGGCATACATGAATTCAAACACTACCGGGTGCGCAAGGATATTGCGCAATGGACACCGCTGCTGCGCTGGTTGCAGTCACGTATCGTGACGCCGCTGGATGAGCAGGCAGTGATTTCTTCGGATCAGGAAAACATGCATCAACGGATGAATCCGACGCCGCTCACCGCGGTCAGCTCCAGCTGATCATCGGTCGACTCATCCCGCCGATAAGCCCGGCCATGCGCGTCCCGCTCGAGGATTCGGAGCCAGCATCGAATCAGGCGCGCGGCCTGTCTGCAACACGCAGGAGAATCTCGTGAACGAGCGTCGACTCGAGCAGATCGAGATCAAACTTGCCTACCAGGAAGACGCCACCCGCGAACTCAGCGACGTGATCTATCGCCAACAGCAGCTGATCGATCAATTGCAGGCGTTTTGTCAGCGTCTCGAGGAACGCTTCAGTACTGCGTCGGAATCGGCAACGGCAACCTCGGCGGAGGACGAAAAGCCGCCGCACTACTAATCACCGCGGCATCCCGTTTGATTGTCGCTGACGGCCTCTGCCGCCGTGTGCCCCGGCGATGTCGATCCCGCTCTAGTCAGGAATGAAGTGGTCTGAAACGGACAGCGGTTCCTCGCCTTTCTGCCAGCCCTTCTCGGGAATCTCGCCCTTTTCCGCCTCTTTGATTTCGACTTCTTCCTTGGTCATCTCCATGTCGATGGCAGCGTCAGGGTTGGTTGACGCCGCAACCCCGGAAGCGGCCGGAGCCGGATTCGCCGGAGCCAGGCTGACGGGCGCAGCACCCAGATGAGTTGCCAGTCGATCCAGCGCGGACTGATACTCGTTCTTGAACCGCGCCATCAGTGCGAGGCCGTATGCGGTATCGGGATATCCCATCGCCGAGACGCGAATCTGAGTCTGATTCGCAGATACCGGCTGAAGATAGATCACGCACCACGGCCGGTCTGCAGCGCCCGGGGGCATTGCCGCTCCGGCATCTGCCAGCGACAACATCCTGCCTGGTTCAAAGGTCTGGATCTCCCCGTTCAACGGCCAGGTCAAATCAAGCGCCTGGCCATCAGCCGCCCCGCTGCGCATATCGCCGCCGATCTTCAGATCGATGACGGCACCAGGATAAAACCAGCTCGCCTGTCCCTTCTCTGTGGTCAGAAGACGCCAGACGTCCTGCGTGCTGGCCGGCACGGTCACCTGCACCGTCGCGGTGTTTTGCGCGTGGGACTGCACAGGCAGCATTACCGCCAGGATCGCCGAAAACAAGAATCGTCTCATTTGAAGAAACCTCCACCTCGATTTAGGCCCGGGCATATTCGTTACCGTGCCGTGGCCGCCAAGCGCTTGCTGGTCATTATCTCGTATTCGGGCGATCAGAAGCGACCCCGGAGTTGAATACCGCCCGGGCCTGGCAATATCTGCCAGCTGATCCGCGAATCGGCCCGGGTGCCAAAACGGCGCTGGTATACCTGCAGATCGCTCGTTGCCCGGGTCGGCATACTCCACAATGCGGCTTCCCCGCCCGCTACCCCGATCAGGATAGAGAGCGGCGCATCATCGCAATCACCAAACGCACAGATCATGCCACCGAACGCCAGGTTCATGCCCAGGTTCAACAAATGCCGGCGCGGTGAATAGCGCTCATCCGCTCGCTGTGCACTGCGTTGCAACAGTGACTCGGCTGCAGCAAGACGTCCAGCCTGGTCATCAGCCGGCAGCGCACGAATTGGATCTGCGCCCTTGCTGCCGGGTTGCGGGCGAAGCCTTAGCAGGGTGAACGCAGTCACCGCGCGTAGCGCGCCTACACCATTTGCCACCTGATCGTCGCGTCTGCTTTCAGTGACGGCCAGCGCGCCCTGAGCGACGGCAACCGCGGCATAGACCGCGCTCCAGCCGTTTTGCCACATGGCAGCATCCTTGCGGCCGGCGTCAAGCCGCGACTCGAGAAACTCCAGTCGGGCGTTGATTTCAGCTTCGCTGAGCCCGGCGGTCGAGCCCGGACTGGCTGCAATCAACCCCAGACAAAGAAAAACAATGCGGGCTAAAGATGAGATTTCGGGCATGCCATCGCTGGTCCTGATATCGCCGCCGACAGCCTGGCAGCCACCCGATTATGCTGCACCGGAGGTCCTCGCGCACCCCGCTGGGGTCGCTGACAATCTCGCGCGTTGTGCGGTCTACACCGGATCGCGAGCGAATCCACTCCGGCAGTAGTAACGGGGCCGGAAGTGCAAAACAGTACTCGCCAGGTGCATACTCCTGATCATGGCGCTGCTCTGGGCGCCGGGCAACTGCCGGTCGTTCGGATGATGTTCCCGGCGTTGATATTCAGGCCATGGATCAAACAGGGTGGTCACCAAAGCAATACACTATGACAGATGAAAAGAACGTACTCGGCGAACCTCTGCAGCCATGCGGCGAACGTCCTGTTACCGGCTTTTTCAGGGACGGATGCTGCCGCACCGATCCTTCGGATCGGGGTGTTCACGTCATCTGCGCGCAGGTGAGCGTGGATTTTCTGGACTACAGCCTCCAGCGCGGCAATGACCTGATCACGCCTTCTGCCGGTAACGGATTTCCCGGACTGAAACCCGGTGACCGTTGGTGTCTTTGTGCGGCGCGCTGGCAGGAAGCCCTGGAGGCGGGCGCGGCGCCAAGAATTGTGCTCCAGGCAACCCATGAACGCGCTCTTGAGATCGTCAACCTGGCTGATCTAAAGCGCCTCGCTCTTGACCTGTCATGAGCGCTGCAGCGCTATTGGCCATTTGATGCCGCTACTCGCCGATTCGCGACACGGCAGCAACCCGGATTAAGGATCTAGTAATGAAACCCGAAGACCCGATCACTCTTGATGCTCATGACATCCGCGACCTGATCGACAGCATCAACCGCACCTGGCTGCAGGGGGACCCGGACGACCTGCGGGCCTTTTTCCATCAGGATATTGTGATTCAGCCGCCCGGTGACAGCCCCCGGGTCTATGGCATCGAGCCGTGTATCGCGAGTTATGCGGACTTTCGTCTGGAGGCACGGATTCGCCGCTTTACCCCGGGCGAGGCAGAGATCGACGTATTCGGCGATACCGCAGTTGCCACTTATCGCTACGAAATCGTATACGAACTTCATCAACGATCATTCGACGAGACTGCGGGTGAATTACTGGTGCTGTTGCGCACGGATGACAGCTGGCGGGTAGCCTGGCGCACGATGCTTAGCTGAGATGCGCGATCCATCGATCCCCGGCGTCCCGAAGCCCTGGCCAATCCTGGCAACAGGCTGATCCGGCGAGTCTATCCCTAGGGCGCCAGCCTCTCGATAATCCAGCTTGTCTCGTGATGGCGGTACAGGAATCGATCGTGCAAGCGACTCGGGCGCCCCTGCCAGAATTCCATTTCCTTCGGCCGTACACGGTAGCCGCCCCAAAACGACGGCAGTGGCACCTTGCCCTCGCCAAACTTCCGTTTCATCTCCTGAAACTTCATTTCCAACATCTTGCGCGAGGTAATTACCCGGCTCTGATCGGAGACCCACGCACCAAGCTGGCTGCCGTGCGGCCGTTTCATGAAATAGGCCAGTGATTCACGGCGGGTGATTTTCTCTGCGACACCGCGGATGATGACCTGTCGTTCCAGAGGCTGCCAGTAAAACAACAGGGCCACTTTAGGGTTTTCACTAATCTGCTGCGCTTTGGCGCTCTCAAGATTAGTGAAGAATACAAAGCCGTCTTCGTCAAAGTATTTCATCAGCACCGTGCGCAACGACGGCTGCGCGTCATTTGCCGCGCTTGCCAGGCTCATCGCGTTTGGCTCGCTCAATTCCGCCGCCTGCGCCTCGCCAAACCAGATGCGGAATTGCTCTATCGGGGACGCTGCAAGATCCTTCCGCCGCAATGCCGCGCGGCTGTATTCTCGCCTGAGGTCGCTGATATCCATCTGTTATCCGGTTTCGCCCGGGTCGAATACATCGACCCGAAGCACCTCGCGGCGCGACTTCTCCGCATAGCGCAACTCGTCGGCCTCCGCCTGCGTAAGCACACGGGCTGTTACCGCCATTTCCAGGCGCTGCTCAAACGGCAATTCGGGAACCAGATGCCGTCGCGTTCCCTCACGCAGTTTCGATACAAGTGGGGCGGTCATCGTCACTTTGCCCAGCGCCGCTTCCAGCCTGGCCAGCGGTTCATCGCGATCCGTGGGGATGTAAATGCCAGCCGCGATCCGGTCCCGACCGGTAGACGGCACAGTGACCAGCTCAACCAGGCTTTTCTCCAGACGATCGCTTGGCGGCGACCAGGATCGACCCAGCGGGAACACTATCCACTTGAGCACGCGGCCGGTAAACGGCGCCAGGTTGGCAAAGACCGCTTCCAGCGCATCCTGACAACGATGCAGGCTGTCGGCTATCACCCAGTCCAGCAACAGCTGATCGCTGGCGTCCCCGTCAGCCAGCTCGTGGTGGCGCAACGCGGCGCTGGCGATATACAGATTGCTCAGCACGTCCGCCATCCGGCCAGATAGCCTTTCCCGACGCTTGAACTGGCCTCTCAGGGTGAACAGCAACACGTCCGTGGTCAGTGCGAATCCGGCGCTGACCCGGCCGATTTGCTGATAATAGCGTTTGGGCGCCCGGCACCTGGCGGGATGACCGGCAAGGCGAGCGCCGGAAAGGCCCAGTAACAAGCTCCGCAGGAAGTGCCTGGCGGCGAGTCTCAAATGACGGGCAAAAGCCCGGTCAAAAGCCTTCAGGTCAGCGCCCCCGGCCTGGGTAGCCGCATCCAGCTCCGCTTGCAGACAGGGATGGCAACGCACGACACCCTGACCAAACGTCATCAGCGTCCGGGTAAGTATGTTCGCGCCCTCCACTGTCACCCCCATGGGCGCGAACTTTGAAAATTCCGCGATCAGGTTTCGTGGACCGAGACAGATACCGGCGCCGGCATGAATGTCCATCGCCCGTTCCAGCACTCTTCTGCAGCGCTCGGTCAGGTTATACTTTACGATCCCTGCCGCGACCGCGGGTTGTCGGCCGCCATCGAGTTCTGCGAGAACCAGCTGGCGCGCGCAATCCATGGCCCAGACGTCTCCGGCCATCGGCGCCAGCGCCTCATGCACGCCCTCGAAATTCGACACTGGCATGCGAAACTGAAAGCGCACTCGGGAATATGCGCCAGTGACCCGGATCGCGACCTTGGCTGCAGCACAGGCAAGTGCCGGCAGCGAGATTGCACGGCCATCGGTCAGGCATTCCATCAGCATCTTCCAGCCGCTGCCGATGCCAGCCTGTTCGCCGATGATCGCATCCAAAGGCACGAATACATCCGTGCCTCTGAGCGGACCGTTTTGAAACCCCATATGCAGCGTGTTGTGACGTTCCCCGCGTTCAACACCCGGCGCATCACCGGGCACCAGCGCCAGGGTGATACCCCGTCGCTCCTGATCGCCGAGCAGGTGATCAGGATCGTAGAGCTTGAATGCAACACCCAGCAGGGTGGCCACCGGGGCCAGAGTGATATATCGCTTGTCGAAATTCAGCCGGACGCCCAGGACATCATCCACCCCGTTATAGCTGCCGCGGCAAACAATACCGCTGTCGACCATCGCGCCGGCGTCACTGCCCGCCTCGGGCCCGGTGAGTGCGAAACAGGGGATCTCCTCGCCGGCCGCCAGAGCGGGAAGATACCGGGCCTTTTGCGCGTCGGTTCCATAGTTCAGGATCAGTTTGGCAGGACCAACCGAATTCGGAATCATCGCGGTAAGAGCCGCGCTGACGCTGCGCGAGGCGATCTTCATGACGACTGCGGCGTGGGCCGCTGGCGAGAACCCGAGACCCCCATACTCCTCTGGGATCACCATGCCGAAAAAGCGCTCCCGCTTCAGAAAATCCCAGGCCTGAGGCGGCAGATCGCGATCGATTTCGTTGATCCGGTAGTCGGAGATCATCCCGCAAAAGACCTCCACCGGGCCATCAAGAAACGCCCTCTCCGCGCTGCCTAGCTTGCCTGACTGCAGCCGGCGCAGACGCCGCCAGGAAGGACGGCCGCTGAACAGCTCGGCTTCCCAGCCGGTCTGTCCGGCCTCGAGAGCGTCATGTTCGGTCGCGGAGATTGGCGGCATCTCCTGACGCATCAGGGTCATCATGCGCTGACTCAGCAACCGGATGCGCAACGGCGGCAGTCCCAGCACGACCAGACCGATAAGCAACGCCAGCCACCATGAGGCGATGGCAATCACGCCGATGTCTGCAAACAGGCTCATGCCCAGCAGCAGGCATAGACCCAGCAGCAACCACCACCAGAATCCTGCCGCAAACCAGACCAGCAACGTTGCCGCCACCAGCACAACGCATCCCCAGAGCCAACCAGCGCCCAAAATCTCCATACCTGGCGTCCTATTCAGGGTCGATCGCACACACGCCGACTGATCGCTAATCGACCAGCAACGCTTCGAGTTCGGCCATCTGCCTGAAGACTGTAGCACCGGCCGCAGCCAGCACGCGAGACGGTGTTCGCTGGGCAAAGCCGAGGACACGCATCCCCGCCGCTCGCGCGGCCAGCACACCGGGCCGCGAATCCTCCACTACGACACAATCCTCAGCCTCGAAACCAAGGCTTCGGGCACTGTGCAAGAACAGATCCGGTGCTGGTTTGCCGTGGCTGACATCCTCAGCGCTGAATATGCGCCGGTCGGGGAAAAAGTGCCTCAAACCAGTCAGCTCGAGACTGCTGCGGATCTTCGAGTGGATGCCGCTGGAAGCAACGCAAAACGGCTGCTGGAGCCGTCCCAGTGTTTCAATGATACCGGGTACGGGCCGCAATCCTTGCCGGAAGGCTACCGCAGTGGCCTCGCGCAATTCGTCGACGAAGCGCGCCGGCAGCGACCGCCCGATGCGCTCCTCGATGATCGCGACGCTGGAGCGCATGCTCAGACCTGTGAACAGCCGGGTCGATTCGGCCAGCGGAAGATCCAGACCAATTGCCCGCAGATGCTGATTCAACACCATGTTGGCCAGTGGCTCCGAATCCACCAGCACCCCGTCGCAATCGAAGATGACCAGCGCCACGGCGCGTTGGTTCAGGCAGCGTCAGGCTGCGCCTCGGGCGCTGCGCGCCTGAATGCGTCCAGTGTCTGGCAGGCAGCGTGGACGCGGCGCAGCGTGGGATAGGGGGTCATGTCAAACTCGAAGCGCAAGGCATTGTAGATCTGGGGTACCAGAAAAATATCGACCAATCCGGGCTGGTCGCCATGACAAAACTTCCCGGTATAGGGCTCGCTGGCCAGACGCGATTCGAGTGCGTCGAAGCCGGTTCGGATCCAGTGCGCATACCACACCCTGCCCGCCTCCGCGCCGATACCGAGTTCGTCGCGCAGATAGTTGGTCACGCGCAGGTTGTCCAGCGGATGAATGTCACAGGCGATGATTTGCGCGAGGCTGCGTACGCGGGCCCTGGCCGCGGGATCGGCCGGCAACAGGGCAGGCGATGGAACAGTTTCTTCCAGGTATTCAATGATCGCCAGCGACTGGCTGATCGTGACATCTCCGTCGACAAGCAGCGGCACCAGACCCTGGGGATTAATCGCCAGGTAGGCCGGCTGGCGGTGCTCGCCGCCGTCCCGCGCCAGATGGACGGGTTGAATCCGGTAATCGATGCCTTTCAGGTTCAGCGCCAGTCGCACCCGATACGCTGCGGAACTGCGCCAGTAACTGTACAGGATCAGTCCGCTCATGGCCCTTGATAACGCGTCACGATATGTTCCACTGCGCCAAAGATGCTCGCGCCCCGGGCATCCAGCATCTCAATGCGGATCGTGTCGCCGAAACTCATAAACGGAGTGCTGGGCTTGCCGTCGCGGATAATCTCAAGCATGCGCCGCTCCGCCAGACAAGAAGCGCCTCGGGATTCATCCTGGTTGGCAATGGTGCCGGAACCGATCACGGTGCCCGCGCCAAGTGGTCGCGTCCGCGCAGCATGCGCGATCAGCTCGGCGAAGCTGAATTGCATATCGACGCCGCATTCGGGCTCGCCGAACAGTTCCCCGTTGTACTGAGATATCAGCGGCAGATGGACCTTGCAATCGCGCCAGGCATCACCCAGCTCGTCCGGAGTCACCGCCACCGGAGACAGCGCCGAGCGCGGCTTGCTGTTGAGGAAACCAAAGCCCTTGGCGAGCTCCGCCGGGATAAGATTGCGCAGGGACACGTCGTTTATCAGACAGGTCAGCCGCACGTAGTCGCCCGCGTCGGCCGCCGCGACCCCCATCGGGACGTCGTCGGTAATCACGCAGACTTCGGCCTCGAAATCGATCCCGTGGTCTTCACTGACCGCTTCGATTGTTCCGGCCGGCGGCAGGAAGCCGTCGGACACCGCCTGGTACATCAACGGGTCGGTAAGAAAACTCGGCGGCATCTCTGCACCGCGAGCGCGTCGGACCCGTTCCACGTGAGCAAGATACGCGCTGCCATCCAGGAACTGGAAAGCTCGCGGTAGTGGCGACGCAAGCTGTTCGATCTCGAGCGGAAATTCACCTTCTACATAGCCGCTGTCCAGCGCAGCAGCCAACCGGGTCAGCATCGGGGCTGCCTGGCCCCAGTTCTCCAGTGCCGACTGCAAAGTCGGTGCAGCATCCGTGGCCTTCACCGCCCGCTGCAAGTCCCGGCTGACCAGAATAAGACTGCCGTCGCGGCCGCCTGCGCGAAGAGAAGCTAGTTTCATGCTGTTTGATGTCCTATGTGGAAGTCTGACATTTTCGTGCCTGGGCGCGGCTGACGAGTGCAGATGTTTGCTCGCTCAGGATTTCCATGAATCGACGTACCCGGCCCACTCCAGCGGGACCGCCTGGTCGTCGATATCCAGCGCATCGCGAGTATCGATCATCACCGCGACCTCCTCTGTTCCGGGCGCCTTCTGTTCCAGCATGTTCCCCAGCGCCTTCGGATGTGGTCCGTGGGTGAACCCGGAGGGATGCAAGGTAATCATTCCCGGGTGAATGTTGTCGCGAGAGAAAAACTCCCCCGCGTGATAGAAGATCACTTCATCGAAGTCGTCGTTATTATGGAAAAACGGCACTTTCAGCGCATCCGGGTCGGTTTCGAAAGGCCGCGGCACGAAGGTACAGACGACAAAACGGCTGGCCAGGAACGTTGTATGTACGGACGGTGGCAGATGATATCGATGACTCATCAGCGGCCGGATATCGCGCCAGTTCAATTTCACCGGAACAAGATCACCCTTCCATCCGACCGCATCCAGCGGATTGAACGGGAAGCTGATGACCGAAAGCTTGCCGCGGGACTTCACCACCACCCGCCATGGATCCTCGCCCTGTTGCTCCCTGAACGATTGATCGATGCGCGGCGTGTCCAGGATAGCCGGGTCAAAAATCGCATGCGGGCCGAGCATGCCCTTGTCCGGCAGGCGGTAACTCTCGTTGCTGGCTTCGACCAGCAGCGCGACTATCGGGCCAGTGGTTTCGATACGCCACATCGTGCCCCGCGGGAGCACGATATAGTCGCCGTCGCGAAACGACATATGCCCGTAGTCACAAAAAAGCTCACCCTGACCCTGATGGATAAACAGCAATTCATCGCCGTCTGCGTTGCGCACCAGGTCGTCCATGCTCGCCGCCAGGGTCCAGTGACGGATCTTGACCGCCGCATTGTGCAACAACGGTATCGCGTCCCATGGCGTGCTACCCGGCTGCTCAAGGCGGGTCGTATCGAAGGCGCGCGGCCTTAGCGGGCCCTGGAAGTCTGACCAGGCTGTCGGCGGATGGCGGTGGTACATATGGGTGGCCGGGCCGAAAAAACCTTCTCGGCCGAGTTCCCGTTCAAACGTACCGGCGGGCAGATCCGCGTGGGCCTGCCGTGATGACAAACCCTCGATACGGGGGAAGGAAATCCATTGCTTCATGGTGTGGACTCCGCGCGATTAAGCGGTCTCAGAGCACGCCGCGTTTTTGCTGGTCGCGCTCTATGGACTCGAACAGCGCCTGGAAATTGCCTTCGCCGAATCCCTCATTACCCTTGCGCTGGATGATCTCAAAAAAGATCGGGCCAACACAGGTCTGGGTGAAAATCTGCAGCAACAACTGTTTTCTGGTTTCACGGTCACCATCAATCAGGATGCGGTTTTCAGCCATCCGTTCAAGATCCTCGCCATGCTTTGGCAGACGCGCATCGACCATCTCGTAATAGGTATCGGGCACATCCAGGAATTCCAGATTACGGGAGCGGAGGGCTTCCACCGAGGCATAGATGTCGTCAGTGAATAATGCGATGTGCTGGATACCCTCGCCCTTGTACTCGTCCAGATACTCGGCAATCTGCGACTTGTCATCGGTCGCCTCGTTGATCGGGATGCGGACCATATCATCCGGCGCAGTCATCGCACGGGACACCAGACCGGTCTTGGCACCCTTGATATCGAAATATCGAATCTCGCGGAAATTGAAGATCCGCTCGTAGAAACCCGCCCAGCGATCCATGTTCCCCTGGTAGACATTGTGGGTCAGATGATCGATGAATTTCAGACCAAAGCCGGCCGGATGCCGGTCCACGCCCTCGAAGAATTCATATTCATCCTGGAACACCGGCCGCTTTGTCTTGTCGGTGACCAGATACAAGGCACTGCCACCGATACCCTCGATGACCGGCACGTCCAGCGCCAGCGTATCCGCCTTGTCGGCGACCGGATCCGCGCCGTTGGCCAGCGCATGGGCTTTCGCCACCTCGCCATCCGCCACCCGGATGGCGAAGCCGCAGGCACTCGGGCCGTGAGCGCGGGCAAAGTCCGCAGCAAAGCTGTCCGGCTCTTCGTTGATCAGGAAACTGATTTCACCCTGCCGATACAGGGTCACCTGACGGCTGCGATGGCGGGCCACGGCGGTGAAGCCCATGTCGCAAAACAACTGGTGCAACTCAGCCGCATTGGGCGCTGCGAACTCTACGAATTCAAAACCGTTGATACCCAGGGGATTGGAATGCAGATCCGCCATTGGAATTCTCCGCAAGTAAAGACAGGGCCGGTCAGGCCCTGTCATAGTTGAATTAGTTTCAGATGTAACTATTATAGTGCGGCATGGCCTCCGACAACAAGCTGCGCCGCACCATGGAATCAGCAAGGCTGGACCTCGAACGGTTCCTGCCTTACCGGCTTTCAGTCCTGTCCAACACGGTCAGCACCGCGATCGCGGAGACATATTCCACCCGCTACGGGTTATCGATCCCGGAATGGCGGGTCATGGCGGTACTCGAACGATTCCCGGGGATCTCCGCAGCAGAGGTGGCCGAGCGGACCGCGATGGACAAGGTTGCAGTGAGTCGAGCCGTGTCGCGACTGCTGAAGTCCAACCGTATCAGGCGGAATTTCGCCGATGCCGACCGGCGCCGATCGATCCTGGATTTGTCGGCGGCAGGCAAGCGCCTGTATCAGTGCATCGCGCCGATGCTGCTCCGGTATGAGAGTGCTCTGCTGTCTGCTCTGGACGCAAGCGAACGCCAACAGCTGGATGCGATCCTGCAGCGCCTGGCGGATCGGGCCAGTCATCTTGGGCGCGCCGGGGACGATTAGCCCGGATTCCGGCTCGCGCCGTCGCCACAGCATGCAGAGATGAACGGCTTGCTGCCCTGCGAAAAACCAGACTATCCGCCGATAAGCGTGCGGACCTCGATCAATTCCGGGAACAAGCGAAAGTCAATTGCCTGGCGCAGAAACGCGACGCCGGACGAGCCGCCGGTTCCCCGCTTAAAGCCGATGATGCGCTCGACGGTCTTCAGATGGCGGAATCGCCAGAGCTGAAAATTCTCCTCGACATCCACCAGTTTTTCGCACATGTCATAAGCTTGCCAGTGCGACGAGCTGTCCTCGTAGATCGCCTTGAACATCTCGACCACGCCGGGGTGAGATTCGTAGGACTCCGACCAGTTACGTTCGAGTCTGTCAGCCGGCACCGGGAAGCCACGGCGGCCCAGAAACATCAGGAACTCATCGTAGATACTGGGTGCCTCGAGCGTTTGCTGCAGCCGCGCATGGGTGGCATCGTCATACTCGAAAACCTGCAGATGCGCCGCGTCCTTGTTCCCCAGCAGAAACTCTACCTCGCGGTTTTGCGCCGACTGGAACCCGGACGCATGACCCAGCACCCCACGAAACTGTGCGTAATCGTTCGGGGTCAACGTCTCCAGGACCGACCACTGACTGAATAGCTGCAGTTGCACCTGTTTGACCCGGGCGAGAATCTTGAAGCAGGGCGAAAGTTCGTCTTGCTGGAGATGCCTGATCGCGGCTCTAAGCTCATGGATGATCAGCTTGAACCATAGTTCCGAGGTCTGGTGCTGAATAATGAACAGCAGCTCATCATGATGCGCGGGCTTGCTCAGCGGCGACTGAGCCCCGAGCAGTCGATCCAGTTGCAGATACCCCG
Organism: uncultured Gammaproteobacteria bacterium; assembly: GCA_963809565.1. GTDB lineage: Bacteria > Pseudomonadota > Gammaproteobacteria > Steroidobacterales > XN24 > CAMYOC01. Next base: position 132,482 of record CAWEKE010000002.1, read on the forward strand.
CATAGGTCAGCCGGTTTGAGAGATCGCGGTAGATACCGTCTTCCAGTTCACGCTTGTTCATTTGGATTTCCGCCTCGGTTCACTGATGCCGGATCTGGCCAGGAAGGATCCAGGCCAAAAGCTCAGCGGCGCCTTCCCGATGGTGCGTCGCGACAAGAATTATCGCAGAAAACTTCGGTTATAATGCGCGTCCTTTCCGGGCGCCCGCCACCTGGGAATTTCTCGCCGGCGGCCCCATTCCTGAACCGGCCATGCCAAGAAGGAGCTGATTCCTTGTGACATGGTTCAGGCCCTGGAGGAAAATCTGTTTGAAAACGATTGCTGAGTTCAAGGTCGGATATAGCCAGTTTCTTGATCCGGAAGGTAATCCGGTGGAAAAACTGCCCGAATTCGCCAATGACTCCGAACAACTCTTGCGCATGTATCGGCTGATGACCCAGACCCGGGTGTTCGATACCAAGGCGATCAATCTGCAGCGTACAGGCAAGCTGGGCACCTACGCCTCCTCGCTCGGACATGAGGCGGCCCACGTAGGCATTGGCGCCGCGATGCGCCCGGAGGATTGTCTGGCTCCGATGTATCGCGAATACGGCGCGCAATTCTGGCGCGGAGTGAAGATGTCAGAGGTGCTGCTGTATTGGGGCGGCGACGAGCGCGGAAACAATTTCTCCGGCCCTACCCACGATTTTGCCTGGTGCGTCCCGATCGCCACACAGTGCCTGCACGCGGCCGGCGCTGCCTGGGCCTTCAAGCTGCGCAAGGAACCGCGTTGCGCGGTCAGTGTGATCGGCGATGGGGGCACCTCGGAGGGCAATTTCTACGAAGCACTCAACCTCGCCGCGGTACGCAAATTGCCTGCAGTGTTCGTGGTGGTGAACAACAAATGGGCAATCTCGGTGCCGTTATCGATACAGACGGCAGCCAAGACGCTGGCGCAAAAGGCCATCGCCGCGGGGATGCCCGGCGTCCAGGTGGATGGTAATGATGTCATCGCGGTGCGCGACGCGATGGAGACCGCGCTGGCGCGCGCCCGCGCGGGAGAAGGGCCGACCCTGATCGAAGCAGTTACCTACCGCCTCAGCGACCACACCACGGCCGACGACGCCAGCCGCTATCGGGATCAGCGCGAAGTCGAGGCGGCACGCATCGAGGAACCCCTGATCAGGCTGCGCAAATACCTGACCGGTATCGGCGCATGGGACGAAAAACAGGAAGAGGCGCTGCTGGCCGAATGCGCGGCCGGGGTTGAGGCCGCAGTCAAGGAATATCTGGACACGCCTGTTCAGCCCACCGGCGCGATGTTCGATTACATGTACAAGGATCTGCCGGAAGCCATGCGTGAGCAACGTGAGACTGCCATCCGTTATGGCGCTTCCGGAGAGGATCACTGATGGCCAAGATAACCCTGATCGAAGCGGTCACCATGGCGCTTGCCTATGAAATGGAGCATGACGAATCAGTCGTTATCCTGGGGGAGGACGTGGGCGTCAATGGAGGCGTGTTCCGGGCGACGGCTGGCCTGCAGCAACGCTTCGGTCCCGATCGCGTAATGGATTCGCCACTGGCTGAAGCGATGATCGCGGGTGCTTCCATCGGCATGGCTGCCCAAGGCATGAAACCGGTATGCGAAATGCAGTTCATGGGCTTCATATACCCCGCTGTGGACCAGATGATCAATCACGCCGGGCGCATGCGTCACCGCACCAGAGGCCGCCTGCATTGCCCGATGGTGTTGCGGGCACCATTCGGCGGTGGGATCCATGCTCCCGAGCATCATTCCGAGAGTACCGAAGCGCTGTTCGCGCACATGCCCGGCATCCGCGTCGTCATCCCCTCCTCGCCACAACGTGCCTACGGCTTGCTGCTGGCGGCGATCCGCGACCCGGATCCGGTGGTTTTCCTCGAGCCCAAGCGAATCTACCGTCTGCAGAAACAAGAAGTGGCCGACGACGGCAGAGCGATGCCGCTCGACGTCTGCTACACCTTGCGCGAGGGCGATGACGTAACCCTGGTTACCTGGGGAGCGATGACTTTCGAGACGCTCAAAGCGGCGACCGCTCTGGCAGAGGAAGGTATCAGTTGCGAGGTCATCGATGTCGCCACCGTCAGCCCGCTGGATATGGACACGATTCTCGAGTCTGTCGAGAAGACCGGCCGCCTTGTGATTATCCATGAGGCCGCGCGCAGCTGCGGCGTAGGCGCCGAGATCGCCGCGGGCGTCGCCGAAAAGGGCCTGTACGATCTCGAGGCGCCGATTCAGCGAGTGACCGGCTACGATACCGTCATGCCGCTGTTTCGGATGGAATATCAATATCTGCCAAGTGTGCAACGCATCATGGATGCCGCCAGGGTCACTCTGCAGGATTGAGTGGTCCGCCGGCGCTTCCACAAGACAAAGAGCCAGTTATGAAAACATTTAATCTGCCGGATCTGGGCGAAGGCCTGCCCGAGGCTGAGATCGTCACCTGGCACGTCAAAGAGGGTGATGAAATCGCGCTTGATCAGCCGATGCTTTCCGTAGAGACCGCGAAGGCGGTCGTCGAGGTCCCTGCGCCTTTTGGCGGGCGCGTGGCCAGACTCTATGCGGGCGAAGGCGATATCGTCGAGACCGGCAAACCGCTGATAGACATCGATACGGGTAGCGGTGCCGAACCGGCAGGACCCGCAACGGAAGCCACGGCAACGCCGGCAGTCAGTGACAAAAAGCCGGCCGCCTCAGCAGATACCGGCACGGTGGTCGGCAGCATGCCGGTCAGCGATGAAGAACTGGTTGAGACCGCCGTCGCCGGGGGGCGTCGGCATCGCGCCCAGGGCAAGGTCAAGGCAGCACCCGCGGTTCGTGCGCTGGCCAAGAAGAAGGGGATCGACCTGGCCGACGTTCCGCCTACCGGGCGCGGCGACCGGGTTACCCGCGAAGACGTGGAAAATTTCCGCCCGCGACCGGAAAAGAAGCAGCGCTCGCTTACCCGGCTGCCGCCGGGCGAGCCGGAACGCTTGCGCGGTCCGCGTCGCGCGATGTCGCAGAGCATGAGCCTGTCCAGGGACGAAGTTTGCCCGTGCACGATCTTCGATGATGCAGATATTCACGGCTGGACGCCTGGGCAGGACATCACCGTCCGCCTGCTGCGCGCAATCGTCGCCGGCTGTCGGGCCGAACCATCATTAAACGGCTTCTATGACGGCGCCGCGATGACCAGGCAACTGGAGAGCAGGATCGATATCGCCATCGCCGTGGACACGCCGGACGGCCTGATCGTCCCTGTCATCCGTCATGTACAACAGAAATCCGGGGATGAATTGCGCGATGACCTGAATGCGGTCAAGCAAAAGACGCGTGAGCGCACCGTATCGCCTGAAGAGATGAAGGATTTCACCTTCACCTTGTCGAACTTCGGCATGATGGCGGGGCGCTATGCGACGCCTGTGGTGGTGCCACCTACGATCGCGATACTGGGTTCCGGCGGGGTTCGCCATGACGTGGTGCCGGTGCTCGGCGGCATCGAAACACATCGCCGGATACCGTTGTCTCTGAGCTTCGATCACCGCTGCGTGACCGGCGGCGAAGCATGTCGCTTTCTGGCCGGCGTGATCGAGGACTTGCAACGGCATAGCTAGGCATCGTCTGCTGGTCCGGCGGATTTTTTCCGCCGCGGACGCGCAAATCAGACGCCCGAGGCGCTAGAATTGCGCCATTGATCTGACACCCCGACGGACCCAGCTCATGAGCTCAAGCGCGGCCAACCCGAGACAGCGGGTTTTGGACGACGTCATTTCCGCCGCACTGGACAAGGCGCCGGCGGATTGTCCGGTAGACGTCTCACTCTTCCTGAAACTTTACTATGCCAATGTGGCAGTCGAGGACCTGCGTGCGCGGGACCCGGCGGATCTGGCCGGAGCTGCACTGCAGCATCTGCAATTCGCCATGCAGCGCAAGCGGGGCCGCACCCGCGCCAGGGTGCTGAATCCCGCAGTCGACGAACACGGCTGGGATTCGCAGCACACCGTGGTCGAAGTGGTCAATGACGACATGCCATTCCTGGTGGATTCGCTGGGCATGGTGATAAACGAATTCGGCTTGTACATCCATCTCACCGTTCACCCGGTGCTGGTCGTGCGCCGTGACGCCCAGGGCGCGCTGATCGAGGTCCTGTCGTCGATTGACGATGCGGACGATGCACAGTACGAGTCCTTTGTGCATCTGGAAATCGATCGCGAGAGCGATGCAAAAGTGTTCCGCAACCTGGAACGCAAGGTCAAAAGCGCGCTCGGGGACGTGCGCTCGGCATTTGAAGACTGGTCCGCAATGCGGCGCAAGGCGCGGGATATCTGCCGCGATCTGGAGGAGTCTCCGCCGCCGCTGGATCGCACCGTCATCGACGAAGCACAGGCCTTTTTGGAGTGGATGGATGATGACCATTTCACCTTCCTCGGCTATCGCGAATACGAGCTGATCAAGGGCCCCGATGGGGAGATGCTTCAGGCGAAGCCGAAGACCGGCCTTGGCATCCTGCGCAAGCCGTCGGAGTCCAGCAGCGCCCGGAGCACGGTAATAAGTCGCGCGATCCGCCGGCACACCCGGTCAAAAGATCTGTTGATCCTGACCAAGGCGAATTCGCGCTCAACCGTGCATCGGGTCGGATATCTCGACTACGTGGGCGTCAAGCACTTTGACGCCGATGGCAAAGTCGTGGGCGAGAAGCGTTTTCTCGGCCTGTACACTTCAGTCGCCTACAGCCGCAGTCCCCGCTCCATCCCCGTGTTGCGGCACAAAGTACAAAAAGTCATGGCCCATTCGGGGCTGCGTCCGGGCAGCCACGGCGGCAAGGCGTTGTTGCACATTCTCGACAGCTTTCCTCGCGACGAGCTGTTCCAGGCCTCGGTAGAGGAGTTGGGCCGGATCAGCAGCGGCATTCTCAATCTGCAGGAACGCCAACAGGTAAGACTGTTCGTGCGCCGTGACCCATTCCGGCGTTTCTTCTCCTGCCTGGTTTTCGTGCCTCGCGATCGCTACAACACGCAGGTGCGCGAACGCATTCAGAGAATCCTCGACAGTGCGCTCAACGGGACCCAGATTGAGTCCGATGTGCAGATGTCGGAATCGAGGCTGGCGCGCGTGCACATCATCGTCCACACCGACCCGGAGAACCCGCCACGAGTGCGCCTGGCCTCGCTGGAGAAAGCGATCGCCGAAGCCGTGCGCACCTGGCAGGACGACTTGCGCGATGCGCTGGTGGAACGCTTCGGCGAGGAACAGGGCCTGCACCTGCTCCGCAGTTATGCTCAGGTGTTTCCGGCCGCCTATGTCGAGGATGTTACCGCCCGCGAGGCGACCTTCGATATCGAGCGTCTGGCTGCGGTCACGGAATCGCCGAAACAATTGCGTATGAGCCTTTATCGACCGCCGTCGTTCCCGGATGAGCGGGTACGCTTCAAAACGTTTCATGCTGGCTCACCGCTGCCGATCTCTGACGTCCTGCCGATGCTGGAGAACCTGGGCCTGCGCGTCATCAGCGAGCGGCCCTACCGGGTCCAGCTGGAGGACAACAACGAAATCTGGATCCAGGATTTCGAGATGGTGTTGCGCCAGCAACGCGGTCTGGTCCCGGCCGAGGTCAACGAGGCCTTTCAGGGAGCATTTGAAAGCACCTGGCTGGGGATCACTGAGAACGACGGCTTCAACAGCCTGGTGCTGACCGCGGGACTGTCCTGGCGTCAGGTCTCGCTGCTGCGTGCCTACTGCCGTTACATCCTTCAGACCGGCCTGCCGTTCAGCCAGGCTTACATGGAACGGGTACTCGGAGAATATCCGGAAATCGCCGCTCTGCTGGTTGAGAAATTCGAAGCACGTTTCGATCCCGGCGTGAGTGACAAACAACGCAAGCGTCTGTGGATCACCATCAGTCAGGCACTGGATCACGCGATGGACTCGGTGGTCAGCCTCGACGCCGACCGCATCATCAGCGCTTTTCGCGAGATGATCCGGGCCAGCCTGCGCACCAATTATTATCAAACCGACAGCGAGGGCGGCGCCAAACCCTATATCTCTTTCAAGCTTGATCCACGCAAGATCCCGGACCTGCCGAAACCCAGACCGATGTTCGAGGTATTCGTCTACTCGCCGAGAGTCGAGGGTGTACATCTGCGCGGTGGTGAGGTGGCCAGAGGCGGCCTGCGCTGGTCGGACCGCCCGGAGGACTTCCGTACCGAAGTGCTCGGGCTGATGAAGGCTCAGGCGGTCAAGAACACGGTGATTGTCCCGGTGGGCGCCAAGGGCGGATTTGTCGCCAAGCAGCTGCCGGTCGGTGATCGTGAGCAGGTTATGGCCGAGGTCAAGTACTGCTATCGGACCTTTATCCGCGGCATGCTGGATATCACGGACAACCTGGTCGATTCGGAACCGGTGCCGCCGCCGGATCTGGTGCGAATCGACAGCAACGATCCATATCTGGTCGTTGCGGCCGACAAGGGCACTGCGAGTTTTTCCGATATCGCCAATCAGATTTCCGCTGACTACGAATTCTGGCTGGGTGACGCCTTCGCGTCAGGTGGCTCGGTCGGATACGACCACAAGGGCATGGGGATCACGGCCCGTGGCGGCTGGGAGTGTGTCAAGCGACATTTCCGTGAGATGGGCAAGGACATCCAGGATTCCGAGTTCACGGTCGCCGGGATCGGAGACATGAGCGGTGACGTGTTCGGCAACGGCATGTTGCAGTCCCGTCACATTCGACTGCAGGCGGCGTTTAACCACTTGCATATCTTCCTCGACCCCGCGCCGGATGCGGCAGCCGGTTTCAAGGAGCGTTCGCGTCTTTTCGGGCTGAGTCGCTCCGGCTGGGACGACTATGACCCCCGGCTGATCTCCGAGGGCGGAGGGATCTTTTCGCGCGCGGACAAACTGATCCCCTTGAGCCCGCAGGTCCGCGCCATGCTAAAGGTGGACAAGCAGAGCCTGACCCCGGACGAACTGATCCGCGCGATTCTGAAGATGCCGGTAGATCTGTTGTGGAATGGCGGCATCGGCACCTATGTGAAGGCCAGTACCGAGACCCATCCGGATGTCGGCGACCGCAGCAATGACGCGGTCCGGGTCAACGGCAAGGATCTGCGCTGCAAGGTTGTCGGCGAAGGCGGCAACCTTGGCTTTACCCAGCTGGGCCGGATCGAATACGCGCTCCAGGACGGGCGTATCAACACTGACTTCATTGATAATTCAGCGGGTGTCGACTGCTCTGACCGTGAGGTCAACATCAAGATCCTGCTGAATATCGCCACCCAGCAGAGCGGTCTGACCAGCACCCGTCGCAAGCGACTGCTTGCCGAAATGACCGATGAGGTCGCCGAGCAGGTATTGCGCAACAACTATCTGCAGGGTCAGGCGATCAGCCTGCTGGAAGCGAACGCTGTCGAACGAATCCGGGAACACCAGTATCTGATTCATGTGCTGGAGCGGCGCGGTACCCTGGACCGGGCGCTGGAATTCCTGCCCGACGATGAAGCGATCAATGAGCGGCGCACTTCCGGCCGCGGGCTTAGCCGACCCGAGCTGTCGGTGCTGCTCAGCTACGGCAAGATGAGCCTGTATGCCGACATGATTTCCTCCAACGCGCCTGAGGATCCCTATCTCAGCCACGAATTGATCAGCTACTTCCCCGCCCCGCTGCAGAAAAAATACCGCCAGTTGATGGGCCAGCATCGCCTGGCCAGGGAGATTATCGCCACGCTGGTCACCAATAGCCTGGTCAATCGGATGGGCCCGGTATTCGCCTACCGGACCAGCGACGAGACCGGCGCCGATCTGGCCTCGGTAGCCCGCGCCTACGCGATCGCCCGTGAGGTATTCGACGTGCGCTCTTTGTGGAGCGCGATCGAAGCGCTGGACAACAAGATTCACGCCAATGCCCAGTATTCGATGATGAACCGCACGACCCGCCTGTTGAAGCATGGCACGCACTGGCTGCTTGACCGGCCCGATCTGGTAAAGGATATCGAAGCGGCGGTGAAGCGCTTTGCCAACCACGCGAGCAAGCTGTGCGCGAATCTCGATGAGTATCTGGAGGGCCGGGAGTTGCGCCGCTTCGGGGAGGCGTTCGAGCTGTACCGGGAGCTTGGTGTTCCGGATGACGTCGCCCGCCGTATGGCCGGATTGCATGCCATGCATTCGGCGCTGGATATTATCGAAGTCGCCCAGGATGCCGGCGGCAGCCCGGCAGCTGCGGCACATGTCTACTTCACACTAGGTCAGGAGTTGCGGATCGACTGGCTCCGCGATCAGGTGGAACAACTGTCTGTGGAGGGCCGATGGCAAGCCATGGCACGCAACAGCATGCGCGAGAACCTGTATCATCTGCAGGGCCAGCTCACCCGCCTGGTGATCGCGGCCAACAAGCGCAAACCACCCACTGAAGCTGTTCACGCATGGATTTCCGCGCATAAGGAGCGGGTCGACCACGTGCTTACCACCACCCGGGAAATGGTCGCTATGGGCTCGACGGATTTTCCGACACTGTCGGTGGCGATGCAGGAAATACGACGCCTCACGCAGCTCTGAGCTCGACACAAGGAAACCAGCCACATGTCCCAGGAACCACTTATTGCAGTCTTCGTAGACTTCGAGAATCTCGCTATCGGCGTGCGTGACATGAAGAGCGCGCCCAAGTTCGATATCCAGCTGGTCATGAAGCGTCTGCTGGAAAAAGGGCGCATCGTGTTCAAGCGCTCGTATTGTGACTGGAGCAACTACCGCGACTATGTAAAGGAATTTCATGCCAACGGGGTTGAGATGATCGATATCCCCCAGACCCGTCAGGGCGGCAAGAACAGCGCGGATATCCATATGGTGGTCGACGCCATTGACCTGTGCTACGCCAAACAGCACATCGACATCTTCGCGCTTCTGTCCGGCGACAGTGATTTCTCTCCGCTGGTATCGAAGTTGAAGGAAAACAACAAACGGGTAATCGGCTGCGGCGTGAAGAGTTCGACCTCGGACCTGCTGATCGCAGGCTGCGACGAGTTCCTCTACTACGACGATCTCGTGCGCGTGGCCACCCGCAGTCGCAGCAAATCGAGAAGCCGTGGCAAGCCTCAGGATCGGAAAAGCGAGGCAATGGACCGCCTGCTCGAGATCATCAGCTCTCTCAGCGATGATTACGACCAGCTCTGGGGCTCGATGGTCAAGCAGACCATCAAGCGCGTGCACCCGGGCTTTAATGAGTCCTACTACGGTTACAGCAGCTTTTCCGAGATGCTGCAGGACTGTGAGTCACGCGGCCTGATCCGCCTGAACTACGATCAGCAGCGGGGCAACTACCTGGTCAGCCTGGCCAGCACAAAAAAGGCTTGAAACACATCGATCGCGAAGATTCCTGATTGTCAGTCCATCGCACCTTTCGGGATCCCGCGGCCACAGTGGAAACACGTTAGAATTCGGAAACGGAACTCGTTAATCGGGAGGCTGAAATGCCGATCAAGCTGGTGCTGCTGCGCCATGGTCAGAGCGACTGGAATCTGAAGAATCTGTTTACCGGCTGGACTGACGTCGATCTGACAGATCAGGGACGTGCCGAAGCAGAAGAAGCGGCCCGGCTGCTGGCCGCAGAGGGCCTGGAATTCGACGTCGCGTTCACCTCGGTGCTCAAGCGAGCCATACGCACGCTGTGGATGGTGATGGACGGCATGGACCGGATGTGGGTGCCGGTATACAGGGCCTGGCAACTCAACGAGCGCCACTACGGAGCGCTCCAGGGCCTGAACAAGCCGGAGACGGTCGCCAAACACGGTGCTGAGCAGGTGCAGATCTGGCGCCGCAGTTACGCCACGCCGCCACCGGCGCTGGCTGAAGATGATCCGCGCCATCCGGTTCACGACCCGCGCTATGCGGATATCGATCCGGCCCTCCTGCCGGCCACCGAATCGCTGAAAGACACTTTGCTCCGAGTACAGCCCTACTGGGAATCGAGCATCGTACCCTGGCTGCGCAAGCGCAAGACGGTTCTGATCGCTGCTCATGGAAACAGCCTGCGCGCGCTCGTGAAGATGCTCGACGGAATGTCGGAGGAAGATATCGTCGGCTTCAATATCCCCACCGGCGTGCCGCTGGTCTACCGACTGGACGAGAATCTGAATTCTCTGGGGCGTGAATTTCTTGGCGACCCGGAGGCGGTTGCCGCCGCCGCCAAAGCGGTTGCCAATCAAACCAGCGCCGGCTGAATATCATTACGCGATGGTCTGCTGGCGCCGCCGGATTTTCAGGCGCCAGCAACTTGGCCAGGAACTTGGATAGCGGTCTGCTCTGCAACCAACGGGGCGCCTGTGATCAGGCGCCCCGTTGGTTTACCTGAGCCCGGGAGCGGCCACCTCGGGTCCGCCGCGGGGCCGAAGCTACTATTCGCTTACGGCCTCAGCGAAGCCGCAGTAGTAGGCGACACCACAACCCGACTGGTCGTTGCCTGCCGCATCCTTGAATGTCACCCGCAACAACGCATAGCGGGAAGCGCTGGCGTCGGCATTTTCGATCTCCACCGACAATTCCTGCCAGGTGTCATGATCCATGCGGAAGAAACGCACAATCCTGGTGTCGCTGACTTTGCATTCCTTGGTATCGATGTTGCATTTGGCCCACTCACCAAGATTGTCACCGCGATCTGCACGGTCGGCAAACACTTCTACTTTCGGAATTTCTGCCGACCTGGGCAGAATCACGCCGATCTTGATTACCGACGGGCCATCCTTTGCGGGCGGTATTTCTGCCTCGAATGCACGGACGTCGAATACTCTGCTGTAACCCACTGCATGACTGCTCATGGGCAATAGCAGGGCGACAAGCAGCAGGCCAATATTCTTGTTCATCGCAACCCTCCTCATCACCTAGTTTCCGGACTCAGTACAAAACCCGTTTCTAGATCGGACCAGATCAATGCCGGTTCCGTTCCCGCAATCCCGGTCCGCCCAGGCAACCGGACCGCCGCTTCACGCTCCGCGCCGACCAGACGGGATTCGCAATCCGGATACCGGCGAGCAATGCCCGGGTCTTGGGTAAAGCCTCCGGGAATCAACGGCGATTCAATTCCAGCAGCTTGAGATACCTTGCGGTTCTATAATATGCCGCCAGTATGGACCAGACCAGTCCGGGAATGCCGTTGCGCCAGTTGCCTTGGAGCAGATAAGACTGGACAAACCGGAATGGCCCGGCCAGAAGCACGGACACCGGGCCAGTGCGTCGTCCGTCGGCGTGCATCCGCGCCGCACTCAAACTGCTATAGCGATTGAATTTTTGGAAATAGTCGTGGAGGTCCCGGTAGCTGTAATGCAGCAGGCGGCCCGCCAGTTCGCCAATCAAGCCATCAGCCTGAACCCGCTCGTGCACCGGTGCGTCAGAGAAATTCGCCTTGCGCCGATCGAACAGGCGCAAATGACGTTCGCGCGACTCGCGTCCATGCTCGAATTCCTGTCCCATGAAAACCAGGCTGCGACGCAGATAGAACCCGCCATGGCTGTTGAGATCCCCGGCGAGCACCTGACGCAATGAGGACAGCAGCTCGGCATCCGGAACTTCATCTGCATCAAGACTGAGTATCCAGTCATTGCGGGCTGCGCCCACGGCAAAGCGCTTTTGCGGCCCATAGCCGGCGAAGGCGTGCGCAACCACCCTGCAGTTCCGGTAGTCGCTGCAGATATCGACAGTGCGATCGCTGCTGCCGGAGTCGACCACCAGAATCTCGTCGCACCAGGCTACGGCCTCGAGCGTGCCCGGCAGCCGGTCCTCCTCATTGAGGGTGATTATCACGACACTTAGCTTGTGCAACAGATTCTTTGTCCCTGCTGGCGCAGCGGAAGCCGCTGCCATGGCCGCCAACCTCCTGCTGCTGCTGTAACAATCACTACGCGGCATTCACGGCGTCAGTCCATCGACCGGGCGAACGAGTGTAATCGGCTGACTCAGGATTGGGCCGAGGTCAGTCCATTGAGCACACTCCGCGCCCGTTTACGCCCCAGTTCGATCATCTCGGCGGCACGATAGAATTCGTAAAAGGCGCAAGCGTCCCGCGGGATGTCGATCACGATATCCGGCGAATACGCCGCCAGCTTCAGGCGGCCGATCGCTCCCTGCATGGTATCCAGACTCATCGACACCAGATCAAAAATGCCGGGTAGTTTGAGTGGTGACTCGCGAGTATCCCGTTTCTCGCGCCGGGCATTCAGGTTGACCGCAACAATCAGGTCAGTTTGTTGATTGAGCGCCGGCGCGATGGGCAATGGATTCAGCAGTCCCCCATCCACCAGCAGCCGATCCTGGTAGACCCATGGCGTCAGGATCGTGGGTATGGCCATCGATGCACGCATGGCGTCAAACAGCGACCCGCTGCTGAGCCAGATCTCACGCTGTTCCTGAAGATCCGTCGCCACCGCCGTATAGCCGATTTCGAGATCATCAATATCGCGATCGCCGACCATATCCTTCAAGGTATCGAAGATCCGGTCGCCTTTGAACAGGCCGCGAAAATCGAACGAGAAATCCAGCAACCCGAACACATCCTTCCGCTCCAGGCTGCGTGCCCACTTCGTATACACATCCAGCTTGCCGGCGGCATACATGCCGCCCACCAGCGAACCCATCGAACACCCGGAGATATAGGTTATCTCCATGCCGTAGCGTTCCAGTTCCTCGATGACTCCGATATGGGCAAGGCCCCTCGCGCCGCCGCTGCCAAGCACCAGCGCAATCCTCGGTCGACGATGTTCAGCCTGGCTCATCCGCGTGTCACTCCAGGATCTCTTTCGGGTCAATTGTCGCGGCGCGGAACACTGGCGCCCGCTTCTCCATTCCGGCGCGAGCCGCTTCCATCTGATTGCGTCCGCCAAGCAAGCCCATCTGCAGACGCGTTTCCAGAGCGAGGCCGCTGGCATGATCCATTTGCGGGGCCTGATCGAGAAGGAACTTGGCCGCGCGTATCGCGTCCGGGGACCGCGCTGCAATCTGTTCAGCCAGAGTTATCGCGGATGCCAGTGGCTGATCACAGATTCGCGTGGCGAGCCCGAGGCTCACCGCTTCGGGGGCGTCGACGACGCGGCCGCTAAAGGTCAATTCCTTGGCCACATCGAGTCGCATCAGGTCAGGCAGGATGCGGCTGCCGGCCATGTCCGGCACCAGCCCCCAGCGGATTTCCATCACCGACACACGGGCGTCAGGGGCGATCAGTCGGATGTCGGCGCCCAGCGCAATCTGCAGCCCGCCACCAAATACCTCACCATGCAGCGCGGCAATCACCGGCACCGGCAAGCGACGCCAGCACCACGCGGCCTCCTGGGCCAGGTTGGTTTTTGCGCCGTCTTCACGCTCGAGCAGTCTGGAACCGGCTTCAGGTGTGCTGAAGAAAGCGCCGAGATCAAGACCGGCGCAAAACGCCGGGCCGTCACCGTGCAGGACGACCGCGCGCACATCATCGCATGCAGCGAGTTCGGCCGCCGCAGCGACAATCGCTTCGAACATCGCCAGATCCAGCGCATTGCGTTTTTCCGGTCGGGCCAGACACACTTTGGCCACCTTGCCGTCGACGTCCAGCCGCACTCGATCATTCATCCCTTGTCTCCCGCCGTCTCAGCACTGCCCGCGATCCGTTTGCAATGCTGACAGTATGCCTTGGCGAAGCCGGGGCTCCGCCACTGGATAGAGTCTAGTCCTTCGGCACCGCTCCGGCCCTGGCCAGCGCATCGATGTCGGCGACGCTGAATCCCGCCTCCTCCAGCACCTGCCGGGTGTCTGCCCCCGGTATTGCTGGCGCCCCGGGCAGGTCCGCCGCAGTCCGTGAAAAACGCGGTGCCGGCGCCGCTTGCTCGATCCCGCCCACCTCGACAAACGTGCCACGGGCGTTGTTGTGGGCGTGAAGCGGCGCTTCCGACAATGCCAGAACCGGGGCAAAACACACATCGCTGCCTTCCAGCAGCTCGCACCACTGGTCACGGGTGCGACTGGCGAAAACCTGCTCCAGTCTGGTCTGCAACGCGCTCCATGCGCTGGCGTCTGTGGGCCTGCCGAGGCCGCCGAAGCCGAACGGCAGAAACTCATCTTCGGGCAGTTCCAGCTTGTCAATCAACAAACGATAGAAATCCGGCTCGATCGCAGCGATGGAGATAAACCGGTCATCCGCCGTGCGGTAGGTGCGGTAGAAATGCGCCGCGCCGGCCAGCATGCTTTCGCCGGGGCCCTCCGGGAACATCCCAAGATGCCGAAAACCGCTGAACATGGCCATGAAAGACGCCGCCGCATCCAGCATCGCTGCGTCAACCACCTGGCCCTGGCCCGAGCTCTTGCATTCCAGTAACGCGCATACCATGCCGTAAGCCAGCAGCAGGCCACCGCCAAAATCGCCTATCAGGTTGAGTGGTGGTGGCGGACAATCACCGCGGGTACCTATCGCATGCAGGGAGCCGGACAATGCGATGTAGTTGAGGTCATGGCCTGCGGCGCCGGCGAGCGGACCGTCCTGTCCCCATCCGGTCATGCGGCCATAGACCAGCCGCGGCTGTCGCTCGAGACACAGTTCCGGCCCGAAGCCCAGACGCTCGGCGACGCCCGGGCGGAATCCCTCGATCAGGCCGTCGCAGCCCTCCACGAGGCGCATCAATACTGCGACCGCGTCACGGTTCTTCAGATCGAGGGCCACCGAGCGGCGGCCCCGGGCCAGCACGTCGGGGAGTGGCGGCGGGGGAGGCATGCGTTCGATGCGGATTACTTCCGCACCCATGTCGGCCAACATCATGCCGCAGTACGGCGCGGCGCCCAGTCCGGCGATCTCGAGGATACGGTAGCCATGCAACGGCCCGCTCACAGTGATCCTCTGCCGACCGGTAGGGAGTATGCTTGCGGCGACACGGCCGCGCCCTAGCTGCTGCTGTTCCGTCGTGGATCAAGACCCATACCCCGGGCAATGATCTCACGCATTATCTCCGAGCTCCCGGCATAGATGCGCGATACCCGCGCATTGGCATACATGCGGGAGATCGGGTATTCGTCCATATACCCGGCACCGCCGTGCAGCTGCACGCACTCGTCGGTCACCCATCCCTCGAGTTCGCTACAGAAGACTTTGGCTTCAGCAGCAACCTCGGCGCTGAGGCGACCTTCGTTATGGTCCATGACCAGACGATCGACAAAGGTCTGGGCGACATCGATACGCGTGCGCATATCTGCGAGCTTGAAGCGGGTATTCTGGTACGCGGCGATCGGCTGGCCGAAGGCCTGACGCTCCTTGACGTAATCGATCGTGGTCTGCAACGCTGCCTCGGCATGGGCGGTGCAACCGGCAGCGACGATGAGCCGCTCTTCGGCCAGAAACTGCATCAGGTAGTAGAAGCCCTTGTGGGGATCGCCCAGCACGTTGGCGCGCGGAATCTTCACGTTATCAAAAAACAGTTCCGCGGTATCCTGGGCCTTGAGGCCCATCTTCTTCAGATTGCGGCCCCGGCTAAACCCCTCCATGTCCCGTTCCACCAGGAACAAGCCGAGACCGTGAGGATTATCCGGCACCGTTCGCGCGGCGACCACGAACAGATCGCCATTGATGCCGTTGGAGATATAGGTCTTGGATCCGTTAAGCAGGAAATGATCCCCTTTGTCTTCCGCCCGCGTGCGCAGACCGGCGACGTCGCTGCCGGCCGCAGGCTCAGACATCGCAATACCCAGGATCGTCTCGCCACGAACACACCCTGGCAGGAATCTCTCTTGTTGCTCCGGGCTTCCCAGTTTGCCCAGGTAAGGGCCGACCAGACGGCTGTGCAGGGACAAGCCGAAGCCCGGGTCACCGTGATGAGCCATCTCCTCAATGATGATCTGCTCGAAGCGGAAATCGTCGACGCCGAGACCCCCGAACTGCTCATCAGCCCAGATCAGACAGAGTCCCTGCTCGCCAGCCTTGCGGAAAACCTCCCGATCCACGATGCCGCGTTCGAGCCATGTCTCGATATTCGGCGTCACCTCACGCTGGAGGAACTTCCTCACCGAATCGCGGAACATCTCGTGTTCCATGTCGAATATCTTCCGCTCCATATTGTTCCTTTCGTCCCGCGGACGGGCTCAACGTCCCTTGAATTGCGGCTTGCGTCTGCCGAGAAAAGCGCTGACGCCCTCGCGACAATCGTCACTGCGCGCACAGCCGTTTTGGAGCCGTGCCTCAAGCGCGATCGTCTCTCCTAACGATAACTGCATCGCCTGACGCATCGCCTGCTTGGTACCGGCCAGCGCCAGCGGCGCGCGCTGGGCAAGGCTTTCGGCCCAGCTGACCGCTTCCTCCAGCAATCTTGCATCAGGGGTCACGCGATTGGCCAACCCGGTTTCCAGACACAGCGAGGCCGGAATCCGCTCCGCCTCTATACACATCTGATAAGCACGGTGATAGCCGAGTCGCCGCGCAAGCAGCCATGTAGCGCCGCCATCCGGGATCAGGCCGATGGTCGAGAACGGTGCCAGCAGGAAAGCATTCTCCGCCATCACCACCAGATCACAGGCGAGCGCGAATGACAGCCCGATGCCGGCTGCCGGCCCGGCTACTGCCGCGATTACCGGTTTCTCCATGCCGGTAATCAGTTCCAGCGACGGCCGGTAGCGACTGTTGACTATGTCCTCAACGCGATGGAACTCAGGCAGGCCTTCCTTCAGGTCTGCGCCGGCGCTGAACGCACCGCCTGCACCGGTCAGAACCACGACCCGTACATCTGTATCCGCCGCCACATCCAGCAATGCAAGATGCAGCCCGGCGCTTACGTCATGACCCAGCGCATTGCGCGTCTCCGGCCGGTCGAGAGTAATCACACCGACCGCCCCGCGAATCTCCAGCCTTGCGGCGGGCTTGTCATCCATGTTCTTCTCCGCTTTCGTACCCTGAAGTCAGCGCGCCGACTTGCGCTGACGCAGCCAGTCCGGCGGGGCAAAGCGCGGTCCGCAATCCTGCGCCAGGCGTTCGCACTCGCTGATGAATTGACCTATACCGACCGTATCAATATAGGACAAGGTGCCTCCTGTCCACGGCGGGAAACCCCAGCCAAAAACAGAACCGATATCGGCGTCTGCGGTTTCGGTCACCACACCCTCCTGCATACAACGTGCAGTTTCCAGCGACTGGATATACAGCAAGCGCTGCTGGATCTCCGCCACCGTCGGTTGCGACTTCGCGACCGGGAAGGCCTGGTCCAGCCCTGGCCACAAAAACTTTTTTGCGTCCGCCGGATATTCGTAGAAACCAGCGCCAAAGCGCTTGCCGAGACGCTTGAATTCCTCCACGAAACGGACAATGACGGCATCAGCCGCCGTCGGCACGTAGTCGTCGCCCATGTCCTTTTTGGTCTGCTGCATGATCTTGTAGGAAAGTTCGATGGTGACTTCATCATGCACCGCCAGCGGGCCGACCGGCATGCCTGCCATTTTCGCCGCGTTCTCGATCAATGCCGGCTTTACCCCCTCACTGAGCAGTTCCATACCCTCACGGACGTAAGTCCCGAAACAGCGGCTGGTGTAGAAGCCGCGGCTGTCGTTGACCACGATCGGCGTCTTGCGGATCTGCTGAATGTAATCCAGCGACCGGGCGATCGCTTCATTGCCGGTCTGCTTGCCGACGATCACTTCCACCAGGGGCATTTTGTCCACCGGAGAGAAGAAGTGGATACCGATGAATTTTTCCGGCCGGGATGAAGCCTGAGCCAGGCCGGTGATCGGCAGCGTCGATGTGTTGCTGGCGAAAACCGCGTCTTCCGGGATCACCGCTTCGGTCCTGGCCGTCACCTCCGCCTTGATCTTGCGATCCTCGAATACCGCTTCGATGACCAGGTCGCAGCCCTGCAAATCTGCATAGTCGGTGGTCGGCTGAATCCGCTCCAGAATCGCGTCAGCCCCGGCCTGGGTCATCCGGCCCCGGCCAACCCGTTTCTCCAACAGCTTCTGCGAATAGGCCTTACCCTTCTCCGCGCTGTCGAGCTCCGTGTCCAGCAGCACGACCTGCTGCCCGGCGACCGCTGACACATAAGCGATGCCGGCGCCCATCATGCCGGCGCCGAGTACGCCCAGTTTCTCCACCTTGCTCCTGGCGATGCCCTGCGGACGCCGCACCAGCTTGTCTGCGGCTCCTTTGTCGATGAACAGGGTGCGGATCATGTTGCGAGCCACCGGCCCGCTCAGCAGGTGGGTGAAATACTGCAGTTCGATTTTCAGACCTTTATCGATGGGCAGCTGCGTGCCCTCGTAGACACAGGACATGATGGCGATCGGCGATGGATAGTTGTGCTGGGTCTTCTCCGCGACCATCGCGTTACCGGCCATAAAGGCCTGGACCGTCGCCGGATGCATGCCGCCGGCCCCGCCGGGTACCTTGAAGCCCTTCTTGTCCCATGGCGCCTCGGCATCGCCGACCTCCAGCAGCCAGTTGCGCGCAAGTTCCATCATCTCGTCGGTGTCTGCCGCCAGCTGGTCGCAAATACCCAGGCTGACCGCCTTCGCCGCGTCCAGATGGCGGCCCTCGAGCATCAGCGGCAGCGCCTCGCGGATTCCAATCAGGCGCGGCAAACGCTGAGTTCCTCCGGCCCCCGGCAATAGACCGACCTGCACTTCGGGCAAGCCGATTTTGGTCTTCGGGTTATCCAGCACGACCCGATGATGGCAAGCCAGACAGAGTTCCAGGCCGCCGCCCAGAGCCGTGCCGTTGATCGCCGCGACGAACGGCTTGCCGCAGGTCTCGAGCTTGCGATACAGCTGCGAGTACTTGCCGGCGAAGGCATAGATCTGCTGCTCGTCAAGACCCTGTTCGAATACGCCGACCAGTTCTTTCAGATCCGCGCCAGCGATAAACGAGGATTTCGCCGAGGTGATCACCACGCCGCGCACGGAGTCGTCGCTGCCCACTCGATCGACGGCCTGATCCAGCTCCGCCATGAACTCGGGCGTCAACACGTTCATCGGCCGATCGACGATATCGATGGTCAGCGTCACGATGCCCTGCTCATCCTGTTGGTAGTGAAGAGTGTTACTCATGGATTCCTTCCGTAATGCTGCTTGAGCCGACGATAGACAGGCTCAGACCCGTTCGATAATCGTTGCGGTACCCATTCCGGCGCCGATACACAAAGTGATCAGCGCGGTACCCAGGCCGCGCCGCTCGATCTCGTCCAGTGCGGTTCCGAACACCATCGCCCCGGTGGCGCCCAACGGATGACCCATCGCGATGGCGCCCCCATTGACGTTGATCCGGGCATGATCGATGTCGAGTTGCTGCATGTAACGCAACACCACCGCCGCAAATGCTTCATTAAGTTCGTAAAGATCGATATCACCAACCCCCATCCCCGCTTTGGCCAGCGCCTTGAGCGAAGCCGGAGCCGGCCCGGTCAACATGATGGTCGGTTCACTGCCCACCGAAGCGAACGTTTTTATCCGCGCACGAGGCGTCAACCCCAGTCTCTCGCCTGCGGCGCGGCTGCCGATCAGAACCGCCGCGGCGCCATCGACGATGCCGCTGGAGTTACCGCCGGTGTGCACATGTTCGATGCGTTCGACGTCGGGATACCGCTGCAGCGCGACGGAGTCAAAACCGAATTGTGCGCCCAGGGTTTCAAACGCCGGCTTTAATTTCGCCAGGTCATCGACCCCGGTTCCCGGCCGCATATGCTCGTCGCGCTCGAGCAGCGCGGCGCCCATATGATCGACCACCGGCACCACCGAAGGGGTGAAATAGCCGTTATCCCAGGCGCTGGCCGCCCGTTTCTGGCTCTCTGCGGCATAGCTGTCGAGATCATTGCGGGAAATTCCATAGCGCGTCGCAATCAGGTCGGCACTGATACCCTGGGGGACGAAATAGGAGTCGTAAGCGACCTGCGGGTCGGTGGCCCAGGCGCCGCCGTCCGAGCCCATCGGGATGCGAGACATGGACTCTACTCCGCCAGCGACCACCAGTTCGGACTGGCCCGCCATCACCACGGCGGCAGCGCTGTTTATTGCTTCCAGACCAGACGCGCAAAACCGGTTGATCTGCTTGCCGGGTACCCCCTGATCATACCCGGCCTCGATGGCGCCGATCCGCGCGATATTGGCGCCCTGCTCACCGACTGGCGTGACACAGCCGAGGATCACGTCTTCCACCGCCGATGTGTCCAGCTCATTGCGCTGTCGCAGCGCGACAAGCACCTGGGACACGAGCCGGACAGGCGCCACTTCGTGGAGGGCACCATCGGGCTTGCCGCGACCCCGCGGCGTGCGGACATGATCAAAAATGAAGGCGTCGGTCATGGCAACAGGTCCTCCTGAAACGGCATCGTTGCAACCGCTGCGCACGCCGGACGGCAGCACCCCGGTCTGACCCGATCATACACAGGTAAAACAGGAAATGCTGCTACGCGGCAGAGGCCCGGAAATGCCTGATATCAGCGCTGGACCGGCATCAGAGGTGACATGAAATCGTCAATCTGATCAATCACATAGGGGAAGAATGGATTGTAGCGCAGGCGCATGAATTGATCCGTTGGAACACGCAGCACACCGCGCTCGCCACGCGGGCTGACATTGCCCAACCCCAGTGGCGGACGCGACCCGGCGCCATAGATCGGATCCTCCGGTGAGAACGGCACCGCAACGTGCGTCATCGAATACACCTGCTGCGGCCAGGTCAGGCCCAGTACCCGTTGGCCAGTGGTCGCACCACCCGCCATGCGAGAGACCGCCTGGACCGTTGGCGACGCGCCACTCTCGTTTCGGATCACGGTCAAGGTGTACCCTCGGTTCGGATCGGCTTCCAGCGCCTCCAGCATGCTCCGATAGGACGGCTTTACGAACTGCTGCATGCCATCACTGCCGTTTACATCGAACAACACCAGCTCGCTGTTGGGCACACTCAGACGCTCGAACAGCCCCTCGACCACGGCGGTAGTCAGCACAGTGGCATCGGCCAGGGACTGGAACGCAAGCAGGGGCGGCATGGAACGGATCTGGCCGGTCGAAGCCAGCCTTGCCAGCTGCTTTTCCAGTGACCGCGTGATCTCCCAGCTCTGATGGCCGGCGATTTTCGGAAAGGAATTATATTTGTACGGATCGTACTCGGGGATGATGCTTTCCCATCGGATCTTCTTGAAATACGGGATCCCGGCGAGCAATCGATGCCAACCGGCAAACACGGCCAGTTTGGTGATCCCGATCGCCGGCGAGAACATATGCACCTGGGCCGGCAATGGCTCACCGTTTTCGATCGCATCCGCAGTGAATTTCATCACCAGGGAACCGCCGTTGGAATAGCCGCCCAACAGCAGCGGCGCCTCGGGTCCGACCTGGCCGCGCGCGTATTCGACCGCGAGTCTGACCACCGCCAGCCAGTCCTGCCACTGTGCCTCCAGCAGTCCTGACGGCGCCGTGCCGTGACCGGGCATCCGCGGACCCACCACCAGCAGACCTTTGTCACGATAGAACTCGGCCAGCGCGCGCATGCTGTAGGGAGAATCGGTCAGCCCGTGGACCAGCACGATGGCGCCCCACGGCTGCGTCGCCGGGCGCAATTCGAAACTGCGGTTCCAGTTGACCGGAAATCCCTCCGGATAGGCCGCGCTCCTTCGATCAAAACGGTTAAGGACTTTGGGGTCGCCATACTCACCGATGACATTTGCTTCCAGCTCCTCAAACACCCGGTCTTCCCGCTTGAGGAAATCGGTATAGCTTGCACCCTTCTCGGCATCCTCCGCGGTGAATTCGGCAACAAACCGGGTCGTATGCCAGGGTTCGAGATCGGGCAGCAGCCGAGAATCGAAGGCGCGAACCAGGATGATGGTGAAGACGGCAATCCCGCCCCACAATGCGACCCGCAGACTCAGCCGGAACAGGAAACGAAAAAACGCGGCCAGTGTTGTCATCCAGAACACTCCTTGAGCTTGTTTGCCGCTACAGATGTCTCGGCGCAGAGCGAATATATCTCACGTGGCCGACCATCAACAGGCTTGGTACCGTTGGCGGCCAGCCTCTATGATGATCGCCTGACAGCTTCGCCCACAACATGGTCCGCCATTGAACAACAACAGATTCATCGGTGTATTTGACTCGGGTCTTGGCGGCCTGTCTGTCTTGCGCGAGATCCGGACGCTGTTGCCGACCGAGGATCTGGTGTATGTGGCCGACTCGGCGTTCGTGCCCTACGGCGGTCACGAGGAAGCCTTTATCCGTCAGCGAGGACTGGCCATCGGCGGCTTTCTGGCCCAGGCGGGGGCGAAAATGCTGGTCGTAGCCTGCAATACCGCAACCGCGGCGGCCGTACCTGCCTTGCGCGAGCGTTTCGATCTGCCGGTGGTCGGTATGGAGCCGGCAGTGAAGCCGGCCGCTGCGGCAACCCGCAGCGGTATTGTCGGCGTGCTGGCCACCGTCGGCACGCTGCGCAGCGCGCGATTCGCGGCCTTGCTGGATCGTTTTGGCAGCGGTGTCGAAGTCCTTACCGAGCCGTGCCCCGGCATGGTTGAAGCAGTCGAGAGTGGCGCCCTTGATACGGCTGCAACGCGCAAGCTGGTGGCTCGTCACGTGGCCCCGCTGGTCGAGGGCGGCGCGGACACGATCATCCTCGGTTGCACCCATTACCCTTTCCTGCGTTCGCAGATACAGGCCGCCGCGGGGCCGGATGTTGTGATTATCGACACCGGGCGGGCGGTGGCGCGGCAGGTCGCGAAACGGCTGCAGGAGCATCGCCTGAATAACGGCCAGACAGACGGGGTCCAGCGTTTCCTGACCACCGGCAGCGTCAGCCGTTTGCAGCCGGTGCTGGAATTGCTCTGGCCGGGCGCCGGAACGATGGAAGCGATGCCCGAGATGGAACCGGTTTCGGATCACTGACCGCCGCGACGGCGAGCGAGGTATTCCTTGCCGCGCTCCATCATCGCGACAAACCCTTCCTCATCACCACGGCGAATGGTCTGATTCAGGCGGGCAACAGATTTCTCCAGCGCCTCCAGGGCTTCTGCACCATGGGCGTTCAGCGACTGGATCTCGAAGTACAGCTGCGGATTTTCGGCCGCTACTTTCGAACAGACATCAAGTTGGGCATCGAAGGTCGTGCTCGACAACGCCGCAAGATGCGGCACGTCTTCGCCGCTATCGGCAAGCGCGGTGAAGAACGCGATGTTCAGCGCGTGGGACAGGCCCAGCACGAAGGCCATCAGACGGTCATGCTCATCCAGGGACATCTCCACCCGCTCAGCCATGGTGGCTTCAAACAGAGCCGAAATTTCCTGGCTGGCCGCCGGGCAACCCACATCGGCGATGATCACATGGCGCCCCGACAGCAGCCGTGTGTCCGGGCCGAACATCGGGTGCAGGGAAGCCACCCGGCAGCCTGCGCTGGCCAGTGACTCCAGCCCGGTCCGCAGCGGGGCTTTCAGCGAGCCGATGTCGAACACCAGTCCCGATGGCCGCAACCGGGCAAGTTCCTGCAAGATCTGACCCGAGATCGCCAACGGCGCGGCGACGACGATCATGTCCTCGCTCAGGTCTCCGGCACGCCAATCCTGACGACTTGGATAAGGCATGTCCCTGGCAAACGGATCCGCTATGGAAACAGCGTATCCCTGGGAGTCCAGGAAGTCCGCAAACCACCGGCCCATACGCCCTGCACCGCCGATAATCAACGCGGTGCGGCCGCTGCCCCGCCCCTCCGCCACCACCCGGTCCTGCTCCTGTGTGGTCAGCGACGAGCGAATCAACAGCGTCATCAATGCCTCGGTCATATCTGCCGACAGGCCCAGTTTCCCGGCCGTTGCAATCGCGTCGTCGATGACTTCCTTTTCGCGCCGGAAATCGCGGGTTTGCTGCCCCCGGGAACGCTTGTCCCGGCCGATCGCTTCCACCAATGCCTGACGCTCAGCCACCAGTTCCAGGATGCGATGGTCCGTGGCGGTCAGTCGTTTCCTTAACGCAGTAATGTCGGAGCGGTGTGCAGGCATTTGCGGTGTCCAGCTTGTCGGGAGGGGCCGTCGGTAAGCATATCAGCCAGCAAGCGACCACTGTCCATCCCAATGTCGCCGCACCGCTGGCTGGCGGCAGCCGGGACTCGCATCGGGTATGGTAGAACCCGCAAGCGATGGCAAACTTCGCCGCGAATCGCGGCCAGGATTCTATGGTCCACGACCATTTTTCCCGACAATCCAGGGTCTACGCGCGCTACCGGCCGACCTATCCTGCGGCGCTGTTTCGCTGGCTGGCGCAGCAGGCGCCCGGTGTCGATTGCGCCTGGGACAGCGCGACGGGCAATGGCCAGGCGGCTGTGGGCCTGGCCCAGGTCTTTCGTTCGGTGATCGCAACCGACATCAGTCCGCAGCAGCTCAGTTTCGCCAGCCACCAGCCCTCGATTCGCTACGAAGTCGCGCCATCGGAACGTACGCCGATCGAGGAGAACAGTATCGACCTGGTGCTGGTGGCCCAGGCGCTGCACTGGCTTGACCTGCCCCGGTTCTATGAAGAAGTGCGCCGCGTGTGCAAACCAGGCGCGGTGCTGGCAGTGCTGTGCTATGGCTTGTTGAGGATCGAACCCGGCATAGACCGGGAGATCGACCGGCTTTACGGAGATGTGCTGGCGGCGGACTGGCCCCAGGAGCGGCTGCATGTGGATGACGGCTACGCCGGCCTCCCGTTCCCTTTTCCGGAGATGCAGACACCGGACTTTGTGATGCGCAAACGATGGACGCTGGACCATCTGCTGGGATATCTCCAAAGCTGGTCGGCCACAGTTGCCTACCTGACCCGCACCGGCAAGGACCCTGTGCAAGAGGCCGGCCCGCGGATCCGGGAGGCCTGGGGCAATGCCGAAATGAGCAGACGAGTCGAATGGCGACTGCTGCTCAAGGCCGGCTGTCTCGGCTGATGACAGCGGCTTGCTAACGCCGTGAGATAGTGCCGAGGATACCCCGCAGCAGCTCGCGGCCCAGGACCCGGCCAAAGCTGCTGCCGAGACTCCGAATCACGCTCTTTGCCGCTGCCTCGCCATAGCTTTGCCGGCTCGATCCACGGCTTGCTGACCCACCCGCGCGAGCCGATTCCTGTTGGGTCTTCGCCGCAGCTTCCGCCGCGGTCTGGGCGCGGCGCGCCAGAATCTCATGCGCCGATTCGCGGTCAACCACCTTGTCATAGCGGGCCCCAACCGGGCTACGCTGGCGCACGACGGCGCGTTCTTCCTCGCTGGCCGGGCCGATCCTTGAACGCGGCGGACACACCAGGCAGCGCTCGACGACGCCCGGCACCCCCTTTTCCTCGAGCGTTGACACCAGCGCCTCGCCTACGCCCAACTCGGTGATCGCAGTCTCTGCGTCCAGCTTCGGGTTCTGCCGAAAAGTCGCCGCTGCCGCCTTCACGGCTTTGCGATCGCGAGGCGTATAGGCGCGCAAGGCGTGCTGAACCCGATTGCCCAGTTGCCCCAGCACATCGCCCGGCACATCAAGCGGATTCTGGGTCACGAAGTAGACGCCGACACCTTTGGAGCGGATCAGCCGCACGACTTGCTCCACTTTGTCCAACAATGGCTTGGGCGCGTCGTCAAACAGCAGGTGAGCCTCGTCGAAAAAGAACACCAGCGTCGGCCGTTCCGGGTCTCCGACTTCCGGCAGTTCCTCAAACAATTCACTCAGCAGCCAGAGTAAAAACGTCGCATACAATCGCGGCCGGTTAATCAATTCGCGCGCGTCGAGCACATTGATTATGCCGCGGCCGCTCATATCGGTGCGCCGCAGTTCGGCCAGCTCCAGCGCGGGCTCGCCAAAAAACCCGGTCGCGCCCTCGTCCTCGAGCACCAGCAGACGCCGCTGGATGGCAGCCACGGACTGGCGGCTGATGTTGCCGTACCGACTGGAAAATTCAGCGGCATGCTCGGCGATGTAATGTAATAAAGACCTCAGGTCCGGCAGGTCCAGCAACAGCAGACCCTCGTCATCGGCGACGCGGAAGGCAACGTGCAGGATGCCCTGCTGGGTATCGTTGAGCTCGAGCAGCCGGGCCAGCAACAGCGGCCCCATCTCGCTAACCGTCGCCCGGATCGGATGTCCCTGGCGCCCGAAAATATCCCAGAAAACGACCGGCGAAGCGGTCGCGGCATAATCCTCGATACCGATCTTTTCGATCCGCTCGGTGATCTTCGGATGCGGCTTGGCCGGCTGAGACAGCCCTGAAAGATCCCCCTTAACATCCGCCAGGAACACCGGAACACCCATCGCAGAGAATCCTTCGGCAAGGACCTGCAAGGTCACGGTCTTGCCGGTACCAGTCGCTCCGGTCACCAGACCATGGCGATTCGCGTATCGGCCGAGCAAGGAGATCTGACGACCACCACCACCGACCAGAATTCGATCTTGACTCATTTGCGCACCCGTCGTCCGGTCGTTTCCGTTTCAGATCTCATTCTGCCTAGTGGAGGATCATTCTGGTAGCCCCGGGCAGGGAAATCCGGAAACGCGCCATGATCGCGCACGCTGCAGTGGAGATTGCGCCAGGACAGTGCACCGGCCGCGGACACCGGCGTTTATTCTTATTCCAAGTGACTGAAATATCTTTAACTTCTTTCCTGGCACGAATCCTGCTTCACGATTCCTGGTCGGGTCGCGGTGTCGGCGCTGAGAACGTCGGTGCGGATACCCCCGCAGCCGACAAATGATGCGATCGCACATTTGTGTGGTAAAAACACCACGCTTGCGATTATTTTTCTTGCAATATGACATCATGTGCTACACTTACGCCACAATTAGAACGTATCTTTTCCCCCACTAAATCTTTTCAAAAGGCATTGTTATGAAAACCCTTACGATGACTCTCGCGACGATCGGGTTGCTGGCGACCGCTGCGGCTAACGCAGAAGTCTCCGGCTCCATCACCGGCGCTTTCACTTCTGAATACGACTTCCGTGGCGTGTCCCAGTCGGCCGGCGACCCCGCCGTGCAGGGCAGCCTGGATCTCGAGGGCTCCTCCGGATGGTATATCGGCGTTTGGGGCAGCAAGGTCGATTTTGGTCCTGGCGATTCCACGGATCTCGAGCTGGACTGGTATGCCGGTTTCAGCCTGGGTGAGACCTGGGTGTGGGATGCGGGCATCACCCGTTACTCCTATCCGAATGGCGATGATCTGGACTATTCCGAGATCTACATCGGTCTGGACTATGACGGCGCGGACAACTGGGGCATTGGCTTTAAGCAGTGGTACAGCTGGGACTGGTTCGGCTTTGAGAACGCTGACGGTTATTACAGCGAGCTGAACGGTCACTACATGCTGCCCTGGTTCGGCATCGGTCTGAGTGGCCACGTCGGTTACACCTATGGCGACGGTCCTGATGACTTCTACGACACCTACACCGACTACTCGGTTGGCGTGTTCAAGAAGTGGTGGGACGAGCGTATCGAGACCCATCTCCGTTATGTGGACACTGATGCCCCCGGTTCCCTGGCCGGCCCGAACGACGTATTTCGGAACGACGGTCGCGTGATCGGTCACATCTCGGTCACGTTCCCGTAAACGGGAAATCGCAACTGCGATCCTGATCTGACGGGTTCTGCTGAACCCGGGATTGAAAAAGCCCGCCGGAAACGGCGGGCTTTTTTTTGTGTCCAGTCTGGACTTCGGATTGCACGGCAGCGGACCGGTTTCATTTCATCGTCGGCATCGTGAACTCGGCGCTGCCGGTGCCCTGGTCTGGCCATCTCGCGGTCACGGTCTTCAGTCGTGTATAAAACCGCACCCCGTCCGGCCCATGCACGTGAAGACTGCCGAACAGGGACCGCTTCCAGCCGCCAAAGCTATGAAACGCCATCGGCACCGGGATCGGCACATTGATGCCGACCATTCCGGCTTCAACACCATGGGTAAAACGTCTGGCAGCGCGGCCATCTGCGGTGAAGATCGCGCTGCCATTGCCAAACTCGTGGCCGTTGACCAGGCTCAACGCTTCTTCCAGGCTGGCGACGCGTAACACCACCAGCACCGGACCGAATATTTCTTCCTGATATACCCGCATCGCCGGCGTCACGTGATCAAACAGGCAACCGCCCATGAAAAAGCCGTCGGCATGACCCGGGACTTCAATCTCACGCCCGTCGACGACAAGTTCGGCGCCTTCGGCGACCCCGATATCCACGTAGTCCAGAACCTTTTGCAAATGTTCCCGTGTCACCAGCGGACCCATCTCGAAACCGTCAGCTGAGGCCGGCCCGACTTTAAGATCGCGGACCATCGGTGCCAGCGTGCCGATCAGACGGTCGCCGGCATCGGCGACGGCCACGGCCACGGATATCGCCATGCAGCGTTCGCCTGCGGAGCCATAAGCGGCGCCCATCAACGCGCGGGCAGCTTGCTCCATGTCGGCATCCGGCATCACTACCATGTGATTTTTGGCGCCGCCAAGCGCCTGGACGCGTTTTCCGTGCGCGCTTGCAGTCGTGTAGACATGCTCCGCCACCGGCGTCGACCCGACGAAGCTGATCGCCCCCACTCTGGGGTCGGTAAGCAGGGTATCCACCGCCTCTCGAGCTCCGTGTACGACATTGAATACGCCGGGCGGCAAGCCCGCCTCGCGCAACAGGCGAGCCAGCAACAGGGCCGTTGAAGGGTCCTTCTCTGACGGCTTCAGTACAAAACTGTTGCCGCAGGCAATCGCTACCGGGAACATCCACATCGGCACCATGGCCGGAAAATTGAACGGCGTGATACCGGCGCAGACGCCGACCGGCTGACGCAGCGACCAGCTGTCAATGCGGGTGCCGACGTTGTCCGAGAACTCACCCTTCAAAAGTTGTGGAATCCCGCAGGCGAATTCGACCACCTCGAGGCCCCGGGTCACCTCACCCAGCGCGTCGTCATGCAACTTTCCGTGCTCGCGGGAGATCGTCGAAGCCAGCTCTTCACTATGCGTCTCGATCAGCTCGCGGAAGCGAAACATCACGCGCGCCCGGCGCAACGCCGGCGTCTCGGCCCAGCCCGGCAGCGCCGCATGTGCCGCAGCGATCGCCTGACGGGTCGTGTCGGCATCGGCCAGCGGTACCCGTGCGGTCACCGCACCGGTTGCTGGATTGAATACCTCGCCAAATCGTGCGCCGGGAGCAGTGCGGAATTCTCCGTCGATAAAA
Organism: uncultured Gammaproteobacteria bacterium; assembly: GCA_963809565.1. Lineage (GTDB taxonomy): Bacteria > Pseudomonadota > Gammaproteobacteria > Steroidobacterales > XN24 > CAMYOC01. The sequence goes on from CAWEKE010000002.1 coordinate 161,582, forward strand.
TGCTCGAGGACCGGGATCACTGTGGTCTGTTCTGCTGCAGTGCTCATCTCAGCCTCCGAAGGCGCGCTCCGGTGGCACGTAGTCATAACCGAGGTCGCGGGCCACTGCTTCGTAGGTAACTTTCCCGGCATGGATATTGAGACCCGCCTGCAGGTGGGGGTCCCGGCTCAGGGCTTCCCTGGTGCCGTGATCGGCCAGCTGCAATACAAACGGCAAAGTCGCGTTGGTCAACGCGAACGTGGAGGTCCGCGCAACCGCCCCGGGCATGTTGGCGACGCAGTAGTGCACGACTTCGTCGATGACATAGGTCGGATCCTGATGCGTGGTGGCCCGGCTGGTCTCGAAGCAGCCCCCCTGGTCGATGGCGACGTCCACCACCACCGCACCACGTTTCATGTGTGCTAACTGATCCTTGCGCACCAGTTTCGGTGCCGCCGCGCCGGGAACCAGCACCGCACCGATCACCAGGTCCGCACGGCTGACATATTCATCAATGCTGTCTACGGTCGAATAGATGGTCTTCATCAGCGGGCCGTACAGTCCGTCCAGCTCCACCAGCTTGTCGGTAGAGCGATCCATGACCACGACATCCGCGCCCATGCCCATGGCCATGCGGGCCGCGTTGACCCCGACCACGCCGCCGCCGATGACCACGACCTTGCCCGGAGCCACACCCGGCACACCACCCAGCAACGTGCCATTGCCTCCGTGCGGGCGCTCCAGACAATAGGCCCCGGCCTGGATCGACATGCGTCCGGCCACCTCGCTCATCGGCCGCAGCAACGGCAGGCCGCCGCGCCGGTCGGTGACTGTCTCATAGGCAATTGCGGTCGTGCCGGATTCGATCAGCAGCCGGGTCTGTTCCGGATCCGGGGCCAGATGCAGATAGGTGAACAGGGTCTGGCCCTCGCGCAGCATCCGGCACTCGACCGGCTGCGGCTCCTTGACCTTGACCACCAGATCGGCACGCTCGAAGATTTCGGCCGCCGTCTCCACAATCTCGGCGCCGACCCGTTCATAGTGCTCGTTATCCAGGCCAATACCATGCCCGGCATGAGTCTCGACGATCACCGAGTGACCGTGCAGCTTGAGCTCGCGAACGCCGGCCGGCGTCAGCCCGACCCGATATTCGTTGTTCTTGATTTCCTTGGGTACGCCTATCAGCATGATTCTCACCGCATTAAAGGTAGTTGGAAAAAGTCATGGTCCGGTCGCCGGACCCTGGATTAATCAGTCGCCCGGATCACTTCGGCCAGGATACCGACCAGGTCATCGATCTGAGGCTTGTCGATAATCAACGGCGGCGACATGGCAATGATGTCGCCGGTAAATCTCACCAGGGCGCCACGCTCGAAACATCCGACATGCACATCGTAGGCCCGCGCCCCGACCTGACCGGGACGAGAGCTCAGCTCGACCCCCGCCACCAGCCCCAGATTACGGATGTCGATCACGTTCGGCAGCCCGTGCAGTGAGTGAACCGCCTGCTCCCAGTAGGCGCCCAACTCCGTGCCGCGCTCCAGCAAGCCTTCTTGCTGATAGATATCGAGTGCCGCCATGCCCGCCGCGCATGCCACCGGATGACCCGAATAGGTATAACCATGGAACAGCTCGATGGCGTGTTCGGGACCGGTCATAAAGGTGTTGTAGATCTCCTCCTTGACGAATACCGCACCCATTGGCACCGCGCCGTTGGTAAGCCCCTTGGCGGTGGTCATGATGTCCGGCATCACGCCGAAGAAATCGGCCGCGAAGGGCTTGCCGAGGCGTCCGAACCCGGTGATCACCTCATCGAAAATGAGCAGGATGCCGTGACGGTCGCAGATTTCCCGCAGTTTCTGCAGATAGCCCTGCGGCGGGAGAATCACGCCGGCCGAGCCTGCGACGGGCTCGACGATCACCGCGGCGATGGTCGAGGGATCGTGCAGCTGAGCCAGACGCTCCAGATCGTCAGCAAGATGCGCGCCCCAGGCAGGGATCCCCCTGGTGAAACCGTTGCGCTCTATATCCAGCGTGTGCCGGATGTGGTCCACGCCCGGCAGCATCGAACCAAAAAACTTGCGATTGTTGACCATGCCGCCGACCGAGATGCCGCCGAAGCCGACGCCATGGTAGCCCTTTTCGCGACCGATCAACCGCTGCCTGGCACCTTCTCCACGCACCCGATGGTAGGCGATAGCGATCTTCAGCGCGGTGTCCACCGACTCCGAGCCGGAGTTGGTGAAGAACACGTGATTCATGCCTTCGGGGCTCACTTTCACCAAGCGGCTGGCGAAGTCGAAGGCCACCGGGTGCCCCATGTTAAACAGCGGCGCGTACTCCATTTCCTGAATCTGCCGGGCGACTGCTTCGCTGATCGACTTGCGCCCGTGACCCGCGTTTACGCACCAGAGCCCGGCCACGCCGTCGAGCACCCTGCGGCCCTCCGGCGTGTAGTAATACATGCCCTCGGCCCGGGCCAGAAGCCGGGGCGCTGCCTTGAATTGCCGGTTGGCAGTAAACGGCATCCAAAACGGCAGCATGTCGGGCCTCACGGCTGACCCGGGAACATTTTCCATCTGGCTTTTCATCACATCCCTCGCAAGCATTTTTTCGTCGGCATCAGGCACCGCCGAATCAGAATAAATTCGACACAGCGGCCAGCAGGACCGGTTATTGACAAGGTTTTGGCTTAAACTGTTAAATATCTTATACACTTTGCCTGAGGCGCTCAATTGATTATGGACGTGGGCAGACACCTTCGCGCAGTGCGCAAGATGCATGGTTTCTCCCAGCGGGAGCTGGCCAGGAAGGCCGGGGTCACCAACGGTACGATCTCGCTGATCGAGCAGAATCGGGTGAGCCCGTCGATCAGCTCATTGCGCAAGGTCCTCTCCGGCATCCCCATGTCACTGGGGGAGTTTTTCACCACCGACTTCAGCAGCGCCGAGAAAGTCTTCTATCGCCCCGAGGAATTGACCGATCTCGGAGACGGCGACGTGCAACTGAAACTGGTCGCCGCTAACCGGCCGGACCGGACCCTTTCATTGATGCGCGAAATCTATGCGCCCGGCGCTGACACCGGCGAGGAAATGCTGTCCCACGAAGGTGAGGAAGGCGGCGTCGTGGTTCGCGGCCGCATCGAGATTACCGTCGGCGGGGCGCGGCAGGAGCTGGGCCCCGGCGAGGCGTACTATTTCGACAGTTCAGTTCCGCATCGTTTTCGCAACCCGGGCGACGAAGAGTGCGAGATCGTCAGCGCGAACTCACCGCCCACGTTCTGAACCCATCATCAAGCGATACCTGACCCTATCGGCCAGGCCGCGCGGAGACCCCAATGTCTGAGCAGAAATCCCTCCAGGAATGGCGGTCACTGGCTGACAGCCTCAGCATCCGTGGCCAGGCCTTTATCGACGGCCGTTATGTGGACGCTGCCAGTGGCGCGACATTCGACTCGGTCAACCCGGCCAACGGCCACACGCTCGCTGCGGTGGCCTCGACCGACAGCGAAGATGTCGATCGTGCCGTGAAGGCGGCGCGCCGGGTGTTTGAACGCGGGCACTGGTCGGGAATGGCGCCGCGCGATCGAAAGGCGGTCATGTTGCGTTTCGCCGGGCTGGTGGAACGGCATGCCGACGAACTGGCGCTGCTCGAAACCATGGATATGGGCAAGCCGATCGCAGACAGCACCAGTATTGATATCCCGGGCACCGCAAATTGTCTCACCTGGTACGGGGAGGCGATAGACAAGATTTATGACGAAGTTGCTCCTACCGGCCCGGATGAGCTGGGCATGATTACGCGTGAGCCGGTCGGCGTGGTGGCCTGTGTGGTGCCGTGGAATTTCCCGCTGCTGATGGCGGCGTGGAAACTGGGCCCCGCGCTCGCTGCGGGCAACAGCTTGATTCTGAAGCCTTCTGAAAAATCGCCGCTGACTGCGGTCCGCATCGCCGAGCTGGCCGCCGAAGCCGGCCTGCCGGACGGCGTACTCAATGTTCTGCCCGGGCTGGGCACCACGGCCGGCAAGGCCCTGGCGCTGCACATGGATGTTGATTGCCTGGCTTTCACCGGCTCGACCGCAGTCGGCAAGCTGATCCTTCAGTATTCCGGCCAGTCCAATATGAAGCGGGTGTGGCTCGAGTGTGGCGGCAAGAGCCCCAATATCGTGCTCGCGGACTGCTCGAATCTGGACCAGGCCGCCGCGTCCGCGGCCTCCGGCATCTTCTTCAATCAAGGAGAGATGTGCTCGGCCGCCTCGCGCCTGCTGGTCGAAGCGAGTATCAAGGAACCGTTCCTGGAAAAGCTGATGGCCGCGGGTGAAAAAATGCAGCCGGGTGATCCGCTGGATCCCGCCTCGCCGATGGGGGCGATTGTCGACCGCATCCAGTTCGACACGGTAATGGGCTTTATCGACAAGGGCCGTGACGAGGGCGCCACCCTCCGCATGGGCGGCACACAATTGTTAAAGGAAACCGGTGGCTGGTTCGTCGCGCCCACGGTATTTGACGATGTCCGTCATGATATGAGTATTGCCCAACAGGAGATCTTTGGCCCGGTGCTGTCGACCATCACCTTCACCGACCCGGCCGAGGCCGTGCGTATGGCTAACGACATTCCCTATGGTCTGGCTGCGGCGGTCTGGACCCGGGACCTGCGCAAGGCGCATCGCATCGCCAGGGCGCTGCGCGCAGGAACGGTTTGGGTTAACTGCTACGATGTCGGCGACATGAGCGTTCCGTTTGGCGGCTTCAAAGAGTCAGGAAATGGCCGTGACAAATCGCTGCATGCGCTGGACAAATACGTAGAATTGAAAACCACCTGGATTGACTTGAGCTAGACGGGTCCGCGCTTGACACAAGACCGACAATCTACGCCCCGGGCCGCCGGTTTTCGGATGCCAGCAGAATGGGAACCGCACGAGGCCTGCTGGATGCTGTGGCCCTGGGCGAAACCGGTCTGGCATCCAGGTCTGAACGGTCGCGACGGTCTCGCCGCAGCACGCGCCGCCTACGCGGCGGTCGCCCGCGCCATCGCCGAGTTCGAACCGGTGCGCCTGGTTGCCAGACCGGAAGATATTCAGGACGCCCGTGATCATTGTGGCGATGGCATCGACATCATCGGCTTGCCGGTCGACGACGCCTGGGCCCGGGACACGGGGCCGAGTTTTTTAATAGGCGTCGACGGAGAAGTCGCCGGTGTCGACTGGCGCTTTAACAACTATGGCAATGAGGCTTTTGCCGGTAAACCCCCGCTGAGCCCGGATGAATATGCCAATGATCGAGCGCTGGCCAGAAGCTTGCTCGAGACCCTGGGCCTGCGCTGCTACGCGGCGCCCCTGGTCACAGAGGGCGGAGCATTTCATGTCGATGGCGAAGGAACGCTGCTGACCACAGAGGAGTGCCTGCTCCACCCCAACCGCAACCCGGGTATGAGCCGTGGCCAGATCGAAGAGATACTGCTCGAGTACACCGGCTCGGAGAAAATCATCTGGCTGGGCCGGGGCTTGATCGACGACGAGACCAACGGGCATGTCGACGAACTGGCCTGCTTCGTCCGTCCGGGCGTCGTGCTGGCGCTGTCCCGAAACGATCCCGGGGACCCGGACTACGCCGCCGTCCAGGACAATCTTCAGCGTCTGGCCAATGCCACAGATGCGCGCGGACGCCGGTTGGAGATCATCGAGATAGGCGCCGCGCCTCCGGTCTGGCATCGAGGGGTCCGGCTGAGCTTGTCCTACGTCAACCTGTATATCGCCAACGGCGGTGTCGTCATGCCCTCGTTTGACGACCCGGAACACGACGCGGCCGCGGCGACCGTGCTGCAGCGGGCCTTCCCGGATCGGAAGATCGTTCAGGTGCCGGCACTGGACATTTTTGTCGGCGGCGGCGGCATCCATTGCATTACCCAACAGCAACCGCGCAGCGGTTGAAAAGACGGGGAACAACATCATGACAAACGTGACCCTGGCCGCCACTCAGATGAGCTGCGGCAACGACCGGCAGGAGAACCTGGACCGGGCAGAAGGACTGGTGCGTCGGGCCACCGAGCAGGGCGCCAATATCATCCTGGTACAGGAATTGTTCGAGACGCCGTATTTTTGCAAGGACCAGATCGCGTCTCATTTCGATCTCGCGACCAGCGTCGGCGACAACCCCGCAGTGCGCAGAATGTCCCAGCTCGCTGCGGAACTCGGCGTAGTCCTGCCGGTGAGTTTTTTTGAGCGCGCCAATAACGCGTTTTTCAATTCGCTGGTGGTGATCGATGCGGACGGCCAGGTGCTGGATGTATATCGCAAGTCGCACATCCCCGACGGACCTGGATACCAGGAAAAATTCTATTTCTCTCCCGGCGATACGGGGTTCCGGGTGTGGGACACCCGCTTCGGTCGCGTCGGGGTCGCGATCTGCTGGGACCAGTGGTTCCCGGAAGCGGCCAGGATCATGGCCCTGCAGGGCGCAGAGTACCTGTTCTATCCGACCGCAATAGGCTCTGAGCCGCAGGACTCGTCGCTCGATTCCCGCGATCACTGGCAGCGCACCATGCAGGGTCATGCTGCCGCCAACACCATGCCGGTAGTCGCGTCTAATCGCATCGGCACCGAGCAGGGCAAGAGTTGCGAGCTGACGTTCTACGGCTCGTCATTTATCACCGACCATACCGGGGCCAAACTGGTCGAGGCCGGACGCGACCAGGAACAGGTACTGGTGGCCACCTTCGACCGGGAACGTCTGCGCGAAATCCGCGCCAGCTGGGGCCTGTTTCGGGACCGGCGCCCGGATCTTTATTATCAGCTGCTGAGCATGGACGGCGGTCGTCACTAGATCCCTGTTGACCTTGTCCGCGGCCGGCGCAAGTCGCCCGGCAATGCGTCTAGAGCATGTCGCGCAGGCGGTACCATGCCATCGCCAGGACCAGCGCCGGCGTGCGCAGAAGGCGCCCGCCCGGAAACGGCAGATGCGGAATCCGGGCAAAAACGTCCAGGCGTTCCGCGGTGCCGGCCACCGCCTCGGCAAGCAATTTGCCGGCGAAACCGCTCAATACAATGCCGTGGCCGGAAAAACCCTGGGCAAAGAAGATGTTGCCATCGAGACGTCCGAAATGTGGCGCGCGGTTAGCCGTGATCGCGACATTCCCGCCCCAGGCATATTCGATATCCACCCCGTCCAGTTGCGGATACACCTTTAACATCCTGGCTCGAATCGAGTGGGACAGACTGGGCGGCGGGATCGTGGAATAGCTGACCCTGCCGCCGAACAGCAGCCGATGATCGGCGGACAACCTGAAATAATCGAGCACAAAATTGATATCAGCGATCGCCATATTGTTGCGAATCAGGCTGCGCGCCAGACTCTCGCCCAGTGGCTCGGTCGCGACGATATAGGTCCCGACCGGCATGATCTTGTTACGCAGCGGCGCGACCAGATTACCCAGATAGGCGTTGGCGCAGATCAACAGATAGCGACAGCGGACCCGGGCGCCAACCGCGGTATGTACGGTGATGCCCGGCCCCTGCTCGATCCGGACTGCGGCGCTGTTTTCAAATACTCTGGCCCCCGCCGCCCGCGCCGCGGCATTCAGACCGAGGGTGTACTTGAGCGGGTGCAGGTGGCCGCTTTCGGCGTCATACAGACCGGACAGATACCGCTTGGTCGCCAACAGCTCGCCGAGCTCTTCACGATCGATGAACCTCAGGCTGGGGTAATCGTAGTCATCCTCCAGCTGGCGCTGCCAGGCCTGCAACTCCTGATGCTGACGCGGCTTGATTGCTACGTGCGCATGCCCGGTGGCGAAATCGCAGTCTATCTGGTGGGTCCGCAGATGCTCCCGGAGCAAGCCCATGGCTTCAACAGACATCTCCCACATCCGACGCGCGTCGGCCTTGCCCACCAGGCGTTCGAGCTTGCTCTGCTCGCAGCTGTAGCCAAAGATCGCCTGGCCGCCGCTGCGCCCCGAGGCGCCCCAGCCTATGCGCTGCGCCTCCAGCACCACGGTGTCGAACCCGCGGCCGGCGGTTTCCAGTGCCGCCGAAGAACCGGTAAGACCGGCGCCGATCACGCAGACATCGCAGTCGACGTCCTCGGCCAGCGTAGGCAGCGCCGGCATGCCCGGAATACTGGCCGCATAATACGAATCGGGATGACCCGCGGCCCCGATCAGCATGTTGCGAATCTTCATCGCTGCTGCCTCACACCGCCCGCAGATACCATTCGTATTCCAGAGAGGTTACGTGCGAGGCAAAGGACTCGCGCTCGAACCGCCTGCAGATGGTGTACACGTCAAGGAACGGCTGGCCGAAATAGTCGCGCATCACCTCACCCTCCTCCAGCGCCTCGATCGCATGCAGCCAGCCTGACGGCAGCTCGCGCTCCACCTGTTCCGCGGCGTTGCCACTCGACGGTGGCCGGGGTTCGATCCGCCTTTCCAGGCCATGATGTATGCCCGCCAGTACCGCAGCCGTGACCAGGTGAGGATTCGCGTCAGCCCCGGCGACCCGATGCTCGATGCGCGTCGCTTCGATATCGCCAGCCGGTATCCGCAGCGCCACGGTGCGGTTGTTGAGTCCCCAGGTCGGCGCGAGTGGCACGAAACTGTCCGGCTGGAACCGCCTGTAGGAGTTCGAGTTAGGCGCCAGCAGCGCCAGCGATTCGTTCATCGTGGCGCCCAGCCCGCCAATCGCATGGCGCAGCATATCGCTGCCCAGCGGATCATCGCCGACGAATACATTTCGGCCTTGCTCGTCGATCAGGCTGATATGTATATGCTGCCCGCTGCCGGACTGCTCGGCATACGGCTTGGCCATGAATGTTGCTTCCATCCCCATGCTGTTGGCGGCGCGTTTGATGATCCGCTTCAACAGCAAAGCGTGATCGGCAGCCCGCAATGCGTCGGGCTGGTGCCCGAGATTGACCTCATACTGGCCCGGAGCATATTCCGACACCGCGGTGTCGGCCGGGACGCCCTGGATATCTGCGATGCGGGTCACCTCATCCATGAACTCGGTGTAATCGTCCAGCTCCGCCATGCCGTAGACCTGGGTCGAGGACTCCCGCTGACCATTGACCGGCGATCGCGGCGGCTGCGGCCGGCCACGTTCATCGCGATCCCGGTCGAGCAGATAAAACTCGAGCTCCAGCGCCACCACGGGGGTCAGCTTCATGCGTCTGAATCGATCCAGAATACCGTCAAGTACAACACGCGGGTCGGCAAAAAACGGCGCGCCCTCGGCGTCCAGCATGGTCAGGAACAGCTGGGCCCCGGCCCCGGTGCGCCAGCCAGTCAGACTCAGCGTGCCCGGTACCGGCACGCATACCAGGTCTGCGTCCCCGGTCTCAAAACCCAAACCGGTTTCTTCCACAGTCTGGCCTCGCGTATCCAGACCAAACACCGACGCCGGCAGGCAGATGCCGTTCTGGTACACCTTCGGCAGATGACCATCGTTGATGCGCTTGCCGCGCACGATGCCGTTGCCGTCGGCGATCAGAAGATCGACGGTTTCGACCTCCGGATGCTGTTCCAGGAATATCTTTGCTTCGTCAGGATCAGGTCGCACCTGCAGCATGAACACTCCAATCGATGTTTAATAAATCCTCAGGCCTGTGCAATCGAGCGAAATGCGCAAGCACCGCTCCAAACCCGCTTGAATTGCCGCGCAGCTGTAATATATTCTGAGAATATCTGAAGATGAGCGGTCTGAACACCCGTCCGGACGGGTCCGCGCACCAACCTCCTTTTCACGAGTGCCGCTTAAAATAATAGACATGCCAGCAACCCACCCCATCATCGGTGTTTCCGCCTGCAGGCGCTTTTTGGATCCTCATCCGTTCCATGTCGCCGGTGAGAAATATCTTACCGCCATCGTCCGCGCCGCCCGCGGTATTCCGTTGATCATCCCTTCGCTGGGTGCGGAGATGGAACTGGAGGCGCTGATCCGGCGCCTGGACGGCCTGCTGCTCACCGGCAGCCCCTCGATGGTCGAGCCGCGCCATTATCAGGGCACCCCGAGCAAACCCGGAACGCTGCACGATCCGGAGCGTGACTACACCACACTGGCGCTGATCCCTGCCGTGGCCGTGGCGGGAATTCCGCTGCTGGCGATCTGTCGCGGATACCAGGAAATGAACGTCGCCTTCGGCGGCTCGCTGCATCAGAGTTTGCCGGCGACAGGTCGGTTCGGCGTACATGAGCCGGATGAGGATCAGCCGCTGGATCTCCAGTACGGTCCCAGCCACGAGGTGGCGCTGACCGAAGGCGGCCTGTTGCGACGCCTGACCGGGCGTGAGCGATTGATGGTCAACTCGCTCCACACTCAGGGAGTCGACCGCCTGGGGCCGCAGCTGACGCGGGAAGCGGTCTCTGACGACGGGCTGGTAGAAGCGTTTACCGTCACCGATAGCCCGGGTTTCACGCTGGGCGTGCAGTGGCATCCTGAATGGAAGGTTATGGACGACCCGGCCGCGGTGGCCATTTTCCGGGCCTTTGGCGAGGCCTGCAGCAAATACGCAGCAAGGCGGCATCATGCATGAAGACATAAAACGATGGCTGGAAGAACGCGGCATTGATGAGGTGGAAGGCCTGGTACCTGACACTGCGGGAACCGCGCGGGGCAAGATCATGCCCGCGACCAAGTTCTGGCGGGAAGAGTATATGCGCCTGCCGGAGTCGCTATTCCTGCAAACCGTGACCGGCGACTATGGCGAGGGCGTGGCCGGAGATGTCGAACACGACATGATCTGCCACCCGGATCCCAACACCATCCGTGTCGTGCCGTGGTCGACTGATCCGACGGCGCAGTGTATCCATGACTGCTTTCACCACGACGGTTCACCGGTCGCGACTGCGCCCAGATACGTTCTGCGCAGGGTGCTGGAGCTATACGAGAAAGAGGGCTGGCGGCCGCTGGTGGCGCCGGAAGTGGAATTCTTCCTGGTCAAACCCAATGTGGATCCGGACTATGAACTCGAGCCCCCTGTGGGTCGCTCGGGACGCCCGGAAACAGTGCGGCAGACCTTCAGTATCGATGCGGTAAACGAGTTCGATCCGCTATTCGAGGACATGTACGATTTCTGCGAAGCTCAGGAACTGGACATCGAGACGCTGATCCATGAAGGCGGCGCCGCGCAGATGGAGGTCAACTTTATCTACGGCGAGCCGCTGGCGCTCGCGGATCAGGTCTTTATTTTCAAGCGGACAATGCGCGAGACCGCCCACCGGCACAATATCTATTGCACCTTCATGGCTAAGCCGATGGCGGGTGAACCGGGAAGTGCCTTGCATATTCACCAAAGCGTAGTCGACCAGAATACGGGCCGCAGCCTGTTCTCCAACCGGCGCGGCAGCAGCAGCCGCCTGTTTCACAGCCACATAGCCGGTCTGCAGAGATACCTCCCGTCGGCAGTGCCCTTGTTGGCCCCGTACGTCAATTCTTATCGTCGTTTTACCCGTTATTACGCAGCGCCGATCAATGTCCACTGGGGCTATGACAATCGGACCGTCGGTCTGCGTGTACCGGTGTCCGACCCCCAGGCGAGGCGAGTAGAGAATCGACTGGCCGGCTCCGACGTCAATCCTTATCTGGCGATTGCCACCTCGCTGGCCTGTGGCTATCTGGGCATGAAGCATGGACTTCGCCCGAGCAAGCCCGTGGATGTGGACGCCTATGAGCTGCCGTTTACGCTGCCAAGAGATCTCGAGACGGCGCTGACCCGGTTCAGGGAATGCGAAGAGCTGACCGAGATCCTGGGCGAATCTTTTGTCGAGAGCTTTTGTGCAGTGAAAGAAGCTGAGTACGAGACTTTCTTCCAGGTCATCAGCCCATGGGAGCGCGAATTCCTGCTGCTGAATGTATGACCGGCGGTGCACAACCACCAATGGCCGAGTCTTTGAGGATACTGAATCATGCATGAATCCGCAGCGCTGGATACCAGCCAGATGCAAGCGATGGATGCGGCGCATTACCTGCACCCGTTCACCGATTTCAAGCAGCTCAACCGCAAGGGCAGCCGGATCATCACCCGCGCCGAGGGCATCTATCTGTGGGACTCGGACGGCAACCGTATCCTCGACGGGATGGCCGGGCTGTGGTGCGTCAACATCGGCTATGGCAGGAAAGAGCTGGCCGATGCTGCCTATGCCCAGATGCTGAAACTGCCGTATTACAACAGTTTTTTCCAGACCACGACGCCGCCGGCGATCCGTCTGGCCGAGCTGTTATCGGAGATCACTCCTGCCGGTCTCAACCATGTGTTCTTTACCGGTTCCGGCTCCGAAGCCAACGACACGGTTGTGCGCATGGTGCGTCACTACTGGGCCACCCGCGGCCAGCCGGACAAATCCGTTATCATCAGTCGTGAGAATGCCTATCACGGCAGCACGATGGCCGGCGCCAGCCTCGGCGGGATGAAACCGATGCACGCTCAGGGCGGAATGCCGATCCCCGGGATCGTGCATATCGAACAGCCCTACTGGTACGAGAACGGCGGCGGCTTGAGTCCCGATGAGTACGGGATCAAGGCGGCCCGGGCGCTGGAGACCAGGATCGACGAGCTCGGTGTGGACCGGGTGGCGGCGTTTATCGCTGAACCGATCCAGGGCGCGGGTGGCGTTATCATACCGCCGGACAGTTACTGGCCGGAGATCAGCCGAATCTGCCGCGAACGCGGTATCCTGTTGATCGTGGATGAAGTGATTTGCGGGTTCGGTCGCACCGGCAAATGGTTTGGCTCGCACACATACGATATCCAGCCTGATCTGATGCCGATTGCCAAGGGCATGAGCTCCGGATATCTGCCTATCGGTGGGGTCATGGTGTCAGATCGGGTGGCCAATGTGCTGATCGACCAGGGGGGCGAATTCAACCATGGCTTCACCTATTCCGGTCATCCTACCTGCTGTGCGGTGGCGATCCGCAATATTGAGATTCTGCGCGAAGAGAAGATCATTGATCACGTCAGCAATGTGGCGGCGCCCCACCTGGCCCGTCGCTGGGCCGAGCTTGCCGACCATCCCATCGTCGGCGAGGCGAGGAGCAAGGGTCTGGTCGGGGCGCTGGAACTGGTTAAGGATAAGGAAAAACGAGAGCGTTTCCCGCCGCTGGGCACGGCCGGCACAATCTGTCGTGACTTTTGCTTCGAAAATGGCATCATCATGAGAGCGGTCAGGGATACGATGATCATCTCACCTCCGCTGGTGATCACCACGGAACAGATCGACGACCTGGTGGCGCTGGCCAGGAAATGTCTTGATCAGACTGCGGCCAGGCTGGGCGCCGCTTGAGTAGTTGCCGGGCGGGACACTGACCCGCTTGCAGCTGGATAACGGGACCAGGCATCCATCAGAGGTGCCAGGACTTTTTTCTGCACGATTTGGGGAGTAAGAATGAAATCGATCCAATATTTTTGTCGCACGACATTTTTGATCAGCGGCCTGGCACTGGCAGCGGGCTGCGGTCAGAAGTCCGAAGACGCAGCGGCGCCAGGCGCCGAAGAGGACGTTGTAGTTGTCGAGGTAGAGGCAGAGGAGCCGGTGCTCAATGTCTACAACTGGTCGGACTATATCGCCGAAGACACCATCGCCAACTTCGAGGAACTGACCGGGATCCAGGTCAATTACGATGTTTTCGACTCCAATGAGGTAGTCGAAGCCAAGCTGCTGGCAGGCAATACGGGCTATGACATCGTGGTGCCGTCAGCGTCATTCCTCGAGCGTCAGATCAAGGCCGGCGTGTTCCGCAAGCTCGACCGCGATCTGCTGAGCAACTGGTCCAATCTCGACCCGGATATCATGGCCCGCGTTGCCCAGCATGACCCGGGCAACCAGTACGCTGCAGTGTACATGTGGGGAACCACCGGCATCGGTTACAACGTAGGCGCAGTCGCGGAATTGCTCCCGGACGCGCCGACCGATAGCTGGGCCATGCTGTTCGATCCGGAGACGGTTTCGATACTGTCTGCCTGCGGCGTGACCTTGCTGGATGCTCCGACTGAGGTGGTCAGCGCCGCGCTGGCGTATCTCGGGCGGAACCCCAACAGCGAGGATCTGGCGGATCTGGCGGCTGCGGAAGAATTGCTGATGAGCATTCGCCCGTTCGTCCGCTACATCCATTCGTCTCAGCAGATCAACGATCTGGCCAACGGCGAAATCTGCGTGGCTCACGGGTACAGCGGAGATATGATGATCGCGGCCGATCGGGCTGCGGAAGCGGAAAACGGCATCGAAATCGCGTACAGCATTCCCAAGGAAGGCGCGGTGATCTGGTTCGACATGCTGGCCATACCGGCGGATGCCCCGCACCCGAACAACGCACACATGTTTATCAATTACCTGCTCCAGCCTGAAGTCATCGCCGAGGTGTCGAATTACGTGTTCTATGCCAATCCAAACTCCGCTTCTGTCGAGTTTGTGGATACGGAAGTGCTGGAAGATCCGGGCATCTACCCGAGCGAGGAGGTCAAGGCCAAACTCTATCCTGACCTGGCGCATAGCGCGGAGTACACTCGGAACCTCACCCGGACCTGGACCCGATTCAAGACCGGCCAGTAAAAACATAGAAGCTTGATGCGCCCGGCGACGGTGCCGGGCGCATTTCTCTGTTGCGAGGTCTCATGGCAGAAAGCGCGAAAGCCCCGACTCTGTTCCAACCCTGGCGTGATCCCAACGAGAAGCCATACGTCAGTATTGAGCGGGTCGGTAAAAAATTCGGAGACTTCGTTGCCGTTTACGAACTGTCTCTCGACATTTATCGGAAAGAACTGTTCTGCCTGCTGGGCGCTTCGGGTTGTGGCAAGAGCACGCTGCTGAGGATGCTGGCCGGCTTCGAGCAGCCGACCAGCGGCCGGATCCTGATCGACGGCGTGGACATGGCTGATATCCCGCCGTATGAACGGCCAGTCAATATGATGTTCCAGTCCTATGCACTGTTCCCGCATATGAATGTGGAACAAAATGTTGCCTTCGGGCTGAAACAGGAAAAATTGCCGTCCGCGACGGTCCGCCAGCGGACCCAGGACATGCTTGATCTGGTCAAGCTTGGTCAGTTCGCCAAGCGCAAGCCCCACCAGCTCTCGGGTGGACAGCGCCAACGGGTAGCCCTGGCACGCAGCCTGGTCAAGCAACCGAAGTTGCTGCTGCTCGATGAGCCGCTTGCGGCGCTGGACAAGAAACTGCGCGAGCACACGCAGTTTGAGTTAATGAACATCCAGGAGCAGGTCGGAGTCACCTTTATTGTCGTGACCCACGATCAACAGGAAGCGATGACTCTGGCCACGCGAATCGGCGTGATGGATGAGGGTGAACTGATCCAGGTAGGCACACCGACCGACATCTATGAGTTCCCGCAAAGCCGTTTTGTCGCGGATTTTATCGGCTCGGTGAACATATTCGCCGGCAAGATGATCGTCGACGAACCAGATCATGTTGTCATCCATTCCAAGGAGGCCGGCGCCGACATTCTGGTCAATCACGGCGTCAGTGCCGGCCCTGACGCCGATGTATGGGCCGCGATCCGGCCAGAGAAGATGCATATATCCCGGGAGGACCCGGGGCAGGAAAACAACTGCATCTCAGGGGTCGTCGATGAAGTTGCCTACATGGGGGACTTCTCGACTTACCTGGTCAAACTGGCATCCGGCAAGATCGTGCGGATTACCCAGCCAAACCTGATGCGCGGAAATCCCGAGCGCATCCTCTGGGATGAGCAGGTTTATCTTTATTGGGATGCCTCAAGCCCGGTGGTGGTGACCAAGTGAGCAACAGGGGGACCCCTGCTCTGAGCAAGGGCGTCAACCAAAGCGCTAACGCCGCGGTGAAGCGTCTCGGCCTGTTCGGGCTGGGCCGGCGGATCTGGAGCGCACTCAGTCGACGGGTCGGGCGCCTGGGCAGGACCAGCGTAATCGGCATCCCGTATCTGTGGCTGCTGGCCTTCTTTCTGATCCCGTTCGTTATCGTGCTCAAGATCTCGCTGGCGGAAACCCAGATTGCGCAGCCGCCGTACTCGTCGTTGTGGTACTGGGTCGAACACAAATATCTGAATATCCGTCTCAACCTGGGTAACTACCAGTACCTGATCCAGGATTCACTGTATTGGAACGCGTATCTTAATTCGGTCAAGATCGCTGCCGTTTCCACGGTGATGTGTCTGCTTATCGGATACCCGATGGCGTACGGGATCGCCCGCGCGCGACCTGACCGCCGGGTACTGCTGCTGATGCTGGTCATCCTGCCGTTTTGGACCTCATTTCTGATCCGCGTCTATGCGTGGATCGGCATCCTGAAGACCAACGGCCTGATCAATAACTTTTTGCTCGCGACCGGGATTATCGACACACCATTGGTCATGCTGCAGACTGACTTTGCGGTTTATCTGGGCATCGTTTATTCGTACCTGCCGTTCATGATTCTGCCGCTGTATGCCAATCTGGAAAAACTCGACGGCACCTTGCTGGAGGCCGCGGCTGATCTTGGCTGCCGACCGTCCAAGGCGTTTCTCAAAGTGACCCTGCCGCTGTCGCTGCCTGGCATCCTGGCCGGCTCCATGCTGGTGTTTATCCCGGCGGTGGGCGAATTTGTGATCCCCGCGCTGCTGGGTGGGCCGGATACGCTGATGATCGGTCGCGTATTGTGGGATGAGTTCTTTGCCAATCGCGACTGGCCTGTGGCGTCGGCGGTGGCAATCGCCCTGCTGCTGCTGCTGGTGATTCCCATCGTGCTGTTCCAGTACAACCAGTCCAGGGCAGCCGAGGCGAAGTCGTGAACCAGCGACGGTTCTTCGTGCCGACTGCGATGATCCTCGGATTCGTCTTCCTGTATGCGCCCATCGTCTCGCTGATCGTTTTCTCGTTTAACAAGTCAAAGCTGGTCACGGTGTGGGCCGGATTCTCGACGCACTGGTATGGGGCCCTGCTGCAGAACGATCAGATCCTGCAAGCGGCGTGGATAAGTCTGCGTATCGCCACCTTGAACGCCACGGCCGCGGTCGCATTGGGCACTATTGCCGGATTCGTCATTGCCCGTTTTCGCAGATTCCGCGGCAGGACATTGTTTACGGGAATGGTAATGGCGCCGCTAGTCATGCCCGAGGTGATTACCGGACTATCACTGCTGCTGTTGTTTGTGGCCATGGAGGCTGCATTCGGATGGCCAGCGGGTCGCGGCTTTGTCACGATCACCATCGCCCACATCACGTTTTCGATGGCTTATGTGGCGGTCATCATCCAGTCAAGATTGTCGGACATGGACGAGTCGATAGAAGAAGCCGCGCTGGATCTCGGGGCGCGACCGGCGAAGATCTTCTTTGTTATCACTCTGCCTATCATCGCTCCGGCACTGGTGGCGGGGTGGCTGCTATCATTTACCTTATCCCTTGACGACCTGGTTATCGCGAGCTTCGTGTCGGGCCCCGGCTCCAGCACGTTGCCGATGGTGATTTTCTCCAAAGTGCGCCTGGGGGTCAGCCCTGAGATCAATGCCCTGGCCACTATCCTGGTCGCACTGGTGGCCGTCGGCACGATGATCGCGGGCATCGTATTGGCGCATCAGCGACGCAGCAAAGAGCGCGACATGCAGATGGCCAAGGCTGAGTTTGCAAATTAGCAATTGTCGATGAGTCCGGCGCGCCGTCGCTGGCTTGCATACAGATTCGGGACCATTCACGCGGAGTCCGAATCGCTGTTCGCAAACGTCATTGTGCAGCGATGTATTGGATGCCGGAAGGATGCGACTTGTGCTTCGTCCTGATCTCGGGGCCGCGACAGCCGGGCCCGCGGATCGCGCTCATTGCCGGGCCATCGCCGAGCCGACGCCGGTTCGATAAATATAGTCGGCAATGTCTTTCATCGCAGCCTGATAGTCCACCAAAATCTCGTGCCCGAGCTGCTCGCGTGCGCGCGCTGACGGGACCACGTGGTTTGAGCTGATCAGGTGTAGCGCTTCCCGGGTCAGCGCAGGTCGACGCCGACGCCGGGCCAACCTCCAGACAAGCTCCATCGATCCGGCCAGCGGCCAGGCCAGCCATGCGGGGACCGAGCGCGGCGGCGCGGCGTCGGCGATCACGGCCAGGTCATGAAAGTAGCGACGCCAGCTGACGCCTGATTCGTCACAGGCGTTATAGATTGATCCGGCGCCGGCCCGCGCGGAAGCTGCGCGCAGCATGACGTCGACGACATTTTCCACGTGCACCAGCCCGGCGTCCTGAGCGCCGCCAGCGACCAGTGACGGAGCCCCGCGGACCAGCACCCGGATCACCTCGTCCACCCAGTTGCGGCTTCCGGCCCCGAATACGTTTGCGGGCCTGACGATTCTGATATCCGCGCCCCGGTCTATCCATTCCCGGGCCAAATCTTCCTGCGCCTGTTTGGCGCGACTATACGGCCCATATGGCCGCCCGTGCGGTGTGTCCTCGTCGCAGCGCTGGCGACCAAGCCGGTGGCCATAGACCACGATGCTCGACGCGAGCAAGACCCGGGCCCCACGCGCGTCCGCCGCGGTCAGGAGATGCCGGGTACCATCCACGGTGACCCGACGGAACAGGGCTTCCGGCCCCCAGTCCCCGACTACCGCAGCCAAATGGAATATCCGGTCGACGCCGCTCACGGCCCGTTTTACATCGGCCGGCTCCGCGATATCCCCGCGCACCACATCCACACCATCCCAGCCCTCGGGAACCGACTCGCCGGTCAGCACTAAAGCACGCACTCCTCGTCCTTCTGCGAGCAATCTGGATACCAGCCGCGAGCCGATAAACCCGGTGGCGCCGGTGACCAGAACCAGGCCGCTCATTTGCTCACCTGGCCGTTGCTGGCCCGGGTCGAATCACAGGTAGTCCTGAACTTGCACATCTGCATGGTGTTATTCCTGCACTGATATCCGTACTCCCGGAGGCCGGATCCTGCCGCGCCAGGCGCAAAAAATGCTTGACAGCGCACCACGGCAAGGTAATTTTCGCATGTGGTCAAACCTATTGACCGGTGCAGCAAACCTTCAAACGGTCGCGCGCTTCCGGTCCGGAACGCGGAGAATTGTGATGGGCAGAAAGTACGCTATCCCGCCCGATGCGTCAGAAGACGATGACGATGACGACTACGACATCGACATAGACATCGACGATGATCTGGACAAGAACGGCCGGATACTGAAAAAGTTACGCAGGGAATCCGACCTGCCGAAGGACCGCCATAAGCGCGATGGCCATCACCACCGGCCCTCGCGCCGCGAGCATCGGCGGGACGAGGACTAGGGCCTGTTCGCCCTAATTGAATCATGCCTGCTGGGCTCATTTTTCGCTCAGCAAGGCAGAAGAAGCGTAGTGTATTGAATATACATGAGCGACTGACAACGCCGCTGAGCGGAAAAATGTGCCCAGCCCTTCGGGTTGTCCCTGAAAAAGGGCCAATCAAGGCACGACGAACGTGGTTTGGTTACTCCAAATGAGAGAGGAGTAACGCCGAGTGGCCCTTTTTGGGCCAACAGGCATGATTCAATTAGTGCGAACAGGCCCTAGTTCCGCAGCAAGGCTTCACGCAGCGCTCCGATCTCTGCCTGCATATATTCCGCCCTTGCAGGCAACGCCAGCAATCGCTGCATCTCCGGCGGTATCGGCACCGGCTCCCCGATCAACGGCTCGACGATATCGTTGAACTTGGCGGGATGCGCGGTGGCGACCACCACCCACGGTCTGGCCTGGACCGATGCCGGCAATTGCTCCCAGACGCTAACCGCTGTCGCCGTGTGCGGGCACCATATCTGTCGCCAGCGCCGCGGGCCCTGGGAAATGGTCGAGCGGATCGTTGCGTCGCCTGTCGCGCTGACAGTCAGCGCGGTACTGACCCCGGCATGATTCCTGAATCGCCAGAACACACGCTCCATGTTGCTTGGATCACCCACATCCATCGCCGAGGCCAGCGTTGCCACTGAATCTCGTGGCCGCCATTCGCCACTGTCCATGTACTCCGCCAGGGTCAGATTGGCGTTGGTAGCCAGAATTACATCGCCAATCGGCAGCCCGATTTCCCGCGCCATCAGACAGGCAAACGCGTTACCCAGGTTACCGCTTGGAATGATAAACCCCGGCGGGGGCAGGCCTTGTCTGGCCGCATACAGAGAAGCTGTGGCGTAGTAAACCATCTGTGGCAGCAGACGGCCTATGTTGATGCTGTTGGCGGAACTCAAACGCAGCGTTGCAGTGATCTGCGCGTCGGCAAACGCAGCCTTGACCATACGCTGACAATCGTCGAAAACGCCGTCCACTGCGTAGGTACTCACGTTGCCATCCCAGCATGACAGCAGGTGGGCCTGCCGCTCCGAAACCAGGCCGCTGGGAAACAGGATGGTGACTTCGATCCCGGGGCGCCGATGGAACGCAGCAGCCACTGCGCTGCCAGTATCGCCGGAGGTCGCAACCAGGACTGTCAACGGGTTCTTGACGCTGGCCTCAACACGCTGGATGCAGGCCGCCAGGAACCCTGCGCCGATGTCTTTGAACGCAGCAGTCGGCCCGTGAAACAACTCCAGCACGGCCGGACCCCCGTCCAGTTGTCGCAACGGCAGCGGAAAATAAAAGGTCTCAGCGCAGATCTGCTCCAGCTCTCCGGCCAGCGGGTCGCCGCGAAAAAACGGGGTGAGCAGTATGCTGGCGATCTCGGCCGGGCTGGTCGCCGCCGCGAAGTCAGACATGTCCAGCCGGGGCAGCGAGGTCGGCACATACAAACCGCCGTCATCCGCGAGACCGGCGCGGATCGCGCTGGACACAGACACCGCTCTTGAACCCTCAGGATCGCGGGTGCTGACAAAGCGCAGACTCATCTCAAAGATTGGCTCCCAGATTGCCGCACAAGCGAAGCAAATCGGAAAATACGCCCGCCGCCGTGACCGCCGGTCCGGCACCGGGACCCCTTACGATGAGCGGATTCTCGCGATACCTTTGGGTAACGAATTGCACGATGTTGTCGGTGAGATTGATGCGCGCGAACGGATGATCCCCGGGCAGCTGTTCCAGGCGGACACTGACCCGGGCTCCCGGCTGCAAGCGGCCGACATACCGCAGCACCTCGCCGCTGGCCTGAGCCTGCGCAAGCCGGCGGTTGAATGACTCATCATGCTGCGCCAGGCCGGTAAGGAACGCCTCGACGTCGCCTTGTTCCAGACCCGCCGGCACCAGCGACTCGACGTCTACTGACGACAGCTCCAGCGGCAATCCCATCTCCCTGCCCAGAATCACCACCTTGCGCGCCACATCCATCCCCGACAGATCATCGCGGGGGTCCGGCTCGGTATACCCCTTGTCCCGCGCCTCGCGGACGATCTCGGAGAACGGCCGGCTACCGTCGAAGACATTGAACAGATAGGCCAGAGTCCCTGACAGCACGCCTTCGATGGCAAGGATCGAATCCCCGGTCTGGCGCAAGTCACGCAGCGTGTGGACGATGGGCAAACCGGCGCCGACCGTGGTCTCATACAGATAGCGCGAACCGCCGCGACGACGAGCTTCGGTAAGTCGCAGGTAGTAATCCAGCGATCCGGTGTTGGCCTTCTTGTTCGGCGTGACCAGGTGAATCCCCTGGTCCAGCCAGCCGGCATACAGGTCCGCGATGCCCTGGTCGGCAGTGCAATCGATCAGCACCGCATGCGGCAGGTGCTCGGCGTGGATATGACCCACGAACCGGTCCAGATCCATGTCTTCCGCCCGCGTCGCCAGATCTGTTTTCCAGCGAGCCGGATCCAGACGATGTTCGTCAAGCAACATGCGGCGTGAGCTGGCGATACCTCGAATGCGCAGGTCGACGTTGAAATCCCGGCGCAGGCGCGACAACTCGGCGCCAAACTGTTCCAGCAGCGCCGCGCCTACGGTCCCGCAACCAATCACGCCAACGGAGATAGTCTGGGGTGAAAGATAGAATCCTGAATGGACTGCTTTGACTGCCCGGGTCGCGTCCTCGGTGTCGATCACCGCCGAGATATTGCGTTCCGACGCGCCCTGGGCTATCGCCCGGACATTAACCCCGGCCCTTCCAAGCGCGCCAAACAGCGTAGCGGCTACCCCGGGCATCCCTCGCATGCCGTCCCCGACCGCGGCCAGCACGCTGCATCCCAAAGTGAGATCGACGCCCTGGATCTGCGCCTGATCGAGCTCCATGGAGAAGGCCCGCCTTACTACCTGGGCCGCCTTGTGGGCATCGTCTTCCGGGACCGCAAAACAGATTGAGTGTTCGGAACTGCCCTGGGAGATCATTACTACTGAGATCGCCGACTCCCGGAGGGCTCCAAACAGACGGTCTGCCGTACCTGGAACGCCGATCATGCCTGCGCCTTCAAGATTGATCAGCGCAATGCCATCGACGGTGGAAATGCCCTTGACCCGATTGCCTTCGCCGCCCTCGGTCGAAATTCGGGTGCCCGGCGCGTCGGGGCGGAAAGTATTGCGGATGTAGATGGGAATGCCCTTCTCCACCGCCGGACCCATCGTCCTGGGATGGATGACCTTGGCGCCGAAGTAAGCGAGCTCCATCGCCTCGTGATAAGACAGTTCAGGAATCACTGCCGCCTCGTTGACCCGGCGCGGATCGCCACTCATGACCCCATCCACGTCGGTCCAGATCACGATCTCACTGGCATCCAGCAAGCGCCCGAAAATCGAGGCAGAGAAATCGCTGCCGTTGCGGCCCAGAGTGGTGGGCACGCCGGATTCTTCTCTGGCGACATAGCCGGTGATCACGACGATCGTCCCGGCATCCTCCGGTAACCGTTGCCGCAGACGCTCCCGGCTCTCATCCCAGAGCACGACCGGCCCCAGCTCGGAATCGTGGATGGTGAGGATCTCGCCGGCGTGCAGCCAGCAGCTGCTCACACCTAGGCTGCCAAGGTGAGCGGCGAGCAGTCGTGCTGACCAGACCTCGCCGAATCCCGACACCAGGCTGCGAGCTTCCGGCGCCGAACGACCGAGCAGTCGCGCCGCACGGATCACCGCTTCGATGGTATCCAGGTCTTGTTCGAGCGCTTCGGTGTATTCACCGCAAGCCGGCCCCGGTATCAGCTCCGCGGCCAGCTGCAGATGATGCTGCCGGATTTGCTCCAGGCGCGCCCCGGCGTCGTCCGCGGCGGGCGATTCGACCAGCGCCATCAGGCGATCCGTGATCCCGGCAGACGCAGACACCACGGCGGCTCTTGCTCCGCCCCCGGCCGCTATCAGAATCCCGGCAACAGCCTTGAATTCTCTGGCGCTGGCAAGGCTGCCTCCACCGAATTTATTGACCGACCATGCTTTGACTGACATGCGTGAACCAGCCCTTCAACACTTCACCCGTCTCGGGTCCCGACGAGGCAGACTACGGCAACGGATGCTGCGGAGCAACGTAAGACACGCTGCCCGCCGGGTATGGCTTGCCGACCGGCCGGCCAGATCTGTCAAGGCTGGGAGAGACCTTCTCGAATCGCGAACCGTGCAAGCTGGACCCGATCGTGGATGTCCAGCTTCTCCATCACGTGATCACAGTGTTTTTCGACCGTTTTGACCGAAATACCCATCAGGCGGGCTATGGTCTTCTTGGGCAGACCCTGAGCCAGATGCCCAAGGACCTCGAGCTCCCTCTGGGTGAGAAGCTTCAGCCGGGTCAGGTGATCCCGGCTCAGGTGTGCGCCGTGCTCGTCAATAACGATGCGCTCGCTGACTGCGCTGGAGAAATGCGTGGAACCACGAGCAACGGCGCGGATCGCATCAATCAGCCGCGCCGTCGGCTCATCCTTGGTCAGATAACCAGCCGCCTCGCATTCCAGCGCCTGCTCGATATATTGATCATTCATGTGCGCGCTGAGGAATATCACCCGTGACGATGGCAGAGACTTCCTGATCTCCGCGGCGACCTCGAACGGCGATCGCCCGGGCATATCGATGTCCAGCAGCAGCACTTGCGGCTGCTTTTCGATTGCGGCCTGCAGAGCCTCGCCGGCATCCGACACACTGGCCACGACTTCTATATCTGCCTCGCTGTCCAGACGTTCGACCAGCATTTCACGGACCAGCGTATGGTCGTCTGCCAGCAGCACGCTAATTGGTTTGTTCATATGACTTGTTTCCGCTCCGGATCAGTCCTGGTCATTCTCAAAGCCAAACGCTTCAGTTGGGCCATGCTCACCGGTTTCGGCAGAAGCATGACCCGATCATCGGTCATATCTCCAGCTTCTGCCGCCGGTCCTCCGCTTACCAGCAGCACCGGTCCCCGGTAGCCGACGCTGCGCAACCAGTGCACGGGACTGTTGTTCTCGCTGCCGGGCAGGTCCGCGTTGAGCACGACCAGCACCGGTGAGTCTTGTTCGTCTCGCAGTTGGTCGAGCAAGTCCGCGTTAGTGGCCAGCGCCGCCACCGTGTACCCCGCTGCTTCCAGAGCGGCCGCCATGATCTGTCTGACGTAGTCGTGCGGCTCCAGCAGCAGCACATGACCTGGCTCCCCGATATCGCCCCCGATGTCGGGCATCGTCGAATCCGAAGCCAGAGGTGCCGGTATTGCCGGCAACCGGATAGACACAGTCGTGCCGACACCAGGCGTTGAATCAATGCTCAGGTTTCCGTCATGCTGAGTGACAATGCCGTGGGCCATTGACAAGCCGAGGCCGGTGCCCTCGCTCGCTGACTTGGTGGTGAAAAACGGCTCCAGTGCACGCGCCGCCACTTCTTCGCTCATCCCGTGGCCTGTGTCACGCACCGAAATGGTGACCACCGGGTCCGTCCCGATCACGGATCGCTGTGCCGCAACCTCGACCCTGCCACCCCCCGGCATAGCGTCGCAGGCGTTGACCACGAGATTGAGCAGCACCTGTTGCAGCTGCACGGGATCCGCCAGCACCCACAGTCCATCCTCGTCTTTTTGCACCAGCGTATCCAGCTGTACCGTTGCCGGCACCATACGTTGCACCCACGCGGCCGCGCGAGTAATCAGATCCTCCGTATCCACGGCCTGCTTCTCCGCCACGGACCGGCGACCAAAGGTCAGCAGCCCGCGAATCACTCCTTCCGCCTGGTCGGCCGCCTCCTCCACCCGGCCCAGAGCATGGCGCGCGGGATGCAGGCTCGGGATACGGTCCCGCGCCAGGGTGACGTAACCCCGAATAGCAGTCAGCAAGTTGCGGAAATCGTGAGCGATGCCGCTGGCGAGCCGTCCAACCGCCTCCATTTTCTGCGCCTGCAACAATTCGGCTTCCAGCTGGCGCCGGATAACGGATTCCCGGTCCAGGGCTGCGCCCCAGCGCCGCAGCCGGCGCACCAGGGCCAACCAGATCGCCAGACTGAGCAGCAGGATCAGAAACGCAACGCCGATCGATTGCACTTCCCGCCCAGCCTGCACCGCCAGCCGATCGTTCAAAAACCCCCGGTGGTCATCGATGAACAGCTGCGAGGCTGCAACGAATCGTCGCTGCAACTCCCGATACTCATCTCCGGACAGCAGCGCCAGCGCCTCATTGACTTCGCCCCACTCCGCCAGCGAGGTGGCCTCTGCCTCAAGCCGGCTGAGCTCACTGATCGCGTCCCTGGCCTGGACCAGCGCTGCCTGGTTATAACCTGACTCGGAGTCTGCGATCGTCTCACGCAGCGCCTGCTGAAGTTTCGACTCCACTTCCAGGTGCCGGACCTTCCACGAAGGATCATGAGTCGCGATCAGCAGAATGGCAGTCGTGGCGAGTTGCTGCTGCAACTCGGTCATCAGATCGCGCAGGCGATCACTGGCCACGTAGGACTCGGCGACCTCACGGCCCACCTCAAAGGTAGAGCGAACGTGCCAAGCCAGGCCGGCAAACATCAGGATCGTGAGCAAGATCGCACTACCCACCCAGACCCAGGGGAAGCGGCGGGCCATAACCGCCTGCAGTTCCGGTTGCTTTCCTAAGGTGGCGGTTTGCGTCATTGGCTGGTGACAACTACACGGACACGACTCCGACCAAAGCATAGCAGCCAGGCAAAAACCGGATATTGATCCAGGTCCTGGTCGGCCCTTGCGCAATGCTGGCGCAGTCCTGGCGCCGCGCGGTGTTGCAAGGATTGAAAATCCGCGGCCCGGGTATCATGCTTTGGGTCGTGTCAGATCCTGCCGAAACTCTCCCACCCGCCCGCAAGGCTGAAATTTCCCGGCTTCTCGAGGAGCATTTCGGGGTCACGCCGCAACGGATCAGCAGGCTTGGACGCGGCCTCATCAACCAGACATTCTTGCTTGAATTGGCCGACGATCAGCGCCGCGTATTGCAGGCGGTGAATCCGATTTTTCCGCCCGGAGTCAACGAGGACATCGATATCGTCACAACATTCCTCGGTTCCCGCGGACTGGAGACACCGCGGCTGATCCGCTCGCGCACAGGTGCGGCGTCGGTAGCAGAGGACGCCGAGACCTGGCGCATGCTCACCTGGATCGAAGGGGTCAGCTTCGACATGCTCAGCGGATCCAGCCAGGCGGCTCAGGCGGGCTGTCTGCTGGGACGCTTTCACAGCACCCTGGCCGGGCTGCAACACGAGTTCCACAATCCGCGACTCGGCGTTCATGACACATCGGGGCATCTGCGCAATCTGCGGCACGCATTGCACGCTCATCAGCAGCATCGACACATAGGCAAGATCAGACCCATGGCCCAGGCAATACTCGATGCAGCCGCCACACTGCCGGTGCTGCCGGAGACAGCGGACCGGGTAGTCCACGGCGACCCCAAGATCAACAACATCCTGTTCGATCGGGGCGGCGTCAAGGCCCTGTGCCTGGTCGACCTGGACACGCTCGGACATATGCCGCTCACGCTCGAACTCGGCGATGCGATGCGTTCATGGTGCAATGTATCGGGTGAGGACTCGGCGGATGCCCGCTTCTCCGCAGAAATCTTCGAGGCTTCCATCACCGCCTATGCCGCGGAAACCCGCGACTGGCTGACCGAGGCTGAATGGCGCGCCATCGTATTGGCGACGAGGACGATTTTTATCGAACTGGCGGCGCGGTTCTGCGCCGACGCGCTGCAGGAACGCTATTTCGGCTGGGATCCGCGACGCTATGCCAGTCGCAGCGAACACAATCAGGTGCGCGCAGCCGGACAGTTGTCTGCTTTTGGCGCTTGCTCGGCAGACTCGACCCGGCTCGAACAGATCGTTCAATCTGCATTTAGCGGTCACCGTCCGTGCGACGCCTGACGAAGAATTGCCCTCGCCCGTTGCCTGGGACAATCATCCTGAATCACATCCAGAACCGGGACCCCCTCGCGCATGCCCACTAACGTCACCCCGGAATACAAGAAGGCCGAAGCGGCGTTTCGCAAAGCCCGTGACTCCCGCGAGCGTCTCGATTGCCTGCGCCAGATGTTGCGCGCCATTCCCAAACACAAGGGGACGGAACACCTGCAGGGCGACATAAAAAGCCGGATCAAGCAATTGAGTGAAGAACTCGCCGGCCCGAAGAAAGGTGGCAAACGCAGCGGCCCGAGTTACACAGTGCGCCGCGAAGGGGCCGCCCAGGTCGCGATGATAGGTCCGCCGAATTCCGGCAAATCAGCGCTACACAATCGCCTGACCGGAGCCAGGTCGGAAGTCGGCGCCTACCCGTTTACCACCCGCGAAACCCAGCCCGGCATGTTGCCCTGGAAGGACGTGAATATTCAGTTACTCGACTTGCCGTCGATCAGCGCTGAATTCACTGTCCCGTGGCTGCCGGCCGCGTTGCAGACATCCGACGCAGCTCTGCTGGTAGTGGATCTTTCCGATCCAGCCTGCACCGAACAGCTGGCCTATGTGCTGGCCTGGCTGGATCGGCACAGGGTAGGCTTGAGCGCGACCTGGCCGCGCGCTGCCGGGTCTCGTTCAGGAACGGATTCTGTTGAGCAGGAGGACCCCTTCCGTATCGAGTTGCCGACCCTGCTGCTGGCCAACAAGCGCGATCTGGACCCGGAGCCGGGTGAGATTGAAGTGCTTGAGGAATTGCTCGGTCTGAGCTTCCCTGCGATCGGCACCTCGGCCGAGACCGGTCACGGTCTGGACCGGATCGGCCCATTCCTGTTTCAGAATCTGGGTGTAGTCAGGGTCTATACAAAGACGCCGGGAAAGGAACCGGACATGCAAAAGCCATTCACTGTGTTCAGCGGTGACACGATTACCGATGTCGCCGGCCGGGTCCACAAGGACATCGCCAGTTCGTTGCGCTTTGCACGCGTCTGGGGGGCTTCGGTGTACGATGGACAGCAGGTCGGGCCGGAACATTGCGTGGAAGACGGCGACATTGTTGAGTTGCACATGGACTAGAGCAACTTGCCCGGCCAGCTATCAGGAAGATGAATGAAGCTCTACTGCCTACAGCATGCCGAATTCGATGGCCCTGCGTTCCTGCCGCAGTGGGCGGCAAAAACAGATCATACGCTGAGCACGGTACTCGTCCATGCGGGGCAGCGCCTGCCGCCGCCTGGACAGATCGACGGTTTGATCATCATGGGCGGGCCGATGAATCTGCGTGACGAACAGACCTATCCCTGGATCGCCGATGAACGCAGACTGATCGAACAGGCTTTGCTCGCGGACAAGCCGGTTTTTGGCATCTGCCTGGGCGCGCAATTATTGGCAGAGGTTCTCGGGGCGCCGGTAACCGCTGGAGCGCATCCGGAAATTGGCTGGTTCCCGGTACAGACCAACGCCGCGGCCGGCGACAGCTGGCTGGGCGAATGTCTGCCAGCAGAGTTCGAGACCTTTTTCTGGCATCAGGACACGTTTGGAATTCCGCAAGGCGCCACCCGCATCGCCAGAACCGATGCCTATGAAAACCAGGGCTTTGTCTGGGGACGACATATAGGATTGCAATTCCACCTGGAAGTGACGCCGGAATGGGCCGCAATGCTGGTCGCCAGAGATGCCGAGCAGCTGACCGATCATCGCTTTATCTGCAGCGCGGACCGCATTCTGGCCCAGGCTCACCATCAATACCGGCAAAACAACGCGATCATGGCGTCAATCCTGGAGTGCTGGACCACGGCCGGCAATGAACATGATCGGCAGACTTGAGCCCATGCACTGGCCTACAGGCCGGATCGCTGTGCTGCTGGCTCTCTACGCAGTCGCTTCGACAGCCTGGTGCGATAACCAGGAACAGGGTCGCTTTCTGCTCGCCGCTGTAGGATTGAGCGACCCGAATTTCGCTGGAACAGTGGTGTTGCTGATTCGGTACGATACCGATGGCGCGCTGGGCCTGATCGTCAACCGACCTACCGGAGTCGCTGCCAGGGAAGTCTTGCCTGAAATTGCAGCCTTTTCCGGCTATCAGGCGCCGGTATTTTTCGGTGGCCCGGTGATGGTCGACCGCATGATGGTCTTACTGCGCACCGATGAGGCACCCGCAGAAGCCGAGCTGGTCGCGGACGATGTTTATGTATCGGCCAGCGGCACGGTGTTGGCAGACTTGCCGGCAGAACAGGCACGCCCGGAGCGAGTAAGGATATATGCCGGTCATGCGGGATGGGGACCTGGCCAGCTTGATCGTGAAATCGCCGCCGGCGGCTGGCATCTGGTGCCAGCGGGCATGGACATGCTGTTTGAAGCACCGAAGGGGCCGGACTGGCGGCGGCTGTTACCGGATACCCGTCCGCTCAGCGCGGAGGCGTTTGGCCGGTCTGAACAGACCCTGCCGGCGTACGTCCGGCGCTAGCGACCGGCTACAGACTGCCGGATCTGCGCGGCGATATCCCGACTCAGGGCCGCGACCAGGTCGCTGTAGGCGGCAACAACAGCTGAGCGGTCGCCAGCAGCCTCGGCACGGGTGTCGCTGAACTGCCCGACATAGACCTCCGTGGTGTCGTCGTTGGACTGTACGGTCCATCGCGAGATCAGCGTCACTGTGCCGTTCGTATCGCTGTCAAAACGCTGGACCTCAAAGCTCACCTGGTAGTCCACGGCAAATACCGGAACGTTGGGATACACCGCTATCCGGTTGCTGCCGAGCAGCGCACTCAGGTTGCTGCCGACCGTGCCAAGGAAATCACTGTCCAGGGAGCCGGCCCAACGGTTGAACTGGTCGAACTCGATCTTGTTCGGCCCGGAGCGCGTCGCCAACTGGGCACGTCGCAATGCCCTGGGAAAATCCGCCGGGCCCACAATCACGCCCACCGGCTTGCCGGCGACCTGCACCGCATTGCCGGTGGCTGCTGCTTGCGGCGTTAACGTGTAGAAGGAAACGTTCGGACTACGGTGGACGCAGCCTGCTGTGCAGATAAGTGCGCACAACATGCTCGTCATGAGCATGACTCTGGCTGCTTGTCTCATTGCGTCTTCTCCTTGCCAAAGATCAGCGCTTCTGGATGTTGTTCAAGGTACTCGGCGACGGCTGCGATCGCTTCCGCCGCGTCGCTCAGTTCGATCAGCAGGCGGTTCAATTCGGTTCGCGTCACCGAATTTGTGGCCACCATGGCGCGAGTGGCCGCCAGCGTCGACTCAGCTTCGGTCAATGAAGCGGCCAGACGCGGCGCGATGTCCGTGTTGGCGGTGGCAAGCAAGGCCCGAGCCTCCGCCATGGTCGTGCCCACCTGTTCGAGCGCGGTCTTCATTTCCTGACCGATCTGTACGTACGGCACGGTCTTCAGGTCAGCAGAAATCTGGGCCAGATTGCCGATCAGTTCGGCGCCCGGCGAGCGTATCGTCGGAATCTCCGGATATCTGCCCGCGGCAACAACCGGCGGCGGTTCTGCATTCGGGAAGAAATCCAGAGTCACGGCCTTCTTCCCCAGCGCCAGATTGGCTATCGTCAGTTGGGCGCGCAGGCCCTGATCGATCAGCTTGTCCAGCAAATCTTCTTGGTCGGGGCTTCCGACGATCCGGAATCGTTCCGGCTCAATCTCCACCACCACCGGCATTCGGATCTGGTCGCGGTTGAAATCAGCATCCAGACCGATGCTGACCACCTCGCCTATATCCAGTCCGCGGAAATCCAGGGGCGCCCCCACCTGCAGCCCGCGCAGAGACTGATCGAAGAACAGAAGATATTTTTTCTTGATCGTATACTGAATCGCATTGGCCTGAGACCGATTGCGAAACAGCGGGAACACGGCCCCTTCCCTGGCCGGGGCACCCGCTGACGCCCGAGGAGGAATATCGAAAGCGACGCCACCCATCAAAACCGATATCAGGCTCTCGGTGTCGAGCGATACACCGCTGGCATCGATCTTCAGATCAATCCCGCCTGCATTCCAGAACAAGGTGTTGTCAAAGATCCGTTCGTGGTGAGGGGTCTCGATAAAGACATCGAGCAAGATGGTGCCATCATCCTGCAATACATAGTCCGTGATCATGCCCACCTCGATCTGACGGTAATACACCGGGCTCCCGGAATTCAGACCGCCCAGACGATCCACGCTGAGCTTGTAATGCTTGCCGGGAACCCGGGGATCGATCACTGGTGGTTTCTTCAGGGCAACGAATTCCTTGGTCTTCTTGCCCTCGGCACTCCCATCCATCGCTATGTACGCGCCAGAGAACAAGGTACCCAGCGCGGCAACCTGGCCCGCGCTGATATGAGCCCGCACCGCCCAAAACTTTGTCTTCTCGGTCAGATAGTCCCTGGTGGAGGGGTGCAGCTCAGCATGCGCCACAACCATGAATTCTCCGTCCTTCTCCTTTTCAAGGTCGACGTTGGTGACGACGCCGATTTCCACATCCCGGAACCGTATCTTGGTCTTGCCTGCAACCAGACCCTCACCGGTTTCAAACTTGATCTGGACCGTCGGCCCGGTCTCGCTGATGTTTTTGTATACCAGCCAGAGTGCAACCAGCGCGGCGACGATCGGGACCAGCCAGACGACGGAAAACCCCCGCTTGGCGCTGACCGCGGCCGCCGGGTACCCGCCTGATGGCAACTGGGGCTCAGCGTTTTTGTCGGTCATCTTGTGCCTCCACGGTATCCCAGATCAGCCGGGGGTCAAATTGCTGCGCGGCGAGCATGGTCAATACCACGACCGCGCCGAAATAGGGGGCGCCAGCGCCGGCTTGCATGGTAGCAAAGAATCCCAACTGGACCAGCGCAACAAGTATCGTCACCACAAACATGTCCAGCATGGACCAACGGCCGATCAACTCGACGATACGATACACACGCGTCCGGTCTGCCGGCCGCCATACAGAACGGCGCTGGACCGACACCAGCAGATACATCAGCATGGCGATCTTGCTCATCGGCACTGCGATACTGGCGGTAAAGATCACCAGAGCCAGTGGCCAGTCTCCGTGATGCAGGAAATACAGCACGCCACTCATGATGGTGTCCCCCTGGACCTGGCCCACCGCATCGACCACCGTCACCGGCAACACGTTCGCCGGGATGTAGCAGATGGCCGCAGCGATCAGCAGCGCCCATGAGCGAGCGATGCTGTTGGGTGTACGCAGGTGCACAACGGCATGGCATCGGGGGCAATGATAGTGCTCAGCCGAAAGCCGCACCAGTTGGCCACAATCGTGGCATACGGCGAGACCTGCATCGCGGGCCGTCGGCATCGGACCGCTCATGACAGCTTGGCCAGCCGACGCCAAAGGACACGTGGCTCCAGACTTGCGTTGGTCCATGCCTGGGTGATCATCAGCAAAGCAAAAGCATAGGCGGATACGCCGGGCACGAGTTCCGCCATATTTGCCAGCTTGACGTAGGCCACCAGGATGCCGACCACGAACACCTCCACCATCGCCCATTCCCGAACATTTAGCATTAACCGGATTACGTCCGCCATGTCTGGCACTTTGCGGCCGAGATGTAGCGGCAGGAGCACATACAGACCCAGCACGATCAGGAATCCTGGCATGATCACGCCAACCATCATGATCAATCCAGCGAGCAAGTACTGGCCTTCTCCCCAGAGACTGGCGACGCCAGTGACCAGGGTGGTGGTACGCATGTTGCCGGGCGTGCCGAACCTGAGAAAGGCAAAACTGTTGGCGACGATATACAGAAACAGCGAAGACAGCGTCAGGGCCAGGCAATTTTCGATGGAGTTGGGCGGGTTCTTGCACAACACGTTGTTACAGCGCGCGCAACGCGCGGTAGCGCCCGGGGCCAGTGCGGGAACCTGATTCAGCAGATCACACTCGTGGCAGGCTGCCAGCTCGGGCGGCAAATAGTCATCGTCGGCCGCACTGGTAGTGATGGTAGCGATCCTGCACCTCCGATCGGCGGCGGAGTTCGCGCGTCAAAATCCGCCTCTGCTGGACCCCGACTGGACGGGGCGGGACCGCTTATTACTGACGCTTGGCCCGGCGGTAAGGTTACACCTTTGCGCATTGTCTTTAAAGTTGAAATAGTGCCTCATTCGCGCTGCTGGTTGGCACTTCTGGTTAGCGCTTCCGGCGACACGCCCCGGCATCAACGGCGCGTTCGCCGACACGGCGCAGGCTCACTGCCGACAAGCCTTGCCGCAAGGACCCCGAAAAGCCTCCACAGCGAAGCCTGGAGGCTGAAAAGCACCGCCGCCACAACCCATGGCGCTTATCGAATTCAAGCACATTGCTTGCTAGCGAGCACACTGGGCACTAGCCTTGGGCGTTATGCACAATCCAAGCTCAAAAATCGGCCGCGACCTTGATCTTATCGTTTGGGGCGCGTCCGGTTTTACCGGACGTCTGGTCGCCGAGTATCTGCTCGATCAATACGGTATCGGCGGCGAATTGCGCTGGGCCATGGCGGGTCGCAACCAGGCCAAGCTCGAAACCGTCCGCAAAGGTCTCGGCAAAGGATCCGGGGCCGTCCCGATCCTGCTCGCGGATAGCCATGACCCCGACAGCCTGAACGCATTGGTCAATCAGACCCGCGTCATATGTTCAACCGTGGGGCCGTTTGCCAAGTACGGCAGTGAACTGGTCGCGGCCTGCGTGCGCGCCGGCACACACTACTGCGATATCACCGGAGAGACGCAGTGGATTCGGCGGATGATTGACACGCATGAAGCTGCGGCGCAGGCGAGCGGTGCACGCATCGTCCACTGTTGCGGATTCGACTCTATCCCATCGGATCTCGGCTGTCTGTTTATCAATCAAAGTATGCAGAGTCGGCACGGCGCGCCCTGCGATGAAGTGAAGATGTTTGTCCGGCGGATGCGTGGCGCATTCAGTGGCGGCACTTTTGCCAGCATGCTGAACGCGATTGAGGAAGCGAGGCGGGACCCGGAAGCGCGCAAGGCGATGGGTAATCCTTATGGGCTGAATCCGCGTGGAGAAACCAAAGGGCCGGATCGCCCGGATCAGAATTCACCGCGCTGGGACGAAGATGTCAATTCCTGGACCGCACCGTTCGTGATGGCGGCAATCAATACCCGGGTAGTACGCCGTAGTAACGCACTGATGGATTACGCCTATGGTCGAGAGTTCCGCTACAGCGAAGCCATGATGACCGGGCGCGGGCTCAGCGGCTGGGCGCGGGCAGCGGGCATCACCGCAGCCCTGGGCGGGTTCCTGCTGGCCACATCGGTTTCAGCCTCGCGAGCGCTGGTAAGCAAACTGTTGCCCGACCCGGGAGAAGGACCGTCGCCGGAAGATCGCGAACGCGGATTCTTTGACATTGTGATGATCGGGAAAGCCGGCGACCGGACCTTGCGCGCGAGCGTGAAGGCCGATCGCGATCCGGGTTACGGAGCCACCTGCAAGATGCTGGGAGAAAGCGCGGTGTGCCTGGCCCAGGACGAGGCTGATCTTTCGGTCCCGGGCGGAGTGTGGACACCCGCTGCCGCGATGGGCGCGCTGCTGATTGCGCGCCTTGAAAACCACGCCGGCATGAGTTTTACCATCGACTCCGACTGAGCCCGCGCCAAGGCCGGCTCAGGGCATCTGGATGCCACCGCCGGGGATGCCCCCGCCGGGCACACCGCCGCCGGGGACGCCGCCACCCGATGCGCCGGGGACGATCAGAGAAGATGCCGCTTCTCTACGCATCTCTTCAATCCGTTTCATCGTATCTTCGACAGCAGTCTCGGCGGCCTCGCCAAATCCGGCGACCGCGTCTTGCAGCGTATTTGCAGCGATCTCGAAGCTCAACGGCAAGGCACCTGCTGGCGTCATGATCTGTGCCTGGCCGACAAAACGAACCGGGCGCGATGAATCTGCGTCCCCGCTGGCCGTCACCGGTGTCAACCGCTGTATCGTGCCGACCCGCCGGTCCGTGAAGACCTCCTCCAGGTAAAGGTCGTCCGTGCTCATGCGTATTTCCATCTTCTGCTGTTCGGCCATCTGTTTCGAATCCCCGGCAAGTGGTGACTGGTTCTGGAGCAATAGGTTAACAATTTCCCGCGACGATTGGGCCCGGCGTCAGCGGCCGCTTTCGATGGCGTCGGACTCAACCTGGTCGGCGCAACCCGAAATATCGACCTGGATGGTGGAGTGATGGATACCGTAACGGTCGCGTAAGGCCGCCTTGATCTCCAGCAGCACGCGCTCCTGATGACCGTCGCCGTCTGCGATTTCCGCATGCATAGTCAGCAGCAGACGTTGCGGGGTCAGGCTCCAGACATGCAGATGATGCAGGCCCTCGAGACCATCGATCGAGCTGATCAGGTCCGCCTGCAGCTGATCAACGTCAAGCCAGTCCGGCGAGCCTTCCAGCAGTATATGCGCAGAGCGCTTCACCAGTTCCCAGGCGCTGCGCAGGATCAGGGCCGCGACAATCACGGAGAGGATGGGATCGATTGGAGTCCAGCCGGTGAGAATAATCACCAGCGCGGCCACGATGGCGACCAGGGAGCCGAGCAAATCGCCGAGCACATGCAGCGCTGCACCACGGAGATTGAGATTCTCCTGGTCACCGCCATGCAGAATCCAGAAAGAAACCAGATTGACCATCAGACCCAGCGCAGCCACGACCAGCATCGTGTTGCCGGCGACCGGCACCGGATTCAGCATCCGGCGGACTGCTTCGAGCAGGATCCAGCCGACGATGAACAACAGGGTCAATCCGTTGACGAAAGCCGCCAGAATCTGCAGGCGATGATAGCCGAAGCTGCGCCGCTGATCGGCCGGCCGCTCGCTGACCATGAATGCTGCCCAGGCCAGGCAAAGAGCCATGGAATCGGTCAGCATGTGGCCGGCATCCGCCAGCAGGGCCAGGGATCCGGACAGCACGCCGCCTATGACCTCAACAATCATATAGCTGGCGGTCAGGATCATTGCGAACAGGATCCGCCTGGATGCGGCTGCTTCCCCGTGCGCGGCCGAGTGAGTATGACTCATGCTGATCTTCCGAACGGGCCACAAAACCCCTGTTTGCCAGAACCGGCGCGCAGGGCTTTATCGAGAGATTAAACTATACCGGCGACCGGGATAGAAAAAGGCCCCTGCTCGAGGGGCCTTTTCCAACGATCGACACCGGAGAGCATGCTCCGGCCTAATCGCCTGAGGTCTTAGTAACGCGGGCCGCGCGCCGGGCGTTCTGCCCTCGGCTTGGCCTGGTTGACCTTCATATTGCGACCGCTCAGGGCCGTGTCGTTCAGGGCCTTGATGGCCGCATCGGCCTCGGAGTTGTCCGCCATCTCGACGAAGCCAAATCCCTTGGACTGGCCCGAAAATTTGTCAGTGATGACATTGACGCTGGTGACGGTGCCAAACTCCGCAAAAGCCGAGCGAAGGTCGTCTTCGGTCACGCTATAGGCCAGATTTCCAACATAGATATTCATACGTTCACTCATCTAAAAAACGTGTGTTATTCGAAAGAAGCGCCGCCAGGCAAGCAAACACACAAACCTTCTGGCGGAGACTTGCCGCAACGGCAAATTCCGTGTCCAAACTACCCACATCAAAAAAAGGCCCTTCCGGGCCCAAACTGTCTTGACTGGCTCGCTCGGAAAAGACGCCGGACCCGAGCCCTTTGGACCGATGGGGACCTGTCGCTCCGATCTTCCGATCGATTGAGCCGACGTCTAATCTGCGGATTTTAGCATGTTCACCCTGAACTTCCCATCCACGGGGCCTCTGCGGCCCCGGGGCGGGCCGGTATCGGCATCCGGCCGCAGGAGTCCATGCTGACCCGTTGGCGGGGAATTGCGCTGCCCGTAGACCCCTTTTGCGATGATAATCTGTGTCCGGGCGCAATCACAGGAGCATGTTGATGAGAATCCAGCTGACTGACCTCGAGGCTCGGGTCATTGGTGTATTGCTTGAGAAATCCGTCACCACGCCGGATCAGTATCCGCTGTCAATCAATGCGCTGCGCAATGGCTGCAATCAGAAGAGCAACCGGGACCCGGTGCTCGACCTTGATGAGGCGGAAGTCC
This sequence comes from uncultured Gammaproteobacteria bacterium, assembly GCA_963809565.1. Classification (GTDB taxonomy): domain Bacteria; phylum Pseudomonadota; class Gammaproteobacteria; order Steroidobacterales; family XN24; genus CAMYOC01. Next base: position 198,782 of record CAWEKE010000002.1, read on the forward strand.
AGGCCGTGGTGGATGGCTTGATCAGGAAACACCTGATCATGGAGAAGTCCGGATTCGGCAGCCGGGTGCCCAAGTTCCAGCATCGATTCTGCAACAGTGAGTTTGGGTCGTTGCACTTCTCTGCACAGGAACTGGGGTTGATCTGCGTGATGTTGCTGCGGGGTCCGCAAACCGCAGGCGAGCTGCGCAGCCGGACTAATCGCCTGTGCAGTTTCTCCGATGCCGGCGAGGCTGAATCCGTGTTGCGTCAGCTTGCGCAACGCGAGGACGGTCCGTTTGTGGTGCTCTTGCCCAGAGAGCCGGGCAAGCGTGAGGCGCGCTATGCGCATTTGTTTTGTGGCCCGGTAAAAACCACGGGCCCGATGCCACCCGCTCCACAACCGCCCGCTCCACAACTGCAACGGCCTGAAGCCTCCGCGCCGCTTCCCAGCGAACTCGAACAGCGCGTCGAGGAACTCGAACGCATCGTCCGGGCTCTGGGGAAAAGCGTCGATGAGCTGCGCGCAGGCCTTGAGCGACCAGCGTTGACAGACGGTCAGCGTCCGGGCGCTGACTTCGATCAATGAAAACGGGATAAGTCGCCGCTAGGCTGAACCTGATGACTCAGCTCAAACGTCGCCTGCGTCGGGAGTATCTGACCATAGAACGGATGGTCGAGATCTATTGCCGCGATCATCACCCGGGGGAACGGCATCGCCCGTGTTTGCGCTGCGCGCGGTTTTTGGAATATGCCGAACAGCGTCTCCACAAGTGCCCGTATGGCCAACGTAAACCAGTTTGCGCCCGTTGCCCGGTGCACTGCTACAAGCGAGCCCAGCGCGAGCAGGCCAGGATCATCATGCGCTATTCAGGTCCGCGAATGCTCGTTCGTCACCCCTGGTACGCGCTCACGCACATCGCCGACAAACTTCGCAAAGCCGAGCATCCGATGGAGCTGAGGCGTAGAAAGCTTGCTCGTCGGCGCCACGGGAAAGACGGGCAGGACAGCAGCTGAGCGGCAATCGGACTTGATAGCGCTGGCCGATCTTAGTCCTCAGGTAACGGAATAAACTCGGTTTCCCCCGGGATCACCGGAAACCGGCCGGCCTTCCAGTCCGCTTTGGCCTGTTCAATGCGTTCACGTCGGGTAGACACCAGGTTCCACCACATGTGTCGCGGTTCCGGCAGCGGATCGCCGCCCAGCAGTATGAGTCTGCTGTCTGCCTCCGCGGTCAAGTCGAAACTCTGGTCCGCCGCCGGTATGAGCATGCGAGCAGCCTCGTGGCGAACGCCGCCCGCAATCACAGAACCCGAGACCAGATAGACCCCGCGCTCGGAGAATTCCCCCGGCAGCTCCATTTGCGCACCGCGATCGAGTCTCACATCCAGATAAAACAGTTCTGACCAGGTGGCGACCGGTGACTTCCGGCCATAGGCCGTACCGACAATCAGCCGCATCCACACACCCGGCGACTGGATCACCGGCAGGGATTCGGCCGGGTGATGAAAAAAGGCCGGATCCGTCTCTTCATGTGCGCGCGGCAACGCGATCCAGGTTTGTATGCCATGCAGACGCGACCCCGCCGCCCGTGCCCGTGGACCGGTCCGCTCCGAATGCACGATGCCGCGGCCCGCGGTCATCCAGTTGACCGCGCCTGGACGGATGGACTGGACCACGCCAAGACTGTCACGGTGAGTGATCTCGCCCTCGAACAGATATGTCAGTGTGGCCAGACCAATGTGCGGATGAGGTCGCACATCGATGCCCTGACCCGGATCGAAGGCTGACGGGCCCATCTCGTCAAAAAATATAAACGGACCCAGTGATCGTTGCCCCGGTGCCGGCAATACCCGGCGCACTGTAAACCCGCCCAGGTCTTTCGTCACAGGCTCGATCTCGTTGCGCACCGGGCCGTCGGCGCGAGCGCAGCGCGGATCCGGGCACTGCTGTCTGCTCATCGCGGTGACCTGTGCGCACGGCGGGACGCCGCGGGGCAATGACCTGTCATCTGATCGGCTCCGATCAGACCAGGCGGGTGCGGTTGATGTCGCTCATCTGATCGTTGAGCGTCCAGTAGTCATACAGATAGCCGATGAAAAACAAGCCACCTGTCAGCAGCCAGATAATGCCGGTGAACCACTTGCCCATGTAGAAGCGATGGATGCCGAAGAAACCAAGAAAGGTCAGCAAGATCCAGCCGACGTTGTAATCCAGCGGCCCGTCTTCAAATCGATAGCTGGCCTCTTCGTTCATACCCGGAATCAGGAACAGATCGACAATCCAGCCGATCAACAACAGGCCCAGGGTAAAAAACCAGATCGTGCCACTGACCGGGCGACCATAGTAGAAACGATGAGCCCCAAAGAATCCGAATATCCACAGCAGATAACCCATCAGCTTGCTGTGAGTGTGTCCGAAACTGTTCACCGCTTGCTCCCTCCGTTGCACCGGCCTTGAGCATAGCAGTAGCGGCTGCCGGGGTCATGAACGGCGGTGCAGCAAGAGCGCGACAAAAAGGGGCCAGTGACCTGACCCGTTCCGTTCCGTTTGATCGTCCTGCGGGGTGCTTGTCAGGTGGCTGGAGGCACCATTTCAGCCAGACCTTGAGCAGTCGTTTCCCGGATCCGTGATTACGCCTGTCGGTCGGGCGAGGCCGGGGATGACCGGACGGGCACAAGACTAGTTGTTATACGCCACGGTCGTCCGGTACCGATCCAGATCACGCTCATACAGCGCTTTCTGCTGTTCCAGGTCTGCGATTTCGGCCTTGAGTTTGCCCGCAGTTTCGTTGAGCTCCTTGGCTTCCAGCAACATCTGCGCGCGCTCCTGGATCGTGGCCTCGTCGCTGATCACGCCGAGTTCCTTGGCCCTGAGCTGGTCCTCTGTGCTGTCGAGCTGGCGCTGCTTGTAGGCAATCTGGCTGGCACTGGAGTTGACCCGGCTCTGCAGGGTATGCAGCTGCCGGCCGGCCTGATACGCGTCGGAAAAGTCCGTCGCCAGGTCTGCCGGGCACGCGCCGTTGAACGAACCGCCGCGGGCACCGAGATTGAAACCGTTATTGGGCTGGCAAAACTGCCGCAGCCCCTCGTCACGACCTTGTTGATACGCGGCCAGATCCGGCGCAATGCCGTGCTTTGCACAGGCCTGGCGGTGCTCGCCAATGCGGCTGGCCGGATATCCGGCTGCGCCGTCTTCGTAGCCGATCGTGCGCCAGTCACTGACCAGGCACTCGTCCTCGTTCATCGTTGCACATGCCTGCATCAGCAGGGTGATGACAACAAGAGTGATTATTCGTGTATTCATTCGGTGCCTCCGCCGGGCCGCAGGGCCGAGCCTGCTTGACATAAGCATTGGGCTGGATTCTATGTTTCCGGCCCGCTTGCAGACCGTGAGCCGAATCACGCTTTGAGCCGAGATCCAGCCATGGATGCGCCTGAAGGGCGGCTAACGCATAATCGCATGGCCTTATCTCTTTGCCAGTGGCCCCATGGACTTCCTGTTCGCCATATCGCCGATCGTGCTGCTGATCTGGTTGCTGACCAAGCCACGCGCATTGCCCTCCCATGTTGCGCTGCCGCTGGTCGCAGGCCTGTTGTGGCTGATCAAACTGTTCTATTTCGACACTGCTTTGCGCGTCGTCAACGCGAACGTGTTGCTCGGCATGCTGGAATCCCTGACCCCGATAAGCATTATCTGGGGTGCCATTTTGTTGTTTAAAACGATGGAATTGTCCGGGCGGATGGAAGTCGTCCGGCGCTGGCTGAATGAGATCACTGACAATCGGGCCGCGCAGCTGATGATCATCGGCTGGGCGTTTGCCTTCCTGATCGAGGGCGCCAGCGGTTTCGGCACACCGGCCGCGCTGGCCGCCCCGCTGCTCGTCGGAATGGGATTCCCGGCAGTTCGCGTCGCCATGCTGACCTTGGTGATGAATTCCGTCCCGGTCTCATTCGGCGCGGTCGGCACGCCGACCTGGTTCGGCTTCGGGCAACTCGGTTTGAGCGAGCAGGAGCTGTCGGCACTGGCTTACAAGAGCGCCTTGATTCATGGGATGGCGGCTCTGTTCATACCTATTCTGGCGCTACGATTCGTCATCGGCTGGAACGAGATCAAACGCAACCTGGTCTTCGTATTCGCGTCGATCCTCTCCTGTACCGTGCCCTATGTCATCGTCGCGCGTTTCAATTTCGAATTTCCCTCGCTGGTCGGCGGCGCCATCGGTCTTGGTTTGTCCGCCTATCTGGCCCATATCAGGTTCGGACTCGCGCCCGGCGTGGACTCAGAGCCGGGCAACACACGATCGGTGGCTGCGGCACAGCTGGCGAAAGCCCTGTTCCCGTTATGGGGGACATTACTGATATTGCTGATGACCCGCATCCAGCAACTGGGCCTGAAGGAACTGCTGAATACTGCGCATCCGGCCTGGACAACCTCTTTGGGTCCGTTGGGCGATATTTCGGTCAGCCCTGCCCTGGTGATCAGCGTTCGTGGCCTGTTCGGGCTCGCAGGAGCCGACGGCAGCTGGGTCTACAAGACGCTCTATGTGCCGGCGCTGATACCTTTCTTTCTGGTCTCGGCGCTGGCGTGGCTGATCTATGGTCTGGATCGAGGGCTGATCGCGCGCATCGGCAAACAAAGCTGGCAGCGCATGGTGCACCCCATCATCGCACTGCTGGGCGCTCTGGTAATGGTCCGGCTGCTGATGAGTGGCGGCGACGAATCCCTGGTACAGATCATCGGGCGCAGCTTCTCCGCGGTCGCGGGCGGCGCATGGGTCGGCTTCGCGCCGTATCTGGGTGCATTGGGTTCTTTTTTCTCTGGTTCCGCGACGATATCAAATCTGACTTTTGGCGGGATTCAGGCGTCGATCGCCGCCGCCCAGGGTCTGAATACCACTACCGTACTGGCATTGCAGTCAGTCGGCGGCGCCATGGGCAATATGGTCTGCATCAACAATATTGTCGCAGTGTGCTCGATTCTGGGTCTGAGCCGACAAGAGGGTTACATCATCAAGCACACCGTGGTGCCGATGCTGCTCTACGGTGTCTTTGCGGTTCTCGCCGCGCTTACCTTGTTACCCGTGTAGGCCCTGTTACCCGTCCATGCCGGACTCCGGGCCCGGCATGGAGTCCAGCAAGGCGTCGGGACTCTGGTCGTGATCCGTCGCGGTCCTGGACCCCGCCCGGCGTCGCCGCGGACCCTGCCTCCTGCGTTTCCCGGCCGCCCGACCCGCCGAGCCGTCCTCCGTGCCTCCCCATCGTTCGCGGTGCAGATTCTCTGCTGACTGACGCACGGCAGCATGACTATTTGAAAGCAACAGAGAATCGGGCGAGCAGACCCGCGCACGAATCAGACCCAGATCCTGTGCCGCGTCGAACAGACTCGGGTACCAGGATTCCCAGCCCGGCAACATTTGTTCGACCTGTTCACGCAGGCTTGCAGTCATCCCATTCAGCCTCAGGCAAATTTCGCCCGACAGTACTGCAGACATTTCGATCGCACAAGCAGACGAATCACAAGCTGATCCGGTCCGGATTCAGACCGAAAAAAACCTGCTGGTAGCGCTGCAACTTTGGGGATGTCTGAGTGGCGGGCATATCGAGCATCAGCAGGTGCAGCCATTACCGGCGGACGACATTGCGACGGTGACGCTGAACAGGGCCGGGCTGGTCTTCGGCCGGAACTCAGAACTGATAGGTGAATCCGAGGCCGCCTCGCAGCTGGTGCTTGCTTTGCACGACGGGGCTGTCTTCAGCATCTCCCAGCAAACGCTCGTAGTTGAGAATCGTCTGCAGGCTCCAGTGTTTGCTCAGGAACATCATGCCGAAAACCCCTGCGCCGACCGAATTGACGCCGCCGCTCGCGTCGTATGCGGGCAACCCGGAATTCGCTGATTGACGAGAGCTCACCCCAAAGTAGCTCTCGTTATAGTCGCTGTCCGCGAGTCTGAGTTTTAACGAGGGCTTGAGAAACACCGGACCCACGAGTCGGAATCCGTACCCGGCACTGAGATCGAGCAAGCTGCCGGTATCGTGACCCGTAACCTGACGGCTATAGTGGAGGTCCGCTGACCAGGGTTTCGATTTCCATTCCAGGTAAACATTGGTGGTCATGCCACCGTCGACATCTCCCAGGCCCTCAAGGCGGCTTGAATCGTCTTCATCCCGGCCAGAACGGTATGCCAGAGAGGCCCCGACACGGGTATTCGAACCACTCCAGAGCCACGCTCCCAACCCTTTCACCGGATTCAAGAAGAAAATCTCCTTGTACTCGATGTCGATGACCGGAAAGGCACGGATCTTGTGCTGGTCCGAACCCTGGTACTTGGGGGTGACGAGCCCGAACGCACCGAGCCGTACGACCCAGTCGCTGGTCGGTTTTTCGAGGCGTATATCCCCGGCCGCTTCCGGCGGCGGATCGTCCAGCTGAGCCATCGCCGAATGCGTGCCCAGCAAACCGAGAATCAGGACGATCGTACAGCGTGTCATAGGATATCTCTCGGCCGAAATTGTAAATGAGCGCCCCTGCGCCGAGCCGGTCCATCCCGGACAAGGATAACTGTTCTAGGCGGCGGCCGGCGGCTTGCGGCGGGAACATAGCGTGGCAGCCCGGATCGCGCCTGGCGAAGGAGCATAAAATACCTGCTTCACATCCAGCTAACAGCTGACTACCATGAGCATGGAGAGTTCCCGGCCGCTCTTCGCCATCCGATTTGGACGCGAGTTGACCGCAGCGGCTGTGACCTCCACAACGACACAGATAATCCAATGGCGGAAGCCCCTTGAACCCTTCCAGGCACGAATCTACCCGTATTGAGCCGGTATCCGACCGCCGCTCGATGAAGAAATTTATCCGGCTCCCCTGGACGATCTACGCCGGTGACCCAAACTGGGTGCCGCCGCTGATGCTGGAACGCAAGCAGGCGTTCTCCCCCAGGAACCCGTTTTTTCAGCACGCGCAATGGCAAGCCTGGATCGCCTGGCAGGGTGAGCGTCCGGTGGGCCGTATCTCGGCGCAGATCGACCAATTGCACCTGGATCGACACCAGGACGCAACCGGTTTTTTTGGTTGCATTGAAGCCATCGACGACCCCGAAGTATTCAGAGCCCTGTTCGAGACTGCCGAGGGCTGGCTCCGCGACCGGGGCATGCGGCGGGTCCGCGGGCCGTTCAGCCTTGGCGTCAATCAGGAGGCAGGCCTGCTGGTCGACAACTTCGATACGCCGCCATTTCTGATGATGGGCCATGCCCTGCCCTACTACGGACCGGCCATCGAAAACTCTGGCTACACCGGGGTCAAAGACCTGATGGCCTATCAGTTGACGCCGCAGTTCGAAGCGCCAAAGGTGATGGAAGCCTTGTGTGCACGCATTGGAAAGAATGTCGTCATGCGAAGTTTCCGTCGCAAGGAAAAGCACGCTGAGCTGGAGATGATGCGCGACATTTTTAATGACGCCTGGTCTGAGAACTGGAGTTTTGCGCCGTTTACCCGGGACGAGTTCCGCAATATCGGCGATGAGTTGTTGCCGCTGATTCCGGACGACTTTATCCAGATCGCTGAACTCAAGGGCGAGCCCGTCGCATTCATCGTACTGATGCCGAATGTGAACGAGGCCATCGCTGACCTCAACGGCCGCCTGCTGCCGTTCGGCTGGGCGCGTCTGCTTTGGCGCCTGAAGGTTCGTTTCCCGAAGACCGGGCGCGTCGCGCTGATGGGCGTGAGGCGTAATCTGCACCACACCCGGCTCGGGCCGGCCTTGGCCTTTATGACCATCCGTGCCCTGCACCCGGCGACTCTGCGGAAGAATCTTGGGGATGTCGAATTGTCATGGATTCTCGAAAACAACCATGGCATTCGCAACATCATTGAGAGCCTGGGCGGAAAGCTCACCAAGCGCTATCGGGTTTACGACAAGAGCCTGTAAGGAGACGTTGCAGTCCGCGGCTGAACCAAACCGCCGGCTCTCCCAGACATGACCATCGCCGAGCCACGATTTCGCGCCGTAGTGCTTGCCGGAGAGCGGCCCGGCGGTAGTGCTCTGACCCGCGCCGCCGGCGTGGCCGCCGGCGTGCTCGTGCCAGTAGCGGGCGAGGCCGCGGTGGAACGCGTGGTAAATGCGCTGGATGCCAGCGCGTGGGTCACGGACTGTCTGTTGTGCGGTCCCGAGCAATCCATCGCCGAGACCAGCGAGGTAGTCCAGGCACTGACGGCAAGGGAGAGCCTTCGATGGATGGCGCCCGCTGCAGGACCGGCGGCGAGCGCGCTCGCCGCGGTAGAGTCGTTGGCCGACTATCCAATCCTTATCACTGCCGGCGATCATGCCTTGCTGTCGGTCAAAATTCTTGATGAGTTTTGCGCCGGGGTTCGGCTCAGATCTGAGGATCTGATCATCGGTCTGGTTCCCTACGAACTGGTACAAAGAGCGTTTCCGGAATCCCGGCGTACGGTACTGAAGTTCCGGGATGGCGGCTTCTGCGGCAGCAATCTGTTTGCGTTCATGAACCCCCAGGCCAGGCACGCGCTGAAGTTCTGGAGCCAGGTAGAAAATGACCGCAAACGGCCGTGGAGAATTGCCCGCCGGCTCGGCCTGTGGACGCTAATACGCTATCTGGCGGGACAGTGCCGTGTTGATGAGGCATTTCGAATCCTGTCCGCGCGGGCAGGATGCAAGATCAGTTATCTGCGCTTGCATACCCCGACTGCCGCGGTAGATGTGGACAGCGTGGATGACTGGCGTTTGGCGGAACAAATACTCACAGTGGCGACCAAGAACCAAAGCGCGGAGACGAGCGCGGATTTATGAGCATGTTATTGACGAGGATGGTCCAGCCCGTCGCCGCGGTGCGGCAAATGATGGTAAAATGATCAGCTACCGGCGCGGCCAGGGGCGGGTCGATCAACGGCCAGTCGAGGGTCCTTGGCCGGCAACAGGTTCGAACACGGGCAGGTTGAGTTACTGGCTCCGGGATTCCAAGGATATTGCCACGGTTATTCATGGTGGCCATGAACCCGGGAACCAGGGACGGTCTCGGTGGGTCGATTATCGTTAGTGGGCCGGGAGCGTGCCGCCGTGACCGAGTGGTAGCCTTGTCAGTGCCGTAGCCCCGGCGCAACGGAAAGCCAGCTCAATAGAAAGGGGAAACTCGCACGCCGCCAGGGCGGCCTGATCCACGAAAGAACTGATCGCCGGTGTTTCCGGAAATGCTCTCCGGAACCGTCGGATCAGTGCGGTCCAGCGCAGTTCAGGGCTGGCCCTGCAGATGCATGAAATACGGATATCTGAGAACTCCACGCTGCTGATGCGGCAAAAGAGATACGGAAAATGAAAGCAATTATCCTCAGTGCTGGTCAAGGACGCCGCTTGCTCCCGCTCACCGAGAACATGCCGAAGTGCGCGCTGCCGGTGCTGGGTCGCTCAATCCTGGAGTGGCAGCTGCAGGAGATCGCCAAATGCGATGTGGATGAGGTCGTCGTCGTAACCGGATTCGGTGCCGACCAGGTTGACGAAATCATACAGCGCAATCAAGCGGTCCCGGTCCGCGGGCTTTACAACCCGTTCTATGCGCACAGCGACAATCTTGGCACCTGCTGGGCCGCGAGGGGCGAGATGGATGCGCCGTTCATGATTATCAACGGCGACACGTTGTTTGAAGCCGCAATTATGAAACGTTTGCTTGCTTCCAGTTCACCGATGGCGATCACCCTCGCTGCAGACATCAAATCGGAATATGACCCGGACGATATGAAAATCGTGAGTCGGGGCAATCGGCTGCTCCGCGTCGGCAAGCAGCTTGAACTGGATACCATCAATGGCGAGTCCATTGGCATGATGGTATTTCGCGGAGAAGGAGTCAGCCGTTTCTCCGCCATGGTCGATCATCTGATGCGTCGCGGCGAGGGTCTTAACCGATGGTATCTGTCCGCCATCGATGCGCTGGCCCAGGAGTGGAACGTGGCAATCTGCCCGATCCATGGCCTCAGTTGGTGCGAGGTTGACAATCGCGCCGACCTGCTCCGTGCAGAGCAGGTCCTGGAAGGCTGGGGCCAGAATGTCGTCAATGATGAGCCAGTGGTCAGCAGGGGCGCTGCTTGAATCAGACCATGGAGAAATTTGGTTATCCCGACACCCTGGTGCGGGAGTATCCCCACTGGTCCGTGCAGCTCCGACCGAAGCAGGTAACGCTGGGCGCGCTGGTGGTTATCTGCAAGGAAGAAGCGCGGCGATTCGGCGATCTATCCGCCGCGGCCTTTGCCGAATTGAAGCTGGTTTCGAATGAGCTGGAATCTGCTTTGAGCGACAGTTTTGGCTACTCGAAGCTGAATTATCTGATGCTGATGATGGTCGATCCTGATGTCCACTTTCATGTGCTGCCGCGTTACCCGGAGGCGCAGAGGTTTCATCAAATCAGTTTTGCTGACGCTAGCTGGCCGGGGCCGCCGGATCTGAACGCGGTGACTGCAACGGACGCGGCCACCAACATCGCGCTGATCGAAAAACTTAAATCCAACTGGCCCCGATAGGGCGCGCGGGCTGTCGCCCGGCCCGGGCCTTGTGCCGCAGTCAGAGCGCAGATTGCGGGAACCATAGGGGCGAGCGCCGTTGCGCCCCACGCCCGTCCGCAAGCGCTGGAATCTACGCATCTGCTGCCCACGGCCGTGAGCACAAGACCAGACGTTACTTATTTCGATCCACTACGATGGTGACGCCTTTGTCGCCGCTGGCCTTGAAGCGCTTCGCCACCATATCGTATTCGATCAGCCCGCTGCGCACGGTGCTTTCGCCATCCTTAATCACAGCGTCCCCCGACAAGCTCAGGGAATCAGTGCTGCGCAGGTACTCGATGCGCTGGCCCTCGCCTTCGACCTTCCCTTCTTCTCCGGATTTCTTGATCCAGGCCTGGGCCGGGGAGCCAGTGATCACGATCCGATCAGGTGTATTCAAGGGTCCAAAGACCGATGCCTCGTCTGCCTTGACCGACCACTCGGAACCACTCATTTCAAAGTTTCCCCGGAAATGGGTGACCGCCTCTCCCGGCTCTTCCCAGGCCTCATCCGCCCGCACCAGAATCGGCTCATCGGAACTGAATTCCAGCTTGTCTTCGGCTAATCCGGGTTGCGCCATCAGACACCCGCCGATCAGCATGATCGCCAGCAATTTGTTCATCCGGGCTCTCCAGCGCGCGAGAATTTGATTTGGGAACAGATGCGTTCGATTATAGCAAGCTATCGGAGGGGTCTTGCGAGTCCAGCGCCGGAAATGAGCGGCGCAGACCGACCGACGACGCAACCGGACCCCACCGCGTGGAGCGACACAGCTTGATTATCGACCGCTACCTGCTGCGCGAAGTCAGCGCCCCGTTTCTCGGAGTCACCGCGGTTTTGATGGTGGTCTTCCTGACCTATAGCCTGACGGTATTTTTGACTGATGCCAGCAGCGGCCTGCTCGGAGGCGAAGACGTCGCGCGGCTGACCTTTTTGAAGTCCATGGTAGCGCTTGAAGTGCTGCTGCCGAGCGCGCTGTTCGTAGCAGTGGTTATGGCCATGGGCCGCCTCTATTCGGATTCCGAAATGGCCGCACTGCGCGCTGCCGGGATCAGCGAGTTGCGCTTGCTGCGCCCTATTTTTCGTCTGGCGCTGTTCGTCGCCATCCTGGTAGGCCTGATGTCCACGGTCGTCCGGCCCTGGGCTTACGCCAAATCCTACGACATGAAAGCCGCGGCGGAAGCGTCCTCCGAGATCGATCGTGTCCGGGCAGGCCGCTTCTACTCCTATGAGGACAGCAACCGCACCGTTTTTGTCGAACATATTCAGGGCGGTCTGGATCACCTTGAAGGGGTCTTTATTCGCAGCCGCGACGGCAACGATATCGAAGTCGTTTCAGCCAAGGGAGGGCGTCTGACGCTGCGTGCCGAAGAGGACTATCATCGCCTGCAATTGCTCGATGCCAATATCTTCAAGACTACAGTGGACGGGCCGGATCTGTTCGGCACCTTTGGGAAGTTCTCCATCCGACTGCCGGTCAAAGCACCGAAACCCGTCGGCTACAAGACCAAGACCGCGGACACCATGACTCTGTATCACTCCCAGGACCCGGGCGACCGGGCCGAGTTCCAGTGGCGAATCTCGACTCCAATCTCGGTTCTGTTGCTTACTATCCTCGCCGTGCCCTTGAGCCGAAGCCGGCCGCGCCAGGGTCGTTATGCGGGACTGGTTATCGCATTGCTGGTTTACGCGCTGTATTTCAACATGGTCACCGTGGCCAGGACCTGGGTGGAACAAGGCAGCGCCATGAGCATCTGGTGGGCGCCGGGCTTGTTGGCGCTTGCCGTTGTCGCTGCCTATCAACCCTGGGGCCGGTGGTTCGCCCGTTTGCGACGCAAGAGGCAACATGCAGCTGCTTGACCGCTACATCGCCACCAGTTTCGCCAAGGGCATCGTGCCGGTGCTGCTGATGCTGGCAGGTTTGTTCAGTTTTCTGGCCCTCAGCGAGGAGCTCGAGGATGTGGGCAAGGGCGCGTTCCAGTCTATCGACGCGATCAAGGTTGTGATCCTGACGCTGCCGCGACGGACTGCCGATATCCTGCCGGTGGCCACACTGCTGGGCGCTCTGCTGGGACTTGGCGCGATGGCCAATCACCGCGAAGTGCTGGCGGTGCGCGCCGCCGGTCTGTCCCCGCGACAAATATCCTGGCCTGTCAGCCAGGTCGCGCTGGCCTTGATCGCGGCAGTCCTTTTGTTGCAGAGCTTCGCCATCCCCCAATGGGAGAAGAAGGCCGGTCAATTTCGCAGCAAACAGTTCAATCAGGCTTCATCGGAGGGTGGACGGTCAGGGGCCGAATTCTGGACCCGATCCGGCAACCAGCTGATCCGCGTCGGCAGCGTGCTTTTCGGACGAGTTCCAAGCGAAATCGAAATTTATGAGCTCGACGCCAATGGTCGTCTCGACCAGCTCACGCTGGCCGAACGGGCCGACATTCTGAGTCCGGAGGAGTGGTTGCTTCACGGCGTCCGGCAGAGTCAGCTGAAGGACGATTACGCCCTGGAACGCAACGTAGACAACTTGCCCTGGCGCAACGTACTCACTGAAAAGCAGATGTCCAGCCTGATCCAGCCCGCAGAAGCGCTGTCCCCGCTGGACCTGTTCCAGTACATCAAGCGTCTGGAAAGCAACGGATTGAATACTCACCGTTATCGGTTCATTTTCTGGCAACAGATGAGTCTGCCGTTGGCACTTATCGCGATGTCGCTGCTGGCAATCCCGTTCGTGATGGGCTCGGTCAGGAACATGTCGATCGGGCAGCGGGTCGCGATCGGCGGTGGTATCGGCATCCTGTTCTATCTCGGGGAGCAGATCGTAGGCAATCTGGCGTTGCTGTATGAACTCAACCCGGTGATGGCCGCCTTTGCCCCGGATAGTCTGCTTCTGGTCATCGCGATATACGCGCTGCGCAAGGTTCGCTAGCTTCCCGCGTGCCAGCGGGCCTGTTCAATGGTCTCCATGCTCCAGGCCTCGTCCCGACCTTCCACCACAGACTTCAGGGCCATACTTACCTGCCAGCCGTCCGCGAGCTTTTGCACGTCAATAACGCGATAAGCCGCTGGCGCATGGCTGGTGATACTCGAGGCCGACGCAGTGCTGTAGATCATGCGCCCGCCAAGCGCGATCTCCTCGTTGCGATGGGTGTGGCCGTGTAACACCAGATCGATGGATTGGCGTTCAAGTAAAGACTCGAGTTGTGCCGCGTCCGCCAGCGCCCGTCGCCGGCCAACGATGCCCGGAATCGGGGGATGGTGGATCATCAGGCAGCAGAACTTGCCGCGTTTTTTGACCTGCTCTGCCAGATCCTCCAGGCGCCTTAGCTGGCCGCTGCCCAGGCTGCCGCTGGCCATCAGGATCGGCGTAGGATGGGCCGACGAGACGCCGATGATGGCCACTTCGGGAAATTCCCGGATGATCGGAAATGCGTCCTCTACCGAAACGCCGGCCTGGCGGGTATCCAGATGGAGATAGTCGCCCCAGGTATTGGACGCCGCGCCCCAGGAGTCCCCGGCCATCAGGTCGTGGTTTCCTGGTACCAGCATCACTCGATCCGGCGCACCGAGACTCTCCAGCCAGGTCCTGGCCGCGCGGATTTCCTCGGCCAGGCCAATGTGGGTAAGGTCGCCCGTTACCAGGATCTGATCAGCCTGCTCGGCGAGCAGGGCTCGGGTAAGAAACTCAAGCGCCGCAGCATCGTGCTGAAACCGTCGTTTCCGGCGCCATGACAGATAGCTCAGCGAGCGCTTGGGGGTGAGCCCAGCCAGCGATTGGTTCTCCAACGATGTCAGATGGGGATCGGTGAGGTGTATCAGACGCATCCGTGATTCAGCAGTGCTTTGCCAGCCATGGCGTGGCTAATTATAATCCGCCCACTCGACGCCTTTGTCGAGCCGATCCCCTGCCTGGCCCGCTTTTATCCATCATGAATGCCATTGCCTACATCATGGGTGAATCAGGGACACGGCTCTGGGGCCTGAGCTCGCGCGAGCGTATCGCACGCCAGCTGCGCGAAGTCGGCGATATATCGCTGCTGGATAGCCTCGATCCTTTATCGGTCGACTTATCAGTCGACGCAGTCGATGCCCGGGTCCTGCTGGTGCGAGCCGACTATCTTTTTGAGACCCGGACCCTGGCCGCGCTTGCACGCCAGACCAATACCATTCTGGTGACTGCAGGGGAATCAGATCCAGCTGCTGCGATGATCGACGGTATTCATGTTCAGGCGGCAATGTCGATACTCGACGCCGGGTCACCGGTGATCCACGAGCCGCTGCGAACCGTTGATCCGGACGCGCTCGGGGCCTTTGATTCGACCTTGAGACGGTCTGAAGCGCCATTGCTTGAGCGTATCTCCGACCAGCGCAAGCCGCGACTGGAAAACCAGCTCTATGGAAACGCGTACAAGGGCATTACTGATTTTGTAACCAAGTGGGTCTGGCCGCGCCCGGCCAGGGTCGGCGTACGCTTATGTGCGTCCCTGGGCATCACGCCAAATGCGGTTACGTTGATCAGCCTGTTGTTGATGCTGGCCACCTGTTGGCTGTTCTGGCGTGGCGAGTACGCCTTGGGCCTGATCTTCGGCTGGCTGATGACTTATCTCGATACCGTCGACGGCAAGCTGGCGCGGGTGACGGTCAAATCCAGCCGTCTCGGCCATGTGCTGGACCATGGTATGGATATCGTCCACCCACCATTCTGGTATATCTACTGGGGACTGTCACTGACCGGGTTCTCTCCATGGATGGGCCTCGATGTGCATGACCTCAACTGGCTGATATTTGCGTTCTATGCGGTGGGACGCATCGTCGAGGGGGCGTTCGAAGTGATCCTGCGCTGTGAGGTGTTCAGCTGGCGGCCGTTTGACTCTTATTTCCGGCTGGTTACCGCGCGGCGAAATCCCTGCCTGGTGCTGCTGACCATCAGCCTGTTGTTCGGACGCCCTGATCTGGGTTTTGTTGCGGTCGCGTTCTGGACTGTCGCCAGCACGGCGGTACTTCTTCTGCGCCTGTGCCAGGCGTCTGTAGCCCGCGCGCGAGGCGAGCGCTTGCAGTCCTGGCTGCGGGATGCGGAACACGCCCGGCGTGAGTATCCCAGGTCTTATCGCACGTTCTCCGGCACGCGGGCCGCTTACGGTCGCCCCTGAGATGCCGGGGGTGGTCTGTTGAAGCTTGTTCAAACAGCCCGACCAGTCTGGCGATCAAGGACCGACGCGTGAACCCGGATACACAGACAATTAGCGCAATCGACCTGATCCGCGAGCGGGTGACCAGCGAATGGCGGACCGATGATCCGGCGTTGTTGTCTTTATTGGACGTCATCCGCCAGCGCTATGGAGACTCGCTCGAAGCGGTGCTGGTTTATGGATCTTACCTGCGCGGGAAACGTGACACGCTGCTGGATTTCTATGTCCTGCTAAGAGACTTTGATCAGCTGCCGAGCCGCTGGCAGGGACCAGCCTGCAGATTACTGCCGCCCAACGTCTATCAGATTCACCTAGGCAGCGGCGCCAAGGCGATCCGGGCGAAGTGCGCGACGCTGCTGCTGAAACAATTCGAGAAATCCCAGTCGCGGGATTTCCATTCCTATTTCTGGGCGCGTTTCGCTCAACCAAGCAGGATTCTTTACTGTCGGGACCCGGCGGTGCGGGAACGCCTGGCTCAGGCTGTCTGTCAGGCGTCAAGGACCTTCGTTCGACGGGTTGTGCCGATGTTGCCGCCCCGTTTTTCCTGTGCGGATCTCTGGGTGCGCGGTCTCGGACTCACTTATCGATGTGAATTACGCAGCGAAAACCCTGCGTACGCCAGGGGCCTGTTCGAAGGCAATGCCGAGTATTTCCAGCAATTGACCCGCGCTCTTGCGAACGGCGATCTGGGTTTTCGATCCGCAGCCGGGGGCGATGACGACTTCGTCACGGACACCGGTGAGCGTGAGCGTCGTCGAGCAGCCAGGCTCTGGTGGCTGCGGCGACTGCAAGGCAAATTCCTGTCAGCTGCGCGCATCATCAAGGCTGCGATGACCTTTGAGGATCCGCTGGATTATCTGTTGTGGAAAATCGAGCGCCATTCCGGCGTGCATGTCGAACCCAGCGAACGGCAACGGCGGTTCCCGCTGATCTTTGCCTGGGGGCTGCTTTGGCAGCTTTATCGCAAGGGCGCTTTCCGCTAGCGCCAGTCTCAATCTGCGTTCGCCGCTCGGGCTTTTAGCGGCTGAATCGCATCGCGGAACCGATTCAGGATGGTGTCGATCTGATCGCTGGTGTGGGCCGCGCTCACGCTACAGCGTAGCAGGCTGGTCCCGTCAGGGGTGGCTGGAGGTACGAACAGGTTCGTGTAGATCCCGGCTTCCAGCAATTTCTCCCAGGTTCGAGCGGCATCCTCGCTTTGCTCAAAACGCACCGCTATCACCGGACTCACATCGGCGCCCAGCTGCAGGCCCATTTCTTCCAGCCCCGTATACAGGCGCCCGGCATTGTCGTGCAGTTTCTGTCGCAACTCAGGTTTTGCCTGTAGCTGGCGCAGCGCGGCTCGTGTCGTTGCAATAACCGAAGGATTACCGGATGCGGTAAAGATATACGGCCGGCTGGCGTATCTGAACAAGGACAGGACTTCGTGTTTGCTGGCGCAAAACCCTCCGGTGGCGCCGAGGCTCTTGCTAAAGGTCCCGACGATGAAATCAACATCGTCCATGACACCAAGCTCCTCACAGACACCGCGACCGTGGGCACCGTAGATACCCAGGGAATGTGCTTCATCAACCAGCAGGTGAGCGCCATACTCGCGCTTGAGAGCGACAATCTCGCGCAGGGGTGCACGATCACCGAGCACGCTATAGAGTCCTTCAACGACGATCAATGTGCGGCTGGCCTTATCCTCAAGGCGGCGCAGTCGGTTGGCCAGACTGGTCATGTCATTGTGACGGAAACGGTAGACCGAGCCGCCGCTCATGCGGCAGCCGTCATACAGACTGGCGTGCGCATCAGCATCAAGTACGACGACATCCCCGGTATTGACCAATGCGGCCATCGTGCCGAGGTTGGCCGCGTAGCCGGTCGAGAAAACCATCGCATGGCCAACTTGATAGAACTCGGCCAGCTCCCGTTCAAGCGCCAGATGCGGGGCGTAGCTGCCGTTAGCCATGCGTGATCCGGTGGTGCCAGTGCCCGATTCCGCGAGTGCTGTCTGACCCGCGGCCACACATTCGGGGTCGAATGTCAGGCCCAGATAATTGTTGGTGCCAACCAGTATGGTCGGTTTGCCGTCGATGATCGCCTCGGTGGGCGAGATGATCCGATCAATGACGATGCTGGTGGGGTCGCGGCCAACCGCGGAAAGCTGGTCACGGTTAGCAGCGATTTTCTGGAACTTGTCGAGCAGGTCAACCTTGTCCATGATCAGTCCCGGACCGCGGCGGCGACGACTTTGGTCAATTCGCCGACAGTCCTCACATCGGAGAGACTTTCCAGATCGATCGCTATATCGAAATGCTCCTCGACCTCCATGATGAACTCAAGAACCTGGATCGATTCCAGGCCGAGATCCGATACGAAATCTGTTTCGCTGGCAAGATCAACCGAGCTATCAACAGAACCCGAGAGAATTTTGCGCAGCGCTTGTTCTATTTCCTTGGTGTCTTGCTCCACTGCTCACTCCAAAAATCGATCTCAACCCCGACCCGCTTGGTCGAACATCCGTCTGGCGCCCTCGCGCAGACCGACTGCCGGGGTCCAGCCTGTAATTCGGCCGAAAGTCGCATTATCGCAGACCCAGGCTTTCTGAGTTAATTCTCTGACCTTGCCTGGCGTCAGCATCGGCGCATAACCCAACATGCCGGACAAAACCCAATTTATCCTCGCCAGCAGCCTGAGCACCGCTGCAGGGACACGAATCTGTCGCACCCGACCATGACCCACGGCCTCCCCGATCTGATCCCAGTCGTAACCATCCGGATGCCCGTCGTCAATCTCGAATACCTGGTGACGGCATGCTGCGCTGGAAGTCACCCAGGCGGACACCGCCGACGCCAGATCCTGTGCATACAACAAGGACAAACGCTGCCCGGGCGGACCCGGCACGAAGGCAAGACCGTGCCGAATCGAGGCCAGGATTGACCGCATTTCCTTGTCGCCAGGCCCATAAACCGCTGGCGGTCGCAGTATAGTCCAAGCCAACTCCGGATGCGCCCGCAGTTGCCGCTCGCCCTCAGCCTTGCTGGCCGCGTAGGCTGAAATCTCGGGGCGGCTGGCGGCAAGCGAGGAAATCAGCAGCACCGGCGGTGGTGCGTCCAGGCTGCTCAGCACGGCAGCCAGATATCGGACACCATCAATATTGGCGGCGGCGAAGTCTGCCGGAACCCGGCCACGTACACTGCCGGCGCAATAAACCACGGCATTTACGCCTTGCAGCGCCTCGGCAAGGCCGCTTGCATCATCCAGATGCGCCCTGGCGACCTGCGCGCCCGGGAGGATATTGCCTGGTCGTGTTGAATCGGGTCTGACCAGAACACGAAGCCCAAAGCCATCGGCCAGCAATTGCCGCTGCAGTTGCTGGCCGATGAAGCCGGTAGCGCCGGTAAGGGCTAAGAGAGGTGGACGCGCTTTGGCGTCATCCATTCGCTTCCGCGGAAGCCAACCCTTCGCTGTCCTGATCCGCACCCCAGGATTCGCGCGCAATGAAATCGCGCTTGGTCTGCGAGCGAGACAATTTGCCCGAAGAAGTCCGCGGCAAGGTGCCGCTCGGGACGAGGTCGATGTGGCTGTTGATGCCGAAATGCGTCTGCACCGCCGCTTTCATCTCCTCGATGATCTCTCGGCAACGGGCAGGATTCTTCTCACGTGATTCCGCGACCAGAACGGCCAGCTCGTCGCCATCCTCCGTCGGCGCCGCAAATGCGGACACGTGACCATAGCGCACGCCGGGAATCTGCTCTGCCAGGTGCTCAAGATCCTGCGGCCATATGTTACGGCCCTTGATGATGATCACATCCTTGTGGCGAGCAGTGACGAAAACCCTTGAACCGACGCAATAACCGATATCACCGGTATCAAGCCATCCGTCTTCGCACATGACTTCTGCGGTGGCCTCCGGATCCTGGAAGTATCCGGTCATCACGCTGGGCCCCTTGACCCAGATGCGACCACAACGCCGGTCCGACAGCAGGTTGCCCTTCTCGTCGCGAATCGAATATTCGTAGCTGGGAAGGAACTCGCCGCAATCGACAAAGCACAGCGCGTTGGTCCGCCCGCGATCGGTGTCCGGCAGCGGACGAGCCTCGCCAAGCGAGGCCATGACCTCTTTGTCAACGATGTCGATCTCAAGGCCGGCACCCAGCGGGGCAAAACTGATCGCCAGCGTACACTCAGCCATGCCATAACACGCGACCCAGGCTTCGGGGCTGAAACCAGTCGGTTTGAGCACCTCGGCAAATCGCTCCAGCGGCTCCGGATTGATACGCTCTGCGCCCACACAGGCAACCCGCCAGGCGCTGAGGTCATATGCGTTGCAGTCAGCCCAGCGCAGACGCTTTGCGCACAGCGCATAACCGAACGGCGGGCTGGAAGAAATCGTGCCCCGGTTCTCGGACATCAGCTTCAACCACAATCGCGGCCGCATGGCAAAACTTCGCGGCGACAAATAATCCGTGGATAACTGGCTCGCCAACGGCACCAGCATGAAGCCCACCAGGCCCATGTCGTGGTACAACGGCAACCAGGAAACCATCCGATCCTCGCGTCCGATCTTGAGCCCTTCCTGGGCAATCTCGGAAAGATTTTGTAACGCCGCCCGCTGGGTGATCTCAACGCCTCGCGGGAAGCGCGTGCTGCCTGATGTGTACTGCAGATAGGCCGGTTCATCTGCCGACATCGGGCACAGATCGGTCTCGACCTCGGGGAGTGCATCAAAGTCTTCCGGCACACCGGCCATCTTCAGATTCAGCGTTGCGGTGGCCTCGCGCAAAAAGGTCGCGTGAGATTCAGGGGAAACCGCAATGTCCGCGCCACACGTCTCGAGCATGCGACTGAGCTGTTCGACGTACGCCTTGTGGGCACCGATCTGAACACTCGACGGCAGCGCAACCGGAATAAACCCGGCGTACTGACAGGCATAGAAAAACCGATGAAACATCGGGTGGGTTTCGGCAACGATACCCACCCGTGCGCCGCGCTCGCAGCCCAGCCCAAGCAGACGACGAGCCAACACCTGGGCCTGGTCACGCAGCTCCCGGTAGCTCAGAACGGCGTAGAGCTCTCCACGGCCGTTGTAAAAGTTGTAACCCGTCTCACCCTGGGCCGCATATTCGAGCGCTTCGACCAGATTGGCGAAGCCTTCATTCTTGAGCGGCAGGCACCGGTTTGTCTCTGTCGGTTTCATCGACATGGATTCAGCTGACAAGATTTATCCTCGGGTAGCCCCTAGAGCAGGTCGCTCCTACGCAACATCATACCACTTTTCAGTGTCTTGGCGATGTATTAGAAAGAAGAAATGAGCGCATCGCCAGACCCCGACCGAAACTCCTGGCTGGGTCCAAAGGCTAGCGCAACCGAGCGATTTTCGCAGGACATGAGACGTCATGCCAAGCCCCCCCTCTGGCGTAGCTTTGCACACGCTCGCCCTCGCTGATCCATCACTGGGCAAATTTTCACCAAAGTGTTGCATTTAAACAACATCCGGGTTGCCTCGCTGAGCGAGCTCAGCGGCCGGCCTTGCCCTCGGATAATTGCCCGTTCTGCACTGCAATATAAGGGTTTTCCGCAATCCGGCAGCGACCCACGCGGTTGATACCACACCTCCGGCATTGGCATCGCCCCGCCGCTCCCCGGCGCCACGAAGAGACCGGGAACAAAATTCTGGCCATCCCGACGCTGCCTCGTTTGCGGGCACTCTCGCGCATAGAAGACGCGCGAATTTGCGCAAGCGGGAAACGGTTCGGACCGGAACAGTCTGCCGAAGAAGGCGACTCAGCCGATCCCCGCGCAAAGTCCGCCGCGGGCCGACTACTCTGATCAGGCGACCAACCCTGGCAGGCGGAATTGCGCGTTCCAGGCATAGCCGGGACAGATGCATGACTGCGGATGCGCTGGCTCAGTTCCCGACCGGACGAATGATGCCGCAAGCGTCGCGGGCACCGCCGGCGCAGCCCTTCTTCAGGTCCGTTTCTTCGTCGCAGTAAGTGTCTGTATTGGTGTGGATGATGAATGCGCTGCCGTTGTCATCGAGAATCGTCAGGCGGCCGGGAGAAAGGGTCACGCGGTTTGTCGTGTGCTTCATATAACCCTGCCCATCGATGACCTCGATGTTGATCAGATCACCCATGTGATAAGGATGGTTGATATCTTTCGCCGGGACCTCGTCACCTGCGCTATCCGGACGTGGCTGGCCAAACGGGCCGGGATCGTGGTGACCACCCGCCGCGCCGCAAGGCTCGCATACGCCATTCTCGTGAATGTGGACCGCATGCTTGCCATCGGAAAGACCGCTCACCTTCATTTCGATGGTCACTTCCTTGATCCCCTCAGGAGTGACTTGCTCGATCAGTGTTGCAGTACCGGTGATCTTGGTGTCGCTGCAGCTGTTGATCTCTGCAGCGGCCTGCATCCCTTCCGCCTGAACCAGTGCTGGCCACATCAATACCAGCAAAGCGCTCATTCCGGAAACAGCGCCAGGCAAAGTGCTGAGCCGTGAAATCGTCGCAATCATCCTGATCCTCCCGCGCGAAAACTCGCGCATGATTCAGATTTTATCCGGGCAGTGCGTTGTCGAGTCGCCGCTAATCTGGCCATTACTGAGTCAGCCAGTCAAGTCGCAGGCACCGCGACCATGGTTCGCTGGCGCACAGAAACAGATACTCGCAAAGACGCATCAGAGGCTTCAATCCTTCGCCGGCCTCGTTGTATGCCCGATAAAACACGCAAGCGAGTCATTAATCTTCCGGCGGTACGATGATCAAAGTCCGAATCTCACGGAGCTTGTTCTTCACCAGCTCCGCGTTTTCCCGACCCATGCGGATCAACGCCTTCTGTCCCGCCGAGCGCGCTTCGAGTTGCGGATCGACAAATTGATACAACACGTGAGGCCTTACCAGATAGATCGGCTCGTCTATCTCCGGTGCGGCCAGCAAATCATCGATCATCTGCAGTACCCGATGATGGAACTGTTGATCCGGATATCCCAATTCCTCGTAGGCCTGCTGCAACAGCGGGTAATAGCGGACGTAAAGATCGGCCAGTTGTGCCGGATCGGCATTGGCAAACACGTTTACCCATGGCGTGTAGCGCTCGAAATTTTCCTCACTGAGCACGGTGACCTCTCCGTCGCCCTCAGCGATGAACCTGCCGGGCAGCGGCGGTATGGCACGCAGGCGCAAAGCGACCTTGTCGCGCGGCGCATTGTCAGTCGTCACAACCAGTTTGCGCACGATGTCCGCCGGGACCAGAAACTGCTGGACATAGTCCGCGCCGAAAATCGCGACTGCCCCGTCGCGCACTTCGGGGTCGCTATCTTCCAGGGCCGGCAGTGGTTCGGCAGGCTCGGTCAGAACCGGCGGCGGCATGGATTCGACAATCTCCGGCCGCGTGGGCGTTGGCGCGGTAGTCGCCGGCGCCGGTTCGACGGATGCCGGTTCGATGTTGATTGCGACTTGCTCGGGCTGAAACCTCTGATAGACGAGATAGGCGCTCACCGCCAGCGCCAGGAGCCCAAGCATTACCCATGAGGCTCTGTTCATTGTCTTTGTCTCCCGGGCTCGGGCCCGATTAGAAGCGACGCTTTGCCAGCCGCTATGCTCATTCCTATGGTGGCCTGGTCGCAAGCCGCCGCGCCAGAATTCCGTGTGCACGTCGATCCAGCGGATACCGCCAGGCCAGCATCGTCATCGGTAACAATAGCAAGGCGGGCCATCCGACAAAGGCGAATTTCAGTCCGAGCACGGATTCCGCAGTCAACGCGCCCTTGCCGGTGAAGCCGAACCAGGTCGGGATGGCCAGCGCGATTGCACCGCCCACGCCCTGATTGAGCTTGGTCACCAGCGCCTGAAAGGAGAAGAAGATCGCCGCCCGATCCTTGCCGTTCTTCCACAGATCGTAATCCACCAGGTCGGCGAGCAGCGACGGCAGCGCGATCGAAGACAGGCCGAGGAAAAAGCCAAACGTTGCCATGATCACAATCATCGGGGTCAGTGCCTGTGGCCCGGGCTCGAGGGCGGGCACCCAGGCCAGAGTCGCGATCATGCCCAGTCCTGCCGCCGCCCAGGCGCGATGCTTGTCTACACGCTTCATCACCTGCAGCCACAACGGCATGCCGGCGGCCATAGCAAGCGTCATGGGCATGGCAATATGGGGAATCTTGTCGGCCAGACCCAGATACTGACTTGCATAGATCACGAACAGGCTGGCGACTGCGCCGGTCGCCAGGCCGAACAGCACCTGGGTTGCGAGGAAGTACTGCAATGGCGGCGTCCTGCGCAACGCCAGCCAAAGATCTGCCAGCCGCAATTGGCGGACCTTGATCCGGCGCTTTGGCTCCGGCACGCGCCAGCACAACAACAAGACGAACAGGGGCAAACCCGCGGCGATAAAGAGCGCCAGCGTCTTCATTACCGACGGGTTGAATTCAGTGCTGCCCCCGAACAGCAGCATGGGGGAAGCCATGAACATGACGCCACCGGCGAAGCCGAGTAATTGACGCCACAGCGCGATTCGCGAGCGCTCCTGATAATCAACGGATAGCTCGGCCGCCATCGCGGTGTGCGGGATCTCAACCAGGGTCCAGCCCAGCGTCACGATCAGATACCAGATCAACAGGTGCGATAACCCCGCCTCCGGGCCTGGGTTGTAGAGAAACCAGACGCTGATTGAGATGAGTATCGCGCCGCCCGCCATCCAGGGCTTGCGATTGCCGGCGCGATCGGACAGGAACCCGATCAGAGGATCCGTCACGCCATCGAACAGGCGCGCCACCAGGGTCGCGGTAGCAAGGCCTGCCAGCGTGACGCCGCTGTACTCGAGATAATAATTCGGCAAGATCGCTGCAGTCGGCGACATCAGCATGGACAACGGCAGATTGACCAGGCCGAAGATAATCAGCAGCGGCGTCGGCACCCGCGTCGCGGCCAAAGTCATCTGCGTGTCCGCGTGGACGGGGCAACTGCATTCGGGCGCAAACCTGAGCGGCAGGCAGGCCCCGCCGGCAAGCCTGACCGGGCAGAAACCGTAACCGTGGTCGCGAGTATGCCGCCGATAAAGAAGCGCAGGTTCGGCCGCGCACCCGGCCGGAGAGGATTCACGCCTGCTTACCAGTTTCCGACTGCAGCACCTTGCGAATCTCACCGGCGACGCTGCCAAGCCCGTTCGCGTCCTTGCTCAGGACTTCCAGAGCACTGTCGTTGAGCAGGCGCCGTTCTGCCTCGGTCAGCACCTTGGCGGTCAGAACGATCACCGGGATCTGCGCAGCCCGATCGCTACTGTTCCGGAGTCGACTCAGGAACTCGAATCCGTCCATGACCGGCATCATCAGATCAAGCAACACCAGATCCGGCACCGATTCCGCGATCCGATCCAGCGCCTGCTGCCCGTTCTCCGCTTCGCGTACAGTCAGCTTGAGTTGTTCGAGGCTGCGTCGCATCAATTCGCGAGTCGGTGCATCATCCTCAACGATCAGCACGTCCGCACTGTCGCCATGGGCATAGCGGCCGACGGAGCGTAGCAATACGCTTTTGTCCACCGGCTTGACCAGATAATCGACCGCACCCAGGGCCTTGCCCATCCCTTTGTCCGCAATCATGCTCACCATGACCACCGGAATATCACGCAGTGCCGGGTCAGCCTTCAGCTTGCGCAATACCGACCATCCATCTACGCCCGGCATCATCACATCCAGCGTAATCACAGCGGGCCTCAGCGTCGCCGCCATGGCCAGGCCGGTATCTCCGTCGGCCGCTTCCGCCACCGCGTAACCGTCTTTCCTCAGGGTTCTGGTCAGCAACTCTCGGGCGCCGGCATCGTCCTCGATAACCAGAACCAGCGCACCGTCCCCCTCTGCCCCCGCCTCCGGGATGGCCGTTCCCTCGCCCGATGCCTCGCCCCCGGTGTCTGCAATTTTTTCCGCCGATACACGGGCTGCCTCCAGCGCATCGACGACCGCGGGAATCTCGATCGTGAACGTGGACCCGACTCCGGGTGTGCTGGTCACGCTGATATCCCCGCCCATCATCTGGCAGAAGCGCCGGCTGATCGTCAGGCCGAGCCCGGTGCCGCCGTATTCCCGGGTTGTGGTCAGATCGGCCTGGGTAAATTCCTCGAACACGTCACTAAGCTTCTCGGGCGCAATGCCGATGCCTGAATCCTGAACCTGGATACGAATCCACGGCGTGCCGTCACGCTCCTCGCGCTCAGCAGAAAGGGTCACTGTTCCTTTGTGAGTAAACTTGGCAGCATTCGACAGCAGATTGAACAGCGCCTGACGCAGCTTGGTCAGATCTGCCCGGACCACGCCGAGGCCTTCCGCAAGCCGGGTAACAAAGCTGAGATCCCTGGCGTTCATCAACGGTTGTACCGTCGCTGCCGATTCCTCGAGCATCTCCTTCAGGTCGAAGCGCTCGAGGAAAAGATCCATCCGGCCGGCCTCGATCTTGGACAGATCGAGAATATCGTTGATCAATGCCAGCAGGTGCTTCCCGGCTGCCTTGATCTTGCGTACATCCGGCAGGAAGGAGTCCAGCTCTTCCTCTTCCATCTCCTCTTCGATCATTTCGCTGTAACCGATAATCGCGTTCATCGGTGTGCGCAATTCATGACTCATGTTGGCCAGGAAAGCGGACTTGGCGCGGGTATTTTGTTCCGCCGCATCTCGCGCGGTCTCTGCCATATCCCTTGCTTCCAGCAAGGCCGCCTCCGCGGCCTTTTGCTTGCGGATGTCCTCGACCATGGCCACCACGAAGTCGATACTCTGGTCCTCCCTGCGGATGCAACGCACTACCAGATTGACCGGTATGATCTGCCCGGAACCGGAAACAAGGCGTTTCTCCAGCTCATAGCCGTCGATCTCGTTGTTGACCAGGCGCTGATACCGCGCCGCATCGGCAGCGCGGTCCTCCGCATAGGTCAGCTCGGCCCAGCTGTGGCAGATCAGCTGCTCTTCGCTGTACTCGAGCAGGTCACACAGGTACTGGTTCACCCGCAGCCAGCCCTTTTCCGGGGAGGTCAGCGCCAGGCCGACCAGATTCAGATCGTAAAAAGCGCGGAATTGCGCCTCGCTCTCCGCCAGTTCGAGGGTCGCCTCTCTGACTTTCTCAGACACGATCCGGTTCTGACGCAGCAGGAAACCGATAAACCAGGTCAGCAACAGGGTGCCGATCATGCCGGTCACCAGCGCGATACTCGCGGACTCCGTCTGCGCGCCGCCACGTGCCCCTGCGCCGATGTGCCAGTCGAAGAACAGCTCCGCACCACCGCTGACGCTGCGCGCGTGAACAATCAGGCTGGTATCCGGGAGCGGAATATCGACCAGATCCAGGCGTGGCCCGAGTCCGTCCGAGGTCGGGAAACGTCCGCTGACCTCAACCCCGATCGACTCCAGACCGAACACCTCGAACAGGCCATCGACCAATTCGTCCATCCGCAACAGGCCAATCACCACGACGGGTTCGCCGGCAGGCGACTCGACCGCCAGCGCAACGCTCAGATAACGATCACCGCTGGTGGCTGCGAACGGCGGGCCGAGCACCTGCGTGCCGGCGCGGGCGACCGCCGCCTGGATCGCATCCATCACCGCAGCTCTGGCGGCGAGCGGCGTACCTGTCGGTAACGGCCCGAACGGGTCATTCGACACCGACACGCGCCAGCGATCATCGCCGGCAACCGGCTGGGCAATGGCGACGGAATCCAGGAAGGACGCGGAAGATCTGCTCTCCAGCGCTTCCGCAGCGCCGAGCAACTCAGTCTCGGTAACCGCATCGGAATTTTCAAACAACACGGCCAGCGCGGCCACCGGCGCGTAGCTCTCTTCCATCCAGCCCAGTACCGTGCCGGTCAACGCCTGTGCGGCCTGCCCGGACTCGGATTCCCACGCCGCTACTGCCTGTTTGCGCAACACTTCGCTGACTGCATAGCTTCCCAGCGAACCGAGCAGCAAGACTGCTGCCATCAGCACTATCGAGCGCCGTCGACGGATGCCGGCTGCGCCAGAGCGCTGCGCTCCGCTGCCTTTGCTGGCCTCCCGATTCATTGCCAGGCCACGTTAAACACCGGGCGAAATCCCCTAGGCGGCAGGGACGAGGACGCATCCCAGGTTGCGAGTTTCTCGCGATCAATCATCTGCACGCTGGCGCCGACATGCTGGAAATATTCGCGGTTCTCCAGGATCCGAACCATCACATCCAGCGCGATCCGGGTCTGCAGCGCCGGCAGGTCGCTGGGCGCAGCGATGATCTCGCCACGTCGGATGGCTCGGTGCACCGCGGGCGAGTAGTAGTCAGCCAGCACACCGATACTGTTCTTCAGGCCCCGGGCGCGAATCAACGTGACGCTGGCCTCGGCGGTCACCGCGGTACCGACAATAAAGTCGACCTGCGTCTCAGCCTGGTTGAGGACTGCCTCCACCAGCGCGCGCTGTGCGCTTCGCCCGGTATCCCCGTTCAGAGAAGTCACTACTTGCACCGCATGGCCATCGATCGCGTCGCGCAATCCTGAATCGCTGGCCTCCACCCAACCCGCGCCGGCGGGACCGGGAAACCAGGCGATGCGGACCGGTGTACCCCGTTGCGCCTGCAACTGGTTGAGATAGTCGCCCACGGCATGGCCCATGTCCCAGAAGTCGGCGCCTACCCGCGCACTGATTTGCGGCGACGAGACACCGTTGATCAGATCGATAACCGGAATGCCATGTGCGACCGTATCTTCGATCAGATCATTGAGGCCGTCGCTGGATACGGCGCTCAGCAGGATGCCATCCGGATTCTGCGACAGGCATTCGTCCATCTGTTGCCGTTGACGGTCCAGGCGATCGTATCCGCCGGCAGAGAACACGGCTACCGCCACACCAAGACGGCGGGCTTCGTCGACAATGGCAAAGTTAACTGCGAGCCAGTAGGCGTCTTTCAGGTGAGGTATCAACAGACAGATCCGCCACGGCTGGGCCGCCCGATCCAGAGGCACGTACTCTCTGTCTGCGCGCTGGCGCTCGAGATTGAAAGGTGGATCCCAAACCTCAACCTGGACCGGATACCAGGGCTCACGTGCTCCGGCTGGCGATATCACCAGGCAGATCAGCGCAGCGGCAGACAGCACACAGCCGGCAATATGGCTGCCGGATCGTCGCAATCGATGCCGCGAGCGCGAAATCATGTTGAGCATAGGTTCCCTTGCGAGGCCTGCTGGCTGCGATGACCTGATAGCCCCAAAAGCGACACCACGCGAACATCACTCCGGGTCAGCCAGCGTCACTCTAACCCATCCCTGTGGAACCGTGAACTGGCGGCCGGCGTCCGGTTTGGCAGGCCATGCGCCAGCCCCACCGCGGTCTGTCCAATCTGGCTATACTGGCGGCCGAACCGGCGGCGAGCCCGGGACGGATGAGTCTCGATTCTGACCGGTTCTGATCATCATGGGGAAGGCAAGCATGAAGGCGTTCGATTTCGGCAACGGCAGCACCATGCCCGCTCTTGGGCTGGGCACATGGAAGGCGGATGCGGGGGTAGTCGGATCGGTAGTGCGCGAGGCCATCGGCATCGGTTACCGGCACTTTGACTGTGCGCCGATTTACGGTAACGAGGCCGAGATCGGCAACGCGATCCAGGCCGCGATCCGCGCTGGCGAGGTCAGGCGCGAAGAGCTGTGGGTTACATCAAAACTCTGGAACAGTGATCACGCGCGGGCGGATGTGACTCCCGCGCTGGAACGTACCTTGGGCGATCTGGGTCTCGAGTATCTGGATCTGTATTTGATCCACTGGCCGATTGCATTCAGACCGGGGGTTGTCTTCCCGGAGCATGCCGGGGAGTATCTTGGCATCGAGCAAGCACCGATCAGCCAGACCTGGGCCGGCATGGAACAGGCGGTTTCAGGCGGCCTGTGCCGGAACATCGGCGTGTCGAATTTCAGCCGCAGCAAGATCGAAACATTGCTCGACACCGCCACTATCCGGCCCGCGGTGAATCAGGTTGAAAGTCATCCATATCTGACTCAGCAAGACCTGCTGCAATGGTGTAATAAACAGGACATCGTATTGACTGCGTACTCGCCGCTGGGATCCGCGGACAGGGCGGAGACCATGAAAAGAGCCGACGAGCCTTCGCTGCTGAACGACCCGGTGATCCTTTCGATTGCTGAAAAGCACGGTTTGAGCGCCGGTCAGGCACTCATCGCCTGGGCCCTCAACCGGGGCACCAGCGTCATCCCCAAGTCCTCCAATCCGGACCGCCTGCGCGAAAATTTCGCTGCCGGCGAAGCGAGTCTGGGTGCGGCCGCGATGAGTCAAATTGACAATCTGGATCGCGGCTATCGCTTTGTTGACGGCACTTTCTTTACCGGTCGTGGCTCCCCCTACAGCCTTGACGATCTCTGGGGCTGACGCGGGTCGCATCCCGGGATCGGCGTCAGCCGGAGGCTGGCGGGAGTAATTGCTGGCGCTATCGCAGGTTGATTTACTTAATCTCATGGCCGACTATCGGCCCCAGGGTTTGGTCACGCCGATGTGTGGCGGGCACAGAGACCAATGGAGGTCATCATGTTCGAACGAGGCAAGAAATCCACTGCAGACGAAGTCGATCGTGCTGCCGGTAGCGACGCGGCAGCCGCCGGCCGGCCGGCCAACCGCAGATCCGGAACCCGGGAAGCGGCGGTGATCGGCGCGTCGATTCAGATCGACGGCGACGTGCGCGGCGAGGAAGACCTGATCATCCAGGGTGAGGTCAGCGGCAAGATCAGTCTGTTGAACAACAGTCTTACCGTAGGACGCGACGGCAAGGTCAAGGCCGATGTGCATGCGCAGGCCGTGTTCGTCGATGGTCATGTCGACGGGGATCTGATCGGTTCGGAACGGGTCTGCATCCGCAGCACCGCGCAGGTACAGGGCAACATCACGTCGCCGCGAGTAAGCCTTGAGGACGGCGCCCGTTTCAAGGGCTCGATCGAAATGGATCCGGAGGCCGTGGAGGCGCTGCTGGGCAAGCGACCCGGGGCCGCCAGGACTACGGGCAGTTCACCAAAACCCGCTGCGGTCAAATCCGGCAACGGCAATCATCCGGACAAAAGCCGCGATCTGTTGACCGAGGCAAAGACCGGGGCGGCCGGTTAGCAGCGCCTTCCGCATACCGATCTACAGCAGCAGATCATGAGCCAGGCGCTTGCCCGCCAGCCGGACCGCTCCGCCACCCCGGAGCGGCAGCCGCTCAATGCGCCGCTGTTTCATTCCCTGATCGAACGGATGGAAGACGGAGCACGGCATGTGGTGCTCGATCTGGGCCCGCCACAGGCAGGCACGGTGGCATTGTTGAGCCAATACCGCTGCCGGCTGGAGATCGCCGATCTGGCCGCCAACCTGGAACAGATCGATCAGGAACTGACGGGGCGCGCTTTACGATCCAGCATCGATCGCCTGCTGCCGGCAAAGCGGCACGAACCAGTTGATCTGGTGTTGTGCTGGGACCTGCTGAATTATCTGTCCCGCCCGGCAGTGAAAGAACTGATGGCATGCATCGCCGAACGAGGCAGGAAAGGCGCGCTGGTCCATGCGTTGGTGGTTTACGCCGAGCGCCAGATGCCGGTGATCCCCGACCGCTATGTCCCGGTCGACGATCACAGTCTGCGGCCGGTCACCCAGACTCACGAGATGCGCCCCGCGCCGCGATATTCTCCCGAAGACCTGAGCCAATGCATGCCTGCCTATCAGCTGGACCGCGCCATGCTTCTGCGAAACGGGATGCAGGAGTTTCTGTTCCGACTGTAGGCGCGACTGCCCGAATCAGGCCTGAACGCGCCCCGGAGCAAACTACCGGAGGTTTTTCCGGTAATCTGCTGCCGGGAGAGCGCTTCGCCTCCCGGCAGCATCCCCATGACCTGCCTTACTCGATTTCCAGCAACTCAACCTCGAAGTTCAGTGCAGCCCCTGGCTTGACCTTGGAACCTGCGCCGCGATCGCCGTAAGCGATCGACGCCGGGCACACCAGGCGCGATTTGCCGCCGACTTTCATCTTCTGCACACCCTCGGTCCAGCACGGAATCACGCCATCCAGCGGGAAACTGACCGGTTCGCCCCGGTCGACAGAGCTGTCAAAGACGGTCCCGTCACGCAGGGTTCCGTGATAATGAACCTTGACGGTATCCGACGCAGTCGGGCTGGGCCCGGTGCCCTCTTCCAGCACGATATAGACCAGACCTGAAGCCGTCTTTTCCGCGCCCTCGGTCGCTGCCATCTCGTCCACAAATGCCTCGGCGGCCTCTTTCTCGCTAGACGCAGTGGCGGCGACTCGCGCCTGAGCGAGGGCCTGGACCTTGGGCCCGTATGTGGGCAAATCGACCTGACTGTCCTTGCCCAGCGCGGCATCGGTCAGTCCGGCAGCCACCATCTCCATCTCTTTCGCATTAAGGTTGAGCGGGCCAAGGTCTCGGGCCAGGATCACACCCAGCGCATAGAGCGTCTTGTCGTCTTCGGACTTCGGCGTTGCCGCCAGCGCTGACGTGCCGGACAGCAGGAAACAGGCCGCTACGGCGGCGATGAGGACTCGGTACATGGGATTCACCTGATATTGAGGAGCGCAAATCCTACCGCAAACCCGGGCCGCGAGCCATTGACGCCAGCGCCGATCAGCGCCGATCAGCGTCCGGTGAGCTGATCGAGAAGGCGCCGCGCGCGCGGATCTCCCGGCTGCATCGACAACCCCAGCTCGGCATACTGCATAGCCTGCGCAGGCTTGCCGGTCTCGATATAAAAATTCACCAGCGCAAAAACGACATCCAGATCAGCCGGCCGAACCTGATGCGCTTGCTCCAGCAGCGCAATTGCGCCCTCCGCATCGCCTTGATCGTGCATCGCAATGGCCAGCACGTACCGATAACGATTATCGTCGGGCGCAAGTGAAACCGCCTTTTCCAGCCATGGCAACGCCGCGTCGACGCCTTCGGTGCGCACCTTCAACAAGCCTGTTGCATGATTCAGCGAGGCACTGTCCGGCACCACCATTAGCCCCTCTGCGAGCACGGCCTCGGCGCCGGCCTCGTCGCCCTTGATCCGATACAGGTCGGCCAGATTTACATAGGCAGGCTCGAAATCCGGCTGCAAGCGCAGCGCCATCCGGTAACGCTTCTCGGCAGTGTCGAACTGGCCAGCACTGGCGTAAAGATTGCCGAGATTGCTCTGCGACTCTGGCCGGTCAGCATTGGCTTTTTGTATCTCCACATACTCAGCCAGGGCGTTTTGCAGGCGCGCCCGCTCAGCCGACGGCAATGTAGCCGGGTCGATACCAGCAAGCTGACGTGCCGCTTCGGTTCGTACCGAAAGGATCGGATCGGCAGTGGCGTTGATGAGCGCCGGCTGTACAGCATTCACCGGCACCGCCCTCAGCGCAGCCAGCGCGCCCAGTCGGACCAGTGGATCCTTGTCCTCCAGAGCTGGCAGTACCAGCTCCAGCGCCTCCGGATCCATATACGATGCCAGATTTTCCAGCGCGGTCGCTCTGGCGATCGGCGGCAGTTCGGCCGTCTCAAGCAGCGTTTTCAGTCCTGCTGCAGCATCCTGCTGGCCGCTATGCGCGGAGCGGAACACGTCAGCGTATTGCTGATACCCGGAAGCATCGCGACCCAGCCAGTCGCGGACCTGCGCCGCACTCCAGCCATCCTCGCGGTCGGCATGGCAGGCATCGCAGGCATCGGTCACGCCCAGGCGTTCGGCCAGATCCGGCCGGGGAACCCGGAAACTGTGGTCGCGGCGCGGATCGACAACCATATAAGTTCTCGACGGCATATGGCAGTCGATACAGGCCGGGGCGGTCTCGGCAGCCGGATGATGATGATGCGCGGCAAGGTCAAAAACTTCGGGCGCATGGCACTGCGCGCACAAGGCATTGCCAGAGGCTCGTAGCTGCAGGCTGTGGGGTTCATGACAGTCCGTACAGACGACGCCCTGGGCAAACATCTTGCTCTGCAGGAACGAGCCATACACGTACACTTCATCACGAATCTGGCCATCCGGAAAATAGGTCGGTTCGTCCAGCAGTGCGGGCACGTAGGAATCGGTCAGCGGCTGAGCATACGCATGCTCGCTGCGGATCATCGCTCTGCGTGCATGGCAGCGACCGCAGGTTTCGATCTGCCCGGAGTCATGTTTCGACAGGTCAAGATGCGCGGTCGGCTCGCCCGGCTGACGCTGCCAGCGGCGGCCGGGATCGGAGAGCTCCACCACCAGCCCGGATCCCCTCTCCATCTGCTGCGCCTGCGCGAGGGCGACATGTTCTGATCCGGGCCCATGACAGGATTCGCAGCCAACATTGATGTCGGTCCAGGTCGACGTATAGCGATCCTGCCGTTCATCGTAGTTCTTCTGATAGCCGGTGGTATGGCAATCCGCACACATGAAATTCCAGTTCTGGCTGAGCTTCGTCCAGTGCAACTCGTCCAGGTAGTCGACTTGTTCGTCCGGATACAGGTGGAACCATCGTTGCCCGCCGGCCTCAGCGCTTCGCGTATCCCAGGCGATACCCAGCGCTTGCACCCGGCCGTCGGGAAACTCCACCAGATATTGCTGCAGGGGCGTGACGCCGAAGGCATAGCGAATCTGGTACTCGGTGGGCTTGCCATCCGGGCCTTCGGTGAGTACGAAATATCCGCCATCGCGTTTGTTGAATCGGGACACCTTGCCGGCATAGGCAAATTCGGCGTTATCAAAATCGCCCAGCACCGTATCCGCGCTGGCGATCTGCATGGCCAGATCATGATGGGATCCGGACCATTCTGCAGTTTCCGGTTCGTGGCACCTTGTACATTCGGCGGTGCCAACAAAGCTGACGGGCAACTCTCCGACAGACGATGAGCTGGCTGACGGATTCGCCGCACTTTGCTCATTGCCCCGGTCGTCGCTATGGCCGTCGCCGGGACCGCGCTCGCAAGCAGAAATGCCCAGCAGTAGCACCAGGAACATGAAGACAGACAACTTGGAACACTGCATCGCGTCAACTGCTCCCCGATTTCATGCTGTTGATCTCATACGGCCAAAGGCATCCGGATTCTGTGCTGTCCGGCTCACGGAGCTTGCGTAGGGAAGCGCGTCGAGCAGCGCGCGTCGGACATCGCCACGCCGATGTTTATTCGCGTGGCCGGATCTTGCCCTGCTCTTCACCATGGTATCGGGTTGCCCTGGAAATCATAGAACCCGCCATTGTCCTCGGGCGTCAATGCCTCGATCACGTTGACCAGTCCAGCCACGCTCTCTTCAGGTGAATAGCTGGCATTAGGCCCACCCATGTCCGTCCGCACCCACCCAGGGTGCAATACCACACAGGTAAAGCCCTCGGACGCCAATTCGACACTCCAGATCTTGTTGAACTGATTCAGCGCCGTCTTGCTCGCCCTGTACGCGTACCAGCGACCGTTTGAATTCTCTATGCTGCCCAGTTGTGACGACATGCTGATGATCAGTCTGGCCTTGCCGGCACGCAGATTCGGCAACAGCGCCTGCGTGACCCTCAGTGGTCCAAACGTATTCACGGCAAACGTCTGTTCCATGGTCGCGAAATCGACTGCATCTATGGTGACGTCGTCACGGTCGAACATCCCGGCATTGTTGATCAGGATATCGATCGGCACGCCATCCAGACGCTCGGCCAACGCTGCCACACTGACCGGATCGGCAACATCGAGTTGTTCGACCCGATCCGCAACCTCGGCAAGTTCAGTCGCGGCGTCCGGATTCCTGGCGGTACCGATCACCGTGTAGCCCCGCTCCGAGAATTGCTGGGCGTATTCAAGACCCAGTCCCCGATTGGCACCTGTGATCAACACCGTCTGACTGGCCGCGTGAGCAAAACCGGAAATCAGACACAGCACCAGCATGGTCGGCAGCTTGTAAAATAAACGCATTGTGACTTCTCTGTCGTCAGAATGGAGCGTACTTTGTTGTGCAAATTCCGAATAGTATACGCAGCAGGTTTCGAACGCTCTATACAGTAGATTTGCAGCTTTTCCTGGCCTCTCTGTCGAATCCGTACCACTCCGGGGTGCATGTAGGACATGCATCGATTTTTTATTGACCGGCAGCGTGAGCGGCCATTATGTTTGGCATCTGCCTGGCGCCCTTACCTCAGGAGTCGACCCCCATGACCAGGAAAATCACAGCCTCATTAGCCGCTCTGGCTTTGGCGCTACCGGTAATACCCGCCCAGGCCGCGGGCTTATGGCTGTATGAGATGGGGACACCCGACGTGGGCACCGCCAGCGCCGGCATGGCCTCGCGGGCAGAAGATGCCGCCACTGCCTTTGCCAACCCGGCGGGGATGACCCGGCTGAACGAGTCCCAGCTGATGATCGGGATTCAGCCGATCTATGCAGATGTCAAATTTGATACCGAAGTGGCCACCTTTGGCGGAGGCAACGGCGGCAATGCGGGCGGTCTGATCCCGACCGGCAGTCTGTCATACGTAAACAGCCTTTCCGACGAATGGAAACTGGGCGTGACTGTCGGTTCGTATCTGGGGCTGGGCGTCGAATTCGACGACGACTGGGCCGGCCGATACTTCGCGCAGAAGGTGGCATTTCAGACCCTGGCTCTGAATGGCGCGGTCGGCTATCGCGTCAACGACTGGCTGTCGGTAGGGGGCGGCCTGTCGCTGGTCTATGGTGAGCTCGAAAACAAGACGGCGATCAATAATATTCAGGATGGGACCCCGGACGGACAACTCAAGCTCAAGACCAACGACACCGATTATGGCTTTAATGCCGGTATCCTTATTGAACCGATGCGGGGTACCCGTGTCGGCCTGACGTATATCTCCAAGGTAGATCTGGACTACTCCGACAATCCTACCGCTACCGGTCTCGGTCCGCTGCTGGACGCCGCGCTGGAGTTGTCGGGATTCAAACAGGCCGACGCCACTTTTGACTTCACTTTGCCCGAGCAGGTCATGTTGAGTGCCTATCATGAATTCAGTCCCAGCTTGGCCGTGATGGTGGATCTGGGCTGGCAGAACTGGTCCCAGTTCGGACAGATCGGCGTCGGTATCGACTCTGACAGCCAGTCAGACAGCGGGTCCGTCGATGCAAATATGCAGGATACCTGGCATACAGCGCTGGGAGCCCGTTACAAGCTCGATCCGCGCTGGTCGGTGTCGGCGGGCTTTGCTTACGACAGCTCACCGGTGGTCGATGAATACCGCACTATCATCTTGCCGTTGGATCGCCAGTACCGCTATGCAGCCGGTGTCCAGTATCAGTGGCGCAGGGACATCTCACTGGGTTTCGCGTATGAGTACATGGATGCCGGCAGCGCACCGGTAAATCAATCCGCAGGACCGCTGCGCGGCGACCTGAAAGGCAAACTGAAAGACGATGTGTTCCACATCATGGCACTCAGCATGAACTGGAAATTCTGAGCACGCACAGTCCCGGATTTCAACCCGGTCCTGCCTGCTGTTCGCTCTGGCGACGAGCTCCGGCGTATTGCTGACAGCCTGATCAGCGCGGCCGTTCGCTACTCGACATCGATGATAATTTTTCCCCGGGCGCGCCCGGCTTCCGAATACGTCATCGCCGCCGGCACCTCAGTCAAGGGGTAACGCCGGTCAATGACCGGCGTTACCTGGCCGCTCCGCATCAACTCGGCCAGAACATCCAGATCGTCCTTGTTCATCCTGGCCAGAAGCAGCTCCAGTCTCTGGTCCACGAACGGCGATATCACCATCGCCTTCACCGGGGCCAGCAGAGGTCCAATCCAGTCTCCTTTTGATCCGCCCACCAGGACGAGGGTCCCCTCGGGGGTCAGCACTCGAGTGTTCTCCAGCGGCGAATGGTTGCCGACCATATCTATGATCAGATCGTACTGTTTGCCAGCCTCTGTGTAGTCCTCTTTTTTGTAGTCGATTACGTGATCAGCACCGAGTGATTGCACCAGTTCGACATTGCGGGTGCTGCACACGCCCGTGACTTCGGCGCCAAAAGCTTTCGCGATCTGCACCGCGAACGTCCCGACGCCACCCGAGGCACCGTTTATCAGCACCTGTTGCCCCGGCCGCACCTGTCCCTTGTCACGCAAAGCCTGGAGCGCGGTGATCGCGGCTATCGGCACCGCAGCCGCCTGTTCGAATGAAATGTTCCCGGGCATCAGCGCGATCGCACGATCTTCCGGCATCGTCAGATACTCGGCAAAGGCACCGCCTCTGCCGCCAAAGACCCGATCGCCGGGCTTGAATTGCGTGACGCTGCTGCCTGCCGCTTCGACGGTGCCGGCGAAGTCAACGCCCATGCTCGTGTCATCGGGCGCGCCTAATCCCGAACCCAGGCGCATGATGTATGGCGAACCCCGCATGTAATGCCAGTCCAAAGGATTGACCGACGCAGCATGGATTTTGACCAGCACCTCATCGTCGCCAGGCACCGGCTTTTCAATCTCTTCAAGCTTGAGCACATCGGGCGGCCCGTAACAGCGGTAGACGATGGCTTGCATTGTCTCCGAGTTCGCATCAATGACCGATTCGCTGGCCGGCGGGCAGGGATCATCGCGGCTCACAACGAAGGCCAGCGACCCTATCGCGACTGCGAGGATAATCAAGATTCCGTTGGCGATCTTGTAACGCAGCTTCATCTATCTGTCTCCGGTCATTCGGCAAGCGGAGGGAATTCGGCCCGTCCGTGAGTTCGCAGGGTACACGGAGACTCTTGTCAAAAGAACCAGCGGTGCAATCGAAGTGGCTCCGGAGCTCTCGCAGGATGCCGGCAGGTCACAGTTTTTCGTCGAATCTTCGGCGCGCTGTCTGCAAATGCTGAAGCTCAACGGGCGCTACATAAAAAACGGCGGCGTATAAAACGCCGCCGTTCCGTTCCTAAGGAGTCCCCGAAAGCTGTCGAGACTCAATTCACGACCTGAGCCGGAGCTCAGGAAACAAGCTGTCAGCGATTGGCGACAACGTTGCCGGACCCGGCCTCGCTGACGTCAAAACGATCCAGGGTCATCACCTTGGTCCATGCGTCAACGAAATCCTGCACGAATAGTTCCTGCCCGTCGTCAGCCGCATAGACTTCTGCGACCGCGCGCAGTTCCGAGTTCGACCCGAAGATCAGATCGACGGACGTGGCGGTCCATTTGAGCTCGCCCGTCTTGCGATCACGGCCCTCGTAGATGCCGTCGGATGTCGATGACTTCGACCATTGCGTCGACATGTCGAGCAAGTTGACAAAGAAGTCATTGCTCAAGGTGCCGGGACGGTCGGTAAACACGCCGTGCTTCGATCCTCCGGTATTCGCGTTCAGGGATCGCATGCCACCGATCAGCACCGTCGTTTCAGGAACGGTGAGGGTCAGCAGATTGGCCTTGTCGACCAGCATTTCCGGCGGCGACCGGTAGTTGTCCGCGCTGAAGTAGTTTCTGAAAGCATCCGCGCTCGGTTCGAGCACGGCAAAAGACTGCACGTCGGTCTGAGCTTGCGATGCATCTGTACGTCCCGGTGTGAACGGGACCTGTACCTCGTGCCCGGCATTCTTCGCCGCCTGCTCGATGCCCGCTGCGCCGCCAAGCACAATCAAATCGGCCAGCGACACCTGCTTGCCACCTGACTGCGAGCGGTTGAAGTCATTCTGGATGGTTTCCAGACGCTTCAGCACCCTGGCCAACTCCTTCGGGTCGTTGGCCGGCCAGTCGTTCTGTGGCGCGAGGCGAACACGTGCTCCGTTAGCACCACCGCGCATATCGGTGCCGCGGAACGTGGAGGCAGAAGCCCAGGCAGTTCTGACGAGTTCCGGAACGGTCAGCCCGGAGTCAAGGATTTCTGCCTTCAACTGGGCAATGTCCGCTGCATCAATCATCGGATAGTCGGCCACCGGAACGGGATCCTGCCAAAGCAGCGCTTCGGCCGGCACGTCAGTCCCGATATAGCGCGCACGCGGCCCCATGTCGCGATGGGTCAGTTTGAACCAGGCCTTGGCGAACGCGAGCTCGAACTCTTTCGGGTTCTCCTGGAAGCGCTTCGAGATCTCCCGATAGCTCGGGTCGAACTTCAGCGACAGATCCGTGGTGAACATGATCGGCGCATGCCGCTTGGCGGGATCGTGTGCATCCGGCACCATGTTTGCAGCGGCCCCGTCAGCGGGAATCCACTGGATCGCGCCGCCCGGGCTCTTCGTCTGCACCCACTCGAAGGCGAACAGGTTGTTCAGATATTGCATGGTCCACACAGTCGGCGTGGCCGTCCATGCGCCTTCCAGACCGCTGGTAATCGTGTCGTCAGCATTGCCGCTGCCGCACTTGTTTTTCCAGCCGAAGCCCTGCTGCTCGATGCCGGCCGCTGCAGGCGCGGGGCCCACGCAATCAGCGGGAGGGGCAGCGCCATGCGCCTTGCCGAAGGTGTGACCGCCGGCGATGAGCGCGACCGTCTCTTCGTCGTTCATCGCCATGCGACCGAATGTCTCGCGGATGTCTTTGGCGGCCGCGAGCGGATCCGGGTTGCCGTTGGGTCCCTCCGGATTGACATAGATCAGACCCATCTGTACCGCGGCAAGCGGGCTTTCCAGCTTTCTGTCGCCGCTGTAGCGCTCATCCGCCAGGAACTCGGTCTCAGGGCCCCAGTAGACCAGGTCCGGCTCCCAATCGTCCGCGCGCCCGCCAGCAAACCCATAGGTCTGGAAACCCATGGATTCCAGCGCGACATTGCCGGTCAGTACCATCAAATCGGCCCACGAAAGGTTGCGACCGTACTTCTGCTTGATCGGCCACAGCAGTCGGCGTGCCTTGTCGAGATTCGCATTGTCAGGCCAGCTATTGAGCGGCTCGAAACGCTGCTGACCGCCACCGGCTCCGCCGCGGCCGTCAGCCACGCGGTACGTGCCGGCGCTGTGCCAGGCCATGCGAATGAAAAACGGACCGTAGTGGCCGTAGTCCGAGGGCCACCAGTCCTGGGATGTCTTCATTAAAGTCTCGATGTCCTGTTTCACTGCATCGAGATCAAGGGCTGCGAAGGCCTCAGCATAATTGAAGTCATCACCGTATGGATTGGACTCCGCATCGTGCTGACGCAGAGGGCTCAGGTTCAGCTGTTCAGGCCACCAGAACAGGGGCGATTTGGGCTGGCCCTGGGCAAATGCCGCGCTGGATGTCGCCACCGTGAGCACCGCCAAAGCCAGCAAAGGCATGGATCGTTTGAACATTGGAGTTATTCCCCTCAAGTTGTGAACACCGGGATCAGTAGATATATTAACCCTATCGAGATAGATTTATTGATTCAAATTATCTATCTTAGTAATTGAGCAGAGCAATGGATCGACCGCTACGACATATCCGCGCCAGAAATACGTGCTCATATTGCCGCGGCATCAAAGCACCCCGACGCACCCCGCAACGGCCGCAACCGGATCCGGCGATCAAATGAGCTATTTTATAGAGTAATGATAGTCATCCCCGGCCTGGCCCGCTGACGTATCCGGCCAGCTGCCTTGTATAGGACGGCTGCTTTGGTCAGCGGACGACAGGATTGCGGGCTGGATGACCAATAAAGTCCCGATGAGATACCCGGATCTTCCGCGAGGGCAAGCGATGAACCGCATTTTCACCGCAGTCAAACAAAATACTTCGGCGAGCGGCATGGGATTCGCCGGCGCAACCGGGCTGGTGGCGTCCGGCCTGACCGATATCGCCTCGAGTCTCGGCCCGTTTCTGCCGTGGTTCTGCGTGATCGCCGCAATCGCGACGCTGATCCTGGCTTTCCTTATCCGGCAGCATGTTCGGGCCGCGTCCGGCCAGGCGACAGGATCAACGCGGCTTCGCGCTTACTGCCAGTCATTCGTGGTTCTGCTGGGCAGCCTTTTCGGCTCGGGCGTTTTGCTGATATCCGGCCTGTTTACCGAAAACACCAGCGGCAGCCACCTGCTCTCGATATTGCACGAAATCCGCTCGGGCGTTGAACGGGTAGAGGAACAGGTCGGGGAAATCGGCGAGGGTGTCCAGGGCCTGGGCGAAGCCGTGATCATCCGCGACATTTCGGGAAGAAGCGGCACCGGCATGATCGGCGACAACGCGATATTTCAGGTGTCGCTGGCCAACGAGGCATTGATGGACGGGGCGAAATGCCGGCTCACGCTCGGCAAGGAGTGGCAAAACCGGGTCAGCGTTGTAGACGATTCCTGTGATTCGTTCACCGTCCGATTGCCGTCCGCGCCGTTGCTCGACGCCAGCGGCAGCTCGTTGGGGGATGTCATCCCCATACCGTTTGAACTCGAGGTCTTGAATTCGAGCAACGAAGTCATCGCCAGTTACGCGGAATCGTATCCGTTTCACAACAACTATCGGACGATCCGGATCGTGCTCGATCCGCCCGGAAACCGCTTCAAGATCAACGACCAGCGGCAGATCAAAGTGGACGTGGGCGAGGCACAACTGCCGGATACGGTGGAGTGCGAGTGGACCGTTTTTGATCCGGTCAGTATCAGCACCAGCTCGGACAATGGCTGCGCAGGCGCGCTGTCCACCGAAGTGGATCCCGATTCTTATGTCTATAAACGGCTGCTCGACGAAGGCGAGATCCGGGATCAGATCTACGTGCAGCTGAACACGGCCGCGGACTTTGTGATGCTCGGTAATGCCACCCTCAAGTTCGCTGTCCGGCCATAAGCCGGGCATAAGCGGGCCAAAATAAATCGCCTGTCCGCTACATGAATTTGGCCGCGAACCCCATCAGTTTCACCGCGGTGAAATCCAGCGCTGCCCAGATCTTGTCCACGAACTTGTAGTTCAAGTAAATAAGCAGCGGGAGCATCACCAGAAAGAACCAGTACTTGAATCGTTGATCGGCCCGCGTCACCGGCGACAATCGGATCTGATCCCACTCCTCGATCCTGTCGTGAGTGATGACCTCGTCATCGTTATCTTTTCTGAACCGGCCCGCGATGAAGCCGGCAACCCGAGTCGCGATAAAGTAGTTCAGGTACAGATATCCACCAACCACCGCGACAACAATGGTGATGCCGATTGCCTCGTCCATCGTGTCCTCCTCTGTGCGCCCCCGAGCATACTCATTGCAACGCAGGCACCCGCTCATTTCAAGGTGCATGCGGGCTAAGCGGATGAGGCCGGGTGGGTTTCGTGAACCCGCATGAGACCTCCGCTCTGCTGACACGGGCAGCCGCTTGCCGCCTGCCCCGGTCTCGGCGGGACTTGGCAGGGTTCCAAAAGGGATGCCTGCGCATGATGGAAGGCCTGCGGTGGCAACTGTTCATTGCTATCATCATCGCGCGGCTGGTTCGGATAGAGATCGAGAGTCGACTAACGGGTTCCGAGCAAAACAACGAACCAAAGGGAATCACGTGTCAGGACTATCATCCGAACCCGAACCCGAATTTCAACCTGTGGTCATGTTTCTTACTCCACTCCACCGACAGGAGGTGTCAAAGTGCAATTTTCAGTAAACCGAAAGTTTGACTGCGTTGCGGTAGTGGCGACTGCGATCATGCTGGCATTACCGCTGGCCACGATGGCCCAGGTTTCCGATGCGACGCTGAAGTCGTTGTCGGTGCCGGACCAGACCGAGACCCGTGCCGGCATGCTGCAATACCAGGATGGCGTGCCGACTGCCGAGACAGCAAGAAAAGTCTACGACACGCTCGATTTCACCAGCGCTCTAAACGTTTACAACAACAGCTTCCGCGGTGCGTCGGCCTTTGCGCTGGGCAAGGGATTTCAGAGCATTGGCGCCGAAGACAACACGGTCATCGTTTTTTCCAAACTGATGGACGCCAACTCGCTGTTTCTGACCGCCAATGCGGATACGGTCTACTACCTGGCCGTCGTCAACCTTTCGAACGGCCCGATGGTCCTCGAGCAGCCACCAAACGGACTTGGCACGATCAATGACATGTGGTTTTCCTGGATTATCGATATCGGTCGCCCGGGGCCCGATCGGGGCCAGGGTGGTCGCTACCTGCTCGTGCCGCCAGGCTATGACGGGCCGCTGCCCGAGGGCGGCTTTTATATCGCGCACTCCAACACCAACCGCGTGCTCTATGCGGCGCGCGCGTTCCTCGTCGACGGAAAACCAGAGCCCGCGGTCGACAACATCAAGAAGAACCTGAAGATTTATCCCTACACGCCGGGTGGCGAGGGCACCAGCATCGCGACCGCGCTGAAAGGCAAGGTCGGGCTTGCCCAGGATCCGCCGATTCCTCCGACGAAATTTGTCGAA
This sequence comes from uncultured Gammaproteobacteria bacterium, assembly GCA_963809565.1. Classification (GTDB taxonomy): domain Bacteria; phylum Pseudomonadota; class Gammaproteobacteria; order Steroidobacterales; family XN24; genus CAMYOC01. The sequence goes on from CAWEKE010000002.1 coordinate 242,659, forward strand.
GGCAGCGGAAAGTCGTTCAACACGATTCCCCCTGGCGATTTCGGCTTTTTCGAGATGATCAACGAGAACGTACAGCAGGAGCCGGCGACCAGTTACGACGTCGAACTCGCCGGGCAGCTGGCCGCAATTGGCATCGTCAAGGGCAAACCCTTCAATCCCGACGCACGGATGAAAAAGATCCTGACCGATGCCGCCGCTGTCGGGGCGGCAACCGGTCGCGCGTTGAACTGGAGATTCGCGGAGAAGCACCCGGACTGGGCGTACTATCCTGATTCGCAGTGGGGCAATATGCTGTTTGAAGGCGGTGCTTTCTTCGAGACGCCGCCGCCGCTGTTCAAGGACGGCATGTTCGAGCCGCTTCCGCCGACCGGCGCCAGAACACTCGATTCGAGGACCGCGTTCTACTATGCGTACACGCTGGATTCCCCGGGTATGATCATGCGCATACCGGGGGTCGGTTCGCAGTACCTGATGGCTTTCCTCGACCCGGAACAGAAACCTTTCGATGGCGCCAGGACCTACAAGGTGACGCTGCCGAAGGACATTCCGGCCGCGGCGTTCTGGTCGTTCACGCTTTACGACAACCAGACCCGCTCGATGCTGCAGACGCCGCAGGGATATCCGCGGGCTGGTAGCCAGAGCTATCCGTCGCCTGCCGCCGTGGCCGATGCTGACGGTTCGACAACGGTCTATTTCGCGCCGACGCAACCGAAAGGTGTCAAGCGTGGCAACTGGATCCAGACCGACCCGAACAAAGGCTGGTTTACCATTCTGAGGCTGTACAGCCCGCTTCCGTCATTTTTCGACAAGACCTGGCGGGTCAGCGAGATCGAAGAGGTGCGGTAAGTGACGGGCAATTGAGGCTTGCTGTTTGAACCAGGAAGGCCCCGGGGCAAGTTCCCGGGGCCTTTTTCATATGGCCCGGACTAGCGCCTGAAGCCGCCTCCATTACAATACGTGCCTCGACGATCGGATCGTCGAGGCACGGACCCTTGCGCTCGCGGGGATCCGGTCTCAGACATCGGGCGCCGCGGGAGGCCCATGTCGTCCATGTAAGAAAGAGTTCAATCATGACCGGATCATCGAGCAGCGACGGCCCAACGAGCACCCTACGGGAAATGGCCGGGAGGGCAACGGCGCTCGCCGTCGTTCTGGCGGCGACATGGCTGCTGTGGTCAGGGCTGTACAAGCCTCTGCTGCTGGCACTGGGAGCGTTCTCCTGCGCGCTGGTGGTCTACCTGGGCTGGCGCATGCACTTGTTCGACTACAGCGTCTTCAGCTTCAGGTACGTTTGGCGGCTGCTGGGCTACTGGACCTGGCTCGGGAAGGAGATCGTTAAATCCAGCCTGCAGGTCAGCCGAGCTGTGCTTAGCCCCGAGCTGACCATTAGCCCGACGGTTGTCGAACTCGATGCCGACGGCCGGCATCCCGTAGACCTCGCCACGCTGGGCAACAGCATTACGCTGACCCCGGGGACACTGACGATCAGAATCCGCGACGGCAGGCTGATCGTCCATGCCCTCACCCGCGAGGGGGCCGATGATTTGACGGGAGGAGAGATGAACCGCCGCGTCGCCAGGCTCAGGGAGCGCTGAGATGTACATTGTCGCGACCATTGCGATTCTCGTTACCATGGCTCTCGCGCTGATTCGCGCGGTACTGGGACCGACGGTCTACGACCGGGTGCTGGCCGTCAACATGTTCGGGACAAAGACGGTACTGTTGCTGTCGGTCATCGCTTTCCTCGGCGGCCGCCCCGATTTCCTCGACCTCGCGTTGGCCTATGCGTTGATCAATTTTATCGGCGTGCTTGCGATGCTTGACTTCTATCGCAGGCGACAGGCCGACGGCCATCCCGACGGCGACAGCGGAGCAACCGGCTGATGGCGCTGCTGCTGGATATCGCCAGCTGGGTGCTGCTGTCCGCCGGGGGCGTGTTCGTGCTGATCGGCGGCATCGGGGCGCTGCGTATGCCCAATCTCTACACCCGGATGCACGCGGCCAGCGTGACCGATACGATGGGCGCCGCGCTGGTCCTGGCCGGGGTCATGGTGCAGGCCGGGCTGTCGCTGGCGACGATCAAGCTGGTCGCTATCCTGCTTTTTCTGCTGATCACCAGTCCGACCTCGTCCTACGCCCTCGCCAGCGCCGCGCTGCTCGCCGGCATCCGGCCCGACGCCGGCCGGGCTGCCGATAACACGACCACAGAAGGCGAGGACGAATGACCGTATTGTTCGGCGTCTTTCTGCTGACCCTGGCGGTCATCACCGCGCTGGCGGTGGTGCATACCCGCAATCTGGTCGTGGCTGTGATGCTGCTCGGGATCTTCAGCCTGCTGCTGGCGGTTAACTTCTTCCTGTCGGACGCGGCCGACGTGGCGTTGACCGAGGCGGCGGTCGGCGCGGGCATCTCCACGGTGCTGTTCCTGGGCGCCCTTGCGTTCACCTCGGACCGCGAGCATCGAAGGTCAGGCCGTCGCTGGCTGTCGCTACTGGTCGTCGTCAGCACCACGATGGTCCTCATCTACGCCACTTTCGACAAACCTCGCTTCGGCGATCCCGAGGCCCCGGTGCTGAAACACATCGGTCCCTGGTACCTGGAGGAAACGCCGAAATACATAGACATTCCCAACGTCGTCACGGCGGTGCTTGGCAGCTACCGCGGCTATGACACGCTGGGAGAAGTGTTCGTCGTCTTCACCGCCGGTATCGGCGTGCTGTTCCTGTTCTCGGCCGGCCGAACGAGGTCGCGCAGCAAGAGACACGAGGAACCGGCGGGCAAGGCAGTCGGACTGCGCGACGAACAACTACTCGTCGTCGTCGGACGGCTTCTGGTTCCCTTCATCCTGCTGTTCGGCCTCTACGTCCAGTTTCACGGTGAATACGGTCCCGGCGGTGGCTTTCAGGCCGGCGCCCTTATCGCGGCGGCGTTTATCCTCTATACGCTGATAGAGGGCCCGCAGCGAGCCCTCGAAGTGCTGTCCGAGCGGGCGCTGAGGTGGCTTATGGTGGGTGGCGCCATGCTCTACGGCGGCGTGGGGATGGCCGGCATGCTGATGGGATCGAATTTCCTGGCCTATTCTGTCCTCGCTGACGATCCCGTCGCGGGCCAGCAACTCGGCATCATTCTCATCGAGGCCGGGGTCGGGATGACCGTGTGCGGTGTCCTGCTCAGTATCTTTCACGCGTTTGTCTCCCGGCGTCGTATGCAATGAACCTGCTCGGGCTGTACAACTACTGGGTGTTCGCGGTCCTGCTGATGATCGGCTTCTATGCCGTGGTGGCAAAGACCAACCTGGTCAAGAAACTGATCGGCCTGTCCTTGTTCCAGGCCGCCGTTTTCCTGCTCTACATCACGATGGGCAAGATCACGGGCGGCACGGCGCCGATTCTGCAAAAAGGCGTTAGCGACGCGCTCTTCTCGAACCCTCTGCCCCAGGTGCTGATTCTGACGGCCATTGTCGTCGGCATCTCGACGACGGCGCTAGGCTTGGGCGTCATCGTGCGCATCCAGGAGGAGTACGGCTCCATCGATGAGAAGGACATCCAGGAGATCGACCGGCAGTGACGATGTTCGACGCACACTTGCCCGTGCTGCAGGTCGTGGTGCCGCTGCTGATTGCTCCCCTGGTGATCATGCTGCGACCGAGTGGCCTCGCCTGGGCCGCGGCCACCGCGACAAGTTTGATGGCGTTCATTATTGCCGTAGCGCTTGCTGCCGGCGCGCTGGATGGCGAGACCCAGCGATACGAACTGGGCGCGTGGACCGCACCCTACGGCATCGAACTGAGCGTCGACAGCTCTAGCGCGCTGTTGCTGCTTATCCTCACCGGTGCTTCCACGCTTGCGCTGCTTGCAGGGAAGGCCAGCCTGGATCAGCAGATTGAGGCCGACCGACAACCGCTTTTCTTCTCTGCCTGGCTGCTGGTGGTGGCCGGACTGTCCGGCATCCTGGTGTCGGCGGATGCGTTCAACATCTTCGTGTTCATGGAGATCTCCTCCCTGGCCAGCTACATATTGGTCGCCGGTGGGCCGGATCGACGTGCGATGCCGGCAGTCTTCAAGTACCTGATCCTGGGCACGATCGGTGCGACCTTCTATCTGATCGGCATCGGCCTTGTCTATATGATGACCGGCACGCTGAACCTGGCCGATATGCAGGTGAGGATCCAGGATGTCGTGGACCTGCGCCCGATCCTGGTGGCGGCCGGTTTCATCACCGTGGGGCTTGCCCTGAAGGCGGCGGTCTTTCCGTTGCACGTCTGGTTGCCGAATGCATACAAATTTGCGCCCCACGCGGCGACGGTGTTTCTCGCGGCCTGTGCGACCAAGGTCTCGCTATACGTGCTGTTGAGCTTCGACTTCGTCGTTTTCCAGCAAAACCTGATGGGGCATGAGACACAGTTCGCCGCCTTCCTGATGCCGCTGGCCGTGCTGGGCATTCTCGCCGCCTCCGCGGTCGCGCTGTTCGAACCGAACGTCAAGCGGATGCTGGCCTTCTCATCCGTGGCTCAGGTGGGCTATATCCTGCTCGGCGCCAGCATGGTATCGATGCTCGGCATGACCGCCAGCCTGATGCACATGTTCAATCATGCGCTGGCCAAGGGCGCGCTGTTCATGGCCGTGATGTGCCTGGCGATGCGTTTTCCCAGCCTCGAGCTCGATGACCTCGCCGGTGCCGCCAAACGCATGCCCTGGACCATGGGTGCGTTCGTCGTCGGCGGACTGAGTCTGATCGGCATACCCGGCACCGCCGGTTTTACCAGCAAGTGGTATCTCATCTCGGCGAGCATGGAATTCGGCGGTGCCGGCTGGCTGCTGGTGGCCGTCATCGTCCTCGGTTCACTGATGGCGGTGGCCTATATCTGGCGCGTCGTCGAAGCGACCTGGTTCCGGCAGCCGGACACGGGACCGGTCGAGGTCTCCGAGGCGCCGCCGCTGATGCTGACCGTCACCTGGCTGGCCGCCATAGCCAACGTGTACTTCGGGTTGTCACCGTGGCTGCAGACCTCGCTCGCCGAAGGCGGAGCCAGGATGCTGCTCGGGGAGATGCCGTGAGCGCGCAGACCACGATGCTGCTGGCGCTGTGCGTCCCGCTGATCGGAGCCGCGCTGATCGGCCTCGCCGGCCGGGTCAGTGCGAATCTGCGCGAGGCGGCGACGCTGGCCACGTCGCTGTTGCTGATCGCTGTCGTCTGGAGCCTGCTGCCGGACATCTTCGCGGGACTGCGGCCTGCGGTGACGCTCAGCGAGGTGCTCCCCGGCATCTCGATCGCCTTCCAGGTGGAGCCGCTGGGCATGATGTTCGCCGCGCTCGCGTCGGGGCTATGGCTGGTCAATTCGATCTACTCGATCGGCTACATGCGCGGCAATCGCGAGAAGCACCAGACCCGCTTCTACGTGATGTTCGCGGTATCACTGGCGGCTACGATGGGCATCGCGCTGGCCGGCAACCTGTTCACGCTGTTTCTGTTCTACGAGATGCTCACGCTGTCGACCTATCCGCTGGTGGCGCACAAGGGCGATCCCGCGACGGTGCGTTCGGCGCGCGTATATCTGGGCGTGTTGATCTTCGCCTCGATCGCGCTGCTGCTGCCGGCGATCGTCTGGACCTACCTGGCTGCGGGCACCGGTGACTTCACGCCGGGCGGCGTCCTGGCCGGCCACATCGACGGCCCGCAGATCGGGCTGCTGCTGGCGCTGTTCGTATTCGGTGCGGCCAAGGCGGCCGTGATGCCCGTGCACCGCTGGCTGCCGTCGGCGATGGTCGCCCCGACTCCGGTCAGTGCGCTGCTGCACGCGGTGGCGGTGGTGAAAGCCGGCGTGTTCGTGATCACCAAGGTGATCGTCTACATCTTCGGGATCGACTTCCTGTTCGCGGCCCCCAGCAGCGGCTGGCTGCCGTTCGCCGCCGCGTTCACGATCATCGCGGCCAGCCTGGTGGCGCTCAGACAGAAAAACCTGAAGCGGCTGCTGGCCTACTCTACGATCGGCCAGCTCTCATATGTCGTCCTCGCCTCCGCGACGCTCAAGCCGCTCGGCGAGGTCGGCGCGGCCGTGCATATGGTCGCCCACGCATTCGGCAAGATCACCCTGTTCTTCGCCGCTGGCGCGATCTATACCGCATCAAAGAAGACCGAACTCGGTCAATTGCACGGTATCGGCCGGCGCATGCCGGTGACGATGACCGCATTCACGATCGGCGCGCTCAGTATGATCGGCGTACCGCCGACCGGCGGCTTTGTGTCAAAGTGGTTCATCCTCGCCGGCGCTTTCGAAGCGGATAACTACATGGTACTGGCGACCATCATCGCCAGTACTGCGTTAAACGCCGCCTATTTCCTGCCGATCATCTACTTCGCCTGGTTCGGACGCGACCGTACGCCGGCGGACAAGCAACACGGCGAGGCGCCGTTTGCCGCCGTACTGGCTCTCGCCGTGACCGCAGTTCTGACCGTCGCGTTCTTTTTCTTCAACCAGCCGCTGATCGATCTCGAATCGCAGCTCGTCAGCGGCGTGACAGCGGCAGCGGAGGAGCTGTGAGCCAGGGCAACGAAGAACTTCGGCAACAACGCAGCGGGGCTTCCGCGGGCGAGGACGACGCCTGGCTGGCCAGGCCCTCCTCGATCCGTCTGCTCTGGTGGATCTTTTCGGTCATCCTCGCGCTGACGGTCGCCGCCCAGCTGGTGATCAAGGTCAAAGGCTATTTCGATGTGGACGGCTGGCTCGGCTTTGGCGCCATCTACGGTTTCCTCGCCTGTTTTGCGATGGTCGTGTTCGCCAAGGCGCTGGGCCGATTCCTGAAGCGCGACGAAAATTACTACCCGGTGGCGGACGATGACTGAGTTCCTGCCTCCGGCGCTGATCCTGCTCCTGGGGGCTCTGCTGATCGGTCCGGCCCGCGGGGCCTGGCGTACGGCCATCGTGCTGGTGACACCGTTGCTGACCCTGGTTGCGATCTGGCAGGTTCCGGATGGTGTGGTGACGACCGTCAGCTTCCTCGGCTACCCCATCGAACCGGTCGAGGGCAGTCCGGTTCGACGCCTGTTTGCCACGATCTTCGCTCTGATGGCGTTTGGCGGCGGGCTGTACGCCTTTCGACAGGCGAAATGGCACGAATTGGCGGCCGCGTTCGCGTATGCAGCGGGCGCCGTCGGCGTCAGTTTCGCCGGCGACCTGATCAGCCTGTTCCTGTTCTGGGAACTGATGGCGATCTTCTCGACCGTTGTCGTGTGGTGCGGCGGGACACCGGAGGCGCGGGCCGCCGGTATCCGCTACGCGATCATGCATCTGCTCGGCGGCGTGATCCTCAAGGTGGGCATCGAAGGCGTCATGGTGCACACCGGCTCGGTCGAGATACGCCCGATGCTGGCGGACAGCTTCGACACCTGGATGATCCTGATCGGCATCCTGATCAACGCCGCTGCGCCGCCGATCTCCGCCTGGCTGTCCGACGCTTATCCGCGATCCAGTCCGACCGGCTCCGTATTCCTGTCGGCGTTCACCACCAAGACCGCAGTCCTGGCCCTGATCCTGCTGTTCCCGGGCGAACCGGTGCTGATCGGAATCGGCCTGTACATGGTGATGTACGGCATCATCTATGCGCTGCTGGAGAACGACGTCCGTCGCATCCTCGCTTTCTCGATCGTCAATCAGGTCGGCTTCATGGTGTGCGCCGTCGGCATCGGTACTCAGATGGCGATCAACGGCGCCGCGGCTCATGCCTTCGCGCACATCATCTACAAGGCGCTGCTGTTCATGAGCGCGGGCGTCGTGGTCTACCGCACCGGCTTCAACAAGTGCACCGAGGTCGGAGGACTGTTCCGGACCATGCCGTTGACCGCTATCTGCGGCATCGTTGGCGCGCTGGCGATTTCCGGGTTTCCGCTGACCTCCGGCTTCACCACCAAGACCATGATCTCCCAGTCGGCCGCAGACGAAGGTCTGGTCGCGGTGTACTTCCTGCTCGCAGCTGCTTCGGCCGGTGTTTTCCTGCATGCCGGCATCAAGTTCCCCTGGTTCGTCTTTTTCCAGCGTGACTCCGGTCTGCGGCCAAAGGACGCCCCGTGGAACATGGGCGCCGCGATGGTCCTGTTCTCGGTGCTGTGCATTCTGTTCGGCGTCGCCCCGGAGCTTCTGTATCGTTTCCTGCCTTACCCGGTGGACTATGACGCCTACGCGCCCGGCAAGGTCCTGTTCTATCTGCAGCTGCTGCTTTTCAGCGGCCTGGCGTTCTTCCTGTTGCTGCCGATGATGCGGCGTACCAACACCCTGACCCTGGACACCGACTGGCTCTGGCGTGTCGCGCTCAACCGCTGCTGGACAACGTTCGAGTCCGTGCTCGCCCGCGCGGCGGCTGTGCTGGAGCGCATTTGGGCGCGTCTGTCGAGGTGGTTGCGCAGCAGGACTGACTTCTTCTTCGGCAGTACGCCGCGTGGCGTTTTCGCACAGGCATGGCCGATCGGTACGACTGCGATCTGGATCGCCGTGCTGCTGACCGCCTACGTCACGTTCTATTACTTCTGACTGTTATTTCTGATGATCGCTCGCGCGGCCGGACAGATGAATGAGGTCTGACCCGGGTGTTTCCTCTCCGCGCTGGCCATTCGGTCGTCCATTTGGGGTATCTTTGGTCGGAACTTCGCGCCAAATTTCAAGGAATGACCCGATGCTTAGTGACTGGAGCGACTTCTTCACCACGACCGGGTCGGCTGCCGGGGTTTTTGTGGGGTTGCTGTTTATTGTTGTCACGCTCGGCACCGGCTTGACGACCTCCCGAAAACTGGACATCGCACATGCGTCGCTGACGCCTGCGTTGTACAGCTTCGCCGGCGTCCTGTTCCAGAGCATGGTCATGCTGGTGCCGTGGCCGTCCAATTTGCCAGGTGGAGTCATTTTCGTGGTGATGGGGATCGGGGGCTTAATCTATCGAATAAATGCAGTCCGTGTGCGGAGCAAGCTCCACCTGAGGGCCATCCACAGCAAGATAGACCGGATGCTCCACAACATGACTCCGATTGCCGCCAGCTTCATCCTGATCTGCGGCGGCGCGGGATTGCTCGCCGGAGACGCTTTCGCGCCCTTCGCCATAGCGGGCTCATGCACGCTTCTGCTGGTCTCTGGAATCTACCGAACCTGGGGCGAAACCCTGGCGTTAATTGAGCTTTCCGCCGAGCCTTAGCCGAGAGCACACCAGCGGCGAGTTGTGCCCTGCCGGGCGTCGCCGGATTCCAGATTCAAGAGAGGTAGCAGTCCTCAGCCGGCGAAGGGAATCGGGACAGCGTCAACACGCTGGAATTTCAGCCGGTGATCAATTACCTGTGGGGCGACTGGTATTTCGGCGTCGGCGATTTCAACGCCACCTGGGATTGGGACGACAGCGAGGCCACCATCCCGCTGGCATTCCAGGTCGGGAAGATCCACAAGATGGGCCGGCACAAGGTCAATATTTCCGCTGAATTCGAATGGACGGCGATTTATCCGGATGACGCCGTCGTGCCGCGCTGGGGTATCCGCCCGGGATTCGTGCTGGTATTGCCGCAGGGCTGAACCGACCAAGGGTCGCGTTACCGTCGGACAGCAGCTTCAGCATCGTATGCTGCAGTCGCTGCAGGACGGCGACAAGTGCTGAAAGCGCGACCTGCACTGCGAGCCCGTTGTCGCTCCGCGCTTGTCCTGACCAGGCCAGCATCCAGGCCGACTCCGAGAACCTGGCCTCGGCAGGGCTGGCGCCGTAGAAGTGCCGCTCGCCTTTTGCGCCATTGGAATTCAGAACAGACGGGTGTGGTCCCGGGACGTTTCGCGATTCAGTCTCCTGGCTATACGCTCCGCCTCTGGAACGGCGTGGGCGAAGAAGCGCTTCAGGCCCGGACAGAGATAATTCAGTCCGGCTTCGCCGTCCGGGGTCCGGACCATACGGTTCTTGGGGCATTCGCCCCAGCAGTCGGTCAGGAATTCGCATTCGCGGCAATATTTCGGCAGGGTCTCTGACTTGGCATAGCCGAAACGCACTTGCGCCGGATCGAACACCATGCTGCTGAGCGATCGTTCGCCCAACGTCCCGCGACGGTGCTCGGGGTACACGTAATGGTCGCAGGCATAGACGCTGCCGTCGTGTTCGATCGCGACGCCCTTGCCGCACACTTCTGAAAAGATGCACAGCTGCGACGGCACCCCCATGTGCTGGGCCACCAGCGTCTCGCAGAAATTGACCAGCACCTTCCCGAAATCCCGGTTCCGCCACTCGTCCCAGACCTTGCAGAGGAAGTAACCATATTCCTCCGGATCGACTGACCACTCGGTGACGACTGAATCAGGGTGGCCGGGGCGCGATTCCGGCGTCCCGACGATCGGCAGTTGCGCCTCGTCCCAGGCCTGCGGCGCGGTAGTCTCAAATCCTCGGATCTGAACGATGGGGATAAACTGCAGGTAGGTCGAACCTATCTCCCTGCGCAGGAAGCGATAGATGTCGAGCGGCTTCTTCGCGTTGTATCGATGCACGCAGGTCAGCGTGTTGAAGGGCACCTGGTAACGGTGCAACAGCTGCGCAGCGGCCACCACCTTGTCGAAGGTGGGTTCCTCATGCTTGTCGATCCGCAGCCGGTCGTGGATTTCCTTCGGGCCGTCTATGGAAAGCCCGACCAGGAAATCATGATCCTTCAGGAACCGCGCCCAGTTCTCGTCGAGCAGCGTGCCGTTGGTCTGCAGATCGTTGGCGATACGCTGACCGGGTTTAGCATGCTTGTCCTGGTAGGCGACGACTTTCTCGAAGAAGTCGAGACCGCGCAGCGTGGGCTCCCCCCCCTGCCAGGAGAAGACCACCTCGTCGCCGGTGACGCCGTCGATATATTCGTTGATGAACTTCTCGAGCACCGAGTCGTGCATATGTCCGCCGCCGGGTCCGCCCGGAAGCTCGCGCTTGCTCAGGTAGAAACAGTAGGTACAGTCCAGATTGCAAGCTGACCCGGCGGGTTTGATCATCACGTGGAAACGGCGCTTCGACGCGGTTCCCAGCATCTGCGGTATCGTGTATTTATCGATCGGCTGATTCATCCAGATGTCCCCGGGCAGATTCACCGTCACAGGCTGCCGGATGGGTCAGACGGCCAGCACCGAAGTAGAGCAACGATTCTGTATTATCCCCCCCGGGCGGGTTGCAGGCCAGCCGACGTTGCCCGAATGATTTCGGCCTTCGCGGTTGTCGTCTGGCGGCTCAGGTGCGTCATGCTCTGCTGCCGCTGCGCAGCGAGAGGAGCGGATGAAAACAACCTCCATGCAAACAGTTTCCAGACCTTCTTTCGTCCGCTGGAAAATACTGCTCATCCTGGCGCTTGCCAGCTTTATTTCCTACGTTCTTCGAACCAATCTTTCCTTCGCCGCTCCCGAAATGATGGCGGATCTCGGCCTTGACGAGATTCAATGGGGCTGGGTGCTGGCCGGGTTCACCGTGGGTTACGCCTTGTTTCAGTTTCCCGGGGGCATCCTTGGCGACAGGCTCGGACCGCGGCGTGTTCTGTCGGTAATTGCCGTGCTCTGGGCGTTGCTGACCGTGATCACCAGTCTGGTCCCCGGTCAGGAAACAAGCTCGACCTGGGTGATCATCGCCACGCTTTTCCTGGTGCGTTTTCTGGTGGGTGCTGTCCACGCCCCGATTTTCCCAGTGGTGAACGCCAGCATCGTGCGCTGGTTCCCGGTGGGCGGATGGGCTCTCCCCAGCGGGCTAACCAGCACCGGCCTGACCCTGGGTGGCGCCGCGGCGGCCATTGTCGTGCCTCTGGTCATTATTCAACTGGGCTGGCGCGCTGCTTTTCTGTGCATTGCGCCGTTGGGATTGCTGACGGCAATCATCTGGTGGTGGTATTCACGCGATGACCCTGCTGACCATCCTGGCGTCAATGAAGCCGAAGTCGCACTGATAAAAGCAGCCCGGCAAAGCGAGGAACTGCCGGTCGAGGAACAGACTGGAGCCGGCAAGCCAGATTGGCTTCGAGTACTGAAAAACCGCGACGTGCTATTGCTGACGCTCAGCTATTCGTCGATGAATTTTGTCTTCTATATCGTCTTCAACTGGTTTTTTTACTATCTGGTAGAGGTCAGGGAATTCAGCGCAACCGATGCTGGTTTTGTCGCCTCCGCGCAGTGGATCGCCGGCGCTGCCGGGGCCGCATTGGGCGGGTGGTTATGCGACCGCATGTGCCGGACTCTGGGTCTGCGTTGGGGCTGCCGCTGGCCGGTCATTATTGGCATGACGGTGTCCGCGGCCCTGCTACTGGTAGGCGCTTTGCACCCCGACGCGTTCATCGCCGTGTCGTCGATGGTGCTGCTGTTCTTTTTCAATCAGCTGAATGAAGGTCCGTACTGGGCGACCAGCATCGCAGTGGGTGGCAGGCATGCCGGGGCAGCGGGAGGAGTCATGAACACCGGGGCCAATGTAATGGGAGTGGTCAACGCTCTGCTCGTGCCTTTTTTCGCTCACGCCTTTGGCTGGACGTTCGCGATTGCATCAGGTGCAATCTTTGCCTTGCTGGGGGCGGTTTTCATGCTGCTGGTCAGGGCTGACCATACGCTCGAGTAGCCGTTCTGAATAATTCCTCGCCCCCCCGATACCCGGACACTCTCTACGGGAGAATAAAGAGGAGTCGCGATCGCAAGCGCTTGATTAACTGGCGCGCCCGGAGAAATAGACTCAAATCGCCTTATGGCGATTCTCGGGTCTTACGACCCGCCTCCGCTCCGCTGCGGCGCCCAAAACGCTGGCGCGTTTTGTCGAACTGCGGAGCCCGAACCAAACCCACAAACACACAAAATGCAAAAAGGGCCCCTCTTGCGAGGGGCCCTTTTTCCATTTGGCGCGCCCGGAGAGATTCGAACTCCCGACCGCCTGGTTCGTAG
>CAWEKE010000003.1:0-1770949 GCA_963809565.1 uncultured Gammaproteobacteria bacterium
CAAATAGGACAGGCACATTCTTACGCGAGAACAAGAAAGAGCAGACCGACGACATTATCCAGCCGGTTGATCATGAATTTCCTGCCGTTGACGAAGCGCTGAGGCAGCCGATATCCTCAGGTACGTGACCTGCATTATTACCTCGGTTCGACGCTCAGGCCGATTGCTTCAGTCTGAGATCACCGTTGCGATAATGTTGGCGGAACGACGTACTGGCTTTTGCCCACTGCTCTGTGGATAAGTGCAGACGATCAAGGATGGGTTTCAGTGTCGGATCGATGCGGCCGCGTTTGCCGTGAACAACGAATCGTCCGGTGGCATCGACCAGCTTGAGATAGTCCGCTTCGTGAATGGGTAAGCGATCGGCGGAGGCGTCAGCATCGTTGCTATCCACAGGGTGTATTGAAAACGGAAGCAACGGCCGTATCGGCCCGTCGAAGTGATGAAGCTCACCGCTTTTGAGCATCCTTGCAAGCGCGCCGGCAAGCGTGCTCTGTTGGTACTGTCCGCCGATGCGGGCCCGAATACTGGTGTGGTCCGAGTCCTCCGGTGTTGTTGCAAGCTTCGCCCGGATCGGATTGAGGTCCACATAGGTCATCGCGGTCAGCAGTGCTTTATCTGACGATAACGGCTGCGAATGAAAGCGGGCTTCCCAGAAGTGCCCTGTACAACCGTCCTCGGCATTGGCCTGCCGGGCAATCGGTTCGTTCAGGCACTTCATGAACCAGCTCAAGTCTCCGAGACGGGCACGGTAGACTGCGGCAATGGAAGCCACGGCAGCCAATTCAGCCTGATTCAGTGACTTGCCGGCACGGTAGCGTTGCACCAGCAGGGGCCCGTGAAAGAGCGATGTCCAGCGATTCAGGACCTCGTCATCGTACCACGTGGCTGACTCGTCAGGATTGAGCCGAACCACCAGATGGTAGTGATTGCTCATCACGGCATAGGCACAGAGGTCGATGCTGAACAGAGACGACAGCACACGGATACGATCTTCGACCCAGACGCGGCGGTGCTCATAGCTCTTGCCAGTGTATCGATCAAAGCCACAAAGAAAGGCGCGCCGTACGCAGCGTGAGGTGACGTGGTAGTAGGGCGTCTTATCCAGGCAGATCAAATGTTTGCGTGCGCGTGGCATGACCGCCAGGATACCTGAGAGCCGCCATCTGACAGAGCGGGATAAATGACCGGTCTCGGCCAATTTGTGCCTGTCCTTGGTTTCACACTTGGTTTCACATACTTGGTTTCAGCTCTTGGTTTCAGCTTGGTCTCAAGGTTTCACCTGCCGAGTTGGGGACCGACAGAACGGTTGATAGGCATAAGGTTACCTCCGGCACCGAAAGGGCTGGTTATCTTTTCCTGCCGGTCACAATGTGTGCAGGAGAATCAAACTCTACCGTTCCATCGGCGGTCAGGTACTGACTCAGCGCCTGCTCCGCCTCGACTAGAATTCGTTCGATTTGTTCCTCCGTGAGGAAAACGCCCATGACCGGGAGCCACCCCCGGAGGTCTGCCTCTACCATCGTCCTGATCCCGGGGAACCTGGCCGTCCCGTGATGAGTCGCTACCTCGACCGAGGCGACCCCGGCTTCCTCGAACAGTCTAGTCAATTCGGCCCGATCGCCCAGAACGAACGGTGCCCGTAAAGCGTCAGCTGCGGGTCTGCCCCCGATCTTTTCGAGCAGGGCGACCTCGATCGGATAGGCTTCCGAGTTCTCCAGCGACTCCCATACAGCTACCGCGATGCGCCCTCCTGGGACCAGGACGCGCAACATCTCGCCAATCGCCGCGGCACGATCATGAAAAAACATCAGCCCGAATTGGCTGACGGTTGCGTCGAACGACTCGGCTTCGTAGGGCAAGGATTCTGCTACGCCCTCCCGCCATTCAATTGTCGGAGCCAACTGGCTGGCCACGGCCAGCATTCCTGGCGTGGCATCAACGCCGGCTACGAAACCGTCGCCTCCCACAAGCGATACCGCCTCCCGAGCCAGGATGCCGGTGCCGCATGCGATATCCAATACGCGGTCGCCCGCTTGAATCCCCGCGGCTTCGGCGACTCGCGGAGCCCACTGCCGGAATAGCGCCGGCACATGGAGGTCTTCGTAAGCGGTCGCGGCAGCGACCTCGGTTTCCGATGCAACGATATTCATATCAATGCTAATGCTCTCGTGTGGTCCAGGGCCCTGGAAAAAGTCCCGGGTTTATTTTGTCGCCGTGAGTGAACAGAAAGGCGCCAGACTAGATCTCGGTCCACGCGGTGCATATCGAGTTGAGAAGTCAGACCTGGCACCTTTTTCGGACCCTAACGGGTTCCAGCTATACACAGGCGGAATGGTACAGAGTTGTTCAGGCACCCGTATCGGCGTTGGATCATCAGGGATCCACACCTATTATTCTGGAAGTGGTGCAAACGGCTCCGGAAGCGGTGGCAATGCAGGCAAGGACGGCAATATTCAGCAGGGCGTCGCCAGGGCAGGAGCCGCTATCGCCGGCACCTTTCTTGGGCCCGTCGCTGCGCTCGTCACCCATCAGGTCTTATCGCGCGCTGGGCCGTCGTCTGCGGGGCGGCATGGAATGCAGCCACGGCACTGTCCCGGTTCAAAGGAGGCTGTTCGAGATTTGGCGGTGGTGCTATCAACGGGGATTCGGGCAATGAGTCATTTCGGGATAAGCCAAAGGGTACACCCAGGTGTGTCGGGCCAGGTGAACCGAGTCGGTGCCAACAAAAAAAGAGCCCCGCACTTGGCGGGGCTCTCAGCTCCAGTTTCTTCTTTTCGTTGTCTTGTCAGGCAAACTTGCGCCGTCTCAGGCCCATGCCAACCAGGCCGAGGCCAAGCAACGCCAGAGTGCCGGGTTCAGGCACATCGAAATTCCAATAGTCGGTGCGAAACGTCGCATCGCCGCCATCATTACTGATGACAGCAAAGACGATATTTATCAACTCGCCGTTGCCATCCGCAAAGGGGTCAAAGACTCCGTTGCCACCCGTCAAAAAGCTGTTGTCGTCGAATAAGTCGCTGAAGTCAATCGACACATACTGCCAACCGCCCCCGCTTCGCGCACAAGTACCGACCGCGTCAATCACGCAGTTAAACTGGAATTCGTCATCGAGGGCGCTGATCAAATGGTCGTTATTGTCGTCCTCCTGGAAGTTGATCTCCAGGGTGAAGTTCTGACCCGCATCAGGGTTGATCCAGAAATTGAATCGCGTCGTCCCGGCCAGATCCGTGGGAGATGTGCGTCCGAAGCCGCCAAAGAATCCAGGCGCTATTCCCCCCAACCCGTCTCCAGTGAATAGGAGCCGCCATTGACGGGCGGGACATCACCGTTGGGGCCAATGCCGCCGCCGCCGATGTCACTGTTGAAAGCAAACCAGCCGTTTCCAAACGGATCTCCGTGCTCCATATCATCGAATACGACATCCGTAGCGCCGGCAGACAGGGAGAAGGCACATAACCCCAGGGTCATGAGCAAGCTTGTTGTCGAAACAGCTTTGAATGTCGATTTTATCGATAAGGTCCTCAACAGTTAATCTTGCGTACCTTCGGGAAAGAGCAATATTCGAGCCACAAGTACTAATGCAAACCTTTACAACACGTTGAGCGGGCGTTGATTTTTCTGCCTTGCAGCATATGTAAAGTAATCCGACAGCAAATCAGCCAAATCAGCTAAATCAGCCTGAATCCGGCCAGTTGACGAGGTCCGGAGACATATTGCTGCAGTGCAACCACGGGCTATACTGAATGCGGAACTAACGTTCGGGAGTGAATCCATGGACCTGCGCAGGCTACTGACAGATAAAATCCAGAGACAACTCGACAGCTGGAACGCGGAGATCGACGCGTCTGAGGCGAAAGCCAAGGCCAGATATGCTCAGGCCGAAGCTGAGGCAGCCGACGCGGAGCTGGAAAAAGAGCTTTGGGCTCGCGTTAACGAGCTCAAGAAGAAAGTTCAGAGCGGACGGGAATACCTCGACGATCTGAGAGACGCCGGCGCCGAAAAGACTGAGCAGATCCGGAGGAAGGTTTCCGACTTTCTTGGCTGAAAACCGGCCGGCGCGCAATCGGCGTCCCTCCGTATATCGCGAGTCAGGCATCCTTCCAGGTCTAGCGCTCTTTCCACGAATAACCGCGGTTCGACCCCGGTTATCGTTATTGCGCGTGCGCCGATTCCAGCGTGGACTTCAGTCTGGCCAGCGCGAGCAGGGACATGTTGTTCATCCGCTTCTTCAGCACTGACATCAGCAGTCTGCTCGGCCCGCTGGTCTGGTAGGTGAGCGTTCTCCTGAACACGGTCCCGCTTGCCCCTGGCTCAAGGTCATAGCGGATGATCAGCCAGCCGTCCGTGGTCTCTCCTTTCACTTCCCAGCTCCTGAACGGTTCGGCCACCAGGACTGTGTATTGCGTTCGCCGTCGCATCCGGAAGGGCAGCGGCGACAGCGGTTGCAGCTCAATGTCCTCGTCGAAGCTGTCGCCGACTTTCAAGGTATCGGACGCGGGACTGGCCCAGACCGAGTTCGGATGCCATTCGTGCCAGCGCGATGGTTGGGTCACGTAGGCGTATACGGTCTCCGGCGTACAGCGGATATCTATCGTGTTTACCAGCGTAGTTGCCATGCGGTATTTCGCTTCTGCCCCGGTCGGATGCCGGCTGCTGTTTGCACGATCTCCAATGCCTCCTTCAGAGGGCGCCAGGCAACGGCGCCGGAACCGGCGCATCGGCGGTTATCGTCGCCACCCACTGCACCGCGTCCTCGATCTCGTCGCCGAACAGGCTCGCGGCCTTTTCGTGGCTGGCTCTTCGCTGCTGGACATCAAATGGATTCGCAGCGTCTTTGGCGTGCCGCAAAAGAACCCCGGTATCCAGATGGGCCCGCAGGCGGTCCTCACCGATATCAAGAGCAAAAAATTGATCGAGAGAAACCAGCGTCTGCAGTGGCGCCGAGAAAAACGCGTCGGATCTTAAAGAGCGCACCTTCTGCGGGGCCGAGATCAGCAGCCTGAGGAATGGATACATCAGGCTCAGCCAGATCAGTGCAACGGCTCTGCCGTCGCCGAGCGGCTCATCCGTCCACAGCCGGCCCATGCCCACAGCACTCAGATCCATGCGCGCGCGGGTCAGCATGTTGCGCGCGTACTCGCGTCGTTCGGGGCTGCGCAGCATTGCCACGAGGAAACTCTCGAGATCGCTGTAGAGCAGCAGCATCCTCGTGTCCCGGTAATGTCCGAGCAAAGTCGGCAACAGACTGGTGCAGCTATCGGTCAGTTTGATCACCGCTTGCTCGGACGCGCCGTAGCTGCGAGTGGTGAGCGCCAGCGCCAGATCCATGATCGCCGGTGGTGCAGCCGGCAGACTGGCCTGGAGCTTTTGTTGCAGGCCGAGCTGCCAGATGCCGCTCAGATTGTGCAGCAGCGCTGGTTCCTTGTACGGGAGGCACAGTCCGGGCAGGTCCAGGCATCGGCACAGCAGGGTCGAACCACACAAGGCAGTATGCGCGATGATCCGTAGTGGCCTCGGCGCGGGCGCCTGTTCCCGCCACGCGCGCATCAGATCGGCGATGGCTACCGTGTCGACCTGTTCATCGACAGTCACAGTGCGGTGGTCCAAAAAACTGGACGCGGAATACGATTCACGCGACATGTGCAGGCAGGTCGCGATACCGCTTTGCCAGTTCATGTCCTGAACATAGAGGCTCGGAGAGGCAAACAGCTGCGCGAGCGCTTCCTGCACAGACCGGATACTGTCTCTCATCTGATCCTTGCTCAGTGCACGCGAGCCAGATCCCGCGCCGCGCGCTCCGCCTGGACCCGATTCAGATTATGGTAGACGGTAGCGGCAATTCGCGGATAGCGACGCCTCAGCAGATCCAGGTCCTCGGTGGTGAACCGCAATAGCCGCGCCTGCTGGAGCACTCTTACGCTGGCGCCACGACGCTTGCCGAACAATCCCGCCTCGCCGAAGGTCGTGCCACGCGTCATCCGCGACAGCTCGATTTCCTTGCCATCGCGGTCGACCCAGGCGAGAAGCTCGCCGTCGATCACAACAAAAAACTCATCGGTGGCCAGTTCGCCTTCAGTGATTAGTGATTCTCCCGGCTGATGGGAGCTGATGTCAGCCAGCAAGGCGAAGATGCGCGACTGCCTCAGACTCAGACCCTCGAATATCGGTATCGATTTCTGCGGTTCTCGCCCAAGGTCGATCCTGAGCAAGTCCCAAAGAGTCACGATGCGCATCCCGGCGCTCAGTGCCGGGGTCAGAGTCAGATCGATCAGCC
This sequence comes from uncultured Gammaproteobacteria bacterium, assembly GCA_963809565.1. Taxonomy (GTDB): domain Bacteria; phylum Pseudomonadota; class Gammaproteobacteria; order Steroidobacterales; family XN24; genus CAMYOC01. The sequence continues at coordinate 6,278 of CAWEKE010000003.1, forward strand.
AGGCGACGGCGACGGTGAACGCGGCCAGCGCGCCGAACTGGACCTGGCTGCGCAAGTCACTAGCGGTCAGAACGAGGAAGCTGAGCACGACCACTATCGAGGTAAAGGTTACCGGCCGTATCACGCCGATCAACGCGCGCTGCACCGCCGTGCCTTCCTGACCAGTTGCGCGCGCCTCGGTGTTGAAGCGCACCATGAAATGGATGGTGTCATCCACTGCAATGCCAAGTGCGATACAGGCGATCAGGCTGGTCGTCGTGTTCAGCGTGATGCCGAGCAAACCCAGAGTGCCGAAATAGACTGCTACGGTCAGGACATTCGGCAGCAGCGCCATCATGCCGGTCCGTAGCGAGGCAAACATACCCGCGAGGATCACATACACGACAAGCAGCGCAGCGCTGATACTCAACAACTGGCCGCGGGCGATATCGTCCACCGTGCGCGCCACCAGCACCAGGTTGCCGGAGATTCTCGGCTCCATCGGATACGGGATCTGACGCAGGCGCTCCTGCGTTCGATCCATCAGTCTCGCGATGTCGCGGGTGTCGTCTACGTTGATCCGCACCAGTACGGATGCCGTACGATAGGTGCTGTCCACATAAGCGTCGATGTCCTCGCCACCGCCGAAAAACAGCAGCTGTTTGGCCAGCGGCTTGCTTTCCGGCACCACCCGAAACGTCTCGTCGCCGTCATGCATGGTCTGATTGATCAGTTTTATATGATCGACCAGCGACGTGCTGCTCCCGACTTCGGGCTGTTCCGCCAGCCAGGCCTGCAAGGACTCCAGACGGGACAGATTCTCGGGCTCGACAAAGGTGTCTTCATCCGGCGAGTCGATGACGATGTAAAAAGAGTTAGCGCCGCCGAGGGCCTGGTTGATCGCTTCGAAGTCCACTCTCGCCGGCAGGTCCTCGGCCAGACCGCCGGTGGCGGACGTGCCGACCTCTATCCGCGCGGTGCCGATCAGCGCGATGGCGAGAGCTATCAGGCTGGCGATCAGGATGGGCCGACGGTTACGCGTATCGAAACCGACCAGCCGCGAGCCCATGCGCTTGAAAAAGTGAGCCCCGGGATCGCGGTCCGGGTTCGCCGGCGTGGGCAGCAGGCTCAGCGCCGCCGGGATGAAGGTCAGTACCACCAGTGCGGCGAAGGTCACGCCGATAAGCGACAGCAGCGAGAACTCGCGGATCGCGGTCAGGGAGTTGAGAGACAGCGCCAGCAGACCCGCGGCAGTGGTTGCCCCGCTGATCACCAGGGGCAGACCCACATGCTTGAGTACCGTCAGCACAATATCGCGCCGCTCGGCCCCGGCCGAAGCACGGCAGGTTGAGTAGTACTCGGAGATCACGTGCATGCTGTAGGCAAGGCCCAGCGTAATCACCAGCGGGGGCACCAGGATGGTTACCACGTTGAGCGAACGGTCCATCCAGGCCAGCAGCGCCAGCGTCCAGATCAGCGATATGGTGATGGACAGCACCGGCAACAGCACTGCGCGAATGCTGCGGAAGGCCAGCAGCAGCAGCACCGAGACGATCGCCACGATGGAGGGCACCGTGATCCAGAAACTGTCCATCAAAGCTTTGGAAACTGCGGCTTTGACCACCGGAGAACCGGTCACCCAGATCCTGGCGTCGCCGCGCTCCTCGTCGCCAATCGCATAGATCTGCTCAGGGATCCCCAGTTCGACAAAGTCCTTGTCCGAGAGCCCCTCGAAATAGATCACCAGCGCCGAGACCTTGCCGTCGTCCGATATCAGCGTCCCCTGGTACAGAGGATTGTCGAGGATATCGTTGCGCAGGCGCTGCCGGACCGATGGATCGTTGAAGTCTCGCTGTTCCATGCCGCCGAATTCGACGCCGAACTCATCGGCACGCAGCGATTTGGCGGTGGTTAGCGATAACACATGGTGGACCTTGGGCAGCGCCTGAAGACGCTCCGTCAGGCGTTCGACCCTGGCCAGGTTCCCGGCGCTGAATGCGTCGTCCGACGCGAGCGCAACGACGACAGACTCTTCGTTGCCGAAGACGTAACGCACACGTTCGTAATACAGCCGTTCCGGATCGTCAGCCGGCAGCAGGCTGTCGACTGACGGATCGATGCCCAGATGCACCTCGCCGGTCCGGAAATCGATCAGCTGTGCGAGTGCAAACGCAGTGATCAGGACCAGTCCGGTCAGAATCAGGCCCGGCCGCCGGGGAATCAGGGACAGGAGCTGTTCCACTTGTATCGGCTCGCCGGCGCCAGGCGCCTTCAGCGCTTCCAGAACTGGACGGTATTGAAGTAGCGTGAGGAGATGTCCTCGTCGATGCTGATCTCCTTAACCTGGATCCAGCTATGCGTGTCATCGCGCAGGTCGGTCATGGCCAGATCCCTGGCGATCCATTTACCGCTGACTTCCTCGATCGTTTCCGGGTCCACCAGCAGATGTTTGCGCACCACCCCGTTGCTCTCGAAATATTCGGTCTTCAGCGCGACGCAGGTTTCCTTGTCGACATACGACACGATCCGCTCATAGCCGCTCTCGCGCGCCGGGTCCGGCTGGGTAGCGATCACGTAGGTGGGTCGCCCGGCGACCTCGGCGTCCGGGAGGCGCTCGACCTCGGACTGTGACGATTCCATCTGCAGCAGACGGATGTCTTCGTAGCTGAAGTCTGTGGACCAGATGGCCCGTCCGCCGCCGCCCACAATACGCCGCGGCTTAGCCAGTGCGGGAAGATAGACATAGACCGTGTCCCGCGGCTCATTCTCGATGACCAGATAGCTCGATCCCTTCAGATCCTGGGGCGATATGACCCGGATCATCAGTCTGACGTCACCGTCTTCGCTCTTCTTCCAGTGCAGTTTGGCGTCCATCTTCCGTTCGCCGGCAGCGCGGTCTACGGATTTCAGCTCGATCAGCTGGATGCTGGTGGAATCAGGAGAGTTGTCGCGGGTGCAATTGCGGATCTGGTCGCCGGTCTCCAGTTCTTCACCAAGGCTGGCGCCGGCATGCAGCGCAAGCGTCAGCGCCAATGCCCCGGTGCCGGCTTTTCTAAAGACTCGATTCATTTGTCATGCCCCCTGAGGTTCTGCGCGTCCCGGCCGGTTTGATGTCGACTGCACGCTAACCAATATAATGGATAGCCAGACCGTTAATCACTATGTGCAGCGTGTTGTCGACCACGATCAGCAGCCAGCCGGCCAGCCACGGTGGCGTGTCGGCGGGGAAGCCCGACCCCGTGCGCTGCGACCAGGATGGGCTGCCGGGCCAAGGGCGGTTCTTTAGCCAGATGAAATGCTTCGCCAGATGCCAGCGGTCCAGCACGAAGTGCGTCCCGCCGATGACCGCGAGCGTGTATGGGTTCTGGGTGATAAACAGGAATGGAATCAGATAGAACAGGCAATGCACCAGCGCCGCGCCAGATTCACTGGTCTTGCGCGTAGCCATCCATTCGCTTTGCAATAAGTAGTCGCCCACCGCGTGGGCCACGAGCTGATCGGCTGTGAACATGCAGATACCGCAGTTGGAAGGGCTGGTCCCGGTTCTGTGCGAGAATTTGTGTCGCGCTTTGGAACAGGTTGTTTTTTCGGCAGACCGACTGTGACCCAGGCCCTGTCCGGATGCAAGCGGTTTGCCTGCCGCTGGACCAGACGATGTGGTATTTTCCGATCCCGGATGGCGTGGCTCGAGGCAGCAACGCAGCCATATCCAGTCAGGCACAAACACCAGCATGACCTACCCGCACAAGCTACTCGAAGACGCGAAAGACCTTGCCGGTTTTGCAGGCTGGAGCGAGGATGTCTACCGGGATTTCCTGAGTGTCCAGCGCGGGGACATGAGCGAACCCGAGTTCAACAGCAAGTACCACTGGGAGCGGGCCATCCTGTCCATGGACATGACTGGATTCACCGCCTCGGCCATGCGCTGCGGCGAGCTGCAGAGTTTGCTGCGTATTGTTGACGCGCAGAAGGTGTGTATCCCCGTGTTGCAGGAATATGGCGCGGAGCTTATCCGTTGCTTCGCCGACGACATCGTCGCGTTGTTCAGGGAGCCCGGCGCGGCGGTCGATGCCGCGCTGGAGACACACCGCCGGATTAGGCTGTTCAATCAATCGGACCTGGCATCAGAGGACCCGACCCAATGTTGCGCCGGCATCGGTTTTGGCCAGGTGTTCAAGATCGGCCCGAACCTTGCGCAGGGCGATGAAATGAACCGTGCATCCAAACTTGGAGAAGATGTCGCCCGCGCCAACGAGACCCTGCTGACCGATCGTGCTTATGCCGCGATCAAGGATCGTGATGATCTGACCTTCGAGCTACAGGGCGAAGACGACCAGATATTTCCCTTTTACCGGGTCGTCAGCAAGCCCTAGTCAGGTCTTGTCGTTACCCCTGGCCGCGAAATAGAGGCCCACGGTCAGCATCAGGACCTGAAACTCCATGCCGCCGTTCATTACGTTCCAGCCGTTTTTGGCGTGCACCATGCCGATGGCGCCGATCATGATGACGATCACGATCAGACCGCCGATCCGGGTCAGCATCTCACGGCCGAACGCGCCTGCGATCAGGCAAACACCGCCCACAACTTCAGCGATCGCCACCGCCCACGCCATCGGCACTGGCATCCCCATGGCTGCAGAGAATTGCTCGACAGGGAACTTGGCCAGGCCGTGATACAGGAAGGTCGCGGCCAGAGACAGACGCATACCCCAATGGACAAATGGCGACATCTTGTTCAAGAAATTCATCGGTGCGTTCCCCGTAGCTGAGTGAAATAGCCGAGTTAAATATCAGGCAGGCAGCCGAGAATAAAGCAATGCGTCATGCGCTGCTGCTTGTGGTGCAGCGAGGTTTCGCAGAAGCTCCGGAATGACGCCCCGGAACCGCGCTCCCCGGTTGTCGGCACAGGTCGCAGCGCGACGCATATTGCTGCATCGCCATAACCCGGTTCTCAGTGGGAAAAGTCGGCGGGCGCTCGTTCAGCATTATGTGAAACTGACCGGGTACTTGTTTCGTTTTTAACAAACAAATGCTAGGTTTGTTCATAGTTTGACCAGCCCGATGCCTGCAGCATCTGCCCGGCTGGCACTCCAGGCGGAAGCATTGGCGCCGATTCCGGAGCTGTGTTCTGCCTTGTTGAAAAATGACCCGGGGGGGGGACATGAAAAAGCTACTCGTATTGGTTTTGACGGCCGCATCAGTCGGTCTGGTGCCGTTTGTTCAACAAAGCGCTGACGCCAGCAACTACTTCTGGCAAAACCGCAAGCCGGTCACGTTGAAAATTCTGCAGCCGCGTTTTTCGCGATGGTCCACGCCGACCATGACCAACAGCGGCTGGCCGATCACCATCGAGATGACGGTCAATGATGAACTCGGTCTCGCGGGATATACTGGCGATCCGCCATTTCCCGCGTTTGGCGACACCGGCTACGTCATTTTTGACGATCCTGACGGCTGTCTGACCGTATTCCCGCCGTTCATCATGAGTCCGGGTTGCAGCTCACCGCTGCCTGCGCCGGACGAGACCTATCTGGAGTTTACGCCGGATATAGATTATCCCGGTGCAGAAGACCTTGCTGGCAACGACGACTTGAGGATGGGTCAGGTCGATTCTGCCGGTGGCGGCCCGGCCATCTTCAACGGCCTCGACAGCAACGCAATGCCAGGCGTATTCGACATCGGACCATTCACCGGCGATGAGGTGCTGGACGGCTACGGCGTCGGCGCCCCTGACGATGACATCCCCGGACTGGTTGTGCTCTCGCCTACCGGTATCGGTCTGGTGCTGGATGCGGATTTCAACCCGCCGGCGGTCAAGACGCTGAGGAATCTTGCAGGGTTGGTATCGAGCGTCAGCTATGAACTCAGTGACTGGACGCGGCGCACAACCATCACCGCCCATTTCAACATGCCCAGATCGGTCGTGGCGCCGGTGGTGAAAATTGACAACTGCGTTGGCGATGTTGCGACCTGTGCCGATGCGCCGTCGCTTTGGCGTATCGACGGGGGGCCGGTAGAGAGCACGGTCAGCATTGGCGAAGTCAGCAAACAGCTGTATCCCGAGTTGTACGAGAGCCTTACTTACGAGTTGCGGTTCTTCGTGGTCAGCGGCACCGCGCCCGGGACACTGACGGATGCGAACGGTGATGGCGTCGTGGATAGCCTGGATGCGGAAGCCCTGGGCTATACGGTCCTGTCGAAAGAACGATCGATCGAACTGAAACAACTGCGCGGCGACGTGTGTTTCAATTTCTTCAACACAGTGGTGTTCGAAGATTTTGACGGCAATGGCGAAGTAGGACTGTCTGTCGTTTGTCCGGCAGGGTCAGGCAGCGTAAGGCCGATCCCGCGTTAGCGGCCCGGTCAAAGCCGTGCGTCCAGTTCCGCTGCGGCGCCGGTCCCGGTGAATCCGGGATCGGCGCCCGACCACTGCCGACGCAGCGCTTCGACTATCGGCCTTGCTGCTGATTTTTGCCCCTGAGCCAGATATCCGCTGGCCAGCGTGAGCCTGGCCATTGCACGGTCGTGTTCCAGGTCGAGTCGGGGATCGAGCGGGTTCCTTTCGCTTGTGATGCGTTGCAGACGCTTCACCGCATCATCGGTCTCGCCGTTGACCAACAGCGCCTCGGCCAGCGCGAGTTCGTAGATTCTGTATTGGTAGCCCTGGCGGTCGACTGCGGAGGAAAGCAGGTCGACCGCTTGCGCATATCTGCCCTGTGCCAGGGCCGCTCGTCCCAGCAGATAGTCAGCCGCCTTGTCTTCGGTGCGGTCCGGGTCATCTGCCGGTAACGCGAGCGCGCGGATTTGCGCAGCGGTTGCTGTAACGGCGGCAAAGTCGGCGCGCCGAAGCTCCAACTGGCCGCGCGCGAACAGATACCGCGTGGGCACGCCGGGCGAAAGGCCTATGGCTTCTCCGAGCAACGTCTCGACTTCCGGCGTGGGTCCTTCCACCTGCAACAATGCCAGCGCCTTGTCCGTCAGGGCTTTGGCAACGACGACTTCCGACGATCGAATCTCATCGTACAACGCGTCTATATAGGCGATATGCTGCCGATACCGGCCCAGGCTGTTGAGGATGCCGCCGGCGGCAAACACCGCATCGATCCGGTATCTCGGGACAGCGGCCTGATCCAGGATCAGGCCGCGGAGTATGGCGAGTGCGTCATCCGTGTTGCCGAGAAGATATTCGGTCGTGGCCAGCGAGACTACGGCCTCCTGCAGATCCGGTCCTTTGGCGATCGCAGTCTGGTAATTCTCTCTGGCCTTTTCGAGATGGTTCTGGGCGCGATTCAGGTCACCTAGCAAAACGAAGGCATTGGGGTTGTCCGGGGCGAGCCTTGCAAAACGCTCTATCGCCGGGCGGGCCGCGTCGAAGCGGCCAAGAATCACGTTGATATAACCCATCCCGCTCCAGCCAAGCTGCACTTCAGGCTCGAGCTGGGTCAGCAATTGGTACTGGGCCAGCGCCTCTTCGTACCGGCCCAGATGGGTCAATGCTTCCGCGTAGAGATTGATGGCTTCAGTCTCGTAGGGATATTGGTCGAGAAGCTGTGAGTAAGCCGCCGAAACGCTACCCATGTCGCGATCAATCAGTGGCGCCAAGGCATCGACAAACAGGCGATCCCGGTCGCTCAGGGAGTCAGATTTGGCTGCCAGCGCGAGGTTGCTCCTGGCGTCATCGGGGCGGTCCTGCACGACCTGAACCCAGGCCAGATAATATCTGGCCATCGGGTAGTCCGGCTGCAGCTCCAATGCCCCTTTCAGCATACGTTCCGCATCCGAGAAATCGAAATTGATCCAGTACTCCAGGGCTGAAACAAAGGCGCGGTAAGCGCCCGGGTTGTCGGCAGCGAAATCCGCCGCATAAACGTCGACCCGCTCCTGGATCGGCACTTTGAGTTCTGCACGGGTCGCTTGCGCGATGGCGGTTGCTTTCTCCAGTGCCAGCGGCACGTCCGCCGCTTCGAAGGTCCGCGCATCCAGTTGCTCGCCATCCCTGGTGTCGAGCAGGCGGACGGTAAGCAGGAAACCGCTGCGACTGCCGATCACTTCTCCCTGGACCAGATAACGGATTCCAGCATCCGAGGCCAGCTCGAGCAATTCTTCCTCGGTGCCGTCTTGGGCCACCGCCTGCCAGCGCCGGGGAGAAACCAGTCGCAGGTACTTTGACTGGGACAGGTTATCTCTGACCAGATTGGCGATACCCTCACCCAGCCACGCGGTGTCCTCGTCGACGATGCTCCTGAAATCTGCGACCGCGACGATCTTGGGGAAGCTGTCATCGGCGTCCTTGCTGAATCTCTCGTCGCGCAGGATGTCCGAGCTCCAGACCCACCAGATGCCGCTGGCACAGACCAATCCGGTGAGCCCGACCAGGCCACCCCGAAACCAGCTCCGGGTGGTGAACCCGGTGTCCAGATCGCCCTCGGTCCTGCGTATTCCTGAAAAGGTAAGGTCGTAGGTCCAGGAGAGGACCACCACGAGCGGGAACAAGAACAACAGCACGGTAATCAGAAAACGGACGGTCCACTCAGGCAGGTTGAAAGCCGGGCCAATGATGTCGGCGGCTTCAACGAATCCCCACGCCAGCAGGATATAGCCGAGCGCGCTTCTGAAGACCCGGCGACGCTTTGCTTCCTTGAGAAACGAACTGATTGTCTTGCTGTCTTGCTGGATCGAGGACTACCTTGCCATTGCGCGTTATCCAGACAGAACCGGGCGTACGCCAGTATAAGGGGAATGCGGCCGCGCACGGCAAGCGCAAACGGCATGCTGCGTCAGGGATGCACATGTCGGCCAGCGCTGCTGGCCTGCCGGATTCCGGCGCCGCAGGCGCGGCGGGTGAATTGCGTTCGACACAGGAGACACAGGGAGCGTCCCTTGCGGCCGCTCCCTGTGTCGTCCTCATCATCAGCGGCCGCGTTGGGGGGCGCGGCGCTGATCTGGACCAGTTACTTGATTAAACCAGGCTGCCCCGAGGGCAGCTGTGCCGACCGATTTACCATCAGGCCGCCTGTGACTGGCGCGCCGTGTCCGCTTCCCCATGCAGCGAACTTACCAGCCCTGGAGGCAAGTCCAGCGCGCCGGCCAGATTCTGCAGATAGACTTGTCCCTGCGGCCGGGTCTGGTCGATGGCGATCAGCGAGGCGGCATAAACTTCAACCGCCGTTTCGGCATTGCTGACCTGGGCAACGAGTTCGGACAGTTCGAGCGGCTGTCGCAACTCATCGAACAGCATGGCCTTTTCCGCCGCAGCGAGTTCCAGCCGCTGGGCCTGTTCGAAGATCCGCTGCTGCTCAGCGCGATCCATGTGCCCGTCGGCCGCCGCTGCGGCGATCATTGCCCGGACCAGCAGCAGGCTGCCGGAGCCCGCGGCAGTCGGGTCACTGACGACGGCTGCAAACTGTTGCCGGCCGATACCCTCCCAATGCATGCCACCGCTGGTGGCTGGGGCGTTCCTGTCGTCGGGCTCCTGAATCGGTGTCACGTGTCGCTGAGTGTTGTTCAGCCGCCCATTGGCAGCGGCGCCGGCTGATTGAATCTGATCGGGCCCACGCGCAATTCCAGCATTGCCCGACGGCGTGATCGCGCCATTTTGCTGGTAACGCTGGTAAGCGCTCCATGCGAGTCCGCCGATCGCGGCGAGGCCACCGATTTTCAGCGCCGATTTGGCCATCTTGCGACCCTTCTTGCCGCTCAGCGCTCCGGCCACCGCCGTGCCCGCGAGACCGCCCGCGAAACCCGATAACGCGCCGCTGTTCGAAAGACCCCGGACGATATTGTTCAGATTGACCATGACACACCTCTCGTTGACCAGAGAGGCGAAGGATGCCTGATCCAGAATACTCGCGTAAAACGGATTATTTCGTATCTTTTGTTCGGGATAGACGAAGTATTAGCGTCTCGCCGCAGCTTCGCCGAACAACGCCGCTCTGGCGGTCTCCGTGATCTGTAGCACCGCCGGGTGTTTGAGCTTGCGTTCGGGCGAGATCGCATAATACGTTTCCCTGACTGTATCGACGGAGCCGATGTACTCCGCGTGATACATCTGCGCGACTTCTTCTCTGATCGCATCCGGCGCCGGGAAGACGCCGGTGCCGGCTTCGCCGAATGCCTTTAACAACGCGCTGTCGTCAAATTCGGCGATCACGCGCGGCGTCACCCCGATCCGGTCAAACCAGTCATCCAGGCCTCTCCGGACAGCGTTGGTATTGACCGGCAGCAGCAGCGGTGCGCCATCCAGCGAGGCGGGGAAGTTTTCCCGATACGCTCCGGCGATCGATGTTCTGGCAAAAAAAGACACCCCGCTTTCACCGAGCAGGTGGTTGTAGGCCTTGACGCTGAGACCGGTCGGTATCGGGCGGTCGGACAGCAGCAGATCCAGACGATGGACCGCCAGATCCGCCAGCAGTTTTTCCAGGTCGCTCTCCCGGCAGACGATGCGCACCGGATCCTTGAGTTCCAGCGCGGGCCGCAGAATCCGATAAGCGATCAGCTTGGGGATCGAATTGACGATGCCCACGTTCAGCGCCGCAGGCGCGCCACCCGGGTTGTCGCGCACGCGTTGGGTCAGTTCGGCACCCAGCGAGAATATTTCGTCGGCATACTGATTGACCAGATGACCGGTGTCGGACAGCACCAGACCTCGTCCTACGCGATGAAACAGCGGCTCGCCCACAGCCTGTTCGAGCAGCTTTAATTGCCCGCTGATGGTCTGCGGCGTCAGATGCAGCGTCTCGGATGCGCGCGCGATGCTGCCCTCGCGTGCCACGGTCCAGAAATACAGCAAGTGGTTGTAGTTGAGGTGTCGCATCTGGCACAGGCTCCTCTCGCGGTGGATCGGATAGCTCGGGTGGATCGGCGGAGCCCGGCCAGAAGATGGTCCGGATCCGATCCTCTTCAAGAAAAACCGAGCAATTACTGCTATCTGATCGGCAATATCGGCGTTTGATACATCGGATAATCCTGTCATTAAATAACAAAAGATCGAATTGATCGAGTGGCCAGCGGCGTTATGCTCCCACTAACTGAAACCAATGGAGTCCACACCCAATGTCCAGTCAGCCCGTGATCGACCGAGTACGAAATGTGCCCGCCGGCGCTACGTCATCGGATATCAACGAATCGGCAGCGGGGAACGCGGTCCTGCGCAACACCTATCGTTTGCTGTCAATGACGCTCGGCTTCAGTGCCCTGGTTGCGCTCGGGGCCGCGGCGCTGAGACTGCCCGCCCCGGGACTGATGCTCACGCTGATCGGATATTTCGGACTGTTGTTCCTGACCATGCGTCTGCGCAACAGCGCGTGGGGTCTCGCGTCCGTTTTCGCGTTGACCGGTTTTATGGGTTACACCATCGGGCCGATGCTGAATGCCTATCTGTCATTGGCCAACGGACCCGCGCTGGTTGCGACGGCGATGGGCACGACCGGGATCGCGTTCATGGGTCTTTCGATCTATGCGCGTCGCCAGAATGCGGTCAACATGCTGAAGCTGGGCAGCTTCCTGTTCGTCGGCATTCTGACTGCTTTCGTACTCGGTCTGGCCGCAATTTTTTTCCAGATGCCAGCGCTTTCGCTCGCTGTCTCCGGCATGTTTGTCATGCTGATGTGCGGGCTGATCATGTACGAGACCCAGAACATCATCAGCGGCGGCGAGACCAACTACATCATGGCGACGGTGACCCTGTTTGTCGCGGTATACAATCTGTTCACCAGTCTTCTCCATCTGTTGGGATTTTTCGGCGGCGACGAATGAAGCTGTTTTCACCGACCATCATGCTGTGGCACTTGCTCGCAGGTAGGCCGATACGCTGCTAAGCTTCGATACCAACTCTGGCCCACCCGGCTGATTGGTATTGGAATCTTTCTTCCTGTCGAATCTCGGTTCGCCGCCGCTGCTGTTTTTTTTCCTCGGCGCGGCGGCGGCCTTACTGCGATCCGATCTCGAGATTCCGACTCAGGTCGCGAAGTTTCTGTCGCTGTATCTGTTGCTGGCCATCGGTTTCAAAGGCGGAGCGGCGCTGGCCGAGAGCGATCTGGATGCGACCGTCTGGCGTACGCTGATCGCCGCCATTGCGCTGGCCGCGGTGGTGCCTTTGTATGTCTTCTATCTGCTGCGCAGGCGTCTGGCGGTTGCCGACGCCGCCGCCATCGCAGCCACTTATGGGTCGATCAGCGCGGTGACCTTCGTCACCTGCGTCAGCTATCTGGACGCCAACGGCATCTCCTGGAGCGGGTATCTGGTCGCGGCGATGGCGCTGATGGAATCGCCCGCGATCATCGTCGGGATCCTGCTTTACCGGATGCATCGCGGCGCGGCCGATGACGAATCCGGCGGCTTCCAGTTGCGGGAGTTGTTGCGGGAATCATGTTTGAATGGCTCGGTCTTTCTGATCGTTGGCAGCATGCTGATTGGCTGGGTGACCGGGGCCCGCGGCATGGAGCAGGTCTCACCGTTCGTCAAAGATCTGTTCATCGGCATGTTGTGTCTGTTCCTGCTTGATATGGGCATCGTTGCCGCCCGGCGCCTGCAGGATTTGCGTCGGGCAGGCGCGAGTCGAAGAGGCCGGCCCCAGGTATCGTCCGGACCATTCCTGATCGGCGCCGCGCTGATCCTGCCGCTGATGAATGCGGTACTGGCAGGCCTCGTCGCCTGGCAGCTCGGGCTATCCGAGGGTGACGCGCTGTTACTGACCATCCTCGGTGCCAGCGCGTCCTATATTGCGGTTCCGGCCGCGATGCGGCTGGCCCTGCCCGAATCCAATCCGAGCACCTATCTGCCGATGTCGCTGGCGATCACGTTTCCGTTCAACCTGCTGATCGGGATTCCCCTTTATCACCAGGCTTTGCGCTGGCTAATGCTCACCTGATTCGGTGCGCTCTCTGGAAAACCACAACATGACACCCTGCAAACGTATAGAGATTGTGATCGATCAGCCCCATGCGAGTCGCCTGATACAAAGGCTGGAACAACTCCACGCGCCCGGATACACATTGATACCCCGTGCCAGCGGCAGCGGTGATCGCGGCGAGCGCCGCGGCGATGATCCTACCGGCACTGAGACCAATTGCGTATTCATCATCGCCTGCGAAGATGATGCGCTGGCGCAGAGAATCGTCGACGGACTGCGGCCGCTGCTGACCCGGATCGGGGGTCTGTGTCTGGTTTCGGAAGCCCTGTCTTTGGCGCACTGATCGCAGCGTCGGCTGCGATCCGCAGTCAGCCACCGCGGATCGGCCGTGTCGAATATTTGCTACCGGAATAACGACTTGTCCGTACAGTGGTGTTGATGCATGTTGATGCTGCGCCAACACCACTGGAGGTCATGCAACGTGGATATCCAAATCAGTACGCAGCAGATCGAATTGCCGGACCATGGTAGCCGGAACCTGCGGCGTAAACTGGTGCAGAGCTTTGCTCAAATGGCGACCGGGATCTCACGATTGCGCGTGGTGCTCAAGGACATCAACGGTCCGCGCGGCGGGCGGGACAAGGTCTGCATCCTGCACGCGCGATTGAGCGGCGGCGGAGAGCTGGTCGTGCGGGAGCAAAGCGAGCATCTGCGCCAGGCGATCGACCGTTGTGCGCGTCGTTGCAAGAGCCTGATCGATCGCGAATTCAAGCGGCGTCGGATTCGTCACCGGCGGCGCGTTCGCATTGGCGAGTCGCTACCGGCCTGAGCCAAAGCCAAAACGAAAGCGAAAGAAACCATAGCGCCGCCTGCCGCGCCGCGCAGTATCGGTCGGTATTGTCGGAGGTGACTTGCAGGAGCGCCGCTGCGCGACCCGCGATCAAATCAAGCAGCGAGCATAAAACGCACGCCGCGCCGGCGACCTTTCATTGGGTTGTTGATTGTGAGCGAAGAAAGGTCTGATGGTTGCCCGGTTTCCACGTCGCGCCGCCATCGTCCGAGTACTCCATCCTCGACTCGAAGGCATCTGCGGTGACGTTGTAGCGGGTAAAGCGGAGTTGTCCGGTGCCGCCATCAGCGGTGCTGAATTCCTCGGTCGTGCGCGTCTCTCCGCCGAGCGGGCCGGTCATGATCCACAGACGCCCGTCGGCGCCGACAGAGACCATCTCGATCTCACGCTTTTTCTGGTTGATATAAAACAGAATTCCGGAACTCTGCTGCAATTCCGGTATCACGCTTTTTCCCGAGAGTACGCGATCGGGTACGACCCAGGAGAACTCGTAGGTTCCGGTCACCGAACGCGCGACCGATCCGTCATCGTTCAGAAACTCGGTGACGACGTCCCAGTGGCCCACCGTTGACCGCAGTTGTTCGACCGATTGCTCCATGGCTTCGTCGTAATCGTCCGCGGCTCGCGCGAGCCCTGGGGGAATCGCCAGAGTCAGCATGGCGGCCGTGATCAGGGCCAATGTCCTGACCGAATTTGCCGGGTAGCAGTTCATAGGAAAAATCCCTCATTCATCTGTCAGCCCGGGCAAGGCACGGAGAGTCCCGCGCCGGCAAATCAGGGTATCGGCGTCTGTTCGACGATGATCAACTCGTCCGTCGCGAAACCCAGCGCCTTTGCCTGATCCACAAATTGCTCAAGCACCGCGGGCGCGACTGTCGGTGTGCGTGACAACAGCCACAGATACGAGCGGTCCGGCCCCGACACATAGGAGGTCGCATAATTTTCCTGGTCGAGACCGAAGACCACGTAGGCGCCATAGAAGGGACCAAAAAAAGAGACCTTGAGATATCCCTCATCGCGTCCGCGCACGAAGAAGGCTTTGCCTTCGGCCTCCTTCCAGGTGCCTTTCTCCGCGTCATATCCACGGTTGACGACGCGGATGCCGCCGTCGTCCCGGGCGCTGTACTCTGCGGTAACTCGTGACAAGCCGCGCTCGAAAGAATGATCCAGGCGGGCGATCTCATACCATTTGCCCAGATATCGATCGGCATCGAACTGCCCGACCGGCTCGATGCCGTCTGGCAGGCCGGTGCACGCGCCGAGCAGCAGCGTGCCCAGTAACAGCAGAGTCCGCCGGCGGATCCGCATGCCCGCGGTTGCCAGAATCCTGACAACGCGCGCCGTGTCGACATCCCGATTAATCATGCAAGGACCTTCTCGGCGGTGGCGCGTGCGCTGTCCAGACAATCGGACAGACCCGGTCCACCGCGGTAGTTGGCGCAAAAATGCAGCCCTTTCCAACGTTGTTCAAGCTGGTCCAGGGCGGCCAGGAATTTGCCGTGGCCGACGTTGTACTGCGGGATCGCCACGGGCCAGTGCGTTGCGCTGGTGAATACAGGCGCTTCGCGTATACCGAGCAGGTCGGCCAGCTGCCCCGTCGCCAGACGCACTGCTTCGGATTCCCTGTCGGCCGCACAGTCGGGCATCGTGGCGCCACCCATAAAGATCATCAGCGCCACATGGCCGGCCGGTGCGCGCCCGGGGAACAGCGTGGAAGAAAAGATCGCGCCCAACACGCGGCGCTTCTCGACCAGTGGGATCAACATGCCAAAACCATCCAGCGGGTGCTCGATCTGGTCACGCCGATAACCGAGCACCAGGGTTGTGACCGGCGGATAGTACACGCTCGGCACCTGGCCGATCTCTGCTGCGATTGTATCCGCCCAGGGCAGTTGCTGATGAGCATGGGCCGCCACGGACACGATCAGGTCGTCGAATTGCCCGGATTGCTCTCCGGACGGTTCCCGCCAGCGGACCGACCAATGTTCTTGCCGGCGATCTATCGACAGTAATGCGGCTTCCGTATGCAACCGGGCGCTGGCCGTCGCCGCGAGACGGCGGGTAAGCGTCTCGATCCCGTCCGGGAACGACATCATGCGCGGCTTGTATACGATCTCGCCGCTGCGTTTGCGTTCCCGCCGCAGCTTTATCGCGCCGCCGATCAGCGATCCGTAATTGGCTTCGAGATTCCAGACCTTTGGAAAGGCGTAGCGGATGGATAGCTGCTCCGGGTCACCGGCATAGATTCCGGAGACCAGCGCGGCAATGCCGTAGTCGAGGAACTGGCGGCCCATGCGACGGGTGACAAACCCGGCGACGCTTTGGTCCTGATCGGCTGGCGCGGCGCGGACAAAAGGCTCGGCCAACAGGCGAAGCTTGGCGCCAGGCGTATACAGCGGCGTGGTGATACCGCCGGTAAGGGACATTGGCAGCGGAAGCACGCGGCCGTTTCTGACCAGGAAGCGTTTGCTGGCCAGCGGATTGGCGTCGAGGATCTCTTCCCTCAGCCCCAGATCGCCCAGAAAATCTTCAGCCCCCTGGCTCTTCAACAGCATCGAGTTCGGCCCGGCTTCACACAGGAAACCGTCTTTGAGCGTGCTGCGGATCACGCCCCCGACGCGGTCCGATTTCTCCAGCAGGGTCACGTCGGCGCCTGCATTACCCAGCCGCCACGCGGTCGCCAGACCGCACAAGCCGCCGCCGATCACGGCGACTTTGCGTTGATTCTCAGCGAGCTCATGGTTTCCGGACTGGTTCATGCTGGGTCTCGGCTCACGCCCTGATCCTTGTGCTCCCTGGAGTCGCGCCGGGGCATCGCGAAAGCCTGCAAAATCGCGGCCACCGGGTCCGCATGCAGACCCGGTGGCCGATTGGCAAATCAGCTGCCGCGCTTTTCTTTCTCGACCAGGAAATTGATCACATCAAGCAACTGCTTGTTACCGCCGGCCAGATCGGCCCCGGTCACGTACTTGCCGTTGACGACGACCGCGGGGACGCCAGTCAGGCGGTAACGTTTCACCAGCGCATCGGATCTACGCAGATTGGTCTGCACGGCGAATGAGTCCCATGCCTCGGTAAATTGCTGCTCCGAAACATCGAAGCGGGCGAAAAACTCAACCATCCGTTCCCTGGTATTCAGCGGATTCCGGTTCACGTTGACTTCGCGGAAGATCGCCGGGTGTACCTCCTCGAGCTTGCCCAGCGCTTCGGCGGTGTAGAACAGCCGCGCGTGGATCTGCCAGCTCGGATTAAGGCTGGCAGGGATCTGCACAAACACCGTATCGTCGGGGATACCGTTCAAACGCCATTCCTGAATGAATGGCTCGAGCGTGAAGCAGTGGGGGCATCCATACCAGAACACCTCGGCGACCTCGACCTGACCCGGCCCCGCGCTTGTCGGCTGAGCGACCGGCAGCGTGGTGTAGTGGCGTCCTTCCTGATAGCGTTCCAGCGCTTTGGGAACGGACGGTTTGGCCACCGTCGCTACCACTGGCTCCTCGGGCACGGTCTCTTCCTCTGCCATGGCCTGCGCCAGGCTGGCCGCATCCTGATTCAGCTCGTCGGCCTGTTCGACTACCACGGATTCTTCCGCTTTCGCGGTCGTCGTCACCGTACCGGCTACCTCAGCTGCAGCGGGCGGCGGGGCTTGCGGTTCTTCCCTGCTGCACCCGGTCAGCGCGAGCATGGCAAAGGTGATGGCGGCGAGTCTGATCATCGATTTCTCCGTTGTGCAGTAGTTTATCGACATGGACCTCTGGATTAACGCAGTCCCTGCATGTAGGCAGCGACTGAGCGAATGTCCTCATCGGTCATCTGGCTGGCGATGCTGCGCATCATCTGGTTCGGGTCCGACGTGCGCTCGCCGCTTGCGTACAAGCGCAACTGGCCAGCAAGGTAGAGCGCATACTGACCCGCGACCGCAGGATAGTTGGCAAGCGGGTTGCCGCTACCGGTAGGTCCGTGACAAGCGATGCATGCAGAGATACCGCGGGTCGCATCGCCGCCGATATAGATACTCTTGCCGCGCTCGACCAGTTTCGGATCGGCCTCTTTCGGGGTCAGCGACTGCGAGGAGTAGTACGCGGCCAGATCGGCCTTGTCTTCATCCGAAAGGTTCATCGCCTGCGGAGTCATCAGTACGTTTTGACGCTCGCCGGACTGGAATGCGGACAGCTGGACCACGATATATCCTGCATGCTGGCCGGCCAGCGACGGCCATTCCGGGTTGATGCTGTTGCCGTCCATGCCATGACAGGCAGCGCAAACTGCCGACTTGGCTTTACCCGCCTCGGCGGATCCCTCGCCCAGCGCAGCGCCCGTGTGCAACAAGGCCAGAGAGGCAAGAACCACGGCGAAAAATCTGTTCATAATCGGTCAACTCCGGCGTTTTGCTGGGCCAGCTTCAAGCAATTTGGTCGCGGCAGGCCCGTGCTAGACTTCGCGCGGGCCACATCAGCCGACAATTTTACACTACCGGAACACCACAGCGTCCACTGATCTCGACCATGGCTGTTTTCTCTGAAGCTCACTTTTTGACCAGCGCCAACCGGCCGGCCCAATTCCTGCCCGATGAAGGACGGGAAGTCGCCTTCGCCGGCCGCTCGAATGCGGGCAAATCCAGCGCCCTGAATGTCATCACCGGGCGCCGCGGTCTGGCTCGGATCAGCAAGACACCGGGCCGCACCCAGTTAATCAATTTTTTCGGCCTCGACCCGAGCCGTCGCCTGGTCGACCTCCCCGGCTACGGTTTTGCCAGGGTCCCCGAGCCGATGCGTCAGCATTGGCGGCGACTGATGGAGGCCTATTTCTCGGACCGCGAGGCATTGACGGGTCTGTTCGTGATCATGGACTGCCGCCGTCCGCTGACCGATATCGATCAGCAGATGCTGAATCTGGCCATCGCAGTCGCGTGTCCGGTGCATGTGCTGCTGACCAAGGCCGACAAATTGTCCCGGGGCAAGGCAGCTGCGGCGCTGGAGGCGACTCGCAAGGCATTGGCTGACACGGCTTCGGTACAGTTGTTCTCCGCATTAAAGGGTCAGGGCGTGGATCAGGCCCGGGACGTGCTCGCGGCCATGCTGGCCATGGAGCAACAGGGGGTCTGACCCCGGTCTCCCCAAAAAAACCCCGGGCTCAGCCAGATTCGGCGAACCCGGGGCCAATCGTCGCATCCGGCGGGGGATCGCCGGGCGGCCGGCCCGCTCAGGGAGGGAAGCGGGCGAGCGTTTCAATAGCGCTCACCAGCATAGACCGCCGCATCCGGCCCGAGTTCCAGCCACAGGACAGAGAAATTTTCCGGCCACTTTCACTCGCGGTCAGAGACGAACATCTCTGACCCCGTCGCCCTGGCAGGCCCTAGTGCGCCTCGTCCCAGTTGTGGCCGCGCCCGGTATCGACTTTCAAGGGTACGGACAATTCGGCGGCGCCGGTCATACAGTCCACCAATGCTTTCTCTGTTTCATCGACAGCATCTGCGGGGACTTCCAGCACCAGTTCGTCATGTACCTGCATGATCATCCTTGCGGCCGATCCACTGCGCTTGATCCAGCGATCAACGGCGATCATCGCCAGCTTGATGATATCGGCGGCGGTGCCCTGCATCGGCGCATTGATTGCGCTGCGTTCCGCATACTGCCGTCGCTGCGCGTTGCGGGATCGGATCTCGGGCAGGTACAGACGTCGCCCGAATACCGTTTCCACATATCCCTGGTCTCTCGCCAGTTCCCGGGTCCTCTCCATGTAGGCTTTGACCCCCGGGTAGCGCTCGAAATACAGATCCACGTAGGACTGCGCTTCGGTGCGTCCGATGCCTAGCTGGCGCGCAAGCCCGAATGCCGACATGCCGTAGATCAGGCCGAAATTGATCGCTTTGGCCGAGCGCCGCTGGTCGGTGGTGACCGCCTCGGCGGCTGTCCCGAACACCTCCGCGGCCGTGGCTGTGTGGATGTCGGCATCGGCCTTGAAGGCTTCCACCAGGCCGGTATCGCCAGACAGATGGGCCATGATCCGCAACTCGATCTGGGAATAGTCGGCGGCCAGCAGGACATGCCCCTCGTCGGCGATGAATGCCTGACGGATGCGGCGGCCTTGCGGCTTGCGTATCGGGATGTTCTGCAGGTTCGGGTCGGATGAGGACAGGCGTCCGGTCGCGGCGACTGCCTGGTGGTAGGACGTATGCACCCGGCCGGTTACCGGATCGACCTGCTTCGGCAGTTTCTCGGTATACGTTGAACGCAGTTTCGCCAGTTCGCGGTGTTCCAGGATCAGCCTTGGCAGCTCGTGTTGATCCGCCAGCTCGGCCAGCACATCTTCCGCCGTCGATGGCTGGCCCTTCGGCGTTTTGCGCACCACCGGCAGCTCGAGGCGTTCGAACAGGATCTCCTGCAGCTGTTTCGGCGAGCCCAGATTGAAAGGTCCGCCCGCGGCCTCATGTGCCTGTTGTTCCAGCTTGTGCATCTCCGCGGCCAGTTCCCGACTCTGTTTCTCCAGCATCGGCACATCCAGTCGCACGCCACCGTGTTCGATCGCGGTCAGGATCGGCACCAGCGGCATTTCAATGTCTCTGTAGACCTTGAGCAGATCGCCGGTTCGCTCGAGCTCCGGATACATCGCACGGTGCAGCCGCAAGGTGATATCCGCATCCTCGGCGGCATAGGGCGACGCCTGCTCGATGGCGACCTGGTTGAAACTCAGCTGCTTCGCGCCCTTGCCGGCCACCTCCTCGAACTTCACGGTTTTTACCCGCAGATATTCCATCGCCACCGAGTCCATGTCGTGCCGGGTCGCGGTGCTGTTGAGCACATAGGACTCGAGCATGGTGTCGTGACGAATGCCGGCCAGCGCAATGCCGTGGTTGGCCAGCACGTGCGCGTCGTATTTGAGGTGGTGTCCGATCTTGCCGCGCTGCGGATCCTCAAGCAACGGGCGCAGGCGCCCGAGCACCATGTCGCGGTCCAGCTGATCCGGCGCGCCCGGATAGTCATGGGTCAGGGGCACATACGCGGCCCGACCGGGCTCTGTCGCAAAGGACACGCCGACAATTCTCGCCTGCATGTAATCGAGCTTGTCGGTCTCGGTATCGAAGGCGAATTCTTCGGCTTCGGTCAGTGTCTGTATCCAGACCTCCAGCGCCGCTTCGTCGAGGACGGTGTGGTATTCGACTTCGATGGCATCCGGCACCCGGTGTTCAGCGCTGCCGGCATCGGCCGATGGCTTCGCTGCCGCATTCTTCGGCTGGTCTGCGTTTGCGGGGTCTCCGGCGTCGGCCTTGCTCGAATCCGGCAGCTGACGCAGCAGCGAATTCAGTTCCAGTCGCTGATAGATGCCCCGCAAGGCTTCGGTATCGGGGGCCTTGCGCAGCAGACTTTCCGGGCCCAGATCCAGGTCAAGGTCACAGACGATGGTGGCCAGCTTTTGCGACAGCTCAAGCTGTCCCAGATGCTCACGCAGACTCTCGCCCACCTTGCCACCGATCTCATCGGCATGGGCACGGATGCCGTCGACCGAGCCGTAACTGGCCAGCCACTTGGCCGCGGTCTTGGGCCCTACCTTGGGCACGCCGGGGATGTTGTCCGAGCTATCCCCGATCAGCGCCAGATAATCAACGATCTGGTCGGGACGGACGCCGAATTTCTTCTCCACGCCGGCCGGATCCAGATAGGTGTCGGTCATCGTATTGACCAGGGTCACCCGGTCGTCGACCAGCTGCGCCATGTCCTTGTCGCCGGTGGAGACCAGCACTTTGCCATCGACATGTTGGGCCAGCGTGCCGATCACGTCGTCCGCTTCCACACCGCTGATGCGCAACAGCGGCAGACCCATCAGTGTTATCGCCTCGAGCAAAGGCTCGATCTGTGACCTCAATTCATCCGGCATCGACGGCCGATTGGCCTTGTATTCTGCGAAAATCTCGTCGCGGAACGTCTTGCCAGGCGCGTCGAAAACGACTGCCATGTGCTCCGGCCGGTACTCGTTGATCAGCTTGTGCAACATATTGAGCACGCCAAGTACCGCGCCGGTAGGCTGGCCTTCAGCATTGCTCAGCGGCGGCATGGCATGGAACGCCCGATACAGATACGAGGATCCGTCGACCAGAATCATCAGTTTGGGATCGGTCTGGATGGCCATATTGCTGCAGATGGTGTGAGTGTCAAAAGGCTTTACTGGTCTGGCTCGGCGATGGCTTCGTCCATCGATTCCGCCCCATCGGCCTCGTCTTCCGTTTCGTCCGGTCCGGCTTCCTCCAGCGGTTCGAAATCCGGCTCGGTCGCGACCTCCGGTACCGGCGTCTTGCCATCGGTCTCCGGCAGATACAAAGCGCCGCGCTGGCCACAGGCGGTCAGAGAAAGGATCACGACGAGCAGCAGGCTGCGCATAGAACTCCACCAGCAGGGATTGCGATGGGCCAGTATAACCCCGGCGTCAATCCACGCTGGCGTCGGATCGCTGCCACACCTGCCAGCGCTCGCGGCCGACAAATACCGGTAACGACCCCCCGGACGGACGGTCCTCAAGCTTGCTGAACCACGGTATAAGCAAGCGCTCGAGATCCCGCCGCGCTGATCCCGTAGGGCGGGCCGTCGACGGCATCGGGATCGGTGAAGAAAAACCCCGCAAGCCTGCCGCCGGGAAGTAGCAACCGCGCGCACTGCCGGACCCACTGCGCACGTTGCGACGGCGCCAGCGCGCACATGAAGGCCCGCTCGTAGATCAGGTCATAGCAAGGCTTATCCAGGTTGAAAAAATCCGCCTGCGCAATCACCGCACCGCTGCCCGCGGTCACCTGCTGAGCGCGGTGCACCGCTGCCGGACTGAAATCGACCGCCAGTACCTGGCATCCGGCAGCCGCCAGACCGGCGGCCTCGTAGGCGGAGCCGCAGCCGGGCACCAGCGCGGTCAGCCCATCGAGGCTGTCGTCGATCCAGGTTTCAAGCTCCGCCGGCACGCCGCCCGCATCCCACGGCATGCGACCCTCGAGGTACAGCTTCTCCCAGTGCTCAGGGCCCGGTTCGCTGGTGCTCATGCGGTAGCTTTCGTCGTCTCGCGCCAGCACTGCGAGGGTCAGGCGCGAAATGCACACCAGACGCTTGCGCTCGTCTTCGATGCGGATGCTCCAGACATGGCTGCGGCGGCCGATGTGCACTGGCTCCGCACGGCCAACAACGTCGCCGTGGCGTACCGGCCGGATGTGGTTTGCGTTGATCTCCTGACCGACGCAGTAATACTTTTCGGTATCTACACAGAAGGTGGCGCCGGTGCTGCCGAGGCTCTCTGCCAGCACCACCGAAGCGCCGCCGTGCAGGATGCCGAAAGGCTGGTGCGTGCGGCGGTCCACCGGCATTCGCGCCTCGAGATAGTCCTCGCCGACAGCGGTGAAGGAAATCCCCAGCACGTCAAGCATGGTGTCCGCGTTGAGGTCGTTGAGAAACTCGAGATTCGGTTCGCGAAACCAGATCGACATCGGCAGTTCTCCGCTGAATTCAATCCTTGCCCGGACGGAAACGGGCGCCCACCTTGCGGTACGCATCCCTGAACGGCACGTCCTCGTCAACCGCGATCCGGTAAGCCTCCTCGGTAGCGTAGAGACTCTCCTCCATGGCGATATTCTCGGGGATGAACCGGATTTCCGGCAGCGCGCGCACCAGCACCCCAAGCACATCATTAGCGAGGTCTATGGCGCGGAATAACGGCGCCTTGATCAACTGCAGATCGCGATGGTAGCCAGACGGCAGCTTGGCGCCGATGTTCAGGATCTCGGTCAGGCAGGCAAGGCTTGT
The DNA here is from genome assembly GCA_963809565.1 of uncultured Gammaproteobacteria bacterium. Taxonomy (GTDB): domain Bacteria; phylum Pseudomonadota; class Gammaproteobacteria; order Steroidobacterales; family XN24; genus CAMYOC01. Next base: position 29,733 of record CAWEKE010000003.1, read on the forward strand.
CGAGGTTCGGCCGCGGATCAGTTCGAACACATCCGGATTTCGCTTCTGCGGCATGATCGAGGACCCGGTGGTCATACTGTTCGGCAGCGAGACGAAGCTGAACTCCTGGGTGCAAAACAGGATCAGGTCCGAGGCCAGGCGGCTGAGATCCGACATCAGCAAATGGATCTCGAACACGAGTTGCGCCTCGCCCTTGCCACGGGACAGCTGCACCGCCGTGACCGGCTCGTGGATTTCGGCGAAACCCAGGCGTTCGCGAGTGAACTCCCGGCTCAACGGCAAGCTGGGCGCACCATAGCCGGCAGCGGAACCCAGCGGGTTCTTGTCGAGCCGTCGACGCGCGGCCAGCAAGCCAGCCGCATCATCACGCAGTTCGCTGGCGTAGCCACCGGCCCACAACGCGACGGAGCTGGGCATCGCGGGCTGTAAATGGGTATATCCCGGCAGCTTGGTGGCAGACTCTCTTTCGGCCAGCTGTTCCAAAGCCTGTGCCGCGGCTGTGGTGCCGTTATGCAGCTGTTCACAAACGTCGAGCAGATACAGTCTTAGCGCCGCCAGCACCTGATCATTGCGCGAACGACCCAGATGGAGCCGCGGCCCGGCTTCCGGCGCCCTGCAGGACAAGCGAGTCTCCAGCGCAGTGTGCACATCTTCTTCTTCGAGGCTGACCCGCCAGCCGCCGGCGGCGTGCTCCCTGGCGAGTTCCTCAAGTCCTTCCCGGATCTGCCGCAGATGGGTCTTGCTGAGCAAACCGCTGGCCTCCAGCATCTCGGCGTGAGCGATCGACGCACGGGTGTCATAGGGCACCAGGCGGTTATCCAGCAGGTGATCTTCACCGGCGGTGAATTCCAGCACTTCCTGGTCCAGCGGATCACCCTTGTCCCAAAGTCTGCTCATTGCCTTCGACTCCCGGCCCAGCGACCGCTGGGCGCCAACGTTCTGCCTGTCATCATTGTGCGCCTGTTTGCGTGTCAGCGGCTCAACCGGGGGCGCCGGCGCTTTGCTCGGCAGGAGTCAGACTCTGGATGTCGTCCACCACCAGCGTCCCGGTACCCTCGTTGGTGAATACCTCGAGCAGCAGGCTATCGGCGAGATCATGGGAGACCACATGCACCCGGCGCACACCGCCGCGTACCGCTGCCTCTATCGCATCGGCCTTCGGCCCCATGCCGGCCGCCAGCTTGCCGGCCTTGCGCAGGCGGGCGAGGCCGGCAAGATCGATAAACGAGATCAGTGAGTCCGGATTCTCGGGGTCTTCGAGTATGCCCGGTGCGCCGGTCGCCAGGATCAGCTTCTCTGCGCCCAGCGCCGCCGCCAGTGCCGCGGCGACGGTGTCGGCGTTGATATTCAGCAGCACACCAGAGTCGTCGGCGGACAACGGGCTGATGACCGGCAGGAACCCGGCGTCCAGCTGCCGCTTCAGCACATCACTGGAAACCAGTTCGATGTCGCCGACAAAACCGTAGTCCACCAGCGCATCGCCCGAGCCCGGCACGTCCACCGGGGGCCGCCGGGTGGCCTTGATCAGGCCCGCATCCACGCCGCTCATGCCAACCGCCTGCAAATCCAGATCGCGGCACGCAGCCAGGATGCGGGTGTTGACCAGGCCGTTCAACACCATGGTGGATATCTCCAGCGCGCCCGCGTCAGTGACCCGGCGACCGGCGACAAAGCGCGACGGTACGCCCAGAGCCTCGGCCAGCTGGGTCGATTGAGGTCCGCCGCCATGCACCAGCACGACTCGGATGCCGAGTTCGTGCAGCAAGCCGACTTGCTCGACCAGATGCCGGGTAGCGATCTCGTCGGCAAACACCGCGCCGCCACACTTGATCACAAACACCTTGCGCTTGAACATACGGATATACGGCGCTGCGTCTTTCAGCGCGGCGACGACGACCGCCCGATCATCCCGGGTCTTCACGATTTCTTGCTCCTGCTCAACAGGCGATGCAGGACCGCCATCTGTGCGTACATTCGGTTTCGCGCCTGGGGGATCACCCGGCTGCGGGGACCTTCGAGTACCTTGCCGGAGACGACCACCTCGCGCCGCACCGGCAGGCAATGCATGAAATAGCAGTTCTTCGCCGCCGGCCCGAACCAGTCTTCCTCGACGGTCCAGTCAGCATAGCGCTTGCGCAACGCGGCGTCGGCCGCGGCGTCGCCATAGTCGGAGGTGCAGCCCCAGGACTTTGCGTACAGCACCTGGGCACCTTCCATGGCCGCCTTGCGGTCGTCGGTTTCCCGCACCTGACCGCCGCTTTTGGCGGCCGCCTTGCGCGCCCGATCCATGATCGGTTCCGGCAATGCGAAGCCTTCCGGGCGCAGCACGGTCACATCCATGCCGCGCAGCGCAGCCATGTGCACCGCGGCGGAAGGTACGGCCAGCGGCAGGGCCTTGGGGTGATTGGCCCAGGAGAGAACGAACCTGCCACCGGCAGACGGCACATCCAGATCATCCAGCGTCTTCCAGTCGCCCAGCGCCTGACAGGGGTGATTGGTCGCTGATTCCATGTTGATCAGCGGCACCGGGCACAGGTCGGCCAGCGCGCTGAATACCGGCTCGGTCAGGTCTTCGGCCAGATCCTGCCCGTGGGCGAAGGCGCGGATCCCGAGCACGTCCGCATAGGTTGCCAGGACCGGAACGGCCTCACGGATATGCTCGGCCGCCTCGCCGGTCATCGGCACCCCGTCGCGGTATTCCAGCTGCCAGCTGGAACCTGTGGAAATAACAAAGCTGTTGCCGCCCAGTCGCGCCATGCCGGCCTGAAAGGACGCCAGCGTGCGCAGTGACGGATTCATAAAGATCAGACCCAGCACCCGTCCGGCCAGCGCCTCGGGTTGCGGGCTCTGCTCCAGACGCGTGGCCAGCGCCAGCAACGAGCGTATTTCGCTCCGGCGCAGGTCGGCGAGATCGAGAAAATTTTTCAAGGGCGAATCTCCGTCAGGGTTTGCACCAGCTGGTCGACATGAACGTCTTCCAGCACCAGCGGGGGGAGCAAGCGCAGCACATGGGGATCGCCGCTGGTACCGGTCAGGATATCCCGTTCCAGCAAGGCGTCGCGGATCTGCACCGCCGGGCGGGCGGTGCGCAGACCGAGCAGGAATCCTGCGCCCTGTACCGCGGTCACCGGTCCGGTCAGGCACTCGTCCCTGAGCCTGGACGACAGGCGGCGCACGTTTTCCAGCAGGCTCTGCTCGCGGATCGCGCTGATCACTGCTTCGATCGCGGCGCAGGCCAGCGGTCCGCCGCCAAAGGTCGTGCCCAACTCGCCAGTGCCGAGCTGGTCAGCGATCACGTTGCCCATGATCACCGCGCCCGCCGGCAGTCCGCCGGCCAGGCCCTTTGCCGTGGTGAGCAGATCGGGCATGACGCCGGCAGCATCGGCAACGAACGGATAGCCGCTGCGGCCAACGCCGCACTGCACCTCATCAAAGATCAGCAGGCTGCCATGGTCCGCGGTCAGGCCGCGCGCGGTGCGCAGATAGTCATGACTGATATCCACGGCGCCGGCGACACCCTGAATTGGCTCAACAATCACCGCTGCGACATCGTCGCCCATTGCCGCCGCCAGCGCTGCCGGGTCGTCACGCGATACAAAGCTGACCTCGAAGGGCAAACGCGGGAATCCGTACCAGCCCTTGGCGGCGCCCCAGGTCACCGCGCCGCATGCGCCGCTGCGCCCGTGGAAAGCGCCTTCCAGCGCGATTACCCGCTCGCGCCCGGTGCGTCGGCAGGCAATGCGCAACGCATTCTCGTTGGCCTCTGCGCCGCTGTTGACCAGGAACACGCGATCCAGGCCCGGTGGGGCGAAATTCGCCAGCGCGCGGGCGGCCCTCGCGCGCACCTCCAGCGGCACCACATTGCTTTGGAACAGCAGGCGTTGAGCCTGTTCGCTGATCGCCGCGGTCAGACGCGGGTGGCCATAGCCGAGGCAGGCCACCGCATGACCGCCGTACATATCGAGGATCCGGCGGCCGTCCCTGGTGAGCAGAAAAACGCCTTCGCCGGCCACTGGCTGTAGCGGCAGCTGCGCATAGACCGGGACCGTATACGGGGCCTCGTCAAAACTGCCGGCCATGGTTGTGCTTGCTGTCGCCATCTCAGATCCAGGCCGGCCCGGCCGCCCTCAGGCCCTCGGCTTCGTCGCAACCAAGCAGCCGGTTCATCCATTGCATCGCGCCGCCCGCCGCTCCCTTGACCAGGTTATCGATGACCACCATCGCGACATAACTGTCCCGGTTTGCCTGCACGTAGATGCGCGCGCGATTCGATCCGGCTACATCCTTGATCCGCGGCGGTGTGTCGACAATTTCGACAAACGGCGAATCCGGATAAGCCGCAGCCATCGCCCGCGCCAGGCCGGCGCTGTCCGTCCCGGTACCGGTGCGGCCCTGGATCGTTACATGGATGCCGCGGGCAAAGGGGCCCGAATGAGGTACGAAATTGACCTGCGGCTCGATCCCCGTGGCCAGTGCCGACAAGGCTTCTACTTCCGGCGCGTGGCGATGGCCGAGCGGCTTGTACGCGAACAGGTTGGCATGGCGTTCAGGGTGATGGGTGGTGGCGAGTGGAGTGCGGCCTGATCCGGTGCTGCCGGTGACGCCGGCGATAAAGAATTCCGGCTCGACCAGACCGCTGCGTAGCAGCGGCACCAGCGCCAACAACATCGCGGTGGCAAAACAGCCGGGCTGTGCCGCGTGCCGGGTGGGGATGCCCGCAAGATGCTCTGGTACCGCGCAGCTGAATGCTTTCTGTAACCCGGGCGCACCGTGGCCGTGGCCATAGACCGCCTGATAGCGAGACACGTCGGCAAAGCGAAAGTCGGCAGAGGTATCGACGATCCGTGGCCCGCCTTCGTCGCACTCATCCAGCAGCCCGGCGATCAATGTTGCCGCAGCACCATGGGGCGTAGCGCTGAACACACCGGCAAGATTCCCGGCCCGTGCCTCGTCAGTCAATATCTGCGGCGTAACGAACCGGGTCGCGCCGAGGCAGCCGCTCAAGTTGGGAAATGTTGCGGCGACTGCAGCGCCGGCAAGGGTTGACGACGCGACCGCGGCCAGTTCAAAACGCGGATGGCCGGAGATCAGCCTGAGCAGCTCGCCGGCTACATATCCAGTGCCGCCAAGGACCGCCACGGGGAGTTTGTCTGTCACTTCGGTTTCCTCCCTCAGCCGCGTTCCGGAAACAGCGCGTCGATCAGAACCCCGGCCAGCGCCGTTTCTTCGGTCAGCGCATTGTGCGCCGGGACCTTGAGCTGCTCACGGATCATGTCGGAGCCGACCGTGTTGTCGGTAGCCCGTCCGGTGACGGCCGCCGGCTCGATGCCGAAACGGTCGCGCAACAGCTTCACTCCGCCCCAGGCAGCCACCGGATCGTTGGCGCACAGCACTACCGCGTTGATCGCGGAGCGGATCTCGTCGTCCTCGAGGATGGCCTGGACCCCATATGCGCCCAGCAGACCATCCCCGAGTTCGAAGACGATGACATCCGGCGCTCCAGCCGCGAGCTCGGTCAGCAGCGATCGGGTCAAGGCGGGGCCGTTGGCTTGCGTCGTGGTGACGACGCCGTAATCGGTGAAGATTCCGGTGTCCTTTGCACCCGCATCTTCCATTGCCAGCACGTCCCGGCGCAGCGACACCCCCGTGGCCTTGAATGCAGCGACCCGCAGACCGCAATGCGCAAAGCGGCTGATGATCGCGCAGGCAGCCGCGGTCTTGCCTGAGTCCATGCAGGTTCCCGCAAGCGCGACCACCGGTATGCCCCGGGTATCCAGCGCTGGTTTGCGCTCAAGCGTCAGGCTGCCGACCCTTGCGGGATGGCCGATACGCTCACCCAGGTAAGGGAAGTGCAGTACGCTGCCCAGCACCTCGCACTCGAACGGCTGGCCGCGGTCCGGATTCACCGAATCGCAAATTCCCAGGACGCCGCCCAGGTTGAGGATGTTGATCGCATCGCCGGGCGCAAGGCTGGCAGGCAGGTGGCCTGAGTAGCCGAACAGCGCATGCCGGTGGCCCAGTGCGCCGACGACGACGTCTCCAGCCTTGACCTGGGCCATGCGCCCGGATGTGAGTTCCAGCTGGTTGTAGCTGGACTTGTTGTTGAGCACCTTGACGGCGACGACGACGCCTTCCTCGCACGGTATTTCCGCGGCGATCCGGACTTCGCGGCTCAGCTTGCAGCTGGCGGCCACCGAGGCCACCTTGTCTACGACGAGTGATTTCATGATTTCTGTTTCTTGCTGATGCGCTCAGGCAGCCCGGGTGTAGAGCATGCCGGGCAGCGACAAAAGCCTGGAGTAGCCAACGGCGTCTGCCGCCGTCCACTCGCCAGCCGCTTCACCATACGCGCCGCGGCTCGCGGCCATCAGCGAATGCGGCGAGGTGACTCCCTCAACAAAGACCTGGCCAGGCCGCAGCAGCAAATTGACCGCTCCGCTTACCCGCGACTGCGAGCTCTCGAGCAGCGCCTCGGCGTCGCGGCAGGCCGGATCCAGATGCTGTCCCACATGAACGAGCTCGCCGTAAAAGGCGGCGACCTGGTCCTTGAGTCGCTGCTGAGCGCCGGAAAGGGTCAGCTTTTCCAGTTCTCGGTGGGCGGTCAGCACGATCTCCGCGGCCGGCGCCTCGAAGGCCACCCGACCCTTGGTGCCGAGGACAGTATCTCCGAGATGGATGCCGCGACCGATACCGTAGGCCGCACCCAGACCTTCCAGCGCTTCCAGCAGGGCGATGCTGTCCATCGACGTGCCATCCAGCGAGACCGGAACGCCGGCCTCGAAGCCGAGTACGTGACGTGCCGGCTCGCGCGGGGCATCGAATGCGGTCTTGCTCAATACCCAGGCAGACTCGGGTATTGATTCGCTCGAGCCCAGGGTCTCACGACCACCGATGGTGACCCCCCAGAGACCGCGATTGATCGAGTATTCCCCGCCGCCGGGCGGCTTGGGCAACCCATGTTCCTGCAGATAGGCAAGCTGGTCCGAGCGAGCCCAGGTGTGGTCGCGAACCGGCGCCAGAATGGTCAGATCCGGATTCAGCGTGCGCAGCGCAACTTCGAATCGAACCTGGTCATTACCCGCCGCGGTGCATCCGTGAGCAATCGTGTCCGATCCCAGGTCGGCAGCTATCCGGGCCATGGTCTGTGCCTGGACGACCCGCTCGGCGCCGACACACAGCGGGTACAGATTGCCGCGACGGACGTTGCCGAATATCAGGTAACGCAATACCTGATCGAAGAACGCCGGGCGGCCGTCAACAGTCTCATGACGCAGTGCGCCCAGAGCCAGCGAGCGCCGTTTCAGGTCCTCAGCGGCGTCACGGTCGAGCCCGCCGGTGTCGACCGTGACGGTGACCACCGGGCGGCCATACGTCTCCTTCAGCCACGGCACACAGAAGGACGTGTCGAGGCCGCCGGAGAAGGCAAGCAATATCGGATTGTCGGTACTCATGATCTGCGCGCTCCAGGAAATATCGCATCCAGGCGTGCCAGCAACATCTGCTGCTGGCGCAACGTCGCCGTAGCGACAAAGATGGTGTCGTCGCCGGAAATGGTGCCGACGATCTCGGCCCAGCCCGCTTCATCCAGCGCCACCGCAACGCTCTGCGCTGCGCCTGTGGCGGTTCGGATGACGGTGTTGTTTGGACCCGCAGCGGCGATGGTCTTGACAAAGCCGGCGAGCAACTCGAACGGTGGGTTGCCTGGCACGCGCACATTTTGTGGCGCTACGTAACGTTCGCCGACCTTGGCCACGCCCAGCTCTTTAAGGTCTCGACTGATGCTGGATTGGGTCGCATCCAGGCCCCGTTCGGCCAGGACGCGTACCAGGTCATCCTGACGGGTGATTTCGGAATCGCCGAGGATCTGTACGATTGCCTCGCGGCGAGCGATTTGCTGACGGAGGTCGGTGGGCATGGCGAGAGGACTCAGGAATAAAGATGCACATATTTAATATCAAATGCGCATACATAGTCAAGCCTGGGTAAGATCACGGGGAGTCGCTAGACTGCGACGCCCGGAAAGTTCTGGCAGGAGATCCGATGAGCGAGTTTGAGACCGTCGAGTTGAGCACTGGCCCGAAACCGACCGCCGCCCTGATCTGGCTGCATGGTCTTGGCGCTGATGGCAACGATTTTGCGCCGATTGTGCCGCAGCTGGCCCTGCCGTCGGGACCGGATTTGCGCTTTGTATTTCCCCATGCGCCAGTGCGCCCGGTCACCATCAACGGCGGCATGCCGATGCGTGCCTGGTACGACATCGTCAGCATCGACAGCCGACCACCCAGCGACCAGGCCGGCATTGCGGCCAGTGCTGAGCTCGCTTGCCGGCTGATCGAACGCGAGGCCGAGCGCGGTATTCCCCCGGAGCGAGTGGTGCTCGCGGGCTTCTCCCAGGGTGGTGCCATCGCCCTGCATGCCGGGCTCAGATACCGGCAGACACTCGCCGGGATCATGGGTCTGTCCACATATCTGTTGATGTCCGAGCGACTGGCCGAGGAGCGCAGCGCCGCCAATCAGGCGACTCCGGTGTTCCTGGCTCACGGCAGCTTCGATCCGGTGGTGCCGATTGCCGCCGGAGAGCGTAGCCGCGATGTGCTTACCGAACTCGGATACCCGATACAGTGGCACAGCTATCCGATGCCCCATGCGGTCTCGCCGCAGGAAATCGAAGATATCCGGCACTGGATCGGCGAGCGCTTCCCCTGCATTTGATCGAACCGGTCAAGTGATCGCGGGCAGCGGCTCAGTCGAGGTTGAAGATTTCCAGGTCAGTGTCCGACGTATCCGGCAGGCCGAGAATCCGGCAATAAAACTCGTACTCCGCCAACAGTGAACGGCGGATCGCGCTGGCTTCGCGGAAGCCATGAGCTTCATTCTCGAATTCCAGATATGCTACCGGGATGCCGTTCTTCTTCAATGCCTCGACCATCAGCTGACTCTGGTCGGGCGGCACCACTTTGTCCTTTGCGCCCTGAAAAAAGATCACCGGGCTGCTGATCCGATCAACATGGAACAAAGGTGAGCGCGCTTTGTAGAGTTCCTTCGCTTCCGGATACGGGCCGATCAGCCAGTGATCGTAGCGTGACTCGAACTTATGGGTGGTCTGGAACATCCGCTCGAGATCGGCGATGCCGAAATAGCTGGCGCCGGCGACAAATGCGTCGGTAAAGGTCAATGCGCAGAGTACGGTGTAGCCGCCAGCGCTGCCGCCGCTTATCAGCAGCCGTTTTCCGTCTATCAGGCCCTCGCCGGCCAGATACCTGGCGCCTGCCACCGCGTCTTCGACATCGGCTTCGCCCCAGTGGCCATAAAGGCTTTGACGGTACTCGCGGCCATAACCGGTGCTGCCACGATAATTGAGGTCGAGCACCGCGAAGCCGCGACTGGTCCAAAACTGGCTGCGCAGATCGAGCGAAGTGCTCGTTGCCCCGGTGGGTCCGCCATGACAGCGGATGATCAACGGCGGAGATTCGCCATTCAGCGGGCAGAACTTCGGATTGGCCGGCGGGTAAAACATCCCGTAAGCCACTGCCTGCTGGCCGGTCGGGAACTCTACCGGCCTCGGCTCAGAGATGTAGTCGTCGTCGATATCGCCGTTGCTGGAGCGGACCAGAAATCGGGCGCCGGCTTCATCGAGTTCCACCAGCGACGGAGCGATATGCGGGTTGCCGCCGAGGATGACAATGCGGCCGTCGCCGGCGACCAGGTGATCGATCGCGTTAAGTCCCGTTTCCAACGGTTGCGGCTTGCTGCCGGGCAGCATGACCCGGTATGCCTGCCAGGATCCGTGTTGGGTCGCCGCAAAGGCGACGATGTCCGCTTGCGGGAAACCATAGACCGACTGGCCGAAGACCCATTGCGGCATACCGGCTTCGGCCTCGAGGTCGGTAAGGCGTAGCGTGATATCTCGGTCCCAGGCATAGATGTTCCACCAGTTGCTGCGGTCGGAGACAAAATACAGGCGTCCGTCTGGGCCCCAGTCGGGTTGGAATATGGATTCGTCAGTACCCCCGGAAATCTGCCGCGGCGTACCCACGGAGCCGTCATCCTCCACTGGTCCGAGCCAAAGTTCGGTGCCGTCCCACGGCAACTGTGGATGGCTCCAAGCCAGCCATGCGATGCGTCGGCCGTCGGGAGAAACGCGCGGTGAGCTATAGAAGTCCCTGCCGCGGGTGAGCACGGTCTTGCGCCCGTTCGGCTCAATCGCGACAAGCATGTTGACCGGTTCGCCGTCGCCGCTATGGTCCTCGCAGACGCACACGATCCGCTGGCGGGTGTCGTCCCAGTGCAGATCCGCGTGACGATGATGGGTTTCCATGGTCAGGCGGCGCGGCGGCAAGCCCTTGACGATCAGATAGACGGCCTGATCGTTGTTATCGACGAAGAAGACGTAGTCACCGGCAACCCGGTAGGCGCCGCCGCCGTATTCGTGTACCCGGCTGCGGATACTGAACGGCTGCGGCACCACATCCTGCGGCGTGCCGTCGGCGCCTTGCCGTACCAAAACCGTACGACCGTCTTCACCCGGCCGGGTTTCCAGCCAGTACAGTTGCCCGCCCGCCAATTGCGGTTGAAACAGGCGGTTGCCCTGGCGCACCACGGCCTCGGCCGAAATCGGTGAAGGCCAGCTACCGCAGGCCCGGGGTTCGCGTCCTTGCATGTTTACCTCTGCTGCTGTTGCGCCGTTGTTGCGGTCTTTGTGCGGAATTCGAAACGCGCATTGCCGACGGGTTCCCCGCTCGGGTCGAAACGGCGTTCCTGAAAAAATACCCGGTTGTCGTGGTCGATCATCAGCACGGTGCTTGCGCGAGTGCCGTAGTCAGGATGCACGATAAAAGTGGCCGAGAGAAGTTGCTCCCATTCATCCGGCAGTCCGGTGCGCGGCAACGCATGTGCCGGCGCAGTCTGGCGATCCGCCAGCAGTTCAAAAAGGTCTTCCGGATCGATCGGATCGTCACTGATCCGGGATACGAAACCCTTGCGCGCCCGGGTGAGCTTGGGCCAGGGCGTATCCAGGCGATGGTTGCTGAGTCCGTGAATTCCAGGCGCCAGGGCCAGATCCCGCTGTCCACGATTGCTCAGATAATGTCCGGCTGCTGGAGAAAAGAGCAGCAGGTTGAAGCCGGCAAATTGCGTCTCATCGACGCTGGCCGCCCAATCATGCGGATTGTCGGGCTGGCTCAAAAAGCCCGGCACCAGGGCGCCGCGACTGCGTCGCGCGGGTTCCGTGATCGGCGCCTCGCGATAGTTGGTCACCACTGCCGCTCGGCCGTCGCGCGATACCCCCAGCCACGCGCCGCCGGCTTCCAGATCTCTGCCAGCGAGCAGATCCGGAGGCTCCGACCACCATGTCGCCTCAGCCGCGGGCCGGCGGTGAAACTCGTCCCGGTTTCCTGCCAGCACCAGGCGATAACGCGGGTGGCTTTGCCAGGCGAATACGAGCAGACACATCTCAGGCGACCCGCACGTAGCCGGGCAATTTCGACCGATCAACCGGAGCGCGCGACCAGCATCTGGGCATGATCACCGCCACCGCTGGGGATACTTTCCCGTGTCGCGTTCGAGATCACGACCGGCCTCTTCGCTGTACCAGTCTCTGACCAGGGTATAGGCGATAGACATTGGCGCCGGCAGGCCGACCGAGCCGCTGGCCATGTCGTCGCGGCTTACCCACCTGGCTTCCTCCAGTTCTGCGTCCACCAGCTCGATCTGCTCGCTGGTCGCCACCGCCGTGAAACCGAGCATCAACGATGAGGGAAACGGCCATGGCTGAGAGGAGTGATAGCGCACATCCGTGGTGTGGATGCCTGTCTCCTCGAAAACCTCGCGCCGGACTGCCTCCTCCAGGCTCTCGCCGGGTTCGACAAAGCCGGCGATAGTCGAATAACGGCCCGGGGGCCACGACGGCTGGCGCCCCAGCAGGCAGTGATCGCCTCGCGTCACCAGCACGATGATCGCGGGGTCCACGCGGGGAAAATGACGGATGCCGCAGCCAGGCTGTTCGCAAATCCTGGCATGTCCGCTGTCTACAGGGCGGGTGGCGGAACCGCAGCGGGAGCAGAAACCATGGTAGTCATGCCACAGCACCATGGCGCGAGCATAGGCAAGCATGCCCGCGTCGTTCTGCGGAAGCTGGTGGGCTACGCTGCGCAGACCCTGGAACTCATGCTCCGGGGGCGCCTGAACATGCTCAGAGACGGCCACGGCGAACATCAGCCGGTCGCCGCGCATGCCGAGCAATATTGACTGCTCGTGGCTTACGCCAAAGCGCTCCAGTCCGCTGGCGGCGATGAGGGCGGGTTGCAGAGCGTCGCCGAGCCGGATCAGATTGCGGCTGCCTTGCACCAGCAGGTAGTCGACCCGGCCGGCCAGCACCAGATGCTCGAGCCAGTCCGACTCAGCCCGGCGATGGCCGATGCGATCGACGCCGGTTGACGCCAACGGGTTGGGTGGTCGCCGGTCGGTCATCTGCTTGCCACAGGCACGGGACCCGCTCAGGACTTTTTATGCAGCGCCTGATGGGCCACCAGCATTCCGTCTTCATCGACATACAGATAGTCGCCCGGCCGGATGGTAACGCCGGCAAAGCTGACTGAACCGCCTTTTTGCCCGTCCCCGTTCTTGCGGCTTTTCTGCGGGTGTGTCGCGATGGCGAGGATGCCAGCGTCAAGCTCAGCGATCTCCGCGCTATCGCGGACACAGCCGTTGATGATGACGCCACTCCAGCCGTTCTCGGCGGCCAGAGCTGCCAGGCGCCCGCCCAGCAAGGCACATCTGTTTGAGCCGCCGCCGTCGACGACCAGAACGCGGCCTTCTCCGGGCGTGGACACCGCCTCGGCCACCAGCACGTTATCCTCGTGCACTTTCAGCGTCACGGCACTGCCATGGAAGCGTCTCTTGCGGCTGAAATGGCGAAACAATGGCTCGGCTACTTCCACCTCGCTGGCGTGCTCATCACAAATGTCGGCGGTAAGAATTTCCACATCCAGGTCCTGTCAGAGGGTCCGAAGGGCGACTATTGTATGTCCTTGACGCTCATCGCTGCACGTCGCCGCCGTCGGCAAGGCGGACAGGCACCGCGATCGAGGGCCAGAACGTCATGAACATAGATATTGCCGCAATGGGCGCAATCGGCCAGCAGCAACTCCTTACGCTCGGTCAGCGCCAGCAGCAGACTCCAGGCATGCTCGAAGGATACGCGGCGTCGCGGATGAATCGACTGATAAACCTCGAAGGCGAGGCAGAAACGATGGCCGAAATCGAGCCCTCCTGCGCGGCCCAGCAGACGCGCCTCAAGCCGGTCGCTGATACGGATCAGACCGTACAGCGCGTAGAGGCTCACCAGGGTGCCCGCGTCGGTTTGCACCCGGGCATTTCGCATGAAAAAGGCGACGCTGGAGGGCGACTTACCGCGCTGCCGGCGGATCGTCCCCTGACTGCCGTCACGGAAGTAGGTCGCATAGAGCTTCCTGATCCGGTCCTGGGAAAATCCGGTACAGCGCGAGATGATGTGAGTACGGGCCTCGTGAGCGATCAGCCTGACGGCGAGATCGAATTTTGCCTGTTCGCCGGCGTAGCGATTATCTGTGTGGCGCATTGTCCTCCCCTCCTACAGATATATTGAAAATAATACCAAATATGGTATAACACGCCCATATATGGAATTCCAGATGAATTTCTCGCTGATGCGCGTCGTTTTGCCCGGGGCGGGCAAAAAGTTGCCGAACTGATCGGAAACGCGGGTTGGCGTCCGCCAGATGCCCCAGCAGAATGAACCTGCGGTTTGAACAGGAGGCAGACAGTGAACCACCGGGGCATCGATGAGCAGACGACAGATGAAGTCAGTGCTGCCAACCTGATTTTCTTGTCGCTGATTCGACAGTGTGCCGCTGCGCACTCCGACGGCGCCTGTTTCGGTCTTCAGCCGGCCGCTGTTTCGTTGATTGCATCTCTGCAGCAGTCGGCTCTGCTGCGTTTGAGCCGCTGCCCTTTTGCCCTGTTCAGCCTCGGTTTTGAGGACCAGGAGTCCTGGGTGGCGCTACTCGGCCGTCGCGTATCGGACACCGGTGTCGCGCATTGGCGGGCAACCGACCAGCAGGTCAACCAGTTCCTGTTGCTTGCACTTGCGTCGGTGCATAGCGTTGCGGCGCGAGATTTGTACACCGCGCGCCTGCTTTACGGCATACCGGAGACGCTTTGTGAGCCGCTGGCCAGGCTGGACCTGGCCGTGCTGCCGAGCCTGGCGCCGGCGGTGAACCACCGACTTCAGGCCCGGCTCGCAGCTTGCCCCGATTTCTGGCGCGACCTGCTGACCGGGGTGTATGCGGGCGGGAGCGACGCCGATCTCAGTGCCCTCCGACATCTGGGTCTGCAGCTGACGCTGCAGCGAAGTCTCGGCCTGCGCGGCAGCCGCAGCGCTGACCGTCGCCTGTGCCGGGGCGCATGACCGCGGATCGGCCCAGGCGTCAATCAGATCTTCGACCCGTTTGCTTTCGGCGGACCGCTCAAGGGTCAAAAATCTGTACGCCGCCGGCTCGCTGGTAACGGCTCGGTCGAGAAACGGCAGGCAGCTTGCCAGCACCCGCTCCGGCGAATCCGGGTGCGGCCCGAGTCCGACACCGGACAGATCGGTCAGCGCCGGGCGCGCCGGCGACTTGCTAGAATGGCCCATTGGGTCCGCTGTCGACGTGAATACGCCGGCGGCGGGCCTCGATTCATCCGGCACAATATCGCTTGGGGCCATTTATGCGCGCGCTACAGATACGCGGCCTGACCAAGGTCTACGGCAACGACGTTCATGCACTCAAAGGCATCGACCTTGACGTCGAGGAGGGGGAGTTCTGCGCGCTGCTCGGACCTAATGGCGCTGGCAAGACCACCGCTATCGGAGTCATGACTTCGCTGGTAAACAAGACTGCCGGCAGCGTCGAAATCTTTGGTCATGACATTGACCGTGATATCACCGCGGCCAAAAGTTGTCTTGGTCTGGTGCCGCAGGAGATCAACCTCAATCTGTTCGAGAAGGTTTTGAATATTGTCGTTATCCAGGCTGGCTATTACGGTATACCCCACCGTGACGCCTTGAGCCGTGCCGAGAGATATCTGCGCGAGCTTCAGCTTTGGGATCGGCGACACGAGATCGCGCGGAATCTGTCCGGTGGCATGAAACGGCGTTTGATGATCGCGCGTGCGCTGGTACACCAGCCGCGGTTATTGATTCTGGATGAGCCTACCGCGGGCGTCGATATTGAGATCCGCCGCTCGATGTGGCGCTTCCTGCGCCAGATCAATGACGAAGGAACCACCATTATCCTGACTACACATTATCTGGAAGAAGCCGAGAGCCTGTGTCGCCACGTCGCCATCATCGACGAGGGGCGAATCATCGTTAACGATCGCATGAGCGCAGTACTGCGCAAGCTTGCGGTGGAGACGCTGGTGTTCAATCTGGCCGAGAGTCTGAGCGAGCTTCCACAGGTGGACGGTTATCATTTGCGGCTGACCGATCCCGTCACACTCGAGGTCGATGTGCCCGCAGAGCGGGGTGTAAACGACTTGTTCGCCGCGCTCAGTCACAGCAATATCCGCGTCCTCAGCATGCGCAACAAGGCCAACAGACTGGAGGAGTTGTTTATGCGGCTGGTGGACAACAAGCAGGCGGCGCACGGCGCCGCGGACAGTACGGCGGCGTAGGGCAGAAGACATGGCACGGTTCCGGGAGAATGTCATCGCGCTGAATACTCTGGTGGTCAAGGAGTATCAGCGTATCGTGCGCATCTGGATTCAGACTCTGGTGCCGCCGGCGATCACCATGTCGCTGTATTTCGTTATTTTCGGCAACCTGATCGGCAGCCGGATCGGGCAGATGGACGGTTTCGGGTACATGCAGTACATCGCGCCCGGGCTGATCATGATGTCTGTGATTACCAATTCCTACGGTAACGTCGTCTCCTCTTTCTTCGGCGCCAAGTTTGCGCGCCATATCGAGGAGATGCTGGTGTCGCCGATGCCAGACGCGTTGATCCTGATCGGGCATGTCGCGGGCGGCGTCGTACGAGGCTTGCTGGTCGGGCTGCTGGTTACGCTGATCGCGTTGTTCTTTACCGATCTGAGCCCGGTGCACCCCTTGGTCACGGTGTCTGTTGTGTTCCTGACCGCGATCGTGTTCTCGCTTGCCGGCCTGATCAACGCAATATTTGCGCGCAAGTTCGACGATATTTCGATCGTCCCGACGTTTGTGCTGACACCGCTGACCTATCTTGGCGGGGTGTTCTACTCTATCCGCCTGCTGCCCGAATTCTGGCAGCAGGTCTCCCTGGCCAACCCGATCCTGTATATGGTCAATGCATTCCGTTACGGCATCCTCGGTGTGTCGGATATTCCGCTGGGCCGGGCCTATCTGATTATCTTCGCGTTCATCATCGGTCTGTACACGCTCGCGCTGACCTTGCTCAAGCGTGGCGTAGGCATCCGCGAGTAAGCCTGATGTGCGGTCGTTTTGCGTTCTACACGCCGGCCGAGGCAGTCGCCGCAATGTTCGATGCCCAGCTCGAAGGTGAGTTTACGCCGAGCTACAACATTGCTCCGACTCAGCCCGCGCCAGTGATCCGGCAGGGTGCGGACGGACGCCGCAATCTGTGTGGTGTGCGCTGGGGTCTGGTGCCGTTCTGGGCCCGGGACGCTGCGATCGGCAACCGGATGATCAACGCCAGGGCCGAGACGCTGGCGGAAAAACCCGCGTTCCGGCGCGCGTTCCGAAAGCAGCGTTGTCTGGTGCTGGCCGACGGTTTCTTCGAGTGGCAAAAAGCCCCCGACGGCAAGACGCCGTGGTTTATTTCTTCACCGGACGGCGGCCCGCTTGCTCTGGCGGGCATGTGGGAGCGCTGGCGGGCGGCGGATGATGCGCCGACGCTGGATACCTGCACCATCATCACCACCCGGCCCAACACTATGATGTCCGCGCTGCATAACCGGATGCCGGCGATCCTCGCTGGCCCCGCGGTGCAGCGATGGCTGGATCCGGCAACGGAGGTGGCTGAGCTGACCGGGCTACTGGAGCCAGTGGCCGACGATATGCTGCAAGCGGTGCCGGTCAGCCGTCGCGTCAACAGCCCGGCCAACAATGACGCCGGACTGCTCGACGCGATATCGCCGCCGAGCCAGTGACTCGCGGCGCGCTATTTGCCAGCCAGGCTCAGCGCGGACTGGAGATCCTCGAGCAGATCTTGCGGGTGTTCCAGCCCGATGGAGAGGCGCAGAAGATTGTCCGGTGTTTTGGTTCCCGGACCCTCGATAGAGGCTCGATGTTCGATCAGGCTCTCGACGCCTCCGAGGCTGGTGGCGCGGGTAAACACCCGCACCCGGGCGGCGACTGCCATCGCTTCGGCGGCACTGCCGCGAACCAGGATCGACAACATCCCGCCAAATCCGCTCATCTGCTGTCTGGCGATAGCGTGGCCGGGATGCGCCTCGAGACCCGGATACAGCACTGCCTCGACCGCGGGGTGTCCGCACAACGTCTCGGCGATCAACAAGGCGGCAGCACTTTGCGCCCTTACCCGATAGGGCAGCGTCGGCAGACTGCGCTGGAGCAGCCAGCAGTCGAATGGGGACGGCGCCGCGCCCACCGCGCCGCGTAACTGCCGGATTTCTTCCATCCATTCGGACGCCGGTCCGGCGACGGCCCCGCTCAACAGGTCACTGTGACCGCCCAGATACTTGGTCGCGCTGTGGATCACCAGCCCGGCGCCCAGAGCGAGCGGGTTTTGCAGCACCGGTGTGGCAAACGTGTTGTCGCAGGCCAGCATCACGCCTTTGGCTCTGGCTATCCCGGCCAGTGCCGCTATATCGCTGACGTCCAGTTTCGGGTTGGAGGGCGTCTCCACCAGCAATAGCGCGGCCGGCTGCGTCAGGGCTTCGCGGACTTTGGACACACACGTCGTGTCAACGAAACGCACCGCAGCGCCCCACTGCGGAACCAGGTCCCGCAACTGGCGCAAGGTGCCGTGATACGCGGCGTCCGTGGCGATGATGTCACCTCTTCTCGCCGCCGCCTGGAATACCGCCAGCGTGGCCGCGGATCCGGAGCTGAACGCGACCGCGCTGTCGGCGCCTTCCAGCGCTGCGATGCCGCGCTCCAGCGCAGCACGGTTGGGATTGTCATCGCGGGTGTAATTGAATCCCCGTGGATACCCGCCGTCAGCATCGCGGACAAATGTCGTGCTCAGCTGGATCGGAGGGGTGACGGCGCCGCTCGCGCTGTCCATGGGCCGTGCGGCGTGCACGGCCAGGGTCTCGATCGGGACCTGTGGAGATTTCGCTTTCATCGCTGCCGCTTCAATGACGGAACCGGCTGCAGATTATGACAGTGCTTGCGGCGGCGTGCTGTCTGCCGACGTTGCAGTCTGCTCCTGAATACCGACCACTATCGTCCCCGGACCGCCGTGCGCGCCCAGCGCCGATCCAAGGTCGGTGATGAAATGGGACTCTATATGGGGCAGCATTTCCAGCAACAGATCACATACATGTTGCGCACCTTCCTTATTGCGCGCATGGCCAACGCCTATCCGATAGCGGGTGTTCGCGTTGCTGCGCCGGGCAATAAAGCGCACGAACTTGCCAATGCGGTCACGCCGCCCGAACAACACACCGCCAGCCGCGATTCGCCCGTCAGGGAGAGCGGTGAGAACCGGGTCCAGACGCAATATATCCGCAAGCAGCTTCTTCGAGCGCGGCACGCGGCCGCCACGCACCGCGAAGCGCAAATCGCCGAGCAGCGCGAACACCTTAGTCTGAGCGATAGCCCGATCGAGCTGGAGCACGATCTCGTCCACGCTGCAACCCGAACGCGCCAGCTCTGCCGCACGACAAACGATCAGGCCCTGGCCAATCGAGGCGCTGCGTGAATCGATCACGATGACCGGACCGGGCGTGGATTCCCCGGGCTCTGGCTTGTCCCGCGCGCCGAAGCGAGTCGCTGCCGAGCGTGCAGCCTGAAACGTGCCGCTCACCGCGGACGATAAGTGAACCGAGATCACCGCAGAGTGATGCGCCAACAGAAACTGGTAGAGCCTTCGGAAGTCGCCCGGCGCCGGTTGCGAGGTCTTGGGATGCAGCGGATTGGTTTGCAGCTCCTGGTAAAATTGCTCCGGTGACAGGCTGACCTTGTCCAGATAACTCTTTTCCCCAAAGTGCACACGCACCGGCACCATGTGGATGCCGAGGCGCTCGAAATCTTCTTCCCGCCAGTCGCCAGCCGAGTCGGTGGCGATCGCGACCGTATTGCCGGATATGCGCGCGGAACGCTGCTGCCGGCGCATGTCGTCTGCCTTGCGGCTGCTGACGGAGCCGTGCCCGGCGGCTATGCTGAACAGTTGTTCCGGATCATCAGTATGCATGTGGACGCGTACTTTCCTGCGCGTTCCGGCGACCACGATGCTGTCGCCCAACGCGCTCAGAGACTCGCGCAACGCACGTCTGTCTATGGCATTGCCTGTGATCATGCACTCGGTGCAATAGCGGAAATGATCGTTACCAGCCGCGTGTGCCGAGCCCCTGTCGTAGACTTCATCCGGTTCCTCGCTGCCGTCCTGGTGACGATCCGCGGGGCCTTGATCGCCGGTTTGCGGTGCGGCCGGATACAGATCGGCGTCAGACATCGAGCCGTCGCGCATGTAGTCGCGTACGCCTTGCAGCAAATCCACAAACCCCTGGGCCCCCGCGTCGACGACTCCCGCCCGGCGCAATGCCTCGAGCTGGCCGGTGGTGGCTGCAAGGGCCCGTTCCGCGCTACGCAAGCCGCTCTCCAGCAGTGCCAGCAGATCGTGACCATGATCCCTGACCCGCACCAGTTCGGTGGCGAACGCATCCAGAACTGTAAGTATCGTGCCTTCCCGGGGCTCGTTCATCGCTTCGCGGGCGTAACTCGCGCCACGGCTCACTGCGTCGACGAGGTCCTCGCTGGTGAGCTGGCGCAGGTCGCCGGTTGCGTCTCCGAGACCGTGAAAGAACTGGGCGAGGATGGCACCGGAATTTCCGCGCGCGCCGTCGAGCGCCGAGTCCGCGATGAGCTCAAACATGCGCCCGGCGTGTCGGTCGCGGGAACGCGCGATTACCCTCGCCACTGAGTTGAGGGTCATTGCAAGGTTGGTGCCGGTATCGCCATCCGGTACCGGGAAGACATTGATCCGATTAAGGCGCTCCTGGTCTGCGATCACCCTGCGGATCCCGGCCTGCAATCCACGGGCGAGTCGGGCGCCGTCAAGATAGGCGAATTCGGAGTCCCCGCTCATGCTCCGTCGCGCGTTGCTGCCACCGGCTTAATTGGCCTGCAGCAGGTAGGACTGGCCACGCTTCTCCAGGATCACGCCGGCGGGGATGATCTCCTTCACTGTCACGCCCTGGCCGACACTCTCGCCCTCGCGATAACGGGTGCCGCTGATGAATACCACCCGACGGGACGGCTGCGGAAAGTAGACATGCAGATCCAGGTTGAGCGGCGGGCCGGTCAATTCGCCAGACAGATAGAGCTGCTGCACGCTGGGCATGCGCGCGATTTCATTATCGTTGGCCGCCGCAGCCGCTTGCGGCGGCGTTGCCGCGCGCGACGGCGGTGCGGCAGCTTTTGCCGCCGGCGCCGGATCAACGCCGGAAGTGCCGGTGTCCTCTGCGGATTGTGCTTCCGCTGCCAGCGATCTGACCGTGCCCGCCGGAGCGGGCCTCGAGGCGGCCAAAGACCCGGGCGCGGCCACTGTCTCGACAGCGGTTTCAGGGGGCTGCACCGGCGTTACCGCGGTTGTCTCGGTTGCCATGCGCCCCTGTGCTTCGGCGGTCGGCGCTCTGTCGGGCATCCGTTGCCCGCCGACCTGCCCGCTTGTCGGTGGGGCGGGGATCTGGCTGATGGGTTCGAGTGGCGGTGCGTCGCGGAACAACACGATGGCGATGACCGCCGCGTTGATCATCAGCACCGCGCCGAGTATCCACGGCCAGATACCGGCGCGCCGGGTTTCCACCCTCTCCGGCAGGCTGGCCAGCCCGGGACCGGTTTGCCGTTGCCTGGCGTTCTCTGATTTCTTCAGCGCTTCGAGGATGAAGGACATTGCAACTCAGCCTTCCTGGTCCAGATGCGGCCGATCAGGCAGCGCCAGGACCGAATTAAGCGCAATCATCGTACGCGCGCCGGCTACGCCATCCGGTTCAAGACGCTGCTGGCGCTGGAACAGCACTACCGCCTGCTTCAGATCCGCGTCGAATATTGCGGGTTGCGGACTGATCAGCGGCAGATCGAGCGCCTCGGACAAAGCCAGGCGCAACGCGGCCACATCCGCGCCCTGGGTCCCCTCGGAAAGTACTCTGCCGGAGCCAAACGCCGGCCGCCAGACCAGCAAGAAATCGCCCAGCCACAGAGGCATCAGCTCGCCCAGGCCTACCGTCAGCCTGCGCGTGCCGACAATCACTTCCGCGTCGCCGCCAGCGGTCACGGATCTCAGCACGATCTGATGCTGCTGACCTTCGTTGTTGACCAGTGACATGATCACCGGCCGATCGAGATTGAGGATCTGACCCCAGGTGCCCTGCTGGAACAGGCAGCGCAAACCGGCGGCCACGGCAACGTCACACGGACGACCCGATCCGGGAGACGGAGCGTAGCTTAAGCCCCAGGTTTCCAGTAACGCGGAGAATGCGGCATCCGTGCCGGTTGCCGCTCCAGCCTCCGACAATTGTTGTGCAAAAGACAGCCGTGGCGCGACCGGTTCCGGATCTTGCGCCGGCAATGGCTCCTGCAATGGTCCCTCCAATGGTGGTTGGGACACCTGCGCATCCTGGGTTGGCGCTGCGGCTAACACTGGTTGCGTTTCCCCGGCCCCGGTTTTCGCAGCGGGCATCGCCGCGGCGCTGGTAGAGAGGCCACCCGCAGACGTGTTGGCTGGTTCCGCGGATTTAGCCATCGGTGGCTCCGCAGGCATCAACTTCGGGCTCAGCTGCCACCACGCCAGACCGAGCCCGGCGAGCGCGAAGACAAGCCCTGCGGTGATCAGCCAGGGGCGCCATGGTCGCCGGTCTTCGCCCGAGACCTCGTTCACTGCGTGCCGCGCCAGGCTGCGATTGACCCGCGGCCGCTCGCGAGAAAACGCGCCGAGCAAGGCACGATCGCAGATCACATTGATCAGCCTTGGTATGCCATGGGCAGCCCGGTGGATCGCTTTGGCCGCCGGCGCGGTAAAGATCTCTGCGCCGCCGCCGGCGACGCGCAGGCGATGCGCAATGTAGGCTTGCGTTTCCGCTCGATCGAGCGGTTCCAGGTGATAGCGACCGGTGATCCGCTGGGCCAGCTGGCGCAGATCGGTGCGTGCCAGCAGGTGACGCAATTCCGGTTGTCCGATCAGGATGATCTGCAGCAGTTTTTGCTTCGCGGTCTCCAGGTTGGTCAGCAGGCGAATCTGTTCCAGCACATCCGGACTCAGGTTCTGCGCTTCGTCGACAATCAGGACCACACGTTGCCCCTCGGCATGCGCGTCCAGCAGGCGCTGGTTAAGCGCATCGACGATCGCTTTCATGCTGCCCCGCTGTTCCAGGCTCAGCGGTAGCCGCAATTCCTCGCAAATCGCGAGCAGAAACTCGTGCGGGGTCAGCCGCGGGTTGAGCACCAGCGCGACCCGGGTGTCGGCCGGCATCTGCTCCAGCAGACTTCGAACGATCGTGGTCTTGCCGGTCCCGACTTCACCGGTCAGCTGGATGAATCCGCCGCTTTCGGTGACCCCGTAAAGCAGATGCGCGAGCGCCTCCGCATGCCGCTCACTGAGAAACAGATAACGCGGGTCCGGGGTGATGGAGAACGGCTTTTCGTTCAGCCCGAAGAAATTTGTGTACATCAGTATCGCCGTGCGTCCGGGTCTTCTTGCCTGCTGCAGGGCTGGCCGGATCGGTCCTGAATGATGCCCTACCGGGCTCGCCTCGTATAGCTCAGCCCCGATCCCGCAGCCGGCCGCGCGCTACTGCCTGCTCACCGAATCGTTCCCGTATCGTGCTCAAAGTGCTATCGAGATCGCGGCCCTCGCCGCCCTGGTTGAACAGATTCAACTGCTTCGCCTCGCTGAGTTCGGAGACCCCTACGCCCAGCAAGCGAAGGCGCACGCCCGGGTTTTCATCCAGCCAGGTATCCAGCAGTTCGCCGGCCACACGCAACAACGGAGCAGGTTCACCCAGCGGCGGCGACACATGGCGCTGTCGTGAGAATGTCCTGAAATCCTGTTGCCGCACCTTGATCGCAACCACCGCCCCCTGCAGCAATTTTTTTTGCAAACGCCTTGCCACCTTGTCGCACAGGTTCCCGAGCTGCTGTCGCAGCTGATCAGGGTTCGCGGTGTCGTATGCAAATGTCTCTTCCGCGCTGATGCTCTGGTCCGGACGATCCACGCACACCGATCGATCGTCGATGCCGGAAGCGCGCTCCCGCATGCGTTGGGCATAGCGGCCAAAGACCTGGCCCAGCACCTGGTCTGGCGCAGTCCGCAGCTCGTATATTGTGTTGATGTCATGGACGGCCAGCCGCTCGACCGTCCGCGGCCCGATCCCGCCAATCCGGCCTGCAGGCAGCGGATCCAGCGTGACCTGGATGCGGTCTCCGAGCAAGATGCAAAGCCCGTCGGGTTTGTCCAGATCAGAGGCGATCTTTGCCACCAGCTTATTGGGTCCGACGCCGACCGAGGCGGCCAGACCGCTCTCTTCTCTTACCCGCTGCTTGATGGTTTGCGCCAGCGTTTCCGTGGAGCCGAACAGCGCTATTGACCCGGTGATGTCGAGGAAGGCCTCATCCAGTGACAGCCCCTCGACCACAGGGGTAAATTCACGGAACACCTTGAACAGGGTCCTGGAGACTGCCTGGTAGTGGCTCATGCGGGGCCGGATGCATATCACGTCGTTGCAGCGCCGGCGGGCCTCGGCCACCGACATTGCCGAGTGGATTCCGTAAGCACGTGCCTCATAGCTCGCGGCGGCCACCACGCCGCGCGCACCGTCGCCACCTACCACCAGCGGAAGTCCCTTCAGCTCGGGTCGATCCCTCTGTTCAACGGAGGCGTAAAACGCATCCATGTCGACATGAGCGATGCGGCGTTGTGGCTGACTGTCCAGCTCGGATTTCCGGGGGTCAAAGAGTCAGCGCAGTAACCGTCAGGGTCACCGCGAACATCAGGAAAAGCCCGATGAAGTACGACAGGCCGAGCAGCGCGTACTTGGCCAGCGTGACTCCAGGGGATTGCTGATAGACCAGGCGCATGGATCGATAGAGATAGACCGGCACGTATATCGCGGTGATCCAGCCAAGTGTCGTCGATGGCCAGTCCGGCAGACGTGTGCTCTCGAACAGCCACTCCGCGAGCACATTGAGACTCAGGATCAAGAAGAAGAAGGCATGAAAGTGCACCAGGAAGAGCAAGTGTTCGACGTAGTAGCGCCGGCTCAACGGGTAGCCGAGCTTCATCACCATGGCCATTACCGGCATGAAGAAAAACATCATCATCGGGATATTATCCAGCAGTGCGCGGGCGTAGCCCTGGCCGTGATCGGCCACCACTTTGTTACATGTCGCCTTGACCCGTTCCTCGGTCAGCCAGCCTGATAGCCAGCTGAATTCCGGGCCGAGCTCGATCTTGACGTCTGCGCAGGGATCCTTGTCTGCATCGGGCTCAGCGACCGCCGAGTCTGCCGCGGTCGCTGGCGTAGTTCCGGTTGCCAGATCCTGCCCGGATCCGGGGTCCGGTTCTTCCACAGTCGCCGTGCCGGCGGCCGGTGCCGCGGGCTGATCGGGGGACATGGCGGCAGGTTCGTCCGGAAGTTCGGTGTCTTCATCCGAGCCCAGAGACAAAACCACATCGGCACCGTCACCGTCGACCTCGGTGCTGAAGCCGGGGCCCCCTTCCAGGCCCAGGCGAGGGCCCAAAGCGAGCAGGAAGAAGAACAGCAGGCTCAGGCCGATAAACAGTTTCAGCGGTGGTATGTAACGCGCGCGCCGGCCGCGGAGATAGTCGAGGGTCAGACGCCCCGGCCGGAACAGCAGCAGGCCGAGCGTGCGCCATAAACGGGAATCGAGATCAGTCAGGAACTCGCTTGCCTCGCGGATAAGTTCCCACAGGGAGATCATCCGGGTACCAAAGCGCTGCCCGCATTGCGCGCAATACTGGCCGGTCAGCATGGTGTCGCAGTTGGTACAAACGTCGAGTTCCCCGCTCAGTGCGAGACGCCGTCCATCGACGAGAATCCTGCGCGTCGCCGTGAAGCGCTTGCCGAAACGGTCGATCCCCGCCTGACGCATTCGCGGGGCGTCATCGGTCAGATAACGCTCAAGCGCGTGCCGATCCTGCAGCTCATAGTGGACCGTGCGGGTAGCGCGACCGTCTTCCTGTTCAACCCGGGAAATCGTCGCGTCGATAAACCCGGGCAGCGCGAGCATCTCCCGCACATGCTCGTGCAGCCAGTCGTCAAACTGGTCCTCGATCGACTGGTCCGGAACGAGGTTGACCTCGTATATGACCGGCGCGCCTACCATGCTTGCAGGATGACGCTATGTGCCATCTCTGTCTGCAGCCGCCGGCGAGGCTCAGCCGCTCCCGGCCGCGACTGTCTGCTCTTTCTGCGCTACCGGCCTGCGCGCGGCCGCTTTCTTCTTGCGCACCGCGCGTTTCGGTGCGTCCTGCTCGGGTTTGGCTGGCTGCCGCGCCAGTTCACTGCTGTCGAAGTCATCGACAGTGATGATCTCCATGATCTTGAGATCAGCTTCGCGCATCCGGTGAGCCTCGTCTTCCGTCAACACGCCGGCGGCGACTCCCGCAGTAATCTGTTCTTCCACGGTCAAAGCCTTGACCGTGCCATCCTTAACCGCCTTGCGCAGCTTCTTCTCCAGCGGGGCGATCGCGATGCTCAGCTCCATCGCTTCCTGCAGCAAGCCGAGATGACTGCCAGGTTCCAGTGTCCGGTAAACCGGCGCGCACAGTCGGTCGCGGCTGGCCGACGGATTGATGACCAGTTCCACAACGCGCCTGGCCAGCAGGTCACTCGGCGAGAAGTAAGTCCGGCCACGGGGGAAGATCAGGAAGCGCAGGCCGGCCGCCACCGCACGGTTGGGGAAATTGCGCAGAAACGCGTGCAGTTGTTCCTGAGCCTTGTACAACAAGGTACGGCATGACCATTCGACCAACGGCAGGTCGGCTTCCGGGCTGCCGGAGTTCTCATAGTGCTTGAGCACCGTCGAAGCCATATACAGCATGCTCAGGATGTCCCCGAGTCGGGCCGACAACATCTCCTTCTTCTTCAACGCTCCGCCCAGCGTCAGCATTGCCACATCGGTAGCGAGCGCGAACGACGCCGAAAACCGGGTGATCTGCTGGTAGTAACGTCGGGTCGGACCGCTGGCCGGCACCTTGGCGTACCGGGCAATGGTGAGGGCCTGGACAAAGGACCTCGCGGCATTGCTGATGGCATAACCGAAATGGCCGAACAGGGCGCGATCAAACTCCTCCAGACTTCGTTCCCGATCCGGGTCGCGAGCGGCTTCCAGTTCACGCAACACATAAGGATGGCAACGAATTGCGCCCTGTCCAAAGATGATCAAGCTGCGGGTCAGAATATTTGCGCCTTCAACGGTGATCATTACCGGAACCGAGGAATACCCGGTGCCGAGGTAGTTGCGCGGTCCGAGACAGACCGCCTTGCCACCCTGGACATCCATCGCATCATTGGCCACCACCCGTGACATTTCTGTGCAGTGGTACTTCAGGATCGCCGATGGAACCGCGGGTTTCTCCCCTGCATCGATAGCCGAAACTGTCACTGAACGGGCCGCGTCGGCGATATAGGTCAGCCCGGCCATCCGGGCCACCGCCTCCTGAACCCCCTCGAAATTGCCGATCGAGGTGTTGAACTGCTTTCGTATCCGGGCGTAAGCGCCGGTCGCGAAGGTCCCTGCCTTGGCGCCGCCGACGGCATTCGCGGGCAGCGAGATCGAGCGTCCCACGGACAATAGCTCGACCAGCATGCGCCAGCCTTGTCCTGCCATCTTTGGCCCGCCAACAATGAAGTCCAGCGGCACGAACACATCCGTGCCCTTGATCGGTCCGTTCATGAACGGGATGCCGATCGGCAGATGACGCCGCCCGATCTCGACGCCGTCGATGTCGGCCGGGATCAGCGCCACGGTGATGCCGTAGTCGCTGCGCTCAGGATCACCCAACAGGCCTTCAGGATCCTGCAAACGGAACGCCAGCCCAACGACCGTGGCTACCGGTGCCAGCGTGATGTAGCGCTTTTCGAAATTCAGCCGCATCCCGAGCACTTCCTTGCCTTCGAACATGCCGCGGCAAACCACACCGGAATCAGGGATGGATGCAGCGTCGGAGCCGGCTCGAGGCGCGGTCAGGCCAAAGCAGGGTATCTCGCTGCCTGCGGCGAGACCCGGCAGGTAGCGTTTTTTCTGCTCCGCAGTACCGTAATGCATCAGCAGCTCTGCCGGCCCAAGGGAATTGGGGACGGCGATCAACGACGCCGCTGTGGCGCTGCGACCTGCAATCTTGATCAGAATCTGCGAGTGTCCATAGGCGGAGAACTCCAGGCCGCCATACTCCTTGGGGATGATCATCGCAAAGAAGCGCTTGTCTTTAATGAACTGCCAGACCGGCTGCGGCAGATCCGCCAGTTCGTGGGTGATCTGCCACTCATCAATCATCCGGCACAGCTCTTCGGTCGGTCCATCAAGAAACGCTTGCTCTTCGGCCGATAATTTCGGCGCCGGGTGATCTCGCAGCTTGCGCCAGTCGGGATCGCCCGAGAAGATTTCGCCGTCCCACCAGACCGAGCCCGCCTCCAGCGCTTCGCGCTCGGTATCCGAGATATTCGGCAACATCTTGCGATAGGCTCGCAGCAGCGGCTGCGTCACCCGCGAACGCCTGATCTCATCGACGTTGAGTGCGGCGATCAGCGCAAGACCCGCCCACAGCAGCACCAGCCACAAGGCGCCGCCGTCGCCGATAACTGTGTACGCCAGCAACGCCGTGGCCATGGCTACGGTCGCTTGGAACAGGCTCAGGCGACGATAGGCCAGATACAAGCCGCCACCGACAAAAAGCAGAATCCAGAAGATTGTGGACATGGGGTTTTGCCTCCTGATGACCCGAACAGGGCCACGGGATGGTGAATGCAGTTGCCACGACTATAGCGCAGTTTTGCTGTGGTGCGCCAAAGCCTGTTTGGCAGTCCAAGGCGCGACAAATTTTTCGCCCGATTATTTCGCAGCTGCAAAAAAAGGCCGCGGAAAACGCGGCCTTGCTGTGGTTTCATCAGATCCCGAGTGGCTAAAGCAGATCGGCAACTCCGTCGCGTTCCTCACGCAATTCGGTATCGGTGAGGTCCATCCGCTTGCGGCTGAAGGCGTCGATATCCAGTCCCTGCACAATCTCATAACGACCGCCCTTGCAGCGCACCGGGTATGAATAGATCACGCCTTCGGCGATGCCATAGCTACCGTCTGACGGGACGGCCATGCTCACCCAGTCATCTGCCGGAGTTCCGGTAACCCAGTCGTGGATGTGATCGATGGCCGCCGACGCTGCCGACGCCGCCGAGGATGCACCGCGCGCCTTGATGATGGCCGCTCCGCGCTGCTGCACCGTGGGGATGAAGTATTCCTCCAGCCAGGACTGATCCACTGCCGCCGATGCCGGCTTGCCGTCGATGGTGGCATGGCTGATGTCCGGATACTGGGTCGCCGAGTGATTGCCCCAGATGGTCATCTTGCGGACCGCAGACACCTGCGTTCCTGTCTTCGCGGCAAGCTGTGCGATCGCCCGATTGTGGTCAAGCCGGGTCATCGCCGTGAAGTTGACAGGATCAAGATCCGGCGCATTGCAGCGGGCGATCAGCGCATTGGTATTGGCCGGATTCCCGACCACCAGGATTCTGACGTCGCGCGCGGCATGTTCGTTCAGCGCCTTGCCCTGGGCAGAAAAGATCTTCGCATTTCCCAGCAGCAGGTCCTTGCGCTCCATGCCGGGTCCGCGGGGCTTGGCACCCACCAGCAGCGCGTAGCTGGTATCGCGGAACGCGACCGCGGCATCGTCGGTCGACACGACATCGTGCAGAGTCTCAAATGCACAATCGCGCAACTCCATCTCTACCCCGTGCAGCGCACCCAGAGCCGGTGGAATCTCCAGCAGTTGAAGAATGACCGGCTGGTCGCTGCCAAGCATCTGACCCGAGGCGATGCGGAATGCCAGCTGGTAACCGATCTGGCCAGCGGCGCCGGTGATCGTGACTCTTACGGGGCTTTTCATGATGTGGATGTCCTTTGACGTGATGGGCGGCCAGGCATTGCCGCAAGCCTGGTCTGACTCCTGCTGCGGCGGCTGATGCGAACGACCCATTTTAACAGGGGCCTGCCGCCGGGGCAGGGTGAGCGGAGATCGGGCATCGGTGAATTCGGGCTTGCATTTCGGGAGTTTGGTGTTATAGTCAACTACAACACCACTCCACCTGGCGGAATGGTGCATCACAACAGGCCCCGGAGGAGCTGTCATGTGGAGTCAAAGCAGAAAAGCGCGCTGGTCATTGTTGACCCTTTGGGCTGGTCTGGCGGTGGTTCTCGCCGTGGCCGCGGGCATCAACAATACCGACGCCAACGGGCTTGAACTGATCGAAGCGCGCGATCAGCAGTCTCCATGCCCGGTCACTGCTGACCTGGTTCAGGTGGCGAGGCTGGAGACCGGCGGGTCAGGCGCGAACGCGAACGCGATCGAGATCGCGGACTAGCCCCGGAACACGCATGGATCCGAACTGGAACGACAATCAGCCAATCTATCGGCAACTGCGGGATCGGGTCGTCGAGATGATTCTCGAAGACGTGCTCACCGACGGCGATGCCCTGCCTTCGGTGCGTAGCGTCGCTGCCGAATATCGCGTGAATCCGCTGACTGTGCTCAAGGGCTACCAGGAACTGGTAGACGAAGGGCTGGTCGAGAAGCGGCGTGGTCGCGGCATGTTCGTGCGCGAGGGTGCCAAGGGGAACCTGCTGAAGGACGAGCGGCAGCTGTTTCTGGATGAGCAATGGCCGGCGGTAGTCGCAGCAATAGGGCGCCTGGGACTGGACCCGGATGAACTGTTGGCGAGGGCTGCCGCCCAGTTGGAAACAGACGGGGAGGAATCCGAGTGACGAACTTGGTCAAAGCCAGAAATCTGAGCAAGCGCTTTGGCAAGGTCCAGGCCCTGGACGGTGTCGATCTGGAGATACCTGAAGGCCGCATCGTGGGCTTGATCGGTCCCAACGGCGCCGGCAAGACCACTGCGCTCAAGGCGCTGCTTGGCCTGACGCCGTTCACCGGCGAACTGGAAGTGATGGGCCTTGATCCCCGGCGAGAGCGCCACCGGGTCATGCAGGATGTCTGTTTCATCGCCGACGTCGCCGTGTTGCCTCGCTGGCTAAAAGTGGGCCAGGCCCTGCAGCTCACTGAAGCGCTGCACCCCAAATTCAATCGCGACCGCGCCGAGCAACTACTGGCCGCCAGCAGCGTCCGTACCGACAGCCGTATCGGCCAGTTATCCAAGGGTATGGTGACGCAACTTCATCTGGCGCTGGTGATGGCGATTGAAGCGAAATTGCTGGTGCTGGACGAGCCGACCATCGGCCTGGACATCATCTATCGCAAGGATTTCTACACGACCCTGTTGAATGACTACTTCGACGAAGGGCGGACGATCCTGGTGACCACGCACCAGGTCGAAGAGATAGAACATATCCTGACTGACGTCCTGTTCATCAATAAGGGTCGGATCGTCCTCGATGAATCGATGGAACGGATCGGTGAACGTTTTGCCCAGGTCTCGGTAGGGCCGGAAAAAGCGGCGGCAGCGCGCGCGCTGCAGCCTTTGTATGAGCAGGAGATGTTCGGCCGCAAAGTCTTCCTGTATCAGGATCGGGCGCCCGAACAACTGGCCGGCCTGGGCGAGACCCGGGTGCCCGGAATTGCCGATCTCTTTGTGGCCAAGATCAAGGGAGCCGTGGCATGAGCACGATGACCACCTTGTTGCGACGCGAGACATGGGAACATCGGTCCATCTATATCGCCCCGGCAATCTTTGCCGGCCTGTTCGTGCTTCTGGCACTGCTGGCGACGGCCGGCGCCATCCAGATACAAGTCAGCGAACCGGGTGTTGACGTCGACCTGCGCTCGATGATCGGCAGTATGGATGCACGCCAGCTTGGTGCGCTCATCCAGACCGGGCTGGCTTCCATGGCGGTGTTCTTCAATGTGGTCATAGTGCTGGTCACCGTGTTCTATCTGCTCGACAGTCTTTATGCCGAGCGCAAGGACCGCAGCATCCTGTTCTGGAAGTCATTACCTGTCTCCGACCTCGCGGTGGTCACCTCCAAACTGCTGACTGCGGCAGTGTTGATTCCGCTGATCAGCGCGGCCCTGTTTCTGGCAACAGCGGTGGTGATATTCCTGATTGCGGGGACGTTTGCGCTGTTTTCCGGCAGCGGCATCGTATTTGCTGTCGGGCCCGGCGCCATCGCGGATACGATGATCACTCTGATCTATGCGTTGCTGGTGCAGTCGCTGTGGTACCTCCCGCTGTATGCCTGGTTGCTGCTGGTATCCGCCTGGTCGAGGCGCACGGTGTTGCTTTGGGCAATCCTGCCCCTTTGGGCAGTCGCCGTGCTGGAACAGATGTTCCTGCGCACTCACATGTTCGCGGAACTGCTGCGTGAGCGCCTCGTCGGCGTGTTCCCGCTGGCCTTCAATACCAAAGTCGATGAGGTCGAATGGGCATACAATGGTGACAATGCCGACTTGCATTTGTCGCTCGCCGAGAGCCTGCGTCATCTCATCGACCCGGGCGCCTTGCTGTTCAGCCCCGGGCTTTGGGGCGGTCTGGTCGCCGCCGCCGTGCTGACTGCCGCAGCTATCTGGATTCGTCGTTACCGTGACGAAACCTGAGCGAGCAATGAAGATCCTTCTTTCCCCGAGACGATATATATGAGCAACACAAGACCATCGCTGGGGCCGCTGTTGGTATCGCTGCTGGTATCGCTGATCGCGGTCATGCTCGCCGGTGGCTGCGTCATCGTGGTCAACGACGACGAGGCCGATGCGGAGTGGGTTGGCAGCTACGATCATGACAGCGCGGTCGAGGCCAATCAGGAGCTCCGCGATCGAGTCGGCGAACGCCTGGCCCAGTCAGCGCAATTGCGTGGCGAAGATATCAAGATCAGCGCCGACAACGGCATCGTGACCTTGACCGGCAATGTCGGCGATGCGGCCCTGGTTCAGCAGGCCGTGGAAGCGGCAGCAGCAGTCGACGGTGTGCGCAGGGTCGTGGCCAGGCTGACCGTGGAGGTCGGGACAGGCTGATCCCCGCGTTGCCGTGGCTGCCCCCGGGTGCCCCCGGGGCGCGTTTTCGCGGTAGGCTAGAGCGACCGCGCCGGTTGCGCTTCGATTCCAGAATCCAGGAAAGCCCTGCCATGCTACAAACCCGTTGCGCTCCGTCCAGGTCCGTCCTGCGGCCCGGATTGCCAGCTCTTTTGCTGGTACTGGTGTCGTCTATCACGGTGGCGATTGCCCAGGAGTTGCCGCCGGCTGATGGCGGACAGCAGATGGCGCCCGCGCCATTGTCGATCACCGTCGAAGGGGTGTCGGAATCACGCTTCAATCCTACCTATGGCACGGTATTCTTCACGGTCTCTGGCGGTGATCTGGCCGATGCGGGCAGGGACGCCAGAATTACCGCTGACGACCGGCCGCTGGCTCCGACGAGAACCTCTTATTCGAACCGCATTGTCGCCGGGACCTATGAGCTCGCGCCCGGACCGCATCGTCTCGCGATGAGCGGCTGGGACGGCATCGGCCAGGCGGTCGTCGCCGAGGCCCGGGTCTGGACCGGGGAACTGCCGATGCTGGTTGTTGTGACCGATTCACGCGGCGAGCCCGTCACTGGCGCCAGCGTTGTCGTCAGCCTCGATCAGCAGCCCGGGGTCAGGGCCAGTCAGTCCACTCGCGACGGCCTGGCGAGTTTCGGCAATCTGCCTGATGAGCGGCTCCGGGTCGAGGTGACGAGCACTTCCGGCGACAAGCAATCCAGGGTGGTTCAGGCGCGCCAGGCTGTGGTCGAATTTCGCTTGAGACCGTAGCGCCGCAACAGGGCCAAAACACGGCGACTCCGGCTTTCACCGCGTGCAGGCCGGATCAGCCGGCCGGTTCATCCGGCTTAGCCGCATGGCATGTCGACGCGGGTTCTTCGGCAAGCCAATTTGTCACGCCCTCGCCGGGCAGCGTCAGTTCGCTGCGTTGCCGTCGCCTCCGCGGCGGCCCGGAATATTGTGTTTGCGCAGATAGCTTCGAAACTGGTGATAACTCAGTTTCAGCGCGCGCGCGGCCCGTCCCTGGTGATAGGCATGGTCGGCCAGCGCCTGCTGCACACGAGTCCGTTCCAGCGCGCTGACTTCGGCTTTCAGATCCACCGGCCAGTCCGCGCCCTGGGGCCGCGCCTGAGAGGGCTCGGGTGCGTCCAGGCGATATGGCGATTCGAACGGGTCAAAAACGATCTTCTCTACCGGTGCATCGGGTTGCCCGAGATAGACTGAGCGCTCAACCGCATTTTTCAGTTCACGGACGTTGCCCGGCCATTCGTGATCCTCCAGCGCAGCCAGCGCCTCGGCGGAGAAACCGGCGAAAAACGGCCGTTTGAGTTCACTGGTGATGGTTACCGCAAAATGATCAGCCAGCGGCCGGATGTCGCCCTGACGAGCGCGTAACGGCGGTACCGTGATGACGTCGAACGCAAGCCGGTCCAGCAGATCAGCCCTGAACGCACCTGTGCTCGCCATCTTTGGCAGATTTTCGTTGGTGGCGGCAACGATGCGCACGTCCGCGCGCAGCGTCTCGCTGCCGCCTACGCGTTCAAATTCTCCGTATTCGATCACGCGCAGAATCTTTTCCTGCATCCGTGGTGGCACGGTGGCCAATTCGTCCAGAAACAGCGTGCCGCCCTCGGCGCGTTCGAAACGTCCGACATGGCGCCGGGACGCACCGGTAAACGCACCGGCTTCATGGCCGAATAGTTCCGACTCGAGCAGGCTCTCGGTCAAAGCCGCGCAATTGAGCTTCACCAGTGGCTGGTCCCACCGCGGCGACAGATAATGCAGCCTGGCGGCCACCAGCTCCTTGCCGGTACCGCGCTCGCCGATTACCAAAACGGGCTTGTCCAGCAATGCCGCACGGGACACATGCTCGAGCATTGACAGGAAGGCCGGGGACTCGCCAATCAGCGGGGTCGTCTCGGGAGGATGGTCCGTCATAGCGGTTTTCGCCAAAAATAATCAAAATATACCAAAATATTTAGCGTAAATAGCTAAGTCCTGACAACGAGCATCTGCATCTTTATAGTTTTTTCATTTATTTCATAGACTTGCAAATGCCTCCAAGGTTGGCACGATTTTCGCTTCCTTCTTGGCAAGACCCCGATAACCCGGACAGGAGGCGCCGAACATGGGTATCTTTTCAAGATTCACGGACATCGTGAACGCCAATATCAACGCCATGCTGGACAAGGCAGAGGATCCCGAAAAGATCGTTCGCCTGATGATCCAGGAGATGGAGGATACGCTGGTAGAGGTGCGTTCATCGGCGGCCCGAGCCATCGCCGATCGTAAGCAACTGGACCGCAAGCTGGATGCGGTCAAGGCCGAACTTACCGAGTGGGAGCACAAGGCGGAACTCGCCGTGCGCAAGAATCGGGACGACCTGGCGCGAGCGGCGCTGGCCGAACAGGCCAAGGTGGCGGAGCGCGTGGAGATCGTCAGGAAGCAGCATGCGCAGGTCGATGACGGGCTTGCTCGCCTGAAGGAAGATATCGTCAAGCTGGAAGACAAATTGACCGATGCCAAGACCCGGCAGAAGGCTTTGCTGATGCGGCATCAGACGGCGTCAGATCGGCTCGAAGTGCGCAAGCACACCCACGAGAACAAGATCGATGATGCGCTGGTCAGGTTCGAACAGTTCGAGCGTAAGATGGAAAACATGGAGGGCCGGGTCGAGGCCTATGATCTTGGGCGCAAGAAAGACCTGCGCAAGGAGTTCGTGACCCTGGAAACTGGCGAATCCGTGGAGCAGGCTCTGCTCGACCTGAAGAAGCGTATCCAGGCCGGTAGCGATGAAGGCCAGCAGGCCTAAAGGAAGCCGCAAATGTCAGAAGTTCTGGGCATCGTACTTGTCAGCGTAGTCCTGCCGCTGGTCATCGTTCTGCACTATGTGACCAAGTGGAAGGAAGCGAAGGGCCTCACCAAAGAGGACGAAAAAATGCTTGAGGAGATATGGGCCAGCGCGAAGAAGATGGAGAGTCGGATCAACGCGCTGGAGACCATACTCGATGATCAGGCGCCAGACTGGAGGAAGCGCGTATGAACCCGGACTTCTTTGAGTCTCTGCTCAGCCAGGCCAGGCGTTTGCATCGTGATCGC
Organism: uncultured Gammaproteobacteria bacterium; assembly: GCA_963809565.1. Taxonomy (GTDB): domain Bacteria; phylum Pseudomonadota; class Gammaproteobacteria; order Steroidobacterales; family XN24; genus CAMYOC01. The sequence continues at coordinate 65,233 of CAWEKE010000003.1, forward strand.
GAAAACGCGCTGTTTTTTGGCGTTTGCGCCGGGATCGCAGACACGTTCGGGTGGCCGGTATGGGGAGTTCGCCTGGCGGCCATCCTGCTGCTGGTTGTGATGTTCCTGCCGACGGTGCTGGTCTATCTCACTTTCGCCTTGTTGCTGCCGGGTAAAACATTGCGCTTCCATGGTGGTGCTGAAAGCAGTTTCTGGAAACGCCGTGGGCGGGCGCCACGAAGCGGGAATACGGTATGAACGAAAACCAGCGCAGTCCGCAACGCCGCCTGTACAAGGATCGGGAAAATCGCATGATCTGCGGCGTCTGTGCCGGTATTGCCGATTATTTCGGCTTCGACCGGGCGGCAACCAGGGTGCTCACCGTAGTGCTGCAATTCATGTTCCCGGCGACTTTCCTGGTCTACATCATTACCTGTATGGTGCTGCCGAAAAAACCCGGCGAGATGTATCAGGATCAGGAGGAGGAGCGGTTCTGGAGTTCGGTACGCCAGTCCCCGGTGGCCACCGTGGCTTCGGTGCGTCACACCATGCGTGAACTGGATGCCAAGCTGCAGAGAATGGAACGCTATGTCACATCTCCCGGGTTCGGACTTGATCGCGAATTCCGCGAGCTCGAAGATTGATCGGACACCGGAAAGTTAAGGACGGCCCTGAATGAACGTTTACGAGTTGGTCTTCGCTATCGTGCTGGTCGTGACTATTGGCAAGGCCTTTGAGTCGCGTTTTGGCAGCCGGCGGCGCCGTCATCAGCCGGATCCGGAGCAGCAGCAGAACGGGCAACGGGTGGAAGAGCTGGAGAAACGCATCCAGGTGCTGGAACGCATCGTTACCGATCAGGGTTACGAACTGCGGCAGAAGTTCCGCGATCTCGAGGACTGAACACCAGGCTGAGCGTATTATCCCGGCCCGGGCCTCTCCTGGTCAGGGAGTCTGGCCGTGTGCGATCTACCCTGTTTTTGTTGAATCTGTTGTCGCTGGCCGGTGCGTCCCTCGATCGGTCTATACGGCGGCGTCGTGACAGTTTCTTCCCGCGGCGTTACAGATTCTTCCTGTGCGCATTCCTGTGCGGAGCACAATCACCTGACCGGCGACATCAACTTCCGGGATAATGATCTCGAAGCGCTGCCTGGCGTTGACGAGGATTTGCTCTGAATGAGATATCGGCGTTTTTTCCGGCGCGCGCCGAGCCTGTGGGTCGCGCTCGCTCTAATCGCTGCGGGCGTAATCGCCAGCACTTTGTCGGCCTGCGAGCCCGCTGGCGGGCAGGCGACCAGGGTTTTCGACGGCGACAGCTTTCTGCTGCGCGACCAGGACGGCAAGGAGATCGAGGTACGGCTTTTCGCTATCGACGCGCCTGAGCGCAGCCAGCCGTGGAGCCGGCGCAGCCGGGAGTCCCTGCGCCGGCTGATTCGCGGATATGACCTGTCTCTGGAGCTGGTTGACACCGACCGTTATGGCCGCGCCGTGGCCAAGGTCACCCGGCAGACGGATGGCCTGATCATAAATAAGGAGATGGTCAGACGGGGTGATGCATGGGTCTATCGTCGCTATGCCAGCGACCCGGAGAGGCTGTCGCGGCTCGGCATGCAGGATCTGTCGGAGCTCGAGGAAGCCGCCCGGAACCAGTCTTTGGGCTTGTGGTCTCTACCGGAGGCAGAACGTACACCGCCCTGGCAATGGCGAGCGCAGCAGCGGGCGCGCGACGCCAGATAGGCCAGATAGGCCAGATAGGCAATACTGACCAGCGCCAGCCGGCAATCCAGCCAGAAGTAAACGCGCGATCACCTGTGGCCGATGCCGCGTCATCCATCGGGACGAAATTCAAGTGAAGCCAGCATCGCATATCGACATCCAGGCCCTGAGCAAGCGCTACGAAGGCCGGGGCCGCAATCGCCTGGTACTGGACCATATCGACGGTCAGATCGAGCATGGTGAGTTTGTCGTGCTGGTCGGTCGCAGCGGTTCGGGCAAGTCCACGCTGCTCAATCTGCTCGGGGGTCTGGACCGGCCGAGTTCCGGGGATGTGCTGGTCGACGGGCAATCGCTGGCCGGGCTTTCCGAGGATGCCTTATCCCGCTTGCGGCGGCACAAGATCGGTTATGTGTTCCAGTTCTTCAATCTGGTGCCGACGCTGACCGTCGCAGAGAATCTCGGTCTGCCGCTGGAGCTGGTCGGCGTTTCGGCGGCCGATGCGGCCACCAGGATCGAGGAGTGGCTGGGTGCCGTCGGGCTGGATGGGCGCGGGCCGGACTATCCTGATGAGTTGTCTGGCGGCGAACAACAACGCGTCGCGCTGGCTCGTGCATTAGTGCACCGCCCGGGCCTGCTGTTGGCCGACGAGCCCACCGGCAACCTCGACCTGCAGACCGCGCGGGATGTCCTGCGCCTGCTGGATGATCTGTGCCGGCGTTCGGGGACGACCCTGATCATGGCGACACACAGCGAGGAAGTGATCGGCCTGGCAGATCGCGTGCTGACCATCCGGGACGGGCGGCTGGTCGCGACCGAAGCTGTGAGCAGCGCGTGAGCAGGCTGGTCAGTCGAGCAGGCTGGCGTTTCTTTTTGCGCCATCCCTGGCAACTGGTGCTGGCCGTCAGCGGGGTTGCACTGGGGGTCGCGGTGGTCACCGGTGTGGATATTGCCGGTTCGGCAGCGCTGAAGTCATTCGATCTGTCACGAAATGCGGTAATGGGTCGAGCCAGCCACCAGCTCCTGTCCCAGGACGGCCGATTCGATGAATCGGTCTATCTGCGCGTGCGGCTGACCGGCGTCACCCGCGCCGCGGCGCCAGTCGTCAGCGGAAGGGTCAGAACCGGGGTAGCGGAAGTTCCCATGCTGACCTTGATGGGCATTGATCCGCTGGCCGAGGAGCCGTTTCGCGACTACGCGGCAGCACGCGGAGACGGTAAGCTGGCGGGCCTGCTGACAGTACCGGGAGCGGTCCTGCTTACCCGCGAGCTCGGCGGCAGTCTGGGTTTGGATCTGGGAGACCGCTTTGCAGTTTCTGCGCATGGCAACGATGCCACGCTGCAGGTGACGGGTTGGCTTGAGCCGTCGGCGGAGCGCCGGGACGCGCTGAGGGAATTCCTGCTCGCCGACATCGCCACCGCTCAGGAAGTGCTGGATATGGTCGGCCAGCTCAGTCGAGTGGATCTGATCCTGTCCCCGACCGAAGCAGATGCGGTGGCCGCGCTGCTCCCGCCCGATGTCGAGTTGGCGTCGACCGCCGGTCAATCCCGCGGTATGGCGCAGATGACCCGGGCATTTCGGATCAATCTCATGGCTTTGAGTCTGCTGGCGCTTCTGGTCGGTGCGTTCCTGATCTACAGCACGATGTCGTTCCTGGTGGTCCAGCGCCGTACCGTGATCGGAACCCTGCGCACGATCGGGGTCAGTCGTCAGCAGTTATTCATCTCGGTGCTGCGCGAGTCATTGCTGGTCGGCGTTCCGGGAACCCTGATGGGACTGATTCTGGGCGGCCTGCTTGGCATCGGTTTGACCCGGCTGGTTGTGCGCACCATTGATGACCTCTACTTCCAGCTCCAGTTTTCGGGCCTGCACATGGACCCGCTGGTCCTGGCCAAGGGCATTGTGCTGGGGATCGGCGTCACCGTAGCGGCAAGCCTCGCGCCGGCGGCGGAAGCAGCCGCCGTGCCACCAAGGGCAGTACTCAGTCGCGCTTCGCTTGAACGGCGGGCCAGACGCAGATTGCCGTGGCTGGCGCTGGCCGCTGGCCTCACACTGCTTGTCGGGATCGGGTTGATTCGTTTCGGCCCCGAATCACTGACAGCCGGATTTATGGGCTTGCTCTGCGTGATTGTGGCTGCGGCGTTGCTGGCGCCGCCGGCCATAACCGCCATGACCGCGCTGATCGCCGGCGTCGGTCAACGCTGGCTGAGTATCCCGGCGCGGATGGCGGTACGTGGCGTCGGCAGGACCCTGAGCCGCACCGGCGTGGCAGTGGCCGCACTGATGGTTGCGGTCGCGTCAGTGATCGGCGTCGGTGTGATGGTCGGCAGCTTCCGCACCAGTGTGGATAACTGGCTGCAGCACAGCCTCCGCGCCGATCTTTACATCAGCATGGACGAGGCCTGGCACGCCGGCGGCAGAGACGGCGATGAATTGGCCGCCGCGCTGGCCGCGCATCCGGAGATCGCGGAGGTCACGCGCTCGGTCCGCCACCGGCTGGAAACCGGCGACGAGCAGATTCGACTCTGGGCGCTCGAACCCGGTCAGCGAGACTGGGGATTTTCCTTGCAGCAAGGGGATGAAGCGGCCGCGCGCCGGGCGTTTCTCGATGGTACGGCGGTGTGGGTATCGGAACCCTTTGCCAGCCACCACGGGCTCGGTCCAGGGGACACGCTGGAATTGCCCACGGAGCGAGGCAGGCAGCGGTTCACGGTGGCCGCGGTGTTCCGGGATTACACGTCAGACCGCGGCGTGGTGGCGATGTATTTGCCCACCTTCAGAGCCAACTGGGGCGTGCAGCGCCTGGGCGGCCTCGGCCTGACCCTCGCGCCGGGCGCCAGCCTGGATCAGGTGCGACGCATTGTGGACCCGCTGCTCGGCGATGCGCCAGGGGTCCAGGTGGCTTCAAATGTGGAGATCCGGCAGGTGTCGCTGGCGATCTTCGATCGCACGTTCACGATCACCCGGGTATTGCAGGTGCTGGTCGGGATTGTCGCGTTTCTTGGCATCCTCGGATCGTTGCAATCCCTGCAAATGGAGCGGGTACGCGAGTTGGCGGTGCTGCGCGCGGTCGGCTGGACACCCGCGCAATTACGGCGACTGGTGATCACCCAGACCGGGCTGCTCGGCGCGGCCGCTGGCATCCTTGCGGCGCCGCTGGGGCTGCTCCTCGGGGTGTTCCTGGTCGAAGTGATCAACATGCGCGCGTTCGGCTGGAGCATGGGTTTCCATCCCGACTTTGCCACGGTAGTGCAGGGTGTCGTGCTGGCGGTGCTGGCCGCGCTGCTGGGCGGCGCCTATCCCGCCTGGCGTTCCGGGCAGCGCAAGCCGGCCATCGACTTGAGGGACGAATGAAACACCGCAGCCTGGTTATCGTGGTGTTGTTTGCAGGGATCCTGGCCTATCTGCTGTGGCCGGATGATCCGACGCGGGCACTTCGCGAAAGCCAGACCCTGGACGTGGTGGACTTGCTGGGCGGCGATGACGATCAGGGATATCAGCGCGCCTGGCCGGGTGACCGGCCGGAGCTGCCCGCGGATCACGGACCGCATCCTGATTTCCGATCCGAATGGTGGTATTTCACCGGTAATCTGCACGGCCAGGATCAGCGACATTTCGGTTTTCAGCTGACCTTCTTCCGCTTTGCCATCGCGCCGAATCCGGTCGCGCGGGCATCGGCCTGGGGTACCCGGCAACTATGGATGGCACATCTGGCGTTAACCGACACCGAAGGTCGGCGTTTCTTCAGCCAGGAGAGGCTGACCAGGGGCGCTCAGGGGCTGGCCGGAGCACAGTCGCAACCGTTCCGGGTATGGCTGGAGGACTGGTCGGTCAGTTCGCTCGAGGAGTCGTTTCTGCCGCTGAGTCTGGTCGCCGGCGAGCAGGACTTCGCGCTGGATTTGCGGCTGGAGCCGGGATCGGCGCCGGTGTTTCAGGGTGACGACGGCTACAGCGCAAAAGGGCCGGAGCCCGGTAACGCATCGATGTATTACAGCTTCACCCGGATGCCGGCCTCCGGCGCGATCACCATCGATGGCGTTCTTCATCCGGTAGCCGGTCTGGCATGGCTGGATCGCGAATGGAGCACCAGCGCGTTGGGGCCGGACCTGGCGGGATGGGACTGGTTCTCGATGCAGCTGGACGATGGCAGCGATCTGATGTTCTATCGTTTGCGCCGCAATGACGGCAGCAGTGATCCGCTGAGCGCAGGGATGCTGCGTCAGGCTGCCGGCGATGTCGTGCGGCTGGATCGGGACAGTGTGCAGCTGACACCTTTGGCTGAATGGGTCAGCCCGTCCACCGGGGTCAGCTATCCGCTGAGCTGGTCTTTGCAGGTTCCGTCACAAGACCTCGATTTGCTCGTCGAGCCGCATCTGGATGCCCAGGAGATGGATCATTCGGTACGCTACTGGGAGGGCGCGATCCGGATCCGGGGAAACCGCAACGGCCGCGCACTGGGCGGCAACGGTTATCTGGAAATGACCGGCTATCCGGCGCCGGATTGAGTTCACTCCATGGTCAGGACCGCCGCGCCGGTGAGACGCCCGTGACGCAGGTCGGACAGCGCTTCGTTCGCGCGCTCCAGCGGGTAGGTCACGGTACGGGTCTGAATCGCGACTTTCGGCGCGATTTCCAGAAATTGCAGCGCGTCGCGCCGGGTCAGGTTGGCCACCGAGCGCAGCACCCGCTCGCCCCAAAGCAGTCGGTAAGGAAAGCTCGGGATATCCGACATATGGATGCCGCCGCAGACCACCACGCCTGCCTTGCGCACCGCCGCCAGCGCTTTGGGTACCAGCTCACCCACCGGCGCAAAGATTATTGCGGCATCGAGCAGCACCGGTGTCTCTTGGTCTGAACCGCCGGCCCAGTGCGCGCCGAGTTCCCGCGCAAACGCCTGCGCGCCGGCGTCGCCGGGACGGGTAAACGCATACACGCGGCGACCCTGCCAGGCCGCGACCTGGGCGACAATATGAGCGGCGGCGCCGAAGCCATAGATACCCAGCTCTGATCCCTCACCGGCCATGGTCAGCGCGCGGTAACCGATCAGGCCGGCGCATAACAGCGGTGCCGCCTCGACATCGCTGTAGCATGGGTCGAGCAAGAAACAGAAGCGCTGGTCAGCGATGACCCGGTCGGCGAACCCGCCGTCGAGCTGATAACCGGTAAAGCGCGCTTTGTCGCACAGGTTTTCCTGATGTTGATTGCAGTAGCCGCAATCGCCACAGGCAAACCCGAGCCAGGGTACTCCCAGACGCTGGCCTGGTTGCCAGCTTACGCCCGCCCCGGTAGCGATGACCTCACCGACGATCTCGTGACCGGGGACAATCGGCAACGGGATATCCGGCAATTCGCCGTCAATCAGATGCAGATCGGTGCGGCAAACCGCGCAGGCAAGCACTTTCAGCAACACCTGGCCCGGGCCCGGTCGCGGATCCTCACGTCGTTCCAGCACCAGCGGTTGGCCTGGCTGGCGAAGCACCATGGCACGCACGATCTTTGCCTCCTGCAATCAGTCTAGTCCGCAGCCGGCAGGCCGGAGACCAGGTCAGCTTAGGCGAACAGGGCCGCGTGCAAGGGCTGACCGCCGGACTGACGGACCAGCAGCTCAACGTATTCGTCAGCGCTCAGCGGATGACCAAACAGATGGCCCTGGCCGAAATGACACTCACGGGCGCGCAGGAAGTCGAGTTGCTGCTGCGTCTCGACGCCCTCGGCAACCACGTCCATTTTAAGATTCTGACCCATGCTGATGATCGTGGAGACTATGGTGGCAGGTTCGTCCTCATGATCGGCACTGTGGACAAAGGACTGGTCTATCTTGAGCGTGCCGATAGGAAAGTGTTGCAGCACGCTGAGAGAAGAGTAGCCCGTGCCAAAGTCATCGATGGAAAGGTGCAGACCCAGTTGATACAGGCGGTCGAGCATCCTCAGCGTCGCTTCGCCGTCACGCATCAGGGTTGACTCGGTGATTTCGAACTCCATGCATGAAGGCGTCAGCTGGTGGCGTTCGAAGGTGTTCTCGACGTGCTTGACGAAATTGCGTTCGCGCAGTTGCTGCAGAGACAGATTGACCGACACCCGGCCCGGCCAGGCCAGACGACTCTGCCAATGCGAGTAATCCTCACAAACCCGGTCCAGCACCCAGGCGCCGATCTCGAAGATCAGGCTGCTGTCCTCAGCCATCGGGATGAATATTGATGGCGGCACTTCGCCGCGCTTGGGATGACGCCAGCGCAACAATGCCTCCGCCCCCACCACGCGGCCGTCGCGCAGGTCCACCCTGGGCTGGTAAAGGACCTCGAACTCCTTCCGCTCCAGCGCCCGGCGCAACTCGCTCTTTAGCATCAGCCGATCCACTGCGTCGGCGTTCATCTGTGGCGTATAAAAGCCATAGGTGTTTCCGCCGGCCTGCTTGGCGTGATACATCGCCGCATCGGCGTTGCGGATCAGATCGACCACGTTATCCGCGTTGTTGGGACACACGGCGATGCCGATACTGGCGGTGACGAACAACTCCCGTTTATCGATGAAGAACTCGCCCGAGACTCTGTCCAGCAGCATGCGTGCGGTGGCAGCCAGCGCCGGCTGTAGATCATCGTTGAGCGGCAGGTTATCGATCAGGATGGCGAATTCATCACCCGCGAGCCGACCTATCAGCGTGCCCGGGTCCATCGCGTCGACGACTCTCCTCGCGGTGATCTCGAGACTGCGATCGCCCACCGGATGCCCGAAGGTGTCGTTCACGTCCTTGAACCGGTCCAGGTCGAGATAGAACAGCGCCAGACGCACGTTGTTGCGCTGGGCGCGGGCGATGGCCTGCTGCAGTTTGTGCTGAAACTGCATGCGGTTGGCAACCCGGGTCAGCGCATCATAGCGGGTCAGATACTGAATGCGCTTCTTCGAAACGTCGCCTTCCGTCGGGCTGTGCAGCAACATGATGTGGCCGTCGGGGGCGGCGTCAATCACAGTGAAATACACCTTGACCGGCTGTCCGATTTTGCTCACCAGCTCCGCCTCGCCGTCGCTGCGCAAGCGCTGACGCTGGTCAAGTATCGTGCCCGGATCGCCGGGAAACAGTGCGGCCAGGGCCTGGCCTTGCAGCTCCTCCGGGGGATAGCCCAGCAGCTTGCAGGCGGCGGGATTGATATGCGTGATCGCCAGCTCAGGCGACAATTGGATCGCTGCGTCCTGAATATGACCAAGAACCGCGTCCAGCAGCGCGCGTGGCAAACGGTTCGCATTGATGCCCGGCGTTGCCCCGGCGCTATGGGATGCTTCTGGCACCGGGATTGGCGGGCCGGGTGGCTTCGGCGCTGCAGCGGAGCCCCACTGCGAACGCCGGCGCAACAAAACCAGCGCCAGTGCGAAACCGAGCAACAGACCGGCAACGGATGCGATGGCCGCGCCGCGCAGCAGACTGGTCAGTCCGCCGGTGATCTCCGCTTCCATGGATCGGGTGCTCGCGTCCCGGTAGGCCACCGGCATTTGCACGACAACACGAGTCCCTGTCAGACGGCCGGATCTGACCGTCGCCGCGCCTGATACGCCTGGATCCAGCGCGGGGCCGGTGCGGATCAGGCTCTTTCCTCCGGGCCCCTGGACCTCGGCAACGGCGCCGCTGGTCAATGGCAGCATCCGCGCCAGATCGGCTTCCGTTCCGGCTTCCAGGTCCCCTCGCTGGGCAAGGAATCCCGCCAGCGCCTGGGCCAGGTCCGCTGCTCGTCTCTCCACCGCTTGCTCGGCGGCCTCACGAGTCTGTTCGTCACTCAGCGTGGTGGTGGACTCGATCACCTCGCCGTAATGCACAGCGATGTACGCGATCGGTGCGCCCAGGGCGATGACGAGCGTGCTTAGCAATCCCGCGAGCAGCCTGCGTTTCATCGGGCCATACCTGGTTCCGGACCAGCGATTTCGATCGCTGAAGCCCTGGCCCTGATCGTCGCCGGTCGATCCCGGCGGGAAGACGCGCACGCTGTTATCACCGTCTTCGTACCCGCGGTGTTTCTGTAATTGCTCAGGAAAACACAAAGCGTCCGGCGACACCAGACGCGCTGCGGCATACTGGGCCCGCAAAATCAGTTACCAACCCTGACCCTGGGAGTGAACCATGAGCGCTTCGGCTATCGCCCTGACCGGTTTCGCGGCCTGGACCCTGTTGCTCGTGCTCGGCATCGGACTACTCCGCCTGACACTTGTGCTCAGCGGCAATCGAGCACCCAATCAGTTTGATCCCGGCGGCGCGGATGTGTCTGATTTTTCCAGACGGCTGTGCCGGGCCCACGCCAATTGCTATGAAAACCTGCCGATCTTCGGCGCGCTGGTCGCCGTGGGATTGATCACGGGAAAACAGCAGCTTATCGAGCCGCTGGCCATGTTCGTGCTGTATCTGCGGGTTGCACAATCCGTGGTCCACGTGGCCTCGGGAAGCAACCTGGCGGTCAATCTGCGCTTCCTGCTCTACCTCGGCCAGTGGGGGCTGATGGCGGTCATGGCGGCGCGTCTGTTGCTTGCCTGAAGGTGGTCCCGGCTAATTGTCGGCGGCTCGTTTTTCGGCGAACTTCTTGATCTCCTCCGCGCTCAGCGTACTCAGCTTGCCGTCGACTCTGGCGCCTTCGCCGATCGCGATCTGAGCGGCGGAAACGCTGCCTGATACCCTCGCGGTGGGGCGGATTTCCGCTTTTCCGCTGGCTTCGATGTCACCGTCCACGGTCCCGGCGATGATCACGTCCGCGGCCTTGAGGCGGCCCTTCCAGCGGCCGGCCGGCGCGATGGTGACGGGCCCCATGAGGTCCGAATCACCGTTGACCGAGCCCTTGACCAGCACATGGCCGTCGCCGGTCAGCTGACCGGTGAATTCAGTGTCTTCGCCGATCACACTGGCGGGTGCGCCAATCGCGTCCCGAGTCCGTCTGAGATTGCCTAGCACCGCCTTAGACCTCCAGTTCTTGTGTAGAGACGCCGCATTCTAGGCCAAGCCGGGGCCGCGTGGGGGAACTGAAACGGGACTGATTTGGTCCGAACAGCATCAACCGCGTCCGTCGGCCAAGCGTGCCGCGCCGCAACATCGAAACCTGCCGGCATTCTGCTAGGATGCCGGGCTTTGCCCTGGCAGCGAGGGATATATGCGTCAAATACTCATTCCGGCAGTCCTGATCATGGCCCTGAGCGCCTATCAGTCCGGCCTTGCGGAAACCACCCCCGAATCCACCACCGCGGCCCCTGGCGGTTCGGCGGCAACGATCCTCTCGTCGGGACTCCTGGCCGACGACATGGACACCACGGTGAGGCCACAGGACGACTTCTTTCGCTATGCCAACGGCGGTTGGCTGGCCCGCACCGAGATTCCGCCCGAGCGGGCCGCCTACGGCGCATTTACCGAAGTCCATGAGCGCAATGAGAAGCGCCTTAAAGTCATCCTTGAGGAAGCGGCGGCCGCAGATGCGCCGGCCGGCAGCGATATGCAACTGGTCGGTGATTTCTATGCCAGTTACATGGACAAGGCGCGCGCGAACGAGCTCGGTTTGGAGCCGCTTGGAGCACTGCTCGCACAGATTTCAGAGGCAAAGACCCACGCGGATATCCTGCGCCTGTACGGTCGGTTTATCCGGCTGAACGTGGAGGATCCATTCGCGTTCTATGTCGATCGGGACCGGGGCGACACCCGTCGCAGCCTGTTCTATTTCTGGCAGGGTGGTCTGGGCCTCCCGGACCGGGATTACTACACCAAGGACGATGAGAAATTCGCCGAGATACGCGATGCCTACGTTGGCTATATAGGCCAGATCCTCGCCCTTTCCGGCGCGGATGGCAGCGAGGACACGGCCAAAAGCATCATGGAACTGGAGACGCGCCTGGCCGCGCTGCACTGGCCTCAGGAGAAGCTGCGCGACCGGATTGCGACCTATAACCTGATGGATCGCGACGCCCTGGCCACGATGGCGCCCGGCATTGACTGGGATATCTATCTCGAGGCGGCCGGCCTCGGTCAGCAGGACGAGGTTGTAGTCGGGACACCCAGCTTTTTCACTGGTTTCGGTGACCTGTTCGGAGAAACGGGAGTGGATCTGTGGCGGTCCTATCTGCGTTTCAAGCTGATCAACAGTTTTGCCAAGGAATTGAGCGAAGAGTATTTCGACGCGAGCTTTGACTTCTACGGCAGGGTCCTGCGCGACAAGCAAAAACCCATGGAGCGCTGGCAGTACGCGCTGGCAGAGATCAACGGCATCCTCGGCGATGCGCTGGGCCGGATCTATCTGGAACGCTATTTCCCGGAACAGGCCCGGGTACGCACCGCGGCCATGGTCGACAATCTGCGTGCAGCGTTCCGCGAGTCGATGGCCGAGCTGGACTGGATGTCGCCGGAGACCCGCGAGCAGGCGATGCGCAAGCTCGACGCATTGACGGTCTATATAGGCTATCCGGGGACCTGGCGTGAATACGCAGGGCTGGAAATCCTGCCGGACGATCTGGTCGGTAACGAGATTCGTGGCCGGATCTTCGATTTCGATGCGGGTCTCAGGGAGCTGACCGAGGGGCCAAAGGATGGTGAGTTCGGCTATCCCACCCATATGGTGAATGCGTATTACCGCCCGACGGCCGGCGAACTGGTGTTTCTGGCCGGCGTGCTGCAACCGCCGTTTTTTAACCTCGATGCCGACGATGCGATCAATTACGGCGCGATAGGCGCGGGCATCGGTCATGAGATGAGTCATGCGTTCGACGACCAGGGACGCAAGGTCGATGAAAAGGGCGAGAATCGGGACTGGTGGACGGCTGAGGATGCAGCCAGATACGAAGCCAGAGCAGCGGTGCTGATTGAACAGTTCGAACAGTACGAACCGATCGAAGGCATCAACATAAATGGCCAGTTGACCCTGGGCGAAAATATTGCCGATCTCGCCGGCCTGACGATTGCCTATCGCGCCTATCAACGATCGCTGGACGGCCGTGAAGCGCCGGTGATCGATGGCTTTACCGGCAACCAGCGGTTCTTTTTCGGTTTCGCCAATATCTGGAGAACCCTTGCTCGCGAGGGGCATCTTCGGGAGATTCTGCTCAGCGACCCCCATTCGCCCGGGGAATACCGGGTGATCGGTACCTTGAGCAACATGCCGGAATTCTACGAAGCCTTTGATGTGAAAGAAGGCGATGGCCTGTACCGGGCGCCCGAGGATCGTGTCCGGATCTGGTAGACCACCGCAGACAAAACAAAAAACCCGTGCATCGACACGCGGGAGAGCATCCGGATAACCCGGGTTCTCGTGCCGGTGCGCCTTAGCCAAGGGACTCTCAATGAGCAAAATTATCTGGATTTCAATGTTGTCCGTATTCGGCCTCGCAGCGTGTGGCGACGCCGAACAGGCCGCGCCGGCCGACGCCAGCGAGGCGCCGGCGACCATCGCCAGCCTGACTGAAAACAGCGATCGCATGGATGGCTTGTTTACCGTGTTTATCGACCGCGACACCGGCGAGACGCGGATGTTGATCAAGCCGATCAATTTCGATCAGGAATTCCTTTACGTGACGACCACCCAGGATGCGCCGATCGAGACCGGGCGTTTTCGTGGTCAGGTGTCGCCGTTCAACGTCGACGCTATCCTGACGCTGCGCCGACACTTCAAGCAGATCGAATTCGTCAAGGAAAATGTGCGGTTCTATGTGGATCCTGACAGCGCGCTGAGCCGTGCCGGCGAGGCCAACATCAGTCATGCGGTGATGGCGGTGGCAGAGATTCTTGCCGAAGACGAGGAAACCGGGGCCGTGCTTATCGATGTCGGGCCGCTGTTCCTTAACGAGTCCCTGTCTCAGATCAAACCGACGCCGGACCCGAAAGCAGAGCCGGGACAGTCGCTTGATCTCGGCTCCCTGAGCGAGGACAAGACACGATTCACGCAGGTCCGGTCCTATCCCGGGAATGCCGACTTTTTTGTCCAGTACGTATTCGAAAATCCGGCGCCGATCTATACCGGCGAGGCCGAGATCACGGATCCGCGTTATATCAGCATCCAGTTCCAGCACAGCCTGGTGCTATTGCCCGAGAACGACTTCCAGCCCCGTTTCGACGATCCCCGGGTGGGCTATTTCACCAGCCAGATCACTGAGATGGCGGATCCGAGCGCTGCACCGTGGCGCGACGTGATCAAGCGCTGGGATCTGCGGAAGAAGGACCCGGATGCCGCGCTGTCGGACCCGGTCGAGCCGATTGTTTTCTGGCTGGAGAACACCATGCCGGAGGAGTATCGGGAGGACATCAAGAACGGCACCCTGGCCTGGAATCAGGCCTTCGAAAGCGCGGGTTTCAGCAACGCGATCGAGGTCCGTATCCAGCCCGATGACGCAGACTGGGATGCCGGCGATATCCACTACAACGTGATTCGGTGGCAGGCGTCTCCGACGCCACCGTTCGGCGGTTATGGGCCGCATTTCGCCAACCCCCGGACCGGTCAGATCCTGGGCACGGACATCATGCTGGATCATGCCTGGGTGACCAACCGCCAGCGTGCCGACTTTCTGTTCAGCCAGTCGGCCGCGGAACCGGTATTGTGCAGCGCCGGCGAGCATATCCTTGCTGCCCGCATCGCGGGCCAGGCGATGCTTGCGGCCACCGGCGGCGGGGCGGAAGAAGAAAGCGAGATGCTGAAGCAATCCCTGTTCGAACTGGCGCTGCACGAAGTCGGGCATACCCTGGGTCTGAGTCATAATTTCCGCGCCAGCCAGATGCTGACGCCGGCGCAGCTTTACGACCCCGCAGTGACCCTGGAGCGGGGCCTGAAAGGCTCGGTGATGGATTACACCGGGCCGAATCTTGCGCCGCCGGGCAAACAGCAGGGCCTGTATTTTGATGTCGTTCCGGGACCGTATGATCACTGGGCGATCGAATACGGATATTCCCAGGGTCTGGCGGATCCGGCGGCTGAGGCCGCGCGGCTGGAGAAGATCCTGTCGCGCTCGACCGAACCGGATCTGGCTTTTGGCAATGATGCGGACGATATGCGCAACGTGGGCGCCGGTATCGACCCCACCATCATGATTTTTGACTACAGCAACGACGCCATCCGTTATGCGGCAGACCGTTACGACCTGGTCGATGTCACGATGGATGAATTGCTGGACAAGTATCGTCAGCCGGGTGAAACGTATAGCGATCTGGCCCAGGCTCACGCGATGCTGATGACCGACCTGCAGCGCCAGGCCGAGGTCGTGTCGCGTTATGTTGGCGGTGTGATCATCGATCGCGCCGTTGTCGGCCAGCCCGGGGCGACAGAGCCGTTCCGGCCGGTCCGGCGCAGCGAACAAAAGCGAGCAATGGACTTCATGGCGCAGCGCGTGTTTTCCATCGATGCGTTCCGCAGCTCGGCCGAAATCTATCGTCATCTGCAGGTGCAGCGGCGGGGGTTCGAGCTCTATGGCAAGACCGAAGATCCCAAGATCCACGCTGCTGTTCTGGCGATACAGAAGGGCATGTTCGACCATCTGCTGAATCCGGCGGTGCTGACCCGGATCGTCGACACCACGCTCTACGGTAACGAGTACCCGTTGTCTGAAGTGTTTGCCGACCTCAGCGATGCGGTGTTCGAGGCTGACCTAGGCGGCAGCGTGAACGGTTTCCGCCAGAGCCTGCAGAGTGAATACGTCAACCGGCTGGTGGCGATCACCGCACCAGGCAATGCCGGCGGTTACGACGCGCCCAGCCGGGCCATGGCGCTGTATGAATTGATGGAGATCCGCCGCCGTCTGGCTTCTGCGTCTTCGCCGGATCGACAGACCCGGGCGCATCGTGCGGCATTGACGCATGTCATCGACCGCGCGCTTGATGTGGGCCGGGAAGCCTGAACCGAAGGATCATGGCCGGCAAGTACGGCCGGCCATGATCGATTTCTTGCCGGCCACGCGCAGTCTTTTGATGTTGCGCGGCACGCATGGGAAGGCGCTGTGCGCACCGCGGCTACGGCAGTTCAATAACAGCTGGCCCTTGCCGTTCGCTGTGATAGATTTCACCGCCAGGCACCGCTACCGCTGATGCCGGCTGCAACGACTCCCGGAGGAACCGCGTGGAGAAGATCTGGCTCAAGAACTACCCGGCGGATGTGCCGGCCGAAATATCCATGGACCCCGGCGACACCCTGGTCGGCATGCTGGATCACAGCTTCGCGGCATTTGCCGATCGCCCTGCGTTCGCTTGCATGGGGAACAGCCTCAGCTACCGTGAACTCGAGCGCAAGTCGGCGGCTTTTGGCGCCTGGCTGCAGCACAGCGCGGGTCTGAAGCCAGGCACACGCGTGGCCATCATGCTGCCGAATATCCTGCAGTATCCGGTTGTGCTGTTCGGGGCGTTGCGCGCTGGCCTGGTGGTGGTCAACGTCAACCCCCTGTATACCGCCAGGGAGCTGAAACACCAGTTGGTGGACTCTGGTGCCGAGGCGATTGTGATCCTTGCGAATTTCGCTCATGTGCTTGAGCGGGTCGTTGCTGACACAGCGCTGAAGCAGGTAATCGTGACCGAGTTCGGCGATCTGTTGCGCTGGCCGAAATCGGCGCTGGTCAACTTCGCACTCAAGCGGATCAAGAAACTGGTTCCAGCCTATACGCTGGCCGGCCACTTGCGCTTGACTGAGGTATTGGCCGAGGGCGCCGGGCTGGAGCTTTCTCCGGCCCAACTCGACGGCGAGTCACTAGCGTTCCTGCAGTATACCGGCGGCACGACAGGGCCATCGAAGGGTGCCATGCTCCCGCATCGCAGCGTGTACGCCAACGTGCTGCAGATGTCGGCGCTGACCGATCCGGTGACCGAGCCCGGCCGGGAGACCGTGATCACCGCGCTGCCGCTGTATCACATCTATGCGCTGGTGGTGAATTGCATGTGCTTTGTTCGCATCGGCGGTCTGAATGTGCTGATACCCAATCCTCGTGACGTGCCCGGATTCGTCGCCGAACTGAAGAAGTGGGACTTCACCGCGTTCTTTGGCGTCAACACTTTGTACAACGCTCTGGTCCATGACCCGGATTTCCCCGAGGTCCGCGTCAGCGCGCTGAAGATGGCGGGCGGCGGCGGCATGGCGGTCCAGCGTGCGGTGGCCGAGAAGTGGCATCAGCTGACCGGACATTCCCTGCTCGAGGGTTACGGCCTTACCGAGTGCTCGCCAGTGGTCGCGATGAGCCAGATCGGCCGCACCGAGGTATATACCGGTGATGTGGGCTTGCCGCTGCCCTCCACCGAGATTTCCATCCGCGGCGAAGACGGTGCCGAGTTGCCCGTTGGCGAGCGAGGCGAGCTGTGTGTGTATGGTCCCCAGGTCATGCAGGGCTACTGGCAGCAAGAGGAGGCCAGTCAGGAGAGCTTTCATCAGGACGGCTTCCTGCGCACCGGCGATATTGCAACGATCGATGAAGGCGGCTTTCTGCGCATCGTTGACCGGGCCAAGGACATGATCCTTGTTTCCGGTTTCAATGTTTACCCCTGTGAGGTAGAGGACGTGGCGACCCAGCATCCAGAGGTCCTGGAAGCTGCCTGCATCGGAGTGAGTGACGAAAAATCCGGCGAAGCGGTCAAGCTGTTCGTAGTCAGGCAGCCCGGCAGCCAGCTGCAGCCTGATCAGCTCATCGCACATTGCCGCGAGAATCTGACCGCATACAAGGTACCGCGCCATATCGAGTTCCGTGACGAGTTACCGAAGACCAACGTTGGCAAGATTCTGCGCCGGGCGCTGCGAGACGGGTGAACGAAATCAACATTCCGCGATACCAATCCCTGATCAGGACAACGCTCATCGCGCTGGTCTTGCTGATGCCGGCTTCGCTGTATGCCGATCCTGCTGCGGCCGTCAGCCCTTACAAAGCCGAGTACAAGGCGTTGATCAAGCTGATACCGGTGCAGGTGGACGTGACCCTGCGTGACGCCGGAGAGGGCATCTATGTGTTCAGCTCCGACGTCCATACCCGCAGCTGGGCGTCATTATTCGGCGGCAGCGTGGTCGAGACCAGCCGTTTCCGGGTAAGCGAAGACGGCGTAGAACCGCTGGAGTACGAGAAGCGGGATCGCATCAGCGATGACGAAAAGGACATCAGCACGCGCTTTGAACCCGGTGGCGACGTCGTTTCCATCTATCGGGGCAAGGAACAGCGCCTGAAACACGACGGTCCGCTGGTGGATCTGCTCACGCTGCGGTATGTGCTGTCCTACGATCTGAGTCGCGGGCAGCTGGCCGACCGCTACTACATCGTTGATGGCAAAGGTCGTCTCAAGGAGATCGGGGTGAGTGATCTGGGGGTGGAAACGGTGGACACCGGGATTGGCCCGCTGCGCGCACGGAAGTTGCAGTATGCGGCGGTGGACGATCCGGTTTACACGGTGTGGGCGGCGCCGGAACTTGAATATCAGCTGGTCCGGATCGAGCAGCACAAGGACGGCAAGCTGCGTGCGAGCCTGACTCTGGATTCATACCGGCCGATCAGCGAAAAGAAGTAATCCTGGCGGCGGGAAACTCCATCCGAAAACGTGTTACCGCGAAAGCGAATAGGATCCGGTCGGAACTTATCGCAGGAAAACCCTGCGCATTAGTTTCCATCGCAGATAGCCGGGCAGCGCTCATTCGCCCCCGCGCCTTCGGTGTGAGCTGGAAGCGGCGTCCGTCCAGGTTCTGTACCAGGGTATGCAGGCGTGCCGGCAAAAGCGCCGTGGATACCGGCAGCGAAGGTCCCCGCGGCTCCCATGAAAAGTCCGCCAGGCTCTGCCCGTCTTTGCTGACCCTCACTCTGCAACCAAGGCCAGGCTCGCCGTCGAGCTCGAATTCCGCCTGTTCCTTTGGTATCCCCCAGTTGGCCCGCCCTCCAGCCACGCTGGACGGCGTGCTGACCAGAATCCGTGTGATCGACCACAGGCGCCGCGCCCCGACCCGGAACCGGCCCGGAATGAACAATAGTTCACGGTACGGCCCGGCCTCCGAGCGCCAGTAGTCGACAAACATCATCAGGCCGAGCCCGGGCCTGACAAATTCGCCAGACGGTGAAATGGAATACCAGCGGCGGTCGGGCTCGGCCCGGGGCGGCTTGAGAAGCAGGATCAGGCCGCTGCCCTCGAGTCGCCAGGGCGCAGCGATGACCTTGTCTGGCAATGCGCCGGTCAATGCGGTCGGCCGAACGTCGCCGCCACACCACTCAACGGACCAGGCGCGAACATATCCGGCATCAGCGGCAACTGGTTTCGTCCCTTGGGCTGACCGTTGAGTGAGAACTGACCCGGAGGATGGCCGGGTAGTTGGAGGCCATTCCGCTGGTGGCTCGCTCGCCAAATTCTCCCATCAGGCGCGCATAGACTGGTTCCAGCGGCCGGGTGGCAACCCGGTCATAGTCAGCGCGCAGACTTGTCAGCTCCGCAGACTCTGTATCCACCCAATAGACTTTGGGATCGCCGCAGGGCTGGAAGGTGGCCACCGGCTCACCGAGCACCAGATAGCCTTCATATTCTCCAGGCGCCAGCGGCGGCCGCTCCAGTGCGCGCAGCTCACGGCCTAACTCTCTGGCCCGGTTGCCGATAGCGGTGAGTTCGAATGTCTCGATCGGCGCAGATCGCCCTTTCAGACGCTTCATCTGTTCGCTGGGTCGTCCGAGTTCATCAAAGGCGACAAACATCACCACGTCGCCAAGACCCGGTGGGTCAGGCGGCATGGCGATCAGCTGGCTTCCCTCGCGAAGAAAATAAGCCAGGCGACCCTGCTCGAAAAAATAGCGGTCCCGGGTAGCGCCATACTCTCCGGTGATCACTTCTTCGTCCACCAGCACCGGCGTGTCGCCGTCGACATAGGCACGATAACGTATGCTGATATCGCCCTCTGTTTGCTCACCCTCGACAAACGGAAAATCCCGCGCGGCCGCCTCGAGACCGGCGAGCTCCGCAGGCAGTTTTGGTGTCGTCGACCGCCTTTCGGCAGCAGTGGTATCGTCCCGGCTGCATGCCGTTGCAAATGCCAGCGCCGCCATGGCTGCGCAGCTCAACAGCGCGGTCGACGCGGATCGAAAATACCCAGTCATCTGATCTTCCTCATCAAAACTTCTTCCCGGCGCTGTCCAGCAAGCGGAACGAAGCGTTCATTGTTGCGCAGACACGGTTCTGGTCATCGAGTGCGTCCACCTGAGCGTCAAACGCAATATTGCCTCGACGGGTGGTAGCCGGGGCCGAACTCAGTCGCGCCTGTACGCTCATGTTCGACAGCCCGGGGCGCAAAAATTCAATCGTTGAGTCCTTGACGAAGATGTCGCCGCTCTTGCCCATGGCCGATGCTTTTTCCTCGCATAGCCGCCAGGCGGCCAGCACCATCGCCGAGTAGAGACTGCCGCCGAACACCGTCCCCTTGTCGTTCCGATTGCCGGCAAGCGGAAGCGTCATCACCACCTCTGTGGCTGTCGCCCGGGTCTGGTCGAACCCAAGGCTTCGGTAGGGCTCGATCTGTTCCAGTTTGTCCTTCATCAGCACTCCGTTTATGGATCCAGCTTGAGTAGCAGGCTACAGCAAGTCAGGCCGCCGTCCGCTTTGGCCAGTTCATCGTTGGCGACTGCTGCGGTTTCGATCCCGCGTGCCGCGAGTCGTTCCCTTGTCTTCCGGCCGGCTGCGCTCAGCAGCACGCGCCTGTTTGCCAGCAGCGCATTGGCGGCCTCGGCCTCGCCTTCGGCAACCCGGATGATGTCATGGCCGGCAAATGCAGCGGTGTCCACGCGGTCAGGATCAGCGAGTATCAGGCCGTCCCCGATCAGCGTCGCGGACGACTTGAGGTGCAGGCAGTCGCGGATCTCCACCGTGTCGAGCCGATAACCCAGCGGCGCAATGATCGCCTCCAGTTGCCGGATGCCGTCGGTATTGCTGCGAGCCGAGCGGCCGACGTATACGGTTTTTCCCGACACCAGCACGTCTCCGCCATCCAGCGTTCCCGGGCTTACGATCTCAAACAGGGGCCGGTAGCGCGTCAGCAGGCTGGCGACGCTCGCCACCTCGCCGCGACGAGAGATTGCTCCGGGCCGGGTGATGACCGCGATCTCGTCAAACACCAGCGCGGTATCTTCGACAAAGACGCCATCCGGATGATGGTCCAACGCGGGCAGGTGCTCGATCGTACAGCCGGCGTCGCGCAGCGCAGACTCATAGGCTGCGTGCTGGCTCGATGCGCGCTGGTAATCGATCGGGCCCGGCGCAGCAAAGGTGATTTCGCACTGTTCTATGGCCGGACTCACAGCCCGGATGATGGCCAGCAGCATGCGGATCCCTCAGGCCAGGAAGCCGCCATCAACCGGCAGCGACGCGCCGGTGATATACGAGGCATTGTCCGAAGCCAGGAAAACGATAGCCGGCGCTATCTCCTGCGGATCGGCAACCCGGTTCAGCGGGATCAGCGGCAGGATCATCTTCAACATGCGTTCGTTCTGGGTCAGCGCGGCCGCGAAGCGGGTGTCGGTCAGCCCGGGCAACACCGCATTGACCCGGACTTTCCACGGCGCGCATTCCTTGGCGAAGGCCTGGGTCATGCTGATCACCGCAGCCTTGGTGATCGAGTAAATGCCCTGATATGGGCCCGGTCGGATGCCGTTGATGGAGGACGTGTTGACGATTGCGCCGCCGCCCTGGTCCTTCATCAGCAGCGCAGCTTTTTGTGACATGTGAAAATAACCGCGAATATTGACCTCGACCGTCTTGTCCACCATGGCCAGCGGTGTCTCAGCGATATGACCAAAGTGCGGGTTGGTGGCCGCATTGTTGACCAGCACATCGAGTCGCCCGAAATCGCCGGCAATGCGCTCGAATGCGGACTCCACGGCGTCGGCATCGCCCACATGGCAGGCCATCGCGCTGGCTTTGCCGCCGCTGTCCCTGATCGAGGTGGCAACTGACTCGACGGCGTCGGTCTTGCGGCTGGAAACGATGACATGTGCGCCGCGAGCGGCGAATAATCTGGCCGTCGCCTCGCCGATGCCGCGGCTGGCGCCGGTAACCATGACAATCTTGTCGGTGAAATCCATGACTGGCTGTTGCTGCATGAGGTTCGAACTCCTTCAGATGGCCCGCGCACCGGCGGCGATGGCCTCGGCATTGCGTGCGAGACTGGTGCCCAGCATGCCAAACGTTGCGAAACGAGGGTCGGCGGTCTGGCCGCGGACATAGCGAAAATAAATCTGTTGCACGATGACTGCGAGGCGGAACAGACCAAACACGTAATAGAAACCGAAATCCGTGATGTCGCGTCCGGATCTTTCCGCGTAATAGTCGACCACTTCGCTGCGGCTCATCATCCCCCGGAGATGCGTCGGCAGCATGCGCGCCGCGAGCATCGCCGGCGGGTCATCGGCTTCGATCCAGTAGGCGAGCGAACAGCCCAGATCCATCAGCGGATCTCCCAGCGTCGCCATTTCCCAGTCCAGCACGCCGCGGATCATCAGTTCCCCGCCGCGCTCTTCCAGCACCACATTGTCAAACTTGTAATCATTGTGAATGATCGATGCGCGCGGTGCCTGCGGCGGCATATTTTCCTGTAGCCAGGTCATCAACGATTCGTTATCGGGTACATCGTCGGTCCGGCTGGCGCGGAAGCGCTTGCTCCAGCCCCTGACCTGGCGCTCGACGTAACCTTGCGGGTGGCCCAGGTCAGCGAGGCCGGCGCTCGTATAGTCGATGCAGTGCAACTCAAGCTGCACGTCAACAAGCCTCTTGCACAGCGCTCGTGCCTGATCCGGCGTGAGTTCCAGCCTTGCGGGAAGTTCGCGCCGCAGGATCGTGCCCCGCAGACGCTCCATGAGGAAGAACGGCTCGCCGATGATCTCCGGGTCATCGCAATAGACCAGCGGTTGCGGACAATATGGGAACACCGCATGAAGGCTGTTGAGAACTCTGAATTCGCGACCCATATCATGGGCGGTGCGGGCCTTGGTCCCGAATGGTGGTCGTCGCAGCACCAGTTCGCGCTCACCGATCCGCAACAGGTAGGTCAGATTGGAAGCTCCGCCGGGGAACTGGCTGATCTGATCGATCCCGGGCGCAGCGGCGAACCCTGGCAGCGCCTGCTGCAGGAAATGCTGAATGCGAGCCGCGTCCAGCTCCTCACCCGGGCGTGGCCGGGTTGTCTCTGCTTGCATCGCTCAGATCCCGGTCTGCCGTGCCTTGAGCATATGCCTGGCCAGAGACAGCTTGTGGACTTCGTCCGGGCCGTCATAGATCCGTGCGGCGCGCTCTTCGCGGTACCAGAAGGCGAGCACCGTATCGTCGGTAACACCAAGAGCGCCATGCACCTGGACCGCGCGGTCGACTATCCGCTGCAGCGTGTTGGCGGTGAGAAACTTGATCATGGAGATGTGGTCCCTGGCCGCCTTGAAGCCCTGTTTCTCGATCCGCCAGGCGGCTTCAAGAACCAGCGCTCTGGCCGCATGCAGCTCGGCGCTGGATTCTGCGATCCAGGCCTGCACAATCTGTTGTGAAGCCAGTGCCCGATCCGGCGCGAGTTGTCTGGCCAGCGCATAGTCACACATCATCTCCAGCGCGCGGCGGCAGATTCCCAGCCAGCGCATGCAGTGATGAATCCGGCCGGGTCCCAGCCGCTCCTGGGCAAGGGTGAAGCCGGATCCTGGCTCACCGAGCAGGTTGCCTGCCGGCACTCTGCAGTTGTCCAGGCGGACCTCACCATGACTGAAATAGCCGTGCCCGGCATGTCCCATGACCGGTATATTCCGGATCAGCCGGAAGCCGGGCGTGTCGCAATCGACCAGAATCATGCTGGCGCGCTGGTAGCGCGCTGCATCCGGATCGGTCACCGCCATCACCACTGCAAAGTCTGCCTGATCGGCAGCGGTGGCGAACCATTTGTGGCCGTTGATTACAAATTCATCGCCTTCGCGCACCGCCAGGGTACCCATCTCTACCGGATTCGAACCGGCGAATTCGGGTTCGGTCATGCAAAAACAGCTGCGGATCTCGCCTCGGGCCAGGGGTCCCAGATACCGCTCTTTTTGTTGCTCACTGCCGTGCAGTAACAGCAATTCTGCATTACCCGCGTCCGGCGCCTGAGCGCCGAACACATAGTGACCGAGCGGCGAACGGCCGAGCTCCTCTGACCACATGCCCAGTTCGACCAGGTCTGCGCCGGCGCCAGCCGCGCCGGCAGGAAGATTCGGCGCCCACCAGCCGCGCCGCCGAACGGCTTCTCTTTGCTGTTCCAGGGCCGGCATCAATTCATCCCAGCGGGAGGCAAGGAACAGTGGCTCCAGCGGCACCAGGTGCTGGTCCACGAATGCCCGAATCTCCTCCAGGCGCAATGTCGTGGTCGGGTCGACAGAAAAATCCATACAGTTCAGCGGAACGTAATCAGGTCCCGGTCCCCCGTCATTTCCAGGTGAGTGATGTTGTTGTAGCCCATCAGCAGGATGTCGCCGATGCCCCCGTCCGCGGGGCAATAGAGCTGGGTGATGGACGCATTGTACAGGCTGAGCGCAAGGCCCAGCGCGCGCTGCGCGGTCAAGTCCAGAAGCCTGCTCAGCAAGGCGGTGATAATGCCCCCGGAGGTGAAGACCGCGAGCCGTGACTTCGGGGCGCAATCCTTCAGCAGCCCGGCAAGCGCGCTTTCGGCGCCGGCGCAGAACTCAGGCCATCCCGGCACAGCTGCGCCCTGATGAGGGCGTCCCTGCATCCAGCTGGCGAGCACGTGGCGCAATGCCTGCTCCAGTTGCCGGCTGTCTCCGAGCAGGTCATCGAGCGTGTTGGCCCGATTCCCCGGAGCGGACAGATAGGCGGGCAGATAGGCCCTGAACAGCGCCACGTGATCATACTCGGCGAATGCCGGTACGCTGCGCAGCGGCGGGGGCTGCTTGCCCATCGCCTCGCGAGCGATCTCGGCGCTGCGGTCCTGCCGGACCATGCCTCCTGAGAAAAGACCGTCAACAGCTGGCAGGAATCTCTGCAGGTGATGGCCGGTGATGCGGGCCTGGCGTTCGCCGATCGGCGAAAGCTGGTCATAGTCCTGCTTGCCAAAAGAGGCCTGACCGTGGCGAATCAGGTAAACAACGGCCATCGGAATACTCGGCGCTGCCTGCTTTGCAGGCGGGTTGACCAGACCTTAGGCACGGTCAACCCGAGAGTCAACCGCAACTGATTCGCCTTGCGACTGGTGGTGAATAGTGCATCATCTGGCCTTTGTTCTATCCGGAGCGAAGCATGGGCGAGGCGGGACAACGCGTGTTTATCACCGGGGCGGCCAGCGGCCTGGGCCGCGCTCTGGCCGAGCGTTTTGCCAGGGAGCAAGCCCGGGTGGTCATCGCGGACATTAATGATGACCGGGCTGCTGAGACCGCTGCAGAGGTGGCCGGCGGCGGCGGCGAAGTGCTCGTGGTTCACTGTGACATTACCGATGACGCTAGTGTCGGGCAGGCGGTCGCAGCGGTGGTTGCGGCCTGGGGCGGCATCGATGTGCTGATCAATAATGCCGGCGTGGCCAGCGCAGGCACCGTCACCGACACGTCGATGGAGGACTGGTCATGGATGATCGAAACCAACCTGCTTGGCGCCGTGCGACTGTGTCGCGCCTGCGTACCACTGATGCAGAAGCAGGGGCGCGGATACGTGATCAATGTGGCGTCTGCGGCCGGTATCGTGCAGTCGCCGGGCATGGCCAGCTACAATGTGGCCAAGGCTGGCATGATCGCGCTGTCGGAGACGCTGCGTAACGAATTGCGCGGCTTCGGTATCGGTGTAACCGTCGTCTGTCCCTCGTTCTTCACCACCAATCTGATGGAGTCTTATCGCGGCCCGTCAACCGGCGTACGGGATATGGCCGGGAAGTTGATGAAGCGCTCGAAACTCAGCGCCGCTGACATCGCCGACGCCGTATATCAGGCGATGGAGGACGGAGAGCTGTTCGTGTTCGGACATGGCGAAGCACGGCTCGCATATCACTTCAAACGCCTGTTGCCTGGTGCGTTCTACTGGAGCACGGCGCGGGCGGCGCAGAAGATGTTCGGCAGCCTGGTCGAACTGGAACCCAATGCCGGCAAGCATACGAAATGATCGGATCGGGTCCGGGCGCCTGAGGCACACGCAGTGAACGAGATGTCGGCGACCCGTTTCGCATTGGAGCCCTTTGCCCCGCCGAGGCCGATTGCCGGCGCTCATGCGCAGTCGATCCTGGCCAGCCTGCCTTTGCGCCGGCCGCTGGTCGAGCGGCGGGCGAGAGGCCTGCTGCGCCGCTCCAGCGATTTGCTGCTGGATTGTGGAGATGGCATCCGGCTGCACGGCTACTTTGCTCCGCGCAGCCGGGCCGGAGAGCGGCCCGCGCGTGGTCTGGCGGTCCTTATCCATGGCTGGGAAGGCAGTTCGGACTCGCTCTATCTGTTGGCCACCGCAAACCACCTGAGTGAGGCCGGCTATGATGTGTTTCGCCTCAACATGCGTGATCACGGCCCGAGCCACCACCTGAACCCGGAGTTGTTCCATTCGAACCGGATCGGCGAGGTCGTAGCCGCTATCGCGCGGATCAGCTCGATGTTCCAGGATCTGCCGCTCCTGCTGGCCGGATTTTCGCTCGGCGGCAATTTCGCTCTGCGCGTCGCGTTACGGGCCGAAGCCGCGGGCATCGATCTGCGCCAGGTGGTCGCGGTGTGTCCGGTACTGGAACCGGCCAACACGCTGCATGCGCTGGAGACCGGCTGGGCCGGTTATCGGTCGTACTTCATACGCAAATGGCGGCGCTCCTTGCTGCGCAAGGAAGAGTGTTTCCCGGAGTTGTATGACTTCAGCAATCTCGCGGGGCTGAAGACCCTGACGGAGATGACGGAACATTTCGTGGTCAAATATTCGGGTTTTCCCGATCTGCATACCTATCTCAAGGGATACGCTCTGACCGGCGATGTGCTGGCGCCGTTAACTGTGCCCTCCCATCTGATCACATCAAGAGATGACCCGGTGATCCCTTCTGTTGATATCGAGCGTCTTGCGCGGCCGGATGCGCTGACCATCAGCGTCGTTGAGCACGGCGGTCACTGCGGCTTTATGGATAGTCCGCGCAAACTGAGCTGGGCGGTTCGGCAGGTGGGGAAGATCTTCGACTGGTCCTTGCAGGGATGAGTGGGGGGCAACGCAAGCGCGGCATGTCGGCAGATGTGATCTCGGTCGCAGCGGCGGTGGTGTTTGTTGCCGGCGGCATCTATCTGCTGCGGGGGCCGGAAATGGTCGTGTTGAGGCTCGCGGTCCTGGGCTGGCCCACCTGGCTGACTTACGTGCTCGGCGCGATTCAGATCGCCGGCGCGCTGGCTTTGCTGAGCACCGATCGCCGCCGTTTGGCCCTCGGCGTGCTGGCTCTGGTCAGTGTCGGTGAGATGGTGGCTGCGCTGGTTTATCGGGAGCTGCAGCCTGGCGTGCAGGCGGTCATGCAGCTTGTACTGGTGGCGATGATTTTCGCTCTCGAGCCGCGCCGCGCCGGATAGCGGCGGGTTCGGTCCATGGTCTGCAGCCGGGCGCGCCCGCTGCGGGATATCCGTCGAGCATATCGGTCAGGTTCCGGCTGCCTGCTGTAGATGGTTTTGCTCGCCAAACTGCAGTTCAGCGAGCCGCGCGTAGATTCCTCCCTGGGTCAGCAAGTCGCTATGGCTGCCGGTGGCGACGATCCGCCCGCTGTCCATGACCAGGATCCGATCCGCCTTGACCACGGTGGCCAGACGGTGCGCGATAATCAAGGTAGTGCGATTTGCCATCAGATGCTCGAGAGCGTTTTGCACTTTCAATTCGTTCTCTGCATCCAGCGCGCTGGTGGCCTCATCGAGCAGCAAGACCGGCGGGTTCTTGAGGACTGCCCTGGCGATCGCAATGCGTTGTCGCTGACCTCCGGACAGGCGCACGCCGCGCTCGCCAAGATGGGTCGCGTAACCTTGTGGAAGCGGCTGAATAAACTCGTCCGCCATGGCTGCGGCGGCCGCGTCCATGACCTCCTGATCGCTGGCATCAGGTCGGCCGTAGCGTATGTTTTCCATCGCACTGGTTGAGAAGATCACTGTCTCCTGCGGCACGATGCCGATGCGCTGCCGGACATCAGCCAGTCTGGCGGCGGCGATGTCGGTGCCGTCAAGCAGGATGCGTCCCTGATCGGGATCGTAGAAGCGCAACAGCAGGCGAAAGACAGTCGTCTTGCCGGCGCCGGAGGCGCCCACCAGCGCAACCGTCTCGCCCGGTTCAACCGCAAAGCTGATCTGGTCCAGCGCCCTCTCGTCAGGTCGTGACGAATACGAAAAGCTGACGTCCTGAACCACGATGTTGCCTTGCCCGGGTGGCAACGCGACGGGACGTGCCGGGTCCTTGATGTCGGGCTCGGTGTCCAGTAACTCGAGGATACGCTCCATCGCGCCTGCGGCTCGCTGCAGTTCACCCCATACTTCGCTCAGTGCAGCGAGCGAGCCCGCGGTGAGTATCGAATACAACACGAATTGACCCAGTTCCCCCGCACTCACCGAGCCGCTTACCACGGCTTTCGCTCCGAACCAGAGGCCGGCAACGATCGAGCCGAAAATGAACAGAATGGCAATCGCGGTCAGCAGCGCGCGCGCCCGCATGCGTCCCAGGGCAGTGCTGAACGCCTGTTCCACGGCAACGCCGAAGCGCTTCGATTCCCATTCTTCTCTGACATAGGCCTGCACCGTCTGCATCGCGCCAAGGACTTCACTGGCCATCGCGGTGGTGTCGGCAATCCGGTCCTGGCTGGCCCGGGACAATTTCCGCACCCGGCGCCCAAACAGAATGATCGGTAGCAGTACGATCGGGATCATGATCACAACGCTGCCGGTCATCGAGGGGCTGGTGATCAGCAACATGGCGAAGCCGCCAAAGAACAGCAACAGATTGCGCAGAGCGATGGAGGCGCCAGATCCCACCACCGCTTGCAGCACCGTAGTATCTGAGGTCAGCCGGGACAACACCTCGCCGGTACGGGTGGTTTCGAAAAACGTTGCGCTCAGCCCCAGCAGATGATCGAAGACACGGATGCGGATGTCCGCGACGATGCGTTCGCCCAGCCAGGTGACCATGTAGTAACGCGCGGCAGTGGCCAGGGCCAGAACCGAGGCCACGACCATCAACATCAGGAAGTACCGGTCTATGGAAGCCGCGTTGTCCGGAGAAAATCCGAGATCGATCATCCGCCGCACCGCCACCGGCAGACTCAGGGTGGCGCCCGCCGCGACCAGCAGCGCGCCCAGCGCCATCATCACGTGGCCGCGATACGTGATGAGATAGGGCAGCAGCCCGCGTAGTGGCCGCAAATCCTTGCTGCGGGGTGCGGACGGATCTATTGGGATGTCGGTGGATCTCATTGAGAAGATTGCTTGCCGATAACTGTGGCCGGCTGACGATGACCGGAGGCCGGCCCGCGATTATACGGCAAGGTCGACCAGCGCCCGCTGCATTTCCGCTTGCCAGTGACGATATCGCACCAGCACGCCCGACTTCGTGGCTGGCTGGTAAATGTCCGGCTCTATGTCTTCGGTCCACGGCGCGGGAGCCGCTGAGCACAACCAGGCCACGCCTCTGGCAGTCGCCTCGGTTACTTGTGGCCGCTCAACGACGAGCCCCATGACGCTGGCCAGCGACGCACAGAACAATGGCATGCGGCTCAATCCCCCGCTGGCGACGATACGCTGGAGCGGCCGGTCAGACCGCTCGCAGCGCCCCAGGTTCTCTGCCAGCATGAATACGATACTCTCGAGCACTGCGTGTAACCGTGCCTGCGGATCGCCTTCGCCGATATAGCGGCACGGAAAGGATGGCCGCCACCATGGCGAACCCAGACCGGCGTGGCCGTTCAGGAATACCGGTATGTCCATATCGTCAGCGGTGGTTTTGCCCAGGATGCGTCGCCAGTCCGACACTTGCAGCAGCTTCGCCTCGGCGTCGAGCGCGGCTGCGGCCCCGTTGACCGTGCCCTCCAGCGCCAGCGAAAAGCAGGCGTCGTCTCCCCGGATGACGCTGACCAGCAGGTTCGCATCGTCGTCGAATGCCGTGATTGGCCGCAACGCGAACGCTCCGGTGCCGGCATTGACAAATGCGCTGTTCGGATCCGGCTGGCCGCGCGCATGCAGCGCCGCTGACTGATCGCCGGTACAACGCAGCAACGCAATCCCGCCGCCGCCCGCGCTCAGGTGGCCGAAATGATGGTTCTCCGGCACCGTCGCGGGTAACGATCCGCGATCAATTCCGAAGTTATCCAGCAGCGCGTCAGACCAGTCTCGTTGCTGCACATCCCATAGCAGCGTACGTGAAGCGTTGACCGGGTCGGCGGCCTGTGTCCGCTCGCGAGTGAGCCGGAATACCAGAAAGCTGGCCAACGGGCCGCAAAGTAGCCGTCCCTGTCCGTGCGCAGCGCGCACTGCGGGAAGATGGTCCAGGCACCAGCGCAATTTGCTCGCGCCGTAATGAGCGGAGATGCGCAGACCGGTGGTCCGATGCACCCAGTCGGGATCCAGCTCCAGGCTGGCAAGCCATGGTTGATGTCGGGTGTCGCGCCAGGACAGCACCGGCGACAGAGCTGCTCCGCTGTGCCTGTCCCAGCAGACGACACTCGAGCGCTGGGTCGCGAGGCCTGCACCGAGGCAGTTGGCTTGTGCTTGCTGTTCAAGCACGCGCCGGATCGCGGTTTGCAAGGTTTGCAGCAATGCTTCGGCATCGTGTTCAAACCATCCCGGGCGCGGATTTTCAGTGATGACCGGGACCTGTTCGTTGCCCAGCATCACCCCCTCCGGGGTAAAGGCGATGGCCCGGCTCGCATGGGATCCCTGGTCGAGCGCAAGAAAAAAATCAGCCACCTGGCCAGGCCTCGTCAACCGGATCCAAACGCAAACTGCGAGTGTCGGCCCTGGGCTCGCGGTCGGGTAAGGTCGCGGCAATCCTGGCCAGGACTTTCTCCGCCGTCGCCCGCCACGCGGTGAGCTTGCCACCGAAAATCGAAAGTACCCGGGGCCGCTGCGCCCGATCGGTTTCCAGCCGTGTTTCGCGGCTGCGGTGAAAGGCGTGTCCGTCACCTGCCGGGAGTACACGCAGCCCGGCAAACGCGGCCACGTTTGACAGGTCCCGGGGTGCTGATTCCGGGAAATAGTGCCGTGCCGCGGACAACAGATAGCGTTTCTCGGCCGGCCGTGCCCGCACCGAGGACGGATCGCCGCTGAAGCGGGTCTCGGTCGTACCGACCAGGGTCGCGCCACGCCAGGGCAGCACGAAGATACCGCGTCCGTCGCGTGGGCTCTCGAGGTAATGGCAATGGCGGACCGCCCAATCCCTGAAAACCACATGCGCACCCTGGATCAGATCAACACTGACCCTTGGCAAGGCCGGGGTGATGCGGTCAAGCAAGCGGGCCGCCCAGGGGCCGGTCGCGTTGATCAACACGCGGCTGGTGATCTCGGACTCACCCGTGACGGTGCGACACCGGGCGACAACCCGATCGGCTTTGATGGTTGCGGAAAGCAGCTGGGCCGGCAGCATCAGCGTAGCGCCGAGGGTCATCGCGCTGGCCATCACCGCGCGAGTTAACGCGCGGTCATCGGTGCGCGCATCCTGGTAGCGGAATACCGCTTTCAAATCCCGCCGCAGCAGACCATCCAGAGGGCCAGCCGCGGAAGGTGTCAGGCGGCCAAAGCCAGCGCCGGCGCGAAACCCCGCCAGCGCCGCATACATGGATAATCCGGCGATCAACTGCCATTGATAGCGACGGCTGTCGCGGTAGACAGGAATATAAAAATTTTCGAGCTGAACCAGTTCAGGCGCAATCTCGAGCATGATCTGACGTTCGCGCAAACACTCCCGCACCAGCCGCAACGAGCCTGTCTCCAGGTAGCGCAGGCCGCCGTGGATCAGCTTGCTGGAACGGCTCGAGGTGCCCGCCGCCAACGCCTGTCTCTCCATCAGGATGACCGAATGGCCCGCAGCTGCCGCGGCCTGCGCCACGCCGACGCCGTGGATGCCGCCGCCGACCACCAGTACGTCACATTCGCTGGTCAAAACTTATCGCTATCGCTGTTGAGCAAAGGGTCGGCCAGCATCTCGCCGACGGCCATGGTCTCGATCAACCCGGCCCCCCTTTTTGCCAGGTCCAGTGCCAGTCGGGCGTCGGTCACCTCATACAGGACCCATTGCCAGGGTCCCGCGGGCAGCATATCCGGGCTCTCCGGCAACTTGCGGTAGTTGCAGAACAGATAATCGGGCGCCAGCGATGTCGCCCGGGTCAGGCTTTGTTCGTCGTAACGTTCCAGCACCCAGGCGATCCTTGTCTGACGCCGGCATCTGGCGGCGAGCAGGACCTCATCGCTGAACGAGGTGATCACGCACCGATCCAGCACCGGCTCCAGCACCTGCAGGCAGGCTTCGAGTACGCGGTCGACGCCAAATCGCGACAGGCTTTCGGTCTTGATCTCTGCAAACGCGCTGATTTCGGGTTCCGTCGCCAGCCAGTCGCGGATCAGCGCCAGTGACGGCAGCCGGGCATTTGCGCATACCTCGCCCAGCCTGCCGGTTTCGCCGATCCTGACGTTCTTCAATTCGTCCCAGCGCATGTCCAGCGCGCACCCGGCATGGCCGGCAGTGCGCTCGAGCGTCGCGTCATGCAGCAGCATCGGCACTCCGTCCACGGAGAGCTGGATGTCAAACTCGACATGCCTGGCGCCAGCATCGACGGCCGCCATCATGCCCTCCAGCGAATTCTCCGGCCAGCGTGAGGCCCAGCCCCGATGAGCGACGAGTTTTGGCACCATGACGTGATCTTCCCTGGTCCTGATCCTGTGCCTCAAGTCTGGCAGAGAGCCGGGCCGGGATACAGCCTCGGTCCGTGCGCCAGGACCGAGGACATCAGGCAGAGCAGAGGTCATGATATTGGCGGCGTTAGAATGAGTCCCGTCATGAGTTACGTCAGCCATCTCCAGGGTATTGCGTCCGGCGTCGAGTATCCGGCTGACGCGGTGATGAATCTGTGTCCGCAGGACGGCCGGCCCGTGCAAATGATGTTCGATCTGCAGCGTCTTGGCGTCGAGCGCGCGGGCGCCGGGTGGTATAAGCCGGATCGACCGAACATGTGGCGATTCGGCGGCCTGCTGGCGCTGGACCCTGATGATGCGGCTGACCGGCGCCATATCGTTTGCCTTGGCGAGGGACATACCCCATTGCTGGATCTGAGTCAGGACCCGTTGGCCCGGCGTCTCGGTATCGCGTTGCAGCTGAAACAGGAGGGCTGGCCGCAGCCCGGTTTCGGCGCCAATCCGACACAGAGCTTCAAGGACCGCGGGATGGCCATGACCGTGTCGATGGCGCGCAAGCTCGGTCTGCATCGCCTGGCGGTACCGACCCAGGGCAACGCCGGGGACTCGCTGGTCGAATACGCGCTGGCGGCGGGTATCGAGGTCGCCGTGGTCATGCCGGAGGATACGCCGATGCCAATCCTCGGCCGGGTCGCGGCTCTCGCTCACCGACATCCCGACGTCCATCTGGAACTCGTGTCCGGCACCATCAGGGAAGCAGGCACCCGGATTCGCGAGCACTGGGTAGGTCAGGGATTCTTCAATGTGGCCACGTTTCAGGAACCGGGCTGGCGCATCGAAGGCAAGAAGACGCTCGGGCTGGAGATTGCAGAGCCGGGTGCCGGCGGCGTCTGGTCAGTGCCGGACGCGATCGTGTACCCCACCGGTGGCGGGACCGGCATGCTCGGCATGTGGAAGGCGTTCGATGAGCTCGAATGTCTGGGGCTGATCGGTGAACAGCGGCCGCGGATGATCGCTGTGCAGAGCGAAGCGACCCGGCCGCTGGTCGATGCGTTCACCGAGGGTGCCGAGGACACGGCGCCCGGCGATGCCGGCGACACCATCGCCGTGGGACTGAATGTCCCCGGTGGTGTCGGTCATTTTCGTGTCCTGCAGATAATACGGGCCAGCGGCGGCGGTGCCGTCGCGATCAGCGAGCAGGCGATAGGCGAGACCCTGCGGCATTACTGGCGGGCGCATCACTGGTGGCTGGCGCCGGAGGGCGCGGCAACGCTGGCGGTATTGCCGGCGCTGGCCGACCAAGGCCTGATCCGGCCTGGTGAGCGCGTCGTGGCAGTCAACACCGGGTCTTTGGAGAAGTACCTGCCGGATCTGCGCCACTGGTTGTTATAGCGTTGCGTTCCGGGATTCGCTGGCCCCCGGTTGCCGCTACCAGCTCAGCGTCTCGCCGTTTGCGTGCCAGAAGCCGCCGCTGGTGTCCATGGTCAGCTCGTCGAGACGGGCCAGCAGACCGGCCGCGGCCTGTTCGGCGTTGACATCACCCTGGCCTCCGGTCATCTCCGTCCTGACATAGCCCGGGTGCAGTACGGCCACCGCCACGCCGCGTTCGGCCAGATCCTGCGCCAGCGAAGCGCCGACCATGTTCGCGGCCGCTTTCGACATGCGATAGCCATAGTAGCCACCCGAGGTATTGTCGGCCACAGAGCCCATGCGGCTGCTGACGATTCCGATTTTCGCACCGGTTTCGAGACGCGGCAGCAGGGCTTGGGTGACCAGGAGCGGGCCGATACTGTTGACCCTGAATTGCAGCAGGATTTCTTCGACCCGGGCATCATCGATCTGGCCCAGGCGGTCGCGGCGCAATACGCCGGCGTTATTGATCAGCAGATCTATGCGCCGCTCGCCGATGCGCTCGCGCAGCGTGTTCATGCAGCCTGGATCGCTGACATCGATGCCTTCGATCGTCTCAGCCCCCAGTTCTTCCAGGCCGGGTGATGCCTGGCGGCAGACCACCGCGAGCTGATTGCCACGAGCCGCAAGTTGGCGGGCAAGCTCGAGGCCGATGCCCCGGTTGCCGCCGGTGATTACGCACAAACCCATTTTCCGACTCTCCCTGCTTGCAAGCGGCCGTCGCCGCCGGTGTAGACTTGGTCGTCACTGAACCTTGAGCGTCAATCGTAATGCATCGGATCGGAGTATTCTTCCTGGTTGGGATCCTCACCGCTTGCGTCGCAAGCGGCAGCAGCAGTTCGTCCTTGCTGCTCGAAGGCAACGACGATGCTGCGGCTGCGCTGGCTCTGGAGCGCTTTCTGCGTCAGGCGCAGCAGCCGGTTGAACTGTCCTCGGATCAGCTTGGCGTATTCGTCTATCGTCGCGGGATGGCCACGTTGCTGACTCCCGTGGTTCAGAGCGACGGTTTTGACCGGATCGTCGCCACGCGTATCTACGCGCCTGCACCGGGCCGCGGCGAGGCCGAGCTGGCCGAGCTCGCGACAACGCTTAACGCCAGTCTCAATGTAGGCGTATTCAGCCTGGAGCAGGGCGCACTCGCGTTCCAGGCCCAGCTGGGGTTTGTCAATCGCGTTTCGCTGGAGGAACTGGTGGCCTTTCTGGACTGGCTGGATGCGGCCGAGATCGCAATCGCTGCTGTAGACGGCGGCAACGGCACTCT
The DNA here is from genome assembly GCA_963809565.1 of uncultured Gammaproteobacteria bacterium. Classification (GTDB taxonomy): domain Bacteria; phylum Pseudomonadota; class Gammaproteobacteria; order Steroidobacterales; family XN24; genus CAMYOC01. Next base: position 100,343 of record CAWEKE010000003.1, read on the forward strand.
GGGCCTGACCGTCAGCGCCACGCAGTAGTTGTTTGATCCGCGCCCGGGCGTCTAAGCTTGCGCCAACATCGATATTGGTCTCGGAGGATTTTCGGATGAGTACAACTGTGGAAGCGATCCACGAGTACGACCACCCGGTGGAAAAAGTGTTCGCCGCGTTTACCGACCCTGATTTCTACCTGGCGAAATTCGAGGGCATCGGTGCTCGCGAGGTGGAAGTCATCGCCTGCAGCGATGTCGACGGCGTATTTTCGATCGAGACGACCCGTGAAGTGCCGCTGGAGGTGCCGGCGGCATTGCGAGCGGTGCTCGGGTCCTGGACCACGGTGATCCAGAATGAAGAGTGGGTGGAAGGCGAAAACGAAGACTTCCTGAACGAACTGGACATCTCTTCCGAGGGCGTGCCGGCCAAGATTACCGGCACCATGGTGTTGTACGCCGTCGAGGGCGGTGGCTGCGCCAACGAGGTGACGATCCGCATCGACTGCAGTATCCCGCTGGTCGGCGGTCGGCTGGAAAAATTTGTTGCCGAGAACACCAGCGACCAGCTCGATGCCGAATACGAATTTGTCCAGGAGTACCTGGAGCAAATGGATTGACGCCGGGTTCAGCCCTGGTCTAGCAGCTCGCGGAGATTGATCACCGCAGAGTTGGCTCTGGACAGATACGATGCCATCACCAGAGAGTGATTCGGGAACATGCCGAAGCCCGAGCCGTTGAGCACCATCGGGCTGCGCATCGGCGCCTGGCTGGCTTCGAGCTCCCGGATGATCTGGCGCAAACTGACCACCGCGTTCTTGTCCTCCAGCACCTGTTTGAAGTCATACTCGGACGCGCGCAGGAATTGGACCATGGCCCAGGCTGCGCCGCGCGCTTCGTAAAAAACGTCGTCGATCTCCAGCCACGGCGTCTTCACCTGAACATCCCCGGGTCGCGGTTTGGAGGAGTCAGCTGCGGGATCTCCCGCCAGATCGGTGTTGACCCGTCTTTGTCCAACACTTGCGCTGAGGCGTTGTGACAGATCGCCGAGCCGTTTTTCGGCCACCGCCAGCCACTCCCGAAGGTTGTCCGCGCGGGCGTAGAATTGGGCGGTGCTGGTCTCCGGCGTCAGCAGCCGGTCGCGGTAGGCTTCCAGGTACCTGATGGCCTCGCGATACTTGCTTTCGGTCGCCGGCAGAATCCAGGACTCGCTGTCGAAGTTGAAGTCCGGCTCGGCCCGGGCCAGGTCCGGGTCTTCCAGGGACTGGGTCTGGGAGCGGCTGTAATCATTGCGCAACACCCGCGCCAGGTCGCGGACCTGCACCAGCACGCCAAATTCCCAGTTCGGGATGTTGTCCAGCAGTACGCCGGGGGGCGCGATGTCGTTTGACAGATAGCCGCCGGGCTTGTCGAGTAGCGTACTGGCGACTGCAATCAGGGTGTCGGCGGTGGCGTAGCCGGGCACCGCGGGTTGGCCCTGATAGTCCCACTGGACCCACAACGGCGCCGGTTCCCGCGACCAGTACCAGGCCAGGCCGAGCTGTAACACCAGAAAGACCGCCAGCAAGGCCAGCACGACCCGCGTCCAGGGGCCTCGTTCCTCCGCGGCGCCAGACGGTTGCCTCCGGAACAGACGCTTGCAGCGCTCGGCCACCCGCGAGAAGAAATCGTTCATCCAGTGCTTCCTGTGGAAATCAATAGTCGAAGGGCTATTCCCAGAACTGATCTCGGGGCGAAATCGGAGATTTCAAGCCCGCGGACCCCGGGTCCCGATCCGCCTGCGCTGTGGCCATGGTCAATACTCTGCGTACAAACCGCCGGTGGTCTCAAGCCAGTCCGCAATATCTTCGCACATCCGTTGCCGATTGCCGTCGGTTACATCCAGACGCAGCACCGGTAGCCGGGACACCGAGGCCAGCGCATCAAATTCGGCTTGCTCGCGCACGAACTCGTTTAGATCATCGTATTGCGCAGGATTGCCTGATACGCGAAGACGCTCGATTCTTGCTTGCGCAAAGCTGTCCGGGTCACGCCAGCACAACACGATATGAAAGCCTATCGCCAGGAGCCGCTGCTCCAGCCAGCCGAACTCCAGCTTCGCGCCCCGATGAACCCGTTGCCAGACCTGGGTCGACAAATGGAACCGATCCACGATCCAGGAGTAATAGCGTAACTGCTCGAACAATCGCGCCCAGGTGTCATAGGTCGCCATGGCCAGTTCTGTCTCTTCCGGTTGGAAGTTGATCAGACCGCGACCCCAGGGTGTATTCGTGAATCCGCACCATTCCGCGGAAACCAGCGGTGAGTGATAGCGATAGCGTCGCGGCCCGATCAATCGGGGATGCTCATTAAGCGCAAATGCCAGTTCGGTCTTGCCGGTCAGGCGTGTACCTTCGAGGATCAGCTTTGGGCAAAGTTTGGCCACTACACACTCCCTTCTGAAATTGCGCTCGAGGCTGACGTATCATGCCGCCAGAGAACCTGAATAATGCTAGCAGCGATCAAAACATACTGGGGCCGAATCCTGCTGGGCCTGGGCCTTATTGGACTGGTCCTCGGCTGGCATCTGTTCCCGGAGACCAGCTACCAGGCCGTGATCGCGCTGGAGCGGGCTCATGCGGGCCTGTACCAGGCAGAGGTGGAAGTCGCGGGCGCACCGGTGATCTATCTGGAAGGTGGTCAGGGCGAGGTGCTGCTGTTGCTGCATGGATTCGGCGCCAACAAGGACAACTGGACCCGGGTAGCCCGCTTCCTGACCCCGCATTATCGTGTGATTGCACCTGATCTGCCCGGCTTCGGCGACAGCGAGCTGGCGCAGGGTGCGGACTATTCCATCCCTGCCCAGGTAGAGCGTTTGCGGGCGTTTGTCGAGGCACTGGGTCTTGGCTCAGTCCCGATCAATCTGGGTGGCAGCTCAATGGGCGGCAACATCGCCGGGGCGTATGCGGCGAGCTATCCGGCCCAGGTTAAGAGTCTGTGGTTGCTGGCGCCGCTGGGCGTTGCCGGTGCCCGGCCCAGCGAAGTCGATGAAATGATCAACGCCGGCGAGAGATCACCGCTGATGATCGAGCGGCAACGGGAATTTGACCGCTTGCTGGAGTATGTATTCGAGGATCGGCCGTGGATTCCGGATCCGGTGCGCGAGCACCTTTCCGCCCAGGCTGCCGCCCGCTATCACCACTACCACTGGATCCACGACCAGATACGGACCATGGGCGAGGGCGGAACAGGTCCCGCGACCCCGCTGCAACCGTTAATTACCGGGCTTGAGATACCTGCGCTGATCGTCTGGGGCCAGGAGGATCGGGTGCTGGATTCCTCAGGAGCCGCGTTGCTGGCCGCAGTGCTGCCGGCCGCGCAACTGCAGCTGCTGCCCGGGGTGGGCCATCTGCCGATGCTGGAGCGACCCGAGGAGACCGCCGAGCGCTATCTCGCCTTTCTCAGCGAGATATCCTCAGCCGAGGCCACCGCGCCTGGGCCCTAGATACCGCTGACCAGCGGGCCTGGATCCTAGAACCCGCAATCCGGATTGAGTCCGCGGCGTCGCGCTTCCTCGAACTTGGCGGTCGCCACCGGCATGTGCTTGGTCAGATTAGCGATGCGGGTTTCCCCGGAGGGATGGGTCGACAGAAATTCCGGCGGTGCGCCACTGTTGGTGCGTCCCATGTTTTCCCACAGAGGGATCGTCTGCGTGGGGTCAAAACCGGCTGCGGCCATGTATTCCATGCCGATGATGTCGGCTTCACTTTCCTGTTTGCGGTTAAACGGCAGGATCACGCCGTAGGTAGCGCCAACACCCAGCAGACCCATCATCTGGCCGGAGACCGTTCCGCCGCCGCCGGCCATGGCCTGGGCCAGACTGACGCCGGTCTGGGCCGCGGCAGCCGTGGACACGCGCTCATTGGCATGATGCGCGATCACATGAGCGACTTCGTGGCCTATCACCGCGGCGATCTGATCCTGATTACGCGCGGCTCTGAACAGGCCCTCGTAAACTCCAATCTTCCGGCCCGGGAGGGCGAAGGCATTGACCGCGGTGTCGTCAAACACGAGGACTTCCCACTGACCTCCCGCCCGGTACTCGGCCGGCAGCTGATCGACGATCGCGAATGACACACAGCGCACGATGCGGATCGCGTCCGGATCGCGGGATAACGGGGTCTCGGCCTTGATCTCGCTGAATGCCTGCACCCCCATTGCCTCGACTTCCGCTTCGGGATACAGGGTCAGCTGGGACCGTCCGGTGGGCGTCGTCGAGCAGCCTCCGATCGCCAGACCGGCGAGGGTAGCAAGCGAAAACACCAGGAAATGTCGAATTGTCATGTCGGGCTCCGAGCTATCCGTTCCACCCAAGGATACTCGGCGGCGCTGCAAGTCGCTATGCAAGCAGCAGCCCCGCCAGCTTGTCGACGAGGCCCAGATAGTAGACCAGATTCCCCAGCAGCCGAGACAGCGCATTGATGATCAGCGCTGTCGCCAGGACCAGAATGACGCCCCTGAAAAACGGGAGCCGGAACTCGCGTTGGTAAAAGTCCCACAAGGCCCAGGTGAGAAATCCGATGCTGATCAGTAGCAGCGCGCTCAAACCGATCGCTGACAGGGTCAGCCCCGCCAGGCTGAACAGGGCGCTCAGCCAGTACAGGTGACCGAACGCAAACAGACAGAAGACATAGGCATCTACCCAATGCATCCCAGCGTCTCTGAACAGACGCTGCTGGATCGCCGCCACCGGCATCAGCACCACGAACACAAGATAGGCCAGCAGCCCATGGATGATGTGGAACAGCGTCGTTTCCAGTTCAGAGGCTTCGCCCATGAATGCAGGACGGGCTGAGGTCTGGAAGATGTTGACGACCAGTGCGTAGACCGTCACCACGATGAAGCAGTACTTGACCGGGTTCGTGTAGGGCAGTCGACGGCCCTCTACATAGTCTCGAGCGACTCTCCCGGGGGACAGCGTCAGCGATTTCAAGGTGTGCAGAAAGCCGCCGTTCAGATCGCTCAGGTCGGCCAGAGAGGATCCGAGCAGACTGCGCAAGCTCAGGCGTTCAGCGCGTTGCTGGCCACAGCGGGGGCAGAAGTTTTCCGCAACCGGGTGGTCGCAATTCTTGCATTCGGGTTCGCGCACCGGGCTGGATCACTCTATTGATCAGGCTCCAGTATCGTTCATCCGCCGTTGCGGCGACACCCTGCAGCGGCAAAAAGTGACCTTCCGCGTCACCTTGCTTACCGCTGACACTCCCCGTAATACATTGAATAACAAAAGATAAATAGTATTGGCACGGAGTTTGCTTCAGCTTTAGCCAGAGCATTGGCTTGGAGTAGCAACATGACCCAGGAAGTCCTCGCGGTAGTGATACCGAGAACAGCCAAAGGCGAGAGCGGCCGCCCTCAGGCGCTGGTGCGCACCGCCGAAGGCGCTTTTGAGCTCAATGATATTGCTGAGGGCTCGCCGTTGGCTCTTGGCGTGACTCACTTCGCCCAGGGAGAACCCATACTCGATCCGGAGACCCGAGAGGTCATCGGCTATGAAATGCAGGTGGTGAACGGCTAGGGCGCTGTCTGATTGAGAGCGCGCGTTCAAGCCGACCAAGAATTTACCCGCAACCGACTCCCCCCCCTTGGCGCCGCGACCTGACGAAAGAATGGTCGACCAACGGCGCCATCTTTTTTGCCGGTTCCGGTGTCTGCGTGATGTACGACGGCGCCGGATACACCGCCCGACAGTCGGCACGCCCGGGCCGATTGCGGCCCGGGCGCTGATTCGAGCTTTGACCGCCATGTTGCTCGATGGTCACTCGCCAGTCGTGACCAGCTTCCTGCAGCCGATCAGCCGATCAGCAGCAGCAGGGCCATCGCCGAGCTGAATGATGTCCAGTTGCTGACCAGATGGGGTGCGTTGTCCGCGCCAAGCGCGCTGCGCAGGGTGCCCCACAGCGCGTGCACGACGAAAGCCGCCGCGATCAGGTGGGGATCGCCCGTGGCTGAGGCCAGCCACAGCGCGGCGACGCCGGCACCGATGTCGATGGCTGCAAGGATCAGGCTGGCCGACAAAAAGCCGGTGCCCAGATAGATCAGGATGACACTGCCGGCCAGAGCCGCCAGCGGAGCATCCGTGCCCGACAGCCGGAACAGCGAAAACGTGCCTACGGCAAACGCGACGCCGGGCAGCACCGCAGCCAGGGACAGCAGCAGCCGCATGCAGGCCGAGCGGCCGCCCCTGAGCCTGGTCTGCAGGACGCCTGTGCCGCTGTTTGCAACCAGGTTTTCTCCGGTCAATGCCGGCGCGTTGATGGTCATGGTGTTCATGGCTAATTCCTCCGTCGGGTGACCGGTTGCTCGGTCCGTGCAAGTTTCAGCGACTTACTAATAAGTAAGTCTATAGGGCAAAAAAAATCAGGCCGCCGCCGTGGACGGCTCTGCATACAATTCCTCACGCAGCGATTCCAGCGCCGTGCGCAGGACTTCGGTTCCCATCATCCGGGACAACTGGCGGGCGCCCTGGAGCGTCGACATCATTATCAGGGCTTTGGTTCGTGCATCGCCATCGAAATGGAACTCGCCCTGCTCACGGCCGACTTCGAGCACCTTCATCAGCCAGGTGAATACCTCCTGCTCCAGTTTCGCGCCTTCTTCCCGCATCGCTTCAGGGATGCTGAAATAGTCAGCGGTCAGCACGCCCATCGGACACATCGTCTGGTTCTCCATCGCTTCCTTCATAAAGAACTCGACATAGCCTTCCAGTTGTCGCCGGGCACTGCCGCCAAAGCCCATGAATTCGGCCGTGGATTCCCTCAGTAGGGTCCGATAGCGCTTGATGATCGCGACGCCCAGATCCGCCTTGGCCGGGAAGTGATAATGCACAGCGGCATTCTTGATGCCCAGCGGCATGGCAATGTCGTGATAGCTGAATCCCTCATAGCCGCGGGTCGCGAGCAGTTGCTCGGCGATATCCAGAATGCGTTCACGCGTGTCGGTGCGGCCAGTCATATTGAAACGGGTTCCTTGAAACGGGTTCCGTGTGGAAGCTTGCCCGGTCTTCGATCAGAATTTAACTTACTTATAAGTAAGTTTTTTCCCTTTGTCAAGCGCAGGCGCGAGATTTCTGCGTGCCGCGCGTGGCCGCAAGGGCTGCCGCCAGGTCCGCCCACAGGTCCTCCGGATCCTCAAGCCCGACCGAGACCCGCAACAGGCTTTCGCTGATACCGCAGCCGGCCCGGTCCTCGGCGGATACCACCCGATGGGTCAGTCCGGCCGGGTGCTGGATCAGTGTGTCCACCGAGCCCAGGCTGACCGCCGGGGTGATCAGGCGGACCGCCTTCATCAGTACCCTGGCCGCTGCATGGCCGCCAGCAAGTTCAAACGCGATCAGCGAGCCCGGACCGCGCATCTGTTCGCGCTGCCATGCCGGGGCTGCCTCCCAGTCCAGGCCAGGATAGTGAACGGAATTTACCAGCGGATGCCCGCGCAGGCGGCTGGCGAGCATCATTGCGCTCCGCTGGGCACGTTCGATCCGTACCGGCAACGTGGCCAGTCCGCGATGCAGCAGATAGGCGCCGAGAGGATGCAGCAGCCCGCCGGTCATCAGGCGCACCTGACGCAGCTCTCTGGCATGAGCCTCATCGGTGGCCACGATGCCCGCGATCACGTCCCCATGACCGCCGAGAAACTTTGTCGCGCTATGGACCACGAGCGTCGCGCCCAGCTCCGCCGGGCGTTGTAACACCGGCGTCGCAAAGGTCGAATCCACCATCACCGGTACGTCGCCCGCTTGCCTGGTCACGGAACGAATATCGGTCAGGCGCAAGGTCGGATTTGCCGGTGTCTCCACTATCACCAGCGCAGTATCGGGTCGGAGCGCAGCGGCGACCTCGCCGGGGGAGACCCAGCTCACGTCAAGCCCGAGCAAGCCACAGCTCAACAAATGGTCGGTGGTGCCATAAAGCGGCCGCACCGCCACCACATGTTTGCCACGCTGGCGCGCTGCTATCAGACATGCGCTGATCGCGGCCATCCCGGACCCGAACGCCACCGCGGCTGCAGTGTTTTCAAGATCGGCCAGCGCCTTTTCAAACCGGCCCGTTGTCGGATTGTGTAATCGTGCATATACCGGAGAGCCCGACGGGACATCGCCCGCCACCGCCTGATCGAGGCTCGCGCTGGCCTGGTCGAGGTCCTCAAGCGGGTAGGTTGTCGACAGATCCAGTGGCAATGCATGCACGCCTTGCTGGCGAAGGTCCTCACGCCCACTGTGGACGGCCCGGGTAGTAAATGAATTCATCACGCGCCTCTATATTATTCTGGAAGAGGCAATGATTATCAGTGCTTATTCAGATAAAATGTTCATATCCGAAGATTAATCGACAATGAGCCGGAAATATGAGTCTGGACCGAATCGACCGCGAGATTATCTGCCTGCTGCGAAAGAATGCGCGGATTTCCAACAAGGACTTGGCCGAACGGGTAGGGCTGGCCGCCTCGACCTGTCTGGAGCGAGTGCGGCGTTTGCGCGTCGGAGGCGTGCTCACCGGCTTCCATGCAGAGGTCGATCCGGCCAGCATCGGCGTGGCTATCCAGGCTATGGTCGCAGTGCGTCTCGACCGCCACTCCCGAAAGCCGGTGGAGGCGTTTCGCCTGCGGATGCTGGCGCGGGAAGAGGTGCTGGCCGTCTACCACGTAGCCGGGGCCAACGATTTCCTGGTCCATGTCGCCGCCAGGGACGCGACCCATCTGCGTCAGCTGGCCATGGAGGCATTCACCGAAAGTCCGGATGTAGCGCACATCGAGACCGGGCTGATATTTGACTACGCGCGCAGCGCGAGTCTGCCTATCTATCTCGATGAGGAAGAATGACTATTCGCGGCCCAGGCAGGCATTCCAGTGACGCAGCCAGGAGGGGACTTCTGCGCCACGCATCGGGCGGGCGATAAAGAAACCCTGTCCCTCATCGCACATCAATTCCGCGATCAGATCCCAGTCTTCCTGTCGTTCGACGCCCTCGGCGACCACTTTCATGCCCAGTTTGTGACCGAGTTCGATGCTGCTTTCGACGATTGCGCGTGCCTCCCGGTCTCTGGCAGCGTTGCGGATGAAGGTCTGGTCCAGCTTCATTTCACTGTATGGCAGCTCATTGAGCTGTGCCATCGTCGAGTAGCCGGTACCGAAATCGTCGATCGACAACTGGAAACCGAGCATGCGCAGACGGGTGAGGATGTCGAGCGCGGTCAGTGCGTCTTCGCTGAGCCAGCTTTCGGTAATCTCGAGAATGACGTTGCCGGGGTCAACGCCGAATCTCGAGGCGATCTCCTTGAACATCTGCGGTAGAGCCAGGTCGGTGAGCAGCAGTGGTGAGATGTTTACCGCCACGTGCAGCGGCAGTCCGCTCTGCTGCCATGACGCAGCTTGTTCGATGGCCTTTAACAACACCGCCCGGGTCATGCGGTTGATCAGGCCGGATTCCTCCGCCATGGCGAGAAACGCCTCCGGACGCAACACCCCGCGAGTGGGGTGCTGCAGCCGGACCAGAGCCTCGACGGAAACGAACTCGAGGCTACGCACATTGACTTTTGGCTGATAAAGAACGTCGACGAAGCCGTCTTCCATGCACTGCAACAGCTCGGTCTGGGCGACCTGCACGTTGATTCGCCTGCTGTCTGCACCTGGCTTTACCACATGCCCATCGAGCAAACGGCGCAATGCAAGCTCCTGCGCCGGCTTGGCCAGGGTGCCCGCGATCCGTAACTGGCGTGCCCGGCCCAGGCGCTCGGCCGCGCTGAGGATGCGGCGATCGGCGTCGCCGCTGATGATGATCGCAGCCTCACAATCGAGGTCTGCCAGCTCGCGGAGCACCTCTACGCCGTCGACGCTGGTCAGCATCAGGTCGAGGACGATGACTTCCGTGTCCGGCGCATAGGTGGCCCGGAACGTTGCGGCATCCGCGACGTGTTCGGGCGTAAATCCATGGTCGACAGCGATCCGTGCCACAAACTCGGCGTGAGCGGCATCCTCATCGATGATCACCATACGGCGCTTCTTGCTCATCCTCGCCCCTTGATGGCAGGCTTCTTATTATCCGCCTGTGCTGCGTGTGACTCGATATCGGTCGCCGCAGTCGCTTCGGAATCTGTCACCACCTGTTTCGGATCCTCGTCAGATTCCGGTCCCCGCAACCGGTCTCCGAATACCCGGTTGCCGCCTTTCTTTTTCGCCAGGCTAAGGGCCAGAGCCGCGCGCTCCAGAACCCTGCGGGTGCGCTGTTGGCTCTCGGGACTGACCTCGGTGATGCCTATGCTCACGGTAACCGGGGGAATATCGTCGCCATCCTCGACCGGGATGGTCCATTGCTCGAGGTGCTGGCGGAACTCTTCGGCGTAAGCCACAGCCGCCCTGTAGTCGGTATCCGGCGCAAGTACCGCGAAGCGATCCGCCCCCAGCCGCGCCAGCGTGTCGCCGCCGCGGCGGAACAATGACTCCATCTTCACTCCCAGACTTTGCAGCAACAAATCGCCTCGCTGCTCGCCGTGCAGCGCGTTGAATTGTCTGAACCCGTCTATGTCGCAGACCATCACCGTCAGTGGCTTCCCAATCCGCAGGCAGCGGCGCAACTCGGCCTCCAGTTGCTCGGTAAAACGCGCGCCATTTAGCAGGCCGGTGAGTGCGTCATTCTTGACCAGCTCGCGCAGCCGCGCGTTGATTTTCTCCAGCTCGTCGCGATGTTGCATCAGCTGCCGGGTCTGCTCTACCAGGCTACCGGTGCGCCGCTGTGTTTCCTGCTCGGCCGCGTCTCTGAGATCGACCAGTTGCTGGCGTGCCTGTCGCGCCTCGCTGCGCGCGGAAATCGTGGCGTCGCGATCTGCGCGCAGCTGCTCTCGCAAACGGATGATGCGGAATGCGGCGAGCGCCAGCAATATGAGCTGGAGCAACACGACGGCAACCAGCAGGTCGAAGGCCCATGGACTGGCCGCAGCGTCGCTCACCTCCGGCGCCGGCTGCAAAGCAGTTGCAGCTGCAGCTTCGCTGTCATCGGGAGCCGCAAACGGGTCACTGATCTCGTCGCTGCGTTCACCGATCTCGGTGGCCGGCAGGTCGATCCTGGTCTCCGGGCTGCTGGTTTCGTTCGCCATGATGCAGTCAATCGGTGCGGCCGGAGCCGCAACGCTGCACCTGCCGGATGACCGTCTTGTTCCGCTGCATAGCGTCCATGTAGGCGAAGTGTGGCCGAAGGGCCTGATTTTGTCACACCTGCACCACGGTGACGGGGGTCAGATGACCGCTGGTGCGAGATAGGGCAAAATCTTTGCAGATATCCAGGTCAGCCCGGGGAGCCTTCCATGGCCGGCGATTTCACCAGCTTTAACGACTTCTACCCGTATTACCTGTCCGAGCACAGCGACCGCACTTGTCGGCGACTGCATTTTGTCGGCACCGCGCTACTGATCGCGGTGGCCCTGTTCGCGACGCTCACCGCGAGCTGGGCGCTGCTGTGGCTGATGCCCGTTGTCGGCTACGGATTCGCCTGGACCGGTCATTTCTTTTTTGAGCATAACAGGCCGGCGACCTTCAGATATCCGTTCTACAGTCTGGCGGGTGACTTCGTGATGTTCCGCGATATGCTTACCGGCCGCATCCGCTTCTAGTGTCCTGTTTGCCTGATTCGTTGACTTTCAGCGCCTTCAGCAGCGCGTCCTGCGAGGCGCAGGCGCGCAGCAGTAGCGAGCTACTTCAAGCGACTGCAACACGGCAGGACGGGCTGCTGGGCAGGCAAACAGGACACTAGGGAATGCCAGAGGGACCCGAGATACGTCGCGCGGCTGATCGTGTGCAAGCCGTTCTGGCTGGCAAGCGCGTGCAGCATGTATTTCTTGCTTTCGAGTCCCTGCAGCCATGGTGCAAGACGCTGCAGGGTCAGTCGGTGGTGTCCGTGGACACAATCGGCAAGCACATGCTGGTGCGATTCGACAGCGGGCTCCGGCTCTACAGTCATAATCAGCTGTATGGCCGCTGGTACGTGCGGCCGCGGGATCAGTATCCGGACACCAACCGCAGTCTGCGGGTCGGCCTGCATACTGACACCCACTCGGCGCTGCTCTACAGCGCGTCTGCAGTGGATGTGATCGGTGAAGATGAACTTGATCGCGATCCCCGACTTGCCGGACTTGGTCCGGATCCACTGCACGCCTCGGTCAACCAGTCCCTGATCCGCCGTCGGCTGGACGAGCGCGGATTCCGCCGGCGCCAACTCGCGGCACTGTTGCTTGACCAGGGATTTTTCGCCGGCCTCGGCAACTATCTGCGCAGCGAGATCCTGTACGTCGCACGTGTCCATCCCCGGCGCAGACCGGTTGATTGCACCGGCCGGCAACTGGATGCGCTGGCCCTGGCCATCTTGCGCTTGCCACGGCGCTCCTATCGGACCGGCGGCATCATCAATGGTGATGCGCTGGTGGAACGTCTCCGCATGCAGGGTGCCTCCCGCGAGGCCCGACGCTTTCAGGTGTTTGGCCGCGACGGGCAGGCCTGTTATCGCTGCGGTCAGAAAATCGTCCGCGCGAGCACAGGTGGGCGGAGAACTTATTTCTGTCCCGGTTGCCAGCCCGTCGAAGACGTATAATCCCTGACTTTCCCGGTGGCTTGGCGCCACCGACGCGCGGGTTCCTGGTTGCGAGACCCAGACATCCGTAACTCCGGTTTCTCGAGCGGTTCTGTTCGTGGAGGGTTGCATGTTCCGTGTTCTGCACCAGCGTCTTGACAGGATCGCTGCGGTCACCGATCCGGGCGTTCTCAGGCACGGCTTGCGTGGTGTCGAAAAAGAGTCCCTGCGGGTAGGCATGGACGGCCGGATTTCTGCGCGACCGCATCCGGCCAGCCTGGGATCGGCGCTCACCCATCCGTGGATTACCACGGATTTCTCTGAGGCTCTGCCGGAGCTCGTCACGCCGCCTTTCGCAGACAACTGGGAGACGCTCAGTTTCCTCTGCAATCTGCACCAGTTTGTGATCCGCAATCTGGATCAGGAAATGCTGTGGGCCACGAGCATGCCATGTGCGGTGAACAGCGAGGACAGCGTCCCTATCGCAACATTCGGTACTTCAAACGCCGGCCAGATGAAAGAGATTTATCGTCGCGGTCTGAGTTATCGCTATGGTCGTGTGATGCAGGCGATCGCCGGGGTGCATTTCAACTACTCGGTGCCGGAAACGGCGTGGCCATCGCTGCAAGAGGTTTACCGTCACGATGGAGGCTTGCGGGAATTTCGTGATCGGCGGTATTTTGATCTGTTGCGAAATTATCGACGGCTGGGCTGGCTGGTGCTGTACCTGTTCGGGGCTTCCCCGGCGGTGTGCAAATCATTCTTTCTCGGGCGACCCACCGGCCTGCCCGACCTGGATCCCACGACGGCCTTTGGCCCCCACGCGACGACATTGCGCATGAGCGGGGTAGGCTACCGGAATTCCAACCAGGCCAGCATCTCCCTGTCGATGAACGCGCTGGACGAATATCTGGCTGGCCTCGACCAGGCGATCCATACCCCGTTTCCGAAGTACGAAAAAATCGGCACGGTGGTGGGTGGGGAATGGCGGCAGCTAAGCACCTCGATCCTGCAGATCGAGAACGAATACTACGGATTTATCCGACCGAAGCAGATAGCGCATTCCGGGGAAAGGCCGACCGCTGCGCTGCGGCGTGGCGGCGTGTCCTATGTCGAGGTGAGGGCGCTGGACGTCAGCCCGTTCGACCCTGCCGGCGTCAATCAGAACGAGATGCGCTTTCTGGAGGCGTTCCTGCTGATGTGCATGCTGATGGACAGCCCGCCGATGAGCAGTGAAGAAGCGATCTGTTGTGATCAAAATCATCTGCTTGTTGCCGAGCGGGGTCGCGCCCCGCGACTGCAGCTGGCTGTAGGTAGCCGGAGCCCTGGACTTGAAGAATTGGGGCGGGAAATCATCGCCGCCATGGCGCCGATCTGTGCATTACTCGACGCGGACGGCGACGGCTCTTACACCGCCGCGCTGGCGCTGCAGCGTGAGAAGGTTGCCGATCCAACGCTGACGCCATCGGCGCAGATTCTTAATGAACTGGATACCAGCGGCGAGAGTTTCTTTGAATTTGCACGGCGCTTGTCGGCCGACCATCGGGATTACTTCATGCAGTTGCCCGAGTTAAAGATCCAGCGCAGCCAGGAATTCGAGCGCGAAGCGCTGGATTCGATCCGGCGCCAACATGAGATCGAAGCGGGCGACAGCATTCCTTTCGAGCAGTTTTTGCAGGCCTATTTCGGCAGCGCGTGATCCCCGCTCCGAGCGGTTCCGGTCCAGTGTTCCGGGTCTGGATGCGGCACGTCTTGCTTGGGCAGCAGCAAGTCGAGCTGCTAGACTTCGCCGAACCGCGTACCCCGGCAATGGTCTAAGATGACGCCGGCGCCTGGCCGTACAGCAAACTGACACGATCAAGAAGCCCTGCCCGCTGTGGAGAAAGAAGAGATATGACCAAGACACTCGTTTCCGCTATTACGCTCGGTCTGTTAGTGGCCCTGGCTGGCTGCGCGGCGCCCACGTCCGGAAAGACCAAGGACCTGCAGGTCGCACCGACGTATACCGAGGAGGAGAAGGCGGCGATGTCCACCGATGAGAAGGTCGAGGCCTACAACGCTTCGATGAGCGACGAAAAAGACGAATTGGTCTGCCGCCGTGAAAAACCCACGGGTTCTCACATGTCGAAGACTGTGTGCTACACGCGGGAGCAGATCGAATTGCAGCGCAGAGAGGCTCAGGAGGCGTTGCACGGCTCAGCGGCCGGGCTGCCGGTCGGGAATTAGTTCGGCGATGCGCCGGGTCACGGAACTGCGGCCAGGATGGAGCAGTAGCGGTGGCCCCGACGCGCTGCAACCGCAGACAGGGTGCGGCGGCCGGACAGGGCCAGGCCTTACCTGCCGGGCCGGCACCGATGCCGGCCCAAAGAGCGGCCCGTAGATGGTCAACAAGCCTAGCGCTGAGCATGGTGTCGACTCGGCTTTTGCACGGCAGCTGGAGGTCGGCTTTACCTGGTTGCGGTTTCATAAAGAGCTGGAGCCTGCATACAGAGACGAGCATTTCGAGCGAAATCGGGTTTTTGTTCGCGTCTCGCTACTGGTCGGCTTCTTGTTGACCGTATTTTTCTTTGGGCTTGGCCGGCCTGTCACCTCATCAGTCTCGGCGCCGCTGGCTGACGCGATTCGCTTTGGTCTGCTGACCCCTTCATTTCTGGTCACGATCATCCTTAGTTTTATGTCGCGCCGCCGGACGCTGTTTCGGCGAGTATTGCTGTTGACCGCGCTGAGTATCGCGCTGGCACATGTCGCGCTCAGCCTGATGCTGCCGGCGGATTTGCACCAGCTGGCATTTGCCGGCTTGCCGGTCGTGATCGTGTTCGTCTTTTTCGCGCTGGGTTTGTTTATGCAAACCGCGATGCTTGTGGGTCTGCTGGCACTTATCACTTATGTGGGCGGTGCGCTGCTGGTCGGGATGCCGCTTGGACAGCTCGGCTACAACGCGGCGATCCTGCTGGTCACCATCGTGATCTGCGGGATGGGCAGTTATGTGCTCGAGCACGCGATGCGCGAACGTTATCTGGAGAGTCACCTGCTTGCTGAGATGGTGGACAGGGACGGATTGACCGGTCTTTACAACCGCCGCGCGTTTGATCGTTATCTGGAGAACGCCTGGGCCATCGCCAGGCGCCAGCGCTGTAGCTTATGTGTGATGCTGGCGGACATCGATTTCTTCAAAGCGTATAACGACCACCACGGCCACCAGGCCGGCGATGAGTGTCTGCGTAAGGTTGCCTCCGCTCTCTCTCGTGCCGCACGCAGGCCACTGGATTTCGCCGGTCGTTTCGGCGGTGAAGAGTTCATCCTGCTGCTCTATGATATCGAGACGGAGTCGGCCGCGATGCTGGCCGAACAGCTGCGCAATGCGGTGGCCGGATTGCGTTTGCCGCATAGATCATCGGCTGTGTCGCAGGTGGTCACGGTCAGCATCGGTGCTGCTGTGGTCACACCGACCGAGACGGCGCGGAGCCTGCAGGGCGTGATCCAGCTTGCCGATCAGGCGCTGTACCGGGCAAAGAAAGAAGGGCGCAACCGAGTGGTCGTGGAAGAAGCGGCCGACGCGATGATTCAGACCGGCGTTTTCAAGACCTCCTGAAGCATCAAAATGGCAGCGGTTCGCCGTGTTGCCTCACCCAGCGGCCGTGCAGTCCCATCAGGCGTCTGGTCATCGGGCCTGGTTTGCCTTCGCCTATGCGGCGGCCGTCGATCTCCAGTACCGGCGTCAATTCTCCCATTGTGCCGGTAGTAAAGACCTCGTCCGCGTTGTACATCTCGGTCAAAGAAATATTTCGCTCCACGGCCGCTATCTCGTTCCGGCGACACAATTCCAGCAACAGGCCGCGGGTGATCCCGGGCAGGCAGCTGTCAGCATGGGGTGTGAGCACCTGACCGCGGCGTACCGCGAACACGTTAGTGTCGTTTGTTTCTGACACAAAGCCCGCGACGTCCAGCATCAGTGCGCTGTCCACCCCCGCCACATTGGCCTCGATGCAGGCAAGAATATTGTTGAGCAGGTTATTGTGGTGGATCTTTGAGTCGAGGCATTGCGGTGTGTTGCGCCGGGTAGAGGCGGTGACCAGCCTGATCCCGGTGTCGCCATAGACCGGAGGCTTCCACTCCGCGAGCACGATCAGGCAGGGACCCGAACGGTTGAGCCTTGGATTCATCCCCGAACTCAGTTTTTCGCCGCGGGTCAGGGTCAGTCGTATGTGCACACCATCACGCATGCCATTGGCCTGCAGAGTCTCGAACACGGCCTGACGAACATCGTCCTTCCCCGGCGTGCCGTCGAAGGCGAGCGCATGGGCAGATTCAAGCAAGCGATCAAGATGGGCGTCGAGTTCCGCGATCCGGCCTTCGTAGACACGTAAGCCCTCCCATACCGCATCCCCGCCCTGGACTGAGCTGTCGAAGACTGAAACCCTGGCCTCGGATCGCGGCACCAGGGCCCCACCCACATGGACCACGATGTCGGCGTTTCTGGGATCGACGGTCGCTACGCTCATGATTCCTCCCGGGCGCGCAGGGCCTTGGCATACAGGCGTTGATAATAGGGCCGACATTCTTCAAGCAGCTCGTCAAGCTCGGGCGGGAATGGATTCGTCGGCGCCCGCCACGGCTGAAAGCCCCGGGAGCGGTGCACATTGCGATACCAGTAAGGCGCCCAGATCCCGTCCTCTGCCCGAGGGCCCTGGGGCCAGGTCAGCATCGAGGGAAAAAACGGAATGCCCAGTCGTGCGCAGGCCTGGGTCAGCACCCCCGCCGGGTCGATGAGCAGTTCCCGCGCATCGATACAAAATGGGGTCTGGCCGAAATTCTGAAGACGGTCCAGCAACTCGACCTGCCGGTCCAGCCCGGTATCCTTGAGCTGCGGATTGTCCAGAATACGGGCCAGCGACGGCAGCATTTCAACCGGATCGCGGATCAACAAAAAGTTGAGCGAAGTTTCAAGCAGCGCATAGTCGATGCCACTCAGGTGGTGGGCCATCTGTTTGACGAACAAGACATCGCGCCGCTGATCCCGCATGCCGCGTTGACCCAGCTCACGCATGACGCGTTCACCGTCCAGGTCCATTGCGGCCAGGATCTCCTTACGACCCGGATGGTCCGCACCGCTGTGCTGCAGGTAGTACCCGTACAGCGGTTCGTCCACCACCCGCGTGTCTGGCCTCTGCGCAAAGCTGTACATCACCGCGGTGGAGACGTTGCGCGGACCGGCCCACATCTGGATCAGGCGCGCTGTGTTTTCGGCAGGCGTGCTCACGATGGCGCGACGATAGCCGCCCGGCCAGATGCCGGCAAGGCCGACGGCCCCGGGTCGCGGAATCTCTTGCTAATTAATCGAACGTTTGATTAAATTACAAATCATGACTGGTCCAGAAACTGGTGCGGGTAACGGACGGCGCGGCGGCCGCCCGGCCGGCGATGATCCGAGAGACGTGCGGGCGCAGTTGTTGATCGCGGCCCGGGACCTGTTCACCCGACACGGCTTTCATGCCGTTTCGACCCGCCAGCTGGCCGCTGCGGCGGAGACCACGCCGGGGATGATCCATTACTACTTCGGCGACAAGCATGGCCTGTATCGGGGTTTGCTTGAAGAAGTCATTCCTCCGGTGCTGGCCTCGCTCGAGGCACGTGAAGGTGGCGCCGGTCCGCCGCTTTCGGTAACGGAGTTCATGCATGCATACATGGGCATGTTCCGCGCCAATCCCTGGTTGCCGCCGCTGGTATTTCGTGAGCTCGAAGAGGGAGGCGAGGACTTCCGGCGCCACTATGGGCAACGTTTTGCCTCGCGCGCGAGGAAACTGCTTGGCGCAGCGCTGCAGCGGGAGCGTGAGGCCGGCAACGTGCGTGCCGACGTCGATACCAACCTGGCTTTGATTTCGGTCATGAGCCTGTGCGTGTTTCCGTTTCTCGCCCGTCCCATGCTGGAGCGAGTGCTTGAAGGCCCGATGGACGCAACGTTCCTCGCCTCATGGGGTGAATTCGCCTGCGGGTTCTTCCAGCGTGGAGTGAGCAAATGAATCCGGGCCTGTCGGCGAAGACCGTTGCAGCGCTGGTCAGCGCCATCGCGATGGTCTCGATCATGGGTTGCGAGAACAACGAGTCGCCACTACCCCTGGTCGGGACATTGGAGCGCGACCGTATCGAGATCCAGGCTGAGGCCTGGGAAACGCTGGTCGAAATATCCGTTAGCGAAAGCGAGCGGGTGCAGGCGGGCCAGACGCTGGCCATCCAGGATCCATCGTTGGTCAGAACCCGGGTGGATCGGGCCCGAGCAGCCAGGCTGCGCGCAGAGCGGCGCCTGGCAGAGCTGGAAAGAGGTCCCCGGGCCGAGGAAATAGCCGCCGCGCGCGCCCGGCTTGAAGGTGCAGAAGGTCAGCTGGAGACCGACGAGAAGTCTCTGATTCGAACCGCGGAACTGGTCAGTCAGGCTCTGCTCAGTGACGAGGCGCTTGATCAGGCGCGAGCCAGAAGGGATGTTTCGCTGGCCTCTCGAAATGACGCCGCCGCGGTATTGAGGGAACGGCTCACAGGGACCACAGCCGAAGAGCTCGATCAGGCTCGGGCCGCTGTGGGCGAGGCAGCCGCGGCGCTGGCCGAACAGGAACTCGAGCTGTCCCGGCTGACATTGAGAGCGCCGGTAGCGGGTACGATCGATACCATTCCCTACCGGCTAGGCGACCGTCCCCCGGCGGGGGCCGTTGTGATGGTGTTGCTGGCGGACACAGCCCCGTACGCGCGTATTTATATCCCGCAATCGCTGCGTGCTCTGGTCCAGGTCGGCATGCGTGCGCGAATTGCAGTCGATGGTGTTGCCGAGATCCAGGAAGGCAGGGTGCGCACGGTCGCTAACGACGCCACCTTTACGCCTTATTTCTCGCTCACCGAGCGGGATCGCAGCCGGCTGGCCTATGTTGCCGAGATTACTCTCCTCGGCGAGGCCGCCACTGAATTTCCTGTCGGCTTGCCGGTCGAGGTGACGTTTCCGGAGCTGACCAGCGCGGATGCGCCGTAGACAGTGGATGCCGCCATCATTGCCAGAGGATTGACGCGCCGATTCGGCGATGTCATCGCCGTGGATAGCCTGGACCTCAACATTCCGCGAGCCAGAATATACGGATTCCTCGGTCCGAACGGGTCTGGCAAATCCACTACATTCAGGATGTTGTGTGGCCTGCTGCGACCCACTTCGGGACAAGTGCAGGTGCTCGGTAACGACGCGACCGGTGAGTCGGAGCTGGTCCGCCGTCGCCTGGGTTACATGACCCAGAAGTTTTCTCTCTACGAAGATCTGAGCGTAGACGAGAATCTGGATTTCATGGCCGAAATATATGGCCTCCCCAGGCAAGAGAAACGCCAGCGCATCATCACCGCGCGCCAAGAGTACCGTCTGGACGATCTTCGTCGTCAGCGCGCCGGAACCATGAGCGGCGGTCAGCGCCAGCGCCTGGCGCTGGCGGCAGCCACGTTGCACCGCCCCGAGCTGTTGTTGCTGGACGAGCCAACCAGCGCTGTCGATCCGCAGAGCCGGAGAGAGTTCTGGGAGAGCCTGTTCGATCTGGTCGAAGCGGGGACCACCATCCTGGTCTCCACGCATTACATGGACGAGGCGGAGCGTTGCCACCAGCTGGCGATCCTCGACCGCGGTCGTATCGCCGCCGAGGGCGCGCCTAAAGTACTGATGCGCGATATCGACGCTACGGTGATAGAAGTCGTTTGCGCGCGACCGCGATCCGCCCATCATGTTCTGGACGCCTTGCCGGAGGTCCGCAGCGTGACCCAGCTCGGTTCGCGACTGCACATATTGGTGGATACGGAAGTACCGAATCCCGAGGAGCGCATGCGCAAGCACCTTGACGATGCCGGCCTGGCGTCAGAGGTTGAGCGGACAGTCGCCAGTCTGGAAGACGTCTTCGTGGCGGCGACCCGCGCTGCGAAACAGGCAGGCAGATGAATACCCTGCGCCGGATCCGGGCTATCGCGGCCAAGGAAACGCGGCAATTGCGGCGGGATCGGCTGACGCTGGGCATGGTGGTTGGCATCCCGCTGATGCAGATTCTGCTTTTTGGATACGCGATAAACCTGGACGTGCGCCATCTCACTGCCGGAGTCGCGGATCAGGCGCAGACGGCGTACTCACGCCAGCTGGTTGAGGATATGCAGGCCAGCCAGGTCCTGGATCTGATGATCCAGGTGGCGACTCCGGAGGCCTTGCTTGACGCGTTGCGCCGCGGCGAGATCACGGTCGGAATCTACCTGCCACGGGATTTCGAGCAGCGCCTTGCAGATCCCGCACGACCCGCCGCCCAACTGCTGGTGGATGGCAGCGATCCGACAATCCTGAACGTTGCCAGCCAATTGCTGCAGATGCCGCCTCCCGCCCGTCCTGGGCAGACGATACAGGCCAACCCCTTGTTCGAGCTGCGTAACTACTACAATCCGGAACGCCGCTCCGCAGTGCAGATCGTCCCGGCGCTGATCGGCGTGATTCTGACCATGACGATGGTGCTGTTTACCGCCGTGGCCATCGTCCGTGAGCGTGAGCGGGGAAATCTGGAATTGCTGATCACCACGCCGGTGCGAACCTCGGAACTGATGCTTGGAAAGCTCATTCCATACATCCTGATTGGTCTGGTGCAGGTGACCATCGTGCTGCTGGTCGGCCACTGGTTGTTCCACGTGCCGATGCGCGGCCATTTGCTCGATGTGTACGTGGCCGCGCTGACCTTTATCGGCGCCAGTCTCACCCTCGGGCTCCTGATCTCTACGCTGGCACGCACGCAGTTTCAGGCGATGCAGCTGACTCTGTTTCTGTTTCTGCCATCGATCCTGTTGTCGGGATTCATGTTCCCCTTCGACGGCATGCCGCTATTCGCCCAGCGGATCGCTGAACTGTTGCCGCTGACTCATTTCGTGCGCCTGTCCCGCGGCATCATCCTCCGCGGCGCCAGCATTGCCGAGCTGATGACAGAGATTCAGGCCTTGCTGATATTCTTCGGCGTCGCCATTACCCTCGCCGTGCTGCGGTTCAAGAAACGCCTGGACTAGCCGCCGCCTGACCGGGCTATGGTCTTGTTCAGCCCAGGTTCAGGTCTGTTGTGGGAGATTGGCCGCAGCAGGCATTTCCGGGAACCTGGTCGCGCGTTCTGGCGGCCTGAAGATGCTAGGGTTCCACCGGTATCTCTACTAAGAACCGAGAGCGATCGCCAGCGCCTGAGCAGAGGAAGACCATGGCCGTAATGAAGAACCTGAGCAGGCGGCGCTTTTTGTCCATGGCCGGCAAAGGCCTGGGCTACGGCGCTCTGACTGCCGCGGTCGCGGCCTGTGGCGGTGGAGGGGGCGGCGACCAGCCCGTTGCGCCCGCCCCTGATCCCGGCCCGCCCATCGGCGACCCGAACCCGCCCCCGGCATCCCGGATTCCGCCGCCGACGGTCGAATTCTCGGTCCTCAAGCGCACCAGTTTTGGCGTCAACAAAAACAGCCTGGCAGAGATCCGCAGTCTCGGCATCGACGGCTACCTGGAACGGCAGCTCGATTACCAAAACATTGATGCGACGCTGATCGACAACACGGTCGCGAATCTGTTTCCGCTGGCGGATCGATCTCCGGCGGAGTTACGTCCTGGTTTTCCGGGCAATATCGGCGCTGTGGTGCGAGATCTGGTGGCGGCGACACAATATCGCGCGTTTTTCAGCCCGCGTCAGCTCTACGAGGTGATGGTCGAATTCTGGTCGAATCACTTCAGCATCCAGTTGATCAACGGTTTCGAACCCATCCTCAAGCCAGCGGACGACGCGCGAGTGATACGTCCGCACGCACTGGGCAATTTCCGCGAACTGCTCCATGCGTCGGCCAAGGGCAGTGCCATGCTGTTCTACCTGGATAATTATTTGAACACGGCAGAGGCGCCAAACGAGAATTACGCCAGAGAATTGCTCGAGCTGCACACCCTGGGCGTAGACGGCGGTTATACCGAGCAGGACATCAAGGAGGTCGCGCGCTGCTTTACCGGCTGGACCCTGGATTTCGGCACTGCCGAGTTCGCCTTTGAGCCAATACTGCATGATAACGATGCCAAAACGGTGCTCGGTCAGATCATCCCTGCGGGCGGCGGTATCGCTGACGGCGAGACGGTGCTGGATCTGATCGCCGGGCATCCATCTACGGCCCGGTATATTGCCGAGAAGCTGTGCCGCCGGTTTATCAGCGATCAGCCATCTGCAGCCGTCATCGACACGATCGCTCAGGCGTTTGCCGTCAGCGACGGCGACATTCGCGCCACGCTGATGGCCCTGTTCGCCAGTGATGAATTTCTTTCGACCGCGGACCGCAAACTGAGCAGACCCCAGGAGTTTCTGGGCCAGGTCGTGCGCTCACTGAACCCGCAACTAGCTCTGCCCAACGACAACGGCGAGCTGTTGTTCGGTGTCGCGTCGGTGCTTGGGCAAATCCCGTTCTACTGGCCGACACCTGACGGTTACCCGGATCAGGCTAGTTACTGGGGCAGTACCGGAGGACTGCTCAACCGCTGGCGTATCTCGCTCGGGCTGAGCTTTGGCGGCTTCTATCCACTGACGGATTTGCTTGGTAACGAGAACACAACGGCGACGATTGTCAGCAGGCTTGCGGATGAGATTTTGATGCGCCCGATGGCCGCGGACGACTTGCAGTTACTGGTCGACTGGCTGGCCGATGCCATCGGTCTGCCGGCCGATGCACAGATTCCGGTGGCGGTGATTCCCGAGCTGGTACCGATCGTCACCAGCCTGTTGCTGAGCTCGGTCTATTTTCAATTGCGCTAGGAGCACGACCGTTCATGTCCTTTAATCGCAGAGACATCATCAGCCTGCGCGCGGTCAATCCTGATCGGGACGTACTGGTTTGTATATTCCAACGCGGCGCTGCCGACGGGCTCAATTCCATCGTGCCTTATGCTGATCCGGACTATGCGACGCGGCGTCCGCGCATTGCCTTGCCGCCGCCCGGCGATCCTGGCGGTGTAATCGACCTCGACGGATTCTTCGGCATGCACCCGTCGCTGGCACCGATCAAGCCTCTTTATGACGCGGGCCGGCTTGCACTGGTCCACGCCACCGGTGTTCCGCACGGATCGCGCTCACATTTCGATGCTCAGGCGCTGGTCGAGGGCGCCGTCGTGGCCAAGGCTGATCTCAGCGAGGGCTGGATCGGACGCCATCTTGCCACCAGCCTCGCGTTGACCAATTCGTCATTCAGGGCGGTCTCGATCAGCGGCAATGTCCCGTTTTCCCTGACCGGTGCAATCGAGCCGATCGCGATCGAAGGCATCCAGGAGTTTGGCCTTGGCGATCTGACCGGGTCCAGCTATCAGGCGCTGCTGGCAGATTGGTATCAACAACCGGTGCCCTACAGCGGACCTGCCGAGGCTGCGATCTATGCGATGGATGAGTTGTTGCTGGCCGATCCGTCGCGTTTCACCACGGAGAACGGGGCAAGCTATCCGGAGACTGAACTGGGTCGAAAGTTGCTGCAGGCGGCTCAGTTGATCAAGTCGCCGCTCGGCACCGAAGTCATCTGCCTGGATGTCGGTGGCTGGGATCATCACGAGAATCTGCCGGCCTTCCTGGCTCCGGCGTTGAGCGATCTTGCCGCTTGTCTTGCCGCTTTTGACACCGACATGGGCGCACGCATGGCCAACATCACGGTGCTCGTGCATACCGAGTTTGGCCGTCGCGTGGCGGACAATTCAGCCAGCGGCGCTGATCACGGCACGGCCAGTGTCGCGTACTTGCTCGGCGGCGGCGTGAACGGGGGCCAGGTTGCCGGAACCTGGCCGGGCTTGACCGATGGTGATCTGGCTTTTGGCGAGGATCTAAGGATCGAAACTGATCTGCGGACAGTGTTTTCCGAGATGCTGCTAAAACGCCTCGGGCGCGCGGAAACCGGATTGGTATTTCCCGGCTTCACCGGGCCGGTGGATATGTCGCTGTTTCTCTAGCGAAGCCAGGCCCCAGGCCGAAGACCTGCATTCAAAGGCCAAAACGACGGCGCAGAGCCGCGCCCGGACGGGTCCTGAATACGATCACGGTCAAGTCGTCCGGTTTGCTCGGGTGCCCGGTCAATTCCTCGGCCATCCGTTCGCGAGCGATATCGATCAGTTGCTGGAGCTGGCGATCGAGAGGACCAGTACGCAACAGCTCGCAAATCTCCGTCAGCTGCAGATTATCGACCAGCCCGTCACTACACAGGACCAGCGTGTCGGCCGGTTTCATCGCAATCTGGCTGCCCACCTCGATGCGCATGTCTCGCGTGCCGAGCACGTTGGAGACCAGATGGCGATCGGCATGCGACATGGCTTCGTCTGCGTTTAACAATCCGGAGTGATAGGCGAAACCCACCGGTGAGTGCGGTACCGACTGGAAAGCAAGTCTGCCGCGTTGTCCAAACAGCATCAGCTCCGAGTCGCCAACATGGTAGGGGCGCACAAAACCGGGTCCGATTTCGGCAACCGCCAGCGTGGTCGCGGATCCGAGCCCGGCGTCGATAATCTCCTGATTGGCGGCCTCGATGGCGTCCAGAATGGCAGGTCTGAAACCCGAGTCCGCGGGCCCGCTCGCCGCCACGGCGTCCGCCAGCACGCGGATGGCGCAAGCGGCCGCTTCTCTGCCACCCGGCAATCCACCCATGCCGTCGGCCACCGCCAGCAGCGCGCGGTTTATCCCGGTCGGGACGACTGCCAGCGCGTCCTGGCTGCGACCCGACCCGGTTGGCGATGGCGATGAAAAATAGGCCGCCACACCGCCCGCGACCGGGACCAGACCCTGCAGGGTCTGATCGATATCGGTCAGGACCTCTGCTTGCGGGGCCTGTCCCGGCGCTGCGGAAGCCAAGCTCAGTTGACCGCCCGGCGCGCCGCGGGATGACGGATTCGCTGAAACGCAGCCTGCAGTTGGCCCGCGTCTGAATAGCGCTCCTCGGGATCGATCTCGATCGCGCGGCGGATCATGCGGATCATGGCCGGGCTCAATTTCTGTCGAAGCCGGCCGGTGCCGGCCGGTGGCCAGTCGTATGGCCATCGGGGCAGGCTGCCGGCAAACATACGGAACAGGACCAGCCCGGTTGAGAACACATCGGATTGAAACATGGGTCGGCCCATGGCCTGTTCCGGGGCCACGTAGCCAACCGTGCCGGAGCCCGATGCGTCGATGCGACCCTTGCCGAGCTTGGCGAAGCCAAAGTCGGTCAGGCGCAGGCGATCACCGCCGAATACGATGAAATTTTCCGGTTTGATGTCACAGTGGATGATGTTTTGTGCGTGCGCATGAGCCACCGCAGCAATGATCTGTGTCGTGAGCGCGAGCGCTTTCGACGTCGAGACTCTGCGCGTCAGCCGATCACCAAGGGTCTCGTCACCCAGCGGCATCGATATCACAAAGTAACCGCCGATAAAGTCGGCGTTGTGGATCGGCAGGATGCAGGGATGCTCCAGTTTGATCGAGAGGCGGGCCTCCTTGCGAAAGTCCTGCAGGAAATACTCGTCCATGAACCGCCGATGCGGGATTTTCAGCGCAACCCGCATGCCCTGAATCGTGTCGTAGGCACGGTAGACCGCAGCCAGAGGCCCATTGGCCAGACGCTGTTCGATTTTGTACTTACCCAGTTTCTGCCTGGCCTTTAGCAATCTGGCTACTCCGACGGCTCCGCCTGCCCTACAGCCTGTGCACTATATGAGAATCCGCCAGCGTCTGCTACGAGTCGGGAACTCGCGGATTAGAATTGGTCTAAACCGCATGAAAGGTGCAAAATCACGATCCCAGGCCCACATTCACGGCGAGACCTATGGCGAGCAAGAGAAAGCCCCGTCGGAGAGTTCAGGAGAGGGAACCGGAGTTCCATCCGGACCCCGAGTTCGACCTGCTGCCCGGCTTCGATCCGGATCGCGACATGAACAACATCGTCGCTCGCGAAACCCGGCGTAGCGGTCCAAGTACCGCTGCAAGACGCGCCCTGGAGGCGCTGGCCGAGAGCCGGCGACTCGATAGAGAGCTTCGGGATCTCGAGGATTTCGAGCTCTAGCGTCGATTCCCGGCGCTCGTCTGTGACGCGTCACCCGGGCCCCCGCGGCGCGGGCCCGGGTTCGAGCATCACGGTGTTGGTCCGGCGCCGATAAATTCCTTGAGCCAGTCCCGTTTCTGCTGATACCAGAAGATAGAGTTATCCCGCTTCAGAACAAAGTGATTCTCATCCGGGAAGTAGACCAGCCGACTGCGCACGCCGCGGTTCTGCAAGGTCTGATACAGCTCGATGCCCTGGTTGAGAGGCACTCGATAATCCTGTTCTCCATGGATCACCAGCGTTGGCGTGGAAAAAGCGCCGGCACCCTCAGCCGGTGAATTACGCCTGAAGATCTCCGGAGATTCCCAGTGCTCGCCAGACCGACGTTTCCCCGAGCCATAATCCGAGGCGTATTGCGTCAGCCAGTTGTACACCGCTGCATGCGCCACCAGCGTTTTGAACGGATGCTCGCGGCCGAGCAATATTGAAGCCAGGTAGCCGCCGAAGCTGCCGCCACCGGCTGCCATCCGGTCCGGATCGATCCACGGCTGGGCTGCCATGTACTCCGCTGCAAGGATGGTGTCCTGGTAGGGGTAGTCCGCCTGGTTTGGATTGATCGAGTCGGTAAAGGCCTGCCCGAAACCGCTCGAACCATGAAAATTGTGCCATGCGGTCACATAGCCCCAGCCTGAAAATACCTGGGCGTTCCAGCGGTAATGAAAACTGTCCGTGATCCCGTTGTGCGGGCCGCCGTGGAGCAACAGATACAGTGGCCACTTTTTCGCTTTGTCGAAGCCGGGCGGAAAGTTTATCCACATCTGTACAGGTTCCCCGAGAGCGCCTGTATAGGTCACGCTCTCGTAGGTGCCGAAATCGATCCCGGCGAGCAGCTCGTCATTGAAGTCCGAGAGCTTGCTTACCGTACCGTTGGCCGGATCAATGCGGACCAGAGTATTCGGCTCGACAAAACTCTGACGCAGCCCAATCAGATTCGGCCCCGCGACCGCCAGCGCGGAAAAACTGTTTTCTCCGGTGATGGCGCGCGGTGCGCCGTCCTTGATCGCAATCTCATAGACCCGGGTGTGGCCGGCGTCGTCGATCGCGCCATACAGGCCTTTTGAATCGGGCTTCCATACCAGTCCGGATACGGAGCGGTCCCAGGACTCGGTCAGATCGACTTGTTCGCCGCTTTTCAGGTCATGACGGATCAGCCTTTCCTTGTCCCCGTAGAAGCCCTTGATCAGTTGCCTGGAGAACACCAGCCAGCGTCCGTCCGGACTGAACAACGGCGAACTGTCGCCGGCGGGATTGTCGCGGCTGATGTTGCGTACTGTGCCGCCGGCCGCCGGGATCAGATAGACGTCGTAATTGCTGTCTACGCCGCTGGGATCAGTATCCGCGGTAAACGCCACTGTCTTGCCGTCCGGCGAAATATCGTAGGCATCTGCTTCAGGGCCAGCCGCGGACAGGTTGTGTTCCGGCAGCTTCAATCCCGAACCCAGGGTCACGGCGACGGGTTCGCCGCCGCCGACCTGGACAGCAAAAATATGCGCCTCACGATCATCGATCCAGTGGTTCCACCAGCGGATCGGCGGTCGGTCCCAGACCATCGCTGACATCTTGCTTTCCGCGCGTGCCTTGCTTTTCTCCGTCTGCGCTGCCCAATTCTCCAGCTCTGGCCAGACCCGGGTCACAAAGGCCAGCTTTGTTGAATCTGGAAACCAGCGGATGGCAGTGACATCCGCCGGCAGGTCGGTGAGCCGACGCGCTTCGCCCCCGTCGGCAGGGATGACGTAGAGCTGATTGACCTCGTCCTTGCCACGTTTTGCCGCAAAGGCGATATACCGACCGTCGGGGCTCCAGTTTGGAGTTCCGGATTCGTCCGCAGTCAGCTGGATGGCTTCGCCACCCTTGGTAGGGATCATCCACAGACGGGTCGCCGCATCACCGGACTTTGCATCGTAGCTGGTGACCGGCACGACCGCGCGGCTTCCATCGGGGGACAACGCGGGCGAGCCCAGGCGCTGAACTTCCCACATCGTTTCCGCGTCCAGCGGCCTGGTTGACGCCGTCGCGGCGGCGCTGATCATCATTGCCATACCAATAGCTATCCATCGCAGCAAGTCCATGCCATCTCTCTCCCTTATCCTGTTTCGGTTTGCACCAAGCAGCTGCATCCCTGGCCGTTGTCAGGAGGCGAGTCCAGATTGATCGGTGGCGGCTCCGGGATTACAGACCGTTCGCCGCAAGTACCCTGAAGAAGACGTCCGGCTCCGGCCGGACCCGATAGTTGTCGGTCTGATCCGTATACAGGATGCGCCCTTCTGCATCGACGATCACCACGGTGGGCATCACTGTGTCCCGACCATAGGTCGAGGCCATCTTGCCGGCCGGCACACCATATTCGCTGGTAATGCCGAGCGTTCGGGCTGCGCCGAGATCGGAATCGACCCAGAACCGGACCGGCACGTCGAACATCCCGGCTACCCGCTGAGTCAGCTCGGTGGGCTGTGGGCTGATCAATGCGATCGTCACGCCGCGTTCGGCAAGCTCCCGGTAGCGATCGGTGATCTCACGGACCTGGGCCATACAGAATGGACACCAGTTACCGCGGTAGAACATGAATAGTGCCGGGTGGCCACGCAAATCCGAGGCACGCACCGTGCTGCCGTCCAGCGCCTGGGCTTCGAAATCCGGCAAAACCTTGCCGGTCTTCAGGCATTCGTTGACCCGGCGGCCAAAGCTCGAATACCAGAAGTCGAACAGGAAGAAGCCGGCCACGCCAACCACGGCCGCCAGCATCGCGCCGTGTGTCGCAAAGCCGCTTTGCCAGTAGCCATAGGCGGCGATGACGCCGCCAGCAAGTGTAATCAGCACCAGCACCGGCAGGCTGTGACTGGTGCGGGCCATGGTCTTCGAAGTGACCGCGCGCAAATACAGGCCGACAAACGGCAGTGCTGTCAGCAGGGCACCGCCCCAGGCCAGGCCGGGTCCGTCGACGATCATCGATGCGCCTGCGCTGATCACGATCAGGACCACTGCCAGCGGATACCAGATAACGAATAATGACTTGAGTCGATTCACAGCGGATGCGGGGTCATTCGCGAGTTCAGGGCCGGGCTGGCCTGACATTGTGCCGGATCAGTAAACCTCAGGCGAGCCCGGCCTCGCCTGGCGGCGAAGGAAGGCGGCGAATGGCCGGCATGGGCCGGGCTTGCTGTCGCCGCGTCCGGGCCTGACCGGGAGAGCCCGGCTGGCCCCGGGACTGCCACTGCTCCCCGCATCCGACTACCATAGTCGTTTCCTCCTCAACAGAGTCCCCAGGCATGCCCGGTCCAACCCTGATCATCCATGGCGGCGCAGGCGCCCGCGAGGGATCGCACGCCAGCTTTGAGCGCTATCAGCGCAGCCTGCTGGCGATACGGCAGCAGGCCTGGGAGGTGCTGCAGGCTGATGGTGCGCAAGCGGCGGTGCTGGCCGCCGTTCGCCTGCTCGAAGACGACCCGGTTTTCAATGCAGGGCTCGGATCCCGGCTGCAGCGCGACGGCATCGCGCGCATGTCGGCAGCGTTGATGGATGGCGAAACCGAAGCCTTCGCCGGGGTGATCAATATCGAAAGCGTACGCCATCCGATCGATGTCGCCGCGGCTCTGTCCGGCGCCAGACATCCGGTACTTGCCGGCGCCCACGCGACCGCGTTCGCGCGCAGCCTGGGCATGCCGGAATTCGACCCGATCACCGAGCATCGATTGCAGGAACATCGGCAACAGTTGGCCGGGGAAACCGGCACGGTCGGCGCGATCGCGCTGGATGTGGACGGCGGATTGTGCGCGGGCACCTCCACCGGTGGCGTCGGTCACGAGATCCCGGGCCGGGTCAGCGACAGCGCTACCGTTGCCGGGACCTATGCGAGCCGTATCGCCGGAGTTTCATGTACTGGCGTCGGCGAGCACATCGTCAATCACGGGGCAGCAGTGCGCATCGTGACCCGGATCGAGGACGGCGCCAGTCTGGAACAGGCAGTGTCGAGGACGATCGCCGAAGCGGATCGACGGCACCTGGAGTACGGGCTTATTGCGCTCGATCAGTCAGGCAAATCGATCGCCGCCTGCACTCGGGACGTAGTGACCTTGTTTGCTTCACGGCAGCTCACGTCACCGGGGCAGGGCAATGACCAGGACTTCCTGACGGCGGTGGGCCAGACGCGCTAGCTGGTCGCGGCCTGATTTCGCCCCATTCCTCAGGAGCGCGGTGACTTGCCCGGGCGCGGGATCACCTGGCAACCCGCGCCGTCGTGACTGACGCCAACAACGATGTCGTTCTCTATCCGGAAGCGCATTTCACACTCGAGTTCATCGATCTGTGGGCGCGGTGACGGCGGCCGGTCCGACAGCAGCAGGTTGGGGTCCCGCTTCACGTCTTCCTGGTCATCGCGATAGGTAGTGCTTTGATACACCATCTCCGGGAGGCCCGATTTGCCGATGACCGTTCGCGTCGGAGGTCCCCAGGCATTTTCCAGCTCGCTGACCGGTGCTCCGACCCAGGCCTTGAGTTCCTTCTCATACCAGGGGCGTGCCGACAGGCAAGCGGTCAGCAACAGGCAGCCGGCGATCAGTGTTGTGCGAAATATCATACTCATCCCATTCCTACCTCGATCCCGATCATATCAGCAAGGCCCTGATCTCCCCATACAATTACCCGGACTAATGCGGGCTTGTCGCGTTTGTCCGCTGCATAGAGAATGAGCAGGATGGGAATCACCGACAGCCCTGCGCTCACCCGGCCGCCACGGACTCGCTGATGTTCAAGGCACTGATCGACGTCACCTACCGCCAGGCGCGGCGCCTGGTCATATTCGTGGTGGGGATGTCACTGGTGCTGGTCGGGGTCGCGATGATCTTCCTGCCGGGACCGGCGGTTATCGTGATCCCCGCGGGTCTGGCGGTGCTGAGTCTGGAGTTCGCCTGGGCCAAACGATTTCTGCGCCGGGTGCGCCAGGGCATCAGCGAAAAGCAGCGTCAGATGCGGCTGAGGGACCGCGACTAGCGGGCGCCGGCACGCGTCCGTGGCGCTGAGGCCGGCTGCAGACCCGGTCGTCCGCCGAAATCAGTCCGCCGGGTTTGATGCAGACAGCCTCACCCGCACTGCTTCCGCTCAGCCGTTCTCAGTCCAACCAAGCGCGGCCGACAAAGCCTGGCGCGACCTTGGGCGGGTTCTGCGTTGCCCGCCGGGACGGCCAGACCGATTGTCGAATCAAACCGGGCTATCCCAGTGAAGCCAGCCACTCGTCATCCGAGGTTTCATCCACATCCGCCAGCAGCGGCGTGCTGAGATAACGCTCGCCAGTGTCCGGCAACATCGCCAGCAACACCGAGCCTTTCTCCGCCTTGGCCGCAACCTTGATCGCCGCTGCCACGGTGCCGCCCCCGGAAATCCCGGTGA
Organism: uncultured Gammaproteobacteria bacterium; assembly: GCA_963809565.1. GTDB lineage: Bacteria > Pseudomonadota > Gammaproteobacteria > Steroidobacterales > XN24 > CAMYOC01. The sequence goes on from CAWEKE010000003.1 coordinate 132,387, forward strand.
AGATACCTTCCCGCCGGGCCAGATCGCGCGAGGTGGCGATGGACTCTTCATCCGTGACCGGGACCAACTCGTCGGCAATGTCACGGTTTAGAACATCCGGAATAAAGTCCGGTGTCCAGCCCTGAATCTTGTGCGGCTGCCACGCATCGCCGGAAAGCAACGCGGCACCTGCTGGTTCGGTTGCCACGATTTTGATATCGGGACGGGCCAGCTTCAGCATTTCGCCTGCACCCGTCAGGGTGCCACCGGTGCCCCACCCGGACACCCAGAAATCCAGTCGGCGATTGGCAAAATCCCTGAGAATCTCTGGCCCGGTGGTATTCCGGTGATAGGCGGGATTAGCCTCGTTTTCGAACTGGCGAGCAAGAAACCAGCCATGCTTTGCCGCCAGTTCCCTGGCCAGCTTGACCATGCCGCTGGCCCGGTCAGCGGCTGGCGTCAGCAGCAGTTTTGCGCCCAGGGCCTTCATCAGCCGCCGGCGTTCGACGGAGAAACTGTCCGCCATGACCGCGACAAAAGGGTATCCGCGCGCCGCACAGACCATGGCCAGAGCGATGCCGGTGTTGCCGGATGTCGCTTCAATCACGGTTTGCCCGGGTTTGAGCGTGCCGCGCTTCTCGGCGTCAAGAATGATGCCGAGCGCGAGACGGTCCTTGACCGAGGACATGGGGTTGAAAAATTCGGCTTTCACAAAAAGCTCGACATGAGCCGGTGCGATCCGGTTTAGTCGCACCACTGGTGTCGAGCCTATCGTGTCGAGGATGCTGTCATATATCATCTTTTTGTTCCTTGCCGGGAGTGCTGCTGGCCTAGCCTGCCAATGCCAGATTGCTCCAGATGCCGGCCCTGGTTTCGGTTTCTTCGCTCCCCGCTGATTGCTTCAGGCTCGCCAGAGCAGCCGTCTCTCCGACGACGATCAGTGCAGGGGTACTTATTCCATGATGGTCTGCCAGACTGGAAAGTTCCCTGAGTTCGCCGCCTATGGCTTTCTGGTCCGGCGTGGTGCCGTCCTGGATGATAGCAACTGGCGTCGATCCGCTCCTGCCGTGTTGCAGCAGACGGGCCTGAATTCTGGCCGCGCGGCCCAGACCCATATAGAAGACCAGGGTCTGGCCGCTTCGGCTCAGGCCCGGCCAGTCCATCGTATCGATGGTTTCGTCGTCGTGAGCCGTCAACAGGGTCAGAGCCCGCGCGCTGCCCCGCTGGGTCAGCGGCAGCGCAGTGGCCGCCGCGCACCCCAGGGCTGCGGTAATCCCGGGCACCACCTCGTGGGCGATACCGGCTTGGCGCAACGCGATCACCTCCTCGCCGCCGCGGCCGAAGATGAACGGGTCCCCGCCCTTGAGTCGCACTACGTGGCGGCCCTCGCCGGCCAGCCCGATCATCATCCGATGGATCTCTTGCTGCGAAGTCCCCGGCTGTCCTGGCGCCTTGCCCACCGGTATCAGCTCGGCGTCGCGCCGGGCCCGACTCAGGATTGCCGGTGACACCAGTCGATCGTGCAGGATCACATCGGCGTCGTTGAGCAATTGCAGGGCTCTGATGGTCAACAGGCCAGGGTCCCCGGGTCCCGCGCCGACGATGGATACATGTCCGCTATCCCGGCCTTGTGATCGGGTCGCCGCGTCCAGGGTATCGTCGAACAGTGCCCGGGCGTCGCGCTCGTCACTGCCGGAAAGCACCAGATGGGCGAACTCGCCCCCGAGCAGCTGTTCCCAAAGGCGCCGCCGTTCGTTCAGGGATGCCAGGCGCGACTTCACTTGCGCACGTAATTCGCCGGCCAGTCTGGCCAGCGTGCCGAGACGGCCAGGCAGACGCGACTCCAGCCACCCGCGGATTCTCCGCGCAAGTACCGGGGCGGTGCCGCCGGTGGAAATGGCCACGATGAGCGGTGAACGATCGACGATCGCGGGCGTGATGAAGCTGCAATGCGCCGGGTCATCGACAACGTTGACCAGAATACCCGCGGCTTCCGCGGCACGGGAAACGAATGCATTGGTCGCCGGATCGTCGGTCGCCGCGATGACCAGATAATGCCCGGCCAGCATCCGCGGCTCGAATGCCTCGGCCAGATGATTGACCTGCTGCGGTTGACCGATACCGGCGAAGTCCGGGTGCAGGCGGGGCGCGCATACCGAAAGCCTGGCCCCCGCATCCACCAGCAAACGCGCCTTGCGCAACGCGACTTCACCACCGCCCACCAGCAGGCAGGAACGCTGACGCAGATCGACAAAGATTGGGAAGTAACGCATTTTGGCCCCGTTGCGATAACCAGGAACGAGCATAGGTGGGTGGGCGCAGATGCGGGAAATAATGGTTTTGTCTGGTTTCATGCGTTTTTGTTATATGCGCCGGCTTGACCGTCTTTGCTGGCTCCTGCTAAAACACGAGTTATGAATTTTTATGCCAACCGAGCTGTCCAGTGCCTGATGTGCTGTTGTCGAAATGACATTGCAGGCACGGTGGCCGTGCGGCGTTGCGAGGTCTGAGCAGACCGAAAGACCGAACACAGCAATCCACAGCCAGCTACCGAGCCACCGAGCGATCGCCGCCGGTGGCTTTTTTGTCCCCGCGGCACAGGGTCCGGCATCCGAATATCAGCTTGCGGGATCGTTGCCCATGCGGTGCATCAGCTCGCGCCGGCGGGGAGCGGGACGAATTTGAGGACCGGGAGTCAATGAAGCTGCAGCAACTCAGATATCTGGTAGCGGTGGTCGATAACGGCCTGAACATCACCGCGGCCGCCGAACGTCTGCATACCTCGCAGCCGGGTGTCAGTAAACAGCTCAAGCTGCTGGAGCAGGAGCTGGGTCTGAGTCTGTTCGTACGTAAGGGCCGCAGTCTGGCCGAGCTTACCGTTGAAGGCGCTGAAGTGGTTCGGCGCGCGTCGCGGATATTGCGCGAAGTTGAGGGCATCCGCGGCTTGTCGCCACAGATTTACGAAGAAGCCAGCGGGCGCTTGTCCATCGGAACCACTCACACGCAGGCGCGTTATGTGCTGCCCGACGCGATTGGCCGATTCCGCGAACGCTACCCTGACGTGACTCTGGATCTGCATCAGGGGACTTCCGAGCAGCTGGCCGAGATGATGGATAAGCGGCAGATCGATTTTGCGATCGCCTCGGAGTCCCGCCAGCGCTTCCCGGAACTGGTGCTGTTGCCCTGTTACCACTGGGACCGGGTGATCCTGGTGCCGGAGACGCACGAGCTGGCCAATCTGGACCGGCGGCCGACGCTTGAGGACCTGGCCCGGTTCCCGCTGGTGACCTATGTGTTCAGTTTCGCTGGCGAATCGACCCTGAAGCGCGCGTTTCGCCAGCGCGGCCTGGAACCCGAAGTGGTGTTTACCGCCAGGGATGCGGACGTGATCAAGACCTATGTGCGCATGGGTCTGGGTATTGGCATCGTCGCGAGCATGGCCCATGGGCGCAGTGGCGAGGATGGTCTGATCGCGCTCGACGCGGCGGGCCTGTTTCCGCGTTGCACGACCTGGCTGGGTTTTCGCCGCGATCTGATCCTGCGTCGATATATGTACGATTTTATCGAGCTGTTCGCGGGCCATCTGGATCCGCGCACGGTCAGAGACACGCTGATGCTGGACGATCAGGAGTCGGTGGATCAGGTTTTCGCAGGCGTGCGCCTGCCGGTGAAAGGGCCCTGCGCAGAAATCATTGCCGAGGAGAAATAGCTGCTCAGGCGGCCGCGCCAGCGTCGCGGGTCCTTGCGCTTGAGTCCTGGCTCGAGACAGGACCGCGGATCGTCCCGGCGGCCGGCGGAGACAGCAGATCTGAATCGTGCAGGCCGCATTCGCGTTTGAGGCCAAAGAAACGCGTGTCCTCCGGGTCGTCGACTTCACTGAGCGGTCGTGTCGTATGCACGTCGCCGATGGACACATAGCCTGCGTCCCACAGCGGATGATAGGGCAGGCGGTGTTGCTGCAGATACGTGTAAACATCCCGGTCGGTCCAGTCCGCGATCGGATGCACTTTCCATACCTCGCCGTAACGCTGAATGAACTCAAGCCCCTGACGGCTGCTGGACTGATCACGTCTCAACCCGGCGAACCAGATGCCAGCCTTGAGTTCGCTCAGCGCGCGCTGCATCGGTTCTACCTTGTTCTCGAAATTGTAAGCCTCCAGTCCGTCGATGCCCTGACTCCAGCGCTGACCCTCGACAGCTTCCTGCCAGGCCGGACTGCGGCGGCTTCGATAGACGCGCAGATCGAGCTGCAATCGGGTGCTCAGTTGCTCGATAAAGCGATAGGTCTCCGGAAACAGATACCCGGTGTCGATCAACACTACCGGGATCTCGGGGCGCAGGCGGGTGATCAGATGGAGGCTGACCGCGGACTGGGCGCCGAAGCTCGAGCTCAGGATCGGGTTCCCCGGCAAGGTGCGCATGGCCCAGGCAACTCGGGCCGGTGCCGGCAGGTCCGCCAGCACAGCATTAGCCTTGGCCAGCGCGGCCTGCTCCGAGCCAGACTCGTCGAGCATGTTGCCTGGCGGGCTCATCGGCGTGCCGGTGAAGATTCGGGTTCAGTGGGGCTGGCCGCCGGAAATACGGCCGCCGGAAAGTCATGGTAGTTCTGGCCGGCCTGCCCGGCGATCCCCTGGCGCAACAGGAAGTCGCCAAAGTGCTCGTCGGGTCGCCGCGCGGCGGCATAGTGACCCAGCAGCGCATCGAGCAGATCGAAGATTGCCGTCTCGTCCGCGTTTTGCAGATAAGGCTGGCTGAGGCGGTCACCGGTATTACTCGCACCGAGGTAAAGGTTGTAACGCCCCGGCGCTTTGCCGACCAGCCCGATCTCCGCCAGATAGGGTCTGGCGCAACCGTTCGGACAGCCGGTGATACGCAGCGTGACCGGCGCCTGGGCCAGACCGTGTCGCTGCAGGATCGGCTCCAGGCGAGCGAGGAATTGCGGCAGATAACGCTCGCTTTCAGCCATGGCCAGACCGCAGGTGGGCAGGGCGACACACGCCAGCGCCCCCCGGCGCGCCGCTGTGGCGGCCTGGTCTGGCAGCAAGCCGTGCTCGCCAGCCAGTCGGTGCACGCGTTCGCGATGCGCGTCGTCCAGGCCGCTGATGATCACGTTCTGGTTCGGGGTCAGCAGAAACGTCCCGTATTCCAGTTCGGCGATCGCGCGCAGGCCGCTCATCAGTGGCAAGCCATCGCTGTCGATCACGCGCCCCGCCGGCACCTGCAACGACAAGTGCCAGCGTTCGTCCTGGCCCTGATTCCAGCCGAGCGCATCGCCCGAAGTCAGGAAGCGGTAGGGCTTTGCCGGCTGCAGGGGCTGTTGCAGTCGTGACGCCAATTCATCGCGGAACCAGTCCAGACCACGGGCGTCGATCGTGTACTTGAGCCGGGCCTGTTTGCGCTCCGCCCGATTGCCAAAGTCGCGCTGTACGGTAACGACTTTCTCTGCCACGTCCAGCACCTGTTCCGGGGTGCAAAACCCGATCACATCGGCGATGCGCGGATAGGTGGCTGGTTCGCCATGACTGACGCCCATGCCGCCACCGACCAGCACATTGAATCCGGCCAGGCGGCCCTGATCGGTGATCGCGATCAAGCCGAGGTCCTGGGAGAACACATCGACGTCATTCCACGGTGGAGTGGCGATGCCGATCTTGAACTTGCGCGGCAGATACGTCGCGCCATAGATGGGTTCTTCATCGCTTTGCGGCCCGTCGTTCCCGGGCAGGCGCTCACCATCCAACCAGATTTCGTGATATGCGCTGGTCCGCGGCGTCAGATGATCACTTATCCGCGCCGCCCAGGCCTGGGTCTCTGCATGCAGCACCGACAGGTCCGGGTTGGGACTGCACATGACATTGCGGTTGACATCACCGCAGGCAGCCAGCGTATCGAGCAGCGCATGATTGATGGCCGCTATCGTCGCTTTCAGCCGCCGCTTGATGACCCCGTGGAGCTGGAAGGCCTGGCGCGTCGTCAGGCGCAGGCTGCCGTTGGCATGTTCGCGCGCCAGCCTGTCCATGGACAGCCACTGCGCAGGCGTGCAGCGGCCGCCGGGCACGCGCGCACGGATCATAAAGCTGTAGGCGGGCTCCAGACGTTGCTGCTGGCGCTCATTGCGCAGGTCGCGATCGTCCTGCTGGTAGATGCCGTGGAACTTGGTCAGCTGGGTATCGGCTTCGGCGAGCGCGCCGGTCGCCGCATCGTGCAAGCCCTCGACGATGGTGCCGCGCAGGAAACTGCTGCCGGTCTTTATCCGTTCGACCTCGCTGAGCACAGCCTTGTCGTTTTCATTCATCATCGAAACGGCCTTCAATAGACGTCGCGCCGGTAGCGGCCTGAACGCCTGAGCGCATGCAAATACTCTTCAGCTTTATCCGCATCGACCTGGCCGTGAGTGGCCACGATGCCGGCCAGCGCCCGATCGACATCCGGTGCCATGCGGCTGGCGTCGCCGCAGACATAGACGTAGGCGCCCTCCTCCAGCCAGGCGAACAGCTCGGCACCACGCTCAGCCATCACATGCTGCACATATCGCTTTTCTGCCTGGTCGCGGGAGAAGGCCACATCGAGACGGGTGAGCAATCCCTGACGCCGATAGCGCAGCCACTCCGTCTGATAGAGAAAGTCGCTGCGGAAATGACGGTCGCCGAAGAACAGCCAGTTGCGCCCCCGTGCCCCATGCACCTGGCGCGCCTGGAGAAAGGCCCGGAACGGGGCGACGCCGGTGCCTGGTCCGATCATCACTACCGGCGCTTCCGGGTCCGCTGGCAGACGGAAGCGCTCATTGGTTTCGACGAAGACCCGCACCGGGTCGCCGTCCTGGCGCCCCAGGGCCAGCCAGCTGGATGCCGCGCCCCATCGGGTCTGTTCCCGGTCAGCATATTTGACCATTGCGACGGTGAGGTGCGCCTCGTCCGGCGCAAATTCGGGCGCCGAGGCGATGGAATAAAGCCGGGGAGTCAATGGTCTCAGCGCCGCCAGAAAAGTCGATGCGTCAATCCTCGCGGGATATTCCCTGACCACATCGATGACCTGGCGACCAGACATCCAGCGGGCCAGTTCGCTGCGCTCGCTGTTGGCCAGCCGGTCGGCCAGATCGCCGGCACCCGGGTGTCGAGACCAGGCTTCGAGGAAGGGTCGGTTCAGTCCGGTGACCTCGCGATGGCTGGCAAGGGATTCGCGCAGCGTCACGCCGTCCTCATCCAGCGCATCCGCATCCAGGCCGACGGCCTCGATCAGCGGGTCGACGATCCAGGCCGGGTTGGTATGCACCACGCCGAGAGAATCGCCCGCCTGGTAGCTCAGACCGGATCCGCTCAGCGAGATCTCCAGATGACGCACGTCCTTGTCCGAGTCGCGTCCGGTAATCCGCTGATTCAGCAATAACTCCGCCTCGAACGGCGATTCTCGTGTCCAGCGCGGTGTGATCGGCACCGCCCTGAGCGCGGGTGCCGGCGCAGCCACGTGCTGCCGCGCAACCAGTTTCTCCGCCTCAGCCAGAACCTGCTCCGTCCAGCTTTGCGCCTGGGGCTCATAGTCCAGGTCGCACTCGACCAGCGGGAACAGACGGCTGGCGCCGGCGCCAGCCAGCAGGCGGTCGAATTCCTGGCCAGTGCGACAGAAATGCTCGTAGCTGCTGTCGCCCAGCGCCAGCACCGCGAAACTCAGGGCTTCCAGACCAGCGGCCCGGCGGCCGTGCAAAAAACGGTGCAATTCCATCGCGTCGTCTGGTGGATCGCCCTCGCCATGGGTGCTGACGACGAATACCACCAGCCGGTCCTGGCGCAGGCGCGCGCTGGGGTAATCCAGCATATTGAATAATTCCGCGGCGATACCGGCCTGGATTGTGTCGCTCAGCAGGCTTTCGGCAATGCGTTTGCCGTTGCCGGTCTGGGATCCATAGACGATGCATAGCCTGGTCTGATCGGCTGCTCCGGCCGCGGGTTCCGCGCCGGCAGCAAGGCCGGCCAGATAGCCACTGGCCCACTGCAGCTGGGCAGGCGACCAGCCCCGGACTGCCTGCGACAGCGTGTCGATGGCGGCGGGCGCCGGCGCCTGATGCCCGGCTGCGAGGGGGGAAAGCAGTGCCATCGAATACTCCGTGCCGGCATCCTCAGCGATGCCTGGAGTTTCGAGACTAGCCGCCGATCCGGCCAGACTGAACGTATTTCCGGTTATGGCTCAATAACTGGTGGCGATAACCGTACCCGGCCAGCCGGTGGTCCGGGCCGGGCCGTGTGGCGAAGCACTGCTTCTGCCGGCCAGACGCGGCCGGCATGCGAGCGGCGGCAGGAATCCCGTACCCATGGTGACATTAGCACCGCGGCGATGCGTCACGGCCCCTGATTTAGATCAATTCGTCGAGACCCAAACAGCGCTAGGATTGGGTTCCCGGTCCAGGCCTGCGGGCTCCTGTTGGGGCTCGGTGTGAAGGAAATCGAGAGCCATGAACAAGCGCTCAGTACTGCGTTCCTCCCTCCTTTGTGTTGCTGCTATGTTGGTTTTGCTGGCCCCGGCATCCCAGGCCCAGAACCAGCCGCTTGACGACTGCACAGAGTGCCACGATGAGGTGGCAGTCACGTCGACCGCACATGCTGACGTCGACTGCCAGTCCTGTCACTCCAACGTCGTCAAGATGTTCCATAAGAAGGAAGATCTGGAGCAGCTTTCCGGGGACGCGATCTGCGCTCAGTGCCACAAGATGGCCGACCGCTCTCTCGGGAAGAGCGTGCATCACGAGAACGCCGGTTGTCAGGACTGTCATGGCGTACCGCATGCCGTGCATAAGGTCAGCGACCTGGCCTCGGAAGTCTCGCCGTTCCAGCAGGTCGAAACCTGTGGCCGCTGTCATCAGGACCCGCCAAGTCTGATCGACAGCTATATCGACAGCGTGCACGGCCGGGGACTGCTGCGCGCGGGTCTGATCAACGCGCCGTCCTGCAGCAGCTGTCATGGCGATCATCGCATCCTGGCGATTGACGACGAGAAGGCGCCGACCTCACACCAGCACTCGCCAGAGACCTGCGGCAAATGCCATGTCGGCGTGCTCGAGACGTGGAAGAACGAAAGCGCCCACGGCGCTGCCTGGCTGGCCGGCGATGCGGACGGTCCGGTCTGTACCAGCTGTCACGAATCTCACGATATCCAGGACCCGGTGCGCGACGGCATGCGGCTGCATCTCCCCGAACACTGCGGAAACTGCCACGGAGAGCTGTATACGAGCTACCGCGGCAACTTCCACGGCAAGTTCACCCAGCTCGGCCTGGTGGCGTCCGCAACGTGTTCAGACTGCCACACCCCGCACGCAAATCTGCCCGCGGATGACCCCAAATCCAGTATCAACCCGGACAATTTGCCGGAGACCTGCGGCGCCTGCCACGCGGGGGCCCCAGCGGCGTTCTTCACCATCGATCCACACAACGATCCCACCGACAAGGAAGACAACGCCTACGTCTACTACGTCTATGTGTTCATGATGTCGCTGCTGATCGGGGTGTTCGCGTTCTTTGGCGTGCATGACCTGTTATGGCTGCAGCGCTCATTCGTCGGCGCGATGCGTGGTGAATTCGCGTCGCTGAAGAGCCCGAACGCGACCGGCCAGTACGTCAAACGATTCCCCGGCGTGTACATCTTCATGCACATCACGATCATCGTGACCTTCCTGTTGCTGGCGCTTACCGGACTGCCGTTGAAGTTCGACACCTCACCCTGGGCACAGAGCCTGATGAACCTGCTCGGTGGCGTCGATGCCGCGCGTCTGATCCACCGGATCGCCGCTGTCGGTACCTTCGGTTACATGGTCTTCCACGTGATCCATCTGTTCGTCAGACTGATCTTCAAACACGAGCGTGGGATGTTCTGGGGCCCGAATTCCATGGTGCCGCAGTGGCAGGATGCCAAGGACATGTTTGCCAACGTTCGCTATTTCCTCTATCTGGGCCCGCACCCGCAGGGCGACCGCTGGGCCTACTGGGAGAAATTCGACTACCTGGCGGTGTTCTGGGGCGTGATGATCATCGGTTTGTCCGGTCTGATGCTGTGGTATCCGGCATTTTTCACCGGGTTCCTGCCGGGCTGGACGATCAACGCCGCATTCGTCGTGCACAGTGACGAGGCTCTGCTAGCGACCGGATTCATCTTTGTGTTCCACTTCTTCCATACCCATCTGCGGCCCGAGAGCTTCCCGATGGATCCGGTGGTGTTCACCGGCCGGATGCCACTGGAGAAGTTCAAGGAAGAGCGGCCGCGAGAATACCAACGCATGGTGGAGAAGGGCACGCTGGAAGCGAATCTGCGCAGTGCGCCGACCCGCGAAGAGATGATGTGGGTCTATTTCTTTGGCTTCTTCGCGCTGTCCATCGGTCTGGCTCTTGCGGTCGCAATCTTCTGGGCGCTGCTCTCGCATTGATGGTGCCGAGAGCAGGCCCCGGCGACCTGCGGAAGATCACCATAGCCTTCGGCGAGCCTGATATTGTAGGCTTGCCGTTCAGCGCCGTTCTGGCGGCCATCTTCAATTGCTAGTCGGGTAAATCAATGTCAAGACATTTCTTCGCAGCGCTGACGCGCAACTGGATCAGCCTGGCGGGCGCGGCGCTGTCGCTGGTGAGCCTCGTCCTGATAGCGACGCTGTTTGCCGTCGAGATGACCAGCCACCAGGCCGGGCCCTATCTGGGTATCCTGACTTTTCTGGTGTTGCCGATGTTCTTCGCGCTCGGCCTGGCGCTCATGCCTTTGGGTATCTACTTCGAACGGCGACGCATGCGGCAGCATCCCGAGCATCCGGAAAAGGGCAGGTTCCCGATCATCGATCTGAACTTGCCGAAAACCCGCGGCGCGGTCCTGGTCTTCCTCGGACTGACCGTACTGAACGTCGTCATACTGGCGACCGCAACCTACAAGGGCGTGGAGGTTATGGATTCGGTCGAGTTCTGCGGCGCGAGCTGCCACACGGTGATGGAGCCGGAGTACACGGCATACCAGCGTTCGCCGCACTCGAGAGTCACCTGCGCACAGTGCCATATCGGGCCCGGGGCGGACTGGTTCGTCAAATCCAAGCTCGACGGCGCCTGGCAGCTTGTAGCCGTTGCCTTCGATCTGTATCCGACACCCATCCCGACACCACTGGAAAACCTGCGCCCTGCGCGCGACACCTGCGAACAATGTCACTGGCCATCGAAATTCCATGGCGACATACGCGATGTCAAGACGAGCTACCGGGATGATGAGTCCAACACGGAATTCAAGACCGCCCTGTTACTGAAGGTAGGCGGCGCCAATGGTCGCGAGTCAGTGGGTATCCACTGGCATGTGGATCAGGCCAATGAGGTTCGCTACCGCTCAGACGAGAGCCGGGAGGAGGTTTACGAAGTGGTTCTCACCGGGCCCGACGGCGATACCAAGACGTGGTTAAACCGTGAGGCGCCAGCAGAAGAGGGCGTGTGGCGGACCATGGACTGCGTGGACTGCCATAATCGGCCGAGCCATCAATACCGGCAGCCGCATGAAGAGGTCGATAGCGCTATTGATGAAGGGCTGATCGATCCTTCGCTGCCCTTTGTCAAGCGCGAGGGTGTCCGGATTATCAACGCCGAGTTCCCGTCGATCGAGGAAGCGAAGGCGACGATTGCCGCTGAACTGGCGTCGTACTATGAGCAGAATTTCCCGGACATCGCGGCAGAGAAGGCGGATTCCATCGCGCAGGCAGGAGAGGCCCTGGGCGACCGCTATGCACTGAACGTATTCCCGAAAATGAAAGTGTGGTGGAATACCTACCCCGATCACATTGGCCACGATGAATCGCCGGGCTGTTTCCGTTGTCATGGCGGCACGCTGCAGACCGCGGAGGGCACGCCGATCCCGGTCAACTGCTCCACCTGCCATGGTCTGCCGCTGGTCAGCGAAAATGACAAGATTCCGGAGTACTACCTCGAAACGATGGGCATGAGCGCGCCGCGTAGTCACCGCAAGCCGGACTGGATGGCCAAGCACAGCGACTATCTGGGCGAGCTGGGCGACAAGAAATGCGCGCAGTGTCACGGCGAGATCAAATTCGGTGTCAATGACAAGACGTTTTGTGCAAATTCCGGCTGCCATGCGGTCGACTGGCAATATCTTGATTTGACCGCATTGCAAATTCCGGAATAGATAAAGAAAGGGCTTGGCAGGAAAGCTGGTCCTCCTGGTACGAGGATGCGCATCGACGAAAGTGAAAGCGGACACGTAGACGCCGGGTTGGATGCAGGCGGCTGGTGCGTCCTCGTCCGATGCGCGCCCCGAGGTCGTTAGCCTGACTGATTCTTCCGACCAGACGGGCAAACCAGCATCGACGCTGCCTTCTTTCCGGCGTTTGAGTCATTGCAGGCGGCGCAGGCTTATGAGTTTGAGATTACCGGCAAGAAAATTCCGCTGGCGTATCCTTCGAGGGCAGCGCCTGGGCGGGATCGTCACGATCATCGGGCTGGCTCTTGCCGTCGCTGCCTGCGGCAGCGATCCGCCGCCGCAGACCGGCAACATGCAGGGTTCGAACGGCGCAAAAACCATGGACCCGACTAAGGTGCCGGTGATGATGGATCTGGACCAGCAGGTCGATTCCGCCAGGGATGATCTGGCGGATCGCCTGGGCGTTGCTGCTGATGACCTGCGTCTGCTGGAAGCGAAGGCAGTCAGATGGGGCGACAGTTCCCTCGGCTGCCCGCTGCCGGACCGCGCGTATACACAGGTTGTGACGCCGGGCGTCCTGGTCCGTCTCGCGCATGGCAAGACGGTGTATGAATATCATGCCGGCACAGGCGGGACCCCGTTCCTGTGTGAGCCGCCCGGTGTGATCAAGCCGCCGATCATGGCGCCGCCCGGATCATTCGACGATGGTACCTGAGCGCAGCTCGTGGTTTACGCTGCGGGGTCTGTGCATCTGTGTATCGTTGCTGATCTGCTGTGGCTGCTCCCCCGCTGATGACCCGGCAAGCGCATTTGTCCTGCCACCGGCGTCCACCGCGGATCTCGGATCTGCGGCGGCTGGGCAGCTGGAAGCGGCGCGGACCGAGGCCCAGGCCAACGCTCAGGATCCGGATGCGCTCGGTGCGTACGCGATGCTGCTGCAAGCCTATGGACACGTTGATGCGGCCGCCACGATCTATCGGCATCTGCGTGAGGTCAATGACGATCTACGCTGGCCGCGTTTTCATGGCTTGATCCTGCTGGATTCAGGCGACGCCGGGGCTGCCGCAACCGCGTTCCGGGAGGCGGATCCCGATTACCGTCAGCCAGCCATCACAGTCTATCTTGCGCGCGCCCTGGCTGCGGGCGGCGATAGCCAGGCGGCATCTGCGGCCCTGGCAAGCCTGATCGACCAGCATCCCGACCGTGTGGATGCATTGCTTGAACTCGCCGAACTGGCCATGCAAGGCGGCGACGCCAAATCCAGCGAGGACTTTTATCGCCGTGTATTGGCAAGCGTGCCGGGGCTCAAACCCGCTCACTATGGATTGGCGCAAGCCTTGCGTGCCCGGGGAATGGCGGATCAGGCGTCAGCACAGATGCAGCTATACAAAGCAGCCACCGTAGAGGCCTACATCGCCGAGGACGACCCACGCCGCGAACTCGCGGATCTGGTCATCTCCGACAGCCGTCATGTGGAGCAGGCCAAACGTGCGTTGGCCACCGGTGACTATGAGAGCGCTCGAGACGAGCTTGAGCAGGCGAGGAAATTGAATCCGGGCAATTTGTCCACGCTGACAAACCTGGTCGCCGTCTACGGCAGGCTGAGGCAGCCGCAGGCTGCAGCGACGGCCTATCAGGCGGCGCTGGCGATAAATCCGGACTATTACCAGGCGCATTTCAACTTCGGCGTGGTGATGGCCTACCTTGGTCAGGCACTGGAGGCGGAACGCGCCTTCCGTCTCGCGGCGGCAGCGGATCCGGCTCGCCCGGAGCCCTATGTGGAATACGGCCGCATGCTGAGCAGCGCCGGTCAGCAAGCGCTGGCGATGGAGCAATTCCGCCGGGCATTGGATATCGATGAGGAGAATGTCACGGCCCGTTTCCTGCTGGGGCGACAGCTGGCGCTTTCAGGTGATCCGGAGCAGGCGATCTGGCACCTGCAGCAGGTCGCGCGCGGCGATGACCCGGCTGTGCCCGGAATGATGCGGGCGCTGGCCGGTGTCTATGGTCAGACCGGCAATACGGATGCGGCCCGAAAGACCCTTGAGTCGGCGCGAGAGCGAGCGCTGGAGTTGGGGCAGGCTGAACTGGCGGAACAGATCGGCAGGGATCTTGCGCGATTGCCGGTGAGCTGATGGCACGATGCTGGAACACAGTGGCAGGTCGAACCCAATGGGGCTGGGCTGAGCGACGATCCGGTCCTGACCGAGCCCTTGCAGGCGCGCATCGATGACTGAGCGGCCCAGGTCGGGATGGTGGTTGCTGGCTGGTGGTGTGCTGATCCAAAGCGGTGCTGGCCATGGATGTGGTCGGATCGAGGCCCCGGGCCCGGCTCCGGTCGCTGGCGACACGCCGGCTGCGGCGCCGATGTTCGAAGAAGTTGCCGCGCAGACCGGGCTGATATTCACTCACTATCCCGGCGCCACCGGTGACTTCTTTTTTCTCGAGCCGGTGGGCGCCGGCGTCGCATTGCTGGATTACGACGGTGATGGCGATCTGGATATTTACCTGATCCAGTCCGGGGCGATCCCCGGGGTGGCTGAAGGCAGGCCTCTGCTTGAACTGGACGAATCGTATCCGGATGGCAATCGCCTGTTCCGGAATGATCTGATCCCGAATGGCGACCTGTCTTTCACCGACGTGACCGCTGTTGCCGGCGTTGGCGACACCGGCTACGGCATGGGCGTAGCCGTGGGGGACGTCGACAACGACGGGGATCCCGATCTTTACGTCACCAACTTCGGCGTCAACGTGTTTTATCGTAACGATGGCGACGGCCGCTTTACTGACGTTACCGTGGCTTCCGGCGCCGACGATGGACGCTGGAATACCAGTGCGGCGTTTCTTGACTATGATGCCGATGGCGACCTCGACCTGTTCGTCTCCGCATACGTGATTTATACGGTCAACGGCAACAAGACCTGCTTTACCAACGATGGGCGGCGGGATTACTGCGGTCCGGACAGTTTCAAACCGACCGTCGACCGTCTGTTCCGCAACGACGGCAACTTCCGTTTCACCGAGGTCGGCGAGAGTGCCGGCATCAGCGAGATCAGCGGCAAGGGACTGGGTGTAACGGTAGCGGATTTCGATGGCGACGGCCGCGACGATATTTACGTAGCCAACGACCAGTGGCCAAACCACCTGATGCTGAATCAGGGTAGCGGCAAACTGCTGGAAGGCGCGGTCATGTCTGGCAGCGCCTACAACGCTACCGGCGAGGTCGAGGCCAGCATGGGCGTCACCGCCGGAGATTTCGACGGCGACGGCGATCCTGACCTGTTCATGACCCATCTGCGTGGTCAGACCAATACGCTGTACCTGAATGATGGTGGCGGCCAATTCTTCGATGTTACCGACCGCCTGCAGCTGGGCGCCGCCAGTCGGCCGTATACGGGATTCGGCACCGCCTGGTTCGATCTCGAGAACGACGGCGATCTGGATCTGTTCGTTGCCAACGGCGCGGTTACCCTGATGCGGGATGCGGCGCCCGACCAGGCCTATCCGTATCAGCAGCCGAATCAATTGTTTCGAAATCAGAACGGGCGGTTTGTTGATATCAGCGCCAGCGCGGGACCGCCACTCGCGGTCGCTGAGGTCAGCCGCGGAGCCGCTTTCGGCGACGTCGACAATGACGGCGATACTGACATCGTCGTCGCCAACAATTATGGTCCCGCCCGCCTGTTGTTGAACCGTGCTGCAGACGGCACACAGTCGCTTACAGTCACGCTGGCCGGGGTTTCTTCACCGAGGGACGGGACCGGCGCCAGCCTGACGCTGGTCCTGGACGACGACACTCAAATCCATCGCCGCGCCGGCACAGACGGCAGTTATCTGAGCGCCGGAGATCCGCGGGTGATTTTCGGATTGTCTGCTGATGCTCAACCTGGTCGGCTTAGGGTCCGCTGGTCCTCGGGGCGCGAGGAGCAGTTTCCGGTTCCGGCTGAAGCGTCGTCGCTGTCTGTAGAAGAGGGATCGGGGCAGCTGGTTCAGGATTAGGGCCCCCTCTATGCTCAGGCGGAACAGCTTTTGCGACGTCAATCGCATCCGGATTCGAAGTGTTTACACGGTACCGGGAATGACATCGGAAATGATGTAGGTACCGGGCCTGGAACCGCGGGCTAGTGGGATACGATGCCAAATACACCAGGACAAAAAAAGGGCCGCTGATGCGGCCCTTTCTGGTCAGGGGTCTGCGGTCGGAAGACAACTCCGACCGCAGACCGGTTTCTGCCTGGGGTTAATCCCTGAGGATCACCTTGATCTTGCGCACGATGCCATCCGGCAGCACCGAGGCAATGGTGTACTCGCCGGCCGCGAGGCCGCTGGTACGCCACAGGTAGCGGTAGGCGCCGGAACGGTAGTTGTCGTATGTCGTATCGACCACCACGTTCATGCCCGCATCGTAGATCACGATACCCACGTCCAGACCCGGCACCGGTTGCCCGGTGTTGCCGTCCACCATCTCCACGGTGATCGGCAATGTCCGGTTCACGCGGTGAACCGAGCCCTCGACCACCGGCGGCTTGTAGCCGGTGAACAGATACTCGGACACCTGAATCGTGGCGGTGGACGAGTCCTCCGTCGATCCTGGCGTCGACACCGTGTCGGTCTCGGTGAGGTCAAAGCTCTGACCCGCAGTACCCGTATCCGCGAACACCTGGAAGCTGAGCTCATCAGGTGTGGCATCGAAGGGCTCCAGATCGTAGCAGACCAGCAAACCGTCATAGACCGAGGTAAACAGGGTGTCGTAGGCGTACTGCGTGCCCTGCAGACCGGTCGGGTTCTCCACACCAACGGTCACAAACTCGTTGGCCGAACCTGGATCACCATGTACGACGTTGTCGAAACCGATGAAGATCTCATACGGTCCCACCAGATTCTCGCTGGCCATGATGATGGCCTGGGCGTCGTAGCTGGCGGTTTCCGTCTCCCAGTCGGTAGCGTCGTCATACTCGATGACGCTGAAGCACGGCGGTCCGCAGGTAAATCCGCCTGCCGAGATTCCACCGCCACCCAGAGTCTGCGAATCCGGCACGATCAGATCCTTCCACAACGGAGCGATCATATCGTTGGGATCCAGAGTATCCGGGATCGGGAAGTTGACGAACTCCAGCGGTCCTGGCGTCGACTCGAAGAACATGAAGCCGTTGGTATTGACGTTGATCGCAGTCCCGTTGTCCTTGCCATAGAACGGCATCGGCTGCAGTCCACTGATGGTGAACGTAGCGTCGTCGCCACCGGCAATCGGCGGGATACCGAAATCCGCCAGGTTCATGTAGGAACCCAGACCGAACGGCAGGGTACACGTGGCTTCGTAGTCACCCCGCGTCGGGTCGTTGGTGACCTGACGATAATCGCGGGTGGCCTGAGCCAGACTCTCCTGCGTGATGGAGAAGTTCACCGAGCTGCCGTCGAACACGCCGCCCGAAGCATCCGCCGAACCGTCCACATAGGTCAGGCCAGCCGGGATCGGGATGCTGATCTCGTAGCTGCGATCCTCATTGGTGAAGTTCTTCCTCACGGTCGTGGTGACGGTGGCAGTCTCGCCCACCTGCACCTGCTCCGGCAACGCGGTAATCACCACATCGTCAGCACCACGTTCGGCACGAACGTCCATCGTGCCGATGACGCTGGTCGGATCCCCGCTGGCGTCGGTGTAGAGGTTGAAGCGGCCGTAGAAGATATCGCCCTCATCCATCGGCGCATCCCAGAAGATACGCACATCGAAGGGCTCCAGCTGCGGCTGGGTGGACGGGCCTTCCAGATACATGGTGCCGGTATCGGCCGGTCCCACGCTGGTGATGGCCAGCGTAAAGGCATCATCCGCATCCGGTGCCGAGGCGCCCCAGTTCTGAACCAGCACCCACCAGTCGGGGAAGCCTGCCAGGTCGCCACCCAGTTCGAAGTCGCAGACCTCGAACGCGGTGCCCGAGGCGCTGACGCAGAATTCCTCGTCTGCGCTGGGCAGGCCGTCGCCATTGAAGTCCAGACCGACGAACATGTCGAGATCCGGCGATTCGCTGGCGGTGATCTCGGCGATAAAGCGCTGAGCGTTATCAACAAACGGCGTCAGCGTATACACCACACCATCCGTCAGATCGTCATATGGCGACGAGTTGTCGCTGTCCTGCTTGACCGTGAAGTCCTGCTGATCGGCCTTGTTCAGACCAAAGGTTTCCGTCGTCAGCTGGGTGATCTCGATCGCGGTCAGGTTCTTGACCAGCAGCGAATCCGCGTCACGCGAAGCGTCGATATTGACGTTGCCCGGGATGTCGCCGCGAGCCGGCGCCACCGCCACAGTGATGTGCTGCGTCGAGAGGGCTGCATTCGCCGGAGCCAGCGTGAGCGTATCGAAGGCGTAGGCCTCAGCCGGCAAGGTGCTGCTGTCGGCAGTGATGACCAGCGTCTGCGTCTCGCCCGCGAGCAGATCGAAGGTGTCCACATCGGCACTGGTAAACGCGCCGGACACCACGGTCCAGCTTCCGTCCGCCACCGCGGTGACGGTGCGCTGCCAGCTACAGGATTGTACGCAGGCCTCACTGACCGCATGCGGTACGTTCAGGCTCGCGGGATCACCGCCCTGTGCCGGGTCTGCAGCCAGATAGTTGGACTCGCTTTCTTCAAAGATAAGGCCAACATTGTTCGCCACTGCCGGCTGGATACGGCCGCCGCCAAAGTCGAACGGATCTGCCGGGGTGGCGCCGTCTTCCTTGCGCATGTCCATGGTGCCGGTGGTCATCAGCGCGGAATGACGCGCGTCAGCCGACCAGTCGCTGTGAGTTGCGGTCAGCAGTGCCAGCGAGCCGGCCACGTGCGGGCTGGACATCGAGGTACCGCTGATCTGGCCAAACAGCTCGTTGACCGCCGGCGCATCGTTGCCGACGCCCTGGTGGACAAACAGGTTGCCCGCGCCTGCGGCGTAGATATCCACACCCGGCGCTGATACATGAGGTGCGAGCAGGTCGTAACCGGTGAACGGACCGCGCGAGCTGAAGTCCGCCATGATGTCGGCGACCGAGGGATCGGCCTCGGCCGGCAGGCCTGGCTCGATGGTGCCGGCATGGTCGCTGCCGGTGGCCAGCCAGGCGCGCATCTCGTCGCCAAACGTGGCGTCAATATGGATGGCCGGGATCACATGAGGGTCCGCCACCACGCTGGTCGCGCCACCCGGGATGTTGGCCAGGATAAGGCCGGCTGCTCCGCCTGCCTGGACATTCTGTCCTTTGGCCACGCGAGCGATCGCGCCACGGTCGCAAAGCACGATCGTGTCGGCCGGGAAGGTGCCGGCCGGGAACGGCTCGAGACACTGCTCCGGCTCTTCAAAATTCGGTTCACCAGCGCTGCCGACCGGATAGTCGCCGGCATAAACGATTGCACCGGTGTAGCCGCCGGTGATCGCCAGGCCGCTGATGCCGGTTGGCGGTGTCGTGTCACCACCCGTCAGCTGATCCAGCGCCTTGGGCGGATAACGGCGATCGTGCGTGCTGGCCGCAACGCCCAATACCCAGGGGGCACTGTTTGCGTTGACCGTGTTCGGGGCCGGGCCTGAGTTGCCGGCCGAGTTGGCCACGGCGACGCCGGCGGTGTTGGCCGACAGGAAGGTCTGTGCGGTCAGCGAACCCCAGGGATCGTAGGCGTTACCGATGGACATATTGAGCACGTCCACGCCGTCCACGATCGCCTGCTCGGTAGCCGCGGCTATATCTGAAAAGAAACAGCTCGGCGCGCAGACTTTGTAAGTGATGATGTTGGCGTGAGGCGCAACACCGGACAACTGGCTGATGATAAAGCCTGCGTCCAGCTCGCCGTTCGCATTGACGATCGGCACGTCGAACAACAGGTTGCCGGCAACCGTGGACGCAACGTGCGAGCCGTGGCCATCGGTGTCCTTGACGTTCCAGATCGGATCCGAGGTCGGGGAGTACTGGTCGCAACTCTCCTGGGTCGGGTCGACGCCCTGACAGGCGGCTTGCGCATTGATAAAGGAATACACGCCAACCAGCTTGTCGTTACAGAACGGCGCAGCGTCAGCAATGTACTGTTCGGTATTGTTTACGTCGCAGGCGCCGAGATAATTGCTGTTCCATACCGAGTCATAGCCATCGGTGGCAATCACGTCGGGGAACAGTTCGGCTGCGTCCTGAAACGAGAAGTGGGTGATCGGGCCGACGCCGTCGACGGCGTCTGCCGGATCCAGCGCGACGCCGATGGCGGCGCCGGAATCCAGAATACCTACCAGCACGCCTTCGCCGTAGGTGCCCTGGCCGTCATTGGCGCTGCCGTCCCAGATGGACGGGGCGCCGATCCAGGTCGGACCACGGTCCGTGTTCAATTCAAGCGCCCGGTTACGCTCGACAAAGCGCACGTTGGGCAACATGGAGACCCGGCGAGCTTCGTCCGGGGTCATTTTCATGACCACCGCGTTGGCGGCCAACTGGAATTCCTGGGTCACTTCATAGCGGCCGGTCAGCTGGGTGATCCGCTGCACATGCGCGCCCTGCTGGGTCTTCAGGTATTGCTGGTAGGCCATCACCTCGGGGCGATTAGCCTTGAATTTGGCGCGCCCGCTGCCGGCTTTACTGGCCTGCTTGGCGCCGCCCTTGGCGCCGGTCGCGGCCCCGCCTGCTTTCTGGCTGGACGCATTTGCGCCGGATCCGGGCTTGGTGGCCGGATAGCCCTTGATCCCGCCGTCATACATTACCGCAGGCGCTTCGTTGAACTGGATGATGTACTGCTGTTCGCCCTTGATGTCGGGTTCAGCAGCGAACTTGGGGGCAATGTTCCGGGTCCAGCTCACTGTGGGCTTGACCGTGCCTGAGGAGGCCAGATCGAACGTGTCCTTGGGACCGCCGATCTGAACGCCAGCGCCATCCGGCGACGGCTTGGCACTGCCTGCCGCTGCTGCCGACGTTCCGCCAGATCCGCCGCCGCAGCCAGATGCTACGCCAACGAATACGGCAAATACCGCGGACAGCAGTACCGTAGTAATCGATTTCTTGTTCACTCTAGACCCCCTCAAAGAAGCTTCCATATGTAAGCCAACCATTTTCAAACGTGCGCGGCACGAAAAGAAGCGACGACTGAGCCACGACCGCGGGTGGTAGCACCCTGGCAGCCTCTGCCGACATCCTGTTTTGAACCCTGGGACGCGTCGCCCGGCCGGGCTTCCGGCCTGCAGCGCTGTCCTCCCCCTGTTACCGGAGATCAGCGAGCTGATTCCCCGTGCGCTAGTTATAACCTAATTCATCAGAAAAATAGACTCAAATCACAGATTCATTTGCCGATCAGGGGACCGGTTCCACGCGCCGCTTCCGCTGCCAGCCACGCTTGCTGCAATGAACATACTTAAAAAACAGTATGTTGGGCGGTCCGCAGCCCCATGCAAAACCGAGCCAACGGGGCTGCAATCAAGGTTTCTGTTATCGCGCCTGGCGACATTGAGAGATGCCTTAAGTAAAGCGCAATTGCATTAAGTAAAGTCCATGTTTTAACCAAAGTGCAGGCGCGCGCAAAATAACGAATTTCAGAATTCAGCACGCGAGATCAGCGGCTAGCGCGCCCGGCCTTCCCGATCCAGATCGCAGACAGATCCGTCTGCCATTGAGAGCGTTGGTTCATCGGTCTTTCGACGTTCGACGGTGGAGAAAAAATCGCGTTGTTGAAAGCGCCGGCAGATGGCGCGGGCGAACGACTCGGAGTAATACGTGCCTGCGACGTAGGCTTCCCCGCCGGCTCGCGGATGCAGCACCGGATTGGTCACTAGTTGATTGACCCTCTCGAAATGCTCGGCCCGCTGCGGCACCAGCAACACCTCGAACACATCGGTAGGGGCGCCCCTGCTGCTCAGATAAGCGCTGGCCGCGCCGCTGACCTCGTCCAGCACCACGGCTTCGTCAGCGGTCACCTGCCGATCCGCATGGATCATGAAGCGGACCAGGTCGACTACTTTTTCTACCTGCTCATGTTCGGGCTTCAGCGCAAGATAGTCGGTAAATGCGTTCCGGACTTCGCCTATATCAGTGCGCTGGCCGCTCTGGTCGCCGGCCTTGAACTCGTCCGGATGAATGCCCCAGGGGCGCGCAACGCTGTGCAGAATTTCGATCTCGCGGGCATCCAGATGCTCGTCGACCAGCGAGACCAGACGCAGTATGCGCAGGATCGCCGGTGCTTCGCGTGGTTTGGTAAAGGAATGAAGAAGATAGGACAGTTCACCACGCTCATTGGCGATGGCTCGACGAAGCAGGCGCCAAAGACCAGGGTTCTCCTGGCGCCTTACCCAATAACCGATCCCCACCAGAAGGAACACGAAAAATACCAGCAGACTCAACAGGAACTTGCCGGCAGCAAGGTAATCCTTGTCGATGACGACAAATTTGATCAAGAAGGGCAGCGTGGTGAACAGGCTGAGAAGCGCGGCCACCACGGATATGCTCTCGGCCACTTCCTTGATATGCCGACGTGCCCATAATTTGTTTACCTTCAGATAGGAAATGATCACCGATATCAGCAGGCCGATGATGGCCAGCGAAGTCAGGACCTGCTGCAGGACTGTGAGCATCTGCGTCTCCGTGGCCGGCAGGGCCGGCAAGCCGGACTAACCAGTCGCAAGTGGCAAGGGCAGCCAAGATCCGCATCAATCCGTTCATGCACAATAGGCGCCCGGATCGATGCGGCCGCATACCCGGCGCCTATTGTGCATGAACGAGTTGCTCAATCGGGGAGGATCAGCGTGTCGCCGGGTCTCCATGCCACCCACAGCTTTCCTGAGATCGCCACGCCAGCCGCGTCCCGTCGGTCGTTGCGGACGCTGACCTCGAGCGGCAGCCCTCGCTGCGTGGCCAGAAATACCCGGCTCTCGCTGCCGTAATACGCGATCTTCTCGACCTCCGCCTCGAAAGCGAGGAAGGAGGCATCCGGGCGCTGCTCAAGCAGCACCATTTTCTCCGGTCTGACGGCCAGACCGATGTCCTCGCTGATGCGCTCCGGGCAGGGCAACTCGATCTTTCCGAGGCCATTGACCAGCAGCGTCAAACTGCCTGACTCCCAGCCGACATTGGTACCTTCGAACAGATTCATCTTGCCAATAAATTCTGCTACAAACCGGTCTTGCGGAAATTCATACAGTTCCGCGGGTGTCGCCACCTGAAGTACCTCGCCCTGATTCATTACCGCGATGCGATTGGCCATGGACAAGGCTTCGTTCTGGTCGTGAGTAACGATGATAAATGTGATGCCCACCGTTTGCTGCAGCCGCACCAGTTCCATCTGCATGGTCTCGCGTAACTTCGCATCCAGCGCGGACAGCGGTTCGTCCAGCAACAGCACTCGCGGCTTCTTGACCAGGGCCCTGGCCAGGGCCACGCGTTGTACCTGTCCGCCGGACAATTGCGCCGGCTTGCGCTGCCCCAGCTGGCCGAGCTGGACCAGGTCCAGCGCCTCCTGAACCCGCCCGGGAATCTCGCGTCTTTCGGTGCCGCTGACCCTGAGGCCGTACGCTACGTTCTCGGCCACGCTCATATGCGGAAACACCGCGTAGGATTGAAACACCATGTTTACCGGCCGCCGGTTGGGCACCACGCGCTGCATGTTTTTGCCATCGATAAATACGTCGCCCTCGGTCGCAGTTTCGAAACCGGCCAGTATTCGCAACAGCGTGGTCTTGCCGCAACCAGATGGACCGAGCAGGGCAAAGAACTCGCCCTCATTGATCTCCAGATTCACCTGGCGCAAAGCCTGGACGCCCCCGGGGAAGGACTTGTTGACGCCGTTTATGGAGATGATGGGCCGCTTGCCGTCCATGCGTTTTCCCGATTCAGTCGCGGCTGCGATTCTGCAGCAATATGGCGGTGGTCGTCAGCATCAGCGTGATCACCAGCAATACGCTGGAGGCGGCATTTACCTCGGGCGTGACCGAGAAGCGGACCATCGAGTAGATTTTTACCGGAAAGGTTACCGTGTCCGGTCCGGCGGTGAAGAAAGTGATGACGAAATCATCCAGCGACAACGTGAAGGCCAGCAGCGCTCCGGCCACCAGCCCGGGCTTCATATATGGCAACAACACATCGCGGAAGGATTGCCATTCGCTCGCCCCGAGATCCCTCGCCGCTTCCTCCAGTTCGCGGTTGAATCGTGCCAGCCGCGCCCTTACCACCATCGCCACAAACGGAAAACTGAATGAGATATGGGCGATCGTGATCGCGCCGAGATTCAGCGGCCAGGGCAAATCCGCCGGCCAGCCAACACGGGCGAAAAAGGCCATCATCGCGACGCCCATACATATCTCGGGGATGATGATCGGCAGTGAAACCGCGCCCTCAAACGGCGCCTTCGCAGGGAAGCGGAACCGCCACAGGAGCACCGCGGTCATCATGCCGAGGACCACGCTGATCACGGTACTGAAGAACGCGATGGTCAGGCTGTTGGCAAAGGCCTGGATCAGAGAGTCATTGTTCCAGGCTTTTTCGTAGTATTTCAGCGTAAATCCGCGCCACACTATGTTGCGACGACTGTCGTTAAAACTGTAGATCACCAGGATCGCGATCGGCGCGTACAGGAACAGGAAACACAGCCATAGCGTGACCCGCACCCACAACCGGCGACCATAATCCAGCGGCCCGTGGGATCTGAGCGCCCGCTTCATATCATGTTCTCGCGCGTGTCTTGCCGTGCCGCCCAGATCGAGCGCAACGCAATCGCGAAAAACGTAATGTACATAAGTATGAACGACAAGGCCGCACCAAATGGCCAGTCGTTCGCAGACTTGAACTGTCGCTCTATCACATTGGCGATCATCTGACTGTCGGTTCCACCGAGCAGATCCGGGGTCAGGAATGAGCCCAGAGCCGGAACAAATGTAATGATCACCCCGGATACGATCCCGGGTGCGGCCAGCGGCACCACAACAGACGCAAATGTCCGCAGCTGACCGGCGCCCAGGTCGAGGCTGGCTTCGATATAAGAGCGATCCATACGGGCCAGTGCGGCGTACAGTGGCAACACCATGAACGGCAGATGTACGTAGACCAGCCCGGCAACGACGGCGAAATTGTTGTATAGCAGATGTACCGGCTCGAATTGAGCTCCCAGCAACTGAAATTGTCCGAGCCCGAGCAGGTCCAGCAATTGATTGCCCCATTCCCAAAGCTTCTCCAGGACGGCATTGACGCTGCCCTTGGTGCGCAACACAGCAATCAGCGCGTAGGTACGGATCAGCAGGTTGGTCCAGAACGGCAGCATTACCAGCAGCAGCAGGATCGGACGCTGGCGCGCGGGCGCAAAAGTGATGGCGGTGGCCACCACGAATCCGACCACCAGACATACGACGGTAGTAATGCCTGCATACCAGAATGACTTGAGAAAGATTTGCAGATACAGCGGGTCCATCGCCCGCATGTAGTTGTCGGCGACCCAGGTGATCTGGATATCCACCAGGCCGCTCTTCTCGCCAAAACTGATAACCCAGATCAGCCCCAGCGGGACAAGAAAGAACAACGCCAGCCATGCCGCGGGGGGGATGGCGAAGACCCAGAAGACGAGCGGGTTCTTACGCCAACTGTCCACAGTCTATCTCCGCAGCAAGCCTGACCGGACCCGGTCTTGCCGCCGGGATCGGCTCAGGATGCCATGATCCGCGTATACGCCTCGTCAATCAGGCGCGTGTACTCGGTGCCGTTATAGGTCGCGACCTCGCAGCGCTCGATGGTCTCCTGAGACGGGAAGATAGCCGGGTTGGAGTTGTATACAGCAGGCAGAAGTTTGCGCGCCGCTGCATTGGGCGTAGCGTACTGGATGAAATCCGCGATCTCGGCGCCGACGTCTGCATCCAGCAGGTAGTTGATAAAGATATGGGCATTTTCCGGATGCGGCGCCCCGGTGGGGATGCACAGGCAGTCCTGCCAAAGCAATCCTCCCTCGAGCGGCACGACATAGCCGATATCGTCGTCTTCCTCCATCACCTGCAGGATATCGCCATTCCATTCCATCACGATATCGACCTCGCCGGATAGCAACAGGTCCTGTCCATTATCCTCGGCGAAGACCAGTACGTTCGGCTTCTGCCGGATCAGCATTTCCTCGACCTGCTTGATGTGTGCGGGGTTGGTGTCGTTGAGCGGATAGCCCAGATATTTCATGCCCATCTGGATCACCGTGGGCGCGTCCCCCATCAGCGCTATCTTGCCCGCATACCGGTCGGAGTCGAATACCCATTTCCATGAATCGGGGATGCTGTCGACTCTGGATTTGCGATAGCCGATCCCGATCGTGCCCCACATGTACGGCAGGCTGTACTTGCGCCCCGGGTCGAATGCCGCATCGCGGAACGTGGGGTCGATATTAGTGATATTGGGTATTTTGGCTGCGTCGAGGGGTTCCAGCATGCCTGCGGTGATCATGCGTTCGACGAAGTCATTGGTCGGCACGATTACGTCATAACCGGGATTACCCCCCTTGAGCTTCGCGAACAATTCGTCGTTGTCGGCGAACAGATCCATGGTGACGTCGATGCCCGTCGACTTGCGAAAATCACCCAGCGTGTTCTCGCCGATGTAGGTATCCCAGTTATAGAAATTGAGTTCCCTGGGCTCTGCGGCGAGCGCGAATCCGGGCGCAAACTTGAGTCCTGCCGCTGCGGCGCCCAGGCCGGAGAGAAATGAACGACGGGAAAACCGGCTTCTGTTATCTTTTGACATCTGTGTCCCCCTGGAAGACCGCGATCATTGTGATGCGCTTTTTGGTTGCGATCGCGCCGGGCGCGAAGTAAAAAGAGTATTGATCCCGGCCTCTGACAAATCAAGTACGTAGCGTCGCTCACATCACTGGTCGTGGTTCGAGCTTTGTTCACTGGCGCGTCTGTTTTCTTCGGAGTGCATCGAAATGGCCATAGAGAGCGTTAATCCTGCGACCGGCGAGTCGATCAAGGTCTACCGGCCGATGGACGTCGTGGAAGTGGAGTCGGCGCTGGACGAAGCCTGTCTTGCGTGGCGCGAGTGGCGCCGTACCGATATCGCGGAGCGCGCTGATCTGATGCGCCGCGCTGCTGTGATTCTGCGCGAACGCAGCGAGGAATACGCCCAGTTGATGACCGCCGAGATGGGCAAACCCATTGCGCAGGCCCGCGCCGAGATCGAGAAATGCGCCAGCGCCTGTGAATTTTATGCGGAAAAGGCAGTGACCTTCCTTGCGCCGGAGGAAGTAGAGACCGACGCCAGCCACAGCTTCGTAAGCTATGAGCCGCTGGGCCCGGTACTCGCGGTGATGCCGTGGAATTTCCCGTTCTGGCAGGTATTCCGTTTTGCCGCACCCGCTTTGATGGCCGGCAATGGCGGCATTCTCAAGCATGCCAGCAACGTCTATGGCTGTGCGCTGGCGATCGAAGCGATCTTCCGCGCCGCGGGCTTCCCGGAGCACCTGTTTCGCACCCTGGTGATCGGCAGTGACCAGGTCGCGTCAGTGATCGATGATCGGCGCATCGCGGCGGTGACTCTGACCGGGAGTACTCCGGCTGGTCAGGCTGTCGCTTCGCGCGCCGGTCAGGCGCTGAAGAAGACCGTGCTGGAGTTGGGCGGCAGCGATCCCTATGTGGTGCTTGCCGACGCAGATCTGGAGCTTGCGGTTGCGGCCTGCGTGACCGGCCGCTTGCAGAACACCGGGCAGAGCTGCATCGCGGCCAAGCGTTTCATTGTCGTGGCCGAGATTTACGACGAGTTCCAGGAGCGTTTGCTACAGGTAATGTCGGAAAAAACATTCGGCGATCCATGTGATGAGAACATGGATCTTGGTCCGATGGCGAAAGAGAGCCTGCGTGACGAGCTACATGACCAGGTTGTGCGCAGCATCGAGGCTGGCGCCAAGTGTTTGCTGGGTGGTGAGATTCCGGATCGCCCCGGCGCGTTTTATCCACCGACCCTGCTGACCCAGGTCGGCGCCGGCATGCCCGCCTACCATGAGGAGTTGTTCGGGCCGGTCGCCGCACTGATCCGCGCTAACGATGAAGCCGAGGCGATCATGATCGCGAACGACACGCCTTTTGGTCTCGGCGCTGCAGTGTTCACCAGCGATCTCGAACACGGCACCGATATTGCCCGCCGTGAGCTTCATGCAGGCGCGTGTTTCGTCAACGATTTTGTCCGCTCTGATCCCCGACTGCCTTTCGGCGGTATCAAGGAATCAGGTTATGGACGCGAACTGGGCGTGTTCGGCATCCGCGAGTTCGTCAATATCAAGACCGTTTACGTGCGCTGATCATCGCACCGGCACGGTAGCGGCCTGGTGCGGTGCCGCTCCAACGCCGGAAGGCATGGCTGAAGTTGGCGGCGTCGCTGTAGGCCAGCCGCGCGGCGATCTCTTCCACCGTCAGGAGCGTATCCCGCAGATAGGCTTTCGCCAGAGTCTCCCTGACCTGATCCAGCACCTGACGGTATGAACTCGATTCCACGGCCAGTTTGCGGCGCAGGCTGCGTGTCGACGACTTCAGTCGTAGCGCGACCTGATCAAATGTCGCGAATTGGCCGGGTTTCTCCAGCAAAATCTTGCGCACCGCCTGGACAGTACTGCCGGCACCGCTCATCTGAACGACCAGTTGCCGACACTGCTCCTCAGCCAGCCGTGCTGCCATCGGATTCGCCTGGATTGGTCGAGCCTCGAGCGATCCGGGCTGGATGCGGATTTCAGCTGCTGGTGCATCGAACACCAGTTCGCAGCCGAAAATTGCCTGATAATGCAGCAGAGTCTCAGGCGGCGGATACGGCAGGCTGACGCTGGCCAGTGCGTTGCGGTGGCCGAGCAAATCCACCAGCAGGGTCGCCGCTGCAGCCAGGTCGCGCTCGAGCAGAAAGCGCCTGGCTGTGGACACGGGCCAACGCTCGTCCGGACTCAGCCTGGGCCCATCGGGGTCATTGATGAAGGACCAGGCCAGAAATGTGTGCGTCAGATCGATATATCGCAGCCCGAGCCGGATGGCGTCTGCCAGGGTGTCGCTGCTGACGATAGCGAGTCCCCACATGCCAAACACGCCGAAATGATGGCGCTGACCGGCCAGCAGGCCCAGCTCCGAATCCAGATTCAGATCAAGCGCGCGTTTGATGAAGCCCAGTTCGCGGCTGGCGGCGACCGTTCCGTGGTGGGTCAAATGGTGGCCAGTGGGCAAGCCCTCGGCAGCGAGCAGCGGGTCTGGATCCTGACCGAACTCGCGCAGTAACTGGGCGAGCACGACCACGCCGATAGCCGGATGCTGGCGTTCGCCTGGTAATCTGCGCGGAGAGGAGCTCAACTGCGGGGGCCGTGCCTGTGATGGTCAGGGGGAGAATTCTGGCCGAAATTAACAAAAATATTGGTCGACCGAAACATCGTTCATCGGCCAGGTGAAATCTATGCTTTCAGTATGGGCTGCGTCTGCACCGGGCAGAGCGCGTCGATAGCCGAGGAGAAGGCACGCCGATGAGTACCAGCACCTTGCACGCGCAGACTGCCGTATTTATCGATCGCCGCCGGATTGGCTGGTTGCTGGCCGGTGGTCTTACCTTGCTGCCGCTCGTGGGTATCGGCTTGCGCGAAACGCTGGGATCTGACCTGTGGCTGTTCGCACCGACCTTTATCCTTTACGGACTGGTGCCCCTGGCGGATGCGTGGATTGGACCGGATCGAAGCAACCCCTCCGAAGCTGACGTACCGGCCCTCGAAGCCGATCCGTATTACAGGTGGGTGGTCTGCCTGTCGCTGCCGCTGCTGTACCTGACCCTTGCCGTGTGCGCCTGGTACGCGGTGAATGCAGATCTGAGCTGGTATGGATATCTCGGCCTGGCTATTGCAGCGGGCTGGAGCGCTGGCGCCGGGATCAACGCGGGCCATGAACTCGGGCATAAACGCAGTGCCGGTGAGAAACGGCTGGCCCAGCTGGCGCTGGCGCCGGCAGCCTATGGACATTTCTGTATCGAGCATAATCATGGGCATCACCGGGATGTGGCGACGCCTGAAGATTCGGCTTCCTCCCGGCTGGGCGAGAGTTATTACCGTTTCATGGCCCGCGAAATCCCGGGCGCGCTGACCCGCGCCTGGCATCTGGAGAAGGTAAGGCTGGCGCGCCAGGGGCGCGGGCTCTGGTCGGTGCAGAACGAGATCCTGCAGACCGGCGTGTTGACCGCAGCAATCTGGGCTTGTCTGCTGGGCTGGCTGGGCATTGCCGTGCTGCCGCTGATCCTGGTACAGACTGCGGTTGCATATTCGCTGTTATCGTCAGCGAATTATGTCGAGCACTACGGCTTGCTGCGGCAAAAGACTGCAGACGGCGCCTATCAGCGGCCGCAGCCCAGGCACTCCTGGAACAGCAACCATGTGCTGTCCAACATCCTGCTCTATCAGCTGCAGCGTCATTCCGACCATCATGCCCACGCGGCGAGGCGGTACCAGGCTCTGCGTCACTTCGACGAGGCGCCGCAACTGCCCTCAGGCTATTTCGGCATGTTCCTGCTGGCATTCTTCCCATGGCTCTGGTTTCGGGTGATGGACGCCAGGGTGCTTGAGCATGCAGGCCACGATCCCGCGGAGATCAATATCGATCCGGCTCGCCGGACAGAGCTGATGGCTCGATACGGGCTTGGCCACCAATTCGGCCCGGTTCAGGAATAGCCGAGCAGCCGGCCAGTCTGGAATACGAGGAAACTGGCGCCCCAGGCGAGTACCGTCATATAGGCGAACATGAAGGCCGGCCATGCCCAGCCTCCGGTTTCCCGCCGGACCACGGCCAGGGTGCTCATGCACTGACAGGCCAGAGCGAAGAACACCATCAGCGACAGGCAAACCAGCGGGGTGAAAACCCGTTTCCCGTCGGGCCATTTGTCGGACCACATCTTCGAGCGCAGGTCTGTAGATTCCTCATCGACGTCCTCGCCGATGCCGAATACGACGCCCATGGTGCTGACAAATACCTCTCGGGCAGCGAACGCGCTGATGATCCCTACGCCGATCTTCCAGTCAAAACCCAGCGGCTTGATCAATGGCTCGATCGCGTGTCCGAGGCGCCCGGCGTAGCTGTGTCGGGTCATGGCGCCGGCTCGTTCTGCTTCGACCCGTTCCAGCTGCTCGGTCAATGCAGCCTGATCTTCCGGCGATATGCTCTGCGAAAGCTGTTTTTCGATGGCCTGTTGCTGCTGATCAAAAGGCGCTTCGAGCTGCGGATCGCGCGGGAAGCTCAGCAGCGCCCAGATGATGATCGATCCGATCAAAATGATGGTACCGGCGGTTTTCATGAAGTCACTGACCCGGCGCAGCACCATGCGCCAGACCGACGGCCAGTGCGGCAGGCGGTAGGGGGGCATTTCTATCACCAGCGGGATATAGCTGCCGCGCAGCATCGTCTTGCTCAGCACCCAGGCTACGATCAAGGCCATCGCGGTACCGAACAGATACATACCCGACATCAGCATGCCCTGGACAAAGCCGGCTTCCTGCCATGGCGGGACCATGGCCGCGATCAGCAGCCCATAGACCGGCAATCGGGCCGAGCAAGTCATCAGCGGCAGCGCCATCATGGTCAGCAGCCGATCACGACGTCGCTCCATGGTGCGAGTCGCCATGATTGCGGGGACCGCGCAGGCATAGCCAGACAGCATTGGCACGAAGGCCCGGCCGTGCAGCCCCATGCTCTTCATCACCCGGTCCATCAACACCGCAACTCTGGCCATGTAGCCGCTGTCTTCCATCAGGCCGATAAACAGGAACAGCATCAGGATCTGCGGCAGGAAGACCACAAAGGCGCCGACCCCGTCGATCACGCCATTGACCAGGAATTCAGTGAGCAGGCCCGGACCCAGGGTTGCGCCGACTTTGCTGCCGACCCATGAGACACCGGATTCGATCAGCCCGATCAGCGGATCAGCCCCGGTAAACAGCGCCTGAAATACGATCGTCATCATGGCCAGGAACAGGACCAGACCCAGGGCGGGATGCAGCAGCACCCGATCCACGCGGTCGGTCATCGACAAACGCCTGGTGTCTTCGCGCAGGCAGCGTGAAACACAGCTGTCGATCCACTGGTAACGACCCTCGATGATCTCCCTGTCCACGTCTCTGCCCGCAGCCTCGGCTGCCAGCCGGCGCCCGGCCGCGCCCTCGCGCATTGCGTCCGGCACACCGGCGAGGTGGTGCTCGGTATCGATCGACAGCAGCGACCAAAGCGCCAGGGCCTGGCGGCGATCGTCGCAATTCTGGTGCCATGATTCCGGGATCGTCGCCGCCACCGCCTGCATGTCATCGCGCAGCGGACCGGATTCGGGTTTCCAGCGCCAGCCAGGCAGAGCCAGTGCGGGCTTTTGCAGCACCCGCGTAATGACGCCCACCAGATCGCCCAGACCACGACCGCTGCGCGCCATCATCGGCACCACGGGTACACCCAGTTCCTGCTCGAGGATGCCGACGTCGATTTGTTGACCGCTCATCTCCAGGGTGTCGGTCATGTTCAGCGCGACGATCACCGGCACTTTCATCTCGATGATCTGCAGCACCAGGTAAAGGTTGCGGCTCAACTGGGACGCGTCGACCGTGACCACCACGACTGCAGGTCTGGGCAGCGGTTCGATGCCGGCGATCGCCTCCAGGGCGAGCAATTCCTCGCTGCTGCGCGCGGCCAGACTATAAGTGCCGGGTGAGTCCTGCACCGAGGCCAGGCGACCACCGGGCAATATGACTTTGCCGACGCTGCGTTCGACGGTGATCCCGGGATAGTTGCCGATCTTGGCGCGGCCGCCCGTCAGCTGATTGAAAACCGTGGATTTGCCGGTATTCGGATTGCCGGCGATGACGATCGTCGGCGTCGTCGATGTCGTGGAAGACTGCAAGACCGGCCTCAGGCGATGGCGACTACGTGCAAGTGGGTGGCCTCGGCGTGGCGCAGCGACAGCCGCGAGCGACGCACTTCGAGTTCGAGCACGCCACTAAGCTCGAGTCGCCTGATCAGCTGTACCGGAGTTCCCGGCAACAGGCCCATTTCCATCAGCCGCCGGCGCAACGTGGGCTGGCCGTCGACGGAGATCAGGGTGGCTTTATCGCCTTCTCGCAACTGGTCCAGACTGGTCATCAAAACTGGCCTTCGGGTGGTTTATGAGAATAATTCTCATTTCTAATGCTATTTATAATCGCTCCCATCGTCTATGGCAATGATCTGAGTCAAAACCGGCATGCTGTCCAACAGCGGCTTCGATCCGTACTATCTGCGCCAATCACGATGGACACACAAATCAGAGACCAGGTTTTTTGGGTCACCGGTGCGGCCAGCGGCGTCGGATCTCACCTGACCGATTGTCTGCTTACCCGCGGCGCGCGAGTCATGGCTACCGATGTGAATCTGGATGGATTGCGCCGGGCCGCGCGCGCCCGCGACTGGTCCGGGGATCGATTGCTGCTGCGCCGCCATGACGTCAGCGATGCGGAAGGCTGGGAGCTTGCGATGCGCGAACTGATATTGCGCTGGCAACGCCTCGATGTGCTGCTGAATGTCGCCGGTGTGATTCATCCTGGTTGGCTGGCCGAGGCTTCGACAGCGGATATCGACACGCATATCGACGTGAACTTCAAGGGCGTTGCCTATGGCTGCCGCGTAGCGGCGCGGCAGATGATCGCCCAGGGTCATGGTCACATCATCAACTTCGCCTCCCTGGCCGGAATCGCTCCGATCTCCGGCATCGGCTTGTACAGCGCGTCCAAATTTGCGGTCCGCGCCTACTCCTCGGTGCTGACTCAGGAACTGAAACCCAAGGGCGTATCCGTGACCGTTATCTGCCCGGATGCGATCGAGACCCCGATGCTGGTCCAACAGGAAGCCTATGAAGAAGCTGCGCTGACATTTTCCGGGCGGCGAACGCTGACTGTCTACGATATCGAGCGCGTGCTCTTCGAACGCATCCTGCCGCGCAAACCCAGAGAGGTGACGATCCCGCTCGGGCGTGGTCTGCAGGCGCGACTGGTGGGTTTGTTCCCGCGCCTCGCCGATACGCTGACCAGCGTGCTAAGACGGCGCGGACGGAAAACGCAAAAACTGCGCCAGAGAGTGGGCCCGATCAAGCGCTGAATTGGCTAGCGATAACCGCCGGCCTCATCAGCTGGGCGTCAGACCAGGAATCGTGCTTGCCCGCGACGCGTCAGGCCGGTTCGAATTCCTCCAGCATGCGGATGTAGTTGGCGCGCTCGAACGCAGAGGGGTCGGCCACCCGGGACAGGCTCATGCTGCCGCGCAGCGGCGCCAGACTGGCAAACCCGTGCCGCTCCATCCAGCCATCCAGATCGTCGCGCAACACGCCGAGATACTCGATCCCGTTGCGCAGCAGGCTTGATGTAGTCATCACCACATCGGCGCCGGCCATCAGATATTTTACGATTTCGGTATGAGTCTCTACGCCGGTCGTCGCCGCGATGGAGGCACCGAGCTTCTGGTAAAGCACAGAAATCCACAACAGGCCGGTCCTGATCTCCTCAGCGCGACTGAGCTCCAGCGCCCGGGTGACGGCCATTTGCTCCAGATCGAAGTTGGGCTGATAGAAGCGGTTGAACAGCACCAGACCGTCAGCGCCGGCGCCGACCATCTGATGCGCCATGTGGCTGAATGCGCTGAAGTACGGGCCTACCTTTACCGCGACCGGGATCGACACGGCACCCTTCACCGCGCGGATGATATCCAGATAGCGGGCTTCTACCTGTTGGCCTGATTCCGCGGCATCGGCGGCGATGTAATAGATGTTCAATTCGATCGCTCTGGCGCCTGCCTGTTCCATCGCGGTCGCATGGCCGGTCCAGCCGCTGGGGCTGATGCCGTTGAGGCTGGCGATTACCGGGATATCGACCGCGGCGCTGGCGGCGGTCAGGGTCTCCAGATAGCTTTCTTCGCTGGCCCGGTAATCAGTCAGGGGCGGGAAATATGACAGGGCTTCGCCAAAGCTGTCCGCACCGGATGACAACAAGCGATCCATGGTCGCCACTTCCTTGCGAATCTGCTCCTCGAACAGCGAGTGCATCACCACGGCGGCGGCGCCGGCGTCCTCCATGCGGCGGATATTGCCGGTATCGCCGGTCAACGGTGAAGCCGAGGCAACAACAGGGTGTGCGAGTTCCAGCCCAAGATAATCGGTGCTCAGATCCATGATGGGTACCTCTAGACAGGGTGTCTCCGGGCTATCCTGCGGGATTCGAAAAATGAAAACTGGCGTCGCCGCGGCTCGCCATCTCTTCATAAATGCCCCAGCGCACATCGACGTCCTGTTGTGCTGCGCGCATCAAGGCTTCGGCCTGGCCGGGATTGCTCGAGGCCAGCATGCGGAAGCGCAACTCGCGTTCGGCATAGTCTTTCAGGCGGATGCCTGGTCGTTGCGAATCGAGCATGAACGGATTGCCGCCTTCCTCGCGCTGCACCGGGTTATAGCGCAACAGTGGCCAATGGCCACTGGACACGGCCATTTTTTGCTGACGCATGCCAAAGCGCATGTCGATGCCGTGGGCGATGCAATGACTGTAGGCGAGGATCAGCGACGGTCCCGGGAAGCGTTCCGCTTCGCGGAAGGCGAGCAGCGTCTGTTGCGGATTTGCGCCCATCGCCACACGCGCCACATAGACATTGCCATAGGCGATGGCCTGTAGCGCAAGGTCCTTCTTTGGCGTTGCCTTGCCGCCAGCCGCGAATTTGGCTACCGCCGCCAGCGGCGACGACTT
Organism: uncultured Gammaproteobacteria bacterium; assembly: GCA_963809565.1. Lineage (GTDB taxonomy): Bacteria > Pseudomonadota > Gammaproteobacteria > Steroidobacterales > XN24 > CAMYOC01. Next base: position 168,219 of record CAWEKE010000003.1, read on the forward strand.
GGAAACCTGGCCGCCGGTATTCGAGTAGACCTCCGTATCCAGCACCAGGATATTCACATCGCGGCCCAGTGACAGCACGTGATCCAGGCCTCCGTACCCGATGTCATACGCCCAGCCGTCACCGCCAACAATCCAGACACTGCGCCGGACAAGGTGATCCGCCACCGACTCCAGATGACGCGCCGCCGGCGAATCCAGCGCCGCGAGTCTATCGCGCAGTTGTTCCACGCGCAGGCGTTGCAGGCGGATTTCCGATTCCTCTATCTGCCCGGCGTTGAGGAGATCATTCACCAGATCATCGCCCAGATCGGAGCGCAATCCGCGCAGCAATCTCTCCGCCTGCCGGCGATGCGTGTCAGCGCTGAGCCGGAAGCCGAAGCCGAACTCGGCGTTGTCTTCGAACAGCGAGTTCGACCATGCCGGACCCCGGCCCTCGCTGTTGGCCGACCAGGGCGTGGTGGGAAGGTTGCCGCCGTAGATCGACGAACAACCCGTCGCATTGGCGATCACGGCGCGATCGCCAAACAATTGTGAGACCAGTTTCAGATACGGCGTCTCTCCGCATCCGGAGCAGGCCCCGGAAAACTGGAACAATGGAGTCAGGTGCTGGACGCCGCGCACAGTGCTGAAGTCGATTCTGCCGCGATCGGCCTCGGGCAAGGATTCGAAGAAGTCCAGGTTGAGACGTTCCTGATCGAGCAGCGACGCCTTGTCGACCATATTGATGGCACGCTTGCCGGATTGTTCGCCGCTACGCGCCGGGCAGGCGTCCACGCACAGCGTGCACCCGGTGCAGTGATCGGGATGGATCTGCAGGGTGTAGCGGATATCCGGATAGCCACGACCACGCAGCGCAGCGGAACGGAAGGAATCAGGAGCGTCCTCCAGCTGGGACTCATGATAAAAACGCGAGCGGATGACGCCATGCGGACAGACCAGGCTGCAATTGCCGCACTGGATGCAAAGATCCGGCTCCCATAACGGAACCTGCGTGCTCAGGTCACGGCGCTCCCATGCCGAAGTACCGCTGGGCCAGGTGCCGTCTGCCGGCAGCGCGCTGACCGGTAATTCGTCACCGCGCCCGGCGATCATCATTGCGGTAACACGTCTGACGAAATCGGGCGCTCCCGCAGTGACCGGTGGCTGCATCGGTGGCGCCGGTTCCTCACTGATCGGCGGCATGACCCTGTTGATTGCTTCGCGGGCTGCATCCACGGCAGAAAAATTGCGCCGCACAATTTCGGCGCCCTTGCGCTCATAGCTCTTTTTGATCGAGGCCTTGATCCGCTCCACCGCGGTGTCAATCGGCAACACCCCGGAGAGGGTGAAGAACCCGACCTGCATGACCGTGTTGATGCGACGACCCAGGCCGGCAGCCGCGGCCACTGCGAACGCGTCGATGACATAGAACTCGAGGCCTTTTTCCCGGATGGCGTGGCGCACCTGTTCGGGGAGATGCGCCCACACTTCGTTTGCATCATAGGGACTGTTCAGCAGAAACGTCGCCCCTGGTGCAGCCAGCTTAAGCACGTCCATGGTGCTGACAAAATCGAACTGGTGGCAGCCGATGAAGTTGGCCGCCTGCACCAGGTAGCAGGAATGGATCGGGTGGGGTCCGAACCGCAGATGGGAGACGGTTTGCGAACCGGACTTTTTCGAGTCGTAGACGAAATACCCTTGTGCATAGAGCGCCGGGTCCTCGCCGATGATCTTGATGCTGTTCTTGTTGGCACCGACGGTGCCGTCTGCGCCGAGGCCGTAGAACACGGCTCTGAAGGTTTGCTCGTCTTCGATAACGAAATCCGTATCGATCTCGAGGCTGGAATGCATGACATCGTCGTGGATGCCAATGGTAAACGGATGTTTCGGCGCCGGCTTTGCCAGTTCGTCAAACACCGCTTTGACCATCCCGGGGGTAAATTCCTTTGATGACAGGCCATAGCGCCCGCCGATCAGGGCTAATTCAGGGCGCTCGCGCGACAGGCACGCACTGACGTCCATAAACAGTGGTTCGCCCAGCCCTCCGGGTTCCTTGCAACGGTCCAGGATCGCCAGGCTCCGCACCTGGGCCGGGAGCGCGGCGAGGAACGCAGTGGTCGAAAATGGTCGATACAGCCGTACCTGGATCATGCCCACTGCTTCGCCATGAGCGCACAGATAGTCCACGGTCTCCCTTGCGGTTTCCGCTCCGGAGCCCATCAGCACGATGAGCCGCTCGGCGTCCTCCGCGCCATAGTAGTCGAATAAGTGATACTGGCGAGCACAGCGCGCCGCGAGCTGGTCCATCGCTGCCTGCACCTGGTCGGGGAGTTCGCGATAGAACGCGCTGACCGTCTCGCGGGCCTGAAAATAGACGTCCGGATTCTGACTGGTGCCACGGATAAACGGTCGCTCCGGACTCAGACCCCGTTGGCGATGAGCAAACACCAGTTCATCCGGCAACAAGGCCTTGATGTCTTCGTCCTCCAGCAGTTCAACCTGGTTGATTTCATGCGAGGTACGGAAGCCATCGAAAAAGTGGACAAAGGGTACCCGGCTGGCGAGGCTCGCGGACTGCGCTACCAGCGCCAGATCATGGGCCTCCTGCGGTGACGCAGAACACAACAATGCGAAGCCGGTGCCGCGCACCGCCATCACATCCTGGTGGTCGCCGAAAATCGACAAGCCCTGGGCAGCCAGGGATCGCGCGGCCACGTTGAGCACCACCGGTGTCAGTTCGCCGGCGATCTTGTACATATTCGGGATCATCAACAGCAGGCCCTGGGACGCGGTGAAGGTCGTGCTCAGGCCCCCGGTCTGCAGCGCGCCGTGCACAGCGCCAGCGACCCCGCCCTCACTCTGCATCTGCGTGATGACCGGCACCTGGCCCCATACGTTGGCTAGCCCCTGGTTGGCCCACTGGTCGGCGAGTTCTGCCATCGGCGACGACGGCGTGATCGGGTAGATGGCGCAGATTTCGTTGGCGCGGTAGGCCACATGCGCAGCGGCTTCGTTGCCGTCGATGGTCACCCGGCGCGGTTTGTCTGTCCTGGTATTCACGAATTTTCCTCCGCTGACGGCGCCGCCGACGGTGGTTCCGGGATCATCTGGATCGCATGACACGGGCATTGCTCGAAGCACACCGCGCAGCCGGTGCAGCGTGCAAAGTCGAAACGATACCGGCGGCCGGGTCCGAGTTTGACGATGGCGTCCTCGGGGCAGGCGCCAAAGCAGCCGTCGCATTCGAAACAGTTACCGCAAGACAAACATCGTTTCGCCTCGTAAATCGCTTCCTCCTCGCTCAGGCCCAGCATTACTTCTTCGAAACCGGACTGGCGACGCGCCTGTTCGATCCGGGCCTGCGCGCGCACGCGCGCGTCGGTGGCGAACCAGGGACGCAACAGGTCTGCGGTGGCCAGGGGTCGCGGAGGGCGGGCGGGCACGGCTTCACCGCGCAGGAACGCGTCGATATTGCGCGCGGCCCTCTTGCCATGGCCGATGCCGTTGGTGACGGTGCGTTCGGTGGGCACCATGTCGCCGCCGGCAAACAGCCCGCGACAGCCGGTCATCAGTTGTTCATCGACCAGTACGGTTCCGTCGGGTTTGAACTCCACGCCAGGAATGCGTCGCAAAAAGCTGGTATCGACGTTCTGGCCCAGGGCCAGGATCAGGGAATCGGCTTCCAGCGTCTCCAGGCGGCCGGTCGGATGCGGGCGGCCGTCTTCCCCGATCTCCATCTCTTCCACGGTAAAACGGGTCTGGTCGATTTCGCGTATGGTCCGCAGCCAGTTGATCTTGACCCCTTCCTCCAGCGCTTCTTCCGCCTCGAAGGCGTGGGCCGGCATGTGTTCGCGGTCTCGCCGGTAGATGATCAGGGCTTCGGTCGCGCCGAGGCGCTTGGCCACCCGCGCGGCGTCCATCGCGGTGTTGCCGCCGCCGTAGATCGCGACCCTGCGGCCTAATTTCGGGCTCTCGCCTTGTTCCACGCTTTTCAGAAATCCGACCGCATCGAGGATCTTGCCCGCGTCGCGTGCAGGAATATTTACATTCTTTGACAGGTGCGCGCCTACGGCGAGAAAAACTGCGTCGAAACCGCCGCTCTCCTGTTCGGACAGCACGTCCTCCACCTTGTGACCGAGCATTATGCGTACGCCCAGCGCCTGGATCCGGCGAATCTCGGCATCGAGCACATCCCGCGGCAGGCGGTAGGCGGGGATGCCGAAGTGCATCATCCCGCCCGGCACCGGACCGGCTTCACGAACCTCGACCTCATGGCCCATCCGGCACAGATGGTAGGCGGCCGCCAAGCCGCTTGGCCCGGCGCCGATCACCAGTACGCGTCTGCCGGTGGCGCTGGCCGGTTCAGGCAGAGGCCAGGCCTGGTCGATGGCCAGATCGCCGAGGTAACGCTCGACCGCATGAATGCTGACGGCGGCGTCCATGCCTGTCCGGTTGCAATGATCCTCGCACGGGTGATAACAAACACGACCGTGGACGGCCGGCAGCGGATTGTCCGCAACCAGGATCTCCCAGGCCCGTCGGGGATGGCCGCTTTGCGCCAGATCCAGCCAGGCCTGAATATTCTCTCCCGCAGGGCAGGCGTGATTGCATGGGGGCAGCAAGTCCTGATAATCGGGACGGCGACGCCGCAACGGTCCGGAGAACGATCCATGGCGAAGATCGGCCGGGCGGGTCAGGTCATGGCGTCTGTCGATCACGGTCGGATGCTCCGTTAGTCACCGCCGCTGGCGGCGCTCAAATGGCCGGCACGGCATGGCGAAATGGCAAACACGGCACGGCAAGTGCGCCGCGGAATCGCTACACTCTGCGCTGTCACTGGTTTTCGGCTACCGACATCTATCAACCCAGGACGACGTAAAAACATGGCCAGATTCCAATGTCCCGAATGCACGTATGTCTACGACGAGGATCTCGGTGATGAGACCCATGGCATCCCGGGCCGCACCCCATGGGATGAGGTAGACCCGGAGTTCTGGTGCCCCGATTGCGGTCTGGTCCCGAAAGCCGACTTCCTGCCCGTCGCCTGAGCCATCATTCCTCCGACCGCGGGATCGGCACCACGAGGACCGGGCAGCGTGCCTTCCTCAGTACTTTCTTGCTGACGCTGCCCAGCAGCATCTCCAGCGCCGGGCCAAAACCATGGGAACCGATGATGATCATATCGGCCTGCAGGGTTGCGGCCTGGCGCAGGATCATCTTCGACGGCGGTCCCTCGGCCAGAACGCCAGTGGCCTCCACGCCCGCATCCCGGGCACCGTCGACGGCCTCCTGGATCAGGCGTTGTTGTTCCCGGTCTTCCAGCGCGATCGGTGGTTGATCCGGCGCGGCGTCGGTGTGGCGCGGTAACACCGGAGGCGGGGCAAGTACGTGCAGCAGCCACAATTGAGCGCCCAGCGCCCGCGCCAGGTCCCGGGCGGCCGCCAGGATATGTTCGGTTTGCGGGGAGAAATCAACTGCGACCAGAAGCTTCACGCTAACCTCGTCCTTCCGCGCTGCTTGCTTCAAACCTAGCAGAAGTGCTGGTCAACCGACTTGCCCCAGATCAACTGCTGACCTGAACGCAGTGGGGTCGCTTCAGGATTGCTCGAGCAATTCTCGCAGTGCTCGCGCCAGCAGCTGGTATTGCTCAGGCCGGTTGTAGGCCTGAGCGGAGATACGGATCAGTCGTCTGGGTACCGCAGGCCAGGGGATGACCGGCACCTCGATACGCCAACGGGACAGCAGCTCATCCTGCAGCGGATCCGTGTACATGGCAGATTTTGGGGCGCGCATGGCGCCATCCGGTAACGGCAGCGCCGCCAGTGAGCCGATCATGTCGGCTGGCGCGGGTAGCGGCACATCCAGGGCCCGGGCAAGGACCTGCTGCCCGTTCAGGGTCAATTCCCGATTGTGCTCCCGCAACGCACTCCAGCCGCCGGCGAACAGTTCGCCCATGCAGCGGATCGCGGCAGGTACGCATAGCATCGGCGTCGGATCGTCCGTGCCGGTCCAGTCGAATTCCTGCAAGAACCGTGAACGGTCCTGACGCGGCGAGTTGGCGCCGTGGCTGATTGAGACCGGGCGTACCTGATGCTGCCGTCGGCGGTCGACATACAGGAAACCGGCGCCCTTGGGTGCGCACAACCACTTGTGGCAATTGCCGGTGTAATACGCAGCGCCGATGCCGGCAAGATCGAGCTCCAGCATGCCCGGCGCATGGGCACCGTCGACCAGGGTATCGATTCCCCGATCGGCCAGTGCCGCGACGATCTTCCTGACCGGCAGAATCAGCCCGGTCTGGCTGGTAATGTGGTCGATCAGCGCCAGACGGGTCCGCGAACCCGCGCAGGCAAGAACGGCTTGCAAAGCCTGCTCCGCGCTGGCGAGCGGAAACGGTATTCGGGCGACGACGACCCGCGCTCCGGCTCGGTCAGCGATGAAATCCAGAGCATTGCGGCAGGCGTTGTATTCATGATCTGTGGTCAACAGTTCATCGCCGGGTTGCAGCGCCAGCGAGCGGAGCACCGCGTTGACCCCGGCAGTCGCGTTGGGCACCCAGGCGATATCTGCCGGGGAGGCGCCGAGAAACCCGGCAAGACAGCTCCTTGATTCGTCGAGCAGGTCCTCCAGGTCCCGAACAAAAAACTGCACGGGCTGGTGTTCCATGCGCGCGCGGATGCGGTCCTGTTGTTCAAGGACCGGCCGCGGACAAGCGCCGAAAGAGCCGTGATTGAGGAACACGACCTCGGGATCGAGGGCCCAGAACCCGTCGCGCCCTGTTTCGCTTGCGGTCATTTGCACGATCCCCCGGTGCAGGCGGTCGAGGCCTGGTCCAGCGATGGCCGGCGCGCATCCATTTCGCGCGGCGAGTACAGCGCGCGGCCGCCTGACCCGGCTCCGGGCAAGCGGCGCTGGAATGCGATGGCCTACACTTCTTCCAGGCACAGCTTATACGGAGACCGCGATGGATCAAGGCCCGGATGCGAGCACCGACCGCCAGCGCGGGGTGGTGTTCAGGGTCGAGGCGTTAACCAAGGTCTACCTGATGGGCGAGGTCCAGGTACATGCTTTGCGCGGGATTGATCTGCAGCTGTTCAGTGGCGAGATGACCGCGCTGCTGGGTCCCTCCGGGAGCGGCAAGTCCACGCTGTTGAATATCATCGGTGGTCTGGATACGCCGACCGCCGGCCGGGTCTGGTACCAGGGGCAGGACCTGACCACCGCCGGCGATCGCGAACTCACCCGCTATCGGCGTCAACACGTTGGTTTTGTGTTCCAGTTCTACAACCTGATCCCCAGCCTGACTGCCAGGGAAAATGTTGCGGTGGTCACCGAAATAGCCGCGTCACCGATGGCCCCCGAACAGGCGCTTGAAGTCGTCGGTCTGGGCCGGCGTATGGATCACTTCCCGGCGCAATTATCCGGCGGCGAGCAGCAGCGGGTAGCCATCGCCAGGGCCATCGCGAAGAATCCCGCGGTGCTGTTGTGTGATGAGCCCACCGGCGCACTGGATTCCGCCACCGGGGTGGTCGTGCTGGAGGCCCTGGAGCGAGTCAACCGCGAGCTGCACACCACTACCGCGCTGATTACCCATAATGCCGCCATCTCGGCGATGGCGGACCGGGTCATCCGGCTGGCGGACGGCCATATCGCAGAGACCGTGCGTAACCCGCAGCGCAAGTCGGCGCGCGACATCGAGTGGTAGGCGATGGCGGCTGCATTACACAAGAAGCTGTGGCGCGATCTGTTTGACATGCGCGGACAGGCCCTGGCCATTGCGATGGTTATCGCGGCCGGCGCTGCCACCTACATTATGTCGGTCAACGTGTACACGGCGCTGAGCGAGACGCGGCAGCAATATTATGAGAGTCAGCGTTTCGCCGATGTGTTCGCCAGTCTGACCCGGGCGCCGGAGAATCTGGCCAGGCGGATCGAGAAGATCCCGGGGGTGGATCGCGTGCAAACCCGGGTGGTCGCAGCGGCCCTGATCGATGTACCGGGGTTCGACGATCCGGTCACCGGACGGCTGGTTTCAATCCCGGACAATGGCGAGCCGCTGCTGAACAGTCTCCATCTGCGACGCGGTCGCATGCCGGAGCCTGGACGTGACGATGAGGCGCTGGTCAGCGAAGCGTTCGCGACCGCGCATGGATTGCAGCCGGGCGATCGCCTGTCAGTGTTGATCAAGGGTCGTCACAAGACCTTGACCCTGGTCGGCATCGCGTTGTCGCCGGAATTTATCTATCAGATTGCGCCGGGTCGCATCCTCCCGGATTTCAAGCGTTTTGGCGTGCTCTGGATGGCGCGCAAGCCGCTCGCCGCGGCTTATGAAATGGAGCACGGGTTCAACGATGTGCTGCTCGGACTGACGTCGGGCGCGAGGGAAGAGCCGGTGATCGAGCGCCTTGATTTTTTGCTGCAGGCGAATGGAGGACTCGGCGCGTTCGGTCGGGAGGACCAGATCTCACACAAATTCCTCAACGAGGAATTCCGTCAGCTGCGCCAGACCGCCGGACTGTTTTCCGGCATCTTCCTCGGCATCACCGCCTTCCTGCTCAACGTCGTGATCGGGCGTCTGGTGAATACCCAGCGCGAACAGATCGCGATCCTCAAGGCTTTCGGTTACTACGACGCCCAGATCGGCGGCCATTACCTGCAGCTGGTCCTGGTGATCGTGGCGTTTGGCGTGGCTGCCGGTACCGGGTTTGGCGCCTGGCTTGGCGCCGGCCTCAGTGAACTTTACATGGACTATTATCGATTCCCCTTTCTGCGTTACCGGGTGCATGGCGACACCGTGCTGGTTGCCGTGCTGGTCACTGGCATCGCCGCCGTCCTGGGCACCCTCGGCGCGGTGCGCCAGGCGGTCCGGCTGCCGCCCGCCGAGGCCATGCGCCCGGCGGCCCCGGAAACCTACCGGCCCTCATGGCTGGAGCGGCTCGGGCTCAGCAGCATGCTGGATCAGCCCAGCCGGATGATCCTGCGTCATCTGAGCCGCAGGCCGGTGAAATCCGCACTGACAGTAGCGGGCATGGCGATGGCCTGCGGAGTCATGATGCTCGGCACGTTTTTCACCGATGCCATGGATGAGATGGTGGAGATCGAATTTGGTCAGGCCCAACGGGAAGATCTGGCGGTGACGTTCTACCAGGCGACGTCGCTGGGCGCTGTGTATGAGCTGCATGCACTGGAGGGTGTGAACTACGTCGAACCGTTCCGCAACGTGCCGGTAAGGCTCCGTTCGGGACCGCGCAGCTACCGGACCAGCATTTCCGGATACCGGCCGGATGCGGTGCTGCATCGAGCGCTGGACGATCAGCTGCAGCCGCTGAGATTGCCCGAGGAAGGATTGCTGTTGACCGAGCAGCTCGCTGAAATTTTGGGTGTGCACACCGGTGACTCTCTGCAGGTGGAAGTGCTCGAAGGCCGGCGCACACACAGGGATCTCGCGGTAGCGGGCGTCGTCCGGCAATACATCGGCATCGGTGCCTATACGAGTCTTGATGGCCTGAACCGCCTGATGGGCGACGGCAACGCCGTTTCCGGCGCCTATCTGGCGATAGACAGCCTGCGGCGCGACGACATCCTTCGGCACCTGAAGACCGTTCCCCGAGTGGCGGCAGCCGAGTCCAGCGATTCCAGATTGCAGAATTTCTATGATTCGATCGCGGAGTTCCTGCTGACCTATATGGGATTTATCAGTGCCCTGTCGGCGGCGATCGTCTTCGGTATCGTGTACAACAGTGCACGCATAGCGCTGGCCGAGCGTGGTCGTGATCTGGCCAGCCTGAGGGTGCTCGGGTTTACCCGTGCCGAGGTCTCCTACATTCTGCTGGGTGAGCTGGGCCTGTTGACCTTGCTGGCCATCCTGCCCGGCTTTGCGCTTGGCTATGCGCTTTCGGCCTGGATGGTGGCGACGCTGCCGCATGAGCTGTTCCGCATCCCGCTGGTGCTCGAGCGCGATACCTACGCCCTGGCCGCGGCCGTAGTGATCGGCGCCGCATTGATTTCAGGACTCATCGTGCGGCGTCGAGTGGATCGACTGGACATGGTGGCGGCGCTGAAAACGCGGGAATAGGATTTCCTTATGCACGGTGGAAGAAACATCGCGATGAGTGCGCTGGGGCTGGTGATCCTCGGGGCGCTGGTGTTCGGATTCATGCCGCGGCCGGTGCCGGTCGATACGGCGATTGTGCGCAGTGGTCCGCTGCGGGTGACGGTGGAGGAGGAGGGCCGCACCCGGGTCATTGACCGCTATGTCCTGTCGGCGCCGGTTGCCGGCCTTGCTCGCCGGATTGAGCTCGACGTAGGCGATCAGGTGAACAAGGGTGATGTGTTGCTGGAACTTGAGCCGCTGCCCCCTGAGGTGCTCGATCCGCGCAGCCGGGCCAGCGCCGAGGCGCGGGTACAGGCGGCCAGCGCCGCGCGCCAGGGAGCTGCGCAGAGTGTTGCCGCGGCCAGGGCGGATGCCGAGCTCGCCGACCATGAGCTGGCCCGCAAGGTAAAGCTTCGCGCCGACGGCCTGATTTCCGAAGACGAACTTGACCGCGCGCGGGCCGAAGCGAGAGTCACCGCTGCCAATCTGCGTTCAGCCGAATTTGCCGTCGATGTGGCCCGGCACGAGCTGGAGGCGGCGAGGACCGCACTGGTGTTCTCGACCGCGGCCGCTACCGGCCAGGCGCTGGAGATGGTGCCGGTGCGATCGCCCGTCGCCGGGCGGGTGCTGGATATTTTCCGCGAGAGCGAGGGCGTGGTCAGTCCGGGCCAGCCGCTGATCGAGATCGGTGATCCCGCAGCGCTGGAGATCGAGGTGGACGTGCTGTCGGCCGACGCGGTGCGAATCACGCCCGGAACCAAGGTGGAGTTTCACCGCTGGGGCGGCGACGAACCCCTCGAGGGCATGGTCCGGGTTGTCGAGCCTCGCGGCTTTACCAAGATCTCGGCTCTGGGAGTGGAAGAGCAGCGGGTCCTGGTGATATCCGACATCGTCTCTCCGCGCAGGATCTGGGAACGTCTGGGCGACGGTTACCGGGTCGAGGCCGAGTTCATCATCTGGCAGCAAGCGGATGTGCTGAAGATTCCGGCCGGCGCCTTGTTCCGTGAAGGTGATGACTGGGCGGTGTATGTGCTGGACGGCGGTCGCGCGCAGCTGCGCGAGATCAAGCCTGGCCGCCGCAGTGGTCTGGAGGTCCAGATCCTGGGCGGACTGGAGCCGGATCAGTCGGTGATCGTGCACCCCAGCGATGATGTGGAGGACGGTGTCCGGGTCAGAAATCGTTGAAGTCGGGCGTCACGCCGCTCGCGCAACCGGCCGCGGCGCGCAGCAGCAGCTGTCTCGCCCCTTCGATGTCCTCGTGCACCAGCAGGATGGCCAGGTCGCCCGGTTCCAGCCACGCCAGCGCCTTGCTGATCGCGGTCGTTTCCTCACGCTGGTAGTCGATGGCGCTTGCCTCGGCGCCGCAGGCGATCAGGCTCTCGCGCAGGATCGCGGCGACTTCGCCGGGTTTGCGTCCCCGCGCGTAGTTGGCCAGTTCCTTGATAATGACCTGGTCAGGTGACAGCGACCATGCCGCCTGCGCCAGTTCACGAATACTGTCGTCGCCCCGGTCGCCGGCCTGGCCTATCAGCACCAGGCGGCGGCCCTTGCCGAACTGACCGGCGATGCCCGCGAGCGCCCGGATGCCGTCCGGATTGTGGGCAAAATCCAGTAACACATGCGCGCCGCCGATCTGAAAAAGATTGGCGCGGCCAGGATTGGCATCGGCGGAGAAACGACACAGCCCATTCGCGATCGACTCCAGCGACATGCCTAAAGCATCAGCCAGCGCGGCCGCAGCCAGGCTGTTGGCAATATTGTGCCGTGCTGCGCCCTGCAGCGTGACCGGTATGCGGTCACTTTGCACGACCATGGCGCGCTCGGGACCGCACAGACGCACCAGACAGCCGTCGTCGTGTACCCAGCCGCGGCCGCCAAGCTCCCGGTGCGCGGCCAGGACCGGTGATGATGCATCCATGGAAAACCAGATGACCGTGCACTCCAGGTTGCCGGCGCGGGCGCGCAGGCGGGGATCATCGGCGTTGAGTACCGCTATGCCGCGGGTGCCGAGGACCGAGGTCACCAGCCATTTGATATCGGTCAGGCACTCCAGGTCGCGTACGCCGAAGTCTTCCAGATGATCGGCGGCGATATTGGTAATTACCGCGGCATCAGCGTGGGTGACGGCCGTGCCGCGGCGCAGGAGACCGCCGCGCGCGGTTTCCAGAATCGCGCGCTGGACTCCCGGATCACGCAGTACAGCCCGTGCGCCACCGGGGCCGGAGTAGTCTCCATGCTCACGCATCTCGCCTGCGGTAAAGACTCCGTCGGTGCAGCAAAACCCGGCCCTCAGGCCCGCGGCTTCGGCAATACTCGCGGCCAGCCTGACGGTGGTCGTCTTGCCGTTGGTTCCGGTGACCAGACCGACCGGGATCGAACCCAGTTCCTGCCAGGCGACCTGGGACGGATGCGGCAGGTTGGTCACCGCCCAGGTACGGCTCGTGGCACCGAAGCCGAGGCTGAAATAATCATCGTCCACCAGAAACGGCACGCCATGAGCAAGTGCGGCGTCGTGGAGATCGACCAGCCTTGGGTTGGCTTCCTCTTCGATCAGGCGGCGCAGCCGCGTGGCTTCGGCGTTCGGGTCTGTGGGTGATCCTGCGCCCAGGCGCGCCACGGCTTCGGCGTAAGCCCAGTCATTGATCTCGGTGGCGGCATACAGCGCGTCGAGCGGCGCGGTAAACCCGAGACTGGCCCCGCCTTCGACCCGGCGCTCGAGCAAAACCGAGGAATCCCAGCCCACCAGGCTCAACATCTCCGCCGCCAGTTCCCGCCAGATGCGGACGAATCCGTCCAGTTCGTCGCCGTCTGGCGACACATCGATGATCGCGGCGGGTCGCTGGCCGAGAATGTTGGGGCCGGTCAGGCGCCGGGAATCTAGCAACTCCAAGATCTATGCCTCTTGCGGCTCAGTCAGCTCAGTCGGCTTCCTCGGCTTCGGGCGCAAGCATCACGCCGCGTTCGTCTCGCAGCAGCGTGACGCCTGGTGTCTGAGTGAACGCTTCGCCGGCCAGTTCCAGCGGCTGATAGTCGCCCCGCCCGGACTCCACTGTGACGCTCTTCGGCGTCGATTCTCCCGGCTTGAAATAGATGATCTGCTTCCAGCAACGTTTGATAGCGTCGCCAAAAATCATCACCAGGTCGCCGGCTTGCGCGCTGCCGAGCGCGGTCTGCACCGCTTGTTGTTCGTCACCGACTATCTCGACCTGATTTTCATCTGCGCCCGCTGCGATCAGTGCCTCTCGAAGCCGGGCCGGTACCTCTCCATCAGAGCGTCCGCGCAGGCTGTCGTCCTGACGACAGATGTAATGATCGAAATGGCCTGCCGCGGCGCGCGCGATCTCCGCGATATCCTCATCACGCCGATCGCCTGGTGCGGCGAGCACCAGGATCTTTCGACCGGACTCGCTCAGCCGGTCGACCAGATCGCACATGGTCTTCACCGCCGCCGGGTTGTGCGCATAATCCAGAATCACCTTGAACGGCAATTCGTTGAAGATATTCATCCGCCCGGGCGCCTGGAAGAACGTGGTATCGAAGGTGCGCAAGCCCTGGCGAACGTTCTCCAGGCTGATCCCCAGACTGAAGCCGAGTCCGGCCGCGAACATCGCGTTTTGTACGTTATGCATCGCGCGGCCTTCGAGCGTGGCCGGGATCAGATGTGTCCACAGCAGCGGTATATGACTGCCGCTATCGTAGATCGTGATCATGTCGCCATTGAATGCTTTCTCCAGCACCACCGCACGACCTCCGGCGCGGACATGCTCCTTTACCAGGCTGTGATCCGGGTTCATCGTCACATAGCAGACATTCCGCGCTTCTGTGTGGCTGGCCATGCGCAGGCAATAGGTGTTGTCTGCGTTGAGCACGGCTGTGTCCTGAGCGACTTCGATCGGGATGCGCTTGATCAATGCCAGTTCTTCCAGCGTGTTGATCCCTTTCAGGCCGAGATGGTCCGAGCTGACATTGATACATGCGGCCACATCGCAGCGCGGGTAGCCGAGGCCGCTGCGCAGCAGACCGCCGCGCGCGGTCTCCAGCACCGCGGCGTCGATGGTCGGATCGCGCAGGATCATCTGCGCTGACTGCGGGCCGGTCATATCGCCTTCGACGGTCAGATTGCCATCGACATAAACGCCGTCGCTGCTGGTCAGACCGACGGTGTAGCCGGCCATCTTCATGATGTGTGCCAGCATCCGGGATGTTGTGGTCTTGCCATTAGTGCCGGTGATGGCGGCTATCGGTACAGTACTTGGGGAGCCGGGCGGGAACAGCATCTCAATGACCGGACCGGCGACGTCCCTGGGCTTTCCTTCGCTCGGCGCGACATGCATCCGAAATCCCGGTCCGGCATTGACCTCGCAGATCCCGCCGCCGATCTCACGGTAGGACTTGCTGATGTCGTCGGTAAGGAAATCGACGCCGCCGATGTCCAGGCCGATACCCTTGATCGCCCGGATCGCCATCTCGCGGTTGTCAGGATGGACCAGGTCGGTCACGTCGATCGCGGTGCCACCGGTTGAGAGGTTGCCGGTAGAACGCAGATAAACCACTTCACCCGCCGCAGGCACGGTGGCGGGCTCATAGCCGAGCTGGGCAAGCAGTCTGAGCGCCTGGTGGTCCAGCTCCAGGCGGGTCAGCACTTTCTCGTGGCCGACGCCTCGGCGGGGATCCCTGTTGACCTCGTTGACCAGTTCTTCGATGGTCTGTTCGCCGTCACCGATGACGTGGCCGGGCACCCGCTTCGCAGCGGCGATCAACTCGCCATTGATCACCAGCAGACGATGATCAAAGCCGCTCACGTACTGTTCGACCACCACGGCGCGGCCGTGCTCGCGCGCCTTCTCGAAAGCCACTTCGATATCTTCCGGCGATCCCACGCCGATCGACACGCCGCGACCGTGATTGCCGCGCAGCGGCTTGATCACGACCGGATAGCCGATACGTTCGGCCACCCGCACCGCGTCGGCGGCGCGATAGACCAGCCGTTGCTGCGGAACCGGCAATCCCAGGTCGCGCAACAAAGAATTGGTCTCGTCCTTGTCCGAGGCCAGCTCCACCGCAATATTGCTGGTATTGCCGGTGGTGGTCGCCTGGATCCGACGCTGGTATTTGCCGTGGCCAAACTGGACCAGGCTGTAGCGATTCAGCCGGATCCACGGGATGTCGCGTTCCTCAGCCGCCTCTACCAGCGAGCTGGTACTCGGTCCCAGCGCGCGATCCTGAGCGTAGCGGATAAACTGGTCCCGCTGGGCGGCGTAATCCCAGTCGTCGCCGGGCGCGCCCTCGGGCCGCAATGCCGCCGGCAGCAGGAAGCCGAGCAGATCGAGTCCGAGGCGGCTGGCCTCGCGACCCATTTCGGCGTCCTTGTACTGGAATACCACCGTGTACTGGCCGGGTTTGTCCGGGACCGATCGGGTGCGACCGAAACTGACGTGGAAGCCGGCAATGGTCTGCAGTTCCAGGATTACATGCTCCAGGACATGACCCAGCCAGGTGCCCTCATCCTCGCGCATGCGGCGCAGAAATCCGCCGGCGGTGTCATATGAGCAGGTATGTTCGCCCAACCCCGGCAGGACCTCGACCAGGCTGTCGATAAAGGCATCGCCGAGACGGCGGGTGGGCCAGGCTTCGAGTTCGCCGAGATCGATTACATGCCGGATGACCGGGAACTTGGCGTACAGATTGGGGCCACCATAAACATTGGTCGAAATCAGCTTCATGACTGGCGCTCCTCTGTTTTCCGGGCGCTTGCGGTTCTCGTATTCAGATCGAAATGGCCGCCGGCGATCAGGATATGGAGCTTGATGCCGATCAGGCTTACCGGGTCGCGGCGATGGGCACTATCCATCGACGAAAAGCTGATCTCCGAGGGATCGACTATCGTCAGGCCGCCGCTGCCGACCACCTCGAGATGGTTGTCCGGGCCGATAAACGCGGCCGTGTCTTCGTCGAGGCCGATGCCCACCGCGAACGGGTTGTAGGCGAGCGCGGTCAGCAGCCTGCCCAGACGATCTCGCTGCCGGAAGTGCTGATCGACGATGACATGATTGGTCAGGCCAAGGCCCGGGGCCAGCGTGACCATGTCCGGACTTGGCGTCGACCCCTCATAACCGCCGGCGATCATGTGTTCCGGCAGGAACGCGGCACCGGCCGAGGTGCCCGCGACATGCACGCCCTTGGCGTTTTCGCGGCGCAAACACCGCGACAGGCGGGTGCCGCCGAGGGTCGTCGACAAGCGCAGCTGGTTGCCGCCGGTAAGGAACACGCCGTCGGCTTCGTCCAGGACACCCAGATGCTCGCTGGATTCGCAGTCCACCCGAGTGAGCAGCGGCAGCACCTCGGCATGTCTGACCCCGAGTTTTCGAAACAGCCGCTCATAGTGGGGGCCGGTATCCTCCAGCTCGGAGGCCGTCGGGATAATGGCGATATGGGCGGATGAACCGCCGCACAAGTCCAGGAAGCGCTCGAGGATGCGCGGGTCATTGAGTTTGTTTTCGGCGCCGCCGATCGGGATGATGAACCCCCGGTCTGCGCCTTTGGGCGGCCTGGCTGGCACGGATGTTTCTCCTTGTGCTCACGTGCGGTCGGCCGCCAAGTCTTGCGAACAGCTGCAAAAAGCAGCGTAATTTCGGGCGCGGCCAAGCAACCAAGTTTAGCATGCCGGGCCGCCTCGCCGGGCCCGACCGGGCCGCTCGATCCTTGGTTTCGCGGGTCGCCGGGGCATCGTCCGGCGGCGGTGAATGCCCGCCGGGAGGCAGCTCCTGAACATGCCCCGCCCGGCCGGTTGATCGGCCATCGATCCGGCTTGCCAGTCGTCCGGCGGTTCCTGGCCGCGCGAGCGCTGCGAGATTCCGATCTTCCGACCGCCGGAGGAGCCGCCCCGGTCGCCGGTATGTGCGGCGCCAGGCAAGCCATGCCCGCCAGCCGTTGCTGCGATGAAATTGCGCGCGCCGGCAGAACCCTTTTCCAATCTGCATGTCGAAACTGATGAACGATGCGGCGCGCGTTGGCGCGAGGGCATCCCCAGAATTCCTTATTCGGAGAGAAGACGATGACGAAATCGAACAGGATCGTTGCCGCGACTCTTGCCGTGCTGGCCACTGCGGCTATCACCGGGTGCGCATCGAGCAATGCCGGCAGTGCCGACTACGCGATTCTTTCCACCAGCGCTGCGGATATCCCGGGCAAAATCTACCCTGCATTCCTGGCCAAGGTCGATGATCGCGAGATTACCGGCGGCAGCGGTCTGAACGGCAGGAAATCGGCAGTCCGGGTATCACCGGGTACTCACACTGTGCGCCTGACCGCCGACCTGTCACAGGCCACCGGGGCCGTCCCCTCGGTGTATACACCCCGTGACAAGCAGGCCGGCAATATGCAGATCGATGTCGAGGCCGGGAAGCGCTATTTCCTGGGAGCGAAATTGACTGCGGACCGGCTGGACGAGTGGGAGCCAGTCGTCTGGCGGGTGGAGGATATTCGCTGAAACCCGTGACCGGATTTTCTGCGCGTGCCTGCTGGCGCGAGGAATTGTTGATGTGAATACGGCAAATTACCTATTGGATTCGCTATCCACAGAACCCATATATCAAGAGCTGGGGAAATAGGTTCCCGAGCCACGCTGTTGCGTGTGATGGAGGAGGTAAATGTCATGTCAACTGTACGTGAGATTCTTCCCAAGAAAGTAAGCAAGTCTGCGCTTCCGATTTCCCGGAACCTGCCATTCGGCCAGGGCGTTGAGGACTTGTTCGAGAACTTCATTAATCGCGGCTGGCTGGACCCGTTCATGGGTCGTCGGAGCATGTTGCCTGAGATCGAGTCGCGGTTTGATCTGCGCTATCCGTTGATCGACCTGGTCGACCAGGATCACGAGCTGGTGGTCCGGGCCGAGTTGCCGGGCGTGAAAAAAGACGAGATCGAGCTCACCATCACGGATGAGGGGCTGAGTATCGTCGTCAATCGCGAATTGAAGGAAGAAGACAAGGCCGAGCGCTTCTATCGCTGCGAGATGGTACACGGCACGATGGAGCGGTCAGTGATGTTTCCGATCGAGGTCGATGTTGATAAAGCCAAGGCCGAACTCAAGGACGGCCTGCTCAGCGTCGTGATCCCGAAAGCCAAGAAGTCGAAGAGGCATGTTCTGAAGGTCGCGTAACGCGAATCGAGCCGCGTCCGCCGCTCTGTGACGGGCGCGCGGCCAGAAACGCGAGGGCCGGAGCGGCGTCACGCCGCTCCGGCCCTTTTTCGCCTGCCGCCAGGACTCCGGAAAGAACGTATGGCAGCACTCCGGGGCGGCACTCCAGTCCAGCATTGCGGCGTCCGGGCCGCTGAAGCATGGTAAGAGCATGGAATCGTCAAATGCAGAGATCGGCGTCCTTGTCCGCAGCCGGCACAGGCATGAAGTCATGGACGCGCGGCTGGTGCTGGATGCTGTCGGGATCCCGGCGGAGGCGGTCTATCGTGACGGATGGTGGCTGCTGCTGGCGGCCAGGCAGGATGGTCAGCGGGCCGTGGACGAACTGCGTGCCTATCGGGCCGAAAATCCTGGTGCGCCAAAACCACGACCTGCACGGGTTCCGGTGCTGTCTGGCGGGCCGGCAGGCGTTGTCGGCTATGCGTTGATCCTGTTGCTGGTGGCGGCTGCCGCCAATCGCTGGGCGTTTGGAATCGACTGGGTGGACGTGGGCGCAATGCGCACCGGACTGGTCAGAGGTGGTGAGTGGTGGCGCACGATTACCGCGCTCACCTTGCATGGGGATTCCGGGCACCTCAGCGCCAACCTCGCTTTCGGCGCGGTGTTCGGTCTGTTTGCCGCTCAGGCGCTCGGCGGAGGGGTGGCATGGCTTGGTATCGTGCTGGCCGGCGCGCTGGGCAATCTGCTCAACGCGCTGGTGCAGCCGGCCTACCACTCGTCACTCGGTGCCTCTACCGCGGTATTCGCTGCCTTGGGGATCCTGGTTTCGAACGCCTTGCGCTACCGCACCGCGGCGCTTGCCGGGGGCGGCCTGATCAGACGCTGGAGTCCGCTGGTCGGCGGGATAGCCCTGCTGGCATACACCGGCACCGGAGGCGAACGCACCGACGTCGTGGCGCATCTGACCGGATTCCTTGCGGGACTGGCATTGGGCTGGATCGGAGCTCGCTTGCCGGAGAAGCAGCTGGGCCGACCCGCCGTGCAGCGCGCTGCTGCTGCGTCCACGCTTGGCTTGCTGGTGCTGGCCTGGAGTCTGGCCCTGTTCAGCGCCTGAGCCTGATCTATGTGAGCCTCTGTCCCGGCTTCTCAGCAGGTTGCGGCCAGACGTGACTGGCGATGAGGACCGCGGCGCTGGCGACGACAACGCCCGGCACGATCTCGTAAAGATCGAATATCCCGCCCTGCAGTTGCTTCCAGATGATGACCGTGAATCCGCCGGCAATCACACCCGCCAGCGCTCCGGCCCGGCTCATCGCCGGCCAGTACAGGGACAGCAGCACGACCGGGCCGAAAGCGGCGCCGAAGCCAGCCCACGCATAGGCGACCAGATCCAGCACTTTGCTGTCCGGATCGGCCGCCAGCAGGAACGCGACGCAGGCAATTGCGACCACCGCGATCCGCCCGACCCAGAGCAGTTCGCCACCCGAGGCCTGATGTCGTAACAGACCCTTGTAAAGATCTTCAGACACCGCAGACGAGGCGACCAGCAATTGCGAATCGGCGGTGCTCATGACTGCGGCCAGTATTCCGGCCAGGCAGATGCCGGCGACCACCGGGTGCATGAGCAGCGTGGTCAGGAGCATAAAGACCTTTTCGCTATCCGCGCCATCCAGAGCCGGTTCCGCCAGAACGATACCGGCGAAGCCGACCACCGAACCTGCTATCAGGGCCACGCTGACCCAGACCATCGCGATCTTGCGTGACGCCGGAATTGCCGCTGCCGACCTCGCAGCCATGAATCTTGCCAGTACATGCGGTTGACCGAAATAGCCCAGGCCCCAGCCGAGCAGCGACGCAATGGCAATCGCTCCGAGCGGGTCGCCTGCAGGGTCCGTCCAGGGATTCAGCAGCTGGACGTTCACTGCTCCGATCTGTCCGGCCAGAGACTCGAACCCGCCCACCGCAATCAATGCGGCAACGGCTACCGTCAACAACGCCAGAAACATCAGCAGGCCCTGGAGGAGATCGGTCCAGCTGACCGCCAGGAAGCCTCCAAAAAAGGTGTAAATCACCACCGTCAGTCCACCGGCGCAAACCGCCCACAGATAAGGCAGCCCGAAAACCTCCTCGAACAAGCGTCCCCCGGCCACCAGCCCCGAACTGGTGTAGAAGGTGAAGAAGACGAGGATGAACAGCGCGGACACCAGGCGCAGCACACCGCGGTCATTGAAGCGATGCTCAAGATATTCCGGCAGGGTCAGCGCGTCACCGCAACGCTCGGTCGCCTGGCGCAGACGTTCCGCGGTGAATTTCCAGTTCAGATAGGTCCCGGTCAACAAACCCAGCAGCAACCAGGCGGACTCCAGACCGGCCAGATACGCATACCCGGGAAGACCCAGCAGCAGCCAACCACTCATGTCCGAGGCCTGGGCGCTCAGGGCCGTCACCCAGCGGCCCAGTCGGCGACCGCCAAGGATGTAGTCCTTCAGATCCCGGGTGCGGCGCCAGGCGATGACGCCGATGACGAGGACCACGACCAGATACACAGCGAAGCTGGAAAGGATTGCGAGGTTGATCTCGATCATCGGCATTGCCAGCAACAAATTGCCGATGGTAACTGATCGATTGCCGGGGTGGTTCGCCGCCGCCGATGGCCAGAGGAGAAGGCCCGTACCAGTGCTCGCTATTGTCGCGCTGCAGCATGAACAAGCTGGGTGCGGTTTCCGGCATCGCCTCGAGTATGTCGTACAATCGCCAAAATTTTTGCCCGCCGGCGCCGACTCGCTGGCCTCGAACAAGGATTGCCATGAGCAACAAAGACGAGCTCAACGAGCACGGGTTGGAAGACGTCAGACAATTGGGCCTGTTCGCGGCCATCGCCAGCCTGAGCTACGTGTTCTGGATCGTTGGCGGTATGGAGATGATCGAGCGCCTGGCCTACTACGGCGTAAGATCGGTGTCCGGCCTCTACGCAACGGCGCCGCTTTCAGAAGGCGGTCTTGGCGTCTCGGCGGAGCAGCTGGGTCAGATATTCTTTGTCTGGGCCCTGTTCCAGTCTCTGATCCCCGCGCTGGTCGGCGGCCTTTCCGATCGTCTCGGATACAAGCAGACGATTTTCCTGTCTACGATCACCAAGATCTGTGCTTACCTGGTGATGGGCTTCTATCCCAGCTTCGAAGGTTTCGTGGTCGGCGCGATCGTGCTGGCTACCGGCACGGGTATCTTCAAGCCTGGTATCCAGGGCACGCTGGTCAAAGCGACCAATCGCAAGAACAGTTCGATGGCCTGGGGCATCTTTTACCAGACGGTCAACATCGGTGGCTGGATGGGTCCGCTGCTCGCGGCACAGCTAAGGCAGCTGGCCTGGTCCGATCTGTTCTTCGCCTGCGCCGGCATCATTTCCATCAACTTCCTGTTCCTGCTCATGTACAAGGAGCCGGACATGGAAGAGCGCCTTGAACGCCGGCGCCAGATCAACAGCGGTGAGCGCAAGGAAAGCAGCCTGATCTCGACCTCGCTGCGCGAGCTCAGCAAGCCCTCGCTGTGGGTCTTCCTGGTGATCATGTCCGGCTTCTGGTTCATGTTTAACGCCTTGTTCGATGTGCTGCCGTTGTATATCCGAGACTGGGTAGACACATCGACTATCGTCAACACTCTGTTCGGACCCAATGGCACCAGCAACCCGATTCCGATATTCCTGCTTGGGATGAGTCAGGACGGCACGCGCATCATGCCCGAAGGTCTGCTCAATCTGAACGCGGCCATGATCATGGTCACCTGCTTCCTGTTCGCGCATCTGAGCAGCAAATTGCGCGCGGTCAGCAGCATGACTCTGGGTACTTTGCTGACCGCGCTGGCTTTCGTGCTCATCGGATGGACCAATGCCGCATGGGTGTGTCTGTTCGGTATTGTCATCTTCAGCACCGGAGAGATGTTTTCCAGCCCGAAAATGCTGGAATTCATCGGCAATATGGCGCCGCCGGACAAGAAGGCGATGTATCTCGGCTTCTCCCAATTGCCGCTGGCCGTGGGTTGGGTGCTGGAAGGATATTTTGGACCGCTGCTTTATGGCCGGATGGCGGCAAAGGAAACTTTGTCCCGGAACTGGCTGCAGGACAACGGGTTTGGCGCGGAGCAGTTGCAGGCCATCCCGCAGGGCGAAGCATTCTCCTACCTCACAGAGTTCGCCGGGCAAACGCCCCAGGCCCTGACCGAGATGCTCTACCAGGCCAACGGCGTCGGTTTTGTCTGGGACCTGATGGCGATCATCGCGATGGCCTCTGCGTTAGGCCTGTTCTTCTATGGCCGCTGGATCCTGGCTCTGGCCCGGGTCCGCGATTCGGCGGTGCCGAAACCCGCCAGGGCTTGATAATAAACCCCGGAATCCGCTGCATCCAGGCAGTCAGGACTGGGTGTCTTCTTCGAGCTGGAATTCGATGGTTTGAACGGCGCGGCGGCTGATCGCGTTGCCGTCGACGAATCTCGGTTTGAACTTCCAGCGAAGTACCGCCTGAACGGCGCTGCGGTCGAATATACGTTGCGGTTCCGAGGCCACGACCACCGCGTCGGTGACGCCGCCTTCGGCGGTTATCGTGAATTCGACCCTGACCCAGCCCTCAAGTCCACGCAGCAAAGCATCTCGCGGATAACGCGGCTCAATGCGGACGATAGGCATCACGTCGCCGTCAGGCATGTTCGTGTTCTGGCGGCCACCATAATATTCGCCGATATACGGGCCTCCGCCAGCGCCAAATCCCATTTCGATATCCGGCATATCCATATTCATCATCGACTGCGGGATATCGGTCGGGCTGTTGACGCGGACTTTCGGCGGCGGCGGCGGGCGGTCCGGCGGCGGCGGCTTCTTTGGTAACCGCCGTTCCTTGGAGTAGACGAATTCCTCGGGCTGGACGTGGATAAATTCGAGCAATTTTACCCGCGAGATTTGGTCTTCATATTGATTGGGGCGGTTGACCAGGGCGCTATCGAAGCGGAACAGCAACAGGCTGACAATGGTGGCGAGGACTACACAGATACACATCTTGATCAGGTTGCCGGCTGCGGACTCCGCCCTGACCAGCATGGATGTATGGTGCCGGGCCTTGACCCTGTCCATGGCCTCATTCGATGCGCGCAGCGGTATCGCTGATACCGTTTGGACGAGTACCGGCGCACGGTGGCCGACGTTGACCCGGTTCATAGCCTGATTGGATGCGCTCGTGGGTATCGCGGATACCATTTGGTGTCCCCTCCTGTTCAGGACAACCCACACTATATATAGCAGTTATTTCGGACCCGTACCGATCCTTCAGTGCTGCCGTAAGTAACGAGAATTATTAACAATTAGCTGCCTGCACGGGGCGGACCAGGAGACTCTGTTGACGCAGGTGCAGCATGAGGGCCGGGCATGCGGTAGGATGCCCTCGTCGGCGCTGTCAGGCGCCTGTCGGTGGAGACCGGATCAGCGATGACTGAGTACGCAAAAGCGGCCCCTCGGGTGCCCCGTGCAGCCGCCGGCCTGGGTGCCGGTTATCGGCTGCAGAGAATCTACGTGCGGCTGATGATGTGGCTGGTAGGTCGCTTGCTCCAGGCCAGTTCAGCGGTGGATCCGGTGGTCCGGAGCGAAGTGGCGCAATTGCCGGCTGGATTCGGTTTCGCGATGCGCGTCCGTTCGGGAGGTCCGGGGTTCGCGATGCGCGAGCAGGCGGGGCAGCTGCGTGTGCAAGAGTCCAGGGATCAGCGGCCACCTGATCTGAGTTTCGACTTCAAGCATCTGACTCATGCGTTTCTGGTCCTCGGGTTTGTCGAGGGAACCGCCACAGCTTTTGCCCGAGACCGCATGTCCGTAGATGGAAACCCGTCGGCCGGGATGAAAATCGTGCGCTGTCTCAACCGGATGGAGTCGATTGTGCTGCCGAGATTTGTTGCCCGCCGCGCGCTGAAGGAGTACCCGGCCATCGGCCTTGGCGAAAAGCTGGTGATGGCGGCAAAGATCTATGCGCGCTTGCTGATTCAGCTTGCTGGAGGGAAATAATCGATGAGCCAGGATTTCTTCGAGTTCTTTTGTCCGGTAAAGATCGTGTCCGGCCACAAGGCACTCGAACACATTCCGTTTGAACTGGAAGTGCGTGGCGCAAGACGGCCGCTGTTGATCAGCGATGCCGGGGTAGTAGGCGCCGGTCTGGTTGATGCCGTCAGCCGCGCGATGAGCGCCGCAGAGGTAGCCGAAAGACCCTTGTTCGACGGGGTGCCACCGGACTCCTCCATGGCCTCGGTAACCGCCGCAGTATCTGCCTATCGGGATGAGGACTGTGATTCCATCATCGCGATCGGCGGTGGGTCGGTAATGGATACCGCCAAGGCGGTGAATATTCTGGCAACGGAAGGAGGCGAGGACTTGCCTCGGTTCGCCGGCGCAAACAATCTGAACCGCCCGTTGAAGCCGTTTATCGCTATCCCCACCACTGCTGGAACCGGCTCCGAGGTGACTTCGGTAAGTATCATCAAGGACGAGCGATCCGGTACCAAGATGCCGTTCATGTCGCAGTTTCTGCTGCCCGACGTTGCTGTCCTCGATCCCCGCACCACGTTGAAGCTGCCAGCCATGATCACCGCCGCCACAGCCCTTGACGCGCTGACTCATGCCTGCGAGGCGTTTACCTGCCTGGCTAAGAATCCGCTGAGCGACGCTTACGCATCGGCGGCGATAAAGCGCATAGCGCAATCCCTGATACCCGTACTGGATGCACCGGACGACGCTGGCAGGCGGCTGGATCTGGCCCTGGCCGCGACCATGGCCGGCATTGCTTTCAGCAATTCGATGGTCGGCCTGGTACATGCGCTGGGACACAACGTCGGCGCCGTCGCCGGAGTCCATCACGGCGTCTGCATGGGCATATTGCTGCCCCATGTATTGCAGTACAACCTTGAAGCCAGACGACAGGAAATCGGAGAGATGCTGTTGTATCTGTCCGGCGCCGATACCTATGCAGCCACGCCGGCGGCGGAACGTGCGTCAGCAGCGATCGACCGCATCAGGCAGATCAGGAATGACGCCCACACCCGTTGCGGCCTGCCGCGCAATCTGGCCGAGACCGGAAAATTGAAAAAAGATGAGCTGCCGCGGATCGCCACCATGTCTCTGGATGACGGTTCGATCATCTTTAACCCGGTGGAGGCGGGCTACGAAGACGCGCTGGCCATTCTCGAGCGCGCCTGGGCCTGACTGCGCCTCGATCGCGAGCGCGCAACGCGGAGTTCCGCCTTATCGCCGGAACACTCGCATGCACTCACGTTGCGCGTTTATCTGATCAGGCTGATTCGAGATCCGCGGGTTCATCGATATCCGCTGCTGCATTGGGCATTGATACGCTGTTAACGATTTTCCGGTGATTGCGCAGGAATTCCCTGGCACCGCTATCATCATCAAGCGCGCCTAATGCAGCAAACCATTTCCTCGGGATGATCGCCGGCACGCCCAGCACGCCGGCGTAGCTGGCGGCAGCCGGTTGATTCGCTGCACTCGCCCAGGCATCGACCAGACGTTGAAGGTCAGAGAGCTCAAGCTGAGCCTGGTCACAGACCATGACCAGCACTGCATCCGCGGTAGAGGCGCCCAGACCGCTGGCCAGCGATCCTCCCAGGCCCCGGGGCCAGTCCGGGTTGCGAATCACAGTGACCGACAATTCACGCAGACACATTTCTACCCGGTCCGCGTAGGCGCCGGTGACCACGATCACCGCTGCGCCACATAGTCGTTGCATGTTGGCAGCGGCACGCCTGACCAGCGGTTCGCCGTTAATTTCCAATAGCTGCTTCGGTTGGCCGAGCCGCTCGCCGCCACCTGCGGCGAGCAGAACGCCACCAAGGCTGGCGTGGCGAGTCCGGCTGCTCCCAGGACGGGTCATCCGGCTCGGACCTGGCGTCCGTCCAGCGAGGCAGCATCAGCCTGTTCGAGGATCGCGTGGATCTCGGCGATCGCGGCCAGCGCGATGGAGGCTGGCGAGTCGCCGCCTATGTTGAGTCCGACTGGTCCGCGAATCCGTCCCTCCAGCGCGGCGCGTTGGCCAGCGGAGAGTTCCTCCAGCAACGCTTTGCGTCTGGCGGTAGGTCCGAGCAGGCCGGTATAGATCGGCGGCGAAGCGGACAGTGATTTCAGAAACGCGACATCGGCGACAAAATTGTGGGTCATTAACAACGCAGCAGAGACCCGGTCCAGGTCCACCGCCGACGCCAGCGCTTCCGGCGCGCAACAGACCTGCCGAACCGAGGCAGGAAAGAACCGTGTGCCTGCGCTTTGTTCGCGGTGATCGCATACCGTCACCCGCCAGTCCAGCGCTGCGGCGGTGCGTGCCATTGGCACTGCATCGGGGCCTGCCCCGACAATCAGCAGGTGATGCTGGCGCGGGATGACGTCCACAAACAGGCGGCCTGCGTCCCCCGCGTCGAAACTCCGGGGTGAGCCACCGGCAAGCAGGGTCTTGCACAGCCGGGTCAGTTCGGGTTGTGCAAGTGGATCGATGCCGAAATCGTGACTCCCGGCATGATCGACCGCCAGCGACACACCGAGCAGTGAGCCGGAAATTCCGGTTGCAATAACTACCGGGCGCAAAGCCGCCACCGCTTCGCACAGGAATGCCAGCGGCTGATAGGCATGTTCTGCAAGCAGCGGCTGCAGTAACAACCTGACCAGTCCGTTGCAGCCCAGCCCCAGCCCCCAGATCAAATCTTCGTCCCCGCGCATATCGAACTCGACCACGGCTGGCTGGCCCGAAGCCAGGACTTCGCGAGAGCGCTCTACCAGGTCACCTTCGAAGCAGCCGCCGCCAAGGATGCCGTGGTAGCGGCCATCGGCATCGATGATCATCCTCGCCCCGGCCTTGCGATAGGTGGAGCCGTCTGTCTCAACAATCGTGCACAGCACGGCCGGGCTGGCGGCCTCGCGCAGCGCGTGGAAAGCGGGAATCAAACTGGGGATATCTCTGCTCATGGCTGTCGGTCTCTCGTTTATCCGGTTTCTCCAGATCCGGATCGCACATTGCGAAGGCGATCGAATTCAGACTATAGACCGGGTGCTGCTCAAGGCCAAAAGCGGCTAACGCGGATGCCGATCTACATCGGCAGGTTCGCTGCTGCACAAAGAAATTTCATCAATCCGCTCGCATGCCTGTACTGTTCCGCCACACCCCTGACCAGGCCCGGCCGCCACAGGACTTCCGGATCAAGCGTCGTCATCGCGACAAAATCCTTGCGCTTGATATCTTCGATACACGGATGCCCGGCATCGAATCCGCGCGGCGGCCGGATCAGCGAATCGCCGCCGAGCGTGTAATGGGCACTGAACTTGCGTCCGCCAAGCGCCGTGGCCCACTCCCCGGGATGCTCGGCAATGCGCTGACGGATCGCATAAAGTAACTCCGCTGCCGGCCGCCAGACGCCGACGCCGAGGAAACATTGATTCGGTTCGATGTGCAGGTAATAAGCCGGTGCGTGAACGTCGCTGGCCGACTCGTGACGGAACTGAATGCCGACGTTGGTTTTGTAGGGCCTCTTGTCCCGGGCGAAACGAACGTCTCGATGGATACGCATCAGCGAGCCACCGCTCTTTTTCGGCCAGGCCAGAAAATGCGGGGCGAAACCGGCCAGCGGCTCGGTCATGGCGGCGATGAAATCCAGGCACGGCTCTCTGACATCCTCCTCGTAGCGGGCCTTGTTTGCAGAAAACCATTGACGGTTATTGTTCGCCTCCAGTTCGACGAGGAATTGCATCAGCGCAGGCTGGAAATGTGAGAACGCGGATTGCGGCATCAGTCGGGACCTCCTTCCCGGATGATAACCTGCGATGACACCGGCGAAGGTCACCGGATCGAAGCGGATAAAAAAGGGGCGCCCCGTGGGACGCCCCTGCAGTTACTCTGGCTTGCGGCTCTAGTGGCCGGCTGCTGATGCCGCGGCGCCTCTCGGGACGCGGATATCTTCCACCAGATGCTGGATGTGTTCCGGCGGCGCATTGGTCGCGCGGGACACAAAGAACGCGGTGATGAAGTTAAACGCCGCGCCGACCGCACCGAAGGCCTCCGGTGAGATACCCAGAACCCAGTGGGCCGCATCGTTGGGCGCCATGTTGGTGCCTGGGACAAAGAACCAGCCCTTGAACCAGAAGATGTACAGCAGCGTGGTGCCGAGGCCGACCAGCATGCCGGCGATGGCGCCGGAGCTGTTGGCCCGCTTGTCGAAGATTCCCATCATCAGCACGGGGAAGATCGACGATGCCGCGAGACCAAAAGCCAGTGCTACCACCTGGGCTGCGAATCCCGGCGGATTCAGACCGAAGTAAGCAGCCACACCGATGGCGAATGCCATCGCAATACGGCTTGCCAACAGCTCCTGCTTCTCCGTGATATCCGGCCTGAATACGCCTTTGAGCAAGTCATGCGAAATGGCCGAAGCGATCGCCAGCAGCAGACCGGCAGCCGTGGATAGCGCCGCCGCGATACCGCCGGCCGCGACCAGCGCGATGACCCAGTTGGGCAGGTTGGCGATCTCCGGATTTGCCAGCACCATGATGTCCCGGTCGACCGTGGTCATCTCGTTGCCTTTCCAGCCGTATTCCGCGGCCCGCTCACCCATACCGGCTTCGTCGTAGTACTGGATTCTGCCGTCGCCGTTCTTGTCTTCCCAGGCCAGCAAGCCAGTCGTCGACCAGCGGTTCATCCAGTCCGGAACTTCCGATATCAGGATGTTGCCGGTCGGTGAGCCCACCGGGCCAGTCTGAATGGTATTCATCAGATTCAGCCGTGCCATCGCGCCAACGGCCGGTGCCGTGGTGTAGAGGATCGCGATGAAAACCAGCGCCCAGCCCGCGGAATAGCGAGCATCCCGGACTTTCGGCACGGTAAAGAAGCGGATGATAACGTGCGGCAGTCCCGCCGTTCCGATCATCAGCGAGAAGGTATACAGGAACATGTTCAACATGTTTCCGTTGGAGGCTGTCGAGTACTCCTTGAATCCCAGATCAGTCACGATCAGGTCGAGCTTGTCCAGCAGATGCAGTCCCGAACCGTCGGCCATGGTGCTTCCCAGGGCCAGCTGCGGGATCGGATTGTCGGTCAGATTCAGGGAGATGAAGATCGCCGGAATCGTGTAGGCGAAGATCAGCACGCAGTACTGGGCGATCTGGGTATAGGTGATGCCCTTCATGCCCCCCAGCACGGCGTAGATGAACACGATCCCCATGCCGGTAAACAACCCGGTCGACAAGTCGACTTCCATGAATCGGGAGAAGGCTACGCCGATACCCCGCATCTGCCCGATAACGTAGGTGACCGAGGCGACGATCAGGCAGATTACCGCCACGATACGGGCAGTCTGCGAGTAGTAGCGATCGCCGACGAACTCCGGCACGGTGTACTTGCCGAACTTGCGCAGATACGGCGCCAGCAGCATCGCCAGCAGCACATAGCCACCGGTCCATCCCATCAGGAAGACCGAGCCGCCGTAGCCGAGGAAGGCGATCAGACCGGCCATCGAGATAAACGATGCTGCGGACATCCAGTCCGCCGCCGTCGCCATGCCGTTGGCAACCGGGCTGATGCCCTTGCCGGCGACGTAGAAGTCTCCGGTTGTTCTCGCGCGGGCCCAGATGGCGATGCCGATGTAGAGGGCGAAGGTCAGCCCCACGACAATAAATGTCAGTGTCTTGAGTTCCATGGCTGTCTCCTAGTCCTCGTGAACGTCGAATTCTTTATCGAGCGCATTCATCTTCCCCGCATAAACGAAGATGAGCACAACGAAGACGTACATGGATCCCTGCTGGGCAAACCAGAACCCGAGCGGGTACCCGCCAATTGAAACGGCATTAAGCGGTGTTACCAGGATGATGCCGAACAGATAAGAGACAACGAACCAGATCGACAGCAGTATGACCATCAACCGCAGGTTTCTCCGCCAGTACTCAGCCGGCGATTTGTCTTGAGGCGTGCTCATGACCCCTCCCCCTTGTTCTATTTGTGGAATATGACCATTGCAATCTAGCAGAGAGCCATGGTGGAAAAACCACGACTTTAGTCGAAGGGATGAGCTCAGGCGCAGGCCTCGTGTCCGCTGATCCAGCTGCAGATCCGTCTGGGTGTTGCATGCTGCAATGCATTAGACGGAATCAGCAAACCTGACCTGGGTCCTGAAACAGTTTGGTTTTGCTCACGACCTCGACGGGGTTAGCATCGACCGACAAGCCGGGTGGGTGCGGGGCTAACGCGTGTGCCCGCCTCGCAAAATATACACAACAATCCCGGCAGGGGAGGACCGCAAAGCATGCTCCATACCTGGGTGCCTCCGGTCGTGGCTTTGGCTTATGCCGGCGTGTTGTTTGCCATCGCCTATGCCGGCGACAAAAGCAGCTGGCCCATACGCAGGCTGCCGCCGCCACTGATTTACAGCCTCGCTCTCGGGGTCTACTGCACGTCATGGACCTTCTTTGGCGCGGTCGGGCGCGCGGCATCCAACGGCTGGGAGTTTGCTGCTATCTATCTCGGGCCGGCGATGGTGTTTGCCGTGTTTTACAAGATCCCCGAACGCATCGTGCGGATCAGCAAACGTCAGCGACTCACCTCGATTGCCGACTTCATCGCCGCTCGCTACGGCAAGTCTCAGGCACTGGCGGTACTGGTTTCGACCGTGGCACTGGTGGCGGTCCTGCCCTACATCGCGCTGCAGCTCCGGGCCGTGTCGCGCAGCTACGAAGTACTGGCGGGAGTGCCCCATGAACAGATGAGCCAGGGCCCTTACCTTGATGGGGCGCTGGTGCTGGCCGCAGTGCTGGCCTTATTCACGATCCTGTTCGGCACCCGACAGGTGGATGTCACCGAGAGTCACCGGGGCATGGTCCTGGCCATCGCCGCGGAATCGGCGGTGAAGTTGCTGGCCTTTGTCGCTGTCGGCTTGTATGTCCTGTTCGGCCTGTTTGACGGTCCCGGCGCATTGTGGGCGGCCGCTTCCAGTCAGCCGGAGATTGCCGGGCTCTACCGGCCGGTCAGTCTCGGCGCCCCGTTTCTGGTCCATACCGTGCTGGCGATGCTGGCGATCATGTGTCTGCCACGCCAGTTCCACATCGCGGTGGTAGAGAACCGTTCGCGCCGCGACCTGGCGGTGGCACGGTGGGCGTTCCCCCTGTATCTCGGCATCTTCAGCCTGTTTGTCATTCCGATCGCGCTGGCCGGCTTGCTCAATCTTGGCGGTGCCGATGCCGACACCTTTGTGTTGCGTTTGCCCCTGGAGCACGGCAATACAGCACTCGCTCTGCTGGCCTTCGTCGGCGGATTCTCCGCCGCCACCGGCATGGTCATCGTTGCGACCATTGCCTGCAGCACGATGTTATGCAACGAGATCGTGATGCCCGCGCTGCTGCGCTGGAACAGCCGATGGGTGCCTCAGGGTGAGCAATTGCCGCCGTTTTTGCTGCGGGTCCGGCGGGTTCTCGTGGTGCTGATCCTGGCCCTGGCATGGGTGTGCTACCGGATTATCGGCACCTACGGCGCGCTGGCTTCTATCGGATTGCTGTCTTTTGTGGCGGTCGCGCAATTCGGGCCACCTCTGCTGTTCGGGTTGTTCTGGAAGCGGGCGACACACCAGGGCGCGATCGTTGGCCTGGTACTGGGGTTTGCGCTCTGGGTCTACACCCTGTTACTGCCGGCCGCCGCTCAAACCGGATGGTTTTCGGCCAGCTTCCTGGAACACGGGCCGGCCGGCATCGCCTGGCTCAAGCCTTATGCGTTGATGGGTTTGTCGGGACTCGATCCGATCACCCACGGCACCATATGGAGCCTCGGCGCCAACATCATTGCGCTTGTGCTGGTCTCGTTGAACGATGTCCCGGGTCTGCTGGAGCGGCGCCAGGCCGGGATATTCGGCAGCCAGGCGGGGTTGATTCCAAGCTATGGCTTGCCCCAGCTCAAGGGTACGGCGACCACCGGTGATCTGCGCATCCTGGCGGAACGCTTTGTCGGTGCCGCCAAAGCCAAATCCGCGTTCCGGGAATATTTCGCTGCCCGTCAGCTGGAGCCCACGGACAGCATGCGGGCCGATGACTCTGCGGTGGAGCTGACCGAGCGCCTGCTGTCCGGGGCCATGGGCGCGGTGGCCGCGCGGCGGGTGCTGGCCTCGGCGCTAAAGGGCGGCGGGCTGGGTCTGGATGATCTGGCCAGCATCGTCGGTTCTGCCTCGCGCACCTCGAAATTCAATCGTGACCTGCTTGAGATCACGCTTGAGAATATCGCCGAGGGTGTCAGCGTGGTCGATGCCCAATTGCGCATCGTGGCGTGGAACCAGAGCTACGAAGAGATGTTCCGGTATCCGCCGGACCTGTTGCGGGTCGGCATGCCGATCGCCGAGTTGATCCGCTACAACGCAGCGCTGGGCCGCTGTGGTCCGGGCGAAATCGAAGATCATGTGCAGCGCCGCCTGCGCCATCTGCGGCGCGGCGCCCGGCATGTATATCAACGGGTCCGGCATGACGGCGTGGTGCTGGAGATGCGTCAGAACCCGTTGCCCGGCGGCGGTTTTGTTACCAGCTTCAGCGATGTCACCCAGCACAAGGAGATCGAAAAGGCGCTGATCGCCAGCGAGCGCAACATCCGCGCCTACACGGATATTGTGCCGGTACTCATTGCCTACGTGGATCGTGATCTGCGCTTCCGTTTCCTCAACCGGGCCTACGAGCAGGCTGCGGGGCTGCCGCGTGAGCAGATCATCGGCCGGCGGGTGAGTGAGATTCTGACTGAGCAGCGCTTTATGGAGCGCAAAGAACGTATGGCCGCGGCGCTGGCCGGTCAGCGCCAGAGTTTCGAAATCGAGTCCTCGGATGCGGATGGCTCAAGACGATACGCGGAAGCCAGCTACATACCGCAGCTCGATGACGCAGGCACGGTGCAGGGGTTTTTCGCCGTGTTCCATGACATCACTGAGCGCCGCCGCGCTGAAATCGCGTTGCAGGAGGCCTACGGCTCGCTGGAGCAACGAGTAGACGAACGCACGCGTGAGTTGTCCGACCTCAACGAGCGCTTGCGCAGAGAGAACGAATTGCGGCGCGGGGTCGAGCATGCCCTGCGCGAGGCGACCAAGGCGGCCGAAACCGCCAATCTCAGCAAGACGCGGTTTCTGGCCGCGGCGAGTCATGACCTGTTGCAACCGCTCAATGCGGCAAGACTGTTCACATCCGCGCTTGCCCAGCGTGAACTGGACGAGTCGACCCGATCCTCGATCCAGCGAATCGACAGTTCACTGGTAGCAGCCGAGGAATTGCTGACCACCCTGCTGGATATTTCCAAGCTCGACGCCGGTGCGCTGGAGCCACAGATCAGCGAATTCAGCCTGCAGGAGATCATGACCGCGCTGAGTCTGCAGTTCAGTGTGGTCGCACGCGGGCGAGGTCTGGCGTTGCACACGATCCCCAGCCGTCTGCGGGTGCGCACGGATCGTCGATTCCTCCGGCGAATCCTGCAGAACTTCCTCTCCAATGCGCTGCGCTACACCGCCCAGGGCCGTGTTGTGCTTGGCTGCCGACGCCTTGCCGGGGCGGTCAGAATTGAGGTCTGGGATACCGGGGCCGGGATCGAGGAGAGCCAGCGCGAGGAGATATTTGAGGAGTTTCGTCGCCTGCAAACAAAGGACCAGACCGGCGAAAAGGGCATGGGTCTGGGTCTTGCCATTGTCCGTCGGATGGCCCGCGCGCTAAACCATCCGGTGGATGTCCGATCCTGGCCTGGCAAGGGATCCATGTTCAGCGTCACGGTGCCGATCGGCAAGACCCGGGCCAGGTCGGGGCGGCCGGGTCCAAAACCGCGACGGCCCAGCGGATTACTTGACGGCACGCGAGTGCTTTGCGTGGATAACCAGCCCGATATCCTGGAAGGCATGGCCCAGCTGCTCGGGGGGTGGGGTTGCGAGGTCATCAGTGCAGCGAGCACCGTGGAGGCGCTGGCCGCTATCGGTGATGGTCTTCCCCGCCCGGACATGGTGTTGGCGGATTATCAGCTGGATGACGGGGATACCGGGCTGATTACGCTGGCGGCGATCGGCGAACGCTACGGCAATATCCCCGGTGCGGTAATTACAGCTGACCACGGTGATGACGTCCGTATGCTGGTGCGCCACGCGGGTTATCCGATGCTGCGCAAGCCGATCAGGCCGGCGGCATTACGGGCCATGATGCACCAACTGCTGGCGCAGAGAGCGCTCGGCCTGAACACCAACGACTAGGAGGAGGTCAACCTGGCCGCCTGCTCGAGGCGACGGGCAGCCACTGCCGCCTGAGTGCGGCTGCGCACATCCATCTTGCGGAAGATGGCGGTGACGTGAGCCTTGATCGTTGCCTCCGAGACATCGAGCTCGGCGGCTATCTGTTTGTTCAGCAGGCCGTCTGCCAGCATCATCAGTACCCTGAACTGTTGCGGGGTCAGACTTGCGATCCGTCTTGCCAGCTCCTGGTCCTCGTTAAGACTCTCGTCGTCACTCCCTCGAGCGATCTCCGGCAGCCACACCTCTCCCGCCAGGATAGCCTTGACCGCTTCCGCGATCGTCGCCAGAGGCGAGGATTTCGGGATGAACCCCGAGGCCCCGAATTCCACGGCGCTGCGCATGACCCTGGGATCTGATGCTGCCGAGACCATCACCACCGGGAGAATCGGGTGTTGCGCGCGCAGCCAGGCCAGCGCGGAAAAGCCGTGCGCACCGGGCATGTCCAGATCCAGCAGCACCAGGTCCGCGTCTTCATTGGCGCTGGCCGCCTTTTCCAGCGTCTCTACGGAGTCAGCCTCAATGAACGAGACATTGCGGATGATATTGCCGATCGCCTGCTGCAGCGCCTCGCGAAAAAGCGGGTGATCGTCGGCAACGATAATGCGCGCGCTGTTGTGCATGGCGATGGGAGACAGGTCCCTGGCGGTTCCGTCTTCAGGCTTTCTCCGGGCGCTGGCTGATCAGATCATCGACGACCGCCGGGTCAGCCAGCGTCGAGGTATCGCCGAGGCTGCCGTCCTCTCTGGCGGCCACCTTGCGCAGAATGCGGCGCATGATCTTGCCGGAGCGCGTCTTCGGCAGCGCGGGCGTAAACTGGATGACGTCCGGTGTGGCAATCGGTCCGATCTCTTTGCGCACCCAGCTTTTGAGTTCCTTTTCCAGTTCCGGGCCCGGATCCTCACCCTTCAACAGGGTTACGTAGACATAGACGCCCTGGCCCTTGATATCGTGGGGGTAGCCGACCACCGCGGCCTCCGCAACCTTGGGATGCGCGACCAGCGCGCTTTCGATCTCGGCTGTACCCATGCGATGGCCCGAGACGTTCAGCACGTCATCTACCCGGCCAGTGATCCAGTAATAGCCGTCCTCGTCGCGGCGGGCCCCGTCGCCGGTGAAATACATGCCGTCGAAGGTGGAGAAATAGGTCAGCACAAAGCGCTCGTGATCGCCGTAGACCGTGCGCATCTGCCCTGGCCAGCTGTCCAGCAGCACCAGATTGCCCTCGGTCTCCCCCTCCAGTAACTGGCCTTCCCCGTCGACCATCGCCGGCTCGACACCAAAAAATGGCAGAGTTGCCGAGCCTGGCTTCAACGCGGTCGCGCCGGGCAGCGGTGTGATCAGAATGCCGCCGGTTTCGGTCTGCCACCAGGTATCGACGATCGGGCAATGTTCGTCGCCGACGATGTGGAAATACCATTCCCAGGCTTCAGGATTGATCGGTTCTCCCACCGTTCCCAGCAAGCGCAGGCTCTTGCGGCTGGTCTTCCTGACCGGGTCGTCACCCTGGCGCATCAGCGCCCGGATTGCGGTAGGCGCGGTATAAAAGATCTGTACCTTGTGCTTGTCCACCACCTGCCAGAAGCGCGAGAAATCAGGATAATTGGGCACGCCCTCGAACATCAGCGAAGTCGCGCCATTGGCCAGCGGGCCATATACGATGTAGCTATGGCCGGTGATCCAGCCCACATCGGCCGTGCACCAGTAAATCTCGCCAGGCCGGTAATCGAACACGTATTCGTGCGTCATCGACGCATAAACCATGTAGCCGCCGGTGGTATGCAGCACGCCCTTGGGCTGACCGGTAGAGCCTGAGGTATACAGGATGAATAACGGATCTTCGGCGCCCATCTCCTCTGGCGCACACTCGGCTGTCTGGTCAGCGACCAACTCGTGATACCAGACGTCGCGACCCTCCTGCCAATTCACATCGCCTCCGGTACGACGGACCACAATAACGTTGTCCACATGATCCAGCGCGTTGTCTGTAATGCTCGCATCAACATTGGCTTTCAGCGGCACCGAGCGACCGCCACGCAGGCCCTGGTCGGCCGTGATTACGGTCTTTGAATTGCAACCTTTGATGCGTCCGGCGAGCGCTTCAGGGGAAAAACCTCCAAAAACCACCGAATGCGGTGCGCCGATGCGGGCACAGGCCAGCATCGCGATAGCCGCCTCCGGGATCATCGGCATATAGATCGTGACCACGTCGCCACGACCCACACCAAGGCTTTTCAGGCCGTTGGCGAACCGGCAGACGTCCTCGTAAAGCTCACGATAGCTGATGTGCCGGTCCTCGCCCGGATCATCGCCCTCCCAGATGATGGCAGTCTGATCGCCACGGCTGTCCAGATGGCGATCAAGACAGTTCACCGAGGCGTTCAGCGTACCGTCATAGAACCAGCGGATATGGACGTCCGGTTTGTCAAAGGACGCGTCTTTGACCTTTTGATATGGCTTGATCCAGTCGATGCGTTTGCCGTGCTCGCCCCAGAATCCCTCAGGATCCTCTATCGACCGGGTATACATGTCCTGATACTGGGCGGTGGTGCAGCGGGTATTCTCAGCCGCGGCCGGGGTCACCGGATAGACTTTGATTTCTGTCATCTCATTGCTCTCAAGTCGGTTTCGCGGAAGCGTTTCGGATTGATTATCGCAGTCTTGCCCGGCACGCGAGAGGGGTACATTAGACTTTTGTCTGAAAACAGAGCGCCAGCGAGTTAGACCTTTGACTAATACCCTCCCATGTCATCCGTGGTCCATCATTCGAGTGTTTATACATTCCGGACATAAGGGAGATCGGAAATGAACCTAAAAAGAGCCGGGCGAACCATGATTTTGCCCGCCGCAGCCGCGGCAATGATGTTCAGCGCCGGCGCTCAGGCCGGATCCGCCAACTTCGGGGATTTCGAACTCACATACGGCGGCTATATCAAACTTGACGCGTTGTATTCGGATTACAGCAACGGCAACCCGCCCGGTGGCAGCATCGGTCGGGACTGGTATGTACCGTCCACCACGCCGATTACCGGATCCAGCGAAGACGGCGTGTTCGACATGCACGCCAAACAGACCCGCTTCTGGCTGGCCACGGCCACCGAGATTGGCGAACACAAGGTTGGTTCGCGGATCGAGATGGACTTTATGGTCAGCGGGCAGGGTAACGAGCGTATATCCAACAGCTATTCTCCGCGCGTGCGTCATGCCTTCCTGACCTATGACAACTGGTTGTTTGGTCAGACCTGGACCACGTTCCAGAATCCGGGCGCGTTGCCGGATACCGTCGACTTTATCGGTCCATCCGAGTCAACGGTTTTCGTGCGTCAGGCTCAGGCTCGCTACACCAGCGGTCCGTGGGCTATCGCGCTGGAGAACGCCGAAACCACCATCTATGCGCCAGGCGGCACGTTTTACACCGCCGGCTCCAACAGCCTGCCTGACCTGACCGGGCGTTATAACTATGTAGCCGACTGGGGCAACATCTATATCGCCGGCCTGGTGCGGCAGCTGAAGAGCGATGAGTCGTTCTCCAACTCGAATGAAGACGATACCGGCTATGGCATCAGCGTCTCCGGCAAGATCAATGTCTTCGAACGCGACGACATCCGCTTCATGGCCACGGTCGGCACCGGACTGGGCCGCTATATCGGTCTGAACTATGCAGCCGGCGCATCGCAAAGCGCGAATGGCGACATCAGTGCACTGGACAGCTGGGGCGCGTTTGCCGCCTATCGGCATGTCTGGAACGACCAGTGGCGCAGCAGTTTTGTCTATGGCTATCTTGACGTCGACAACGACACTGCTTCGGGTAATGGCGTCCGCGAGACTGCCTACAGTGTCCGCGGCAATCTGATCTTCTCGCCGGTCAAGGAGCTGTCGTTTGGTTTCGAATTGAGCTATGCCAATAGCGAGAATGCGGCCGGCGACGACGGCGATTTCACCCGTGGTCAGTTTATGGCCAAGTACGCCTTCTGATAATTGCCATTTGAAGAGATATTCAGGGCCGGCCGTGAGGCCGGCCCTTTTTTATGTCTTTGGAAAAACCGGCCTGCGGGATTATCTTGAGCCTATGAGCAGCTTTCTCGATCTCAGGGAACCGCCGTTCGCGGGTCTGGCCGCATCCGAGCGCCAGCGTATTCGGGACAATATCGACGTGGCGCGCTTTGACACCGGCGAGGTGCTCAAGGAGGCCGGCAAGCGCTGGAAGCACCTGTTTATCTTATTGCGCGGCAGTGTCGACGCGCTGGATGAGAGCGGCACGCGGGTCAGGCAATTCGGCGTCGATGATCTTGTAGGCGCCCGCGATCTGCTCCGCGGTGACAAGAGCCGTAGGATCGTGGCCGCGCAACCGACTGTTTGCCTGTCCATCCCGCGCGAGATCATCGACTGGTTGTGCCATCAGAACACCGCATTCCGCCTGGCCCTGGGTGCCGAAGGTCAGGCCCGACCCGAAGTGCAGACGCGCAGCGATGACGACAGTTTCACGTTGGCCAGGGTCAAGGACGCCGAGATCCGCAAGGCCGTAGTCCTGGAGGCCGCCGCGCCGGCCCGGGACGGTATCCGCGCCCTGCGCGAACGCAAAGCCGATTGCCTGCTGGTCCAGCGCGGTGATGACTACGGCATGGTCACCGGCACCAACTTGCTGGTGGCTGCGGGTTCTGATGCCGGTATCGATACCCCGTTGGGTGATGTCGCCAGCTGGGACTTGCTGACCATTTCCCGCGATGAGTATCTGTTCGACGCGCTGGTGCTGATGACCCGGCACCAGGTCGAACGCCTGGTTGTCATGGACAAGGGCGAACTGGGCGGCATCCTCGAACTGAACGATGTGCTCGGATTGTTCTCCACCCAGTCCCACTCACTGGGCATCCGCATCCAGCGCGCGGAAACCATCGAGGAACTCGAATCCGCCTCGGCAGCCACGCTGGACCTGACTCGCAGCCTGGTGGACCGCGGGGTCACCGTCTCGCGAGTGGTGGATCTGTTGTCGGCGCTCAACGGCCGCACTATGTCCCAGGTGTTCCGGATGTGCGTACCGGAGCCGGTATGGCAGCAGGCGTGTCTGATCGTGATGGGTAGCGAGGGCCGTGGTGAGCAGATCATCAAGACCGATCAGGACAATGCCCTCGTGCTGGCCGACGACGTGGACTGGCCGGATCGGCAACAGGATCTGGAACGATTCTCGGCCATGTTGAGCCGCCTCGGCTATCCTCCATGCCCGGGCAACTATATGGTCACCAATCCGGATTGGGTGATGACCGTCAGCGAGTGGCAGCAACGGATCGATCAGTGGATCCGCCGGCCTGACGGTGATGCGATGCTCGATTTTACCGTGTTTTCCGACGCCCGGCCGGTGACCGGCAACACCAGCCTGTTCCAGGAAGTCAAATCCTGGATGCTGGAACGCTTCCACGGCAACGTCGGTTTTATTTCGACGTTTGCTCATCCGGTGATCCGTTTTACCGTGCCGCTGGATTTGTTCGGCCGGATCAAGAAGCCCGACGAGGGTATCGATATCAAGAAAGGCGCCGTGTTTCCGCTGGTTCACGGCGTGCGCAGCCTGGCGCTGGATAATCGCCTGCAGCCCACCAACACCTTCCGCCGGATCCGCCAGCTGGTCGCACGCCGGGCGCTGGATCCGGCCACCGGAGAAGATCTGGCCGGGGCGCTGGAGACGTTCATGCTGATCCGTTTGCGGCAGCAGCTGGAGGCGATGGCCAGCGGCTTGCAGCCGGACAATATGATCCGGCCCGCCGGTCTGCCGCGGATGGAGCGCGATCAGTTGCGACGCGGCCTGCGCATCGTCAAGGCGTTTCAAGCCACCGTCGCGCGTCGCTATCACCTGGAGTTGTAATCTGCGGGGCAAGGCCCATGGAACTTGCGCTACACCGCTGCTTCGAGCAGATCGAAACGTGGATCCATAGACGGAGGATGAACCGGTGCTGCCGCGTCGCCTGAGGATTGCGCTCGATCGCCGCCGCTACAAGGACGGACCCTGGGCCGCATTGTTCGAGAACTATTCCGGCGATGAGCTGGTGTCACTGGATTGTGAAACCTCCTGCGCCGACCCGGCCCGGGCTGACATCCTGTCCATCGGTGCGGTTCGCATCCAGGGCAGGCGCATTCTTACCAGCGATGCGCTGGATTTGAAGCTGGCGCCGCCGCAAGCGATGGATGAGGATTCACTGGTCGTTCACCGTCTGCGTCGCCAGGACCTGCAGGGAGGCCTGAGCACTGCGGAAGCTATCGAAAAAACGCTCGCCTTTGTCGGTAATCGCCCGATACTCGGTTATCACGTCCGTTTTGACCTCGCCGTGCTGGATCGTCAGATGCGCCCGCTGCTCGGCTTTGGTTTGCCCAATGGGGCACTGGAACTTGCCGAGATTTTCCTCAGCCGCTGGGGGCGTCCGGACGACGGGCTGGATTCGGACCTGAGGCTCGAGACTATCGCCCGCAAGCTCGGCATGCCTGTGCCGAAAGGTCGACACACGGCTTACCGCGACGCATTGTTCGTTGCGGTGCTGTATCTGCGGCTGATGCACGGGAACCGCACGCGATGAGCCCGTTGCAGAAATTGCGTCTGCGACGCCTGTCCGGTCAGCTCGGCAGCTATCAGCAGCAGGCCGCGGCGTTCCCGGATGATCCTCTGGGCGTGGCGGTCTGCCGCCTGGCCATCAGCGCCCTGGAGGCTGGTAATTACGGGATCGGCGCCGTCATCGCTGATGAGACCGGCCAGATTCTCATCGAGGCGGCCAATAGCGTGTTCACGCCCACGTTTCGCAGCGACGGTCATGCCGAAATGCTGGCTATCGATACGCTGGAGCGGCGCATGCCGGATCTGGCGCCGATGTCGTTGACGCTTTGCGTCAGCCTGGAACCCTGCCCCATGTGTCTTACGCGGCTGAAACTCTCGGGTATCGGACGAGTCCGGTATCTGAGCGCCGATCGAGCCGGAGGGATGGTCCATCTGGCCGGGCGCCTGCCGGAGATCTGGCGATTGCTGAACCCGGAACAGGATATCGCTCCGGCGGCTGTTTCCCCTGAGTTACAGCGGATCGCGTGGCGTCTGTTTTTGACCAATCTCAGAGCGCTGAGGCGGAAACTGGTGTCCCGACTTCAGGAGCCTGCGTAGCGCTGGCCGAGGAATTCGACAAACCCGCGCACAGCCCTGAAGGCCTCCCTGAGCAACGACATATCGCCAGAGGACAGCGTTCCGGTATGCACCATATTGGCCAGGTCGGCGGAGACGCGCGTGGCTTCCTTGTCTTCCAGGCGACGCAGCTGCTGGGCAAGCCGCAGCTGATTCAGAACCAGGAACGCCTCCACCAGATCATCTGCCAGACCGCCTTCAATGGTCCCCGATTCCTTCAGGCCTTCAAGACGGCGGAAGGTGTTGGATGCAGACAAGCCT
Source organism: uncultured Gammaproteobacteria bacterium (assembly GCA_963809565.1). Lineage (GTDB taxonomy): Bacteria > Pseudomonadota > Gammaproteobacteria > Steroidobacterales > XN24 > CAMYOC01. Next base: position 210,129 of record CAWEKE010000003.1, read on the forward strand.
GCCTCCAGCGCCAGGGTCCGGGCGCCATGGACCAGCGGGAATAAGCCGAAATGCTTGACATCGATTTCGCGTCCGTTACGAGTCCCGGTTTCGAAGAACTGCGGCGGTGCGCCGGGTTCGAGTGCCGGCTGCACGAAACGCCGCCAGAATCCGGACTCGCGCGGCAGGATCTCGGCGAGCAGCGCGTCCAGCGGTTCAAACAAGCTGGTCCTGCCGGCCACTGGCGTGGCGTCGAGGAACGCCGAGATGCCCAGCACGGCGTCGCTCGTCTCTGCCCGTGCCCATTGCTCCAGGCGCGCGGTCCACTGGTCCGCATCCATGCTCCAGTCCGGGTTGCTGACCACCATGTTCCTCGGAGACGGCGGATACCCGAGCTGCTGGGTACGACGGGTGAACTCCTCCAGCCGGGCCTGTCGATCCGGCCAGGCCAGTTCCGGTGAAATCACCAGCGCGTTGCTCTGGTCCGTGCGCATCACCTGCTCGCCGCGGCCTTCGCTGCCCAGCACCAGCAGGCAGGTCTCGGCCAGCACCTGGTCCGAGGCCAGCAACTGATAATTTCGCGCCACGATGCGCCGGTGCAGTTCGGCCAGCAGATCCATGATAAAGCGCACGCTGACCCGCTGTGCGAACAACGAGCGAGCCAGCTCCACGATGCCGGTGGAAGCATGAGCCAGCGCATCGAAGTCCCTGGCCGCATCCACTCGCAGCGCGATCACGTGGCTGTGACTGGAAAGAAAGCCAAGAATATCGCTCATCTCGACCAGACCGACCGGCGTCTCGCCGGCCATCACCACGAGCCTCTCGATGCCGTGGCGGGTCATCTTGATCAGCGCGTCGAACAGGAACTCACCTTCGTCAATGGTGATCAGATTCCAGGTCGCGATATCGCCCACCGGGTCGTCCAGCGAGTGATCCAGCAGCGCTACCGCCTCGAGCAGGTTGGTGCGGGTGAGGATGCCGTATTCAGCATTGCGGCGGGCCAGCGCGCAGTCCGAGCGGCTGGCCCTCAGCGTCTCGACTACCGAGCGGATACTGTCCCCGGCCTCGACCAGCACCGCCAGCCGCATGCAGCTTTCGTCGACACGAGCCAGGTTGAAACTGACCAGGTCGCGATAGGCGCCGCTCTGCGCGACCAGTTTGGTTTTGGTGGCCAGGTCCTGGAGGAAGAACTGCCCGAACTGCGGGTTACCATAGACCAGCTCCCTGAATACCTCACCGCTTAACTGGTGGCACAGCGTATCTTCCATCGCCACATAGCGATGCCGCGCCCGACCGCGCAGCACCGCCAGCGAGCCGAAGACTTCGTTGTCCCGGTAATGCGCGACCGCGTGCCCGGTATCGCCGCTGCTCGGATCCCGCTCTTCTACCAGACCCTTGTCCACGACAAACAGACTAGTAGACTCGCGCCCGGCCTCGATCAGCACATCGCCGGCGGCATAGAAATTGATGTCCATGGCGCTGATGGCTTTGCGCCGCTCAGCCTCGGTCAGCAGCGAGAACGGCGGGTCTTCAGTGTCGAAATCGGAGTACATCCGCACAGGCTGAATATCCCGGGCCCGAGTGTCAATTCCACGAACGGATAAGCCTGCAGGCGCAGTCCGTTCATCGCTGCCGGTCCAGGTCCGGAACGCGCTGGCCGAGAAGCGTCGGCGGCCAATACTTCACGCAGATGCGTACTCCGAATAGTATGATTCCTTGCGTCAGCTCAGAAAGGTCACGCGATGAAAAAATCAGGCGCTGGACAAGACGACACGCTGTCCCGGCTCTTCGCGAGCATGGACACGAACAAGGACGGCCTGCTCAACGAAAAGGAGTTCAGCCAGATCCTTGAGCTGCTCGGATGGGATTCTCCTGCGGAGCTGCGGTCGCTGGAATTTGCGGCTGTCGACGTCAACGGGGACGGGCTGGTCGAATTTGAAGAGTTTGCCGACTGGTGGCTTGATCAGAACTAGCGGAGCTGGCTCGTCTGCAGGTCTGGGGTTGTCATATAATCGTCGCGGGCGGCTGTACTGTTGGGGGATACCCACGCGGCCGCAGACCTTTCAACCTATGCGCGGGCAGTCGAAATACCGCGTTTCCGAAACAGGCAGGTCAGAATCCGGATGATCTGAATGCGCTGCAGCGCAATACACTGGACTTGCAATGCAGCACCAGTCGTCTTGCGCGGAGCGCTCGACCGAAGGAGGACATTTCATGCTGGGTTTCAAACTTGACGTCTGGGACTACCTGACCTTCGTCAGTGTGCTGATTGCAGGCATTGCGATGGTGGTCGTCTTGCTGTTTGTCGCGTCGCTGCCGGGTAGGATCGCCATCGCCCGCAAACATCCTGATGCGGAAGCGGTGAAGATAATGGGTTATGCGGGATTCCTTGCAATGGTGCCATGGATCCAGGCCTTTATCTGGGCATTCAAGCCGGCAGAAATCGTGGATATCCGGCGCTTCCCTGCCGAGGAGGCACGGGAAATCGATGCGAACATCGCCCGCCTCAAAGGGGAAACGGACAAGAAAAAAACCAAGGCGCCGGCAGATGATTCTTCCCCGGTCCCGGACGGCGACACGGCGAGCTAGGGAGATCATCGAATGCTTCTCGGTTTTGTGCTGCTGTTCTTGTATAGCCTCGTTGTCTGGCTCACGTTTTTCAAGTTCAAATGGATGAAGTTCAACATCACCTGGGCCATCGTGTCGGTCTCGGTCGGGTTGCATCTGCTGATCATTTTTCTTATCGGACTGCGCTTTGTGACGCCGGTCTCGACCGACGCGAGGGTAATCCAGCACACCATCCAGTTAACCCCTCGTTTGTCCGAACCGACTTTGGTGACCGGTGTGCTGGTGCAGCCGAATGTGCCGGTCAAGAAGGGGCAGCCACTGTTCCAGTTCGATCGTCGGCCTTATGAGAACAAGGTCAGGCAACTCGAGGCAGAGCTGGCCAAGGCGAAGCAGGAGGTGCATGTACTGAAGGCAGACATGGAAGTCTCCGAAGAGAAAGTCGTCCGGCTGCAGAGCGAACTGGACTATGCGCTGTACCAGCAGACACTTTCGACCGGTCTGGCCGGCCGGGGCGCCGGCCCGGAAGAAGATGCGCAGAAGTGGACCGCGCAGGTTGCCGCGAACAGGGCCGCGATCAAGGAGGCACAGGCCGAAGTCTTGCGCGCCAGGCTGCTGTACACCTCGGAGATCAATGGTGTCAACACGACCGTCGCCGCGGTCCAGGCCCAGCTGGACCAGGCTCGGTATTACCTCGACAACACGTTGATGGTGGCGCCGGAGGATGGCTACATTATCAACCTGCAGGTGCGTCCGGGCATGGTCGCGGGCGAAGTTCGCTTCGGCGCCATCGCTACCTTCATCTGCGATGCTGATCGCTACCTGCTCGCCAACTATTTCCAGGAAAACCTCAAGTATGTGAAACCCGGTCAGAAGGTGGAGGTGGCGCTCGACCTCTATCCGGGTCAAATATTCGATGGCACGGTCGAGGCGGTCTGGCGTGGAAGCGGGCAGGGACAGATGCTGCCAAGCGGCACGTTGCCCACGTTTAACTTTCAGCCGGCCGATACCCCTCAGGGTCAGTTCGCGGTGGCGATTCGTCTCGACGGGGACGATCAGTCGATGTTCCCGATCGGGACGCAAGGACGCTCGGCAATCTATACCAACCCCCACAGCGGCTTTCGCGTGATGCGCAAGATCGCCATTCGCGTCTACACCTGGTTCAACTTTCTGTATCCCTTCTCCGGATGACGGATAGGAGCGGCATTCTGGCTGTCTTCGCGGCGGTCCTCCTTGCCGGGGCGTCCGGCTGCGCCCTGCAGACGCCGCCCACGCAGGCCGAGCTTGTCGATCAGGCGCTACCGGAGCAGACGCAGATACCTGCGGCATGGGTGGCCGATCCGCAGACCGGCGCGGTTGCCGACGATTGGCTTAGCACCTTTAACGATCCGATGCTCGATGCGATCGTTAGCGAGGCCCTCGCCAACAACCTGGATTTTCGCCAGGCGGCGGAACGTGTGGAGATTGCCCGACAATCGGTGCTCGTGGTTGGCGCGCAATTGCTGCCGCAGATCGGCGGCAAACTCGGTGCCAAGACAACCCATGACTTCGGCAACGAGGACGAGGTCAAGCACACCTACAACCACACTGTTCTCGCACTCGGCCTGGCCTGGGAGCTTGATGTTTGGGGCCGCTTGCGTGCTCAGCGTGCCGCGGCCACGGCCGGTTTCGAAGCCACCGCCCTGGATTTTGCCTACGCGCGCCAGTCGCTTGCTGCGACCGTCGCGGTAAGCTGGTATCTCACCACCGAGGCATACCAGATGCTCGCGCTCGCCGAGCGGGCGGTAGACGTATATCGCAAGCTGTTCGATCTCGCGAAGATCAGGCACGCCAGCGGCAAGACTGCGGAACTCGACGTTGTCGATGCGCGGGCCCGGCTGGAAACCGCCCAAAGCGATCTCGAAGCAATGCGCGGTGCTTACGGCCGGGTGCGTCGTGCCCTGGAAGTGTTGCTGGGTCGTTATCCGGCTGCCGAGATCGAGGCGGCCGCGGGATATCCGCCTTTGCCCCCGCCTGCAGGCGCCGGGATGCCCGCCTCATTGCTGGAACGGCGGCCCGACATCGTCGCGGCTGAGCGTGTGGTGCTGGCGGCTTTCCGGCAGCAGGAAGCAGCCCGGCTCGCGTTGCTGCCTGATTTCTCGATCTCGCTGATGGGCGAGCGCCAGGGCGACCATCTTGTCCAGCAACTGAATCTCAGCCCGTGGATGAGCTCCGCCGAGATCGGCATGAACATCCCGATCTACGAAGGTGGCGCCCTGCGCGCGCAGGTGGAGATCGCCACTGCACAGCAGGCACAGGCCGTGGCCCAGTATGGCCGCGTGGTGCTGAATGCGTTCCGCGAGGTCGAGGATGTGCTCGCTGACCAGCAGATAGTGGGGAAGCGCCTCGAATACGCGGAACGCGCGCTTGCTGATCGCACCAGGGCCGTAGAGATTGCAATCATGCAATATCAGGCGGGGACCCGGGACCTGTTGTGGGTGGAACAGCTGCAGACCGAACAAATCGCCGTGGAACAACGCGTCATCCAGCTGCGCAACGCGCAGATTACCAACCGGATCCGGCTTCACCTGGCGGTTGGCGGCAGCTTTGATTCGATGCCGGCGATGGCTGAGGTGGTTGAGGTGGCGGACGAGAAATAGTCTCGTATTGGATGCATCCGGCCAAACGGCCGCGCTCCCTGTTTGCACTTTGGATCCCCGGGGTGGTCGCTGAGCTGGCGATCATCCAGTCCGCAACAGCGCAAGCTCGCTCAGAACTTCGCGCGAATGCGTGCTCCGGTTATCCGCCCGGCGCGGCTTTCGCGCCAGATGATCAGGCCATTCGAAGCAATCACGACGCCGGCGCCGACCAGCACCGTCGGTAACGGCCAGTCGTTCCAGATCAGCCACCCAAACAGGGTGGCCCATACGATGCCGCTGTAGTTGAACACCGTGACGATGGCCGCCGGGGCATTGCGGAAGGCGATTGAAAGCAGCCACTGTGCCAGCGCACCGGATAGGCCGACGCCAAACAGCAACGGTACTTCGGCCAGGTTTGGGGTCACGGCAACCAGAGGCAGCGGCAATGCCATCACCAGTGTGCCAATCACCAGGAAGTAAAAGGTGACCGTCTCCGGGCGCTCGTAGCGGCCGAGATAACGCAGCACGATCTGCAGCGTCGCGTGCATCAGCGCCGCAGCAATAGCGACCGTGATGCCCAGCACGCTCATGTGGCCGGTCGGCCCCGTCATGATCACGACGCCGGCGAAACCGATGACCACCGCGCCCCATCGATAAGGTCCCACTCGTTCACTGAGAAAAATCACGCCGAGTATCGGGATGAACAGCGACGAGGTGAACAGCAGCACTGTCGTCTCCGCCATCGGCATCAGCGAGAACGCGGCAAAGGTCGTCACCAGGGATATCGCGCCGAGCACCGCCCGGAATCCGACCAGCGACGGCTTGCTGCGTATGACGAGGATATCTCTCTTGCCGAGCACAAAGACCAGGAACAGGAACGGCATGCACGCGATCAGGTTGCGGTAGAACGCGATCTCGATCACCGAGTGGTTGGTGCTCAGCAGTTTCGCGAACACGTTCATCAGCGTGAACATAAAGAATGCCGCCATCGCCGCCAGCATGCCGCGGACGACGTGTTCCTGATGAGGATGATCTGGAATCTTGGCCGACAAGTGAATTCCGTTTCTCCGTCCGGGTGGACTCGCCCAGCCTAGAGTAACGAATTAGTTGCGACATGGAGACATGGGTGGCCGTCGAATGAGTGAACACTGACTGCATCTGGTCGATGCCACCGCATCGCCTGCCAGGCCCTGACGCGCCTTGTCCCGATTCTGTTCTCGCGCTAATGTGAGGCGACGGGAAGCCAGATCAAATTTCTCGCGCACGCACCAGCGTGCGCAGACTACAGGTAATTCGAATGCGACAAGACAAACTGACAGTGTGGGCGAGTCTCCTGGCAACACTTCTTCTTGTGGGTTGCGCATCGGCGCCTCCGGAGCGAACTCTCTCACAGGCCCCTGCTACCTATGCTGCGCTGCCAAACGGCAACGACCCGCTGCATCCGGACCAGCCATCGCCCTTGTATGCGTCGATGGGGACGAAGCCGGGTAGCAACGTCGTTCGCGCACTGGAACGCAAACGCGGACACGCTCTTAATATGCTCTCCCTGTCCGGTGGTGGACAAAACGGCGCGTTCGGCGCCGGCTTTCTCAACGGCTGGAGTGAGAGCGGCCGCCGGCCGGAGTTCGATGCTGTCGGCGGCGTGAGCACCGGTGCGTTGTTGGCCACACACGCGCTGCTTGGCACCGAGGCTGACGACGCGACGCTCGAGGAGATGTACACGCAGATCACGAAGGACGATATCTACGAGTCTCGCGGCCTGATGAGCATCGTCTCTGGCACCGATGCGCTGCGAGACACCGCGCCACTGCAGGCGCTGATCGCAAAGTACATTACTGCGCAGACCCTGGAGCGCGTAGCCGCCGCCTATGATGACGGTCGGCTGCTGGTTGTCGGCACGACCAATGTCGACTACGGTCAGACCTGGGTCTGGAATATGTCGCTGATAGCGAAAGCCGGAAAGCTCGCGCTTTATCGCAAGGTGTTGCTCGCCTCCGCATCGTTCCCGGTCGTCTTTCCGCCGGTGGAAATCGATGGCCATCTATTTGTCGATGGCGCCGCACGTTCGAACGTTGTGATCGCAGGAATGGGCGGAGCGCAGCGGCCCGATCCACCGTTGTATGGTCCGGGCAATCTTTATCTGATCAATAACGGCAGAGACAATCAGCCTCCCGATGCTTTGCGCAGAGCGCTTGGCCCCGTGGCAGCCACCACAATCAGCGTGATGATGGATCAATCCATGCAAACAGCTCTGATACGGTCCTACTTCGGCGCCAAGGTCCTGGGTTATAACTTTAATCTGGTGGCGATCCCCGACGACCTGGATATCGGCCATGACCCGCTTGCATTCGACCCGAAACAGATGCGTACTGCCTTCGATGCGGGACGCGCGATTGCGATGCAGGAACAGCCATGGTTGAGCGCTCCCGAAAACCTCGGTGATATCCCGACGTGGGCTTTGGAATCGATCGAGGAGAGTTACTGAGGGTGCCGGGCGGCGCTGGAGGTACTGATCCTGAGACGCCCGTGATTGGAATTGATTTCGCGGCGGCACCGCCGCGGCGGCCGGCGGATTCGGGGCCTGTCCGATCGACTTCGCAGCCTCATGAAACACCAGGCAGGCACTTCGCTCGTATTGAGCGCGACCGTGCGCCAGGTGGCGAGCCAAAGTGACTACAGCTCGCAATGGCTGCGGAAGCAGTCCGGTATTCCGCTACAGAATCGCGGCGGGTTCGCTGCCTTACTGAAGCATCTGCTTGAGCGCCTGATCCGTCGGGATCTTGCCGGAGACCTTGAGTTCTCCGTCTACGACCATCGCGGGCGTCATCATCACGCCGAATTCGACAAAGCGCTTGATGTCGGTGATCTTCTCCAGCCGATACTCGATGCCCAGGTCTCGGGCGGCGGCTTCTGCGGCGTCGGCAAGCTTCTGGCATTTTGCACAGCCGCTGCCGAGGATCTGGATCGTTTTCATCTTCGTTGGCCTCATAGTCAGATTGGGGTTCGGAGTCTCAGGCGATAGCGCCATAGATCCACCCGCTGAGGGTGGCCATAACGACCACCAGCGCGGTGTAAGTCAGGGTCTTCTGTGTGCCGATCACGGAGTGGATCACCAGCATATTGGGCAGGCTGAGAGCCGGTCCGGCGAGCAGCAGAGCCAGCGCCGGGCCGGCGCCCATCCCGTTGCCCATCAGGCCCTGCACGATCGGAATCTCGGTCAACGTGGCGAAGTACATGAACGCACCCGCTAACGAGGCGAAAAGATTCGCGCCGAGGCTGTTTCCGCCGACCGACTGACTGATCCAGTGTGATGGAATCAGACCCTCGTTCCCGGGGCGGCCCAGCAACAGGCCGGCGGTCAATACGCCGACCAGCAGCAATGGCAAGATCTGTTTGGTGAAGGTCCAGGTCTGTTCAAACCATTCGCCAGCCTCGTCGTCGCGCCCGGCGGTCAGCCATGCCAGACCGAGCACGCCAAGCAATACGGACGGCATTGCCTGTCCGCCGGTAAGGACCGCGGTGCCCGCTACCCCTGCGGCAACGGTCGATAATTTCCATGCACTCAGTTTTAACCAGCGCCAAAGCGACGCGGCAAACACCAGCGCGAGGAAACTTGTCAGCCACCATTTAACGCGAAAGATCGTGGCGAAGATGCCCTCGTCATCGGTTGCGCCCCAGTTGGCAAACACGAGTATGCCGATCATGGTGGCGAACAGAGCCGCGGTCTGCCACATGGGGCGGCCGATTTCCGGCGGGGGCAACTGTGCGGCCAGTGTTGCCTTTTCCTGCTCTTCCTTGCGGAACAAGAAGGCCATCAACAATCCGATCACAATACTGAAAACGATGGCGCCGATGGCCCGGGCCAGGCCCAGCTGCGCGCCCAGTACCTTGGCGGTGAGGATGATCGCCAGCGCGTTGATGGCCGGGCCGGAATACAGAAAGGCCGTCGCCGGGCCCAGCCCGGCACCCATTCGGTAGATGCCGGCGAAAAGCGGCAGGACGGTGCACGAGCAGACAGCGAGAATCGATCCCGAGATTGAGCCCACCGCGTAGGCAACCGCCTTCGGCGCCCTGGGGCCGAGAAAACGCATGACGGATCCCTGGGAGACAAAGGCGGCCATGGCGCCGGCGATCCAGAACGCGGGCAGCAGGCACAGCACGACATGTTCGCGGGCATACCATTTGGTCAGTTCCAGCGCCTCGGTAAGGCTGTTATCGAAACGCGGCACGCCGACCGGCAGGAAGTAGATCACCGCAAACAGCGTGATCAGGACCGCTGCGGTCTTGAATTCTGTCGCTCGTTCCATTATTTCGTATATCTGCGAAATAAAACCGCAAAAAAAATCAGTCGCAGATGCAGGGCGGCTGGATCAGGTCGGGATGATCGCCAGGCTTGTCGAGACAGGCGATGAAGTGCGCGACACAGGGGAGCTTCAATCGGTAGAAGACCTGCAGGCCACGCTTGTCGTCCGCCAGCACGCCGGCATTCCTGAGCACCGACAGGTGGCGGGATACTGTTGACCAGCTCAGACCGACGGCGGACACCAAATCACAGACGCATTTTTCACCCTCTGCCAGTTCCCTGACGATGATGACGCGACCCGGATGCGCAAGCGCCTTGAACACATCGGCGGGACTGGCCGCGCCGGCCGGAGAGACGGATGGGGCAGGTGACGACATTGCCCGGATAATATTTCGTATTATTGCGAAATAGTCAATACCTGCCAGAGCAACCCGCTTCCCCGACGCATCGGCGTTCGGGCGCAGCCGATCGTTCTTTTGCCGGGCTCTGGAGTGCTCTGCGTGGCCCAATCCGGCAGAATGCAGCGGGCCTCGCCCTGAACATCACACTGCCACGCGAGTCGAAACGGAGACTGGTATGCGACCGTATTCCTGTGCGCTGCTGATAACTGTCTTACTGTTCGCACCCGGCTTGAGCGCGGCCGATATCGGACCGGCGCTGACCGGATTGACTGCCCGCGGAGACGATGCGACGTCGGTGTTTTTTTCGCCGGCGGCGATCACCCGGCTGGAAAAGACGGAGGTGGTTCTGCAGACAGCGTTCGTTTACCAGGATGCGAAGTTTCGCGTGGATTCGGCGACGGTTGATGGCGGCAACGCAGACAACGATGACAATGTTTTCTTGATTCCGGGCGCCTATTACGTGCGGCCTTTTGGTGAACGACTGCGTTTGGGGTTATCGCTTAGCGTGCCCTCCGGCATCGGTCAGGATTACGGCAAGAAATGGGCAGGACGTTATCTGTCCGAGTCGTCCAGCCTGGCTTTCGTGGCAGTGTCGGCGCCACTGGCCTATCGACTCACGGACCGATGGTCGATCGCCGGCGGGCCGTACACGATGTACACCGACTCCAGGACCAAGGCGCGCGTTAACAACGTCCTGCCTGAGTACGGTGACGGACACGTCCGGCTCGAGGAGTCCGGGGCCGCTTTTGGCTGGATGGTCGGTGCCATGTATGAGCCAACCACGACCACGAGATTTGCCGCGAGCTACAGGTCGTCGGTGGACCCAAAGCTCGAGGGCACGCCTTCATTTAACAATCTTGATCCAGTGGTCCGCGAAGCGCTGGCCGCCGCGGACCTGCTCGGCACCGAAGTTGACGTGGATTTCAAGATCCCGGCCGTTGCACAGGCCGGCGTGTATACCGAGTTCGCCGACAAGTGGTCGCTGACCGGGGACCTGATCTGGCTTGATATGTCGGAATTCGGCATCACCCGGGTCAGTGCCGGACAGGACAGTATATCGATCCGGGATGACGGGTTCCGCGATAGCTGGATGGGAAGCGCCGGCGTCAGATATCAATATGCCGCAAACCGTGCTGTCTCCATCGGCGCGATGTACTTCACCTCGCCGATCAGCGACGACCGCCGCAACATCGCGCTCCCTCTCGACCGCATTATCGGCATCGGCGCCGGGGTCGAGCAGCCGTGCTGGGGCTTCCAGTGCACGGTCAATCTGAATTATTTCGACCTGGGTGATGGTGAGCTGTCAGAGGATGGCGGCCTGATTGCGGGAAGCATCGAAGGCTCCTTCGACAAGAACTGGGCGATCATGCTGGATATCCAGCTCGGGAGGGTATTCTGAGGCAGGCAGACGAGTCGGCGAGAAACTCATTACCGATGCAGCATTCGCGGCGTTGAGCGCGTTTATCCAGGGCTTGTTTAATGCTGGTCAGCCCAAGCGGAGGTACTGGTTAGAGTCAGCGCATCTTTGATTCAAATGACTCCCGCGATTTTCGGATGAGCGAACTCCGTCTGACTGTTTTACCGCCGACAAAGGGGAGTTGCCGGTCTGCACCTGCCAGAGGCTGCAATGAGTAATTCGAGCAACAGAAAAACGCGCCTGAGCCTTCCGGTCCTGCAGGGCCTGCTGCCGATCGACGCCTCCCGGATCCCGGCCGAACTCCTGGCCGGAATGACGCTGGCGGCGCTTGCCGTACCCGAGGTGATGGGTTACACGAAGATCGCGGGAACCCCGGTCATCACCGGGCTCTATACCATCCTGATTCCCATGGCCCTGTTCGCCCTGTTCGGGTCTTCCCGACACCTGGTAGTGGGAGCGGATTCGGCGACCGCGGCTATCCTCGCGGCAGGCCTGGTCGGACTGGCGGCTACTGGTTCCGATGAATATGTGGCGCTCGCAGGCGTGCTGGCATTTTTGGCCGCAGGCTTTCTGGTCCTGGCGCGCATTTTCGGCCTCGGGTTTCTCGCCGATTTTCTCTCGCGCACGGTATTGATCGGTTTCCTGACGGGTGTCGGCATCCAGGTAGCGCTCGGCCAGATTTCCGGCATGCTCGGACTTCAGGGCGGTGGGCATGGCACGCTGCAGAAAATCTGGAACGACATTCAGCAGATCCAGCAGATCAATGTCCATGCCCTGATGATTGCGATCGGGGTGCTCGTGGTCATCGTCGGCTCGCGGAAGGTTTCAAAGAATATTCCCGGCGCCCTGATCGCGGTCGTTGGTGCCATCATCGCCAGCTGGGGTCTGGGCCTTGGCGCCCATGTACACGTTCTCGGCGAAGTGCCTGGCGGTCTGCCGCACATCGGTTTTCCCCGGGTGGATTGGAGCTGGGCGCTAATCAGCAAGCTGGTCCCGATCGCGTTGGCCATGTTCGTGGTTATCCTCGCACAAAGCGCCGCTACATCGCGGGCGTATGCTGCCCGCTATAACGAGCGCTTCAGCGAGAACACGGATCTCGTGGGTCTTGGACTGGCCAATATCGGCGCCGGGCTGTCAGGCACATTTGTCGTCAATGGCAGCCCGACCAAAACACAAATGGTCGACAGCGCCGGCGGCCGCACTCAGCTTTCTTTGCTGTTCACCACCGGCATCGTGCTGCTGGTGCTGCTGTTTTTGACCGAACCCCTGGCCTATCTGCCGGAGGCCGTGCTGTCTGCGATCGTCTTCCTGATCGGGCTGGAGCTCATCGATTTCGCCGGCCTGCGTCGTATTTACTCGCAGCGGCGCTCCGAGTTCTGGGTGGCAACATTGACTGCGCTGATGGTGGTCTTCGTCGGCGTCGAACAGGGCATCCTGCTGGCCGTCGGACTGTCGCTGATCGACCATACCCGGCGCGGTTACAGACCCAAGAACGCGCTGCTGGTGCCGGGCGAGTCGGGCACCTGGCAGGCGCAGCCGATCGCCAGTGCGGCGCAGGCCGCCCCGGGACTGATGATCTACCGTTTCACGCACAGCATGTATTATGCGAACAGCCAGCAACTCACTGCTGAGGTAATGGACCTGGCTAACCACGCGCAGCCAGCCCTGCGCTGGTTCTGCATCGATGGCTCGGCGGTGGACGACGTCGACTATTCGGCCGCCGAAACCCTGCGATCTCTGCATTCACTGCTCAAAGACAAGGGTATACGGCTGGTCGTTGCGCAGGTGATGCCGGACGTGAAAGAAGAAAGCCGCTACGAATTACGCCAGCTTTTTGGCGAGGACGCCTTTTTCGACACCCTCGGGGATATGATCACAGCATTCGCAACCCGGGCGAGCGCGGCCTCGGCAGAGGCGCCGACAAGCTAGCAGCAATCTGCCGGCCCCAGAGGCTTGAGCGTGTCATGCATATTTTTTGATCTGCCTGCGCGCCTCTTGTTTACCCTGCACGAATACTGATCCAGCTGCGAGTCTGAGTACACGTGTATTTCGCCGATGGCGCCTTGTATATTGCGCTCATGAATGATCTGTTCGAGCCGCTCACGTTCGCCCACGGGCCGGCGATGAAAAACCGCTTCATGCTCGCGCCCATGACCAATCAGCAAAGCCATCCCGACGGCACGCTGTCCGACGACGAGCGCCGCTGGCTGGTGATGCGGGCAGCGGGTGGGTTCGGGCTCACCATGACCTGCGCCGCTCACGTGCAGGCCGTCGGCCAGGGGTTTCCCGGCCAGCTCGGCATTTTTTCCGACGACCATATCGAAGGTTTGACCGGACTGGCGGCAGCGATCAGGGCCGAGGGCAGTCTCGCGGTGGTCCAGCTGCATCATGCGGGCGCACGCTCCCCGCGAAATCTGATCGGCACCGAGCCGGTGTCCCCGTCCGCTGACCCGGAAACCGGCGCCCGCGAGCTCGCCGGTGACGAGGTACAACAACTGATCGCAGACTTCGTGGCCGCCGCGGTGCGCGCGCGACATTGCGGCTTCGACGGCGTCGAAGTCCACGGCGCTCACGGCTACGTGCTGGCCCAGTTTCTGAGCCCGGGCAGCAACCGGCGCACCGATGCCTATGGCGGCTCGGCCGAGAATCGGGCGCGCATCGTCGTCGAAGTCCTGGAAGGCATTCGCGCGCGGTGCGGGGACGAATTCAACGTCGGACTGCGGCTGTCGCCGGAGCGTTTCGGGCTCGAGCTGGCAGAGATGGTCGATTTCTCCGGGCAGGTCATGCGATCAGGTCTGATCGACTATCTCGACATGTCTCTGTGGGACTATGCCAAGCGGCCTAACGACGACCAGTGCCACGACTCGGGCGATGGCCGTTTGCTGCGTGACTACTTCCTCGACCTCGATCGCGGCCACACCCGGCTGGGCGTGGCCGGCAAGATCGAATCTGCCGCAGCCGCACGCGAGTGCATCGACGCCGGCTTCGACTTCGTCTCCATCGGTCGTGCCGCGATCGTTCACCATGATTTTGTCCAGCGCATCGCCGCGGACCGTGACTTCACCATGGACGACCTGCCGGTCAGCGCGGCGCGATTGCGCGCGGAAGGTCTGGGCGACGCCTTCATCGAATATATGCGCCGATGGGACGGATTCGTTGCCCCCGATACTGAGATGCGGACTACCGGCTAGCCGACCCAACACACATGAAAGCTGGGGCCAGTCCGCATCGCCCGTTCAGACGCTGCTGACCAGCGCCGCTTTGACACAGCCGTCCCGTCGGCCGGAGAAAACGTCGTAGGCCTCGACGCCGTCACTCAGCGAAAATCGGTGCGTGATGCACCAGTCGAGGTCCATGGGCTGCCGGGCCAGTTGCCTCGCCAGAACCGGCATCAGATTGCGGGCCGGACACCGGCCGCTGCGATAGACGAGATTCTTGTCGTAGGCTTCGCCCGGGCTGAAGGCGAAGTGCCTCGCAGCGTGACAGCCGATCGTGGCCAGCGTGGCGCCGGGTCGCGCCACGTCGTAGGCCAGCCGCTGAGCAGCCGGCAGCCCGACCACTTCCATCACGCCATCGACGCCACGACCGTCGGTCGCCTCGCGGATGGCGGCGTCGAAGGCCTGCTCGTCGGCCGACACCTCGGCGCCGAGCCGCGCCGCCAGCGCCTGCCGGGCCGGCACCGGATCGATTGCGAAGACACGCGCAGCGCCGAGCCGCAGGGCCCATGCGATGGCCAGCAGGCCGACGGTCCCGCAGCCGACAACGGCAACCCTGGTGCCGGCTGCGACGCCGGCGAGATGAGCGCAGTAATAGCCTGTGCTGAGGTTGTCGCCCAGCAGCAGCGCGGTCTCGTCGCTGACGCCGTCGGGGATCTTTACCAAGGTGCCATCGGCCAGCGGGACCCGCACATACCCGGCCTGACCGCCGTGCAGACCGACGCCGCCGCTGCGCCAGCCGAACAGCTGTCCCTGCGTGCAGCGAGCGGTCAGCCCGGACTGGCAATAGAAGCACTCGCCGCAGCTGGTCGTAAACGGTGCACAGACGCGATCGCCGACTGCGAATCTCCGCACGGCGGCACCCGCTGCCACGACCCGGCCCACGAACTCATGCCCCATCACCGTGCCGGGATCGAGGCCGGCCTCGCGGCCGAAATAGGCATGCAGATCAGAACCGCACAGCCCGGACAGCGCCACCTCGACGACGACGTCGCCCGGTTGAACCGGCGCGGGATCCGCCATCGTCTCAACCGATACCCGTTCCACTGCCTGAAAGCAGACCGCCTTCATGTCGCTCCTGATTTGACCGCTACGCCCTGTCGCAGGGCTTCAACCGGAGCATCCACAATCCACGGCGGGGCTGCAACGATTACCGTATGGCCGGGCTGGTCTGTTGTGCAGCGCACCGTGATTTATCAGGACCGCGACTCTATCGAAGTGCCCTTTGGTCGCCTGTTCGTGGTCTCGTCGGCCAACGGCGGAGCCAGCTGGACCCGGCCGGTCCAGTTGAGCGGCGGGCTGCGCGACGCTGTATGCGACCGGTAAAGGCCTCACCACGATCTCGGCCAGCGTGAGCAGCGAGATGACAGATCCCAACGCAGCGGACAATGCGACGAGCGCCAGCTTCGAAATCGTCTCCGACGACAGCGGCGGGGGTGCGGCCGGTCTGCTGGAGCTGTTGGTGCTCGGGGCCATCGGCCTGATTGTCAGCGGGCGACGTCCGGATCGGCTCTGACGCAGCAGCGTGCGGCGCAAGCTGCCCTCTCGTTACAGGGCCATTCGGCATTCACGGTCAGGCTAGGGAGCAGCACGGTGACAACGGCCGCCGCGGCCATCGACATCGGGGTCGCGGCGGATCTTAAGACGTGTCAGCCGCTATCGCGCGAAACCGGAGCGCCGCAGTCGGCGCCGGCGAACGTGCTGGCGACCCAGTTTTCGATCGCACTGCGCACGGCGTCGGGTGTCTCCGTCAGCGGCCAGTGATTCGCCTCGAGCATCACGAGCTCGCTGTTCGGAAAGCGCGCCGCCTCGGCGCGATTCACGTCCAGGTCGGCGAGTGTCGTGCCGCCGGAGATCAGCACCTGGACCGGGATGTCGATGCCTGCGGGGTCGGGCAGGGGACTGACCGTTGCGAGTACCTGACGCAGATAATTGCCTACAGGCATGTGGCGCAGAATCGGGCCGAGCGCGCCATAGCGTTTTGAAATCGCTGCAAACGATTCCTGGCCGGCAATGGCTCGGCGCGTTTCCTCGTCCAGCTCGCGCAGGTCCCGATCCTCGATGCGGCGCCGATAGACGCCGATGGCATTTAATGCCCGGACGACGGCCGCCGCGCCCTGGAGGAGCCACCGATAGCGACGTACCAGGCGTTGCCGGCCGCGCAGCGCACGCTGGAAAACCGGATCGATGAGGACGAGCCCGCGCACCCTGTCAGGATGCTGGTGAGCAAAGTGCACCGCAATCTGGGCGCCGAGGCTGTGGCCGACGACCACGGCACCGGGCGCGCGTTCGGCGTCGAGCACGTCAGCCAGGTCGGCGCACCAGAGGGTCATGTCCTGCCTGCCGCGGGTCATCGTCGCCCCGTTTCCGCGCATGTCAGGGAAGATCACGTTCCACTTGCCGGTGAGCGTGGTCGACTCGACGAACTCCGACCAGCGGGTGTGGTTGCTCGCGGCGCCATGGATGAGAAGCAGGAACCTATCGTCCGGCGTATCGGCGCGCCGCAGCCAGTAGGCCAGTTCGAGCCCGTCGGTCGTTGAGCGGACACGTTTCACGACGGTGTCTATGGCGAGTCCGCCTTCACTCGATCAGCCCGATAAATGTGTGGCATAAGAGATTCCTGATCAGCAACGGAGGTTTGTTGTCTTCGAACCCCGCGCACGCAAAGGCCGATGGTGACGGACGCAGAGGCAAACACTGACCCCCATGGACCAAGCGGATGAGCCCATCACATTCGACCCACGCGCCGATCGTTCAATACACAACAAAATAGCCAGATGCGCCACCGTTGCTGACTATTCTGACCCAGATCGACAGTCAGTCCCGAGACGTCAGCCAATTATTCGACGAACAGACCAATGAGCATGTTTTCCTTACTGGCCCTAAATCGGGATCGGTATGCGGTCTGCCTCGAACCCAAAGCGAAAACCGGTTTCGGATACCTGCAGTAAGCCTAATGGTTGTCAGGATTCGTTGCCATTGGTGTAAAGTCGTTTTGCGCTTTACTCAAGGGCGTATCGAAATGAAGCTATCAGATTGGGTGGATCTTGCAGAGATCGTCGGCGCAGTCACATTCGTCGCACCAGTAGAATGACGACCCGATGATCTGACGTCACCTGCGACTCAGGAGGTCAAATGGACTGGAATACTGCGGCGGCGATTGCCGAAGTTGTGAGCGGGGTGGCCGTTATCGTGTCGCTGGTCTACCTGGCCATAGAAGTGCGCAATAACACAAAAGCGCTGAAAGCCTCGGCCGGCTTTGACGCGTCATTACAGATGTCCGAGCTCAATGAATGTCTGTTCCAGGCGATGCTCGGCGACACCGAGTACCAGCAAGGCAGGGAGTCGCGCTTTGCCAAACTCGTGAGCAAGATTTACGACCTGGAAGCGGACGTGGATGACGTGCAGACCTCCGACCTGATCATCCTGCTGTTCATCCATCGCGCGATCTTTCAGAAAATCGAGGGAGAGTACTACCTGTACCAGCACGGTTTTCTCGACGCCGCCCGGTGGGAGGCCAGAAAAACCTGGGCCTGTAGTTATATCGAGCTGCCTATTCCCAAGGCCTGGTGGGACGACGAGATCAAACAGGGCATCTTTCGGCCCGAATTCATCGCCGCTATCTCCAGCGAAATGAAGGCGCGGCTGAGAGTGCAGGTCGCAGGGGCGCGGCGCGCCGACGGCGCGCAGAAATAGGGGGCGAACCGGGGTTATTTTTTTGAATGTCGAGATCGCGTCACATCGGCCAGACCCAGAGAATCGTCGGTACCGCGACCAGCACGATCAGCACTTCCAGAGGTAAGCCCATCCGCCAGTAGTCGCCGAAGCGATAACCGCCCGGGCCCAGGATCAGGGTGTTGTTCTTGTGGCCTATCGGGGTGAGAAACGCACTCGACGCGGCCACTGCCACGCCCATAAGGAAGGTGTCGGGATTGACGCCCAGACGGGCGGCGATATCCACCGCGATCGGTGCCGCGATCACCGCCGTCGCGGTATTGTTCATGACGTCCGACAGCGTCATCGTCACGACGATCAACAGCACGAGCACCGCCGTGGGTGAAAAGCCTGCGGAGACATTGACAATGGCATCCGCGATCAGCGCCGTGCCGCCGATGGTCTGCAACGCAGCGCCTAGGGGAATCATCGAACCCAGTAACACGATCACCGGCCACTCGATCGAATCGTAGAGTTCCCGCAGCGGCACGATATTCAACAGCACCATCAGTGCGGCGACACAGCCCAGGGCGATCGGCAGGTAAACGATATTCAGGCTGGCGAGCAGGATGGCAGTCGCGAAGATACCCACCGCAAGTCCGGCCTTGTCGCGCTGGATGACACGCTGACCCCGGTGCTTGAGCGGCAGGCAACGCAGCTGGACCGTGGCATCGGCCAGTCTCTCCTCGGAACCAAGCAGCAGCAACACGTCACCCGGCTGGATCGTCAGCTTGCGGATCTGCTCACGGAATCGCTTGCCGGCGCGCGAGACGCCGACGAGCGCGACACCGTAGCGGTACAACAGCCGCAGCGAGTGAGCGGACCGGCCAGCCAGCGCGGACGCCTCCGTCACCACGACTTCATGTAACGTGAGATCATCTTTTTCGAATTGGTCGGTGCCCGCGCCTACGTATTCCAGCTGCAGCGTCCCCAGGGCCTCGTCGATATTCTCCGGATGCGCCTCCAGCACCAGGATGTCGCCTGCCTTGATCTCGACCACCCGCGCCAGGCCAGGCATGCGTTGGCCGCGACGCACGAGGCCGACGATGTCGACGTCCGACTTGGCCGCTGTCTCATCGAGATCACGGACCCGTTTGCCGATTACCTTCGAGCCCTCCGGAACACGCAGTTCGGCGATGTAATCGGCCAGATCAAACGTTTTCTCCTCCGTCTCCCGATTGCGCAGGCTGGCGGGCAGCAGGCGCCAGCCGATCAGCGCAACGAAGACGACGCCCACGATCGCGCAAACCAGGCCGACGGGGGCGAAATCAAACATCTTGTAGGGCTCGCCCAGGGTGGTGTTGCGGAATTCCGCGATAACGATATTCGGCGGCGTGCCGATCAATGTGATCATGCCGCCCAGGATCGAGGCGAAGGACAAAGGCATCAGCGTGAGCGCCGGACTACGCTTTGCTTTTTCGGCCGCCTGTATATCCAGCGGCATCAGCATCGCCAGAGCGGCGACGTTGTTCATTACCGCTGACAGCGCTGCGATCACCCCGGACATGATGGCGATATGCGCACTGAGCCGGCGCGAACTTTTAACCACAAAACGGGCCAGCAGTTCGATGGCGCCTGAATTGATCAGGCCGCGGCTGACGATCAATACCAGCGCAATGATCACCGTCGCCGGATGACCGAAACCCGAGAACGCGGCCTCTCTGGGCACCACGCCGGTCAGCAATGCTGCCAGCAGGGCGACGAACGCCACCAGGTCGTAGCGCCAGCGGCCCCAGATCAGCAGCACGAAGACCGCTGAAAGCAGTGTGAACAAGATGGCCTGATCGGCGCTCATGAGCGAAGTCCACCTCGGCTGCCAATGGGTCCTGACATCATCCTACAGGCCCAGCCCGAACTGACAAATTAATAGCGGCTAAAGGACGATCGCGGGATGAATTGACCATACCCTCTTAAGCCGAGCCATGCGCAATGTGGGATTTCCCGGTATTGAGGCGCCCGCTTCCTTTGGCCCACGGCGTCAGCGATTCTCTGAACTTCGTTCTGCCACTAGGCTCACGCAGTGACCCCATGCCGCCACCAAGGGATTCCAATGATCTGATTACATCGTCCCCGGCAGCGACGTATCCGGTTGTTCGACAGGGAAAAGGTGGTGGCCCGCCAGGATTACTCGCCACGCAATACGTGGCTCGCCCTTCGGGCCGCCGCCGCTATGCGGCGACGTTCTCTCGCATCGCTATCGCGATGCTGGGGTCGAACCTGGGACCAAAATGAAAAAACCCGCCACGGGGGCGGGTTTTTCGAGTCAGACGGCGCGTTTGCGCCGTAACAGCCCAAGGCCCATTAGGCCCAGACCGAGAAGACCCAGCGTGCCGGGTTCGGGGATCGAAACCGGGGGTGAGCCAACACCACGCAGCTTGGACGATCCACCGAAGTCGGCAACGCCCGCAATACTCTGAACGCGCATGCCCATGCGTTGCCCATCAAATTCGCTGGCGCTCAGACCCAAAGCGGACAGCAGAATGGTGACGGTCTGGTTAAAGCCGCCCGCGGAGCCGTTCTGCCCTGTGATCAGCCCCAGGTCCCAACCAGCGGTACCCGAGCCATTGATATTGACGTTGCCACCGAGGGAGTTGCCGACGCAGTTGTCGCAGAGTTGACCACCGAAAACGTCACCGGATGCGCCTATGCTACCCGGCGAAAGCGTAGCGAAATCGAACCACAAACCAAGGATATCGCCCTGGGTGATGCCGGCGTTGATCGGGCTGGAGATATCGGCCGTGATCCGGACTTGATCTGTCGCCGTATCTTCAATGGTTATCACTCCGAAGAAACCGCCGCCGTTGGTCACGTCTTCCAGATTCGCGGTGATGATGGATGCCTGACTGACGCTGGTACCAGCCAGAAGTGCCAGTGCCGCCAAAACTCGAATTACCCTGATCATGCTCTTAATCTCTCTTGTGGCGAGTTGCGCCTGCTTGAGGTCGGTTTCCGACCTTCACCGTTAATGATGCAAACGTCGTGCCAATTTTTTAGGCATTGCTAATCAATGGGATAGCGCGGGCCTGAAACGCGAGTGTAAACGGGTCCGACACAATAATTCGCAGACGGGCGTTAGGTGTAAATATCGCCGACAGTGCCGCACAATCAGCCTGGCTAGTGGTTTTCGAAAAGACCATTGAGGACAGGGCTTGTGGAACCGGCAAACCGAACGTGGACCGAACCAAGCGGACCCAAGCCGAACCTGGAGCGCACTGTACTAACCCGGGTTGCGATCGCGCCAGGGGAGGGCGACGGCGCTTTTCAGCCCAACTGGCAGCGGCCTCCGACCCAGAGCAGACGTTTGACGACATACCTTAGCTTTTGGGACTTGGCCAGGAATGGGCCGCGGAGTACCCTGCTCGAACACCAAATAGCGCAAGGCTGACCGTTCGTTTTCAATCACGGAGAAGCAGATATGGGCGACAAGGGAAGTAAAGACAAAGCCAAAAAGGAGCATCAAAAGAAGGCTCAGCATACTCCACAGGAAAAACGAAGATTGAAAAGAGAAAAGAGGAACAAGTAAACGTGCGGCCAAGTTCCAATCGAAACTTGGTTGCCTAAAGGAAACCTCGATGGTGACGCGCTCCCCGATCTGGCTCCGATCGAAGCCCGTCAGCAAGCCGCCGGAGAACCTATTTTAGAACTGTCGCCCTGACGGGGAACGGCGGCCGCTACCCTATGCGGCCGAACATGGGACCGCAATCCCCTGATCTCATCGTTACCGGCAGCGATGAATCTGGTTATCCAACAAGGAAAAAGTGGTGGGCCTGCCCGGACTGGAACCGGTGACCAATCTGGGGAGATTTAAAAGTAGGCCGGTCTGTTAATCGATAAACTGCTTTCGGCGTTCCTGCTCGATATTCAGCCCATTGAAGCAGCCGGATGGCTGGGCATTATTACCGAAAGGGATTGCCAGAGCGCGGCGCCTCCACCTTGTCAGCGTCAGTGCTCCGGCGCCCCGCGCGTTGGGCTCGCGCAACGCACCTCTCAGCTGGTCCCTAGTCGACCTTGCCGACCAGCACCGCACCGGCTGGCAGCGGCTCTTCCTTTTCAACCCGTTTCCCCAGAAAAGGTATCAGGCAAAGCGCGATCAGAACGAGCAGCGAATCGAGCAACAGAACCGTAGCATAATCAAAGCGCTCGGCGACGATACCCTGCCAGTAATTGCCCATGCTGATAGCCAGATTGCCCATCCCCATGAAGGCGGTGAATTGGGTTGCCGCGACCGCGGGATTGGTCATGCCCATGAAAATGGCATTGCGGGCGCCGAACGACATGCCGAAAAACACCCCGTGGAGGATGATGGCAGCATAGAGCTGGTGCAGCGGGACGGCCTGCAGGCCGAGAGTATATATCTGCATCGCCAGCAGCAGAGTGGGTAGTGTCGTCAGCGCATAGGCGGTGGCCAGGATCTTCTTCAGCCCAAGGCGGTCTCCCAGCCAGCCCCCGAACAGGCAGCCCAGCCCGGCGGCCACCGTGTTGTAGATGGTGATCGTCGCAATCTGGTTCTCGCTCAGCCCGTAGTCCACCTGGATGGTGCTCAGCGTGGCGTAGGCGAGCGCCATCGCGCCGCAAGGCAGCAACGCAAAGGCCACGCCGACGATGGGCCCCCGGCCGGACTTCCAGAAGCTGGCGTAGGTGATCTTGACGAATGAGCTCATGTTCGCCACCAGCTTTTTCAGGACGTCGCTTTCCTTTCTGGCTGCGGGGTTCGCTTGCGGGTCGCGCACGAACAACACTACGAACAGCAGGTTCAGGGCCATCAAGCCGCTGATGAACGCCAGGGCGACGTCGAAGCTGTACTGCCCGTAGACCCATATCGCAGCGCCACCGCCCAGCGTGATGCCCAGATACTGACCGCCGAACATGAACCCGTTGCCCCGGCCGCGTTCGTCTTCCCTGAGCGCGTGGACGGCGAGGGAGTCGATGGCGACGTCCTGGGTTGCACAGAAAATATTGTTGAGCACGATCATGACCAGCAACAGCTCGAAATGCGCGGTAAAGTCGATCTTGGCGACGACCAGCAGGGTCAGGATCATCATGCTGGTGCAGAACACGATCCACGCCTTGCGACCGCCCAGCCGGGGCAGCTTGATC
Organism: uncultured Gammaproteobacteria bacterium; assembly: GCA_963809565.1. Classification (GTDB taxonomy): domain Bacteria; phylum Pseudomonadota; class Gammaproteobacteria; order Steroidobacterales; family XN24; genus CAMYOC01. Next base: position 233,438 of record CAWEKE010000003.1, read on the forward strand.
AGGTCGATCAGCGGTGCCCAGGCCCACTTGAAGGCCCAGGGCAGGAACATGGCGCCGACGAAGGCGCCGATCTGGTCCAACGGTATGCCCTGCTGCCGCATGAAGGCCACCATGGCTACCGAGGTGAAACCAATCGGTATGCCTTCGGAGATGTACAGAATGCCGAAGGTCAGAAAACGACCGTTGGTGGTATCGAGCAGGTTCCTGGAGTTCAAGTCGGATTTTCTTGTGGATGTTCGCGGAACCGCGGAGGCCCGACGTTAGCAGACATCCCGCATCTGGTACCAGCTCTGCCCCTGCACCAGGGTTCGAACCGCGGCCTTTCCGTCCAACGTGAGTCTGGCGCTGTTGGCATCGAGACAACGCTGACGGTCGTCCGGCCGAAAAAGACCGCCTGACCATCTACACCTCGTTGGACCACACGCTGCGAAAAGTCAGGCATCAGTATCGGAGGTAGCGAGGCACGGCGCTTCCGGACGCAAGCAGTGAATCTTACGTCGACGACGACGCTTCTTGCCGCGGCAGAAACAATATCTGCGGTTCAGCCCCGGTTATTCCCTGTCGCTCACGCAGTGATATCCTGCCAGGGCGCTACCGGTTCAGCCGGTGCCAGAGCAAGGGCGCCTGCTGCGGCAGCGAAGTCTACCGTGAGGGTGTAATGCGCCCATGCTGAGATTCTTCAAAACCATCCGGCAGGAGCTCGTGATGAAGGGAGCCGTCCAGCGCTATCTGAAATATGCTCTTGGCGAGATCATCCTGGTTGTCATCGGTATCCTGATCGCGTTTCAGATCGACAGCTGGAATGACAATCGCCTGGACCGAATCCAGGAGCGCGCCTATCTTCAGTCCATGCTGACCGATCTGCGCGAAGATGTGCGCGAAATCGACGCTGCGGTAGATGGCAATTTGATTTTACTAAGCGGCATAGACAACCTGCTCACCTTGCTCAGCGAGCCGCAAGAGTATCCCGGTCTGCAGAGAGAAATATTTATCCATTCCGTTGTTTACACCTACTGGTACCTGGAGGCAGCCTTCTCTGCGCTGACCATGACCCAGCTCAAATACAGCGGCGACCTCCAGTTGATCCGCGACCGTGAGGTTGTAGAGGGCATGCTGCGCTATGAACAGGCCCTCGCAGATTGCCGCCACCAGTATGCGGAAATGATTAACTACTTTCATGTGGCCGAGGGCACTCAGAAGCGGTTTCTGGACCTGAGGCTGGCGAAACAGAGTCTCGCGTTTATCGAGGAAGATCCGAGAGCCCGCATTCTCGAATCGCTGGACCGATTCGAGCCGCTGGTCCCCGACGGGCGATATCTGGCCAGTAACGATCCGCAGTTGAAGATCCAGTATTACGGCGACGTTCTCTTCTACCGCACGGCCCTCAGCAACACGGTCTGGTTCCTCAAAGAGCAGAAGAAATTAGCTATCGCGCTCGCCGATCTGATAGAGCAGAGGCACGGGATCGCGCCGTGACACCTACAATAAGGGCCGAACCGTGGTTCTTTCCTGGCATTGAGAAAACGCTGGCGAATGACTGCGTTTCGACCCCGGTTATTTCCTTGCTGAGGTGATGTCATTTAGCGCTAATGACATATCCAAGTATCTGAACCACTTGCGATGGAGTTGTGGCCCAGGCCATAGCAGAGGCATCCACTTCTTTGAGCGGATGGATGATGTCCTCATCATGTAGCGTGATATACGGCTTGCCAATGGCCGAGCAATAGCCGGCATCAAAGGCGGCGTTCCATTGTTTGTACTTGTCGCCAAACCGTATGACTGCGATATCACACCTTTCAATGAGTGTTTTCGTACGGATTGCATTGACCTTCGATGACTTGTGGTCGCGCCAGAAACCGGTGCTCTCGGGCCCAAGCAGATCTCCCGCCGCGTCGCTGGCCTGATGATCTGTCACGGCAGACGTGAAGACGACGGGTAAATCGACCTCTCGGGCGCCGTCAACCAGTTGTTGTCGCCAGTCAGAGTGGATTTCACCGGAGAGGTACACGTTCCAGTTCATGGACAGCTCCTATGCGATATCGTTTGAATCTCCGCCTTCTCCTCTGAGAACGGCCCTTACTAAGCTCATACTGGCCCGGCTACAGGGGAGCAGGTCACCGCCCCCGGAGACACGCTGTCATGTTTTCAGCCCCCAAAAACGGTCCAATTCCCGTCTAACGCTCCGTTAGTGTTTTGATACGCGCAACAGCCTGGCGCGGCGACGGTCGGCGGACAGTACCTCAACCCGGTGCCCATTCCAATCAATGGAGTCGCCGACGACGGGGATACGCTCGAGTGTCTCGGTCATTAACCCGCCAATCGTAGATACGTCTATGCTCGGGTCCCACGCGGTGCCGAGCTTTTCAGACAGCCTTCGCATGTCGGCACAACCGCGAACGAGCAACGTACCATCGGCCTGCTCCAAAAGGTCATTCGCGGGCAAATCGCTCTCGTCCCGAATGTCGCCAACAATTTCCTCGAGCACATCCTCCAGCGTCACCACACCCTCGATACTGCCATACTCATCGACGACGATCGCCAGGTGCCGGTGACTGTCCTGGAAGGTATGCAGCAGCTGTGGCAGCAGCGCGCTGCTTGGCACGACCAGCGCGTCTTTGCGAATCGACTCCCAGTCGATCTGCTCGTCGTCATGCTCCAGCAGCCAGTACAACAATTCCTTGGCCAGGACGACGCCGGACACATCTGAGAGATGCTCTGTCGCCGAAAACGGGAAGCGGCTGTGGCCGGACTCCCTGATCAGACTGATTGTCTCGTGGCGGTCCATTTTCGCGCTCAGAAAACTCACGTCCTCGCGCGGTAACATCACATCTCGGGCGTGCAGGTAGCGCAATTGCGTCGCGCCGACGATGATCCCGGCGGTGTGGTGGCCGACCGCCCCTTCGCTCCGTCCGATAGCAGCCAGCAGCCGCAACTCCTCGGATGACGTTACCGGGACGTCGACGTCGCCGCGAATTGAACGGGAGATCTTCTCGCTGACCGCAACCAGCGGCCGCAACAGGATCGCCAGCCAGTTGATTCCATGGGCGACAGGTACCGCAAGCAAAGAAGCGTACGTAATACCCAGCGTCTTGGGGATGATCTCCGTGAACAGCAGAACGGAAATCGTGAATATGATTGTAAATATCCACAGGGTATTGACGTCGAACACATTAGTGTAGCTTGCGCCCGCGACTGAGGCGCCGACAGTATGGGCCGCAGTGTTCAATATCAGGATCGCGGCGATGGGCACGTCCATGTTTTCCTTAAAGCCCCGCAGCAGCCGACCAGCTCGCTCCCTCCTTTGACCAACCATGGCAATTTGCGACCTGGTCAGAGACAGCAGAACGGATTCGAAGATCGAACACAGGAATGAAATAACCAGTACGACACTTACAGCTGTGACGAAAAGCAGCATGTTGCCTCCGTGGTAGATGAGGTTTCATATTAGCTCGCGGAATCTGCTTCCGGGACGCCGGCCGATCCAGAACTGGCGAAATCGGCATCTACCCGATGCCGGCCCCGGATGGTAATGGCTTTCGATCGAAAGCAGGTCAGGAAATCATTATGAACGGCACCGGGACTCGCACCTATCAGGCATCCGTGGATCTCATCACGAATAATGACTCGCCTCGACGTGGCCGGCGAATCCAGTGCCGGCCTCGGCATAGATGTTGAATACAGCGGTCGCGCCTGCCTCGCGCAACTGCGCTTCCTCGTCTTCATACCTCGCCGTCGCGGCGATGCCGCCCTTGAAGTCGATCTCACGCAGCTGCTTCAGTGCCTCCAGGTTGGCTGTCAATGTGGGCAGCGCCAGCATCACCAGATCGATGCTGGGAACCTCTTGCACCAGCTCCCAGAAATCTGCGTCGCTGGGGTCGCCGCGCATCACATTGCGCCCTTCCCGCCGGAGCTGCCGGACTCGCTCTATATTGAAATCGATGCCAACCACGGTATCGCCGTGCAGCTCACACATCTTGTCGTAGGCGCCGGTACCCACCCGGCCCATGCCAAAAACGGCAATAGAGGCGTTGCCCGTATCCATCAGCCGATCGTCGGGCAGCCGTTCCTCACGTTGATATCGTTGCCAGAGAGACCGGTGGCGGCTGTAGATCGTGTCGTCCCGTTGGGTCAAAGGCGCGGCTACCATGAAGGACAAGGACAGGGCTATGGATATCACGACCAACCAATCCGCCGGTAACCATCCGTTGGCCACACCGATGGCGGCTACGATCAGACCGAATTCGCTGTAATTGCTTAGATTCAGGGTCGCCAGCAGGGCAGTACGCGCGCGCAGCCGGAAACGTGTCATCAGACCAAAGAACAAGGCCGACTTAATGAACACCAGTGGCACCAGCACGGCGCCGATCACCAGGGCTTCCAGGGAGAGCTCCCCGGTCATGCCGATAGAGAGGAAGAAGCCCACCAGGAACAGGTCCTTGAATACCAGCATCGTCCTGGCCAGCTCAGCCGACTTGGGGTGGGTAGAGATCAATACACCCATGACCAGGGCGCCCAGGTCATCCTTCACACCGGTCAGTTCGAACAGCTCTGCTCCGCCCAGGGCCAGTACCAGGCCGTAGAGTATCAACAGCTCGCCGTGACCTGTGCGTTGCAATAGCAGGTGGAACAGCGAGCGCATCGGGACCAGCAGAAACAACAGCAGCGCCCAGGCTGCCGGGACCTTGCCGGTGGAGGCGGCGAGAAACGCCACCGCGGCGAGATCCTGCATCACCAGGATGCCGATGGCGATGCGGCCATGGAGGGACTTCATCGCGGCCTTTTCTTCCAGAACCTTGACCACAAACACAGTGCTGGAAAAGCTCAAGGCGAATGCCAGCAGCAGAGCCCGCTTGAAGTCCAGGTCGACGAAAAGCGGCGCGCCCATCAAGGCGAGCACAAAAATTCCCAGGCCGAAGATCGCGACGATAACGCCGATGTGCAGACTGGTCACGGCCCATACCTGAGGCCGCAGCAGCGTCTTCAGATCCAGCTTCAGGCCGACCGTGAACAGCAGCAAGGTGATACCGAGGTCTGCCAGCTTCTGCAGCACCTCGCCGCTGGCCACACCTAAAGAGTTGAGTACGAAGCCAGTGGCGAGAAAGCCCACCAACGGCGGCAGACCGATCAGACGTGCGCCGAAACCCAGCGCAAAGGCCAGCGAAACCCAGGCAACATCACCAAGCGCTATTGCAACCCACTCAAAATCCATAGTTCAAAACCCTGATGTCATTCGGTCAACGAAGGCCTCGGCCGGCGAACAAAGAGACCCTGATGCCGATCATAGCTTTATAGTCTTTTCTGACTCCTGCGTCTGCATATCGCGCGCCACCTCAGAGGGTACAAAAGCGCGGCCCGGCATCGAATATAAAAGGTGGCTGACACCGTACGACGCATATCGGAAGACTCGCGGATGATGTGGGCACGACAAAAAGTCCGGGCGGAGAAGGCGCTGTTCAACTTCGCGCAAGGATCAAAGCTGCGCGTGATCGCCTGTCGACGGGATTACATCGGATCCACCAGGGAACAGGCGCATCCGGGGCAGAAGCTTCTCTATTGGCTCTTCGCTCCGGTCAGAGCAGGCGTAAAAGCGACGCAGATTGGCCAGGCAATGTTCGAAGTATCAGCCCGGGGTTCTCAATTCGATAACGGCGATTACCTTACAACCGGCGGGATCATTCGTCTTGGCGATGCCTATGGATACAGACAGCGCCAATCTGCCCAGGCGCAACAGGAGTTGAACCGCAGTTCATTGCTGGCATTGAGACAATGCACGTGGTGGTCAGGCCGAAAATAGACTACATGACGATCCAGGCCGCATTGGACTGAATGCTGCGCAAAGCCAGTGACAGCGTATCGGGGCTGACGAGGCACGGAGCTTCCGGACCCAGGCAGTGAATCGATACCTGGCCCCAACTGACCGTGTCGCGGCGGACCGAAAAGCTTTGGGCCAAGCGGAGCTATCCGGCCCCGGTTATCTTGCGTAGACAGGGTCGGTCGTGACGCTCAGAAGCCGAATGCTTCTTTGGGGATGTCGCGAGCATTTTCGCACTCGGCCCTGAAATCGTAGTGGACTTCATCGGCGCAATCGGGCCATTTGCCGGTAGCCGTCCAGAATTCGACCAGCCCGAGGCGGGCACAGAGGCGCACAAAACGGGGGTCCTCTCGCAATTCGGGCATGCTCGCCTGGAACAACAGCGAAGTGCGGTAGGCATCCGGTCCCATGATGTCGTGCTTAGCGCCAACTGGCCCCAGGCGAGCGGTCTCGGCTGCCCCAAAAGCCTGCTCGACAAGACCCAGATGTGCCGCGTAGACCAGTCGCGAGACGTCCACGCATCCCGTTTCATCCAGATGCGCCTCGAAATTCCGCCGCCACTTGCCGATGTTCGCGGGTGTCGGATCCCTCTTGGCCCGGATGAACGACAGACCGTCCTGGAATTCCCGCAACTGGCGTTTCCCGGCAACTGCCAGCAATTCATCCACGCCGGCCCAGTCCTTCAGGATCGATTTCGCCCGCAGCAGACTGGTCATCGGAAAACTCATGTCGGGGACGCGCTCCATGAGTTCTTCATATATAGGGACGGCGTCCTCGACGCGCCCGGCCGCCATCCTGGCGAGCGCGACAGTGTTGGCGCACATTGGATCGAGAGGATCTGAAAGGTAGGTGCGCTCGTCCTCGACCAGGCTCTCACGGACCCGGCCCATCGTCCGCAGACACCAGCCGATGTACTTCTTGCCGTCACCGGTATCGGGCGCCTGTCGTATGCGCTCCAGCGCCGCGTCGAGTTCCGAAAAATTCCCGAATGGCGGGACCACAAACAGCTTAGCCACCAGCGCGTCTACGTTCTGCGGATCGACATCGAGCGCCCGCTGCGCCTGGCTGATGACCAAGGTCTTGCTCTCTGTGCGCTCCGGGTATGGCTGGTAGAAACGGGCCCAGGCCCGCAGGTACGCCAGGCGGGCCCAGGCTTCGATGAAATGCGGGGCGCGCTGCGTAGCGACCTCCAGCAGACCGATGCCGGTGCGCAATTCGTCGGGGGCATAGGACTTCGGGCTGGCGCGCAGGTACAGATCATAGGCCGCGGGATCGACCGCGTCGGTGGAGAAGCTGGAGAAGGCCCGCTCGAGAGCCGCGGCGATATTTTCCGAAATGTCATCCTGAACCGCGAAGATGTCTTCGAGGCCGCGATCGTAGCGATCCGACCACAGGCTCCTTCCCGACGAGACCTCGACCAGGTGCGCACTGACGCGGACCCGACCGCCGGCACGGCGAATGGCGCCATCCAGCACGTGGGAGCAGCGCAGCGTCCGGGCGGCGTCAGACTTGCGTTCGCCACGAAACTGAAAGCTCGAGGTGCGGCCGATCAGCTTCAGGTTCGAGCCGCGCGACAGGCGCTGGATAATCTCCTCGCTGACTCCATCGGAAAAAAACTGCATTTCCGAGTCGGTCGAGAGATTGTCGAACGGCAGCACGGCCAGGACGACCTCCGGCGGGTGGTCGGGGCAGGGTGCACCGGGGGCGACTCCGGCGTTACCCCCGGTGCCCGTGAGCGTCGCCACGCTGGCGACCACCGTGCGCCAGCCGGCCGCATCAGGATCACCGGTCCAGCCGATCAGGTTCGCACACTGAATCTGATCAAACGGCATCGGCAAGGCCGCGCCGTCGACGGTAAGCTGGACGAGCTTGCGGTGCGAGCGTGCGCGGTCTGCCTCTGAGCGTACCCATTCCGATATCGCGGCGTCTGCCGACCAGACCACCACGACCGCCTGCGCTGCATCCAGCTGGGCCTGGATCTCATCGGCATAAGCGCGATGCGCGGGCAGCGCATCATCGCGCCAGACGGTGTAGCCGAGCGCCCGCAGTCCTTTCTCAATCTGCTCTGCCTGGACGGCTGTCGAGCGAGCATAGGAGATGAACAGGTCAGACATCCGGGAGGGATCCCCAATTTGCGTGCAATTGCGAGACCGAGGCTGTGCGGGTGGCTGGCCTACAGGCTGCTATCGTAGAACGCCTTGATCGAATCTGTGAACGCCACGCGAGATGCCTCCCACGCATAAAACATGTGCCCGCCCTTGTAGTGCTTGACGGTGAGGTTCTGCTTCTGGGCGGCGGTGAGCTTCATGTGGTCAACCAGACGATCCGAAGAAAAATAGGGCGTGACCATGTCGTACAGGCCGTGCGTGATAAACACCTTCATGTACGGGTTCAATGCCATCGCGTAGCGAAGGTCATCGGTTGCCCCGACCTGCAGTTCAAAGGCATGGGTCTGTGTATCGACCTTCCAGGAAGCATTGACGTCCATGCTCAAAAGCTTGTAATCCCGGTCGGTCTCGAGCTTCAGGTTTTGCCGGATCTGCGTGTTTATGCCCCCGGAGAACACGCGCTCGATGGCGAACAAAGTGGGGTCTGGCGCCTGGTGCGTGTCCCGATCAGGGAACGGATCCACGGCCTTCACCGTGGCATCGTAAAATCCGCATACTTCGCGCGTATCTTTCAGCAGCTCGCGGCAGAACCGCTGCATAGGCACGCGCCCACTAAAGCGATCTACGAAGTCCTGCTCCAATCCGAGGAAATCCGCGACGTTTTTCAGCACGGCACGGGTCTGCTCCTGCGGAAAGCGCTCGCCCTGCACCAGGTAGTTGGTCAGATCCGTCGTGGCGAACGTCTCAGCCTTTCGCTTCAGCTCCTCGAATGTCTCACTCGGCACCCGGCTCCTGCCGTGGTGGCGGGCCGCCAGCGCCATGGTGGGGAACGTGTCCGTCCAGTGCAGGAGGTCGTAGTCCGAGGGATCCAGCAGGGCCCACTCCAGCGCCGGTGAAATCAGGATCGCGCCGTTAAGCCCGACGCCGTAGCCCTCCTGCAAAAGCCTGGCCAGCTTTCCGACCCGGAACCCACCGTAACTCTCCCCGGCAATGAACACCGGGGAGTCCCAGCGCTTATTCCGGGACAGGTATTTTTGAATGAATTCGCCGAGAGACTCCAAATCCCGCTTCAATTTATAGTATTCCTGGTTCTGCTCGTCGGGCTTTTTGGCAGCATCAGGTTTCTCGGATTTGTCCTGCTCCTCGATCGTGCGGCTGAAGCCCGTTCCAATGGGGTCGACGAACACCAGGTCGGTAAACGCAAGCCATGATTCCTGGTTATCGACGAGCCTGACCGGCGGCTTCTTTGGTGTGCCTTCCTCGTTGAGCAGCACGCGTTTGGGGCCAACGGCTCCTACGTGCAGGTAGGCGGAGCTCGCGCCGGGGCCGCCGTTGAACACAAATGTCACCGGCCTGCCGGCCGAGGGCTGGTCCTTCTTGATATAGGAAATGTGGAACATCTCCGCCCTGGGCTTCTCGTTCGTGGTGAGAACGATCCAGTCGGCGGTCGCCCTGTAATCCAGCTTTTCGTCACCTGACCCGAGTTTGTGGTCGGTGGTCATGCCCTTGGGCGCCTTGTGCTTCTTCTTTTTCTTGTGGTCTTCTGATTTGTCGTTTGACATGCTCGGCTCCCATCCAGTGCAGTTCCAGGCCCGCTCTCCATCCGTCAGCGCAGCCCATCATAAGTGAATACTCGCTTACTGCTCCACACAACTTGCTCCACACAGCGAAGTTGCGTCGGTTCAGAAGTTAAGCTTTACAAATGATTCCGGTGTTAAGGAATTTCAAGACTACCGAAGTTGCCTGGTCTCCGGAGGTCTGTTGAGTTGACGGGCGGCAAAAAAAAGACCGCGGCGGACCGAAAAACTGCGGTTCGGCCCAAGTTGTTTCAATCAGGCCATTCCTCGGCAAGAGGTGATCGCAACACCCCCACCAGACCCTTTTTTCCCAGGGCACGGTTGACGACGGCGAAGGTGTTGTAAAACAAGAAGGCCATGCTCATGAGAATTACCGATACGAGTATGTGATCGCGATTTCGATGTAACCAGACGTTCCTGGTTGCCTCAGCAATGGCCTGACCATCGAACATGCCTTCGACGATTTTTTCCAACACCATGACGATCGCCACGAAAAAGGTATAGATCAGGGAGCGCCATAGAATATGAATGAGGGCCGCGTGCTTTGAAAATCTGTCGCCGACTGATGTCTCGTCCAGAATCACCACGACCTTGGCAATGACCAATGAACCCACCAGGGCGCTGCTGACCGCAACAAAACTCACATTGTACTGTTCCAGCATCAGCGTCTTGATGTAGCCAATCACGCTGAACCAGGACAAAAAATAGGCCGTTACCAGGGCAACCGCTTTAAGTTCTCGCTTCAGGAATTCAGTTGTCCGGCTCATGCTACCTCTCCGAGAGTCCCGGTTATTATTCTCCAGTGGATCGGGGTCCGACGCCGATCCGGATCCGCAGGTATCGACCAGTTGCCGGAGCCGGGATCAGAATCGCGCCGGCACGTCGCTCAGCGCATCCTCCACGGGCCGCGGCAAGCTCATCCGCTTCAGACGCTCGCGATGACCTTCCAGTTTTAGGAAAGCGAGCAGCACGGCGCCCAGCAGGCTCAGTCCGGCCATGATCATCGTTTCCTGACCCGCCTCGAGGTAAGGAGACAGCTCTCCGTACGCCTTCGCTCCGAAAGAGCGGGCGAGGTTTGACCAGGCCATGTAGACGGCGAACTGGGTTGCAGCGACCTTCGGCCAGCAGATCGTCATGTGCAGCGCGATGAATGACACGAAGATCACCTGGATCGAGAAGTTCACCGCGAACATCCCCAGGATCCAGACATACTTCTGATTCCAGGCGTCCGACATCATGGCGAGCGTGAAATAGGAGATCGCGCAAGCCAGGAAGCCCGCAATGAAGAACCTGCGGGCACCGTGCCGATCGATGAAGGGCCCGAGAAACACGCCGCACATCGCCGCAATGAAACTCGAGTTCGAGTACCACGTCGAATAGTCGCTGCTGGACCAGCCGAATTCCTGGGTCAACACAACCGGGATGGCGGTGATGAAGATGCCGTCGCTGATTCGCCAGCAGAGAGTAACGAGCATCAGCAGCAGGCTCATCGGCAGCACGAGCACACGCACAAGATTGACGGTTATCGATTTCCAGCTGGTTTCCAGGAGATGCTCCTGATGCTGCACGCTGCCGGCGGTCCACGGCAGCAGTTTCTCGCCATCGCGTTCCCGCAGGAGCACGGCGATGAGGAGAATCGCCGCGACGCCGACCGTCACTGCGCCCGCCGTCATGGAGACGCCGTATCGCACCAGCAGCCATCCGCACAGCGCGCCCGAGCCCGCGTAACCGGCGACCTGCCCGAAGGCCATCAGGGCATTGGCGCGCCCGCGCTCGTCCTCCGGCAATACATCGATCGCCATGCCGTCCACCGCCACGTCCTGGACCGCGGCGAAGCTGTTGATCACAAAGCAACTCCAGGTAAGAAACGCGAGATCCTCCGTCGTCCCGCCGATCATCGCCAGTCCCAGCAGAGCGACCAGCAGTCCCATCTGCGCGAGCATGACCCAGGGCCTGCGTCCACCCATCGTCGGGAAGCGGAATCGGTCCATCATCGGGCCAGCGAAGAGCTTGAACCCCCATGGCAATGTCGAGATGGCTACGAACCCTGCGACCTCACCGGCGCTCGCGCCGGCGCCGGCGAGCCAGGCCGGCATTGCGACCGTGATCAGGCCGATCGGCAGACCCTGGGCAACATAGAAGGAAGTGAAGGCGAACAGGCGGAGGCGCCGACTGGCCATCAGACTGGGGAGGACTACTCTCGACATAGCATCAGATCTTCCACTTTCTACCGGTATCGCGGCCCCGCTACCGACATCGGACCAGCAGTATCCTGCCGCTACAGAGATAAGGACAGGGCCGCCGCGCATCTAAACATTTCTGACCGGAATAGGCCAACTCCGGCTAGTGTAAGCAAACCGGGCCGGACGCTGCAGCGAGGTCCACGGGGAATTCGCCAGCAGGTTTGCTGGAGCACCGGCTCCGGCCGGATCGGGAGTGGCCGTACCGCCCGCGAACAAGAAGCCAGAATCCCCTGATCCCATCGCCATCGCCATCGGCAGCGACGTATCCGGTTGCCCGACAGGGAAAAGTGGTGGGCCAGCCAGGATTACTCGCCACGCAATACGTGGCTCGCCCTTCGGGCCGCCGCCGCTATGCGGCGACGTTCTCTCGCATCGCTATCGCGATGCTCGGGTCGAACCTGGGACCCGGTTAAGGTCCGCGTCCGACCCAAAGCGGACATACCTCTGATAGAGTTGTCACCGGCCGCTATTGACCCTCAGGCGACATTCAACGACACCCGTTCGAATGGCTGCTTTCAGGCGACTGAGTGTACTATCGGCCAGGTTCCGCTGATGATGTGGGTTCATCTCCCGTCATCCGTTCGCTCACCGGCCGATTGTGGAAGCACCGGAGCATGACTCTCGCCGATCCACAACTCAGCACGGTCGCCGGTCGCGCCCAGTTGGCATGAACGCATTCGCAGAGGCAGTAGTCCCTGGTGGCAGACAAGGAACCCGAAACGCATCTCACGGTTGATTCCGAGGCAATGGATCGGCTGCGCGATCGAACTGATGAGCTCGAGCTGATCATCTCGAGCTTGACGATCTTCGCTTTGTTCTCGGTCCCTGGCTGGCTGTTTGACAAGATTGCCGAGATCTACACGCATCTTTCGACGAGCCTGATCATCGCCAGCACCGTGGGCATTTCGCTGCTAGCTGGCACCAGCTTCGGATTAGCCGCGTGTTTCATCGTGCATCTGATGGCGCGCGCATACTGGGTCGGGCTCATTGGCCTGCGTACGGTTTTCCCTGACGGGATCAACTGGAGCAAGACGCCGGGCCTTGGACCGCTGGGCCGGAAGTACTATCAGGACACGCTCCCCGATCTCGATACTGTCATCCAGAACACGGATCGGCTGGCCTCGTCGCTGTTCGCGGTGATCAGCATGCTGACGCTGAGCGTGCTCTGGTTCGGCACCATTTTGCTCGTCATCCTGGTCGGCTCCGGTGCAATCGGCGCCCGCTTTGGCCTCACCAACGCCGGCATAGGCATCGGTTCGGCGCTACTACTGATGGTCTTCATAGGCGTGCCGATACTTGTGTACTTGCTGGATGCGCAACTCGCGTCGCGGATACCTCGCCTTCGCGACAGCCGTTTCTTCGCGGGTCTTGTCCGGTTCCTGGGACGTGTCGCCGGACTCGCCTACCCGCAGCGCCTCGTACTGCCAGTACGGCTGACTCTGCAGAGCAACACACGCCCGGTAGCATTCTTCGCCGCGTTAACCCTCAGCATTATCGTCATCGTCGTAGTCGGCAATATCCGTTCTGCCGCCTGGCAGAACTTCACACTCTCCGGAGAGTTCACATATCTCGACACCGATCAGGTCCAGCAAGGACTCCGCAGTACTCATTACGAGGACATGCCCAGCCCACTGGATCGCTTGCGCGGCTGGCCACGGGTCGACAGCTTCAATCAAAGCGGCAGCTTCGTTCGCTTGTTCTTGCCATATCAGCCGCTGCGCGACAATCTGGTGCTCGATCACCTCTGCGGCAGCGCTGAGGAAACACCGGACCCGGTCGCCTGCTTGCGCCAGCTATGGACAGTGGCTATTGATGGCAGGCCGGTCTCGATGGCGGAATTTGAACCTGCCGAGCGCGCAGACCTGGGAATGCGAGGGCTGATCGGTCTCGTGCCCCTCACCGGGCTCGAACCGGGCCTGCGCCGAATCGAAGTGGTGTGGAATCCAAACCCGACCGAGGAAGCGGCTCCGCTGGACGATCGCTACGCCCAGATCAGCAACAGGTATGTCATTCCGATCGCGTTCTCGCCGGCCTTCGAAATGTCGCTGGATTGATGGGACGAGTCAATACGCGTTCGATGGCTGCTTCCGACCTGAAGCAGACGCTCCTCTGGTAGAGTTGTCACCGGCCGCTATTGACTCAAAGGAGCCACTGAAAGATGAGTAGTGACCTACAAAAGCTGGGAGGTATTTCCGCACTGATCGAGGCGGCATTATATGTGACAGGCTTTGGATTGTTCCTGACCGTACTCGACCCCTCCGGCTACGAAGGACACGTCCAGAAGGTCGCATTCCTCGCGGACAATCAAGTCGCGTTGTACATTGGAAACCTGCTCATCTATGTGGTCTTCGGCGTGGTGCTCGTTGTCCTGGTGCTAGCGCTGCACGCGCGGTTGAAGGATGGTTCCCCAGCAATCATGCAGGCGGCGACCGCCTTCGGTCTAATCTGGGCTGGTCTAGTCATCGCGAGTGGCATGATCGCTAACATCGGCAATTCCACGGTCGTTGGTCTCTTCAGCGAAAACCAGGATCAGGCTGTGTTGCTCTGGTTGGCGATTAGCACAGTGCAAGAAGCCTTGGGCGGCGGAAATGAAATTGTAGGCGGCTTATGGGTTCTACTACTAAGTTGGGCAGCGTTACTATCAGACAAGCTTCCGAAAGTGCTGAACTACATTGGCGTGCTGGTCGGTCTAGCCGGAATACTGACAGTTGTCCCGGCATTTGATGTGCTAATGGATGTTTTCGGGTTAGGTCAGATAGTGTGGTTTGCATGGCTGGGGATTGTCATGCTGCGGGAAAAGCCAAGCGCGACCTGAATATCGAAAACGCTTGTGTCGCGAACGGCTCTTAATGGCCGATTTAAAATGGTGTCAGGTTTATTTGTTGCCGTCAGCTGATGCAAAAGTAAAAAATAAACCTGACACCCATCTAACACTGCTGCTGGGCGGAAGCAGCCATTTGGCTCGGCCACCCATGTAGCCCCTGTCGGGACGATTTTGAGGGTCTTGTTCCGACCCGAAACGGACATTTCCAGGTCACTTGGCTAGTATGAGGCCATACGCTGCGTTTGACCCGAAGTGGAAGTTTTCCCCTTTGTCTCCTTGCTAATGCAAGGCGCGGGCTTCAGAAACGCAGTACCGGCGGTTATCCCGTCCCGACGAGAACAAAGGAATACTGATGAAAAAAGCGATTAATGAACTGCCGACTCGGCTCGAAGCTGGCGGTGTCTGCTTTCAGGGTCAGGACTGGGGCGATACCAACGTCGCTCGCGTCCGATTCCCTGCCGGTGCAGACGCCGCTCCGCTGCTCGAGGGCTTGCCGGATAATCTATGCCAATGCCCTCATTGGGGAACCGTGGTCAAAGGCTCGATCCATGTGACTTATGCAGACGGCACGGAAGAGACGGTAAACGCCGGCGAGGTCTACTACTGGCCACCAGGGCACACGGTCAGAGTCGACGAGGATTACGAAGCAATCGAGTTCAGCCCAAGCGACCAAATGGGTGAACTTATGAATCATCTTGAGCAGAAGCTGAAAGGCTAAGTCGTCTCTGAAAAAAAGGTGTCAGGTTTATTTGTTGCCGTTAGCTGATGCAAAAGTAAAAAATAAACCTGACACCCATCTCTCGCATCTCTATCGCGATGCTCGAGTCGAACCTGGGATCCAGTGAAGGTCCGCTTCCGACCCAAAGCGGACATACCTCTGATAGAGTTGTCACCGGCCGCTATTGACCCAATGCAGCCGGTCACATTTTCACGATAATTCACTTCTGGAGGATCGCTTATGGAGCCGGACGACGGGCGAAGAGGTGCGAACGGCGTGGTGGTAAGCCTGCTCGACATGGATGATGACAAGATTCGAATAACGCTGGACGATGTCGAGAATAACAGCGGCCGTCCCGACACTTGGGCTCATCGTGTCTTCGTTACCAGCAAATCCTATGGCCAAGAACAGATCGAAAATCTCGATCTACCAGAAGACGAGTATGCTGCTCTCGGTCATTACGTGCTGGCGCGGCTAATGGCACTTCGAAGCAACCCCTGACCGTCTGCTTCTGGCCGGATGAGGCCTTTCCTGACCCTAAGCAGACCATTAGCGAGTGGTCATTCGCCAATTATTGACAGATCAGCTTGGCGGAAACTCATACACGGAATACTCCGGTTGGCCAGGGTAAGGTCACGGTCAAACTCCTTCTTTCAAAAAAACACCCCGCACTTGGCGGGGTGGCACATATCATATCGGCAGCGTTACAAAGACGTTGATGAGTATCTGCATCGCCGATTGGCTTGTTCTCCTAGGCATTATCTCGTATGCCACTAGCCGGACGCTGATCACACCGCCATATTCCTACTGGCGAAATCTCTCAGGGGGAGAAAAAAGGTGTCAGGTTTATTTTCTGCGAGACATCACGGTCCCGGGCGTGATGGAACTCACTGATGGGTCGTATGATGAGGCAGGCAATCTGATAGCGCGGACTGAAGACACAGGCACCCCCGAGTTGGCCAAATTCACCTACGATGGCATCAATCGCCTGGACACCGCCGATGGCGCCTTTGGCAGTCGCGACTATGATCTTGACCGCAACGGCAATCGGAACAGTCTGGTGTCCGATGGCGTGACCACCACGTATACCTACCCTCGCAACCGATATCGCAAACACAAGAACCAGCCCACCAAGGACACGGTCTGGAACTACACGCACGACGCCAACGGCTCCATTACCGCCAAGACCTCCATTGGCGCGGGCCCGGACCGGCTTTTTGCATACAGCGCCCACAACCGGCTGCTACAGGTGAGCGAAGACGATGGGACGGTGACGATCCTGGGCGAATATGCCTACAACGGCCTTGGCCAGCGCGTGGGCAAGGACGCAGGCGGAGAGAGTTTCGAGTACCGCTATGGCCTGACCGGGGAACTGCTGGCGATCCTGGATGACAGCGGCCAGGCGATCCGGGAGGTGGTCTATCTGAACCGTCAGCCGCTGGCGGTGGTGGATCACGAGGCGGATGCGGTCTACTACGTCCACAACGATCATCTGGGCACGCCGCGGGCGCTGAGTGATGAATCTGGCATCCGTGTGTGGACGGCGGTCTATGATCCGTTCGGGGCCGCGACTGTGGACGAGGATCCGGACCAGGACGGGGATCCCGTGACCCTGAATCTGCGCTTCCCGGGGCAGTATTACGATCAGGAGACGGGTCTGCATTACAACTACTTCAGAAACTATGACCCGTCAACTGGACGGTATCTGGAATCCGATCCCATAGGGCTCCAGGGCGGGCTGAACACGTACGCGTACGTATCAAATATGCCTACGATGCGTACTGACCCGTTTGGCCTGGTTGAGTGGAACGGCTGGATCGTATATGAGGGTATCGGGGCCGGCATAACGACGAACTTCTTCAACTGGTATCTCGAGTCGGAGTGTTTCGAAGGGGAAAAACTGCAAGTCGTAGTTCGCGGCGAGAGTGATCTGCTGAGCAGCCTGAGTGTTGGGGCGAGCTCGAGTAGAGGCAAGACAAAGATCACTCTTTATGACCCGTGGAAAGCGCCCTCGTCGTCGAATTTAAGTCGGACAGGCAGCAACTCTTTTGTCTACGAATCTCTCGGCCTTGGATTGGTCGGCGCAAGCAACGTTACCCTGGGAGACGCTTCAACCGACGGATGGGACTGGGGGATGATCCGCGGCGGATTTGACGCATCACTTGGCCGGATCGCCGGGGAAACCGAGATCCTCGAGGAGGAGTGGACCTCGTGCGGCTGTGAGGGCCAATAGATCATGTCACGCGCGTCACGAATCTGGATATCAGTAGCGCTAATCTTGTTTGCGCTGGTTCCGTGGATTGACACGATCTTCAGCGTTGCAAGTCATAACATCGCAGGCTCAGCCTCTCAGCTACCATACGAGTCGATCGATGATATTGACGATACCGTCTTTACCTGGCGAGTATACTGGCATATCGCCGCGTTGATTGTGTTCTGGGTAATGCTCTTCCGGAAGACTGCGATTACTGCGCGCGAGAAGTTCTTATGGGCCATAGGGCTGTTCTTTCTATGGCCAATCGTCTCGGTGGCCTACGTGGTCAAGCACATATGGCTCGTGCGGCCGAAATCTGAAGAACCATAAGAGTGCACGTTTCGACGGAGGGCAATGGTCGCCGACTAGTATACAACTACTTCAGAACCTATGACCCAAGCACGGGTAGATATCTCGAAAGCGATCCGATTGGCCTCAACGGTGGCCTGAACACGTACTCGTACGTCGGGAATATGCCTACGATGTACTTCGATCCATTCGGGTTGGACTACGGTATTCACGTAAATCCGCGTGCCGCAGGCGGGAACGGCCACACATCGCTTTACTATCAGGGCGCAGATCGTCGTTGGTATCAGTACGATCAGGGCGCTAATGGCGCCACATCGTCGTCGGACGGAAATCTAGGCTATTTGAGCGGGCTAAACGCTCAGGCCGGCGTTGGAATCCGAGAAGTCCCGAAACCGCATCCTGACGCGCTGATCTATCCATCGAGTTCTAAGCGAGACCGAGCGATTGAGGCGTGTGCACTGGCGTCGCAGTCAAGTCATAACTCGGGCGACAAGGAGTACGATTTGTATTCCAACAATTGCACAGATGCAGTGACGGATGTGCTTCGGTGTGCCGATATCCGAATGATAAATCCTGCATTTACGCCCAGGCCGAATTCATGGTTTGAGCTTTTGAAGGAAAACCCACCAAAAGAATTGGAATGTCGAGACACACGTCGGGGCAGGAGATGCAAATGATGGGTCGAATTGGAGTTTCCATTTGCTGTCTGATCATTATCGGCGCTTGCGGGCCTGATGCTGAAGTTGTAGTTCCGTTTCCAACGTTGGATCAATCAGCAGAGTTGAGGATCCATGCGATCGAAAATAGCAAAGCAGGCAGCAAAGTGAGAGCGCATGTAGAATTTAAGAATAGTGTCTCGAAATATAAGACTATTGATTTGACCTGTCTGGAATTGTCCGTAGATTCCGCGACCTCGGATGAAATTTACGTCGATCGCATCGCGCACGTCTTGCCAGAAAACTACACGATAAACCCAGGACCGGTTTCGATCGACGTGTATTGGTTCTTCAATCCGCCCGACAACGATATTTCCAAGCAAGATTCATTTGCAGTGTCGATTAAAGAGGAATGTGAACCACTGAAGTGAGAAGTGCCCGCTTAGATTACAACTACTTCAGGACCTATGACCCAAGCACCGGCAGGTACATCGAATCCGACCCCATTGGCCTGCTGGGTGGAATAAATAGCTACGCCTACGCATCTGCGAATCCACCGCTTTACTACGATCCATATGGCTTGTTTGACTGGCCGTCGCTGCCTCAAGGAGTTGTCGACTTCAGCGCTGGTATGGGGGATGTGCTGTTATTTGGCCAAGGACAGCGGCTTCGGGACCTAACCGGAGTCGATGGTGGCGTGAATCGATGCTCCGACTCCTACGACTACGGTGAATGGGCCGGGATTGCCGGAAGCGTTGCGACGGGTGTCGTTGGGGGCATCCGTGCCGCCGGCGCGCGGGGCGTTGGAAAGGAGTTCTCACATTGGATTCCCAATCGAATGGGCGGGCCGCGCACGATCTTGAGCAAAAATGGTGTCAGGTTTATTTTTTGCCGTTAGCTGATGCAAAAGTAAAAAATAAACCTGACACCCATCTATAATTTATGCCTATCTGTAGGCCTGCCGAGCCCGAAGTTGATTGACGCCACCTACGACAACCTCGACCAACTGGACGTAGCCAGCGGGCTGTTCGGGGACCGCGATTACAACGTCAATCGCAACGGCAACCGCACCCAGCTGGTGGCCGACGGCGAGATCACCGTCACTACCTATCCCAAGAACTCCAGCAGGAAGCGCAAGAACAAACCCTCGTCCGACACCTTCTGGACCTACACCCATGATGCCAACGGCAGCATCACCGCCAAGAACAGCACCGTCGGGGCGCCGGATCTGGGCTACGAATACGATGCCCGCAACCGCCTGATCCGGGCGACCTCGGACGATGGGGCGGTGACCGTCCTCGGTGAGTATGCCTACAACGGCCTGGGCCAGCGGGTGGGCAAGGCATCAGACGGCGAGGTCCTGGCCTACCGCTATGGCCTGGCCGGGGAACTGCTGGCGATCCTGGATGACAGCGGCCAGGTGATCCGGGAGGTGGTCTATCTGAACCGCCAGCCGCTGGCGGTGCTGGATCACGAGGCGGATGCGGTCTATTACGTCCATAACGATCATCTGGGCACGCCGCGGGCGCTGAGTGATGAATCCGGCACCCGTGTATGGACCGCGGTCTATGATCCGTTCGGGGCCGCTACCGTGGATGAGGATCCGGACCAGGACGGGGATCTCGTAACCCTGAATCTGCGCTTCCCGGGGCAGTATTACGATCAGGAGACGGGGCTGCATTACAACTACTTCAGAACGCTAGACCCTTCGACGGGGCGTTATCTCGAAAGTGATCCGATTGGGCTTGATGGCGGGCTAAACACCTATGGTTACGTTGGAGGGAATCCCGTCGGGTTCATTGATCCCTTAGGGCTTGAAACGGAAGTCCTTATTGGTGGACCCAATTGGTATGGCCATGCAGCGCTCAGGATAGATGGGACTGTATATTCTAACGGGAGATACCGGACTGGCGTTCGGGAAATCGACAATCAACGAAATTCGTATATTGGAAATCAAGCCTTAAGAGGGCCCAACATTCTCAGGAAGCAAAATGCGGCGAGCTATATAGAGCGGCAAAATTGCCCTGGTTGTAACCTGACGGGCTACGTGCTTGATCTAAACGCAGCGCAAGAACAGAGAGTAAAGGATTTCTACAACTCTCTGAATCTGAATAGTCATGGACAACTAGACGAACAGTATTCTTTTATAGGCAACAATTGTGCAGATTTGACCAGTGAAGCGCTGAAATCAGGGACAAATTGGTACCACGATATTTTCATTTCTGATTTTCTGACCTCTCCTGGGCAATTGCGTTTTGAGCTCAATATGGTCCCATTTCTGGTGAAAGAGGTTAGGCATTATGGCGGCAGGTAAAAGAATGTTTGTTATTCTGGCGCTATTTGGGATGGTGCTGTCCTTCGTTGCTGGGCTGTTTACGGCCAACTACACCGTGAATTATGGTGCTGTTGATTTTGTTGCCGGAATGCCTGATAAAAAAGTGACCCTGAATAGAGACGTAGGGTTTTCCGATGGCAAGGGAAACAAGCAGATGTTGCCTGAGGGAGCAGTCTTGACATGGGAGGGGGCCCAAGGTGGAGAGTACTATTTATCTGTCAGGTATGTCCTCAGGAATGGGTCACTTTTTGAAGTCGTAGAAAACGACAACACGTATGATTTTATGCAAGAGGAACAGTGAAAAAGTTGATGGTTCAAATTTAGAGCTGAATACTCCATATAGGCCCAGGAAAACGGTGCCGGAGGTAACTTTATGCCTATCTATGGACCTGCCGAGCCCGAAGTTGGTTAATGGCACCTACGACAACCTCGACCAACTGGATGTAGCCAGCGGCCTGTTCGGTGATCGCGATTACAACCTGGATCGCAACGGCAATCGCAAGCAGGCCGTGGCCGACGGCGAAACCACCCTCACCACCTATCCGAAGAACTCCAGGAGAAAGCGCAAGAACAAGCCGAAGAGCGACACCTTCTGGAACTACACGCACGACGCCAACGGCTCCATTACCGCCAAGACCTCCATTGGCGCGGGCCCGGACCGGCTTTTTGCATACAGCGCCCACAACCGGCTGCTACAGGTGAGCGAAGACGACGGGACGGTGACGATCCTGGGCGAGTATGCCTACAACGGCCTTGGCCAGCGGGTGCGCAAGGACGCAGGCGGGGAGAGCTTCGAGTACCGCTATGGATTGGGCGGGGAGTTGCTGGCTATCCTTGATGACACCGGCCAGCCCGTCCGGGAGCTTGTCTACCTCCACAGCCAGCCGCTGGCGGTGCTGGATCATGGCGCGGATGCCCTCTACTACGTCCACAACGATCATCTGGGCACGCCGCGGGCGCTGAGTGATGAATCCGGCACCCGTGTATGGACCGCGGTCTATGATCCGTTCGGGGCCGCGACTGTGGATGAGGATCCGGACCAGGACGGGGATCTCGTAACCCTGAATCTGCGCTTCCCGGGGCAGTATTACGACCAGGAGACGGGTCTGCATTACAACTACTTCAGGACTTATGACCCGAGGACAGGACGGTACCTCGAATCCGACCCGATCGGCCTTTGGGGGGGAACAAATACCTACGAGTACGTCTACAGCAATCCGCTGATTTACATCGATCCGTATGGCTTATGGGCGTTAGGCGATCCGCTGCCGCAAGGATTGGTGGATGGAGCCACAGGGTTCGGTGATGGTCTGTCAGGAGGGCTAACTGCTTGGTATAGAGATTGGCGAGGCATCGATGGTGGCGTGAACAAATGTTCGAAGGCCTATTCGAGAAGCCGCACAACCGGCAACGCCGCAACTCTAACCATGGGTGGAGGTAGGCTTCTCTACGCTGGCTTAGCAAAAGGGTATTCGATAACAGCATCTTCAGGTGCAGCCGCGAGCGCCGGCAGATCGCAGCTTCGTCGCCTTTTTGGTGGCGGGGGTAGCCTGAGGCCACCGAATCTTCTCAAGTACGATAGTGACGCCGCGCTACGCGCTGGCGCCGGTAGAACCAATCGATATTTCAATACGGCCGGCGCGGCGGCTGTTGGTCTCGGGGCGAACGACCTCGCAAATGGCGACGAATGCGAGTGCAGCCAATGAGAACTTTCGAGATTCACAGCGATGACGAAGGTTACTTCGTGGCTTTCGAAATTGAGAACGCATATGTCCGGCCGAGCAAAGTTGGGGAGATCCTAAGTGCCGTCGACGGTGTCCAAAATGTGGCCGTGGGGAATCTCGCCGGAGAATCCAGAGATATACGCGTGACTTTCGACTACGAGGGCATCGAGTACATTGTCTGGGAGCCTTATGGTGACAATAGCCGGTACTGGATTGGTCCAAAGCAAACGGACGAACAACTGTCAGATATTGACATTACACCGCTAGCGGAAGCATTCCGTAAGTATCAGCCGCCGTTTCTGATCAAGGTCCTTGCCGATCTGGTTACTCTGAATTTCAAATCGCTTTTCAGAGGCAATTAGCGTCGATGCCAAAGTGACACTTGGTCGCGGCTAGACCTTTTGGCCTGTCGAAACGCATAAATAGGACAGGCACATTATTACGAGAGCTCAGCGCGGTCGTCTTGGACGTTTGGGAGAGCGACTCGGGTTGTTATTGCCTAAGCGAGTCGATGCAAACACCGCGCTCCGTGCCAATGTTGGAGCTGGCACTGCGACAGCCGCCGAGAATCTCCTGGCTGGGCAGTTCGGTCAGGATAGCGGTTGTTCATGCGACTAAGGGGCTGCTCGCCATATGACAATATTCAAAGCGGGAAAAACGATTGTCTGGTTTTCAATATCGGTCTTGACCCTGGTTGTGCTACTCGCCGTTTTGGATCATTTCTTCTTAGACGAGAGGTTTCGGACAATTCTAAGCTTCTGCGGGCAGGTTAGTCTGATCGGATTTGCGATTGGCATCATTTTGGTTATCGCGGCGGGGGTCAGAGATAGATTTGGGTAGAGACAATTAGGCGGGGAAACCGGTGCCGGAGGTAACTTTATGCCTATCTGTAGGCCTGCCGAGCCCGAAGTTGATTGACGCCACCTACGACAACCTCGACCAACTGGACTTAGCCAGAGGAGGGAAAACGGTGCCGGAGGTAACTTTATGCCTATCTATGGACCTGCCGAGCCCGAAGTTGGTTAATGGCACCTACGACAACCTCGACCAACTGGATGTAGCCAGCGGCCTGTTCGGTGATCGCGATTACAACCTGGATCGCAACGGCAATCGCAAGCAGGCCGTGGCCGACGGCGAAACCACCCTCACCACCTATCCGAAGAACTCCAGGAGAAAGCGCAAGAACAAGCCGAAGAGCGACACCTTCTGGAACTACACCCACGATGCCAACGGCTCCATTACCGCCAAGACCTCCATTGGCGCGGGCCCGGACCGGCTTTTTGCATACAGCGCCCACAACCGGCTGCTACAGGTGAGCGAAGACGACGGGACGGTGACGATCCTGGGCGAGTATGCCTACAACGGCCTTGGCCAGCGGGTGGGCAAGGACGCAGGCGGGGAGAGTTTCGAGTACCGCTACGGATTGGGCGGGGAGTTGCTGGCTATCCTTGATGACACCGGCCAGCCCGTCCGGGAGGTGGTCTATCTGAACCGTCAGCCGCTGGCGGTGCTGGATCACGAGGCGGATGCGGTTTACTACGTCCACAACGATCATCTGGGCACGCCGCGGGCGCTGAGTGATGAATCCGGGGCCCGTGTATGGACCGCGGTCTATGATCCGTTCGGGGCCGCTACCGTGGATGAGGATCCGGACCAGGATGGGATATCAGTCACCCTGAATCTGAGATTTCCGGGGCAGTATTACGATCAGGAGACGGGGCTGCATTACAACTACTTCAGAACCTATGATCCGAGTACGGGACGGTACTTGGAATCCGATCCTATAGGCCTCTGGGGTGGCACCAATACGTACGAGTACGCCTACAGCAATCCGCTGATCTACATTGATCCGTACGGTCTATGGGCGCTGGGTGATCCGCTGCCGCAAGGTTTTGTGGATTTTTCGGCTGGCCTTGGTGATGCGCTGCTACTTGGCCAAGGGCAACGACTCAGGGATTTGACAGGAGTCGATGGTGGCGTGGACAAGTGTAGCAACGCTTACGATTATGGTTCCTACGCTGCGCTAGCTGCCGGTGGTGGGCGTTTGGCTTATGCTGGACTAGCCAAGGGAGGATCGCTATTGGCTTCCTCAGGGGCTCAAGCCAGCGGCTTCAGGCAAGGCTTGAAGACGTTTTTCCGTGGTGGTTTTGGACGGAACTGGAGGCCGCCAAATCTAAGAGGGAAAACTGATGCTCAGCTGCGCGCATCGGCTGGAAAGACGAACTTCGGTATTAACGCCTATGGTGCTGGTGTGACGGCTGCTGCCGCAGCCGGTGCCGCAGAATGCGGGTGCGAGCAATGATGTCAAAGACTGGCTTCAGCCCAAAGATGCTTGTAGCGATGCTTGCCGTTTGCGGGGTGATCGCTGGGCTTGCGGCTTGGTTAACCGGTCTGAATTTTTTGGTTCTTTATGCGATCTGCGTTGTAGCTGTTCTACTGAATGGCGTGGTCGCAACGATCGAAGACCGACGTAATAGGGAGTAGATAAAGGAGCGCGCGCAACGTCAATGATTGGCGCAATGTGCAGTCAATGAGGACTTACGAGCTTCATCGTGATGATGGCTACTTCTTGGCCTTCGAGATCGAGAACATATACGTTCGGCCGAAGAAGATAGGGGGAATCCTAAGCACGGTCGATGACGTTACAGACGTGAAGGTGCGAAGGCTCTTTGGTGCATCGAGCGATGTACATGTGGCCTTCAAGTACCTGGGCATCGATTACATCGTCTGGGAGCCGTTCGGTGACAATAGCCGATACTGGATCGGCCCAGAGCAAGAGAAAGAACAGCCATCGGATATTGATATTGCACCGCTAGCAAATGCGTTCCGAGATTACGAACCGCCGTTTCTAGTCAAGGTTTTTGGCGACCTCATTACCCTAAACTTTAAATCGCTGTTCGGTACCTAGGTCGTGCGCAAACTGCGCCGACAATCGGGGGCCTGATCGTCAGCCGCTCTGCTGCAGCACGGTATCGAGCGTAAGCTTCCCCGAATGAGCGGCAGGTAGAAACTGGAGTCTTCTGGCAGGTGGCCTCATCCCGGATATTCGGACAGTTGCCCCCCGCGGGCTAGCCCGAATCGCCGACCAAGGGATCCCAATCCCCTGGTCTCATCGCCTCCGGTGCCGTCGTATCCGATTGACCGACAAGGAAAAGTGGTGGGCCCGCCAGGACTCGAACCTGGGACCAAGGGATTATGAGTCCCCTGCTCTAACCAACTGAGCTACAGGCCCTTCAAGGGGACGCCATATTACAACAATCGCCGTGCGGCGCGCTGCCCCGGGACGACGACGAACCGGGCACCGGTGGTTTGCACCGGCGGTCCCCTGTCGCCGGGGGAAGTAACGGATTTCGCTACATGGCTTGAAGGAGTTTCGACCGGGGCCTAATCTGGTCTGGGTCGATCGATTAAGGCTATCAAACGGACTTCCGGGCCCGGATGCGGCGTGAATCATATGGGGCAGGCTAAATGAGTGACAAAGACCTGTTCTGCTGGAAGTGTGGCGGTGCGGTCAAGGAAATACCTCTGCCTCTGTCCAGGCGTGCGGAATGCCTGAACTGCGGCGCTGAGTTGCATGTCTGTCGCATGTGCCGGTTTTACGATCGGTCGGTCGCCAATGCCTGCAGGGAGCCGGTGGCAGAGCCCGTGGCCGAGAAGACCCGCGCCAATTTCTGTGGCTATCTGGAGCCCCGGACCGGGCCTTGGCCTGCGGCTGGTGATGCAGCGACCGGCCAGGCCAGTCAGCAACTGGATGCATTGTTCGGCGGGCCGGCAGAGGATGGCGGGCCGCTGTCTGGCGACGGCGCGTCCGATCCGTTGTCGGAACTGGAATCGCTGTTTGGTGGCGGCAAGAAGGAATAGAGGCATTGGTCACCGCGTCGGCAAACAAACTGCCGGCGCGGTGACCAGATACAAGGCTGCCTGTCAGTCCTTCGGGATAAAGATCTTCTGTCCCGGATAGATCTTGTCTGGATCCTTGATCACCTCGCGGTTGGCCTCGAAGATCTTTTTGTAGGCCATCGCGTTGCCCAGATGTTTTTTGGCGATGCCGGACAAGGTGTCGCCGGACTTGATGGTGTAATACTCGCCGGGTTCTTCCTCGGCGGTGGCCGCGCTCGGCGCTGCCGCGGCAACCGCAGCCGGGGCGGCAGCCGCGCGCACCGTCAATGCGTCGGCATGGACTGCTTTTACGCCCTTGATGTTGCCTGCGGTCAGCGTCGCGACACGTTTGCTGCGCGCGGTATCGCACTCACCCGCGAGCGTCACCACGCCGTCGTCGAAGTCGACCTTGAGGCCGGAGATCATGCCCGGCATACCCTGGGTCAGCTGTTTGTGGATTGCTTCCCCAGCGTCTTCGTCGCTGGTGAATAGTTTTTCGCCGACATCGGCGATGAAATCGAACATACCCATTTGTGTACTCCGCGGTTATTTCGGAATGAAAGTATTGCAGCTTGTTGTCGCAGTGATTGACTGTACCCGGTTGTCGCGGGAAACAGGCGCGCCGCCTAACGGCCGAAAAACTTGCCGGCCATGCCGAGCAGGTCATCGGCGACCGAACCGTCGCCATCGCTGTCGAGCAGCGAGCCGAGGAGACCGCCAACATCATTGCCGCTCGCGCCGCTGGTCTTCTCTTGCTGACTCATTGCGCCCATCACTGCGGCGGCCACCATGGGCAGCATCTGCTTGACCACACCGTAGTCGACCCCGGTCCCTTCTGCGGCTCGCGCCGCCACGCCGCGGCTGACGTCCTTGCTGCCAAGGATGTGTCCGAGTATCGCGTTGCCGTCCTGGATCGCGGCGGCTCCAGCCAGTTCCTGGGGCTTTTGCAGATACTTGCTGTGTCCACCCTGTTGCAGCGCCCGCCCGAGGGCTTCCAGACCGCCGGGTTGAGCCGCATTCTTCTTCAGACCCGCGCTCAGCGCCGGTACCAGTTTCGCCATGACGGCCCTGGCCTGAGTCGGATCGAGTCCAAGATTGGCCGCAATGGCCTTGCTGGCATCAGCGCCGGTCGCGCCGCCCAGAATATCCATCAGATTCATGTCGAATTCCCTCTGCAAGTGGTGCCCGGACTGACTGGGCGCATGATGCCCCGACGCGAACGGTCGTCGCCGGACCCTGTGTCCAAAATATCCGGACGGCGCAAGGAATTCCACCTGTTTCGTCATGGCATGCACGGTGACTGATTCGGGAATTGACCGGGCAACTCAGACGCGAGAAGTTGCGCATCGCAAGGGCTATACTGGTGCGTGCTGGAGTCCTTCATTGGTCATTGGAGCCCGTAGTGAAAGCCTCAGATCTCCTCGTCCGCTGTCTCGAAGAGGAGGGCATCGAGTTCATTTTCGGCGTCCCGGGTGAAGAAAACGCCGATTTCATGATGTCGCTGGAGGCATCCGGGAAAATCCGCTTTATCCTGACTCGCCACGAGCAGGGCGCCGCGTTTATGGCCGAGGTTTACGGCCGGCTGACCGGCAATCCGGCCGCCTGCCTGGGCACGCTGGGACCCGGCGCCACCAACCTGATCACCGGGGTCGCTGACGCCAATATGGACCGGGCGCCGATGCTGGTATTGACGGGTCAGGGTTCGACCCGGCGTCTGCACAAGGAGTCTCACCAGATCATGGATGTGGTGGCGATGTTCGACCCGGTGACCAAGTGGGCCACCAGCATCCGCCACGCCGACACCATCCCGGAAATCGTGCGCAAGGCCGTGCGTCTGTCGCGGACCGAGAAACCCGGCGCCATCCACATCGAGCTGCCCGAGGACATCGCCAAGCAGGCATCCAGCGCAAAACCGCTGCAGCCCCGGCGTTATCGGCGCTATGTGCCCGACGACAAGATCGCGGATCGCGCATTTGAGATGATCTGCAACGCCGAGCGGCCGGTGATCCTGGCCGGCAACGGCTGTATCCGCAAGCATGCGGATAAACAGCTGCGCGATTTTTGCCAGCGCACCGGTATCGGCGTGATCAGCACCTTCATGGCCAAGGGCGTGGTCGACTATGAGTCGGACTACTGCCTTTACACCATCGGCCTGGGTTCCAAGGATTTGCCGGCGCTGGTCATCGACGACGCGGACCTGGTTCTTACCCTGGGTTTCGATATGGTCGAATACCATCCGCAATTGTGGAATCCGAAAGGCGACAAGCGGATCATCCATGCGGATTTCCTGCCAGCGGAAATCGACGAGCATTACCTGCCGGAAGTCGAATTGATCGGCGATCTGTCGCATACGCTGTGGATGCTCAACCAGCGTCTGGAGCAGCAGCCACCGCCAGAGTTTGATCTGGCCGGTCAGCGCAGCATGCGCGAGCGCATGAGCGAAGAATTGTCACGCCATGCCGACGACGACACCGATGGGCTGATACGTCCGCAAAAGGCCTTGTGGGATGCCCGCCAGGTGCTGGGGCCGGAAGATATCCTGTTGTCCGATGTTGGCGCGCACAAGATGTGGATCGCCCGCCACTATCATTGTCATGAGCCCAACACCTGTCTGATCCCGAACGGGTTTTGCTCGATGGGGTTTGCGCTGCCCGGCGCGATTGCCGCCAGCCTGTTGTACCCGCAGCGGAGGATACTCGCGGTCGCCGGCGATGGCGGCTTCCTGATGAACGTGCAGGAGATGGAAACCGCCCGCCGCTTGAACTGCAACTTTGTCACCATGGTCTGGGAAGACGGCGGTTATGGTCTGATCGCGTGGAAGCAGGACAACGAATTCAAACATCATACCGATCTGTCTTTTGGCAACCCTGACTGGATCGGTCTGGCACAGGCGTTCGGCTGGCATGGTCATTGCGTGCAGCGCAGCCGGGATTTGCGTGAAACGCTGGAGACCGCGTTCCAGGAGCCGGGTCCAAGCCTGGTCGTGATCCCGATCGACTATCGGGAAAATCCGGCGCTGACCAGGCGACTCGGTGAGATCACCCAACCGATGTGAGCAATATTAGCCCGACCCCATACACAGCGATGCAAAGCCGACCCCGCAAGCCTACGCATATAGCCGGTCCTCGAGCACATGTCAGATGAACAAAACTGGAGCCAGCAGATGACCCGTTACCCGCTGTCGATCGCGATCCAGATTCCGGCGGCTGGCGTGGCGACCGTGACTGC
The DNA here is from genome assembly GCA_963809565.1 of uncultured Gammaproteobacteria bacterium. Taxonomy (GTDB): domain Bacteria; phylum Pseudomonadota; class Gammaproteobacteria; order Steroidobacterales; family XN24; genus CAMYOC01. The sequence continues at coordinate 263,105 of CAWEKE010000003.1, forward strand.
GCCCTACGACGGGCAGTCCATCGCCGAAGTCGAGACCGGAGATCTGCGCCATGTTGAGGCGGCGCTGGCTGCGGCTGAGCGCCTGTTTCGAGACCGCGACGCGTGGCTGCCGGTCTATGCGCGGGTGTCGGTGCTGGAACGAGCCGCGCAGATCATGGCCGGCGAGAGCGAGACCCTGGCACTGATGGCCGCACAGGAAGGCGGCAAGCCGCTGCTTGATTCGCGGGTCGAGGTGGCGCGCGCGATCGACGGGTTGAAGTTGTGTATCGAGGCGATCCGCGGCCACCAGGGCGAAGTCGTGCCGATGGGCGGAACCGCGGCGGGCGGCGGCCGACTGGCATTCACGCGGCGTGAGCCCATCGGTCCGGTGGTTGCAGTCAGTGCATTCAATCACCCGCTGAACCTGATCGTCCATCAGGTGGCCGCAGCGGTGGCCGCCGGATGCCCGGTGGTCGTCAAGCCGGCTGAGGACACACCCTTATCCTGTCTGCGCTTTGTACAAATCCTCGGCGAAGCGGGATTGCCGGATGGCTGGGCCCAGGTGCTGATCGCCGCTGACCGCGACACCGCGCAGGCTTTGGTGACGGATCCGAGGGTCGCGTTTTTCTCGTTTATCGGCAGCGCCCGGGTGGGCTGGATGCTGCGTTCGCAATTGGCCCCGGGCACCCGCTGCGCGCTGGAGCACGGCGGCGCCGCGCCGCTATTCGTGGCTGCAGATGCGGATATGGACGCCGCGGTTGCGGCGGTCAGCAAGGGCGGTTTTTATCACGCCGGTCAGGTATGCGTTTCGGTGCAACGTGTGTTTGCGCATCGGAGCGTGGCAAGGGACTTCGCCGAGCGTCTGGCGGAGGCCGCGAGCAAACTGCGTATTGGTGATCCGACGCTGGAGGAGACCGAAGTCGGTCCGCTGATCCGCCCGGCCGAAGTGCGCCGTGTGGGTGAGTGGGTGGAAGCAGCAAGTGCCGGCGGTGCAGAGGTGCTTTGCGGTGGCGAGGCGCTGGAGGAATCCTGTTACGCGGCGACGGTGCTCTATCAGCCACCCGATGATGCGAAGGTGAGCACGCAGGAAATCTTCGGCCCGGTGGTCTGCGTCTATCCCTACGATGATCTGGACGCCGCGATCAGCCGGGCCAACGCGCTGCCGATGGCGTTTCAGGGCGCGGTGTTTACTGCTGATCTGGAAACTGCGCTGCGCGTGTTCACGCGTCTGGACGCATCGGCGGTGATGGTGAACGACCATACGGCGTTTCGCGTGGACGGCATGCCGTTCGCCGGACTGCGGCAATCGGGTCTGGGTACTGGCGGTATCAGGTACACGATTGAGGACATGCAGATCGACAAGATGATGGTGGTGAAATCACCGCAAATTGGCTAGACAGCGCGGCCGGCTGCATTTGAGCACCGCCGAACATTCGAATGAACATCTGACTTATGAATTATTGATTCCAGGAGTATCCCGTGACCAAGAAGTTGTGGCAGATTCCGGCACCGGGTCAGCCCTTGCCCGTGGTTCGTCGTGGCTATGATCTGATCCGAAATCCGCTGTTAAATAAGGGCTCGGCTTTCCCTGAGTCGGAACGCCGGAGTCTGGGCCTGGAGGGCCTGTTGCCGACACGAGTCAATTCCATGGCTCAGCAGGCGCGACGGTTCTGCCGGTCTCTGGATCACTTCAAGGAGCCGATGGAACAATACCTCGAGCTGGCCGAGCTCCATGATCGTAATGAACAGCTTTTTTATCGTGTGCTGATCGATAATCTGCAGGCGCTGATGCCGATCGTCTATACGCCCACGGTCGGCCAGGCAACCCGGGAGTTCAGCCACGTGTTCCGGCGCGGCAGAGGGGTTTGGGTGACGCCCGATCACCGCGGCCGCATCGCCGGCATCCTGCGCAATGCCGCCGCGGGGCGGGACGTGCGTTTGCTGGTCGCAACCGACAATGAGTCAATCCTCGGCATCGGCGATCAGGGCGCCGGCGGCATGGCGATCTCTATCGGCAAGTTGTCACTGTATTGCGCCGGCGCCGGGATCCCACCCGCGAATACTCTGCCGGTCAGTCTCGATGTAGGCACCAATAATGTCTCCCTGCTCGACGACAATCTCTATCTGGGCTGGCCGCATCGGCGTCTGACCGGGGAGGCCTATTTCGACTTTATCGATGAATTCGTGGACGCAGTTGCCGAAGTGTTTCCCGATGCCCTGTTGCAATGGGAAGACTTCCGCAAGAACAATGCCGCCATCCTGCTGGAGCGTTATCGCGAACGCCTGCTCAGCTTCAACGACGACATCCAGGGCACCGGAGCGGTGGCGCTGGCTGGTATTTTTGCGGCTCTGCGCAAGACCGGCGGCAGGCTGGGCGAGCAGCGTTTTGTGATCCACGGCGCCGGCGCTGCCGGCCTCGGCATTGCGCGTCAAATCGAATCGGCAGTGACCGCAGCCGGCGGCAGCGAATTCCCGGTCGCCTGTCTCGACAGTCGCGGCCTGCTTGTCGACGACGTCAATACAGTCGACGGCTACAAGGCCGATCTTGCCTGGCCGGCAGCGCTGGCCGCGCAACTGGGCCTGCAGGATATCGCCAACCGGCAGCTCGCAAACGTTATCGAGCGATTCCGGCCGACCGTGCTGATCGGGACATCGGGCCAGCCGGGCGCGTTCAGCCGGTCGATCGTGCAGGCGATGGCGGCAAACTGCGAGACGCCGATTGTCATGCCGTTCTCCAACCCGACGGATTTCGCCGAGGCAAGACCGGAGGAGGTGATCCGCTGGACGGCTGGCCGCGCGCTGGTCGCCACCGGCAGTCCGTTTGCCGATGTCGATTACGACGGGCGGCGTTACCGGATCGGACAGGGTAACAATGTGTTTATTTTTCCAGGCTTGGGATTGGGCAGCCTGCTGTGTGGCGCCACCCGTATCACCGACGCGATGATCACCGCCGCCGCCACCGTTCTGGCAACCCAGGTGGCCGACGAGGAACTGGCTGCGGGCATGTTGTATCCGGCGGTCAGCCGCCTGCGCGAGGTGTCACGCGAAGTCGCCGCCGCCGTGATGCGCCAGGCCGGCAGCGACGGGGTCGGGGAAAAGCTCGGTGACGATCAGATCGAGGAGCGCCTGCACGCGGCGATCTGGAACCCGGATTATCCGGACTATGTACCCGGCTGAAGCGCGGGCAGCGCTGACTTGCGCGCGGTGGCCCGGGTCAGATCGGGCTGCGGGGATGCTAAAACGCACGGGTTGGTCTATCTTTAGCCGCCGAACCTGCAAAGGCCCAGATGAAACAAGAGGCTCAGGATGAAATCCGAACAAAATACCGACAAAAAAATTAATGCCGAATGGCGCTTTCTGGCCCGGCGGGTGCTGGATCTGTGCGCGGAGATCAGCGACCGCGGCCTGCTTGGCCGGGACCCGTCGACGTCCTCGGAAGGCGAGCGTCAGCTGGCGGCGTTCGTCGAGCGGCGCGAGTCTGCGTTGACCTTGCTCGGCAGGGTAAGTCGCGAGCCCCATGCCAGACCGGGCGCCAACCTGGCTCAGCTGCGGCGTCTGGTGTCCGGCCTGGAATGCTCGCGCTCATATTTCGTCCCGGCGGGCATCGGCGAGCAGGGCATCACAGAACGGATGAGCCAGAGCCGCTAGGCGCGCAGATCCGCGCCGTCCGATCCGGCCAGTTCCACCTATTGCGCATCCATATGGCGCATCCGGAAACGAAGACGCCCCGCGTGGTGGCGGGGCGTCTTGCGGCTCATCGCGGGTCATGCCCGATAAGCGGTTAACGATACGCCTGGCAGTTATTCCTCGAGCAGGAAACTCCTCAGCTGCTCGGATCGGCTGGGGTGGCGCAGCTTGCGCAATGCCTTGGCCTCGATCTGCCGGATCCGCTCGCGGGTCACGTCGAACTGCTTGCCCACTTCTTCCAGCGTGTGGTCGGTGTTCATGTCGATACCGAAGCGCATCCTCAGCACCTTGGCCTCTCGCGGCGTGAGGCCCGCGAGCACCGCGTGGGTGGTTTCCTTCAGGCTTTCCACAGTGGCCGAATCGATCGGCGAAGCCACCGAACCGTCCTCGATAAAATCACCCAGATGCGAATCTTCATCGTCGCCGATGGGCGTTTCCATGGAGATCGGCTCTTTGGCGATCTTGAGTACCTTGCGCACCTTGTCCTCTGGCATTTCCATGCGCTCGGCCAGTTCTTCCGGCGTCGGTTCGCGTCCCATCTCCTGCAGCATCTGCCGTGAGATCCGGTTCAACTTGTTGATCGTCTCGATCATATGCACCGGAATTCGGATGGTCCGCGCCTGGTCGGCAATCGAGCGGGTGATGGCCTGGCGGATCCACCACGTGGCGTAGGTAGAGAATTTGTAGCCGCGGCGATACTCAAACTTGTCCACCGCTTTCATCAGGCCGATATTGCCCTCCTGGATCAGGTCCAGGAACTGCAGGCCTCGGTTGGTGTATTTCTTGGCGATCGAGATCACCAGGCGAAGATTGGCTTCCACCATCTCCTTCTTCGCTCTGCGTGCCTTGGCCTCGCCGATGGACATCTGCCGGCTGATTTCTTTCAGCTCATGGATGCTCAGGCCGCTGTCTTCCTGGACCGCAATCAGCTTGCGCTGGCAGCGCTCGATATCCGGCCGCAGCTTGGCCAGCTGGGACGAATGCTTGCGCTTGGCACGAATGTGCTTGTCCAGCCAGTCGAGATTGGTCTCGTTTTGCGGGAAGCTGGCGATGAAATCCTTGCGCGGCATGCGCGCGCCCCGGATGCAGATCTGCATGATCTGGCGTTCCTGGGAGCGGATATGGGCGATGGTCGAACGCAGATTGATCGACAGGGCTTCGAATTGTTTCGGCCCCAGCTTCAATTCCATGAATTCGTCGGTGACCTTGCCGCGCAGGGCGAGCACCTTCGGATCCTGGCTGCCGGATTTGAGCATGCCGCTGATGACCTGCTTGTGCAGGCGCCGGATCTTGGCCACGCGCTTGGCCAGTTCTTCCAGGTCCGGGCCGTCGGGACCGGTGGAGCCTTCTTCGTCGGCCTCGTTTTTCTTGCCGTTGGCCGCCTTCACTTCTTCGTCCGCGATGCTCGGGTCGATGAACCCGGTCACGATATCGATGATCCGGCCTTGCCCTTCGAGGGCCGCGTCGTAATTGGCGAGCAACATCTCGACGGTGCCCGGGAACAGCGACAGCGCGCGACGGACCTGTTCCAGACCCTCCTCGATACGCTTGGCGATACGAATCTCGCCTTCCCGCGTCAGCAGTTCAACCGTGCCCATCTCCCGCATATACATGCGGACCGGATCCGTGGTGCGGCCGAATTCGCTGTCCACGGTGGCCAGCGCGGCCGCGGCCTCTTCGGTGTCATCGTCGTCGTTGCCGGAAACCGCCGAGTCCGACAACAGCAGCTCTTCGGCATCAGGCGCCTTCTCGTAGACCGTGATGCCCATGTCATTGATCATATTGACGATATCTTCGATCTGCTCTGGATCGACGATATCGTTGGGCAAATGATCATTGACCTCGGCGTAGGTCAAATAACCCTGCTCTTTGCCGCGGGCGATCAGCAGCTTGAGCTGGGACTGCTTGTCATCAGGAACGATGGCGCGTTTCTCGGTCACTCAAAGACCCTCGATTCAACACAAACGAACGCACCAGTATAGCAGGCGGGTGCGACTATCTCTATATCAATCGGCAGTTGTCGTGCCGCTCGCCGCGCCCTCCGGGCGCCGGCTGAGCAAGGTACGCAGTTCCTGCTTCTCGGCCTCGTCCAGAGTGTCGCTGCGTGCTTTTTCCAGCAGCACCGCCATTCTGCGTTCAGGACCTGCCTGCTGCACCAGGCGGGTCAGGATATCGGCCAGTACGGTCGGAGCCGCTTCATCGGTGACCATGGTCTCGCTCGCAGCCAGCTGCAGCAGATGGGGCTCCTCCGGTCGGCCCCGCCACCGTTCAAGCATCCCTGCCGGACTTATATCTGGGTTTGATTCTGAGATTTCAAGGAGTTCCATCAGCAGAGGCACGCCCTTGAAATCAGATGCCGCCAATTGTCCGGGGATCTTGACTGTAGCTGAGGCGCCGGGATGGTGCAGGACCAGCGCGATCGCCTGGCGCACCAGGCTGGAGCGTGGGCTGGGTGGCCGCGGCCTGCCTCGTGTGGCCGGGCGAAAAGCCGGCGTTTCCTGACGGTCCCCGGCGAGGAGCTGGTCCAGGCGTTGTGGATCGAGACCGACACGGGCGGCCAGTTGCCGGGTCAGCAGATCTCGATAAATCCCTTCGGGAATGCGTTTCATCAATGGCCGCGCCAGCTCCGCCATCCGCGCCCGCCCGTCTATCGACTGCATGTCGACCTGTCCGGCCAACTGGTCGAAAAAGTAATCTGACAGCGGCGTCGCCTGCTCCAGGCGGGCGGCGAACGCAGCCGCCCCCTCTGCCTGCACCAGAGAGTCCGGGTCTTCGCCTTCAGGCAGGAACAGGAAGCCGATCTGGTGACCCTCCTGGAGAGTCGGGAGCGCATTTTCCAGCGCCCGCCATGCCGCCTGCCGGCCGGCGCGGTCGCCATCGAAACTGAAAATTACCTTGTCCGTGACCCGGAACAGCCTGCGTAAATGCTCTTCGGTGGTGGCGGTGCCCAGCGTGGCAACTGCGTAATGGATCCCGGCCTCGGCCAGCCCGACCACATCCATGTACCCCTCGACCACCAGCAACTGCGGGATCTCGCGCAGGGCCTGGCGTGCTTCATACAGGCCATATAGCTCCCGCCCCTTGTGAAACAAGGTTGTTTCCGGTGAATTCAGGTATTTGGGCTCGCCGCTGTGCATCACGCGGCCGCCGAATGCGATAGTCCGGCCGCGGGCGTCGCGGATCGGGAACATGATCCGGCCGCGAAACCGGTCGTACCAGCCGCCTTGCTCGCGTTCGATGATCAGCCCGCACGCGGTCAGGCGATCGATGCCACCCTGGTCCGAGCCCAGTCGCGACAGCAAGGAATCCCAGGCGTCAGGCGCATAGCCGATGCCGAATCGGGCCGCCGTCTCGCCACTGAGGCCGCGCTGCTTCAGATAATCAATCGCGCCCTGGTTTTCCCGCAACGCGGCGCAGTAGAAGTCCGCTGCGCGGCTCATCGTCGTGTACAGGTCATCGCCCGCCCGGGGGCGACCGTCGCCCGCCTCCCTGGGCACCTCGACCCCCACCTGGCGGGCCAGTTCCTCGACCGCCTCAACAAAATCCAGGTGATCGTGCTCCATCAGGAATCCCAGCGCGGTGCCGTGGGCGCCGCAGCCGAAGCAGTGATAAAACTGCTTGCCCGGGCTCACCGTGAAGGAGGGCGTCTTTTCACCGTGAAACGGGCAGCAAGCCTTGAATTCGCGCCCGGCCTTCTTCAACGGCACGCGGGTGCCCACGACCTCGACGATGTCGACCCGCGCCATCAGGTCATCAATAAAACTCTGCGGAATTCTGCTCATGCCCGTCTGCTCAACGCCTGACTGTCAGCACAATCGACGGCACGGGGCCTGCACCGGGTCGGGCTGCGTGTCGCCGCTGTCGGCCGGGTGGTGGCGTGGTTTGCGATTTGCGTCTACCCGCATTGTGTATAGATAGCCCAGCTGGCCAAGACTTCAACAATCGGCTGCGCAAGCGAAGGCGCGACGGGTCCGGTGCAGAGCTATTCCGTGGCGACGACAGAGCCGGCCGCCGCCTGGCCCGGGATCAGGCGGCCAGCGTCAGAGGCGAGCGTCAGGCGGCGCCGAGGCGCGCCTTGACCTTGCCGCCGACAGCGCCCATGTCGGCGCGGCCCTCGGCCAGGACTTTTATCTGCCCCATGACCTTGCCCATGTCCCGTAGCGTTGTCGCGCCGGACTCCGCGATAACCTTGTCTATCAGGCTATCCAGTTCGGCTTCGCTGAGCGGCTCCGGCAAATAATCGGCCAGCAACACGATCTCCGATTCTTCTTTTTCGGCGAGTTCTTCGCGGGAACCGGCGCGATACTGGGCGGCCGACTCGCGCCGCTGCTTGATCATCTTTTCCAGCACGGCGAGGATCTGCACATCGTCGAGCTCGATGCGCTCGTCGACTTCACGTTGCTGGATTGCCGCCAGGGCCATGCGCAGAGTGGACAGGCGAGGCTTCTCGCCGGCGCGCAGGGCCTGCTTCATGTCGTCGCTGAGGCGGGCCTTGAGCGACATGGCTTAACCGTGGGCGGTCAGTAAAGACGGACGCGTCGGGACTGATCCCGCTGCAGCCGCTTCATGTGGCGCTTGGTGGCGGCGGCCTTCTTGCGCTTGCGTTCCTGGGTCGGCTTCTCGTAGAACTCGCGCCGGCGCAGCTCGGTCAGGATGCCGGCCTTTTCACACGCGCGCTTGAAACGACGCAGGGCTGCGTCAAAATATTCGTTCTCTCTGATCCGTACGCTGGGCATCTAGAAATCACCGTCCTTACAATCACGCAAGCGCCGCCCTCGAGGCGGCGCAAAAAAGAAGCGGAATGATAGCGTTTGACGGGTAGTATTGCAATCTCACCCCATAAAGAGGGGACTCCATGAGAGTTTTGGGAATCGAGAGTTCCTGTGACGAGACCGGTGTCGCCGTCTGTGATACCCGGCGCGGCCTGCTCGCGCACACCGTATACAGCCAGATTCCGCTGCATGCCGAATTCGGCGGTGTGGTCCCGGAACTGGCCTCGCGGGACCATGTCCGCAAGCTGGTGCCGTTGATCCGCAAGGTAATGAGCGAATCCGGGACGCCTGCGGGAGGGATCGGCGGTGTGGCCTATACCGCCGGGCCCGGGCTGATCGGGGCCCTGCTGGTTGGCGCCGCGGTGGGCCGCAGCCTGGCGTATGCCTGGGGCGTGCCGGCGGTCGGTGTGCATCATATGGAGGCGCATCTGCTCGCGCCGATGCTGGAAACGCCGGCGCCGGAGATGCCGTTTGTGGCGCTGCTGGTGTCCGGCGGCCATACCATGCTGGTGGAGGTGCGCGGTCTGGGGCAGTACCGGGTGCTCGGAGAGACCCTGGATGACGCCGCCGGCGAGGCCTTCGACAAAACCGCCAAGCTGCTGGGGTTGCCGTATCCGGGCGGTCCGGCGCTGGCGGCGCTGGCCTGTCAGGGGGTCCCTGGCCGGTTCAAATTCCCGCGCCCGATGCTGGGGCGGCCTGGTCTGGACTTCAGCTTCAGCGGGCTGAAGACAGCGGTGATGATCGCCGTCGATGGGCTGGATCTTGATCAGCAGGGCAAAGCCGATGTGGCGGCCGAATTCCAGCAGGCGGTGGTGGATACGCTGGCGGTCAAGTGCCGCCGCGCGCTGCGCGAGTCCACGGCCAATACGCTGGTCGTCGCCGGTGGCGTCGGGGCCAACCAGGCGCTGCGTGCGCGGCTTCAGGCGGACGGGAAAGCCCATGGCTGGTCAGTGTTTTATCCGCGCCCGGAGTTCTGCACCGACAATGGCGCGATGATTGCCTACGCTGGTATGCTCCGCCTCCGCGCCGGTGAACGCGCCCAACTTGCCATCGAAGCCCGGGCCCGCTGGAGCCTCGAGGACTTGCGGCCTCCCGGTCAGACCGGGACGGATTAAAGACCTGCTGATGGATACCATTTTTCTCAAGGATCTGCGCATCGAGACGGTCATCGGCATCTTTGACTGGGAGCGATGCATCCGGCAGACGGTCAGTGTCGACCTGGAGATGGACGCCGATATCCGTCGCGCCGCGGCCACGGACAGCATCGAGGACACGCTGAATTACAAGGCGGTGGCCAAGCGCCTGATCCAGTTCGTGGAGGAGTCAGAATTCGGCCTGATCGAGACCCTGGCCGAGCAGATCGCGCGTATCGTGGTGCGCGAGTTCGGGGTTTGCAGAGTGCGTGTGGTGTTGCACAAACCGGGCGCAGTCCGCGGGGCCAGAGATGTCGGGGTCATCATCGTGCGTGGACAGGACGACTACGATGACTGAAGTCTATGTCGGTGCCGGCAGCAATATTGAACCCCAAAGGCACCTGCGCGCGGCCCTCGCCAGCCTGGCGGAATCTTTCGGTGTGCTCAGGGTCTCACCGGTTTACCGCAACCGCCCGGTCGGCTTTGACGGCGATGATTTCCTGAATATGGTGATCGGCTTCGATACCGAGTTCGAGCTTGGCGAAGTCGCGGCGGAACTGGATCGGATAGAGGGCGCTGGCGGCCGCGTCAGGGACGACAGGAAGTTTGCCCCGCGAACGCTGGATCTGGACCTTCTGTTATATGGGGACGCGGCGCTCGAGGATCAGGGCATCAATGTGCCCCGTGACGAGATCATGCGTTATGCCTTCGTGCTGCGACCGCTGGCCGACATCGCGGGAGACCGCATTCACCCGGTGTCAGGACGCAATTTCGCCGAGCTTTGGGCCGGCTTTGATCAGTCGAAACATGCGCTGGAAGCCGTCGACTTTTTCTGGATAAGCGAGCAAACATGATGTTGACGACACGTCGATTAATCCTCCCTGGTCTGATTGCGATGGCCGTGATGGTCGCGGGCTGCGGCGGCGGCTCCGGCGGTTCCAGCGCCCAGCCGGCGAATTGCACGGTGGTGGGCCAGAATCAGTTCGTGATCGACGTGATGCAGGATATCTACCTATGGAACGATCAATTGCCGCAGATCGCAGCCAGCGACTATGACTCCCCGCAGGCAACGCTTGCGGCGCTCACAGTCCCCCAGGATCGATTCAGCTTCATCACCTCGACTGCCGCGGACGATGCGTTTTTTGGCGATGGCCAGGTCGTGGGTCTGATCGGTTTCAGCAGCACCAGCCCGGCGCCGGACGAGCAGCGAGTTACTGATGTGTTCGAGGGTAGCCCGGCGGATGCCGGGGGCCTGGTCAGGGGCGATCGGATCACCGCGGTCAACGGCCGCCCCATCGCCGAAGTGCTTGCCGCGGAAGGATTCAGCGCGTCGCTGGGCCCCAACGAAGTCGGCGTGACTGCGGAGCTGTCATGGCAGAACGTCGCCGGGCAGAACTTCACCGCGGTATTTGAGAAGGCGGTAGTGACGATCCCGCCGGTGTCCGCGGTCGAGGTACTGGACCGGCCGACCGGGCCGATCGGCTATCTGTTGTTCCGCAATTTCGTCGAGCCGGCGGTGGCCGAACTGGACGCCGCGTTTGCCACCCTGGGCGCGGCCGGCGTGCGCGAGCTGATCGTGGATCTGCGTTACAACGGCGGTGGCTTGTTGTCGGTCTCGGAGGTTCTGGCGAACCTGGTCGGCGGCGAGGTCACCCAGGGTCAGGTCCAGTACAACATCGAGTACAACGCGAACAACAGCTTCCGCAACCAGACGATCTCCTTCAGGGATCGCTTGCGCGCGCTGGACCTGGAACGGGTGTTTTTTATCGTCACCGGCGCCTCAGCCTCAGCCAGCGAACTGGTGATCAACGCGTTGCGGCCGTACATCCAGGTCGTGGTCGTGGGTGATACGACGTTTGGCAAACCGGTCGGCCAGCTCGGCTATAACTTCTGCGAGCTGACGTTGAGACCGATTTCTTTCCGTCTGACCAACGCACTCGGTGAAGGCGATTATTTTGATGGTCTGACCCCGGATTGCCCGGCAGCGGATGATCTTGACCGGCTGCTGGGTGACCCGGCCGAAGCGGCGCTGTCCGAAGTGCTCCATTTTCTGGATAACGGCCGCTGCAGCATACCCGCAGCAGCGAGCATGAAGGCCGCTGCCGAGCCGGGCGCGCAGCGCGCGCGTGGTGCCTGGCGCTTGTACCAGGCTGATTGAGCGCAAGCGGTTTCAAGTTCTTACGCTTCGGATTCTTACCAGCCCAGGGCGCGGCCGCCGTCGACCGCGATGATCTGGCCGGTCACGTAGCCGGCGCGCAGCAGGTAGCGGGCGCAATCGACGATATCTTCCGGATCACCGATCCGGCCGAGGCAGGTTTCTGCCAGCACCTGCTGTTTTGCCGCGCTGTCGGCGCCGGATTCCGGCCACAGGATCGGGCCCGGCGCGATACCGTTGACTCTGACCTGCGGGGCCAGGTCCCGTGCCAGCGCCAGCGTCAGCGCGACCAGGCCGGCTTTGGCGGCGCTGTAAACCGGATGATCGGGTAATGGTCGCCGGGCATGGATATCCACCATGTTGATGATCGCGCCGCCGCGCTCGCGCAGTGTCGGAGCAGCCGCCTGGCACAGAAACAGCGGCGCTTTGAGATTGCTGCCGACAAGATCGGCCCAGTCGTTCTCGCTGATCCTGCCGACCGGCGTCGGGTAGAAGCTGGATGCGTTGTTGATCAGCACATCCAGACCGCCAAAACAGGCGCAGGCATCAGCGACCAGCGCCGGCAGCCTGGCCGTGTCCAGCAGGTCCGCCTGGATGATCGCCGCGCTGTCAGGCCGCTGCTGGTTGAGCTCCGCACCCAGCGCGGACGCTTCGGCGCCTGATTCCCGGTAATGGATCACCACGCGATAGCCGTCCCGATGCAGACCGCGAGCGAGCGCGGCCCCGATCCGGCGCGCGCTGCCGGTGATCAGAGCGACCGGATGCTGCTTGGGGTGGTGGGAAGGTACCGCTGCCATTAGGATTCCTGCTGCGACGGCCATTGGCCGGTGAATCGAGAGTGTAATGATACTTCGCCATGGTTGCTGACCCGTACCCGGACCATCTGCCCCGGCCCGATGCGGCGGCGCAGGCGCATAGCCGGCAGCTGTCCGCGCTGATCACGAGTGAGATCGACGCCGCAGGCGGGGCACTGCGGTTTGGCCGCTATATGGAGCTGGCGCTGTATGCGCCTGGCCTCGGCTATTACAGCGCCGGCGCGACGAAGTTCGGGGATGCGGGAGATTTTGTTACCGCACCGGAAATCTCGCCCTTGTTCGCCCGTTGCGTGGCGCGCAATTGCGCGCCGGTGATCGCCTCGCTCGGCGCCTCGACGGAGATTCTCGAGCTGGGCGCAGGATCAGGGGTGATGGCGGCAGACCTGCTGCTGGAGCTCGACCGGCTCGGTACGCTGCCGGCCCGATACCTGATCCTGGAGACCAGCCCCGACCTGTGCCAGCGGCAACGACAGACCATCGCAGAGCGGGCGCCGGCGCTGGCGGATCGGGTCCGCTGGCTGGCGCAAATGCCCCGCGGTGTGCGCGGGGTCATCCTGGCCAATGAGGTGATGGACGCATTGCCCTGTGAGCGCTTCCAGATCAGCGACGGCGGGATCGAATATCTCGGCGTGGGCCGGCGCGACGGATGCCTGATCTGGCATCCGCTGCCGGCGGACGCGGCGCTGCTGCACCGGGAGTCGCGGATTGCCGCAGCGCTAACGGAGGAACTGGCACCGGGATTTCGCTCGGAGTGGCACCCGGCTCTGGGCGCATGGGTCGGCGCTGTCGCGGATGCCCTGGATCAGGGTCTGTTGCTGCTGGCCGACTATGGTCTGCCCCGGCGTGAGCTCTACCACTGGCAACGCAGCGACGGCACGCTGCTGTGCCATTACCGGCACCGGGCTCATGCTGATCCCTTCTTTTGGCCCGGATTACAGGACATCACCGCCTGGGTGGACTTCACCACGGTGGCCGAGGCGGCTCAGCAGCACGGGCTGACGCTGGACGGCTTCGTTACCCAGGCCGCTTTTCTGCTCGCCTCCGGTATTGACGGCATGCTGGTCGAGCCGGAACGGATGAGCCCGCGCCAGCGCGCAGAGCAGGCCCGTCAGGTGCAGTGGCTGACCCTGCCGGGTGAGATGGGTGAGCGCTTCAAGGTCGCCGGCTTCAGCCGCGGATGGGACGGCCAGTGCCCGGGCTTGACCGGCGCCGATCTTTCGGGCTCCCTGTAGCCCCCATATGGATCTGATTCACGCTGTCTGGCTGGCTGTGCTGCAGGGCTTTACCGAGTTCCTGCCGATTTCCAGCTCCGGTCATCTGGTGCTGGTGCCGCGTTTTCTCGGCTGGCCGGACCAGGGCCTGGCGTTTGACGTCGCGGTGCATCTTGGCACGCTGATCGCGGTGGTCAGCTATTTTCACCGCGAGTTGCTGACCATGGCCGGTGCCTGGCTGCGCTCGGTTGGCGGCGCGCAGGCGACGCCCGATTCCCGACTTGCCTGGGCCATCATCTGGGGCACGGCGCCGGTTGCCCTGGTCGGTTTCTTGCTGGCTGACGTGGTCGAGGCCGAACTGCGTTCACCCATGCTGATTGCGTCGACGACGGCCGGATTCGGCATCCTGCTGTGGCTGGCGGATGCCCGCGGTCGCCGGACTCGCAACGAGTTCAGCCTGCGCTGGCCGGAGGTGATGCTGATAGGTCTGGCACAGGTCTTGGCGCTGGTCCCCGGCACCTCCCGTTCCGGCATCACGATGACCGCGGCGTTGCTGTTGGGTCTTGAGCGCGAGGCCGCGGCCCGATTCTCCTTTCTGCTCGCGATACCGGTGATTTTCGCCGCCGCGTTGCTGGAGACGGTCCGCCTGTTACAGGCGCCGATGGCCACGGACTGGATCGCCATGGGGGTGGGTACGCTGGTGTCCGCCGTCGTCGCCTATCTGACGATCCGCTATTTCCTGCGTTTCCTCGGCCGCATCGGCATGCTGCCGTTCGCGATCTATCGATTACTGCTGGCCTTGCTGATCGTCTATGTCTTCGGCTGAGGATCGCTGTCAGCCACCGATGACCGCGACGCCGCGCTCTCCGGGTCCGGATCTGCCCGGCGTTCTGCCCCGGGTTCTGGTTTGTGTTCTGGTCTGTGTTCCGGGGACCGTGGTGCGGACCGCGCAGCAGCAATAGCCTGGATCCGGTCTTCCCGGAGCTTGCGCCCGATCTGCTCCCCGGAAAGCCCCGGGCTGCTGTCGACCGGAACCGCATTTGCCGCCGCCAGCGCAGCGCGCAGGATTTCGCCCTGCGGATAAGCGCGTTGCTCGAAGCCGGTGCGGCCGCGCAAATCAGCCTCGCAGGCAATCAGGAACTGTTCCAGGCGTTGCGGGCGCCGGAACGCATCCAGGTGCTCGAGCAGGCTCAACATGGTGCCGGCGCGCAATTCTGCCGCGCGATGAGCGAGGCCGTGATAGCGGGAAACCAGCATTGCCAGGTCTGTGTGCTCATTGGGTATGCGCAGGCGTTTGGCCAGTTCCGCGATGATCCGCGCGCCGCGCTCACCGTGACCATGATGCGCAGGAAGCAGATGCGCCGGCGTCGTGCCCTTGCCCAGATCATGCACCAGCGCGGCGAATCGCACCGCTGTTGATTTGCTCAATCGAGCGGCCTGGTCCAGCACCAGCAACATGTGCAGACCGGTGTCGATTTCCGGATGCCAGCGGGCCGGCTGCGGCACCCCGAACAGGCGATCCAGCTCTGGAAATATCCGCTGCAATGCACCGCATTCGCGCAGCACTTCGATGAACCTGGACGGGCGCGTTTCGCCCAGTGCGCGCTCGGTTTCCTGCCAGACGCGTTCGGGGACCAGCGCATCGACCTCTCCGGACTCGACCATCTGGCGCATCAACAGCATGGTTTCCGGCGCAACACGGAAACCATCCTCGGCAAGCCGGGCAGCAAACCGCGCTACCCGCAGCACGCGCACCGGGTCTTCGGCAAAGGCCGGAGACACATGCCGCAGCAGCCTCTGCTCCAGGTCGGACTGCCCGTCAAAGGGATCGATCAGCCGACCCTGCTGGTCCTGAGCAATGGCATTGATGGTCAGATCCCGGCGCAGCAGATCCTGTTCCAGCGTCACCTCGGGCGCGGCATGGATCACGAAGCCGCGGTAACCCGGCGCGGTCTTGCGCTCGGTCCGCGCCAGCGCGTATTCCTCGGCGGTCTGCGGGTGCAGGAACACCGGGAAATCGCGCCCTACCGGGCGATAGCCAAGCTCCGTCATCGCTTCCGGGCTGGCGCCGACAACGACCCAGTCGCGCTCCCTGGGAACGCGACCCAGCAGCTGGTCACGTACCGCGCCGCCGACGAGATAGATTTCCATTGGGCAATTCTAGCGCGGTCTGGTTAGCTGACGGCGTGCTAATGTTGGCCCGTGCGGCTCCTGCTACCGATCATCATGTTCCTGACCATGGCTTCCAGCGCCGGCTGCGGGGGCTTCTATGGACAGGCCGTACGCGGTCACATGAACCTGATGTCCAAGCGCCAGCCGATCGAAGAGGTGCTGTTGGCGCCGGACACCGGCGAGGATCTGCAGCGCCAGCTGCAGCTGGTGTTGGAGGCCCGGGCATTTGCGTCCTCGCAGCTGGATCTGCCGGACAACGACAGTTACACCACGTATGTTGCGCTGGATCGCGATTATGTGGTCTGGAACGTGTTCGCGGCGCCGGAATTTTCTGTCCAGCCACGGCAATGGTGTTTCCCGGTTGCCGGCTGTGTGGTTTATCGCGGCTATTTCGCCGAGGCCGCCGCCGTCGCCTATGCGGACAAACTCGCCGCTAAAGGTTTTGACGTATTCGTCGGCGGCGTCGCCGCCTATTCGACCCTGGGCCGCTTCGACGATCCCGTTCTGAGCACGATGATGTCCTGGGACGACGAACAATTGGTCGCCATATTGTTTCATGAGCTTGCCCATCAGCGCCTGTATATCAAGGACGATTCGCAGTTCAACGAAGGCTTCGCCACCGCCGTCGAGGAGCTGGGTATGGCGCGCTGGTTTGCGGACCGGAACGATGCCGCCGGTCTCGCCGCGTTCGAGCTAAAAAGAGAGCGCTCGCGGGCGTTCAACCTGCTGCTGGCCACGACTCGTGAGCGACTGGCGGAGATTTATCGCAGCGGTGAAGACAAGCAAGTGATGGCGCAACGCAAGGCGCAGGAATTCGAGGATCTGGAACGGCGTTACCAGGCTCTGCGGCGCAGCTGGGACGGTTACCCGGGTTACGATCGATGGTTTGCGAGCCCGGTCAATAACGCGCGGCTGATCCCGGTCTCGACGTATGGCCGGCTGGTGCCCGCGTTCCGCGCATTGTTCCGCAACAGCGGAGAAGATTTCGCCGCCTTTTATCGCGCCTGCGAGGACCTGGCCGGGCTTCCGCCCGGGGAGCGCCAGGCGGCGCTGGACGCGCTGTTGGCGATTTCGCCCGCGAAACAATCTCAGGCCGCGGCATCCGGCGCGGAATGACGACTGCGCAGACGCTTCAGCTGGCGCTTGATCGCTGGCTCAAAGGCGCTCGGTTCGATACCCAGATCGCGTAACCCCGGCGCGCCGCTGGCGCAGATGCTGTGCACCGACAAGGTTCGATAATTGTCGACCGAAAACGGTTTCCCCGGGAGCAGTTCGAGCACACGCGACATCAGCATTGAGGAGCTTGATGACAGCGGCAGGACCCATCGCTGCCGTCCGGCGGCCTGCGCTGCCAGACGCACGATCTCACGCATTGAGAACACTCGCGGACCACATAACTCAAACGTCCTGCCGATGCTTGAGCGTCCGCGCATAACTCGCAGCGCGGCCTCGGCGACGTCACCGACAAATACCGGCGCGAGACGCGCATTGGCCCGGGGCAACGGGATGACCGGCAGTCTGACCAGCAAGCTGGCCAGCTGATTAATCAGCTTGTCCTGGGGCCCGAATACCACCGACGGCTGCAGAATGGTCCAGTCCAGGCCGCTGTTGCGCACGATCTCGTCGGCCTCGCCCTTGGTGCGCAGAAACTCGCTGGGACCATCGGGGTCCGCCTTCAGCGCGCTCAGCTGCACCAGGCGTGCGGTGCCGGTGTCCTGACAGGCGCTGACCAGCTGACGGGTAAGCTCAACATGAGAACGGTGAAAAGAGCTGCGCCCGCGTCGGGATTCGTTGGCGATGCCGACCAGGTTGACCACCGCATCACAAGCGGTGAGGACCCGGCTGAGGGTAGCCACATCGTAGGGATCGCCTTCGATCAGACGCAGCGTAGGCAGCACCAGCATGTCGCGATGACTGGCGCGGGAGCGCGTCAGTACCGTCACGTCGTGACCCGCTCGAACCAGTCTGGCGGTCAGATGTTTGCCGATAAATCCGGTGCCGCCCATCACCAATACCGAAAGGCGTGGAAGAGTCTTGCGCATCAGCAGAGATTCCGTAAGCGCTACCCTGGAGGGCGAGCAGGCGATTATAGTCCAGTCGCGCTCGCTCCGGCGCCGTGATTGCGCCGGAGCGCCAAGCTCGTATTTCCGCAAATTCGCGGAGCAGCGAACTCCGCTGCCAGGCCCGGACATCGCCGCAAAATGTCGCCGACCGGCAGCGGTTCGTAAACCCCTGCCAGCGGTCAGTTTGCCGGCGGTCTGTGGCGTGTCCTGGAAACACCAGGGACGGCGCGGCAGCCGCCTAATCCTGCGCCGGAAGAACCGGCGGCATCCGCTCAGAGATCTGTCTGGCGGTGCCGTTCATGCGCCATTCAAACATCACGTCGCTGGCCAGCACGCGCCGCACATAGCCGCGGGTTTCCCGAAACGGGATCGAGTCCACCCATGCATCAGCGGCCAGCGGTTCGCTCGTGGGAAGCCAGGCCTGCACGCGATTTGGGCCGGCGTTGTACGCGGCCGTCGCAAGCACCGGATTATTGTCGAAACGATCGAGCATTTTCGCCAGATACCTGGTCCCCAGGGTGATGTTGGTCTGCGGGTCGGTCAGGCTGTGCCAGCCGCGCCAGGGAATGCTCGCCTGGGCCGCGGTCTCCTTGCCGGTCCCCGGCATCAGCTGCATCAGGCCGATCGCGCCTGCGGCGGAGGCCACATCCGGCATAAACAGGCTTTCACTGCGGGCCACGCCGTAGGCCAGCGCCGGGTCAACGCGTGCGGCCTGGCTCAGACGCTCGAATTCCGCTCTCCAGGGCAAGGGATAGCGCAACGCCAGGTCATTGGTCTGGCCGCTGCGGGCAGCCGTCGAAATCGCGCTTGAGTATCCGCCCCAGCGCAGCGCGAGGATTGCCGCCTGATCGCGCCAGTCAGGCGGCAGTTTTTCTACCGCGCGGGTCCATTCGATCCGGGCGCGCGACTGCAGCCCGGTCAGGAACAGCTCCTGAAGGCGGACGAACTCCGCCTGCTCGGCAATCTGCGCGATCACCGGCTCCTCAACCGGAGTCGGCACATCCGACCACACGTAGGGCAGCTGCAGATTATCCGCCGAGAGGAAGGAGTAATAGCCGCGCTCATCGGCGAGCCCCTGAAACTGCGCCTCAGCCGCTTCGGACAAGCCGTTTGCCGCCATGGCCCGGGCCCGCCAGTAATCCCAGTTGGTGTCATTGCCGGTGTCGGCCGGCAGTTGCTCGATACCGTCCAGTACTGCGGTCCAGTCCCCATCTCTCAGCGCCAGCCTGACGCGCCATTGCGCGACAATCGGGTCGTCGTCGATGGCCGCCTGGCGCTCTATTGCCTGGCGGCCGCCCGGCAGAAAATTTCTCGCCAGCCCGAGCGTGATCCGCCGCTGCAGCTGCAGGCGTTGATCCGGCTCAAACCCGAAACCGGAGAATGCCGGCCAAAGCTGATCCGCGGCTTCCGGATTCTGTGAGGCCAAACGGGCAATGCCGTAAGCGAGCAATCTGCGATTCTCGGGCGTATCCGCATATCGCTGGGGCGCCGCAAGTTCGCGGGCCGGGTTGGCGCGCATCTTCGACCAACGCTCGATTTTGGCCTGATCAGCCGGCCCCAGGGGCCTCGCCAGATAGCGCGCCAGCTGCACCTGACCTGCTTCCAGCGCGAGGTCGATCCGTTCCCGTCTGCGCTCCGCGGTGATCAGGTCCTTATCTTCCAGCCAGGCGAGCACCGGATCGCATGCTTTCGGTCGACTGAACGGGTAGAGCCAGATCGCCATCGCCCGGTCGGCAACCCCGGCGTCGCGGCCGGTGTTGATCCGGGCGCGCAAAGCCAGGCAGTCGAGTTTTGTGTCCTGGCGATCCGCGTAGAAGTCTTCGTAGATGGACAGGAACTCGTCCCAGCGCCGGCGCTCGGCCAGCGACATCGCCCAGTTGAGCCGCAAGCTGCCGCTGAAACCAAGATCCGGGTAACGTTGCAGAAAATCCGCTGTTTCCCGATCGTTGTTGTCGCCGAGGCGCTTGTTAAGCCAGGCGGCGCGCAGGTCCGGTAACAGCGGGTAATCCTGCAGGTTCTCCAGGAAGGGTTCTACGTCCTGCCAGCGGCCGGCCTCCGCGGCGGCAAGAGCGGCGACAAACGCCTGGCGCTGGACTTCGCGACTGAGCGGCGCGACGCTTGGCCACGCCGGGTGCGCACACAGCAGCCAGCCAAGCAGCAGGATCGGGAAACACACGCGCATGATCAGGACAGGGAAGTGTTCAAATCTGCTAGCTTGGAGGCGGGTCGCCTCGGAGAGTTCAATTATGGCGTGCTTGCCGCCATCCGCAATGAAAAATTTTCTGGCCTGGCGCCGACCGGTCGCCGTCTGAGATGGTCGCGGCCGATATTTCGATGTGGGTGCTGTTTCCGCTGCTTGGCGCGGTGTCGGGTCTGCTGGCCGGGCTGTTCGGGATCGGCGGCGGCCTGGTGATAGTGCCGGTGCTGAACCTGATTTTTGCCAACCCGGAGCTTGGCATCCCGACGCATGCCCGGATGCATTTCGCGATCGGGTCCTCACTCGCGGTCATCGTTTTCACGGCGATCTCTTCGCTGCGCGCACACCATCGGCGCGGCGCAGTGTTATGGCCAGCGGTGTTCAAACTGGTCCCGGGCATCGTACTTGGCGGCTTGCTCGGGGCGGTATTGGCCGATGCGATGAGCAACCGTCTGCTGCAATCGACCTTTGGCGGTTTTGTGGTCGCGATCGCCGCCTACATGGCGCTGGGGCATCGGCCGCGGGCCGCACTGCCGCTGCCTTCATGGCCGGGGTTTGCGGTGGCAGGCACGATAATCGGCGCCATTTCTGCGCTGGCCGGGATCGGCGGCGGGGTGTTGACCGTACCTTTTCTGGTATGGCGGACGGTGGCCTTGCACACCGCCGTGGGAACCGCGGCCGCCTGTACCATGCCGGTGGCGCTGGCTGGCGCCACGGGGTTTGTGTTGACCGGGATCAGGGCCGGTTCGGAAGTCGGCATGGCGCTGGGCTATGTCTACTGGCCGGCGGTCATCGGTATCTCGCTGGCCAGCGTGATGACCGCCCCGCTGGGCGCGAGTCTGGCCCACAGTCTGCCCGTGAAGAGACTGCGCAGGGCGTTTGCGCTGCTGCTGGTCGTCGTCGGCGCGCGGATGCTGCTCGCCTGATTTGCTGATAAAGAAAAAGGCGCGGGCCGTTGCCGGACCGCGCCTGTTGATGCCCGCGCCAGGACTATTGCCCGGGCGTTCGCGATGACGATTGCGCTAGCGGATCGGTAACAACAGCGAGGTATTCCCGCGCTTGATGTTCAACAGCAGTGACTGGCTGTCTTCCGCTGCATCACGCAGCGCCTGCACGTTGCTCACCCGCTGGCGGTTTACCGCGATGATGATATCGCCGGTGCGCAGTCCCCGCTGTGCGGCCGGGCTGCCATTCGCGACCGATGCCACGAGCACGCCCGCCGGTCCTCCCGAAGACGTATCGGCATCTGTCAGCTCCGCCCCCGCCAGGCCCTGATGGATGTCGGCTGCAGTCACCGGTTCAGCCGCACGTGCGCCCTCGCCCAGTTCGGCAGTCACCGTGCGCGTCTTGCCGTCGCGGACGATCTCCAGACGCACCTTGGTGCCTACGCGCTGCATGCCGATGACATTACGCAACTCAGTTGCGCTCTTGACCTTCTGGTCATTCACGCGGGTGATGATGTCACCGGGCTGCAGACCAGCTTCGGCAGCGGCCGAATCGGGAACCACCTGTGAGATCAGCGCGCCGCTGATTTCATCTACGCCATAGGCCTTGGCGATATCGGGCGTGACGGTATAAATATTCACGCCGAGCAGTCCACGGCGAACCTCGCCGAACTCGAGCAGCTGCTCCATGACCACTTTGATCATGTTGGTCGGGATCGCAAATCCGATACCGATGTTGCCGCCGCTGCGGGTCAGAATGGCGGAGTTGACGCCGACCAGTTCGCCGTTAAGGTTGACCAGGGCGCCGCCCGAATTGCCCGGGTTGATCGACGCATCTGTCTGGATAAAGTCTTCGTAACCATTCGGATTCAGACCCGAACGCCCGAGCGCGCTGATGATGCCTGAGGTTACGGTGTGGCCGAGCCCGAAGGGGTTGCCGATGGC
The DNA here is from genome assembly GCA_963809565.1 of uncultured Gammaproteobacteria bacterium. Taxonomy (GTDB): domain Bacteria; phylum Pseudomonadota; class Gammaproteobacteria; order Steroidobacterales; family XN24; genus CAMYOC01. The sequence continues at coordinate 285,178 of CAWEKE010000003.1, forward strand.
CACTACGAAATCACCGACACGCACGCGGTCCGAGTCGGCCAGCGGGATGTCAGTCAGATCCTCCGCATCGATCTTGATCACCGCGATGTCAGAGCCAGGGTCCGTGCCGATGACCTCGGCGCTGTAGGTGCGATCATCCTGCAAGGTCACGGTAATCTCATCCGCATTTTCGATCACATGCGCATTGGTGATCACGTAGCCGCGTTTTGCATCGACGATCACGCCGGAGCCAGCGCTCTGGGTGTTTCGGCGTTGTGGCTGATCGGGCTCCATCTCGAAGAATCGGCGGAAGAACGGGTCGTCCATAAACGGGTTGCGGAAGCTTTGAACTTCAACGCTGCCGCTGGTGGCGATATTCACCACTGCCGGGGCAGCCTGTTCGATCATCGGCGCCAGCGTCGGCATGTCTTGTCCACCAACGGTGGCCGGCATCGCAGCCTGAGCGACGTTGGCCATGAGCAGCAGCGCCAGAGCCGCGCCGACAACGGGTTTCAGTGAGTAATTTTTCATGAAGAAGCCTTTTTTCGCGCCGGAAAGCCGGCAGAAATCCGAACCAGCTAAGGTGTAGAAACACGGAGCGGGCGAAAGTTTCCGCCCGCTCCGTGTGTGGATGCCGCTAAACCTGATTTGGTCGCAAGCTGTCAGCTCACCTTGACGTCGATCCGCCGCGGCTGGACCTTCGCCAGTTTGGGGATGCTCACTTCCAGCACGCCGTGATTAAAGCTCGCTTCTATCGCCTCCGAATCAGCGGTGTCCGGTAGCGTGAAGCGCCGGTAAAACGTACCGCTGACGCGTTCGACCCGGCGATAGCCATTAGTTTCCCCGCCGGCGTGGGTGGTGCGATGTCCGCGAAGGGTCAGCACGCCGCCCTCCATGGTGATTTCCAGGTCTTCCGGATTGATGCCGGGGATATCCGCGTCCAGCACGAAGCGGTCAGTTTCCTCACGGATATCCACGGCTGGGGTCCAATCCGCCACAGCACCGGCACTGGTGTCGTCCAGGCCCCGGATGCGATTTTCCAGTACACGGTCAATGTCGCCCTGCAAGCGGTTCATCAGCGACCATGGGTCATGTCGTACCAACATTGTCTTGTTCCTCCAGATCAGAATTTCAGCCAATCGAGATTCAGTGTTCCGATGTCCCCTAGATAGGGACGTCCTTGATCTTTTCAAGGGCGTCCACTGGCGCGGCAGGCGCTGTCAGAGTGTTGCGCGGCCACCACAATGTGGCCGAAAAGCACTATTTAAAGGGCTACAACATCTTGTAGTTCACTATGTCAGGGAAATTCTTGTGGCACAGGAAAAATACCTCGGACGTTTCTTGGACTATTTTGTAAACCATTGTTTTTAAAGATTAAAAAAACATGAGAATTTTTTCATCTGGGTCTTGACAGAGACCGGGGGTGGACATAATCTACCACTCCGCGTTCACTACATGTTGTGTTTGCCCACAAGGGTGGTTTTGCACAGCGTTTCGAGTCTGCGGCGGCCTTCGGGCCGACTCGTAAGGCTTTGAATTCAGGACCGAAAAAAAACAATCCTGATCGTTTAACGGCTATAAGAATTAATATGGGGGATGACGTAAGTCATGAAAACAGCGCTCAAGGAAATGATTAGCGCATCCACAGTCGCCGAAATTCCTTTCCAGCCCGCTTCAGCGGATATCTGGGAGAAGAAGTACCGTCTGGTCGCGAAAGACGGCACGGTAATCGACGAGACGATGGACGATACCTACCAGCGCGTTGCTCACGCCCTGGCCGATGTCGAGGAAGAAGAGAAGCGCGAGTACTGGGCGGAGCGTTTCGTCTGGGCGCTGCGTAACGGCGCGATTCCGGCCGGTCGGATCATGTCGAACGCAGGCGCGCTGGCGCACAAGCCCGCCACCTCGACCATCAATTGCACGGTTTCCGGCGCGATCCACGACTCCATGGACGATATCCTGGGCAAGGTCCATGAGGCTGGCCTTACGCTCAAGGCCGGTTGCGGTATCGGTTACGAGTTTTCGACCCTGCGGCCGCGTGGCGCCTATGTTTCCGGCGCCGGCGCCTACACTTCGGGTCCGCTGTCGTTCATGGATATCTACGACAAGATGTGTTTCACCGTGTCCTCAGCCGGTGGCCGTCGCGGCGCGCAGATGGGTACTTTCGACATCGGTCATCCGGACGCGCTCGAATTCATCCGCGCCAAGCGCGAGGATGGCCGGCTGCGCCAGTTCAACCTGTCGTTGCTGATCAGCGATGATTTCATGCAGGCGGTAAAGAACGACAAGCCCTGGCAACTCGCATTTCCGGTGCTGCAACAGGAGGTCGAGGACGAAAAGCTGGATCTCGACGATCCAGAGCTGTTTGTCTGGCGTGAATGGCCCGTCAGCAAGGGATATGTGTGCAGCGAATCCGGACTGGTGGCGTGCAGGATTTACAAGACGCTGCCCGCGCGTCGGGTCTGGGACTCGATCATGTCATCGACCTACGATTTTGCCGAGCCTGGTTTTGTGTTGATCGATCGGGTCAACGAACGGAACAACAACTGGTTCTGCGAAAACATCCGCGCCACCAACCCCTGTGGCGAGCAACCGCTGCCCCCCTATGGCTCGTGTCTGCTTGGTTCGGTCAATCTGACCCGCTTCGTGGTCGATGCCTTTGCTGAGGGCGCGCGTTTCGACTGGGACCAGTTCCGCGAGGTGGTGAAAGTATTTACCCGCCTGCTGGACAACGTGGTCGAAATCAATGGCCTGCCGCTGGAACAGCAGCGCAAGGAGATTTTCGACAAACGGCGTCATGGCATGGGCTTCCTTGGCCTGGGCTCGACGCTGACCATGCTGCGCATGAAGTACGGATCGAAGGCAGCGGTGGAGTTCACTGAAAAGGTATCTCGTGAGCTCGCGCTGGCCGGCTGGGAAACGGCGCTCGAGCTGTCCGAGGAGAAGGGTCCGGCGCCGATCATGAGCCGGGAATTCACGGTCACCGAAGCGATGCTGCGCAAGCGCCCGGAGATGCGTCGCGACGGCTTGCGTGCCGGCGACAAGGTGCCCGGCCGGATATTGCATGCCCGCTACAGCCGTTACATGCAGCAGGTGGCGGAAGAGGCGCCCGAACTGGTGGCCAGGCTGGCTGAGGTTGGCGCCCGCTTTACCCATCACAGTTCTATCGCGCCAACCGGAACCATATCGCTGTCGCTGGCCAATAACGCCAGCAACGGCATTGAGCCGAGTTTCGCCCATCACTATTTCCGCAACGTGATCCGGGAGGGCCGCAAGGCGAAGGAGAAGGTGGATGTGTTCTCTTTCGAGTTGCTGGCCTACCGGTCAATGGTCAATCCGGAGGCCGCGCCGGATTCCGATCACGAAGAGACGCGGCTGCCGGAGTACTTCATCACGGCCGAGGATGTGACGCCGACCCAGCATGTGGATATCCAGGCGGCGGCCCAGAAGTGGATCGATTCCTCGATTTCCAAGACCGCGAACGTGCCGACGGATTTCCCCTATGAGGAGTTCAAGGACATTTACATGTATGCCTACGATCAGGGCCTGAAGGGTTGCACGACCTTCCGTTTCAATCCCGAGGCCTTTCAGGGCGTGCTGGTCAAGGAAAAGGATCTGAAGAACACCACTTATGCTTTCACTCTCGATGACGGCACCACAGTGGAGTTGCGCGGCGACGAAGAGGTTGAGTACGAGGGCGAGGTACATTCCGCCGCCAACCTCTACGATGCTCTCAAGGAAGGCTATTACGGAAAGTTCTGACCGCAGCCCGCCTTGGCGGGCGCGACAGAAGCGGAGAAATTCAGAAAAATGTCTGCGACAAAGATTGGCAAGAAGATAGTTGGTTACGCGGTAGCTCGTCCGGAAGAGGACAAGAAAGCTGCCGCGCCGGTAAGCGTTGAAAGCAATGTCGTGCGCATGCACGAAAAGCTGGAGCGGCCCGAACAGCTGGTTGGCACCACCTACAAAGTGAAGCCCCCGATCGAAGAACACGCGATGTACGTGACCATCAACGACATCATTCTCAATCAGGGCACGCCGCATGAGGGCAGGCGCCCGTTCGAGATATTCATCAATTGTAAGAATCTCGATCATCATCAGTGGATCGTTGCTCTCACCCGCCTGATGTCGGCCGTGTTCCGCAAGGGCGGCGACGTGACGTTCCTGGTCGAAGAGCTCAAGGCAGTGTTCGATCCCCGCGGCGGTTACTGGAAGCCGGGTGGAAAGTTCATGCCCTCACTGGTGGCGGAGATCGGCGATGTCGTCGAGAAGCACCTGGTCGGGATCGGCTTGATCAAGAAGTTTGGTGTCGATGAAAACCGGCAGAAATTGATCGACGAGAAGCGGGCTCAATTCGAGGCCGAATCCAAGCAGAAGGACGCTTTTGCCGAAAGCCCGTTTCCCGAGGGCGCGCAACTCTGCGCCAAATGCAATCATGCCGCTGCGGTGTTGATGGACGGTTGTATGACCTGCCTCAACTGTGGCGACTCGAAGTGCGGCTGAACCGGACCCCTTCCTGACCCTGCTTTGGTAACGCCGGCGCGAGCCGGCGTTTTTTTGCCATTCAGCCTCAGAGACAAATGCTTTTTGCTACCGGGCGCATTATCCGTTGCTGATTGGCGCCTCGCGCATTACGCATGTTGAAAAAATACGTCGCTGACCCCTTGCTCTGTTCGTCGGGTAAACTCAGACACATGGACGCAGACTCGCGAAATCCGCACGCTCGGACCGGCACCTGGTTATGTTGCCTGCTGTCGGCGCTGGTGTTCAGCGCGACGGGCGTGGTGCCGGTCAGGGCCGACCAGGACCCGCCGGCCCGCCTGCTCTATGTCGTGGTCGAGCCGAATCGTATCGCGGCGTCAAACATCCTGTTCAGCCGGACCGACGAGTTTGATCTGGCCGCACGCGAGGAGATTCTCGAGGAGCGCACCGGCAATGCAGTGGCGGCGTTCCTGACCAATCAACGCATCCTTGGCTACAGCGTCTATACGGCCTCATGGTTGCCACTGCCGCTGAAGGCCGGGGAGATCGTCGAGCAGTTCGAAGCTGAGGATTATTCGGCCTTCGTGCTTACTTCGAAAAGGATTCTGAATTTCAATGGACGGATAGGTCACTGGTCAGTGACCCGACGTTAGCGTGTTGTTCCCCGAAACCAGGGGACATGACGCCATTGGGAAAACACCCCGCTACCTGGCCAAGGAGACCCGCGATGTCGGAACAGGAAATTGAGACTGTGGTGCTGGACGAGGCGCTGGTGCAAGAGATCATCAGGGATAAGGATCGTGACGGCGCGGGCGAACAACCTGCCGGCGGACGGATCATCCGCCTGGACCCGGCGCTGAAACGGCCCGCGGCTGCCGACGACGAGGCTGGCAACTGAACACGTTCGCCGCAGGGATGTTGCTGGCCGCGGCGCTTGCCAGTCACGCAGCGCCGGCAGTCGGCTGTAATCCGAACGTGCCGGTGCCGCCGGTCCTCGAGGAACATGACTACGATGACGTAGCACGGAAGGTTTTGATGACCCAGGCTGGCACGATCGCGATGGCCCGCTTGCTGACCCGGGTCGATTTGCTGTTTGAGAGCGACGGGCCGACCGGCAGCGCCGAGCTGCCGACCTACCAGTTTGATGTCAAAGACGGCTGGAAGGCGCCGGGACCACGGCGTCTGAGCCTGGACGGACACTGGGTTTCCTGCGATCTGGACCTGAAGTCGGGAGCCTGGTTTCTGATATTTCTGCAGGGAGACTGGCCGCTGTATATACGACCCGCGGAAGATTCCGGCGTGGACCTGCAGATCCTCGGCGAAATCCAGTGGTTCTACACCCCGAGTGGCCAGCTGATCCTGCCCGAGCTGGTCGAGGATGTCCCCCAATCGCCGCGCGGGACGAGCGGTGACGCGCCTGAGGACGCCGCAAACGACACCGTGAGCGAGCCTGCAGATGACGGGGGCGACCCGGGCGAGACGACAGGAAACCCGGCGGATTGATCGACCGGCGGAGGTTTATCGGCGCCGGTCTCGGCCTCGCTGCCATCGAGGTCGAACCATGGACTGACATGCCGGCATGGGTTCCCCCGGGGCAGTGAATTCCCCGGGGTGATGTCGGTATCGTCAGCCCGGGCGCAAGCCAGGGGACTGAGCACGCGGCCGGTGGCGCAAACCGCTGCCGACACGCTGTCCTGGTTTGCGGCGGTTCGCGGACTGGAAGACCCGCTGAAGGCAGGCCTGTCCATGGGACGCGAGCAAGGACGCGCTGGCAGCTCTGAACGCGCAGGCAATGGATGACTGAGTCCCGGCCCTCGCGGTCGCCCGGTGTGGCCGCTTGCCGCTAGAATTAGTCTTTTTCCGGGTCATCTTTCCGGGTCGTCTTGCCGGGCTGCTGTGCTGGCGCACGCCAATCGATGCACCGCGCCGCCCGGTGGCTCGGAACACAGAATAACGAGGTCACTAACGAGATGAGGTGGAAGATTGCGCTCCAGGTCCTGGTCCTGGGTGCCTGCGTCGGCACCGTCTGTGCCGATGCGCCCGCGGAAAGCGATTCGCCGACGGAGACAGACGTCCCTGCTGCATTGCTGCTGGACAAGTATGCGACGGTCCGTTTGGAGGCGGATCTGAGTGGTCTGAGTTTCCTGCAGCGGCAGACGCTGCCGTTGCTGATCAATGCGTCAAAGGTGATGGACGAGCTGTTCTGGCAACAAGCTTACGGTGACAAGGACGGGCTGCTGGCGAGCATCGCAGATCCCGATCTGCGCCGTTTTACCGAGATCAACTACGGGCCCTGGGACCGCCTGGACGGCGATGCGCCGTTTATCGTCGGCGCCGGTCCGAAGGCGCTGGGGGCCCGCTTCTATCCGGAGGATATGACGCGCGAGGAATTCGAAGCCGCGGACCTGCCGCAGAAACGAGGCTGGTACACCTTGTTGCGCAGGAATCTTGACGGCGAGCTGGTGACTATTCCGTACCATCAGGCCTATGCGCAGCAGCTCGCGATTGCCGCGCGCCTGCTGGCAGAGGCCGCCGACCTGACCGACGAACCCGGGTTTCGCCGCTACCTGAGCCTGCGTGCCAGGGCGCTGATCACCGATGATTATCGACCCAGTGATATGGCCTGGCTGGACATGAAGGACAACAGCCTCGATCTGGTGATCGGGCCGATCGAACAATATGAAGATCAGCTGTTTGGATACAAGACCGCGTATTCTGCCTATGTCCTGCTCAAGGATCAGAGCTGGAGTCAGCGTCTGTCGCGATTTGCGAAGCTGTTGCCGGCTCTGCAGCAAAGCCTGCCCGTTGCGCCGCTATACAAGACCCAGGCGCCAGGCACAGATTCAGACCTGAACGCCTATGACGTGCTGTATTACGCGGGCCATAGCAACGCAGGCTCGAAGACGATCGCGATCAATCTGCCGAACGACGAAGCGGTGCAGTTGGCCAAGGGCACGCGGCGTTTGCAGCTGAAGAATGCGATGCGCGCCAAGTTTGACAAGATCCTGCTGCCGATCAGCGAATTGATGATCGCCGAGGACCAGCAGCAAAATGTCACTTTTGACGCGTTCTTTGCGAACACCATGTTCCACGAGGTCGCGCATGGTCTGGGGCCAAAGAACACCGTGACCGGCAAGGGCACCGTGCGCGCGACCCTGCTCGATCGTCACAGCGCGATGGAGGAGGGCAAGGCTGACATCCTCGGTCTGTACATGATCACCTGGCTGTATGACCAGGGCGAATTGCCGGGCGCCGACCTGATGGATTATTACGTGACTTTTGCCGCCAGCACATTCCGGTCGATCCGCTTTGGCGCCAGCAGCGCCCATGCCCAAGCGGACATGGTGCGGTTCAATTTCATGCGTGCCTTTGATGCGATTGTCAGAGACCGAGACAGCGGCCGCTATCGGGTGGATATGGCGCGCATGCGCGAAGCGATGGATTCGCTGTCGGCCCAGATATTGACCTTGCAGGGCAATGGCGACTACGAGGGCGCGGCCCGACTGATGGACGACATGGGGTTTATCGGACCGCAGCTGGCAGAAGATCTGGCCGGGGTGGAGTCGGCCGGGATTCCCGTCGACATCGTTTTCGAACAGGGCATGCACGTGCTGGAGCCATTTTGAGTCTGCAATCCATCACGGTTACCGCCGGCCCGGCAAGGCACTTGAGATAGATGCGTACTGACCCACAGAGGAGTGCTCAGCCAGTGCTGGCCGATTGGCTGGCGCGGGAGCCCTATACCCTGGTCATGTCTTCGGGTTTTTTCAGCTTCTTTGCCCATTGCGGCTTGCTCGCCGCACTGGAAGAGGCGGACCTGTTGCCGCAGGCCGTCGCAGGCTCCAGCGCCGGCGCGCTCACCGGCGGATTGTGGGCGGCAGGGCTGTCTTCGGAGGTCATCACCGAACTCTATTTTTCGTTGCACAAGGATGATTTCTGGGATCCCGCGCCGGGATTCGGCCTGCTGCGAGGGGAGCGCTTTCGCGCCTTGCTGCGGCGAGCCAGCCCGATCAGCAGGCTTGAGGATTGCCTGCGACCCGCCCGGGTCTCCGCCTTCGATCTGTACCGATTCAAAACCCGGGTGCTGGCCAGCGGTGACTTTGCCGACAGCGTATACGCTTCCTGCGCGGTGCCGCTGATGTTTCAGCCGATTCGCAGCCACGGCGGCTGGCTGGTGGACGGCGGCGTGGCCGATCGCTCAGGGCTGGCGGCAACAGAGCCGGGTCAGCGCGTTTTGCATCACCACATAGCCAATCGATCGCCCTGGCGGTCGCGTAATGCTGCGGCGATGCGGGTGCCGCGGCGCGAGAACATGGCCTCACTGGTGATAGACGGCCTGCCGCAGCCCGGTCCCAATGCGCTCGGCGTCGGCCGCCAGGCGTGGCGGGCGGCCCGCCAGGCGACCCGTCGGGCGCTGGCTCAGCCGCTGAAGAACCTGCGTTGCCGGGTCGCAGTCGAACCGTGCTGGCTTAGGCCGGAGGCCGCATGTTGACCGAGTTCGCTCGTGGTTACCGTTATGGTCTGGCCGGTCTGGCCTGGCTGGGGCGGCGTGAGGTACGCGCGCTGGTCGCGTGGCCATTGCTGAGCAATATCCTTATCTTTTCCGCCGGAACGGTCTGGCTGTTCGGTGCGCTGGAGGCGTTGCAGCTATGGTTGACGACGCGGTTGCCAGACTGGCTGGACTGGTTGAGCTGGTTGCTCTGGCCGCTGGCGCTGGCTGCATTGATGATCGTGGTCTGGAGCGGCTTCACGATGATCGCCAATCTGATCGGCTCGCCCATCAACGGCCTGTTGTCAGAACGGGTGCAGAAAACTCATCGGCCGGACATCGCCGCTACGCCGTTGCCACTGTGGCAGGAGCTGCTGTCGGCCCCGCTGGTCGAGTTGCGCAAGCTGGCTTATTTCGTAATTCTGGCGCTGCCGGCACTGTTGCTGTCCTTGCTTCCGGTGGTAAACATACTGGCGCCAGTGATCTGGTTCGCCTACGGGGCATGGGTGCTGGCACTGGAATATTGCGAGTACCCGCTGGGCAATACCGGTCTGGGCTTCGTCGCGACCAGGAGGCTGTTGCGCCAACGCCTGTCGCTGGCGCTGGGTTTTGGTACCGGCGTCATGACCATGACTCTGGTGCCCGGGCTGAATCTGGTCGCGATGCCCGCTGCGGTGATTGGCGCGACTTTGTTGTGGTGTGACCGCTTGCACAGCAGCGGCAGAAAGTTGTAATAGACTATCGACGTGTGACCAGACTGCTAAACATGAACAGAATCAACGACAACAACGTCAGACATCGCCGCGGCCTGTGGGTCCGTCTGCCTGGATTCCTGGTTGCGGCGATCGTGGCCGGCTGGGCACCCGCCGTGCTGGCCGACGGCGCGATGAGTTCGTCGCCGTTCTCCGCCGGTGACGCGGGTTTCGCCGATCGGGTCGTGGTGATCAAGAGCGAGCGCAAGCTGCACCTGCTTCGCGGCGACGAGATCATGCGCAGCCATCCGATTTCGCTGGGCCAGAGCCCGGTCGGGCGAAAGCAGATGGAAGGGGACAACCGCACGCCGGAAGGCGAGTACATCCTGGACTGGCGAAATGCCAACAGTGACTACTACCTCGCCATGCATGTGTCGTATCCCAATGATGACGATATTCGTCAGGCGCGAAAAAAGGGTGTGTCTCCGGGCAACATGATCATGATTCACGGCCTGCCAAACGACAGCGAGCCTTCGCTCAGCGACTACCTCGGTGAGGATTGGACCAACGGCTGTATCGCGGTCAGCAACCAGGCGATGATCGATATCTGGCTATCGGTGAAGGACAATACGCCGATCACCATCCTGCCCTGATGAATGATGATTCGTCGCCGATGACTGACCCGGTTCCGGCGGTCGAACCTTCGTTCGCCGTGCCCATCGCCCATTGCCAGTTGCCCCAAGCTGATGCCCTTTGCGAGCAGCTCGGACCGTTGTTCATCGAGCGGTCGGAGCAGGGGGATACCTATCGGCACAAAAAGCGCATCGATACCATGCATGGCGATCTGTTCGAGAGCAGTTTTGATCTGTTCCGATGGTCGGATCCGCCGGTGCGGCAGCTGGCCAGCTCCTGCCATCAGGCTCTCGCCCGGCTGGTGCAGAAATTGAATGGCTACAGCGACGTGGAGATGGCCGAGCTGCGCTTCAACTACCATGCCTGGTTCCATGTCACGCGAAAGTTCGGCTATCAGGGTCAGCACAACCACCCCAACGCGTCCTGGTCCGGCATATTCTGTGTCGATCCCGGAGAGGACGTCGACGACAGACCCGATAGCGGTCTGGTGCGTTTTCACGACCCGCGCACGCATATCGACATGTACTCCGACGCCGGGAACCGGCAGCTGCAGCCGCCATGGAACATGGGCAGCTGCGACTGGCGTCACCAACGCGGCCAACTGGTCATCTTCCCGTCTTATCTGCGTCACGAGATCTATCCTTATGTGGGCCAGCGGCCGCGCATCGTGGTCGCGTTCAATTGCTGGATCCATCGCCAGGGCCAGACCCGCCATGCCAGCGGTGAAATGATTGAGTGATCGGCCTCTCGGGTTGCCTGACGCAACTTCATTGCTGGAATCCATGGCTCGCGGTGAGCGGACCGCGGAGCAGATCGTGGAACAGCATCTGCGCCAGCTTCACAAGGAACAGCCACGTCTCAATGCGGCGGTTGCGATATTCGACGAGCGGGCTTTAAGCGAGGCGCGGTCGCCGCGAGCCGGCGCCCTGTCCGGCCTGCCGGTGTCGGTCAAGGAAACCTTCGGTCTGGCCGGCCATCCGATCAGCGCTGGATCCATGCGCATGCCGCCGGTGGTCAGCGCCAGCGACGCGGTCGCGGTGGCCCGGCTGAAGGCGGCAGGGGCTATTGTCATCGCGCGCGGCAATGTACCCGAGTTCGCGATGGCCGGGGAGACAGAGAATCCGCGTTTCGGGCGCACCAGCAATCCGCTGGATCCGAGTCGCACCTGTGGTGGTTCATCCGGCGGTGATGCCGCGCTGGTGGCTGCGGGTTGTGTCGCCGCCGGTCTGGGCAGTGACATCCTCGGTTCTATCCGCATACCCTCGAGCTTTTGCGGCGTGGTCGGTTTCAAGCCGTCTTCAGGCGCGATCCCGAAGGGCAACAGCTGGCCAGACCTGCACGGGCTGTTCACCGACAGCTGGCTGGCGGCGGGCCCGATTGCGCGCTCTGTCCGCGACGTGCGTATGCTGTATCAGGTGCTGAGTGATCAGACACTCCCCGCCCCGTCACCGATAAGCGGTTGCCGTCTGCTGACGCCGGCGGAATTCCCGCTGAGCTGTCGCGACCGGGCAATCAGCGAATCGGTGGCGGCTGCGGCAGAGAGCCTGATTGCGGCTGGTATGAGCGCAGACACCCGAAGCCTGGGCGATGTGCGTAAATGGTACCGGCGGATGTCGCGTTTTCTGGCCTGGGAATTGACGCCGTTACTCGAATCCGGACTGACCACGGCCGACGGACAGCGGTTCTCGCTCTGGCGTGAGACGCTGGCCCGTCTGACCGGTCGCGGCGAAGTCTATGATGGCTTGTACCGGCTTCTGCTGGTGGCGCCGTTGCTGCGTTATCGGCGGGCAGCCGGCGCCGCGGCGGCAAGGTCATTGCTGGAGGCTGCTCGGGCCAGCGTGCGTCAACGTTTGGGTGCTGACGGCATCCTGTTGCTGCCGACCATCGGCGTCCTGGCGCCAGCGCATGGTGAAATGAACCGGCTGTCGCTGCGTCCGGGAGTCAACGGTGTGATGACCCCGCTGACGCTGTGTAACTATCTCGATCTGCCCGCGGTGAGCGTGCCAGCCTGGCGCCACCGGGACCCGGCGACGGGCATGGTCCCCGGGGTCATGCTGGCCTGTGCGCCGGGCGCCGAGGGACTGCTGCTGGATGTCGCGCTGGCCCTCGAATCCAGCATCGGCCGACCGCCGATTGAACCGGGCCGCGCTGCATCTGACGGGCCCGGGTCTAAGGCTGCGGACCCGCAGCAGATACCTGCATTGGGAGATTGAACAGCGGTGAACGTCCTCAACGAAGAAGTCGTGGTTTCTCCCAGCGGGAGTCTGGATGTGCTGTCCCAGCACGAAGTGGTCAGGCTGATGGACGCAAGCCTCGGCGGCAGGCATGAATTGCTGCGTCGCTGCTCGCTGGCGGTGCTCAACTGTGGCGGCGAGATCGACGACGCAAGCCAGGTGTACCGCAAGTTCAGCGATTTCGATATCGAACTGCAGCAGCAGGAGCGGGGCGTCAAGATGTTGCTGCGTAACGCGCCCGCAGCAGCGTTTGTCGACGGCAAGTTGATCCGCGGGATCCGGGAACATTTGTTCGCGGTGCTCCGCGACCTGGTTTACGTGATCAACGAAATAGAGGGCCGGCCCGAGTTTGCACGCCCCGGCGGCGCCACCGAGGCGGTATTTCAGATCCTGCGCAACGCCGGTGTTCTGCGTTCGCGCACTGATCCGAATATTGTCGTTTGCTGGGGCGGCCATGCCATCAGTCGTGAGGAGTATGACTACAGCAAGGCGGTCGGTTATGAGCTTGGTCTGCGTGGTCTCGACGTATGTACCGGCTGCGGCCCGGGAGCGATGAAGGGGCCGATGAAGGGAGCCGCCGTGGGTCACGCCAAACAGCGGCAGTCAGACGGCCGTTACCTCGGTATCACCGAGCCGGGGATCATCGCCGCCGAGGCGCCAAACCCGATCGTCAACGCGCTGGTGATCATGCCGGATATCGAGAAGCGACTGGAAGCATTTGTGCGCTTTGGTCACGGCTTTCTCGTGTTTCCCGGCGGCGTCGGCACCGCGGAGGAAGTCTTGTATCTGCTGGGCGTGCTGCTCAATCCAGGTAATGACCTGCTGCCGTTTCCTCTGGTAATGACCGGCCCCGCAAGCAGCAAGGATTACTTTCGCCATCTGGATACGTTTTTGCGTGGCAGCCTGGGCGATGATGTGGGCGCGCGATACGAGATCATCATCGATGATCCGGCGGAGGTAGCGCGGCGTATGCGGGACGGGATGATCTCGGTCCGGGAGTACCGGCGCGGCACCGGCGACGCGTTCTTTTTTAACTGGCGGCTGGTGATCGACGAAGTGTTCCAGCAGCCGTTCCCGGGTGACCATCAGTCAATGGCTGCGCTCAAGCTGAGCCGCAAGCAGCCGGTACACGAACTCGCAGCCAACTTGCGCAGAGCGTTCTCCGGGATTGTCGCCGGCAACGTAAAGGATCATGGCGTACAGGCTATAGAAGCACTGGGTCCGTTCGAAATCCACGGCGACGATGACGTTCTCGAACCGCTGGACGAGCTGCTGCGGGCGTTTGCCAGCCAGTCACGCATGCGCTTGCCTGGTGTCGACTACAAACCGTGCTACAAAGTCGTCAGATAGCCGCGGATTAAGTCAAATAAATCAGATAAATAGCGTTAATTCGCTCACAGATCGGGGGTTTGTTCGCGACCCTCTCCGGACACTGTGAATCAAGTCACGTATGGACCCCGCAAGGCTCCTTATATTGCCCTCCAGTCAGGACCATCCCGGAGAACCGCGTGGCAACAGATCAGCGGCCAAGATCCCTCGCCGATATCGGCAACCGACCCGCGCGAGATTCGCGGGCAGACAGTCATGGCCATGCGGCCCGGGCTAACGGCAATGGCGGAAACGGCGGCTCCGGGGCGACGAACGCCAGATCGTCGACGGCAATAGGCTGGGATATCTACCGCGGACTGACCGATGACAACGGGGCGGGTGCCCCAAGGCGTCAGGGCGCAGCAAAGCTCTATACGCTGAAGGCCTACAAGGCCTGGGCGGCAAAGGTCCGTGCGAATTGGGACGCCGAGTCCTGATGCAGAATGTCTCTTGGGGAAGAGGGGAAACAAACATGTATGTCGTTGAAGGCGGCAAAGGAAAAATGTCCAGCGTGAATCCAACAAGCTTGCGCGCTCGTCTGGCGTGGATCAGCGAGGCACGAGCCGTCGCCGCATCCGCACGCGAGCTGGAGCGGGCGAAAAAGCACCCGGAGTTCTTTTTGAGCTTGCCGCACCAGAGGCAGAAAAAAACCAGCCGTTAGCCAAGGCCTTGCTTCCCTCGTTGCAGACTCGGGCACCGTATAATCGACGCGGTGGCAGACGCGAGGGCCCGGAATGATTGCGCTAACCCTGCTGTTGTTGCTGGTCGCGATTGCCGCGATCCTGCTCGGCATCGGTCGTCTCCGCTATCGACGAAGCAGGCGGGGACACCGCCGTATCTTTAACGCTCTTGCGGTCCCGGACCTGACCGGGGACCGTTATGATCTGCGCCAGCTTGCCTTGTTGCCCGAGCCTGCCGGTCGCTATTTGCGCCATGCGCTGCCTGCCGATGGTCAACTGGCGAGAACGGTTGATCTTTACCTGGTCGGCAGGATCAGGCCGCGGCCTCAGGACGAGTGGATTGGCTTTGAGGCCCACGAACGTGTCTGCCCGGGACGCGGCTTTGTCAGCGAGTCCCGACTTCAGGGCCTCGGACCCGTGGCCGTGGAGGGTGCCGATTATCTGCTCGGGGATGATGCGGGCAGCGAGTATTTTCTCGGCGGGCTGCTGCAGCTGGTGAAGAACCACGACCAGGATCTGCGTCTTTCCGCTCAGGGGCGCCTGTTGCTGGCATCGGTCTGGTTGCCGTCAGGCCTGCTCCCGGACAGCGGCGTGCGCTGGCAGCCGGGTGACGCCACGCACGTCACGGCCGTGGTGCCCGCAGCCGATTCCAGCGTCGCGCTGAATTTCACCATCACCGAAACCGGCGCTCTGGCCGAGGTCGTCATGATGCGACATGCCGACCCGGCGCTGGGTCCGGGTCGACGATCGCCGTTTTCCATTGTGGCGCAAAGCGAAGGATGCTGGGACGGGTTCACCATCCCCAGTCGATTCACCGCCAGTTGGGAACATGGGACCGAGGCGCCATTCGCCTTTCTGGAGGCCCGGGTCGAGAGTGCGCGCTTCTTCTGAGCCGCTTCCGGAACTGCCGGTTCGACTGCAGGCGCGGATCACACCGGCGTCCGATCAGTTACCAATCCGGACTGGTCCGCCTGCGCTGACTGAGACCTGTTTCACAGTGCCCGGAAATCTGCGCGTCTATGCTCTGATCCCTTCCCCAAGAGGCTGGTCAGATAGCATGGAACGAGTGGTTCAATTCCTGGATGAAGTCGATGAAGTGGTGATGCTCGCCGGTGAGGCCTGGGCCACGCCCGGCCGCACTTTGCTGCTGGTTATCGGCTTGTTGCTGACTTTCGCCCTGTTGATCTGGGTCCTCTAGCGTCGCCGCAAGCCGGGCGGCGCGCCGATTCTGTGACATCGCGCACAGCCAGCCCTCGCCGGACAGGATACTTTCTCAGGCGTAGCATATCTGCAGGAGTGTCCAGCATGGGTAGCGACAGAAAACCGGCGCCGGATGGCGATTCCAGACAGACCGGGGCCAGTGACTCCTATCTTGGCGAAATTGCCGCTTCCAGACGCGGCAAACATCTCGAGGGCGCTTGTCCTCAGGGCGGCGAAAGCGTCTGGGCCGGCGACGACCGGCGCTCCGACACCATCACCTGCTTCGATCCCTACATCGTAGAGTTGACCAGGCCGCTGCGCTCGGATTTCTAGCGCCGTGCCCGCCGGGGTGACGATCGTGACCGGCGACGATTGCTGCGCCGGCCGCCATTGGACACCGCCTGGCCGGTCGATCTGACCGTTCAGCAATCTGCAGATCTGCGATCTGCGATCTGCGCGCTGCGACTGACCGGGCATCCGCGACCCTCTCCATCGACCGATACCTCCCGGCTGAGATCAGTGCCTCGACCGGGCCGCCCGAGTTCGCGGGGCCGACACAACCCGGTGTCTGAGATATATTCAGACACCGGAGGATCGGTGATGGACAAAAAGACAGATCTCGACGACGCCGCGTTGCGGGCCAGGTTGACCGATGAGCAATATCGCGTGACTCGCGAAGGCGCCACGGAGCGGCCGTTTACCGGCCGCTATGTAGATTGCAAGGACGACGGCGTCTATCGCTGTATTTGCTGTAATGCAGAGCTGTTCAACTCCGGGACCAAATATGACTCGGGCTGCGGCTGGCCCAGCTTCTGGTTACCGATGGCCGGCGACCGCATAAAGACGCTCACCGATCGCTCCCATGGCATGATCCGGCAGGAAGTGCGTTGCGCGGCCTGCGACGCGCATCTTGGCCATGTATTCGAGGATGGTCCCCAGCCCACCGGTCTGCGCTATTGCATTAATTCGGCTGCGTTGCAGCTCGAGCCCGATGGCAAGGACGAGTAGGTGTTGCGGAGGCTCTTTCCGCTCCCTGCGCAGCGTTATAATGTAAGCGATGTTTTACCGGGGCCAATCTTGGCACGCGATCTCCGGACCAGGCCGAAATGCAGCAATATCTCTTCCAGTCAGGCAACTCGCCGTACCCGGTTAGATGGTGAACGGGTCATTACAACGATGGATAGGCCCGTTGCTGGCCGCGACGGTCGTCGTGCTGACCCTGATGATGATCAGCCTCTGGGCCTTTGGCGCTTTCGACCTGGAGCGGCTCCACTATACGCAAAGTCTGCGTCTGCTCGGCGACGATGAGCGTCGCGATCTGGCCGCAGAATTAGGTGAAGCCCCTGCTACCACTCGCCCGACCTTGCCGCCGATGGAGGAGATCCCGCCGCTGGAGATTCCGCAGCGCCAGCGCACCGGATTCGTGCAGCTCGAGTTTACCGTGGGGGCCGACGGTCGGGTGGCCGAAGCCGAGGTTGTGCGTGCGGCACCGTCGGGTTTTTATGAAGACCAGGCGTTGGCGATCCTGCGCAGCCGACGTTTCGAGGATCTGGCGCCCGGTGAGACCGGCACCGAGATCATCGACTTCCGCATCGAGGCCAAAGACGACGGCTCCTGAGTTCCGCTCAGATCGCGACTGACGGGTTCAGCGAATAGATCCCGGTCACGTGCGCTTCGGCCAGCACATGCCCCTCTATAGCGGCTTCCAGTTCCGCGCCGCTGAACTCACCTTCGACCGGGCAACGCTCCAGGTCGGTCGCATAAAGAGAGAAGTGATAGTGGTGAGGTATGGCGTCGTTCCACGGCGGACACGGCCCATCGTAGCCAAGATAGCTGCCCGCCATGTCCTTGTCGCCGGCGAACCAGCCGGTGTAATCATTCTGGCCCTGGCGGGTGCCGGCCGGACCCGATGGTTGCGATTTGCCGCCCGGCGTCACCCCATCGCTGCAGGCGCCTTCGGCGATCAGTCCGGCACGCGGCGGGATATCAACCATCAACCAATGATAGAACTTGGCACGCGGCAGACTCGCGGGCACCTCGCGGCCTTCCTGGTTAACGTCATCGGGCCTGGTGGGCACATCCGTATCGACACAAACCAGCACCAGGGAGCGGGTGCCCGCTGGCGGTTCACTCCAGCGGATGCCGGGGTTCCGGTTGGCTCCGAGTGCGACATGGGTATCTGGGTCGATAACGCCGAACGCGAAACGCTTGTCGATGGTCTTGCCATGTTCCAGGCCTTCAACGTGCAATTGCATCAGATTTCTCCTCGTCACCCGCCTCGCTCAGGAGGCTCTTCGAATCTTCTCCAGCTCATCGAGGACTTCCCCGATCTGGGTTACCGCCCAGGCCAGCAGCTCGCGGTCGATGCCCAGCGGTGGCGCGAGCCGTACCACGACTTCGTGTGTTTCCTTGCTCAGCAAACCACGCGCCATAAGGTGCTCACAGATCTGCCGCGCGGATACCTGCCCGGGATCGATCTCGATGCCGATGAACAGGCCGCGCCCGCGCACCTCGCGGATCAGCGGGCTGTCAATCCGGCGCAATTCGGACAATAGCCAGGCGCCCTTGCTGGCGCTCTCCTCGATCAGGTTCTCGTCGATCAACACGTTGAGCGCTTCGAGCCCGATGGCGGCCGCAAGCGGATTGCCACCAAAGGTGGAGCCGTGGTCGCCGGGCCTGAACACGCCCATCACTTCGCGGCGCGCCAGGAACATCGAAACCGGCAGGATCCCGCCGCCCAGGGCCTTGCCAAGGATCAGGCCGTCCGGTTTCACCCCATCGTGTTCGCAGGCGAGAAGCTTTCCGGTGCGGCCCAGACCGGTCTGTACTTCATCGGCGATCAGCAACACCTTGTGCTTGCGACAGATCTCTGCGCAGCGTCGCAGATAACCCGCGGGTGGAATCACGATGCCGCCTTCGCCCTGGATCGGTTCGACAATCAGCGCTGCGGTATTCGGCGTGATCGCGGCCTCCAGCGCATCGGCGTCTCCATAAGGGATCAGCTTCATGCCACCGGGGAACGGACCAAAACCCTGGCGGTATTGCGGCTCCGAAGACATGGCCACGATCGCGATGGTGCGGCCATGGAAGTTGCCCTCGCAGGAGATCAGTTCTGCCTGATCCGGCGCCACGCCTTTCACCTCGTAGGCCCATTTTCGGGCCGCCTTCATCGCGGTTTCCACTGCCTCCGCGCCCGTATTCATCGGCAGCGCCATATCCTGGCCGGTCAGCTCGCAGGCGCGTTGCAGGAAGGCTGCCAGACGGTCGGTATGGAACGCTCTGGATACGATGTTCAGCGTCGCAGCCTGATCGACCAGGGCCTTGACCAGCCGCGGGTGGGCGTGACCATGGCTGACCGCCGAATAGGCGCTCATCATATCCAGATAGCGTTTACCCTGGTCGTCCCAGACAAAAGGCCCCTCGCCCTTGACCAGGACCACCGGCAATGGATGATAGTTGTGCGCGCAGTAGCGATGCTCGCGCTCGATAATCGGATTCATGGCCTGGCCCTCGGTCGCCGCGGCCCTTTTGCGAGCCGGGCGATGATGTGATGCTGTGATCTTAAGGGAATCCGACTGGCGGTTCACGCCGCGGTTGCGCCGCAGCAGGGCTGCGGCTACCGTTGCAACCGAATCCGGGGGGCCAACATGCATACGCAAGCTTTACTGCCGGTAATAATCCTGGCCGTGGGCATCGCCGCTCAGTGGCTGGCCTGGCGCACCCGGCTGCCGGCCATCGTCCTGCTGGCCGCAGCCGGATTGCTGATCGGACCGGTGATGAACTTCGTCCCCTCAGGTCCGGATATCTCCGCGACGATCCAACCGATCGTCAGCCTGTGTGTGGCCATCATTCTGTTTGAGGGTGGCCTGAGTCTGCAGCGCACGGAATTGCGCGTAGCCGCAGTTGGCGTGGGTCGCCTGGTCTATATCGGCGGCCCGCTGGCCTGGCTGCTGGGCACGCTTGCCGCCCACTACATCGGTGGACTGAGCTGGTACGTGGCGACTGTTTTCGGCGCCATCATGGTGGTCACCGGGCCGACGGTCATCATGCCGCTGTTGCGGCAGTCCAGCCTCAATCGGCGCACTGCCTCGTACCTGAAATGGGAAGGGATCGTGAATGATCCCATCGGCGCGTTGATGGCTGTGCTCAGCTTTCAGTTTTTCGTTTTTGCCGGTGAAGGTCAGGGCGGCATCGTTCAGGGCCTGCTGGCGGCAATCGGCTCCGCCTTGTTGCTCGGCGCCTTGTTCGGCTGGCTGATCGGCAAGGCATTTCAGCGCGGCATGGTGCCGGAATACCTGAAGTCGCCGGTTCTGCTGACTCTGGTGTTGCTGGTGTATCTGCTATCCAATCGATTGCAGGCCGAGGCCGGGCTGTTGGCGGTAACGGTGATGGGTATCGTTGTCGGTAACATGAATCTGCCGGGCTTGCAGGACATGAAGCGCTTCAAGGAGTACATCACCGTGATGCTGGTATCGGTGGTGTTCGTGCTGCTGACCGCTACCCTGGACCCGGCCGTGATCCAGAGTGTCGACGTGCGTGGCTTGTTGCTGGTCGCCGCGATCCTGTTCCTGGTTCGGCCGGTGGCCGTGATGCTGGCGACGGTCGGTGCCGATATGGATATCCGCGACCGGGTCTTGCTGGCCTGGATCGCGCCCCGCGGAATCGTCGCCGCGGCGACCGCGGGTGTGATGGGACCGGCCATGGCACAGCGTGGTTTTGAAGGCGCCGAGGCGCTGCTGCCACTGGTGTTCGGCGTGATCTTCGCAACCGTGCTGGCGCATGGTTTGAGCATCGGATGGCTGGCCAGACGCCTGGGCCTGTCCTCTTCAATCCGCGACAGCGTACTGATCGTGGGCTCGTCGCCATGGACTGTGGAACTGGCGCGCACCCTGCAGAGCCTGGGTAAGAAGGTGCTCATCGCAGACAGTTCGTGGCATAAATTGCGCGCAGCGCGGCTGGCCGGGCTGCCGGTCTTCTATGGTGAGATACTGTCGGATTTCGCAGATGAGTCGGTCGAGCTGGGCCACGTGCGTATGGTGCTGGCGGCTACGGACAACGATGCCTACAACGCACTTGTGTGCACCGCTATGGCACCGGAAATCGGTCATGACCGGGTGTTCCAGCTGGCCATGGGGGATGCGGCCGAGGACGATCCGCGCGGGGTGGCAGAAGGTCTGCGCGGTCAGATCGCATTCGGTGAAACTGCGGAATACGAGATCCTGTGGCGTTGTCATGTGGACGGCTGGGTGTTTTCCAAAACCCGGCTTACCGAGAGTTATACCTATAGCGAATTCCTCGGTGATGCGGACAGCCGCGCCTTACAGGTGCTGCTGGTAAAAGAAGATGGGCGGCCGATATTCATGTCACCACAGCAGGAGCTTGAGCCGGGGCCTGGTGATGTGCTGGTCAGCTATGGTCCGCCGCGGCAGCCGGAACCCGCGGTCGGGGCAGCGCCAGCGCCATTGGAGGACGATGCCGCGGAGGCAAGTCCATGACGCGGGCGGCGCCACCAGAGCCGATATCGATCCCGGGCCCTGCCGGCCGTATCGAGGCCATAATCGATCGCGGCGGCGAACGCCTTGAGGACGCAGTGGCGGTAATCTGCCACCCGCATCCGCTGTATCACGGCACGATGAACAACAAGGTTGTGCACACGATCGCGCGCGGCGTGGCGCAGTTGGGCCGGCCAGCGGTACGCTTCAATTTTCGCGGTGTCGGTCACAGCGCCGGAAGTTATGCCGACGGCGTGGGTGAGGCGCTGGATGCAAGGGCCGTGGTGGCCTGGAGCCGGCAACGCTGGCCAGAGGCGGAACTGTGGCTGGCCGGGTTTTCGTTTGGCGCCTATGTCGCGCTTTCCGTCGCCGCTGCCGAAACGCCAGCCCGTTTGCTGACCGTGGCGCCGCCGATTCAGCGTTTTGACATGGCCGCACTGGACTCTCCGGTTTGTCCGTGGCTGATCATTCAGGGAGCACGGGACGAGCTGGTCAGGGCGTCGGCGGTCGAGGCCTGGGCGGCAACATTCAAACCGCTGCCGGAATTGTGCCTGTTCGACGATACCGATCACTTCTTCCATGGTCGCCTGACGCTGCTGCGCCAAGTGGTCACAGACTTTTTCGCAGGGGGTCAGGCATGTTGAAATCGGTGATGCGCTTCCTCGAGACGACCTTTGCCGCTGACGACGATGCGCAGGAAGCAGCAGCCACCGAACGAGATCTGCGGCTGGCGATCGCGGTGCTGCTGGTGGAAATGAGTCGCGCCGATTTCGTTGCCGATGCGGCCGAGGCCGATGCGCTTGCCAGCATACTGACCAGACATTTCCAGCTTGAACGGGATGAGGCGGAAACCCTGATGGGCCAGGCTGGAGAGCAGGCCGATGAGATGGTTTCCTTGCAGCAGTACACCCGGGCGATCCACGAGAACCTCAGTGAGCCGCAGAAGCACCGATTGATCGAGATGTTGCTGGAAGTGGCCCTGGCCGACGGCCACTTCGACAAACACGAGCGCCATCTGCTGAATAAGATTGCCGATCTGATCTACCTGCGACGCGCGGATTATGTGGTCATCCGCGACCGGATGGTGTCGGCCGCCGGGATTTCGGACAGCGAATAAAAAAAGCCCGGCACGAAGCCGTGCCGGGCGTTGATCGGAGCCGCTCAGGGGCGGATCAAACCATATCTTTCAGGCCCTTCAGCGCCAGGACCTTGACGGCCTTGCGGGCTGGCTTCGCCTTGAACACCATCTCTTCCTTGGTGAAGGGATTGATGCCCTTGCGTGCCTTGGTCGCAGGTTTCTTTACAACCCGGATCTTCAACAGGCCGGGCATTGTGAACTCGCCCGCGCCGCGACGGCCCAGGCTCTTCTTGATCTCGCCGTTGAGCGACTCGAATACCGCGCCAACATCTTTTCGCGTCAGCCCGGTTGATTCCGAGATGCGGCTGATGATTTCGCTCTTGGTGGGCGCCTTCGGAGCAGCAGCAGCTTTTTTCTTGCTCGCCCGCTTTTTCGTTGCAGCCATGGTTTTCCCCCTGGTCTATAGGTTCAGTGTTGCTGATTGAGTGATGCTCGAAAATACCACAATGAATGGATTCGCCGGTGTTGGCGCCGAGCCGATCGAGCGACGGCTCTGAATCCCCGAAAAAATCATGTCATGGCCATCAGTCAGAGTAGAACTGCTGGCGGAACTTTACGCTAACCGGTCTGGTTTCGCCTTCCGGAGTCACCGTGATGTCGAAGATCAGGGTCTCCTGGTTGGCTACCGGGATTTCACCAATATAGTAGATCGCGTCCCCTTCCTCGATCTGCCTCACGGTGACATTCTTCAGCTGGCCGGTCAGATTGCTGGCGTTAACCGTCACCGCAGCTGCCACCGGCTTGCCGATAGAGTCTTTCTGCTTGCGGATAACACTGACGTTGAGCATCGCCCGGCTGTCGCTGCGCACGATGCCATACGCGCGGGCCACCTCGGCAGGCAACATCTCGGTCGCCAGAGCATTGAAGTGAACCACATAGTCGCCGGCATCGACAAAATTCTCGCGAGTAATTTCTTGCCCGGCGGGTGCGCCTTCGCCGGTTCCGCCTGAGGGGCCGCATGCGCTGACCAGGGTCGCCGCTGCCATGGCAAGGATGAATCTCTGGAAGTGCATTTTTGTCATCTGTCTCCAGTTCCCGAATCCGACCCTTGAGAGGCGGACAACAGGCTAACTATAGCCTATTCGCGTGCGGATGAATCTATGTACGGCAGGATTTCCTCGGGCAATGCAGCCGGACGGTCAATCTCGACCACCTTGTCACGGGCGAACTCGCCGGCGACCAGCCGCACCCGGGAACGTGCGACCCGGAATTGCCTGGCAAGGAATTTTACCAGGGCGGCATTGGCGCGACCCTCGAGTGGTGGCGCGGTGACCCTGACCCGGAGCCGATCTCCGATCTGGCCGGCAAATGCCGTGCGCCCTCCACCCGGACGCAAGCGCAGCCTGCAGATCAGTACCTGATCGCGCCAGCACAATGGCTGCTCCATGCTCAGACCAGCACCGCCGGTATTCGGATAGTCATCAACAGGGCCTGAAGGATCAGCAGCGCAAACAAGGGCGACAGATCTATCCCGCCTATCGGCGGGATCAGGCGCCGGAACGGCCGTAACACCGGCTCGCAGATGCTGGCCAGCATGCTGCTTAGCGGGTTGTAGGTGCCGGGACTGACAAAACTCAGCACCGCGAATATCAGGATCGCGAACAGATAGAGCCGGATGATCGTGACCAGAGTGCGCAGCAGCGCGAAGTAGAGCAGGGCGCCCGGATTCGGGATCGCCCCGGTCTTCAGCGCAAACAGAGCCGCGGTCGCCAACACTTCCATGGACAGAATCAGCAGTATCGCCGCCAGGTCATAACCGCGGTAGCCCGGGACAATCTTGCGCAGCGGAACCAGCAAGGGGTTGGTGACGCGGACGATGAATTGTGCCAGCGGGTTATGAAAGTCCGCCCGCGTAATCTGCATCACCAGGCGCAACACAAAGCACAACACATACAGATCGAACAGTGTCTCGACGATAAACAGCAGCGGCGCGCTCATGGATCCTCCTGTTTCAGGGTCCGGCGTCTGGCCGGGCTCCGGCTTCATCGGCCAGCTCCCGGGAGCGGTCGCGAGCGGCGAGTATCGCACTGCGGACGATAGCCGGCAGGCCGGCGTCGTGCAGTGCGTTGAGTGCCGCTTCCGTGGTCCCGCCGGGGGAAGTGACCCGGCGGCGCAGCTCGGCGACATCGACATCGGCTTCAAGAGCCATCCGGGCGGCGCCGATAGCGGTCTCCTGGGCCAACAGCCGCGATGCTTCCGGACTCAGGCCCATCTCCACTCCGGTTGCCGCAATGATCTCGATCAGCAGGAAGAAATAGGCCGGCCCGCTGCCGGACAGCGCGGTCACCGCGTCCATCAACGATTCATCATCGATCCATACCACCGCCCCGGCGGCACGCATGATCGCTTCCGCCAGTTCCCGCCGGCCTTGGCTGACGTCCGGGCCCGCGTACAGCGCGGTGACCCCCGCGCTCAGCAGCGCCGGAGTATTGGGCATGGCCCGGACCACCACCGCTTCGCCGCCAAGCCAGCGGCGCAGGTCAGCAATCCGGATCCCGGCGGCGACAGTCACGAATAATGGCGCCGGAGACAGTGGCCCGATGGCGCTGGCCGCCTCCGCCATGCGCTGTGGTTTCACCGCCAGCACGACGACATCAGCGCCCGCAGCCGCGCGCGCATTTTCGGCCCTGGTTTCCACGCCAAAACGCGAGCTCAATCGCTCACGCTGCTCGGGGGATGGCTCGGCCACGCTGATCAGCTCGGCTGGATAACCGTCGGCGAGCAGCCCGCCGATCAGGCTGCCGGCCATGTTGCCGCCGCCGATAAAGCATATCCTGGTGTTTTTCATGATCACGGTATCGTTTTGACAAGCATATCCGCAGAGTCAACGACTCTCCAGCGCCGGCGATGTGGATTCCGGTCGGGGTCCGAACAGCGCGGTGCCGATACGCAGCATGGTACTGCCTTCGGCCACCGCGGCCTCGAGATCATCTGACATCCCCATGGACAGAGTATCCAGCTGCAAGCCATCCCGTTGGAGGCGTTCGTACAGCGCACGCAGTTGGGCGAAGTGGCGCCGCTGGCGGTCAAGCCGGGCTTCCGGCGGCGGGATCGCCATCAGGCCGCGTAGCCTCAGGCATGGCAGCTCGAGCATGGCCGCAGCCAGGGCCGGCACCTCGTCAGGCTCCACCCCGGCCTTGCCCGGCTCGTCGCCAATGCGGACCTGGATGCAAACCTGCAGGTCGCCGGCATGATGTGGTCGCTGTTCGCTCAGTCGTCGCGCAATGCGCAGGCGGTCGACGCTTTGCACCCAGTCAAAGTAGGTGGCTACCTGACGGCTTTTGTTGCTTTGCAAGCGTCCGATGAAATGCCAGCAGGCGGCGTGCTCGCCGAGCGCCTCGATTTTGTCGATGCCTTCCTGGACAAAATTCTCTCCGAACTCGAGTTGCCCGGCGCGCAGAGCCTCGGTGATCGCAGACACCGGGTGGCGCTTGCTCACCGCCAGCAGGCGCAGCTCGGCGGGGTCCCTGGAGTAACGGTCGCAGGCAAGCGCGACCCGTTCACGAACCTGCTGCAGCCTGACTGAGAAGTCGGTCATGTTTTGCCTGGACGCCCTTAGCTATACTCTGGAGCAATCGCGCTGCCGGAAATCCCGGCGAGCAGGAGCCATTGCGCCAATCAGGGAGCCTCTATGCCTGTTGAGATTGATCAGCTTCTCGCCTTTGCGGTGAAGAATAACGCTTCCGATCTGCATCTGTCCGCGGGCGTCCCGCCCATTATCCGGGTGGATGGCGACGTGAAACGCATCAACATGCCGGCACTCTCGCACAAGGAAGTGCATAGCATGATCTACGACATCATGAACGACAAGCAGCGCAAGGCTTACGAGGAGTATTTCGAGACTGATTTCTCGTTCGAGATTCCGGATCTGGCGCGGTTCCGGGTAAACGCTTTCAACCAGTCTCGCGGCGCGGGCGCTGTTTTCCGTACGATTCCAACCGAGATTCTGACCCTGGAGCAACTCGGCGCGCCGAAGATCTTCAAGGATATTTCGATGTATCCGCGCGGTATCGTGCTGGTGACCGGCCCAACGGGGTCCGGTAAATCGACCACGCTTGCCGCGATGGTGGACCATGTCAACGACAACCGGCCCGATCATATTCTGACTATCGAGGATCCGATCGAGTTTGTGCATGAGAGCCGGCGCAGCCTGATCAACCAGCGTGAAGTTCACCGCGACACGCTGGGTTTTGCCGAGGCGCTGCGCTCCGCTCTGCGCGAGGATCCGGACGTGATTCTGGTCGGCGAAATGCGGGACCTGGAGACGATCCGCCTGGCGCTGACCGCGGCGGAGACCGGCCACCTGGTATTCGGCACCCTGCACACCAGCTCCGCTGCCAAGACCATCGACCGGGTGGTCGATGTGTTTCCGGCCGGAGAAAAGGACATGGTCCGATCCATGCTCTCCGAGTCGCTGCGCGCGGTTATTTCACAGACCCTGCTGAAAAAGAACGGCGGCGGCCGGGTGGCCGCGCACGAGATCATGATCGGTACCGCCGCAATCCGGAACCTGATACGCGAGGGCAAGATTGCGCAGATGTATTCTGCCATCCAGACCGGGCAGGCATCGGGCATGCAGACACTTGACCAGTGTCTGCAGGATCTGTTGACCAAGGGCCTGGTCAGTCGCGAGGAAGCCAGGTACAAGGCTGCTAACAAAGACTCATTCTAGGCGCCAGAACCGCTGGAGCCACTGCCGCCCGCCTCGGCAAGCGGCGCGAGTCGGCGCATTGAATCCGGGAGATCGAGATGGAACGAGACCAAGCAATCAGGCTGATGCAGGATTTCCTCAAGCGCATGATCAAGGTGGATGGATCCGACTTGTTCATCACCGCCGGCTTTCCGCCAGCGATCAAGGTTGATGGCGAAATCCGGCCGGTCACCGATGCGCCGCTGACGCCGCAGCAAAGCATGGTGCTGGTCCGCTCCATCATGAACGACAGGCAGACCAAGGCCTTCGACGCGGACAAGGAATGCAACTTCGCGATCTCGCCGCCCAATATCGGTCGCTTCCGGGTCAGCGCATTCGTCCAGCAGGGGCGGGTGGGCTGCGTGTGCCGGACGATCAATACCGAGATTCCGACCATCGAAGAACTGGAATTGCCGCCGATTTTGAAGGACATCGTGATGACCAAGCGCGGTCTGGTGATCCTGGTCGGTGGCACCGGTACCGGTAAATCGACCACGCTGGCGGCCATGGTCGGTCATCGCAACGCCTCGTCCCACGGACATATCATCACCATCGAAGACCCGATCGAGTATGTCCATGAGCATCGGGGATGCGTCGTCACCCAGCGCGAGATCGGCGTGGATACCGACGGCTGGCATGTGGCGCTGAAGAACACGTTGCGCCAGGCACCGGATGTGATCCTGATCGGCGAAATTCGCGACCGGGACACCATGGAGTACGGTATTCAATTTGCCGAAACCGGCCATCTGTGCCTGGCTACGCTGCATGCCAACAGCGCGAACCAGGCCCTGGATCGCATTATCAACTTCTTCCCGGAAGAGAAACGCGATCAGTTGCTGATGGATATGTCGCTGAATGTCAAAGCGTTTGTTTCCCAGCGCCTGTTACCCAGAGAGAGCGGAAGCGGGCGCGTGGCAGCGATGGAG
This sequence comes from uncultured Gammaproteobacteria bacterium, assembly GCA_963809565.1. Taxonomy (GTDB): domain Bacteria; phylum Pseudomonadota; class Gammaproteobacteria; order Steroidobacterales; family XN24; genus CAMYOC01. The sequence goes on from CAWEKE010000003.1 coordinate 313,181, forward strand.
ATCATGCTCAATTCCCCGCTGATTGCCGACCTGATCTTCAAAGGCGAGGTCGCCCAGATCAAGGAAGTCATGGCCAAGTCCACCCGCCTGGGTATGCGGACATTTGATCAATCGCTGTTCGACCTTTACGAGCAAGGCCTGATTTCATACGAGGATGCCTTGCGCAATGCGGATTCTGTGAACGAAGTGCGTTTGCGCATCAAGCTGGAGAGCAAGCGCGGAGTCAAGGAAGTCGAAACCGACAGCCTCGAGTTGATTGAAGAGGAAGACGCCGGCGGTTATTTCGGCGCCGGCGGCTGAACGACTGTTGCCGGATGGCTGCAGAGCGCAAGGAAGGACCGCGGAGTCATCTATGAATCTGAAACCCCTGCTCAAGCTGATGGCGGAGAAAAACGCCTCGGATCTGTTCTTTACCCCCAAAGCCCCGATCAAGATCAAGATCGAGGGCCGCATCATGTCGCTGGGCAATGAGTTGTTGACCGTCGATCAGGTCCGCGACGCCGCTGTGGGGATCATGACTGGTCCGCAGACTGATCAGCTTGATCGCGAGCTGGAGGTGGATTTCGCCATCTCCGAGCCGGGTTTGGGGCGATTCCGCGCCAACGTATTCCACCAGCGCGGCAATATCGCGATGGTCTTGCGCTATGTGACGCTGAATGTGCCGAGGCTCGAAGAGCTCAATCTGCCGCCTATCCTGAGCAAACTGTCGCTGGCCAAGCGGGGCCTGGTGCTGATGGTTGGCGCCACCGGCTCGGGTAAATCGACCACCCTGGCGGCAATGATCGATCATCGCAACGAGAATACGTCAAACCACATCATTACCATCGAGGAACCGATCGAGTTTCTCCACACCAACAAGAAGTCCATCGTCAATCAGCGCGAACTGGGCCTGGATACCCTGTCCTATAACCGGGCACTCAAGAGCGCGATGCGCGAAGCGCCGGATGTTGTGTTGATCGGCGAAATCCGCGATCGGGAGACCATGCAGGCGGCGGTGACCCTGGCCGGTACCGGACACCTGTGTATCGCGACCCTGCACGCCAACAACGCGTCCGAAACCCTGGACCGGATCATCAATCTGTTCCCGCAGAGTCAGCACCGCCAGATTTTTATGGACTTGTCCCATTATCTGCGCGCGATCATCGCCCAGCGGCTGGTGCTCGGGCGCAACAACAAGCGTTTGCCGGCCGTGGAAGTGTTGCTGAATACGCCGCATGTCGCAGATCTGACCAAGAAGGGCGACGTGACGAGTATCAAGGAAGCCCTGGTGGACAGCTCCGAGGAAGGCATGCAGAGCTTCGACAATTCGCTCTATCACCTGTACAAGGATGGCCTGATAGATCTCGAGACCGCTCTGGCGAACGCAGATTCGGCCACCGATCTGGAAGCCAAGGTCAACTTCGGTTAGCCGGCACTCTCAGTCGGCGGGCGGAAACACCTGATTGGCGTCGAATACCGGGCCGTCGACGCAGACCCGCTTCATTGCAATGCCCTGTTCGGTATGGATGGGCACGGCACAGCCGGCACAGCCGCCCACCGCGCAGGCCATATATTCCTCGAGCGACACCTGGCAGGGCAGATCGAAGCTCTGCGCCACCCGGGCAGCCGCCTGCAGCATCGGGGTCGGCCCGCAGGCATAGATGCTGACCGTGGCCAGCTCGCTTGCTTCCAGGCTGGTCAGCCATTCCCGCGCCAACTCAGTGACGAAACCCGGGTAACAGCCTGGCAGGCCGGCCGCGCTGGCCAGGCGGCTGGCGACATCCAGGTCTTCCAGCAGCTGCAGACCATACGCCGCGGAAGCCGGCATGCCGCTGGTGTGAATCGCCGATGAGGTGGTAACAAAGGGAAACGGTATCTCCGATCCCATCAGCACCAGCGGCATCCAGCCATGCTCCGGATCCTCGCTCAGGGTCTGCGCGAGGAAGATCATCGGCGGGATGCCGACTCCACCGCCAATCAGCAAGGTGCGCGGACGTTCCGGATCGGGCTGAAAGACCTGACCGATAGGGCCGAGCAGACTGAGGCGATCTCCGCGCTGCTTTTGCGACAACAGGCGCAGGCCGTGGCCGACGATCTTGTACAGGAACTCTACCGTCCCGGTCGCCGGGTCCGCGCGCATGATCGACAGTGGGCGCCGCATGGGCAGCTCTGCATCGCAACTGAGATGGGCAAAACTGCCTGCCCGGGCGACGCTGGCGCAGCGCGGTGAACGCAGCGTGAGGATGAACTGATCGGCCGCGTGCGCCGTCTGTTCCAGCACCTCCGCGTCTTCCAGCAAAATCGTATTACGGTTGGCCTTGTGCAAATTTTTCACCGTCCTTGTCGCAGCCACCGTCGTTTCCGTCGGCCGGCAGATGGTCAGAGTCTAATTTATCCGCGGCCCGGGTCCGCGGCCAGAGTTCAGCCCGCCATCACCGCCTGCATGACCGCCATGCGCACCGCGACGCCGTTGGTCACCTGCTCTTCGATCACCGACTGCTTGCCGTCGGCGACTTCCGGGGAAATTTCCACGTTCCGGTTCATCGGGCCGGGATGCATCACGATCGCATCCGGCCTGGCCAGGCTCAGGCGCCGCGCATCCAGCCCGAAGCGGCGAAAATAGTCGCTCGGATCCGGGATTGCGCTATCGGCCATGCGTTCCTTCTGGATCCGCAGGGCCATCACCACATCGGCGCCGGCGAGGGCCTTGTCCGCATCACCGCCAAGCTGCGCGCCGGGGAAATCCCGCGGATCCGGCCGCAAGTGCTCAGGCGCGACCAGGCGAAGTTCGCCGACGCCCAGCGCGTTCAGCGCGTGCGCTGCCGACCTGGCCACCCGGGAATGATGTATATCGCCGATAATGGTCACCACCAGCTTGTCGAATCCGGCCTTGTGACGACGGATGGTCAGCATGTCGAGCAGGCCCTGCGTCGGGTGGTTCAGATAGGACTCTCCCGCGTTCAGAATCCGCACATGCGGCGCCGCGTGCGCAGCGATGAATGCGGGCACGCCAGCCTGGGCATCACGCACCACAAAGATGTCGCATTGCATTGCCTGCAAGGTGTAAATCGTGTCCAGCAGGCTCTCGCCCTTGGCCCGGGAGGAGGTGCTGATATCCAGGCTGAGCACATCTGCGCCCAGGCGTCTGGCGGCAAGTTCGAATGAAGCGCGGGTCCTGGTGCTGGGCTCGAAAAACAGATTGGCCACGGTACGCCCCGCCAGCGACTGTGTGCGCGCCGGCAATTCGCCCGCTGGTCGCAGGAACTGCTCGGCCCGGTCCAGCAGGTCGATTATCTGCTCGCGGCTGCAGCCATCCAGCGTGATCAGGTGGCGCAAGCGACCCGCGTCGTCATATTGGGAGATCATTCCTCGACTCCTTGCTTGCCGGTCTGGTCGAGCCAGCCCTGCAGGATGACCGCGGCCGCCTCTTGATCCACATCGGCTGCCTGCACCCTCTTTTTCCTGCTTCCCGCGCGCCGCTGGGTCTTCAGCCTCTGCTCGGCCTCCCGCGATGACAGGCGCTCGTCGACCAGTTCAACCCGGATCCGGCACCGTTCCTGAAGGCGACCGGCAAAACGGCGCACCGCGCGGCTCATCTCGCTTTCCGAGCCGTCGATATTATAGGGCAGTCCGACCACCAGCCGATCCGGTTTCCACTCGGCGACAATTTCTTCCAGCCGTGCCCAGTCCGGGGTTTTGCCTTGATAACCCACGGTGGTCAGGGCTCTGGCCTGGCCGCCGAGACGGCTGCCGACGGCGACGCCGATCCTGCGCAGGCCGAAGTCAAAACCGATTGCCAGCATAAGGCTCCCAGGCCGATCCCGCGCTCAGGCGTGACCCGCCTCCGGGCTGAGCAAATCCAGATCGATGCCGATCAGCGCCGCTGCGGCCCGCCAGCGCTGGTCAAAAGGCATCCCGAACAGAATCTCCGTGGTGGCAGGGACCGTCAGCCATGCATTCGCCGCCATTTCGGCTTCGAGTTGCCCGGCTCCCCAACCCGCATAGCCGATGGCCACCAGCGTACTTGCGGGACCCTGTCCGGCGGCCATCGCTTCGAGGATGTCCCTCGAGGTAGTGACTCTTACCGCGTCCGAGACCTTCAGCGTGGAGTTCCATTGACGATCGCCGTCGTGGATGACGAAGCCGCGTTCTACCTGCACCGGCCCGCCCTGCAGCACCGGCAGCGAATTCACCGCCGGGTCATCTGAGTTCGCCGAGATCTGCGAAAAGATGTCGGATAATTGCAGGTTCGTCGGCCGGTTGATCACCAGACCGAGGGCGCCAGCTTCATTGTGCTCGCAGAGGAAGGTCACCGTGCGATCGAAATTGGGATCCCCCATCGCCGGCATGGCGATCAGGAAATGATTGGTCAGACAAGCCGTGTCCATGAGCCGATTATATACGCGGGGCCCGTGGCCTATCCGGCTTCCCGTTGGTCAGGGACCGGAACCCCGCGCCGCGACCGGCGGCCACTGCCCTTCCACAAAACGCCATTCATAAGCAAAGCGCAACGTGGAGTAGTGCTCGCGCAATTCCCTCGGGAAGGAATCGAACGGCGAAGCCAGACGCAGGATACGGACCGCAGCTTCGTCCAGCGCCGGTTCGCCGGAGCTCTCCCGCACGGTGATCTCGGCGATCGAGCCGTCGGCACGCAACACAATCTCCAGCACCGGGCTGCCCTCCATTTGCAGGCGTCGCGCAGCGTCCGGGAAATTCAGCGTGCCCACCCGCTCAACCTTGTTCTTCCAGGATGCGAGGTAGTCGGCAAACAAGGTCTGGCGGGTATTAACACTCAGAAACCGCTCGCGCGGGTCGCGGGCACGGGCCACCGGCGTCAGCGTCAGTTCCTGCCGCGATCCGGGTGACAAGGCCGGGCGCTCCTGTTCCGCGTCGAGGATCGCCTTTTCCTTGTTGTTGTCCCGGCTGGATACCAGGTCAAGGTTGTCGCTGCCGGTGGCAGGCGTCGGCTCCGGCTCGACGCCGTCGGCCTCGGCTTCGAAGGGGTTCACCGGTTCATCCGCGGACTCGATCACCGGTGCGATGTCTTCGGTCGTATTGCCACCGCCGCGCTGGTCTTTTCGGCCCAGGTAGTCCGGATCGTCCGCCTCCTCATCGGGCAGCTCCGCAGTCGTCAGAACGATCTGCAATGGCGGCGTCATCGGCTTGTCCACGCCCTCAGGCGCGGTAAAGCTCAGGCCGAGGATCAGCACCGCATGAGCCGCCAGAGCGATACCCAGCGCGTAAGGCATGGTCAGCGCCGGCGCGTGGAAGCGGGCGCTCATCCGGGCTCTCCGGGACGGCGGGACAGGATCTGCAGCACGCTGGCGGCAATAAGACCGCTGACCACCCCGAAAGTCAGCGCGGCGCTGAGCAGCACCGGCACCAGGCTCAGCAACGCAGGGTGGGGGATGAACAGCAGATAGGCAACCGCGATCTGCCCGCTCATGTGGGCCAGGGCCGAAACCACACTCAGCCCGACCGCGCCGACCTGACGGCCGCCTATGGTCCCGACCAGCGTCAGCGCAAGCATCGCGGCGACCGCGCCGGTGGCGCTGAGCAAGAAGGTTGGGCTCAGGAAGGTGCCCACCAGCAGGCTACCGACCAGGATTCGCATCCCCGCCACCCATATCGCCAGCCGCAAGCCATGACGCAGATAGACGATCAGGGTAATCACGTTGGCCAGACCGGGTTTGATTCCGGGTAGTGGACTCGGGAAAGCCGCTTCCAGGATATGGATGGCAATAGCCAGCGCGGCAAAGCCGGCAACCAGCCGATCCTCCCGGTGCGTCCCGGACATTGCCTGTTCCATTCCGAGCTGTTGCGTGGCGCTCATGCCCTCAGAGATTAATCGCGTCGTATTCGCGCTCGCCGCCGACTACTTCGACCACGATGCCATTGGGTAAACATGCTGCGACTTCGCCGCTGCGCTGCAGCCAGCCGCTGTGCACACAGTAGCGTCCCGGACACGGCGAATCGAGAAAGCGGATCCGCCCGCCGTCCACCATGATAGTGCTGGTGCCGATGCGGCCCTGAATGTCGACGGTGCTGTCCTGGTCTAGCATCAGCTCAAAGGCCGGCTGCCTGTTGACGGTGATCAGCGCCGTTTCACCCTGGCCGCGCGGGCCCCAAAACGCGCCGAACGAGGCGCCGACCAGACCCGCGGCCAGCAACAGGATGAGAATGTCTCCCGCACGGATCAAGGGGTGGGCAGGCGCTGAATGTTCACGGGTGGTTTCGGGTCCGGGATCAGCCACGTGCGGGCCTCCATTTCGGGCGTCATGTGGATGGTACCCGAACTGTCGACCAGCATGACCTGGCTGATCCCCAGATTGGCCGCGATCCGCGGCCAGTCTTGCGCACCAGCCACGAACAGCGCGGTGGCGGCGGCGTCGGCCACGCCAGCCTCGCGATGGATCACTGTCACCGATATCGCGCCTTGGGCAGGATAGCCGTCGCGAGGATCGATGATGTGGTGATAACGGCGCCCCTGGTAGACAAAGTAACGCTCGTAGTCGCCGGAGGTGAACACACTCTCGTCGCCCTCGACGTCAATCGCGGCCAAAACCCCTTCGCCGCGGGGATCGCGCACCCCGACTCGCCACTTGCGGTCGCCGTGGCGACCGATCGCTCGCAAATCGCCGCCGGCATTGACGATGGCGTGATCAATCCCGCGCCCGCGTAACAGGTCGATGGCCATATCGACCGCGACGCCCTTTGCGAAGCCACCCAGATCGATGGCTGCACCCGGGCCCAGGTCTATCTTCCGGGTCGCGGGCTGCCAGATCTCATATAGCGGCTGGCTGGCCGCCAGCGCCTGCTGAATCTGCTCTGCGTCCGGTGGTGCAGTCGGCAGCAGCTCTTCGGAGCTGAACGCCCACAGCCGGATCAATCCGCCCACGGCCGGGTCAAAAAGACCGTCGCTGTTGCGGCTGATCACCGCGGCGCGGTCGAACAGCCCGGCAAGGTCTGCGGCGACCGGCAGCTCGGGGGCGGAGCCGGCCGCCGCATTCAGCCGCCCCAGTTCCCCGTCGCCCCAGGGGTCCCAACGTTGCTGTAGTTCGTGGAACAGCGCTTCGACCTCGGCGCTGGCGCTGGCTGTTGTTTCCGGGCTCTCACCGTAAACGGTGACCTCCACCAGCGTGCCCATGGCCTCGAAACGGGCGCGGCCCACTTCAGGTTCCCTGGCGCATCCGCCGATCAGTATTGTCAGCAACGCCGCGCTCAGGCAGGCAATGGCGGTAGATGGGGGGCGGATTCTCACAGACGTTTCTCAATCGCGTCGAACAAGGCCGCGCAGATGTTATCCGAGTACATCTGATCGAGTTCACGTATCCCGGTCGGGCTGGTGACATTGATTTCCGTCAGGTAGTCCCCGATCACGTCGAGACCGGCAAAGATAATCCCCTTGTCACGCAATACGGGTCCCACCTGGCGGCATATCCAGCGGTCGCGGTCGCTTAGGTCACGGCCTTCGGCGGTGGCACCTACCGCCAGGTTGCCGCGGTTGTCTCCGGCCGGGGGGATCCGCGCCAGGCAGTGCGGATACGGCTCGCCATCGATCAACAGGATGCGCTTGTCGCCGCCCGAGCTGATCTCCGGGACATATCGCTGGGCCATCGCAAAGCGGTGTTGGTTGTCGGTCAGGGTTTCCAGGATCACGTTGGCATTGGCGTCGCCAGACCGGATCACGAAGATGGATCGGCCGCCCATGCCGTCCAGCGGCTTGACCACGATTGCGCCATGGTCGCCGAGGAACCGGCGCATTTCGCTCATCGAGCGTGTGATCAGTGTCGGCGGGCAGCATTGCGGAAACCACATGGTGTATGCCTTCTCGCTGACGTCACGCAGACTGGCGGTCCGATTGACCACCAGACAACCGGCCTCTTCGGCACGGCCAAGCAGATAGGTCGTATACACGTATTCCATGTCAAACGGCGGATCCTTCCGCATCAGGATCACGTCGAGCTCGCCCAGCGCCGCCTGCTGCGGTGCTTCGAGGTCAAACCAATGCGCCTTGTCGTCGGTCACCGTCAGGCGCTGGACCCGCGCGCGGAGGTGCCCGTCTTCGACGAACAGATCTCGCTGTTCCATATAGTTGAGTTCCCAGCCTCGCGATTGCGCCTCGATCAGCATGGCCAGGGTGCTGTCTTTGACCGGCTTGATGCTGTCGATCGGGTCCATCACGACACCGAGACGGGTTGGTTTATCGGGCATGGCGGCTCTCCATGGATTTCAGGCGCCTGACGTCGCTTGCAGCCGGGATATACGGGCTGCGTAATATAGCAGCATCCTCTGATCCGGCGAGCTCACCAGAGGGTGATGGGGTCCGTAGCGGCTGCCGCTTCAATATGTTAAAAGGCCCCCAAGGAATCGCGGCGTCACTGCGGCCATAACTACGGTGGTGAGCAAAACGCCGACGGTATCATCGCTTGATCTTGAGGAGGAAGGAGTGGACAGGGTCAATCCCAAGGATCTGCGCGGGCTTAAAGTGCTGGTCATCGACGACAGCAAGACCATCCGCCGTACCGCAGAGACGCTACTGTCCCGGGAGGGATGCGAGGTATTCACCGCCGTGGACGGTTTCGATGCCTTGTCCAAAATCGCCGACCATCATCCAGACATCATTTTCGTGGACATCATGATGCCCCGTCTTGATGGTTATCAGACCTGTGCGCTGATCAAACACAATAAAGTCTTCCGCACCACGCCGGTGATCATGCTTTCGAGCAAGGATGGGCTGTTCGATCGCGCTCGTGGACGCATCGTCGGTTCGGAGCAGTATCTGACCAAACCCTTCACCAAAGACGAACTCATCAACGCGATCCATACCCAACTCGGGGCACCGGCAGCGGTGCACTGAGGCACTCGAAGGAGGATTCGGCATATGGCTCTGGTGCTGATCATTGACGATTCACCCACCGAGGTGCATGTGATCCGGGGATACCTGGAGAAGAACGGTTTCGACACTGATGCGGCCAACGACGGTACCGAAGGGCTGGAGAAGGCCCGGAAATTGAAACCCGACGTGGTGATCATGGATATCGTGATGCCGGGCATGAACGGCTACCAGGCGACGCGGGAGCTATCCAAGGACCCGGAGACCTGCGCTATCCCGGTCCTGATGGTCACCACCAAGGGCAACGACACGGACCGGATCTGGGGATTGCGCCAGGGCGCTGTGGACTATCTGGTCAAACCGGTGTCGGAACAGGAGCTGGTTTCCAAGATCAAGGCCGCATTGGGGCAATGACAAGAACAAGCATGGAGGCCGCGATCCCGCTGCATACGCTCAAGGAGCGCCCGTTCGAACTGTTACGGGAAATGGAGCGCCGCGGCTTGCAGGCCGCATCCGGCAGCGCCGTTGCCGGTGACGAGGAATGGGTCGGTCTGGCTTTCCGGCTTGGACAGGAGAATTTTGTCGCTTCGCGGCATGACGTGCGTGAAGTGATGGTCTACCCGGATGCCTGTACTCGCATTCCGGGTTCCAAGGATTGGGTCAGGGGTCTGGCCAACGTCCGCGGTCAGCTGATGCCGGTAATCGATTTCCGCGCCTTTCTCGGTGGTGGCACGACTCGCGCCGGGCGCGATACCAGGCTGGTAGTGGTCAATCATCGGGATGTGCCCGCCGGCCTGATCGTGGACGAGGTGTTTGGTTTCAGGCGTTTTCCGCCCGAACAGCGGGTGGCGGAAAGTCCCGAGACGGTATTGCGCTGTGAACGATATCTTGACGGCGCATTCCGGCAGGACATGGATGCCTGGCCGATTTTTAACCTGACAAGACTGGTGGAGAGCCCACAGTTTCTGCAGGCCGGCCAGAATGAGAATTGATCAGGTCAACGAAGACACTTCCGGGTAGGTAACGATGGACGAAATGCATTCCGGCGTCAGACGTATGCCCTTGCTGGGCGCGATCCTGGTCCTGCTTCTCGTGCTGGCCGGAGCAAGCCTCTACTATGCGGCACAAAATCGGGCAGCCGGCGGCGCGGTCAGCCAGCAGACGGATTTGCTTGCCCGTATAGCGGCCGAAATGCCCGCCGCCGCGTACGCAGCGCGCAGCGGCAATGGTGCTGCATTCGACCGACTGAGCGCTTCGGCTCAGCAGGCCAGGGCCGCGTTCAATCGATTGCCGCAGGCCATACAGCCTGCTGCTTTCGACGCTCTGGCCGGGGCGGCCGAGACGGTCGCCGCGAGTCGACAGGATGTGATGACCGCCGGCGCAGCCGCAGCCGCAGTGGCCAACGGTGCCGTAACCATTCAGGGCTTGTTGTCTGACTTCTCCGGGAACGCCAGCGGCACAACCCGAAGCACGCTGGATGAGGCAAGCGCTCTCGCCGCCCGGGTGGCCGTCACTGCCAGCACGCTTGCCGCCGGAGTCCCTGATCCGGTATCCGTGTCACGGTTGTTGAGTGATGATGAGATGCGCCTGGGTCGGCTGGTGCTGGCGCTGAGCGGCACTGAGCCCATGGCCGGCGTCGCCGCATTGCGCGAGCCGGGGGGCGAAGGTCAGATCGAGACCCTTGAGCAGACATACCGGGCCCTGAGCGACAGCGCGCTGACGCTGATCGCTTCGGCTGACGCGCTGGAGGGGACTACCGAAGGCGTTGCCGCGGTGGCGGCCAGGGCCGGCGATCTCCAGTCAGAACTGGCCAGAATGCCCAGTGCAGCGGCCGGTTCTCTGGGACCGATCAAACTGGGCAGCCCGTGGTTACCGCTGGGTCTGGTCGCCGCGGCATTGCTGGTAGCCCTGGTGCTGGCGGTGATGACCTTCTCGGGTGAAGACAGCCGGCGCACTGCGGAGCTCCAGCGCAGCCAGAACGAGCGAAACCAGGCGGCCATCCTGCGTCTGCTGGACGAGCTGGGCAGCCTTGCGGATGGCGACCTCACTGTGCAGGCGACGGTAACCGAAGATATCACCGGCGCGATCGCCGACTCGATCAACTATGCGATCGAAGCGCTGAGAGAACTGGTGACCACGATCAATGAGACCGGCATCCGCATCGATGCCGCCGCGCGTCAGACCCAGGCTACTGCCGGTCATCTGGCCCAGGCCAGTGAAACTCAATCGAAACAGGTCGCCGATGCGACGGAATCCGTGGCGCGGATGGCGGCTTCGATCGAAGCGGTGTCCGGAGATGCCGAGCGCTCCGCCGACGTGGCGCGACACTCGGTGGACGTTGCGCATAAGGGTGGTGAGGCGGTGCGCCGAACCATCGAAGGGATGAATACGATTCGAGAGACCATCCAGGACACTTCCAAACGCATTAAACGCCTCGGCGAGAGTTCCCAGGAGATCGGGAACATCATTGAACTGATCAACGACATCGCCGAGCAGACCAATATCCTGGCGCTGAACGCTTCCATCCAGGCATCCATGGCCGGCGAGGCGGGGCGAGGTTTCGCCGTGGTTGCCGATGAAGTGCAAAGGCTGGCTGAGCGGTCGGCCAACGCGACCAAGCAGATCGAGGTCCTGGTCAAGACCATTCAATCCGACACCAACGAAGCCGTAATTTCCATGGAACGCAGCACCACCGATGTGGTTGGCGGAGCGTTGCTGGCGGAGAACGCCGGCGCGGCGCTGGATGAGATCGAAAGTGTTTCGAACCAGATCGCGAACCTGGTGCAAAACATTTCCGGGACGGCGCGTGAGCAGTCCATGGCGGCCACGGATATCACTCGCAACATGGGGGTGCTCCGCGAAGTCAGCTCGCAGACCGCGGAGGCGACCGGAGCGACCTCGGATTCTATCGGCAAGCTGGCCGAACTGGCGGCCCAGCTGCGCAGCTCGGTAGCCGGGTTCAGGTTGCCCGCGGCGCCGGCCGGTAGCCGTACGGGCAAATCAGGGAAGAAATCGGGAATCGGGGCAAAAACGAGCGCGGCCAAGGCCTGACCGGATGACGCTTGCAGGAAACGTCGGGCTGATTGAGCGCCGAAGAATAAATCGATGACGAAAGCTGTCTCACAGGCCCTGGTCTGGGTCAACGAACAACTCGGCCCGACGCTGCAGGAAGCGCGTCAGGCTCTTGAGGAGTACATTGAGCATCCGGACCATAACGCCGCGCTTAGCCGTTGTGCCGAGCGCATGCACCAGGTGCACGGTGCCCTGCAGCTGGTCGAGGTCCATGGCGCCGCGCTGTTGGCGGAGGAGATGGAGCTCGTCTCCAAGGCGATGCTCGAGTTCGGCAGCGACAGTGTGCGCCGCAGCGAGGGTCTGGATGCGTTGACCCGGTCCATGGTGCAGCTTCCGGCATATATGGACCGCGTGCTCAGCGGCGGCAAGGATATCCCGCTGGTATTGCTGCCGCTGCTCAATGACCTGCGCGCTGTGCGCGGCCATCCCCTGTTGTCAGAAAACACGATTCTGTTGCTCGATTTGCCGCCGGATCGGCGCGTGGAGCGGGAGACACCGCCGCGACAGTTGACCGGTGAGACTTTCCGTCAGCTGGCCAAGCGTTTGCGGCCGCAGTTCCAGACCGCGCTGCTGCACTGGATTCGCGGGGAACAGCCCGACAGCAGCCTGGCCGCAATGGCCGACATTGTTTCCATGCTGGAAACGGCCGCGGTCGAGGATCGCTCCTATCAGCTGTGGTGGGTGACCGGTGGAGTGATCGAGGCGCTGCGCCAGAACGGTCTGGAAAGCGCGCCCGCGGTCAAGCGTCTGATGGGCCATGTCGATCTTCAGATCCGCCAGGTGATCAGGGAGGGAGAGGCCAGTCTGGAGTCCAATCCGCCATTCGAGCTGCTTAACAGCCTGTTGTTCTACGTGGCCCGATCGCTGTCCCGGGGCAAGCGCGTCACCGCCATCCGCAATTGTTTCAGCCTCGGCGAGCTGATCCCGGACGAAGACGAACTCGAAGGGGCACGAGACAGCCTTTCAGCGCCGAGCGTCAAGCTGATGCAGACGGTGGCCGCGGCGATCCGTGAGGACCTGGGCAAGGTCAAGGATGTGCTGGATATCTTCGTGCGCACCGGGCTGCAGCGGACCGAAGATCTTCAGCCACAGCTGGAGCTGCTGAAAAAGATCGGCGACACGCTGGGTGTGCTGGGTCTTGGCGGCCTGCAGAATGCGGTACAAAACCAGTCTGACGAGCTTCGCGCCATCGCCGGCGGGGAGAAACTGGCCGAGGAGGCAGATCTTCTGGCTGTCGCGACGGTTCTGATCGAGGTCGAGGACAGTCTGGACAGTCAGATGGTCGGACTGGTCGGCGAGGACGCCGACGCCGGTGGCGCGGAGCCAGACCTCCAGGAGATGGAGTCCTACCGAGACTTCCAGGAAGTCACGGCGGCGGTGCTGAAAGAATGCATCCTGAATCTCGGCCTGGTCAAGGATGCCATCGTCCAGTCGCTGGACGCGCCTTTGGAGCCGCACATGCTGGACGAAGTGCCGGGCCATTTGCGCGGTATTACCGCCGGTCTGTTGATGCTCGATCGCAGCCGCGCGGTGAACATCGTTGAGCGTATCGGGCGCAGCATCCGGCTTTGGCTGTCCATCGGTGATGCGGTGCCGTCGGTGGACGCGCTGGACCGTCTGGCCGACGCGATCGTCAGCGTCGAGTATTACATGGAGACGATCCAGCTTGGCCGCAGCGATCCGATGTACATGCTGGATAACGCCGAAGCTTGTCTGGCGGCGCTGGAGACCATGCGCCGGGAGCCGGATTTCGAAATCGCGGATCAGGCCCCTGCCACCCACGCCGAAACCGTGCAGCTGCCGAGGCTGGATACCGGCGCAGAGGCCGCAGAATATGACAAGACCCAGGTAATGCAGCGGCCGGGTGTTGATTTTGAGCTGCCGCCGGAGCAGCCAGTGGCGGCAAAAGCGCCACCAGAACCGCCGCCAGAACCGCCACCGCGCGTAGGTCCGGAGGCGCGACGCATCGATCCGGAATTGCTCGAGCTGTTTATCGAGGAAGCCGGTGAACTGCACGCGAGCATGACCAGCTTGTTGCCCGGCTGGATAGAGAGCCCGACTGACCAACAAGCACTGGGCGAACTGCGACGCCAGTTCCACACGCTCAAGGGCAGTGGCCGGATGGTCGGCGCCGAGCGGCTCGGTGAATTCGGCTGGGCAATCGAGCACCTGTTGAACCGCATCATAGACGGTGGCGTAAAGCCGTCACCCGCGCTGCTGGCGTTCATGCAGGGCGCGGTGAATCTGGTGCCCGCGCTGATCGAGCAGCTGGAAACCGGTCGCGAGCCGGAGCACGACATCGCCGCATTTATCGATCAGGCCAAGGCTTTCGCCGAGGCCAGCCCCGAGGCCGAGCTGATGCTCGAACAGACGCTGGCCGGCCGCGAGATCCGGATCATGCCTGCAGAATCGGCGCGGACCGAAATGGACCCGGTCCTGCGTGACATCTTCACCAAGGAGGCTTCCGGGCATCTGGCCGCAATCCGGACCTACCTCGAAAGCCGCGACGGAATTCCTGCGCCACATCCGGTGACCGAGGAGATGCATCGCGCCTGCCATACCTTGAGCGGTAGCGCGAACATGGCCGGGGTCGATGCCGCGGTGGAGCTGGCGGCGCCGCTGAACGAGCTGGTGCGGCGTTTGTATGAAGACCAGACGGGATTAAGCGCCGAGGGTCTGGAGCTTTGCCGTCAGGTATCCATGCTGATGGGCGACATCATTGACCGGGTCCGTGAAGGCAAGCCCGTTTCCGCTGATGGCGGCGATCTTGCGAGCCGCTTGCGCCACGAGTACGCCGAGTACGTGCTCCGCGCCGAGGCGGCCATGGAGGAGGCTGAAGCAGAGGCCCGGCCGGATCAGCGGCAGAAGGCCGCTTCGGCCGAATCGACGCTGGAAGACGAGGAGGGTGCAGCGCCAGTCGCTGTCGAACCGGAGTTGCCGGAGCCTGAGGCCGGAGCGCCGGAACCAGAGGCGCCCTTGCGGCTGGATATCGACGAGGAGATCGCAGGAATATTCTGCGAGGAAGCCACCGAGTTGCTGGACCAGGCGGAAACCACGCTCAACCATTGGCGCGAGGCGCCGTCGGAAGGCCATCGCCTGCATGAATTGCAGCGCCATTTGCATACGCTGAAGGGCGGAGCGCGGCTGGCCGGGATTACCTCCATGGGTGATCTGAGCCATGCGCTGGAGTCACTGGTGACCGGCGTCGCCGAGAACCAGGTGGCGGATCTGGCAGCGGCTGATCACATTATCCAGCGCTCTCTGGATGAGCTGCACCGTATGCGGGACGTCGTTGAGGGTGGGCATATGCCTGCAGTGGCGCCGGATTTGACCAGTGCGCTCGCTGCGGTGACCGCCGGTGAACCGGTTGAGCCATTTGTTGTGCCGACAGCCAAGGCCGCCGAGCTTGCCCCGGAAACGCGGCCAGAAGATCAGCCAGAAGCTCAGCCAGAGACTGAGGCAGAACCGGCGCCCGAACCGCTGACCGAAATGCCAGCGGCATCGCCCGCAGAAAGACCAGCAAAATCGATCCCGGTCTTACAGGACGGTGCTGAGTTTCCGGCGCCCGCCGCCGCACCAGAGCTGCGTGCCATCGACTGGCCGGCGGCACGAGCGATGCCGATTCCGGAACCAGTGGCGCCGGTGGCTCCCGTGGCAGATGAAGCCGGGCCCGAAGACCTGCAGCCGCCAGCGCCGGTTCCGCCAACGCCGGTTCCTCCGGCGCCGATCCTGCAACCGGAGCCCCCCAGTCTGCGCTTGTCGGCTCCCTCGCTGGGCCGTCCCGAGGTGGCCCGGGTCGACGCGGAACTGCTGGAGAATCTGCTCAACGCGGCCGGAGAGGTCAGCATCTTCCGCTCACGACTGGAGCAACAGCTGGGCTCGGTCGATTTCAACCTCGATGAACTCAACCAGACGGTAGTCCGCTTGCGTGACCAGCTGCGCAAGCTGGAAATGGAGACTGAGGCACAGATTCTGAACCGACATCAGGATGCGGTTCCCAGAAGAGACGATTTCGATCCGCTGGAGCTGGATCGTTATTCGATGATCCAGCAATTGTCGCGGGCGCTGGCAGAGGCGGCCAATGATGTCGCCAGCCTGCAACAGGTATTGAGCGAACTGGTGCGTGACGGCGAGACCCTGCTCACCCAGCAGGCCCGGGTGATCTCCGAGCTGCAGGACGGTCTGATGCGCACCCGTATGGTGCCGTTTAGCCGTCATGCGCAGCGTTTGAGCAGGATCGTCCGTCAGGCGGCGCGAGAGAACGGAAAGCAAGCCGAATTGCAGATTCAGGGCGGCACCAGCGAGCTGGATCGCCAGGTCATGGACCGGATGTTGCCGCCGTTCGAACACTTGCTGCGCAATGCCGTTATCCACGGTATCGAAACACCGGAGGTCCGTAAGCAAAAAAACAAGCCGGAAGTCGGTCATATCCAGATCGGTCTGCGGCGCGAGGGATCGGAGATCATTGTCGAAGTCGCGGACGACGGTGTCGGTCTGGATATCGAGGCCATTCGCCGCCGCGCTGAACTCCAGGGCCTGATCGAGCCCGGTCAACAACTCAGTGTGGACGCGGCTGCGGAACTGATCCTGAAGCCGGGTTTCAGCACTGCTGTGCAACTCACCCAGTCGGCCGGCCGTGGCGTCGGTATGGATGTGGTGGCCACCGAGATCCGGGATCTGGGCGGTTCGATGCATATCGAGACCGGCCCCGACAAGGGCACGCGTTTTCTGGTCAGACTGCCTTATACCCGGGCCATCACTCAGGCGCTGATCGTGCGCTGCGCCGACGAGCTGTTCGCGCTGCCGCTGCCGACGATCGAGGGCGTGGTCCGGCTGCCTGGCCGGGAATTATCCAGGCATCTCGGAGAGCGACCGGTGCCGTACCGCTACGGCGATCGGGATTATCATTTCCGACACCTGGCGACGTTGGTCGATGGTCATGCGCAGCCGGTGCCGGAAGACGACACCAGCATCCCGGTGGTGCTGGTGCGGGCCGGGGAAGCGTCAACCGCGTTACTGACCGACGAAATGCTCGGCGCCAGGGAAATCGTGGTCAAGACTCTTGGCCCGCAACTGGCCGGGATACGCGGCTTGTCCGGCGCGACGATCCTCGGCGACGGCAGTATCGTGATGATCCTCGATGCCGGCGCCCTGATCCGCAGCCGGCCTCGGGTCGACAGCGCGTATCCCGAGCCGGTCGAGAAGGAGCACCGTGACGACCGGGTATTCGTGATGGTAGTGGATGATTCCATCACCGTACGTCGGGTGACCGAACGCCTGCTGGAGCGTAACGGCATGCGCGTGATCACTGCGAAGGATGGCGTCGATGCCATCGCGCTGCTGCAGGAACACATGCCGGATATCATGCTGCTGGACATCGAAATGCCGCGCATGGACGGCTACGAGGTGGCCACTCATGTGCGTAACGACCCGCGCCTGAAACACATTCCGATTGTGATGATTACCTCCAGAGTCGGTCAGAAGCACCGGGCCCGCGCAATCGAAACCGGGGTCGACGACTATCTGGGCAAGCCTTACCAGGAGCACCAATTGCTCGCCGCGATTGGCGCGCTGGTCGAGGATCCGATGCAACATGACTGAGACCATCGACGAACTCTACAGCCTGCTGATACCGATCGCCGATACACGGCTGATCGTACCTCGGGTCTGCGTGGCCGAGGTCACCGGATTAGGCCAGCTGCGCTTGCTGGAGCAGGGTCCGGAGTGGCTGCTGGGCAAGGTAGGCTGGAAGGGACGTGAAATCCCGCTGGTCTCGTTCGAGTCGGCCTGCGGACAACCGTCACCGGAGATCGCCAGCCGCACCCGGGCGGTGATCCTGCATGCCACGTCCGGCCTCCCCGGGGGATTTTTTGCCATCCTCAGCCAGGGTCTGCCTCAGCTGGTCCGGGTCAGCTCGAACGTCATCGGACCCGAGAGCGGTCAGGACTGGCCGGACGCTGCGCCGGTGATCTGCCGCGTGCGGATGATCAACGAATACCCGCTGGTGCCCGATCTGGAGCGTATCGAGACGAGCCTTGCCGAATCGATCAGCGATTGGCGCTGAAATCGCCCCATAAGGTCTGACAAGCGGCCAGCGCCGCGACGGCTGCGGTTTCCGTCCTCAGGACGCGGGGTCCCAGGCTGACCGTGACGAATCCGAGGCTGCGCGCTCGGGCTTCTTCGTCCTCATCGAGTCCGCCTTCGGGCCCGATCAACAGACAGATCTCCACGATTTCGGGCGTCAGCGACGGCAGCGCGAGGTCGGCATCGGCAGACAGCATCAGCTGCAAACCTGGTCGCGACTCTTCTGTCAGCGCCCGGTCAAGCGTTCGCGGCAGCGCCAGCTCGGGCAGCACACGCCGGCCGGATTGTTCACAGGCGCTGACGGCGATGGCTTGCCAGTGTTCACGCCGTTGTTCCGCGCGTTGCTCGCTGAGGCGGACGACGCTGCGCGCGGTCAGCACCGGCACGATACGCGACACGCCGAGTTCCGTGGCCTTTTGCACCACCCAATCCATGCGCTCGCCACGGCTGACGCCTTGCATCAGCGTTAGCGACAGGGAGGATTCAGGGGCCGGGGGCAGAGCCGCGCCGACCCGCGCGGTGGTCCCCGGGCCTGCAGCGGCGAGGACTGCTTCGTGCTCGTGACCGGCTCCGTCGAAAACCCGGATCCGATCGCCGACGCGCAGGCGCAGGACTCTTCGCGTGTGCCGGGCTGCGCTTTCCGGCAGCGTGACCAGTTGCCCTTCCTGCAAGATCGCGGGGCAATAAATGCGGGAGATCCTCGGCACCTTCAGTCCCCCGCAGCGAGTCTGCTGGCGCGATCGATGCCTTCGATGGCGACCCGGGCGATCAGATCGATTTCCGCCTCTTCGATCACATAGGGCGGCATGAAATAGACCACGTTGCCCAGCGGGCGCAACAGCACGCCGTTTTCAAGCGCGTGGCGATACACCGTCAGACCGCGTCGCTCCTGCCACGGAAAGGGTTCGCGGGTGTGGCGATCGCGCACCATCTCTACCGCAAGGATCATGCCGTGCTGGCGGATCTCACCGACATGCGGATGGTCCGCCAGTTCGGCTACCGCGCGCCCCATGTAGCCGGCCAGACCGGCGTTGCGCCCGAGCACATCGCGGCTGCGAAATATCTCGAGCGTAGCCAGCGCAGCCGTGCATCCCAGCGGGTTACCGGTATAACTGTGCGAGTGCAGGAATGCTTTCAGGGTTTCATAGTCGGCGTAGAAAGCCTGGTAGACCTGCTCGGTGGTGAGCACCACCGACAAGGGCAGATAGCCCCCGGTCAGCCCTTTGGACAGGCACAGGAAGTCCGGCGAGATCGCCGCCTGTTCGCATGCGAACAGGGTGCCGGTGCGGCCAAAACCGACTGCGATTTCGTCGGCTATCAGGTGCACCTGGTAGCGGTCGCACGCTTCGCGCAACAAGCTGAGATACACCGGGTGGTACATCCGCATGTTGCCGGCGCACTGCACCAGGGGTTCGACGATGACCGCACATATCTCCGCGGCCTGCTGCTGCAAACACCGCTCCATCGGCTCGAACTGCCTGCGGCTGTAGTCCTCCCAGGATTCGCCGGATTCGCGATAAAAGCAGTCTGGCGAGGGTACCGTCAGCGTGTCCATCAACAGTGGCTGGTAAATGTCTTTGTACAGCTGGACGTTACCCACGGCCAACGCGCCCAGAGTCTCGCCGTGGTAGCTGTTGCCCAGCGTGACAAAACGGGTCTTTGCCGTCTGGCCCTGATTGCGCCAGTAATGGAAGCTCATCTTGACCGCCACCTCGACGGCCGACGAGCCATTGTCCGCGTAAAAACAGCGCGCCAGGCCGGGCGGGGTCACGGCCACCAGTTCCTCTGACAGCTGCAGCACCGGTTGATGGGTGAACCCGGCCAGGATCACATGCTCAAGTTCGTCGAGCTGGGCCCGGATCGCCTCATTGATCTGCGGATTCGAGTGACCGAACAAATTGACCCACCAGGAGCTGATCGCATCCAGATAACGCTTGCCGTCGAAATCCTCCAGCCATACGCCGCGGCCGCGGCGGATCGGGATCATCGGCAGAGTTTCGTAATCCTTCATCTGGCTGCAGGGATGCCAGAGGACCGCCAGGTCGCGTTCGACCAGGGACTTGTTATCCATGCGCATGTTTACCGGTCCTCGCGTACCGCGGGTTCACGGATGGTCTGCGCCGTGGCCAGCTACACAGAAGTGGTGGATCAATCCGTCGAGCACCCGGGCGCAAGTCTGCGCCTGTGCCAGACTCAGATACTCGTTCGGCTGGTGCGCCTGGTCTATGCTGCCGGGCCCCATGACCACGGTCTCCATGCCCAGCGACTGCAGATAGGGGCCTTCCGTACAAAAACAGACCGACTTGCGTGCTCCGGTCGCAGCCTCGCAGGCGTGAAGCAGCGGACCGTCCTGGCCGCGCAGCGGGTCCACGCCTTCGAACAGGGTCAGGAATTCCACCTGCAGACCGCTGCCGGCCAGGCGCGCGCGGACGCGCTCGTGGATCAAAGCCCGGGTACCGCGTACCGTCATCCCCGGGTTCAGGCGCACATCGACGTGCAGCTCACACTGCGCACAGATTCGATTCGGATTGTCGCCACCATTGATATAGCCGAGGTTGATGGTGGGTTCGGGAACCTCGAACGCGGGCTGACTAAAGCGGTCGGCGAATTCGGTCTGTAGTTGCCGCAATACCGCGATCACCTCCAGCATGCCCTCGAGCGCGTTCCGCCCCAGAGCCGGGTTGCTGGAGTGGCCGCTTTTGCCGCGCACGCGAATACCTTCCATCAGCACACCCTTGTGCTGGAACACAGGCTGCATGCCTGTCGGTTCACCAATCAGCGCATATCGCCCCGGAGCCTGTCCGCTTGCAGCCAGCGCCCGGGCGCCGCTCATCGTGCTCTCCTCGTCGGCAGTAGCGAGGATCGTCAACGGCGCCCGCAAGTTTTCCCCGGCAAGACCGGCCGCGGCGCGGGCCGCCAGAGCCAGAAATGATTTCATGTCGGCGGTGCCCAATCCGTAGACACGATCGTCCTGCCGGCTGGCGACAAACGGATCGCTGGACCAGCCAGACTCGTCCCAGGGCACGGTGTCGGTGTGGCCGGCGAGGACCAGCCCGCCCTCACCCTCGCCCAGGCGCGCCAGCAGATTGAATTTCATCTGCCGATCCGGAACCGGTAATACGGACACGACGAAGCCGAGATCTTCCAGCCAGCTGGCCAGCCGATCGCAAACGTCCTTGTTACTGCTGTCCAGTTCGGGCTGGACGCTGCTGACCGAGGGCAGGGCTACCAGCTCGGCGATCATTGTCTGCAGGTCGGGCGGTGAGGCACTCATGGGATGGATGATGGTCAGCGTGTCCTCTGGACGCAAGTCTTTACCTGTCCGGTGCCGGCGGGGCATGATGCCTCCCCATGCACAAAACGCCCGGAAGTCGCGGATGAAGCTGGATGTTGAAACCGGCCTGCTGGAGCAAGCTCGCCAGGTCCCGTCACCCAATCAGGACGCGCGCCCAGCAGGTTGTGCACCGGAATTGCTGGTGATACACAGCATCAGTCTGCCGCCGGGCGAGTTCGGCGGTTCGTGGATCGAGCGCTTGTTCTGCAATACCCTGGATTCGTCGGCTCACCCGTATTTTGCCGAAATCGCTGACCTTAAAGTATCGGCACATCTGTTGATCCGGCGCGACGGGGAACTGGTCCAGTTCGTGCCATTCAATCGCCGCGCCTGGCATGCCGGGGTGTCGCGTTATGAAGACCGCGAACGCTGCAATGATTTCTCGATTGGCATAGAGATGGAGGGGACCGACGAGGGAGACTTCACCAATATCCAGTATGCGGTTCTGGTAGAGGTGGTCGCCGCGCTCGACCAGGCCTATCCCGGTATCAGCCCGGAGCGCATTGCCGGACACAGCGATATCGCCCCCGGCCGCAAGCGTGATCCAGGGCCCGGTTTCGACTGGCTCGACCTGCGCCGGCAGATTAACGCGCGGCGCGGCGTATAATCAGCCCATGACCCTGCGAAATTGCCTGCCGTAATAGCTGTGACTGGCCTGACGTGAAACTGATTGCCCTGATCATCGCTCTCCTGCTCGAGCGCACCATGACTCGCCTGCTCTCGTTGCGCGAGCCGCGGGGCCTGGACGGCTATTTCGACCGTGGCTTTCGTTTGATGGGTCAACGCCAGGGTGCGGTCGCGCTGTTGCTGGCAGTGTTGATCGTTGTACTGCCGGTCCTTCCAGTGCTGTTTCTGGCCGTCGCATTCAGTCATGTCTTGCTCGGCCTGCTCGCGCTGGCATTCGCAGCGGTGGTGTTGGTGTTCAGTTTCGGACCCCGTGACCTGATCCGCGACGTCGATGAGTATCTCGATGCCGTCGCGGAAGGTGACCACGAAGCTTCACGGAGACTGGCCAAGGTGCTGGCGGAAGCGGACCTGGCCGGCAGCGAAGGGCGACGGGTGCTGGCGGTGGAAGAGGCGGTGCTGGCGCAAGCCAACAATCGCATGTTCGGGGTGATCTTCTGGTTTATGGTCCTTGGTCCCAGCGGAGCCTGGCTGTTTCGGGTCGCTGACCTGATGCGGCGCCGAGCCGTGTTTGAGACCGTGCGTCTGCGCGCCGAGGGCCAGCCGAATCCGGCCTATCTGCACGCGGTGCAATCAGTCTACGGCGCGCTTGCCTGGATGCCGGCGCGGGTGCTGGCCCTGAGCTATGCGATGGCCGGCAGCTTTGAAGACGCCATGTCCGACTGGCGTGGTTATTACGACACTTGCTCGGACAAGTTTTTCCATGTCAATGACGAGATCCTCGCTTGCGCCGGGCGCGGTGCGATCGGGGGTGCGGGCGACGCCGGGCAGGACCAGGGGCCTGGCACCGCGCCGGTACAGGCGGCCGTGCGCCTGATCATGCGCACCCTGCTGATCTGGATGACCGCGATTTCGCTGATGACGGTATTCGGCCTGGCGCTATGATTTTCCGGCGTTGGTCCGCTCTGGCGCTGATCGCCGGAGTTATCTCGCTCACGGTTTTTTTTGCGGGGGCGGTACAGGCCGAAATGCGGGCTTCTGCTCCGCGCATAATCACGCTGGCGCCGCATCTGGCTGAAATGGTCTATGCTGCCGGCGCCGGCGACACGCTGGTCGGCACTGTCGAGTACAGCGATTATCCCGACGCCGCGCTGCAGCTGCCACGCGTCGGCGACGCATTTCGCCTTGATCGGGAACGCATCCTCAGTCTGCAGCCGGATCTGTTGCTTGCCTGGCAAGGCGGTACTCCGGCGGCGGTGATCGAACAATTGCGCGACGACGGTTATGAGGTCGTGTTGATCGGAGGTTCGAGCCTGGCCTCGGTGGCCGAAGCGCTGGAGCAGATCGGCCGCCTGACCGGGCGGGTTGATACGGCTGAGCGCCGCGCCACTGCCTATCGTCAGGAACTGGCCGCATTGCGCGATCGCTATGCGGCGCGCGCCGTGCGCCGGACCTTTTTTCAGGTCTCGGAGCGTCCCCTGTATACCGTGACCGCCGCTCAGATTATCAGTCAGGCGATTACGCTATGCGGCGGCGAAAACGTATTTGCCGATCTGCCGGGGCTGGCCGCCCAGGTCTCCGCAGAAGCCGTGGTGGCCGCGGACCCTCAGGTGATGATGGCGACTGCCGCCGGAGCCGGCGACCCACTGGCTCGCTGGCAGCGTTTCGAAGATCTGGCCGCGGTCCGCGACGGCCATATGTACCTTGTAAACGGGGATCTGGTGTCGCGCCCGGGACCGCGACTGCTGGCCGGGGTCGCTCAGATCTGTGAGTATCTGGAGATGTCGCGCAGCGGCGGTTCCGATTAGGACCTGCGCCCGCGCTGGTGGTGCCACAGCACCTCCTGGCCGCAGTCTCGCCGTGCGAAAACCCGGGCGATCACGAACAACAGGTCAGACAATCTGTTCAGGTAGCGAACTACTTCCGGGTTGACCGGCTCGTTTGAAGCCAAGCTTAGCACTCTGCGCTCCGCGCGCCGGCAGATGGTCCGCGCCATGTGACAGGCAGCGGCGGTTGCACCGCCACCGGGCAGCACGAATTCCTTGAGCGGAGGCAGCGTTTCATTGAGCCGATCCAGCTCACGCTCAAGACGCTCCACGTGGGCGGCGGTCACCACTTCGCTGCCCGGAATGCAAAGCTCACCGCCAAGATCAAACAGATCATGCTGGGTCTCGGTCAGGCACGCGGCGATACCCTCGGGCACGTCCCCGGTAGCCAGGATCACGCCGACTGCGCTGTTCAATTCGTCGGTTGAACCGTAGGCCTCCACCCGCGGGTGGTCCTTGGCTACCCGGGTCCCATCGCCAAGGCCTGTGGTACCGGCGTCGCCTGTCCGAGTGTAGATTTTGCTGAGCCGATTGCCCATGTCTTGTCTCCGTTGTCCGCCTAATAATCGTAGCTCAAAGTGGCATAGGCACCGCGCCCGGCTGTGTTGTAACCCGCGGCCAGCTCATAATCTTTGTCCAGCAGGTTCTCGACCTTGGTACGCAAGGTCAGGTGGGGCGAAAGCTGCATCCGCGCACTCAGGTTGAGCAGTACATAGCCGGCCAGTCTGACGCCTCCAAAATCTCTGCGGTCATCGCTGGCAAGCAGGTCTATGCCGGCCTCGTGAGTGCCGAATTGGCGGACCAGCGCCAGAGTCAGCACCCTGTCAGCCCGGCGCAGCAGCTTCTCGTCGTCGCTCAGATTCTTCGGGTCCTGGAACGTGGCCTCACAGCGCAATCGCCAGTTCTCTCCCTGGTATTTGTAGGCGAGCTCGGCACCGGTGATACGCGCCTTCTCGACGTTACGGTTCTCGCCGACAAAGTTTGGCGGATCGGTGAACACAAACTCGATCAAATTCTTGATCCGATTGCTAAAGCCACCGATGCTGAATGTCTGGCGCTCGCCGATGCGCTGGATGAAATTGAAATCCCATGCATGCGCAACCTCCGGCCTGAGGTCCGGATTGCCGCCAAAGCCGTAAAGATCCAGGCTGCTGGGCGCCCGGAATGCCCGGCCTGCGCCGGCGGTAAAGCGTAACCCCCGGCCAAGGTCGATACCGTAGTCAAGGTTCCAGCTGTTCTCGGTACCGAAGACATCGTAATCAGAGCGGCGCACCGCGGCCACGAATCGCTGCCGCCCAAACTCGCCAATGGTCTCCAGATAGGCCGCATCGACATCCTGATGGACATCTCCGCTGCCGGGGTTTTTCTCCAGCGGCACGCCAAAGATGATGCCTGAAGTCTGCTCCCGGCTTCCGTGCAGACCGGCGACAAGTTCCAGCCAGGGCGTGAGTGTGATGTCATTCTGCCAATCGAGTTCATAACGATCGGTCCGTGTGTAGTCCCGGGGGTCGAAAGCGCCGCTGCCTTGATCGATCTTGTCCAGCACCCGACTCAGGGACAGGTTTGTCTGCCAATTGGCGGCTGGTTCGAGCTCAACGCTCAGCTGCGTTGCGCTGTTGGTGTAATGCTGGCTCACCGGGAGCAGGAAAAAGTCCGAGTATTCAGTGGTGCCGTCCGCGCGCCAGAGGTGGGCGCCAAGCGTAGCGCCGCCGATTTCGGCCTGGCCCCAGCTGTCGATAGTCAGGTTGTCGTAGCCTGCGTCGTCGTCGCTGGCCGCCAGCGTCGGAAATCCATCCGTATCCAGCCACGAAACGTTGACGCCAGCGCCGGACATCTCGCCCGCGACCGCGAGCTCGCCAGCCGCGGTCCGGGTGCCATAGCGTCCGCCGCCGGTTGTCGCGCTCGCCTTCAGACCGCTGTTGTCTTTGCGCGTGATGATGTTGATCACACCGCCCACCGCCTCGGACCCGTATAGCGCTGCTCTGGGGCCTTTCACGATCTCGATCCTGTCGACGATGTTAGGAGAGATATTCTCAATCGGAGCGATGCCGGAGGTGCCGGAGTTCAGGCGGACACCGTCGATCAGGACCAGCGTCTGGTCGCTTTCGGCGCCGCGG
The DNA here is from genome assembly GCA_963809565.1 of uncultured Gammaproteobacteria bacterium. Taxonomy (GTDB): domain Bacteria; phylum Pseudomonadota; class Gammaproteobacteria; order Steroidobacterales; family XN24; genus CAMYOC01. The sequence goes on from CAWEKE010000003.1 coordinate 339,053, forward strand.
ATAAATACCGAGGTGACCTGCCCCGGCCCGCCGTTGCTGGCGACTTCGATCCCGCCGTGAAAACGCAGCAGCTCGGCCACGCTGGCTGCCATGCTGCGTTCTATTTCCGCCCGCTCGATCACTATTACCGGGGCAAGCGTGTGATCGGAGGCGACGGCGGTGCGGGTTGCGGTCACCACCACTGGCGCCAGCTCGCGGCGGTTGTCCTCAGCGGCATAGGCCGGGATCGCGATAGCCTGGCCCAGAACAAGTGGCGCCAGGACACGGGACAGACCCTTGAACATCGCAATCTCCGTTCGCGCACTCGCCCGCACGCGGCAACACACGGATAAACCGGCGGTGGAGGCGGGTATGGCAGAACGGATCGAGACTCTGCCCGGTTTGTCCGCCCCACGCGGATCCGGTACCTGCTGCTGGGCCGGTCTCCGGGCTGACGAGCGAGGCTGATGCCCCGGTCACATCGCCTTCCCGCCCGTTCCGGGCAGTGGCTGTGGCAGCCTGCGCTGACACTGACGCGACCTTGACTCGATCACCGTTGCGGGGGCAGCGCCGGATTTCCCAAGACTCAGGACACCGGCTTCCCGTTATCCCGGCACAAATTGCCGGGAACACCCAAACAGTCCGGCCACTGTAGGCAGCTGCCACGATGCTGTCAACCGACGCCCGGCGCCGACGGATGGACTAGAATCAGGGCCTCCGCCCGCACCTTTGCCAGGACCGAAGCATCATGGAACACAGCCCGTTTTTGACCGCTGCCCTGGAGGCAGCGCGCGCTGCCGCCGACGTTATCCGGCACTATTACCAGGGCCAGTTCGAGGTCAATCTCAAGGCCGACAACAGTCCGGTCACCCGCGCGGATATCGAGGCCGAGCAGGTGATCCGCAAGACAATTTCGCTGCGCTTTCCAGAGCATGGTTTCTTCGGTGAGGAGACCGGCAGGAGCGACGGCGACTCCGGGTATCTCTGGCTGGTGGACCCGATCGATGGGACCAAGAGCTTCGTGCGCAAATACCCGTTTTTTTCTACCCAGATCGCGTTGATGCATGAAGGTCGAATCGTCCTCGGAGTCTCCAGTGCCCCGGCCTTCGGGGAGATCGCCTGGGCTGAAGCCGGAGCTGGCGCATGGCTGGACGGTCATCGCATCCAGGTCAGCAGCATCAGCAATCTGGAGCAGGCCGCGGTGTCGACCGGTAACCTGCGGACCCTGGCCAGCGGCGACGGCTGGGCGAGATGGGGCGAAGTCGTGGCCCGGGTGGACCGGATCCGCGGCTACGGCGATTTTTATCACTACCACCTGCTGGCGTCCGGGCGCATCGATGCGGTCGTCGAGTCAGATGTGAATATTCTGGATATCGCTGCTTTGTCGCTGATCGTCGAAGAGGCGGGTGGCCGATTCACCGACCTGGAAGGCAACGCCGTGACCCTGGAGACGACCAGTGTGCTGGCTTCCAACGGGCCTCTGCATCAGGAAATCTCGGCCTGCCTGTGAGCATCCCTGTCTATTGGGCGGACGCGTTCGCGACAGGTCCGTTCACCGGCAACCCGGCTGCGGTCTGCGTGCTGCCTGACTGGATTGACGATCAACTCATGCAGGCCATCGCCCGGCAGAACAATCTGTCGGAGACGGCGTTTGTCGTCGCTGACGGCGACCATTGGCGAATCCGCTGGTTTACTCCGGCAGCCGAAGTAGATCTGTGTGGTCACGCTACGCTGGCCAGTGCTGCGGTAATCACCCGTTACCTGCGTCCTGGCGCCGCGCTGATTGAATTCTCATCGCGTTCCGGCGCTCTCCAGGTCAGGTGTGAAGACGAGCACCTGGTGTTGATATTTCCAGTCCGCCCGCCGCGCGCCGAAGTGCCGAGAGAACCGCTGGCCGCGGCTTTGGGCGCGATGCCCGAGGCTGCGTGGCGGGCGGATTATCTGCTCGCTGTATTCGCTGATCAGCAGCAGATAAGCCGGCTCGCCCCGGACTTCGCGTTGGTCGCCGGACTGGGACATACGGGCGTTATTGTTACTGCGCCTGGTCGGGCCCCGGTCGATTTCGTATCTCGTTTCTTTGCACCCGCAGTAGGCGTCAACGAGGATCCGGCCACAGGTTCGGCACACTGCACCCTGGTGCCGTATTGGGCCGGGCGTCTGGGCCGGACCGAGCTCACTGCAAGACAGTTGTCGTCCCGCGGCGGGGAGTTCAAATGCCGTCTGCTCGGCGACACGGTCGAGATCGGCGGCCGCGTCCGTCACTATCTGCAGGGCACCATTGAAATCTGACTTCAGGGAAATCTGACTTCAGGCGTCGACAAATATCGGTCTCGACTCAAATTCGAGCGCGCGTATGCGCAGGCCATAGAGCTCGCTTAAGGTCTCCTCGGTAAGCACCGAGGCAGTGGCGCCGCTCAGCCATCGGCCGTCACCGAACAGCAGCAGACATTGATCGCAGAAGCGCGCTGCGGCATTGACGTCGTGCAGGCTGGCCACCACGCAGGCGTCCTGGTCCGCTCGCCGGCGCAGGAGTTTCATCATCTCCAGCTGGTGGTTCGGATCAAGATGACTGACAGGTTCATCCAGCAGCATGATCCCCGGGTCCTGGACCAGCAGCGTTGCCATGGCGAGCCGGCGACGTTCGCCCCCGGACAAGGTCTCCAGATCCCGGGTTTGCATGCCATCGAGGCCGACACGGCCCAGCGCCTCCCGGGCCATTTGATGATCCGACGGCCCTTCCCATTGCCAAAAATCGAGATGCGGGTGGCGTCCGATCAGCGCGGTCTCAAGCACCGTCGCCGGAAACGGATCTTCATAGTCCTGCAGCAACACGCCCAGTTCGCGGGCCAGCTGCCGCCGCGGCCGCCGCGACATATCTACGCCGTCCATTTGCACCAGGCCGGCTGCCGGGGCAGACAGCCCGGCCAGCACATGCAGGGTGCTGGTCTTGCCGGCGCCATTACAGCCGAGCACGGCGACAAAGCTGCCCGCGGTCAGCGTCAGATTCAGATCTTTCACCAGCAGGCGATCACCGGCGGTCACATCTATCTGCCTGGCAGTCAGCGTGGTCATGAAGACTGGATAAATTCCCTGCGGCAAACGCGCTTATTCAGTGCCAAGGGCAACTACCTCGTCGACCCCTTGCGCGGAGACCGAAATCTGCAGCTCGATCGGCCGACAGCAAACCCGGCAGTCCTCGATTAACGACGCCGGCGGAGAGACCATATCGATCAGGACGACGTTCTCCTCCCAACAATGCGGGCAGGCATAAGGCCATTCGATTACCGGTTCCGTCGTGTTCATCGACGCGGCTGCCCGGCGCCAGCGGCTTCAGTCAGCATGGTGTCCCCTGGAGGCTCGGTATCAGTTGTCGCCATTACATGCTGCAAACCCAGCCCGGCAGCATCCCGCTGTTCCCCGTTGTCAGGCACCCAGAAGGTATCTCCAGCCAGTCCGGCTGCGGCGAGACTTTCGCGCAGCTCGCTGACCGGCTGCTGTTGTCCGTCGTCGGCAAGGCGGAAAGTGCCGAAGTGTATCGCCATGCTGCGCCGGGCTTCCAGCTCGCGGTGGGCGCTCACCGCCTCTTCGGGGCTGATGTGCTGGAACGCCATGAACCAACGCGGCAGGTATGCGCCAACAGGCAGGATAGCCAGATCCGGCGGCCCCAGCCGCTGGCGGATTTCGGCAAAATGGTCACCCCAGCCGGTGTCGCCCGCGAAGAACACACTGCGTCCGCCGGCGACAACCATGTAACCGGCCCATAAGGCCCGGTTGGCATCAAACAGGCCGCGTCTGGACCAGTGCTGGACCGGCACGGCGTTGATCAGCAATCCACTCTCGGGCTCAACACTCTGCCACCAGTCCAGTTCCTGGCAGCGGGGGTCGTCTCCCATCTGCAGATACTGGCAATTGCCCAGCGGCACCACGAACAAGGGATCATGCTCGCGGCGTAATGCGGCGACGGTGTCCAGATCCATGTGGTCGTAGTGATTGTGGCTGATCAGCACGACGTCGATCGGCGGCAGTCTGGAGAACTCGATACCGGGCGGGAGAAAACGTTGCGGCCCGGCCCAGGAGAACGGGCTGGCGCGTTCCGACCAGATCGGGTCGGTCAGCAGATTGATACCGGCGATCTGAATCAGCACCGTGGCATGGTTGACGAAGGTGACGACGAGCTCGTCGTCCGGCACCCGCTGCAGCAGCAGCGGGTGCTGGACTGGCGTGAGATCCCTGATCCAGTCGCCCTCCGGCTCGCGGTTGAGCTGCCATTTGAGCACGTCCGCCAGGGATTTCGTTTTCTGCTGATCGATGTGAAAGCGCTCGCCGTCAAAATGGGCGCTGACGGGGCCGGAATAGGGTTGCTTCACGCTGGCGCAGCTGAACAGGGCGATGCCCAGCAGCGCTGCAATGCCGATCCATAAACGGCCGCGCCGCGGCCGCGCCGCGATTTGTCGGTACCGCTGATTCATCCGGCAAGCGCCGTACCGCCATGGCGCCTGGGGTCGCCCGCGACCGTGAAGCCTTCGTCTGGCTTCCAGCGCGCGGCTGCCACGCCGCCGAAATACATGGACAGATGATCAACCGGTCTCAGCGGCAAGGGACACTCGCCCATCGACAGGCCGGGTTCGTGGGCGACACGATAGCCGTCCGTGCTGCGCTCAACGTGACAGCGAGGATGAGCCACCGCGTCTTCCAGAGACATATCGAAATGCATGAAATTGATCAGCGTCTGCAGGATCGCCGTGGTGATCCGCTCGGCGCCGGGGGAGCCGATCGCGAGGACCGTGCCATCCTGCCGGCGGGCCACCGTTGGCGCCATATTCGACGACAAGCGAGTCCCCGGCTCCTCGACCAGCAGCCCGCCGTTGCCCAGCTCAATTTCACCCAGGGAGTTGTTCAGCCACACTCCGGTGTCGATGGGCAGTACTCCGGAGCCGTAGCCGGACGACATCGTGATGGCGCAGCCCAGACCATTGCCGTCGACCACCGAGGTATGCACGGTGGATCCCGATGCACCGGGTGGTTGATCCCTGCTGATCGCCTCGAGCAAAGCCAGCACGTCGCGACTGACGTCATTGCTGGCAAACAGCACCTTGCTGCGATAGTCGATCACAGTCCGCTGCGCCTCGACCATGTGCGCGACCGCGGCCGGACTCCAGCCGCTTGCGCGCACTTTTCGCGTCAGCATCATCATCGCCACCAGCGCAGCGCCGCCGATCGCAGGTGCAGGTGTGGTGGCTACCTCCCATGCGTCCAGATCGACCACCAGGCTTGGCCGCTCGATGGCGCGATAGGCGGCCATGTCTTCACGGGTCAGCATGCCGCCGGCGTCGCTGACGAAATCAGCCAGGTAATGTCCGAGTTCACCGGTATAGAACTCTTGCGCGCCGAGGCGGCCGATTCGTTCCAGCGAATCGGCGAGGCCGGGAATCCGCACCGTGCTGCCGGCCGCCGCGAGCTCGCCGCCGGGATCACGCAACATGCCCGCGCTGTGCGGTTGCCAGCCATAAACACAGTCGGCCGAGTACTGCAGATAGTAGTGAGAATTTTTCGGCATCGGAAATCCGCGCTCGGAGATCGCACGCGCCGGCTCGATGACCTCCCGCCAGGGCAGATGCCCGTCGCGCTCCCATGCGCGTCCGAGCGCCGCAACTCCGCCCGGGATCGCCACAGACCCGGGCCCGACAAAAGTGCGCAAGCCACCGCCATAAGCCATCTCGACCGCCCATGCACCCTGGCCCAAACGCTCCGGCGGCAGGCCCCGACCGGGCATCTCGGCATAGCCGTCTATGGTCAGCGGTCTGCCGCCGGGGGTCCACAGCGTCACATAGCCAACCGCGCCAAGGGCGCAGACTCCAGGCTCGGTGCACATCGACACCAGGCTGGCTGCTACAGCGGCGTCGACGGCATTGCCACCGGCCCGGGCAACCTCGGCGCCGGCGTCTGCAGCCAGCTGCGAGCTGGAGGCGATTGCAATCTTGCTCATGTCGGGTGTTTCCGGGCGGGCGCAGCCGCGATCTTATCAAGGCTTGGGCAAGTCAATGCCTGGGAGCGTTCAGGCGACCCGGCAGCCCAGACGTTGACCGTGCCATCGAAGATGGTCCGCGATAAACGAGGCGACGAAATAATAGCTGTGGTCATAGCCCTGCTGAAAGCGTAACTCCAGCGACCAGCCTGCCTTGCGGCAGGCTTGCTCGAGCAGATCCGGCTTGAGTTGCTGGGTCAGGAACTGGTCCGCTGTGCCCTGGTCGACCAAAAGCTCCCCCGGCTCGGTGCTTTCGCCGATCAGTGAGCAGGCGTCATACGCTGCCCAGGCGGGGCCGCGCGGTCCAAGGTAGGCGCCCAAAGCCTTCTCGCCCCAGGGGCAGTGCATCGGTGAACAGATCGGCGCAAACGCAGACACCGAGCGGTATTGATGCGGGTGGCGCAGCGCACAGACCAGTGCACCGTGGCCACCCATCGAATGGCCGCTGATCGACACTCGCTCGGGGTCGACGGGGAAGTTCGCAGCAATCAGGGATGGCAGTTCTGCGCTGATCCAGCTTTGGGTATGGTAATGCCGGACCCAGGGTTCGGCGGTCGCGTCCACGTAGAAACCGGCACCGGTACCCAGATCCCAGTCTTCGTCTTCACCCGGAATTCCGGTATCTCGCGGGCTGGTGTCCGGTGCGATCAGTGCCATCCCGAGTTGCGCCGCATGCGCCTGCGCACCGGATTTGGCCATAAAATTTTCGTCGCTGCAGGTCAGTCCGGAGAGCCAGTAGACAGCTGGCACCGGCTGCGGCCCGGCGCCCGGTGGAAGATAGATCGAAAACCGCATCTCGGTATCGCATACCGATGACTGGTGCGAGCAAAACAACAGTTCGCCGCCAAAGCTGAGATGCTTCGCCCTGATTTCCATCTGCGGCTTACCCATCCTAAAAGTCGATCACGGAGCGGATGCTCTTGCCCTGATGCATCACATCGAAGGCATCGTTGATCTGCTCCAGCCCGAACCGGTGGGTGATCATCTCGTCGACCTTGATCTCACCGGCCAGGTATTGATCCACCATGCCCGGTAACTGGCTGCGCCCCTTGACGCCGCCGAACGCGGTGCCGCGCCAGACGCGGCCGGTCACCAGCTGGAAGGGCCGCGTGCTGATTTCCTGGCCGGCGCCGGCCACGCCGATGATCGTCGACTCTCCCCAGCCCTTGTGACAGCACTCCAGCGCCGCGCGCATGGTGTTGACGTTGCCGATGCATTCAAACGAATAATCGACGCCGCCATCGGTCAGCTCGACGATCACTTCCTGTATCGGTGCCGCGTGTTCGGATGGATTGACCGTGTCTGTCGCACCCATGGCTTTCGCCATCGGGAACTTGTCCGGATTCATGTCGATGCCGATGATGCGTTCGGCCCTGGCCATCACCGCGCCCTGGATGACAGACAAGCCGATGCCCCCAAGCCCGAACACCGCCACCGTCGAGCCCGCGCGTGCCTTGGCTGTGTTGAGGACCGCGCCGATACCAGTGGTGATCCCGCAGCCGAGCAGGCACACCTTGTCGAGAGGTGCTTGCTGATTGATTTTCGCCACCGCGATTTCCGGCAGCACAGTGTATTCGGAGAACGTGGAGGTACCCATATAGTGGTGCAGCGGTTTGCCGCCCAGCGAAAACCGGGAGCTGCCGTCAGGCATCAGGCCCTTACCCTGGGTCACGCGGATCGCCTGACACAGGTTGGTCAGACCCGAGGTGCAGAAGGAGCAGCTGCCGCATTCCGGCGTGTACAGCGGAATCACATGGTCGCCTGGTTTCAGGCTGGTGACACCGGGGCCGGTCTCGACGACGATGCCGCCGCCCTCGTGACCCAGGATGGCAGGAAACAGGCCTTCGGGATCTTCGCCTGACAGGGTAAACGCATCGGTGTGACACACTCCGGTGGCCACGATTTTGATCATGACCTCTCCGGCCCGCGGAGCCTCGACCTCAACGGTTTCGATTTCCAGTGGTTTGCCGGCTTCCCAGGCCACGGCCGCTCTTGCTTTCATCCTTTTTTCTCCCCGCTGTTGTTGCTCGACAAGCGTACACGACTGGCGCAATGCGACCATGATAGACCAGCCGGCGCCCGGTCTGCCCGCATCTGGATTCGGGCCGATGCGGCCTATATAGTCAAGCCAGGGACTGAAGACAGAGAACTCAACATGGCAGCCGAGCCGTCAAACGTCAGGGAACAGCAGGAAATAGAGCGCATGCAGGCCATGTTCAGGGCCCAGCGCGAGGCTTTTACCGCCGCGCCCATGCCGGATGGCAAGCAGCGGCGGGCGGACCTGGCCCTACTCAAGGATGCATTGATCGCTCACCGGGATCAGTTTGCAGCGGCGGCGCATCAGGATTTCGGTGGCCGATCAAGGCACGAGACGCTGGCCGAGCTGCTTGGGTCGGTGCAGGGGATCCGTTACGCCCGCCGTCATGTGCGGCGCTGGATGCGGCCGTCACGGCGCCATGCTGGCCTGTTGCTGGCGACGACCACCTGCAAGGTTGTGTACCAGCCAAAAGGCGTGATCGGCATCATCGTGCCGTGGAACTACCCGGTGTTTTTGGCGATCGGGCCGCTGACCTGCGCGCTGGCCGCGGGTAACCGGGTGATGATAAAGATGTCCGAATCGGCGCCCGCCACTGCCGGGGTGATGCGTTCGATGCTGGCCACAGCGTTTGACGAGGACCAGGTTGGGGTGGTCCTGGGCGAGGTCGAGACCGGCAAGGCGTTTTCCTCGCTTGCGTTCGATCACCTGGTATTTACCGGATCGACCGAAGTCGGCAAGCACGTGATGCGAGCGGCCGCAGAAAACCTTACTCCGGTAACGCTGGAGCTCGGCGGCAAGTCTCCGACACTGATCTCAGACGATGTGTCGATGAAGATGGCCGCTGAGCGCATCTGTTTTGGCAAGGCGCTGAACGCTGGCCAGACCTGTGTCGCGCCCGATTACGTGCTCTGCCCTGAGGGACGCGTGGACGATTTCATCGCCGAGTTCAGCGCGTCATTGAAGAAGATGTATCCGGACCTGGTCCGCAACGATGATTACACCAGTGTAATTAATGATCGGCAGTGGTCGCGTCTGCAGGCCTATCTGGACGAGGCACGCGCCGGTGGCGCCGAGATCATTACGCTCAACCCGGACGGCAACGAGCCGGCCCCGGGTTCGCGCAGGATGCCGATTCATCTGATCCGGGGGGCGAAGCCGGACATGCGAGTGATGCGGGAGGAGATCTTCGGCCCGATTCTGCCAATTGTTCCCTATCGCACGCTGGATGAAGCGCTGGACTACATCAACCAGCGGCCGCGCCCGCTGGCAATTAATCTGTTCGACCAGGACAGTCAGCGCCGCCAGCGGGTGCTCGACGCTACCCATTCCGGCGGGGTCTGCATCAATGACGCAATTACGCATTTCATCGCCGAAGACCTGCCGGTAGGCGGCATCGGTGATTCGGGCATGGGGCACTACCATGCCCAGGAGGGTTTCCTGACCTTCTCCCACCACAAGGCCGTGCTGTCGCGACCTCTGATAAATACCGCCAAAGTGCTTTATGCGCCCCATGGCGGCTGGCTGCAAAATTTGCTCTATCGCCTGTTCCTGCGCTGACCGAGGCCGGGGAAGAACGCAGAGGAACCCACCGATGGCGGATCCGGATAAAGAAGCAAGAAATCTGCGCACTCAGCTTGCGCAATTGCGCGCGGAAGCCCAGGACAACGAGCGCATCTGGAAACTGGCGCAGCAGCGCGAGCTTAGTCTGCTGCAAGCCGAGTCATTGGCAGCCCTGTTCGATCAAATCATCGACGGGCTACGCCAATCCCATGGGCTCGAGGCCGTCAGTCTGGTGCTGGTGGACCCACAGCACGAAGTCCGGCATCTGGCTCAGAGCGAGCAATTCTCGGTCGAAAGCCGGCCGGAAGCGCAGTTTGTGGACACGCTTGCGGGCCTGGCGCCGCAATTCGCGACCTTGTACCAGCCCTGGCTGGGCCCCTACATCGGCGCGGATCATCAGCTGTTGTTCCCCGGCAAACAGGGCCTTGCGTCGATCGCGATTCTGCCCCTGCGACGCCAGGAGCAGCTCCTTGGTGCGCTGAATTTCGGCAGCACCGACGATCGAAGATTCACTCGTCACCACGGCACTGATTTTCTCGACCATCTCGCCAACGTGACCGCCGTGTGTCTGGAAAACGCCATCAACCGGGCGCGGCTGGTGCGCAGCGGGTTGACCGATGTGCTGACCGGGCTGAGTAACCGGCGCTACCTGCAAAGCAGATTGGCCGAAGAGCTGGCGCGGGCGCAGCGTGCGGAGAGTTGGCTGACCTGCGTGCTGGTCGATGTCGATCACTTCAAGGCGGTCAATGACACCCATGGCCATCTGGCTGGCGACCAGGTGCTGCGCGAGATCGCTGATCGGATCGAAATGGAAGTGCGCGCGAGCGACGTGGCGGCTCGTTACGGGGGTGAGGAATTCGCGTTGTTGCTGCCTGACACCCGGGCCGAGGACGCGGTCGGACTGTCGGAACGGATACGGCAGGCGGTGGCCGGGAGTCCGATCCATTTTGGTCCGGACAGGGAAGTCCGGGTCACGGTATCCGTGGGTATGGCCGCGGTCAGACCTCTGGCCGGGGTGACCGATCTGAAGTCTCTGGGCGAGAAATTGATCGCCGAAGCTGACGTTCAGTTATACCGGGCCAAGGCGGACGGGCGCGACCTGGTGCGCTGGGCCGCTTCCTGAGTACCGGCCACGGACTCAGTTTACCGACCGCTGGCGGCTGACAAGGATCAGGAACAGCGGCACTCCAAGCAGCGCCGTCAGGGCGCCGACCGGCAACTGCCTGGGCGCGATGACCGTCCGCGCCAGGGTATCGGCGAATACCAGCAGGCTACCGCCGGTCAGCGCCGCTGCCGGCAGCAACAGACGGTGGTCCTGGCCGACCAGCATGCGTACCAGATGCGGAACCACCAGGCCGACAAATCCAATGCTGCCGGCGGTGGTCACCGCGACCGCGGTGATCAGCGAACTGCTCAGATAGATGCCGATACGCAGTGGTTGCACCGCGACTCCCAGCGCGCTGGCCTGAAGATCGCCGCGAGCGAGAACGTTCAGCGGGCGCGCGACAAACAGGCCGAGCAATACCGCAGCACCGAGCAGCAGCAGATGTGGCCCGGGGTGCGTGGCGAAGGACAAGTCCCCCATTAGCCAGAACAACATGCCGCGCAGATTTGCGTCCGGGCTCAGCGCCAGCATCAGGCTGATAATCGCGGCAAACCCCGCGGCCAGCACCACCCCGGTCAGCAATAGCCGCAAAGGTACCCACGCGGCGCGACGCCGGGAGAGTCCGAATACCAGCACCGTGGTGCCCATCGCGCCGGCGAAGGCGCCCAGATCCACCCACACACTGCCCAGGCCCAGCATGATGGCGAACAACGCGACGACGGCGGCGCCACCGGATACGCCCAGCACATAGGGGTCGGCCAAAGGATTACGCAGCAGGACCTGCATTAACGCACCGGCCAGCGCCAGCAAACCGCCAGTGGCAAATGCATTCAGCGCGCGGGGCAGGCGCAGTTCGTGGATCAGGGCGCCAGTGATGCCTCCCTGACCGAGCAGGCCCTGCCAGATTTCCGTCGGCGACAAGGGAACACTGCCTGCCAACAACGCGATCAGCAGCGCGATTACCGCCACCAGAGCCAGGATCAGGCAGGCAATAAAGGGCCGTCGGGCAGTCAAGTTCTCTCCTTCGCGTGGTGCTGCCGGTTCGCCGGGCGAGGCTGCCGGACAGCGGTAAAACCATGCCCACTGGGAACCGCGGCGAACGATACCACGGGAGCTTGCCTGGATTGTTGTTTGGCGGCCGCGGTTTGTGGAAGAATGCCGGGCAAGTAAAGGATTTTCCTCAATGACGGATTTCATCGACGAAGACGGCTTTCGGGCCAACGTCGGTATCGTTCTGTGTAGTGGCGACAGGAAGCTGTTTTGGGGCGGACGTGCTGGTCGTGACGGCTGGCAGTTTCCACAAGGCGGTATCCGGCCCGGCGAAGACCCTCAGGCAGCGATGTTCAGGGAACTCGCGGAAGAGATCGGACTGACGAGGGATGATGTGGAGGTAGTCGGCCACACCCGTGGCTGGCTTCGCTATCGGCTGCCCCGCCGGTATATAAGGCGCCACAGCCAGCCTCTGTGTATCGGCCAGAAGCAGCGCTGGTTTCTGCTGCGGCTGGTGAGCCCTGAAACCCGCTTGCGCTTCGATACGACTGACAGCCCCGAATTTGACCGCTGGAGATGGGTCGACTACTGGTTTCCGTTGAGAAACGTGATCTATTTCAAGCGGCGTGTATACAAGCGTGCGTTGCAGGAACTGAGGCCGCTGTTGTTTCCGGAGGGCACGGCGGGACCCGCTGCGAACAAGAGCAACGGCGGGGCTGACGGTAACGGAGCGCAGGATGTCCCGTAACCGGGTTTGCGGTAGCCCGCCTGGCGCAGTATCAGGACGGTGTCATTGCGCATGACCCGGTCCATCGAGCAGGGTCCAACCACGAGCCGGACGACCAGGCAAAGCTTGGATGCGCAGACTGCGCATGGCGGATGCCGAGCTTGCATCATTCACGAATGGCCTTTTGCACCCACCGGCCGGCCGGCTGACTGAGCCAGGGGTTATGCTGACGGGCAAGCAAATGGAATCCGCAAGAGCATGACATCGCGACTGGTCGTAAGCCCCAGAGCGCGGCTGAACTCCCGGCTGGCGCTGGGGATGGCCGCATTGCTGGGGATCGTTGCCCTGGGCGGCTCCTTCGAATGGGGGCGCCGCGCGGCCGGCTATCACGCATCTGCGGCTGCAGAAACGCGTGACCGCCTGGCTGCCCGGATCCGCGAGCTGGATGAAGAAAACGAGGCGCTGCGTTGGGACCTCGCCCTGTTGAGGACGACCGGCCGCGTCGAGCAAGAAGGCTATCAGCGGGTGGCCGGCGATCTGGACGACCTCCAGTCGCAGATCGCCGAACTGAAAGAGCAACTCGCGTTTTATCGCGGCATCATGTCGCCTGCTGACGGCAACGCCGGCCTGCAGGTGCAGACGGTACAGGTTCAGCCCGGGCAGGAAGACCGCGAATACCAGTTGCGGCTGGTTCTGGTTCAGGCCGGTCGTCAGAGCAAACGCCGGAAGGGCACGGTCCATCTAGGCCTGGTTGGCGATCAGGCCGGGGAGAGTGTAACCCTGCCTGTCGATGCCGAAGCCGGTGCCGAGTCCGGGCTGCAATACTCGTTTCAGTACTTTCAGATACTCAGACAGGATGTGCGCCTGCCGCGGGGTTTTCAGCCGCGCCTGATTGAGGTCACGCTACAGCCATCGAGCAAGTCCGAGGATGCGGTTGTCGGCAGCTTCCCCTGGCAGCCCCGGAGCGGCTAATGTCCGCTGCAGCAGGGACTTGCCTGACCGGGCGCCCTGCCGAGCTCCACGCTGACAGATCATTCGAATCGATGGGACAGAACACCAGGAGAACACAGATGTTCAGCAAGCCACCCCGAAACAAGCGGGAAATTCGTACCCTCGTTGGGCCGGGCACACGAGTGAACGGCGATGTGATCTTTTCCGACGGCTTGCACGTCGATGGCGTGGTTCACGGCGATGTCTCCCTCGCGGAGGGTGCCAGCGGGGCGCTCAGCGTGAGCCGGGACGGCGTGATCGAAGGCAACGTAAACGTCTCCGAGGCGGTCGTCGATGGCACCGTCAAAGGTAATGTCGAGGCCACTGAACGCGTGGAACTAGGCGCCACCGCCAGAGTCGTAGGCAATGTGGTCTACGCGCTGATCGAAATGGCCAGCGGCGCCGAGGTTAACGGCAAGCTGATCCACAAGGCGGCGGACTCCCCGGGGCAGGGGCGCACCGGGTCAGGGTCCGCCGGGACAGGAAAGGCGCGTAGCGGGAAAAGCACCGCCGATCAGAACGAAGAGAAGCCGGAAGCCCCGTGAACCACGGCCTGCTCCGTGGCCGAACAGCCTTTCTGAATGCCAGGGAACCGATGACGAGGTACACTAGGCGTTAGTTTGGCACCCTCGAAAGCGCTGGCCTGAATGCCAGTGCAGGAACATGACCATGCAGACGCAAGATATTCCAACCGCTCCGGCCGTGCCGCTTATCTTCACCGATACCGCGGCGAACAAGGTAGCTGAATTGCTGAAAGAGGAAGAAAACCCCAATCTGAAATTGCGGGTGTTTATTTCAGGCGGTGGCTGCTCCGGATTCCAGTACGGTTTCACTTTTGACGAGAAGATCGAAGAAGGCGACCTGCAGGTCGAAAACAGCGGCGTTGTATTGCTGGTCGACCCGATGAGCGTTCAGTATCTGATGGGCGCGGAGATCGACTATCGGGAAGATCTGGAGGGCGCCCAATTCGTCATTCGTAACCCCAACGCAACAACCACCTGCGGTTGCGGTTCCTCCTTCAGCGTCTAGGTGGTTCGGATGACGGCCGGCTTGCCATTCAGCCTGGCCATCGATGACAGATCCACCGGGAACCCGGTCAAACCTCGTGCACTCGCGAGCCCTCATCCTGTTCTCCGATCGCATGAATTGTGAGTCGCTGCCCTCGGGCCGCGAAACCGAATGAGTGACGCCCCGGGAAGCGCTGTCGCCCCGGGCGAAGTGATTGCAGCCGTCGATCTTGGCTCGAACAGCTTCCACATGGTGCTTGCACGTCTGGACGGAGGCCAGTTGCTGATTCTCGATCGTCTCCGCGAGATGGTCAGGCTTGGCGCCGGGCTCGAGCCGGGCGGCACCCTGTCGGACGCGGCCACGGCGAGAGCCCTGAGTTGCCTGCGACGGTTTGGCGAGCGCCTGGCGGACATGCATGCTGGCAGCGTGCGGGCTGTCGGCACCAATACTCTTCGCCGGACCAGAGACCGGGGCGCGTTTCTGGGACGGGCAGAGGCGGCTCTCGGTCATCCGATCGAGGTGATTTCCGGCGTCGAGGAAGCTCGCCTGGTCTATCTGGGCGCAGCGCATAGTCTGCCGATAGAGACCGGCGACCGTCTGGTGGTGGACATCGGCGGCGGCAGTACCGAGATGATCATCGGCGGCGACTACAGTCCACGGACTCTGGAGAGCCTTTACATGGGTTGCGTCAGCGTAAGTCGCGAGTTCTTCCCGGAAGGGCGGGTCAGCCCGGGACGTTTTCGCAAGGCACGGCTGGCGGCGCGCATGGAGCTCGAGCCGGTGGTCTCCCGGTTCCGCTGCGGCGGCTGGGTCAGAGCCTATGGTACGTCTGGCACTGTGCGCGCGACTGCCAGACAACTGGCGGGTGACGGCAATCCCTCTGGCATCATCACCCGTGACGGGCTGGAGCAAATCGCTACTCGCCTCATCGAGTGTCGTGATCTGACGATGAATCGTCCGCAAGGTCTGGGAGAGGAGCGAGCACCGGTCTATCCGGGTGGCCTGGCGATATTGATCGAGGTTTTCGACGCGTTAGGCATCGAGTCGATGATGGCGGCGGAGGGTGCGCTCCGCGAAGGCCTGTTGTTCGATCTGCTCGGCCGGCTGACGGACCGGGACGCCAGGGAACGCAGCGTCGACTCGATGGCGCGCCGGTTTCATGCCGATCTCGACCAGGGCGCCCGGGTTGCGGACTCGGCACTGAATTTTCTGGCTCAGGTTGCTGCGGAATGGGAGCTTGGCGGTCCGATCCCGGGTCGAATTCTCGGCTGGTCTGCGCGGCTGCACGAGATCGGGCTGGATATCGCCCATGCCAGACATCAATCGCATGCCGCATATTTGCTGCAGAATTCGGATATGGCCGGGTTCTCAAACGGCGAGCAGCGCTTGTTGGCTGCGCTGGTCGGGAACCACCGCCGCCGAATCCGTAGCCAGTATCTGCATGGTCTGCCGACCGGCTGGGCTTCACGGGCTCGCCGTCTGCTGATCTTGCTGCGTCTGGCGGTGCTGCTCAATCGAAGCCGCACGGACGGTGCCTTGCCAGGGATCCAGCTGCGCGCCGGGGGCGATCAGCTGAAGCTGCTGTTTCCGGACGGCTGGCTGGAACAGCATCCGCTCACCCTCGCCGACCTGGATCAGGAAGCGGCGTATCTGCAGGCGCTCGGGCTAAAACTGAAATTCAAATAGCACCGGTGCCCTAGCCGCGGAATACATTGCCCATAATGGCTTCTCTGGAGGCCCCGGTGACATACGGCACATTGCCCGGCAGCCCGGCAAGGTTGCGGTAAGCCAGCCAGGCAAAAGCGGCGGCCTCCACCCAGTCGATACCGATCCCCAGAGCATCGGTGAACTCAATCTGCCAGCCGGCGAGCTCCTCGCCGATCTGACTGATCAGCGTCCGGTTATGCGCTCCGCCTCCGCAAACGAAAAGCCTGCCCTGATCCGGGCAAGCCTGCTCGATCGCCTGGGCTGCGGTGCGCGCGGAGAACCGGCACAGCGTGGCCTGAACCGTTTCCGGCTCGCGCGGTTGCCGCAGACCATCCAGAATCTTCTGCAGCCAGCCCAGGTTAAAGTCCTCGATTCCAGTGCTTTTTGGCCACGGCCGGGCAAAAAACGGATGCGCCATCAGGGCATCAAGCAGTGGCTCGTCGACTGCCGCTGAGGCCGCCCATTCGCCTCCGGCGTCATACGGCTTGCCCCGGTTCAGGCGGGTCCACGCATCCATCAGCGTGTTTCCGGGGCCGGTGTCGAAACCGGCCACTTGTATCCCGGGACGCAGTACCGTGACGTTCGCGATGCCGCCGATATTCAGGACCGCTCGCGGTTCATCGGGATGACTGAATACCGCTCTGTGAAAAGCGGGAACCAGGGGCGCACCTTCGCCGCCCAGCGCGATATCCCTGCGCCGGAAGTCGGCCACAGTCTGGATGCCGGTCCTGACCGCGATGATGTTGGGGTCACCGATCTGCATCGAGAACGCGGCCGCGCCCTTCGGCGCGTGGTAAACCGTCTGCCCATGGCTGCCGATAGCATGCACCTGCTCCGCGCTCACTTCACTGATGTCCAGCAATGCCAGCGCGGCGGCGCCGAACTCCCGGCCCAGCGCCGTGTCCAGTTCACCCAGACGACGCAAGCCAGCCTCCTTTGGATGCGCGACGACGTGGCGCAGCGTCTCCAGGGTGTCGTCTGAGATGGGGTGAGAATGGGTCCCATGGATCTCGCACCCGCCGTCGGGGAAGCTCGCGAGAACCGCGTCGATGGCGTCCATGGAAGTGCCGGATATCAGCCCGATGTAATACTTGCTCATGTCATCAGCTCCGGTCTCGTGGACCGCGTATCCGAACCATCAATGCGACGGATCAAGCGCCGCCAGCCGGGTCGGGCTGATGGCATCGAGCTGGGAGATCAGTGGCCGGCTCGCTTCTTCAAACATGGCCCGGTATTGAGCCGGGATCGGATCGGCTTCGGGTAAAGGAACCGTCCTCGGGTTTCGATGCACGCCATTGAGCCGGTATTCATAATGCAGGTGGGCAGCCGTGGCCAGTCCTGTGGAGCCAACGTAACCGATGATCTGTCCCTGCCGCACCCGTTTGCCTAGCGGGGCTCCCTTGTCGAAACGCGACATATGGCCATACAGCGTGGTGATGTTGCCGCCGTGCTGGATGATCACACAATTTCCGTAGCCACCGTTCTTGCCGCGGAAGATGATCTTGCCGTCGCCGGCGGCCTTGATCGGTGTCCCCGTCTTTGCCGCGTAATCCACACCCCGATGCGGCCTGCGGGTCTTCAGGATCGGATGCAGGCGGTTGGGGTTGAAGTTCGAGCTTACCCGCGCGAAATCCACCGGAGAGCGCAGGAATGCCTTACGCAAGCTCAGGCCTTCCGGCGTGTAATAGTCGACGCGTCCTTCCGGGTCCTGATAGCGGATAGCGCGAACCTTGCGGCCCTGGTTGATGAATTCCGCGGCCAGCACGTCGCCGTCGCGCAAGCGCACGCCGTCCTGCCAGATTTCCTCGTAGACCAGCGCGAAGCTGTCCCCCGAGCGTATGTCGAGTGCGAAATCCACATCCCAGGCAAAGATACCGGCCAGATTCATCACCAGGGTTTGGGACAGGCCGGCCTCGGTCCCGGCCAGAAACAGAGAGTTGTCTATGCGGCCCTGGGCAAATGTCACCGTGCGCTCGACCGGGTTAGCCAGAAACTCCGCAGCATAGCCCTGTTCCTGCCGGACCAGCTTCAGGGTCAGCTCTTCCGACAGTTGTCGCGACAGCTCGAGAACATTGGCGTCCTCATGCCGGACCTCGATTTCATCTCCCGGCAGGATCTTCGCCAGCCCGTTGCGTGCTTCCTTCAGCCGCAGCATGAGAGCCAGATCCGAGATGCTCAGTCCGTTGCGCCGAAACAGCCGATCCAGTGTGTCGCCCGATTTAACGGTGACAACGAGCATCTCTCCGGTCGCCGGCAGTGCTTCTTGTGTAATGTCCGCCTGCGGAGCCGAGGATTCGGCGACTGTTGACGTTGTTGGCTGATCTGCAGCGCCGGGTTCTGCTTCCGTTCCGGATTCCGGTCTATCGGGGACCATGGAGAGGACTGAGGATTTCCTGGCTGTGCTCCCCACGCGATCTGTATTAATGTCTGACGGCAGGTCTTTACCTTGTGACGGAAGCTTCAGCTCCACTCTGCGCACGGACGTGTCAGGGCCGGCCAACTCGGCGACGCGCGCGTCGCTTACGACATCGAGATCCTCGCTGTCGCGAGCAGAAGAAACGAGCAGTATGGTGGTGACGATCAGCGGGACAACAATCAGGGCGGCCAGCCAGGGCCATGGATGTCTGGGCCGCGGGATACCGGGCCGCGGCGTGCCAAAACCAGGCTTGTAGTCCTGTCGCAACTGGCTTTTGACTCGACCCATCAAAGGAATCCCTGCAGAATTCAGCATAAGGTAGCCGGACACACCCGGCCGGTCAATCAATCATTAGTCAGTTTGAGCTCTTTAAATGCCTGAAGAACCAATAGCTTCCGTCGCAGAGCAGATGGAAGAACTGAAGCGCGGGGCCGACGAAATTCTCGTTGAGTCGGAGCTGGCTGAGCGGCTGGCGAGTGGCAAACCCCTTAAGATCAAAGCGGGATTCGATCCGACGGCGCCGGATCTGCACATCGGACACACCGTTTTGATCAACAAGATGCGACAGTTCCAGGAGTTCGGTCACGAAGTCATGTTCCTGATCGGTGACTTCACCGGCATGATCGGCGACCCCACCGGCAAGAACACGACCCGTCCGCCGCTGACGCGCGAGGATGTGCTGGAAAACGCGCGCACCTATGAGGCGCAGATCTTCAAAATCCTCGATCCGGAAAAGACCCGGGTGATGTTCAACTCGAGCTGGATGGGCGAGATGGACGCGGCGCAACTGATACAGCTTGCGGCCCGGCACACGGTTGCCAGGATGCTGGAGCGCGATGATTTCAACAAGCGCTACGCGGCCGGCCAGCCTATCGCGATTCACGAGTTTCTGTATCCGCTGGTACAGGGCTATGACTCGGTGGCGATGACGGCTGATGTCGAACTCGGCGGGACCGATCAGAAGTTCAACCTGCTGGTCGGGCGCCAGCTGCAGCAGAGCTACGGGCAAAAGCCACAGATCGTGCTTACGATGCCGTTGCTCGAAGGGCTGGACGGCGTGCAGAAGATGTCCAAGTCGCTCGGCAACTATATCGGTATCGCCGAACTCCCAAGGGACATATTCGGGAAATTGATGTCGATTTCCGATCAGTTGATGTGGCGTTATTTCGAACTCCTGAGCTTCCGCCCGGCGAGCGAGATTGCGCGGCTGCGATCGGAGGTTGCCGGGGGTCGCAACCCCCGGGACGTGAAGTTCGAACTGGCGCGGGAAATCGTTGCCCGGTTCCACGACGCCGCCGCCGCCGAGGCTGCGCAGCAGGAGTTCGTGGCCCGCTTCCGCAAGGGAGACCTGCCTGACGATATGCCGGAAGTGAAGGTAAAAGGCGATGACGGCGGCCTGGGCATTGCGGCGCTGCTCAGTCAGGCGCAACTGACGGCGAGCAATTCGGAGTCATTCCGGATGATCGGCCAGGGCGCGGTTCGCGTGGATGGCGAGAAAGTAGAGGACAAGAGCCTGGTGCTGCCCAGCGGCGACTACGTGGTCCAGGTAGGCAAGCGCCGTTTTGCCCGGGTGCGGGTGACCTGAGCGCGGCGCGGCGGCACCGCTTAGAGGGCGGCCCGCAGTCTGCAAATACATCAATAGCGAAGCGTCAATACATGTTCCGGAGGCACGGACCTGGACGCGGACGCCTGATCAGAATCCATAGCATCACTTGTTCACAACGGAGGCAGAAAATGTTGAAGTGGATATCGTTTGGTTTGTTGCTTGTTGCGGCTGCAAATGCTCAGGCGCTGGACCGCGAGCAGGCCGAAAAAGCGATCGAGGTACGCGAGGCTGTGATGACTATTACCGGCTGGAATATTGTGCCCGCCGCCGGCATGGTCAAGGAGAAGATCCCCTATGATGCGCGCCAGTTCCAGATCCACGCCGAGCGGCTCAATTTCGCGATGAGCATGGTTGCGGATGCGTTCAAGACCGACACTCGCGGTTTCGGGCTGAAGACCGAGGCCCTGGACAAGGTCTGGGAAGACAATGAGGAGTTCCTGCGTCTGGCCAAGGAAGCAGAGGATGCCAGCGCGGCGCTGGCTGCGGCCGCGGCCAGCGGCAATTTTGCGGAAGTCAAAGATCCCTTTATGGAACTGGGCAAGACCTGCAAGGCCTGCCACGACGAATTCAGAGAAGAGGACTAGAGGGCGACAGGAATCAGCGCCGCCCGCGCGCCCACCCCGATCTGGTCCGGCCTAGAAGAACAGGTCGGACGGGTCTGGTTCCGGGGCGGCGCTGATCAGCCCCCATACCAGCAACCCGCTAAACACGCCGACCAGCACACCAAGCCATATTCGCTGGGCCTCGATCCCGTCCTGCTCGCTGGTGTTCTTGCTGCCGGTAATCATCGGCAGCACGAGTCCGACCCCGAACCGCAGCCGATAGGCGGCGATCGCCGAAACGTGGATTGCAATCAGACCCAGCAGCACATAGAAATTGAAATCGTGCAGCTTCGACATGCTGTCGGCGAACGTCGACGAAACTGCCGGCCGCCAGGGTCCTGCAGTGAAGATATCGTCGCTGTTGAACAGGCCGCTGACCGCCTGGATCGCTACGCTTGCCAGCATCAGGATGACCGCCCAGCCGCCCAGCGGATTGTGACCCGCCTGCGGGGGCAAGTCTCCGGCCAGCCATTGGCGGACATAGGCCACGACCCGCTTCGGGCCGGTCAGGAAAGAACTGAAGCGGGCATGCCGGGTGCCGACGACGCCCCAGGCGATCCGGAACAGGATCAACCCCAGCGCGAGATAGCCCAGGCGCAGGTGCCAGTCCATCAACGCGCCACCGAGTTTCTGGGTGATCCAGCAGCCCGCGAGCGTTAGCACAAGAAGCCAGTGAAAAGCCCGCAGCGGAAGATCCCAGATCAGCACCGGGCGGTCTGCTGCGGATGGATTACGGGGCGAACTGTTGCGGCGTCTGACCACGGCCATAATTCTATCCGCGCCCGCTTGCGCGGAACAGCGTTTCGCCGACGTAAACGGGTCCTGGGAATCGCCTCCAGGTCATCAATCATTGGGCCTTCAGCGAGGGGTGTTGACGGCGGGTGGGCAATGTCTATAATGCGCGCCTCGCCTGTAGCGGCGAGCCTTCTCGAAAGACCCGGATACCCGTCGATAATTGTCGGGGGGGTATTGACAGTGTGAGAAGGTCCGTTAAACTTGTCGGTCTGCCTCGCAGATCGCGAGTCAACGCTCTTTAACAATCAGAACCAAGTAATTTGTGTGGGTGCTCGTGCCGATGCTTGCGGAAGCGGTATCGCTACGAGTAACCAACAGTCAGCTCTTTGAGATGTATGTTGGATCTATTCGTCAGCTCAAAACTTTGAACTGAAGAGTTTGATCCTGGCTCAGATTGAACGCTGGCGGCATGCCTAACACATGCAAGTCGAACGGTAACGCGGAGAGCTTGCTCTCTGGCGACGAGTGGCGGACGGGTGAGTAACGCGTGGGAATCTGCCTAATAGTGGGGGACAACTCGGGGAAACCCGAGCTAATACCGCATACGCCCTACGGGGGAAAGCGGGGGATCTTCGGACCTCGCGCTATTAGATGAGCCCGCGTCGGATTAGCTAGTTGGTGAGGTAAAGGCTCACCAAGGCGACGATCCGTAGCTGGTCTGAGAGGACGATCAGCCACACTGGGACTGAGACACGGCCCAGACTCCTACGGGAGGCAGCAGTGGGGAATATTGGACAATGGGGGCAACCCTGATCCAGCAATGCCGCGTGTGTGAAGAAGGCCTGCGGGTTGTAAAGCACTTTCAGTAGGGAAGAAAAGCCTAGGGTTAATAACCCTGAGTCTTGACGTTACTTACAGAAGAAGCACCGGCTAACTCCGTGCCAGCAGCCGCGGTAATACGGAGGGTGCAAGCGTTAATCGGAATTACTGGGCGTAAAGCGCGCGTAGGCGGCTTGGTCAGTCGGATGTGAAAGCCCCGGGCTTAACCTGGGAACTGCATTCGATACTGCCAAACTAGAGTATGGGAGAGGGAAGTGGAATTTCCGGTGTAGCGGTGAAATGCGTAGATATCGGAAGGAACACCAGTGGCGAAGGCGACTTCCTGGCCCAATACTGACGCTGAGGTGCGAAAGCGTGGGGAGCAAACAGGATTAGATACCCTGGTAGTCCACGCCGTAAACGATGAGAACTAGATGTCGGGAGGGTTTAACCTTTCGGTGTCGTAGCTAACGCGTTAAGTTCTCCGCCTGGGGAGTACGCCGGCAACGGTAAAACTCAAAGGAATTGACGGGGACCCGCACAAGCGGTGGAGCATGTGGTTTAATTCGATGCAACGCGAAGAACCTTACCTGCCCTTGACATCCTCGGAACTTGTCAGAGATGACTTGGTGCCTTCGGGAACCGAGTGACAGGTGCTGCATGGCTGTCGTCAGCTCGTGTCGTGAGATGTTGGGTTAAGTCCCGCAACGAGCGCAACCCTTGTCCATAGTTGCCAGCGGTTCGGCCGGGAACTCTATGGAGACTGCCAGCGACAAGCTGGAGGAAGGCGGGGACGACGTCAAGTCATCATGGCCCTTATGGGCAGGGCTACACACGTGCTACAATGGTCGGTACAGAGGGCTGCAAACCCGCGAGGGGGAGCCAATCCCAGAAAGCCGATCGTAGTCCGGATCGGAGTCTGCAACTCGACTCCGTGAAGTCGGAATCGCTAGTAATCGCGAATCAGCATTGTCGCGGTGAATACGTTCCCGGGTCTTGTACACACCGCCCGTCACACCATGGAAGTTGGTTGCACCAGAAGTAGGTAGCCTAACCCTCGGGAGGGCGCTTACCACGGTGTGGCCAATGACTGGGGTGAAGTCGTAACAAGGTAGCCGTACGGGAACGTGCGGCTGGATCACCTCCTTTAAAGAGCAAAAGCTTCTAAAGGCGCGGTACGAGCCCCCTCACAAGTTACTTGGTTCTAGAGCTGGAAGTTCGGGTTTGGGCCCTGGCTTCTATTTACCGGCTCCGGGTCTGTAGCTCAGTTGGTTAGAGCGCACCCCTGATAAGGGTGAGGTCGGAAGTTCGAATCTTCCCAGACCCACCATTGCTACATGCAAGGGTGCGCCGGCCAAGTGAACTGCGAGATACAGGGGCCATAGCTCAGCTGGGAGAGCGCCTGCTTTGCAAGCAGGAGGTCGGCGGTTCGATCCCGCCTGGCTCCACCAGACTCTGCGACGCTAACCACGACTGTGCATCCACGACGGTGTGCATTCGTGGTTTGCGTGTCGGGATGCAAATCCCGGGCGATGCTCTTTAACAATCAGGAAAACTGCATTTTGGCGTTTAGCGATAAACGCGAAGCGATAAGAAGTTCTTATCAATTCAATTTATCGCATGTTGCGTTCGTGAGACCAGCGCCATATGTCCTGGACAGCGTGGTTCGAGTTGTAAAGCTCGTTCGGCGTTTTAGCCAGCTCGTACGGGGCCCATGCCGCAAGGTGGTGGGTGTCGGATGAGACTGTTTGGGGTTATATGGTCAAGTGAATAAGCGCGCACGGTGGATGCCTAGGCGGTAGGAGGCGATGAAGGACGTTGTAGCTTGCGATAAGCCTCGGGGAGCCAGCAAACAGGCTTTGATCCGGGGATTTCCGAATGGGGAAACCCACCTCTTCGGAGGTATCCCTGTCTGAATACATAGGACAGTGGAGGCAAACCCGGGGAACTGAAATATCTAAGTACCCGGAGGAAAAGAAATCAACCGAGATTCCCTTAGTAGCGACGAGCGAACGGGGAACAGCCCAGTTACCAGAATTCAGTGGATCTTAGGAAAACGGTCTGGAAAGTCCGGCCATAGAAGGTGATAGCCCTGTATCCGAAAAGTGAAGCTGATGGGTGACGAAGAGTAGGTCGGGACACGTGTTATCTTGACTGAACATGGGGGGACCATCCTCCAAGGCTAAATACTCCCTACCGACCGATAGTGAACCAGTACCGTGAGGGAAAGGCGAAAAGAACCCCGGAGAGGGGAGTGAAATAGAACCTGAAACCGTGTGCGTACAAGCAGTGGGAGCCTGGCTACGGCCGGGTGACTGCGTACCTTTTGTATAATGGGTCAGCGAGTTAATTTCAGTGGCAAGCTTAACCGGATAGGGGAGGCGTAGGGAAACCGAGTCCGAATAGGGCGCTTTAGTCGCTGGGATTAGACCCGAAACCGGGCGATCTATCCATGGCCAGGGTGAAGGTAGGGTAAAACCTGCTGGAGGCCCGAACCGGGTAATGTTGAAAAATTATCGGATGAGCTGTGGATCGGAGTGAAAGGCTAATCAAGCTCGGAGATAGCTGGTTCTCCCCGAAAGCTATTTAGGTAGCGCCTCGTGTATCACTCCTGGGGGTAGAGCACTGTTTCGGCTAGGGGGCCATCCCGGCTTACCAAACCGATGCAAACTCCGAATACCAGGAAGTGCAATCACGGGAGACACACGGCGGGTGCTAACGTCCGTCGTGAAGAGGGAAACAACCCAGACCGCCAGCTAAGGTCCCAAAATTATGGCTAAGTGGGAAACGATGTGGGAAGGCACAGACAGCCAGGAGGTTGGCTTAGAAGCAGCCATCCTTTAAAGAAAGCGTAATAGCTCACTGGTCTAGTCGGCCCGCGCGGAAGATTTAACGGGGCTCAAGCCATATACCGAAGCTGCGGATGCATACGCTTCACTTTAGTTCATTCAGTTGCAGTCACGATTGTTGGCACGCCGCCGGCGTGCGAACAAAGCGCTTCAAGCGTTTTAGTCGGACCGCATTGCGAGAGAGCAAACAAAGAGTGAACTAAAGGAAGCGTATGCATGGTAGGGGAGCGTTCTGTAAGCCTGCGAAGGTGTGCTGCGAGGCATGCTGGAGGTATCAGAAGTGCGAATGCTGACATGAGTAACGATAATGCGGGTGAAAAACCCGCACGCCGAAAACCCAAGGGTTCCTACGCAACGTTAATCGGCGTAGGGTGAGTCGGCCCCTAAGGCGAGACCGAAAGGTGTAGTCGATGGGAAACAGGTCAAAATTCCTGTACCGCGTATTACTGCGATGGGGGGACGGAGAAGGCTAGGTTATCCGGGCGTTGGTTGTCCCGGTTCAAGCGTGTAGGGAGTGTTCTTAGGCAAATCCGGGAACACAATCCTGAGGCGCGATGACGAGTTCCCAAGTGGAGCGAAGTAACTGATGCCAAGCTTCCAGGAAAAGCCTCTAAGCTTCAGGTAGTACGTGACCGTACCGTAAACCGACACAGGTGGGTGAGGAGAGAATCCTAAGGCGCTTGAGAGAACTCGGGTGAAGGAACTAGGCAAATTGGTACCGTAACTTCGGGAGAAGGTACGCCTCTGACGGTGATAGGACTTGCTCCTTGAGCTGTTGGGGGTTGCAATAACCAGGTGGCTGCGACTGTTTACTAAAAACACAGCACTCTGCAAACACGAAAGTGGAAGTATAGGGTGTGACGCCTGCCCGGTGCCGGAAGGTTAATTGATGGGGTTAGCTTCGGCGAAGCTCTTGATCGAAGCCCCGGTAAACGGCGGCCGTAACTATAACGGTCCTAAGGTAGCGAAATTCCTTGTCGGGTAAGTTCCGACCTGCACGAATGGCGTAACGATGGCCACACTGTCTCCACCCGAGACTCAGTGAAATTGAAATCGCTGTGAAGATGCAGTGTACCCGCGGCTAGACGGAAAGACCCCGTGCACCTTTACTACAGCTTTACACTGAATTTTGAACACTTCTGTGTAGGATAGGTGGGAGGCTTTGAAGCGAGGACGCTAGTTCTTGTGGAGCCAACCTTGAAATACCACCCTGGTGTGTTCGAAGTTCTAACCCAGGCCCGTTATCCGGGTCGGGGACAGTGTATGGTGGGTAGTTTGACTGGGGCGGTCTCCTCCTAAAGAGTAACGGAGGAGCGCAAAGGTACCCTCAGCACGGTCGGACATCGTGCGTTGAGTGCAAAGGCATAAGGGTGCTTGACTGCGAGACAGACACGTCGAGCAGGAGCGAAAGCTGGTCTTAGTGATCCGGTGGTTCTGTATGGAAGGGCCATCGCTCAACGGATAAAAGGTACGCCGGGGATAACAGGCTGATTCCTCCCAAGAGTCCACATCGACGGAGGAGTTTGGCACCTCGATGTCGGCTCATCACATCCTGGGGCTGTAGCAGGTCCCAAGGGTATGGCTGTTCGCCATTTAAAGTGGTACGCGAGCTGGGTTTAGAACGTCGTGAGACAGTTCGGTCCCTATCTGCCGTGGGCGTTAGAAACTTGAGAAGAGCTGCTCCTAGTACGAGAGGACCGGAGTGGACGTACCTCTGGTGTTCCGGTTGTCACGCCAGTGGCATCGCCGGGTAGCTATGTACGGAAGGGATAACCGCTGAAAGCATCTAAGCGGGAAGCCCCCTTCAAGATTAGGTTTCTCTGGGGACTCGATCCCCCTGAAGGGCCGTTGAAGACTACAACGTTGATAGGCTGGGTGTGGAAGTTCAGTAATGGATGAAGCTAACCAGTACTAATTGCCCGTGAGGCTTGACCATATAACACCCAAGCAGTCTGTAGAGACTGAGGTGTTGGTCGAATGAACGCGACAGTACACCAAATTGCAGTTTTCCAAATTCGCAGCATTCCGTCTGATTAACGGGGTGCGACATGCGAGCCAGTTTGCCTGGCGGCAATAGCGAGCGGGAACCACCCGATCCCATTCCGAACTCGGAAGTGAAACTGCTCAGCGCCGATGGTAGTGTGGGGTTTCCCCATGTGAGAGTAGGTCACTGCCAGGCATCTAAATCAAAAGCCCTCGTCGTTTATTCGGCGGGGGCTTTTTTATGGGGCTCTCACATGGGGAAACCCCGCATTGTCTATGTGGGGTTTTGAGCGGTCCTGGGCGTTTGGTCTTCGAATGGGAGCCGTGCGCTTCGCGATTGGGTCGCTGCGCGACGGTGATCTGCGTGTTTCGACACACGCAAGTCGGGTCACTGCCAGGCATCTAATCAAAGGCCCTCGCCGGTTTCGGCGGGGGCCTTTTTCTTTGCGCGGCAAGGCGCTGACGTCAATCCCCGTTCTTTGGCCGCGAGCCGACGATATCGAAGACAACGCCGGCCAATGCATTGATACGCGTCACCCGGAATATGACCTGGCCGAGAGAGATTGGCCGTACCTGCCGCACTTCGCGCAGCTTCGGGATCAGCAGGATAACCACTGCCGCGCGCATCATCGTGGATACCAGGAACACACCGTAAAGAGGGCTCAACCAGCTGTATGCGGCCCCGAACAGATGAATCTCGGTGGGCATCACCGTGGCCAGGTAACCGCCCAGGATTGCTCCCAAAAACACGCCGCAGCTGGCCAGCACATTGTGCACCGCGAGATAAGTGGCCCGGCGGTTGGGGCTGATCAGGTCATAGATAAAGTTGCTCGCGCTCAGGCTGAAGCCTGCCCAGGCGAATCCGCTCAAAGCCTGGATCGCAATCAGATACCAGACGTTTGCCGAGACCGTCCAAAGGATCGGCATCATAGGAATGAACAGTCCGGTGACGGCCAGGATCCTCCGGTTACCGAAGACGTCGCTGATCCGGCCCCACTGCGACAAGGTCAGGAATTGCGCGAGGATGGCGGTGCCGGTGTTGACGGTAAACGCCAGATAGGTGAACTCCAGATCGCGCAGCATGTAGACAGTAAAAAATGGCGACGCGATGGCAACGGAGAACTGCATCAGCGCGAAAAAAAGGGAAAAGCGCACCGCATTGGAATGCCTGAGTCGCTGCCACCACTCGCGACCGGCGGGTAACTCCATCGCGGCCACGTGCCCGGAAGGGTCGTGCATCCTGGCCAGGTGATACACAGAGATCCAGCGCGCCAGGCACGCGATGCCAAACAACAGAATGAATCCGTCAAAGGTGCGGTCCTGCTCGGTGAGAAGATGCAGCAGCAGACCGCCGGACATCAGCGATGCGAAGGTGATTGCGGTAATCATGCGCGTGCGCAGGCCGAAGAACCGGCCACGCTTTCTCGGTGGCACCAGATCACCCAGCAGACTGCTCCATTGAGGTGTGGCCAGGTTGGCGCCGGAGTGATAGAGGACAACAGCGCCGATGAGCAGCGGCGCCGCATATTGGGGAAACAACAGCGGTAGAGCCAATATCGGCAGCCAGGCGAATGCCTGGATACTGGCGCCGGTAACGATGATGGCTTTACGGTGTCCGGTGAGGTGCCCCAGCCAGGCAGAAAGCAGCTGCACCAGCGAAGCCAGCATAGGCGGCAGCGAGGCGAGCAGGCCGATTTGCGGCGTCGTGGCTTTCAGGAACAGAGCGAATGCTGACAGATAGGTTTCGCCGACGCCGGTCATCGTCGCGAACGCCGCTGCATCCTTCAGCGAATGCCGTAAGGAACGATCGGTCACCGGATCACGGGAGAACACAGTCATCAAAATACACTTGTCACTGCGCTGCGGGGGCGCCAATCATCAAGGATAGAGCAGGGAAAATCCACCGATCACGCACGGAATTCGCTCAATCATCCCCCGGCGTCCTGACCCTCCTCGCCGCACCTGGTAGCGGGGCTTTGGGAACCCTCGGCGTCTTATCGCAGGACGACTAATCCTCGAGCATGAACAGTTGCCACATATCCCTCGAGCTGACTCGTAGAAACGGCCTTACAGCGCGCCGCCCGGTGCGGCCTATGCTCGACTCCAGAAATCTGAGTTCCTGCAGCATGCTTCTGATTTCATCATCGGGTTCGACTTCAAAGCCGCTCTCTCGGAGCATCAGCATCCCGGTGGAACGCATCGACAGTTCGGTATGCAGGCGCAGATAGCAAAGCATGTCGAACAGCACCTCAGGCTTGAAGTGCTCGCGGATAGAGTCCAGATAGCGGCCGATTTTGGAGTCAGAGAAGTCCCCGGAATTAATCAGTTCGAGCAACTCGGTGTCGGCATCGAAATCTACTTCAAGCCATCTTCTCAGCGAGAGTTCGCTCTTGTGGAACACGAACAGCAATAACGGCGGCAGCAGAATGAGGATGCCAACCGTAGAGAGCATGGGCGCGAACAGGAAGTGATTGAACGCGGAGTGGGTCAAAGCAGCCAGGACAAAGCCCGGGAGCAGCACACCCGGTCCGGTGGATTGTCTCTCCTCGGACAGAGTATGGGCGACGATACCGAATATTGCCGTGGCGCCGCCGTGCATGATCGCGGTACCGAAACCGCGTACCACCCACACTGCAAAATGTGCGTCCCGCATAACCCCCAGGTAGTAGAGGTTCTCGATCATTGCGAAACCGGTGCCGGCAGCAAAACCGAAGATGGCGGCATCCACAGGGAAACCGATCCGGTGTTGGCGGATCAGGTACACCAGGATGATGCCCTTCAGCGCCTCTTCCAGCAGCGGCGAGATGTAGCGGGAGTACGCCGTGATACCGAGGCCAGTGATCTCCAGACCGAGGTCGTTGGCGAAGTAACTGGCCGCCGCGGCCAGGCCGCCAGCAGCGATAGCCAGCAACACGGTACCCAGACGCACCAGTTTGTAGCTATCCAGATAGACCAGCACGATCAGGAACAGCGAGACCGGAAGCAAGCCGGTTAAGCTCCTGAGGACCAGGTCAAGCATGGCTGCCCCGGCCCTGATCCAGAGGTGTTTTGCTGCAGTTGCTCGCGCTCACAGGATCTTTAGTGACGCCATTGCCTCGTCGCTATCGTAGCTGTTGCCATCGAACCCCGCGGCGTAGCCGATAGAAAACATCATGTCGAGGCGCGACAAAACGGTGAACTCGAAATCTATCTGGCTCCCGACACTGTAGTAGGTATTGCTCCCGCTATCCGGATTGGTGACAAGAGCAGTCGCGAATATGGCCGGCCGGGCCCAGGAAAAATAGAAACCGGGCGTGCCGAAGCGCTGAAAGCGCAACGGAGGCAGGTTCCACTCGAGCATGGAACGCGCGAAGGTGCGACCATTCAGATCATCGATATTGAACCCCGGCAGGCTGAAAGGTTCGCGGTAACGTTTTGCATCGCCGTCGTCGACATAGTTGTTGCGGAAGCCCCCGAAATAGAAGTTGGAGAACTCCTGATCCTTGTCGCCGACTGCGAAGCCACCAGCATTTCGCAACCAGATTGAAGAGTGGCGCAGTGGCAGGGCCCAACCATAGTCGAAGTTGCCATACAGATATGGCGTGATATCGGAATCGGCATAGTTGCCGCCGGATACCGCCGACCATTTGTAGCCCTTTTCGTCATCCACCGCGCCCAGGGATCTGCGCACAAAACTGTAATCGAGCCGGGCGCTGGCGTTGGCCAGGCTATCAAAGGTGGCGTCAATGTCCTGGGCATACGGCACCTCGTCAAGGTTGCCGAAGTAACCGGTGCGGACCGTCAGATCCATCTCGCGCGGCTCGTCATAAATGATGGTTCGCTTGTAGGTCAGTTCGCCGGAGTAACCCTTCCTGCTGACCTTGGTCGGGCCGAAGATGTCGTAGAAATCCGCATAGTTGTATTTGAGCTCTGCGGTCCAGGCCCCGGGGAGCAGTTCGTCCAGACGCTGATACTGGTATTTGAGGTAGCCATGAACCTGTTGACTGGCGTCCTGGTTAGGGGTCACCGAGGCGGTAAGCCCCAGCCGGTTGAAGCTGATCGGATCGCTGATGTTGACATGCAGGCCCGGACCAATGGAGTTCTTGTAACCTTCGACAACCGGATAGAAAGACTCGAGCTCCATGTTGCTGAATGGCTTGTATTCACCCCGATCAATGATCATCTCATCGATCGGGATGTCAGCCGGTGAACCGGCGCGCCACGCCTCCAGCGTCGGATGCTTCTCGATGACCTGTTGGCCGAGAAAAGTTATGGTGCCCAGGTCTTCCCGTACCTCCGGCTCGATCACCGCCGGGACAAAACCCTGTCCGGTGTAACGGAACACGATCAGGGAGCCGTCTGGTCTGGGCATGGGGCGGAAGAAACCGGTCTCCGCGTTGGTGACGGCCTCGATCTCACCGGTATCCAGCTCGTACCTGAAGATGTTGGAGACACCGGTGTAGTAAGCGCTTCCGTATAAATATTTGCCGTCAGCGCTGAAGACGAAGCTTTCCGGCACCGCCTGGCCAAAATCGAACTGCTGTATGGGCGTCAAATCGCCCTCCAAAATCGAGCCGAGAGGGATCACCCTGAGCGACTGGTCTCCGTTGATCTCACCGTATGAGGTCGACAGGAGCTTGCCGTCAGGGGAAATGTCCAGATCGTAAGGCGTGACACCGTAGGCGAAGGTATGAATTTGCTCCCACTCTTCATACGGGTAGGGAATCCGGACCAGGGTGGACAAGCCGTTCAGATGTCGCACGCCCCAGAGCGAGCGGTCTACCGGATGGAAGACGATCTCGCCGATCCTGACATCCTGCAATAATGTCCGCGATTCGCCTGTGCGGGTATCGAGGGCGATCAGATCCCGGTAGGCGCTGTTGTCGGCCGTGTAGAAGAGCGTCTTTGCAACCGGGTCATAGGCCACTGACGTGACGCGGAACAACATGGGGCCTTTGACGTCCTCGATCCGCTCAATACTGCCTTCTGCCAGAGAGATCGCGCCGATATGCGCGACCACGCCGGGATAGCGGATCCCTGCGTACATGCGTCCATTGTCCTCGTCGATATACGCCCGGGATACCGAGCCCAGCGGACGGCTCGACACGTCGCGGTAGGTGGTCGTCGGAAACTGCCGGATCGACGCGAGATTGGTCGCCTGGAATTCCTGTTCCCACGTGACCCAGTCCTGCCAGGCCGTGTCCAGAGATTTGCCAAACACCTGCTCGAACTGAGCCGCGTAGTAACGCTTGCTGCCGTTGGTGCGCGCCACCCAATCCACCAGAGCTTGCGGTGATTGGGTCAATGCCAGATAGCTCATAAACCGGGTGCCGTACAGATATGCGTTGACCCCGACCTGGAAATCCACCTTGGTACCCTCGGCCACCAGGCCGAGCGGATCATAAAAATGCGCGTCGTCCCTGACCATGGATCGGAATACCATCTCGTCGTAGCCTCCCTGCGCCCGACCCAGACCGCCGGCCATCCATGTCTGGGTGAAGGTGGCGATGCCCTCGTGATACCAGCGGGGGCTATACAGACGGGGAGTGGTCAGATAGCTGTACAGGATCGTCTCCGGATGCGGCGGGATCACCTGGACCTTACCCCCGAACAGACGACGAAAGCGGACATCGGTTGCGCTGGCCATGTCCGTGGCGACCAGGTGGACGAGCTCGTGATTCATCCATGAATACATGCGCTCTGCCGAAGCCGCGGTCTCAAACGTCAATGCCCTGGGTGCGATGTCTACCAGGACCATATTGCGCGGTACCGGGATCGCCCCTGCATTGCCATAGTCGCGGAAATCCATCAGCAACATCGTCGTGGTTTCGTAGGGCTTGTAATCAAAGATCGATCGCTGACCGTTCATTGAGTTTTCGAAACTCTGGGCAGCGTACGGGACCAGGTAGGTTTCGGTAGGATCGAGGTAAAGCAGACGCAGATCGTCGGTCTCGATGAACTGGAGACCTTCAGCTTTGGCCTGAGAGGCGGCACTCAGTAAGACTGCGAGCACCAGGCCAGCCGTGATGATGTTGCTTGGAATTTTGATTGTCATTTTTTTTGCAACAAAAAAAAGAGGATACAACGGATTCGTTCCGCAGTATCCCCTTTCGCTGACCCGGTTGTGCTCAGCGTTACATTCTCACCGGCCTCTATGGCTCAGCGCTGCTGGTTGTTAAGCGCGTTGCCGAGAGCCTGATTCCTCAGCGAATCGCGGAACGCGTCACTGGCCAGGGCATTGCGGAACGCGTTGCTGGCCATCGCGTTGCGGAAGGCGTCACTGGCCATCGCATTGCGCAGCGCATCACTGGCCATCGCGTCCTGGAAAGCGCGGCTGTTCAGCGCGTCGCGGAACGCGTCGCTTGCCATCGCGTTGCGGAAGGCGTCGCTGGCCATCGCGTTACGGAAGGCGTCGCTGGCCATCGCGTTACGGAAGGCATCGCTGGCCATGGCGTCCTGGAAGGCGCGGCTGTTCATCGCGTTACGGAAGGCGTCGCTGGCCATGGCGTCCTGGAAGGCGCGGCTGTTCATCGCGTTACGGAAGGCGTCGCTGGCCATCGCGTCCTGGAAGGCGCGGCTGTTCAGCGCGTCGCGGAAGGCATCGCTGGCCATCGCATCCCGGAAAGCGTCGCTGGCCATCGCGTCACGGAACGCGTCGCTGGCCATCGCGTTACGGAAGGCGTCGCTGGCCATCGCGTCGCGGAACGCGTCGCTATTGAGCGCGTCCTGCATTGTCCGATTCTGCATTGCATCCTTGAACGCGGCGCTGTTCATCGCATCCTGGAAGGAGCGGCTGTTCAGCGCGTTGCGGAAGGCGTCATTGTTCAATGCGTCACGGAAGGCATCGCTGGCCATCGCGTTACGGAACGCGTCATTATTCAACGCATTACGGAACGCATCGCTGGCCATCGCGTCACGGAATGCGTCGCTGGCCATCGCATCGCGGAACGCATCGCTGGCCATCGCATCCCGGAAAGCGTCGCTGGCCATCGCGTCACGGAACGCTTCGCTGGCGAGCGCATCCTGGAAGGCCCGGCTGTTCAGCGCGTTACGGAAGGCATCGCTGGCCATCGCATTGCGGAAGGCGTCGCTGGCCATCGCGTCCTGGAAGGCGCGGCTGTTCATCGCGTCGCGGAACGCATCGCTGGCCATCGCATTGCGGAAAGCATCGCTGGCCATCGCATTGCGGAAAGCATCGCTGGCCATCGCATTGCGGAAGGCGTCGCTGGCCATCGCATTGCGGAAGGCGTCGCTGGCCATCGCGTTGCGGAAGGCATCGTTGCTGAGCGCATCCTGGAAGGCCTCGTCATTCATGAGTTCGTCGTAGACATCCGTCTGCATGAACTCCTGAATCGACTGATCCCCGAGCTTGACGTCGTCGGAGCCGATCTGTTCGGCTCGGTAACGGTTCGCCGGGGCAATCGTACCGGCCGCCTGGTCGCCCAGCGGTGGATTCTGGCTGGAGACGTAGCCGACCACGACTACTATCGCACCGATCACGGCTGCGATGCCCCAGGTCTTCTTGCTGCTTGAGAGTTTCTGTTGCTCGCCTGTCATCGCTCTTCCCCTGTTTGCGCCCGGCTCGATCGGGCTTTAGTTGTGTCGTATATATTAATCAATACCGGATTGGCGGCAGAAAGTTGGTGCTGCCGCCAGATCCAGCCGAAATTCCTAGTCTGTCTCCGGAATCTCCACGCTTTGCTTATCCAGCAGTCGCCCATCCGCGACAAATCTCAGCTCGATGATGCCGCCCGCTTGCCCGTCGGGATTGAACAACACGGCATATCGATGGTCCTTCTGCGCCGACATCCGTAGCTGGCCCGGTCCGGTGTTTAGCGACGCAACGGCGTCTCCCGAACGGGCGAATCCTCTGAAACTAAGGCGGGACGGGCTGTAAACGGCCATGATCTCCACCGGCCGGGTCGCGGCCAGATCGAATTCGAGAATCACGACGCCACCTCGCGCATAGGTGTCGATCGAGCCCGACAGCGCTTCCGAATCCAACACTATTCGCTGTCCTGACTCTCCGGCAGACGCTTGTTGGCCGGGTTGGCTGCCCCGATAACTACTCATAGTGCCGATCAGAGCGCTGACGTCGGTCCGGCCGGGCTCGCCGAGGCTCCCGATCTGCAGCGCAATTGCCGCCACGGCTGCGCCGCAGACGGCGGCCATCCCATATCCAAACACCTGCGGCAGACGCCAGCGTGGCGCCAAAGGCGTCCCATTGCTGCGCCGCGGCGATGGCACAACTGCGCTGACTATCCGGTTTCGAAGCCCGGCTGGCGGCTCTACCGCTTCGACTCTGGCCAGCACGTCCGTCAGCGCGGCGAGCTTTCGCTCGACGCCGGCGAGTTCGGGATCCGCCAGGAGCCTGCTCTCAAGCTCCTGACGCTCTGCAGCAGAAATCTCGCCGTCGAGACGCGCCTGGATCAAGTCAATGGATCTGGAATCAGTCATCAGTATGGAGACTCATTGGTTCAGGGTTTCAATAGTCTGGCAGCCGGTATTCACAGCAGCCCCGAGTCGGCCAGCCGGTCCCTAAGCAGTCGTCGCGCGGTGAACAGCCTCGATTTCACGGTCTTCTCCGGAATATCCAGGGCCTCGCTTATCTCAAGATAGGAACACTCCAAAAAGTGCTTCATTACGATCACGGCCCGATACTCCGGCGAGATGGCCATCAGAGCTGCCTGCATCGCAGTATTGAGCTGGCTTTGACCGGCCGAGATTTCCGGCGTATGCCGGTCCGGGATACGCTCTTCGTCCAGCTCTGTACTCTGGTGGCGTCCGTTGAGTAAGTTGATGGATTCATTGATCACGATCCGATAAAGCCAGCTGTAAAATCTGAATTCCGGGTTGTAGCTGTCCAGTTTCTCGAAAGCCTTCATGAACGCAGTCTGGGTAGCGTCTTCCGCATCACTGGTGTCTTTGAGCATCCTGAACGCGGCGTTGTAGATCGGTTTTTCGTACTTTCCGATCAGCAGCTCGAACGCATGACCATCGCCATTTCGACATTGCCGCACCAGTTCAATATCAGTGTCTATATGCATAAGTACCCCGGACCCGGGAAAAGGTTGGTGACTTTCATGCGGACAGACAAAGATAATGCCCCGCTCAGCCGGACGCGGTCTCAAGTTCGAAGATATGATCGAACCCTGAGTATCGGAAGATGTTATGGATGTGCGGGTTGACGTTGATCAGCTTTATCGCGCCGCCTCCGCTCATCAGGCGCTTTTGTGTACGCAGCAACACTCCAAGCCCGGCGCTGGAGACGTACTCGAGTCCGGCGCAGTCCATGACCGCCGACCCATCGATAGCGTCGAGAAAGCTCTGCGCTTTCTCTGCCTGGGCCGCATCAAGGCGGCCCGCGACAGTAATCTCCCCTTGCTTTCCAATCCCGATCTCGAACATAGGGCTACCTCAGATTCTTACTGAACTTGATTGTTGTACAGCCATCCTTGTGTCGATACTCGATTGAGTCGACGACCTTCCTGGTCAAATGGATGCCAAGTCCCCCGGGCTCGCGCTCGTCGACGGGGCGCTTAATGTCGACCGGGGGCACCCTGGTGACATCGAAGGGCTCGGATTCGGGATCGGTCAGACTGACCAGCAGTTTGTCGTCCACACGTGCCAGGCTCAGTCGAATCTCAGACCTCCCGGACCTGTTGTATTTGACCATGTTGGTGAACAATTCTTCGATCGCGAAATTGGCGTCGTGCCGGTGCTCGGCGCCGACGGATTCATGATCAAAGAACGACTGGGTGAAGGCGAAAATCTCCTCCAGCGAGTCGAAAGTCCTTTGGAAGGCTTGTTCCATCCGACATCGGGCCCGATCCGGTATTTCCGTAACGGTCTTCCCCCTCCCCTTGATTCGTCGGTGCCGGGACCAGGTGTCGGCGACTCTGCGGTCGTCTTAACCATGTCCCGCCAGTGCGGTCGCAGCGCCCGCCCCTTGATCAGGCAGTATACGCTTGCGGCATCGGTCCGCCACGCCAACGGCGTGGACCCGGGACACGCCGGGCCACCGGGGGCTAGTCGGGCAAACGACGGATCAGGACTATCGTGATGTCGTCTGCCTGGACCACCTGGCAGCCGAAATCCCGCACGCTGCGCAACAGGATCTCCACCAGTTCGGTCATCGGCTTGTCCTTGTTCTGCCGCACAACTTTGGCGACCCGATCTTCTCCGTATTGTTCGCCCGCGGCATTCTCGTACTCATAAACGCCGTCGGAGACCAATGCGAGTACGTCACCCGGATCGAGATCAATGCGTTGAGCGGCCTTGAGATTGTTCTGATGCAAAGCCCCCATCGGGAAGGTCGTTGCACCATGCCAATGGCACTGATCAGTCGCCGCGTGGTAATGCAGCAACGGACCCTGTCCTCCTGCGTGGAAGCGGACGTCGTGAGTTTTCGGATTGAGAATACCGACGAATGCCGTCACAAACCGGTCATCCGGAAGGTCATCGACCAGCTGGTTGTTGGTATGGGTGTAGATCTCGTCGAGGCTGGCGCCCAGGCGCAGACCCAGACGCATCATCGCCCTGACCTGGGTTGCACTCAGCGCCGGGCCGATCCCGTGACCCGTGGCATCCCCCATCAACAGGAACAGTCTTCCGTCGTCGAGGCGAACAAAGTCAAACAGGTCACCTCCGGTCTGATCAGCCGGGCGGAACTTACCGGCGCCATCGTAGCCAGTGACCGCCGGCATGCGTTTGGGTAGCGCGCTCATCTGAATCTCGCGGGCGACCGAAATCTCACGGTTCACCCGTTCCCGGTTCATCAGCTCCTGAGTGAGCTTGACCCGATGCAAGGCGACGGCGCACTGTGCCGCCAGGGCCGCGGCAACCCGCTCATCGTCATCGCCGAATACGCCACCCTCCTTGTTCAGCAGCTGCAGCACACCGATCAGGGATTGGTCATAGCCGAGCAGAGGCAGGGTCAGCATGCAGTGCGTGCGATAGCCGGACTGTTTGTCGAAAGACGGATCGAAACGTTCGTCTCCGTAGCAATCGGGGACATTGATAATCTCCCGCGTCCTGGCGCACTGTCCGGCGATGCCGCGGGTGGCAGGGAATCGGATCGGGTCCATCCCGGTGGCCACCGTGAGCAGCAGCTCATCGGTCTCTTCCTCGTACAAATAGACCGACCCTCTATCCGCGTGCAGTGCCTGACGGGCCGCGTCGATGACCTCGGTCAGCATGCGCGGAAGATCGTAGGGCGCAGACAGTTTCCTGGTGACCTCGAGGATCTGCTCCAGGGTCTCCGTCCTCAGTCGGTTCTTTTTTGCCCTGGTGCTCAAAGGTCTCCGCAGTGCTCAGTTCGAGCCGTCCGCCATATCCAGGCAGACGTATTCGATTTCGATGCCGGAAATACGAGTGCGGCGCCTTTGTGCCGCCTGCTCAGGCTTGACGGTCGCCCGCGCCATGGCGCGATCTGTGACCAGAATCTCGGACTCACCGGCAATGTCCTCACCCAGCTTGGAGGCCGTATTGACCGGGTCGCCGTAGTATTCCACCTCTCCGATCAGCAGCAAGGGACCGAAATCGATGCCGATGGAAATCTCGATCTTGCCAAGGCCGGTCTCGCTCCTGCTGAGCTGGTCGAGTTTCTCGTTTATTTCCACTGCTGCAGCAATCGCCTGATCGACCTCCGCGAAGAACGCATAGCAGTTGTCGGTCTCGCACTTGAGCAGCAGGCCCCCGTGCTTGCCTATCGCCGCGGCGACCAGCGGACGCACGACGCGGATCAGAGCAAGGAAGTGGCAGATGCCCTGTGCTCGGGTCGTGCGCGAGAAGCCGGACATGTCGCTGATGAACACCGCGCCTTCGCTACCGAAATGCGCCCACGCCTTCTTCTCGGCTTGCAATCGGCCTGCTGCGTTCGCAGACCTGCAATATTGTGCAAGGACCTCCTCGAGCAACTCCTCGGGATCCGTATGTTCAGGATCGAGGTCTCGGTTCCCCTTCTCCATCATCTCCCTCTATTCTTATTCTGCCCCAGGGTGAAAATAGCATGGCTGGCGGCCCCGCGGTGGCATAGCGCAAAGAGATCTCCTCGCGCGAGGCGCTCGGGTGCAACGCCACGGCCAGCTT
Organism: uncultured Gammaproteobacteria bacterium; assembly: GCA_963809565.1. Classification (GTDB taxonomy): domain Bacteria; phylum Pseudomonadota; class Gammaproteobacteria; order Steroidobacterales; family XN24; genus CAMYOC01. The sequence continues at coordinate 378,261 of CAWEKE010000003.1, forward strand.
GAGCGGTTTGCGATCGCAATTGCGCGGGGTCGTGAAAAGCCTGCCGTCCGGCTTTCCCGTCGAGGCTGCCCGGTTCAGTATTCGAAGGACCAGCCGGCGAAGACCCTGAGGTCGTGGTCGGTGTCGTCGAGCACCGTGTCCCTGCGGTATTCGTACCCGAGCCCGAGTTTGAGCGCGCCGCCGAACGCGGCTCTGGAGTGAGTAAGCTCTGCTTCGCGGTAGTCGGTCTTGTTGCCGGCCGTGGTGCTGGTGCTGCGGCTGTAGCGGTTCAGGTCGCCTGCGATCAGCGTCGCGGTCCAGGACGTGTCCTTGTCGGTATTCAACACGCTGCCCAGGGTCAACGCGCGCGAATCCTGATCCAGGCTGTTGGCGAAGACGCGGTCGCGATACGTTTCGCCGGACTGATAAGTCTGGTTACGATAGGCGCAGCCGGGCTTGCCGCCACCGCCTTCGAAGGTAACAGCCCGATAGATACCTGCGTCGCACTCGGTGTCGGCCCATTCCAAAAAAAAGCGGTAGCTGCCCAGGCCCTGGCGGTAACCCCAGGTTTCTGTGCCGACCTGCATCAGTACCTTTGCCGGGAACACCAGACGGCTGCTGCCGTCGCCGAAGTCCTCTCCGACCAGATGGCTATAGACGGCGAACGGCCGGCCAAAGGCCTTGCTGGCCCAGCGTATGTCGAGACTGGCAAGGCGGTCGAACTGTTCGGACTCGCCGCCGCCGGTGACCATCTTGCCGAAGGTCTTTGCGTCGCAGTCCTGACCCGACCCGCACCACAGCGACATCGCGCTCAGCCCGATCTCCAGCCCGTTCAGCGGTCGGAAATTGAATCGCCCGGCGAACACGCGGGCATCGGGTACAGCGCGGTCGTGTTCAAGGAAGCCCCACAGCATGGCGACATCCCAGGGTCCCAGCCAGCTGAGCCAGCGAGTCGCAAACGGCGTCGTCAGGTTCCTGCTCACAGCCAGAGACGGGATCGGCCGTGCGTTGTTGCTTAACAACATGCTGCTTTGCCAACTCGGACCCCAGTACTGGTCAGAGGTCGTGGCCGCGAACATCCAGTTGCCCAGTTCTACGCCGAGATAACTGTCATCGTATCGCCAGTCCTTGCCATCTTCCGGATCATCGACCCATTGGGCGTTCAGCCGCGCCGCATAACGACCCTTGTTCCATTCGAGGCCGGCGCCGATCTCCGCCTGCTCCCTGGGCTCGTTATCAAAGGTCCTGATCTTCCTCGGGTTTTCTGCTGCGGCAACATGGCCGGTGATGATGATATCGCCATGCGCTTTCGCTCTGGCGATGCGGGCCGTGATCCGTCCCAGTGCTGCCTGGGCCCCTGAATCCAGCCTGGCGGTGCCGGATTGCAGGGAGATCTCGATGTCATCCCAGGACAGCGGCCAGGTAGATACCGGCCCGGTGATCACGCCTGCATCGGCGAGCAATTGGATATCGTGGCGAAGTGAGTTGTCGCCTGGGTCGACTATTGGTCCCGCATGTGCAACGGACATGCAAAACAGGCAAACCAGGGTAAGGACAAACGTTTGCATTTGGACCGGCTTTGAATCGAGCGAGAGACTGGAGCCAGCTCCAGCAGGGTAGGGGAAAGCTATGGCCGGAAGATGTTAAAGACCTTGGCTGGCCCGGGCAACCGAAATATCCGGTTGCGTCTGCAGAATCTCACCCATCCGGGCGAGGCCGATCCAACTGAATCCACCGCGTGATTCGCGGCGGTGCGGCATCAGCACTGCCCGCCAACTCTTCGGCAGAAGATGAGTTGAGGGGTGGTCCAGGCCGCAGTTCGGCGCCTCCGGCGTCTTCTGGTCCAGGCCAGAATGCCTATACCGCTGAGCAGCAAGGCGGTGCTTCCTGGCTCCGGTGTATCTATCAGCGGAGCGCCGTCCAGGGTGTACGGCGTGCCGTTACGGAACTCGTAGAAATAGTCGTTGCACGACAGCGCAAAAGGGTTCTCGAGACATTCGGCACCGAGCAGCGCACCGTTGACCCCGGAGCCCTCAACCTCAAAACCGACGCCGAAACCATCCCAGAATCCGACCCGTGCGGAGTTGCCGCCAAGGCCGTTGGTGCCGCCATCTGCGTCCCCGGTCTCCCAGACCATGCCGTCGAAACCACCTTCGTAGTTGAACTCGAGACGGAAATCGCCTGCATTGCCGGTGACGTCCGAGATATCGACGATAATGATCTGGAAATCCTGCCGCTGGCTGGAGTCCACCGAGCCCTCCGGGCCGACGCTGGACCAGGTAATCGCGATGCCGTTCTGGAACGGAAAGAAACCCCAGGATACTGCTCCGCCAAACGGCTGCAGGTTGGTGTCCACGTCGGCAAAAAACGGCGCAAAAACCGGGATGCCGGCGAAAGAGGGATCGGCATTTCCGGGACGGCCGGAAAATGCGCCGCCGAAACTGATGCTGCCGTTTTCGTTTATGTAGAAGGAGTCGTAGCTCGTGCCGAATACATTGACCGAGAAATAGAGCGGGTTCGCATCGTCCCGAGCGCCATCTGGCGGTAGCAGGTTGTAGCTACGTATTGCGATCGGACCACTGGAGCCGTTATTCGCCAGGTCATCATTGGGTTCGCTTGGGCCGGCGACCTGGAAGTCCTGCAAGGTATCGTCGACGCGGATGGATCGGGCCTGGGCATCCGGCAAGCACAGTGCAGTGGTCGTCAGAGCAATTATTGCTCCCCAGAGAAATCGCGTGCCTGGTTCGGCTCTCAACATGGTCGTATGTTGCATCGCGGCGCCCTCCGGCTCAGCGGTATCAGATCTTCAGCAAGCTGGTCCGGCGTCTCTTCCGGCGCACCAGCCTGATCATGGCCAGACCAGCGACAAGCAACAGCGCGCTGTCCGGTTCAGGCACATCGGCCTGTGCATCGATAAGGAAGAAGTAACGGCCCAGAACAGGCTCTCCGAAAGACGGGTCGCTCGCGAAATAGCCACCATAGCCATCATTCAGGGTTGCCGAGTCAGTCGAGAAGTCATAGTTGTTGCAGGCGATGGCATCGGTATCGCCCTCTTTCTCACCTCCCGGGCAAAGGAACTCGGAAAAACCTGCCCATGCCGGGAAATCAAGGCCCAGGACCTCCAGCATGTCGAAGTTCACACCCTGGCCATTGTCGTAGCCGATGAAAGCCCCGTCTTCCGCGGCCAGGCCTGCGTAGTTGAATTCCATCGCGTACTGTCCACCACCGAGGTCGTACAAAGACAGCTGAAATTCCGTCGCATCGCTAAAACAGCCCCAGCAGAGGCGAAAACCGGCCAGAATTCCGTCCGGCAATGGTGGTTCGTCGCCCGGCTCCAGCGGTGGGGCGTCGCTGGTATTCGACCATGAGAAGTCCAGGTCCTGGTCGCTAAAAAGGAACGGCGAGATGGATGCGCCGCCAAAGCTGACCTGCCCGCTACCGCTGATTTCGACCGTCGAGGTTTCAACACCGAAGAAATTGAAATTAAAGCCGAGCTGGCCGGTTGAGTCCGACGAGCCCTCTGTCCAGCCGCCAGAGTCCACCCGGATCGATCTCGCATCAGCCGGAGCGGATATTGCTGCTCCGACGATGAGCAAAATGGTCAGGCCGATATAAAGGTTTGCCGGTCGCTTTCGGGCCGATGTTGAACTGCCGTGCATGAACTTCTCCCTCGGATTGTCCCAGTACCTTTGTCCCTTGGGTGGATGGATCTGAGAAAGACTTGCAGATTTCGTGCCGGATAACGCTCAACCCAATAAAAACAGCAACCTGGCGGCGGCCCGGACCGGCCGCGCCGTTGCTTGGGGCCCGATGTGTAAAGAAAACCGACAGCATGGGCCTGCAGTTTGGGCCTAGCGAATCCGCACCCCGGTATCGTTCATGAACCGCTGGACCCGTTTCGAAGCGAGCTGGGTGAACAGCCAGTCGGGCCCTCTTTCTGCCTCGAGTCGGGCAAGGCCGGAGCCCAGCAGGGCGCGCGCAAGTTCCGTTTCTCCCACGGTCGCTCGGCACCCGCCCTCGACACTGTCCAGATAAGCGAATCTCCAGTCACCTTCAGGGTAATCGTCAGTCAGGGAAATTCGCGCCAGCGCGGCCGTCGCCAGCCCGTCAGCAGATCGCCCGGTGCTGCAGTAAAGATCAGCAAGGTTGGCCGCAATCGGGCCCTCCATCCGATGGTCATGGAGCCGGGCAATTTCCAGCGCCTCCAGATATAGCGGTTGCGCCGATTCGTAGTCACCTCTGGCCGCTTTGGACAATGCGAGACTATTCAGCGAAAAGACCCACTGGTCATGCGTTGGATCCTTATGGCGTCTGTCGGACAAGACGGACTCGGACAAGACAATCTCCGCTTCCTCGAGCGAGCCTTGCTCCAACAGGAAAAGGCCAAGATTGTTCAGCTGGCTTGCCGTTTCCGGATGCTCATCGCCCCAGACACGCCGTGCACGCGAAACCGCCTGCCGCACAAGATGCTCTGCATCCGCCAAGCGATGTTGAGAGTAGGCGACAGTTGCCAGATTGTTCAGGCTCTCGATGGTCAGTGGATGATCCGAGCCCAGAACACTCTCTCTGATCTCCAGGGCCTTAACCATCAGCGGTTCGGACTCTTCAAGTCGGCCCTGATACATCATCGATGCCGCCAGTCCCGCAAGGGCCTGGGCACGTTCCGCAGTCTCGGATTCGTGCAGCGAAGCGTCGACCGCGAGGGCTTCGCGGTAGTTGGCTTCGGCCGACTCATCAACGCCTTTATGAGTCTGCACATCAGCCAGCACGATCAGCGCTTCGACCAGTTCTTCGCCTGGCGCTGATTCAACCTCCCGGGCGAGCGTTACCGCCTGGGCGGCGATCTCCTGGGAGCGGTCGTAGTCGCCCTTGAGAAACAGCGCTGCCGCCAGTGCGATGAGGGTTCGTATCTCGCTTGCCGGCGTCCTGGCGTTCATGCCGCCACTTGCCTCAAGCGCCGAGTCAAGCAAGCTGGTCGCCTGCGCGTAAAGGCCGAGACCGGTATATACCCTCCCCATCGTGCCAAGCAGATTGGCGCGGACAGTGGGTTGATCCCGCAATTCACGGTCAATTTTTTCCGCACCACGATCAAGTATTTCACGGGCAGTGATGGTGTTGCCCCGGGATTCGCCGGGATCGACCACCTCAAACAGAGACACCAGAAACTCGGTGGTCTCGGTTGCAGTGCGGGCCTCTTGCTCGGCGCGAAAACGCTGGCGATCGGCTTCGGCTCTGGCCATCAGCGCGGCGGTGGCCAGACCGATCGCGATCACCATCCCGGCGACCGCGCTTGCCGCGACCGCGATCAGGCGCCGCTGGCGACGCTGCTGGTCGCGCTTGCGGAGTTCGTCCAGTCCCAGACCAAGCATGCCCGCTATGACCTTCAGTTTGGCGCCCTGTTTACCGTCGCCGCCGGGGCGCACATCGGCCGCGGCATGGTCGGCAGGGGCATCGCGGTCCCCTGCGTCCAGGGGTTCCGTGAGGGCTTGCGGGAAACAGTCCAGACTGCGGTCAGCGCCGGATACGTCGCCCACCGGTGTACCGTCGACGATCAGACAATAGATCTGGTTGCCGCGGCCCATGCGCCGGTAGAACCTGATTTCCTCATTGACCCAGCGCGAGGCAGCCGCGGCGGGCGAGCAGATTACTATCAGGGATTCAGATTCGCCCAGCGCCTGCTGGATGACCGCACCGAGATCGCTAGCGGTGGGCAACTCGTCGCGATCCCGGAAGATCGGCGTCAGTCGCGAGGGAATGGGTCCGAGCGGAGACGGCTGGCCCACCAGGCGTTTCGGTACCCGATAGGTTTCAAGCTTACGATGCAGCCAGCGCGCCCACCGCTCGTCGCGATGGCTGTAGCTGATGAATGCCTTGTATCGGGTTGTTGCCACGTTTGTGCCGAGTCTCTAACGACGGTGTGCTGCGCGAATAGGGCGTCGTGACAGTATAGACAGACAGGCAAATTGCTTCATCGGCCGGCGGCGCAGGGTAGTGTCCCCCGGGTCCGGCAGCGGTCATTCGGCAAGTGTCCTGCATGGTTGGCAGTTGCCTGTGATGCGATAGCGAGCCAGGGGTTGATCCCTGGTATGAAGCCGAGGTGGGGCTGCCCGCTAGAACAACAGCTGTTGCTGCCAGGCGATCTGGTAGATCAGCACCGAGCCGATTGCGATGGTGGCGATACCGACCACGGCCTGCAGTCCGTTGTGCAGCCAGGTGACGCCGCGTGCGGAGGCGCGCAACGGGACAGCGATGACCACCGACAACAGCGCCATGCCGATCATCGAGCCAATCCCGAACAGCGCGATATAGAGCAGGCCTGTCCACGGCGAATGCACTGTCTGCAAAGTCAGCATGATCAGTGCGGCGGAGCCGGCCATACCGTGCATCAGACCCACGAGGAGCGCGCGTAGCGGGAATCCACCGGGATGATCGTGCTGATGCTTTTTCGGGTCGTGGGCCCGTTCGCCGGCGTGGGAATGGGCGTGAAAGTGGACCTCGCCGTCGTGATGATGATGGACGTGGAAATGGACGCGCTCCGCAATCAGACGCCTGAGCACGTCAATGCCCAGGCCAACGAGCATGATGCCGACCATCAATTCAAGAAAGTGGGCGAGGCGTTCCGGCATGACAGAGTCAAGAATCAGCACGATGGAGCCAAACAGGAACAAAGTCAGGGTATGACCCAAACCCCACGCGGCGCCCTGGCGCATCGTGTCCGCCACGGAAGTGCTGCGCGTCGCCAGCGAAGCGACAGCCGCCACGTGATCGGTCTCTACTGCATGACGCATGCCGATCAAAAATCCGAGTAACAGCAGGCTCAGGCTCATGATGATCGCGTCGACCCCTCAGGCGGGGCCAGGCAGCGCCTCCTTGGGGTGTTCAGGTTTGGCGACCGGTTCGCGCCCGGGCGGTAAATCCAGTTCGAGCGATTGCAGCAACATTTCCTCGCCGCTGATCACGCGGGTACGGAAGTCACCACAATGGGCGCATAGCAGGCGGTTGGATGGCACCTCGGATTCCTGATCGCAAGCCGTGCAGCGGACACGAACAGGGCCGGTCTCGATCTCAAGTTCTGCACCCTCAGCCACGGTACCCGTCGCGGCCAGCGGAAAGGCGTTCCTGAGCAGCGCCGGTTCTATCCCTGATAGCGGGCCGATGCGTAAAACGATGCGCTCGACCCGGCGCGCGCCGTGGTCTGTGGCCACGCGCTCGACCTGTTTCATCAGGGCCAGACATACGGATAATTCATGCATCGCTGTCGCTCAGTCCCCTTGCAGCGTGACCCGTCGCAGCAGATCCCGCCGGCTGACCGGTTTGGCTGTCAAAGCATCTCTGCCGGCATCGCTGGGGTTGATTTTGCTGCGCGTGTCCGCGAGCGGTTCAAACAGTGATTCCAGCACTTCCATGGCTACCGCCCGCGCGGTCCCCTGGTCCGGAAATCCTTCCACGCTGGTGAACAGCGAGGCGCTCATGTGCAGTGGTTCGCCATCCGGACGGCTGGTATGAAATTCGCAGCTGCCGGCAGGGAATTTCCATTCTGTCGCTTTATCGTTGACGTAATCACGCCATTCTTCTTCAGGGCCCGGGATCAGCACCAGATTCATAAACCATGGCGCGATCAACACGCCGACCTGATGCCCTTCCCATGGCCGGAAGCCAACGGCTTCTATCTCCAGCGCCGGGTTCAAACCCGGCAGTCCATGCATCCGCCCGGCGATGCGCCGGTAGGTGTTGACCAGGTCTTGTGCGATCAAAGCCACCGTAGCCCTCACTCCTCGAGCGGGAGGAATTTGTCCATCTCGGCGTCGCATTGTGGACAACGCCAATGATCCGGAAGGTCAGCGAAAGCGGTGCCTGGCGGCACCTGTTCGTACTCGTCGCCTTCGCTCGGGTCGTACACGTACCAGCAGATACGGCATTCCAGCCGCGTGTCGCCGGCTAGCCGATTCTCGATGTCGCTGTCGTTGATCCGGGTCATCGCAATCCCCGGGGTCAGGACATTTCCTGCCAGTAAGGCTCAAGTATCTCGATCAGGCGCAGCCGCGAGTCGGCGATATCCTCGGTCGCGGCGCAGGCTACACCGGGCACATCGACTACTTCGATCGTGTCGAGGATCAGCTTGTTCATCGAGTTGAAGAAGCGCACCCACCAGATGTTCGGTATCGAAGTGCTCGAGACCCGACAGGAACCATAGCCTCGGGAAAGCAGGTCGACGGGGCCGCGGCCCAGAGTCTGTTCGAGGAACGCCACATCGGCCGGCGACAAGGGCAGCAGGGTGAGATTGATTACATGGGGTTCGTCATCCGCTGATCGATTCAACCGCTGTTCCTCAAGCTCCGCGAGGATCGCCATCGCGTTCATTACGCCTGCCGGTATCTCGACATCGGTTAGTGGCCGGATCCGCGGGGTCGACTGGTGGGCCGGCAGACGCACCAGGTAGGGGACATCAGCGACTTCTATCAGGTCGTGCAGCATGCGGTCGTCGGCGTCCAGATAGAGGGTTCGCCACACGCCGGCGAGTACCGACTCCTGCATCTTCGCGCGCACCACGCCGGAGTAGCTGATGCTGACTTCGCCGTCGCCCATGATCTGATTGACCAGCTCGGTGTTGGCTTCGTCCAGACCTGCGAGATTCGCGATCAAAGGATCGCTGCCCGGCGTGTATTCGGCCAGCGCCTGCTTAAGCCATTCCATCGCCTGACGGGCCCCCTGAAGGTGCTCGACTTCTTCAGGTTCCGGGATGTACGGCCGCTGGAATGTCGAGATCTCTTTGGGCAGATCGATGTATTCGAGTTCCGCACCGTCGGCTTCCTCGGGCTGGCTGCCCTTGCCAACACTGACCACCGGGATGTCACTCAATTTGACCATCAGGGACTGGCCTCGCTTGTTTTGGCAGCCGGGCCCCTGACCGGAATCTGATCGCTGGCAAATGTAGGCGGCTCGCGGGTCTCTGCATGCATGAACTCCTGGATCTCTGCCAGGTATTCGCTCCAGTTCTTCATTCTGGCAATCGCGCCGACATACCCGCCGTCGCGGACGAACACCAGGCAGGGCCAGGCCCGGAATCCATAGCGTTTCTGTAACGGCAGCTCCGCTTCTTTCGCCACCACTCCAGCGCGGAGGGTTCCGCCAAATGCCGCAATCAACTCTGGCAGCACGACCGCCACATCGGTGGTTTCCTTGTAGCGTTTGGGATCTCCGGCGAAAAACAGCACGCCAAGGCCGGGCTCGGCGACAAATTCGTCGCAGCCGTCCAGGGTAATTTCCGGATATCCAAACTCATCCTGCAAACGCTGTACCAGTGGATGCTTCATGTCATCTTCTGCCTTTGATTTCGGGTCTGCCTGACTCGTAGGCGTTCATCTCCAGTTCGTCCGGGCCGATGCCTTCGCCGGACGCCAGCGGCTGCCGGCGCGGCTGCGGGTCGATGCCCCATTCGCGCAGGATGCCCAGCGCCAGATCCACGGCTTCCTGCACCCGGCCTTTGACGCTCGGACGCAGACTGCCGCCGTAATCGTCAAGCAACTCCGGCTGTACGCCGACCAGGGCGATATGGTCCGGAAAGTCACCGCTGAATTTCGCGGTCATCAGCACTTCCTGGAATCCCGCCTGATGCATGCTCATCTTCCTGGCACCCATGAACCGCGGAACTTCTTCGTCCCGGATCACTTTGAGCGTGCCGGGATCCAGCCCGTAGTCAATGGCATCGAGGATTAGCAGGCGTTTGCAGGAGCGCACCCACGGGATCAGGAAAATCCCCTGGGTGCCGCCGTCCATCACCCGTACCTGGGGCGGGAAATGGTAGGCTGCATGCAGTGCCTCCACTGCGCGGACGCCGAAACCCTCGTCTGCCCACAGGACATTGCCGAGCCCGAGAACCAGGGTTTCACAAGACAGTTCTGCGTCCACCTCCAGCAAACTGGCTGTCGATGCGACCTGACCAGCCACTAGGGCTGGTCATCCTTGAACATGCGCCAGCCACCCATGATCGTGCTCACGCTGCTCTCTCGATCCATGATGTCCGCCCGGATGGCCATGTAAATATGGATCACTACGAACACCAGCATCACCCACATGCTCAGCAGATGCAGCATCTTGGTGTTCTGCGAGCCGTCCAGCGCAGGTATCACCCAGCCAAACCACGAGTCGGCCCAGCTGCCCAGACCCAGGCCTTCACCGTAAAGCGCAAAACCGGTGAAGATCAGGAACAGGGTCAGCAGCACGTTGAACACCCACATAGCGGATTGCGCCAGCGGATTGTGGCCCATGATCTTGTGGCTCTTGCGGGTCAGGAACGCGTAGTACTTGAGCTCATGGAGCAGGCCCTTCCACCACGCGCCACGCCAGACGGGTAGGATGAACAACTCCCTGGAATACTTATTGCCGACGATAGCCCAATAAATCCGGACGACGAAGGCGATGGTGAATACGTAGCCCGCGATAAAGTGGATCATCCTCATATTGCCCATGAGGAAATGACTGCTGGCCTCGCCTCCAAGACTGGGAAGCGGGTTGGCAATAAAGTAACCGGTCACGCACAGGACTCCGATGCTCAGCGCGTGAATCCAGTGCCAGAGGCGGACTGGCGCCTCGTAGACGTAGATTGCCTTCTGATACTTGGGGTCGTGGACGCTGCTCGCTGCACTGGTGCTCATCAAAAACTCCTCCTCATCTGAGGCCTCGGACCGGCGTCCCGTCGGGCATATCTTGCTGCCATGGACGGGACACCGCCGATTTCCCCCAAGCTGCCCCTAGCGGATCTTAACCACGCTCAGCTCATCACCGTCCGGTGATATCACGTGGCTGGCGCAGGCCAGGCACGGATCGAAGCTGTGAATGGTGCGCAAAATCTCCAGCGGCTGTTCCGCATTAGCCAGCGGCGTGCCGAGCAGCGATGCCTCATAGGCACCGATATTCCCGGCCGCGTCGCGCGGCGATGCATTCCAGGTTGACGGCACGATTGCCTGGTAGTTGGCCAGTTTGGTGTCCTTGATATGACACCAGTGGCCCAGCGAACCACGCGGGGCTTCCACCATACCGACGCCCTTCACCTCGGTCGGCCAGGTTTCCGGTTCCCACAAATCCATGTTTGCGGTGGCGGTGTCTCCGGCCTTGATATTGGCCATCATGGAGTCGAACACGGTACGCATTTTGTGTGCCGCCCAGGAGCATTCGAGACCACGTGCAGCCGTCCGGCCGAGGGTCGAGAACAGCGCTTCGATGGGCAGGCCCAGATCGGTCAGAATGCTGTCCACCTGTTCCTGGATATCCTTGCGGCCCGACACGTAGCCGATCACATAGCGTGACAAGGGGCCGACTTCCATCGCATGACCGTTCCAGCGTGGCGCCTTCAGCCAGGAGTACTTGCCACCCTCGTCCATTTGCTTGATGTCGGTCCGGGTGCCCTTGAAGTTGGGACCGAGTTCGAAATTTGGCTCGGTCACGCCGTCCCATGGGTGCAGACCGCGGTTGGCCTCGCCGCTGCCGTATTTGTACCAGGAGTGATCGACAAACTCCTGAATCTGGGTGGGATCGCGAACGTCGACCTCATATACCTGGCTCAGGTCACCGTTGATGATCGCCCCTGCCGGCATCATCAGATTGTCGTTGGACCAGTCGTTGGCGTTGATCGGAAAATCGCCGTAAGACATCATGTTCTGGCCTGCCAGACCACCACCGAAGCCCCAGTCCTTGTAGAACGAGGCGATGGCCTTGAGGTCGGGAATATAGACCTGATCGATAAAATCGATAGACCGGTTGATGATGTCGGAAACCATGTTCAGCCAGACCATGCCGACCGCGCCGGTAGATCCGGTCTGGTCGATGTTGATCGAACAGGGCATGCCCCCGACCAGCCAGTTCGGATGCGGGTTGCGGCCGCCGAAGATGGTATGGATCTTGACGATGTCTTTCTGGAAATCCAGCGCTTCCAGATAATGCGTGACCGCCATCAGGTTGGCTTCCGGCGGCAGCTTGTAGGCCGGGCTGCCCCAATAGGCATTGGCGAACGGCCCAAGCTGTCCGGACTCAACAAACCGTTTCAGCCTGTTTTGCACATCGCGGAAATATCCGGGCGAGGACTTCGGCCAGTTAGAGATGCTTTGCTGCAGGCTTGAAGTCGCTTTCGGATCAGCGCTCAGCGCGCTGACCACATCCACCCAGTCCAGCGCGTGAAGGTGATAGAAGTGAACCAGGTGATCCTGGGTGTACTGGGCCAGCATCATCAGGTTACGGATGTGGTTGGCGTTGGTCGGAATCTGGATGCCCAGCGCATCTTCGACCGAGCGCACCGAGGCCAGCGCGTGGACGCCCGTACAGACGCCACAAATCCGCTCTACGAACGCCCAGGCGTCACGGGGGTCGCGGCCCTGGAGAATGACCTCCAGGCCGCGCCACATCGTGCCGCTGGATACCGCGTTTTGTATGGTGTTGCTTTCATCGAGATTGACTTCGATCCGGAGATGACCCTCGATGCGGCAGATAGGATCGACCACGACCCGCGGACCGCTGTCGTCCAGAGTGAAGCCGTTTGCGGTGACGATGCTAGCCATTGTTCATCTCCTTCCTGTCCTTGTTCGTCATATGGCTGACTACCGAGGCTGCCGCATGGGCTGCGACGCCGATCGCCGCCGCTCCGGCCAGCACCTTGCCGATTTCGTCGGCGGTAGATTCTGCGCCGCCTGGCACCTTGAGGTTGGTAACCGCGCTGTAGAACGAGCCTTTATCCCAGAAATCGTCTTCGGCGCAGCCGAGACAGCCGTGGCCTGATTTCACTGGCCAGGACAGGCCGTCATTCCATTCGATCGTGGAGCACGCGTTGTACGTAGTCGGGCCCTTGCAGCCCACCTTGTACAGGCAGTAACCCTTGCGCGCGCCTTCGTCGTCGAACTTCTCGACAAACTGACCCGCGTCGAAATGGGGTCGCCGGTAGCACTTGTCGTGCAGGCGCTGGCTGTAAAACATTTTTGGCCGGCCCTGGCGATCCAGCTCCGGTAACTGACCGAACGCGGTGATATAAGTAATCACGCCGGTCATGACTTCGGCGATAGGCGGACAACCGGGGACCTTGATTATCGGTTTGTCGAAAATCACCTTGTGGATCGGCGTCGCCCGGGTCGGGTTCGGCCGCGCGGCCTGCACGCAACCCCAGGAAGCGCATGAACCCCAGGCAATTATTGCCTTGCAATGATTCGCCATGTGCCGGAGTTTCTCGACATAAGGTTTGCCGCCCTGGATGCAATACATGCCGTCTTCGTTCAGCGGCGGATTGCCTTCGCAGGCCAGGATGTACTGACCGTCATATTTTTCGATGGTCTGTTCGAGGATCTCTTCGGCCTGATAGCCGGCAGCGGCCATTAGGGTGTCGTCATAGTCCAGCGAGATCATCGACAGGATCACGTCGCCCGCCAGCGGATGGCCGGAACGAATAAATGATTCTGTGCAGCATGTGCACTCCAAACCGTGTAGCCAGATCACGGGTGTCCGTGGCTTGGTCTCGAGTGCGTGTGCGATCTTCCCGGCGTAGCCCGGGCCCAGACCCAGGCCGGCTGCAGTCAGGCTGCAGAACTTGAGGAAGCTGCGACGTGTGATCCCATGCTTCCGCATGACCTCGTAGAAGGTTTCTTGAACTGCCATGGCAACTCCCTCTTCTGTTTTGCTTGATCGCTTGCGATAGGTATCTGTGAGCGCGTCGTTCCGGTTTATCCGCGGTGACGGCACCTGCAACTCCTGCAGTGTCCGGACAGCGACGTGTTTCAGCTTTTTTGCCGTTCGCCATTTATAGCGCTTTGGGCCGGAATTGATCCTGATCTAGATCAATTCCGGACTCGGCGTGGATACAAAAATTTCTTTTGTGCTCAGCAGCATGGAAGATCATGGGAGATCGTTGCCGCTTGTTTGATGAAAACCCGCGCTGCGGGTCATCATCAGTGCCTGATCCGTGTTGGCCAAAGGCAAACGGAAATGATTCTCAGCTGCGTTGTGCAAGCGAAAACCTGGCGCTACCGACTGAAACCAGCGGTATGGGGACGTATCGAAAACCTGATGGTCAGATTGGCGGCAGGGTGGTCGACTCGCCCGAGATCCTTTTTTCCTGGCTCAGCGCGGCAGACGCGCGACGCCCGCTCACTGGTTGGAGACCCATCTGAGCAGCGCGTCTTGAAGCTCCTGACCGGGACCACGATGGACGTCGTTGTCGTTCTGGATTGCGACAACCACATAGCGCTTGCCTGACCGGGCCTGGACATAGCCGGCGATGCTGTAAACATGATCAAGACGACCGGTCTTGGCGTGCATGCGGCCGGCCAGAGAAGTATTGCGGAAGCGATTGCGCAGCGTACCGTCCATCCCGGACAAAGGCATGGATGCGATGAACTCGGGCATATACGGATGACGCCAGGCGGCGAGCAGTAATTGCGCCATACCGCCTGCGGAGATTCGTGTGTCGCGGGACAGGCCGGAGCCATTGTCCAGATACAGGCCGGGGAGATTCAATCCCTGATCCTGCAGCCAGTCCGAAATCGCAGCCCGACCCTTCACGCGGGTACCCGGTTCACCCCGCTGTTCAGCGCCGATGGTCAGCATCAATTGCCGGGTCATCACATTGTTACTGAACTTGTTCACGTTGCGCACGATTTCTGCCAGCGGCACGGAATCATGGCGGACAAACGGCTCCGTCCCTTCAGGCACCTGACCGGTCTTGACCTGTCCGCTGAGACTGCCGCCGAGTTCCGTCCACAGGGATTCGAACACCCCATATGCAAACTGCGGTGGCGTCATCACCGTGCGCCACAGCGAATATTCGCTGCAGCTGCTAGGGAAACTGCCGGACAGCTGCACCGCCGAGCCGTCGAGACCGGCCGGCAGGTCGATCGCCACCCCGCGCTGGAAGCCCACGCACGGACCGTTGCGGCTACGAAGCTGATTGTCGATCTTGAGGTTTGCGATCAACGGATCGGTGACGACTTCGGGCGGGGCCCCCACGGCCGGCCGGTAGACGCGGAATTCGACGGCCTTGAGGTTGACCAGCAAGGCGTCCGGCGCCACGTTGTAAGTCCGGAATGGCTGTCCATCGAAGGCCGCCGGGTCTTCGTCGGCAACGTCAAAATAGCTGTTGTCGATGATCAGATCGCCGTCAATATTCCGCAGGCCCCTGGCGCGCAGCTCGCGCAGGAAGGACCAAAAACGCTCTGTGCTCAGATAAGGATCCCCGCCGCCTTGCAGATACAGGTCTCCATGCAGGCGGCCGTCATCAAGCGGCCCGCCGAGATACGCCCGGGTTTGCCAGGTGTATGCCGGACCGAGCAGGTCAAGGGCGGCGAAAGTGGTCAGCAACTTGATGATTGATGCCGGGCTGCGCGGGATCTCGGGGTTGAGGCTCAGCAACGGCTGCTCATCGTCTACGGCCTGAACCACGATGCTCAGGCCTCGCTGGCTGAGATCGTGACCATCCAGCACCTGCTGTACTGCCGGCGGCAGTGGCGGAGACGTCGGCGGCATTTCTTGCGCCTGCGCGACGGTGCTGATCAGCAGCAGTAGAACGAGCAGATTCGGCATCGGCATCTCAAGTTCACGGGCGGTGGATTATATTAGCCCGAGCACCCGAAATGAGAAGTGCTCGGCCGGTCTGACAGGGAGTTCACATGGATTTGGGTTCAATTCGACTTGAGAAGCTGGTGGGCATGGTCGTATTGACCCTGCTGGCGATAGGTTGTTTCAACGTCCTGTTGCCGTTTCTGGCGCCGATACTCTGGGCCCTGATCCTGGTGTTGACGACCTGGCCGGTGTTTCTGCGCATCCGGGATGGCTTAAAGGGTCGCAGGACCCTGGCGGCGGCGGCCATGAGCTTGCTGCTGATCTCGGTGCTGCTGGTACCGTTGCTGGTGCTGGCAACCAGTCTGGTCGATGACGTCGCCGTGTTCGTGCAGCGGGTCCGGGTATTTGTCTCGGAAGGCGTCCCACCAGCGCCGGAATGGCTGCTCGGCTTGCCTTTGGTCGGCAAGCAACTGGCCGGTCTGTGGAGCGGGTTGGCTGAAGGCACCATCTCGATCAGCCAGCATATCCCCAAGGTGCTTCGGCCCGTGGGCAACTGGCTGGTCAAGGCGGGCGTCGGCGTGGGTCAGGGGATTTTCGATCTGAGCATGGGTCTGCTGGTCGCGTTTTTTCTTTACCGGGATGGCGACAGCGCCGCAAACGCATTCGGGCAGCTGGCCAGGCGGGTCGGTGGGGAGCGCTCCCAGCGCTTGCTGGATATCGCCGAGGGCACGATGAAGGGTGTGGTTTACGGCATCGTCGGTACTGCGTTTGCTCAGGGTCTGTTGACTGCGGTCGGGTTGGCGGTGACCGGCGTGCCGGCAGCCATCTTCCTCGGTGTGGTTGCCGGTTTTGCATCGATGATCCCGGGGGGCGCCGGTTTGGTGTGGATCCCGGCAGCGATATGGCTGTTTTTCCAGGGCGAAACCGGCTGGGGTATCGTTCTCGTCGCATGGGGCGCGGCGGTCGTGGGTACCGCAGACAACGTGCTTAAGCCGATGTTCATCAGCCGGGGTAGTGCGTTACCGTTTATCCTGGTGCTGCTGGGCGTGGTCGGCGGCATGATCGCGTTCGGATTCCTGGGCATTTTCCTCGGGCCCACGTTGCTGGCTGTGGGATACTCGCTCATCGGCGAGTGGACAAGGGCGCACAGCGACGACAGCGGTAGCAGTGACCCGGACCCGAGTGACAAGGACACGGCCTGAACCCGCCCGAAGGCACGAGATTTCACCGGCATGATGGGGAGACCATGATTACCCAGCGAAAAGACGCGCTGACGAACGACGTTCTTGAGACGGTGATCCGTATCGGGCTGGTAGCAGGCCTGGTCTTCTGGTGCTTCGATATCGTCAAACCATTTATCGGCATGATCATCTGGGGGGTGATCATCGCTGTGGCGGTGTACCCGCTCTACGAGAGATTTCGCACGCTGACCGGCGAGCGCAGCAGTCTGTCCATCATCCTCTTCACGCTGCTGATGTTGCTGGTGCTGATCACCCCGGTCGTGCTGTTGGCGGACACCGTCGTCCAGGGCGCTATCCAGCTAGGCACCGCGTTGCGTAATGGAACGGTTCAGGTCCCGGAGCCACCTGCCAGCGTGCAAGGCTGGCCGTTTATCGGCGAGCCGCTGCACGCGTTTTGGCATCTGGCCTCCGACAATCTGCAGGACGCATTGGAGCAGGTGCGGCCGCAGATCAGCGCGTTGAGCAAGTGGCTGCTGTCCGCTGCTGCGCGCGCCGGGCTGGGCGTGCTGATCTTTGTCGCCGCGATCATCATCGCCGGCGTGTTGATGGGAAATGCCGCCAGTGGACACCGTGCCGCCCGTGCGCTGGTTACCCGGTTGATGGGTGCGCGCGGCGCAGCGGTCGCGGATCTGGCCGAAGCCACTGTACGCAGCGTGGCCACCGGCATCCTCGGCGTGGCTCTGATCCAGTCATTGTTGGCCGGCCTGGGTTTTCTGGCTGCCGGCATCCCTGGTGCCGGTCTGCTGGCGGTATTCTGTCTGTTCCTCGCCATCATCCAGGTCGGGCCGCTGATCGTGCTGATCGGTGCAGTGATCTACGTGTTCCAGACCGGGGAGACGACCACCGCGGTAATTTTTTCGCTGTGGTGTTTGTTTGTCGGGCTGATCGACAACGTCCTCAAGCCGTTACTGCTCGGCCGCGGAGTCAAGGTGCCGATGATTATCATCTTTCTCGGCGCCATCGGCGGATTCCTGTCCATGGGGATTATCGGCCTGTTCGTCGGCTCAATCGTGCTGGTCCTCGGCTATACGCTGTTCATGGTCTGGATGGCGGATGACGTGGCAGGCGTCAAACTGCCGGTGCCAGAGCAGGAAATCGACGCCGGGTCATCGGCTTCAGAGCCAGGTCAGGGTTCGGGATCCCAGCCGCCGCCCAGGGCTTTGTAGAGTCTGACAATCGAATTCAGATAGGCCTGCAGGGTTTCCGACTCGTCGAGTTCCGCACTGAAACGTGTGCGCTCCGAATCCAGTACCTCGAGATAATCAACCACGCCGCCGTCATAGCGAGCCTGGGACAGTCGTGCGGCGTTTTGTGCGGCTGTTACCCGGCGCACTTGCGCAGCATGCTCATCGCGTAGCGTACGCACCGCAACCAGCGCGTCTTCGACTTCGCGGAATGATTGCTGGACGGTCGCTTCGTAATTCAGCAGCAACTGCTCGGTCCGCGCCTTCTCTGCCTCCACATTGGCCTTGAGCTTTCCCGAGTTGAAGATTGGCGCAAAGATATTTGCGTTGATGCTCCAGCTGCCGGCATCGCTGGAATTAAGGTCTGAAAGGTCACTGCTTTCCACACCTGCAAAACCGGTCAGGCTCAGCGATGGGAAACGCAAGGCCTCGGCGGCTCCGATGCGTGCGGTTTGTGCGGCCAGCTGCTGCTCGGCGCTGAGTACATCGGGCCGGCGCTGGAGCAGTTCCGACGGCAAGCCTGCCGGAACCTGCGGTGGAAACACCTGTTGATCAAGCCGCTCACCCCGGGTGACCGGGCCCGGGTTGCGGCCGAGCAGGATCCGGATGGCGTTCTCGGTCTGCACCACGGCGCGCTCGAACGCCGAAACAGCGACTTCCGCTCCCGCCACCTCGATCTCGGCCTGATTGACGTCCAGCTCGGCCACCGTGCCTTTGTCAAATCGCGCCTGCATGATTGTCAGACTGTCCTGACGGGTCTTCAGCGTATTTCGTGAAATCTGCAGGCGCTGGTCGTAGTCGCGCAACAACAGATACGCGCTGGCCACATTCGCCACCAGGCTGATGGTCACGTTGCGGTAGGACTCCTCGCTGGCGAGCAACTCGGCCCGGGCGGACTCGGTAGCGCGCCGTAACCGCCCCCAGAGATCGACTTCGAATGCCAGATTAGCACCCAGCAGGAAGTTATTGTTCGTGTCTGCGCCCGGAAAAATCTCGCGGCTTTGTCTGCCCCTGCCGGCCAGGCCGACGCCATCGACAAACGGGAACTGGTCCGCCCGCACAATGCCAAGATTTGCTTGCGCTTCGCTGATTCTGGCCAATGCGATCCCCAGATCCTTGTTTTCAGCCAGGGCGGTGCGGATCAAAGACTGCAGCTGCTGATCCCTGAACAGGCTCCACCAGCTCATGTTGGCCAGCGACTCGCCCGCCGCTGATTCGACATACGCGCCCGGCACGTCGAGATCGGGGCGCGTGTAATCTGGTCCAAGCGTGCAGCCGGTGATCAGCGACAGCGCGAGCAGCCAAGAGCGTCTCAGCATCACGCTAGCTGCCTCCTGCGCCGGCGTTGACCGTCTCGGGCGAGCTGGCCTTGGACCCGCCGCGCGCAATATAGCGTTCGACGAACACATACATCGCCGGCACCACGAGGACGCCAATGATGGTCGCGACCAGCATGCCGCTGAACACCGTCATGCCCATGACCTTGCGCGCCTCGGCGCCGGCACCGCTGGCGAACAGCAACGGCAACACGCCCAGGATGAATGAAAAGGCGGTCATCAGGATCGGGCGAAAGCGCATCCTGGCGGCTTCCATTGCGGCTTCGAGCGCGCTGCGACCTTTTTCTGACTCGACCTTCGCGAACTCCACAATCAGGATCGCATTCTTGGCCGCCATACCGATAAGCATCACCAGGCCAATCTGGGCAAACACATTGTTCACGTAGCTCTCGCTGAACAACCTGGCGATAAACAACCCGCCTACGGCGCCAAAGACCGCGATCGGCGTGCCCAGCATCACCGACATCGGCAGCG
This sequence comes from uncultured Gammaproteobacteria bacterium, assembly GCA_963809565.1. Lineage (GTDB taxonomy): Bacteria > Pseudomonadota > Gammaproteobacteria > Steroidobacterales > XN24 > CAMYOC01. The sequence goes on from CAWEKE010000003.1 coordinate 398,010, forward strand.
CCCAGCTTTCATACTGGGCGGCGAGGATCAGGAACACGAACACCAGTGCCATCAGGAACACGATCGAGCCGCTGCCTTCGGCGGCCTTCTCCTGGTAAGACATATTGGTCCAGGCGTATCCGACGTCGTTTGGCAGTACCTCCGCAGCGACGGCCTCGAGCGCAGCCATTGACTCCGCCGAACTGTAGCCGGGGGCCGCGGTGCCGGTGATTTCCGCGGAGCGGAACAGGTTGAAGCGGTTGGTGAATTCTGGTCCAAGCGACCGGCTGGTATCGACGAATGCTGACAGTGGGACGGTGTCGCCTTCCGGACCGCGCACATAGAACATACGGATACCGTCTACGCTGCTGCGGTATTCCGGTTCGGCCTGCACATAGACTTTGTACAGTCGCCCGAAACGATTGAAATCATTGACATAGGCGCCGCCCAGGAACGCCCCGATCGAGGTGTTCACGTCGCTCAAAGAAACGCCGAGTTTGAGCGCCTTGGCATCATCGATTTCGAGAAGGATCTGTGGACTGCTGGGCCGGAAAAAGGTCAGTGCGCCGCCGATTTCAGGACGCTGTCTCGCGGCTGCAATAAATTTCTGCGCTTGTTCAAACAGATAGTCCGGCGTATTCCCGCCACGGTCCTGAAGCATCATCGAGAAGCCGGATCCCGTGCCCAGGCCGGGAATCGCTGGCGGTCCGAACGCGAAGGCCACGCCGCCTATCACCCGAGCGGCGAATTGTGCGTTGAGCCGGCGAACCACATCGCGCGCGTGACCCCCCTCATGGGCGCGCTGGTCCCAGTCTTTTAGCTGGATGAACATGGTGCCCGCATTCGGTTGCAGCGTGCCGGTCATGACGTTATAGCCAGCGACCACCGAAGCATTCTGCACCTCGTCGAACTCCGCGATGATGTCTTCGATGCCCTCCAGCACGCCGTTGGTTCGTTGCAGAGAAGAAGCATCCGGCATCAGCAACGCGGCAAGCACATAGCCCTGATCTTCTTCCGGGACAAAGCCGGCCGGCAGAATACGGAAGATCAGTACCACGCCAGCCACTATCAGCCCGAGTAGCAGGCCCGCGCGGACCAGCTTGCTGGTAAAGAAATTGGTCAACACCATAAAACGCGCGGTGGCGACTTCGAAGCCCCGGTTAAAGCCATCGAAAAAGCGGTCCAGCCATCCCTTCTTTTCACCCGGCGGTTTCAGCAGCGCGGCTGCCAGCGCCGGGCTCAGGGTCAGCGCATTCACCGAGGATATGGCGACCGAGATGGCAATGGTGATAGCGAACTGTTGATAAAGAAGTCCGGTGATGCCGCCCATCGCCGCTACCGGGACAAACACCGCGATCAGCGACAGTGAGGTAGCGACAATCGGCCCCGATACTTCGCGCATTGCCTCGATGGTGGCCTCTTTCGGCTTCATCCCGGATTCCATCTTTGACGCCACCGCTTCGACCACAACGATCGCGTCATCCACCACAATACCGATGGCCAGCACCAGCCCCAGCAGCGACAGGGTGTTGATCGAAAAACCCAGCAACGGGAACACAGCGAAGGTGCCGATCAGCGAAACCGGCACGGCCAGCGCCGGGATCAGCGTGGCCCGCCAGTTCTGCAGAAACAGAAACACCACCAGGATCACCAGGGCCACGGCTTGGTAGAGCGTGATGACGATTTCGCGAATGCCTGCTTTGATCGGTTTGGTGGTATCCAGCGAAACCACGTATTCGAGATCTTCCGGGAAGCGTTCAGACACTTGCTCCATGGCCGCGAATACCTCGGCGGCCACATCGAGTCCGTTCGCATCCGGCAGCTGGAAAATTTGCAGGACCGCGGTCGGCGAACCGTCCAGGCGCGCCTGGATCAGATAATTCTGGGTGCCCAGTTCGATTCGGGCAACGTCCTTGAGCAGCACCTGAGACCCATCCGGGTTCGAGCGGATCACCACGTTGCCGAACTCTTCCGGTGTCTCGAATCGGCCGGCGGTCTGAACGGTGTAGGTAAATTCATTGCCGGGGGGCGCAGGCTCGCCGCCGATCTGGCCGGCCGGCACCAGCACATTTTGTAGCTTGATCGCGTTGGTAATATCCGGAACCGTCAGGCCGAGCTTGGCCAGCTGATCGGGACGTATCCACACTCGCATCGCGTATTCAGTGACGCTCCCGCCGAGCACTTCGGCCAGCCCGACGCCGCGGATCCTGGCCAGTTCATCAACAATGTTGATTGTTCCGTAATTAGTCAGGAATTGCTCGTCAAAGGTGCCGTTTGGCGAGACCAGCGAGATCGCTAACAACGGGAACGAGAGTTTCTTTTTGACCGTGACGCCAAGGCGCTTTACTTCCTCGGGTAAGCCGGGTTCGGCCTCTGACACGCGGTTCTGCACCAGCACGTTCGCCATATCGAGATCGGTCCCGACCTCGAAAGAGACCTCGAGGTTGAGTCGGCCATCGCTGGAGTTGGTCGAGCGCATGTAGATCATGTTCTCGACGCCATTGACCTTCTGCTCGATTGGCGTGGCGACCGATTGTTCGACATTGATCGCATTGGCGCCGATGTAGCTGGCGCCGACCGCGACCATCGGTGGCGTGATCTCCGGATACTGCGCTACCGGCAGGCGCGAGAGGGCAACAAATCCGATGATCACCGTGATGATGGCGATCACCATGGCGACAATCGGACGGCGGACGAAAAACTCGGCCATCGATCAGTCCCCGCCGGGCCCTGGCAGGGGTTGCCCGACCTGGTCGAGACTGATCAGTTTCGGGTTGACGACCATGCCTCCGGTCATCCGCAATAGGCCCTCGACGGCCACCCGTTCACCCGGCTCAAGACCCGAGTCGATCACCCACATGCGGTCTACAGTGGGTCCCGGCTGTACTTCGCGGATCGACACGGTGTTGTTCTGATCGATGACGAATACGCGGAAATTGCCCTGCAACTCCGATACTGCGCGCTGCGGGACGAGCACCGCGCCCAAACGCGTGTCGAGAATGGCCCGGACGCGGGCAAATTGACCAGCAATCACGATATCTCTCGGGTTGGGAAAATCCGCCTCAAGCATTAGCGTCCCGGTGCTCGGGTTGATCGCGGCCTCTGAGCTGACGACGTGTCCCGGCTCCGGATGCACTGAGCCATCCGCCAGGATCAGTTCCAGTGCTGTGCCATCTTCTTCATCCCGCGCGATTCTGCTTCGAGCCTCGCTGAGCTTGCGGGCGTAGCGCAGATACTCTCGTTCGTTGACTGAGAATTGAACCCGGATAGGATCTATTTTCGACACATAGTTGAGCACGACCGGGTTCGGCGCCACGCCGACGAATCCACCCACCTTGGCCGCGCTTATGCCGATAAAGCCGGATGTCGGTGCGTGGATGCGGGAATAGGACAATTCGATGCGGGCTTGCTCGAGTTGCGCATTCGCGGCGGTGAGCGCGCCCTGTGCCGCCTCGTACTGGGCCACTGCAGAATCCAGATCCTGCTGACTGACCGCTTTCATTTCTGCCAGCGGCCGGATCCGGTCGAGGTCGCTGGCGGCCTTGGCCAGCATGGTTGTGGCTTCCGCAACGTAACCCCGGGCTTCCGCCACCCTGGACTGCAATTCGTTGTCGTCGATGGTGTACAGCAAGTCACCTTCTTCGACATACCGGCCTTCCAGAAAATCCATACTCTCGAGGAAGCCGGCGACCCTGGCGGAGATCGGGATATCCACGGATCCTCTGGTCTGGCCGACAAACTCGCCGACGATGGGCACGTCGCGCTGTACAACCTCAACCACCGGAATATCCAGTATCGGCGGTGCCGGCGGCGCGGGTTCTTCACACCCGCTCAAGCCAGTGGCGATAACGCCCAGGCTGGTGATGAGGCCGGCGATCCTGGAAGTTCGCGTCAAAGACTCTTGGTTTTGGGACACGTCAGCGGGCTCTCCGTCTATAGCTGGGGCCGGACTCCCTGGTCTCGCAACGGTACGCAATCGATCGTCCGAACAATCACGGGATTCTGACTGTTTTGCCAGAGCTTCGGCCCAGGGGCGCCAGTATACCCGCCAGACTTATCACGCTACCACCGGGCGCGGCCGGGTATGCAACGCCGGCGTCGGTGCCGGCGCCAGATGGCCCTGGCAGTGCTATCGCAGCGGTCTGCTGCAAAGCGGCGGCACCGGCGGGTGTTGGCACCGACGCTGGCAACGCTAGAATGCCGGCCATGAACCGCCCTGACCCGCAGACCGCCGACGCCGTATTGATGATCCGCCCGACGGCGTTTCATTCCAATCCGCAAACCGCGGCGTCGAACGCGTTTCAACGCGCGCCGGACGCGGTGGCCAATGAACTGGAGCAGCAGGCTGCGGCGGTGCAATTCGAGGGGCTGGCCGATGTCTTGCGTACTGCCGGGATCGAAGTGATCGTCGAAGCCGATACCATCGAACCGTCGACGCCGGATTCTATCTTTCCGAACAACTGGATCAGCCTGCACGCCGATGGCAGTGCGGTGCTGTTTCCGATGATGGCGCCGAACCGTCGTACTGAACGGCGTATGGATATCGTCGAGCGCCTGGGTACCGTGCATGGTTTCCGTCTGGAGAAAGTGCTGGACCTGAGTGCGTGGGAGCAGCGAGAGCGATTCCTGGAAGGCACCGGCAGCCTGGTCCTGGATCGAATCTCAAGGGTCGCCTATGCGTGTCTTTCACCGCGCACCGATGTCGAGGTGCTGGACGATTTTTGCCAGCGCATGGGGTTTGAGCCGCTTCCGTTCCACGCCGTCGACGCGGATGGCATACCGATCTACCATACCAATGTCATGATGGCGCTGGGGCAGGGCTATGCGGTGATCTGCGACGCCGCCATCTCGGATCCCGCCGAACACACTGCGGTTTTGGCCCGCTTGCGCCAGAGCGGACGCGAGATCGTGCCCATCGATCATGGGCAGATGGCAGCGTTTGCGGGCAACATGCTGGAACTGATCAACGCCGAGGGACAGAGGCTGCTGGTCATGTCGCGCCGTGCCGAGGCCTGCCTGAACGATGCGCAGCGCGCCGTGCTGGGTAAACATGCGCGGCTTCTGACCGCCGCCATCGACGACATCGAAGACAGCGCAGGCGGCGGCGTGCGCTGCATGCTGGCCGAGATTTTCCTGCACCGACGCTAGTCGTGCTGGTCCGGGCCGCGATCCGGGCCCGGATCCAACTGGTCGAGGAATTCCACTGCACGGCGCATATGCGGGATGACAATCGTCCCGCCGACGACCAGGCCGATGCTCATCGCCTCGACAATTTCTTCGTGGCTGGATCCGGCGGCCAGGGCTTCGGCCACGTGATATTTGACGCAGTCGTCACAGCGCAGGACAAGCGAGGCCACCAGCCCCAGCAGCTCCCTGACCGGCCGCTGAAGCCGGCCTTCACCGGCATACGCCAGCGAGTCCACTGAAAACACGCGCTTGATTACGCGATTATCCAGTTCCAGGATGCGCTGGTTCATCCGCTGACGATATTCCTGGAATTCTTTTAGTTGATCCGACACTGATGTGCTCCTCGGGATAGCTGGGCGAGCGGAAAGCCCGGGATTATCCGCATAATATTCGTTAAACTGCTTCCGGTTAACCTGATACCAAAGACAACCTGGCCGCCAGATATTGTCGCAATCACAATCGCTGGCAAAGCGCGCAGACGGGTGGGTATGGACGAACAACACAAAATTCTGATGTGTCCCCCGGACTATTTCTCGGTGGACTATGTGATCAATCCATGGATGGACGGCAATTCCGGGGAACCGGATCCGGACCGCGTTCGCCAGCAGTGGGACCGTCTGCGAGACGAGATCTCCCGGGTCGCTGAGGTGGTCACGATGGCCCCGCAAGCGGGTCTGCCTGACATGGTGTTTACCGCCAATGCGGGTGCGGTCTACGGAAACCGGGCGATCGCCAGCCACTTCATGCCGATGGAGCGACGCAAGGAAGAGGTCCATTTCAAGAACTGGTTCAAGCAGAACGGCTTTGAGTTGCTGGACTTGCCGGACGAAATCGGCTTCGAGGGCGCCGGCGATGCATTGATCGACCGAGCCGGCGCGTGGATCTGGGTCGGGCACGGCTTTCGCACCGAGGTCGATGCCCATCCCCTGATCCAGGACTGGTTCGACCTGGAAGTGGTACCGATCCGGCTCGTGGACCCGCGGTTCTACCACATCGATACCTGCATGTGTCCGCTGAGCGGCGGCTATCTGCTTTATCATCCGCCGGCCTTCGATGATGCTTCCCGCGCAGAGATCGAGCGCCGCGTGCCCAGCGACCGGCGCATCCCGGTGACCGCCGAGAACGCCGGTCACTTCGCCTGTAACGCGGTGAACGTGAACCAGGTGATCTTCCTCAACCGAACCTCGGGCCGCCTGATCCCGGAGCTGGAAAAGCGCGGTTTCGAGATCCGCCAGATCGGGTTGTCCGAGTTCCTGAAGGCCGGTGGGTCAGCCAAATGCCTCACCCTGAAACTCACCGAATCAGTCAAATCCTGAGTGTCTGGCTGCCTGCGCTTGCGGCGCTGGGCCTGAGCGTATGTGCTGTGGCCGAACCCCTGCAGTTCGAAATCCTGCCGGTATTGCCGGAAGCGGTGAGCAATAATGCGGTCGCGCTGACGCAGTCTGAGGATGGACCGGGACTGGTCAGCATGATGGGCCTGGGACCGGGCAAAACCTGGCGGGATGTTCATGCCCGGGTGTTTTACTGGCCGATTGGCGCGCTGTCCTGGACGGCTCTGCCGTCGGTGCCGGGTAAGCGCGGCCGACTTGCCGGGACCGCCGTCTCGTTTGACGGCCAGGTGCTGGTATTTGGCGGTTATACCGTCGCCGAAGACGGCGGCGAGTCATCAGTGGCCCGGGTTCAGCGTCTGCGGGCGGCTTCAGGCCGCTATGACGATCTGGCGCCGATGCCGGTGCCGGTGGATGACGCGGTCGCTTTGGTTTATCGCGATCGATACGTCTATCTGGTCAGCGGCTGGCACGATTCCGGCAACGTGAATCTGGTGCAGGTCTACGATGCGATTGACGACCGATGGTTTCAGGCGACCCCGTTCCCGGGGCGGCCGGTGTTCGGGCACGCTGGCGGTATTGTCGGCGCAACCATCGTGATCTGTGATGGCGTTGCAGTGCGTACGCAGGCGCAGGGTCCGCGCTCGTTTGACCGCGAAGCCGGTTGTTATGCCGGCGACGTCGATCCGGCAGATCCCCGGGTCATCGATTGGCGCCTGCTGGAGCACCATGGAGGTCCAGCGCTGTACCGGATGGCCGCCACTGGCAGCGCGCGTCTCGACATGGTTGTTTTTGCCGGAGGGTCGGCGAACCCCTACAACTACGATGGCATCGGATACGACGGTCGACCCTCAGAGCCTTCCGCCAGAGTTTTTGCGTACCGCGTAGCCGATGGCGGTTGGGAAGAACTCGGTAGCCTCCCCGAGGCAAGCATGGATCACCGGGGTCTGGTCGAACACGAGACGTATTTCTATCTGATCGGCGGCATGCTGGAAGGGCAGCAGGTCAGCGACCGGGTGATTCGGTTCCGGCTGCCACAAGACACAGCGGATCAGCGCCAGCTTTTCAAACCGGTGTCCGTCCCGTCAACGGGCGCGCCGTGAGCAAGGCGGCCACCGCGCGGCGCACAAGATCTTCCAGATTCAGCCCGGAGTCAGGCGCGAAGCTCATCAGCGCGGCCATGTGCGCATTGCCTACAAAAAGACGCGCGGTGTCTTCCGACACGACAAATGCGGAAATCTCGCCGCGCTCGCGGCCACGCGCCACGCTGCCGGCCACAATCATGACCAGGCGCTCCTGAAAATCCAGATATCGAGGCCATACCCGGTCCCTGATCGCCGTGCTCCAGTCCAGCCAGACGCGCACATAGTCGCTGTCTGTTTCGGCCGCTCGAAGGAAGGCCAGCCCGTGGGCGACCAGAATCTCCTGCAGTGGCGCAGCATGGCTGTCAGTGTCGCCGGGGTCATGGATCCGCTCGGCCAGCCGGATAAAGAAATCATCGACCTGATCGAGCACCGCATCGACCAGGTCGTCGCGGCTCGGAAAATAATGGAACACGGTCGCGACGGAGACGCCGGCCAGGTCGGCGATCGCCGCGTGATTGGCCCGGCCAAGGCCCTCGCGGGCGAACACAGCCAGCGCGCAGTCGAGCAACTGCAGCTTGCGCTTACGCGGGCTCAGTCGTGTTCTGCGGGTACTGCTGATCGGCATATCCGATTATTGACGGATTTATCAATAGATGTCACCGTCCGGATGATGATCCGCTATCGGAATCCTGTTGACGGAGACGCTGTCGATGTCTGAATTGCCAAAAGTTTGTGTGATTGGCGCTGGTTCCAGCGGGATTACCGTGATCAAGGCCCTGCGGGACAGGGGTATTCCGCACGATTGCTTCGAAAAAAGCGACCAGATCGGTGGCAACTGGTGTTTCCGCAATAAAAACGGCATGTCGGCGGCATACGAATCGCTGCACATCAATACCGACTGCCGGCTGATGGAATATGAGGACTTCCCGATGCCCGCGGGGACGCCGGATTATCCGGGCCACCGTGTGATCATGGATTACTTCAACGACTTTGTTGACCATTTCGATCTGCGTCGCTCGATCACCTTCAACACCGCGGTGGAACATGCCGGGCGCAGGCCTGACGGGCTTTGGGGGGTGCGCCTGGATAGCGGCGAGACACGCTTGTACGACGCGCTGATCGTCGCCAACGGTCATCACTGGGACCCGTTGTGGCCAGAGCCGGCCTATCCGGGAGAATTTGCGGGCGATCAGATTCATTCGCACAGTTACCTGACGCCGGAAGACCCGGTCGACTGCCGAGGCAAGCGGGTCCTGATTGTCGGGATGGGCAACAGCGCGATGGACATCGCCTGCGAGTTGTCACGGCCCGGGCTGGCGGACAAGGTCCTGCTGTCTGCCCGTCACGGCGTGTGGATCGTTCCCAAGTACATGTTCGGCATCCCGACCACGCGCCTGACTGCGATGCCGCACTGGGTGCCGTGGAAAATGAACAGCTGGCTGACCCGCTTGATCGTGGCCAGTCAGGTAGGTAACCCGTGGAACTTCGGCCTGCCGAGGCCTGACCATCGCATCCTGCAGGCCCATCCGACTATCAGCCAGGAGATCTTCATCCGCCTGGGCAGCGGCGATATCCATCCTTACCCGGGTGTCCGTCGATTGACTGGTTCCGGCGTAGAGTTCGCTGATGGTCGCGAGGAAACGATCGATGTGATCATCTGGTGTACCGGATACAAGGTCAGCTTTCCATTTTTCGATCCGTCATTTATCGCCGTCAAAGGCAATGATTTGCCGCTGTGGGAGCGCATGATCAAGCCGGGTGTGGACAACCTGTTCTTTGTTGGCTTGCTGCAACCGCTGGGCGCCATCATGCCCGTGGCGGAAGCCCAGGCCAGATTGATCGGCGATGTCCTGGCCGGTCGTGTTGCGTTACCGGCGGTGGACAAGATGCGCCGATCCATGGAAGACGAACGCCGCGCGCTTTTTGCGCGCTACAAAGATCGTGCACCCCGCCACACCATGCAGGTAGACTTCGGCTCGTATCTATGGCGTCTGCGGCGCGTGCAAAAAAAAGGCGCGGTCGCGGCAACAAAGCAGGGCTATCGATTGCCAATCGAGCCTCGCGCTGCCAGCTTTGAAGCGGAACAGGTTTCGCGACCGGCAGCGTCCTGAACACGGGAGTAAGTCTTGAACGGTCTATCCCGGCGTCTGCTGCAGGGCGTCGTGCGCAGTTGGCTGCACACAGCGCTCGACCCCGCGCGCCCGGTACACGGGCAGCGCCGGATGATCGCGATGGCGGCGCGCCTGTTGCCGCCGCCGCGCGGCGTGCACATGCATGCGCAGCAGTCCGATGGCCTCGGTGGCTTCCGATTCGACCCTGAGCAAAGCCGGCGCTCGGGGGCCATCCTGTATCTTCATGGCGGAGGATTTGTCCTCGGTTCGCCGAGCACCCATCGCAATATCGCGTCGCGCCTGGCGCAGAAATCTTGCCTGCCGGTTGTGCTGCCGCAATATCGGCTCGCACCCGAGGCACGCTGGCCGTCGGCGCTAGACGATGCCTGTCGTGCCTGGCGGGCGCTGATTGAAGCGGGAGTTGATCCTGGTCACATTATTCTGGCCGGAGACTCTGCCGGCGGCGGTCTGGCGCTGGCTGTCGCCCAGCACGCCGTAGCCAGCGGCCACAGCAAACCCGCGGCGCTGATCTGTTTATCTCCCTGGGTCGATCTGAGCTTGCGCGGCGCCACGCTTCAGTCTTTGGCCGGGGTTGATCTGATGCTATCGCCCCGATGGCTGGCCTGGGCCGCTCGAACCTATCTGGGAGGACACCCGGCGGACGCGCCGACGGCCTCGCCCTTGTTCGGCGACATGCGGGGCCTGCCGCCCACGCTGGTCCAGGTCGCCGGGCGAGAGGTGTTGCTTGACGATTCGATTCGATTGGTGGAATCGGTCCGGGCGGCGGGTGGTAGCGTCAGCCTGCAGGTCGAGCCGCATCTCTGGCACGTGTGGCAAATGTTTGCCGGCGTGCTGCCTGCAGCCGACGCCGCGCTGGACAGAGTAGCCAGATTCATCGACGAAATCCTGCCGCCAGATCTTCAATAGACCAGACCCTCAATAGACAGTAAACCAGCCGGTGATGCTCAGACGCTCGCCGCTGACCCATGGGGCCACATAGCTGACCACATGGGGTGTCGGCACCTTGAACAGAGTCAGGGTATTGAATGACGGCGTGAAACTGTCGGTCACCGCGCCGCTATCGTCGAGGAAGTGCAGCAACCCGCCCATGTCCGGATGCCAGTCCCGGGTCATCCCCAGCACGTATGCGAACCGGCGCTGCTCGAAACTCGACTCGTCGCCGTGCAGCTTGAGGAAGTGGCCTGCGCAATAGCGCGTTGCGTGGCCATCGATACGGTTGATCGTGTTATCGCCGGTGACCCGATGGACAAACTCAAAAAACGCGTCCTCGGCAAAATACTGCATCAGGCGATAGACCAGCATTCCGGGTTTCTCTTTGTTGCGAAATCCCTCGAGCAGATCGAAAGACTGATACACATACTGGAACTGATCCCGGGCCTGCCGCATGACTTCGCTCTGCAAAGAATGGCGCTGCTGCGGAGACATCGCAGCCAGTTCTTCGGGGGCCAGCTTCAGCGCCCGCTCGCGCGGCTCACGACGGTTGTCGTAACAGGACAAGCGCCACGGGATCTCGTTGCTCAGGCAGGTTTGCAGCGGGTCTGCAATCTGTGGCTGAAGCACGTCACTGATCACTACGCGGCCGGCCTCGCGCAGGCGCTGGCCAATGCTTTCTCGGTCCAGGTCGGGATTCAGCATATTGTGATTATGCCTAATCCCCCGGCCGGCGTTCATCTTGCCGGTGCGCCGGCTGTGCCGGGCTGTGATGTAATGCGCGCCTGCCGCAATCTGGCAAACAGGGATGCGATGAGTTCCGACCGGATCGATCAGTCAAGCCGATTTGCGGTCGCCCGGCTACTGGCCGGCGCGGCCATGATCAGCTTTGCGCCGGTTTTCGTGCGGCTCCTCGACATGCCTCCGACCAGCAGCGCGTTTTACCGCACCGCGATCGGCGGGGTGGTGTTGACCGCCATGGTCCTGATCAAGCGGGAGCGACTGTGGTCCGGAACAGCGGCCTTTGCCGCGCTGCTTGCGGCGGGTCTGTTCTTCGCCGTCGATCTTTGGGCCTGGCACCGGAGTATCTGGTACGTGGGCCCGGGACTGTCCACGCTGCTGGCTAATTTCCAGGTGTTTTTCCTGGCGCTGGCCGGCATCCTGCTGTTCGGCGAGCGTTTGCGCTGGGAACTGCTGGTGTCGATCCCGATGGCGCTGCTGGGTCTGGGCCTGATCGTGGGCGTCAACGGATCTGAATTGAGTGAAGACTATGCCTGGGGCATCGGTTTCGGTTTGCTGACCGCCGTGGCTTATGCCGGCTACCTGTTGAGTCTGCGCCGCGCACGGATGCGCGGCGCCGCTACCTCTCCGGTCGGTGATCTGGCCATTGCTTCACTGGTTTGCGCCGCGCTGCTGGCCCTGAGCGCGGCGGCCGAAAGCGTTTCTCTGGTCATGCCGACGATGCGCGACGCCGGCCTGGTAACGGCCTATGCGCTGGTCGCCCAGGTCCTCGGCTGGGTGCTGATTTCCAGCAGCCTGCGCGAGGTCCCGGCTTCGATGGTGGGTCTGCTGCTATTGCTGCAGCCAACACTGGCGTTCTTGTGGGATGTGCTGATTTTCGCGCGTCCATTCGGGCCCACCGAGGCGGCTGGCGCGAGCCTGGCGCTGGCTGCGATCTATCTCGGAGGTCGGCCGTCGGCGACGCCCGGCTCAGGCGAGAACGGTCAGGGCCCCCGGCAGTAACTCGATATGCAGATATCGCGCGGACAGCGCCCGGACTTCGCCGTCTGCCTCGACCGGGAGCCCGGTTTCGAGCTCGATTTCAAGCTGCCGGAAATCGATAAACCGGGCCTCGGGGATGCCTTCGTGGGTGCCCCTGATTACCTTCGGCGCGAGTCTCAGCACTTGCCGGCGGTTCAGCGGCTCGGCCAGCACCAGTTGCAGCTGACCATCGTCATTGCGCGCCCGCGGCGCGATCTGAAACACGCCGCCCACCCACGGCCCGTTGCAGGCTACCGCCATCGAAAACCGGCCTTCGAGCAGGTCTCCGTCGCAGCGAATCCGCGCAGCGCTGGCCGGGATGCCTGCAGCCAGCACCTGTAGCAGGCCGATGACATAGGACAACGAACCGGGCAGCCACTTCCAGCGCTGGCTGGCGACGGTAACCCGGGCGTCCAGGCCGATGCCTATGCCATTGGCAAAAAAATAGTCGTTACACCGGCCGGCATCGATCTGCCGGCATTGCCGGTTTCTGATCCGTGCGATGATCAGGTCGCAGGCGGCGCGCCAGCGCATCGGTATGTCCAGCGCCTTGGCAAAATCGTTGCCGGTACCAAGCGGAATCAGACCCAGCGCCGGGCCCGCGCCCGAGCCGAGGATGCCGTTGACGGCTTCATGAATCGTGCCGTCGCCGCCGACCACCACAATATGTTCGCACCCGTTTGCACAGGCGGCCCGGGTCTGTTGTTCCACATCACCGCTGTTGCGGCTGAAACTTGCGCTGAAGCGTATTCCGCTGTTTTCCAGGTAACGCCGGATCCGACGCGCGTAGCGGTGTCCCCGGCCATGTCCGGCGCGCGGATTGACAATCAATCTTGCCGCCGGCGTTGCCGCGGGCATGTGGCCAGGCGGCTCGGGTGCTGTCGCAATCGTGGTTTCCATGTTTATTCTGATCCTGCCTCGGGGCGGGATTATCGCCCGAGGACCGTCGCCGCCGGACCGCCTGACGCGTTATGATTGCGCCGCCCATGCGCGGAACACCCTATGGCCTACGATCGTAACAATCCCTTTGCCCGAATCTTGCGTGGCGAGCTGCCCGCCCACAAGGTCTGGGAGGATGAACAGACCCTGGCGTTTCTGGATCTGATGCCACAGACCCGGGGCCACACGCTGGTAATACCGAAAGCAGAAGCGGAAGACATCTTCAGCCTGGAGCCCGATCTCCTCGCGGCCACGGTGATCGTGGCACGCCGTGTTGCGCTGGCCGTAAAGGCCGCGTTTCAACCCGAGGGGGTCATGCTGGGGCAGCTCAATGGCGCCACCGCCGGACAAACGGTCTTCCACCTGCATATCCATGTTATCCCGCGTTACGAGCCTGGCGGTTTCCGTTTCCATGGTGGGCAGGCAGCGGACCCCGACCTGCTGGCCGAGCAGGCAGCGGCAATCCGCGCTCACATGCCGGGATGAGGATGTCTCGATGATCGCCATCGCCGCGAAAGTATTTATTGGCTATCTGCTTGGCTCGATCAACGGCAGCCTGGTGCTGGGCCTGTTACGCCATATCGATATCCGCAAGGAGGGTAGCGGCAACGCCGGGGGCACCAACGCCTTGCGCACCCACGGCAAACTGTTCGCTCTGGGCGTGATCCTGATCGATGTGCTCAAGGCAGTGGTGGCGGTGGGCCTGATACCGACGCTGGGCGGCGTCGATCCGGAGCAGATCCTGTGGCTGCAGCTGGGCTGCGGTGTAGCCGTGGTCGTGGGGCATTGCTATCCGGTGTTCTTCGGTTTTCGCGGTGGCAAGGGTATGGCCACGCTGCTCGGCGTCTATGCAGTGCTGTCGCCGATACTGCTGCTGGTGGCGATCGCCACCTGGCTGATCGCGCTCGGCCTGTTCGGATATGTGGGCATGGCGACGATGATGGCGGCCGCGGCCGTGCCGATCTATCTGGCGATTGCCGGGCCGGTCAGCGCGGGGCCGACAATTCTGTTTTCATTGCTGATGGCGGCGTTCATCGCGTTCACGCATCGCGGCAACATAGAGCGTTTGCAGCGCGGAACCGAGCCGCGGATGTTGCGCGGATTGCTGGGTTCGCGACGCTGAGCATGGAGCCGATCTGGCGACTTGCCCGACGCCTGAGCAGCGGCGACTTCATCTCCGGCCAGACTCTGGCGGCGGAATTCGGCCTGACCCGCGGAGCGATCTGGAACATGGTTCGGGCGCTCGGGGACAAAGGGCTGGCGATTCAGGCGGTGCGCGGTCGCGGCTACCGTTTGCCGAACGCCGTCGAGTGGTTGGTTGAGAGCGATATTCGGGCCGCGATTCCGGACCAATGGCGCGGTCTCGTCGATCAGCTGGAGGTCCATGTCGAAACCGATTCCACCAATGCGAGACTGGCGGGGCGGATCACGCCGCCGGGCCGCGCCTGTGCCTGCGTGGCCGAGTATCAGAATCAGGGTCGTGGTCGCCGAGGACGCCGCTGGTTGATGCCACCGGCAGCGGGCGTCTGTCTTTCCGTAGCCTGGCAATTCGAAAGTCCGCCGGCTGCACTGTCGGCACTGGGTCCGGCCGCGGGTCTGGCGGTGCGCCGTGGCCTGTGCGACATCGGCATCGATGGCGTCGGCCTCAAATGGCCCAACGATCTGGTCTGGCGTGATACCAAGCTGGGCGGGATTCTGGTGGAATTGCGCGCCGAGGGTCAGGGGCCCGCCTGCGTGGTCATCGGCGTCGGCGTAAACGATCAACTGGTGCCCGAACTTGGTCGGGCGATAGTCGAAAGCGGCGGTCAGCGCCCGGTTGACCTGGCAACCATCTGCGGCGCGGCGCGGCCCGGCCGCAACCGGGTTGCCGGCGCGATTATCGGACGTGTGCTGGAGCTGCTGTCCCGCTGCTCGGATACCGGGGTAGACCAGATGTGCTGCGACTGGGCGGAGGCCGACGTTCTGGCCGGGCGCGAGGTACTGGTCAGTCTCGGCGACAGCGAAGTGACGGGAGTGGCGCGCGGCATCGCTGCAGACGGCGCCTTGTTGCTGGACACGGCGGACGGAACCCGGCGCCTGACCGCCGGAGATGTGAGCGTGAGGTTGCAAAAATGATCCTGCTGCTGGACGTAGGTAACAGCCGCATTGGAGCGGCGATCCTTGGCAAGGGCGAAATGACGCCGTTAGGCGCAATCGAGCATCGTGGCGTCGGTCTGGGTCCTGCCCTGACTGAAGCACGTCGGTTTCCGGATGACATCGATCGGGTTGTCGTCGGCTGCGTCGCTGGTCCGGAACTGCGTCGCGCGGTCGCTGCGGCGGTTCAACAGCGATATTCGATCGAGGCCGAATTCGTAGAGGCGATGGCCAGCGCATGCGGGGTGAGCAACTCGTATCCGCAACCTGGTCGTCTGGGTGCAGATCGCTGGGCCGACCTGATCGCTGCGCATGCTCGCGGTTATGACGCCGTTTGTATCGTTGACGCCGGTTCTGCGTTGACCATCGACGGCCTGGTCAGCGGCCAGCACGTCGGCGGCCTGATCACGCCCGGCCTGGGTTTGATGCGCGCCGCGCTGCTGCGGGAAACCGGCAACCTGCGCAGTCTGTCAGAGCACCCGCTGAGCGGCGGTATGGCCTTGTTCGCCACAGATACGCATGAAGCGATCGTCCGCGGCACGCTGCTTTCGGCTGTCAGTCTGGTCCAGCGCTGCCGCACGGAGCTGGCCCATCAGGTCGGACGGTCGCCGGATCTTGTCGTGACCGGCGGGGATGCTGAACAGTTGCTCGCCTTGCTGGAGTCATCGGCCGTCCACCTGCCATGGCTCACCCTCGAGGGGCTGGCCCGGATCTCCGCGGAGCCCGGTGAGGATTAGGCGCGGCGACGGTCACAGCGTTGCCGGCCTCTGGTGCGAAGATTAAAATGCGGCGCTCGTGGCGGCCTCGAAATAGCCGCATGGTCGGAATGATTCAGTCGCCGGAATAGCTCAGTTGGTAGAGCAACCGCCTTGTAAGCGGTAGGTCCTCAGTTCGAGTCTGAGTTCCGGCACCATCTCCCCGGATGTCGGTCGCCAGCGCAGGGTATGCTCAGCGGCGAATACCGGCCGGGACCGCGCCAGGCGGCTGCAAGATCAATCCTGCTCGGCTTCAACCGCTGATTTCAATCGCCGGCCATCAGCCAACCGGTGATCGCCAGCCGCGGTGTAGTCACCCACGGCGCGACGGTGCTTACCAGATGACGGGCGGGGACGGCGAACAAGCTCAGGGAATTGAACTGTGGCACCACGGTGGCGGTGATCCGGTCGTGGTCATCCAGGAAATGAAGCAAACCGCCCATATCGGCCTGCCAGCCATGAGTCAGTCCCAGCACATAGGCATAGCGCCGATCCCGGTCGGCAACGATATCCTCATGAACTTTGAGAAAATTGCCGGCGGTATACAGGGTGGCATGGGCAAAAACCTTGTTCAGCTCTGGCGTCGCGCATAGCTTCCGCATCGGCTCCAGGAATTCATCGCTTTGCAGGAAGTCATAAAATTCATATAGATACAATCCGGCTGGCTGTCCGGATCTCATCCCCTCGCCGATATTGAAATACTGATACAGGTACTGGAAATGGTCCCGGGCCTGGTCGAGAATCTCGGCCCGCAGCGCAGCCGCGCGACCTGGCCCCAGAGCCTGGAAATCAGCCTGACTCAGACGCTGGGACTGGTGCTCCGGGCTGTATCGGAGGTCCCGATAAGCCAGCGCCCAGGGCAGGGTGTGATCGAGGCAGTCGCGAAGTCTTGTCGCCACGCTGGTCTCGAGCACATCCGGAATAACCAGCCGACCGTTGGCTTGCAATGAGGCGCCCAGAGCGCCGATATCCAGATCGGTTCGCAGCATCGATCCGCAGCCCGCTCTCAGGGCGCTCTATCGCTTCGGTTGTCCGGAACCTCTGCCGGGCGCTTCTTGCGCAGACTGCCGAGCAGCACCGCGACCAGCCCCATCAACAGTTCATCGGCGAACGGAAACGGGTCCGGCACGAACAGGTTCAGCGCAAACAACAGAGCGGTCAGCGCAAACAGATACGGGAAGCGCAGACGCGACGCCCAACGGAGCACCACGCCGGCCACTCCACCTCGTGCTAAATTGCTGATTCCCATAACTAATGAGTCCTTGTATGTCGGCGCCGCGCGGCCTGCCGTAGAACTGAGCGACCCCAGCTTAACGGGACCCGGCCGCAAGGTGAATCACCTGGCCGTAACGCGGCGCGGGGTCGGGCGCCCCGGGTCCCGGATCCGGCGGAAGTCCGCGGAGCCTGTGCTTTCGTGGCTAATCCCCGGTGTCGCGCATCCGCGCCCACGGTTGACAGCGGGTGCTCGGGTCAATCAAAATTGCGGGCTTGTGTCTCGGAGGGGTACCCAAGCGGTCAACGGGGGCAGACTGTAAATCTGCTGGCTCAGCCTTCGGAGGTTCGAATCCTCCCCCCTCCACCACATAGCAGCTCATGGTTTTGGGCCTATGGCTATGAAAAACCAAGGGATTTTGGCGCGATGCGATGGCTTTGCGGGCGTAGTTCAATGGTAGAACCTCAGCCTTCCAAGCTGATGATGTGGGTTCGATCCCCATCGCCCGCTCCATACATCGTTAGCTGCGGGAGTAGCGCGGTCGACAGGGTTTTGGCCCACATAGCTCAGTCGGTAGAGCACTTCCTTGGTAAGGAAGAGGTCACCGGTTCAAATCCGGTTGTGGGCTCCACTTCTCCTTGGGGAGACGGTCGTCGGGACCGGGAATATTAATAACGTTTCGCGTTTTAGGGACGCGTAGCAGGCTTGGAGTAAGGATCAAATGTCCAAAGCGAAATTCGAGCGTACGAAGCCGCATGTAAATGTTGGGACGATTGGTCATGTTGACCATGGGAAGACGACGTTGACGGCGGCTTTGACGAAGGTGATGGCGGAGAAGCACGGTGGAGAGACGCGTGCGTTCGACCAGATTGACAATGCGCCGGAAGAGCGAGAGCGCGGAATTACGATTGCGACGGCGCATGTTGAGTATGAGTCGGATGCGCGTCACTACGCGCATGTGGATTGTCCCGGGCACGCGGACTATGTGAAGAACATGATCACGGGTGCGGCGCAGATGGACGGAGCGATTCTGGTGGTGAGCGCGGCGGACGGTCCGATGCCGCAGACGCGAGAGCACATTTTGCTGGCGCGTCAGGTGGGTGTGCCGTACATCGTGGTGTACCTGAACAAGGCGGACATGGTGGATGACGAGGAGCTTCTGGAGCTGGTTGAGCTTGAGGTTCGTGATCTGCTGTCGATGTATGAATTTCCTGGTGATGACACGCCGATCGTGACGGGTTCGGCGCTGAAGGCGCTGGAAGGTGAGGTGAGTGAGCTTGGCACGTTGAGTGTCGAGAAGCTGGTCAAGGTGATGGACGAGTACATTCCGCAGCCGGAGCGTGCGGTGGATGGTGCGTTCCTGATGCCGATCGAGGATGTGTTCTCGATTTCTGGTCGTGGCACGGTGGTGACGGGCCGTATCGAGCGCGGAGTGGTTCATGTTGGCGACGAGATCGAGATTGTCGGCATCAAGGACACGACGAAGACGACGTGCACGGGCGTGGAGATGTTCCGCAAGCTGCTTGACGAGGGTCAGGCGGGCGACAACGTAGGTGTGTTGCTGCGTGGCACGAAGCGAGATGATGTGGAGCGTGGTCAGGTACTGGCGAAGCCGGGATCGATTACGCCGCACACGAAGTTCGAGGCAGAGGTGTACATCCTGACGAAGGAAGAGGGCGGGCGTCACACGCCGTTCTTCAAGGGATACCGGCCGCAGTTTTACTTCCGGACCACGGACGTGACGGGTTCGGTGGAGTTGCCCGAGGGCACCGAGATGGTGATGCCTGGGGACAACGTGCAGATGGTGGTGGATCTGATTGCGCCGATTGCGATGGAAGACGGGTTGCGATTTGCGATACGCGAAGGCGGCCGCACGGTAGGTGCGGGCGTGGTAGCGAAGATCCTGAAGTAGTGTCAGCGCCAACCCCGGGCGGAATAGTCCGCTCGGGGATGGTTTTGTTGTTGTTGAAGAAAGGTATTCCAGGCCAGTAGCTCAATTGGCAGAGCGGCGGTCTCCAAAACCGCAGGTTGGGGGTTCGATTCCCTCCTGGCCTGCCAAACAAGTCAGGCGCCCTCCGGGGCGCTGTACTGTCTGGGAAAAAGGTTGATGAACGCAAATACAGAGACGAGCGGGCCCAGCGCGCTGGACGCAGTGAAGACGGTACTGGCCGCGGCATTGCTGATCGGCGGTATCGTTGCCTATTACCTGTTCCCGGAAGCATCGGTCGTGATGCGGACAGCCGGCGTGGTACTCGGTATTGCGCTCGGTATCGCTGTCTTCGCAACTACCGAGCGCGGCCGTGAATTGTGGTCGTTTATCCAGAGCTCGCGGGTGGAGCTGCGCAAGGTCATCTGGCCGACCCGGCCCGAGACGGTGCAGACGACGATCGCGGTGATTATCTTTGCGCTGATCATGGCGTTGTTTTTCTGGGTCCTGGACAAGGGCCTGCTGTGGGCCACCCGCCTGCTGACCGGCCAGGGAGGCTGACCTGATGGCGCTGCAGTGGTACGTCATCCACGCCTACTCGAATTTCGAGTACCGCGTGAAGAAGTCTCTGGAAGAGCGCATCAAGCGCGCCGGTCTCGAACACAAGTTTGGCGAGATCCTGGTGCCGACCGAAGAGGTCGTGGAGATGCGCGAGGGGCAGAAGCGGCGCAGCGAACGCAAATTTTTCCCTGGCTATGTGCTGGTGCAGATGGAGATGGATGACGAGACCTGGCACATGGTCAAGGAAGTGCCAAAGGTGCTCGGCTTTATCGGTGGAACCAGTGACAAGCCGGCGCCGATTTCCGAGAAAGAGGCGAACAAGATTCTGCAGCGGGTGCAGGAAGGCGTCGACAAACCGCGGCCGAAAGTGCTGTTCGAGCCGGGCGAGGTGGTCCGCGTTATCGATGGTCCGTTCAATGATTTCAACGGCGTGGTCGAAGAAGTCAATTACGACAAGAGCAAGCTCCGTGTAGCGGTGCAGATTCTCGGCCGGGCGACCCCGGTCGAACTGGATTTCGGTCAGGTCGAAAAGGCCTGAGCAAGCGGGTCGTCATAAGGCGGCTCGTATATGGCAACAGGGGAGCCGCAAGGCGTTTGACCCAACACGCAAGGTGTAGAAATGGCTAAGAAAGTTCAGGGTTATATCAAGCTGCAGATTCCTGCAGGCCAGGCTAACCCCAGCCCGCCGGTCGGTCCGGCTCTGGGTCAGCATGGCGTTAACATCATGGAATTCTGCAAGGCGTTCAACGCCCATACCCAGAGTGTCGAGCAGGGTCTGCCGATACCTGTGGTGATCACCGTTTACAGTGATCGCAGTTTTACGTTTATTACCAAGACCCCGCCGGCAGCCGTGCTGCTGCGCAAGGCCGTGGGCATCCCCAAGGGCAGTGGCGAGCCCAACACCCGCAAGGTAGGCAAGGTGACGCGCGCCCAGCTCGAGGAAATCGCCACCGCGAAGAAGCCCGACCTGACCGCGGCGGACATGGACGCGGCGGTGCGCACTATCGCCGGCAGCGCCCGCAGCATGGGCCTGGAAGTCGAGGGGGTTAAGTGATGGCCAGCAAACGCAACAAGCTGTTCAGGGAAAAGGTGGACAAGACCCGGTTGTATCCGCTCGAAGAGGCGCTGCAGCTGCTGAAGGAGCTGGCCAACGCCAAGTTCTCCGAGTCTATCGACGTCTCGGTAAATCTCGGCGTGGATCCGCGCAAGTCGGACCAGGTCGTGCGCGGCTCGACCGTGTTGCCTAACGGTACCGGCAAGACCATGCGCGTGGCGGTGTTCGCTCAGGGCGACAACGCAAAGCTGGCCACCGAGGCGGGGGCGGATCTGGTTGGATTCGAGGATCTGGCCGAGCAGATCAAGGGCGGCAACCTCGATTTCGACGTGGTCATCGCGACCCCGGATGCGATGCGTGTGGTCGGCCCGCTGGGCCAGATACTCGGCCCGCGCGGTTTGATGCCGAACCCGAAGGTCGGCACGGTGACTGCAGATGTCGCCACGGCGGTGAAGAATGCCAAGGCCGGCCAGGTGCGCTACCGGACCGACAAGGCGGGCATCATTCATTGCCCGATCGGCAAGGTCGGGTTCGAAGTGGCCGCGCTGAGGGAGAATCTGACCGCGCTGCTGGGTGACCTGAACAAGGCCAAACCGGCTGCGGCCAAGGGCATCTATATGAAGAAGCTCACCGTGTCCTCGACGATGGGCCCGGGCGTGCCGGTGGACCAGTCCACGATCTAAACATCGATAAACGCAACGGCGGTTCGACAGCCGGGCATGGCCCCGTCCGGATGTCACATGAGCTGCCCGTGCGTAGTTGGAGAAAGGGGCAAGCCGGCAGTCGCACTGCGTCCGCCGGCGATCGTCGAAGACCGTAGGCGGCTCATGGTCAGGAGGCCTGGGCCTTAATAAAACAGCCTGCGCAGATGGTGTTACCCGAATCAGGACAGCCTGGTGACGGTCACCATCCAGGGGGATGCCACAGGGACGGGCATCCATGGATTGATCTGAAGCCAGGAGGAAACCATGGCGCTGAGACTCGAAGACAAGAAAGCTCTGGTCGCCGAGGTGAAGCAGGCTGCGGAAACCGCGCATTCGGCGTTGGCCGCCGAATATCGTGGCTTGACCGTGACCGAGATGACGGAACTCAGAAAGCAGGCCCGCGAACAGGGCGTGTATCTGCGTGTCGTCAAGAACACCTTGGCCAAGCGGGCGATCGAAGGTACCGACTTCGAGTGCATGCAGAAGAGTTTGTCCGGGCCGCTGATACTCGCGTTCTCTCAAGAGGACCCGGGTTCCGCTGCACGTGTGTTCAAGGCATTTGCCAAGGATCACGACCGGCTGGTCACCAGGCTGGTGTCCATAGGCGGTTCGCTGTTACCAGCCTCCGATCTGGAGCGACTGGCCAGCTTGCCGACGCTGGACGAGGCTCGGGCCATGCTGCTGGGGGTGCTGATGGCGCCGGCCACCAAGCTGGTACGGACCCTCAACGAGCCGGCGGCATCGCTGGCGCGCGTGCTTGCCGCACGTCGCGACCAGTTGGCTGCCTGACTGCTGCACTGATACCGGATTTATCGGGTAATACATTTAATTTTCAGGAGATTTTGAGATGGCTGTTTCACGTGAAGAGATTGTCGACGCGCTTAGCAACATGAGCGTGCTGGAAGTCAGCGAGCTGGTCAGCGAGCTGGAAGAGAAGTGGGGCGTGTCTGCCGCGGCGCCGGTCGCCATGGCCGCTGGTCCGGCCGCTGGTGGCGATGCCGCCGCTGCTGAAGAGCAGACCGAGTTCGACGTGGTCATGACCAGCTTTGGTGGCAACAAGGTGTCTGTCATCAAGGCGGTCCGCACGATCACCGGCCTGGGCCTCAAGGAAGCCAAGGATCTGGTCGAAGGCGTACCCGCTGCGGTCAAGGAAGGCGTGTCCAAGGATGAGGCGGAAGGGCTGAAGAAGCAGCTCGAAGAAGCCGGCGCCAGCGTAGAGGTCAAATAGACCTGAAGCACACAGGCGTTCAGCCCGTGAGCGCGGGAATGGCTGGTGGCGCGAATGCCACCGGCCTTTTCCCGCTTATAGATTTCACCCGGTTAGCGGCCTAGGTCGCGATCCGGCCCGGCCTTGCGGTCGGAACTACATAGCGTAAGCAAATGGTGAGCCCGATGGCGTATTCCTTCACCGAGAAGAAGCGTATCCGTAAGGATTTTGGCAAGCGTCCCAGTATTCTGGGCGTGCCTTACCTGTTGTCGATTCAGCTCGACTCCTATCGCAAGTTCCTGCAGGCCGACGCGGCTGCGGACAAGCGTACGGATATCGGTCTGCACGCGGCCTTCAAGACGGTCTTCCCTATCGTCAGTTACTCGGGCAATGCAGCCCTGGAGTATGTGAGCTACCGGCTCGGCGACCCGGTATTCGACGTCAAGGAGTGTCAGCTTCGTGGTCTGACTTACGCGGCGCCGCTGCGGGTCAAGGTGCGTCTGGTCATCTATGACAAGGAAGCAAGCGGTACCCCGAAGCCGATCAAGGACATCCGCGAGCAGGAGGTCTACCTGGGCGAGCTGCCGTTGATGACCGAGAACGGGACTTTTGTGATCAATGGTACCGAGCGGGTCATTGTTTCCCAGCTGCACCGTTCGCCCGGCGTGTTCTTCGATCACGACAAGGGCAAAACCCATTCGTCCGGCAAGCTTCTGTTTTCAGCCCGGGTAATCCCCTACCGCGGATCCTGGCTGGACTTCGAGTTTGATCCCAAGGACAGCGTCTTTGCGCGTATCGATCGCCGGCGCAAGCTGCCGGTTTCGATCATCCTCCGCGCACTCGGCTATACCAACGAGGAGATGCTGGCCAGATTCTTCGAGACCAATAAGTTTCATCTTGGACCGAAGGTGGTCAAGATGGATCTGGTGCCCAGTCGGCTGAAGGGTGAGACCGCCAGTTTCGACATCAAGATCGGCAACAAGGTTGTGGTCGAGGAGACCCGGCGCATCACGGCCAAGCATGTGCGCGATCTAGAGAAATCCTCCGCCACCACACTGGTGGTGCCGCAGGAATACCTTGAAGGCAAGATTCTCGCTCACGACGTGGTCGACACCGAGACCGGCGAACTGCTGGCCGAGGCTAATGACGAACTTACGCTGGAAACGGTCGAGAAACTGATCGCCGCCGGGGTCAAGGAGATTCGTACGCTTTGGGTCAATGATCTGGATCGTGGGCCGTATATCTCCAACACCCTGCGTATCGACGCCAGCAAGACGCGGCTCGAAGCGCTGGTCGAAATTTACCGGATGATGCGTCCCGGCGAGCCGCCGACCAAGGACGCCGCCGAGAACCTGTTCCACAACCTGTTCTTCAATGGTGAGCGTTACGACCTGTCGGCCGTTGGCCGGATGAAGTTTAACCGCCGTGTCGGTCGCGACGCCGTGGAGGGACCCGGCATCCTGTATGACGGACGTTATCTGTCAAACCGCAAGGATGAAGAGTCCAGTTCGCTGTTTGCCGAGTTCGGCGAAGACATGTCGGATGTGATCGACGTGCTCAAGGTGCTGATCGAGATCCGTAACGGCTATGGAACCGTTGACGATATCGACCATCTGGGTAACCGTCGCGTGCGCAGCGTCGGCGAGATGGCGGAGAATGCGTTCCGCATCGGTCTGGTGCGCGTGGAGCGCGCGGTCAAGGAACGTCTGACTCTGGCCGAGTCCGAGGGGCTGATGCCCCAGGAGATGATCAATGCCAAGCCGGTAGCGGCTGCGGTCAAGGAGTTCTTCGGCTCCAGTCAGCTGTCGCAATTCATGGATCAAAACAACCCGCTTTCCGAGGTGACCCACAAGCGTCGCGTCTCGGCCCTTGGCCCGGGCGGCTTGACCCGCGAGCGGGCAGGCTTCGAGGTGCGTGACGTGCATCCGACCCATTACGGCCGGGTGTGCCCGATTGAAACGCCGGAAGGTCCGAATATCGGTCTGATCAACTCGCTGGCCGTGTATGCGCGTACCAACGATTACGGTTTCCTCGAGACTCCGTATCGTCGAGTGAAGGACGCGAAGGTCACGGACGACATTGAGTATCTGTCCGCGATCGAAGAGAGCCAGTACGTGATCGCCCAGGCCAATGCGGAACTCGGCAGCCATGGTGAGTTTGTCCATGACCTGGTTTCTTGCCGGCACCGCAATGAATTTACCCTCGCCTCGCCTGACCAGATCGAGTACATGGACGTTTCGCCCCGGCAGATCGTGTCGGTCGCGGCGTCGCTGATACCGTTCCTCGAGCATGACGACGCGAACCGTGCGTTGATGGGCTCGAACATGCAGCGCCAGGCGGTGCCCACATTGCGTTCCGAAGCGCCTCTGGTCGGCACCGGGATGGAACGGGCGGTGGCGATCGACTCCGGTGTCACCGTGGTGGCGACCCGCGGTGGCACGGTGGACTCAGTCGACGCCTCGCGCATCGTGGTCCGGGTCAACGATGATGAGACCACCGCCGATGAGGCTGGCGTCGACATCTATAACCTGACCAAGTACACGCGCTCGAACCAGAACACCTGTATCAACCAGCGCCCGCTGGTGAGGCAGGGTAATACGATCGCGCGCGGAGACGTGTTGGCGGACGGTCCGTCGACCAATCTCGGCGAGCTGGCTCTGGGCCAGAATCTGCTGGTCGCGTTCATGCCCTGGAACGGCTACAACTTCGAGGATTCCATACTCATCTCCGAGCGAGTGGTCGAGGAAGACCGCTTCACCACGATCCATATCGAGGAGCTGACCTGTGTCGCCCGCGATACCAAGCTCGGACCGGAGGAAGTGAGTGCGGATATCCCCAACGTCGGCGAGTCGGCCCTGGCCAACCTCGACGAGGCGGGCATCGCATATATCGGCGCCGAAGTCGGTGCCGGCGACATCCTGGTCGGCAAGGTCACGCCCAAGGGTGAGACCCAGCTGACTCCGGAAGAAAAGCTGTTGCGCGCGATTTTCGGCGAGAAAGCGTCGGACGTGAAGGACACCTCGCTGCGTGTGCCGCCCGGCATGGATGGCACGGTGATCGACGTGCGTGTATTCACTCGCGACGGGGTGGATAAGGACACTCGCGCCCTGTCCATCGAGAAAGCCGAGTTGACTGCCTTCCGCAAGGATCTGAACGATCAGCGTCGCATTCTGGAAGAAGATCTGTTCCAGCGTGTCGAGCAGATGCTGACCGGCAAGGTTGCTGACGGCGGGCCCGGCGGCCTCAAGGCAGGGACCAAGGTCACCAAGTCCTATCTCGGCGAGCTGGCCCGTGAAGACTGGTTCAAGATCCGCTTGCGTACCGACGATGCACAGAGTCAGCTGGAGCGGATCGCCGAACGTCTGGAGGCACAGCGCGAAGAGTTCGAGAAGCGCTTCCAGGAGAAGAAGGCCAAGATCACCGCAGGCGACGATCTGGCGCCGGGCGTGCTGAAGATGGTCAAGGTCTATCTGGCGGTGAAGCGCCGGGTGCAGCCTGGTGACAAGATGGCCGGACGCCACGGTAACAAGGGTGTCATCTCGACCATCGTGCCGGTGGAGGACATGCCGTATACCGACGATGGCACCCCGGTCGACATCGTGCTCAACCCGCTGGGCGTACCGTCACGTATGAACGTGGGCCAGGTGCTGGAGACTCACCTCGGCTGGGCCGCCAAGGGCGTGGGCCTGAAGATCGGCCGCATGCTTGACCAGCAGGAATCCACCACGAAACTGCGCGCGTTCCTCGACGAGGTCTACAACAAGAGCGGTGGCAAGAAGGAAGACATCAAGTCCTTCTCCGAGGACGAGCTGGTCGAACTGGCTGGCAACCTGCGTGGCGGTGTGCCGATCGCGACACCGGTCTTCGACGGCGCTGACGAGAGCGAGATCAAGTCGCTGCTGCGACTCGCGGATCTGCCGGAAACCGGCCAGGCCGTGCTGATCGACGGACGCACCGGTGAGACCTTCGATCGGCCGGTGACGGTTGGTTACATGTACATGTTGAAGCTCAACCATCTGGTGGACGACAAGATGCACGCGCGTTCCACCGGTCCGTACAGCCTGGTTACCCAGCAGCCGCTGGGCGGCAAGGCGCAGTTCGGCGGGCAGCGCTTCGGTGAGATGGAGGTCTGGGCGCTGGAAGCCTACGGAGCCTCGTATACGCTGCAGGAAATGTTAACGGTCAAGTCCGATGACGTGCAGGGTCGCACACGTATGTACAAGAACATCGTGGACGGCACTCACGGCATGAGTGCGGGCATGCCCGAGTCCTTCAACGTTCTGGTGAAGGAGATTCGCTCACTCGGCATCAATATCGAGCTGGAAGCTGAATGAAGCGCACTCGCGGATTAATCGGACCGACACGAATGAGCCCTCTGGGCAGGTGAGACCATGAAAGATCTTTTACAGCTATTCAAGCAGCAGGCAGCGGTCGAGGATTTCGACGCAATTCGCATCGGCCTGGCATCACCGGACATGATCCGCTCCTGGTCGTTCGGCGAGGTGAAGAAGCCGGAGACAATCAATTACCGCACCTTCAAGCCGGAGCGGGACGGCCTGTTCTGCGCCAAGATCTTCGGGCCGGTGAAAGACTACGAATGCCTGTGCGGCAAATACAAGCGCCTCAAGCATCGCGGTGTTGTCTGCGAAAAATGCGGCGTTGAGGTCACCCAGACCAAGGTACGCCGCGAACGCATGGGCCATATCGAACTGGCCAGCCCGGTCGCTCATATCTGGTTCCTGAAGTCGCTGCCCTCGCGGATCGGCTTGTTGCTGGATATGACCCTGCGCGAGATCGAGCGGGTGCTCTATTTTGAGGCCTTCGTGGTGGTCGAACCCGGCCTGACTCCGCTTGAGCGCGGTCAGTTGCTGTCCGATGAGCAATATCTGGAAGCGATCGAAGAGCATGGCGATGAATTCGATGCCCGGATGGGCGCCGAGGCCATCCGCGAGATGCTGAATACCCTGGACCTGCGCGCAGAAGTCGTGCAGGTCAGGGAAGATATGGGCGACACCAAGTCCGAAACCAAGATCAAGCGCCTGTCCAAGCGTCTGAAACTGCTGGAGTCGTTTATCGATTCGGGCAATCGGCCCGAATGGATGGTGCTGACCGTGCTGCCGGTACTGCCGCCGGACCTGCGTCCGCTGGTGCCGCTGGATGGCGGTCGTTTTGCGACCTCTGACCTTAACGATCTCTACCGGCGGGTGATCAATCGTAACAACCGACTGCGTCGGCTGCTCGAGCTCAACGCGCCTGACATCATCGTGCGTAACGAGAAGCGCATGTTGCAGGAATCGGTCGATGCGCTGCTCGACAACGGCCGTCGCGGTCGGGCAATTACCGGCACCAACAAGCGTCCGCTGAAGTCGCTTGCCGACATGATCAAGGGCAAGCAGGGCCGTTTCCGGCAGAATCTGCTTGGCAAGCGCGTCGACTACTCTGGCCGTTCGGTCATCGTGGTCGGTCCGACGCTGAAACTGCACCAGTGCGGTTTGCCGAAGAAGATGGCGCTGGAATTGTTCAAGCCCTTTATTTTCAGCAAGCTGCAATTGCGCGGCGAAGCGGCGACGATCAAGGCCGCCAAGCGCCTGGTCGAGCGCGAGGGGCCCGAAGTCTGGGATATCCTCGAAGAAGTCATCCGCGAGCATCCGGTGATGTTGAACCGTGCTCCGACCCTGCATCGACTCGGCATCCAGGCGTTTGAGCCGGTGCTGATCGAGGGTAAGGCGATCCAGTTGCACCCGTTGGTGTGTACCGCCTTCAACGCCGACTTCGACGGTGACCAGATGGCGGTTCACGTACCGCTGTCGATGGAAGCCCAGCTTGAGGCGCGAGCCTTGATGATGTCGTCCAACAACATCCTGTCGCCGGCCAACGGTGATCCGATCATCGTGCCGTCGCAGGACGTGGTGCTCGGCCTGTATTACATGACCCGGGAAAGGGTCAACGCGCTTGGCGAGGGCATGATGTTCTCGGATGTGCGCGAAGCCCATCGCGCTTACGAGGGCCGCCATGTGGCGCTGCAAGCACGGGTCAAGGTGCGTATCGAGGACGAGGTGGAGAACGAGGCGGGTGAGCTGATCAAGCGCCGGCGCGTGGTGCAGACCACCGTAGGCCGTTCCCTGTTGTCAGAGATCCTGCCGCCCGGCCTGTCCTTTGATCATGTCAACCTGGATATGACGAAGAAAGCGATCTCCGCTGCGATCAACGCCAGCTATCGCCAGCTGGGCCTGAAGAAGACCGTGGTGTTCGCCGATCAGCTGATGTACACCGGGTTCCGTTACGCGACCATGGCCGGCGTCTCCATCGGCGTTGACGACATGGTCGTGCCGGAGCAGAAAGCCAGCATCCTTGCCGAGGCAGAAGCCGAGGTGAAGGAAATCCAGGACCAGTATGCATCGGGCCTGGTGACCAATGGCGAGCGCTACAACAAGGTCGTCGACATCTGGTCGCATACCAACGACCAGGTGGCCAAGGCGATGATGGACAAGCTTGGCACCGAACCGGTCAAGGCTGCGGACGGCAAGAAAGTAGAGCAGAAGTCGTTCAACTCGATCTACATGATGGCCGACTCGGGCGCCCGTGGTTCTGCGGCCCAGATTCGCCAGCTGGCGGGTATGCGTGGTCTGATGGCCAAGCCGGACGGCTCGATCATCGAGACGCCGATTACCGCCAACTTCCGCGAAGGCCTGAATGTGCTGCAGTACTTCATCTCGACCCACGGCGCGCGTAAGGGCCTGGCGGATACCGCTCTGAAGACGGCTAACTCCGGTTACCTGACCCGTCGACTGGTCGACGTCGCGCAGGATCTGGTGGTCACGGAAGTCGATTGCGGCACCTCCTCGGGTCTGCTGATGTCGCCGCTGGTCGAAGGCGGCGACGTGGTCGAGCCCTTGCGTGAGCGGGTACTCGGTCGTGTGGTGGCCGAGGACGTGCTGGTGCCGGGTTCCGAGGAAGTCCTCGCCGGACGTGGCGAGCTGCTGGACGAGAAGTGGGTGCACAGGCTGGAAGAGCATGGTGTGGACCAGGTCTGGGTCCGCTCGCCGATCGCATGTGAAACGCGTTACGGCGTCTGCGCCCAGTGCTACGGTCGCGATCTGGCCCGTGGTCACCGGATCAATATCGGTGAGGCGGTGGGCGTCATCGCTGCCCAATCCATCGGTGAGCCTGGCACTCAGCTGACCATGCGGACCTTCCATATCGGTGGTGCCGCGTCCCGGTCAGTGGCCGCGAACAGCGTCGAGATCAAGAACAAGGGCACCGTGCGTCTGCACAACATCAAGACGGTGCGCCATACCGAAGGTCATCTGGTCGCGGTATCGCGCTCCGGTGAGCTGGGCGTGATGGACGAGTACGGGCGTGAGCGCGAACGCTACAAGATCCCGTACGGCGCGGTGATTACCGTGGATGACGGCGACGAGGTGAGCAGCGGACAGGTGGTCGCTTCGT
This sequence comes from uncultured Gammaproteobacteria bacterium, assembly GCA_963809565.1. Classification (GTDB taxonomy): domain Bacteria; phylum Pseudomonadota; class Gammaproteobacteria; order Steroidobacterales; family XN24; genus CAMYOC01. The sequence continues at coordinate 428,354 of CAWEKE010000003.1, forward strand.
GGGATCCGCATACTCATCCGGTGGTCACCGAAGTCAAGGGCTTCCTGAAGTTCCAGGACTTCGTCGAGGGCGTGACCGTGGAGAGCCAGATCGACGAGGCCACCGGCTTGTCCAGCATCGTCGTCATCGATCCCAAGCAGCGTGGTTCCGCCGGCAAGGACCTGCGGCCAGTGGCGCGGCTGGTCGATGCCAAGGGCAAGGAGGTGTTCTTCGCCAATACCCAGATCCCGGCGGTGTATGCCTTGCCGGTGGGAGCGATCATCAGCATGTCCGATGGCGGCCAGATCGGCGTCGGCGACGTGTTGGCGCGTATCCCGCAGGAGACCTCCAAGACCCGCGACATCACCGGTGGTCTGCCGCGGGTGGCGGATCTGTTCGAGGCCCGCAAGCCCAAGGAGGCGGCGATCCTGGCCGAGCACACCGGCACGGTGAGTTTCGGCAAGGAGACCAAGGGCAAACGCCGTCTGGTCATCACCGAGGAGTCCGGAGACGCGCATGAGGAGCTGATCCCCAAATGGCGGCACCTCAATGTGTTTGAGGGCGAGCAGGTCCAGCGCGGCGAGGTCATCGCCGACGGCGAGCCGAACCCGCACGACATCCTGCGGCTGCGCGGGGTGGTGCATCTGGCCGACTATCTGGTGCGCGAGATCCAGGACGTTTACCGGCTGCAGGGCGTGAAAATCAACGACAAGCACATCGAGGTGATCATTCGCCAGATGTTGCGCAAGGTGGAGATTTCCGACGCCGGCGATACCCGCTTCCTGAAGGGCGAGCAGGCCGACAAGGCCCGGATGCTGGAAGAGAACGAGCGGGCGGAAGCGGAGAAGCTGGCTCCGGCCACCTGCGATCCTGTGTTGCTGGGCATCACCAAGGCCTCTCTGGCGACCGAATCGTTCATCTCTGCGGCCTCGTTCCAGGAGACTACCCGGGTGCTCACCGAGGCTGCGGTGCGCGGTTTGCGCGATGATCTGCGCGGCCTCAAGGAGAACGTGATCGTCGGACGTCTGATTCCTGCCGGTACCGGCTTTGCGTTCCACCAGGAGCGCCGGCGCAAGTCCGAGCAGCGGCCGGAGGATATGACCATTCAAGAGGCCATGGAGGCCGCTGGTGTGGATCCTTCGGAGATGGATACGCCGGAGACGGTAGGCTGACAAGCGGGCGGCCGGTTGACAGATCGGCCGCCCCTTTCTAGAATTCCGAGGCTACGCTCAGGCCGCCCGCGATTTGTCGGCCTGTAAAACCTAATCCAAGAGTCGGGTCGCCCCAGGGCGGCCCGGTTCTTCTCTGGAACAGCAAACAGAGAAACGGAACAGAGAACTATATAGATGGCGACGATTAATCAGCTGGTTCGTAAGCCCCGCCGCGTAAAGCGGGACAAGACCAATGTGCCTGCTCTGCAGGCCAGCCCGCAGCGCCGTGGCGTCTGCACCCGGGTTTACACGACAACGCCAAAGAAGCCGAACTCTGCGTTGCGCAAAGTCGCCCGTGTGCGTTTGACCAACGGCTTCGAAGTGTCCAGCTACATCGGTGGCGAGGGGCACAACCTGCAGGAGCACTCGGTGGTCATGATCCGTGGTGGCCGCGTCAAGGACCTGCCCGGTGTTCGCTATCACACCGTCCGCGGCACGCTTGACTGTGCCGGTGTTTCGGACCGCCGCCAGGGCCGTTCCAAGTACGGCGCCAAGCGCCCCAAGTCCTGATCCGACGCTGTTTTAACTATTTGATTTAGGCGGTCCCATGTCCAGACGAGCACAAGCGCCGAAACGCGCGACCCTTCCCGACCCCCGCTTTGGCAGCCAGATGCTGGCCAAATTCATGAACATGATCATGGAGAGCGGCAAGAAGTCCGTCGCCGAGCGCATCATCTATGGCGCCATCGACAGCATTGCAGAGCGGCGCAAGATCCCGTCTGAACAGGCAGTAGATGTGCTCGAGCAGGCGCTGGAGAACGTAAAGCCGGCGGTTGAGGTGAAGTCCCGCCGGGTCGGCGGCGCGACCTATCAGGTGCCTGTGGAAGTGCGCCAGGTGCGTCGCCAGACGCTCGCCATGCGTTGGGTTATCGACGCGGCACGCAAGCGCAGCGAGAAGTCCATGGCGCAGCGCCTGGCCAACGAATTGATGGAAGCTTCGGAGAATCGTGGCAGCGCGGTGAAGAAGCGCGAGGACACGCATCGCATGGCTGAGGCCAACAAGGCGTTCTCGCATTACCGCTGGTAACGCCTGCTCTTTCCCTTTATTGAATTTTTGAGGTATTGATCGTGGCACGCACGACGCCTATCGAGCGCTATCGGAACATCGGCATCATGGCTCATATCGACGCCGGTAAAACGACGACGACGGAGCGTGTTTTGTTCTACACCGGCGTGTCGCACAAGATCGGTGAGGTTCATGACGGGGCTGCCGTGATGGACTGGATGGAGCAGGAGCAGGAACGCGGCATCACCATCACGTCCGCGGCGACGACCTGTTTCTGGGAGGGGATGGACAGGCAGTACCCCCAGCACCGGATCAATATCATCGATACGCCCGGACACGTCGATTTCACTATCGAGGTGGAGCGTTCGCTGCGTGTGCTCGACGGCGCGGTGGCGGTTTTCTGCTCGGTTGGCGGCGTGGAGCCCCAGTCGGAAACGGTCTGGCGCCAGGCTACCAAGTATAAGGTTCCGCGTCTGGCGTTCGTCAACAAGATGGATCGTGCCGGTGCCGATTTCCTGCGTGTGGTCCGCCAGATCAAGGACCGCCTGGGCGCGACCCCGGTGCCACTGCAATTGCCGATAGGCGCCGAAGAGCATTTCACCGGCGTCGTCGACCTGCTGCAGATGAAGGCCATCATCTGGGACGATTCGACGCAGGGCATGAGCTATGAACTGCAGGACATCCCTGCCGACATGGTTGATGCCTGCCAGGAGTGGCGCGACCACATGATCGAGGCCGCGGCCGAAGGCGACGAGGAGTTGCTGGAGAAGTTCCTCGAAGGCGAGACCCTGACGGTAGAAGAGATTCGTCGCGGTGTCCGTGCGCGTACCCTGGCCAACCAGATCGTGCCGGTGATGTGCGGCTCGGCGTTCAAGAACAAGGGCGTTCAGGCCATGCTCGACGGTGTAGTCGAGTATCTGCCATCGCCGACCGAAGTGCCGGCGATCCGTGGCTTGCTGGAAGACGAGTCCGAAGCGACCCGAAAATCAAGTGACGAGGAGCCGTTTGCGGCGCTGGCGTTCAAGATCGCTACCGACCCCTTTGTCGGCAGCCTGACCTTTTTCCGCGTCTATTCGGGCGTGATTCGCTCCGGCGACACGGTTTACAACCCGGTCAAGAGCAAGCGCGAGCGCATCGGCCGAATTCTGCAGATGCACGCCAATGAGCGCGCCGAGATCAAGGAAGTCAGGGCTGGCGACATCGCCGCCGCGGTCGGTCTGAAGGACGTCACCACCGGCGATACGCTCTCCGACATGAAGCACGTGATCACGCTCGAGCGGATGGAGTTCCCGGAACCGGTTATCGCGGTCGCGGTTGAGCCCAAGACCAAGGCGGACCAGGAGAAAATGGGTATCGCGCTGTCCAAGCTGGCCCAGGAGGATCCGTCGTTCCGTGTACATACCGACGAGGAGTCCGGTCAGACCATCATTTCCGGTATGGGCGAGCTGCACCTCGAGATCATCGTTGACCGCATGCGTCGCGAATTCAAGGTCGAGGCTAACGTGGGCAAGCCACAGGTGGCCTACCGCGAGACGATTCGGGCCAAGGTGGAGCAGGAAGGCAAGTTCGTGCGCCAGTCCGGTGGTCGCGGCCAGTACGGTCATGTGTGGTTGCGGATAGAACCACAGGAAGCGGGCAAGGGCTACGAGTTCGAGAACGCTATCGTCGGTGGCGCCGTGCCGAAGGAATACATCAACGCGGTGAACAAGGGCGCCCAGGAGCAGCTCGAGAATGGCGTCATCGCGGGTTTCCCGGTCGTCGACGTCAAGGTGACGTTGTTCGATGGTTCTTATCACGATGTGGACTCCAGCGAGATGGCGTTCAAGATCGCCGGATCGATGGCGATCAAGGAAGGCGCGATGAAGGCCAAGCCGGTGCTGCTGGAACCGATCATGAAGGTCGAGGTGGTTACACCCGAAGACTACATGGGCGACGTGATGGGCGATCTGAATCGCCGCCGTGGTCTGGTCCAGGGTATGGAAGACTCTCCGGCCGGAAAGCTCGTCCGCGCCGAGGTGCCGCTGGCCGAGATGTTCGGCTACGCCACCGACCTGCGCTCTGCCACCCAGGGCCGGGCGACGTATTCGATGGAGTTCGAGAAGTATAACGAGGCCCCGAACAGCGTGGCCGAAGCCGTCATGAAGAAAGCGTCCTGACGGACTGAAGATTCCCTGTAGCGATCTGTATTAGAGGTAGGCAGCCGTGTCCAAAGCGAAATTCGAGCGTACGAAGCCGCATGTAAATGTTGGGACGATTGGTCATGTTGACCATGGGAAGACGACGTTGACGGCGGCTTTGACGAAGGTGATGGCGGAGAAGCACGGTGGAGAGACGCGTGCGTTCGACCAGATTGACAATGCGCCGGAAGAGCGAGAGCGCGGAATTACGATTGCGACGGCGCATGTTGAGTATGAGTCGGATGCGCGTCACTACGCGCATGTGGATTGTCCCGGGCACGCGGACTATGTGAAGAACATGATCACGGGTGCGGCGCAGATGGACGGAGCGATTCTGGTGGTGAGCGCGGCGGACGGTCCGATGCCGCAGACGCGAGAGCACATTTTGCTGGCGCGTCAGGTGGGTGTGCCGTACATCGTGGTGTACCTGAACAAGGCGGACATGGTGGATGACGAGGAGCTTCTGGAGCTGGTTGAGCTTGAGGTTCGTGATCTGCTGTCGATGTATGAATTTCCTGGTGATGACACGCCGATCGTGACGGGTTCGGCGCTGAAGGCGCTGGAAGGTGAGGTGAGTGAGCTTGGCACGTTGAGTGTCGAGAAGCTGGTCAAGGTGATGGACGAGTACATTCCGCAGCCGGAGCGTGCGGTGGATGGTGCGTTCCTGATGCCGATCGAGGATGTGTTCTCGATTTCTGGTCGTGGCACGGTGGTGACGGGCCGTATCGAGCGCGGAGTGGTTCATGTTGGCGACGAGATCGAGATTGTCGGCATCAAGGACACGACGAAGACGACGTGCACGGGCGTGGAGATGTTCCGCAAGCTGCTTGACGAGGGTCAGGCGGGCGACAACGTAGGTGTGTTGCTGCGTGGCACGAAGCGAGATGATGTGGAGCGTGGTCAGGTACTGGCGAAGCCGGGATCGATTACGCCGCACACGAAGTTCGAGGCAGAGGTGTACATCCTGACGAAGGAAGAGGGCGGGCGTCACACGCCGTTCTTCAAGGGATACCGGCCGCAGTTTTACTTCCGGACCACGGACGTGACGGGTTCGGTGGAGTTGCCCGAGGGCACCGAGATGGTGATGCCTGGGGACAACGTGCAGATGGTGGTGGATCTGATTGCGCCGATTGCGATGGAAGACGGGTTGCGATTTGCGATACGCGAAGGCGGCCGCACGGTAGGTGCGGGCGTGGTAGCGAAGATCCTGAAGTAGTGTCAGCGCCAACCCCGGGCGGAATAGTCCGCTCGGGGGTGGCGAGATCGAGTTGCGGAGCATTTGATGGCTAACCAGAACATCCGGATCCGGCTGAAGTCTTTCGATCATCGACTGATCGATACCTCGGCGCGGGAGATTGTCGAGACCGCGAAGCGGACCGGCGCCCAGGTGCGCGGACCGGTGCCGCTGCCGACCAAGAAAGAGCGTTGGACAGTGCTGGTGTCGCCGCATGTCAACAAGGATGCCCGCGATCAGTATGAAATCCGGACGCACAAGCGGCTGATGGAGATCATGGACCCCACGGACAAGACCGTTGACGCGCTGATGAAGCTGGAGCTCCCGGCTGGCGTGGACGTGCAGATTAAATTGAATTAAGAGATTCGTTCTCTTATAATGGTCTGCTCCCTGCGGCCCGGTGCGGATTACCCGCGCCGGGCCGCTGATTTGAAAGGAACAGCCACGCGGCCGGCACTCGGCCCGGGTGGTCAAGTTTCGCGATACAGCGCCGACCAATCGAAGCCGGCGCGGTGACAGAGGAATAGACAAGATGGCTATCGGTCTAGTTGGCCGCAAGTGCGGCATGACGCGTGTGTTTACGGAAAGCGGGGAATCCATCCCGGTTACCGTAATCGAGGCGTTACCGAACCGGATCACCCAGGTGAAGACCGCGGAGTCTGACGGCTACCGCGCGGTGCAGGTCACTACCGGCACCCGCAGGGCCTCCCGCGTCAGCAAGCCCCGGCAGGGCCACTTCGCCAAGGCGGGTGTGGAGCCTGGTCGCGGCTTGTGGGAATTCCGGCTGGAAGGCGACGAGGGCGCAGATTTCGCCCCTGGCGGTGACATCACCGTTGAGACCTTCACCGACGGCCAGACCGTAGACGTGATCGGCACCAGCATCGGTAAAGGCTTTGCCGGCGCCGTCAAGCGTCATAATTTCCGTACCCAGGACGCCACCCACGGCAACTCCCTGTCCCACCGCGCTCCTGGTTCTATCGGTCAGAACCAGACTCCCGGCCGCGTGTTCAAGGGCAAGCGGATGGCGGGTCATATGGGTAATGTCCGTACCACTGCGCAGAACCTGATCGTTGTGCGCGTCGATGCCGAACGCAACCTGCTGCTGGTACGCGGCGCCGTCCCTGGTTCCAAGGGTGGTGACGTGATCGTGCGGCCAGCGATCAAGGCCCGGGGGTAAGAATGTCGATGAAGATTCAGCTCCACGGCGCGTCGGGCAAGGACCTGCAGGTTTCCGAGGTCGCTTTCGGCCGTGAATTCAATGAAGGTCTGGTGCACCAGGTTGTCAATGCCTATATGGCCGCCGGCCGCTCCGGAACCAAGGCGCAGAAAACCCGCTCGGATGTGCGTGGCGGCGGCATCAAGCCATGGCGCCAGAAAGGTACGGGCCGGGCCCGCGCCGGCACCATCCGCAGTCCGATCTGGGTCGGCGGTGGCCGCGCGTTTGCCGCGCGCCCGCGGAATTTCGAGCAGAAGGTCAATCGCAAAATGTACCGGGCGGCGATGCGTTCGCTGCTGTCCGAGCTGATTCGCCAGGAGCGCCTGCTTATTGTCGAAGCGCTCGAGCTGGCTGAGCCACGGACCCGGTTGATGGTCGCCAAGCTCAAGGAGCTGGGGGTCAGCAGTGGTCTGATCGTTACCGAGGCGTATGACGAGAAGGTCTATCTGGCGGCGCGCAATCTGCCGCATGTCGAGATGCTGGAAGCCACGGCTGTGGATCCGGTCAGCCTGGTCCGTTACGAGCATGTGGTAATGACGGTCGCGGCACTGCGTCGGATCGAGGAGAAGCTGGTATGAGCCAGGAAAGACTGATGATGGTCCTGCTTGGCCCGCACGTGTCGGAAAAAGGCACGGTCCTGGCTGAGAAGCACAACCAGATTATCTTCCGGGTCCGCCGCGACGCGAACAAGCAGGAGATCCGCAAGGCGGTCGAGCTGATGTTCGAGGTCAAGGTCGAGGGTGTGCAGGTGCTCAACCAGCACGGCAAGACCAAGCGCTTCGGGCGGCTCAGCGGCAAGCGTTCGGATTGGAAGAAAGCATATGTGCGTCTGGCCGAAGGTCAGAGCATCGATTTCCTGGGCGCTGAGTAAGCGACCGGGATCAGAGTGAAGGAAGCAGGTTAGCAGCCATGGCACTGCAGAAGACAAAACCAACATCGGCCGGCCGCCGTTTTGTGGTCCGGGTCAAGACCTCGGACTTGCACAAGGGCAAGCCCGTTGCAGCGCTGCTTGCGAAGAAGAGCAAGACCGGCGGCCGCAACAATGCGGGACGGATTACCACCCGGCATACCGGTGGCGGCCACAAGCAGCGGTATCGCCTGGTCGATTTCAAGCGCACCAAGGACGGCATCCCCGGCCGTGTAGAGCGCTTTGAGTACGACCCGAACCGCAGCGCGCAGCTTGCTCTGGTGCTCTACGCGGACGGCGAGCGTCGTTACATTATCCGGCCCAAGGGTCTGCAGGTCGGAGATCCGGTCATGTCCGGCGCGGATGCGCCGATCAAGCCGGGCAGCTGCCTGCCGTTGCGCAACATACCGGTCGGCACCCAGGTGCATTGCATCGAAATGCGCCCAGGCAAGGGTGCTCAGTTGGCTCGCAGCGCCGGTGCCACGGTTCAGATTGCAGCCCGCGAGGGCGCCTACGCTACTTTGCGGCTGCGCTCGGGAGAGGCGCGCAAGGTGCACGTTGACTGCCGCGCCACGATCGGCGAGGTCGGCAACGGCGAACACAGCCTGCGCAAGCTCGGCAAAGCCGGCGCCACGCGTTGGCGCGGCGTGCGCCCCACCGTTCGCGGTGTGGCGATGAACCCGGTCGATCACCCGCATGGCGGTGGTGAGGGGCGCACTTCTGGCGGCCGTCATCCGGTGTCGCCATGGGGAACGCCGACCAAGGGTTACAAGACCCGGAACAACAAGCGTACGGACAGTCAGATTGTCCGTCGCCGGAACAAGAAGTAGGAGATTCAGCCGTGCCACGTTCGGTTAAAAAAGGCCCCTTTATCGATGCGCACCTCGCCAAGAAGGTGACCGCAGCTCAGGAGCGGAATGACCGGCGACCGATCAAGACGTGGTCGCGGCGTTCGATGATCTCGCCGGAAATGGTCGGCTTGACCATTGCGATCCACAACGGGCGCCAGCACATGCCGGTGTTGATCTCCGAGAACATGGTCGGCCACAAGCTTGGCGAGTTTGCCCAGACGCGGACGTTCCGCGGCCATTCTGGCGACCGCAAGGCCAAGTGAGGACAGACAGATGCACGTAGCAGCAAAGCTCAGTCATGCGCGGATTTCGCCGCAAAAGTGCCGGCTGGTGGCCGATATGGTCCGCGGCAAGCCGGTTGGTGAAGCCTTGCAGACACTGACGTTCACGCCGAAAAAGGCGGCCCGCATCGTGAAGAAAGTGCTGGAGTCGGCGATCGCCAACGCTGAGCACAATCACGGCGCGGACATCGACGAGCTGAGGGTCGCGTTCATCACTGTTGATGAAGCGCCGACTTTCAAGCGCCATCGCGCACGTGCACGTGGCCGTGGAGCCCGGATCATCAAGCGCAACAGCCACATCACTGTGAAAGTGGCGGACGAGTAAGGACTAGGGAAGCCGTAATGGGTCAGAAAGTAAATCCGATCGGGATTCGTCTCGGGATCACCAGAGACTGGACCTCGCGCTGGTATGCCGATACCGGCACCTTCGCGGAGTTCGTTAACTCGGACTTCCAGATCAGGCAGTTCCTGAAGAAGAAGCTGGCCCAGGCGTCGGTGAGCAAGATCCAGATCGAGCGGCCCGCGCGCAAGATCCATATCACCGTGCATACAGCGCGGCCGGGTATCGTGATCGGCAAGAAGGGCGAAGACATCGAGCGGCTGCGAATCGAGGTCGCGCAGATGATGAAGATGCCGGCAGGTGATGTACGGATCAACATCGCCGAGATCCGCAAGCCCGAACTGGATGCGCAGCTGGTTGCCGAAGGCATTGCCCAGCAACTGGAGCGCCGGGTGATGTTCCGCCGCGCGATGAAGCGGGCGGTCACCAACACGATGCGTCTTGGTGCTCAGGGCGTCAAGGTCAGGGTCGGCGGTCGGCTCAACGGGGCTGAAATCGCGCGTTCGGAGTGGTACCGCGAGGGCCGTGTGCCCCTGCATACATTCCGCGCGGAAATCGACTACGCCCTGGCTGAAGCGCGCACCACTTATGGCGTGATCGGCGTCAAGGTGTGGATCTTCAAGGGTGAAGTGTTCGATACGCCGGAGCCGGCGGCTACGGCGACTGAAACGGCGGCGGCGAGGTAGGAGTCAGCGAGATGTTGCAGCCGAAAAGAACCAAGTACAGGAAGCAGCAAAAGGGCAAGAACCGTGGTCTTGCGTTGCGCGGTAGCTCAGTGTCGTTCGGGGAGTATGCCCTGAAGGCTGTGGGCCGCGGTCGCCTGACGGCGCGGCAGATTGAGGCTGCCCGGCGCGCCATGACTCGTCATGTGAAGCGCGGTGGCAAGATCTGGATCCGGGTGTTCCCGGACAAGCCGATCACGCAGAAGCCGCTTGAAGTGCGCCAGGGTAAAGGCAAGGGCAACGTCGAGTACTGGGTCTGTCAGATCCAGCCTGGACGGGTGCTGTACGAGATGGAAGGGGTGACTGAGGAGATCGCGCGCGAGGCGTTCCGCCTGGCTGCAGCCAAACTCCCCATCGCCACCACCGTCGTGACCAGGCAGGTGATGTGATGAAAGCCAGCGAGTTGCGGAAGAAAACGGCGGTCGAGCTGAAGGAAGAGATCCTCAACCTGCGGCGCGAGCAGTTCAACCTGCGTATGCAGCGGGCTTCGGGCCAGATGGCGCGACCGGACCAGTTCAGCAAGGTTCGCAAGGACATTGCACGGGTCAAGACCGTGCTTCAGCAGATGGAGGCCGCCAGCCCCACAGGTGACGCGAAATGAGCGAGTCGATGCAAGACACTGAAAGCAAGCAGCGCACGGTCACTGGCCGGGTGGTGAGCAATCGTATGGACAAGACTGCTTCGATCGCCGTTGAACGGCTGGTCAAGCATCCGGTCTACGGCAAGTTCATCCGTCGCACCTCCAAGCTGATGGTCCATGATGAGAATAACGAGTGCCAGATTGGCGATACCGTGGAGATCGTCGAATGCCGGCCGATTTCCCGGCACAAGGCCTGGCGTGTGATCAATATCGTCGAGCGTGCCGAAGTCCGCTAACGCGGACTCGGGTTCCGGTCAGAAGAGTAACGAGAATAAGTCATGATCCAGATGCAGACCGTTTTGACTGCTGCTGATAACAGCGGCGCCAGGCGCATCCAGTGCATCAAGGTACTGGGCGGCTCCAAGCGTCGTTATGCCGGCGTGGGCGACATTATCAAGGTCAGCGTCAAGGACGCGATTCCGCGCGGCAAGGTGAAAAAGGGCGAAGTCTATAACGCCGTGGTGGTGCGCACCCGCAAGGGCGTGCGTCGTCCGGACGGCTCGCTGATCCGCTTTGACGGCAATGCCGCAGTGTTGCTGAATGCGCGCCTCGAGCCGATCGGTACCCGTATCTTCGGACCGGTCACGCGCGAGCTGCGTACCGGCAGTTTTATGAAGATCGTATCCCTCGCGCCGGAAGTGCTCTGAGGCGTCGCGGAGAATCCAGATGGCTATTGAAAATATCAGGAAAGGCGACGAAGTCGTCGTGATCACCGGCAAGGACAAGGGCCGTCGCGGCACCGTGATCCGCGTGTTTGACAACGATCGGGTGCTGGTCGAGAACGTGAACGTAGTGAAGAAGCACCAGAAGCCCAACCCCAATGCCGGGGTTCAGGGCGGGATCATCGAGAAGGAAATGCCGCTGCACGTCTCCAACGTGATGCTGTTCAATCCGGTTACCAAGAAGGGTGACAGGGTCGGCGTGCGCTCATTGGACGACGGCCGCAAGGTTCGTTATTTCAAGTCCAACGACGAGGTCGTGGACGTCTAGTCCAGGTCGCAGAAATGTCAAGACTGCAAACATATTATCGCGAGACCGTGGTCGCTCAGCTTCAGGAGAAGCTTGGCCTGAGCAATCCCATGGAAGTGCCGCGAATCCAGAAGATCACCGTGAACATGGGTGTCGGCGAGACTGTGCGCGATCGCAAGATCCTCGATCATGCGGTGGGCGACATGGTCAAGATCACCGGTCAGAAGCCGCTGGTCACGAATGCCAGACGCTCGGTCGCCAGCTTCAAGATCCGCGATGGCTGGCCGGTGGGCTGCAAAGTCACGCTGCGTCGCGAACGGATGTTCGAGTTTCTTGATCGTCTGATCAATATCGCTATCCCGCGCGTACGCGACTTCCGCGGTCTGAGTGCGAAGTCCTTCGACGGGCGCGGCAATTACAACATGGGTGTCCGCGAGCAGATCATCTTCCCGGAAGTGGACTACGACCAGATCGATGAGCTGCGCGGGCTGAACATCACGATTACCACCAGTGCGAGAAATGACGAGGAGGGGCGGGCGCTACTCGAAGCGTTCGATTTCCCCTTCCGCAAGTGAGGAACGGTTCCGATGGCTAAGAGATCAATGCTCGAGCGGGAGCGGAAACGCGCCAAGACAGTGGCCAGATATGCGGCCAAGCGCGCCAGATTCAAAGAGATCATCCGCAATCCGATGAGTTCTGACGAAGAGCGTGACCAGGCCATGGCCAAGCTCCATGCGCTGCCGCGGGATGCGAGTCCGTCGCGGCTGCATAACCGGTGTCAGATCACTGGTCGTCCGCATGGTTATTACCGCAAGTTCGGCCTCGGCCGGAACAAGCTCCGTGAGACCGCCATGGCTGGCGAAATCCCCGGGCTCACCAAGGCAAGCTGGTAAGGGATGACATCATGAGCATGACTGACCCAGTAGCTGACCTGTTGACCCGTATCCGTAATGGACAGAGGGCCGGCAAGACGCGTGTCGTTGCACCGGCCTCCGGCCTGAAGAAGGCCGTCCTGAAGGTGCTGAAAGATGAAGGCTATATAGCCGACTTCAGCGTCGAGAAAGAGGGCGCCAAGGAATCGCTTTCGATCGAGCTCAAGTATTTTTCCGGCAAGCCGGTAATCGAGACCGTCGATCGGATAAGCAAGCCTGGTTGCCGGGTTTACAAGAACAAAGATGAACTGCCGAAGGTGATGGGCGGACTCGGTATTGCCGTGATCTCCACCCCCAAAGGTGTGATGAGTGACCGTGACGCCAGGGCTCAGGGCCAGGGCGGCGAGATCCTCTGCGTAGTTTCGTAAGCAGCCGGAAACGGCGAGAGAAATTGAGATGTCCAGAGTCGCAAAAAAGCTGATCCCGGTGCCCAAGGGTGTCGAATTCAAGGTCGACGGGAACACCGTGACCGTGAAAGGCCCTAAAGGCTCGCTATCGCTGGACCTGCAGCCGGGTATCGGCATCGAGCAGGATGAGCAGGGCGTGCAGATTGCCGGCGGCAGCGCTGATCGGAAGATCCAGGCGATGGCCGGAACTACCCGCGCGCTGCTGGCCAACATGGTGACCGGAGTTTCGGAAGGGTTCGAGCGCAAGCTTGAGCTCAAGGGCGTTGGTTATCGGGCCCAGGCGAAGGGACAGACCCTGAATCTGACCCTCGGCTTCTCGCACCCGGTGGATTACGAAGTGCCCGCCGGCATTACGGTGGAGACGCCGAGCCAGACGGAAGTCGTGGTCAAGGGCATCGACAAGCAGGTCGTAGGTCAGGTGGCCGCCGAGATTCGTCGCTATCGCCCGCCGGAGCCCTACAAGGGCAAGGGCGTGAGATATGCCGATGAGCGGGTGGTTCTGAAGGAAGCGAAGAAGAAGTAGGCAGGTCGAGGCATGGATAAGAAGCAGACTCGTTTGCGTCGCGCCCGGCGGGGCCGCGCCAAGCTCCGTGAGCTGGGCGCTTACCGTTTGAGCGTGCATCGTACGCCCCGGCATATTTATGCCCAGGTGCTTGGACCCGGTGGCGACAAGGTGATTGCCACCGCGTCGACCCTGCAGGGGAAATTGCGCTCGGACCTCAAGTCCACGGGCAACATCGCGGCGGCAGCGGCCGTCGGCAAACTCATCGCCGAGAGGGCGAAGGAGGCGGGTATCACTCGCGTCTCGTTCGACCGCTCCGGCTTTAAGTATCACGGTCGGGTCAAGGCGCTGGCGGAAGCCGCGCGTGAATCCGGCCTCGAATTCTGATCGCCGTCCAGGGGTTAAATCGGTATGGCAGCACCAGACAGAAATAGCGCGGGCGACGATCTCATTGAGAAACTCGTCACCATCAATCGCGTCGCCAAGGTAGTCAAGGGCGGACGCCAGTTCGGCTTCACCGCGTTGACCGTGGTCGGCGATGGCGAAGGCCGGGTCGGCTTCGGCTACGGCAAGGCCCGTGAGGTCCCGCTGGCGATACAAAAGGCGATGCAGGCCGCGCGCAAGAACATGCAGCGGATTCATCTGCGCGGCGACACGCTGCAGTACGCGATGGTCGGTAACCACGGTGCGACCAAGGTGTACATGCAGCCTGCTTCGGACGGTACCGGCGTTATCGCCGGCGGTGCGATGCGCGCCGTGTTCGAGGCTGCCGGCGTGCGCAACGTGCTGGCCAAGAGCTACGGTTCTCGTAACCCGATCAATGTGGTGCGGGCGACGATCAGCGCGTTGGCCGACATGAACTCCCCCAAGGCTATCGCGGCCAAACGGGGCAAGACCGTGGAACAGATCCTGGGTTAGAACAATGGCTGGAAAGAAAACCAAATCCGCGGCCGGTGTGAAGGTGACGCTGGTCCGCAGTACCAACGGCCGTCTCGCGAGCCATAAGGCCTGCGTCGCCGGTCTGGGCCTGCGCCGGATCAATCACTCTGTCACCGTGATCGATACTCCGGAAAACCGGGGCATGATCAACAAGGTTTCTTACCTGTTGCAGGTAGAGGAAGGCTGAGATGCGTCTGAATACCATTAAGCCCGATGCCGGCAGTCGCAAGCCTGGCAAGCGCCTGGGTCGCGGTCATTCCGCGGGTCAGGGCAAGACCAGTGGCCGCGGCGTCAAGGGTCAGCACGCGCGCTCCGGCGGCTACCACAAGGTCGGCTTCGAGGGCGGTCAGATGCCGCTGCAGCGTCGTTTGCCGAAGGTTGGTTTTGCGTCGCGCAAGTCGCGTTTCGCGGCTGAGGTTCGCCTGCATGAACTGGCCAAGATCGATGGTGACGTCGCCGACGAACTGGTCCTGAAGCGTGCCGGCATCGTGTCCCAGCGCGCCCAGCGGATCAAAGTGATCGCGTCCGGCAAGCTGGAGAGAGCCATTACCGTCAAGGGCCTGCTGGTGACGGCCGGTGCCCGCAGCGCGATTGAGGCTGCCGGCGGCAGCGTCGAGGCCTGATCCAGGAATCCTGACTGTGGCCAAACCCAAAGGCATAAGCTCGAACCCGGCGCTGGCCCTCGGCGAAGCAACCCGCTTCTCCGAGCTGCGCAAGCGCCTGGTGTTCCTGATTGGCGCCCTGATCGTCTATCGCATCGGCACATTCATCCCGGTGCCTGGAATCGATCCGGAAGCACTGGCCAGTTTCTTCGAGCAGCAGGAAGGCACCATCCTGAGCGTGTTCAACATGTTCTCCGGGGGTGCGCTGGAGCGCCTGAGTATTTTCGCGCTGGGCATCATGCCCTACATTTCCGCCTCGATTATCATGCAGATGATGGCGGTGGTAGTGCCGTCGCTGGCTCAGCTGAAGAAGGAAGGCGAGGCCGGCCGGCGCAAGATCACCCAGTACACGCGCTACGGCACGGTCGGCCTGGCGACCTTCCAGTCTATCGGCGCCGCGATCGCCTTCCAGAATCAGGGCGTGGTCATCGCGCCAGGGCCGCAGTTCGTGTTCACCGCTGCGGTGACGCTGATCACCGGGACGATCTTCCTGATGTGGCTCGGCGAGCAGGTCACCGAACGCGGTATCGGTAATGGCATCTCGATGATCATCCTGTCGAGCATCATCGCCGGTTTGCCGGCCGCTGTCGGCGGCACTCTCGAGCTGGTCCGAACCGGTGAGATGGCGGCAGCGCTGGCCTTGATTCTGTTCGTGCTGATCCTCGCGGTCACCGGTTTCGTGTCCTTCGTCGAGCGGGCGCAGAGGCGGATTACCGTGCACTACGCGAAGCGGCAACAGGGCCGGCGCATGGTCCAGGGCCAGAGTACCCATCTGCCGTTCAAACTGAATATGTCCGGCGTGATCCCGCCGATTTTTGCCTCCAGTATCATCCTGTTCCCGGCCACCATCGCGCAGTGGTTCGGCACCAGCGAAGGCTTTGGCTGGCTGCAACGGATCTCTGGCAGCCTGGCGCCCGGACAGCCGGTGTACACAGTGCTGTACGCGGGTCTGATCATCTTTTTCTGCTTCTTCTATACCGCGCTGGTGTTTAACTCGCGGGAGACGGCGGACAACCTGAAGCGCTCGGGTGCGTTTATCCCCGGCATCCGGCCCGGCAAGCAGACCGGCGAGTACATCGATGCGGTGCTGACTCGCCTGACGTTTTGGGGTGCGGTCTACGTGACCGCGGTCTGTCTGCTGCCGGAATTAATGAGAATGTACTGGAACGTGCCGTTCTACTTCGGCGGAACGTCGCTGCTGATCATCGTGGTGGTGGTGATGGATTTCATGTCGCAGCTGCAGGCTCACATGATGAGTCATCAGTACGAAGGCATGCTTAAGAAGGCCAACCTGAAGGGTCATGGCCGCGCGGGACGGGTCCGCTGATCGCGGCCGGTTCCGATTCGGGAGAGAGAAATGAAAGTTAGAGCATCGGTCAAGAAGATCTGCCGGAACTGCAAGATTGTCCGTCGCCACGGTGTGGTACGGGTGATCTGCACTGACGCCCGCCACAAGCAGCGGCAGGGCTGATCAGCGCTTGAAGAAGTGCTGCTTTTACGGTAGATTGTTCGGTTTCGCGCGGCTTACAGGAGTCAGTCTAAATGGCGCGTATTGCAGGGATTAATGTCCCCCCACACAAGCATGCAGCGATCGCGCTGACCCATATCTATGGGATCGGCCGCTCGACCGCGCGCAAGATTTGTGCAGCGGCGGGGATCGAGCCTGACGTGAAGATCAAGGATCTCAGCGAACCTGAGGTCGATCAGATTCGCGCAATCGTGTCCAAGCACATGGTCGAGGGCGACCTGCGCCGCGATATTTCGATGAATATCAAGCGTTTGATGGACCTGGGTGCATACCGTGGTATCCGTCATCGCCGCGGACTGCCGCTGCGTGGGCAGCGCACCCGCACCAACGCCCGGACCCGCAAGGGCCCGCGGCGTCCGATCCGCAAATAAGCCGCCCGGGTATTTCTCCACGGACGTCGAACCGACGTCATCCGGGGACTCCACCAGGGCACATCAGAACGTCTGCAGAAAAGACGGGACTATTTAGGTAGGCACTATGGCAAAGCCGACGACGAAGACGCGAAAGAAAGTGAAGAAGACGGTGGTCGATGCCATCGCTCATATTCATGCGTCTTTCAACAACACGATCATCACCATCACGGACCGCCAGGGCAACGCGTTGTCATGGGCGACTTCGGGTGGCTGCGGTTTCCGCGGTTCTCGCAAGAGCACGCCTTTCGCTGCCCAGGTGGCCGCCGAGAAGGCTGGCCTGGCTGCCAAGGAATACGGCGTGCAGAACATGGAAGTGCGGGTCAAAGGTCCCGGGCCGGGTCGCGAATCCGCGGTTCGTTCGCTGAATGCGGTGGGTTTCCGGATCTCTCAGATCGCGGACGTTACGCCTATCCCCCACAACGGATGCCGGCCGCCAAAGAAGCGCCGGGTGTGACGGAGAATTAGGTCATGGCTAGATATCTCGGACCCAAATGCAAGCTGTCGCGCCGCGAAGGCACCGACCTGTTCCTCAAGAGCGGTGTGCGTCCGCTCGAATCCAAGTGCAAGCTGACCGTGCCGCCAGGTGGCGCGCCGCAGCGTCGCCCGCGGATTTCCGATTATGGTCTGCAGCTGCGTGAGAAGCAGAAGCTGCGTCGCATGTACGGCGTGCTCGAGCGT
Source organism: uncultured Gammaproteobacteria bacterium (assembly GCA_963809565.1). Classification (GTDB taxonomy): domain Bacteria; phylum Pseudomonadota; class Gammaproteobacteria; order Steroidobacterales; family XN24; genus CAMYOC01. The sequence goes on from CAWEKE010000003.1 coordinate 445,948, forward strand.
CAGTTCCGTAATTACTACAAGAAGGCGGCGGGTCAGAAGGGCTCTACCGGTGAGAACCTGTTGCAGCTGCTCGAAGGCCGTCTGGACAACGTCGTATACCGCATGGGGTTCGCCTCGACCCGTGCCGAGGCTCGTCAGCTGGTCAGCCATAAGGGCATCCGGGTGAATGAGGAACTCGTCAATATCCCCTCGTTCCAGGTCAACGGCGGTGACGTCGTGTCTGTCCGCGAGAGATCGAGGAAGCAGCTGCGTATCCAAAGCGCACTGTCCATCGCAAGCCAGGTCGGTTTCCCCGAGTGGGTCGAAGTCGATGAAAAGAAGATGACCGGGACGCTCAAGCAGCTTCCCGATCGGGGAGACATTCTTCCCGACATCAACGAAAACCTGGTTGTGGAGCTCTACTCCAAGTAATAGCCGAGGCTTATTGCCATGCCCGATTCCGTTACAGATTTTCTCAAGCCGCGTGTCGTCAAGGTGCAGTCGCAGACTGCGAATCTTGCGCGAGTCGTTATCGAACCTTTCGAGCGGGGCTTTGGCCACACGCTGGGCAATGCGCTGCGTCGCATCCTGCTCTCGTCCATGCCCGGCAGCGCCATCATCGAGGCGGAGATGGAAGGCGTGCTGCATGAGTACACCAGCATCGAAGGCGTGCAGGAAGACGTGGTCGACATCCTGCTCAACCTGAAGCAGGTTGCGATCCGCATGCATACCCGTAACGAAGCCGAGCTGACCCTGCACAAGAAGGGCGCCGGACCGGTGACCGCTGGCGATATCACCGTCGATCACGACATCGAGATCGTCAACCCCGATCTGGTCATCGCCACGCTGACCAGCGCCGGTGAGCTAAACATGCGACTCAAGGTCGTTCGCGGCCGCGGTTACCAGCCGGCGACGCTGCGCCCTGCCTTCGAGGAACAGGCCGGTCCTATCGGCCGGCTGCAGCTCGATGCTTCTTTCAGCCCGGTACGGCGCGTCAGCTATACGGTCGAATCCGCCCGTGTGGAGCAGCGTACCGATCTTGACAAGCTGCTGATCGACATCGAGACCAACGGCACCATCGATCCCGAGGAAGCGATCCGTCGCGCCGGTAACATTCTCAAGGACCAGTTGTCGGTCTTCGTCGACCTCAAGGGTCAGGCAGAAGCCTCGGCGAGCAGCGCGGAGACACAGGTTGACCCGATCCTGCTGCGGCCGGTGGACGAGCTCGAGCTGACCGTGCGTTCGGCTAACTGCCTGAAGGCCGAGAACATCAATTACATCGGTGATCTGGTTCAGCGCACCGAAGTCGAGTTGCTGCGTACGCCAAACCTCGGCAAGAAGTCACTGACCGAAATCAAGCAGGTGCTCGAGAGCCATAGCCTGGCCCTGGGCATGCGACTGGACAACTGGCCGCCGGCCAGCCTTAGACAAGAAGACGAGCAGGTCGCCTAGGCGATCCGCTGAAGACTGGGAAATCCAATCATGCGCCATCGTCAATCCGGCCGACAGCTCGGGCGAAACAGCTCGCACCGTCGGGCCATGTATCGCAATATGACTGCCTCGCTGCTCAAGCACGAAGCCATCCGCACCACGGTGCCCAAGGCCAAGGAGCTGCGCAGAGTTGTAGAGCCTCTGATTACCATGGCCAAGGTCGACGGTGTAGCGCAGCGTCGCCGTGCTTTCGATCGCCTGCGTGACAAGGAAGCGGTCGGCAAGCTGTTCAAGGAGATCGGTCCTCGCTATCAGGGCCGCCCCGGCGGCTATCTGCGCATTCTCAAGATTGGCCTGCGTCCCGGTGATGCTGCGCCGATGGCGCTGGTGCAGCTGGTCGGTGGTAGCGCCGACCCCGCAGCCGAGGCGGCTGAAACCAAGTAGGCGCGATTGTCTATCAGAGCAAAAGGCCGGGCATAGCCCGGCCTTTTTTTTTGACTGCCGATGAATCCGATGCATTCGCAACCATGGTGGCGTGGAGCGACGCCTGCGCTTGCTCCATAATCGGCTGGTGTTCCCTGGACAGAGCGCAGGACAAATGCCGTGAGTGTGAAACTGGACGAATGCCTGGTCGTGGGGATCGCATCGCGTGCCTTGTTCGACCTGCGCGAGGAAGACCGGATATTCCGCGAACAGGGTCTGCAGGCTTACCGGCGCTACCAGCTTGAGCAAGAAGCGACGCTGCTGAAGCCCGGCGCGGGCTTTGCGCTGGTCAAGGCCATCCTGCGGCTCAATGAACTGGACGAGCGCCGTCGTGCCGAAGTGGTCATCATGTCGCGCAACTCTACCGAGACCAGCCTGCGGATTTTTAACTCGATCGGGCACTACGGCCTGGACGTGAACCGCGCTGCGCTGTCGGGTGGCGCCGCGCTCGCGCCTTATCTGCATGCCTTTAGCGTGGACCTGTTCCTGTCCCAATATGAGGATGACGTGCAGGCCGCGCTCGCGGGCGGCATCGGTGCCGCGATCCTTTATGACCATGCAGGGAATGCCAATGGAGACATCGATCAGATCCGGATCGCCTTCGACGGCGACGCGACGTTATTCTCCGGCGAGTCAGAGCTTATCTATCAGCAACAGGGATTGGCGGCCTTCGAGCGCAATGAAGCGGAGAAGGCGCGGCAGCCTCTGGCCGAAGGCCCGTTCGCCGGTTTTTTGAAAAGTCTGTCCGCGATCCAGCGCGAGGCGCCCGCGGGACGCGCGCCGATCCGCACCGCGCTGGTGACCGCCCGCGGCCGGCCGGCCCATGAGAGAGTGATCCGCACCCTGCTGGAATGGGGTGTGATTATTGATGAGGCGTTCTTCCTCGGTGGCGTTCCCAAGACGCGTTTTCTGGAAGCCTTCCGGCCGCATATCTTTTTTGATGATCAGCCAGCGCATTGTGAGCGTGCGGCGGCGACGGTACCGACCGGTCGGGTGCCGTTTGTAGTGGGTCGTTAAGCGCGCAGATCGAGGTCAACGTGCTCGTGCCGGGACACTGCAATCATCGAATAGCCGGGCCGGGTGGGTGTTGCCGCCAGCCAGACCAGAGGTGCGCAGGCGCGCTGAGACCAGCCAGCGAGGCGGAGGGAGATGCCTGACGATTTTGCTACACCGATGTCCATCAGTCGCCGGAGGCTTGTCGCGGCGCTCGCAGCAGCTCCGTTTCTTGTGGCCTGGTCGGGCATAAGAGATCGCCGCCTGCCGGACTTTGCGAGCATCGAGACCCAAACCGCAGGCCGGCTTGGCGTTGCCGCGCTGGACCTGGCCTCGGGTCGCACGATCTCGCATCGCGGCGGGGAGAGATTCGCAATGTGCTCGACCTTCAAATGGCTGCTGGCAGCGCTGGTGCTCAACAAGGTCGATCAAGAGGAAGAGAGCCTGAACAGACGCGTTGTCTATTCCGCGCAAGACCTCGTTCCCTATTCGCCGGTCACCAAGCCGCAGGCGGGTGAGGTCGGGATGACAGTTGCCGGGCTGTGCAGTGCCGCGGTGACGTACAGTGACAATACTGCGGCAAACCTGCTTATCGAATCGCTGGGCGGTCCGCCCGGGTTTACCGCGCGAGTTCGTCAGTTCGGCGACGCCACCACGCGCCTGGACAGAGTTGAGCCGGCCCTCAACGAAAATGCACCCAACGATCCGCGGGACACTTCCTCACCCCTGGCCATGCTCGAATTGATGCGGAAGTTTCTCTTCGGACCGATGCTGACGGCGCCATCCCGCGCCATGCTTCGGGATTGGATGATCGCATGCAACACGGGGCTGGATCGCCTTCGGGCCGGATTCCCGGCCGACTGGATCGCGGGCGATAAAACCGGAACCAGCAGTCATGACGCAAATAACGACGTCGGTTTTGCGATTGCCCCAGGGAATGAGTCCGCGGGTCCGGGCCCATTAATCGTTGTCAGCTTCATGAACATACCTGATCCGTTTACGCCAGCAGCAAATGCAATCCATGCCAGCGTCGCCAGAGATGTGGTCCGCGTCTTGCTGGAGCGGGGATAGGGCGAAGCGGCAAGCCTTTGATCAGTCAGGCCACGTTCGTTGCTGCTGAACCGCCTGATTCCCGGCGGTCGTCAGGCGTCAATCGGCATCAACAGAGATGTCGCACGACGATGAAATCACCAACGGCTTCGATCAGGCCGCAGCCGTCTCCACCGTTTCCACCCGTGCCGCGCTGAACTTGAATTCCGGGATCTTGCCGAATGGATCGAGCTTCGGGCTGGTCAGCACATTGGCCGCGGCTTCGGCGTAGCAGAACGGGATAAACACCATGCCGTCGGGGACCGCGGGGTCCCGGCGGCATTTGAGTTCGATCGCGCCACGCCGGGTGACCACGCGGATGCGCTGCCCCGGTTCGACGCTCAGGTCCGCCAGCGCCCGGCCTGACATGCACGCGACTGCCTCGGGTTCCAGCGCGTCGAGCACCGCTGAGCGTCGGGTCATGGAGCCGGTATGCCAGTGCTCCAGTTGACGGCCGGTGGTGAGAATCAGCGGATATTCCTCGTCCGGGCTCTCGCCCGGCGGCAGGAACCTCACCGGCACCAGTCGCGCGCGGCCGCCGGCGCGGGGGAAGCCGTCGCCGAAAACGATGTCCCGGCCCGGAAGGTCTGGCCCCGGACAGGGATAGGCGACCGCATCCTCGCGTTGCAGGCGTTCCCAGTCGATGTGATCCAGGGATCCCATCAAGCCTGCCATCTCCGCATGTACATCCCGCGGATGCTGGTAGTCCCAATCCAGTCCCAGGCGACGCGCCAGCTGCTGGAGTATCCACCAGTCCTGGCGGGCGTTGCCGGGAGGGTCGAGCACTCGCCGACCGATCTGGATCTGGCGGTTGGTATTGGTCACCGTGCCGTCTTTCTCCAGCCAGGCAGAGGCCGGCAAGACCACATCGGCATGGAAGGCAGTCTCGGTCAGGAACAGATCCTGAACCACCAGGTGTTCCAGACTCGCCAGCGCTTCGCGGGCATGCTGCGTATCCGGATCCGACATGGCCGGGTTCTCGCCCATCACATACATACCGCGGATATCTCCGGCGCGGGCGGCATTGATGGTCTCCACCACGGTAAGCCCCGGATCCGGATCCAGTTGCGTCTGCCAGGCTTGTTCGAACCGGGTTCGCGCTGCGGCGGAATCGACCGCCTGATAGTCCGGGTAGAACATCGGGATAAGACCCGCGTCGGAGGCGCCCTGGACGTTGTTTTGACCGCGCAAGGGGTGCAACCCGGTGCCGGTCCGGCCGATATTGCCGGTCACAGCGGCCAGCGCGATCAGACAGCGCGCGTTGTCAGTGCCATGGACGTGTTGTGCAATCCCCATGCCCCAGAAAATCACTGCCGCCCGGGCTGACGCAAACTCCCTTGCCACCTCGCGCAAGGTCCCGGCATCGATGCCGCAGACCGGCGCCATGGTTTCGGGACTACAGCTCTTGATATGGCTGGCGAATTCTTCGAAGCCTTCGGTATGCGCGGCCACGTAATCGCGATCCCAGAGCCCCTCTTCGATAATCACGTTAAGCAGCGCGTTGAGCATCGCCACATCGGTGCCGGGGCGGAACTGCAGCATGTGCGTGGCGTGCCGTTTTAATGCGGTACCGCGGGGATCCATCACGATCAGCCGGGCACCGCGCTTTGCCGCCTGCTTGAAGAATGTCGCCGCGACCGGGTGGTTTTCGCTGGGGTTGGCGCCGATCACCAGGATCAGATCGGCGTCCTCGCAGGCGGTGAACGGCGCGGTCACCGCGCCCGAACCGATGCCTTCGAGCAGCGCCGCCACTGAAGATGCGTGGCAGAGCCGTGTGCAGTGGTCCACATTGTTGGACCCAAAGCCGGCGCGCACCAGTTTTTGAAACAGATAGGCTTCTTCGTTGGAACACTTGGCGGAGCCGAAGCCTGCCAGCGCGCGGCCGCCGCGGGTGTCCCGTATCCGGCGCAATCCGGCGGCCGCCACATCCAGCGCTTCCTCCCAGCTGGCTGCGCGGAAATGGCTTGAAGGGTCGGCCGGATCGATCTGCGTTTCGCCGGCTTTGGGCGCATCGTCGCGGCGTATCAACGGCGTCGTCAGGCGTTGCGGATGGTCGACGTAATCCAGGCCAAAGCGGCCCTTCACGCATAGTCGATTTTGATTGGCCGGACCATCGCGTCCATCCACCGCGATCACGCGGCCGTCGTCGACCTGGCAGCGGATCTGGCAGCCGACGCCGCAATACGGGCAGACCGTATCGACGCTGGTCGTCACCGCCGGCACACCCGCGTTCACCAGGGAACGCTCCATCAGCGCCCCGGTCGGACAGGCCTGGACACACTCGCCACAGGCGACACACGTGCTTTCGCCCATGGCCTGATCGAAGTCGAACACGACTTTGCTGTGGCGGCCGCGGTAGGCCATACCGATGACATCGTTGACCTGGACTTCTCGGCAGGCCCGCACGCAGAGATTGCAGTGGATGCAGGCGTCGAGAAACACGGCCATCGCCGGGTGCGAGGTATCCGGTGCGGGACCTGACTCACCCGGATAATGGCTGTCGCGCAATCCCAGCCGGTCTGCCCAGCGCCACAAGTGTGATCCCGGGTCGTGCGCGAGCTCTCGTTCAGGCTGGTCCGCCAGCAACAGCTCGAATACGCCGCGCCTTGCGTTGCTTGCCCTTGCGCTGGCGAAGCTGACTTTCATCGCCGGCTTCGGCTGGCGGATGCAGGCCGCGGCGAGGACCCGTTCGCCTTCGATCTCGACCATGCAGGCGCGGCAGTTGCCGTCGGGGCGGTAGCCTGGCTCAGGGCGATGGCACAAGTGCGGGATCTCCACACCTGCGCGCTTTGCCGCTGACCAGATCGTCTCGCCGTGCCGGGCCTCGATCTCGGTATCGTCGAGAAAGAAGCGGATACGCCCGGCGCTCATGTGAACACCTCCGGGAAATAGCGCAGCGCGCACAATAGCGGGTTTGGCGCCGCCTGACCGAGGCCACAGATGGACGCATCGGCCATCACCCGGCCGAGATCCTGCAACAGCGCCTGGTCCCACACCCCGCGCTCCATCATCGCCACTGCCTTGCGCGTGCCCACCCGGCAGGGTGTGCATTGACCACAACTCTCGTCTTCAAAAAACCGCATCAGGTTGAGCACCACACGCTGCAGGTCGTCCTGATCGCTAAGCACGATCAACGCATGCGAGCCGACAAAACTGCCGTGTTGCTCGAGCGAACCGAAATCCAGCGGCAAGTCCGCAAGGCGCGCCGGAAGGATGCCGCCGGAAGCACCGCCGGGGAGGTAGGCCGCCAGGCGGTGACCGTCGGCCATGCCGCCGCAGTACCGGTCGATCAGTGCCCGTGCCGAGATCCCGGCCGGCGCCAGCTTCAGACCCGGATCCATGACCCGGCCGGAAACCGAGAAGCTGCGCAGACCCCGTGCCTCGCCATGACCCTGATCCTGGAACCATTCCGCGCCGCGTTCGACGATATCCCGCACCCAGTACAACGTTTCCACGTTGTTGACCAGGGTCGGCCTGCCGAAGATGCCGGCCTGGGAAACATAGGGCGGCCGGTGCCGGGGCAGGCCGCGTTTGCCTTCGATGGACTCGATCATCGCGGATTCTTCTCCGCAGATGTATGCGCCGGCGCCGCGACGCAATTCGATCCGCGTGTGCGGCACCAGTCCGCGGTCTCGCAGGGCAGCGATCTCTGTCAGCAGGATCCGGTAAATCGCCGGATATTCGTCGCGCAGATAAATGTAAACGGTTTCGGCCTCGACCGCCCACGCTGCGATCAGCATGCCCTCAAGGACCCGATGTGGATCGCGTTCAAGATGATAACGGTCCTTGAACGTGCCCGGTTCGCCTTCATCGGCATTTACCGCCATATACCGTGGCGCGAGCTCGGCGCGGACCAGTTTCCATTTGGTTCCCGGCGGGAAGCCGGCGCCGCCCAAACCTCGAAGTCCGGACGACTCCAGGATCCCGATGATGCTGTCCAGGCTATGTTCGCCGGCCAGACAGCGACCCAGAAGCTGATAGCCTCCCTCATCCAGATAATCGTCGAGCCCTGTATAAAACGGGATTTCCGTATCGGTTTGCCCGGCGGCGACCGCGGCGGTCACCGACGCGGCGGTCGCCCGCGGAATCTGTCGCTTGCCGACTGCCGCCACCGGCGCACGATGGCAAAAGCCCATGCATGGCGCAGCCAGAATTCGTACTCCGTTATCCGCGCCTGCCCGTAATTGTTCGAGGAGCCGGTCCGCGCCGGCGAGTTCGCAGCTGAGGCTGTCACAGACCCGCACCGTGATCGGCGGCGGTGGTTGCATGCCGTCGGCAACGATATCGAAGTGGCTGTAGAAACTCGCTACCTCGAAAACCTCGGCCAGTGCCAGACGCATCTCGGCGGCCAGCGCGGCCAGGTGGGCCTCGCCCAGATAGCCGAAATGATCCTGAATCCGGTGCAGATGCTCGATTAGCAGATCGCGCTGCCGCGAAGACTCGCCAAGTAACTCGCGCACCTGCTCCAGCGCGGCTTCTTCGACCTGCCGGCCTTTCGGGCTGGTCGCGGTGCTGCCGCGGCCACGGCCGGGGTGTCTGAAATGGATGACCTGCGGGGTCCTCTCTTTCATCGCGCCACCCGGTCTCGCCGCGGTTTTGCGTGTGGCCCGGTCTCCCGGCGCAAGAGTTCCGGGAGCAAGGTCTCAGCCTCCGGCAACCGCGGCGACGATCATGATCACATCGCCATCGCGTAGCTGGCTGTCCAGACCATCCAGCGACCGGATGTCGGACTCGCCGAGGAACAGATTGACCAGTGGTCGTTGGGCCCCGTCCGGGGTCAGCACATGCGCGATCAGTGTCCCGCGCCCGCCATCGGCAGCCGCCAATGCCTCGGCCACGGTAGCAGCCGTAACCTGGATTTCCTTTGCCCCGTCAGTGAACGGTTGCAAGGCCGTCGGCAAGCGCACGGTAACCTGGCTCATGCCCCGATTGTATCGCCTGTCGTCGGCAGACGGGGCAATCATCGCTCCAGCACCCCGACCACCGGATTATCCCTGCTGCGCATACAGGCAAGAACGACACGGTCAAAGCGGTCACTCATCTGCAGAGCCGCTGTGGCGGCCTCCCGCGCCAGTTTCTCTGTCGCGCCGTCATCGACCATGTTGATGACCGGCACCACTGTCCGCTCGCCAATCCCGCTCAGCAATCCCGGTTCCGCGGTCAACAGACGCGCCATATGTATCGGGCTGACGATCTCGCCATCTTCAATGCCCATCACCGCCGCAACGCGGTCCGGTCGGTGCGCGATACGGGCGCCGAGCGGCTGACCCAATGCCCGGGCCGACAGCACCGGGATCACCGTGGTGCAGCCGTCCGGGATCACCGGCTCGCCGGGTTTAGGCGCTTTCAGCCAGCGCATGCGCGCGCCGTCGGCTTTGACCAGGGTGACCGCGAAGCCCGCGTGCTGGTGGATGTTCGTGATCAGCTGCGGGCTGACCCCGGAGAAGCGCCCCGGCTTTGACGAGGGTCCGGCATATGCAATCCGGGGATGCTCGAGACTGGCCGCCAATACCCGTTGCGCCAGCGAATCCGGCTCGCCCACCACCACGTGCATGTTCAGATCAGCCGGAAAGTGGGAGCAAAAAACCGTGGTGGTCAGCGCAGCGGGTCCGTCGAGGGCATTGGCGATCCGGTATAGCGTGCTCTTCTTGCCACCAGCGCCGATGGTGCAGACGATGCCGCTGCGCGCGCACAGCAGGTCCGGCAGCGGTTGGCTCATGGAGTCCCGGATCGCAACGGCGTCGCAAGTATGCACAGGATCCGCGGCAAGAAGCCGGCGATCATCTGCCAGCTCTCACCGCTGTCCGCGCTGGCGAACAGGTGCCCGCTCGAGGTACCGAAGAACACGCCCTGGGCGTGGTCGGTGTCGATGGCTTCGCGCAGCACTGTGACATAAGCATGCTGCGCGGGCAGCCCGGCACTGGCCGAGACCCAGTGGCGCCCGCCATCCCGGCTGCGATACACGCGCAGCTTGCCGTCGACGGCAGTACGCAGATGAGACCCGGACTCCGGTATCTGGAACACGGTATCCGGATCGGCAAACGGGCTTGCAATCGCGTAACCGAAGTCGCTGGGCAGCCCGTCGGTAATCTCGACCCAGCTGCGGCCGCCGTCGTCGCTACGGTAGGTTCCGTTATAACACTGACGGTAGAGCCGCTGTGGCGCGCGGGGATGCATGATCAGCCGGTGCACGTTGTGGCCCGCTACCGGCTCCGGTTCGGGCAGGTTCTCTGCGCGGACGCCCACGTTGCCGGGTTCCCAGGAGGTGCCGCCGTCTGTGCTCAGATAAACGCCTCCGGCCGACACTGCCACCGCCATTTGTTCCGGATCCTGCGGATTGATGCAGATCGAATGCGCGGCGAAGATACCCTTGGCAGGTTGCCAGCGATCCCGGGTCGCATGTTCATTGAGACTGTCGACCGCTTGCCAGCTGCCTCCCGCATCGCGACTGACGAACAGGCCGGCCGGATCGATGCCGGCATAAAGCGCGTCTCCATCAGGCGCCCAGGCCAGAAACCAGATCGAGTTCAGACGGCTGCCATAGCGATCGTGGCCAAAATGCGGCGCCACAGCCAGCGGTTCCCAGCTGTCGCCATGGTCTGCGCTGCGGTAGATATGCGCGCCCCAGACCGGATGAAACACTGCGGTGTGGATCAGTCCCGGATTGCGTGGCGCGACGCAGGCATGGATCACCTCGTAGCCTGCGATATGCGGTCCATCGAGCCGCCATTCCGCCTCTGCCGAGCTCTGGCGCAGGCGGAACAGCCCCTTGCGGGTGCCGACCAGCAGGCCGTTGCTGAGCTCGGTGTGCTCCGTGCTCATCGGGTCTCTCCACGCATATGTCGTCGTCTCAGGTTTCGCGCAGGCGCGGCATCAGCTCGACCAGGTTGCAGGGGCGGGTCCGGTAATCCAGCTGTGCCGAAATCAGCTCGTCCCAGGCCGTAGCGCAGGCGCCGGAAGAACCAGGGACACAGAAAATGTATGTGCCGTTGGCCACGCCGGCGATGGCACGAGACTGGATCGTGGAGGTCCTGATCTGAGCAAATGAGATTGTGCGGAAGGTCTCGCCGAAGCCGTCAATGACTTTGTCCAGCAGCGGCATCACCGCTTCCGGCGTGCCGTCGCGGCCGGTGACGCCGGTGCCGCCGGTGGTAATGACCGCATTGACGCTTTCGTCCGCGATCCAGGTCGAAACTGCGGCGCGGATCCGGTAGATGTCGTCCGGAACGATCGCCTTTTCCGCACATTGATGACCCGCTGCACTCAGCCGGTCCACCAGCAACTTACCGGACTTGTCAGTAGCCTCGTTACGCGAGTCTGACACGGTCAATACCGCAATGTTCAGCGGCCTGAACTCGCGCGATTCCTTGTTATCCGCAATGACCATCTGTTCCTCTTGTCTGTTCATGGCCTGTTCATGCGAGGCTGTTCATGCACGATTCGCTGATGATTCAGATCAGCCCGCAGAACGGCTGCACCGATACTTCGCTGCCCGCCTCGACCTCGTCCTGCTCGGCGGCAAGCACGATGAAGCAATTGGCCTCAGCCATGGAGCTAAGCACGCCAGCGCCCTGATGACCCACGCTGCGGACAGTGTAACGACCGTCCTTGTCGCACTCCAGCACGCCGCGTTGAAACTCGACCCGGCCCGGGCGTTTGCGCAGGCGGTCGGCGCAGATCGCGGGCAGCAGGATTGGCGTCTGCGGATGCTCGATGCCGCGCAGTCGCTCCAGCGCCGGCTGCACGAGCTGATAAAACGTCGCCATTACCGACACCGGGTTGCCCGGGAGACCGAAAAACAGGGCTCTGCGAATATGGCCAAACGCGATCGGCTTGCCGGGTTTCATCGCAACCTTCCAGAAGCCGACGCTGCCCATGCGTTCCAGGGTCTCGGTGACAAAATCCGCGGCGCCCACGGAAACGCCGCCGGAGGTGATGATCGCGTCCGCGCCCGCGGCCTCGGTGAATGCCGCCTCCAGTTCATCGCGATCGTCAGCGACCATACCCATGTCGAGCGGCTCCAGATTGAGCCGCGTGATCATCGCGCCCAGCGTGTAGCGATTGCTGTCGTAAATCTGGCCTTCAGCCAGTGGCTGACCGGCCGCGCGCAATTCGTCGCCGGTAGAAAAATAGGCCACCCGGGGTCGTCGTCGCACGCGGACTTTGCCCACGCCCAGCGACGCCAGCAGGCCGACATGGGCTGCGCTGATCCGGCTGCCGGCGGCCAGCGCGAGGGCGCCCGCGCGGATGTCTTCGCCCGCCTGGCGTACATGCTGCCCCGGACGATGGCCGGCGGATACGATGACGCAGTCGCCATCGACCCGCACGTGCTCCTGCATGATCACGGTATCGAGCGCGGGCGGTACTGAGGCCCCGGTCATGATGCGCACGCACTGCCCGGGCGCCGGCTGCTCCGTAAAGGGATGGCCTGCCCAGGCGGTGCCGATGACGGCGAAGCCGCGTTCCCCCTGTTGCGGCAGGTCGGCCGCAGCGAGCGCGTAGCCGTCCATCGCGGAATTGGTGTGGGAGGGGACGTCGATGCCCGAATACACATCCTCCAGCAGGATGCGGTCGAGCGCGTCGCTGATCGGCAGGGACTCGCCCCCGCTGACCGGGGTGACCTCAGCCAGGATCCGCCTGCGCGCGGCTTCCAGTGGCAGAGCCCGGCCTTTGCGGGCATCGTCGAGACAGGGATCGACGTCGGCAGGCAACTGCTCGCTCATGATCTGATCCGCTCACACGAACGGAGTTCGTCGCCCTGGGCACCGTCCTGCACTCCGGATTCAAACGCGCGCAGCTGATCCTCGGTGTTCAGATTGGCGAAAGCATCGCCCCAGTCGCTGAAATCTACCCGGGCCACCCGATGCAGGCTGAACCACTTGTCGACCTTGCGACCGCCGCCGGCGAGGAAGCTCTCGAGGCTCGGACTCAGATCGCGTGATACCAGCATGAACAGCGGCTGCAGCCATCCGCCGTCATGGGCAACAGCGATTTCCGCCTGCTCGCTGATGAGCGCGGCATACAGGCGCGCGGCGAGATCGCCGCGGATCCCTGGGGTATCGCAGGGGGCAGTCAACATCCAGGGTGTCTCGCTCACGCTCAGGCCGCTTGAGAGTCCGGCAAGGGGGCCGTGAAACCCGTCCTCGCGATCCTTGACCAGCGGATAACCGAAGCCGGCATAACGTTCGGCGTTGCGCGCGTGGTTGATCACGATCCGGCCCACCTGCAGGCGCAGACTGTCGAGCACATAGGCAATAAGCGGTCTGCCCCCGGCCTCGACCAGGCCTTTGTCTGCGCCACCCATGCGACTGCCCTGACCACCGGCAAGAATCAGCCCGGTGATGTCATCAGCAGGATAAGACGACGCGGAATCTACGACCATGCTCATCGGTCTGTTTTATCATTCCCTCCCGCAGGGGTCACGAACTATACGTGGACGAGCGCCGTTTCACTCATCGCCGGTCAGCATCGGCATTATCGGCATTATCGGCATCCGGATAGAACGCGGGCTGGCCGTCGATGCGGTAAGCGCCGATAAGGGTCTGACCATGTTCGGACACCAGCCAGTCGATAAACGCCTGGCCTTCCGCAGCGTGCACATGCGGGTGTTTTTCCGGATTGACCAGGATCACGCCATAAGGGTTGAACAGCGCGGGGTCGCCTTCGGCGAGGATCTCCAGCTCGCCCTTGTTGCCAAAGCGGATCCACGTCGCTCGATCGCTCAGCGCGTATGCGTTCATGCCGCTGGCTGTGTTCAGCGTGGCACCCATGCCGGAGCCCGTCTCCCGGTACCAGGACTTGTTCGCGGCCGCCGGATCCGTGCCGGATGCCTGCCACAGACTCAGCTCTTTCTTGTGCGTTCCGCTATTGTCGCCGCGTGATGCAAAAACGCTTTCCGTCGCGGCGATCTTGCCCAGTGCCTGTGCCGCGTCCTTGCTGCCGCGGATATCTGCCGGATCGCTTGCCGGGCCAACGATCACGAAATCGTTGTACATCACCGGGTAGCGCTTGAGGCCGAATCCGTCTGCGACAAATGCTTCCTCGGAGGGTCGATGATGCACGAACAGGACGTCGGCATCGCCGCTTTGCGCAAGGCGGATGGCCTGGCCGGTTCCGACCGCAACGACCTTTACCTCGATCCCGGTCTCACCCGCAAAGATTGGCAGCAGGTATTCAAACAATCCGGAATTTTCGGTGGACGTGGTCGAGGCCACGGTAATCGATTCCGCGTTGCTCAGCGCGGGCAGCATCCCCAGGACAACGATAGCGGCCAGCAAACAGCCGCCCGGGCGTCGACATTGTTTTGGCATCTGTTGTAGCTCCTCCTCAGATGATCAGTTCGCCGGCGATAAAACCGGCGGCATTCGGGTCCCTGGGTCCGGCAAAGAATTCGGCCGCGGAGCGGTGCTCCAGCAGACGTCCGTGATGCAGGAACATCACTTCATCCGCCAGGCGGCGGGCCTGGGCAATGTCGTGGGTGGTCATGATGATCTTGGCCCCGGTCGCGCCCAGGTTGATGATCAGCTCTTCGACCGCCCGCGTGGCGCCCGGATCCAGGTTGGCAGTGGGTTCGTCCAGCAAGACCACCGCCGGCTCCAGCAACCAGGCGCGGGCAATAGCCAGACGCTGCTGTTCGCCGCCGGACAGCGTTCGCGCCTGGCGCTGGCCCAGGGAACTGAGGCCGCTCTGGGTGAGCGCCGCCTCTACCAGCGCAGTGCGCCGGATCCGCGGCACACCCTTGATCTTGAGCACATGTTCCACGTTGGCGGCCACCGAGCGGCGCAGCATTACCGGTCGCTGAAACACGATGCCGCGCCGATGCATGGTCTCAACCGGCGATGCGCCGCCCCAGCGGATGTGGCCGGCAGTCGGAGCCAGCAAGCCATGACACAGGCGCAACAGCACACTTTTCCCGGCTCCGTTGGGTCCGAGAATTACCGTCCGCCCCGGTCCGTCAAGCCGGCAGGAGACGTGGTCAATCAGCGTCTTGCCGTCAATCGCATAGCAGACGCCGGTTACCGCGGCTGGCAACAGCGGGTTAGTCGTCCCTGCAGCGCCTGTGGAATCAGCCAAATCTTCGATGAGCTGCGTCCCCCAGCAGTACTGCGGCAGCGTTGACGCTCAACGCCATCAACACAAGAATGAGGCCCAGACCCAGGGCCAGGCCGAGATTCCCCTTGCTGGTTTCCAGCGCGATGGTCGTGGTCATCACCCGCGTCGAGTGCAGGATATTGCCGCCTACGATCAGCACCGCGCCGACTTCGGCAATAGCGCGGCCAAACCCGGCGAGGATGGCGGTCAGCAAGCGGAAGCGTCCATCCCAAAGCAGGGTGATCATTCTTTGCAACGGGCCGCTGCCAATCGCGCGCAGGTGCTCGTCGTATTCCTCGTGCAGGTCGGCCACGGTTTGTCGGGCCAGTGCAGCAACGATCGGGGTCACCAGTACGGCCTGTGCGATGATCATCGCGGTGGGCGTGAACAGCAGGCCCAGCGGGCCCAGCGGACCTGCCCGTGACAGCAGCAAATAGATGATCAGTCCGACCACCACCGGCGGCAGCCCCATAAACGCATTGAGCACGACCACGGCCGCCCGGCGCCCGGGGAAGTTCGCCAACGCCAGTGTCGCCCCCATCGGCAGACCGAGGATGGTCGCGATCAACACCGCGCTCAGGCTGATTTCCAGAGACAGGCCGACGATCTCGATCAGCTGCGGATCGAGACCGGCGACCAGCCCCACGGCGTTACTGAGCGCGCTGGAAAAGTCGTTCATACTTAAGCCATTCGGGTCGATTTGAAGATTGCGTCAGTCCGCGGCCGGCTTGTCGTGTCGGCCAATGCCGGCGGTCAACCGTCAGCTGCTGGGCTTCGCTCCGGCCAGCTACCGCTGCAAGACCGATGCCAATAGGCACAAAAGCGGACTCTTGTGGTTTAATTCGGGTTCGTTGGTCAAAAAATTGCGGATTTGCGCGACAAAATGTCAGACTCGAAGATAGACGATGCGTCAAACTGACTCATCTGACCACCGCCGGGTATGCCGGCCGGCTGGGGCGAGCGTCTGCCGCCAGACCGGGCAATCTGCAGTGCCAGCAGGGACAATCGCGTGAGACCGAGCGACAAGAACGCGGCCCACGGCGCGGACGAGGTCTCCGGGCTGTCCGCAGCCGGCGATACGCCGGACGTCGCAGTCAGGCGTCTGTCGGTGCTGGTGGTTTCCCGCGACCGGCGATTCCGCACCCGGCTCAAGACCGGCCTCGGGCGTCACTTTGGGCTGGTTGAATGCACCGCCAATGCAGCCAGTGCGGGTGAGCTATGTTCGAGATGTCATTTCGACTATGTGCTGGCGGATGAGGTGCCCGGACAGGCGAACAGCATCGATTTGATCAACAGTCTGGATGCAGACCAACACCCGCCCCGAATATTGATACTCACCGAGCGCGACCGGCTTGAGCACGCGCTGGATGGACTGCATGCCGGTGCTCGAGACCTCTTGCTCAAACCGGTTTCCGCCGAAGACGTTGTCGCCGCGATCCGGCGTCTGGACGCCGAGTCTCCGGCGTTGGCATCCCGGGTCGCCGGCGGTGCCGTTGGATCGGCCAGTGAACGGGTTCCGACGCTGGTGGGCAAGGCCGAGTCCATGTCCAGACTCAAGAAATTGATCAGCCGTGTGGCCCCGTTTCCTGCGACTGTGCTGATCCAGGGTGAAACTGGAACGGGTAAGGAGCTGGTAGCTCGGCTATTGCACCAGCACAGCGGTCGCAAGGGCAGTTTCATACCAGTCAACTGCGGAGCGATCGCGCCTGAGTTGATGGAGAGCGAGTTGTTCGGGCATACCAGGGGCGCGTTCACCAGCGCTCATCAGGTGCGCGAGGGCTTGTTCATGGCGGCCCGCGGCGGCACGCTTCTGCTCGACGAGATCAGCGAAATGCCGATCGGCCTGCAGGTGAAATTGCTGCGTGCGCTGGAGGAAGGCAAGGTGCGGCCGGTCGGCTCGGACCGGGAGGTGCTCATGGACGTTCGCGTTGTGGCATCTACCCAGCATGATCTTCAGGCTGAGGTGAAGCGCGGCAGATTCCGTGAGGATCTGTTTCATCGGATCAATATTGTCCACCTGCATCTGCCGGCGCTGCGCGAACGCCGTGAAGATATTCCCGCGCTGGCTGCCCATTTCATGACTCAGATCGCCGCTGAGCTGGCGATGGCGGAAGTGCCTCTCGACCAGGCCAGCGTCCAGTTGCTGCAGGGCCAGGAGTGGAGCGGCAACGTGCGCCAGCTAAGGAACGTTATCGAGCGCACAGTTCTGCTGGGAGAGTTGCCGACCGAGTTTGTCGCCAGCAACGATGCATCGACACCAGACCACATCCCGGCGTATCCGCTTGACTGGACCCTGGAAGATGTCAAAAAGCACCACATGGAGCGGGTGCTTGAAGCCAGTGGCGGCAACAAATCAGAAGCGGCCCGCCGTCTCGGTGTATCGCGCAAGACCCTGGAGCGCAAATTGGGAACGGTCGCCGACGACGGAGATGCGGCTTGAGCTTGGCGGTTGCGCTGAGCTGAGCGAACGCGCCCATACCAGACTCCCGGTATCAGCAAACACTTATCGGACATTGCACAGATGAGGACAGAGAAATGAACGAAGGATCGATCGATCAGGACGTGCTGAACACAGAGATCAGGAAATTCCTGAAAAAAGTAGGGATCACCTCCCAGCAGGAGATCGAGCGCGCGATCGCGGAGGCTGTCGGAGCAGGCCGCCTTGCGGGTTTAGACCGTGTGCGTGCGCAGGTGAAGCTCGAAGTCCCTGAGCTGGGGATTGATCATCTGATCGAACAGGATCTGTTGCTGCGCTGAGGGGCCCCGGGTCGATGCTTATGCCGACCAGACCAGATCGCCGATTTCGGTCAGATCGTAGCCACCCAGTAGGCGGGCCAGCTGCTGCGATTCGGTGCTGCGCAGGCGATCCAGCAGACAGCGGAAAAGGCGCCGGAAGAAAATGCCCCGGTTCATCGCCAGGTCGAACCCTTCCCAACCGAGGCTCACGAAGTCCAGCCCGAATTCGGTGGCGGCCGCTCTGACTCCAGGCGCGACATCGGCCTGGCCCATGGCGATAGCGGCGGCCGCGTCTCTCTCGGAAAAGGCATGACTGGTGATCCGCCTGCGAGCCGGGTTGAGACCGTCGCGGCTGATCGCCTCTCTGAGGAATCGTTGCGACCCGGCTCCCTCCTGACGCGCCGCCCAGCGCGTTTGCGGATTGAACAGATCTTCGACTCGAGTGCCCGCAGACCACAGTCCGGGCGTGAGAATCAGCCCCTGCTCGCGTCTGAAGAGTCTCACCAGCGTCCACTCCGAGTGCTGGGTGTACTGGCGCAGTAATGCTGGATGGCGGTTTTCGCTTTCCTCTACAGGCCCCCAGTGAAGCGCGCAAACGTCAGCTCTGCGCCGGGCCAGCAGCGACAGTCCCAGCTGGGTTCCCGTGGCTGTATAACTGATCAATGCACGTGCCTGTAACTCGTGTGCCGTCTGCATGATGGCCCGATACAGCAGCGGGTCGTCGCTGCCGGCAATGACCATCCGATCCGTCAGCAGACCGCCGTGACTGGATTCGATCACCCATTGATCGACAAGATCGCGCGGGAACAGCCATTTTCCGGTGAGCTTGCTGGCCGGGATCTTGCCCTCGCCAACCAGGGCATAGACCTTTTTCTCGTTAAGCTGCAGATACCGCGCCACCTGCTTGACGTTCATGAAACGCGGCGGGTCATCCAGCGTTTGCGGCTTGCTGTCCGTGTCTGCAGCCGGTGCCTGGGTCACCATATCGATGTCATTCGTCTCGCCTGCGGCGCGCTTTCTGCCTGGATCCATGTCGCGACTCCTGCCGGAACTGAAACTCGCCCGCGGTGGCGGCAAGCAGAGCGGCTTGTCACCGTGCGCCGAACTCTCTGAGGTATGAAAGTGCAGCACCCAGCTCATCCAGACCCTGCAAAAATCGTACCCCGGACCCATTGGCCGTTCCGGACGATGGTTTTGCACCGGGTGGTGGAGGATTCATCCAGGCCAGCGAATGTCAGGTGGTGCAAATTGTCGCAACTGGTCCACCGGCTGGAACATTTAGCCGCACAGTCACGAGTTGAGCACTGCTGGTCAGCAAGGCTGGTGCCCGATAGTCTGCCGCTGTGGTATCAGTTGCTGGTAAAATCTTGGATTGCGCCGGGTTACTTTAACTTTAAGGGTTCCCGCAGTGTTGTCCTGTTTCCAACGCGACACCGTCGTGACTGGGTGGCTCGGTGGCAGCGGACAACGGCATGCCGGACAATCGGGAAATCAGGATCGAGGGGTTTGATGTCCACAAGAGCTCAGATCAGTTTGCCGGTTTCGGTTATTCTCAGCCGGAAGATGGTGACCAGAGGTGCCTTGAGCATGCCGAGCTGGAGCGCGGTGGCCGTGCTGGCGGGAGAGAGTCTGGCAAGTGGCAACGCCCGGGGTTCCCTGGTTCGAGACGACGACGATGAGCAGCACTTTCTCTGGACCGGGTTGATCCTCGAGCTTTTCCGCGACAGCGCGCCAAGTTATTGGTCCAACCTTGTCGGGCAGAGGCCTGCGTTATACGTAATCTGTCACGAACAGGATGACGGTGGTCTGGTCCCTGCCTCCGTGACCGCTGACCACGACGAGGCGGGGGCTACGATAGAAGGCAGCGACCCGGTCTTTACGGTACCCATCCCGCCGGAGATATATCTGCATCTGGAACGCTTCGTCGTCGAGCACCATATGCCGAAGCCTCCGCGCAAGCGTAGGCGCAAGAACTATACGGAAAAGAAATGACGTGATGAGCGGAGAAAAGAACACGCCCGCGAATCTCGCCGATGAGGACGACGAGGATTTCATCCAGCGTTGGGCCCGGCGCAAAGCCGAGGCCGAAGCCGCTGGTGAAGTGGCTGATGCCGAGACGCAGGCGGCCACGCCATCGTCAAGCGCAGAGGAAGACAAACAGGCTCCATCAACTGACGAGCCGTCACCGGCATTGACTGATGCCGATATGCTGCCGCTTGACAGCCTGAACGGTGACTCTGACGTCAGCGCGTTTTTCTCTCAGGGGGTTAGCGAAAGCTTACGTCGTTCCGCGCTGCGCAAGTTGTTTCATTCGCCAAAATTCAACGTCTGCGACGGCCTTGATGACTACTGTGACGATTTCACCAATTTTCCGGCGCTGGGTGACATTGTCACCGCCGACATGCGCCATCAGATGATGCGCAAACTCGAGCGGCTGGCGGCGCTGGATGAAAGCACCGACGAAACGACGGAAAAAGCCACAGACGAGACCACAGGCGCTGCCGCAGAGCAGCCAGGACCGATCGCAGAGATCGGGGACGAAGCCGATAGCTCGGTCAATAGCCTGGACAGCGAGGACCCGGGCGTGGCTGCAGTTGACGGCAAAAACAAGCAGGATCCAACTGACCCCGGCGTAACGGAAGAAAAACATGACGTATGAATTGCCAGCAACCGGTACCGAAGGTCAGGCCCGGCTGAGTGCTCTGGAAAATGTGCGGCCGATGACGGTCAAGCCGACCTCGCTGGTCAGCTATCTGTCCCGGGGACGTCTGCTGATCATCGGTGAGGAAACTGAGGTGCTCGCTGCGGGAAGCCGGGTTGCGGATACGCTGTTGTGCACCGGATTGGTAGCGGCCGAGGATGCCCAGCCAGAGGTTTCGGATGTGGGCGGCATGACCCTGATCCGGGGCGGAGCGCCCGAACTGACCGGCAACCTGGGCAGTTTCCGCCTGGCGCTGAGCGTCGGTGGCGAGGCGGTCCCGCTTGAAGCGTTGCTGGGACAGCAGGAAACGGGCTTCGATATTGTGCTGGATCTTGGCCAGCGTCCCCTGTTCACCGCCGAATTGCTGCCGCCCGGTTATCTCGCCCCGGGTAACGATCCAGAGGCACTCAGCGAAGCGATCGAAAGCTTGCCCGAACTGACCGGAGAGTTCGAAAAGCCGAAATTCTTTAACTACAACCTGGACATCTGCGCCCACGGCAGCAGCGGTCTGGAGGGATGCAGACGCTGCATTGACGTTTGCCCGGCTGAGGCGATCCTGTCTGTAGGCGACCGGATCGAGGTCAACCCGGGGCTGTGCCAGGGCGCGGGTAGCTGTGCCACTGCTTGTCCCACCGGGGCGATTACCTATGCCTATCCGACGGTCAGCGACCTGCTGCGGCATGTGCGGGCGTTGTTGGGTGAATATCGCAAGGCCGGCGGTGTCGCGCCCGCATTGCTGTTCCATGACCCCGGCTCCGCGGTGCCGGTTGAGGCTCGCCTGGCGGAGATGCCGGAGCGTTTGCTGCCGATGATGGTGGAGGAGATCGGTTCGGTGGGCATGGATGCCTGGATGAGCTGTCTGGCCTACGGCGCAAGTGGCGTCGTGCTGGCAGGCTCCGCTGCCACGCCAACGCGGGTGATCCGTGAGATCGACGCCCAGATCGAACATGCTCGCGCGATCCTGGCCGGCATGGGATACGCCGACGAATGCGTGCAGAGAATCGAGATTGACGACGAGGACGCTACTGCGGCGTCTATAAACGTCGTCCCGCAGGCCGCGATCGCGCGGCCGGCAAAATTCGAAGCGCCGGACGAGAAGCGCACGATCCTGAAGTTCAGCATCGAGCACTTGTATGCCCAGGCGCCGACGAAGCGACGCAGTGTCGCGCTGAGCGCCGGCGCGCCGTTTGGCGAAATCAAGGTGGACAAGAATGCCTGCACCCTGTGCATGAGCTGCGTCGGGGTTTGCCCGGCCTCAGCGGTAAGAGACGGTCAGGGCCTGCCGCAGCTGAATTTCCACGAATGGAGTTGCGTGCAATGCGGTCTGTGCGAGGCGGCCTGCCCGGAGGATGCAATCACGCTTAACCCGCGCTTTGTCTATGACAGCAAGCAGCGCGAAGAGATTCGCACGCTCCACGAGGAACAGCCGTTTTGCTGTATTTCCTGCGGCAAACCGTTCGCGACCCAATCCATGCTTGATGTGATGACCAAGAAACTGGCCGGGCACTGGATGTTTCAGTCAGATGACGCCATGCGCCGGCTGAAAATGTGCGATCACTGCAGGGTCAAGGACATGATGAAAAGTCCGTCGCCTCCCGGCTCAGCCTGACCGGAAGGGGAATTCTGCAGCATTCAGCCAACAGGATTGGACAAATTGTCTGACTATTATCGAGATTTGGAGTGTTTCTAAAGACCTTAAGTTGGTAATGGTTGTTTTTTTCGTTTTCTAATTGGCCCATTTGTTGCTTACACTAGAGCTATATGGGGGAGTACTTCAAACGATGACTGCAGACGCTCTGGGCGTAGCGGAACCGGCCGTCGCGGTTGACCATGTGGTTGATCCGGAAGACCTGCTCCGCTCGAATACCTACAGCCTGCTCGGCCACTTGCTGGCCGCACCTCCGAGCCAGGAGTCCCTGGATCTGCTCGGCGCCATTGATCCGAATGCCGGCGCTGATGACACGCTACTCGGGGCCGCCTGGCGGATGTTGCAGGCCGCCGCCGGGCGCACCACGGTCCAGCAGCTCGACGACGAATACCATGAGTTGTTTATCGGCGTCGGTCGCGGCGAGATGATGCCCTATGGCTCGTGGTATATGACCGGCTTTCTGATGGAGCAGCCGCTGGCGCTGCTGCGAACCGACCTGGACCAGATGGGGTTCCAGCGGCAGGAGGGTGTGGCGGAGCCAGAAGATCATGCCGCTGCATTGTGCGAAGTCATGGGTCTTTCCATTTCCAGCGGCAGCGCCCTGGAGCAGCAGGCAGAATTTTTCGCGCGTCATATCGCGCCCTGGATGGGGCGGTTTTTCCGCGACATGCAGCAGGCGAAGTGCGCGCATTTCTATCGTGCGGTGGGCCAGCTGGGCGAGCAATTTATTGAAGTCGAGTCGCAGGCGTTTCGGATGGCAGTTCCTGATGTGCTGAATGCCGCCGCCTCAACCCGTATGTCCGCCAGAGTGCGCGGATCAACAGATATGAAACCGGACCAGGAGGGTTAGTCGGATGAGTGCAAAGACGCCGGATCAAAACAAGAGCCGCCGGGCATTCCTGAAAGAAATGGCGACGGTTGGCGGCGCGACTGCGCTGGCAGCAGTCTCGGGTGGCGCGGTCGCCGCCGAGGTGAACACGGCGAAACCCGCCGAGCAAACCAAGTCCAGAGGCTATCACGTAACGCCTCATATCCGGACTTATTACGACAAGGCACGCAGCATTTGAGCGCGCAGCGAAGCGGCGCAAGACAAAGAATCACTCTGCAGGAGAATCGGCGATGAAGCTGATAAAAAAACGGGAACTTGATCAAAACGAGATCGACCAGGCGCGTAGCGGTGTACTCGGAGCCGCCATCGATCGACGCACCTTCCTGCGGCGCACCGGCATGGCGCTGGGCGGCGCCGCGGTAGCAGGTGGTCTTGCACCGCGCATGATCCAGCGCGCGGAAGCCGTGGCCACCGGCGCGGCGACCGGCGAAACGGTGACCAAAAAATCCGTTTGCACGCATTGTTCAGTGGGTTGCGGCGTGATCGCGGAGGTGCAGAACGGCGTATGGACCGGCCAGGAGCCGGATTTTGATTCGCCATTCAACCTCGGCGGCCACTGCGCCAAGGGCGCTGCGGTACGCGAGCACGGCCACGGCGAGCGACGCCTGAAATACCCGATGAAGCTCGAGGGTGGCAAGTGGAAACGCATCTCCTGGGACACCGCGATCAACGAAATCGGTGACCAGATTCTGGCCATCCGCGAAAACGATGGCCCTGACTCCGTCTACTGGCTCGGGTCAGCCAAATTCAACAACGAGCAGGCCTACCTGTATCGGAAGTTCGCCGCGATGTGGGGCAGCAACAACGTCGACCACCAGGCGCGAATCTGCCATTCGACGACCGTTGCCGGCGTAGCCAATACATGGGGCTACGGCGCGATGACGAATTCCTACAACGACATGCACAATTGCAAGGCCATGTTCTTTATCGGCAGCAATGCCGCTGAAGCGCATCCGGTGGCCATGCAGCATATCCTGCGCGGTAAGGAAAACGGCGCCAAGCTGATTGTCGTCGACCCCCGCTTTACGCGGACCGCGGCACATTCGGATCAGTATATTCGCCTGCGGCCGGGCAGCGACGTGGCGCTGATCTGGGGCATTCTCTGGCACGTATTCGAGAATGGCTGGGAGGATCAGGAATATATCGATCAGCGCGTGTTCGGTCTGGACGAAGTCCGCGCCGAAGTGGCCAACTGGCCACCGGATGTGGTCGAGAACGTCACCGGCGTTCCGGAGGCAGAAGTCAAGCTGGCGGCGCAGACCATGGCCGAAAATCGCCCCGGCACCATCGTCTGGTGTATGGGTGGCACCCAGCACACTACTGGCAACAACAACACCCGCGCCTACTGCGCGATGCAATTGGCATTGGGCAACATCGGCAAGTCCGGCGGCGGCGCGAATATCTTCCGCGGCCATGACAATGTCCAGGGCGCCACCGACTTTGGCGTGCTCGCCGATACGCTCCCCGGCTACTACGGTTTGTCGGAGGGTTCGTGGAAGCACTGGTCGAGTGTCTGGGGCCTGGATTACGAATGGATCAAGGGACGTTTCGATCAGGCCAGCTACGAGGAAGCCAATGCGGACACGCCAGCGATGAACCTCCGGGGCATTACGGTTTCCCGCTGGATCGATGGTGTGATGGAGCCGGCCGAGAATATCGCTCAACGCAACAGCATCAAGGCGATGTTCATGTGGGGTCATGCCCCGAACAGCCAGACTCGTGGCCCGGAAATGAAGAAGGCCATGGAGACGCTCGAGTTGCTGGTGGTGGTGGATCCCCATCCCACGCATACAGCCGTGCTGCCGGATCGTCAGGACGGCATGTATCTGCTGCCGGCTTCGACGCAGTTCGAGACTTACGGTTCGGTGACTGCTTCCAATCGCTCGCTGCAGTGGCGCGAGAAGGTCATCGATCCGATGTTCGAGTCTTTGCCGGACCACGTGATCATGTACAAGTTCGCGAACAAGCTCGGCTTCTCTGACCAGATGTTCAAGAATATCCAGGTCAACGGCGAGGAACCGCTGATCGAGGACATCACGCGCGAGTTCAACCGTGGCATGTGGACGATCGGCTATACCGGCCAGAGCCCGGAACGGCTGAAGCTGCACATGGAGAACAAGCACACCTTCAACACCACCACGCTCAAGGCCGAGGGTGGTCCCTGCGACGGCGACTACTACGGTTTGCCGTGGCCATGCTGGGGTACTCCCGAGTTGAAGCATCCTGGCACACCGGTGTTGTATGACACGAGCAAGACGGTGGCAGAGGGTGGTCTGACTTTCCGCGCCCGTTTCGGTGTCGAGTTTGAGGGCAAGAACCTGCTCGCCGAGGGCTCGTGGGGCAAGAATTCGGACATCAAGGATGGTTATCCGGAGTTCACCGCCGACATGCTCAAACAGCTGGGCTGGTGGGATGACCTGACCGACGAGGAGAAAAAGTTCGCCGAAGGCAAGAACTGGAAGACGGATCAATCCGGCGGTATCCAGCGCGTGGCCATCAAGCACAACTGCTCGCCGTTCGGTAACGCCAAGGCACGGACTATCGTGTGGAACTTCCCGGATCGGGTGCCGATTCATCGCGAACCGCTCTACACCTCACGCTACGATCTGGTCGCCAAATACCCGACCTACGAGGATCGCAAGCGGTTCTGGCGCCTGCCGACCCGGTACGCGTCGATTCAGGCCACGGATTACACGCCGGAATACCCGCTGATCCACACCAGCGGAAGGCTGGTCGAGTATGAAGGCGGCGGCGACGAAAGCCGGTCCAACGCCTGGCTGGCAGAATTGCAGCAGCAGATGTTCGTCGAGATCAACCCGGCTGACGCGAACAATGCCGGTATCAAGGATGGCCAGTGGATTTGGCTTGAAGCGCCTGATTCTGGACGGATCAAGATCAAAGCCATGGTCACCCCGCGGGTGGGTCGTGGTGTGGTCTTCACACCGTACCACTTTGGCGGCTGGTACGAGGGCAAGGATTTGCGAGACAAGTACCCTGAGGGGGCCGCACCTTATGTGTTGGGCGAGGCCGCCAATACGGCGTTTACCTATGGCTATGACTCGGTGACTGCAATGCAGGAAACCAAGGCCAGCCTTTGCAGAATAGTCCCGGCCTAGGAGGGCATCAATCATGGCAAGAATGAAATTCCTGTGTGATGCCGAGCGCTGCATCGAGTGCAACGGTTGCGTGACCGCTTGCAAGAACGAGAACGAAGTGCCCTGGGGCATCAACCGGCGTCGCGTGGTCACGCTTGACGATGGCGTACCCGGTGAAAAATCGATCTCGGTCGCCTGTATGCACTGCTCGGATGCACCGTGCGCGGCAGTTTGTCCGGTGGATTGTTTCTACACGACAGACGATGGCGTGGTGCTGCACGACAAGGACCTGTGCATCGGGTGTGGCTACTGCTTCTACGCCTGTCCTTTCGGCGCGCCCCAGTATCCTCAGGAGGAGGCCTTCGGTGTGCGTGGAAAGATGGACAAGTGCACCTTCTGCGCAGGCGGACCGGAACCGGACAACTCGCCTGAAGAGTTCGAGAAGTACGGTTCCAATCGTCTGGCTCAGGGCAAACTCCCGATGTGTGCGGAAATGTGTGCCACCAAGGCCCTGCTCGGCGGTGACGGCGACATGGTGGCTGAGGTCTACCGTGAGCGGATCACGCGTCGGGGTGGCCGTCCGGACGATTGGGGTTGGGATGTCGCTTACGGGAACAAGGGCGCTTGAACAGTCAACATAAACGAGAGCCGCTAGGTCGGGCCTTGCGCCGGCTGGGAATGGTGATTAGTGCATCGGTACTGATCGTCTTGTCCGGCTGCGGCGAACCGGTGATTGTCTATACGCCGGGTGAGTACAAGGGTCAAGTCGATCCTCTGGTGGCCAAGTCGGCCAGTCCGGTGCTGAATGAAGAACTGCGCGCGCGTTTTGAAGAAGTTCAGGCGAGGCAGTAGACGTCCAGCGGCAGAGATTGGGGTGAATGGGCGCCGGAGTCGGGCGCCTCAGGGATTTCCCGAAGCGGGAGAGAGAAATGACCGAAAGATCGGATGATACGGGTCTGAAGGCCAGGTCAGGGGGACGCAGACGCCTGGTGATCTGGAGCCTGGTGTTGATGCTGGCGGCCTCGATGGCCTTGCCTCTGACCGGCTTGCTGATACCAGCGAGTCAGGCGCAGGAGACGGCGCAGCAACAGGATGACAAGAGCAACCCCAGGGCCGACTACTGGCGCGAGGTACGCAAGGGTGATGTCGGTTACAGCGCGGTACAGAGCCCGGAAGCCGGGGTACTGGTCCAGAGTGCGGGTCAGACCTGGCGCGAGGTTCGGGATGGTCCGGTGCTGCATTTGGGTCTTTGGGGCGTGGGTTTGATCATCGTCGTGCTGGCGATCTATCACCTGATGACCGGCGGCTACAAGCTCCAGGGTCGAACCGGGCGCAAGGTCCTGCGCTGGCCGGGTATTGATCGATTTATCCACTGGTACACCGCAGTGCTGTTCTTGATCCTGGCCATCACCGGCCTCAGCCTGTTGTGGGGGCGGACCTTGTTGATCCCGATCATGGGCAAAGAAGCCTTTGCGGCGTGGGCCAACCTGGCCAAACCAGTGCACGATTATCTGTCGCTGTTTTTTACCGCCGGCCTCCTGGTGATGCTGGTGAAATGGTTCCACCACAACATCTGGAAGTCGTATGACTTCAAGTGGCTGATCTCTGGTGGCGGCTATCTGGGTGGGGGTCACCCGCCCGCCGGATTCGCCAACGCAGGCGAGAAGCTGCTTTTCTACACATTGATCGTTGCCGGTGGTGCGATGATGGTGTCGGGAGCATTTCTGTTATTCCCGAACTGGGGCACGGACCGCGCCGGCATGCAGCTCGCCAATGTGATCCACGGCGCGTCGTCGCTTATTTGCTTCATGTTTATCTGCCTGCATATTTACCTGGCGACCATCGGCAGCGAAGGTGCGCTGGAAGGCATGGTCACCGGCGAGGTAGACGAACAGTACGCCAAGCAGCACCATCCGCTGTGGTATGACGAGGTGATGAAGGGCAAGACCAGTGATTTCGCTGGCGGGACGGCAACCCCTGCACCGGCGGCACCGCGCAAGGAATAGGGCGCTATTCGCAGGACTCCGCGAGAACCCCGTCAAGTGGGAAACGAAAAGGGGCGCTTTGGCGCCCCTTTTTCTTTGGCCATGATTATCGGCCGGCACTGCGACCCGTCGAATTTCTCCCCTTGGACGCTAGCCCAGCGGCCAGATTCTGGGGATCAGCAGGATAGTGGTAGTCCCCAGCAAGACGTGTAATGGCAGACCGAAGCGGAGATAGTCCAGCGCCCGATAGCCGCCGGGTCCGTAAACCATCAGATTGGTCTGATAACCGATCGGCGTAATAAAACTCGCCGATGCGGCCATCGCCACTGTCACCGCGAGTGCAGTGGGCGGAATCCCGGCCTGCTCCGCAGCAGCGATCGCCACCGGGAAGATCAGCACCGCCGCGGCGTTATTCGTGATCACTGCGGTCAGTAGTGACGTGCCGAGATAAATGGCGGTCAGCAGGCCCAGCGGGTGATTGCCTCCCAGTGACAGGATTCCGGCGCCGATCACCGCACCCGCCCCTGTTGTCTCCATCGCCTTGCCGATGCCGAACGCTGCCGCGATCACCACGATTACCTGCAGATCGACGCTGCTGCGCGCCATGGTCACGGTGCAACAGCGGCCGACGACCATGGCGCCGGCGCCCAGCAGCGCGGCCTGCAACAGGGACAGCCAGCCGGCGGTGGCGGCGATGACCACGACCCCGAGAATGCTCCAGGCCACCGGGGCCTTGTCGTGCCGCCGCAGGCTGACGCCGTCAATCGGCCGGATCAGCAGGAAGTCGTTCGCCGCGCGCTGACGGTCGGCGAAGTTGTGGCTGGACTCGAGCAGCAAGGTATCCCCTGGCTTGATCTCGATATCACCCAGCTTGCCCTTGATGCGACTGCCGCCCCGCGCGACGGCTATGACCACCGCGCCACAAAGCGTCCGGAATCTGCTCTCGCGGATGCTGCGGCCGGCGAACGCCGAATCCGCCCCGACAACGGCCTCATAAAAACGCCGCTCGCTGCGCGGGCTGTCGAGTTTGAAAACCTGATCGGTAGCGGGTTCGAGGCCTCTGATCTGCTGCAGATCCAGCACCGATTCGCTGACCCCGGCAAACACCAGGCGATCATTGGGAACCAGGATTTCATCCGAGGATACCGCCGGCAACGCGCGGCCGGCACGATCGATTTCGATCAGGAACAAAGAGGGCAGATGGCGCAACCCGGCGTCCTCCACGGTCTTGCCGGCCAACGGGCTGTTCGCGCTGACCATCATCTCCACCGTGTATTCACGAATATCCCGCAGGCCCTCAAGCGCTGGCGCGCGTCGCGGCAACCATCTTGGACCGGCGACCACCAGATACACGAAGCCGATGGCGGCACAGGGCAAACCGACCCAGGCCAGCTCGAAGAAACCCAGCCCCTGACCCCCGGTGGCCTCGATCAGCATGCCATTGACCACCAGATTGGTTGTCGTGCCCGCGAGTGTGCAGGTGCCACCGAGGATGGCCGCGTAACTTAACGGCATCAGCAACTGAGACGGAAAGTGGCCGCGCTTTCGCGCCCAGTCGGCGACTGCAGGCAAGAAGCTGGCGACGATCGGAGTGTTGGCGACAAAGGCGCTCATGACCATCACCGGCGCGGCGATCCGGGCGGTCGCATTGCGCACCGTGCTGGTGCCCCTGAACAATGGACCGACCATCAAATCCAGGGCTCCGGTCTCGCGCAGGCCGGCAGCGATCACGTAGAAGGCAGCGACAGTCAGGGTGCCGGGGTTGCCGAATCCCGACAGACCTTCCAGCGGTGATACAACGCCGCTGACCAGCAACGCGCCGAGACCGGCCATCAGGATCGCGTCGGGCGCGATTCGCGTCAGCAGCAGGCCGGCCGCGCACGCCAGCATGACAATGACGGTCAATACCGCATCAGGGCCCATAAGCTCCTCCCCAGGGTACAAAAGCGCCCTTGACCCGCAGTTAACAGATACCGGCTTCTGCGGCATGATAGAGCAAGCACTCCGTTGCGGCTCGTCCGCATTCCGATCAAGGAACCCCGACCATGCCGAAGGCTGTATCCAGTATCATGTTGAGTCTCTTCTTGTTGACGGTCGGATCTATGTCCCAGGCTGCTGATCGAATTACCGACAAGGCTTTCACCACCCGCTCCGAAGTGATCGCCACCCGGGGCATGGCCGCAACCAGCCATCCCCTCGCAACCCAGGTCGCGCTGCAGATCCTGCGTGACGGCGGCAGCGCGGTGGATGCCGCAATTGCCGCGAACGCCGCGTTGGGGCTGATGGAGCCGGTTGGCAACGGCATCGGTGGAGATCTGTTCGCGATTGTCTGGGATGCCGAAAAGCGCGAATTGACCGGGCTGAACGGAAGCGGCCGCTCGCCGAAGTCGCTGACGCTGGATTACTTCCGCGAGCAGGGCTATGAGACCATCCCGCGCCTGGGTCCGCTGCCGGTCAGCGTGCCCGGAACCGTCGACGGCTGGTTTGAACTCCACGGCCGCTATGGCCGTCTGCCGATGACCGCGGTGCTGGCGCCGGCGATCAGCTATGCCCGGCAGGGCTTCCCGGTCACCGAGGTCATCGCCTACTACTGGCAACGCAACGCGAGATCGCTGGAGAAATACCCGGGGTTCGCCGAAATCTTCATGCCGGGCGGTCGCGCGCCGGCGAAGGGCGATGTGTTCCGCAACCCGGCCCTCGCAGACACGCTGGAGAAGATCGCAAAGGGCGGCCGCGACGTGTTCTACAAGGGGGAGATGGCGCGCGCGATCGCAGCTTACATGGCGGAGAACGGCGGCTTCCTCAGCTATGACGACATGGCCAGCCACCGTTCGGAATGGGTGGAGCCGGTATCGACGAATTATCGCGGCTACGACGTCTGGGAATTGCCGCCAAATGGTCAGGGTATCGCTGCACTGCAGATGCTGAATATTCTCGAGGGCTACGACCTGTCGGCGATGGGCTTCGGCAGTCCCGAGTACGTTCATCTGTTCGTAGAGGCCAAGAAGCTGGCGTTCGAGGATCGCGCCCGGTTCTACGCTGACATGGAGTTCGCCGATGTGCCGGTGAAGCGGCTGATTTCCAAGGAATATGCCGATCAACGCCGGAGTCTGATCAATCCGGATCGGGCCGCCCGCTCGTATCCGGCCGGAGACAGCGGCCTGGAGCAGGGCGACACCATCTATCTGACCACCGCCGACAGCGATGGCAATATGGTCTCGTTGATCCAGAGCAATTATCGCGGCATGGGCTCGGGGATGACGCCGGCCGGTCTCGGCTTCGTGCTCCAGGATCGAGGCGAACTGTTCAGCCTCGAGGACGGGCATCCCAACGTTTATGCGCCAGGCAAGCGTCCTTTCCACACCATCATCCCGGCGTTTGTCACCCGCGATGGCAAGCCGTGGCTCAGCTTTGGCGTGATGGGTGGTGCAATGCAGCCCCAGGGGCATGTGCAGATCCTGGTCAACCTGATCGATTTCGGGATGAACCTGCAGGAAGCCGGAGACGCGCCGCGCATCCGCCATGGCGGCTCCACTCAGCCGGCCAACGAGAGCCTCCCGGACGGTTCGCCAAGATCCACCAGCCAGCGCATGGAAGACGGAGGTACGGTTTATCTGGAGTCGGGCTTCCCGCTGGAGACGATCAACAAACTCAGCAGCATGGGACACCGTCTTGGATCCGATCCCGGCGGTTTCGGTGGTTACCAGGGCATCCTGCGCGATGAGCGACAGGGCGTCTACTACGGCGCGTCGGAGTCACGCAAAGACGGCCACGCTGCCGGTTACTAGGCGGCTGGCGCGGTCCGGGGTGCTCCGGGCATCCAGGCCAGCACCAGGCCTGCCACGATCCAGGCAACCGTATTATGAGTCAGGTTGGCCAGAGCGAATGCTCGGTCGCCATACCACCAGATGGTCGTGCCATAGTCGATAAAAAACGCCGCGGTGAAGCCGGCCAGCGCAATAAAGCCGACTCGGCCCCAGTAGCCGCCAAGGCCTGGCGAGGCCTGCGACAACAACACCGCGAGTAACAGACATGTGGCCCACTGGTGCAGGAATCCGGCCCCCATCAGCTTCGGGTCCATGGCCGGTGCGCCTTCCTGGCGAATCGTGATCAGAGCAAGAGGGCCGGCCTGATGCAGCATACTCATCTGCTCTGGCGGCAGCGCAGGGCTGGGTAGAAAATAGGTGCCGGACTGAGTGAACTGTTCCCGCATCATCTGTTGCGTGGCCGCATCATCGTCCACGGTGTGAACTACCGCGCTCATCACCGGACTGATGCCGTAGAACAAGAAGCCCCAGGTAAACATCGCCAGCGCAGCCAGAAAGCTGCCAATGAAGAATCTGCCCATCGCTTTGCTCCCCCGTTCCGGCGCCCGCTGCGCTCGAGGCCTGAGCATCAGTCTAGACCAGGATCCCGTTCGGCGCAGCTGGCGGCGGCGGCGGGCACTGGTGCCAGGCGCCAGCAAACGACGGTTCACGCGCGTCGTTTTGACTTGCCCGTGGTCAGCGGCGTGCCCTGTTCCAGCACCGGCTTGAGGAATTGGCCGGTATAAGACTCGGGCACAGAAGCAACTTGCTCCGGCGTCCCGGTGGCCACCAGCTGGCCGCCACCGTCTCCGCCCTCAGGGCCGAGGTCGATGATCCAGTCAGCGGTCTTGATCACGCTCAGGTTGTGTTCGATGACTACGATGGTGTTGCCATGATCACGCAAACGATGGAGCACATGCAGCAGTTGCGCGATGTCATGGAAGTGCAAGCCGGTCGTGGGTTCGTCGAGGATATACAGCGTCTTGCCGGTATCGCGCTTGGACAGTTCCTTGGCCAGCTTCACCCGTTGCGCCTCGCCGCCTGACAGCGTCGTTGCGTTCTGCCCGAGACGCACATATGACAGACCGACATCCAGCAGCGTCTGCAGCTTGCGTTTGATCACCGGCACGTTTCGGAAGAATTCCAGCGCATCCTCGACAGTCATATCGAGGATCTCGTGGATATTCTTGCCCTTATACCGGATCTCCAGGGTCTCGCGGTTATAGCGTCTGCCCTTGCAGACGTCACAGGCGACGTAGATATCCGGCAAAAAATGCATCTCCACCTTGATCACGCCATCGCCCTGGCAGGCTTCGCAGCGGCCGCCCTTGACGTTGAAGCTGAACCGGCCTGGTTTGTAGCCGCGAGACCGGGCTTCTGCGGTACCCGCGAACAGGTCCCGGATCGGCGTAAACAGACCGCTGTAGGTGGCGGGGTTGGAACGCGGCGTGCGACCTATCGGGCTCTGGCTGATATCGATCACCCGGTCCACCTGGTCGAGCCCATCGATGGCCTTGTGCGCCGCCGGATTCGCCGAAGCGCCGTTTATCTGCTCGGCGGCAGCCAGGTACAAGGTATCGTTGATCAGGGTTGATTTGCCGGATCCGGACACGCCGGTCACACAGGTCATCAGACCCAGCGGGATGGCCACGTCCAGGTCCTTGAGATTATTGCCGCAGGCGCCACGGATCACGATTTCGCGGCCCTTCTCCGCCCGGCTGCGCTTCTTGGGTATCGGGATGCTGCGGCGGCCCGACAGGTACTGGCCAGTGAGCGAGGCCGGGTCCGCCATTACTTCCGCGGGCGTGCCCTGGGCGACGATATGTCCGCCGTGCACGCCCGCGCCGGGGCCGATGTCGAGCACATGGTCCGCGGACGCAATCGCCTCTTCATCGTGCTCGACCACAATCACCGTGTTGCCGAGATCGCGCAGATGCTCAAGGGTGCCGAGCAAACGCCGGTTGTCACGCTGATGCAGGCCGATGGATGGCTCGTCGAGGATATACATCACCCCGACCAGGCCCGATCCGATCTGGCTGGCCAGACGGATGCGCTGTGCTTCGCCGCCCGACAGGGTCTCCGCGCTGCGATCCAGCGACAGATAGTCCAGCCCGACGTCGACCAGGAAGCTGAGCCGGTCGCCTATCTCCTTGACCACCTTGTTGGCGATCTCGCCGCGCCATCCGGGCAACTCGAGCTGGGCGAAGAACTCGCGGGCTCCGCCGACCGATAATGAGGTCAGTTCGGGCAGGCTGCGTTCATCGATGAAGACATTGCGTGCCGCTTCGTTTAAACGGGTCCCGTTACAGTCGCCGCATGGCCGCATGCTGAGATACTTGGCCAGTTCCTCGCGGACCGTATTCGACTCGGTCTCGCGATAGCGACGTTCCATGTTCGGGATAATGCCCTCGAAACGATGTCGGCGTTTCATCGTGCCGCCGCGTCCGTCGAGATAGCTGAACTCGATGATCTCCTTGCCGCTGCCAAACAGAATGATCTGGCGTAATTCGTCGGATAACTCGTTCAGCGGCTGCTCGATATCGAATCTGTAATGGCTGGCCAGGCACTGGATCAACTGGAAATAATAGGCGTTGCGGCGATCCCAGCCGCGGATGGCGCCACCGGCCAGGCTCAGGTGAGGGCTGGCCGCGACCCTGGCCGGATCGAAGAACTGCTGGACGCCGAGACCGTCGCAGGTTCGGCAGGCCCCGGCCGGATTGTTGAACGAGAACATCCTCGGTTCCAGCTCGGGGATGCTGTAACCGCAAACCGGACAGGCAAAGCGGTCCGAAAACAACAGTTCATCCCGCTCCGGTTGATCCATGAACGCGACCTGGGCGATGCCGTCAGCGAGGCGCAATGCCGTCTCCAGGGACTCGGCGAGCCGCAAGCGGAGGTCCTCGCGAACCTTGAAGCGGTCGACCACGGCTTCGATAGTGTGTTTGCGATGCAGATCGAGATCCGGCGGATCATCCAGCTCGAATACTTCGCCATCGATGCGCGCGCGGACAAAACCCTGAGCGCGCAGCTCCGCCAGCTGGTTGTGGTGCTCGCCCTTGCGATCCCTGATCACCGGCGCCAGCAGCATCAAGCGAATGCCCTCGGGTAGCGCGAGGATCTGGTCAACCATCTGGCTGACCGTCTGTGCTTCCAGCGGCTCGTCGTGATTCGGGCAGCGCGGCGTGCCGGCGCGGGCAAACAGCAGGCGCAGATAATCGTAGGTTTCGGTGACCGTGCCGACCGTGGACCGGGGATTATGCGAAGTCGACTTTTGCTCTATCGAAATCGCCGGCGACAGACCGTCGATGGAATCGACGTCCGGCTTCTCCATCATCGACAGGAACTGGCGCGCGTAGGCTGACAACGATTCGACATAGCGCCGCTGGCCTTCCGCATAAATCGTATCGAAGGCCAGAGAGGACTTGCCGGAGCCGGACAAGCCGGTGACAACAATCAGCTTGTCCCGGGGCAGGTCGAGATCGATATTCTGAAGATTGTGGGTGCGGGCACCCCGAATCCGGATCGTTTCCATGCGTACCGCTGGCTGCAATCGGGTAATCGATAACTATACCCGGAATGCTTTGCGCGAGCCAAAGCCGGGACAGACATTTTCAGTCAAGCCCGGCTTTCCGGTTGAACAGGGTGTGTTTTCCCCCGCCCACGGGTTAAAATAGGGGGTCTACACTACGGCCAACAGGCCCAAACTCCCAGGAGCATCCATGGCTCGCGGCATCAACAAAGTCATTCTGGTCGGCAATCTTGGCGCCGATCCCGAGACCCGTTACACGCCCAGCGGCAGCGCGGTCACCAACGTCCGTCTTGCAACTTCCGAATCCTGGAAAGACAAGCAGACCGGAGAACAGCAGGAACGGACCGAGTGGCATCGGGTGGTTTTCTTCAACCGCCTGGCGGAGATCGCCGCCGAGTATCTGCGCAAGGGATCGCAGATCTATGTCGAAGGCTCGATCCGGACCCGCAAATGGCAGGATCAGTCCGGCCAGGACCGCTATTCGACCGAGATCGTCGGCAACGAAATGCAGATGCTGGGCGGTCGCGCCGGCAGCGGCGCGCCGGCCGGCGGCGGCGACTACAGCAGCGCTCCCCGGTCTTCGCAGGCTCCGCAGTCTGCAGGTCCGGAGCCCGCGCTGGATGATGATATTCCGTTCTAGCCGCTGCTTCGGATTTTCGCCGTTTATTGTTCAGCCGCGATCCGGGCCCCGGGTCGCGGCGATTCATTTTTGGAGTAGATATCATGGATCGTCACGAAGGCACGCTTGAGCTCATCAGCCCTCACGGCGGGGAGCTGAAAGAGCTCTATCTGGACAGCGACGCTGCCGCTGCCGAACGCAAAAAGGCCAGGGATTATCCGTCCTGGGATCTCACGCCGCGGCAGGTTTGCGACATCGAATTGTTGCTCAACGGCGCGTTCTCTCCGCTGGAAGGCTTTCTTAATCGAGCCGACTATGATGGCGTGGTAAAGGACATGCGCCTGAGCGACGGCACCTTGTGGCCGATGCCGATCACGCTTGACGTCAGCGAGGCGTTCGCTTCAGGGGTCAAGAACGGCGACACCATTGCCTTACGCGACCAGGAAGGCGTACTCATCGCCACGCTGCAGGTCGAGGACATCTGGAGTCCGGACAAGGCTGCCGAAGCCCTCGGCGTGTTTGGTTCCGTCGATGAGGCGCATCCGGGTGTGCACTATCTGATGAATCTGGCCCATCCGGTCTACATCGGCGGCAAGTTGCGGGGCGTGGAATCGCCTATCCATTACGATTTCCGCCATCTTCGCGATACCCCGGCCGAACTTCGCCAGCGTTTCCAGAAGATGGGCTGGCGCAAGGTCGTCGCTTTCCAGACCCGCAATCCGATGCACAGGGCCCACCAGGAGCTGACCTTCCGTGCTGCCCGTGAGGTTGAAGCCAACCTGTTGATCCATCCGGTGGTGGGGATGACCAAGCCCGGCGATGTCGACCATTTCACCCGGGTTCGGTGTTACGAAAACCTGTTGCACCACTACCCGGAGCAGACCACTTCCCTGAGTCTGCTGCCGCTGGCGATGCGTATGGCCGGTCCGCGCGAGGCCTTGTGGCACGCCCTGATCCGGCGCAACTACGGCTGCACCCATTTCATCGTCGGACGGGATCACGCGGGGCCCGGCAAGGACAGCAAGGGCGAGGACTTCTATGGGCCCTACGATGCCCAGGAGTTGATGGACCGGTATCGCGACGAGATCGGGATCGAGATGGTTCCATTCAAGATGGTCGTTTATGTAGAGGATCGTGCCCAGTACGTGCCGGTGGACGAGACCCGTGAGGGCGAGACCGTGCTGAACATCTCCGGCACCGAGTTCCGCCGCCGGTTGCAGGAAGGCCTGGAAATCCCTCACTGGTTTTCCTATCCCGACGTGATTCAGGAATTGCGCAGGACCCATCCGCCGAGGCACAAGCAGGGTCTGGTCATTTTCTTCACCGGCCTGTCCGGCTCCGGCAAATCGACCATCGCCAATGCGCTGATGGTCAAGCTGATGGAGCAGGGCGGGCGACGGATCACCCTGCTCGACGGAGATATTGTGCGCAAGAACCTGTCCAGCGAACTGGGTTTCTCGCGTGAACATCGGGATCTGAATATTCTGCGTATCGGTTACGTTGCCAGCGAGATTGCGAATAATGGCGGCATTGCGATCTGCGCACCGATTGCGCCATATCGCTCAACCCGCCGCCAGGTGCGGGACATGGTGGAAGCGGTTGGCGGCATGGTCGAAATCCATGTCGCGACCCCGCTGGAAGTGTGCGAGCAACGCGACCGCAAAGGCTTGTATGCCAAGGCCCGGGCCGGGATCATCAAGGAATTCACCGGGATCAGCGACCCGTATGAAGAGCCGGAGAACGCGGAGATGGTGATCGATACCCGCGAAATTTCGCCGGATCAGGCGGCGCATCGTATTGTGGTCAAGCTCGAAAGTCTGGGCTACATCCGCTAAATAGTTTGAACAGCCACCTGAGCAGGTAGTACTTTGGAGCCTGGCGCAGAATAGATCGATGTCCGGAAAACTCTACATAAAGACCTTCGGGTGCCAGATGAACGAGTACGACTCCGCCAAGATGGCGGATGTACTGCGGGAGTCGCACGGCTTCAGGCTGGTGGATGAGCCCGACGACGCGGACGTTCTGCTGCTGAATACCTGTTCCATCCGCGAAAAAGCCCAGGAGAAAGTGTTCTCACTGCTCGGTCGCTGGAAGGCGCTCAAGCAATCCAGGCCTGAAATGGTCATTGGCGTGGGCGGTTGCGTGGCCAGTCAGGAAGGCGATGCGGTGATCCGCCGGGCGCCCCAGGTGGATCTGGTGTTTGGGCCACAGACTTTGCATCGTTTGCCCGCGATGCTGGATCAGGTGCGCGGCACCGGGCGTGCTGCAGTCGATATCTCTTTCCCGGAGATTGAGAAATTTGACCGTCTTCCGGCGCCCACCGCGGATGGTCCGAGCGCTTTCGTCTCGATCATGGAGGGCTGCAGCAAGTACTGCAGTTTCTGCGTTGTGCCGTACACCCGGGGCGAAGAGATCAGTCGACCGTTTGACGACGTCATTGCCGAAGTCGTGCGGCTGGCTGCGCAGGGTGTCAGAGAAGTCAATCTCCTCGGGCAGAACGTCAATGCATATCGCGGTCCGATGGAAGACGGCACTCTGTGTGATCTGGGGCATCTGATCCGGTTTGTCGCCGCGGTCGATGGTGTCGAGCGCGTACGATTCACTACTTCACATCCGCTGGAGTTCTCACAAAGTCTGATCGACGCCTATGCCGATGTCCCGGAGCTCGCAGATTTTCTGCACCTGCCGGTGCAGAGCGGCTCTGACCGTATCCTGGCTCTGATGAAGCGCGGCCACACGGTGCTGGAATACAAACAGAAGATCCGGCGTCTGCGTGAAGTGAGACCGGGGATCAGCATCTCCTCAGATTTTATTGTCGGCTTCCCCGGCGAGACCGATCAGGACTTTGCCGCCACGCTGGATCTGATTGCCGAGTTGGGTTTTGATCAATCCTTCAGTTTTATCTACAGTCGCCGTCCCGGCACGCCGGCGGCTTCCCTGCCGGACGACGTCGATCATGTGGTGAAACAACGGCGTCTTGAATTGCTGCAGGCCCGGATCAATCAACAGGCCATGGCCATCAGCCAGAGCATGATTGGCAGTGTCCAGCGGGTACTCGTTGAACGGCCGTCGAAAAAGGACTCCCGCCAGCTGGCCGGACGGACGGAGAACATGCGTTGGGTCAACTTTGACGGTGCCGCGGACCTGATCGGCGGATTTGTCGATGTCGTGATTACCGAGGCCTTGCCCAACTCCTTGCGCGGACGTCTGGCTGATCAATCCCGTGCGGCCTGAACGAGTCACAACGTGACGGCCGACCTTACCACGCGGGAATTCGAGCTGGAGCCTGCTGACAACAAACGGCTAGCCAATCTCTGCGGTCAGTTCGATCAGAATCTCGGGCAGCTGGAGAGCCGCCTCGGTGTCGCCATCCGCAATCGCGGCAGTCAGTTCCGGCTCAGCGGCCCTGCGGAGCAGGTGGAGCGCGCCGCGCGGCTGCTGGTTGATTTGTACCGGCGCGCGCAAACAGAGGAAATCAGTCCTGATCGTGTGCATATGGCAGTGCAGGAGTCCGGCATGACGCCGGATCCAAAAGCGGACTCCGGTGATGTGTTCTTCGAGACGCCGCGGCGCCGGGTGCACGCGCGGGGCGGTAACCAGCGGGCCTACGTGCGCAACATTCGCGAGCAGGATTTGATCTTTGGTATCGGTCCGGCCGGTACCGGCAAGACCTATCTGGCCGTCGCCGGGGCGGTGGAGGCACTTGAGAGCGATCAGGTGCGGCGCATTGTGCTGGTCCGACCGGCGGTAGAGGCGGGCGAGCGTCTGGGCTTTCTGCCCGGGGACCTGGCGCAGAAAGTCGATCCATATCTGCGCCCGATGTATGACGCGCTTTATGAGATGCTTGGCTTTGATCGTGTGGGGCGATTGATCGAGCGCAGCGTGATCGAAGTTGCCCCCCTGGCGTTTATGCGCGGGCGCACGCTGAACGAGTCCTTTGTCATTCTCGACGAAGCACAGAACACGACCAGCGAGCAGATGAAGATGTTCCTGACTCGCATCGGTTTTGGCTCGCAGGCAGTGGTCACCGGTGACGTGACTCAGACCGATCTGCCTTCCGGTCGTCTTTCCGGCTTGCGACACGCGGTTGAGGTCCTGAAGAACGTACCGGGCGTGGCCTTCAGCTTTTTCACTTCGAGCGATGTCGTCCGCCATCCGCTGGTCCAGCGCGTGGTTGAAGCTTACGACCGGGCTGACGGGGAAAGTGGTAAATGAGTGTTGCCGCCGAATTGCAGGTGATCTCGGGCGGCGCGGGTATCCCCGGACAGGAACTGTTTCAACGTTGGGTAGCGGCCGCGATCGGCGATCAGCTCGAGCAGGCGGAAGTGGCCATCCGTGTGGTGGATGCTGAGGAAAGCAGAAGCCTGAACCTGCGTTACCGGCAACTCGACAAGGCGACCAATGTGCTCGCCTTCCCGGTCGATGTGCCTGAATACGTCGACCAGACGACGCTTGGTGATCTTGTGATTTGCAGACCGGTGGTCGAGCGCGAGGCTCGCGATCAAGGCAAGCAGGCCGAGGCACACTGGGCCCACATGGTAGTGCACGGCACGCTGCATCTGCTTGGCCATGATCATCAGGATCCGGACCAGGCGCGGGCGATGGAGACGCTGGAAGTGCAGATACTTGGAAGTCTCGGTTATCCTGATCCCTACTGGACCCAGGACGCTGCCGCTCCCGTCATGGTCCGCACAGAGGAAGGGGCACCCTAGATGTCTGCCGATCAACCTCCGAGTACGCGCCCGGACTCCGCCAGGCCGGCATGGCTGCGCTGGCTATGGCGAGCATTTGGTCCTCATCCGAAGGATCGTGAGCAGTTCCTGGAAGTGCTCCGGGAAGCACGCCGCGATCGCCTGTTCAATGAGGAAGAGGAGGCGATGCTGGCCGGCGTCCTCGATGTCTCCGAGCTTCAGGTCCGCGACATCATGATCCCGCGCTCGCAGATGGTAGTGCTGGAGCGTGACGCAACTCCGCGGCAATTACTGGAGGTGATCCTGGCGTCCGGTCATTCGCGCTTCCCGGTCATCGGCGATGATCGTGACGAAGTCGTCGGCATTCTGCTGGCCAAGGACCTGCTGCGCTTTTTTGCCGAGAACGAGGACGAACGTTTCGATATCCGCGAAGTATTGCGGCCGGTAGTCTATATCCCCGAAAGCAAACGCCTGAACGTACTCTTGCGGGAGTTCCGCGTCAGCCGCAATCACATGGCTATCGTCGTCGATGAATACGGCGGCGTCTCCGGCTTGCTGACTATCGAGGACGTGCTCGAGCAGATCGTCGGTGAAATCGGCGACGAACATGATCCGGACGAAGTGCCCGATTTCCGCAAGGAAAGCGACGGCGTATACGCGGTCCGCGCACTGGCTCGGATTGAGGACTTCAACGAAGAGTTCGGCACTAATCTCGACGATGAGGAATACGACACCATCGGCGGCCTGGTGATGCACGAACTCGGCCGGCTGCCGCGCCGCGGCGACGCGGTGTCGCTGGAGGGCATCCGCTTCAGCGTGGTAAAGGCCGACCGTCGGCGCATCTACACGGTGCAAGCCAGGTTCCCCGACGACCGGCCTGCCGCGGCCGAATAAGTCATGGCTGCATGAGCCGGAGTTCGCTGCCGCCCGGACCAGGACTCGGAATGCTCGGCGCCGGCGCCGCAGGCGCATGCCTGCCGCTGGCGTTTGCTCCGTTTGGCGTGTCCTCGCTGGCGGTCATCTCGCCGGCTCTGCTGTTCTTGTTGTGGGGATACACTGCGCCTGCACAAGCCGCGCGACTCGGGTTTTGCTGGGGGGCGGGGGCGTTTCTGGCCGGCACCTACTGGTTGTATATCAGCATCCATATTTTCGGCAAGGCGCCGGCGCCGCTCGCCATATTGCTGATGCTGGCGCTGGTAGCGATCATGGCTGGCTACCTGGCCGTGCTCGGCTATGTGCAGGCGAAAACCAGACTCCG
This sequence comes from uncultured Gammaproteobacteria bacterium, assembly GCA_963809565.1. Classification (GTDB taxonomy): domain Bacteria; phylum Pseudomonadota; class Gammaproteobacteria; order Steroidobacterales; family XN24; genus CAMYOC01. The sequence goes on from CAWEKE010000003.1 coordinate 487,971, forward strand.
GGGCGCCTCGCTGTGGCTGCTCTTTCTGCCCTGCGGCTGGGTATTGATCGAATGGCTCCGCGGCTGGCTTTTCAGTGGATTCCCATGGCTCAGCCTTGGCTATGCGTTTACCGACAGCTGGCTGGCGGGTTACGCGCCGGTCGCCGGGGTTTACGGGATAAGTCTGGCAGCAGCACTGCTGGCCGGCGCCGGCGTGGCCTTGCTGCGCGGTGACGTCGCGACCCGGGTACTGGCCATGTTGCTGGCGGCGGCCGTTCTCGGCGGTGGCTTGTTGTTGTCGCGCGTATCCTGGGTGGCGCCGCTGGATCGCGAACTGCGCGTGGCTCTGGTTCAGGGTGCGGTGCCTCAGGACAGGAAGTGGCTGCTTGAACAGCTGGAGCCGACCAAGGATCTCTACCGGAATCTGAGTCTTCCTTATCTGGATTATGACCTGATCGTCTGGCCCGAGGCCGCGATCCCGTCGATGGTCGATGCCGAGTATGAATACCTGGAGCAGATGCGTACCGAGGCCGGAGAACGCGGCGCCGCGATCATGCTCGGCATGCTGGAGTACGAACCCGACAGCGGCAGCTACTTCAATTCTCTGCTGGTGCTGGGCGAACCGCCTTCTGTCTATCGCAAGCGACATCTGGTTCCGTTCGGCGAGTATTTCCCGGTTCCGGAATTCGTCCGTGACTGGATGCGCCTGATGAGCCTGCCTTATGTGGACATCTCCAAGGGCAGCAGCAGACCGGAACCGCTGCAAGTAGCAGGCCTGCATGCCGCGGCGTCAATCTGCTACGAGGACGCATTCGGCAACGAGCAGCGCGTGTTTCTTCCCCAGGCAAATTTATTGGTGAACGTCAGCAACGACGCGTGGTTCGGGGATTCGATCGCGCCGCACCAGCATCTACAGATTGCGCGAATGCGGGCGATCGAGGCCGGCCGCTTCATGCTAAGAGCGACGAATACCGGAGTGTCCGCGGTGATCGCGCCGGACGGCCAGCTGCTCGGTGTTTCCCCGCAGTTCGAGACCGATGTGCTTACTGCCAGCATACAGCCGTACACCGGCGCAACGCCCTATGTACTGATCGGCGACAGCTGGCTGCTGCTTGTGGCGCTGGCGGCGCTGGCGGTCTCCTTCGCGGCGCGCAGACACGGATCCATCTGAACGGTATCTGGTGCCCGGGCGGGCCCCGCGTTATCCTGCCCTGATTGCACTGCGGCAAGACAAATCCATGGAAGAAGAATACAAGCCAGAGATCATCGAACCGGCGGTACGGGCGCTGTGGGACGAGTCAAGGTGTTTTGAGGTAGAGCCGGACCCGGAACGCGAGAAGTTCTATTGCCTGTCCATGTTGCCGTACCCCAGTGGTCGTCTGCACATGGGCCATGTGCGTAATTACACCATCGGTGATGTGATCAGCCGCTTCCAGCGCATGCAGGGCAAGAACGTGCTGCAGCCGATGGGCTGGGACGCGTTCGGCTTGCCGGCGGAGAATGCTGCGATCAAGCATGGTGTACCGCCGGCCCAATGGACTTATGAAAACATCGGCTACATGCGCAATCAGCTGTTGCGTTTGGGGTTCGCTTACGACTGGCGGCGCGAAGTCACCACCTGTCGCCCGGAGTATTATCGCTGGGAGCAACTGATGTTCACCCGCCTGTTCCGGCAGGGCCTGGTCTACCGCAAAAGCTCGGTAGTCAACTGGGATCCGGTTGATCAGACGGTGCTGGCTAACGAACAGGTGGTGGATGGCCGAGGCTGGCGGTCCGGCGCGCCGGTGGAGCGCCGCGAGATTCCGCAATGGTTTCTGAAAATCACTGCGTATACCGAGGAGTTACTGGATTGTCTTGACCGGCTCCCGGGCTGGCCCGACGCGGTCAAGACCATGCAGCGCAACTGGATCGGGCGCTCCGAAGGCGTGGAGATCGCGTTCGACGTGCCGGGTCACGATCCGGTCACCGTGTTTACCACCCGTCCGGATACCCTGATGGGCGTGACCTACATGGCTGTGGCGCCGGAACACCCGCTGGCTGAAGCCGCTGCCGCCAGCAATCCGGCCGTCGCCGAGTTTGTAGAGGAATGCCGGCGCGTACAGGCGTCGGAGGCGGTGCTGGAAACGCTGGAGAAGAAAGGCATGGCGCTGGGAATTTCTGCCCGGCACCCGATCAGTGATGCCGAGGTTCCGGTCTATGTGGCTAATTTCGTGCTCGCCGGCTATGGGACTGGCGCGGTCATGGCGGTGCCGGCCCATGACCAGCGCGACTGGGAGTTTGCTACCCGCTACGGGCTCCCCATCGTCCAGGTGATCGAGCCGGTCGACGCGGGCAAGGCTGATATATCCAGCGGAGCATTCCTTGACCATGGCCGTTTGATCAACAGTGGCGAATACGATGGCCTGACTTCGCAGCAGGCGTTCGAACAACTGGCCGCCCGATTCGAAAGCGAGGGCCGCGGAGGCCGCAAGGTCAATTATCGCTTGCGCGACTGGGGCGTCTCGCGGCAGCGCTACTGGGGCTGTCCGATTCCGATGGTCCATTGCGCCGATTGCGGTTCGGTGCCGGTGCCGGAATCAGAGCTGCCGGTCCTGTTGCCGGAGGACGTCAAGTTCATGGGCGTACAGTCGCCGATCAAGGCGGATCCGGAGTGGCGCAAGACCTCTTGTCCGCAATGTGGCGGCGCAGCAGAACGCGAGACCGACACCTTTGACACATTTGTCGAATCATCCTGGTATTACGCGCGCTATTGCTCACCCGGGGCCGACGCCATCGTCGACGAAAACGCCAATTACTGGCTGCCGGTGGATCAATACATTGGCGGCATCGAGCATGCTGTGATGCATCTGCTGTATTTTCGTTTCTGGCACAAGCTGATGCGTGATAACGGCCTGCTCCGCTGCGACGAACCCGCGACCAATCTGCTTTGCCAGGGGATGGTGCTGGCCGATTCGTTCTATCGCGACAGTGCGGAGGAGGGCCGTCGCTGGATCGCCCCCTCGGAAGTCACCATACAGCGCGATCAGACGGGCGAGATCACGCGCGCGGTCTGGGATCAGGACGGCGGCGAAGTGGTACATGCCGGACGCACCACGATGTCCAAGTCCAAGAATAACGGCGTCGATCCCCAGTCGCTGGTCGATCGTTACGGGGCCGATACGGTGCGTCTGTTTACCATGTTTGCCGCACCGCCCGAGCAATCCCTGGAGTGGTCCGACGATGGCGTGGAAGGCGCCAATCGCTTCCTGAAACGGGTTTGGAAAGCGGTGCGCACCCATGTCGACGCCGGGCCGGCATCTGTGCCGGCCGCTGCTGCCGAATTTGATTCGGATCAAGCCGAGCTGCGCCGCCGCTTGCATCATTGCATCGCCAAGGTCGGTGACGACATGGGCCGTCGATATACATTCAATACCGCGATCGCCGCGATCATGGAACTTATGAACAGCCTGGCTCGATTCGACGACGAATCCGGGACCGGCCGTGCGGTGCGGCAGGAAACCCTGCAGGCCGTCGTGCTGATGCTCTCGCCCATCGTGCCGCACGTTGCCCAGGTCATGTGGCAGGCCCTGGGTCAAGCGGGTCTGGTGGTGGATGCAATGTGGCCCGAGGTCGATGAATCAGCGCTGGTCCAGGACGAGGTCGAAATGGTGGTCCAGGTGTGCGGCAAGCTGCGCGGGCGAATCCGTATTGCCGCAGACGCCACGCGGGAGATGATCGAGGCGGCCGCGCTGGCGGAAACCAATGTGCAGCGTTTTGTTGCCGAAAAGCCGATCCGCAAGCTGATAGTGGTGCCTGGAAGACTGGTCAACATCGTCGTATGAACAGGGTCGCTGGAATATGGTCAAGCTGCTGACGACCGGTCTGCGCGCCGGGACATTGCTGTTGGCATTGCCGCTGCTGATCAGCGGTTGTGGCTTCCAGCTGCAGGGACGTGCCGATCCGTCGCCGGAGATCGCGCCGGTATTTCTGCAACTGCCCAGCCGCAATACAGACCTGGCGCGGGAGCTGGTGCGGGCGCTGAAGGTGTCCAAGGTTCCCGTAGCGGTATCCAGGGAGGACGCGAGATCGGTGCTGGAGATCGTCCGCGACCGGTCCGGGCGCGAAGTCGAGTCGATATCGGCCAAGAACCGGCCGCAGGAATATCGGGTTTTCTATGCCGCCAGCTACCGGGTGACAGCCGGTGAAGAAGTGCTGCTGGCCCCGCAAAATGTAACCCGGACTCGTATCTACACCTATGATGAGACCGAGGTGCTGGCCAAGGCTGACGAAGAGTCGTTGTTGAGGCAGGCGCTGGCGCGGGAAATTGCCGGCGTCATCGCGCGGCGACTGGCGACTCTCGAGCCGCCGGCAAAATGAGCGTCGCACGGATGGGTGACGGCTGGACAGCGCCGCTGTCCCGACTGTTGCGCCGCTATGGCTTGCACCTGGAGCAAACACCAGAGGGCCGGCCGATCCCGGGTTCCTATTGGGGAGATGAAGAGGCCGGCTTGATCGGCGACCGGCTGCTGGTCCGGGCAGATACGCCGGTCCATTCTGCATTGCATGAGGCCTCGCATTTCGTCTGCATGACGCCGGATCGCAGACAGGGGCTGGAGACGGATGCCGGCGGTGATTACGATGAGGAAAACGCCGTGTGTTATCTGCAGATCCTGCTTGCTGATGAGTTGCCCGGTTTCGGGCGCGAAAGGATGTGGTCCGATATGGATGCCTGGGGCTATACGTTTCGTCTCGGCTCTGCCCGCGCATGGTTCGAGCATGACGCCGTGGATGCGCGCGAGTGGTTGGAGCGGCGGGATCTGCTTACTCAGGCCGGGCGCCCGGGTTGGCGTCTGAATGCCGGGCTGGCGAAAGAGGCTGGGCCGCGACAACAAGTAATGTCGAACAGATCTGATCCGGAGGCCGCCTGACTATGATCGACATTCTGGCTGGGATCTTTGGTGACATGCTGCTGGACAAGGCACGGGGCGAAATGGGACCAGTGAGTCCGATTCCGCGCACCTTGTCAGGCGCAGGTGGCGATGCAGTCCGACTGAAAGCGCTGGAGCGCGAGCACGAGCGACTGAAACTCATCACTATGGCTATGTGGCAGCTTATGCACGAGCGATTTGATCTCTCGGAAGCCGAGCTGCGCGCGAGGATCGAACAACTGGATGAGCTGGACGGCAGACGCGACGGGCGCTTGCGGGTGCAGGCTGAGCCCCGTAACTGCGTCGCTTGTCAGCGACCGATGCTGAACACATCGGTGACTTGTCCCTATTGTGGCCAGCGTCCGGCGGAAACCCTGTTGTTCCCCTGATCCCCGGCGCCTATAGCGTGGTGTTTTGTCGCAGCTCGCCGCTTTGCTCAAACGGCAGGCTAATGCCGAATGCGGACCCCAGGTGGACCCGACCGCTAAGCTTGTAGCTGATCCCGCCGCTCTGCTGCAGGGTCATCAGTTGCCTGGCCACACTGAACAGCGAAGTGCTGACGACGACTGAGGTCTGCGCTTCACCCAAACGTGGCAGCAGGAATTCATTCGCGCCGGCCGCGCGGGCCAGGCGCTGGCCGTTCACCTCGAGGTCGAAGTCAACGCCATCGATATCCAGGTCTCTGTTATTGGGGTTATAGACCCGCAGGTCGACCTGGAAGCGCTGTTCCAGCAAGGTTGATTCCAGCGGGTGGAGGCCGATCAGCACGACTTCGGGCGATTCAAGATTGCGCAGGCTGGTACATCCGCTCGCGATCACGCTGAGCACCAGAATCAGCAACGTGCTTGCGGTGAAAGTAAAAGATCGGCATGCCATGTCAAACTCCCTCCGGACAATGGCGTGGAGCTGACGCCGGATATTGGCTCTCGGGAACAGGCATGGACGAGTATCTGTCCTGGTCCCTGCCAGGGCTTATCATAGGCGACCAGACCGGTCTCAAGGAACCCTCGGGAGGAATCAGGTGGCGACTATCTTCGAGAAGATCATTGCTGGCGATATACCCGCTGACATCATCTACCGTGATGACAGGCTGATCTGTTTTGCTGATATCAAACCGGTCGCGCCGGTCCATCTGTTGATCGTACCGATAAAACCGGTCCCGACAACCGATGATATTGCGGACGAAGATGCCGCGTTGCTCGGACACATGATCCTGGTGGCCCGCGATCTGGCCAGGCAACAGGGTCTGGCCGAGAGCGGATATCGACTGGTCATCAACTGCAACAGCGATGCCGGTCAGGAGGTGCCTCACCTGCATCTGCATTTGCTCGGCGGCGGCCCGCTGGGCGGCATGGTCAGCTGAAGGTGAGATATTTTCTGAAACTGGCGGCTTGCGGAGGACTGCTGTTGATCAATACCGGCCACGCTGCTGCACCGACCCCGGCTCTGGATGCGGCGATGGGCGCGCGCTTTGCAGCGCTGGCGCTGGATTGCGTGCATCGGGAATACCCGAACAAGATCGCTCACGTCCTGCGAAGCGATGCCGACGTCGCCCCGCCAAGAGCGCTGACACCCGCTTTCTATGGTTGTTTCGACTGGCATTCATCGGTGCACGGACACTGGTTGCTGGTGCGTCTCAGCCGGTTGATGCCGGACGCTGAATTTGCAGCCCCGGCCCAAACCGCACTGACCCAGAGTCTGAGTGCGGAAAACATTGAAGCCGAGGTCGCGTACCTGTCCGCGCCCGGTCGCGGTTCTTTCGAGCGGCCCTACGGTCTGGCGTGGTTGCTGCAACTGGCTGCAGAATTGCGTGAATGGGGGCAGCCTGGCGCCGAACTCTCGGTCAATCTGGCGCCACTGGAGGCCAGGGCGGCCGCCGAAATCGCCAGCTGGCTGCCCAAGCTCTCCTATCCGATCCGGGTGGGCGAGCATGCGCAAACCGCATTTGCGATGGGGCTGATACTCGACTGGGCTCAGGGCGCCGGCAATGTATCCATCGCGGAACTGGTGCGGGCTCGCAGCAAGGACTATTACCTCGGCGATCGCACTTGCCCGCTGGCTTACGAGCCCTCAGGGCAGGACTTCCTGTCCCCGTGTCTGGCCGAGGCTGACCTGATGCGCCGGGTGTTGGACCCGTCGGCCTATGCGCTGTGGTTGAGCGCCTTTCTGCCCGGGATACCGCTTGACGGAGACGGTCGCTGGATGCGGCCCGAACAAGTGACCGATCCCACCGACGGCAAACTGGCTCACCTGGATGGCCTGAACCTGAGCCGGGCCTGGATGTTGGAGGGCATCGCATTCGGACTGCCGGCAGATGACCTGCGCCGTGCGGCGATCCTGTCCAGTGCGGCTGCCCATGCGCAAGCGGGCCTGGCATCGGTAACCGGCGAACACTACGAAGGCGGACACTGGCTCGGGAGTTTCGCTACCTATCTGGTGACCCGCCGCGGCATCGATTCGAGTGCGGCACCGCCGGTCTCACCACCGGCCTCGCCGCGGAGTCTTGGGCCAGAATAGGATTTCGGCATCGGCGCCAGGGCCTGTCGGGGCTAGCCGCCGCCGGCCGACATGGACGCCCGGAAGCGACGGAAATTCAGCACATGGGCGATGGCGAGCACGAGTCCGCCGGCACTGGTTGTCAATCGTTCGCCGCCTTCGCTCAGGGTATCGGGACCGAGGATTGCCGCGATGGTCAGGATTACCATCCCGACCGCGCCCAGCCACAACACGCGAGCCTGCCGGTGGCGCCGATAGCCGAAATACAGGGCCAGAGTACTTGTCGGCAGCACCAGTACCAGCAGCCATGCATGGAAAGCATGATTGGCGAACAGGGTGCCGCCGATGATCGGGAACACCACCACCAGCAATGGGGTGGCAAGACAATGGACCACGCATAGTGCGGAAATCCCGACCGCGACGGCGTCAAGCGACTCGCTGGAGCGGGCGCCAGGAGATTTCATTGCATCGTACCTGAGGCGGGCATTGGCTCAGCCGACCTGCTTCGACTGGCAGCGTGGGCAGCAGCCGTGAATCTCGACGGTTTGATGATCGATCTGGAAGCCCAGTTTCGACGCACCCTGAACCAGCACCGCCTGGATTTTCGGATCTTCGATTTCGGCCACTTGTTCGCAATGGCTGCAGACCAGCAGCTGCGCGCTGTGCCGCGCTGCCGGATGGGCACAGGCGACGTAGGCATTGAGGGAATCGATGCGGTGGACCAGGCAGGCGTCGAGCAGGAAATCGAGCGCCCGATACACGGTCGGCGGTGCTGCCCGGCGGCCGTCATTACCCAGCCGCTCCAGAATGTCATAAGCCTTGGCCGGTTCGTGGCGCTGGCAGATGATCTCGAGGACCCGTCGCCGGGTGTCGGTGAGCCGCAGGCCCTGCGTCCGGCAATGCGCCTCGGCGTGGTCCAGCGCCCGCCTGACACAGGCGGAATGATCGTGCCCGGGTATGGCGAATCCGCCAGATGCGGTGCCCTGGGTCATTTCCTGCTCCTCAACTCTGTCGGGCGGTCACAACTGTTATGTTATAACATACGGTAATGTCGCGCATCGTCCTGCCCCTGCTGCTCGCGCTGAGCCTGACTGCCATTGCGGCAGAACCCTCGTTGAGCTTCAAGGGCGAGAGGGTTCAGGGCGGTTTGTTGTTCGGGCAGACCGCGCCCGGCGCCCGGGTGCAGGTGGATGGACGCCCGGTGCGGGTATCGCCCAGCGGGGCTTTTCTGGTCGGCTTCGGGCGTGAGCAAATCGACCCGGTGACCGTGTCTGTCACCGGGGAAGACGGCATTACCCTGAGCCGGACGCTTGATATCCGGTCGCGGGTCTATTCAATCCAGCGGGTGGAAGGCCTGCCCGGCTCGCGGGTAACGCCGCCGCCGGAGGTCAGTCAGCGGATTGCGCAGGAAGCCGCCCGAATCAGCCTGGCACGAAGTCATGATGATGAACGTGCCGATTTTGAGTCTGGCTTCATCTGGCCGCTTCAGGGACCGATCACCGGCGTCTATGGCAGCCAGCGGATTCTTAATGGGGAACCCAGACAGCCCCATTACGGCGTTGATATAGCCGCGCCGTCGGGAACACCGGTGGTGGCGCCGGCCGACGCGGTGGTCAGTCTGGTCGAACCCGATATGTATTTCTCTGGTGGCACCTTGCTGATGGATCATGGTCATGGACTCAGCTCTGCTTTTATCCACTTGAGCAAAATCCTTGTGGAGCCGGGCCAGCAGGTGAAACAGGGTCAGGTGGTAGCAGAAGTCGGCGCCACCGGTCGTGCCAGTGGGCCCCATCTGGACTGGCGCATGAATCTGTTCGAGACCAGGCTGGATCCAGCGCTGGTTGTGGGGCCGATGCCGGAGCCCGGTGATCCCGGTGCGGCTCAATAAGCACGGATAGCCGGGCTTTCACCCTCCCGAGAGCGTGATACACTCGAGCCAACATGGCCCTGCCTGATTTTGCCCCTAGTGATACTCGCTGCCGATAAGCTCGAGGCGGACCTCGCCCGGGCTCTGGCTCCGATTTATCTGGTCAGCGGCGACGACCCTCTTCAGACCATGGAAGCGGCGGATCGCATCCGCGCCTGCGCGCGCAAAAGCGGTTTTCAGGAGCGCACCGTATTCACCGTGGAACGGGGTTTCGATTGGCAAGAACTCGCTGCGGCGGGTGCCAATCTGTCCCTTTTTGCGGAGCGCCGCTTGCTGGAATTGCGCATGCCAAGCGCCAAACCCGGGACTGCCGGCGCCAAGACCTTAAGCGCCTACGCCGCATCGCCCCCTGAAGACAACCTGTTATTGATTCTCGCGCCAAAGCTGGACAAGGCCACCCTTCGCACCGCCTGGGTGCGCGCTCTGGACAAAGCCGGCGTGGTGGTTCAGGTCTGGCCGCTGGATCGCCGGCAACTGCCGCGCTGGGTTACGGGCCGCATGATCGCCCAGGGTCTGCGCCCGGCCCCGGGCGCCGCCGAGCTGATCGCCGATCGGGTCGAGGGTAACCTGCTTGCCGCAGACCAGGAGATTCGCAAGCTGGCGCTGATCCTGGGACAGGGCAACGTCAGCGCGGAACAAGTGGCGCGCGCGGTGACCGACAGCGCACGTTACGATGTATTCGGACTCGTCGACGCGGCGGACGAGGGTGATCTGTCGCGAGGATATCGTATGTTGAATGGACTCCGCGCCGAAGGCGTAGAGCCGGTCCTGGTGCTTTGGGCACTCGCCCGCGAGCTCAGGGCGCTGGCCGGCGTCTCCTGGAAGATCTCCCACGGTGTGGCCGAGGGTGATGCGATGCGCGGCGCCGGCATCTGGCCACGACGGCAGCCGCTGGCGCGCAGGATTCTGCAACGGCATCCTCTGCCATCTTTGCATGGTCTGTTGCGGCAGTGCGCGGCGACCGATCGGATCATCAAAGGCGCGGCTCCCGGGCGCCCGTGGCCGGCGCTGACGGACCTGCTGGGCGCGATGGCAGGCGACGGTCGCCAGCGACGCGGAAAGGCGGCCTGATGAGTGGTTTCAGCCAGCTGGATCCGATGGCCATTTTCGGCGGCACCTTTGATCCGATTCACTATGGCCACCTGCGGACCGCATTTGAACTGATGGAATCGCTGCGTCTGCCCGAGGTGCGGTTCCTTCCCGCCGGCACGCCGCCGCACCGCGAGCGCCCGGTCGCCGACGCCAGGGTTCGGCTGGAGATGGTGCGCGCTGCGATTGGCGGTCAGCCTGGATTCGTTGTCGACGATCGTGAGTTGCACCGCGAAGGCCCGTCGTATTCAGTGGATACGCTGCTGGACCTGCGGGCCGAGTATGCGCACCGCTCGATTTGCCTGGTCGTCGGTATGGATGCGTTTCTGGATCTGCCCAAGTGGTATCACTGGCGGGAGATCTTGCAGCTCGCGCACGTGCTGGTCGCACATCGTCCAGGATGGCGGGTGCCTGATATGGGGCCGCTTAACGAATTGTTGGCGGATCGCGGCACCGGACGGGTCGGCGATCTGCATGAGTCCCGCGCCGGCCGCATCTACATCCATGCGGTCACCCAGCTGGAAATCTCATCTACCGCTATCCGGGAGCTCGTCTCCAACGGCGGTGATCCGCGATTCCTGATGCCCGATGAGGTACGCAAGACCATTCTTGATTCGGGTTGTTACGCCCACCACACCGAGAGGACTGAATGAGCACCCCAGAGATCACCAGTACCGTTATCGAAGCACTTGAGGATATGAAGGCCAGGGACGTCGTATTGATCGACGTTCAGCCGATGACCTCGATCACAGACCTTATGGTTATTGCCAGCGGCACTTCCGACCGGCATGTCCGGTCTGTTGCCGAAAACGTGATCGATAAATGCAAGCAGCAGGGTCAGCGACCTTTGGGCGTCGAAGGATTGGAAGGTGGTGAGTGGGTACTGGTCGATCTGCAGGACGTACTGGTGCATGTAATGCTGCCCAAGGTGCGGGATTTTTATAACCTCGAGAAGCTCTGGGGCGACAGCACGAGAGCCGGCGCCGCGGCGCCGGCGGGCTAGGCAGCACGGCCGGACCCGGCGACTCATGCGCATCCGATTGCTGGCCGCCGGTACCCGCATGCCGGCCTGGGTCGAGGCCGGGTTCGACACCTACGCTGGCAGATTGCCGCACGAGTGTCGGCTGGAACTCAAGGAAATATCGCTGGGCCAGCGCAGTCGCTCCACCGCCCCCGAACGAGCTGTCAGAACCGAAGGCGAGCGAATGCTGGCTAATATCGGTTCGTCAGATCGGATTATCGCGCTGGATGTCGCGGGCCGGAGTCTGGACACACGGCAGTGGTCGCAGCGGCTGGATGAATGGATGCAGGACGGGCGCGATCTGTGCTTTCTCGTCGGCGGTCCGGATGGACTGGCGCCGGATTGTCTGCAGCGGGCTGAGCTGCGTCTGTCACTGTCACCTCTGACCCTGCCTCATGGACTGGTGCGGATTGTCCTTGCCGAACAGCTGTATCGTGCGTGGAGCCTGCTCCGCGGCCATCCCTACCACCGCGAATAGTCGTCCAGGCGCCTCCGGTGGGCCGCCCGCCTGCAAGACCTTGCAGCGCTTGAATATGGTGCCTGAAGGCGTGAAACTGCCACCGTGAATCAAGAACTTATCGTTCTGGCATCGGGTTCTCCACGGCGCCAGGAATTGCTGCGACAGATCAACCTGCCACATCAGGTCCGGCCGGCCGATGTAGATGAGACGCGGTCGCCCGGTGAACCGCCGTCAGACTATGCTCGCCGGATCGCACTCGATAAGGCGGAGCATGTGGCCCGTTTGCTCAATGTTGCTGACGACCGGATCATCCTTGCCGCGGATACGGCGGTGGTGTTGGGGGATGAGGTTATCGGCAAGCCGGCGGATGCTGAAGTTGCAGCTTCCATGTTGCGCCGTCTTTCCGGTCGCGAGCATCAGGTAGTGACGGCGGTCGCGGGCATCCGCGGCCGGCGGCGACTCGTTGAACTGAGCGTCAGCAGGGTCGCGTTTCGACCGATCAGTGAAACCGAGATTTCGAGTTATGTTGCGAGTGGTGAACCCATGGGCAAGGCAGGAGCCTATGCTATTCAGGGTTTCGCCGCGGTCTTCACCGAACGCCTTGCGGGCAGCTACTCAGGGGTAATGGGTCTGCCCTTGTTTGAGACCGCCCGGTTGCTGGCTCAGCTGGGTGTGGCCATTCAGCCTCTGACCGGGAGCGCGCGCAATGAATGAAGAGATTCTGATCAATGTCACTCCGCGCGAAGTACGGGCAGCGCTGGTCGAGAACGGCGTGCTGCAGGAGGTCTATATCGAGCGCGCTCGTCGACGTGGCCTGATCAGCAATATTTACAAGGCCAAAGTGTCGCGCGTCCTGCCCGGGATGCAGGCTGCTTTTTTGGAGATCGGGCTGGAACGTACTGCGTTTCTCCATGCCGGAGATATCTACCGGGATCCCGTGCACCAGGAGACCGTCGACGGGGAGCTTGATACTGACCGGCAGCAACCCGACATCCAGGCTCTGGTGCGCGAAGGCGACGAGTTGCTGGTGCAGGTGGTCAAGGATCCGATCGGCACCAAGGGAGCCCGGCTGACGACCTTCGTCACGATCCCCTCGCGTTACCTGGTCTTCATGCCGCATGGCCGCGGCATCGGCGTGTCCGCGAGGATCGAGGACGAGGCGGAGCGGACGCGCCTCCGGGAAATATTCGATTCGGTGCCCGAGGCCGAGGGGGGCGGCTTTATCGTGCGCACCGCAGCTGAAGGCGCAAGTATGGATGCATTGCGTGCGGACATGATCTTCCTGCGGCGGCTATGGGATGTCATCAGCGAGAAGGCGCGCAAGGCCAGCCCCCGTCAGCTGGTACACGAAGATTTGCCGCTGGCGCTGCGCATCCTGCGTGATCTGCTCGGTCCGGGGATCGAAACGGTGCGAGTCGATGACGCGAGGACCTGCGAGCGCATGCGTAACTTCGCGTCGATGTTCGTACCGGAACTGGCCGACAAGATCGAGGAGTATTCGACGGCGCGACCGATCTTCGATCTTTACGGCGTCGAAGACGAAATCACGCGCGCGCTGGAGCGTACCGTGCAGCTCAAATCGGGCGGCTATCTGGTGATTGAACAGACCGAGGCGATGACTACCGTCGACGTCAACACCGGTGGCTTTGTTGGACATCGCAATCTGGAAGAGACCATATTCAAGACCAATCTCGAAGCGGCCCAGGCTATCGCCCGGCAGATTCGCCTGCGCAATCTCGGCGGCATCATCATCATCGACTTCATCGACATGGACCTCGTCGACCACCGCTACCAGGTCTTGCAGGCGCTGGAGAAGGCGCTTGCTGCGGACCACGCTCGTAATAAGATCACTGAGGTGTCCGCGCTTGGCCTGGTGGAGATGACCCGCAAGCGGACTCGTGAAAGCCTGGAACATGTACTATGTCGCGCGTGTCCAACATGTGAAGGCAGAGGCTCGGTAAAGACGCCGGAGACCGTCTGTTACGAGATCTTTCGCGAGGTCATCAGGCAGACACGCCAGTTCGAGTTCCAGGAGTTGCTGGTGCTGGCTCATCCGGAAGTGCTGGAGCTCATCGTGGACGAGGAATCCGCCAGCCTGGCCGAGCTCGAAGAACATACTGGCCGGCCGATCCGCCTCCAGTCGGAGGCTCACTATGCGCAGGACAATTTCGATGTCGTCCCGATCTAGAGACAAGCGCAATATGCGTCCCTTGCAACACGGCTGACTGAAACTCAGTGGCCAGTTTTGCAAGACGTCTTTGGAAATGGTCCGCTGGCCTGTTCGCGGCGCTGGCCATCCTGTCGGCTTTGCTTGTCGGCGCGTTCCGGATCGCTGTGGATCAGCTCCCGGAATATCGGACGCCGATCGAACAATGGGCCAGCCGCGTTTTGGGCCTGCCGGTGGAAATCGGCGGCATGGACGCCCGCTTTGGTCTGGGCGGACCGGAGGTGTTGCTACGGGATGCCTCGATCCTCTCAGCTGATCGCACTTCGGTCCTGCTCAAGGCTGATACCGCGCGGGTCAGTCTGGACGTCAGCGCCTTGTTCTTTGCCTGGCAGGTCAAAGGGGATCTGTTTACCGTGGACGGCGCGCAGCTGGATATTCGGCGTGATCGCAGCGGCGAGATTTTCATCCTTGGCATACCGGTCAGCGAAATCAAGCCGCGCGGCGAGGCGCTGCTTGCCGACATTCGCCTGCGCGGCGGCCGGGTGGTCTTCCGCGATGAGATCGATGATGGCGTGACCTGGGTCTTTCAGGACGCCGAAGTCGACCTGAGCGGCAATAATCGTGAACTGCGACTGGATGTCTCGCTGACTCCGCCGGAGGAGCTTGCACGCAAGGTCACCGGTTGGGCCAGCGCCACGGTCAACGACGCCGGAAACTATTCGGCCTGGCGAATTTCTGCCTGGTTCGATGATCTCCAGTTTTCGAAACTGCCCCGGGTGCCAGGATTGAAGGCCTTGCCAGAGCTGGTTGGCAATGCGGACATGCGGGTTTGGCTGGACATTGACCGCGGTGAACCCCGGCGCATATCAGCCGAGGCCACGGTTCGTGGTCTTGCGCTGGCCGGGGCGATGACCGCTGCCGACGGGGCCGGATACGAGCTTATCGACGGACGCGTCGACTGGGACCGGGCCGACACCGGATGGAGTCTTCAGGCTTCGGACGTCTTGGTGCGCCGCGCCGGGCGGGAATGGAGCAATCCCCTGATCACGGTTATTTCTGGCAGCGACGAGGCGGGGAACGCTACGTGGCAGGTCTCTGCAGATCGAGTGCGATTGCAGGACGTGCTGCCGTTGGTGCCGTTATTGCCGGATGAGAAATTGCGCGACGCCTTGCTTGCGCTGAACCCGCGCGGGGATTTGAACGAGTTGGTGCTGCTGGTGGAAAGCAGCGGCGGCGACGCGCCGCAACGACGCATTGAGCTGGACGTATTGCTGGATGAGCTGGGCCTGGATCCCTGGGAGAAAGTCCCCGGGGTAAGCGGGCTGAGCGGACGTGTGCGCAGCGATCCACGCGGCGGCCGACTGGAGCTGGATGCAGAAGATGTGTCGCTGATCTTCCCGCGCTTGTTCAGGGACGCGCTGGGCCTGAGCCGTCTTGGCGGCCTCGTTGTATGGAGCCAGGGCGGTGACGGTCTGACCATCATCGGCGACGAGCTTAGCGCGGTGAATTCCGATCTGGATCTCGACTTCGGTTTTCGCCTGCGGCTGCCTGGCGATGATGCGGTCGGCGCCATCGACCTCGAGGCCCGAATGCGCGATGTTGATCTGGGCAGCGTCTCGCCTTATCTGCCGGTTGGGATCATGTCCCCGACTGTCGTTGGCTGGCTGGATCGGGCGGTCATCGGCGGCAACGCACCGTGGGTAAAGGCCCAGCTGCACGGCCCGCTGCGCGGCTTCCCGTATCGCAATGACGAAGGTCAGTTCCTGGTTGAGTTTGATGTGGAGAACATGGCCCTGGATTACGCATCCGGCTGGCCGAGACTCGATGCAGTTCAGGCGGCGATGCGCTTCGAGAACGAAGGCTACAGCGCTAATCTGCGCTCCGGTCTGATCGGTGATCTGGCGATAGCGGAGGTCGACGTCTCCCTGCCGGATCTTCGCGAAGGGCAATTGGCCATCCGCGGCCCGGCCCGAGGCGGGTTTGCCCAATTACAACAGTTCCTGCTGAACAGTCCGGTGGCGCCGAGCCTGGGTGAGGGATTCGCCCAGCTCAGGGTCGATCAGGGGACCGCAACGGCAGATGTGAATTTGCTGCTTCCCCTGCGTGATCTTGCCGCAAGACAGGTACAGGTCGACGTTGATCTGAGCGACGGGGTGGTCGGCTACGGACAGATTCCGCATCGTCTGCGGCAGGTCCAGGGTTCGCTCCAGGTGCGCGGGTCACGGGTGTCTGCGGAGGCGATCTCGGCGACCTTGTTCGGTGAGGCTGTCAACATAGGCATCACACCACTGGAAGACGGCGCCACACGCGCTTATGCCCGAGGCGCGATCACCGGGTCCAGTCTGGTCGACCCGGTGGCCATGCCTTTGGCGAGTTATCTGCATGGCAAAAGCGACTGGCAGGCCTACGTCCACTTCCCCGGTGCGCAATCCGGCGGCGAGTTTTACATTCACCTGGACAGCGAATTGCAGGGCATCGCGATTGACCTGCCCGCGCCGCTATTCAAGCCGGCCGACGAGCGTCTGCCGCTGGGTATCGATTTCCGTTTTCCGCGCCCCGGCGTAACCGAGTGGAGCATGCAGGTCCCGGAGAGACTCTCCGCGATACTGCGCTTCGATCTCGGCAGCGGGGCAATGCAGATTCAGGGGGCGACCGTGCAGATCGGCGGGGCCAATGCGCCGGCGCCGGCAAGGCCGGGTCTGGTGATCGGCGGCGAGGTTGCTCAGCTGTCGGTAGATGACTGGCTGAACGTCGATTTCGGCCCCGGAGGCGAAGGCCGCCCCGAGCAGGTGCTCACAGCCGTAGACCTGACAGTCAATGACCTGTTCCTGATGGGGCAGCATGTCAGCAATGCCGGCATCGCCTTGCAACAGGATAATGATGCCTGGCTGGCAGGCATTGCCAGCGAGACTATGGCCGGATCGGCCACTATTCCTTTCGATCTCTATGCAGACCGGCCCGTCATGCTTGATCTGGAGAGACTGGTTATCGACGATGAGGAGTCCGACGGCGGTGAAGGGGGTCTGGATCCAAGGCTGGTTCCTGCGGCCATCGTCAATATTGCTGACTTTTCCATCGAGTCGATCCGTCTGGGCAGGATGCAGGGTGAGATTCAACATCTGCCGGACGGTTTCAGCACCGATGGAATGCGCCTGGAAGGGGGGAATTTCGTTATCACACTGGCCGGAAGTTCCCTGCTCTCGGAGGTGCGTGATGAGAGTCGGTTCACGCTACGGTTCGATAGTGATGACGTCGGCCGTGCGCTGGAATTCATGGGTTTTGCCAGAGGCGTCGACGCGGAGAAGGGGGAGTTCACTGCGAATCTGAGCTGGGGCGGCAGGTTGCCGCAGTCGATCCTCGCGGCTGCCAGCGGCGAGGCCAGCATTAATCTCGAGCAAGGTAGCCTGGAAGAAGTCGAGCCCGGCAGCGGTCGCGTCTTTGGCCTGCTTAGCGTCCAGGCGCTGCCCCAGCGCCTGCTGCTCGATTTTCGCGATGTTTTCCAGAAAGGGCTGTTCTTCGAGAAGTTTCAGGGTAGTTTCGCGATCAGCGATGGAAAGGCCTATTCCGACAATCTGGTACTCAAGGGACGCGCCGCCGACATCGGCATTGCCGGCACTGCAAATCTGGTAAACCGGACCTATGACCAGGTCGCCGTGGTAAGCGCCGAGGTTGGCAATACTCTGCCGGTGGTCGGCGCTATCGCGGCGGGTCCCGCTATCGGCGCGGGCCTGTTTGTACTCAAGGAACTATTCAAGGACTCACTGAGCGGCATGATCCGTGCGCAGTACAGCATTACCGGCCCGTGGGAAAACCCCGTGGTGGAGAGGGTGACGGGGCAACAGGACCGGAGCGGGAATGCGCTCCCCGTTCCTGATGTTGAGCCACAGGAGCAGCCCTGAAGATGGCCGTCGTACCTGAGTCGGGGGAGTGCCGGGTTGCGGCCGTGCAGATGGTCTCCGGCCCGCAGGTCGGGCCCAATCTGGCCGAGGCCGCCAAACTCCTGCAGCGAGCGGCCGAGGGCGGTGCCCGTCTGGCAGTGCTGCCGGAAAATTTTGCCTGCATGGCAGCAAGTGACGCGGAACGGCTGGCGATCAGCGAAGTTCCCGGACAAGGACAGATACAGGAATTTCTTGCCAGCCACGCGCGAGACCTCGGCCTGTGGATCGTCGGCGGAACGTTGCCCTTGCGTCAGGAACCGGACTCGCTGCCGACCTCAAGCTGCCTGGTCTACGATGCGACTGGCGCGCAGACAGCACGGTACGACAAGATATTCCTGTTCGACGTTAGCCTGCCTTCGGGCAGCGAGAGCTACGCCGAGTCGGACAGTGCGAGACCCGGCAGCGTGCGCACCCTGGTCGACTCGCCGGCAGGCAAACTGGGGCTTGGGGTCTGTTACGATGTCCGCTTCCCCGAGTTATTCCGAGGCATGCTCGACCAGGGTCTGCAGACCATCGCATTGCCCGCGGCGTTTACCGCGGTCACCGGCAGGGCTCACTGGGAAATCCTGTTGCGGGCCAGGGCAGTAGAGAACCTCTGCTGGGTGATCGCCGCGGCCCAGGGCGGACGTCATGCGAATGGCCGTGAGACCTGGGGCGAGAGCATGGTAGTTGGACCATGGGGCAATATTGCCGGCCGTCTGGAAAAGGGGGCCGGCGTGCTATTGGCACAGATCGACTTCGAACGACAAACGCAAATCCGGCGCGCATTTCCGGCGCTGGAGCACCGTCTTCAGGCAAATATGATCAAGGACCTTTGAATCGACATGACTGATACGTCTATGGACATCGCCCGACACCGGATACTGCATCCCGCGGGTATGGATGAAAACGATATCGGCCGCCTGCTGGGTAGCGTCATGACGCATTCCGTCGATGCGGCGGATATCTATTTCCAGTACAGCCGCCATGAATCCTGGAGCCTGGAGGACGGGATTGTGCGTGAGGGTGGGCACAGCATTGACCAGGGGGCCGGCGTGCGCGCCATCAGCGGTGAGCGGACCGGGTTCGCATATTCTGACGAGATCCAGATTCCCGCGCTGACCCAGGCATCGCGTGCGGCGCGCTCTATCGCCAGCCACGGACAGGCCGGTCAGATACAGACTCGCAGAATCGGATCCGGCGCTGGTCTGTATACCGCCGAGGATCCGCTGGGTTCAATGGCAGACCAGGACAAGGTGACCTTGCTTGAGCGGGTCGACCAGGGTGTACGCGCGCTGGATCCGCGGATTCAGCAGGTGATCGTCACCCTGGCTGCGGTCCATGACGTCATCATGGTGGCCGCCGCGGACGGCACGTTTGCCGCTGATGTGCGGCCGTTGATCCGGATGAATGTGTCGGTCATCGTCGAGCAGAACGGACGTCGGGAGCAAGGGTACGCGGGTGGCGGCGGACGCCACACTTATAACTGGTTGCAGGAAGATGACCGTGCCATGCAGTTCGGGCGCGAAGCGGTGCGTCAGGCGCTGGTCAATCTGGAAGCGGAGGATGCGCCCGCCGGTTCGATGACCGTTGTGCTGGGGCCGGGCTGGCCCGGCGTCCTTCTCCACGAGGCGATCGGACATGGGCTGGAGGGTGATTTCAATCGTCGCGGCACCTCGGCTTTCACGGGTCGCATCGGGCAGCAAGTGGCGTCGCCACTGTGCACCGTTGTCGACGATGGCACGCTGCCTGGCCGGCGCGGTTCGCTAAATGTGGATGACGAGGGCACGCCCACGCGTTGCACAACCTTGATCGAGAACGGGATATTGAAGGGGTTTTTGCAGGACAAGCACAACGCGCGTCTGATGGGCACGATCTCAACCGGCAATGGCCGGCGTGAATCTTTCGCCCATCTGCCGATGCCGAGAATGACCAACACCTACATGCTGGCCGGACCACATGATCCCGATGAGATTATCGCCAGTGTGGAAAAGGGCTTGTATGCGCCCAACTTCGGCGGCGGTCAGGTGGACATCACGTCGGGAAAGTTCGTGTTTTCGGCCAGTGAGGCCTATCTGATCGAAAAAGGTCGTATTACCCGGCCGGTAAAAGGCGCAACGCTGATCGGCAATGGCCCGGATGTACTCACGCGGGTCAGTATGGTGGGCAGCGATCTGCAACTGGATGCGGGCGTGGGTGTCTGTGGCAAGGAAGGCCAGAGCGTACCTGTCGGTGTCGGTCAGCCGACGCTGCGCGTCGACGAGCTCACCGTGGGCGGCACCCGCTAGCTGAACCGCTGGCAGCAGTACGCCGCCCTTCGCCAGTCCAGGAGCTGTAGAGCATCCGGGCCTGTTTCGCCGTGTGGGGTAACGGTCACGAACGGCTGACTGCTGACCTGCCGATCCCAGCCTTGTTGGTGGAAATAGTCGGGGAGCGCCGGTCGCCGAGACTCATTCTGCTTCGGCTTTTTCGGAAGTTTCGTTCTCACCGGCGTCAGCGGATTGGTCACGAACATATAGCAGCTCGTGTTCACCGATCACGAACAGATCGCCGTCCTTGAGCCGTCTCTTCTTGATCCTCTGGCCCTGCATATAAATGCCATTGGTGCTGTTGAGATCCTGCAGGATCGAGTCCTGGTTGTAAGTCAGAATCTGCGCATGGTGGCGGCTGACGAATTTGCTGTCTATCTGCAGATCGTTGTCCTCGGTCCGACCGAGGATCAGTCGTCCCTGAACGATCGGGAACTCGGTCGCTTCCTCTGTGCCATGGGCGACCATCAGCTTGGCGATGGGCTCGCCGCTCAACATCGCCTTGCGTCTGGGCCGCAGAACCGATAGCCGGTTGGTACGGCTCTGGTAGTCGCTCCACTGCAGCTCGTCGACCGCGGCGAGGATCTCGTCCTCGCCGATGTGATCCTTGTTTTCCGCGAACGCAGATAGCATCGCGGTATCGCAAAGCGTGTTGATCAGACGCGGCACGCCGCCTGTGTATTTGTATACCAGCTCGTAGGTACCGGAATCGAAAATCTGTTTGTCGCCGGCGCCAGCCACGGCCAGACGATGGCTGATGTATTCGCCGGACTCTTCCTCGGTCAGCGGCTTGAGGTGATAGCGCAACCGGGTGCGCTGAGCCAGCTGTTCAAAATCCGGCGC
This sequence comes from uncultured Gammaproteobacteria bacterium, assembly GCA_963809565.1. Classification (GTDB taxonomy): domain Bacteria; phylum Pseudomonadota; class Gammaproteobacteria; order Steroidobacterales; family XN24; genus CAMYOC01. The sequence continues at coordinate 509,086 of CAWEKE010000003.1, forward strand.
ATCCAATGTGTCGTTCAACTCCGGCTGCCCGGCGAGGATGATGCTTAGCACCTTTTCGCGGCCGCCGCCCACGCCTGAGAGCAGGCGGATTTCCTCGAGCACAGAACGATCCAGGTTCTGCGCTTCGTCGATGATGATCAGGACCTTGTGACCTTTGGACAACAGGTCTTCGAGATGCCGGTCGATAGTGTCGATCAACTCGGCTTTTCCCATCTTGAACGGGCGGTAACCGAACTGAGACAGCAAGCCCTGCAGGAATTGTACGGGGGTGACCTGGGTCTGCGACATCCGCGCAACGGTAACGGTGTCGTCGAGCTCGGACGCGAATTTCTCGATCAGCGTGGTCTTTCCACACCCGATCTCACCGGTGATGACGACGAAGCCGTCGGTGAACCACAAAGTCGACTCGATATAAGCAAGCGCGCGTGCGTGTTGCTTGCTGAGGAAAAGGAAATTCGGGTCCGGGCTTAATCGGAACGGATGCTCCTGGATTTCGAACAGTGATAGGTACATCAGTGGTTGCCGGACATCCTTGAATTCGGTGGGGTCATATTCCGCGGCTAATTTTTGCAGTCACTATATCTAGTATGCCGCAGCGATGAAATACTGATCATCCGCTGAGCGCCAGCGGATCGGCCTCAGCGCCTGGCGTCGCGGCCCGCCAGCGCCAGCAGATCTGTCATCGCCGTATCCCGGTTTGCGGGGTCCCGGCGCACCACTGTGCAGTGGCCCAGCTTGCGCAGCGGTCGAGGCGTCTTGCCGTAGCCGTGGAAATGGGCCCCGGGTATGGCCAGCACTTCGGCCAGTTCAGGTAATTGTCCAAGGAAATTAACCATCCCTGCATGACCCACTGCCCGGGTCTGGCCCAATGGCAAATCCAGGATCGCCCGCACGTGGTTCTCGAACTGACTGCAGACCGCCCCCTCTATGGTCCAGTGCCCGGAATTGTGCACTCGCGGCGCCATCTCGTTGGCCAGCAAGCGCTCGCCAGTGACGAAGAATTCAACGGTCAACACACCGGCGTAATCCAGGTGTTGCATCAGCCGATTGACATAGCGCTCGGCCGTGGACTGCAGCCCCGGTTCATTCAGCGGGGCCCGTGTATACGACAGAATGCCATCTTCGTGCACGTTCTCGGCCAGCGGATAACATCGGGTCTCGCCACTGGGCCGGCGCACTCCGATCAGCGAAACCTCGCGGTCAAAGACCACCATTTCTTCCAGGATCAGCGGCAGCTGGCCGAAGCGCTCCCAGGCTGGATCGATATCCGCCGGCTGGCGCAGGAACGCCTGGCCGCGCCCGTCATAACCGAGGCGGCGGGTCTTCAGCACCGCGGGCAAGCCGATGGTGGCCAGTGCAGCGTCAAACTCTTCGCGGTCGGACACCGGCAGGAAACGCGGTGTCGGGATGCCGAGACTGGTGAATACGGCTTTTTCGCTAAGACGATCCTGTGCTGTTGCCAGCGCCTCGACCGGAGGCAGGAACCTTCGGGTTCCGGGAATAGAGCGAACAGCGCTCTCCGGCACATTCTCTACGTCGAAAGTAATGACGTCGGTTCTTTCAGCCAGTTCGGCCAGCGCCCCCGGGTCGTCGAATTCGCCAACGACAATTTCTCCCACCTGTGCGCCCGGGGCGTCTGCGCTCTGATCCAGGAACACGAATCGCAGGCCCAGTGGATAGCCTGACAGGGCCAGCATCCTGCCTAGCTGGCCTGCCCCGATGATGCCGATTTTCATGTCTCGCCGGTGTCGTCTGCGCGCGGATTCGGCCGCTCCAGAACGGTCGCGGTTTGAGCGCTGCGGAAGCGATCCAGCGCGGCAGCCACCTCGGCATCGCTGGTCGCCAGTATCGCGGCCGCGAGCAACGCTGCGTTGGTCGCGCCCGCATTGCCGATGGCCAACGTGCCCACCGGAATGCCAGCCGGCATCTGGGCTATGGAAAGCAGCGAGTCGATGCCGTTGAGCGCGCGGGATTGCACCGGTACGCCAAGTACTGGCAGCGGGGTCTTTGCCGCCGCCATGCCCGGCAGATGCGCGGCGCCGCCGGCGCCCGCAATGATCACCTTCAGGCCCCTCGCCCTGGCGCTGGCGCAATACTCGAACAGCAAATCGGGCGTGCGGTGGGCCGAGACCACCCGCACTTCGCAGGGGATAGATAATTTGTCCAGGGTATCTACGGCATGGGACATCGTGTCCCAATCCGATTTCGAACCCATGATGACGCCGACGACTGGTTTCATCATCTTATTCTACCAGCGCAGGCTGGCTCGCGGCAGAGGACGGGCGTCCTATTCCGGGCCATTGGCGTCGGCGGGGAGCTCGTTGAGGTAGCGGAACAAACGGCGCCGGGCCAGTTTGCGCCGGGTCTGATCCGGTGCCCTGAGCGCTTCTGCCGCCAGTGCGCGCAGTTGTCCGGCATCTGCGCCTGTTGCCACCACGCATTGATCGATAGCCGGCTCGCCTTCCGCAATGATCTTGTCACGCCAATGTTCCAGCTGGTGAAACCGTCTTTGCTCACCCTGATGCCGGGCGATGCGTTGGGCGAAGAATTCCTCCAGCGGCTGCGGATCGATCGCGCGCATCAGTTTGCCGATGTACTGGCGTTGCCTGCGCAGCGCTCCGTGCTTGTTCAGATTGCGCGCCAGCTCTACCGCGTCGCGCAATTCCTCCGGTATCGGGGCTGCCGCCAGGGCCGCGGCGGGCAGCTCGATCAGCGCTTCGCCCAAAGACTGCAAGGCTGCGCTTTCCTTCTTGCGCCTGGTTTTGCTCGGGCGGGGGGGTTGGGACGGGGGTTTCATGTGCGCAATCCGTCCAGCACCTTTTCCAGCGTGCCGATCAACGCATCGACCTCATCCTGAGTGTTGTAATGTGCCATCGATACGCGCACCACGCCGTCCTGCCCGGTCAGGCCGAGACGCTCAACCAGCCGTGGCGCATAGAAATGACCCCAGCGGATTCCGATCTTGTCCGGCTCGCACAGCGGCGGGATCGATGACGAGCGCTGTCCATTGACGACGAAGGAAACGGTCGGCAGCCGCGCCGGCGACAAGCGGCGCGGGCCGATAATTTCGATCCCGGACCGGCTGTCAAGAAATTGCAGCAGGCGATCGCAGAGATCCGCCTCATGAGTTGCGATGGCCTGCCAGCTTGCTCCTGTATTTTCAGCACCGCCGAGCTTCCGGGCCAGCGCGAGCAGGTATTCCGGCACGCCTGCTGCACCATAGAGCAGTTCGTAGGGGAAGCCGCCGAGCTCAAGCTTGCCGGCGCCGGTCGTGCCGTCCATGAATTCGTGGTTGATATTGCGCAGCGCATCCAGCAACTCACTTCGCGCGTACATCACTGCGCAGTGGGGTCCGAACACCTTGTACAGGCTGAACACATAGTAGTCGACGTTCCAGTCCCTGACCGGCAACGGCCGGTGGGGGGCATAGGCGACGCCATCCACGCACACTCGGGCACCGTGGGCATGGACCAGTGTGGTGATCGCTTCGACAGGGGTGGCCTCGCCAAGCAGGTTGGACGCATGGGTAAAGCAGACCAGGCGTGTGCGCTCATTCAGCAGGGGCCGCAGATCTTCGATCTCCAGCCTGCGGCTATCCCGATTCAGGTGCCAGGTGCGGATACGCACGCTCTCGCCTGCGGCTCGTCGCCACGGCGTAATGTTGGCTTCGTGATCCACGTCGGTGACAACGATTTCATCAGCGGGCCCGAAGTCACCCGCCAGGGATCTGGCGAGTCTCGATAGCAGGCTTGAGGTCGAGCTGCCCAGCACAAGTTCTTCGGCGTCAGGGGTGGGTCCTGCTGGCCGGGCCATGATCTTTGCCAGCGCCAGGCGGGAGGCGTGCAGCAACTGGCCCGCCTCTGCGGACAAGCTGTAAGTCGCACCCAATTGCACCGGCCAATGGCGCATGTAGTCAGCGATCCGGTCAATGACGCGGGCCAGCGGCGCTGAGCCACCGGCGTTGTCCATCAATATCCAGCCCTGATCGAGCGCGGGAAAATTGCCACGCACCCACTCGATGGGAAATGGTTCGGAGGACGCTTGCCCGGTTTTGGTCATCTGGCTTTTCCAGTCGCGTGATTGCAGAGACGAGGTTCGGCGATAATACCATTCGCGACCTGCCGGACCGGGCTGCTGCTCTGTTACACTCGCAGCGCCACAAGACCCCGGAGTGCCCGTGCAAAACGATCCTGCATTTGAATTCGGAATGGCCCGTTCGGACCTGCAAGAGCTTGTCCGGCAGGCCCTGAGTGCAGCCTCGGGGCAGGGAGCCTCTCAGGCCGAAGCGGCGGCGAGTCTGGGTACCGGGCTGTCGGTCATGGTCCGTCGCGGAGAGGTGGAGACGCTCGAGTATCAGCGCGACCGCGGATTTACCGTCACCGTTTATTTCGGCCCGAAAAAGGGCAGCGCGAGCACTTCTGACCTGGCCGCTCATTCGATCCAGGAAACGGTCGCAAAAGCCTGCAGCATCGCTCGCTTTACCGCGGAAGACCCGCTCTCCGGTCTGGCTGACGCGGATCTGATGCCGACAGAGGTGCCTGAACTTTCCCTGGATCACCCCTGGGCGTTGAGCCCGGAAGAAGCGATCCGGATTGCCACGGAATGTGAGGCTGCCGGCCTGGATTTCGATCCGCGCATCAGCAACTCAGAAGGCGGTACTCTCAATACCCATCGCAGCCTGCGTGTTTACGGCAACACGCACGGTTTTGTCGGCGGTTTTGCGGCGAGCAGTCACGGCATCAGCTGCGTCCTGGTGGCTGCCGACACCGATGGCGGCATGGAGCGTGACTACTGGTACACCGGCGCTCGGAATCCGGCGACGCTCGATGCGCCCGCCGATGTTGGCCGGATTGCCGCGCGTCGCGCGGTGGCCCGCCTCAATGCGCGTAAGCTGAGCACCCGCAACGCGCCGGTACTGTTTCCGGCGGAGTTGGCGCGAGGATTGATCGGTCATTTCGTCTCCGCGATCAGTGGCACTGCCCAGTATAGAAAGGCTTCGTTCCTGCTCGACAGTATTGGTCAGCAGGTATTCCCGGCGGGTTTGCGAATTGACGAGCGTCCGCATCTGCCTGCGGCGATGGCCAGCGCTCCGTTCGATGCCGAAGGGGTGGCCACCTCAGATCGTTCCCTGGTGGTTGATGGCAAGCTCGAGTCGTACGTGCTGAGCAGCTATTCAGCCCGGCGCCTGGGAATGACAAGCACCGGGAACGCCGGCGGTATTCACAATCTGATCGTGGGGCCGGGAACAGGCAGTTTTGATGATCTGCTGGCGGAGATGGATACCGGTTTTCTTGTCACTGAGCTGATCGGTCAGGGCGTCAATACCGTGACTGGAGATTACTCTCGTGGCGCAGCCGGCTTCTGGGTCGAGAATGGCAAGATCAGTTTCCCGGTCAGCGAAATTACAATTGCCGGCAACCTGAAGGATATGCTTTCCGGGATCGCCAGGATCGGTAGCGACGTCGACACCCGCGGTGCTGTGCGCACCGGGTCGATTCTCATCGATAACATGAAGATTGCCGGCGACTAGTGTCCTGCTTACCTAGTTCGCTGAGTCTCAGTGCTCCCGGCCGCGACAATGCATTATTCCAGGAGTCGATACGGCTTCGGCCGCGTTCGATTCACCTGCTATTTGCCCGCCTCAATCACGTAGAACACATCGGCGCCTGACTGGTTGGCGCTGGTTTCGCCGACCACACTCCATTTGCTGCTGAGAATGTAACGTACCCGATAGGTGGAAATCGGCTCAAACAGACCCAGCCCATAGCTCACGTAGAGACTTGGCGACAGATATTTTCCGACCAGCAGTGAAGCCTGATCGTTGGTGGTGCCGGGCCCGGATTCCAGGCCGAATTCGTCCAGACCGAGACGTTCACCAAAGTCGTCTCCGAGCAGTGCGCCGCTCGCCAGACCCAGACCCATCGCCGCCTGGTTCATGCTGTTCTGTTCATCGGTGGTTGCTCCGCGGTCCAGCGGACGGCCCAAAACCAGGTAGGAGAGCTGCTCTGACTGACTCATGGCCGGGTCCGAAAACAACGAGAACTCGGGCTCCTTGAGGCTGCCGCGAACCCTGATGCCGACGAGCACGTCGGCCGCAGCCTGGCGCGCGGCCTCGACGTCAAGGCCCGGCTCGGTGACCGGACCGCCCGCGAACAAAAGGCGACCGGTGCGGATATTCAGATTCTGGCCGTAGGCCTTGTAGCTGCCGTCAAGAATCCGGAGTTCGCCCGTTGCGGTGGTCGGTTTTTCCGGTTTATCTGTCAGCACAAGATTGCCTGCGAAGCGCCCTTTGAGACCAAAACCGGAGAACTCCACTCGGTCCCCGAGGGTCAGGCGGATCCTGGTATTTACCGCGTATCGACCCGAGGATGCAGACGGTGTCACCTGGTCGATGATCACCTGGTCGGGCGACACGGTAACGGCCGATTTCGGCAGTTGCTTGGGCTGAATCGATCCGCGCGGCAGGTGGATCTCACCGGTAATGTCGACGCGTTTTCCTTTCAGCGCGAGTTGCAGATCGGGCGTCGCCCACAGTTCGGTTTCCGGGGTGTCGAGTACCTTGAATTGAGAGCCGAAAATTCTGAAGTCAGCACGCACTGTTTCTGCGTCCGCAGCGGCGGCAAGGTCTGCGGTGCCTTCGACATTCAGCGTGCCGGATCCCGAACGGGCCTGCGCCTTGAGTGCGACCATGCCGCTGTCTTGCCCGACGAGTTCCAGCCGCAGATCCTCAAGCGTCAGACCGGGGCGGTCCAGGATGGCGGTTGCATCCTCCAGCGCGATCCGGCCGTTGATAGTCGGCCGGCCCAGGGTTCCCGCCAGCTGCGCCTTACCTTCCAATCGACCTTCGATGCGGGTCAATTCAGCGACCAGTTCGCTGACAAAGCGAACATCACGTACCTCGGTGACCAGCCGACCGCGCAACGGTCGTTCCATTAACGGATCCTGGCCCGCACCCACACTGGCCTCAAGCGCGATCAGCCCCTGACCCGTGAGCGGGAAGGACGCGTCGAAACGCAAGCCTTCAGGGTTCATGTCCAGACCGACATGACCCGGTTCGAATTCGAGCAATTGCACGATCGTGTCGCCGTCTGCCTGCGTCGCCAGGCTGCCGCGCGTGGTGTCCAGACTCAGATTCGTCGTCAGAAACCCGTCTGCCGAACGTTCCAGCCTGCCCTGGCCGCTGAGCTCGCCATCGATGATCACGCCGGAGGGAAGCAGAGAGGCGAAATACTGCGCCCTCAGATGCTCGAGGGTAAACGAGGTGCTGATGCTGCCGGCAGACGCGGACATCGCGGCACACAGGATCGCACCCTGGCTCGTCCAACATGAATTCTCCAGCACAAACTGCGTGCGATCGACACGCCCCCGCGCCGGTTCCTGCAGAATCCAGGGATCCAGATCCAGATCCGGATACGCCACTGTGGCCGCGGTGGCGCGCCAGGACCAGCCGGCATCCGCGAGGACGCCGCTCAGACTGACATCGGCGCTACCCAGCTCAGTGTCAGCCTCGACCCGGATGTTGTGATCCAGAGGTTGTCCGCTGCCGTCAATGGACAGGCTGTTGACCTGCACTCCGGCGAGCTTGCCGCTGGTCAACTGCAATTCGAATCTGGATGGCGTCTTGCCTTCCAGATCGACATCGGCGTCCACCGCCAGTGTATTCACGGAATATGTCTGGTAGGTCAGCATCTTGCCGTCGATAACGGCAATTATTCGCGGCTTGTCCGGTCGTCCGGTCGCGCTGCCCCTGGCGGAGACTTGTCCGGCTGCAGCCGGCGATAGTGAACTCAGATCAGTGCTCTGCAATGACCAGCTCATGTCCAGGCTGCGGCCGATCCGTCCACGCGCCTCAAGCTCGCTCTGACCGGATTCCAGCACGAATGAATCGAGGTCCATGTTGCCGGCGGCGTACTGGCCGGCGCTACGCAGTTGCATGGGATAGCCACGCAACACGCCGTCGGCATCGAGTTTGTGCACATCTGCGCTGATCCGGCCATTCGCAAGCCCGGCTTCTGCGCTGATCGCGAGTTTCAGACGCCCCGGCCACTGTGGCAACAGCACGCCCGGGTTGAGGTCCTGACCCTGAAGCTCCGCTGTCACTTCTATTTGCGTGTCCCAGCCTATTTCGGCGCTGCCACCGATATTGCCTTCAAGTGTCTCCAGGTCAAGGCGGGCCAGCGTCAGGCCCAGGCGGTCGCCGCGACCCTCGAAGCTGACCTTTGCATCGGTGTATGCCGGCGCGTCGATCTGTCCCTCCCCTGACAGCTCATACGCATCGATCAGGCCGGTAAGGTGCATGCGACCACTCGAGCTGTTCAGGTCTGCCGTGCCCTGCAGCGGCCAGCGCAGCTCGGTCCACTGCGTTTGGACATCGACGAGCGCTTGTTCAGACAGTTCGATCCGTCCGTTGGCCTGCAGCTCACCTGGCTGCCCGGGGATCGTCGCGAGCAATGAATCGACGGCCAGAACACCGGGCTGGTACCGGCCCTCGATGCGGCTCAGTAAGGGTCCGACTTCGACGGATACGATCTCGGTATCCGCCGAGAATGAGATTTGGTCCAGGGTGCCGTTTGCGCTGAGATCTGTTGTGATAAGCAGATCCGGCGCATCCGGTTTGACCGCCTGCAATGCGAGCTCGCGTATGAGGAATCTACCGTCGAATCGAAGCTGGTCGAAGAGCCCGGACAAATCGACCTCGGCTTCGAGCGAGTAGGGCGCTGCAAGGCGCTGATGCACAGACAGTGTCTCAAGCGAGCCGCCGAGCCGGGTATCCCCGACCAGCGCCGGATACCCGGGGATCAGTACGCGCCAGTGCAAGTCACCGTCAACGGGATACTTGTCGCGAGCGCTAATCCCGGCGTAGCCATTGATCTCGAATCGCTGCGCGTCGATCGCAAGGTGTTTGAGATCGAGTCGCCCATCGACAACGCGAGCCTGGCTCTCCAGAGTTTCGATTCGAAGTGGCTCTATCCCCTCCTGCAGCTGGATCGCGATATTCCTGATCGTCAATTGCCGGACGACCAGGTCCCAACCCAGTTCCAGCCTCGCTGGCAAAACAAAATCTGATTTATTTTCGCTCGTCTCGGACGCCAAAGCGGTGTAACTCAAGCCCTGCGCTGCCACCCGCTCAAGACTCAGGCTGCCCGAGGCCAGTGCCAACGGCGACCACTCGATCTGCGCTTCCTCGAGTTCCAGCCGCATCGAGGCATTGCGGAAAACAAGGTTCCTGACCTGCACTGGACCGAGCAGCCGGCCGCTGACGAGATCGATCTCCAGCTCAGCCGGCAGCAGCGGTTCGACCTGCCGCCAGACCATTCTCAACCCTGCTTCTGATGTCAGCACAAAGGCGAGTGCCGCGATCAGACCGATAGCCGCCAACAACAGCGCGTTTCTGATGATGCGCTTCACAGGGTGGGCCCAATGCTGATGTGAATGCGATAGCGGTCATCGCTGTTGGTGAACGGATGCGCGAAGTCCAGGCGGAACATGCCGACCGGACTACGCCAGCGGAAGCCAACGCCGGCTGCGGTATACGGATCTACCGGGAAGTTGTCATCAGCATTACCGCTGTCGACAAAGACGGCTGCCCCGAAATTGCCGGCAAACAGATAATCCACTTCGGCGCTGGCCGAAGTCAGATATCGGCCGCCGATCACCTCTCCGGTCTCATCGGTAGGTCCCAGACGCTGGTAGCCGTAGCCCCGCACGCTCTGGTCACCACCGGCGAAAAAGCGCTCCGTTAGCGGCAGCTTGGAGAAGTCCTCTACCGCCATGGCACCGATCTGGCCGCGAAGGACCAGACGCATATTCGTCAGCAGTGGCAACACCATGCGTAAGGTCGCCTCTGAACGGACAAAACTCGTTTCGGAGATCAGATTGTTGGCGCCGCCGCGTACATCGACGGTCCAGCTGTATCCACGCAGTGGGAACACTGCATTGTCTGCCCGCAGTCGGGACAGACTTGCGCCGGGTATCAGAAAGGTGACGGTATCGTCATCGTCGCCAATGGAGAATTCTTCGTGCTGCAGATTGGCGTACACGCTGCGTCGGAACGGACCCCAAACGTCATTCAGGCTGGCGCCCAGGGTATAGCGGTTTGTCTTGCCATCGTCACTAACATCTTCTGATTCCGCGGTTCCGCTGAAGATCAGTCGGTCGGTCTCCACATTCCTGAACGGAATCCTGTATTGCAGGCCGACGGATTGCTTGATACTCGAGACTCGAATGTCGCCCATAACGCTGTGGCCGCGTCGATTCACGCGGCGGAATTCAGTCGCCAGCGACAAACGCGGTCCGGTGTCGGTGCCGTAGCCGAGACCGGTTGCGTAGCGTCGTGGTTTGTTCGGTTCGGTTTCGATGACTACCGGCACGCGGAAATCCTGGGTTTCTTCGCGCTTGATCTGGACCTCGACGCGCTGAAAATAGCCGCTGTCACCGAGTGCGAGTTGCGTTGCAAGCAAGCGCCTGGAGTCGAACGGCTCGCCGGCCTTCGGTTTGACGTATCGATCAACAAAATCCGGATCCAGGATTTCCTGCTGCACTGTGATCGGACCAAAGAAATACCGCGGCCCGGTGTCCATGATCAGGGTGATTTCTGCATAGCGCTGTTGCGGCGAGACCAGCATTTCGCTACGGGCAAATCCGGCATCCAGATAGCCTGCGCCGATCGCCGCAGAGATCAGAGATTGCTTGGCGTTGTCATATCGGCTGTGCATCAGTCTCCGATTGACGCGCAGGGCAATATCGCCGAGCGCCTGCCGGACTGCAGTGTCGTCCTTGCCCGGTCCCTGGATCTCAATGTCGAGTTTGCGGACCCGCGTCGGCGGGCCCGGGTCCACCCGATACACTGCGAGCCATTCTCCGTCGACCTTGTTGAGGCTCGATTCGATTTGCGGCGCGTAATAGCCAAACGGTTGCAGCGACTGTCTGATCTCCATGTCAGCTTGTTGGTGCAGTCGCCGCACATTGCTGTCGGAAAGGTCCTTGTCGGTCTTCTCTTCCAACCCGGGGATCGGTATGGGCAGAGACACCGACAGCAGGCCACGTTTCGGGCTGAGCTGGGCGATGCTCAGGTAGGCATAGGCATTTTTTGCCAGATCACCATCAATGCCGATCACCTCGACCGTCAGTCGCGTCGCGGCCGCAGCGCCGGTTGCCCAAAACAGGCCAGTCAGCAACAGGCAACTCAGCAGCAGACGCGGACTCGGGCCCCTGCGTATGGCGGCATGCGATCGTCCAGTCATCGTTGGCCGCAGGGCCTGTCACCGCATCGCTCTGTAGCGCACCCGACATCGAGATCCGGGCCGCACGGGCGGGCCAGTGTGTTACCAGGACTCATTCCGCGAAACACGCGCGACAGGTTTGATCTGGCGGTTGGCAAGGCGGACGGATGCAAGCTCAGAACCTCGTGCCAGGCGGTGCGGGGAAGCGTAGCGGCGAAAAGTAGCGGCGATGTTCCGGCTGCCGTGATTCCGTCATCTGCTCTGCCGTCGGTGCGGGGCGCTACGGAAGGTTGTGGGGCAAGACCAAAGCGCCTGCGCCGTAGACATACTGCTGTTAACCGGGACCTGCGTCTCTGGCGGCCAGTTCCCGCATCGTCAACTGACCCAGTTTCTCATCGATCTGGCCTTCGACCTCGTCCAACACGGCCTCTGCCTGTGCCTGGGCCGGCGGCAGGAATTCGCTGCCGCTCGATGACTGACGCAGAACCCGCAGAACCTCCGCCACTCGCAAATTGGCCAGATCTCTGCCCGGCAACAGCCCCCCATCCTCAGCATATTCGATCAAGCCGCCGGCGTGCAGCGCGTCGGCCAGGTTTGTCAGTGCCTCACCGGGGACACTCATGGTTTCCGCAAGATCAGCGAGGTGTGGCGGCGGCGGTCCGCTGAGGAACTGCCGCGACACCCGCATCATCAGGTCCAGCGCGAGTGCCTCCCTTCGCCGACCACGAATCTCAATCCTTTGGCGCCCCAGCCGCAGGGCCTTCGGATGCTGGGTGTAAAACGCGATCTGCGCACCGAGCAGCAATATCATCCAATTTATATAGACCCAGATCAGCGCGATGATGATGATCGCGAAGCTGGAGTAGATCGCCGCGTATTTGGTCGAACCGACCACGAAGGATGCAAACAGTTTGCCCGCGGCTGCCCACAGGATACCCGCGCTGCTGCCACCGACGGCCGCTGCATACAGTCTTACCCGCGTATTGATGACAAAGATATAGATAAACGCGAAGACAAACGACACCAGCACCATCGGCAGCAGCTTCCCTGCCAGGATCAGGCTGCTGCCAAATGGCTCCATCGCGGTCAGTTTCTGCACCAGCGCGTTGGAGGAGATTGACGCGATCATGCCCATCGCTGCGAACATCAGCACCGGCCCGATCAACAGGATGCTCAGGTAGTCACTGAATCGCCTGGCTAAGGACCGGGGATGCTGTACCCGCCAGATCCAGTTCACGCTGTGCTCTACCTTCTGCACCATAGAAATCACTGTGAACAGCAGCAACAGCAAACCGATGCCGCCCAGAAAGCGACCCTGGACATTGTCCACAAAACCGATAATGCGCTCGGTCAGCTCGACCCCTTTGGGCCCCAGCGGCTGTAAGGCTTCGTAGAGCAGAGGTTGTACGCCCTTGTGGACGCCAAATCCCTTGAGCACAGAGAAACTGAAGGCGAGCAGCGGCACGAGTGACAGCAAGGTGGTGTAGACCAGGCTCATCGCGCGCAGCGTGAGCTGGCCGTTGACGATGTCACGGGTCATTGCATAGATAAACCGCAGTGGTCCGAGCAAAAACCGGCCCGGCCCTTCCACAAGAAAGGGCGGCGGATTCCACAGGAATCGTTCAGCTTGGGCGTACAGAGTGTCGGCCATCCGGGAAAGCGTTGCAGAACTGGCAAGCGCTGGCAAGGACCCAGCGAGCGCTCTGCGGTTCAGAGCCGATGCCGGGGCGCGGGTATCTGAAGATATCCGCGCCGGATTGACCAGGATTGCAGAAGCGGCGGGAGTCTCTGTGCAGCGCCCCCGGGAGCGCTGCATCACCCACGGCCACCGGTCTGTTTCGGGAGATTGAAGTTGGGTTTATCGGGGGCCGGTCCGCTTGCGGGATGCCGCGACAGCCGATCGATCAGTTGCTCGAGTCGCCGGTAATCAGGCGCTGGGCCTCGCGGTACTTTTCGGCGGTGCGCTGGATGATTTCGGCTGGCAATCTGGGTCCCGGTGCCTTCTTGTCCCAGTCCAGGGTCTCCAGATAATCGCGCACGAACTGTTTGTCGAAGCTGGGTGGGCTGATTCCCGGACGGTAGGAGCGCGCGGGCCAGAACCGCGAAGAGTCCGGGGTCAGTGCTTCGTCGATCAGGAACAGCCGGCCGTCGTCGTCGAGGCCGAACTCGAATTTGGTATCCGCGACGATAATGCCGCGGCCGCGGGCATAGTCCGAGGCGCTTTTGTACAGGGCCAGCGACACATCTCTGACCCGCTTGGCCAGATCGGCTCCGATCATCGCTACGGCTTTGTCGAAGCTGATATTTTCGTCATGCTCGCCTTTCGCTGCCTTGGTCGCGGGGGTGAAAATAGCTTGCGGCAGGTGATCGGCCAGTTGCAGATCGGACGGCAGCTGGATGCCGCATACCGCCCCGGTGAGCTGATAGTCTTTCCAACCGGAACCAATAAGATAGCCGCGGACCACCGCCTCAATAGGCAGCGGGCGCAAGCGTCTGGCGACGACGCTGCGATCCTTCAACCCGGACGCATCGATTCCTGGCGGGAGCACCGACTCAAGACTGTCAGGCAGCAGGTGATTGGCGATGATTTCGCTGGTACGCGCAAACCAGAAATTGGAGATTCGCGTAAGCACCTCACCCTTGCCGGGGATCGGGTCCGGCAGGACCACATCGAAGGCCGACAGGCGGTCGCTGGCGACGATCAGCAAACGCTGTTCATCGATGGCATAAACATCGCGGACCTTTCCCTGGTGGAGCAAGTCCAGCCCCGGGACGCGGGATTCAAAAACAGTATTCACCATGGCTTTCAGTGCTGTGGGGGTTTCGGGTCCAGACGCGGCGACGGCTGCACTTCACGCGGGAAATTGTTCTCGTCGGCCATCAGTTCAGAAAACCGGCGGGTAGCAGCGGCATTTTCGCCCAGGTTCCATTCCAGCGCCGCCTTGCGACCTTCTTCGCGAATATGTATCGCAGCATTGTCAGTTGCGCGAAACAGCATCTTCAAGGTGCCCAGCACTTCTTGTCGGCTACCCCCCTCGAAGGTCATCAGAGCGTGGCCCATGGCATTCACGCGGTCCTCTTCCTGCAGCCGTGTGGGTAGCGATTCATGCTGCCCGATACTCTCCAGCGCGCCAAATATATAGTGGAGGAAATAGGTGTGCATCACCGGATCCTCGAAGTGTTCAGCGCCCGCCGCCTGCGCGGAGAATTCGCCGAACAGCAAGGCCTGCTGGGCAGCGATCGCGATCGCGTCCAGGCGGGGATCTCCGGTGCCTGCGTTGTCCTGTCCTGATACCATGGGAAACTCCAATTCGGCTGCGAAAGTCAGGAAGCCAACCATTCTTGCAGTAGCAACGAGTCTTCGTCAATTCCCGGCCCGGTCGTTCAGCAATGCGCGTCCGGCCGGTGCTGGGCGCGCCACAGGATTCCATGGCCTGGGCCGGTAAACTGCTCGGCGCCGCGCTGGGCGCGATGGCTGGAGGGCCCGTGGGGGCGGTGCTCGGCGGGCTCCTTGGACATCAATTCGATCGCGGCCTCGGCGAGCCGGCCGGCCGGCCATCGGCGAACGTCCAACGCGAGTTTTTTTCCGCGACATTTTCTGTGATGGGCCATATCGCCAAGGCCGATGGCCGCGTGTCCGAGGACGAGATTCGTTCGGCGCGGACAATCATGCACCACATGCGTCTGAGCCCCGAGCAGGTCACCGAGGCGATCCGCTTGTTCAACGATGGCAAGCGCAGCGATTTTCCGCTTGCCGACGTCGTCAGCCGCCTGCAGGGTTCTGGCGTGCGCAGCCACAAGCTTGACCGCGCCTTTATCGAAATCCAGATGCAGGCAATGCTGGCATCGGGGCCGGTTCATCCGGCGGCACGCAGCGTGCTGTGGGAGGTGGCCAGACAACTCGGCGTGAGCCGGGTCGAGCTGGCCCAGATCGAAGCGCTGATCCGACTGCAGAATGCGCGCTCGCAACAAGCGCAAAAGCCGGCGGCAGGCACCCGGGTGGCGGAGAGCTACAAGGTGCTTGGCGTGGATCCGACTTCCAGCGACCGTGAGGTGAAAACCGCGTATCGCCGGCTGATGAATCAGCATCATCCGGACAAGTTGCGCGCAAGAGGCATGCCGGATTCCATGATCCCGGTAGCCGAGGAAAAGACCCGCGAGATCCGCGCTGCCTACGATGCGATCAGGCAAACCCGGGGCACTCGTTGAGAGGCCTGCTGCAGCGCGCGCAGGCTTACGGTAGAGTTGCCGCTCTGAGCCCTGGTCTGGACCCCCGATGAAAGATTATCTGATTGCCCCGTCCATCCTCTCCGCCGATCTGGCGCGCCTTGGCGATGACGTCGCCGCGGTCATAGAGGCCGGCGCTGATATCGTCCATTTCGACGTGATGGACAACCATTACGTTCCCAACCTCACCTTTGGGCCTGCGGTGTGCGAGGCGCTCAAGCGCTACGGCATCGCGGCCCCGATTGACGTCCATCTGATGGTGCGGCCAGTCGATGCACTGATCGAGGGCTTCGCCGGTGCCGGCGCCGATTTCATCACCTTCCATCCGGAGGCCAGTGATCATGTGGATCGCAGCCTGCAATTGATACGGGACAGCGGCTGCAAGGCAGGCCTGGTTTTTAATCCGGCAACACCGTTGAGCTGGATGGAACACGTGATGGACAAGCTCGACATGGTGCTGATCATGTCGGTCAATCCAGGTTTCGGTGGCCAGGCGTTTATCCCGGGCGCGCTGACAAAGCTGGCCGCGGCCAGGCGTCTGATAGATGCCAGTGGCCTGGATATCCGGCTTGAGGTCGATGGTGGGGTAAAGATCGACAATATCGGCGAGATCGCAAAGGCCGGTGCCGATACCTTTGTGGCGGGATCGGCGATTTTCGGCAGCGACGATTACAAGAGCACGATCGACGCCATGCGGCGCGAACTCGCCGCTGCCTGATCCCCCCCCCGCCACAGGAGCGTCCGAGCTTGGTCCTGGTGATCGACAATTACGATTCGTTCACCTACAACCTGGTGCAATACCTCGGCGAGTTCGGGTGTGAAGTCCGCGTTTTCCGCAACGATCGGATCACTCTTGATGGCATCAGGCGCTTGCGACCGAGCAGGCTGTTGATCTCGCCCGGACCGGGGACGCCGGATGATGCCGGGATCTCTATCGCCGCGGTCACCGCGCTTGCTGCTGAGATGCCGATACTCGGCGTGTGTCTGGGTCATCAGAGCATCGCCCGGTCCTTTGGCGGCCGGATCGCCCATAGCCCAAGGGTCATGCACGGCAAGACCTCGATGATCCATCATGACGGCCGTACCCTGTACCGCGGTCTGGCTAATCCTTTCGAGGCCACCCGCTATCATTCGCTGGTCGTGGCGGTGGAGGATTTCCCCGCGGAGCTGGAGATCAGCAGCTGGACTGAGGACGAGCGCGGCGGCATGGCAGAGATCATGGGCTTGCGACATCGAAGCCTGCCTGTGGAGGGCGTGCAATTTCACCCGGAGTCGATTCTGACGCCGGCAGGCAAGTCGCTGCTGAAGAATTTCCTGGAACTTGGCGGATCGCATCCCGCTGCGGCTGGCAAGGAAGCCGGCAGAATGCCTGAGTGAAAGTGCATCCGAAACCGATTCAACCCGGGCCTTGGCATGCCATGGGTCCGGCAATCTTCCGCCCGGATTATCCGGCGACGCGGCCGGCAGGAGACGAGCCCGACAAACCGCGGATCAGCGTTTGATCGCCAGTTCGTCCTCGCCTCGGCGCACGTTGAACACGACTATCGTCTTGCCCTTGGCTGTCAGCAGGCCTTGCTCCTCAAGCACTTTGAGCACCCGCCCTGCCATTTCCCTCGAGCACCCGACCAGTCGACTGAGCTCCTGCCGGCTGACCTTGATCTGCATGCCGTCAGGATGGGTCATCGCGTCGGGCTCGTTGCACAGGTCCATGATCGCATGCGCAATCCGGCCGGTGACATCGACGAACGCCAGATCGCCCAGTTTCTTGTTGGTCCGCTCAAGGCGGCTCGCTAGCTGGGTGGCAAGTTCAAAAAGAAGACCCGGGCTCTCGTTCGCGATCTGGCGGAACCGGGGATAGGTCATTTCCGCCAGCTCGGATTCGGTCCGCGTGCGTACCCAGGCGCTGCGCGTCGGCTGTTCATAGAACAAACCCATTTCGCCGAAGAACTGACCTTTGTTGAGGTAGGCCAGCACCATTTCATTGCCGTCCTCGTCCTCGATCATGACCTCCACCGAGCCATCGACAATATAGTAGAGGATGTCCGGCAGGTCGCCGGCGTGGATGACGACCGTTTTGGCTGGTACCGTGCGTATGCGGCACAGGCCAAGAAACTTGTTGATGGCTGGAACGTCGCTTAGATTAGGGGCAGATTCAGCCATGGGACTCCCTCTGGCGGTTCAACATAATCAATAACTAGTGCCTTTTAATATACGCGGGGGCGGAGAGCAAGCGAAGCACAACTTTGCTCACAGCCAATATGCACCCCGGGTCATGGCCAGCGAGACCAGTGACATCAGACCCCGGACCGCGGCCGGCAGGCGGGCGCCACCTGCCTCAAGCGCTGTGTTGCGATGTCGCAGCTCATCGCTTCGCATTTGATCCAGAATAGCGCGGCTACGGTCGTCGTCCGCCGGCAGACGCTGCATATGCTCGTCCAGGTGACGCGCCACCTGCTTCTCTGTTTCAGCGACAAATCCCAGACTCCAGCGATCACCGATCAGCCCCGCACCGGCCCCGATCAGATAAGAGCCGGAGTACCACAAAGGGTTGAGGACGCTGGGGCGGCTGCCAAGCTGCGTCAGGCGCTCCTCGCACCAGGCCAGGTGATCGGTCTCTTCTCTGGCGGCCTCATCCATCGCTTCGCGCACCTGCTCCAGCCGCGCGGTTGCTGCCTGACCCCGATACAATCCCTGGGCGGCAACTTCACCCGCATGGTTGACCCGCATCAATCCGGCAACATGCCTCCGGTCACGCGGATCATGCACGGTCTCCTCCAGTTCCCGGCCCGGGGTCTCGCGCTCCGGACGACTTGCCGGTGAGAACACCGTGCGCAAGGCCTGATCGGCACCAGCGATCAACTGGTCAAGTGGGCTGTAGCTGCGATCCATGTGTTTCATTATAGCAATCTGAACCCGGCCGCCGCGCTCAATCAGCGGCTTCCAATGCGCGCCAGACTAACTCAGCCGGGTGAAGAATTTCGGGCACCTTCAGCTTGCCGTGCGGCTCTGCGCTCAATCCATCGGCAATACCGCCTCCGATATGCAGCGCGCAACCGATATTTGAAGTCACAACGATGTCCGGCCTGATCGCGTCGATCTGCTGCAGCAGCGGTGAGAGCAGGGCGTCAGCCTGGCCGGCACGGGTCAGGAAATGGTGACCGGCGGCGCCACAGCAACCATAAGCCGGATCAAGTTTGTGGATCTCCAGGCCAGGAATCCGTGCCAGTAACTGAACCGCAGAATCAGCCGAGCCAGTTACGTTGCGTGCGCTACATGGCAGATGCAGCGCGATTCGAGTCTGCAGCGTGGCTGGCGGGTGGCGCTCGGGATCCCATGCCCGACACAAAAAGCTGGAAACATCCTCGACTCGCGTTGCTATGGCCGCGTCGGCTCCCGGATCCAGCCGTGCATAGTCCAGCAGCGTGGCGGTACACCCGGTTGCTGTACTCAGTACCGGTGTGTCGTCCCGACCAAAAGCCGCGCTGTTCTTTTGCGCCAGCTGCCGGGTCTGTTGCGCCCGACCGGCGTGTTGGTCCAGCGCTCCGCAACAGACCTGCCCGGCGGGAATGTCGACTCGATAGCCCAGGCGGGCTAGCAGCCTAACGATCGCGGCCTCGGCGCGGCGGTCCATGGTTCGACTGACGCAGCCGGTAAACAGCTTGACCCGGCCGCGGGTGACTTCCCGGTCCATGTCGACCGCGATGGATTTTGCAGATAATGGGCGTGGCGCGGTTGCCGGAGTCGGCAACCGGCGCAGGCTGCGCGCAATCCAGCCATCCCGGTGTTCGCTGTTGTGGTTGATCCGGCGCCCGGGACGGCCGCGGCCAAACAGGCCGATTCGACGCAATCCTCCGAGACCGGCCATGCCCCAGCGCATCAGACTCGGATGCCTGGCCAGCCAGTTGAGCAGGCGCGGACTCCGGTCCGGCACCAGACTACGGCCGGCGTCCAGAATCTCTCCGTAGGGAACATTGGCCGGACACACCAGCTCGCAGGCGCGGCAGCCGACGCAGTTCTCCAGGTGGTCGAGGATCCTGCCTTCGGCTTTCAGGCGACCGAGAGCCAGGCCCTGCATGAGCGCGATGCGTCCCCGCGGCGACTCACTCTCCAGCCCGGACAGGCGGTAGGTCGGGCAGTGTGGCAGACACAGGCCGCATTTGACGCAAAGATCGGCCAGCGCCATCGGGAACCCACTATCGGCCAACACCTTCGACTGATGGGGATTATCGATTGGGGCAGACTTGCGGAGGGTGGACATAAATGCGGCATCTTGGAAATCAATTTGGTATTCTAGCGCGCTTTGCGCGGGGCCAGTCGCTGTCGGGCGGCCCGATTTTCGAACCGAAACCCGGAGTTTTGACCTCATGTTCAAGAACGCCACCCGCCGCATGGCGGTGATCTCGATGACGATGCTGGCCGTGATTTTCTCAGCCGTTTCCGCTCCCGCGCTGGCCGAAGGTGCCGGCGCCGAACTGGATTTCGGCTCTGCCGGCAAGAAGGAAGAGCCGGGCTGGGCGGGCAACGTTGCTTTCGGTTACTCGGGGCGCAGCGGTAACTCCGACAACACCTCGATCAGCGGCGAGCTGAACTGGTCATACCAGACTGCTGGCGACTGGCTGTATGACGGCCGCTTTTTCGGTCTGGGCAAAACCGAGGACAGCACGACTACGGACGAGCGTTATGATGCCAACGCGGCGGCCAAATGGTTCATGAGCGATATCGACTATCTGGTCGGCCGGGTCTCGTACCGCAAGGACAACTTTGCCGGCGTCAGACAGCAATATATGGGTACCGCGGGCTACGGCCGTGTGCTCTTCAACACCAAGCGCCAGAACCTGACCGGCGAAGTCGGCCTCGGTATGCGAAATACAGAAGATCAGGACGGCAGCAGCGATACCAATCCGGTCGCAGTGGGCGGCCTGAAGTATGGCTTGAAGATCTCCGAAAACGCTGACTTCGGGCAGCTGCTGGTGCTCGAATACGGTACCGACAACACGGTCTTTCGCAGCCTGAGCGAACTGCGTGCCAGCATTATCGGCGCGCTGGCCGGCAAGGCGTCGTTCGAGATTATCCGCAACAGCAGCGTCTCACCGGACACCGACAAGGCCGACTATTACACTATCGTCGGTCTCGAATACAGCTTCTGACGGGCCAGGCCGGATTGATCGACATGGGTTATTACAAGCGTCATATCTTCTTCTGCACCAACCTGCGTGATGACGCCAGCCAGTGTTGTCAGGCGGCCGGTGCAGACGAGGCGCGGGACTACGCCAAGGCCCGGATCAAGGCGCTGGGTCTGAGCGGCAAGGGCGGCGTCCGGGTCAACAAGGCGGGCTGCCTGGATCGCTGTGCCGAAGGCCCGGTGGCCGTGGTTTACCCGGAAGGCGTCTGGTATGCCTATGTGGACAAGGAAGATATCGACGACATCGTCGATCAGCACCTGGTGGCCGGAAACGAAGTCAAGCGATTGAAAATATAGCGATTTGTGTCGCCGCATGAGGTCAGCCGGGAATCCGGGAGGGCCAATCCCGGGTCTGGCCCGCGGCATTGCAAAGAATGCTGGCGTTCTGTAGAATTTCGTCCCTTTCGCTGAGCCCTTGCAGGAATACCAAAGCGATGAAGACTTTTTCCGCCAAACCGCAGACCGTGAGCCGTGACTGGTTCGTCGTGGACGCCTCGGGCAAGACCCTGGGCCGCCTGGCGACCGAGCTGGCCCGCCGCCTGCGTGGCAAGCACAAGCCCGAGTACACACCGCATGTCGACACCGGCGACTACATCGTTGTGGTCAACGCAAGCAAGGTCCGGGTAACCGGGAACAAGCTTGCAGACAAGATGTATCACCACCACACCGGCTATATCGGTAACCTGAAATCCGTCTCGCTGCAGACGATGATGGATACGACGCCGGAGCGAGTGATCGAGCAGGCCGTCAAGGGCATGCTGCCGCACAACTCTCTCGGCCGGGAAATGTTCAGGAAACTTAAGGTTTTCGCCGGCGCCGAGCACAAGCACGAGGCCCAGCAGCCTCAGCCCCTGGAAATCTAGAGACCAATAAAGAATCTTATGAGCGCACAGGAAAATTACGGCACCGGCCGTCGCAAGACCTCTTCCGCACGGGTTTACCTGCGGCCGGGTTCGGGAAACATCGTTGTAAACAGCCGTCCGCTGGACGAGTTTTTCGGCCGCAAGACCGCACGTATGATCGTGCGTCAGCCGCTGGAAGTGGTGCAGATGAACGACAAGTTCGATGTCACCGTGTATGTCACCGGCGGCGGCACCACCGGCCAGGCCGGCGCCATCCGCCACGGCCTCACCCGCGCGCTGATCGAGTACGAAGAGACGCATCGCAAGCCGCTGCGTAAGGCCGGATTCGTGACCCGCGACGCCCGCGAGGTTGAGCGCAAGAAGGTCGGTCTGCGCAAGGCCCGCCGGGCGACTCAGTACTCCAAGCGTTGATGCATCGAAGGCCGGGTTACCCGGCCTTCTTGCGCTGATTACTTGAACGAGTATTTGGGGGATCGTCTAGCGGTAGGACTGCGGACTCTGACTCCGCCAACCCAGGTTTGAACGGGAGCGCTGTGGCGCGACCAGACGGTGGAGCGCAGCGACGCCGCCCGCAGGGTGAGCGAACAAAGAGAGCGAATCAATCCTGGTCCATAACGGTTTGAATGTGGCCCGGACTAGCAAGCAATGATAGAAAAAGGTTTTTGGGGGATCGTCTAGCGGTAGGACTGCGGACTCTGACTCCGCCAACCCAGGTTCGAACGGGAGCGCTGTGGCGCGACCAGACGGTGGAGCGCAGCGACGCCGCCCGCAGGGTGAGCGAACAAAGAGAGCGAATCAATCCTGGTCCATAACGGTTTGAATGTGGCCCGGACTAGCAAGCAATGATAGAAAAAGGTTTTTGGGGGATCGTCTAGCGGTAGGACTGCGGACTCTGACTCCGCCAACCCAGGTTCGAACGGGAGCGCTATGGCGCGACCAGACGGTGGAGCGCAGCGACGCCGCCCGCAGGGTGAGCGAACAAAGAGAGCGAATCAATCCTGGTCCATAACGGTTTGAATGTGGCCCGGACTAGCAAGCAATGATAGAAAAAGGTTTTTGGGGGATCGTCTAGCGGTAGGACTGCGGACTCTGACTCCGCCAACCCAGGTTCGAATCCTGGTCCCCCAGCCATAAATAAAAAAGGCCCCCGCAGCGGGGCCTTTTTTATTTATCGATGCGGGTCCCATGTGGATGAGAGCCTGGGTTCGAACCGAGGCGCGCAGCGCCGACAAACGTCACCGCGTTAGCGGTGGCGGCCCCGCAGGGGTGAGCCGCAAAGCGGCGAATAATCCTGGTCCCCCAGCCATAAATGGAAAAGGCCCCCGCAGCGGGGCCTTTTTCATTTGTCGTCCGCCTGAATTCATCTCTCGAAGGCCCCAGGGTGGCGACGACCGTCGTCCCCGATCTCATCCCATGTAGCCTTTGAATCAACCCAGATGTGGTCTGTTACCGTCAGGAATTCGCCTCCATCCTTGATTGACCCGGCCGGGACAAACATCCGTGATTCGTCATTGATACCGGGAACCGGAGAGCCGCAGCAGCGACAAAACCACGTCTGCCAATCTGCGTCGGGTCTCTTCCAGGACTCGATGAGGTCTTCCCCGCCCGTCCACTTGAAGTCGTTGTTATCGACGACAACGACCGCCATTCCATTGCTGCCCGTGGCTCGTCGGCAGATCGAGCAGTGACAAACGATCACGCTCGAAATATCAGTCGCGATCTCGAATCTGATCGCACCACAATTGCACTCTCCCAGCGCCATCAGAAAAACCTCAGTCTCTGCTCCAATGCTGGAACGCTATCCAGTTTGGCCGACCAGTCAATGCCAGAGCTGGATCAATAGCCGTCGCCCTGCCTCAAATTACATAAGCGGGCGGTGGTAGTCAGAAAAGACCGGTCCGTCAGAGACCTGTCAATTAACTCCCGGCTTGCCTGATCTGCTCAAGATAAGACTCAGGAAAATCCAGTTGCTTCGCCAGCTCGAACAACGCCTCGGCATAGCTTTTGTTGGTTCCGGTGACCTTGTCGGGCGGCAGGTTGTAACAACTGGCTTCGGCACTGCTTCCATCGATGAATTCAACGGTTACAGATTCCGGCGCATAATCCGCGACCGTACTCTCTGCATACAATTCCTTCACGTCATCGGAGGAAACCTCCATCATGACGCCGTACGTACGCGCACCAGCACAGCGTTGCAATGTCGCGCGCTCTCCGATTCGCAAACGAAATCCGTCGACGTATCCAGCGACAGCACTGCTTGCGGCAATGCCTTTGCTGGCGAGCAATTGTTCGTCCATGAACAGACCATAAAGGAACACATTCATAAGGGAGACGGGGTCAGAGTCGGGTGACTCTGACCCCAATCGTTCGGAAACTTGAAGGATAAGTTCACTGTCCCCGCGATCGTTAAGCCAAATTAACCATAGACAACGGCCAGTCGTTCTTCGCGCTGGGTGAACTCCGCCTCCACCGCGCGAATTTCCTCCATATAGGCCAGCGCCGCAGGCGATACAGAGCGCGCCTTCAGGTAACCAATGCCGTATGCACTTTGAAAAGTAAAGCCGGGTACTGGGACAACTGTGCCTGCGGCAAGCTCCGGCTCGAGAAGCGCCAGGGTCGCCAACGCCAGCACGTTTGTTCCTGCCAGGAGGCGCGCGAAGCTCATCGGTATGTTGATTTCGATTGCGGGGACGAAATCACCGTTGATTGGATCAATGCGGCCAGCTGGAAAATCGCCGGCAGGAAACTGGTTAGACATTCGATTCGGTAAGCGAGGGGCCGCCCAGGGGTAAGCAGCCAAATGCTTGAGCGACCTGGGGCCCTTGTTAAAGATGGGATGATCCGGGCGGCAGAATAAGCGACCGCAATGCTGACCAAAGGCTTCAGTTTCAAAACGCGGATCTTGATCCCAGGGACTCAGCTCTGCGACACCAAAATCAGCTTGCTCCTCAAGCACCGAATTAAAGACCTCACGCCAGCCCTGAACATCCAGTGAAAGGCGGATATTGGGGTGTTTGGCTATGAGACGGCCAGCGGCCGGATAGCCGGATATGATGCCGGGATACGGTCCCAGCTTCACTCTGGCCACGCCGATGTCGAGGTTGGCTAACAGGTTTATTTCCCGCTGCAATTCCAGCTGCTTGTGAAGGAGAGCTTTGCCACGCTCGAGAACCAGTTCGCCGAAGGCGGTCAGTACCACCCCGGTGCGTTGACGGTCCAGCAGTTTGACGCCCAGGGCTGCCTCCAGCCCCTTGATACTCTTTGACAGGGAAGGTTGCGAGATTTTCAGCGTCTCGGCGGCGAGACCGAAATGACCGTGTTCGGCAACGCTGAGGAGATGTTTTAGCCGGGTTTCGGTAATGATCATGGTGGTAATTATCATAGCGCCAAGGCTATGGGATTCAAGACTTCGATATATTTGCAGCGACTGTGCCTTCGTGCCAACATCAACCCGCCTTATTTTGCGACACCTTTGTCTCACCTGGTCCCTGGGCATGCAGTGGACTGCGGTGGCTCTGTTCCACCGATTACTGCTCAATTCACTTCAAAGAGGTCAATGTATGAAGCCTAAATTAGCAAGTTCGCTAGCGGGGACTGCGCTGGCACTGGCAGCATCACTGCCCAGCCTGGCGCTCGCCGCAAGCGAGAAACCCAA
Organism: uncultured Gammaproteobacteria bacterium; assembly: GCA_963809565.1. Taxonomy (GTDB): domain Bacteria; phylum Pseudomonadota; class Gammaproteobacteria; order Steroidobacterales; family XN24; genus CAMYOC01. The sequence continues at coordinate 534,235 of CAWEKE010000003.1, forward strand.
TATCCTGTTCATCATGGGCGACGATATTGGCATCATGAACGTGGGTGCCTACCATCAGGGTCTGATGGTTGGGGAGACGCCTAACATCGACCGCCTGGCGAATGAAGGCGCGAGATTTATGACCTATTATGCCGAGCAGAGCTGCACGGCAGGGCGCACAGCCTTCTTCACCGGCATGCATCCCTTGCGTGCCGGCATGGTCATGCCGCAGCTTCCGGGTGCTACCAGTTCGCTGTTGCCGGGCACGCCCGCGCTGGCAAAATTCCTGCTGGATCTCGGCTACAACACCGGCGAGTTCGGCAAGAACCACCTGGGCGATAAATCGGCGTCGCTGCCGACCGCTCACGGCTTCCAGGAGTTCTGGGGCTACCTGTATCACCTCGACGCAATGCAGGGGGTGAGCTTCCCGGATATCAACAGCTCTCCGACCGATCAAGCCGTTGTTCCTCCCTGTCTGAACACCCCGGTCAAGGGTCTTAAAGAGCCCGCCGGTGCGGTGGATCCGCGGAAAGCGCTCTGTATGACCCCGCCACGGCCGGTTATCCATTGCACGTCCCAGGACGGCAGCGAGAAGAACCAGAGCTGCAAGGACGAAGGGCCGCTGACGCTGGAACGTTCCAAGACCATTGACGAGGAAATCTCTGCCCAGGTCATCGACTTCCTCGACCGCAACGACCCCGACAAGACCGACAAGCCGTTCTTCGTCTGGTATAACCCGGCGCGCATGCACGTCACCACCATGCTCTCGGACAAGTACATGGACATGCTGGGCGAGAAGGGCGGTAAGGACTGGGGTATCAACGAAGCCGGCATGAAGCAGATGGACGACAATATCGGCTACGTGTTTAAAAAGCTCGAGGAAATGGGCGAGATGGACAACACCATCATCGTCTTCACCACCGACAACGGTGCGGAAAGCATCACCTACCCGGACGGCGGGATCACGCCCTTCAGAGGCGGCAAGCTGACCACCTGGGAAGGCGGCATGCGGGCGCCGATGCTCATTCGTTGGCCTGGCCACATCAAGGCTGGCACCAATCCGGACCAGATATTCTCGTCGCTGGACTGGGTGCCCACCTTCGTCAATATCGCCGGCGGGCCTTCGGGCGACGGCCTGAAGAAACAGATCGAGGCCGGCAAGTATCCCGGCATCGTCAAGACGACGCTCGACGGCTACGACCAGCGGGACTATCTCGAAGGCAAGTCGGATTCGGCACGTGACACGTTCTTCTACTACACCGGTGCACAGCCTTCGGCGGTGCGGTACAAGAACTGGAAGTTCTACTACACGATGGTGTCTTCCAATGCGCTGGAAGCGTTCAATGACGCAAGCACCTATCACTGGACCCAGGTCAACAACCTCAAGCGTGATCCCTTCGAGCGCTCGGTTGCGTCGGCTGAAGGTACCCTGCTGGGCTACGGCGGTGCACTGGCCGCCCCGAGCACCGCGTTCATCTATGACTGGAATCTGCTGCCCATCGGGCAGCTGCTGTGGCTGAAGGAACTTGAGACGTACAGGACCTTCCCAGCGCTGCAGACTCCGGCGAGCTACAACCTGGATAACATCATCAAGGCGATGCAGGATGCGAAACACATCAGCCACCAGGGTCACTAGCAGATTGCCCTAAAGCTTGTATTGTTTAGTGTGAAGTAATGAAGCGGGCGGCCTGAAAAGGTCGCCCGCTTTTTTCAATATGAGGGCATGGAATATGGTCCCCCACCTTTTTTCGAACTCCGGAGTTGAATAATGGAAGGCAACAGTTCAGCCACCAATAACACCCATGGTTTTGCGCTGCGCGCCCGGTATGTGCTGGCGCTGATGATTGCGCTGGGCACAACGGGCTTTGTGGCACCTGTTGCGGCCGCCGATAAACCCAACATCCTTGTGATCTTCGGCGATGATGTCGGCATGTGGAATGTGGGCGCGTACACGCACGGCATGATGGGTCACACGCCGAACATAGACCGGATCGCCAATGAGGGCATGTTGTTCACCGATCACTACGCGCAACCGAGCTGCACTGCCGGCCGAGCGGCGTTCATTACCGGGCAGTACCCGATCAGGACCGGCATGACGACCATCGGCATTCCCGGGTCGGATCTGGGTCTGCAGAAGGAAGACCCAACGCTGGCCGAGGTATTGAAACCCTTGGGCTACACTGCTGGACAGTTCGGCAAGAATCACCTCGGCGATCGCAACGAGTTCCTGCCGACTGTGCACGGATTCGACGAATTTTTCGGTAATTTGTACCACCTCAATGCCGAAGAAGAGCCTGAGCAACTCGACTATCCCGGCTTGAAGGATCCGGCATTCATGGAGAAGTTCGGCCCGCGCGGTATTTTGTATTGCTGGGCGACGGATAAGGATGACCCCACCGTTGATCCGAAGTTTGGCCGGATGGGCAAGCAACGTTGTGAGGATAAGGGCCCGCTGACCCGCAAGCGAATGGAGACGGTGGATGACGAGTTTCTCGAAGCGGCCGAGAAGTTTATCGACCGCAGTGTCGAAGAAGAAAAGCCGTTCTTTGTCTGGTTCAATGCCACGCGCATGCATATCTGGACACACGTTCCAAAAGAGTACGCTCAAAAGGCCGTGGATGAGGGCCGTCCGGAAATGGATGTCTACCGGGCCGGCATGATTCAGCATGACGATCAGGTCGGTCAGCTGCTGAAAAAGCTCGACGACCTCGGCATCGCCGACAACACCATCGTGGTCTACTCAACCGATAACGGCTACGAACTAATGCTGTGGCCGGACGGAGGTTATTCGCCTTTCCGCGGTGAGAAGGGCACGACATGGGAAGGTGGCGTACGAGTGCCCATTTTTGTGCGCTGGCCCGGCAAAATCCCGGCGGGGAGCAGCTCCAACGGTATCCAGAGCCACGAAGACCTTTTCGTGACGCTTGCCGCGGCCGCTGGCGAGACGAACATTAAACAAGAATTGCTGAAGGGCAAGAAGCTTGGCGACGTCGAATATAGAGTCCATCTCGACGGCTACAACAATCTGGATCTTTGGACGGGCAAGACGGATAAGTCGGCGCGCAACGAGTTTTTCTACTATGACGAGTCTGACCTGACAGGTTTGCGGGTCGGGGATTGGAAGATGTCCTTTGCGGTCAAGATGGAAGGATATTGGTGGAACCCGCTGGTTTATCCACGTGTGCCGTATCTCTTCAACCTGCGCATGGATCCTATGGAGATCATGGATCAGGAGTCGCATGAATTTGGCTATATCGGTCGCAAGCTATTCGCGCAGAAGATGTGGACACTGATACCAGCCCAGGGAATCCTGGGTCAACATATCGAATCTCTGAAACAGTGGCCGCCGCGCCAGCGCGCGGAGTCACTGAGTTTAGAAAAGCAGATGGACTCCCTGATGAAGAGCATAAGTACGGATTCGGCGGGGATGCAGTAGCGCTCCTCCGGCTCCCAGGCTCTGTATTCCGTTTAACAGGAGAACAACCATGCTGAGACTCCGTTCGCCTTCCCGATTCTCGTGGGTCCTGGCGGTAGGCGTGCTGCTTGCATTCGGCGCGCAGGCGCAGTCCGATCCGCTGCCGTCGTGGAATGACGGTGCGGCCAAGCACGCGATTGTCAGGTTTGTGAATGCGACCACCACGCCGACGAGTCCGAGCTTCGTGCCGCCCGCCGAGCGCATCGCTACCTTCGACCAGGACGGCACGCTGTGGGTCGAGCATCCGATGTACTCGCAGGTGATGTATGTCCTTGAGAGGGTGCCAAGTCTGGTCAAGGCCAGGCCCGAGCTGGCCAAACTCGCCCCCTACTCGACGGTACTGGAGATCCTGAAGGGTGATCGGGCGGCCGTGGCTAAACTGACGCTGCCCGACCTCGAAAAGCTGGCTATGGCCACGCTCACTGGCATGTCGGTTGATACATTCAGCGCAGAAGCGCAGAAGTGGCTCGCCGCAGCCAAAGACCCGCGCTGGAACAAGCCATACACCGAATTGACTTACCAGCCGATGCAGGAAGTTCTGCAGTATCTGCGTGCTAATCACTACAAGACCTACATTGTCACGGGCGGAGGGCAGGACTTTGTGCGCCAGTATTCGGAACCGGTTTATGGCATTCCGCCTGAACAGGTAGTTGGTAGCGCGGTCGGCATGAAGTACGGCTATGCCGAGGATGGCAAGCCGTTCCTCACCAAGGAGCCGAAGCTGCTGATCAATGACAACGATGCCGGCAAGCCCGAGGCCATACACCTGATGATCGGCCGCCAGCCCCACATCGCGTTCGGCAACTCGACCGGTGATCAGCAGATGCTGGAGTACACGAAGGCCGGCAGCGGCGCGCGGCTCTCATTGCTCGTCCTGCATGACGATGCCAATCGCGAATATGCCTACGGCCCGGCCCAGGGACTACCCGATACCAAGGTTGGAAGGTTCACCCAGGCGCTATACGACGAGGCCAAGAAGCAAGGCTGGATTGTTATCAGCATGAAGAACGACTGGAAGACTATTTTCGCGTTTGAATAACGTGATCGGACCGGAGGTAACGCTGAAGCTTTATGTTGGAAACGCTATGGCGTAAAGACAGACCTCGAAATTCGACCAAATGCCAGGTTTTCTATACCTGACGGGGAGCTGGGCGATGATCAGGAGCAATGATAATTGCCCCTGATCAGGCGAGTTCGGTGGGTGCTGGCGATGACATGTACCCGATTCGACACTTCGTTGAACACTTACGGTGTCCCGGCACTCGCTTCTTTTGCCAGTCGATCATACTCCGCACATTCGGGCGTTTTCAGCCCGCTCGCATTGTGTAGCTGTGGGCAGCTGAGCGACGTCATGCTGCGCAGGCAGCCGACCGCCGGCTGGTAGAGTTTGTGGTTGGCGGGCACTGCCTGCACCCGGCTGCGCATTTCGGCACAGTTTTTCTCCAGTACGGGATCCATTTGCTGCCGCAACTCGTCGCTAAGGTCCTCGCCCCCCACCGCTTCAAGTGCGCAGGCCTTGATTGCGTCACACAGGCACTCGGCAGCGTCTGTCAGCTCATCTGCACTGCTGTATCCGCTCAGCATTAATGCCAGAATCGCCGGTAGTATTGGTCTCACGTTTTTCATGGGTTCCACATCCTGGGAGCCAGACTCAAGCATAAACGCCGGGGTTGAAAAACGCAGCTGTGGCAGTACTGGTCCAACAGCCTGGCTTATTTCGCATTTTCTCAGTTCCGCTCTGTTAGAGTCGCATGAATCGTCGTGCGCTATTGTTCGCCTGAACAAGAGAAAGAACAGACAGGAGTTTTCTCATGACCTCGATTGACCGATCTGCTCCAGTAATGGTGACCGGTGCCACCGGCTATGTGGCCGGGTTGCTGGTCGAGAAGCTCCTGCAGGAAGGCTTAACCGTGCACGCGCCGGTGCGCGATCCTGACAATCCGGAGAAGCTGAAATATCTGAATGCGCTTGCGTCAGCGGCTCCCGGAGAGATCAGGTATTTCAAAGCCGACCTGCTGGACGAGGGCTCCTATGCGGAGGCCATGGCCGGATGCCAGCTGGTCTTCCATACCGCGTCGCCGTTCATCGTCGAGGTCAAAGATCCGCAGAAGGAACTGGTGGATCCGGCCAAACTCGGGACCCGCAATGTGCTTGAAACTGCCAATCGCACGTCCTCGGTAAGGCGTGTGGTGCTGACCAGCAGCTGCGCGGCGATCTATGGCGACAATGCGGACCTGCAACAGACGCCCGGCGGTGTCTTTACCGAGGAAATCTGGAACACCAGTTCATCACTGACTCACAATCCCTATTCGTATTCGAAGACCGTTGCCGAAAAAGAAGCATGGAAGATCAACCAGGCGCAGTCACGCTGGGATCTGGTGGTGATCAATCCGTCGCTGGTCATCGGCCCGGGTATCAATCCGCACGCAACGTCGGAAAGTTTCAACCTGATCAGACAGATCGGCGATGGCACGCTAAAGGCGGGCGCGCCGCGATGGGGATTCGGCGTGGTCGATGTTCGCGATCTGGCGGAGGCGCACTACCGGGCGGGCTTTACCCCTCAGGCGAACGGTCGACACATCATTTCGGGACACAATACCGATCTGTTTTCGATGTCCCAGACGCTGCGGGAGAAGTATGGCAAGGACTACCCGATCCCCCGAAACACGCTGCCCAAGTGGCTGCTGTGGCTGATCGGACCGCTGGTGGACAGCAAGATGACGCGCAAGATGGTCGCGCGGAATATCGATCTGCCGTGGAAGGCAGACAACAGCAAAAGCATCAGGGAACTGGGTATCCATTACCGACCCTTGTCCGAGTCGATGAATGAGTTTTTCCAGCAGATGATTGACCATGGCCTGGTGAAGACCAGGGCTTAGGCGCTGCGCGTACCGGAAACCGGTGCTGGTCCGGTCGACAAAATGACAGACCCCGCCGCAGCGGGGTCTGTCTCTTCCACAAGTCGTGATCGACGCAGCGACCCTAGCCCTCGAACCCTAGCCCTCGAACTGGATGTCCCACAGATAGTCAGAGTGGGATCCGCAGATCTCGCCGAAGTAGTCCGCCAGCGGATTGTCCTGCTTGTCCATGGCCTCGAAAATCTCGCCGCGCATCTTCAGCAAGGTCGGCCAGTCATCCGCGGTCATGGTCGCGAGGCGACGGTACTTGCCGCCCACGATATGCTCGGACCAGCCCCAGGATTTCAGCTTACCCTCGCCAACATGAGCGTTGTAGATCGGCGCAAACACCGTCTTCACAATTTCGTCGGCGCGGTCTTCGAGCGCTATATCGCATACGAAGTAGGCGGACAGGCTGGCCTTGCCCCGATCTCCGCCGGCTGCATCACCTGCCGATCCCGCTGCTGAGCGCCAGATATAGTCGTCATGCTGGTTGCAGATGCTGCCAAAGGTGGTGTCATCACCCAGTGCTGCGTCCGTCTGCTCGCCGATCGTCTCAAGCGCGGCCAGCAGCTCGTCCATGCTGTTGGCGCTGTGATAGCGAACGCGGCGCCACTTTCCGCCAGTGTGATGGGCCAGCCAGCCCCAGCCGGTGATCGTGCCGTTGGCGACCGCAGCCTCCAGTATCGGTTTTTGCACGGTGGCAAAAATCGCGTCTGCTTCCTCCTGACGGACCGAATTGCAATTCATATAAGTGGCGTAGATAAAGTTCGATTGCTCTTCGTCAGTTTGGCCTACGGCCGCCAGCGGCAAGCAACTCGCACACGCCAATACGACAACAGCTATTTTATTTTTCATTAATACTCCCCCAATTGCCGGGCTGTATCTGGCCCGGAGACAGTCGGGCAAGTATAGACGCCGGGGTCGGCAAATATCAGGACTTCGGGATCCGCGGCAAAGACTCGCCGATCCGGACAGGCAGATCAGGCTCTGAGCGCGGGTTGGCCGGGCTCACCGGGGCACCTCTGCGGATCCGCCGTCAGGCTGTAATGTTGGACCTTCCCCGGCCTTTGTTTTAAGGTCCAACGCTGTCGCTTTGACGTATCCCGGGGGTGTCACTTGCCTGCCCATAACGACACATTCGCAGCGGTACCGACACTCGATACGCCGCGCCTGTTGATGCGTGGCCACCGCGTGGGAGACCTCGAGCAAAGCGCCGCGATGTGGGGTGATCCCGTTGTGACCCGTCACATTGGCGGCCGGCCGTTCGCCCGGGAGGAGTGCTGGTGGCGCTTGCTACGCCATATCGGGCACTGGTCGGCCATGGGGTTCGGTTATTGGTTGGTCGAGGAGAAGACCTCCGGTCGTTTTGTCGGCGAGGTTGGTTTTGCGGACCTGAAACGTGACCTGGAGCCTTCGATCGAGGGCATGCCAGAGGCAGGGTGGGTATTGGCGCGCTGGTCCCACGGCCGGGGGTTCGCTACCGAGGCAGTGCGGGCGGCGCTGGATTGGGGCGCCGGGCATTTCGGGCAGCAGCAAACTGTGTGCCTGATCGATAAGGCAAATCTGCCATCTATCCGGGTAGCAGAGAAATGCGGTTACCGGCGCTGGGTCGACAGCCATTACAAGGATGCGCCGGTTGTACTGTTTCGCCGTTAGTCGGGGCGAGGAGCGACAGATTCCGAAAGCGCCGGGTGATCGCGCGACACCCATCGCCTGGGTCCTTGCGATCCCGTTTCTGAGCTGGCCAGCGACCTGGGCGTTTGCCTGGGACATCACCGAGAAGTTTTCGCTGAACGGCGTCGCCGCCGCCTCTATGCAGTGCCAGCAGGTTTCAAACGTCGACGACAAGTGCCGGGGTGCAGCACCGCTGCAACCCGAGTTTCGTTTTTTGCCGGATGAGCAGAACGAGTTCCTGGTCAAACTCGGCTTCGCCGCGGGCAATGGTCTAAACAAGGAGTTGCCGGTCAACGTCTCGCCATGGGGTGCGGACCTGGAGGACGATGTCACCGACATAAACGGCCGCGACCGCAGCTATTTGCTAACCGCGTGGTACAAGCACACCGCGGATCTGGGTGCAGCAGGAGACCTGGAGCTGAGCGCGGGCATCATCGACGCGACGGACTATCTCGACCAGAACCGGTACTCCAACGACGAGTACACACAGTTCATGAACTCTGCGCTGGTCAACGCTCCATCTGCTCTGCTCCCCTCGTACGATGCGGGGGTAGCCGCGGACTGGAAGATCGGGAACTGGTCGCTGACGGGCGTGGTGATGCAGGTCGGCGGGGGCGGCGCCGGGAAGAACTATGGTTTCATTGGTGTCCAGGCCGAACGCAGGTTCGATTTGTCGATCGGCCCCGCCACCTATCGGGTGGTCGTCGCTGACACTTCGCATGATTTCCCGCGGCCGGGTAACGGCCGGGATAGCCGGCGGCGCTGGCTCATTGTCTCAATCGACCAGCAGTTCGCTCCAGGCATCGGCGGATTCATGCGGTTAGGCTGGCAGGACGACGATGCTGCCATCGACTACAAATCCCTGTATTCCGCCGGCATCGACTTCGACGGTGGGTTGTGGAACAGATCCGGCGACAAACTGGGCGTCGGCTATGCCTTGTTGCGTGGCGGGAATCTCGATATCGACAACTCTCATGTGGGTGAAGCCTATTACCGCTTCGCCATAGGCGCGGGACTGTCGTTCACCGCCGATTTGCAGTTCATCAGCGAGAAGGTCGATAACGGGGACGGGCCTGAAGGCTGGATCCCGGGCATCCGTACGACGTTCGAATTCTGACGGCGTTAATTGACGACGCAATTGGCGCCCTCTGACTGAGCCATCCGCGGCAAGTCGCGCTATGCAGCTTGTGTGCATCAGTGATTGACCCGCACAGCGCGCCGGCGGATATTGAAAACAACTCCCACAGATCAGCGCGGTTCGCACATGAATGCAGATGCCGGATGCCGGCCGACGCCGACAGATCTCCGGGTCATTATTGTCGGTGCCGGATTCGGTGGTCTGTGTCTGGCGATCAAGCTCAAGCAGGCCGGCATCGACGATTTTGTGCTGCTGGAGAAGGATGCTGATGTCGGCGGCACCTGGTGGGCCAATACATACCCAGGCTGCGCCTGTGATGTGCAGTCACTGCTGTATTCGTTCTCCTTCGAGCCGAACCCGGACTGGTCCCACATGTTCGGGCGTCAGCCGGAGATTCTGGCTTACCTGCGTCATTGCGTAGAAAAGTACCGGCTGGCGCCGCATATCCGTCTATCGTCCGAAGTAAAGAGCGCGGCGTACCAGGATGCGGACCGGAACTGGCTGGTAGAGACCGCCGACGGCACGCGTTACCGGACCCGAATCCTGGTGGCGGCCACTGGTCCCTTGAGCCGACCGGCTCTGCCCCACATACCGGGCCTGGATCGATTTGACGGGAAGGTCTTTCACTCGGCCCGATGGGCGCATGACTACTCTCTGCAAGGCAAACGGGTCGCGGTTATCGGCACCGGTGCCAGCGCAGTTCAAATTGTGCCGGCGATCGCGCCGCAGGTCGCGCAATTGCACCTGTGTCAGCGTACGCCACCCTGGGTGCTGCCGCGGCCGGATCGGGCAGTCAGCCGGCTGGAGCGTTGGTTGTTCAGGCGCTGGCCGCTGACTCAACGTATTGCCCGCATGCTGATGTACTGGCGATTGGAGAGTCGTGCGGTGGTGTTCATTGTGTGGCCACGGCTGGGCGCATTACTAAAGGCTTTCGGCCGATGGAACATCCGGCGCCAGGTCCGCGATCCGGATCTCCAGACGAAGCTGACCCCGGAGTATCCACCCGGCTGCAAGCGCCTGTTGTTATCCAACGATTATTACCCGGCCTTGAACCGAGGCAATGTACATCTGATCACCGACCCGGTTCGCGCAATCACGGCCACCGGCGTGTTGACCAGTGCCGGCGATCAGTTGGCCGTAGACGCAATCATTCTCGCTACCGGCTTTCAGGCCACGGCGCCGTTCGCGGAGGGGATGATTACCGGTAGCCAGGGGGTAGATATCACCGACCGCTGGCGCGGCGGCATCGAGGCCTACAAGGGCATTAGCGTTTCCGGGTTTCCCAACTTCTTTATGCTGGCCGGACCCAATACCGGTCTGGGTCATAACTCCGTGGTCTTTATGCTGGAAGCTCAGGTCGGCTACATCATGCAGGCCATATCGGCCATGGAGAGCGGGTCAATCCATAGCCTGGAGGTCAGGCCGGAGATCGAGGCGGAATTCAACCGGCGGCTGCAGCGGCGCCTGGCCCGCACGGTCTGGGCCAGCGATTGCCGAAGCTGGTATCTGGATGCAAACGGCCGCAATGTAACCCTGTGGCCAGGATTCACCGTAGAGTACTGGTTCAGGACGCGGCGCTTCAGGTTCGAAGACTACAAGGTGCCGGCCGGCAGCAGGCCCGGCTGATCAAACCGTCAGGGCTTCAGGCGCGGAGGGTCTTTACCCCGCCGGCGGTTCCAAGCAGTAACAGATCAGCGGGACGCCGCGCAAAGATGCCGTTGGTAACCACCCCGGTGATCTGATTGATTTCGCTCTCGAGCGCGGCCGGGGCATCGATCCGCAGACCATGCAGATCCAGGATCACGTTGCCGTTATCTGTAACAAATCCCTCACGCAGGACGGGTTTGGCGCCCAGTGCCGATAAACATCTGCTGACGTAGGATCTGGCCATCGGGATCACCTCCACGGGCAGCGGAAATGAGCCCAGCACGTCTACAAGTTTGCTGTCGTCAGCGATACAAATGAAGCTGCGGCTTGCCGCTGCCACAATCTTCTCTCTGGTCAGAGCGCCGCCGCCGCCCTTTATCAGGTTTAACGCACCGTCGGCTTCATCGGCGCCATCGACATATATGGCCAGTTCTCCCACATCGTTCAGGTCCAGGACCTCGATGCCATGCAACTCAAGTCGTCGAGTGGAAGCTTCAGAGCTGGACACCGCGCCGCTAAACCGATCAGTTATCTCGGCCAGCCCATCGATAAAGTGATTCACCGTCGAACCGGTGCCGACCCCGATCACGCCACCGTCTACGAATCCAAGCGCCGCCCTGGCCGCCGCCGCTTTCATCTGGTCCTGGGTCATCATCGCTCCGGTGGGTACTCTGTAGCTGGCTGCAAGCCACAGCCGCTCGGCATTGATCGGTGCAGGTCTCTGGGACCGGGCTTGCGGCTCAATGTTAGCAGGCACCGGCGCAAAAAAAACCGGGCCGTCCTTTCGAACGGCCCGGCACAGTTGACTGAACCGCAGTCAGTCGCCTCGTCTATTTCTTTCTTGAGGCAGGCTTCTTCTTCGAAGCGGCTTTCTTGCGCGAGGCTGGCTTCTTCTTCGAAGCCTTCTTGCGAGCGGCAGGTTTCTTCTTGGCTACCTTCTTCTTCGCAGCCTTCTTGCGACGAGCCGGCTTCTTCTTGGCTACTTTCTTTTTCGCAGCTTTCTTGCGAGCGGCTGGTTTCTTCTTCGCCACTCTCTTCTTGGCTACCTTCTTTTTCGCAGCCTTCTTCTTCGCAGCTTTCTTGCGAGCGGCTGGTTTCTTCTTCGCTACTCTCTTCTTCGCTGCTGGCCGCTTCTTGGCCGTAGATCTACGCACGACTTTCTTCTTTACCTTCGCCTTGCGCACAACCTTCTTCTTCGATGCCGGCTTCTTCTTGCTGGCAGCTTTCTTCCGCGATGCGGGTTTCTTAGCCATGACAATCTCCGTGTTGGGGGTTCGCGGATGAGTATATACAACAGTGTTGAAAATTCCAGCAACCGTTCTGCGTTTTGCAAGCAGAAAAAAAACGGCTGTCGCGAAGCACTACGGCAGGGCGGTTTGCAAGCGCGAGTTTTGCTCGCTCTGATTATGCCGGCGCAGACAAGATCAAAGGCCGCGGATGAATTCCCATTGTTGTTTCGTAACCGGCATTATCGACAAGCGATTGCCGCGCCGGGTTAACGGGAAATCCTGCATGGAGCTATGTTTATAGGCTTTTAACGCTTGCAGAGTAATGGGTTGCTGTAACTTCTCGACGAAGCCGACATCGACCATGTACCAGCGCGGCGCCTCCGGATCGCTCTTCTCGTCGAAGTGTTTATCGGTCGGGTCAAAGGCAGTGTGATCCGGGTACGCTCCCTTGACCACGCGCACGATTCCGACGATCCCAGGTTGTGCGCAACTGGAGTGATAGAAGAAACCGAGGTCGCCGATGCGCATTTTGTCGCGCATGAAATTTCTGGCCTGATAATTGCGAACACCGTCCCAATGCTCGCGCTGGCCTGGTTTGTTGGCCAGATCATCGATGCTGAACTCGCTCGGTTCCGATTTGAACAGCCAGTAATTCACTCTGTCATCTCCTTGCTTGTTCCGGTTGATTCGACTTCACTGGCATACGGTAGATCTGCTTCTCCGTCACCACCCAGTCAAGCGCGACGTCCCAGGACTCGGCAAACAGCTGTTCCATCTTCTGCGTTTCGAATGCAACGCCGATCAACACCGGTCGGCGCCAGCTACGGACGCAGCGATGCTGCAACAGCCGGTCGTAGTAGCCGGCGCCCATGCCGAGACGGTTGCCAGCGAGGTCAAATGCAACCAGCGGTAACAATATGACGTCGATTCGCTGCAACGGGACGCGCGTCGTGGAGCGCTGGTGAGGTTCGAGGATTCCCCAGCGGTTGTGCAACAGAATCGTGCAGCGGCTCAAGTGGCCCAGGCTCATCGTCCCCGGATAGCGACGGTCAATCATCGGCAGGCAGAAGTGCTTGCCCGCGTTGACCCCGGCCTGGATCAACGGCCGCAGATCAATCTCACCATCGAATGGCAAATAGGCGGCAACCCAGCGGGCTCGCGAGTAGGCCATGATGCGGGGGATCCGCCGAGCCAGGCTTGCGGCGGCTTCACGACGCACCCTTATGGGCACGGCGCGCCGGCGGCCGCGTAGCTTTTTACGCACCAGCGCCCGCTGCTGATTGCCTGGTGGGTTTTCCGGAGAGGGCATAGTTTAGAGGTGGTATCTCCCGCCTGTGCCGATGCGGACCTTTGCTCCCGACCAGAGCAAAAGGTGGGGCAGGCCGTGGCACTTAAGGCTTTCCGCGAAACGCGGTCATGCTCAATCTTGCCGACAGAACATAGCCCCTGGGTTAGTGATTAGGGTCGAGAAATACCCGGACCGCTGTCGGACACTGCAGGAGATACCAAATTGTTAAGACTTCGGCGCTGCGCTTAAAGTTCAAGTTGCTTGCTGGATTCCAGCGCAGTTTCCACTCGTTCACGCATGGATTTCAGGCGCAGACCCATAGTGGAATCCACAGTCTCGCCGATGTCCTTGTTTTTCAGCAGATCATTGGCCAGGTTCAGCGCCGCCATGACGGCGATACGATCCAGTCCGACTACTTTGCCCGAATCTCTGATCTGCCGCATCTTGGCATTCAGGAACTCTGCCGAGTTGAGCAGCGCATTGCGCTCGCTGGCCGGGCAGGCAAATTGGTACTCCTTCTCGAGGATGCGGACGCTGACCTGAGCCATATCCATGTTTAGCTACCCTGTTCCATGGCCTTCAAGCGGCCGATCATGGCTTCCACCCGGGCCCGGACCTGCTCATTCTTCTGCAGCAGCGTGGCGCGCTCGGAAGTTAGCGAATCCTGACGCTGGCGGAGAGACCTGTTTTCTTCCTTGAGGTGGTCACAAACGCTGACCAACTCGTCGAGCCGGGACTCCAGTCGCTTCAGTTCGAGTTCGAAGGTTTGAATAGCACTGTCGCTCATGCAGGGAATAGTACGCGGGCCTTGCGATGGCGGTCAATCAACCGGCTCACGGTCTATGTGCCGGTCTTCGGCACAGTGATAGGATTGACGCCAGATCACCGTCCGCCCCGAGGCGGGCATGCCGGGACAATGTGGTGCAAAAACCGGAATACGATGACATCCAGCGTTGCTTGCGTGGACCCGAGGGCGGTAGTGGAGCCGCAGAGGCGCATGGAACACTTTGCGGTCTTTTGTGCATTGCGGCCGACGACCTGCCCGACAGCTGGATTCAAAACACGCTGGCCGATGCGGGAGAAACCGTGGCGAGTATCGGTGAGGACCGGCACAGTCAGCTCGCTGAATTGCACTTGATGACCTTTCAGGAACTCAATGGATCACAATTTGACTTTCAGCTGCTGCAGCCGGATGACGACACCCAGCTGGGACTGCGGGCCGATGCTCTCGGTCGCTGGTGCCAGGGGTTTCTCTACGGTCTCGCGCTGCGCGGCCTGAAAACCTTTGACCAGCTGCCGGAAGACATCCGCGAAATCCTGGAGGACCTTTCGGAAATCACTCAGGCCAACTTTTCCGAGGGCGAAGGTGAACAGGAAGGGGAGGACGCTTATGCCAATCTGGTCGAGTATGTCCGGGTAGGCGTACAGCTGGTGTTCGACGAACTCAATCCGCCTGCGATGGAGGTTCCCGGTCCGGCGCAGGTGCATTAGATTTTATTTTTTCTTCTATTGGATTGCGGAGCAGATATGAGCCCAAAGGAATTCGAGCGGCGCAGGAAACAGCTCATGCGCATGATGGGGAAGGGTGGCATCGCCATCCTGCCGGCTGCACCGGTGCGGAAGCGGAATCGGGACAGCGAGTACGCTTACCGGCAGGACAGTGATTTCCTCTACCTTAGTGGATTCGAGGAGCCAGAATCCGTCGTCGTGCTGATTCCGGGGCGAGAGCACGGGGAATACATCCTGTTTTGCCGTGAGCGCGATCCGGTGCGCGAGACCTGGGACGGTCGCCGGGCCGGAACCGAGGGTGCGATCGCGGAATTCGGCGCGGATGACGCATTTCCGATGTCGGACATCGACGACATCCTGCCAGGATTGGTGGAGCGCTGTGAGCGGGTCTACTACACGATGGGCGTCCACCCGGATTTTGACCAGCGATTGATGGGCTGGGTCAACGAACTACGTGCTCAGGCGGGCAAAGGCCGTCATACGCCTCAGGAATTCGTGGCCCTGGATCATATGCTGCATGATATGAGGCTGTACAAATCCCGGGCGGAGATCAGCACCATGCGCAAAGCTGCCCGAATAGCGGCTACCGCGCATTGCCGGGCAATGCAGATGGTGCGTCCGGGGATGAAGGAATACGAGATCGAGGCAGAGTTTCTGCACGAGTTTCGGCGCCATGGTTCGCAGCCATCCTACAATCTGATTGTGGGCGGTGGGGCCAACGCCTGCGTGCTGCATTACACCGAGAACAATGCGGAGCTGGACGCAGGCGATCTGTTGCTGATCGACGCCGGCTGCGAGGTTGACGGTTATGCCTCGGATATCACGCGCACATTTCCGGTCAATGGTCGCTTCAGCGCAGCGCAACGCGCTGTCTATGATGTGGTCCTCGAGGCCCACCGGGCCGCGATCGCCAAGGTGCGCCCGGGCAACCACTGGAACGAGCCCCACGATGCCGCGGTACGCGCCATTACGCGTGGACTGGTCAAATTGGGTCTGCTCAAGGGCCGCCTGCCGACTCTGATCAAGGAGGAGGCCTACAAGCCGTTTTTTATGCATCGCACCGGTCACTGGCTGGGGCTGGATGTGCACGATGTGGGCGACTACAAGGTCGGCGAGGAGTGGCGCCTGCTGGAGCCAGGAATGGTATTGACCGTCGAGCCGGGTATCTATATCGCGCCTGACGCAAAGGGTGTGGCCGCCAAATGGCGCGGCATCGGCGTGCGGATCGAGGACGATGTTCTGGTGACGCGCGACGGATGCGATGTGTTGAGCCGGTCGGTGCCGACGGATCCCGAGACCATCGAGCAGCTGATCCGCGCCGCCTGATATGGCAGCAAGCAGTCATGGCCAGGTCCAGTGACATAGTCATAGCGGGTGGCGGCATGGTCGGCGCCTCGCTGGCGGCCGCCCTGGCTCCGCTGGGTCTGCGCATTACGGTGGTCGAGGCTTGGCCGCCGGCCAGCAGCTCGCAACCGAGCTACGACGATCGCGCTACCGCCGTGGCCAACGGCAGCCAGCGGATATTTGCGGCGATGGGCTGCTGGGATGCGCTGCAGGCCGAAGCTACACCGATACGCCGTATTCATGTGTCCGATCGCGGTCGTTTCGGCTTTACCCGCATCCGCAGCTCGGATCACGGCCTGGAGGCGCTCGGTTACGTGATCGAGAACCGCGTCATCGGTCCGGTTCTGTGGCGGATGATCGACAGTTGCGAAGATGTGCAGACCTTATGCCCGGCCCGGGTGTCGTCGATCCGGGTTGACGACGAGCACGCCGAGGTCGAGGTCAGCGCAGAAGACGGAACCACGGAAACTCTGCAGACGGCTTTGATCGTGGCCGCTGATGGCGCGCAGTCGCCGCTGCGCCAGATGGGAGGGATCGACAGCGACACGCGCGATTATGGGCAGAGCGCGGTGATCGCCAACGTCAGCACCTCCCAGCACCATGAATACCAGGCCTTCGAGCGATTTACCGACCACGGGCCGCTGGCCATGCTGCCGATGGCCGGCCAGCGTTGTTCCCTGGTTTGGACGATGACCCCGGCTGCCGCAGAGCAGGCGTTGGCATGTTCCGACGAGGAATTCCTGGCCGATCTTCAGCAGGCATTCGGGTTCCGCCTCGGCCGTATCCACCGTGTCGGCAAAAGACACGCTTATCCGCTGAAGCTGGTCCGCGCAGCTGCTCAATCCGCGCCCCGGCTGATACTGATCGGCAATGCGGCTCATGCGCTGCATCCGGTGGCGGGACAGGGTTTCAATCTGGGTTTGCGCGACGTGGCGGCGCTGGCCGAGTTGTTGGCCGAGGCACGGAGCAACGATGTCGATTTTGGCGGCGAGGACTTGCGGAATAGTTATGCACAATGGCGCCGCCAGGATCATGAACGGGTCATCGGCCTGACCGATTCGCTGGTGCGTCTGTTTACCAATCCGCTGGGACCGGTCAAGGCTGCCCGTGCTCTGGCGTTGCTGGGACTGGATCTCCTGCCTGCAGCCAAGGAAGGTTTCGTGCGTCAGACGACAGGCCGTGCCGGCAGGCTGCCGCGGCTGGCGAGGGGTTTGCCCCTGTCATGAACAACGATTTCGACGTCGTCGTCATTGGCGCCGGCATGGTGGGTGCGGCGACCGCCGGCTTGCTGGTCTCGGGAAATGACCGTTTGCGGGTCGGCCTGGTCGAGGCGCGCGAACCGACAGCGCCTGAGCCTGGCGCAGGGAATTTCCCCGGGTTGCGTGTCTCCGCGATCTCCAGAGCCTCGCAGCGGGTACTGGAGGTTTGTTCGGTCTGGGATGCGCTGCAGGACGCCGGGGTCAGCGCTTACCGCGAAATGCATGTGTGGGATGCTGATGCGGAGCCATTCGGTCGCGGATCGATCCACTTCGACAGCGCCGAACTCGGACTTTCCTGTCTCGGTCACATCATCGATAACGGTCTGATCCAGTGGACGCTGTGGAGGGGTTTGCTGGAGCATTCGCGGGTCACGGTGCTTTGTCCGGCCAGCCTGACCGAACTCGAACTGGACGAAGACCGCGCGCTGTTGCGCCTGGATAACGGCCGACGCCTGAAAGCGTCGCTGGTGGTCGGTGCCGACGGCAGCGGTTCGCCGAGCCGTAAGCTCGCAGGCGTCGAAGTGGATGGAAAGTCCTATCAGCAGTCGGCTGTAGTCAGCCACATCCGGACTGAGAAGTCGCATCGAGAGACCGCATGGCAGCGTTTTCTGGCTGGCGGACCGATCGGCATCTTGCCGTTGCAGGACGGACGCTGTTCCATCGTCTGGTCCACCACACCGGAACATGCAGAATCACTTTGCTTGGTCGAGCAGTCGGATTTTCATCAGCAAGTGACAGAGGCCAGCGGCTCGGTACTGGGTGCAGTAATCGACAGCGGGCCCAGGGCAAGTTTTCCGCTGCGCCTGCAACACGCTCGCAACTACACGGCGACGCGGTTCGCGCTGGTCGGCGATGCGGCGCATACCGTCCACCCGCTGGCAGGGCAGGGCGTCAACCTGGGATTTCTCGATGCTGCCGCGCTGGCCGAAGTCGTGCTTGATGCGATAGAGGCCGGACGGGATCCTGGCGAACGGCCGGTGCTTCGGCGTTATGAACGCTGGCGCAAGGGCGAGAACATGTTGGCGGCTGGCAGCATTGACGCTATAGGGCGTCTGTTTCTCGAGCGAAATACGGCGGTGGCCTCGATACGCAGACTCGGATTGAGTCTGGTCAATGGCGCGCCGATGGTAAAACATGAACTGATCCGTCGGGCCATGGGTCTGGCTGGCGACCTGCCTCGTTTCGCGCGCGCGTCCATGGCGGAGCAATTACAATCATCCCGGAGCGAATGATGGCAAAGAAAGAACTCGAGAACTTACTGGATGAATTGGCGGGTCAGCTTGAGCAGGATGACCAGCTGGATGCAGACGAGCTTGCCGCGTTGGGCGAGTTGCATGCGCGTATCGGCGGCGTTCTGGCGGAGGATGCAGCGAAACAGAAGGATGCGGGGCAAAGCGTCAGTGAGCCTTTGGCAGAATTCCTGGATCGCTTCGAGACCACCCATCCGACGCTGACGATGACGCTGGGCCGCATCATGGACGCGCTCAACAAGCTCGGCATCTGATGGATCGGAGCCCGGGGTTGTTTTGCCAGGATCCGCCCCGCCTGGACAACCAGTTCGACGATGACCGCATGTTGCGCTCGCTGTTGAGCCGTCGGTTCGGCGACGGCTTTGCCGAGGTGGCGCCGCAGCTGCGGGCCATGGGGGAGCTGGCCGGAGGCTCGCTCTACCAGATGCAGCTGGGCGATCGCCGCAACGAGCCGGTGCTGACCCGGTGGGATGCCTGGGGCCAACGGGTCGACCAGATAGAGTTATCGCCACTGTGGCGGCGCGCAGCCGTTATCGCGGCGGAAACCGGCCTGATCGCTACCGCCTATGAGAGGCGCTGGGGCCCTCTTTCCCGTAGCCTGCAATTCGCGCTGGTCTACCTTTTCCACCCATCCTCCGATGTCTATACCTGCCCGCTGGCGATGACCGACGGGGCCGCGAGGACGCTGATTGCAGCGAACAACCGTGCGTTGATCGACCGCGCAGTGCCTCGGCTGACCAGTCGCGATCGCCGACTGGCCTGGACCAGCGGTCAGTGGATGACCGAGGCCAGCGGCGGCTCCGATGTCGGTCGTTCCGAAACCCGGGCGGTGCGTGATCAGGACCGTTGGCGGCTTTACGGCCGCAAGTGGTTTACCTCGGCGGCCACTTCGGAAATGGCGCTGACGCTGGCAAGGCCCGAGGGTAACGGGCCTGGCGGTCGCGGCCTGGCGTTGTTTTACCTGGAGACCCGTGACGATGCGGGTCGTCTCAACGGCATCCGCGTGTGCCGGCTCAAGGACAAGCTGGGAACCCGCAAGGTGCCCACCGCAGAACTCATTCTTGACGGTTGTCCGGCGCAACTTGTCGCCGGCGCCGACAACGGGGTCCAGCAGATTGTGCCGATGCTGGAAATGACCCGGACCTGGAACAGTGTCTGCGCGGTCGCCGCGATGCGGCGCGGGATCGCCTTGTCCAGAGACTATGCGAGACGCCGCATCGCGTTCGGCCGGGCCTTGAGCGAACAACCGTTGCATCTGGACACGCTGGCCTGGCTGCAGGCGCGCACCGAAGCTGCGTTCCACCTGTGTTTCTACCTGGTCGATCTGATCGGCCGGCGGGAAGCAGACGGCCTGGGAGAGCTGGCGTCGGCGGAGCTGCGTCTGCTGACGTCGCTGACCAAATTGACTACCGGCCGCGAGGCGGTGGCTGTGATCAGCGAGATCATCGAGAGTTTTGGTGGCGCCGGCTATGTCGAAGACACGGGTTTGCCGGCCTTGCTGCGCGATACTCAGGTATTGCCGATCTGGGAGGGGACGACCAACGTGCTGGCTCTGGACTTGCTGCGCGCGCTGGCTGTCACCGACGGCCCGACGCCGATACTCGCGCTGGTCAAGCGCTGTCGCGCTGGCTGCACCGATCCGCGACTGGTCGAAGCGTCGGCGCTGGCCGAAGTCAGCGCCCGCCGCGCCTGCGAGTGGTATCAGCAGCGCCGTGGCGAGGAGCATCGCGAGCACCTGGAAGCCGGGGCAAGACGTCTGGCGCTGGTGCTTGGTCAGGCAGCCGGTCTTGCCCTGCTGTGTGAGCATGCTCAGTGGGCGCTGGAGCAAGAACAGGATCAGCGTCCCGCGGATGCCGCAGCCCGGCTGGCCGCCGAAGGCTTTGCCCGGCTGTACCAGAGTCCGGCACAGGCCAGCGCTGGTTTGGCTATGGATGTCGGCGGTGCGGAGCAGTGAACGGGACCGGCCGAGCATCGGCACTTTATTGGCCCGGTCTGCTGACCGCAGTGTTGCTGGCCGCGTTGTCGCTGACCGTGCCTCGGGGAGCCAGCGCCGACACCGTGGAGACGTCGGGCGATGTGCTCAGAGTCGCGATACCGCTTGCTGCTTACGGCATCGCCTGGCGGCGCGACGACGATGAAGGCCGACGCCAGTTCCTGTGGTCTTTTGCCGGCACGGTAGCCAGCACCTACGCGCTCAAGGCCGTGATCGACAAGGAACGCCCCAATGGCGACGACAATAACGCGTTTCCGTCCGGACACGCCGCCACGGCTTTTGCCGGCGCCGCGTTCCTGCATCGCCGCTACGGCTGGACCGACGCCTGGCCGGCCTATGCGCTGGCGGCCTACACCGGGTGGACCCGGGTCCATGCAGATGAGCATGACACCTGGGACGTGCTTGGCGGCGCCGCGCTGGCGGTCGGCTGGAACTGGTGGCTGGTCAAACCGCGTCAGTCGGTGCAGGTGCAACCGCTGGCGGACTCCGGTTTCTTTGGCTTGCGGATCAACGGCGCCTGGTAAGCCGCCGGCGACCGGTGCCCATTCAGATCAAGCCTGCTGGAGCAGGGCGTCGACCTTGGCTGCGCAAATAAAATCATTGCGCGAGAGCCCATCGATGGCATGCGTGGTGTAACGCACCAGGCAGTGTCCCCAGCCTACTTCCAGGTCAGGATGATGCGCTTCCGCGTTCGCGACCCAGGCCACCGCATTTACGAAGCCCATGGTTCGATAGAAGCCCTTGAAGCTGAAATCCCGATGAATCTCGGTTGCATCGGCATTTAACGCCCAGTCTTGGTGAAGATCCTTCAACAGCTTCTCGGCTTCCTCACGGCTCAGCGGTTTGACACCGCCTTCGCAAGGCTCGCAGCGTTCTGCAGTCAGTTGCGTCATGTTGTTTCCTGTCAGTATCCGGCGCCGCTGGCTATTGCTAGCTGGCAACCTTTTGTTTTGGCGGGAATGCGGGCGGGTGCATACCCAGTTTGCGCGCTTCTTCGATCATAGCCAGCAGGTCCATCTGGGCCAGTTGATACAGCTCTTCCGAACTCTCGATGACAAAGTAAATCGGCTGGAAGATATCTATGCGGTAGGGCGTGCGCAGCACATCGACCGGATCAAAGCGCTTGCGTATCGGTACTGGACTATCCAGCGCATATTTGACCTCGCCGATAGACGAGCACAGCCCGGCTCCATAAGCGCGCAGTTCCCTGCCGGGCCGGTGGATCAGTCCGAATTCCACAGTGAACCAGTACAGACGGGCCAGCATGGCGTGGTCTTCCTTGCGCGCGGCAACACCGGCCTTGCCGTAGGCATGGCTGAATGCCGCGAAACCCTTGTCCAGCAGTAATGGAGTATGGCCGAAGATCTCGTGAAAAATATCCGGTTCCTGCAGATACTCCATCTCTTCGCGCGTGCGGATGAAGGTGGCTGCCGGAAAGCGCTTGTTGGCGAGCAAATTGAAAAACTCGGTGAACGGGATCAGCGCCGGAACCGGCGCTACTTCCCAACCGGTGTGCTCGCGCAACACGGTCGAGACCTCCGGCAGTTGAGGCACCCGGTTCCGCGGCAACCCAAGCGCTTCGAGGTTGTTCAGAAAAGCGCTGCAGGCGCGGCCCGGGAGCATATCTATCTGCCGCGAATAAAGCTCTGACCAGATCTGGTCTTCGTCCTCGCTATACGCGATGTAACCGTTTTCGTCCGGGGTTTTCGAGGCGTATTTGCTGCTGCCCTTGCCCATTGGAAGCTCCGAAAAAGCGAATATGCCGTTATTCTATCCGCGTTGGCGCTAACTACCATGACGCATTGCCGCAACCCGCTCATCCGCCGGGGCGGCCCTTCCGGCGTCAATCGCGTTGCGGGAAATTTCGCGCAACGTAGGATTCGACCAGAGACTGGAATTCCGTCGCGATACTTTCGCCCTTGAGGGTCACGGTCTTGTTGCCGTCCTCATAGACCGGCGCCACCGGGCGCTCACCGGTGCCGGGCAAGCTGATGCCGATGTTGGCGTGTTTGCTCTCGCCCGGGCCGTTGACCACGCAACCCATCACCGCCACGGTCATCTCTTCCACGCCCGTGTATTGCTTGCGCCATTCCGGCATCCGGTGACGGATGTGATCCTGGATGTCCTGAGCCAGAGACTGGAACAGGGTGCTGGTGGTGCGGCCACAACCGGGACAGGCGATGACCATCGGTGTAAACGACCGCAGTCCCATGGTCTGCAAAATCTCCTGGGCGACTATGACCTCGCGACTGCGGTCACCGCCGGGTTCCGGGGTAAGTGAAATGCGGATCGTGTCGCCGATGCCTTCCTGCAGCAGCACCGCCAACGCCGCCGTTGAGGCGACGATACCTTTGGATCCCATTCCTGCCTCGGTGAGGCCAAGATGCAGCGGGTAGTCACTGGCTTCGGCGAGCGCGCGGTAGACGGTGATCAGGTCCTGCACACCGCTCATCTTGCAGGACAGGATGATACGGTCATGGCCGAGGCCGATTTCTTCCGCGCGGCGCGCGCTGTCTATTGCCGAGACGATCAACGCCCGGTGGACCACCTGATCCGCATCCAGCGGCTCGGCGCTGGCCGAGTTTTCGTCCATCAAACGGGTCAGCAGCTCCTGGTCCAGGCTGCCCCAATTCACGCCGATACGCACCGGGCGGCCGAAGCGGCAAGCGACTTCGATCATCGCTGCGAACTGCGTATCGCGCTTGCTGCCGCGGCCAACATTACCGGGATTGATGCGGTATTTGGACAGCGCCTGCGCACACTCGGGATACCGGGTTAGCAGCTTGTGCCCGTTGAAATGAAAATCGCCGACCAGCGGGGCGTTGACGCCCAGTTGATACAGGCGCTCCCGGATCTCGGGTACCGCCCGGGCTGCTTCTTCGGTATTGACCGTTATCCGCACCAGCTCGGACCCGGCCTGGGCCAGTTCCCTGACTTGTTGCACCGTAGCATCGATATCAGCGGTATCGGTATTGGTCATTGACTGGACCACCACGGGAGCGCCCCCGCCGATACGCACGTGGTCGACGCTGACGCCGATAGTTTTGCGGCGTTGAATCCGTGCCGATTGCTGGCTCATAACTGGCTGTCCGCCATCAGATACTGTGACCTGCAATGATAGCCGATGGTGATATTGATGAAGTCAGGAAATCTGTTCCACCAGCCGGGTCAACGAGACGCCGACTGCCTGTCTATCCAGGCGCGTGTGTTACTGGCCATCAGCGCCAGCGGCACCGGACCCTGGGCCAGCAACTGGTCGTGGAAAGCGCGGATGTCGAAGCGCTCGCCCAGCCGTGACTCCGCCTCGGCGCGCAGCTCCTTGATTTTCAATTCGCCGATCTTGTAGGCCAGCGCCTGCCCCGGCCAGCTGATATAGCGATCGACCTCATTGACGATGTCCGCCTCGGTTTTGGCCGCGTTGGATCTGAAGAACTCGATCGCGCGCTGTCGATCCCAGCCGAAGGCATGGATGC
This sequence comes from uncultured Gammaproteobacteria bacterium, assembly GCA_963809565.1. GTDB lineage: Bacteria > Pseudomonadota > Gammaproteobacteria > Steroidobacterales > XN24 > CAMYOC01. The sequence continues at coordinate 558,393 of CAWEKE010000003.1, forward strand.
CGGTATCGATAACCAGGCGGACCGCCCGCCACATTTCGTAGGTCAACTGTCCGAAACGCGAATATGGGTCCTTGTACAAACCCAGTTCGGCACCCAGGCTTTCCGAGTAAAGTGCCCAACCCTCGCTGAAGGCGGTCAGATAATCATGGCGCCTGAAGTCTGGCAGCTGCCCCAGTTCCATGGTCAGCGCGGTCTCCAGGTGATGACCGGGCATGGCCTCGTGCACGGTCAGCACCTCGATCTCATAGATTGGCCTGGTCTCGGGTTGATAGAGATTGACATAATAGAAGCCTGCCCGAGTGCCGTCGTCGGCAGGCCCCGAGTAGTAGGCGGTCGTGGTATGAGGTGCCACAGCGTCCGGGATCGGGCGCACTCCGTACGGCATCCGCGGCAGACGGCCGAACAGCTTGACCAGCTCCGGATCAATGCGCTTGCTGGTGGCCAGATAGGCTTGAAACAGCGCTTCCGCGGTCTCGTGATAGAACCGGGGATCGGTGCGCAGGAAGGTAAGAAACTCGTCAAAACTACCGTCGAATCGCAGATCCGCGATGACTGCCTCCATCTCGACCCGGATGCGCGAAACCTCAGCGAGGCCGAGCTCGTGGATTTGTCCCGGCGTCAGCTCGGTGGTGGTGAAATAGGCCACGCGATTGGCGTAGAAGGCTTCGCCATCCGGTTCGTCCCAGACGCCGTCCGTGGTGCGTGCCCGGGGCAGGTATGTTCGGTCCAGGAATTCGGCGAAGCGGCGATAGGCGGGCAGAACGACCTGCTCAATGGCGGCGCTTGCCTCGGCGCGCAGCGCAGCCTGACTGGCGGGATCGATGTCCGCGGCCATCTCCCGGAACGGCAGGTAGAACGGATTCTCGCCGGGGTCGGATGTCAGCATCGGCGGCAGCTGTGCGCGAATCCGTTCGACGATAATCCGCGGTTGGGCGATGCCCCGGTCGATCGAGGCCTGAAACAGCGCGATGATCTGATCTGCATAGGTGCCGAAGCCCTGCAGTCTGGCGATCCAGTCCTGGTAATCGCTGAGCTGCCGAAAGCGCAACGACTCGGCCAGGTCGTAGGCGGTCTGCAGGCCGTTGCGCTGATTCATCGGCACCGCGGTATTGCCACCATACAAATCCCGGCGGCTGAAATCGTAGATGTCCAGACGGTTTTGCAGATTACGCAAGAAAAGGTCGTAGTTGATCTGGTCCAGCGGGCTCAGATCCCCCCGGCGTATGGCCAGCAGCGCCTGGATGGCGTCGGCGTCGGCCTGGTGGCGGCGCTCCAACGCCGGCTGGCTGAGATCCGGCCACAGGCTGTTGTAGCGCAGATCGCCAAGCGTCGACGCCATGACCGGGTCCTCGGCCAGGCTGCGCTGCCATTCGGCGCGCAACAGCCGGTGCAGTGCTTCAGCCGGTTTTACTCCGGCTTCGGCTGCAGATGCCGCGACCGCGCTGACGGTGGTCTCGGCTGCCAGCAGCCCCGAACACATGAGCAGCAGGCCAGGGAGCAACAGTCCTGGGGTGGCTGGAAAGCGCATCATGGTTATCTCTTTTCGGCATTGGACGGGGATTGGAGCGCAGTTTGAGACGAGCCTGTGGCGGGGGCAAGGGCAATTGCTAGCCCGGCAGCAGAGCTTGGGCTATTATTTTGATTCCAACTAGTTCGTCCCGTGGGAGAGAGCCGGCCGCAAAGCGGCAGGCCGCCGAAGGCGCAACCCGCCCGGAAACGCTCAGGCAGACAAGACGGCGGGACGATGTTGGCTCTGGAGAGCGGCCGCGGTAGCGGCCCACCGAAGGGGTACGGCCGGCTCCGCGATGAGTTGCGCCTAATCTCTCAGGTTTCAGGACAGAGGGGCGACAGGACGGGAATCCTGTCGTTTTTTTTTGCGCGCAGGGTCAGCAGCGGGCATCAGCCGTTCCGGGGGATTGCAGATGGTAGAGAAAACTCCGCTTTATGACGCCCACGTCAATATGGGCGCCCGGATGGTGGATTTCGGGGGCTGGGACATGCCGCTGCATTACGGCTCCCAGATCGAAGAGCATCATGCGGTGCGCAGCGACGCAGGCATGTTCGATGTCTCTCACATGACTGTGGTCGATCTGCACGGGGCTGGTACCGTGGCATTTTTGGCGCGTCTGCTGGCCAATGACGTGAGCAAACTCAAGCAGCCCGGGAAGGCGCTCTATAGCTGCATGCTGACCGAAGACGGCGGCGTCATTGACGATCTGATCACCTATTATCTGGCCGACGACTGGTACCGCCTGGTGGTGAATGCCGCGACGCGGGAAAAGGATTTGGCCTGGATCAAGGCTCAGGCGGCCGGCTTTTCGGTCGAGGTTCGTGAGCGCAGGGAACTGGCGATGATCGCTGTCCAGGGGCCGAATGCAAGAGACAAGGCGTCGACCTGTCTGCCCGCCGAGGGTCGGGAGACAGCCTTGAGCCTGACCCCGTTTCTCGCCGCCGCGATCGACGATCTGTTTGTGGCTCGGACCGGTTACACCGGTGAGGATGGCTGGGAGATCATTCTGCCCGGCGACCGGGCGGCGGCATTATGGGCCTGCCTGGCGACAGCGGGAATTCGGCCGTGTGGTCTGGGCGCTCGCGACACACTGCGTCTGGAAGCCGGCATGAATCTCTATGGCAGTGATATGGACGAGTCCACGTCGCCCCTGGAATCAGGCCTCGGCTGGACTATCGCCTGGGAGCCGCAGGAACGTGATTTTATTGGCCGCGAGGCGCTTGAGGTCCAGCGTCGGGATGGCGCATCGCGCAAACTGGTGGGGCTGTTGCTCGAAGATCGCGGCGTGCTCCGCGGCCATCAGACAGTACTGGTAGAAGGTCTCGGCGACGGGGAAGTGACCAGCGGAACGTTCTCACCTACTCTTGGCCGTTCGATCGGTCTGGCGCGTGTCCCGGCCGCGACCGGCGAAACGTGTGAGGTGGAGATTCGCGGACGCCGCCTCGCGGCACGGGTGGTCAGGCCGCCGTTTGTCCGAAACGGAAAATCCAGGATTTAGTCAGTTTGCCATTTCGGGCCCAGCGTCCGTTGCAGATATCAGGGGGAAGGGGAATATGAGCGACACACCTGCCGATCGGAAATACACGAAAAGCCACGAATGGGTGCACGACGCCGGAGACGGCACGGTTACAGTGGGTATCACTGATCATGCCCAGGCCGCGCTGGGCGATCTGGTATTCGTGGAAATGCCGGAAACCGGCCGTGGGCTTAAAGCCGGCGAAGCCTGCGCGACCATCGAGTCGGTCAAGGCGGCGTCTGATGTATACAGCCCGGTGAATGGCGAGGTAATCGAGGTCAATGAAGACCTGACTGAGGCGCCAGAGAAAGTTAACGAAGCGCCATACGGCGACGGATGGCTGATAAAGATCAAACTGGACGCAGATTCGGGTATGGATGAGTTGCTCGACGCTGACGCCTACGCCGCGACTCTTGATGACTGATTCCACCGGGCTCCGCGTGAGCCCAGCGCCGTAACGAGAACACAGCTATGCCCTTCATTCCGCACAACGACACCGATATCCGAGCGATGCTGGATGCGATCGGCGTCGACTCTGTCGATGATCTTTTCGACGAAATCCCGGAGAAATTGAGGATATCCGAGCTGGCTCATGTGCCGACCGGCATGAGCGAGATGGAAATTCAGCGGCTGATGCGCCAGCGCGCGGAGCGCGACCAGGGCTCGTTATGCTTTATCGGCGCCGGGGCTTACGAACATCACATCCCCGCAGCGGTCTGGGAGATCACGACTCGCGGCGAGTTTTACAGCGCCTACACGCCTTACCAGGCGGAGGCGAGTCAGGGCACGCTGCAGCTGATCTACGAATACCAGACGATGATGAGCAGCCTGACTGGTCTGGATGTGTCCAACGCGTCGCTGTATGACGGCGCGTCGGCAGTGGCCGAGGCGGCGCTGATGGCGGTGCGCGCCAACCGCAAATCGAGCAGCGCCCGGATCCTGGTGGCTGGCACCTTGAACCCGGTCTATATCAAGGTGGCCAACGCCATCGCCGGCAACCAGGGTTTGCGTTTCGATCCGCTACCGATGGATGTGGACACTGGTCAGGTGGACCACGACGCATTGGACGAGTTCGGCGGCGAGGACATCACGGCGGTGGTGATCCAGCAACCCAATTTCTTCGGCAATCTGGAGCAGGTCGATGCGCTGGTGGACTGGGCGCATGCGCTTGGCGCGCTGGTTATCGCAGTGGTCAATCCGCTATCGCTGGCGTTGCTCAGGCCGCCGGGAGAGTGGGGCACCGAGGGTGCGGATATCGCCTGTGGCGAAGGCCAGTGTCTGGGCGTGCCGCTGTCCTCGGGCGGACCCTATTTCGGCTTCATGACCTGCAAGAGCGCGTTTGTGCGGCAGATGCCAGGTCGAATCGTCGGCCGCACGCTTGATGCAGACGGTCGCAGAGGCTTCACGCTGACCCTGCAGGCGCGGGAACAACATATACGGCGCTCCAAAGCCACATCGAATATCTGCACCAACCAGGGCTTGATGGTGACCGCGGCCACTATCCACATGACTCTGCTCGGGGCAGAAGGCCTCGAGCGGGTGGCGGCTTCGTCGGTGGACAATACCGCGCGGCTGGCAGCACGTCTGAGCGAGATTCAGGGCGTCGACAGGCGATTTTCCGGACCTCATTTCCATGAAACGGTATTGAAATTCAATCGCCCGGTGGGACCGGTACTGGCCGCCTTGGCGGAGCGCGGGATTCTCGGTGGCTACGATCTGTCGGCAGATTTCCCGGAGCTTGGTGATGCACTGCTGGTCTGCGCCACCGAGACCAAGCTGGACCAGGATATCGAAGCTTATGCCCGCGCGCTGGGCGAGGTTATGCGTGAAGCCCAGGTCGCCTGAGTCGGGCCTGACACAACGTCTTTAGATTAATTGGAGAACAAAATGGCCACCGTGACACTGCATGGCAATGAAATTCATACGAACGGGGATCTGCCCCGGATCGGGTCCAAGGCCCCGGATTTCACGCTCACCGATCGGGACCTGAACGATGTCTCGCTGGGAGACTGGACCGGCAAGAAGAAAGTCCTGTCCATTTTCCCAAGCGTAGATACGCCGGTGTGCGCGATTTCGACAAAAAAATTCAATGATTACGCCCGCGAGCATGCGGACACCGTGATGCTGATGGTCTCCGCCGATCTGCCGTTTGCGCAGAAGCGTTTCTGCGGCGACGAAGGCCTGGATAACGTGCTGACGCTCTCCACCATGCGGGCGCCGGAATTCGCCAGCAACTATGGCGTGCTGCTCAAGGACGGGCCGCTGGCTGGTCTGTGTGCTCGTGCGGTCCTGGTGCTGGATGAGAACGACAACGTGGTCCATTCACAGCTGGTGCCGGAGATCGGGCAGGAGCCGGATTACGATCCCGTGCTGAAGGCCCTGGGCTAAGCGCTTTTGTCTGAGTATCTAACCCTGCAGCTCTCCCCAGAGGTTCTTGAATCGTCATGATTGAGCCCGTCATTTTTGAGTATTCACGCCCGGGCCGACGCGCTCAGGCGCAGGCGCCGGCCCGCAAGGCTGCGATCGACCTCCCCGAATCGCTGCGCCGCAGGTCACCACCGCGTCTGCCGGAAGTCTCCGAACTCGAGACCGTCCGTCATTTCACCCGCTTGTCGCAACTGAATTTCTCGATTGACACGCACTTCTATCCATTGGGTTCGTGCACCATGAAGTACAACCCCAGGGCATGTAATCAGCTGGCCATGTTGCCGGGATTTCTTGGCCGTCATCCCTTGGCACCGGTGGATCAGGGTCAGGGATTTCTGGAATGCATGTTCGAACTGCAGGAGATGCTCAAGGACGTGACCGGGATGAAGTCGGTGTCGCTGACTCCGATGGCCGGTGCGCAGGGCGAATTCGCCGGGGTCGCGATGATCCGCGCCTATCACCGGGCTCGCGGCGATGAGCATCGCAACGAGATTATTGTCCCGGATGCGGCGCACGGCACCAATCCCGCCACCGCGACCATGTGCGGCTGCAAAGTCATCGAAATTCCCACCAAAGACGATGGTGATGTGGATATCGAGGCCCTGAAACAGGTGCTTGGGCCCAATACCGCCGGCATCATGCTGACCAACCCGTCTACTGTCGGCGTGTTTGAGCGCAGCATTCTGGAGATCTCGGAGATGGTGCACGAGGCGGGCGGCCTGCTGTACTACGACGGCGCCAACCTCAACGCCATTCTCGGTCGGGCGAGACCGGGAGACATGGGCTTCGATGTCATCCATATGAACCTGCACAAGACTTTCTCCACCCCTCACGGCGGCGGTGGGCCGGGCTCCGGGGCCGTAGGCGTGGCCGAGTGTCTCGAGCCCTTTATGCCTCTGCCGGTAGTCGGCCGGGACGAAAACGGCTATCGCTGGTTGACCGAGCAGGATCTGCCGCAGTCAATCGGAAGATTGTCGGCATTCATGGGTAACGCGGGCGTGTTGCTGCGCGCCTATGTCTACGCGCGCATGCTGGGTCGCGAAGGCATGCGCAGAGTTGCCGAATTCGCCACCCTTAATGCCAACTACATGGCTGCGCGTCTGCGCGAAAAGGGCTTTGACCTGGCACATCCGGACCGTCGCGCCAGTCATGAATTCATCGTCACGCTGAAGTCTCAGGCGCGAGAGTTCAATGCCACAGCGATGGATTTCGCCAAGCGTCTGCTTGATTACGGCTTCCATGCGCCGACGACGTATTTCCCGCTGCTGGTGCCGGAATGCCTGTTGATCGAGCCCTCGGAAACAGAGGCCAAGGAGGTGCTGGACAGCTTTGTAGAGGCGATGGCGGCAATTCTGCAAGAAGCGCGCGAGGATGTGGAGTTGCTCAAGTCGGCGCCGCACACGACGCCGGTAAGGCGCCTCGACGATGTGCGCGCGGCACGTAAACTCGATGTGGTCTGGACCCCGGAAACCGACGTTGCCTGACCCCGGTCCGAAGACCATACGCTAGGGAGATTGTCATGCCCGCATTGATCTGCGGATCCTTCGCTTACGACTGCATCATGGTGTTTCCGGGGCGCTTTGCCGACCAGATTCTGCCGGATCAGATCCACGTGCTGAACGTTGCTTTTCTGGTACCCGAGTTGCGCCGCGAGTTTGGCGGTTGTGCCGGTAATATTGCCTTTAACCTGAAGTCGCTCGGCGGCGAGGGTGAACCCATGGGCGCTGTGGGCCATGATTTCGGCCCTTATGCGCGATGGATGGACGAGAAAGGCGTGTCTCGCCGTTTTCTTCTCGAGATCCCGTCTGCCTACACAGCTCAGGCGTATATCACCACCGACATGCAGGATAACCAGATCACCGCGTTCCATCCCGGCGCAATGAGTCACGCGCACGAGATCGCGGTCCCGGCGGACGCCGGTTTCAGCTGGGGCATGGTTTCGCCGGATGGCCGTGAGGCGATGATCGAGCATGCGCGGCAATTTGCCGAGGCCGGCATCCCGTTTGTGTTTGACCCCGGTCAGGGTTTGCCGATGTTTGATGGCGAAGACCTGCGGGCATTCATCGAACAGGCCAGCGTGGTGGCGGTCAATGACTACGAGGGTCAGATGCTGCAGGAACGCACCGGCTTGAGCGCCGAGCAGATCTCACGCCAGGTGGACGCGCTGGTCGTCACCCGAGGTGGGGAAGGCTCTGTCGTGGTCCGGGACGGTCAGGTCACGGAGATCCCCGCGGCCCGGCCGTCTGCGATCACTGATCCTACCGGTTGCGGTGACGCCTACCGGGCCGGCCTGTTGTACGGTTTGATGGCGGGTGCAGACTGGGAGACCACCGGCCGTATCGCGTCGCTGATGGGGGCGATCAAGATCAGTAGTCATGGCACCCAAAACCACAGGCTGACGCCGGACAGTTTCCGCGAACGCTTTGTGGAGAATTTCGGCTACGAGCCGGGCTTTTGATCATCGTGCCGATGCCCTTGAAGTCCTTGCTGCTGTCTGCGTTGTTGTTGATCGTCTGCGCAGGCGCAGCCGCACAGGATGCCGATTGGCGCACCACTCTGGGGCAGGCCGCATCCGGCGTGGTGTCGATCCGCGTTGACGGCACACGGTCATTCGATACCAACTGGAACCAGTCCACCCAGGCGACCGGTTTCGTAGTCGACGCCGAGCGCGGGTTGATCCTGACCAACCGTCACGTCGTCACGCCCGGTCCAGTGGTGGCCGAGGCGATCTTCATCAACAACGAAGAAGTCGAACTGCGCGCCGTCTACCGTGATCCGGTGCATGACTTCGGCATCTACCGCTACGATCCGAACAGCCTGCGGTTTATCCAGCCGGCAGAGCTTGCCTTGTACCCCGAAGGGGCTCAGGTCGGTCGCGAGATTCGCGTAATGGGCAACGACGCGGGTGAGCAGTTGTCGATTCTCGCCGGGACCCTGGCGCGTCTCGACCGTCAGGCGCCAGACTATGGGCGCGGCAAGTACAACGACTTCAACACCTTCTACTACCAGGCTGCATCGGGCACCTCTGGCGGCTCTTCGGGGTCTCCGGTGATCGATATTGATGGCAAGGTCGTTGCGCTCAATGCGGGCGCTAATACTCAGGCCGCCTCCAGCTTCTTTTTGCCGCTGGACCGCGTGCAGCGAGCGCTGGAGTTCGTCCGCGAGGGCCGCAGCGTGCCCCGCGGCACCTTGATGACGGAGTTTGTATACACACCGTTTGACGAATTGCGCCGTCTGGGCCTTGATGATGCGACCGAGGCTGAGACCCGCGCTCGCTTCCCGCAGGCGACTGGCATGCTGGTCGTCAAGCAGGTCGTGCCGGGGTCGCCGGTGGCCGGGAAGATGGAGCCCGGTGACATCCTCGTCGCGCTGGACGGCAAACCGCTTGTGGGTTTTGTTGCGCTGGAAGAGGTGCTCGACAATAACGTCGGCCGGCCGGTCAGTATCGAGCTGCAGCGCGGTGGCCAGAGCTTCAGTCTGCAGGTGGAGCCGGCTGATCTGCATGCCATTACTCCGGACGCCTTTATCGAATTCGGTGATGCCGTGGTCAATCAGCTGTCCTACCAGCAGGCGCGGCATCTCAACATGCCGCCGGAAGGGATCTTCATCGCCAATCCCGGCTACGTGTTTGCGCGCGCCGGTATTCCACGGGCGGCGGTGATTGTCGACATCGACGGTGAGCCGACGCCAGGGCTGGAGGATTTCAGGCGCATCGCCGAGTCGCTGGCAGACGGCCAGCGGGTGGCCGTGCGTTATTTCAGCTTTGATGAGCCGCGCAACTCAACGCTGCGCGTATTGCGCATGGACCGGCGCTGGTTTCCGGCCGCCTATTGCCAACGCGATGATTCGGCAGGGCTCTGGTATTGCGAGCCATTTGCCGAGGCGGGTGAAGCGCCGCCGCCCGAGCCGGCCAGTACGCGGATGGTCAGCCAGCAGGATCCCCGTCTGCAGCGGGTCAGTCACTCGCTGGTGACGGTCAATTACGATATGCCCTATCCGGTCTCCGGCGTTTCGGAGCGTCATTACCAGGGCACCGGTGTCGTGATCGACGCTGAGCGCGGACTGGTGGTCGTGGATCGCAACACCGTGCCTGTGTCGATGGGTGACGCACGGATTACTATCGCCGGTTCGCTGGAACTGCCCGCCAAAGTGGAATGGATCCATCCGTTGCATAACCTGGCGGTGCTGGCCTACGACCCGTCGCTGATCGGGGATACGCCGGTCCAATCCGTGAACTTTTCCGAGACCCTTGTTCGGCCGGGAGACACCGTGTGGGCGGTAGGTCTCAAAGCCGATCTCAGTCTGGCTGCGCAACGCACCGAGGTCGCTTCGATCGACCCGGTTGCATTCCCATTGTCGAGGACGCTGCGCTTCAGGGATGCCAATCTGGAGACGATCTCGCTGGTGAATGGGCCGTCCGATTTCGACGGCGTGCTGGTGGATGAATCCGGTGATGTAATTTCCTTATGGTCCAGTTTTGCCTATCACGCCGGCCAGGAACTCAATCAGGTCAACAAGGGCGTCCCGGCGGCGATCGTCGCGGAGGTTGCGGACATCGTCCGCGAGCAGCGGCCAATCCGTTCGCTGGAGGCAGAATTCGCCACTATCCCTCTCGCCAGCGCGCGGAATTTCGGACTGTCTGAAGCCTGGGCCCGGCGGCTGGAGGATCACAACGGTGACCAGCGCGAGGTGCTGCAGATCATCCGTCTGGTGGCCGGATCTCCGGCGGCGGCGCTGCTGAAAACCGGCGATCTGTTGCTGGCGGTCGATGATCAGGTGGTCAGTGGCTTTCATGAAGTCGAGCTGCTGACGCAGAAGCCGGAAGTAGAACTCGTGATCTGGCGCGACGACAGCGAGCAACGCCTGCGCGTGGCCACCGTGGCGCTGGACGGTAATGACATAGATCGTCTGCTGGTGTGGGCAGGTGCCATGCTGCAGGCGCCACATCGCGCGATTGCCGCTCAACGCGGGGTCGAACCCGACGGCGTGTACGTGGCGTATTTTTCGTATGGTTCGCCGGCTTCGCGCTATGGGCTGTGGGCCGGACAACGCATCGTAGAGGTCGACGGCAAGCCGGTCCGTGATCTGGATGCGTTTATTGCCGCTGTAGCCGGACGACCCGACCGGGCCGCGGTGAGGCTGAAGACCATCGACTGGAACCGCTCGGTAGAGATCATCACGTTGAAGCTCGACAATCGCTACTGGCCGGCTTATCAGCTGCGGCGTCAGGCAGATGGATGGCAGCGCAGCGTGGTCGATTCGCCGCTGGCTGCGAAACCCTGAATCGGCAGCCGGTGTTGCGCCGCATAGTCTGCGGTGGTCAGACCGGTGTCGATCGCGCCGCGTTGGACGCGGCACTGGCTGCCGGCTTCGCCTGTGGCGGGTGGTGTCCGCAGGGACGCCAGGCCGAAGACGGACCCATCCCCGAACACTATCCGCTGATCGAGACGGACAGCGCAGATCCCGCACAGCGGACGGAACTCAATGTGCGCGACAGTGATGCGACGCTGATCATAACGACGCTGCCGCTTCGCGGCGGGACCCGTCTTGCCGCGGAGATCGCCGATCGTCTGGGCCGGCCCACGTCGGTAATAGATATTGATTCCACCGGACTCGGTGCGGCCATTGATCAGGTCTGCCGCTTCCTGATCGTTAACCGGACCGGGACGCTCAACGTCGCGGGTCCACGCGGCAGCGAATCACCGGCCGCCGGTGTATTCGCTGGCAAGCTTATCGACGGTCTGCTGTCACGTGTGTTCCGGGCGTAACTCAGGCGCTCTCGCGCAGCGCGGAGGTCAATGCGGCGAGCGACTCCAACGGTGGCGAGCAACTCGTCCCGCGGCAAAAATACGCGACCACCTCGCCGCGCGGCGCCTTTGTCTCCAGGCCTGATGGCAGGGACCCGGCAGTGGCGGGAATCGCAAACGCGAGGCGTCGCGGCGCATACATCAGCAAAGCGGTCCGCAGCCATTCGCCCATGGCTGCCGGTGTGCCGCGAATGATAATGATCTCCGGTGGATCGAGTTGCTCCTCCAGCGCGTTGAGCAGACTGCAGTGGGCGAAGGGCAACTGGCCGAGTGGGCCGGCGGCGGCACACAAGGTCCCTTCCGCGGCCTCGAGATAGCGCGCATCTCCGAGCAGGTGGCCCAGGCGGCCCAGCGCAAGCGCGGCGATGCCATTACCGGCAGGAGTCGCGTCGTCAGAGAACGGTCGCGGCCGGTGGATCAGCGATTCATGGTCGTCGGCAGTGAAGAAGAACCCGCCCTGTTCGCGATCCACAAAATGCTCGAGCAAGGCATCGGCGAGCCCGGTGGCAAACTTCAGCAAGGCGTCATCCCAGCGTATCTGCAGCAGCTCCAGCACAGCGTCGAGCAGGAACGCATAATCGTCCAGGTATGCCGGGAACCGTGCGCGACCGTCCTTCCAGCAGGCCCGCAGGCGCCCATCCTGCCAAAGGTTTGCGCGGATGAAATCAGTGGCAGCGACGGCTGAGTCAGCCAGGTCCGGGCGCTGCAGGTGGCGGGCGGCGATCGCCATGCCGCGGATCATCAAGCCGTTCCATGCGGTCAGGATTTTCTCATCGCGCGCTGGCCGCACTCGCAGCGAACGCGCTTCGAGCAATAGTCGCCGGCAGCGGTCCAGCTGCGTTTGCAGCTCATCCAGCTCCAGGTCGCGGGCGCTGGCCACGGTTGCCTGATGCTGGAAGGTATGCAGATGCCAGTGGCCGTCAAAGTTCGGCGGGCGGTCGAGACCGAAAACCTCGGCGAATACCGGAAATTGTTCGGCTCCGAGAAGCCGGCGTACTTCTTCGGCCTGCCAGACGTAAAAGCGGCCTTCCTCGCCCTCCGAATCCGCGTCGAGTGTGCTGTAGTAGCCGCCGGCGTCGGCCTGCATCTCGCGTATCACCCAGTCCGCGGTTTCCTCGGCTACCGCGGCAAACAGAGATTCGTTGGTCGCCGCCCAGGCCTGGCTGTACAGCGCCAGCAACGGGCCGTTGTCATACAGCATCTTCTCGAAATGCGGGATCATCCACTGATCGTCGACCGAGTAGCGGCAGAAGCCGCCGCCGACCTGGTCATAGATTCCGCCCTGCGCCATCCGTTGCAGGGTGTAGCTGGCCATGTACAGACCGCGCAAATCCGGTTTATCTCTGGTAGCGGTCGAGCGCCAGTACCGCAGCATCCTTTCAATACTGGTCGGATGAGGAAACTTGGGTGCCTGGCCAAAGCCGCCGTGGCGGCTGTCGAAGTTCTGTTCCAGCTGTTCACGAGCCTGGTCCAGCAGCACCGCCGTTGGCAGCGCGTCGGCGGTCTCGGTCGCTGAGATGCGCTGGAATACATCGCGTACCGCGTCCGCTTGCTGCCGGATTTCTCCGCGGTGCTCCTGATAATAAGTCGAGACACGCCGCAGGATTTCGGCAAATGCGGGCATCCCGTGGCGGGGCCTGTCCGGAAAATAGGTGCCGCCGAAAAAAGGCGTGTGATCTTCCGGGGTCAGGAACATGGTCAAGGGCCAGCCGCCGGGCCGCTGGATCAGCATCTGGTGAGCCAGCTGGTAGATCTTGTCGAGGTCCGGCCGCTCTTCGCGATCCACCTTTATGTTGACGAACAAGCGGTTCATCAGCTCGGCAGTCGCTGCATCCTCGAAGGATTCATGCGCCATTACATGGCACCAGTGACAGGCGGAATAGCCAACAGAAAGCAGAATCGGCTTGTCTTCTGCTCTGGCCCTGGCCAGCGCTTCCTCCCCCCAGGGGTACCAGTCCACGGGATTATCCGCATGCTGCAATAAATACGGGCTGGTTTCCTTGCTGAGATGGTTGGCGCTGGTGCTCATGCACTCTCCCGGATGTGTGAACTCGGCTAGACTGGTGACTATACCGAAGCCCGTCCCGGGCCGCCGTCAGTAAAGTGAGATCCCTTCGTGAACGAAGCCGTATCCGCGACACCGGCCTTGCCGGAACTGAAGCTCAAACCACGGCAGGACCGGCGCTTGCGGGGCGGTCATCTGTGGATCTACAGCAACGAAGTCGACGTGACGAAGACGCCGCTAAAGGATTTCGCCGCCGGAGACATCGCGCGTGTGGTAAACGACAAGGGACATTTCCTGGGTTACGCAGGAGTCCATCCGCATGCGCTGATCGCGGCTCGGGTCCTGTCGCGTGAGGCCGCGCACCCGCCGGGAAGAGCCATGTTCGAGCATCGTTTGCGAACCGCCAGGTCGCTGCGGGACGCGCTCTACGGCAATGATCATTATCGCCTCTTGTTCGGGGAATCCGACGGCCTGCCCGGCCTGGTCGCTGATCGCTTCGGCGATGTGGTGGTACTGCAAACCGCGACCGCGGCGATGGAGCGATTCAAGGGCAAAATCGTCGATGCGGTAAGGCGCGAGTTGGCGCCGGCAGGGATCCTGTGGCGGAACGACGGCGGCGCCCGCGATCTCGAGCAGCTGGACCGGTATGTCGAAGTCGCCTGGGGGCAGGTCCCCGAGCAGGTGCCGGTCCGCGAGGGCGAGCTGGAGTTCTCGGCACCGGTGCTGGAAGGTCAAAAAACCGGCTGGTTCTTCGATCAGCGGGACAACCGGGCCCGCTTTGCCCGTTATCCTGCGGACAGTGTGCTTGACGTGTTCTCGTATACCGGCGCATGGGGTCTGGGGGCGGCCAAACGAGGTGCCGCGGCCACCTTTGTTGATTCATCCGCACAGGCCCTGGCCTGGGTCAAAGCAGGCGCGTCTCGTCTCGCGGTCGATGCTGAACTGCTCCACGGCAATGCATTCGATACGCTCCGGGCACTGCGTGATGAGGGACGCCGTTTCGGCGCTGTGGTGGTCGATCCGCCGGCCTTTATCAAACGCAAGAAAGATTATCGCAGCGGCCTGGCCGCGTATCAGCGCATCAATCAGCTGGCCCTGTTGCTGCTGGAGCGCGACGGCTTTCTGGTGACCTGCAGCTGTTCGCACCATCTCTCTGCAGCGGACCTGCTGGCCGCAGTGCAGCGCGCAGCGCGCCATGTGGACCGCTTTGTTCAGGTAGTGGAGGTGGGGGGGCAGTCGGCGGATCATCCTCTGCATCCGGCGATCCCGGAAACGGCCTACCTCAAGGCCTTGTTCTGCCGGGTGACGGCTGCCAGCGCCTAGCATGCCCGGGCCGCAGGTCGCGGCGGGAAGGCAGTGCCGGCAGGTCCTGTACCGGCACCGGTGCTGCTAAACTACGCGCCGATGATGATCTACCCTGACATCGACCCCGTCGCGCTTCAACTGGGGCCGCTCAAGATCCGCTGGTACGGGCTGATGTACCTGGTGGGTTTCGCCGCCGCCTGGTTTCTTGCCCGCCATCGTGCGCGGCAACCGGCTTTCGGCTGGAAGATCGAGTGGGTGGATGATCTGATCTTCTATCTGGCCGTGGGTCTGATCCTCGGGGCCCGTCTGGGGTATATGCTGTTCTACGGCAGCGCCGGGATCATCGCTGATCCATTGTCCATGTTGCGTATCTGGGAAGGCGGCATGTCCTTCCATGGCGGTTTGCTGGGCGTCGCACTGGCAGCATGGCTGTTCAGCCGCAAGATCGGCAAAACGTTTTTTCAGACCACCGATTTCATTGCGCCGCTGGCGCCGATCGGGCTTTGCGCGGGCCGCGTCGGCAACTTCATCAACGGCGAACTCTGGGGCAAGACTACCGATGTACCCTGGGCGTTTGTCGTCAACGGTGTGCCCAAGCATGCGTCACAGCTCTATGAGGCGAGTCTCGAGGGTATCGCGCTGTTTCTCATCCTGTGGTTCTATTCCGCCCGGCGCCCGCCAACAATGGCAGTTTCCGGCGCGTTCCTGCTGTTTTATGGCCTGTTCCGCTTTGGCGTCGAATTCGTGCGCGTGCCGGACGCGCATCTCGGTTACCTGGCGCTGGACTGGTTGACCATGGGCCAGATTCTGTCCGCACCGATGATCCTGTTCGGTGTGTTGTTCCTGACCCTTGCCTATCGTTCGCCGCGTCCCGCGGCCAGTCACTGATCCATGCGCCAGTACCTGGACCTTCTGAGCCATGTTCGCGACCAGGGTCTGCGCAAGGAAGACCGCACCGGGACCGGCACTGTGTCGGTTTTCGGGTATCAGATGCGGTTCGATCTTGGCGCTGGTTTTCCGTTGTTGACCACCAAGAAGCTGCATATCCGTTCTATCGTCCACGAGCTTCTGTGGTTCTTGAGCGGCGAAACCAATATCGCCTATCTGAAGGAGCATGGCGTCAGCATCTGGGACGGCTGGGCGAGCGAGGACGGTGATCTGGGTCCGGTATACGGTCGGCAATGGCGGTCGTGGCCGCGACCGGACGGCAGCAGCGTGGATCAGATCAGTCAGGTGATCGAGCAGATTCGGCATAATCCGGATTCGCGCCGCATTATTGTCATCGCCTGGAACCCGGCTGAGCTTCCGGACGAGCGGGTCAGCCCTCAGGACAACGTCCGTGCCGGACGCATGGCGCTGGCCCCATGTCATTGTCTGTTCCAGTTCTGGGTCGGCGCGGGCAAACTGTCCTGCCAGCTCTATCAGCGCAGTTGCGACGTGTTTTTGGGCGTGCCGTTCAATATTGCGTCCTACGCGCTGCTCACCCACATGATCGCGCAGCAATGTGATCTCGAGGTCGGCGACTTTGTCTGGACCGGTGGCGATGTGCATCTGTATTTGAACCACCTTGAACAGGCCGATCAACAACTGACGCGTACGCCCGGCACTTTGCCCCGGCTGCGCATCGCCCGCCGGCCGCCATCGATCTTCGACTATCGATATGAGGACTTCGAGATTGTCGGTTATCAGGCCCAGGCGCACATCAAGGCGGCGGTTTCGATCTAGTGGACATGGCGGGATACCCATGCTGCTGACGCTGGTGGTGGCGGTGGCCGAAAACGGCGTCATCGGTCGCGATGGCGAACTGCCCTGGCATCTGCCCGCGGATTTGCAGCACTTCAAGCGCTCGACGCTCGGCAAGCCGATCCTGATGGGACGCAAAACGCATGAATCGATTGGACGCGCACTGCCTGGTCGATTGAATCTGGTTTTGACCCGTCAGGCTGACTATTCGGCGCCGGGCTGTGAGATCGTGCACAGCCTGGAAGAGGCCGAGGCCAGGGCTGCGGCCGACGGCGCTACCGAGTTGATGGTGATCGGCGGTGCCGGGCTCTACCGCGAGGCGCTGGCGCGGGCGCAACGGATCCTGCTGACACGGGTACACGCGGACTTTGCGGGCGATACCCGGCTACCGGAGTTCGATCTGGCGGCATGGTCGGAACGCTCCCGATCCCGCCGCGAGGCCGACGCCGATAACCCGGTTCCGATGAGTTTTATCGAGTTGGTACGCCGCGCCGGATCGCCCGGGGCTGACTGACCGCAGCGGTAAATCGTGACCCACAAGGCATCTGCGGATGCCTGGCTGCGATAATATCGGGATTCCGCCGCGCTGCCGATGCAGGCGTGGCCGGAGCCTGGGACAGAGAACGGGCTGGCGCTGTAGCAAAACGAGGACGGATATGGACATTGGTGTGGCCTACAAGGAGCTGGCGAGGCTGGATCTTTCGATCCTGGCAGGCGAACTGCTGGCCCTGAGTGACGAGGACTGGGATGCGCGGCCGATCCGTCGCGCTTCGCTGGCGGGCAGCGAGAGCCACTGCGCCGCGGATTCCATCGTACTCCGGCATGAATGGGTACCGAGTTACTCCCGGCGCGGGTTCAAGACTTTGCAGGCGTCGCTGCTGGACTGGGCGCAACGCAACGGCCGCGACGGTCACCTGTTATTGCCGGTCATGGAGGAACGCAACAGCGAGACCAGTGTGTTCACATTTCCTGACTGGTTCCGCTGGCAGAGTCATGTGTTGCCGGTCATTGCCGAGGTTTTGAAACCCATCATCCGGCCCGCAGGCGTGTTGACCCGGGCGCTGTTTGTGCGTCTTCCCCCGGGAGCGGTAATCAACCCCCATGTTGATGGTCAGGCCCTGGCCAGACGCGCGCACCGAATCCATGTGGCGATCAGCGATTGCCCCAGGTGTTTTTACACCATCGGCGAGGAGCGCTTTGCGATGACGCCGGGCGTGGCTTACGATTTCAACAATCGCTGGACTCACGCCGTGCATAACGAAGGCGACAATCCACGTATCAACCTGATGCTCGAGTATTTGCCGGACCCGGCCTGGGTGTTTCCGGCTCCCTTGATGCTGTCCGATCAGATCAAGCAGCATGACGCTGCCTGAACCACCGACCCGGCCAGACCGCGGTCATTTTCGATCTTGTCTATTGGAGAAACGCATGAAATTTTCTGAGCTGCCGCTGCCGCGATTGGCCCTGGCCGTAACCTGCGCAAGCGCGATCGCGCTTGCCGGTTGCCAGACGCTTGATCCATATACCGGTGAGCAAAAGACCAGCAACGCGACAAAAGGGGCCGCGATCGGCGCTGTTGCCGGCACCATCGGCGGGATTATTGTCGGTGGCAGCCGCAAGCAGGTGCTGATAGGCGCCGGAATCGGCGCGCTGACTGGCACCGCGGTCGGTGCCTATATGGACCAGCAGGAAAACGAGTTGCGCGAACGTCTGCAGTCGACCGGCGTCAGCGTGACCCGCACAGGTGACCAGGTCATTCTCAATATGCCGGGCAATGTGACGTTTCCGACCAACTCTGCAGACGTAAACGCCAGCTTTTACCCGGTGTTGAATTCTGTTGCCCTGGTGGTGAACAAGTTTGACAAGACCTATGTGGACGTTATCGGATTCACCGACAGCACGGGTGCGCTGGAATACAACCAGCGGCTCTCCGAGCGTCGCGCACAAAGCGTCGCCTCCTATCTGGAGAGCCAGCAGGTCCTGCCCCAGCGCCTGGTGATCAGCGGTCGCGGGCCGGCCTATCCGATCGCGTCCAATGACACCGCGGAAGGCCGGGCTCTGAATCGCCGCGTTGAGATTGTGTTGACGCCGCTGACCTGATGAAAAAACAAGCCGGCGGCCGCTCAGCCCTGGTGGCCGGAGCCACCGGCCTGATCGGCCGGCGTCTGCTGTCCGTGTTGGTGGATGCGGGGCGCTACAGGCGTATTCATGCGCTGGTCAGACGGCCCGTTGACATGGCCGCCCCTGCAGTCGCTGAGCTTGTCGATTTCGACCACCTGGATTCGTCTGCCGACTCTATCGGTCCGGTGGATGAGGTGTATTGCGCGCTGGGTACGACGATACGCAAGGCCGGCAGCCAGCAGTCCTTCCGACGCGTTGACTATGACCATGTACTGGCTGTCGGCCGGCTTGGTTTGCGTCTGGGCGCCCGCTGCATGCTGGTGGTGTCATCGCTGGGGGCGGATCCGGACGCGCGCGGTTTCTATCTGCGGGTAAAAGGCGAAACCGAGACCGCACTGCAGGACCTGCATCTCCCGGGCCTGGCCATATTCAGGCCATCGCTGCTGCAGGGTCACAGAGACGAATTCCGGCTCGGGGAAGAAATCGGCAACGTGGCGATGAAGATCTTTGGGCCGGTGATCCCGGGCCGCTACAAAGCGGTTACCGATATCGTACTGGCCAACGCGATGCTGGCGGTCGCGGAGGCCGGCGTGTCCGGTGTACGCGTGATCGAGTCCGACGAAATCCGGCGCCTGGGCGGCGCGGATCAGCCGCTGGGCTGAATGCCTGGGCTGTGGCCCGGCCGGGATGTCTCAGAACAGTGGCGAAATAAACAATGCAATCACGCTGAACACGCCGATCGTCCAAACCACTGTGCGCCACGGATTCAGGTCTTTGAGATAGGCGAGAATATATAAGCCCCGGGCGCTGACAAAGATCAGCGCGAGCGTGTCGCGCACCAACGGGTCAGTGCCGCCGTAGTGGGCCACCCAGACCGCGGCGGCAAAGGGGGCGAAGGCTTCTATCGAGTTCTGATGAGCCGCCTGGGCGCGAGCGCCCCGACCGGTGAGCCTGGCCTGCTGGGCGCGAGGATTAGACAGATCGTAGCGGCCTTCGGCCTCTATCACGCCCTTGATCGCGGGCATGCGCGGGGCGTAGATCATCATAAACGCGACCAGCAGGCACCAGATCGAAATATCCATAACGGCTTCCTGCTTGCTTTGGCTAACTTTCGGCCTCGATGCGGGCGGCAGAGCGATATCTGTCCCGGGTCAGCCCGTACAACACGAGGTCCTTGTACTCGCCCCATTTCAGCACATGCTCGCGGAGTATCCCCTCCGGCTCAAGCCCGATCTTGGCCAGCACCCGCCCGGATGCCTGGTTTTCCTGCATGTGGTGCGCGTAGATCCGGTTTAACTCCAGCACCTCGAAGCCATAGTCGAGCACGGCCGCGGCGGCTTCGGTGGCGTATCCCCGGCCCCAGAAGCCGCGACCGATCCAGTAGCCCAGCTCGGCCTTGCGATGCTCGCCATCCAGGCTCAGCGCGATGGCGCCGACAAGTTGCGCATCCTTGCGCCGCGTGATGGCCAGACTGATGCGTTCGCCAGCGACGAAGGCCTGATGATGCGACTGGATCCAGCTATCGGCTTCATGTCTGGGATAGGGATGAGGGATGGTCAGAGTCGTCGCAGCGACGTCGCGGTGACCAGCCAGCGCGGCAACGGCTTCGGCATCAGTGGCGCGAAAACCTCTCAGTCGCAAGCGCCTGCTGGCGATCTGCGGATAGCCGCTGGCCTCTTCGCCTGAACTCATCGACTGGTCGCCTCGCACATCACGCGGTCAAGGTTGCCATATTTCTGTGGTCGATCACCGTTACGGCATTCACGGCGGCGACTGGCATTCGAAACCGAGCATTCCGCTATAGCGTTCAAGCGCCAGATTTGTTGCCTGTCTGTCCCTGCTCGACGCGCGTCCATGATGACTCTCGTCTTCGTAATGCACGGCCAGGATATTCAGTTGCCGCGTCCTGCGCTCGGCCTTCAGATCAACCCTCGCGATCAGCCGTTCGCCAGCCAGTACCGGCAGGCAGTAGTAGCCGTAGACGCGCTGTGACGCGGGCTTGAAGATCTCCAGCACCTGCTCAAAGCCGAACAGCATCCGGACCCGCTTGCGATCCCACAGGACCGGGTCGAACGGGGATAGCAATACGCCGCGGGTCCGCGCTGGCCTCAGTGATCGGCTGCGCTCGGCGAGTTCCAGATCACCCGGACGGATCCACCCGCTGGTGCTTCCCCGCTGCTCGTCCACCATCCGGCACGGCATGATGTCGCCGCTTTCGGTCAGCCTGGTCAACGCGTCGCGGATTTGCTGCTGGCATCCGGCGAGGCGCCAGGTCTGGGCGAGCGTGCCGGTGCTGGCCCAGCCGTGACCCGCCAGGGCCCGCAACAGCAATTGCCCGATGGCTTGCGTTTCATCAACTTCGGTGGCAAGCAGGTGGCCGGGTATGACCCGCTCGGTGAGGTCAAAGCTGCGCTGGAAATTGCGTCGCTCGCGAATTGCCAGCTCGCCCGACGACCACATTGCGCTTGCGAGTTTGCGGGCAATTTTCAGGTCCCACCAGCCGCGGGAGCCGCGCCCTTCCATATCCAGAGAGCGCAGCGGGCCCTGATCGGTTATCTGTCGGCGCAATTGCCTGGCGATCTTCGGATGCTGGCGGATCAGGTCCCCCCACCAGGGATGCCGTCGAAAGGCTCGCCGGCGGAATCCAAACAAGGGGTAACTTTCCAGCGGCAGCCAGCTGGCCTCGTGTCCCCAATACTCAAACAGCGGCTCGCCCGGCTGCAGCAGGGTTTCGGCGAAACCATCCTGCAGATTTTCCAGACGCGACATCAATACGATGGCGTGACTGCGAGCGCCCGCAACCGCCACTGAGTCCAGCTGCAGATATCCAAAACGCCGGATGATCTCGAGCGCGGCCTTGCGCGCGCGTGCGCCGTTGCCTGCGGCACGACGCGGCATACCGGTCCATTCAGGCTTGAGTAGCCCGGCCCGGATCAGGGCCAGGCGGCGGGCGTCCCGCTGGTTGATACTCGCAGTGCTCATCTGAGCCTGCCGTCGGGCGCTGCTTTCCGCGACCCCTTCGACAGTTGTTCAACGAGCACGCAGGGCTCTGGCGACGCCAATGGCGCTTATCGCAATCCAGAATACTTCGATGACAACGGCCGACAGGTTGAAGTTCTCAGTCAGCGATATCAGGATCAATATGGCGCCGGCAGCGTTCAGCACGGAGTAGCTCAGATCGGTGCTGCGCATACGTTCCAGCTGCAGCGCCAGATAGCAAATCACGATCACGGCAACGCCCAGGTTGCCGATCAGGTCAAACAGGTTATAGCGCATATCGGTGGCTCTCCGGGTGGACCTGATCACGGCGTACGCCGGTTATCCAGGCGTCAGAGGCCGGATCCCGATTCATTCCTGGACCAGCCGGGTCCAACATGACGTTGACCGCCAGCATGTCCGACCCGGCGGGATGCGTCGCGTCAGTTGGTGACTGGCAGGAAGCTGTAGTTCTCTTCGAAGGACAGCATCTGGCTTTCGAAATCGGCGGGATACTCCACCAGGATATCGAGGATTTCGCCGTTGTCTTCGACCGGGACCAGTTCGGCCTGGACAAAACCGGTAAACGGAGCCACGTCCAGTTTCTCAACCCGCTCCAGCACTTCCTGGTGCAGGACTGGATCGACCTGCACGGCATAGGTCTCGATCAGCGCCTTGCCGGCCTCGTAGTCGCCTTCCGACTTTATCCTTTGTATCTCGCGCAACTGTTCGCCGAATATCTTGCGCAGAGCCTGGTAATCCCTGATCACGAAATAGGTCTTGCCGTTCTCCCGAACTTTTTCGATCACATTGTCAGGCAGACCCATCTCGTAGGCCCAGGCGGCGATGAGCTGACGGTTACGCATATGCGCCTGTTCCAGGTTGTCACCGGGTTCGATCCGCTGCAGCTGGGTCATCAGCCCATTGCGGATATTGCGATCGTAAGTGGTCTTGCCCACTTCCAGCGACGGCATCAGCCCAAGTTCCACCAGCTTGGGGTCCATCATGTAATACAGTGCGACCAGATCGGCACGGGTCTCTTCCAGCGCAGAAGCATAGTTCTTCAGCGTTTCCTTCGGTGTCCCGACCCCGGGCGCGATTTGTCCGGACGCATGCCCGATCACTTCATGCAGGTCCACATCGAGAAAATAGGCGAGCGTGCCGTATTTGTGATAACGCTCTTTTTCTTCGCTGGTCAGCATAAATTCGTCATGCAGGCCGCTGTCGGCACTGGCCACTTCGATCGCCTCGATAATATTCCCCAGGGTGACAGATTTGGATCCATGTTCCTTGCGGATCCAGTTGGCGTTGGGCAGGTTGACGCCGATCGAAGTCAACGGAGCCTGGTCGCCGCCTTCGGTCACGACGGTGATCACCTTGGCCGAGATGCCGACCACTTCGGGCTTCTTGTCCTGTGGCCGCAACGGCGAGTTGTCCTCGAACCACTGGGCGTTTTCGGCCAATGTGGCGATGCGCTCGGACGCCTCCAGATCGCGGATCGACAGCACAGCCTGCCATGCGCCGCGGTAGCCCAGCGGGTCCCCGTAGACTTCGGTAAACCCGTTCACCGTGTCTATCCTGGAATCAGTGTCTTTGACCCAGGCGATGTTGTAATCATCGTATTCCTTCAGATCGCCGCTGTGATAATAGGAAATCAGGGCCCACAGCCAGTCACGCTGGGCGTCGTTCTCGGTGACTTCGAGCGAGCGCTCCAGCCAGTAGACGACCTGTTCGATCGCCGGGCTGTACATGCCCCCGATCTTCCATACCCGTTCCACGATCTCGCCGTTGACCTTGGCCAATTGTGAATTGAGGCCCCACGACACCGGGCGCGGGTCATCAGGATCGATACGTTCTGCGTAAAACGCTTCGGCCTCGGCCTGGGTGACGTCGTGATAGTAGTTGGTCGCCGAGGTCATCAGCAGATCCTGGCCCGGCTCCAGATTGACCTTCTTTGGCGCCACCGTGGGGTCAAACAACACGGGTCCAAGCAGGGTCAGCAGCGAATCCACCGTGTCGCCGTTCTCCAGCGGCAGCAGCTCCGGGTTCGAGCCACGCACCATCGCTTCGAATGCCTTCTGGTCAAAGCCCGGCTGCATCTTCATCGACGAATAATGGTGATGGATGCCGTT
The DNA here is from genome assembly GCA_963809565.1 of uncultured Gammaproteobacteria bacterium. GTDB lineage: Bacteria > Pseudomonadota > Gammaproteobacteria > Steroidobacterales > XN24 > CAMYOC01. The sequence goes on from CAWEKE010000003.1 coordinate 581,935, forward strand.
CGCGAACCAGACTCGCTTGGCGTATTCGACCAGCGCCTGATAATCCTTTGAGGATCTGTCGCCGTCGTAACTGGCGATAACCGCGGCGAGCGTCCGCCTTACGCGCAGATTGTGTTCGTAGTTCTGGTCCCAGATGATGTCCCAGCCAGCCAGGGCTGCCTGCGACAGGAAATAGGCCAGCTTCTTTTGCTGCAGGCTGAGCTGGGCGAAACCCGGCACCGGATAGCGCAATACCTTGACGTCGGCGAAACGGTCGACGTGCACGTCAAATTCGCTGGCCTCGGGTGGCGCAGGCGAAGTGGCTTCGGCGTGGTATTCGCCCTCGGGGCCACCGGGTTCCGGGGCCGGTTCCTCGGCAGGTCCGCTGGGGCCACAGCCGATGAGCAGGGTCAGAGCGACGATCGGCGCGAGCTTGTGCATATCGCATCCTTCAGGTTCGATGGCAGGCGGTTCTGTCGTCAGCGGGGCCGGTTGCCGGACTATGGCCGGATCTGGGCCCGGAAAGCGCAGAGACCGAAGGACAATTGTAGCGCAGCGGGGCCGGTTCGGCGGAATCGACCAGCCCGGCCCGGCGCCGGGGTCCGCCGGGCTCGCCGGAGCGACCGGAACGCCTTGGCGTTCAGGCTCAGTGCGTGCTCAGCGCGGCGCTGTCCTCCGGTGCGCTGAACAACGCGCCTGCCTCCAGTCGCAGCACCCGGTCGGCCACCGAAGACAAGCCGCTCTGGTGAGATATCGCGAGGATCGTGATTTTGCCGCGCAAGGCTTCAAGGGTTGCGCAAATGGCCGCTTCGCTGTCCGGATCCAGAGCGCTGGTGGCTTCGTCGAGGATCAGCAGCCGTGGCTGGCGGACCAGCGCCCGGGCAATACACAAGCGCTGGCGTTGGCCGCCGGACAGCTTGCCGCCGCGCTCGCCGACGATGGCGTTGATGCCCTCGGGGTTGGCGCTGACAAACTCCCATGCCCCGGCCGCCTGCAAAGCGCGCTCGGTGTCCGCGGCACTCAGATCCGGATCGCCCAGCGTGACGTTGTGTTCGATAGTATCGTGCAGCAGCAGAGTTTCCTGGGGCACGTAGCCGATCATCCGACGCCATAGTCCGATATCGCATTCGGTCAGCGGCACATCGTCGATCAGCACCTCGCCGGAGCTCGGCGCCAGCAGTCCGGTGATGATGTCGATAATCGTCGTCTTGCCTGAGCCGGAAGGACCGATGATCATGGTGAAGGAGCCCGAGGGCAGGTTCAGCGACAGCCCGCGCAGGACCTCGCGTTCACCAAACGCCAGCGACACATCGGCCATCACGATTTCACGCTCGAAGCTGGGGCTGGGTCCGCCGCTGCACGATTCCCTGGCCCGCTCTGCCCGCTCGATAGTCGCGGTCATCGCCCAGTACGCGCTCTCGTCGATCACCATCTTTTGGTAATAGCGCTGTACCTTGCCCAGCGCCGACATTACCCGCACCAGCAGGATGATCAGCACCAGTATGCTCGCCAGCGACACTGCGTAATAGGTCACCGCGACAAACAGACCCAGTGCGGTGAACGCGATGATCACCGGTTCGTAGAGCGAGGTAAGCGCCTCGCGACTGAATACCTCGCGCCGCAGCGCCTTGTTCAGCTGCCCGGTTTCACCTTCCAGCACCAGGTTGGCGCGAGCCGCGAGGCCCATGGCTTTGAGCGCCTTGACCGACTGCAGGGTGTCGGTCATGCGGCTGATCAGCGAGCGCAACAGTTGTGTCTGCCGGCTGCCGGCGCGTTTGGAGGTCCTTACCAGGCGGCCGAAGCCGAAGATGATCAGTGAGGCGAAGCCCATCGCGACCAGCGTCGCCTGCCAGGACACCATCATCGCGACAGCGACATAGACCAGGCTTTCGATCAGCAGGGCGACCGTGCGCGAGCCATCAAGATAGGCGTTTGCCGCACGCGCGGCTTCCGTCGCCATCGAATTACCGAGTGCACCAACCGGTTGATGGACGTAATAATCCCAGCGTGCCTCGAGCAATGCACGGAGCAGATTCAGGCGCAGATCGGTCGCGATCTGGGCCACGGTGTAGCCCACATGCCGGTTGGCGAACAGCGTGATCATGCTCTTTAGCGTCATGCCGATGACCAGTACTGACAGCAGGACACCCAGTGTCGGGGGCAGACCGATCGCGGTCAGAGCGCGGACCAGCAGGTTGTCTTCGCCCGCGGCCCCGGGATCGGTGGCCAGATTGAGCACCGGCAGCAGCGCGGTCAGGCTGATACCGGCCACGATGCCCGCTATCAGGAGGGCCGTCAGTGTGATCAGGGTACGCGCCGGGTACGCGCGCATGATGTGGGTCAGGAACTTCATCGGAAGGTCTCTTGCGGGCGTCCCGGGCCATGGCGGGTCTGCGGTCGGGCTGAGCCGGAGCCAATCAGCATCGCGTATAATAACCGGTTAATCTGTGGTGACTCGAGATTGACCCCATATGGTAGCTCAGCGCGAAGCGGTCCTGGCCGGAATAGAGCAAACCAGGCCCCTGCCCGGGGTCTTTGACCTCGAGCGCGTGGTGTTGGGCGTCAAACACGGCATTGCTCCCAGCACGCTGCCGCCGGTGCGGATATTCCTCGGCACCGAGACCGGCCAACAGCGCGCCGAGCGTGTATTCATCTGGTCGGTCGAGCAGGTCAGGGATCCTGCCCGGATTTACGAAATCACGTTGATGAAGGAACTTCCGGGCTTCAATCCGCGGCGCTGGCTGACCGGGTTCACGAACTACCGCTTTGCCATTCCGGAGCTGGCCGGCAGGCAGGGCCGCGCAATCTACAATGATGTCGATCAGATCTATCTCAGCGATCCGGCCAGGCTGTTCGATACCCCGATGGGCGAACACGGCTTCATGTCCATTTCGGATCGCGATACCTCGGTGATGCTGATCGATTGCGCGCGCATGGCGCCGGTATGGCCCTTGCAGGCAGTACGCCGCGAGCGGCGCAAACGTCTGGAAGCACGGGCGCGCCGGGTCACCGGTCTGTGGGGCCCGATCGATCATGGCTGGAACGCACGCGACGACGAGTACCGGCCCGGAGAATCTCATCTGATCCATTTCACGGTCTTGCAGACCCAGCCGTGGCGGCCGTTTCCGCGCAAATTCGTCTATCAGCCGAACCCGGTCGCGCCGGTCTGGGATGCGCTGGAGCACAGTGCCGACGCTGCCGGGTTTCAGCCGTTCAGCGCGGACCGGCCGAGCCGCAAGTTCCGTCAGCTGGCCACCGCCGGATTTGACCGGAGCAGCGTCACAGCACCGGACAAGGAGGCCTGGCGAGGCCTGAAGGAACTGTCGGCACGGGCCGGCGCGGGCAGCCGAGTCCATTACACCCTGGGCGACGAGCTCGCGGTGATCGAAGCGCGGACACACAATCCGATCAGCAGTCCTGAGGATTGCGAACCGGCGACCGGCGTGATCTGTAGTGCCCTGCTTGAATATCTGCCGGATGAGGATCTGCCATGGATCGTCGACCAGATGTTCGCGCGTGCGGAGCAATTCGTGTTTCTGGTTATCGACGATCAGGGCCCGATGTCTGCGACCATACAGCTACGAAGAACCCGTGATCGGGAATGGTGGCTGAGCCTGTTTGAAGCCGCAGCCCGCCGGCGGCCAGGGATACATTGGCGACTCGCGATCCGTACTCGCCGCTTCGGCGCTGGTTTGCGCTGGATCCACTGCGGCGGAGGTCGTTGCCTGAGCAACCCCCCGCTGGTCTGGGTGCTGGCGGATGACAAGGCCGGCCACGGGATTCAGTCCCGGGCGCTGGCCAACGCGCTGGGCTGGCCAGCCGAGTTCAAACAATTGCGTTTTAATCTCTGGCATTACCTGAGCAACGCACTGCTGGGACCGAGTCTGCGCAGCCTCGATCGCAGTGGTTCCGATGGACTGGATCCGCCCTGGCCTGATCTGGTGATATCGGTGGGCCGTCGTGCGGCGCCGGTGGCGCGCTGGATCGGCGAACAAAGCGCGGGCGGCACCCGGCTGGTCCATCTGGGCAGAAAAGGCGGTGAAGTCGCCGATCACTTTGATCTGGTAGTGGCCTGCGCCCACTTCCGCCAGTTTGCGCATCCGCGACGGATGGAAACCCGGGCGCCTCTGAATCCACTGGACGAGGAAACCCTGAGCCGGGCAGCCGGGCGCTGGCAGGGTCTGTTCGGCGATGCTCCCCGGCCACATATCGCATTGATTGTCGGTGGCTCCTCGGCGCTGCACCGGCTTGATGCCGTGACGGCACGCACGATGGGCGAGGAAGTTCGCGGCCTTGCCGGTTCGCTCGGGGGATCGGTGGTCGCGGTCACCAGTCCCCGCACATCAGCGGCCGCCGCCGAGGCGCTGGAACATGCGCTTGGGCCGAACAACGCGGTCCACCGCTGGGATGCCGGCACGGCGGAAAATCCTTACGTCGGGTATCTGGCAGCAGCCGATATCCTGGTGGTCAGCGGTGAAAGCGAGTCGATGCTGAGCGAAGCCGCCGCGACCGGGAAGACAATGCTGATCTACCCGGTGCCGGAGCGCGAGCCCGGGCTGCGCGCGCGGTTCGCCGAGGCGGTCCTGCGCCGCTCGCGAAAACCAAGGATAAACAAGCGCGGCACGATACGTCCGCAACGGGGTCTTCAATATCATTGCGCGCGATTGATCGACCGCGGCTGGGTGCGTCCGCGCCGCGACCTGTCGATGTTGCACCGGGCCCTGGTGGAAAACGGAACGGCGCAGATGTTTGGCCGCGAGTTTGCCTCTGGCGAGCGTCCACCTCTGCATGAGGCTGAGCAGGTCGCGGCGCGCGTTCGCGGTCTGCTGGGATGGGCTGATGAGTGACGTCAATCTGGTGCTGGTGCGCCACGGGCAGAGCGAGTGGAATCGGGACCGGCGCATGACGGGCTGGAGTGATGTCGCGTTAAACGAAAAGGGACGGGCCGAGGCGCGCGCGGTCGGACGTTTACTGGGCGACGCGGGCTACCATTTCGATCTTGCCTGTACTTCCTGGTTGCAACGTGCGGATGAGACCCTGCGTCTGATACTCGATGAGCTGCAACAGTCGGATCTGCCGGTGTACCGGAGCTGGCGTCTGAACGAACGCCATTACGGCGTGATGCAGGGTATGAGCCGTCAACAGGCCGCGCGAGAGTTCGGGCTGAGACAATTCGCGACCTGGCAGAGCGGCTACGAACAACGACCACCGGCGGTGGAAGAAAGTGATCCGCGTAATCCGGGCAATGATCCCCGTTACGCAGATCTGCCTGCTGATTGTCTGCCGCGGGCCGAGAGCATGCGCGATACGCTGCGGCGAGTCCTGCCATGCTGGAATGAGGATATCGCGCCGGCGCTCAGATCCGGCAAGCGGGTGCTGGTGGTTGCGCACAAGACCAGCGTCCGTGTGCTGCGGCAGCAGCTCGAGGGCATCTCCGATAGTGAGATTGCGGCGCTGACGATAAAGACCGGCGAGCCGCTGGTCTATCATCTGGATCCCGATTTGCAGGTGATCTGGCAGAAGTCTCTCAACCCGAGCGGTCGTATAAAGCGTCTGGCGCAGGCGGCGCTGGCACGCTGGATCCGCAAGGATGCACCGGAAAAGACAGTATGAAAATGATGGAATATCTGAATTACGAAAAGATGCAGGCCATAGACGGGGACGCGTTTCGTGCCCGTCAGCCGTATCCATGGATCAATCCCGAGGGCCTGCTGACCGACGCGGCGTATGCGGCGCTGCGCAGCGATCTGCCCGATGTGTCGAAGTTCAAAAAAGTGTTTGGCGTGCAGCGGGCGCATGGCCAGATGAGCCATGATCGTTACACACTCGAATACCGGGATGATCTGCCGCTCCCCGCGCCATGGCAGGCGTTCATGGCGGAATTGCAGGGTCCGCGATATCGGGATTTTTTGCGCCGGATCTTCGGCGTGCGGCTGCTGGATCTGACGTTCCACTGGCATTACACGCCAAACGGCTGTTCGGTCTCGCCGCATTGCGACGCAAAGCACAAGCTCGGTTCACACATCTTCTATCTCAACACGCCGGAGGACTGGCAGCCGCAGTGGGGCGGCGAAACATTGATCCTCGATGACGGCGGCCGTTTCCCTCGCGATTCCGCGCCAGGCTTTGAGGACTTCGACCGGGTCATGGCATCCGAGGCGCTGGGCAACCGCAGCCTTGTATTTATGCAGCGCAAGAATTCCTGGCATGGCGTCCGCGAGATCCAGTGCCCCGAGGGCCTGTTGCGCAAAGTGTTTATTGTCGTCATCAACAGCGGGACCCCCGTCGCCCGGGTGCGGCGTTTTTTGCGCAGAGTCGCCTGAACGAATCAGCCCCAAAGAGAACGCCATGATCAAGATCGTCATCGGGACCGACCCCAGCCAGTACGTTGCTCAACGAGTGCTGGAATACTCGATCCGCAAACACACCAGCGCTGATATCGAGATCATTCCGGGACGTCAGCTGCAGCAGCGGATGGGCGGCACCCGCTTCGGCTTCGTGCGTTTTCTGGTTCCCAGCCTGTGTGACTACCATGGCATCGGTATCTATATGGACGCGGATCAACTGGTGCTCGGTGACGTGGCTGAGCTGGCCGGTCAGTTACAGCCGCCACATGCGGTCGGCATCGTGCGCCGGATCGAGGGCAGTTTTGCCGGCAAACCGGTCGCGCCGCGTAACGAGACCAGCGTAATGGTGCTGGATTGCGCGCGACTGGGCGACTGGAACCCGCAGACGATGTTCGAAACGGTGGTGCCAAATACGGTAGAACCGGGACCGGGTCAGATTCGGTACAAGGACTTCATCCGCCTGGCCTGGGTGGACCAGGATCTGATCCAGGAGATCGACCCACGCTGGAACCATTACAACATGGTCCGCGACGACACCCGCCTGATTCATTTCAGCCATGTGCGGGAACAGCCATGGAAGCGCCCGCAACATCCGCTGACCCGCTTATGGGAGCAGTGGCTGCACGAAGCCATGGCGGCAGGCTATGTAGGCCGCGGGGATGTGCTCAAGTCCGTCGCCCTGGGACGTATCCACCCGTATTTCCTGCGCCATGTGCTGAAAGCCGCCTGAACCCGGGCACGCCCGGATGCGTTCGGACGGTTTGCGGATAGCGCTAGCGCCCGAACCACTTCGCCGCCAGCTGACCCAGGCGCCCGCCGCGCTTTCTGCGTAACTCTGCCTCCAGATAATCGACATGGCGCAATATCGGGGCGTCGGCATCCAGTTGCGATTCGATCCGTGTCCAGTCTTGCCACAGGCCCGGATCGCCGGCGTCCACCTGATCGGTGGCCAAACGCCGCAGCCACAGGTAGGCATCGCGCGTCAGCGGATTAAGCCTGGGATCCCGCTTGATATCGTCCTCGGCGAACCGGGTATGGCGCATGCCGGGTTTCAGGAACTCGCTGGCGAACGCCTCCACGCCTTGTTCTGTGCGGGCGTCCGCCGGGATCGCCAGTTGCTCGGCCATGCGCCGTAGCTGTCCCCGCGGATCCTCCATCAGCAGGTCGTATTCAACTACGACAAATCGATAGGCGGCCAGACGCCGGAAATAGGGCACCACATTGACCAGCCATTCGAGGTCAGTCTTTTCCTGGAGCCCGCGCAGCGGATCGAGTTTGCTGCGCGAGCGCGCGACGCTGAGCGGATTGCGCGCGGCGACCACGAATTCCAGTTCTGTGCCGGCCTCGCGCATTACAGTTTCCCAGAACGGGAGCATGCGCAGCGTCTGCGCGTACTTGAAACCCCACAGCGGATAGCCCGAGAAACGCCGCTTGATCACGCTCACCGCTTCTTCGGTCAAGGCATCAAGACCGGGCGATTGCCACTGCGTCTGTTCGATCAGGGACACGCTCTCCGATCGTAATCCAAGTTCACTGCGCACGCGCTTGGCAATCCGCAGCAGATCCATGTCCTCGAAGAATCCGGTGGGGTTCTTATCAGTAGGTGGCTTTAATTTGTCGCCCAGCTCCATGCCGAGAGCGTGCAGGCCGCGGGTGATGGCGCTGGTACCACTGCGCCCGGCGCCGACCACAAGGATGGCCCGGGAGGCCGGTGTATCCGTTGCTGCGGTTGTGTTTGCTTGTGCCGGCATTGAGTTTTACCTTCGACAGGGTGCGGGCCGGTCCTGGCGGCGACCCGGGCACGTTTGGCCACGGAGTGAACAGCCAAGCCCGCTATTTTATCAGGTCCCGAACCCGCCGCACGGCCGCTGCAAGACCGTCTTCAAGCGCCTGTTCCGGGGCTTTCGCCGATTCACCGAGCCGGCTCACCAGGCCCCGCTCCCGCAGGATACGGTGATAGGCGTCAAAGTCTCGCGCCGGTTTGAACAAGCCAAGCTGCATCAGCACGGCGTGAACCTGACGCAACGGCGTGCGTTTGAGCAGCCGGCGCCAGGGACCCGGCGGATGGCGCGCTGGCCACTCAAACATCGCGACCGGCTTGCCGGTCGCGCAGGCCTCGACCGGCACCGAAGCACTGTCCACGGTGACGATAAAGCGATCCGCCAGGGCCAGAAAAGCGAAATAGGGGTTGTCGGGGTCATCTGCTGTCCAGCGATAACGAAACGCGGGCACATCTACCGCCGCAAACAACGCATCGGCTGCGGAAGCCGGGGTCCTCGGAGTCGTGCTGATCAGCAGCGAGCCTCCGGCTTGGCTGGCTGCTGCGCTGGCCTCTCGTCCCAGACGCGCTGCCGTGGCATCGTCCAGCAAGTACGATGAGCTGCTGCCGCCCGCGATCAAGGCAATGCGAGGCTTGGGCAGCGTCGCGAAACTGGAGCGCCATCGTTCAGCCGCTGCTGCCAGCTGGTCCCCGGATATCCGGTTCAGCGCGCTGGTCAGGTGGAGCACGTTGGCACGGTGCGGCAGACGGTACTGCGGCAATGTGATGATCAGATCGAAGTGTTTCAGCGGCGCCTGAACATGGAACAGATGGACCAGCTTTGTCCGGCCGCCGGACTGCTTGCGAATCCAGCGGGCTACCGGCGCGCTGCGGCGTGACGCAGCGATCACCAGGTCTGGCCACGGGGGCCGCAGCGGGTCTGAACGCCGGCGGTCCAAGCTGACTGCGGACGCGCCCAGCAGCAGATTCGGAATCCGGTTAAACACGTTGTGATAGAGCTGACGAGTCTGATACGGCCAGCCCAGCGCTTCGGCCAGGTTCAGCATCTGCACATTGCCGCCCTTGCCCTTGCCCAGCAGGACCCATACTGACGGTACGGACTGATCAGAAACCAAACACTGACTCTCTTGCGCGGTTTGCTGCGTATGTTTCCGGCCGCCCACCAGGGCTCAGCTATCGCCGGTCTTGAACAGATCTTCCACCACGTCGCCGGCAAACACGATTTCCGATGGCCCGGCCAGCGTCCGCCAATGGACGGTGAGCTCGGCCATGCGACCCGTTTCCTCGGTGTCCCACATCCGCTCCCAGCTGGCGCGATCGGGCCATTGGGCATAGGCAAACAACTCGCCATCCTCGGTCCGGTGCAGACGCGAGCCCAGACCGCCCAGCTTGTTCTCGATCAGTTGCGTCATCTCTTTCCAGCAACGCACAAACTCGGCATCGTTTTCTTCCAGCGGCTGGAAGCGATAGGCCACGCAAAACATCAGCAGGTACTCCTCGACCGCCCGGATACAGGCGGCTCCATTCCGGGACAAGGTTACGCGAGCGGGCGAGGGCCGCTCAAGCCGCGCGCTGCCTGAACGACCGGGCTGTCGCCGGAGCGGGTGAAATCACTCCTCGACACCGTCCCAGTAATCCATGGTCTCCGCAGCCCGGTAACCTGTGCCGGCCAGCCGCACGCCAACGCGGCCGCTATCGGTATAAAACAGCACTTCGTTCGGATTACGCTCGCCGATGATCAGGTAACGACACGGGGAATCGCCGTGGTTGATCAGCGTGTGCCCGGCTTTCTGTCCGGCCGGGAAGCAGACGAAATCACCTGCTTTCATCAGGTACTCGCGTTCGCCCAGGCGCAGAGTGAGCGCCCCGTCGAGGATCATCAGATGTTCTTCCTCGAGCATGTGGTAGTGGGCGGGGCAGGACTGTTTTCCCGGCTCCAGTACTTCCAGGCACACGCCCACATGGCTACCGCCGCCGAACTCGCCCAGCTGCTGATAGCAAAGGCCGAAACGTTCGCCATGAGAAAACTCCTCCACCGGCACATCGTCGATGGCAAACGGCTCGTACACCCCGTCTGCGTTGGCGGAATTCTTTCTTGTCGTCATCGGAATGCTCCGTTGCATGGCGCCTGGCGCCAGCTATAGGTGATCGAGATGGCAGTCTACAGGCGTAGCCAGCCGATCAGCACGATCAAGCCTGTCACCAGCAATACGCCAGGCACAATCCCGGCAATTCTGGCAGCGCGTCGGCAGAGCGGAGTATGCGCGCAGCGTCCGCAACAGCAGAAACACGGAGAAAATACAGGCGACGACCAGGATAGCGAGAAACACCATCACCGCACCGGTGGCGCCTGCCAGACCCTCACCCGTGTCCACAAAGCGCGGCAGCACAAACGCGAGGGCCAGCAACAGCACGCATGCTGCGGCAAGGCGATAGATCATGGTTTCCGCTGGTTTGCTCACGCTGTTGGCGGGTGCTGTCTACCGTTTATGGCCGCTTACTGCCAGCGGCGGCCGGGCGGGCGCGCAGCATCGTGCGGAACAGCAGGCCAAGCAGCGCGATACCGGCGAAACCCGCGCCGGCGACAAACGTCGCCGCCGGGCCGAACAGACTCCACAGCGAGCCGGCGAGCACGCTGGCCAGCAACAGCGCGCCACCGCTGATCAGGTTGAAGATGCCGAACGCGGTGCCGCGTACTTCGGCCGGCGCGGTATCGGCGACCAGCTTTGCGAACAGACCCTGGGTAAAGGCCATATGCAATCCCCATAGCGCGCTGCCCGCCAGTACCCATGCCGGTGATCTTGCGTAAGCCAGCACCAGATCCGCCGCGACCAACAGACCGAGATCCGAGCATCAGCAACATGCGGCGGCCGACGCGATCCGCCGCTGCGCCTGCGGGATACGCAAATGCGGAGTAAAACAGATTCATCACGATCATCACCAGCGGCACCAGCGCCAGGCTCAATCCGAGATCGTCGGCACGCAAAACCAGAAAGGCTTCACTAAAGCGGGCCAGCGTGAATACGCCGCCCAGCGCGACCACCAGCCAATAGTCCAGACGCAGTTTTCGTACGTGCTCACGGTAGACGACCTTGCGCATTGCCGCGGGCGCCGGGTCATGTCCGGGTTCACGCAGGCCGAAGATCAGCAGGCCGACCGCGATAAATGCCGGCAGGACTGCAACCCACATCACTGCGCGGATATCGCTGGCCAGCCACAGCATCAGCAGCATCGCGGCCAGCGGTCCGATCAAGGCGCCGACCGAATCCAGCGCCTGGCGCAGGCCGTAGGCGGCACCGCGCTGTGGCGCCGGAGTAATGTCGGCGATCAGCGCATCGCGCGGCGCGCCCCGTATGCCCTTGCCTATGCGGTCGACAAAGCGTGCGCCAAACACCCAGGTGACCGAGTTTGCCAGCGGGAATACCGGTTTGGTCAGTGCTGCCAGACCATAGCCAAGGATCACCAGCGGCTTGCGTTTGCCGAGGTAGTCACTGATCGCGCCGGAAAACACTTTGGCCACTGCCGCGGTCGCTTCGGCCACGCCCTCGATGACGCCGATCGTGAACATCGACACCCCGAGTACGGTGCCCATAAAGACCGGCAGCAGGCTGTGGATCATCTCGGAGGAGATATCCATAAACAGAGAGCCGAAACCCAGCACCCAGACGCCGGCCGGCAGTCTGCGCAGCGCGGCCGGTTTCTGTTCAGCGTTCAAGGGTCAATGTCCAGGACGCATGCCTCCGGTTCCGCGCGATGGCTCGGGCCGGCTCAGGGCCATTGCGTGGCAAGCTCATCGAAGCGCTTGCTAAACGCCTTGACTACGCAAAATCGCTGGCCGGTGGGCGCTTCCATCACCCACCAGCTCTTGATCTGCTCCAGCCTTTTTGCGCCGAGTTGCTCCAGTCGTTTGACTTCCGCGGGGATATTGTCGGTCTCTATATCGAGATGGACACGGCTGTCGTGGGATACCGCCTGGACCTCGATGTCGAGCTCCAGGCTGGGGCCGAACAGGGTCACATAGCGCTCGGCCTCCTCTTGTTTCAGCGACTTGATCTCCAGGCCAAGGGCCGCGGCCCAGAACTTCGCTGCGCCTGACACGTCTGCGGTCTTGCAGTCGATGATGAACCCGCCAAGCTTGCTCTTGTGCATGCGTTTCTCCTGGATCAGTCGTCTATGCTGATGTGAGCCGGTTGTTCCGCCACCCGGCTCAGCCAGGCCCGCAATGCCGGAAAATCACCGAGATCAAATCCACCTTCCGCTGCTACATGGGTGTAGGCGAAGAGGGCGATGTCGGCGATGGAATACTGGTCGCCGACAAAGAAATCATTGTTGGCCAGGTGCTGCTCCATCACTCCCAGCGCATGGTATCCGCCTTCCATTTTCGCCGGTATGGCCGCCCGATTCTTCTCGACCAGACCGGCGAAGTGCCAGAAGCGAACTACGGCGATATAGGGTTCATGGCTGTATTGCTCGAAGAACAGCCATTGCAGCACCAGGGCGCGCCGCCAGGCATCTTCTGGCAGAAATACAGAACCCTCGGCCAGATGGAACAGGATCGCGTTGGACTCGGCCAAACACCGTCCGTCCGGCCATTCCAGCAAAGGAATTCGGTGATTGGGATTTTTCGCCAGAAATTCGGGTGTCCGGCTTTCTCCCTTGAGTATATCGATCAGAATCCGCTCAAAGGGAAAGCCGAGCTGGGTGAGCAACAAGCGGACCTTGTAAGCGTTACCGGATTCCGGATAGTCATAGAGTTTCAGCACGAGCGGTCCCCTTTCTTATCGCGCTTGTCGTGTATCTGACCGGTCGCCGGAATGTCGGCTGCAGGCGCTGAGGCGGCCTTATTCAAAACGTACGCAAAGCACTGGAGGCAGATGCGCGCTGATGATCTTCCAGTGATCGCCCTGGTCTTCGCTGACCCACAGTGATCCGGTCGTGCTGCCGAAGGCCAGTCGCTTCCCGCCGCTGTCGAGATCCAGCGCATGTCGATAGACCAGATCGTAGGCGGGCCCTTCGGGCAAACCCTCCCGCAACACGTCGAACGTCCGTCCGCCATCTCGCGTGCGGGTCACCGCTAACCGCGCGTCCACCGGATAGCGCTGCTCATCTTTGGTCGCTGGAACAAACCAGGCGGTGTCGCGGTCGTCCGGATGCACGGCCAGCGCAAAACCGAAGCCGGACAATGCGACATCACCTAATTCGCGCCAGTTGAGGCCACCATCGTCGCTGAGGAACACGCCGTTATGGTGCTGCATCCACAGCCGGTCCGGGTCGGCCTGACACTGCACGATCCTGTGCGGATCCTGGGACACCGGATCGTGCGCCAGGTCTGGCGGCATGTAGGCGTTGCGCAGGCCGGCGCCAATCAGCGTCCAGTCATCGCCGGCATTGGTACTGGTCCACACACCACCGACGGAGATGCCCACGGTGACATGAGACCGGTCGCGGGGATCCACAATAATCGAGTGGATGCCGGCAAAATCGTAACCACCCCCCATCCACTTCTGCCGTCGCGGATCGTCCCAAAGCGCACGCATCAGCGTCCAGCTGTCGCCACCATCGCGCGAACGGAACAGGCCCCCCGGGATCACGCCACACCATAACTCGCCGGCCGCTCCCGCTTCGAGACACCAGATCAACTGGGTGCTCCAGGGCACATCGACGCCACCCATCGGGTCCTTGTCCTCGACACCTTCGGGTTTCTCCGGGAACGCCGGTGCCGGGCACTCGGACCAGGTCTCGCCGCCATCATCTGAGCGCTGCATTTTGACCCCAAAGTGACCCAGATCGAGCGCCGCATACAGGCGCTTGCCGCCGGGTTCCGCCAGCACCGCAGACACGGGATCACCCTCGAACCAGACGCGGGCAATATCCCAGTGCCCCTGTCGGTCTCTCGCGATGCGAAACAGGCCCTTGCGGGTCCCCACCAGAAATTGGTCGTTCATGTCATCCTCCAGAGAGAGCCTGGGCGACAAATATCTCGTCGCTGGTCGCGACGGGATCGGAAAGACCGGTACGGTCGTGGATCGGTTCCTGATTCAGGAAAATCGCCACGTGCTTACGTACCGCACCCTGGTCATCGAGCACGTAGCCGCGGACCCGTGGATGAATCCTGAAATAGTCGTTCAGGGCGGCCTCGATCGTCGCGCCCTTGACCTCGGCCGAGGGCGGAGCCTCGACATGCCGCAGCAGGTTCCGGGTAAAGCTCAGGGTCGGCATGGGTCCGATTTCCTGCGGATTCCGAAGCCCCACAACTGAAAATTAGCTCCGTATCTCCCCGCCAGGCCCATGACTCCCGGGTTCGGGTAACGCATTTTCCCTATGGCTCAACGGAATCGAATTCGGCGAACATGTCCTGAGCCTCGGGTAATCGCGCAAGCCGGGTATATTCACAAACAGCGCCGAATTCAGCCCACAAATCCTGAACCGCGGGGTTCTCGTGCGCTTGTTTGATGGCCTCGGCGGATCGCCACTCAAACACCTCCACGATAGCGCCGCTGGCTGATTTCATGACATAGGCCGGACGCTCGGTCACCAGATTCTCCGCGCGCAATATCTGCAGGTGCTTTTGCACCGCCCTGAGCAGTGCCTGTTGTTGTCCCGCCTTCGGCGAGTACGCTGCAATGACAAAACGTCCCATGGCTCGCTCATCCTCGCGCAGATTCAGGATCACTCGCGGCGAAGCCGGGCGGGGCAGCACGGTCCTCCCTCACCGCGCGTCGTCTATGCCTCGACCAGATCATCCTTCAGCGTCAGCACGAACGCCACGACCTCATCGCACTCCTGCTTTGGTACCTGTAGTGCTGCCAGCGTCGCGCCTGCGTGTTCCAGGAACGCGGACCAGTCGCCTTCGCTGATCCGCATACCCTCGTGGGAGACCTTCATATCGCGACCTGTGTAATAAACCGGTCCGCCGGCGATCGAACAAAGATAATCGATCAGCAACTGCTTTTCTCTGGCAATACCGTCGTCGCCCCGGTTTTGCCAGAAGCGACCCAACTGCGAGTCAGCCTGCAAACGCGGTAACAGGTCGTTGGCAAACCCGCAAATGCCGTCGTAGCCGCCCAGTCGCTGATATAGAGATTGTTGAGTCATAGCATCGTCCTCGCCTGTAGGTTGGACATCAGAGTCTCCGGTGTTGGACGGTGATCCTGAGCAAATCAGCATCCGCCTGTCCGGATTCTTGCGCCGCGTCGCCACCGCCGGCAGTGAGCTTGCCGCAATACAACAAACGCCACTGATATCGCGACCAAAGAAACGCTCTGAATCGCCCGCGGCGACGATCTCGTCTGTCGAGTATAGGCGACAGATGCGGACTTTGGCGCCGGGCCCAGAACGCTCCTACTGGTGGTCAGCCGGACGTGCGCAGATCGGAGCGTGGCACTGGCGCCGGATGAGCCTGCAAAAGCCCGCTCTCCCGATCGATGAATCCGGGGCAGGCTCGACCCGGTTTACAAAGCCGGGGTCAGCGACTGGCGCCGGTTGGCCGGTTTGGTCAGCAGGATCTGAACGTCCCCGATGGCGCGCTCCAGGAACCCGCCCTCGCAGTAACACAGGTAGTAGTCCCACATGCGGATGAATTCCTCCGGATAACCCTGAGCCCGGACATCCTCAACGCGGTCAAAGAAGCGCTCGCGCCAAAGCCGCAGCGTGGTCGCGTAGTGGGGGCCGATGTCCTCGAGGTGGAACAACTTCATGTCTGTCGAACGGGTGACGCTATCGGTGATGGCGGTGACCGACGGGATAAAGCTGCCAGGAAAGATATAGCGCTTGATAAAGTCCACGCTCTTCAGCGCCTGCCTGTAGCGCTGATCCTGGATCGTGATGGCCTGCAACAGCATCGCGCCGTCGTCCTTGAGCAGACGGCTGCATTGCGCGAAGTAGGTATCCAGATACTGATGCCCTACCGCCTCGATCATCTCTATCGAAACCAGTTTGTCGTAGCGCCCGTCGAGGTCGCGATAGTCCTTGAGCAGCAGATGGATGCGGTCCGACAATCCGGCTTCCGCCACCCGCTCGGAGGCGAACTCGAACTGCTCTCTCGAAATCGTCGTGGTGGTGATCTCGCAGCCGTAGTGAGTCGCAGCGTGCAGCGCAAACCCGCCCCAGCCGGTGCCGATCTCGACCACGTGATCGCCCGGCCGCAGCTCCAGCTTTCGGCAAATCCGATCGAGTTTCGCGATCGAGGCCTGGTGCAGAGTCGCTTCCGCGTGCTCGAACACCGCGGCCGAATACATCATCGTCGGATCCAGCCAGAGGCGGAAGAAATCGTTGCCCAGATCATAGTGGGCAGCGATATTCCGCTGGCTGCCCGATCGGGTATTCCTGTTGACCCAGTGGAAGGCCTTTTGCAGCGGCGCGGTCAGCATGGAGAGTCCGCCATCCATGCCGTCGAGCACCTCCCGGTTTCTGAGCAGCAGCTGGATCAGGGCAGTCAGGTCGTCACAGCTCCAGTAGCCGTGCATATAAGCCTCGCCGGCGCCGAGAGCGCCGCCGAATGCAATATCGCCAAAGAAGCGCCGGTCATGGACGCAGGCATGCACGGTCAGCGCTGCAATCTCAGCGGGTTGTCCGAACTCGAGGACTTCATCGCCGTCGCTCAGCACCAGGCGTCCCCGCTTCATGCCAGACAGGCGTTTTAGTACCAGGCGACGGCCCAGGCCATCGAGGGACGAGGGTTTTGGTGTGCCGGCAAGCAGCCTGGGCGAGGAGATTGCAATCGATTTCATTTCGGGGTCGCCGCAGCCGACGCCTCCTTGTCGGGATGAATGAAGAACGGACAACGCTTGAGCCAGAGTTTCAGCGCCTGCCAGTGGATCGCCAAAAAGACCTTCGCGGTCATCAAAGGATAGACGATCAGCACCCGGGCCAGCGACGGACCGGAAATCTCGCGACGATCCAGCGCCAGACTGACATTGAACATCGCGGCCCCGCGGTGCAGGTTGAGCATGTGGATTGCCAGCGCATCGCCCGGTGCGGAGAACCGCCAGTCGTATTCGATATCCATCGGCATGAATGGTGACACGTGCATCTGCTTGGTCAGTTTGTATCGGCGCGCCCCGGACTGGCCGAGTTCGGCGCCGTTGGCGAGTACATAGCAGTGCTGCTCGCCCCAGGGTGTGTTGTTGACCTCGGCGACAATGGTCTCCACGCGTTCGCCGGCCTGGTCGAAACAGTAATAGAAACTGACCGGGTTGAAGCAATAGCCGAAGTAGCGCAGATGAGTCAGCAGACGGATCGGCCCGCCGGGTCGTCGCCCCGTCTGTTTCTCGACCAGATCACGCACCGAGTCGTCGAGCGAACGCGCAGGGTCGCCCATATGATCTTCCCGTTTTAGCCAGGCCAGCGACCGACGATCCGCGGACCAGAACCAGCGCCGGCTGAATACCTGCGGCAATTCCGCCAGATCGAGATACATCATGAACAGACGGTATTCGAACGCGTGCTCCACCGGCGAGGAGCGCTTGTGCTTAACCCGCCCTTCGTAGATACAACTGTTCATTTCGCTGCCGTTGATCAAAATGTTGCAAGGCGGCGAGCGCGCTGACTACGCCGTCCTCATGGAAGCCAAACCGCCAGTAGGCACCGCAGAAATAGGTGCGTCGGTCGCCGTTGATTTCGGCGTGGCGACGCTGAGCCGCTACCGCTTCGCTGCTCAGCACCGGGTGGTCATAGCTGATCGTCCGGATCACCTTGTCCGGGTTGATCGCCGCGGTGTTATTCAACGTGACGCAGAACTGGCACGGGGCGTCGAGACCCTGCAGGATGTTCATGTTGTAGGTCAGCGCGACCCGATCCTGTTCACGGTCGACCAGATGATAATTCCATGCGGCCCAGGCCAGCTTGCGTCGCGGCATCAGAGTCGCGTCGGTGTGCAGCACCGCTTCGTTTTCCTGATAGCGAATGGCACCGAGCACCTGCCGTTCCTGGGGGCTGGGGTCGGCCAGCATGGCCAGGGCCTGATCGCTGTGACTGGCGATAAAGACCTGATCAAAGAACTCCGGCTCGCTGTCGCCGGCCTTGATCTGCACCCCGTTCGGTCCACGCCGTATCCACTGGACCGGATTGCGCAATCGGATCCTGTCTCGATGGCCAGCGATCAGCGGTTCCACGTAACGCCGGGAGCCACCGCGGATCACCCGCCATACCGGACGATTGCGGATATTGAGCATGCCGTGATTGTGAAAGAAGCGGACAAAGAACCTGGCCGGCATATGCTTCAGGCCTTCCGGTTGCGCTGACCAGATCGCTGCCCCCATCGGCAC
The DNA here is from genome assembly GCA_963809565.1 of uncultured Gammaproteobacteria bacterium. Taxonomy (GTDB): domain Bacteria; phylum Pseudomonadota; class Gammaproteobacteria; order Steroidobacterales; family XN24; genus CAMYOC01. The sequence continues at coordinate 600,306 of CAWEKE010000003.1, forward strand.
GATGTAATGATCGACAAATCCTGTTGAGTAACCGTTGTCCTGTAAATATTGCCCCAGCGTGATCGACTCATCCTCGCCCTGGAGCAGGGCTGGCGCCTCACGATTAAAACGCAGGATGTCGGCAATCATGCGGTAGAAGGACGGTCGCAACAGATTGCTGCGCTGGGCAAACAGCGCGTTGCGGGACGTACCGTTGTACTCGAGACCGGTCTTCTCGCAACTGACGCTGAAACTCATATTGCTGGGCTGGGATTCGACGCCCAATTCATCCAGCAGACGGATGAATTCCGGATAGGTCCAGTCATTGAAGACGATAAAGCCGGTGTCCACCGCATACTGCCGCCCGGCGTATTCGACGTCGATGGTGTTGGTATGGCCGCCGATATAGTCTGCCGCCTCGAACACGGTGATCTCATGTTCCCTGGCCAGATGGTAGGCCGCCACATTGCCGGCAACGCCGGTCCCGACGATAGCAATTTTCATGAGTGCGCCTCCGCGCGGTCGCCAGGGCTGCTGATCAGCCTGGCTGTCTTGATTCGGTCGGGTACCGGTCGTACGTCCCAGATCAGCCCGCAGGCCTGCAACAGACGCAGGAAATACCAGGTCACGTCGATCTCCCACCAGTAGAAGCCCTGACGCGCCGAGCCGGGATAATGATGGTGGTTGTTGTGCCAGCCCTCGCCAAAGGTCAACAGCGCCAGCCAAAAATTGTTGCGGCTGTCATCCCGGGTTGCATAGCGACGCCGGCCAAAGCTGTGCGCCAGCGAATTGACGGTAAACGTGGCGTGGTAGAGCACCACGGTAGAGATCACGAAACCCCAGACCAGCATCTGCCAGCCGTTGGTGCCGAGCCCAGGAGCCGCATGCTCGAGCAGCACCCCGGTCAGAAACAGACTGACCGCGAGCAGCACCGGCACCAGCATGCTGTACCGGTCCAGAAACCGAAGTTCCGGATATCTATACAGGTCCTTGACCAGTTCCCGCCGGGTGCGATGGTTGCGGCGGTTCATGAACCACGCCACATGGCTGTGCCAGAAACCGCGCTGGCGCGGCGAATGCGTATCCCCCGGCTGGTCCGCGTGGGCATGGTGGTGGCGGTGGTGGGCGGCCCACCAAAGAGGACCGCGTTGCACGGCGGACGCGCCCAGCACTGCAAACACGAACTGTACCGGACGCGATGTGCGGAACGTCTTGTGCGAGAAGTAGCGATGATAAAAGCCGGTGATCGCCAACATGCGCAGGGCGTAAAGACCGACAGCGACCGCGACGGCCACCGGGCTCCAGCCGACCAGCAAGACCGCCAGACAGGCCACGTGCATTAGCAGAAACGGCAACACCCGCAGCCAGTCGATCCGGTCGGCTTCACCCGATCCGTCATAGTCGATCTCGCTGTCGAGCCAGCGTCCGACCGCCGCGCGCAGCGCCGCGGCGGGTCCCGAAGATGTCGCCAGTTCGCTCATGACTGTTCCGGCCAGCGTTGCGGCACCTTGCGTATCAGGCTGGTGTCGTAACCGAATCCGGCGATCAGCTCGACCAGACGCTGATAGTCGGCTTCCGGGATCTGTGGCTCACGCGCCATGATCCATACGTAATCGCGTTTGTTGCGCGCGATCACCGTGACCGAGTAGTCCGCGTCCAGATAGGCGATGCGGTAGTCTGCCTTGATCGGCCAGATAAACTGCATTCCCCAGACCGCATTCGACTCGGTATCCCGGACAAAGCCTGTGGGTGTGTACTCTTTCTTCTCGCCGTCGAAACCGCCCTTGTTGAAGGTAAACGTTGTCGCGATCTCGCCGTCGTCGGTCAGCTGGTAGGTCTCGACTGCGTTGTAGGACTCTTTCTCTATCGATGTCGGGATCGCCGCGATCACATACCAGTCGCCCATGAAGCGCTCGAGATCGACATAATCGACGGGTTCGATCGGGGGCAGGCTGGTGCCCGCGCAACCGCTTAGCGCGACCACCGAAATCGTGGCCAATAGTGTTTGACGCATGTTCAGGTCCTCTTGAATGGGGTGCCGGCTCAGAGCAACTCGTAGCGCAACAGCCTGCCGCCCTTGGTCCGGGATTCGAGCGCGAGCCATTTCCGTTCGGGGGTGTACCAGAGCTGCATGTCGAGCTTGCCCGCGTCGAGCGAGTAACGGATGGCATCGACGGGCTCGCCGCGAACAGTCAGCTGCTCTTCGCTGACCGGCTCTATCGCCACCGGCAGATACTCGCCGGTCTGGGAATTCAACAGCCGGTCCTGGTCGAGAAACTCCGGATTCCAGTACGCGAAACTCATTACGCAGCCGGCGAGCAAGTCTTCCTCACCGTCTTTGGCGACCACGAACCCAGCGTCCGCTTGCCGGCCCTGCACCGAGATGGTCTTGCCGTTTACCAGGGTCCGCGCATCGATCCGCCGCAGGCATTGGCCATCCCAAAGCTCTTCGTTGGAGTGGTCGTAGCTGTAGGCGTCAAAAAACAGGAACCGCACCTTGAACGATGCCTCGCTGCGCAGGCGGTAAAGCCCGCTTTCCTCGGTCAGCTCAAAGTTGTGGAATCCGATCTCCTTGCCGTCGAGCAGGACCCGAAACTGCCAGTCGCGGGAACTGCTGTCCGTTGCCAGCATGGCGTTTGCAGTTTCTGCGCCAGTGCTCACGGCGCTGACGATGGAAAGCATCAGTCCGGCCGCTAGCGCGCAGGCCCGGGCCGCCGGAGTCCGACCTTGGAGCTTCGCCGGTTTCATCGCTGCTTGACCGGGTTGCCCGAAACGGCCGCCGCGGTGCCTGCCGGTTTCGGCGGCCCCGGGAAGAACGCGTTGGTTCGCGCGACGTAATCCGCGTAGGCGGGCCGGCGCTCGCCGATATCCTTCTCCAGCAAGGCGACACCAGACACCCGCAACAACATCACGCTCATCAGCAGCGGCGAGAATACGGTCCACCAGCCGCCCGCGGAGACCGCGATCAGATACAGGCCCCACCAGACGCAGAAGTCGCCGAAGTAATTTGGATGTCGCGTATAGCGCCACAAGCCGCTATCCAGCACTCGACCGGCATTGCTCGGCCGGGCCTTGAATCGCGCCAGCTGCCAATCGGCGATGCTCTCAAAGCCGATGCCGATAAGCACCAGGATCGCGCCGGCCACGTCCAGCAGGCCGAAGGGCCAGGGACCGGTCATCGCCGCATAAATCGGGAACGAGATGATCCACGCCAGGACAGCCTGTAAGCCGAAGATGATGTACAGGCTCTTGAACGCGAAGCCGGGATCGTGATTGCGGCGGAACGCCTGGTAACGATGATCTTCCGGTTCTCCCCAGTTCCGCCAGGTCAGATAGGCCGACAGACGGATCGACCAGATCCCGACCAGGCCAAGGACCAGCATTGCGCGCAGACCGATTTCCGGCGACATCTGCATGCAGGTCAACGCGGCGGCCAGGAAAAACAGCGACCAGAGGCTGTCTACGATGCTGACGTCGCGCAACACCATGCTTAACAGCCAGGTACCGATGGCCATGGCCAGCATCAGCAGGCCGGATGAGAGGACGATATTCCAGTCAATCATGTTCTATTCCTCACAGCTGAACCGTTGCGGTTCTGCCAACCGGTCCCTTGTCGATACCATCAAAACGCTGGGCCAGAATCGTCAGCAGCGGCATGATCAGGCCCCAGCCGATCCCCAGCGCGGCCATCGCAAGCCCGAAGTCGCCAAACTCCACGGCCCCGAGTCGATGACCGGCATAAAACGCCAGCGGACCACACACCGCGCCGACGATACCGGCGAGCCACAGCCGGCCGTGCAGCCAGCGCAAAGACTTGTTGAGCAAGGTTGCGAACAACAGCCACATGGCGACGATCCAGTAGGGCGCGGTGCCGGCAAACAGCGTCCCGGAGGCGTAGCTGAGTAAGCCGCTGGCGGCCAGCGCGCTGTCCCAGGCGGCACCGATGGCGCCCGCGATCAGTACCAGGATGAATTCCCGAGAGGGCCGGGCCGCGTTAGCCACATGAGCGGCGACGATGACGACCGCAATCGCGGTGCCCAGCAAGGGCGCACCATGAGCGCCACCGAGAACGCAGGCCAGCCAGCCTATCTTGAACGCCACTACATTGATCAGGAGTTGCATAATCGTCTGCTCCGCTAGACTGAGTCGTTGTGGCGGCGGAACAGGTAGTGACCCACCCACCATTCCTGGCCGTCGCGGAAACCGAACAGTTCCGCGCATGACATGAAGAAAATCCTCCACCGCGTCCACCAGCGAGATGCGTCGGCTTCGCCATAGGTAGAGACGAGCAACGGCATGATCTGCTCTCGGTGGGCGTCCATGTTGTCCAGCCACGCATTGGCCGTTCTCTCGTAGTGCCGCCCGTCCCAACGCCAATGATCGACAAGCTGCAGGTGTTTCTGAAAATGCAGCGGCAGACTGTCGCTGGGCATGATCCCGCCAGAGAAGAAGTGCCGGCTCATCCAGTCGCCGGGACCGCGGTCGACAAACTCATAGGGAGTGGAGCGATGGCAAAAGATGTGCATGAAGAATCTGCCGTCTTCCCGCAGCCAGTCGTGGATCCGGGAGAACAGCAGCTTGTAATTGCGCATGTGCTCGAACATCTCCACCGACACGATGCGGTCGAACCGATGCTCGGTCCGGAAATCGTTCATGTCCCGGGTCAGCACGCTCACGTTGTTCAGGCCACGTTCTGCTGCTGCCGCGAGGATATATTCCCGCTGGCTGGTTGAATTCGATACGCCGGTGATTCGGCTGTTCGGATACTTCTCGGCCATCCACAGGGTGAGTGAGCCCCAGCCGCAACCCAGTTCGAGGATGTCCATATCGTCCGCCAGTTCCGCACGCTCACAGGTGATGCGCAGGGCCCGGGCTTCGGCCTGCTCCAGCGTCGCCATCTCTTCGGGCCAGTGACAGGAGCTGTATTTGCGGTGTTGCCCCAGCACATGGGCAAAGAACTCCGCCGGCACCTCGTAATGCTGTTCGTTGGCGAGATGCGGCAGCGGAGCGATCTCCGACCGGTTCATCATGCGCACGAAGTCCGCCTCGAGCGCGGCTGATGCCTCACAGTCGTTGGCCGAAATCTCGTTCAATCGCTGGCGCAGCAGGCGCCGGATTCCGTGGCGGATCACTTTGTCTGGAACGATGCTTCCCAGTTCGGTCCATTCGATCGCGCGGTTTGAAGTCAGATTCATGGTGTTCAGGTCTCCTGATGCAACTCAACGCGATTTGGCGGATGAGTCCGGTTTCTGTGAATGGGGTGCTTGCGCAAGCAAGCCGTCGATCTTGCGGACGCCTTGCTCCAGGTCATCGCCCACCGGGACTGCGCCGGCTTCGAGGATCGCCTTGTGCCAGCGCACGGAGACCATCCCGCCAACGATAAGCGGCACGCCGCACTCGGCGACGACGCGGGGCAGCAGCTGCTCGAGAACATCCGGCCTCGGCTTGATCGAACCCGACAATACGACGGCCGCGCAGCGCGCCTGCCGGGCGGCGAAAGGAATCTCTTCCAGCGGCATATTGGCGCCGAGCAGGACTGGCTGGTAGCCGCGCTCATGCAGCGCCAGCGACAACAGCAGCACGCCGTTTTCATGCTGTTCATCGGGCAGACAGGCGACCAGCAGTCGCTTGCCATGCTGATTGCGTGGACGATGGTGAAAGCGCGCACCCAGTTTGTTGCGCAGATACAGGCCGAAGAAGTGTTCTTCAGCGACGCTGCCGGTGCCTGATTTCCAGCGTTCCCCCAGGACCACCAGCAACGGCGTCATCAGCTCGCGAGTCACGACGTCGATCGGATAGAGCGACAGCGCTTCATTGTAATTGGCTTCGAGGGCGTCCTCGTCGAAGCGAATAATCGCGGCCGTCATCCGCTCGCGCAGCGTGGACCATGGCTCGCCGCTGTCCCCGGCCTTTTCCGCCTCGTCGCTCTGCATGGACTCGAGTTCGCCCTTGACCTGACCGATGCGCATGCCGCGCTCCAGCAGCCCGACGACGCGGCCGATCAGCACGATGTCGTCATGCCGGTACAGGCGCTGGCCGCTGGCCGTACGGATCGGCTCGAACAGTCCGTGACGGCGCTCCCAGGCGCGCAGCGTGACCGGGTTCACGCCCGTCAAACTGGCTACCGTACCGATCGGATAGAGTCCGGACCGGTCAGCCCGGCTTTCGCTGTCAGCATCTTGTCGCTCGGATTTCATAGCTGTCTGGTGACCCGCTTTGGCGTTTTCGATCGGCACCGGGCGCAGCGTCCCGGGGAGAGGCGCTAATCTATACAAACAATGTACAACAGGCAAGACGCGGGGGGTTTCGCTATGTAATGAGATGTAACAAAATGTATCTATAGCCCGATTTTATTGAGGAAATCAGGTGTTTCCAAAAACTTATACAAACCTTGTCCGAATCAGGCCTTCAGGGTGTTTGGAATCGATCCCGGGCGGGTGCATGGGCATTCGCTACGGGGCTGGTCCGCGTGTGGCGGCCGCCTGGATCATGCGGGGGGGCGAGAAGGGTTAGGTGGTCCGGCTGGCTTCTGCTGCTATGGATCTTCCGGCACATCGAAGAAATCGACGATCCCGGTCTCCAGTGAATATTCTGCCCCGACGATCAGCAACTGTTCCTTGCGGATCATCTTCTCCAGCGTTTTTGACCCGTGACGGAGGTGATTGGTCGACACCCGGATGTTCGCCCGGATCGCCTGGCCCAGAAGCGTACCCTGATCCTTGTCCCGATCCGTCTCCCTCAGCGTCTCCACAGCGGGTCGAATACGACCGACGATCGAGCGCAGATTCGGCGAGCGCTGCCCGCTTGGCCGTTCAAGCTCTTCCAGCGTGGCCTGAACCGCGCCACACAGCGAATGCCCGAGTACGACGACCAGCCTGGAGCCATAACGCTCCGCGGCAAATTCGACGCTGCCGACCTGAGAAGGCGCGACGATATTCCCCGCCACCCGGATGACAAACAGATCCCCCAGACCCTGGTCGAAGACAAGCTCGGCCGGCACCCGCGAGTCAGAACAACCAAGGATGATGGCGATCGGCTGCTGGCCCTCGATCAGCTCTATGCGGCGGGTTTGACTGCCGTCGCCGCTCATCCTGTTGATGTCCGTCACAAAGCGACGGTTGCCCTGCCGCAGGCGTTCGAGTGCGTCTCTGCCGGTGACCATGCTTTGATCAGGGTCGGCGCTTAGCCCGAGATCAGCGCGAGCACGGCCCCGGCGGGATCCTGGATTACGCAAAACTGGCTGGACCCCATCTTCCGGGGCCCATGCAACACTGTCCCGCCCAGCTGCCTGCACCTCGCGGCGCTTTCGGCCACATCGCTGACCCGGACATACATCAACCATTGAGCGGGAAGATCACTATTGCTGCCCCGGGCGTGGCAAATTCCGGCGACGGTTTCGCCGCTGGAGGGACAAGTGACATTGAAGTCGTCGTAATCCCCCATGGAGACGGGGCTCGATTTCCAGCCCACCACACTGCAGTAGAAATCTCTGACCTGCTCAGCGTTGTCGATAGTCAGGTCTCGCCATTCGATCGCGCCGATCTGCGGCGTTGTGGCCGAATCGTCTTTCATGTGTTTTGTCTCCGTTTCGTCAGGGCTGTCGTTGCGGCCCAGCGCAGGTGACGGCGTTTGACCATCAAGGCCGGCCATCAAAAATGGCGAGCAGACCGGGCCGCCAGTGCAGTTTGCCAGAACCCGCGCAGATCAGCGGTCATGATCCGGGAACAGCAGGGACCAGGCTTCCTTGGATCCGGCCAGCAGACCCAGACCGGCTGACGCAGGCGGCTCACAAGGCTCCGCCAAAATGGTGCTGGCAAACGGGCTGGCAGACGGCGAAATATAGAGCATCACCCGACAATGCAGGCTGCCGTCCGATTCATGCCGGAAAAAGACAGCCATATCCCGGGGGCTTCCAGCACTGACGCGAGCAGCATCGAACTGCGTTACGATCTCCGCCAGGGCCTCGCCGGCCAGCATGGCGTCTCCGAGGTCTTTCGAGTGCCAGGTGCTCCCGGACATTAGGAACCAGGCACCGGGCGCCTGCCCGGCGGGCCGGCAACAGGACGCGGTTTGCCTCGTGATCGCCTGTTCACCCCGGTGGCTGCGCCGGATATCGGGGCGCATCTCCGCCAATGTGATCCCACGGTGCCTTCGAATCGACAAAAATGTGCATCGATATCTCCACACCCGGATCGCCATCGACGCTGCCCAGCGTGACGCCGTGGACTTCATCGCGGCATAGCCCGGCCAGCGTCGTCCCGCAATTTCGACAGAAAGCGAGCCCCCATTCGCCGGTGGTGGCAAACAAGGTCAATTGATCCTGGCCCCGGGTCCAGCGGAACGTACCCCGGGTGACTTCCGCATAGGCCGAGGATGCGGAACTAAACGCTTTGCGGCAGCGTGAGCAATGGCATGCGCGCGCGTTTCGCAGTGGTCCGGAGACTTCGTAGCGGACGGTCCCGCAAAAACAGCCGCCGACGATAGCCATGTGTCCCTCCGTTGCCGTGGGCCGAATCCGCGCCCGGCAGGTGGCGCCTGCAAACCGACGGGCCGGCTTCCGCCTGCTGCCTTCAGCAGCTGGTCGGCCGCGCCTCAGGCGTCAGGTTTGCCCAGTTTCTTCGCACGCTCGATATGCTCATCGATATTTTCGACAAACATCTTCTGATATTGATAGGTAAACCAGCTGACCGCGTTGTCTTTGTCCGCGGCAACATCATCCGCCTGGTGCGCAGCCTCATGCGCATTGAACCGTGCCGCCGCGAACCTGATCGCCGCGCTGACCCGGCTCAAATCCTGGCCGCTTTCGCCTACCAGACGATTGGCCACGTCGATGAACTGGTCGGCCATTGCATATATTCCGAGTTCTTCCGGTTTCTCCGCCATGTCAGACCCTTATTGCGTACTTGAGAGTTGAAATATCTGATGCGTCGTCAGTCTTGAGCGAGATATCTGGTCAAAAACCGATCCAGATTATTCGCAAAAGCCTGCCGGTCACGCTGATTCAGCGCCGGCGGGCCACCCGTGTTGATCCCGCTGGCGCGCATAGTATCCATAAAATCGCGCATATTAAGAATTGCGCCAATGGTATCCGCTGAATACATCTCACCGCGAGGGTTGAGCGCGTGGCCGCCCTTGGCGATCACTTCTGCCGCCAGCGGGATGTCGGCGGTGATCACCAGATCCCCGGCGCCAAGCCGCTTGACGATCTCATTGTCCGCGACATCGAACCCGGCCCCAACCTGGAGCATCCTGATAAACCGGGAGGAGGGCGTGCGCACCGCCTGATTGGCCACCAGCGTCACCTCTATCTGTCTTCGGTCCGCCGCCCGGAACAATATTTCCCTGATCACCACCGGACACGCGTCGGCATCTACCCATATTTTCATTTCAGGAACCGGATGGCTTGCATAAACGTGGTCTCCCGAGTCTGAGACGGGGACGATCTTCGCACAGATGCGGGGCCTGGCCGCGTTTTGGCGCCTGTAAATAGAATTGCCAAAGCAGCCTCGCCGCTATCGCTCTCCACGGCCGCCATGGTTCGCTTGTCTGTCTGGCTTTCTCCGGTGTCGGTCTCCTGGCCCAGCCCTTGATCCGCTGCATCGCGATCTGCAGGGCAAGATCACCGCTGGGCCACACATCCGGCCGTCTCAAGGCCATCAGCAAGTAGATATCCGCGGTCCATGCTCCGATGCCCTTGACCCGGGTCAGCTGATCTCTGGCTTCTTCATCTGTCAGCGAATCCAGCGCGGCCAGATCCAGATGCCCGCCGGTGACGGCGTTCGCGAGCGCTCGACCATAGCGGGTTTTCTGGCGGCTGAACCCGGCCAGCCTCAGTTGTGCATCGCTGAGTCCGAGAAAACTCTCTGGCGTCAGCGTATCTACCAGACCCTGCAGTCGTCCAAACGCTGCCCGCGCCGATGCCAGCGAAACCTGCTGTTCGAGGATGATGTGGATCAGCGTCGGGAATCCCTGATCCCGCTGCCAAAGCGGGGGAGTGCCGTAATCGGTTACGATCCTCGCGAGATCGGCATCGCGTTGCGCCAGTTCGTCGACGGCCTGTTTGAGCGTCGCGCCAGTCACCCGCTTATGCATGATCGGCAATAGTCCTGTCCGGCTGGGTCATCGGCAGCGGCGGCGAGGCCGGATCATCTTCCAAGCTGCCTGGTCATCAGATAACACGGCATATCGAATCCCGCCGGGTGTGAGAACACGCTCGGGCCCTCAAGTTGATAGCCCGCCATCGTATAGAAACGCACAGCATTGATCGATGAGAACAGGCTCAGCTTCGCCAGGCCGTTCCGGGCGGCCAGGGTCTCCAGCGCGGTGAGGATCCGCCGGCCGATGCCCGTCCCGGCCTGGCCCGGGGAGACAAACACGGCTTCGACCTTTTGTGCCTTGATATCCAGGATGCCAAACCCGACAGCCTGATTGTCCCGGGCCGCAACCAGGCCTTGTTTGTCCACCAGTACCTGGCCCCAGCATGCGGGCATCGGCACCGCCAGCCACTTTTCTATCACCTCGGCGCGGTAGGCCCGCGCGCAGACCTGGGCAATCGCGTCGGTCCGGATCCCCCACAGGGCAACCGCATCAGATATCGAGGCGTTGCGAATAATCACCATAAGAGGGCCTGTCGGGTTGCGCCGGGGCGCAGATGCCGATCATAGCGCGAGAATCCCGGTTACCGTCGCGGACGCTGGTCACGGGCTCAATGACGGCCGGTGTGCGCCGTGATATCCCACTCGCCCCAGCGGCGCGTGATCCGGCCGCGTTCGATCTCGATGATCTCGATCCCGGTGATACCGATGAGCTTGCCAGTAGGCCCGGTGCCAAGATAACGCTGCTGGTTGGTGCCGGTGGCAGACCAGCGCACCGCCACGCGGTTTGCGCCGAGGTCTGTCACCAGATCGTCAACCCGTGCGTTGAGGTCGGGGAAAGCGCGCACAAAGTCCGTAAGGCCCTGGGCAAACCCCTGTTTGTCGCGGGCCCGGCCTGCCGACGAGCAATCCTCGAAATCATCGGCATGCAGTCGATCAAACAGCGCCCAATCCACTGGCGCGCACCAGAGCGAAATCCACCGGCGAGCAACCGATTCGAGATCAGATCGCTGCCTTTGATCCGGTGATGTGTTCTGGCTCATACGCTCTCCGCGATGACGAACATGTTATCTGCTCGAAGATACAGAAGATGAAACCATGGACACGCGCAGGTTTGGCTCATTCCTCCGTGGGTTCTTCCATGCATCCGGGACACCGGGTGTTTGTCGGGTCGATCGCAAGTCGGCGCGGGTCTATTTCCTCGCCGCAGACAAAGCAATCACCATAGGTGTCCGACTCGATGCGCCGCAGAGCGCCTTCGATTTTCGTCAGCTGAACCTGCCTGCGCCGCGATGCTTCAAGCGCCATCTGCTGGCTCTGCATGGCATCGATCCGCGACAACCTGCCTACCCGGGCCTGGTCGAGTTCCACAGGTCCGTTATCTTTGCCGAGCGCCTGTTCCTGCGTCTGTAGTTCCAGCCTTAGCTCGAGCAGCTGCTGCCGGAATTGCTCTAATTTCGTGTGATCCATCTGCAAAGCACCTCAGGTCCGGGCCTGCCGGCTTGCCCGGTAGGTCGCCGCCAACGGAATCGCGAACAGAATTACCATTGCTGTGTTGAGTACCGCGTTTTGCCAGAAACCGGACCAGAGGGAATAAGCGGTATCCGGGACAAACCATGCCGACAGGGACACGCAGAGCGTCAGCCAGCCATGAAAGGAACCCGAGCGAAACGGGCCAAACAGTACGAACAGCAAGGCGACCCCCCAACCGAACATGACCGCGCCAAGCACCGCATGGACCATCATGATGTATTCGTTTGCAGGCCCGCCAAAGGCATCGAGGCCAGCCGATGAAGAAAACACCAGCAGGCCAAAGGCCTTGCGGATCAGATCCGGCGCGAGAACCATGCTCAGTCCGAATGCCATCACGCCCAGCGTGACCACCACCAGCCATCGCCACCAGAATACCTGCTCATGTTTCAATATAATTCCTCCGCATGATCTGCGCCGACCGCGGTGTCGTCAGCGGCGGCCCGGGTCGGCCATCTGCGTTTGTTCGAGTCAGCAGGCATCAGATCCATTCTTCGCCAGCAGCGGTGAGGTCGCTGTCCGCCTTGCCCGTATTGACCACGCCTCTGGGTTCGATCAGCAGGATCTTGCACCCCTTGCGCGCACTCGGCTTGTGTTCGATACCCTTTGGGACGACAAACAGCTCGCCCGGGTTGAGGGTCACCGAGCCATCGCGAAATTCGATAAGCAACTCACCATCCAAGCAGATAAACAGCTCGTCGGTATCTTCGTGTTGGTGCCAGACAAACTCACCCTCGATCTTCGCCAGCTTGAGCTGGTAGTCGTTGAGTTCCGCGACAATTTTCGGACGCCAGTGCTCCGAGAATCGGGCAAATTTCTGCTCCAGATTGATACTCGAGTATTTCACGGTCCGGACCCTTCTTCTCCTCCTTCAGGACCCCAGAATACAACCCAGGTCGCAAAATCATCAGAAAAGTTTTCAAAGCGGTGCTCGATGCCCGCCGGTACAAAAAAGGCGTCGCCCGGCGAGAAGATGGCTTTTTCGTTATCGATGACGATCGTCCCGGTACCGGCCTGGACGATATAGATTTCATCCTGTTTGTGCGGTTTTTGCGGGTCGTGGCCGTGCGGCGCATAAAAGCCCAGCGACATGCTGCCGTGCTCGAACCCCACCGCGTAGGGTTCACCATCCGGCCACTGCGCGGACCGGGCGCCGGGCATCTTTCCCAATAATTCGCCAACAGAGGTTCTCATCTCAACACCGCGCGCAAACAAACTGAACTACATGGTAGACAACGGGAAAGCATTTGTTTGTTCAAGGCTGCTCGCCCGCAAGTTGTTGCTGGTAGTCCGACGCGTCAAAGTGGCCGACGGAGTCGGCGATCAGACCAACGGCATTCATTTGCCATTCCTCGTATCCGCTGATTCGGACCGTCCGCCCGGTGCCGCCAGGGCCTGTATTGGTTCCGGTCAGGGTCCAGTGGAACTCGACCCCTTGAGATCGATTGACCAGCTTGTCCAGCGTGATCACCATATCCGGAAACGCGGTCATAAATCCTTTCGCCACCTCTGCAATGGCCGTTCTGCCCACCGCAGGCGGGTCGTCGTTTACGCGCAGCGAGCCGTGCTCGGAAAAAGACGCGGCTACGCTGTCCGGGTTTTGATTACTCCACGCGTCCGCATAACGCTTGGCAAAATCATCGATAGGCGTTTGCATGGTCGCGTTTCCTGTTGTGAGCCGTCCTCATCAGAAGGTGGTCAGCCGCGAGGTCTGAAAAATCCGCGTGCGGCATAGCCTGAGAACAGCAAACACACCAGCGCGCCCAGGCCAAACACCCACCGCGCCGCAGTGACGTTTTGCTTGTGGGTTAAGAACGGAATACCCCCGGAGAATCCGTCCGCAGACCCCCCGATCGCCACCCAGGCGCCGATGGCGCCCACAAACAGGAGCAAGACGCATGCGAGCAGATCATTGATTCGTGATCTCTGGCCAACCAACATCATCACGCCGCCCATGACAATCACCAGGCCGCAGAGAAATACCACCCACATTGGCGCATGTACCCCGGCTGCACCTGCAGGCAAGAGCCGGATGGCAACGGCGGCCGGATAGATGGCTATGGCCACGCCCGCAGTGATGCAAAACCAGCCCCATCCCGAAGCATTTGTCTTTGGCGTTTGGTCTATTCGCATCGTTGTCTGACTCCAGGGCTCGCATTTTGCGAACCAAGGTCAGGAATCAAGCGCAGTCGATGCGGTTTCTTCATGTTAACTGCAACCGTGGACTTCTACTGTCACATGAACAAGGCTGGCCGATGTCGGAAGACGGGCTTTGTACTTATCCGGCGTTGCTGGTTTGTGTGCAATGATTGAGATCAGGGCTGAATAGATTTCCGGGCCAATTGACCACACGTGCAAATCCGTAACCCGGCTATCGCCATCTTGCTCGATAGCCTGTCGTAGCGTTTCGCGTAACTCTTCCGGGGCCTGCCGGTCCAACAGAACGGCACTTGTTGAGCCCAACAAGCCATAGGACCACCGAGCGACGAGAATAGCCCCAACAATTCCCATGACCGGATCCATCCAGACGTACCCGAAATATTTCGCGGCAACAAGAGCTACGATAGCCAGGATTGAGGTCAGAGCATCCGCCATTACATGAAGGTAAGCAGACTTCAGGTTGTGATCATGATGATGGTGATGAGAATGGTCATGTGCATCGTTGTGGTCATGTCCATGATCGTCTACACCAAGGATGAATACGCTGGCTCCGTTTACGATCAGGCCTAATACCGCGACAAAGATGGCCTGGTTAAAGACGATCTCAACAGGGTTGAGTAACCGGGCGACACTCTCGAACCCCATAAGCAGAGCGAAGAGCGCCAGCAAGACCGCCCCGGTAAAACCACCCAGTGCATTGACTTTGCCTGTACCAAAACTGAATTGACTGTTGCGGGCATTCCGCCGAGCGTATGCATAAGCGAAGGCAGTGATGCCGAGAGCAACGGCGTGTGAGGCCATATGCAGTCCGTCGGCCAACAGAGCCATTGAACCAAACCTCACACCCGCGAATATCTCGACGGTCATCATCACTGCGGTTATCGCAATGACGATCTGGGTTCGAGATTCCCCGGGCCTCCGCTGGTCCTGAGCAAAAGTATGATCGTGGCGCCAGAGATCAATGTTGTGTTTGTGCATATTCCCCGTCTCATCCAGGGCCTGGGTTGCGTCGCCCTGTATAGATTATTCTCAATCCGTCAGTCTTGGCGCTTCGGTCCAGGCATGCAGTCATGGCATGACGCCATCGCTTTTTGATCGCGTCGGGTTATCAAGGCTGTTGAGCCAGCTCTCAGGCTCTGACCGGCGTCGGAGTCCAACAAAGATATATGCTGCCACCAGCAAGTCAAAGCTGATACACGATACGGCATACCATGCTGGCGAGAACGCGGCGCCTCCGCCGATCAGCTGCAGACCAAGGTCCCAGATCGGATGCACAGCCCAGCCGAGGGCAAGCCACCCTTGCGAGCGATACAAGCCAAGCGCAGCCAACCCGCCATAGACCAGAACGCCCAGCGCTTCGATGACGATCCACCGGAAGTCAGCAGAAGCACAGAGGGCGAATGCGACGTAGACCAGAGCCGCGATGCCGAGACCATAGGCAAAGACACTCCGTTCTCCGCAAGCCCGAGCGAAAAAGACAAAAGCGGTTCCGAGCATTAGGCCGAGAACAAGCCATAAAGCGATCAGCATGGGAAGAAACTGCTCCTGAGTCTGGGGCCGAAGGTCAGCGGCGGCCGGCCTGGTGGCTCTTCCCCAGAATCTGTCACGCTCTCAGACTTTGCAAGCCACGTGAAAGATGCGTCTGTTCGACGGTTCTTCTGCGGCCGATTTTAGACTTCGCTGCAAAGAAAAACCCCGCACGCGGCGGGGTTCTTCTTAACAACTAAACCGATTGTTTTCCAGTCGTCATCGTAATTTTACTTCTTTGGGCGAATTTTCAATTTGGTGACCCAGTATTTTGTATCCGGCATTGGGAAATCGAAGTACCTTGCGTTGTTCACGTACAAGGAGCTTCCGAAGATCGCGCCGCTGGCGACGCCGTCGAGATTTGCCGGATCGGTGATGGTCTTGACCAGGGTGCCCGAAAGATAGTCTTTATCCAGTTCCACGACCTGGATCCTGTCGACCGGGTCAGGGTCGTAAGGGGTCATGATATACAGGGTGCGTCCCTGCATTGCGATGCCGTCCAGAAAACCATCGAGCGGCGGATCGATGATGATCTCCTTCGCGTTGCCGGTTTCCGGATCCACTTTGTAGAGCTTCGCGGTGAACGAGCTGCCGATGATCAGGGTCTTTCCGTCGGGCGTCGCTACGATACCGTTCGAAGTCCCTTCTCCAAAGTCATTGGTCGATGGAAAATCACCGGTCAGAGGAATGGCGATGGCTGCGTCGGCAGCCGGCAGTCCGCCATTGCTGGAAAGCGGCAGTTTGTACAGAAACGGCTGGTTAAAATCGGTGAAGTAAACGGCGTCATTGGTGATCGCCAGATCGTTGATCACCGAGTTCCCGGATGAATCCAGCTGGTACTCCATGATCAGGGCGCCGGTATCCGCGTCATAGACAAATGCGTTGCCGTAAAAACATCCGGCGCCAAACAGATAGTTGGTGCGCCGATCGACCCGCAGTCCGAGCAGGCGGCAGGTGTCTGGTGTCCACGGCTCTATCACGTCAACCAGCAGTTCACCCTTGCCGGACCTCAGGTCCGCCTTGTAAACGGATCCATCCAATGAACCCTGATAGGCGGTATGACCCTTGCCGATGGTAAATCCCTCAGGTGGGGAACCATCCTGTGTGTAGACTCTCGTGGGAAACGGTTTGTCGGCGGCGTTGATCGATTGGACTGGCAGTGCCAGCACAACCACGGCGACCGGTAGTAACCTTGCGAACATTGTTTTCATCGATGACTCCCCCTCAGGAGTGTGGCCGGCACATGGCTCGCCACATCTTTGCTTGTTGATTCCTTATCTACGTCCGATCTATGGCCCGGCGGTCCTGGGGTCCAGCGAGAAATCAGTGATGACTTCGCAAGGGAAGCGAGGATCCGTGGCTTCCCGTCCTCACCTTCTGATGAGTTTGGCTTTGTCGTCTGCCATTTATACATGCTTTCTTACTGTCGTGGGCGGATATCCCTGATATTTAACATAATCTATGCTAATCAATACGATAGGCGAATCTGCTTAGGAAAAGAAGCAGACCGTCATGGGGAGACTTGAGAAACGGCAGCGTTTGCGTGCAGTGGAAATTGGGATCGGCGCAGGGACCCATAACTGCTCATTGTCGATATCCGTATTGGCTACAAAATGGCCGTGGCCCGGGACGCTTGACTCGAGACCATCGTTAACACTGTCAAATGATTGGTCTGGCATTTCGTATCCCCTTATTGTTCCAGTTTCTGCGTGTCTGCCGACAAACTTGTCAGTCTGCTTAACCGAACTTCTTCTCATGTGATTGCAGCGTCTTTTCTACTTTCCGCAGGGCGTTCAGAATTCTGTTGCCGATCGATTCCGATCGATTGTCACGACCCAGCAGGGCGGCGGAGTGCGCGGCGCAAAGATTCTCGGCATCACCCCACTGCTCGGCCAGTTGCCTGGCCCAGCCGCGAAATTCCTCAGCCGCCAGGGGTCGCCTTTCCAGCGTCTTTCCCAAGGTCATGTGAAACGTGACTTCAGCTTTCTTGATCTTGCCGAGCAGCCCCGGCAGCTGCAGGTACATCAATGTGTCGTCGACATGCATCGTCTTTGAAGCCTTGTGGTAGGCCAGTACCGAAGAGAAATGCAGGTGCTCGTTACTGGGAATGAAGTCGACGCCAGCCGGAACCGAGAATTCGAAATCGTCCGCGAACAGCGCCGCACATTCGTCTGACTCGCTGAGGTCCGCCTCCCACGGTAATTCAGGAAATTTGTCCAGATGCCGCTGTGTGCCGAACAGCTTTGCGTCCGGGTATTGCTGATGAACCTTGCGGACATGCACGGTATGAAAGGGGTGCAAATTTATGATCGCTTCTATATCGGCTCCGCCGTTACTGTGCGTATCAACCCGCTCTTTAACCTCGCCTTCGAGCGTGTAGGCGTCCAACAGCACAAACTTTCCGTTCGCACGCCTTACCAGCGAGGCATGCGTGCCGATATTAAGGATGCCGCCGATCTTGAAGTCACCGCGGATGTTCCAGAAATCGTCAGAGACCTTCAGGATCTGGTTGCTCATGTTTTTTGATACCTGTTGATAAAGTTTGCTCTGGATACTGAACCAATCAAGAGAATCCGCTGTGATGAACGTGCCCACCAGTCGCGTCCGCGGTGTCCTCAAAGTAGGTAAACTTCCGATTGGGACAGGGCTTGTCAATTCGGTGGGCAACTGTAGCCGTGTACTTTGGCTGTTGGCTCAAGGGTCGCCATGAACGCGATCTTCACGGCGATTTCACCCGGCATCCCGTGTTCTCCTCTCGTTGAATATGTATCTCACGTAGTGTGGTCCGGGCGCGACTCATCTATCGCCGCTGGTGGCTTGACGTTTGAATTAAAGCTCAGGCGACATCGCCACGCAGAAGGTTATTGATCTTGAGCACGGTAGCCCAGTTCCTCGACGTCGCGGTGTCGCCTGACTTGACAAGCAAGGCCTTGGCCAGCTTGCTTTCCAGTATCCCACCTGCGCAATGCAAGTGCGCCGCGTGTTTGCCAACGGCGAATTGCTCAGGCGGTTGAATCAGCGTCGCCAGGTCTGACAGACCAGCCAGGGCCTTGCGTTCCTGAGTGAAGACCACAAGTAGCCGTGCGTGTTCGTCAGCAGCTGCGGCGAACGGACACTCAGCGACTGCTGAAGCAAACTGGGAAGAGGTCTTAACAACGACCGGAACTTCGAACCGGAAGCGCTCGACCAGTGATGCAGCAATGGATCTGGCGTGCGCCAGTGCCGAGCGTCCGTCACTGCTGAACACCGCATTGCCGCTGTTGAGCAAGGTTTTCACTCCTGTGAAGCCTTGTTCCTCCAGCAGCGCACGAAACTCGGCCATGGGCACTCGCTTGGCCTTGCCGACGTTGACGCCGCGAAGCAGGGCTACGAACCGGGGCATCGGCTTGGCCTTAGCTTCAGTTGAGCATCGCCCGATGCGTTACGCCATTTGCACAACAATGGCGAGCCTACGCTCAACAGGACCCGCGGTGATTGGTGTCCGGGCAAGCATGGCAAGCGGCTGGAACGCGTGGATGGCGCCATGATTACCATAGTCCGGGATCACGCAACGCTGCTACGCAGGTTATTTTGACATTGGATTGCATGGGACCGCTATCGTTGAGGACCATTGCCTGCCAGCCAAAAGGATATTCCAAGTCATAAGGCGGCCTGTATCCGGAGGCGACATCGACCGAGAATCCAAATCGTGCCGTAGTACTTCGGGTCGCCATAAACAAAAAGAACATCTACGCTCTTTTCTGTCAGCCATTCGATGCCGCTTTCAATGAGCTGTGACCCGATTCGGCGCTTTTGATGTCCGGGCATTACGCCAAGCGGCGCCAGGATGTAACCCACCCATTCTCCATGGTTATCAGCAGTCACCGGACTGAATGCTATGTGTCCGATCACCTGGCCATCGGTTTCGGCAAGCAGAGAGATCGTCTCGGGACTCGTTGCTTCGCTGAGCAGATCAATTGCGAGCGTTGCGACCATCTGCCTTTCGCTTTCAGGAAAAGCGCGTCAGATAGACCTCGCAAATATCCTCGCGATCCAGATTCGTTGCTACGCGGATCCGGGTCATTCTTCAGAAATATTGGGTACGACGTCTTTCAGCGCGACACTGCCGCTGTCGGTGACCATCAACACGGCCACACCACCGTTGCGCAGATCCCGCTCCAGCTGCAAGGCCTTCGTTTTGGGGGCAAAAAAGGCCTCGATGCCGTATCTGACCCGATACGGGGGTTGATTGTTAACAATGCGGCCACGCAGGAAGACGCCCGCGGCGGGTTTGTCGAGCGAAGCACCCATAAAGCGATACAGGCCATCCTCCGTGGATTCCAGACTCACGTACACGATCTCTCCGATGCGCAGGCCTGTGACATCCTGGAATACGCTATTCGGCAGCTGTCCGATATCGTAGTTCAGTCGCGCATAGTTGCCGCGAAACATCGAGCGCGGATCGACTGGCACCGTCTTCACGCGAATCTCCGTGCCGGTCCACAGCGGCATGGCTGCCTTCAGGACCATGCCCGAAAGCACCACGAGCTGGAGGGCTATCGCCACTGCGAGTCCGATGATGACCTTCGAGCGGCTCATGACGCGGGTCCCGTGGTCGATTGCGCTTTCCAGTACCTTGCTGCGCCCAGCAACAGGACAGCCAGCACTATGAACAGGATAGCGCCGCCGACATACTCGCCGATCAGGTCTACATATCTCATGAACGCGGTCAGCAGGATCGTTGCAATCCCGAGAAAGAAGTAGTGGGAAATACCGCTCTGGATGCCGCGCACGATAAGCCAGATCCCGGTGCCGACCAGCGCGATGTTGTATATGACCTGAAAGTAAATGGCGTCAGCGGGATCATTGAACAAGACTACGGCTATCATCGACAGCGTGGAGAACGTAGTAATCGGGATAAGCGTCTTCAGCTTCTCTGCCTTCCAGCCGAGCCACAGGGAACCGCCCAGCAGAACCACCACCACCTGCCACATCGATGTCTGGTGATTCCAGTCTGAGCCAATCAGTTCCCGCCATGGCTCCTCATAGCTGAGCACGAACATCACGATCAGGCCGAAGCGCAACGTCCACAGCGACAACAGCACGCCATAGTCCTTCGCTTTCCCGTTTTCGCGGGCATGCAGCCACTGGCTGAACGCATAGGCAAATATGAACATGGCCGCGCTAACCAGCAAATGCTCGGGATAGAGTTCAAATCTGTGTCCTTCACCGGCCCAGGCGGCTGCCAGGGCGGCTTCGATCCAGAGACCAACACTCGCCACGACGGTCAGGAACAGCAGCGTGCTCGGCCGGGCCTGAATCAGGACATAAAGACCCGCGGCAATGAACAAGGGGAATAGCATCGGGAAAAACCCCATGCTGTATTCAAGAAAGAACCACAGCAGGGCCAGCAAGCAGCTAAACAGGGTCAGCCAGCAGTTCCGCAGCAAGACCCCGAACGGCAGGCTGCCCAGCGCCCACCAGAGCACCCCATCCGGCATATGCTCGCCAAGATGGTAGATCTGGGCGATCAGGATGATCGAGGCACCGTAGAACAGGTTACCGAGCATGAACAAGCCCGTCGCGCCGGATTCCTTGCCGGCAAGGTACGATCGCAGCGCCAGACCGTGGGTGCCCAGCGTTACCGCGAGCAGACCACCCATACGCAGGCCGCGGGGGATCTGATCCCAATTTGCCCCGAGCAAGGTGATGACGGCCAGGCCGATAAACAGGTAGCCGAGAGAAACCAGCAAGCGATAACCGGTCGAATGGCTCCCGATCGAGTCGTAGTCGACGTCATACAGGCGGCAGATAGACCGTGCTTGCTCCGCCGAGATCAGGTCCCGATCAACCCAGCTTGAGACTTCCCTGGCCAGATCCCGTTTCAGCAGACGTATCAGACGCATGATTGTTGTCTCGGACTCGAACCGCTGATGTGTTTCATGCCTTCAATAGAGTATAGGCGCCGATGATTATGAATCCGGTTCCTGCGATATAGTGCAAATACTTCTCGTTTATGTAGTCAGACAGGAAGCTGCCGGCCAGCACCCCAATGGCGGAAGCAACCACCAGCGCAGCAGATGCGGCAAGGAACACTGTATATTTATTTACTTCTTTGTCTGTCGCGAAAAGCATCGTTGCCAGCTGAGTTTTATCACCCAACTCGGCGACAAAAACTGCAGCGAATATTGTTAGAAAAATTTTCCAGTCCATAAGTCACTCTTCGGCAAGGAAAACAAAGGTTCGGTAACAGATGCGGTGTCGTGCGCAGCCATATTTATGGGCTTGTCAGGCGGCATTCGGCACACTGTCGGCAGTGGCCTCAGGCGCCGCGCCACTCGTCTGCCAAGATGGCCCATCGCTGATGATCCCTCCATTTGCCGCAGACCTTCAGATAGCGGGGAGAAAATCCTTCCAGCTGAAAACCGAGCGACTTCACCAACGCAATAGACCGTACATTCTCTGGCTGAATGTTGGCCTCCAGTCGGTGCAATCCCAATGCCGAGAAGCAATGGTGAATGGCCTGCTGCAGCCCTGTGCGCATCAGTCCGCGGCCAGCAAGCGGAACAAACGCGTAATAGCCAAGGTAAGCCGACTGAAACAGACCGCGAACGATCTCAGTTATGTTGATGACACCTACTATGCCGCCGGAGTCTTTGGTCAGTACGAGAAAACCATCCCGATTCCTTTTCCGGAGTGTCTTCGTATATTGCTGGAACTGCTCCAGGTCGGCGGGCGGTGACACCAGGCCTCTGTGCAGCGAGCGACTACGACGTACTGAGCGCAGAAATTCTTCGGCGTCCCGAGAACTTGGTCTCTTGAGAGTTACAGCCACATCCTGTCCCGCCATCTAACGCTCCTGAAGGGTCACGCAGCAACGCTATCTTGTGCGCTCAGCGGTCTCATCGGGCTACCAGTATCGCCGCGTTGATGGTCAACCAGAACAGCGGAACATTTGTTAATACGAAGAGCAGAAATCTGAGTTCTATTTTGTTGCCCAGCGCCTGAACCAGGCTGTGCACTATTCTCAGCACGACATAGGCCCAGGCCAGATACAAATTGATCCCGCTACCCTCGCCGACAACAGCCAGGGATATCGCCAGAGCATAGAAGACAGTCGGTTGCTCCATCAGGTGGGTGTAGTTGTCGGCTTTCCACCGGACACCTGGCGGCAGCGTCGCCATCTGCTCTCCGCGCGGAGCGTTTGGATCCAGTTTCATCTTTGCAGCACGCACCGCAGGGATGCGCGTTGCGTACATCCATACCCACATGATCATCGACCACGCAACCAATGCCACGACAGGAGCGATAATCTGAGTCCCGCTGTTCACGTCTGATCCTCCTGCCAGTTATCTGATGACTGGATGCCGAAGAGCCGATGCCCGCATGCGACGGCTTGGCACGCCTGCACATCGCCCGTCCTCGCCGGGCTGACGGCCGTGCGGCCGACCGCGTGAACGCATTAGTCAGGACGCATCCTTGGCAGGCCAGTTCCTGGGGTCAAAGAATGCCCATGCCTCGGTTGTCGCAAGGCTCGTACCTTCAATACCGGCCAGCTTTTGGTCGATCATTCGCGCCAGTTTTTCCTCAACCACTGATTGGCCGACCATCTCCCACCAGACCCGGTTGCCTGGATTCGCCATAAACCGGATGTGCATATCCTCGATACTACGGTAGACGTCATCATCGATGGCGCCTTTATCGTGGAGTTGAAACGCCACTCGAAAGTGCATCAGATGCTGATGGAAAAAAATATGACATTGAGATTGCTGAAAAGCCGTGATGCTGTCCCAGTTCTGGCAACCTCGGACGATCGTTTCAAACAGCGCGTCGTCGGCGAGCAGCTGACCCAGGGTGATACTGTAAGAGTCAGTTATTCCCTGATGCCCCTCGCTGCGCATCTGCCGGGTGCTTTGGCGTATCTGAGTAGCGAGATACAGAAGTGTGATGATCACGCCGATTGCGCCAACCATCTCGCCAACTGCTCCCCAATCCTGGATCGACATGCCTGTGACTCCTGACGTTCAAGGTTAAGCGGCGCAGCGCAGCTGCGTGCAAGGGGCCAGCTTGCCCCTTGAAATATGCGCCGCAAAGCGCTGCTGTCTTGATCGCGCGTAGCGATCTGCTTTGCAGGCCTGACCACTGTCTCGGCCGCCGACAGCAGGCTGTGGCATTTCACGGAAACACATCCTTCATCCGGTCCTCCATGGCTGCGGCAATCCTGCGTCCGTCCTCACCACGCTCCTTCAGTTTGTCGATAATCCTGCAATAGCTCTCCGGATCCCGGTCCTGACTCAACTTGAATACCGTGTCGATGTGCGTCACCTCGACCTCGAAGGCCACGATGGCCCTGACCAGTCTGTCTGTGAGCTGGACGGGGAGGTTATCGAATATGGTTGGAGAAGCCGCATCATTATCTTCGAAGTGCAGGCTGGTATCCCGGAGGATCTGAGCCAGTGCGTCCCCTTCAAGAAAACGGATCCTGCCCCGGACATGGACACTCATGTAATTCCACGTCGAGGGGGTATGCGGTTCACTGTACCAGGCGCCGCTCACATACACGTTGCATCCGGTAAAGACCACCAGCACATTCTCATTCTGCGCGAACGCATCATGATGATCCGTATGCCGCATGATATGACCGCGCAACACGTTGCCGCCGTCGCGTTTTTCCATGAAAACCGGGACCTGCGTGGCAACCGGCATCCCCTGTGCATCACTGCCTGTAAGAAGCGCGAACGGATGGTCCCTGATGAACTGCTCAACCGCCTCTTCATTATTTTCTTTGTGATACGGAAGATCGTACATCGGTTCACCCCGGTACTGCGTCGTTCATCGTCGGGTTTGGCCACCCGGCTTTGTGTCGACTGAGCTCAGCGGCAGATTGTAGTCGCGCGGCGTTTGTGCAGACACAGGGCGTGAAAGCAAGAGATGGACGCTGCGGCGAACTGCCCGGCGCCGGCAGACACAGCAACGCAATCAATCCAGGAATTCCCATGTGTCCGCTCCATCGAATCGGCGGATTCGAAACGCCGAGATAACTGAAGGGTCACACATTCTGAAGTTGACAGCCATATGCGTGTGGTCCGGGTGATGGTTGACCCAATGAGTAGTGCAGCCACAGTGCCTGCACGAGTGGACAGCGAGAGTTCTGTCTCCGTGCATGTACTCGATGGTTTCCCCGTCACCCAGCCGGGTGAACGCGTTTGATTCGATATGGCCCCAAAGCGGGCTCAGTCGTCGACACAGCGAGCAATTGCAGTCTACTAGCCACTTTGGTGCCTCGGAAATAGTGAATCCGACTCGGCCGCAGTGGCAGGATCCGGTAAAAGTCGAAGCGGGTCGGGCTTGGCTCACGACGCCTCAACCGTCTTCTGCAACGTGTTGTCAGACAACTTTCCGACCAATGAGGCTATAGACGATTGGGACATCATTTCCCCTGTGGCTCAGGTAAAACCTTCCAGGCTCGCGCTCAACCATATCTTCAAAGCAGTTGTGCGGGCTGAATGAAAATTCGTTGACCCGCTCGACCTGAATGCCCGCGCCAATCAGGGCGTTGATAACACTTGATAGCGGATGTGCCCATGTGGCCAACTTTGCGACCACACTGGCGCCATTTTCGGTATACGTGCCTTCCTCTTCCAGATCCGGCACAGCCGTCGTGAAATATGAGTACCCCGCCAGCAGGTCGTATATGGGATGGAACTCAACGATGTAAAACGTACCGCCCAATGCGAGATTTGAAGATATGATCTCCGCCCATCTATTCAAGTCGGGCAACCAACAGACAGAGCCGTATGACGTAAACACAATGTCGAAGCAACCGGGCTTTTCCGGCTTAAAGCCATAGACATCCGAGCACACAAATTCTGCATCGAGTTTCGCTCGACTCATCAATTCATGGGCTTGTCGTATTGCTACCGGAGATATGTCCACGCCTGTGCAGATTGCACCCTTGCGCACCCACGACAGCGTATCCAGGCCAAAATGACATTGGAGATGGAGCAGCCTCTTACCACTCACCTCTGGAAGTTCGGTCAGTTCAATTTCCTTGAGCGACGTTTGGCCGGCAAGAAACCCCTCAACGTCGTAGAATCTTGACTCAAAGTGAACTTTTGCGCGCTGGTCCCAGCCCGCACGGTTTATTTCAAAGTAATCAGTGTCTGACATTTCTATGCTCAAGACGTCTACCTGTCTATTTCAAGCCACGGCTGGTGTCAACAGACTCCACACACTCGACAGGCACCCCCAGGTGTTCAAGGACACTGTGAAAGCGCGTCGCATCCTCTGGATTCTGTTCATGTGGTTCGGGCGCCTGAACCGGGTTTAGCAAGACCCGGATCTTTCCTCGCCTCAATAATGGGCTCTTTGAGCATGATGTGCCGCGTGAACCCGCCAACGTACGCGGG
Organism: uncultured Gammaproteobacteria bacterium; assembly: GCA_963809565.1. Lineage (GTDB taxonomy): Bacteria > Pseudomonadota > Gammaproteobacteria > Steroidobacterales > XN24 > CAMYOC01. The sequence continues at coordinate 625,984 of CAWEKE010000003.1, forward strand.
CACCACGGCGACGGGTTTGTAGCCAAGTCTTGCGTACATGCGGGCCACTCGGTCGTTCATCGTCTCGATCATGGAACTTGTGCAGCCGCTTTGCGCTGCCTCGTGTTCCATGCGCGCAAGCAACTCAGTGCCAAGGCCCCGACATCTGCGGTCTTCCGCGACCCACAGACTGGTCACGAACAGCCTGTTGAACTCTGTACGGCCCACACCGCCCGCGACCAGCGCGCCGTCGTCACGAACGAAACAGGCAAGTGGCCGGGCATTGCCTCCAAGCGCAAGCGAGCGGCCAAAACTCAGGACGCCTTCGTTGACGATGGCGACGTCTGCAGCATCGGGATCTGTTGTCAGTTTCCAGTCGAGCAATGAAGTTTCCTGTAGTGCCCAGGGTCCGGGCTCAGACCGGGAAGTCTGCACGCAGAGCCGGCCGGAGTTGTCTGGAGCGGACGGTTTCCCCTTGTTTCACTACTACTGTTCCAGAAGATTAACCGGGCAAGCGATCGCCCTCCAGTTCCCGTCGAGAAGTATTCATCGGCAATCAGGTCTATCCATGATTACCTGTGCAGGCGAATCCAATATAAGATTCACGCAGAACTATGTGCTATAGCCCCGGGTAAAAAAGAAGATTCCATGATGACAGACAGAGACGGGAAGAATACGGCAATCGTCGTGATCAGGTGGTCAGCGCGGATACTCGGGGTGATCGCGGCCAGTTTCCTGCTGTTGATGTTCTTTGGGTACGTGCTGGAAGGGCGTAGTCCGCTAGCGGATTCATTGGCGCCGTTCGCAGCAATCGGATTGGTGCTGATGGCGATTTATGCAGTTGCTATGTTCCTGGCGCTCAAATGGGAGCGCGCAGGCGCGATTCCTTGGGGCGATCGTCCTGGCAGGCTTTTTCATCATCCTGTTCCTGGGATTGCTCCCCGGGAACGTTTCCGGCGGCTTCAGTGCCAAAGGTGTCCTGAATCCGGTTTTTCTGTTCTTATGGCTGCCGATCCTGTTGTACTGGATCTGTCGGGGGCTTGAAAAGCGGGCTACCGGATGAGAATCTGCGACCGCGTCTAAATTACCTTTGGGTACGACAAGCAGATTGCGTCGGCTGCAAGGCCCGGTCAGATCGCTGTCTGCCGGGCATGCGCCCACTTCATCTTGCGGGAATCTGCTGCAATAGTTGCTCGACCTGAGACCTGGCCTGGTTGAGCAGGGGCAGCAGCGATTCGTGGTCAAAATCGAGGTTGGCCACTATCAGGCGAAGACCGTTCTCGACTCTGCGGTCGCGCAGCAGGGTCTCGACAGCTTCCCGATTCGCCGGCGTGTCGTTCCACGGTCCTTCGAACTGGATCGGGATGCTGGAGAACGTTGGATCGTAAAGGTACTTGTCAAAGTCACGCGCCATGTGCTCTTCAAAGTTCGCAATCGTGGCATAGGTGGCATAAAGACCGAGCAGGCCCGCCCGGATCTTCGCGTCACGGATGAGCCGCAGACTTCCCGAGCTCAGCACCTCATCCATGGTATTTCGGTTGGGTATCGTCCTCAGGTCCCATAACACCGGCCAGTAAGCTTCAAAGAAGATGGCTGGATCGTTCGGTCTGCCTTCGAAGAACTCGAGTGCGGTCCGGGCATTACTAAGCTGGGCCTGGCGATCGTTTTGCTGATCTTCGAGCATTCGCAGGTCAGCCGTGAGGTCTTGTCGAAAGGCGCTCAGGTACTGGTCCTCGACGTTGCGGTCGTTGCGCGCTTCGCGGAGATTGTCCACGGCGAAAGCCAGCGCCACACCGACGAAGATGACGACGAGCTCGGCGAGATAGGCGCTTAACGTTCTGGCATTGGGGCATTTCGTCTCCGGGGCTGGAACTGGGCACTCTAACCGGGAGCGGTCTGACGTCTTGGCTCAGCGACAGTTAACGACGGCTGGCCCGGGAGGTAGAACAGGGGAGAAGCGGTCAATCGTCCGCTGCAATGATCTGTCAGCCGTCTCTTGCACGCTCAATCTGACAGATAGTATTCAACCGTTGAAACAACCCTTACCTTCTTGATGTGCGGAGTCGTGGCGTCTCGATCTTCAATTGAAAATTGCCCTTGCCGTGCAGATTTTATCTTCCCCAAGCGGCTGTCGGAATCCTGCGCAAACTTTTCCGCAACGGATCTTGCATTTTTCGTCGCTTCTTCGATCATTTCAGGTTTTAAATCAACCAGATTGGTAAACAAGAACTGATTACTTCCCTGATTCGGATACTGGTTGGCCGCGACGACCACTCCTTGCTTCCCAAGCTCCAAGAGGTTCGCCATTGCCTCGCGAACCGAAGCAACATTTTCAGAATGCACTGTCACCACCGCATTGCCGGTATACCGAAATTTGATGTTGGCACGATCGCCCCATTGTTGGGCGTAGAGGTCTGTAATATTTGGAGGGGACAACGATATATCGTTGTCGGCAACGCCATACTTGAGCAAGAACTTCCTCACCGTTGACGACTTGTCCTCTATGGTTTGATACACCTCGTCAAGATCATTGCTGGCAACCTGGAAGGTCACCGGCCAGGCAGCAAGATTGGCCGGAACTTCTCTTTCCGACAGACCTTTGACCGTAACCGTTCTCTCCAGCGATTTAACTGACAGGGCAGCATCTCCCAAGAGATAACCCAGTGAGGACAAACCGAGAACCAGGCAAATGCCCAGTATCAGCAATCCAGCGGACTTTCGATCTTGCATTGATATTTCCTAAGACGGTTAACGCCTGCAACAGGGGCGCGCAGCGAAGCGAAGCCTCCCTTGGAGCCCATTGTCATGTGCTTGTGATTACCAATAAACAGGATCATTGAATTCCTTAACGCATGTAGGACGTTCATTGATTGTCGGAATCGGCCCGTTGGTTAAGGACTGGCCTAGCCAGCCCTCTGGCATTGAAAGCCTCACCGGAGCCTTGATGAAATGTTCTGAGAGCGGTTGAAACCCTGCTTTTGAGTAGAAGGATGGATCGCCATAAGTGATGGCTACCACCACAGAACGATTTTTCAGTTCATTCAGACCATACTGAATCAGCGCCTGCCCTACGCCTTTTCCTTGATGTTCAGTGCTCACTGCAACCGGACCGAGCATGTAAACCAGAATGTCATCACTAAAGCGAAGATGAGTGAAGAAGATAGAAGCAATGAGTGATTCTTCTTCATATGCGCCGAAACAGATTATTTCTTCATTGTCGATGTTTGCGGATAGTTCCGAGACAAGGCTGCCAATCAGCTTGCCTTCTTCCTCCCCCTCGGATGAAGTGAAAACAGACGTAAAAAGGCTCGTCACTTCTGTTTTGCTTCTTTTGTCGAGTATTTTGTATTTCATGCCTTGCCTTGATAACCGATCACTGTCAGCTGCATCCCGTTGTCAGGTGGCGGCGCGCTGTTGCATGAGTTGGAGATCAGCCTTGAGTTGAACACGCCACGCCTATGTGCTTATGCATTGTGATTTTCTCCTCGCCACCGCTGCGAACGGCGGTGCGCAGCACCTCTGTGTACCCACGCTTGCGATAAAACTCTGGAGCCTGAAATGAAAAGGTATCTAGGTAAATCAACTGGCAGCCTCGCTCGACTGCCTCTTGTTCGAACACGTCCATTAGTTGCGTGCCAATACTGTTGCCTCGGTCTCCAAGCTTGACCCATAGTTGCTGCAGTTCGCAACACTGCCCCCAGGTTCTGCCCAGGGCACCGCCGTTCACGTTTCCGTCGCTATCAGTAGCGATAACATGCAGAGTTCGCACTTCATCGATTGTGCTCGATGCACGGTTGTACTCATCAAGGCCGGCATCAACCACGCCAATGGCATCCTGCGATGCCGGCGAATGGACATTGATACGAATTGGCACGGAGTTACACCGCCACCTAACTACAAAGCTGAGCGGCAGTTGACGGCAACTGACCGGAGCGGAAGCCCAGGGAGGGCGCGGTCAATCTGTCCGCTCCAGCTTCACGTTAGGCGTCATCTCGTATCTCCGTCGAATGGCAGCTATCGGCCAAAAACGGCTGTCGATATCGACATCTCCGCTATTTTCGGTTTCTGCCCAGGCACATTCATATCGCATCATTCTGGGCGCAGCGAACCGTGAAGAGCACTGTTGAGAAGCTGCTTAAGCTCTATGAGGTGGTCTCTGCGCTTGGCAATATGCGCTCCCATAGATTTTATCCGGCTCAGGTTGTCGACATATTCGTTCAGAAAAGCTGTATTTGCTCTCATTTCCTCAACGCTACACTCCGAAACCCACTGATAGCCATCGCCGGCCAACGCTTCCCATTCGGCAGTGCTGCCGGCAGGCACGGGTAATCGGCGAATGGAAATGAGTCTCGGGTATCTGCTGTGCAGACGAAAGAGTTCGTTTACCACTTCGTCATAGTGTGCTCGGCTGCGCTCTCGACGTAGAAGGTAAGTTCGCAGGTTATCCGTTATACGGGGATCTTTCAGCAAACTGAACCGACCGGTCTCCAGAATCTCATCGAGGACGGGAAGTTCGTCACTGGCTCTCCTCTGAACGTGTGAAAAAGTGATCTGCAAGCATTCAGGAGCTGTAAATGCCCTGAGCGGCGCTTGAGAGAACAGGACTGGATTGACGCCGATGAGTACATCCGCTCGAAACCGAAACTGCCGCAGCTCCTGGTCATGAGCATCAATCAACAGCACAGTCTCTTCGAGCAGACGACCAAGCAATTGCTGCTCTTCAATTCGATCTTTGCGGAACTCATTCCAGTCCTGGACCTGGAGACCGACGAATACACCGACGACAACAATTACGAAATCGATCAAAACGGCGGTCCAGTTCTGATCCCGGACATGCAAAGTAACTCTACGTAACAGCATTGCTGAATTCCTTCATACAATTCGTAGAGTAAAGCATCAGGATGCCTTGAGTGACCGGAGTGGGTCGAAAGCGGACCTTAGAGTAATCTCGCAACGACGCCCAACGCTTTGGATCAGCGGCATTTGAGGCGCCACCTGCACCACGCTCAATTGCCAGATTCCGGTAATGCAACCGGCACGAGGATTTCATTGCGACGAAGGAACCAGGGCATGAACGGTGGGTTGTACCGTGCCCAAATCGGTTCGCCTAGCGGAGTCAAGCGATTATTTGCTATCCAATCCTGCAATTTTTCCAAATTGCGACGATAATTCTTTTCGCTCCAAAAACCCGAGTAACGTACCGCAGCAATGAGACGTGCCGGAACCTCGCGAATAGACACGTTTGGATCCTTTGGCTCAGGAGTCGTTTCCAGCGTGAATGACGCTGGCATCATGAAGCTGACAACCCATTTCCCATCCTGCTTCTGCTGGCCTACCGGCGATGTCATCTCAATTGTCTGACTCGATGGCTCTTGCCCAACAGGCGATGTCATCGCCACTTTCTGTTGTTGTTTGTTGTTGCCAGAAATGTACTTGAACAGGCGGTCGAATGCTTCGTTGCCCGCATCTTCAAACTCTACATCTACCGTGGTCTCAGCGAGAATATGGGACTCGTATTCCCGAAGTTCGAACCCGTGTTCTTCACGAAGTACGTTGTATTTCGCTTCCTCAACGGCCATAGCATTTCCCGCCAATAGCAACGTGGCAATTGTGACCCAACTGACCCAGATTATCCGCAACATTCTTGAGATTGCCTTTTTATACTCAGCCATTCTGGAGCTAAACCGAAGCTCACCGCCTTTCCCGGCACAGCAGCAGATATGAAGGCATCAATTTTGAAGCCCAATGTCTGGGATCAGCTGCAAGCAAATGAGGCGCAGCCTTTGCTCTTGCATAGGGCGTGACGCTGTTGATTGTAGGCTCCATCCCTTTGTTAGACGGCGCCCTGCGACTATCCATCGGTTGGTGTGCCTTGATGAAAATACATTTGCCAGCCACTGGGTCCACGCATCCATAAGGACGAACGAAGCGTATGTCGATGCAAACCACCAGACTGATCAACATGCGCAGATCTATAGGTTATCAGAGCCACAGCGTCACTAATCCGATGAAGCGCGAAATCGCTCGCAACCACTGATGGGTGCTCTGTTGATTCGTGTAGCTCTTCGATGACATCCTGGCGCGAAAATTCCCGACCAGAACGACCAATCTCAATAAAGCTGGGATGAAGCAACTCTTCCAGCCTCGATTTGCTCCTTCGCGTTTCAGGCTGATGCAGATCTTTCTCGAGCTTCTGCAACATCTCTAATGGGTCTGACTCGCTCACGGTGCCGCCTAACGCCTTAGCTCAGCTGCCCTTGACGCGGGCAAGTGTTTGGCACCAGCCTAACGGCTGGCCGGGTCAAGGGGCTGCTGCAGCTTTTTGTTAGACGGCAGCCGATCCATACTAATGAGCCGGTGACACGCTGAGTTTCACGCCTAGGCTATTCAGCACGCGTAGTACGGTGTCGTATCGAGGCTTAGCACCAGGTGCCATAGCTTTGTAAAGGCTCTCTCTGCCGAGTCCAGTCATCTCGGCGATTTCCGTCATTCCACGGGCTTTCGCCACGTTCCCGACCGCTGAAAGGAACACATCGGGGTTTTCATCTTCAAGAGCCGCAGTCAGATACTCTGCGATTGTCTCTTCGTCATCCAGGTAAGCACTGGGGTCGAAGTCAGTAATCTTTGCCATGGATCTTAATCCTCAATATCGTCAAGCAGCTTCTTGGCCCGTACTATGTCCCGGTCCTGGGTTGACTTTGAGCCGCCGCAAAGCAGCAACAAGACGAGCTTTCCTCTCTTTACGAAATAGAGTCGATAGCCAGGGCCAAAATGGATTCGCATTTCACGAATCCCCGAGCCGACGGGGCTTGCAATCGCCTAGATTGCCGAGTCTCGCTGATTCGAGGCGCGCAATTATGCGAGCTTTGGCCCGTTTGTTACGGAGGGGTTTCAGCCACTTAGCAAACGCGTCGGTTTCGCGCAGCTGGTACACTGACAAAGTGTATCCAAATGGATACGCCTAGTCAAGTAAAGAAAATCGAGTTCAGCCGTCTAACGTTTCGGATAACGCGGCCGGGAACTGACGTTTTCGAACGAAGCGAGCTGGTCGGCCCATTCCGGCTCGCGTTCATCCGTCTGTTCTGCCACGGTTGCATCTGAACGGTTGTCGCCATGTGGACGCCGCTCGTGCACTAGTCTTTTTCTTGGGCAAAGTCCTCAGGCTTCAGATCCTTCCAGTACTTCTCGGGCACGGCGGCGATACTGAACAGTGCATACATCGTGGTGATCTTGCCCGAGGCCGGATCAAGCACGATCTTGTCCCAAAATGGGGTTTCCACAACCGAGCCATCCTCAAGCCACACCCTCAATACACCATCAAAAGTTATCAGCTGATCACTGACAAAAATATCACCCATCGCATGCTGATACTTCGGCAGGCGCTTGTCGAACGCGCCGACAAAGCCGAGCCCCTGCTCGATCCCGATCAAGGTGTAGTGTGCGAAGTACAGACGAAAATCGTCTGAGAAGTATTGTCTTATAGTATCAAAGTCTTTCGCGTCGATGAATCTGAAGATCTCCTGCAGGAACTGGGGCAAACCGCCTGTTTTTTTCAAGGTAATCTCAGTGATCATCGCCTTCCCCACACTCTTCAATTTCAAGTTTTCGTCAATGCTCCGCGATTACGTTCCATTTTCCGAGATGGCAGAACGCCTCGCATCAGCGGCGCAGCTTTGCTGCGCCCGGCTGCATGCGCTTGTTATGTGGTTCTTTCATTTCTCCACAGACTTTACGACAAATCATTATTCCATAAGGCCCAACTGACGAAGAAAGGTTGATGAATCATAGTAGTCGCGTCCCTCAACAACCTTTCCGTTTTCCACTCGCATTACGCTGCAATATCGAACTTCTACTTTCCGGCCTGTGGGCTCAAAGGTTCCGAGACTAGAACGGAGCGGTCCCGTATGCGTGCCACGATTGACGAATTCCACTACAGCCCAATCTCCATCTACCATAACTTTTACCACTTTGCATTCCCCGTCTGGAAACGCCTCTCGCCATCGGTAGTAGTCAGCTTTGTATGCTTCGGAACCTATTTGCATTTCTCCTCTAGCCACATCTTCAAATTGACAATCATCAGGTATTACAGTTGCGCCTCTATCGGGGTCTCGCATATCCCAGGATTCATGCCACATGCGTACCGCGGTTTCAGTTTCATTCATGGCTTATTCCTTTTTTGGAGAATATTGATTGAGCAGGTGAGCCACATAACGCCTCGCATCAGCGGCGGCCAGCAGGCTGGCCGTCCGACTGCACCGACTGGTTAGATGCCGATTGCTCCAGCCTTTCAGCAAGCCATACTTTAATTATCGACTGCCGGGTCACACCGAGCCGGCCCGCTTCTCTATCCAGCATCTCGATCATCCAAGTAGGGAAATCGACATTCACACGTTTTTGCTGTTGCTTGGGCCGCTTGGCTCTAGACAAATCCAGTGCGCTGGTAATGTTTTTACCCTTGTGAAAATCGCTATCTAGCTTTTTAGCTTTCATACAAAGCCACCTCTTCAATTCTGGAGCGGCGTACGGAGATTATCCGAGTATCTTTACCACGAGGAGTGACGATAGCTGACCAATGCTGGGCACCGATCAGCCCGATAACGATCGATCGGGGTTCATCCTCTGTCCTGGCCGGGATCTCCAATAGATTCGGATCGTTCCAGAGCTGCTGGGCATCAATGAAGTCGATGCCATGCTTGGCGAGGTTCTGGTCGCTTTTCTTAGGATCGAATTCGAATCCAATAATGGTATAGAAAATATACCTATGAGCGTCTCAAGGCAAGGGCTCGGATCCAGCGATTACTTGAAATAGATCGTCTTGGATTACCGTGGTCGCTGAATAGGCATCTGACGTTTTGCTAAGGGGCGCAGAGCCGCATTGCGGCGAAGCGTCCCAGTGAGCGATAGCGAACGTTCTTGAGCATTTTGTTAGGGGTTAATTGCAATGCCTAGCCACCTACTTAAATGTGGGCTTGCGAAAACGCCCAATACAAAAACAATGATGCCCGCTGTAATATTTAGGAACAAACTTATTAGTCGTTCTCTGGGCTGTCCTTTCCCGATTGTAAGTTCAAGTTGTTTTACTAATGCTTTGGCCTTATCTTCTTCAACCTCTGCTAGCGCCGAATACCTATCGTATTCTTCTTTTAATTTTTCTACTTTAGAAACACGTTCTTTCAGTCCATCTTCTAACTCCGAAATGAGGGTGGACGTTTCATGGAGGGATTCATACGCCTTGGTAACTTTTTCATCTAACGACGTGCGTGATTTAGACAGATCCTTTATCAGGTCATATATTTCAGGGCCAGGAACCAAAGGAAGCATGCGGAGTAATACGCGAGATGTTCTATCCCTGATTATTTTCGCTCTACCTTCATTATTTGATTCGGCAGTCACGATGTTTGTTGACCCCTAACGCTTGAGCTGAGCGGCCGCACGCCGACAGTTCGTACTTGGCACTTTATGCATCACGGTCCGCTCCAGCGATTTGTTAGACGTCATGCCCCTTCATCCAGCCGCAACGCATTGACGAATTGACTGGTTCGATAGCTTAACAACGCCAACGGAACCACGCAGACGACTACGATTAATAAAGCTGCGGGCCAGAAAGCAAGAAGAAGCACAAAAAGTGATTTCCACCGCAACAGCACAACCGCTTCCCATAGTAGCGCGTACTGAAACATCGCCGCGGGCAATCCGAGAACAAAAACTGACAACGCGAGCCAGTCGGACTCATTGATACTGTCTACGCCAAGACGCATATAAAAAACTACAACAAAGGCGGCGAGGACGAACGATAACCACCCCCCGCCCAAATAGTAGAAACCGATACGTCGGGTCGCGGGGTCCAACCGCCGAGGCACTGACGCGAGATCTCCGGAAGCGCTTACGGCACTCATGACGTCTAACTATCTAGTAGGCGCCCGAAATGGCGCTTTGTAATTGGGACAAAACCGGGGATTAGCACGGTGGCGGTCATTGCAGGTATCTGATTTCCTTATCTGTACGCGCTGGACCATATAGATATCATGCCTCGGGCGCGAATGCGATATGGGAACTCACGCTCCGCGCCTTCTGGACCAGGTCCGTGACCGCATTCTGCGGCTCCGATACAGCCACCGGACCGAGAAGACCTATGTGCAGTGGATACGCCGGTTCATCCTTTTCCATGGCAAGCGTCATCCACGGGAGATGGGCGCTGTCGAGGTCCAGGCGTATCTGACGCATCTTGTGGTCAAGCGCCAGGTGTCTGCATCGACGCAGAATCAGGCTTTGCCCGCCATCCTCTTCATCGAGAACGCAGCCCCCTGAGCGGATTGGCGCGGCAGGAATGTCGCCTGGTCAGGGTCTTTTCCGCTGACCGGGGATTGGAGACAGCGGGCGGACCTACTCTCCCAACGGCTCGAGCTTCTCCTCGATCTCCGCGCCGATGGCGCCGTAGTCCAGACCGTAAAGATCTTCTCTTTCGGCGGTGGCCCGGTTGAGGATATCCGTCTGGATGCGTCCGCGCCGCCGAGCCTCGGCATAGCCGATGTCGTCGCGGAACATGACCATCGAGTAGCGGGGCACGAAGCGATCCGGGTATCGGCGTTCTAGGTCGAATGCGAGCTGTTTCCTGAGCACGAATTTGGGGTCGGCCACCGAGGCGCGCATCTCGATGTAGTTCTCCAGCGCCATGTCGGCGATGGCGTCGGCGTTGGCTTTGCGCCGTTCGTTATAGAGGGCGAAAGTTCTGGCCCAGTCGCCTCCGGCCTCCTCGAGGCAGCGGTCCATTTCCCGGCAATCTTCAAAGGCGCAGTTCATGCCCTGGCCATGGAAGGGGACGACCGCATGGGCGGCGTCACCGAGCAGCGCGACGCGGTCGTCGAGGTGCCAGGGCTGGCAGCGGACGGTGCCCAGCTCACCGGTGGGGTTGTGCAGCCAGTCGCGTTCAAGGCCCGGGATCAGCACCGAGGCGTCCGGGAACACGGCGTCGAAGAAGGCGCGAGCGTCGGCCGGATCCTTGAGCAGATCGAAGCCGGGATGATCGCCGATGGCGCCGCCGCGCTGGCCGTGTTTCGGCAGGAACAGTGTGACGGTGAAGCTGTGATCCAGGTTGGGCAGCGCGATCAGCATGTAGCCACCGCGGGGCCAGATATGCAGCGCGTGGGGCTCCATGCAAAAATCGCCGTCGGCGGTCGGCGGCAGGGTCAGTTCCTTGTAGTCATGATCCAGCATATCCACCGTGCATTCGTAGCCGGGTCGGCGGAGGAGGGCCTGGCGCATGATCGACCCGGCGCCGTCCGCGCCGATCGCCGGTGACATGGATGCCTCGATCTGCACGTTGGCGATCTGGTCGTGGAAACGCAGCAGGCGCTGGTCGAAATCCACTTCCGTGCAGGGCGCCTCGAAGTGGATATCCACGCCGGCCGCTTCCGCCTGGTCCATCAGCAGCGCGTTGAGTCCGCCGCGCGAGACCGAATAGACCACCTCCCAGTCCCGCTGACCGTAGGGCTGAAGATTGGTCCGGCCGTGCAGGTCGTGCACCATCCGCCCACGCATCGTGGTCAGCAGGGCGCGCACCTCGGTCTCGAGACCGACGCCGGCCAGCGCTGCGAGGCCGCGGTTGGCCAGCGCCAGGTTGATCGAGCGGCCGGCGGAGATGGTCTCCTTGCGCAGGTCGGCGCGCTTTTCGAACATGCGCACCTTGTAGCCGCGCCGCGCCAGGTAGAGGGCCATCAATGCGCCGCCAAGTCCGGCGCCGACGATGGTGACGTCTTTGCTGCTGTTTGTTCTGTTCATCTCAATTGCCGCCGCAGAATGTCGACAAAGCGCCAGACATCCTGATAGCTGTTGTAAAGCGGGACCGCCGCGACGCGGATCACATCGGGCTCCCGCCAGTCGGCGATCACGCCGTCGGCGGAAATCGCTTCGAACACCGCGCGGCCCTGGTCGCGGCCTTGCGCCAGGCTAAGCGAGAGCTGGCAGCCGCGCTGGTTTGGATCTGCCGGGGTAAGGATCCGCACATCATCGGCCAGCAGTTCGACCAGCAAGGACTCCAGATAGGCGGTCAGCGACTTGGACTTTTGCCGCAGCCGGTCCATGCCCGCGTCCTCGAACAACGACATCGAGGCGATCAACGGGGTCATCGACAGGATCGGCGGGTTGGACAGTTGCCAGCCTTCGGCACCGTGCATGGGCACGAACTCCGGGCCCATCTGGAAACGCGTGGCCTTGTCATGCCCCCACCAGCCGGCGAAGCGGGGCAGGTCGAAGGCGCGTGCATGACGTTGGTGGACAAAGCAGCCGGCGACCGCGCCGGGGCCGGCGTTGAGATACTTGTAACTGCACCACGCGGCAAAATCCGGACCCCAGTCATGCAGCGCCAGTGGCACGTTGCCGGCTGCATGGGCCAGGTCCCAGCCCACCGCGCAGCCCTTGCTCCGTGCCAGCGATGTGATCGCGGCCATATCGAACAACTGGCCCGAGTAGTACTGCACGCCGGGCAGCATCACCAGCGCGATGGAGTCGCCGAATTCCTCGATGCAGTTGGCGATGTCTTCGTCGCGGATCGCGGATTCGCCGTCGCGCGGCACCAGTTCCATCAACGCATGGTCCGGGTCAAGACCGTGGAAACGCACCTGGGACTCGGCCGCATAGCGGTCCGACGGAAACGCCGGCTTCTCGATCAGCAGTCGGAAACGCGTGCTGGTCGGCCGGTAGAAGCTGACCATCATCAGATGCAGATTGACGGTTAGCGTGTTCATGGTCACCACTTCTTCGGCCTGCGCGCCGACCAATCTGGCCAGCGGCGAGGTGACCTGTTCGTGATAGGACATCCACGGACGCGTCCCGCGGAAATGTCCCTCCACGCCAAACTCGCGCCAGTCTTCCAGTTCCTGATCCATCAGTGCCTGTACCGCGCGCGGCTGCAGACCCAGTGAGTTGCCGCACAGATAAACGCTTTCGCTGCCATCAGAGCCGGGCGGGATGTGGAATTGCTGCCGATAGATCGCCAGCGGATCTGCCGCGTCCTGTTTGCGGGCGAAATCAATCGATGTGTCAATCATGGCGAGTCCAGCGCGTAGAGCAGGGGCCGCGACGGCGCGGCATCGGTCACAAACGGCGGCAATTGCAGAGACAGCGCGTAGATCCCGTCGTCGACCCAGTTCGGCACATAGATCATCTCGGTGATCGTCGCGTTCTCCCGGTCACGGTCGGCATGTCCGGCCAGACCCCAGAACACGCGGTGGCCGCTGAGCCTGCCCTCGTCATGGCTGCGGTCGATCGAAGGCAGGTCGCACAGCAGGTGCTGTACGCCACGATCGATCATCAGACCTACCGCTTCCAGCGAGAAATAGGGCGGCACCGGTCCGGCTGGTGTAGTCCCGGGTGGCCTTGGCGGCGTCGTTGGGTAAGGTGCGCACGACCAGCGCGACCGGCAATTCGTCCAGCTCGGCCAGTTCGCCCAGGTCATCCAGCGCGTTGCTCAGCGCGGCGGCGGTAACCAGCCGGTCGCCGCTGCGGGGTGCGGGTTGGCGGTCTCGCTGCTGCGCGCGGCGTCCACCGGCGTCACGCTGACCAGCGCGGCCAGCATCAACGGCGACAGCGACTTGCCCGCGACGCTGACGCGTTCCTGACTGATATGGCCGATGCATTCGGTGTGCGTGCCGTTGCAATGCGGCACCAGCGTCAACACTTCGCAATTGCAGCTGCCGCCGGCGCGGGTGTCGCCGACAAAGCCGTGTGCTTCCAGCGGTTCGGCCCGTGCTGGCGGCGCGCCGAAATGATTCGGCTGGCGGCCGGCAAAATCCAGCGGGATGGAGATATCGATTGCCACCGGGTCCACCCGCCGCGGCCCGGCGCCGGTGATCAGGTGCACCACGCTCACGTAAACCGCTCCCGCTCCAGGTTGAGCCAGGCCAGCGCCGAGCCGGACAACAGTCGTTCTCTGACCGCCGGCGCCAGGTCCATGCTCTCGATCAGTTGTCCCGGCACGGTCTCGCCCAGCGGGAACGGGTAGTCGCTGCCCATGGCGATGCAATCGGCACCCATCAGTTCGATCATATAGCTGAGCATCAGCGGGTCGTGGACCAGCGCATCGACAAAAAAGCGGCCCAGATAATCCCGCGGGTTACGCTCGTTCACGACCGCGCACAAATCCGGTCGCACCTTGAATCCGTGTTCGATCCGACCGATGGTGGCGGGGAAGGCGCCGCCACCGTGGGCGAAGGCCACGCGCAGATCCGGCAGGCGTTCGAACACGCCGCCAAAGATCATCGAGCAGATCGACAGCGACGTCTCCGCGGGCATCCCGACCAGCCATGGCAGCCAGTATTTGCCCATCCGTTCCCGGCCGAGCATTTCCCAGGGATGCACGAACACCGCGGCGCCGAGTTCGGCACAGGCTTCCAGCACCGGATAGACATCCGGATGGTCAAGGTTCATGCCGTTGATATGCGAACCGATCTCGATCCCGGACAGACCGAGCTTTTGTACGCATCGCTCCAGTTCGCGGATGGCGAGGTCCGGGTCCTGCATCGGCAGCGTTCCCAGACCGATAAACCGCCGTGGATGCTCAGCCACAACCCCGGCGATATGGTCATTGAGCAAGGTCGCCAGATCCAGCGCGTCCGCGGCCTTGGCCCAGTAGCTGAACATGATTGGCACGGTCGACAGCACCTGTACATGCACGCCGTGGCCGTCGCATTCCGACATGCGCACCTGTTCGTCCCAGCAGTTCGCTTCGACTTCGCGAAAGAAGCTGCCGTCGAGCGTCATATGCGAACAGCCCGGGCCGTGGCGCTCGAGTTGCACCCAGCCACCGTAACCGTAGCGCTCCTTCAGATTCGGCCAGTCCGGCGGCAGGATATGGGTGTGGATGTCTATCTTCAGTACTGGCATCCGCTGGCCTCAGCCGCGCCGCGACGGCGGCAGCTCCATCGTGTGGCCGCATTCCTCGCAATGACGGTGGTCCGGGTCCGCGTAGAAATGATCGAACACCGGCGGCAACTGGGTCTCGATGTTCTCCAGGTGAAAATACTCTTCATAGAGCTTGTGCCCGCACTCCTCGCAATACCACAGGAAACCGTCCTTTTCGTCTGCCAGACGCGGGCGCTCGATCACCAGCCCGACGGTATTCTCGAAACGCTGCGGTGAATGCGGCATGCCCGGCGGCAGCAGGAAGATTTCGCCTTCACGGATCGGTATGTCGACAAACTTCCCGTCCTGCACGGTCTTCAACAGCATGTCGCCTTCGAGCTGATAGAAGAACTCTTCCCCCGGGTCATAGTGATAGTCCTGCCGGGAGTTGGGTCCGCCCACGACCATCACGATAAATTCCGTGTCCTCGAACACCACCTTGTTGCATACCGGCGGTTTGAGCTGATCGCGATGCGCATCGATCCACTTCTGGAAATTGAATGCTTTCAATGGGCGCATGATCTCCTCCTTGTTCAGCGCGCCGCGCGGCCCCGTGTACTCTCGCCGCTGTCGCTGTCGCTGTCGCTGTCGTTTGGCAGCGTGGCGATGCACTTCAATTCGATCGAGATCGGCGTCGGCAGGCTCTTGACCTCTACCGTGGTCCGGCACGGCGGGTCGTCGCGAAAATACTCGGCATAGATGCGGTTGTAGATGGCGAAATCCTCGGCCATATGGGTCAGGAATACGGTGACATCCACCAGCCGGTCCCAGGAGGAACCGGCTTCTTCGAGCACCTGGCGGACGTTGCGAAACACCGAGTGGCATTGCGCCTCGATATCGCGCTTGACGACTTCACCGCTGGCGCTCAATTCGACCCCGGGGATGGCCTTGCTGCCGCGCACCCGCGGTCCGATACCGGACAAAAACAACAGGTTTCCGACCCGCCGGGCGTGGGGATAATGACCCACCGGTTCCGGCGCGCCGACAGCATGGGTCGCGTCAGAGGTTTTACTCACGGATCTTCGCCTTCCGTTTCAATACAAACTGCCTTACCGATAGGAAATACATACGTTCTTGGGCTCGGTGAAAAACCGCATCGCCTCGAATCCGCCTTCGCGACCGACACCGGAATCTTTCATCCCGCCCATCGGGGTGCGCAGGTCGCGCAGCATCCAGCAGTTTACCCAGACCAGGCCGGACTCCAGTTGTTGGGCCACCCGGTGGCAACGGTCTACGTCCTGACTCCAGATCGATGCCGCCAGCCCATAACGCGTGGCGTTCGCCTGCGCGACCGCGTGATCCGCATCGTCAAACGGGCTCAGCGTGGCAACCGGGCCAAATATCTCCTCCTGGTTGCTGCGGCATTCCGGGCCCAGCCCTTCGATCACCGTGGGCGCGACAAACCATCCGTCCTTGCAGCGCTGCGCTGCCGGGCGCACGCGTTCGCCGCCGCACAGCACCTGCCCGCCTTCCTCCCGGGCCATCTCGATACAAGCAAGAATCTTGTTCATATGGGCCTCGGACACGATCGCGCCCTGCTGCGTATCCGGATCCAGAGGATCGCCGACCCGCAGCGCTTTGACCCGGTCCACAAACGCGTCGCGGAAGCGCTCGTAGATCGAGGCTTCGACCAGCACGCGGGAGCCGCACAGACAGATCTGGCCCTGGTTGGAGAACGCGGCCCGCACCGTGCCGTCCAGCGCACGCTCCCAGTCACAATCGGCGAACACCAGGCTGGGGTTCTTGCCACCCAGTTCCAAGTGACAATTTGCGAAACCGCGGCGCCGCCGACGCGGCGATGCGGGCACCGGTGGCGGTGCCGCCGGTAAACGAAATCGCCTTGATAGCGGGGTGGTCGACGATCAGCTGCCCGATACCCGGTCCGCTCCCGTGCAGCACATTGAGCACGCCCGGGGGCAGGCCGGCTTCACGGCACAGGCGCGAGAACAGATATGCCGTCATCGGCGTGATTTCGGAAGGTTTGCCGATCACGCAGTTGCCCGCGGCCAGCGCCGGGGCGATCTTCCAGGTAAACAGATACAGCGGCAGATTCCACGGCGAGATACAGGCCACCACCCCCAGCGGTTGCCGCAAGGTGTAGTTGAGCGTGTTCGCATCGGTGGCGTGGGACTCGCTGTGAAATTGGGTTGCGGCCGCGGCAAAAAAATCGAGATTGACCGATGCCCTGGGTATATCCACGCTGGCCGCGACGCTGAGTGGTTTGCCGTTGTCCACGCACTCTGCCCTGGCCAGCGCCGCTGCGTTGTCTTCCACCAGCCGCGCCAGCCTGTACAGGAGCTTCGCCCGGTATTCGGCCGGGGCTGCGCTCCATTGCGGGAACGCCTCTTCGGCCGCCGCGATGGCCTGACCCAGATCCGTGGCATCCGATTCGGGTATCTGCGAATAGACCTGACCGGTCGCAGGATCCGGGTTGTCCAGGTAGCGGCCCGACGCCGGTGCGCCCAGTTCACCGCCGATGTAATTTTCCAGGCGCTGCACGCGGCTCTCAGAGGCTGCCGGTACGCCCGCCGTCCACCGGCAGGTTGATCCCGTTGATATAGGCCGCCGCCGGGCTGGCGAGAAAAGCCACCGCGTTGGCGATCTCGGCCGGTTTGGCAAAACGCCCCGCGGGGACCGAGGCCAGGGCCTGCTTACGTACCGCGTCGACAGATTGGTCGGATTTCTCGGCGCGGCCCTGAAAAATGTAATCGAGACGTTCGGTGGCGGTAAAACCCGGCAGTACATTGTTGACGGTAATGCCGAAGGGTCCGAGTTCGCGCGACAAGGTCTTCGCCCAGCTGGCCATCGCGCCTCGAATCGTGTTCGAAACGCCGAGGCCGGGGATCGGTTCTTTGACCGAGGTGGAGATGATGTTGATGATCCGCCCGTAGCCCGCGTTTTTCATCCCGGGCAGCAGTGTGCGCGCGATGCGCTGTGCCGCGAGGACATGCTGAGCGAACGCGGCTTCGAATTCTCCCGGATCCGCTTCGATGGCCGGGCCCGCAGCGGGTCCGCCGGTATTGTTGATCACGATCTGTACCGGCGTCGTCGCGGCCAGTTCCTGGATCGACGCAGCAAGCGCCTCCCCGTCGCCGAGGTCCAGCGCAACAGACTGATGGGACTGCCCCGCGGCCGTCGACAAGGTGGCCACGACTTCGGTCAACGTCGCCGAATCCCTTGCCACCGCGATGACTTCGGCACCCGCGCTGGCAAGAGCCTGGGCCACAGCCCGGCCGATGCCGCGCGAGGCGCCGCAGACCAGGGCTCGGCGACCATTCAGTTGCAGGTTCATATCCGCTCCATCAGCATGCGATTCGCTCCTTGCGCCGTCGTCTCACCCTGCGTCCATTCTAGCTTATGAGCGTCGCCCGACCGTCGCGCAGCCGGTTCCGGTCAGGGCGTCATTTGGGCTGGAATAATGTCGGCTTCATGACCTGCCGGCACTTGACCCGTTTTACCCGGACCTTGCTCGGTTTTAGTTGCAGCGCGGTAAGACAACCGCCCCAGACGCAGCCGGTATCGATCGAGAACACATTCGGCCGGATCATCTCGCCCAGCGTCGACCAGTGGCCGAACACGATGCGCAGTTTCGCATTCTTGCGTCCGGGGACCTCGAACCACGGCACATATTTCCGCGCGCGCGGGCTCGGACGGCCCTTGCGGCTCAGATCCATATTGCCGTTGAGATCGCAGAACCGCATGCGGGTGAACACGTTGGTGATGTAGCGCAGCCGATCCCAGCCCTCAAGGTACTTTGACCACCGCACCGGCTTGTTCCCGTACATGTGTTTGAAAAACTCCGGGTAGTCCTTGCCTGCCAGCACCGCTTCCAGTTCCCGCGCGGCGGCTGTCGCTGTCTTCAGGTTCCATTGTGGCGACAGCCCGGCGTGGACCAGGGTGTACTTGCGCGCGGTATCGTGGTGCATCACCGGCCGCCGGCGCAACCAGTGCAGCAATTCGTGAGCATCCGGTGCTTTCAGGATATCGTGCAGCGTGTCCTTGTTGCGCAGCTTATCCGGTCGCTCCGCAGCGGCCAGCAGATGCAGATCGTGATTACCCAGCACCGTGACTGCGCCGCCGCCGAGGTTCTTGACAAAGCGCAGCGACTCCAGCGAATCGGGCCCGCGGTTAACCAGATCACCGGTGAACCACAGCTGGTCCCGATTCGGGTCGTAGTCGATCTTGTCGAGCAATCGCAACAGCGGGTCGAGACAACCCTGCAAGTCACCTATCGCGTAGACCCCCATCGCAGATCAGTTGATACTGCCGGGCACGGCGAGCGTAAACGGCGCTATCGGCGCGTCGAATCGACGGCCTGTCTCGTCTGCCATCTGGTAACTGCCGCGCATCGATCCAACCGGCGTCTCCAGCACGGCCCCGCTGCTGTAGCGGAACCCCTCGCCGGGCTTCAGACGGGGTTGTTCGCCGACCACGCCCGGACCTCGCACCTCGCTCTCGTGACCATTGGCGTCGGTGATGATCCAGTGCCGATTAAGCAGCTGCGCCGCCGCCGTGCCTTCGTTGCGGATCGTGACCGTGTAGGCGAACACATAGCGATCCGACTCGGGATCGGATTGTTCCGGCATATACGCGGTTTGCACCTTGATCCGGATTGCCTGGGCTGAAGCTTGCATTAGCGATTGTCGCCGTCAGCGCAGAATGCGCACGGCAAGGACGTCACATGGCGCAGCGTGAAGGATCGTGTCCTCGGTGAGATTGACCATCACGCCCAGTCCATGCCGCTCTTTGCTGCCCAGGATGATCAGGTCTGCGTCGATTTCCTTCGCGACGCGCACCACTTCGCTCTTGATGCTGCCGGTTACGACCTGACGCTGCAGCTCGGTGGCTCCGGCCGCATCGACGAGCTCCTGCATACGGCGGCGGGCGCCTTCCGCGAGTTCCTGCTCGATATCGACTGCCGGCAACAGGGCCTCGCCCATTGGCTCTACCGGTATGTACTCGACCACATGCAGCAAGTGCAGCTCCGCATTGAAACTGCGACCCACACGCAAGGCTTTTTCCAGGATATGCGGGCTGGCATCGGACAGGTCGATGGCAACGAGAACGCGACGATATTCAGACATTTCCGTCACTCCGTGTGAGCGGCGCCGGACTGACGGCAGCCGCTTTTGCATTTATTCAGAGTATACGTGATCAGCGCGGCTCGCGAGGTGCCGCTGCCCCGTCGATGATCTGCTCGGCTTGTGCGCCAAAGACCACTGCCAGACGCGCGAAATCAGCCGGGCTCAGGGTTTCGGCGCGCGCGCCCGGATCGCATCCGGCGCCGGCGATCGCCGTGGCGTCCATGATCGGCTTCAGACTGTTGCGCAAGGTCTTGCGACGCATGGAAAACGCCTGCGTGACGACCCGGGCATAGTGCGCGGGATCGGCCTCGGGAAACGGGGGTTGCGGCCAGGGAATCAGGCGCACGAACGAGGAGCGAACACGTGGTGGAGGCGTAAACGCGCCGGGTCCGATGTCAAACAGCTGCTCGACCCGGCAATGGGCTGCGAGCATCACCGTGAGCCGGCCATAGTCACGTCCGCCGGGCGATGCAGCCATGCGTGTCACCACCTCCTTTTGCAGCATGAAGTGCATGTCCCGGAACACGGTGTCCTGCGCCAGCAGATGAAACAGTAATGGCGTAGAAATGTTGTACGGGAGATTGCCGACCAGCCGCAGGCCCTGAGGCGCGCCGGTCAACGCGGCAGAAATCGAAGCGCAGCGCATCGGCGCTATGCACGTTCAGCTCGCCCAGCCCGGCACAGGCACGCTCCAATAGCGGGATCACATCGCGGTCGAGTTCGATGACTTCGATGGCGCCCAGCCGTCGCATCAGCGGCACGGTCAACGCACCGCGACCAGGACCGATCTCAACGATGCGGTCTCCGCTTTGCGGGCCGATCGCGTCGACGATCCGATCGATCACCTGCGGGTCATGCAGAAAATGCTGGCCGAAGCGCTTGCGCGGGCGATGACTCACCGGTCTGACGCGGCGACCATATCGGCAGCGCAGACCACTGCTTCATACAAGCTGCCTGGATCGGCATTGCCGCTGCCCGCCAGGTCCAGGGCGGTGCCGTGATCCACCGAGGTGCGAACCAGCGGCAGACCCAGGGTGATATTCACCGCTTTGCCGAAGCCCGCATATTTGAGCACCGGCAGTCCCTGGTCATGGAACATCGCCAGCACCGCGTCGGCGTTTTCAAGATGGCGGGGTGTGAACAGCGTATCGGCCGGCAGCGGGCCAGTCAGATCCATCCCGCGCGCGCGCAGACCGGCCACGGCGGGCCCGATGATTTCCAGTTCTTCGCGTCCAAGATGGCCGCCTTCGCCCGCATGCGGGTTGAGCCCGCAGACCAGGATGCGGGGGCGATCGATCCCGAAGCGCAGACCCAGATCCCGGTGCAGGATCTCCAGCACCCGTTCCAGCCGCTGTCGGGTGATCGCGTCGGGTACCGCGCGCAAGGGCAGATGGGTCGTCGCCAACGCCACCCGGAGCGAGCCGGCGGCAAGCATCATCACCGGCAATTCGGCACCGGTCCGTGCGGCCAGGTATTCGGTATGGCCGGAAAAACTGATGCCTGCGTCGTTGATCACGCTTTTTTGCAGCGGCCCGGTCACGAGGGCGTGGCAGCGGCCGGCCTGACAGGCGGCGACGGCGGCGTCGAGCGCCGCGAGCAGGGCTCTGGCGTTGTCCGGGTCGGGTGAGCCGCAGACGACCGCGGCCGGCAGCGGCACGTGATGGACCAGCAGCGTGCCCGGGCGATGCGGTGGCAGATTACTCTCAGCCTGTTCCAGACGCACGGTCAGGCCCAGACGCCGGGCGCGATCATCGAGCATGTCACGATCGGCAAAGGCGATCAGCCGCACCGGCAATTCGCGGCAAGCCAGCGCGAGACTGATATCCGGGCCGATGCCGGCCGGCTCTCCTGGGGTCAGCGCGATGACGGGGAGGGAGCGGTTCACTGCCAGTTCACAGCCAATTCAGCGTGGGTTCAGACCGGTGTCTGGCGATCGCCCGGCGCTCACCACCGGACTGCGGCAGCACATCGGGGCGGATCAGCCCCGAACCTCGACGTAGGCTTCGTCACGTAACTCGCGCAGCCAGATCTCGGTCTCCTGTTCCTGTTTGCTGGCACGGATCGCCTGGATCGCACGTTCGCGCTTGACCTCCTGCGTGGTGTCGCGCTCCTGGCGGTCTTCGAGCAGCACCAGATGCCAGCCAAATTGTGTCCGAAACGGCTCGCTCATCTGCCCCGGCTCGAGTCGCGCCAGCTGGTCTTCGAATGCGGGTACAAAAGTGCCCGGGCTGGTCCAGCCCAGATCTCCGCCCAGCGGCGCCGATCCGGGGTCCTCGGACTCGATGCGCGCGATATCGCCGAAATCCTCACCATTCTCGACCCGCTGGCGCAGGATCATCAGCTTCTGTTCCACCGCAGTGTCGTCGAGCACTTCGTTTGGCTGCAGCAGGATATGCCGGACCTTGGTCTGCAGCACGATGATCTTTTCCGATCCGCGCACATCATTGAGCTTGAGCAGGTGGAAACCGCTGGGGCTGCGGATCGGATCGGTGAATTCACCCGGCTGCAGATCGCTGATCGCGTCAAAAAACAGCGGTGGCAACTGCGCCCCTTTGCGCCATCCAAGATTACCGCCTTCCAGCGCGTTTTGCCCCTTGGAGTAGCGGACCGCAAGTTCGGCAAAGTCCTCACCCGCGACCAGGCGCTGGTACAGTTCTTCAGCCTGCTCGGCCGCCTCTTGCGTCTGTTCCGGCGTGGCCGTGCTGTCCACCGGGATCAGGATATGTGACAGCTCGTAGTCGATCTGATCGCCGATGTTGGTTTCCTCTTTCGCCAGGAAACGCGCGATTTCCCGTTCCGAGACCGAGATCCGCGCCAGTACATCGCGCTGTCGCAGCGCGTCGAGGATCATCTCATTGCGCATATCCTCGCGGTAGGTCGGGTAGTCGATCCCCTGTTCCGCCATCGCCCGGGGCAGATCGGACAGGCTCATGCCGTTACGTTGCGCGACCCGTTGCAGGGTGCTGTTGAGCATGGCATCGGACACCTGCACACCCAGACGCTTGGCCCGCTGCAGCTGAACCTGCTGCACGATCAGCTGCTCGAGCACCTGACTTTCGAGGATTTCGCGGGGTGGCAAGGCGGTATTCTGATCGCGCAGCTGACCGGCCACGAGGTCTACCTTGGAATCCATCTGGGACTGCAGGATCACTCCTTCGTTGACCACCGCCACGATTCGATCGAGCAGCACACCGGTGGTGCTCAATTCTTCCGCAGCGCGGGCGTGGCTTGCGGCCAGTGAAAGGACGCTGATCAGGGCTATTGAGAGCAAACGCATAGGTCAGGAAACACTGATTTATTCGTAAACAGAGTAGCCTAGAATATCACTTTCAAAGCGTTCTCGTGCGCCGCTGCCGACCCCGGCGAGGCCCTTGAACTCGATCTGAAACAGCACCGCCGTATCGCGCGAACCGTCGCGATTACTGATGTTTCGCTGACTCGCCAGCCGCGCCGCCCAGCAACAACTCTCATACTGAAGGCCGACCAGCCGTTCGATCGAGGCATCCTCTCGCAGCGAGTATTCCAGCTGCCCTACCGCGCTCCAGTTCCGGCTCAGCGGCCAGCCCAGCGACAGTTCCGCTTGCTCCAGAATATCCGGCCGGTACCGATAGGAGATATTGGCGACCTTGTTGTGTGCAGGACGATATTGCAGCCGGACTTCGGCCAGCTGGGTGCTGTTGTCGCCGACGTCCCACTGATAACCGAGATCGGCATTCCAGTTCTTGAAGATGTCCAAACCCAGTTCCAGGACCATGTTGGACTCGTCGTTGTAGTTGATCGGCTGGCCGGGCAGCTCCACCTTGCGGTCGCTCAGATAGAAAATCTGTCCCAGGGTCGCGGTCAGGAACTCGCGACCGGTATTTTCGCGCAGCAGACGGGTGGTGATCCCGACGCTGACCTGGTCGGTGTCGCCCAGCCGGTCGCCGCCGACAAAACGGTTGGGACGGAACAACTGCACCGTGTTGAAGTCCGGCAGACCGGTG
This sequence comes from uncultured Gammaproteobacteria bacterium, assembly GCA_963809565.1. Lineage (GTDB taxonomy): Bacteria > Pseudomonadota > Gammaproteobacteria > Steroidobacterales > XN24 > CAMYOC01. Next base: position 649,928 of record CAWEKE010000003.1, read on the forward strand.
TCGAACACCGGGATGTCGTCCTGATTGCGATCCGGAACATAGGCATAGAGCACCCGCGGCTCTATGGTCTGCAGGTAGCGACCGTCCCCCGCAGTGCGTTCGAACAACAGACCAGTGTCCAGACTCAGGATCGGCGCATCAAACGACGGATCGTCCTCCTCGCCGGGCGCGGTATTGTCCAGCTTGTACTGGGTGCCGCGCCACGAGATCCGCGGCACCATGAAATAGCCGGGACCTTCGATCGGCAGTCTCAGCGCGGGTTCCACCGAAGCACGGATGCCTTCCACGCCCGCGTCGCGGCTGAAATTCACCACTTCGCTGGCCCAGTCGAAACGCAAGCCTCCCAAACCGGTGCCGACGGAGCCGTTGAAAAGCAACTGCGGCAGGCGTTCGTAGGGCTTCTGATCCGGCGTGATGTCCTGGTCGATGGTCTGGTAGTTGCGCCCGCGCAGCAGCACCTGCCAGTTCTGGGCCAGGTACTCGATTTCGGCATTGCGCAGCAGATGCGTCTGACTCGTTGCGCTGGCGCTGGTGCCCAGATCTTCGAAATAGGTATCGTCGGATACCTCGGTGATGTCGGTAGAGAACCGCCAGCCCTCGCGATAGCGGCCAACGTGCTGCCAGTGGGTCAGACGCCGGTTGCTGTTGGTCTCGTTATCGTCATACAGATACTCGACATCCAGCTGTCCGGTGCCGGCCGGGCGCAGATAGCGGAACTCGGACATCCACTGCACGCCGCGTTTGGACATGACTCGCGGGGTGATGGTGGCGTCATAATTGGGCGCTATGTTCCAGTAATAGGGTATCCGCACTTCGGTACCGGAGCTGTCGGAGTTGCGGAACTCGGGGAACAGCAGCCCGGATTTACGGCTCTTGTCCAGCGGGAACGAGATGTAGGGCAGGTACGCGATGGGAACGCCGAGAAAATCCAGTTTGACTCCGCGGGCCGTGCCGCGGGAGGCCTCGGTATCGAGTTCGAGCTTGTTTGCCGAAAATTCCCAGTCCGGGTCATCGTCCATGCAGGTCGTGTAGATCACATCATCGAGCTTGACCCGCCCGTCGGCCTTGATCCGTATCTCGTCCGCGCTACCGCGCGCAGGACGTTCGGGCAGCACGAACTCCCCGTCGCGGAACTTCGCTTCCTCGGTTTCCGTGTTATAGCTCAGATCGTTGGCTTCGACCTGCATCCGCTGGTCATCGTAGCTGGCCTTGCCCTCGACCGTGATCACGCTGGACTTGGGGTCGTAATTGACTTGATTGGCGTCGATCCGGTGCGGACCCTGGATCAGTTCGACGCTGCCGGTGAATACCGACACCCCATCGCGGGTCACTTCAGCCCGGTCAGCAGTCACCGACAGCTTGTCGTCGTCACTCTCCACAGAGACAGGGGGGCTGACCGGCTGCAGGCAGCCTTCCGGTTCCGCCTGCGCGGGCTGGCTCAGCATCAGCAGCGCCAGGGCTGCCGGCGCGAGTCTTGCTGTTCTCATTCTCGCGGCCTTGGTGTGAACTGGCGCTAACATGGCACACTTGCCTTTACCCTTCAACGGCGGATCGCGATGACCATGGCGGGGCCAGGAAGTTCAGTGACGGATCACAGCGGCGATAACACTCTCTCCGGCACCTCTTTGGAGTGCGCGATGATACTCGCTGCCGGTCGCGGCGAACGCATGCGACCGTTGACCGACACGGTACCAAAACCGCTGCTGCCGGTGGCCGGCAAGCCGCTGCTCGAGTGGCACCTGCAGAGGATCGCCGCCGCGGGTTTTGCCAGGGTGGTGATCAATGTCAGCTGGCTGGCCGAGGCGGTCATCGCTGCCGTCGGAGATGGCCGCCGCTGGGGCCTGGATATCCGGTACTCGGTCGAGGGGGAGCCACCGCTGGAGACCGGCGGCGGCATCTTCCAGGCGCTGCCGCAACTGGGCGCAGGACCGTTCGCGGTGATCAACGGTGACGTTTGGAGCGATGTCGACCTGGCCCGGTTGCAGATGCCGGACTCGAGCCTCGCGCATCTGCTGATGGTGCCCAACCCGGACCATCACAAGCGCGGCGATTTCTACCTCCACCGCGGTCGTTTGTCAGCGCAGCCGCCGGGCCGGCGATTAACCTTTAGCGGCATCGGCCTGTATCGCGCAGCATTGTTTGCGGATTGCCGGCCGGGTCGTTTCGCGCTGGCCCCGTTGCTGCTCGAAGCCATGGCCGCTGGCCGGGTCAGCGGTCGAGCTGCACGCTGGCGTCTGGCACGATGTGGGCACGGTGGAGCGTCTGCGCGCGTTGCGCGACGCATTGAGCGGCACGCAGGCTTAGGCGGTCCGCTTCCCTGACGCCGAATCCGGGGTAAGACCTGACGGCAGCGTTGTGATCACCCGCTCGATTGACAGCGGCCGAAACCGGCCGGCCAGGCCTGCCTGGCCCGGCAATCAGTTTTGCTGTGAATGTTGCTACCGATATGGCCACCGACATGGCCGCGGATTTGTCGTCGCGCCGGCGTTGCTATTGGTCGCAAAACGGCGTGTCGGGCAAACCGAGTTCCTCAAGCAGGATCGGCCGCAGACGCTCGCCCACTTGCTTCTGCGCGGAGGTCGACGCCGAGGTCGGCAAGGCGGGTGATCCGCATGCCCTGGTAGCCGCAGGGATTGATCCGGCTGAAGGGTTCCAGGTCCATGTCTACGTTCAGCGCCAGGCCGTGGTAGCAGCATTCCTTGCGGATGCGCAGACCCAGGCTGGCCAGTTTGCACCCTTCGACATAGACGCCCGGCGCGTCGCGCCGGGCGCAGGCTTCCACTCCCCAGATGGCGGCGGTGCGGATCACGGCCTGCTCCAGCGCGCAGACCAGCTGGCGCACAGTGAGTCCAAGCCGGCCGATATCGAGCAACGGATAAACCACCAGTTGTCCTGGTCCGTGGTAGGTCACCTGGCCGCCGCGATCGATCTGTACCAGCGGGATCTGTCCTGGCGCGAGCACATGATCCATGCTCGCGTTCATGCCCAGGGTAAATACCGGCGGGTGCTGCAGGAACCAGATTTCGTCGGCGGTATCTGCGTCTCGAGTATCGGTAAATCGCTGCATCCGGCGCCAGGTCGGCTGGTAGTCGACCTGGCCAAGCCGGCGCACATGCGGGGCTGGCGGCGGCGCGCTCACAGCGCCATCAGGATATCTGGGTGGTCGCTCAGTTCCTGGTACAGCGCATCGAGCTGGGTCTGGCTCTCCGCCCGGATCAGGCAGGTCAGCGCGACAAAATTGCCGTCCCGACTGGGCCGGCCGCGCATGCGGGTCGCGTCCACCGGGCCGGCATGCCGTTCGACGATCTGCTGGACCAGTACTTCGAACTCGGCGCTGGAGCGGCCCACCACCTTGACCGGGAAGTCACAGGGAAACTCCAGCAAGGTCTGGTTATCACTCATGCTCAACGACTCTTGTTCAACACAGGGTGTTCAAGGGGCTTTGCGGCAGGGCCGGGTTATTCGAACCATAACATCACGGAATCCGACAACTGCTGCCAGAGGTTCCCTTCCTCAACATCAGTCAGCGGGAACAGCGGCCGTTCCGCCACCGGCTCACCATCCAGCGCAACCGTGATATTGCCTACCGGCTGCATGGTGCTCACCGGCGCCATCAGCGGGATCTGCACCTCCATGGTCGCGGCGAGATCTTCATAGCGGCCGCGAGCCACGGTCAGATAAAGATCCTGCTGCAGACCCAGACCCACCTGTTCCATGTTTCCCTTCCAGATCCGTTCCCGGGTCACTTCTTCACCGGCGCCATAGATCTTGTGGGTCTCGAAAAAGCGGAAGCCGTAATTCAGCAGAGCCTTGCTGGCGGCTACCCTGGCTTTGCCGCTGGGGCTGTTCAGCACCACGGAGATCAAACGGCGTCCCTCCTGCTCGGCCGAGGTGAGCAGACAGTAGCCGGCGGCGTCGGTCCAGCCGGTCTTCATGCCGTCGACGCCTGAACCATCCCGCAACAGGCGGTTTCGATTTGGCTGGGTGATGCCGTTATAGGTGTAGGAGGGTTGAGAATACCAGCGGTAGTACTTGGGGAACTCGCTGATCACCGCGCGGGCGAGTCTCACCAGATCGCGCGCCGTCGTGTAGTGACCTTCATCGGGCAGGCCGGTGCTGTTGCGCCATTGCGAATTCTGCAAACCCAGTTCCGCCGCATACGCGTTCATCAACGCCGAGAACGTTTCCTCGGTGCCTGCTATATGCTCCGCCAGCGCGATGCTGGCGTCGTTTCCGGACTGGATGATCATGCCCTGCAGCAGCTGCTCGACGGTGACCTGGGTCCGCGGCTCCAGGAACATCCTCGAGGTTCCCATGCTCTTGCGCCAGGCGTTGTCGCTGATGGTCACCTGATCCTGCAGCGTGATGTTGCCCTCGGCCAGCTCGCGGAAGATGACATAGGCGGTCATCACCTTGGTGATGCTTGCAGGCTCCACCGGCGCGTCCGCTTCCTTCGCGGCCAGTTCCTTGCCGCTCTGATAGTCGACCAGCAGGTAGTTGGCGGCCTTTACGTCAGGCGGCGCCGGCACCGGCGGCAGATTGGCGCCGACGGCGGGGATCGCGCACAGGGCGCTCAGGGCGAACAGCAGGACGCCCATGCTTCGCTTGCTTGGCATCGTCTCCAGGAGGTCTTTTGAAATCAGGAATGAATTTTAGGCCGCCAAGTCTAACGCCTGGAGGGCGGTAAGAGTAGCCGCCTATTCCGGCGTCAGATGTGCATCATCAATGCCCAACGCCGATGCCTGCTGAACCACCCAGTCAAAATACTCGACGCTGCTGACCGGGCCGACGCGAACCCGGTAGAGCGGGCGGCCGCCGCTCTGGTCCTCACGCACCAGTACATCCTTGACGCCCTGCTGGCGCAGGCGTTGTGCCAGCGAAAGGGCGTTCCGGTCTTCGGCAAAAGCCCCCAGCTGGACGAACATCTGGCTAGCCGAAGGGCCCTGGCCGGTCGCGCTGGCGGTCTGAGCAGCCGGCGGCTGCGTCTGACTGCCGCGGGCGCTGGTGCCGCCGGGCTCGAGTACCCTGATCTCGACCATCGCGGTCCCTTCGCGCAGCATATCCAGGCGCGAAGCGGCTGCGTAGGACAGATCTATGATGCGGTTGCCGACGAACGGGCCGCGATCATTGATCTTGACCACAACGGAGCGGCCATTACCCAGATTGGTGACCTCGGCATAGGCGGGCAGCGGCAGGGTCTTGTGGGCCGCAGTCATCAGATACATGTCATACGGCTCGCCGCTGGAGGTCAGGCGGCCATGAAATTTCTCGCCATACCAGGAGGCGACGCCCCGTTCGACATGGCCCGACGCCGAATCCATGACGTGGTAACGCTTGCCGAAGACCTCGTAGGAATCCGGATTGCCGCGTTTGCTGCGTGGTTCATTGCGCGGCACCGCATCGGGCACCGCGGACACATCCGGCGGGCGTTTTGGCGCTCGATCCTGATGGCCCGTGGTGCCGCAGCCGGCGACCAGCGCCATCGCCGCCAGAATCCAGAGCCGTTCAGTCCGCCGTCGGTGCATCATTGATCCGCGCGGCGATGTCGCGGCCCAGTTCATACACGGCCATCGCGTACATATTGCTGCGGTTATAGCGGGTGATGACATAGAAATTCTGAAACCCGACCCAGTACTCGGGGCCGGTCTCCTGATCGAGTTGGAACAGCATCGCCTTGTCGCCGGTGTCTCCCGAATGATCGAATTCGACGCCGGCGGCGGTCAGCTCGGCAACGGTGCGGTCGAGACGCACGCCGTCGGAGAGCAGCGCGGGCGGTACCGTACCGGTGACCGGGGTGACGACCCGTTCGGTTTCTTGCCATTTGTGGGCGTTGAAGTAATTCGCGACGCTGGCGAATACATCGGCCCAGCTGTTCCACAGGTCTATGCGGCCATCGTCATCGCCGTCACTGGCATAGGCCCGATAGCTGCTGGAGATGAACTGCGGGCTGCCCATCGCGCCGGCGTAGGAACCGGTAGCAGTCAGTGGATCGATGCCCTGTTCCTGGGCCAGCAGCAGAAACTGTTCAAGCTCGCTGGTAAAGAAAGCACTGCGCGGCGGATAGTCGAAAGCGAGTGTTGCCAGCGCGTCCAGCACCCGATAGGAGCCTGTAATCCGGCCGAAGAACGTTTCCACGCCGATAATGCCGACGATGATCTGCGGTGGCACTCCGGTACGTTTGCTCACCGTCTCCAGATCCGCGCGGTGGGCCTCCCAGAACTCAACGCCGGCCACGATACGTTTCTCGGTGAGGAAGATCTGCCGGTATTCAAACCAGGGTTTGGTTTTCTCGGCCGGACGGCTCATCGCTTCGATGATGCGCGGCTGGATCTCGGCCTGACCGAGGATCAGCAGCGTTTGTTCGCTGGTGAAGCCATGTTCGGTGGACATGCGGGTCACAAACGCACTGACCTCGGGTCGCGACGTATCCAGCGCGAAGCCGGTGATGGGGAACATGGACGCGATCAGCGCGATGCCGAGTGCGCATGATCGATGCGAAGCTTTAATCACTGAGCCACCAGTTTTCTGTGCGAATGAACCGACATGAGGATACCGAAACCCGCCATCAGGGTCACCATCGATGTCCCGCCGTAACTGACCATCGGTAACGGCACCCCGACCACCGGCAGCAGACCGGTCACCATGCCGGTGTTGACCAGCACATAAACAAAGAATGTCAGGCTGATGCTGCCGGCCAGCAAGCGACCGAACGTGTCCTGGGCCTGGGTCGCGATATACAGCCCGCGCAGCACGATAAAAAGATATGCGAGCAGCAGACTGCACAGGCCGAGCAAGCCGAATTCCTCTCCCAGCACCGCAAAGATAAAGTCCGTGGCACGTTCCGGAAGAAACTCCAGCTGCGCCTGGGTGCCGTTCAGCCAGCCCTTGCCGAACACTCCGCCCGAACCAATAGCGATCTTCGACTGGATGATGTGGTAGCCCGAGCCCAGCGGATCGCTTTCCGGGTTTAGAAACGTCAGTACACGCTGGCGCTGATAGTTGTGCATGTTGAACCACAACAGCGGCGCCGCGGCCAGGGCCAGAACGCCCGACAACAGGATCAGCCGCCAGGACAGGCCCGCCAGCAGGATCACAATCAATCCGGACGCAGCGATCAGCACCGCGGTGCCGAGATCCGGCTGACGTGCGATCAGCGCCGCCGGAAGCGCCACCGCAAGCACCGCCAGGATCAGCGTTTCGGAGAACTTCGGCGGCAGCGGTCGTTCATGCAGGTACCATGCCGCCGCCATCGGGGCGGCCACCTTCATCAATTCCGAGGGCTGGAAACGCAGTATGCCAATATCCAGCCAGCGCTGCGCGCCTTTACCGACCTCGCCCATGATCAGCACCAGAGCCAGCAGCACGATGCCGATCACGAACAACCAGGGTGCCCAGATGCGCAATATCTTTGGCGGGATCTGGGCGATGATCAGCATCACCACGACGGCCACGCCGATGCGTATCGCCTGGCGCACCAGCAGATCCGGATTCTGGCCCCCGGCGCTGTACAGCACGAACAAACCGAAACTGGACACGAGGAGGATGCCAAACAACAACGGTCCGTCCAGATGCAGGCCGGTCAACAGGCGCTGTGCCACCGATATCGGTCGCGGCCGGTCCAGCGGCTCATCAAGCATCATCATTGGTTTTTCCTGAGCAGGTAATTGTCCATCACTGCTCTGGCTATCGGTGCCGCAACGCCGCTGCCGCTGCCTCCGTTCTCGACCACGACAGAGACAGCAATGGCAGGATCTTCTACCGGCGCAAACGCGATGAACAATGCGTGGTCGCGCAAGCGCTCATCCAGTTCTTCGGCGTCGTACTTGGCGTCCTGAGCGATATTCACCACCTGCGCCGTCCCGGATTTTCCGGCGATCCGGTATGCGGCGCCAGCCGCGGCAGCGCGACCGGTGCCGCGCGGCCCATGCATCACCTCGACCATGCCCTGGATCACCGCGTCCCAGTGAGCCGGGTCGCTCACTTCCATTGCCGGCAACCGTTCGGGCGCAAACTGTGTCGTTTCGCCGCTGGCCGGGTCGGTGACGGATTCGATCAGCGTCGGGCGATAGGCCTGACCACGGCTGGCGATCACCGCGGTCATCTGCGCCAGTTGCAGCGGCGTGGTTTGCAAATAGCCCTGGCCGATGCCGGTAATTAATGTCTCGCCAGGAAACCAGACCTGATCCTCGCGGCGGCGGAAGTTCTCCCGCTTCCACTCGCGCGAAGGCAAGGTGCCGCCTTTTTCCGCCGGGACGTCAACGCCAGTGCGATGGCCCAGCCCGAAACCGGCAAGAAAATCATGCATGTTGTCGATGCCGAGCTTGAGCGCAAGCTCATAAAAATAGACGTCGCAGGATTGCGCGATCGCGTCGTTCAGAGTGACCGGCCCGTGGCCCTGGGGTTTCCAGTCGCGGAAACGGTGGCTGCTGCCGGGCAGCATGTAATAGCCAAGACAATACACGCGTTGCCACGGCGCTATTGCGCCAAAATGCAAGCCGGCCAGACCTATCGCAGGCTTGATCGTCGAGCCTGGCGGATACAGGCCGCGCAGCGCGCGGTTGAACAGCGGGATGTCCGGATCTTCCTGCAGGTCATGATAGTCCCGGGTCGAGATCCCGGCGCTGAACAGGTTGGCGTCATAACCGGGCTGACTGACCAGGGCCAGTATGTGGCCGTTACGCGGATCGATCGCGACCACTGAACCGCGCCGCCCGGCCAGCGCAGCCTCGGCCGCCAACTGCAGCTCGAGATCCAGCGTGAGGGTGACATCGGCGCCGGGCAGGGGACTGTCCCGTTCCAGTTCCTGCAAAATCCTGCCCTGGGCGTTGACCAGCACCTGGCGGTAGCCAACCGTTCCATGGAGCGCGTCCTCCTGGGCGAATTCGACACCGATCTTGCCGGTATGAGTAGTGCCCGCGTAATCGCCCGGATCCAGACGCTGCAGATCCGACTGGCTGACGCTGCCGACGTAACCCAGCGCATGCACGCCCACCGAGCCATAGGGGTAGTGGCGGATGAGGCGCGCCTGGATATCGATGCCGGGGAACTGCTGGCGACGCACCGCAAAACGCGCCACCTCCTCTTCGCTCAGGCGGTAACGCAGCGCCACCGGCCGGAAATTGGGTTGGCGCCGGATGTCGGTCCGGATCCGATCCAGGTCATCCGCTTCCAGCAGACCGAGCCCGACCAGCGCGTCCAGGCTGCCGTCAATGTCCATGACCTGCTCGGGGATCATCTCCAGCTGATAGGAAGGAAGGTTTTCGGCCAGCACGATACCGTTGTGATCGTAGATCAGGCCCCGGGTCGGTGGCAGCGCCTCGATGCGCACGCGGTTGCCCAGCGACAATTCGCTGAAGTGCTCGAAATTCAGCACCTGCAAATCGACCAGTCTGAGCATCACGAACAAGGTCAGCGCGACCACGGTGACGCCGCCGGCGATCACCCTGGCCAGGAACAGGCGCTGCTCGCGCCAGTGGTCCTTGAGTCTCGTGGCCATCCCGGTCAGCGCCTCGTCATCGGGGTCACCAGACGCTCTATCAGCCAGCACATCAGCGGCCAGACCAGCACCGAGGAAGCGATCGGCGCCAGGCGCAGCAGCCCGCCCTGCAGGGTGCCGGTCATGCCGTCGATCCAGAAGCCGATGAATTCATGCACGGCGACGATCAGGCTGATCGCCAGCGCCTGCTGCCAGATCGGAAACACGCGCAGACGCTGGCACAACTTGATGGTCACGTAGGCTGCAACCGCAAGTCCCAGCGCATGTTGACCGAGTACCGAACCCTTGAGTACGTCGAGCAGCAATCCGGTCAGCCAGGCGACGCCGACTCCGAAGCGGCCAGGCTGGTGCATGCTCCAGTAGATAACCGCCAAAACAACCCAGGGCGGGCGCCAGGGCGCCAGCGACTCGGGCATCGGCGCGACTTCCAGCGACAGCGCCAGCAGGAAGAAAACCAGGAGCGGCCAGTATCGCTGCCGGCTGCTCATCGCTCGGGTTCCGTGGCGACTGGTTGCGGGTCGTCGCCGGTGCTATCAACCGCTGAGCCGCCCCCGGCGGCTGGGCGCACGCTCTGTGCTTCATCGGTCTGTTGCCAGACCAGCAGGACTTCGCGCTTGCGGTTCAGCGCCGCGGTGGGTTCGGCGATCACTTCTGCAAACGGCTCGCCCGGCCTGCGATCTACCGCCAGGACCCGCGCGACCGGATAGCCTGACGGGAAGGCATTGCCGAGACCGGAGGTCACCAGCAGATCGCCGGCCACAACGTCGGCGTTATTTGGCAGAAACGGCAAGCGCAGGCTGCTGCTGTCGCCGGTGCCCAGCGCAATGGTGCGCAGGCCGTTGCGATTGATTTCGACCGGGGTTGCATGGCCGGGGTCGCTGATCATGATTGCTTCGGAGCTGAGGGGTTCCACCCGCGTGATCTGCCCAACGACTCCGTCCGCATCCAGCAATGCCTGACCCACATAGAGCCCATCATTGGCCCCTTTATCGATGACCAGGTTGTGGCGGAACGGATCCAGGTCCACGGACAGCATCTCCGCGACCAGAATACGGTCGGGCAGTTGAGGTCGGGATTCAAGCAGTGCCCGCAGGCGGCCGTTTTCGGCTTGCAGAGCTTCCAGCCGCTGCAACTGCACCGCGGACTGCAACTGATCCTGATGCAGGCGCTGGTTCTCTTCGATCAGCGAGCGCCGCGTGGACAGGGATTCGCCGGCCCACAACATCGCCCGGGACGGCAGATCGACCACCAGGCGGATCGGGTAGACGGCGACCGACAGGCCTTGTCTGACGTTTTGCAGGTGACCTTGCTGGCGATCGAGGTACATCAGCAGGATCGATGTGATGACCAGCAGAAACAGGCGCATGCCCAGGGACGGGCCGCGCGTGAACATGGGTTTGTGATCGCTGTGCTGCAACCCGCTCACGTCACGGTGGATGCGGGGAGATTTGCCATGGGCGACTATTCTCGCCCGAGCTGCGGTCCGGCGCCAGCCCGCACTATTCGAGTCCGAACAGCCCCGGTCCGTGCTGGTCCATCAGCTCCAGCACCTTGCCGCCGCCGCGGGCGACGCAGGTCAACGGTTCATCGGCGATCACTACCGGGAGCCCCGTTTCTTCCATCAACAACTTGTCCAGATCGCGCAGCATCGCGCCGCCGCCGGTCAGCACGATACCGCGCTCGGCAACATCGGCGCCGAGCTCGGGTGGCGTCTGTTCCAGTGCGGCCTTGACCGCACCGACGATGCCCTGCAGCGGTTCCTGCAGCGCCTCGAGAATTTCATTGCTGTTTAGCGTGAAGCTGCGCGGCACGCCCTCGGACAGGTTGCGACCCTTGACCGAAATCTCGCGCACTTCTTCGCCGGGATAGGCCGAGCCGATCTCGTGTTTGATGCGCTCGGCAGTGGCCTCGCCGATCAGGATGCCGTAGTTGCGCCGCACATAGGCAATGATGGCCTCGTCGAAACGGTCGCCGCCAACTCGCACCGAGGCGGCGTAGACGATGCCGTTCAGGGAGATTATCGCGACTTCGGAAGTACCGCCGCCGATATCCAGCACCATCGAGCCGCGCGCCTCGTGCACCGGCATTCCGGCGCCGATGGCGGCTGCCATCGGTTCCTCGATCAGATAGACCTTGCGCGCCCCGGCGCCCTCGGCGGATTCGCGGATCGCGCGTCTCTCGACCTGGGTCGAGCCATAGGGCACACAGACCAGCACCCGGGGGCTGGGCCGGAAATAGCGGCTGCCATGGGCTTTCTTGATGAAATGCTGGAGCATTTTCTCGGTCACCGTGAAATCGGCGATGACGCCGTCCTTGAGCGGCCGGATCGCGGTGATATTGCCCGGTGTACGCCCGAGCATGTTCTTTGCTTCGGTACCCACCGCCTGCACCGCGCGGCCGCCGCGGGCGGTCTCTTCCCGGATCGCGACGACCGAAGGCTCATTCAGAACGATCCCTTTACCGCGCAGATAAATCAGGGTGTTCGCGGTACCGAGGTCGATGGAGAGGTCGTTTGAAAAGTAACCGCGAAGGCTCTTGAGCATGTGGATCCGGGTCCGTGTCAGGGGGAGGGGTTGGATAAACGCCTAAATCTAGCAACGGGCGCGACTGACGGCAAGCGACGATGTATTATAACCAGCTTGTCTGATTGCGCTCGTTTTGCCCAGGAGTGAGGAATGGCACTGACCCGACACGAGGTGGAGAACATCGCTCATCTTGCCCGGCTACGCATCTCCGACGAGGAAGTGCCAGGGTATGTTGAGAACCTGTCCCGGATCATCGATTTTGTCGCCCAGCTTGATGATGCCGAGACCGACAAGGTCGAGCCCATGGCCCATCCGCTCAATATGTCGCAGCCACTGCGGGCCGACCTGGTAACCGAAACCGACCAGCGTGAGTTGTTCCAGGCGAATGCGGAGCGGACCCAGCGCGGCCTGTATCTTGTGCCCCGGGTGATCGAATAACAGCCACCGATCGCTCCTGGCCGGTCTGTCGCCGGCCATCGCGGATCTCAGTGACATCGTTTTAACCGCCGGGCGCCGCATGGCCCGGCGCAACCACTACAGGACGCCTCAATGCATACGCGAACCCTGGCCGAACTTTCCGCCGCACTGCATGCGCGCGAGGTCAGCAGCGTCGAGCTGACGCGCCACTTTCTGCAGCGCATCGATACGCTGCAGGGCGCGCTCAACGCTTTTGTCACCGTCACCAGCGAGCAGGCTCTGGATCAGGCGGCTGCGGCCGATCGCGCACTGGCCGCAGGCGAAGCCGGACCATTGACCGGTATCCCATTGGCTCACAAGGATATTTTCTGCACCGCCGGGGTCCGGACCAGCTGTGGTTCGCGGATGCTGGACAATTTCGTGTCGCCCTATGACGCACACGTGGTCGAGCGGCTGGCCAACGCCGGCATGGTGATGCTGGGCAAGACCAATATGGACGAGTTCGCGATGGGCTCGTCAAACGAGACCAGCTGGTACGGGCCGGTCCGCAATCCCTGGGATCTGGACAAAGTGCCCGGCGGGTCGTCCGGGGGTTCCGCCGCGGCCGTGGCGGCGCGGCTGGCGCCGGCGGCGACTGGCACCGATACCGGCGGTTCGATCCGGCAGCCGGCGGCCCTGACCGGGATCACCGGTCTGAAGCCAACGTACGGGCGGGTCTCCCGTTACGGCATGATTGCGTTCGCCTCGAGCCTGGATCAGGCTGGAACGCTGACGCGAACGGCTGAAGATGCCGCGCTGATGCTGGCGGCGATGGCTGGCCACGATGCGCGAGACTCGACCAGCGTCGACGAGCCGGTACCGGACTATCGGGCCAGCCTCGACGACGATCTGACCGGTCTGCGCATCGGCGTGCCCAAAGAGTTCTTCGATGAGGGCCTGGATCCGGCCAATGCCGACGCGGTGAACGCCGCCATCGCCACTTATCGTGAGCTGGGCGCGGAGATCGTGGAAGTCAGCTTGCCCAACGTGGGTCTGTCGGTGCCGACCTATTACGTGGTCGCGCCCGCGGAGTGTTCGTCAAACCTGTCGCGCTATGACGGCGTCCGCTTCGGCTATCGAGCGCGCCAGCCGGTGGATCTTGAGGACCTCTACAAACGCAGCCGTGGCGAGGGCTTTGGCGCAGAGGTCAAGCGTCGGATCATGACCGGGACTTATGTGCTCTCTGCCGGCTACTACGATGCCTATTACCTGAAAGCGCAGCGGGTGCGCCAACTGATCGCGGAGGATTTCCGCCGCGCCTTCGCCTCGGTGGATCTGCTGGTCGGGCCGACGTCACCGACTCCGGCCTTTGCGCTGGGAGCCAAGACCGACGATCCGGTGACGATGTATCTGAATGACATTTACACCATCGGCGTCAATCTGGCCGGCTTGCCGGGGATGTCGGTGCCTTGTGGTCTTGTCGATGGCTTGCCAGTGGGTTTGCAGATCGTCGGTCGTCATTTTGACGAAGCGAAGCTGCTCAACGCCGCTCATCGTTTTCAGCAGGCCACCGACTGGCATCAGCAGGCACCCGGCGGCGACTTCGCCTGATCGGCCCGGTCGGAAGAAAACGGAGGAATACGCATGCAGTGGGAAACGGTCATCGGGCTGGAGATTCATGCCCAGCTGAAGACGGCCAGCAAGATTTTCTCGGGCGCGTCGACGGACTTCGGCGCCGACCCCAATACCCAGGCCTGTCTGGTCGATCTCGGCTATCCGGGGGTCCTGCCGGTACTCAACGAGGAAGTGGTGCGCATGGCGGTCGTTTTCGGCCTGGCCAGTCATTCCAGTATCGCGCCGCGCTCGATTTTTGCGCGCAAGAACTATTTTTATCCCGATCTGCCCAAGGGCTACCAGATCAGCCAGTACGAATTGCCGGTGGTGCATGACGGCTGGGTCGACATTACCCTCGATGACGGTGGCCGCAAACGCGTCGGCATCACCCGCGCGCACCTGGAAGAGGACGCCGGCAAGTCCCTGCACGAAGACTTCCACGGCCTGTCCGGGATCGATTTGAATCGGGCCGGTACGCCGCTGCTGGAGATCGTGTCGGAACCGGATATGCGCTCGGCCCGCGAGGCGGTGGCGTATATGAAGCTGATCCATCAGCTGGTGCGCTATCTCGACATCTGCGACGGCAATATGCAGGAGGGTTCGCTGCGCTGCGACGCCAACGTGTCGGTGCGCCCGTTTGGCCGCCATGAATTTGGTACCCGGGCGGAAATCAAGAACCTCAATTCCTTCCGTTTCATCGAGCGCGCGATCAATTTCGAGGTCGAGCGCCAGATCGACATCCTCGAATCCGGCGGCAGCGTCGTGCAGGAGACGCGGCTGTATGACTCGGCGAAAGACGAAACCCGGCCGATGCGCAGCAAGGAAGAAGCCAACGATTATCGCTACTTCCCGGATCCCGATCTGCTGCCGCTGGAAATAGATCGCGGCACGGTGGACGCGATCCGCGCCGGCCTGCCGGAGCTGCCCTGGGACAAACAGGCACGCTTTGAGCAGGATTACGGGCTGTCGCCCTACGATGCGTCGGTGTTGACCGTGAGCCGCGACCTGGCGGATTACTTCGAGGCCGTGGCCGAGGGGCTGGCTGACAAGAAGGTCGCCGCCAACTGGGTGATGGGCGATTTCTCCGGCGCGCTGAACAAGGCCGGCCTCGATGTCCGCTCCAGTCCGGTAGACGCTGCCGCCCTGGCCGGTCTGCTGAAACGGATCGAGGACGGCACGATCTCGGGCAAGATCGCCAAGCAGGTGTTCGAGGCGATGTGGGACGGTGAGGGCAGTGCCGATGCCATCATTGAAGCCCGCGGGCTGAAACAGATCACCGACAGTTCAGCGATCCAGGCGGTGATAGACAAGGTCATGGCGGACAACCCCGGTCAGCTGGAGCAATATCGCGGCGGCAAGGACAAGTTGTTCGGTTTCTTTGTCGGTCAGGTGATGAAGGCGACCGGCGGGCAGGCCAACCCGGCCGAGGTCAACAAGCTGCTGAAAGAGAGCCTGGATGGCTGATCGACGCGGCGCAAACGATTCGGATTGCCTGCACCGTTTTCTGTTCGAGAAGCTGCCGGTGCGCGGCGAACTGGTGCATCTGGACAAGTGTTGGCAGGAAATTACCAGCCACGCCGACTATCCGCCGGCGATCAGAGGCGTGTTGGGCGAGGCACTGGCCGCGGCGGTGCTGTTGACCTCGACGCTCAAGTTCGAGGGCAAGCTGACGCTGCAGCTGGTGGGCGACGGCCCGATGCATCTGCTGGTGGTCCAGTGCACCAGTCAGCATGAAGTGCGTGGTCTGGCCAAATGGCGAGGCGAGGCGCCTGCCGGCGACCTGCGCAGTCTGGCCGGAGAGGGTCGCGTGGCCATCACTATCGAAACCGGCGACGAGAAGGACAGTTACCAGGGCATCGTGCCGATCACCGGCGCCACGCTGGCGGAGTCGCTGGAAAGCTATTTCCAGCGTTCGGTGCAGTTGCCGACCCGGCTTTGGCTGACCAGTGGCGCTGGCGGAACCGCCGGCATGTTGTTGCAGCGGGTACCTGACGCCTGGGGCGAGGATGCCGAGAAAGCCTGGCAGCATGCGCAGGTGCTGGCCGATACCCTGTCGCGGGATGAACTGCGCCAGCTTACGGATCGCGATATCCTGCGGCGCCTGTTCCATCAGGACGATTTGCGCCTGTTCGAACCGCAGCCGGTGCGTTTCCGTTGCTCATGCAGCCAGACGCGAGTCGAGGGCACGCTGAAGATGCTGGGTCGCGAGGAGATCGCTGGCCTGCTCGAGGAGCAGGCGCAGATCGAGGTGCGTTGCGAGTTTTGTAACCACGCCTATCTGTTCGACGCAGTGGATGCGCAGTCCCTGTTTGTCGATCTGCCGCCGGACAGTGGCCCGCCGCTATTGCATTGATACCGACTGGCACGGAGGTCTGCCAGGCTGAACGTGGCAGGCGCCTGATGGCGTTTGCATTTGAGGATTCATCGGGTCCCGACAGGGGCTCGTCATTCGGAGTGGAGGAAGTAGATGAAGATCTTGTTACAAAGAGTGGCTGCCACGCTGTTGCTGGCAGCAGCCATGGTCAACGCGCATGCAGCCGGACCGGTGCTGGACCAGGTAGTCCAAAGCGGTGAATTGCGGGTCGGTATGTCCGCCAGCCAGCCGCCCTACAACACTATCAGCCGTGACGGCAACGTGATCGGTCTGGAAGTCGATCTGGCCAATCTGATCGCCAGCGGCTTGCGGGTTGATCTGAAGATCGTTCAGATGCCGTTTGGTGATCTGCTCAAGGCGCTTGAGAACGGCAAGGTCGACATGGTGATGTCGGGCATGGCGATTACCTCCAAACGGACGCAGAAAGTGTCGTTCGTGGGTCCGTATATGCTGTCGGGAAAATCGGTCATTACCCGCTCCAGCGTTCTGGCTGCGGCTCAGGAAGCCGGCCAGTTCGATGACGCCAACCTGACTCTGGCCGCGCTTGCCGGATCCACCAGCGAAGAGTACGTCGAGTTGGTGATGCCGAAGGCGAAGCTGGTTGCGGTCAAGGACTATGACGATGGGGTCAAACTGCTGCTGGACGGCAAGGTCGACGCGATGGTGGCCGATATGGCGATCTGCCTGTTGACCATCTTGCGCCACCCGGACGCCGGTCTATCGACCCTTAAGTCGCCGTTCACGTTCGAGCCCATCGGCATCGCCGTGCCGCGCAACGATCCGCAGTTTCTCAACCTGATCGACAATTTCGTCGATGTTGCCGAGGACATCGGCGCGCTGGAGAGAATGCGCAAGAAGTGGCTGGAGGACGGCGCCTGGGTTGTTGCGCTGCCCTAGGTTTTTTTCGGCTTGCCAGCGAATCTGGCGCTGACAAAGGACCGCGAGATAAAGAGCGTTCAGGCCGGGCCCCGCAAGGGCCCGGCCTTTTTTGTCTGTTTGGCAATCTGCATATATGAAACAGGGACTTGCAAAATATAAAGATATCTTTATATTGGGCTGAAAACGCCGATCAGATAATCACCATGGACCAGCTGGCCACATTATTGGACGGACTCAAGGCGGTCGCCGAGCCCACACGCCTGCGCCTGCTGGCCATCTGCGTGCGCAGCGAACTGACGGTCAGCGAAATCACCTCCATCGTCGGCCAGAGCCAGCCGCGGGTTTCCCGGCATCTGAAGCTGCTCTGTCATGCCGGCCTGTTGATCCGTTACCGGGAGCAGAACTGGGTCTATTACCGGGTTCCGCAGACCGGACCCGGGGCGCGACTCGCGGTTGCGCTGTTGGCCTTATTGCCGGCCGATGACCCGCAGCTCGACTCGATCGACGGCGGCTTGAGGATTTGCTGGAACAGCGCGCCGAAGCCGCGCGCGCACTGGTCGATCAGGGCCGGCAGATCAACGGCTCGGTCAGGGTGGCCGACGAGGCCACGGTGGACGCGCTGATCCTCCAATCCATGCTCGGCGAGGATATCGGCGAGTTACTCGATATCGGCACTGGCAGCGGACGCATGCTGCGCCTGCTGGGCAGGAATGCCGGCCGCGCAGTCGGTATCGACATTTCCCGCGCCATGCTGATGCTGGCCCGGAGCAATCTGCACGCCGCGGGTCTCGACCGGCTGCTCGTCCGCCAGGGCAATATGTACCAGCTGCGCTTCGCCGACAGCAGTTTCGATACGGTGACCATAGACCAGGTGCTGTTCCAGGCCGAGCAGCCCGGTCAGGTCCTGCTCGAGGCAGGCCGCGTGCTACGCAGCGGCGGCCGCCTGCTGCTGGTTGAGTTCCTGACCGCCGAGTCGGAAGCACAACCGCGCCCCGCGGATTCTGATTGTGTCGATATCGATCGTCAGCGTCTCGACGCCTGGATGGACGAGGCCGGTCTGACGCTGGAACACTGCCAGCAGCTGCCCGGGCAGCCCTATCCGCTTATCTTGTCTGTCGCTCGCCGCTTGCCTGACGGTAAGCAGGCCGCTGCCTGAATATTCCCTGGAGCCTGCCATGACTGCACTGCCAAGAGTTTCGTTTGAGTTCTTTCCGCCGGCCACCGATGCGATGGCTGAGCGGCTGTGGCATTCGGTGCAACGGCTTGCGCCGCTGAATCCTTCATTCGTGTCGGTCACCTATGGCGCCGATGGCTCGACCAGGGAACGGACCCACCGCGTCGTCGAGCGGATCGTGCGTGAGACCGGCCTGACCTGCGCGCCGCACCTGACCTGTATCGGCGCCCCGCGCGAGCAGGTGCTGGACATCGCCCGCGAATATCACGCGATGGGCATCAAGCAGATCGTCGCATTGCGTGGCGACCCGCCGGCCGGTGCCAGAGGCTATGAACCGCATGCGGGCGGCTTCCCCTATGCGGCGGACCTGGTGCGTGGCCTGAAAACAGTGGCTGATTTTGAGATCAGCGTCGCCGCCTACCCGGAGGTGCATCCCGAGGCCAGTTCACCATTGAGCGACCTGGAGAATCTCAAGCGCAAGATCGACGCCGGCGCCAGCCGTGCAGTGACGCAGTTCTTTTTTGACAACGATCGTTTCCTGCGCTTTCGCGACCTGTGCGCGGCCGCCGCAATCGACGTGCCTGTCGTCCCCGGCATCTTGCCGATCACCCGTTTCCCCCAGTTGCTGAAGTTCGCGGCCCGCTGCGGCGCCAGCATTCCGGATTGGCTGCAGCAGCGTTTTGACGGGCTCGATGACGACCCCGAAACGCGGCGCATGATCGCCGCCAGCGTGGCGATCGAGCAGGTTCAATCCTTGCGCCGCCATGGGGTGGAGGACTTCCACTTCTATACTTTGAATCGTTGCGAACTGAGTTTCGCAATTTGTCACAGTCTCGGTTTGCGACCGGTGCCGTTGGCCAAGAGCGCCTGAGGGAGACTTGGTGGGTAACAATCTGCGTCAGCTGCTCAGCGATCTGGTCTCGCGGCAAATCCTGGTGCTGGATGGCGCCATGGGCACCATGATCCAGGCTCATGAGCTCGACGAGGCTGATTTCCGCGGCGAGCGTTTTGCCGATTGGGGCCAGGATCTGCAGGGCAACAACGACCTTTTGAGTCTGACCCGGCCGGATCTGATCCGCGATATCCACCGCCAGTATCTTGCGGCCGGCGCCGACATCATCGAGACCAATACCTTTAACGCGACGGCGATCAGCCAGGCGGATTACGGTCTTGAAGCCATCGTCTACGAGTTGAACGCGGCGGCAGCAAAGCTTGCCCGCGAGGCAGCCGATGAGTTCAGTAGCCCGCAGCAGCCGCGTTTTGTCGCCGGGGTGCTCGGCCCGACCAACCGCACCGCATCGATCTCGCCGGATGTCAGCGACCCTGGTCAGCGCAATGTCCGTTTTGACGCGCTGGTCGAAGCCTATCGGGAGGCGGCCCGGGGCTTGCTCGACGGCGGCAGTGACATCCTGATGGTCGAAACCGTATTCGATACCCTCAACGCCAAGGCGGCGTTGTTTGCGGTCAGCGGATTGCTGGAAGAACTCGGGCGAGATGTGCCGTTGATGATTTCCGGCACGATCACTGACGCGTCCGGGCGCACGCTGTCCGGCCAGACCACCGAGGCGTTCTGGAACTCCGTGCGCCACGCGGCGCCGTTCGCCATTGGCCTGAATTGTGCGCTGGGCGCCGATCAGCTGCGACCGTATGTAGCCGAGCTGTCCCGGCTGGCCGATGTGGCGGTCAGCGCCCACCCCAATGCCGGTCTGCCCAATGCCTTTGGCGAATACGACCAGAGCGCGGAAGAAATGGCCGGGATCATGCAGGAATTCGCCAGCGCCGGTCTGGTCAACCTGGTGGGTGGCTGTTGCGGGACCACGCCGCAACACATCCGCGCGCTGGCGGAAGCGGTGCGGGATCAAGCGCCGCGGCCGATACCTGAGATTCCGAGGCGCTGCCGTCTGGCCGGCCTCGAAGCCCTGAACATCGGTCCCGACGATCTGTTCGTCAATGTGGGCGAGCGCACCAATGTCACCGGTTCTGCGCGTTTCAGAAAGCTGATCGAAGCCGATGATTACCCTGCTGCGCTCGAGGTCGCGCGCCAGCAGGTGGAGAGCGGGGCGCAGATCGTCGACGTCAATATGGACGAAGGCATGCTGGATTCCGTGGCGGCGATGAAGCGCTTTCTGGAGCTGCTTGCCGCGGAGCCGGATATCGCCCGGGTACCGGTGATGATCGATTCCTCCCGCTGGGAGGTGATCGAGACCGGTTTGCGCTGCGTGCAGGGCAAGGCGATCGTAAACTCGATCAGCCTCAAGGAAGGTGAGGAGCCGTTCGTGGCACAGGCCGCACTGGCGCGCCGGTACGGTGCCGCAGTCATCGTGATGGCCTTTGACGAGCAGGGCCAGGCCGAGAGTCTGGAGCGGCGCATCGAGATCTGCGAACGCGCCTACCGGATCCTGACCCGCACAGTCGGCTTTCCGGCTGAAGACATCATCTTCGATCCGAACATCTTCGCCGTGGCCACCGGTATCGAGGCCCATGCCCGCTACGGGCTCGATTTCATCGAGGCGACGGCGGCGATCAAACAGCGTTTGCCCGGTGCGCTGGTCAGCGGCGGCGTCAGCAATGTCTCCTTTTCGTTCCGCGGCAACAACATGGTGCGCGAGGCCATGCATGCGGTGTTCCTGTATCACGCGATCCGTGCCGGGATGGACATGGGCATCGTCAATGCGGGCCAGCTGGCGATCTATGAGGAGATCCCGCGCGAACTGCGCGGTGCGGTGGAAGATGTCGTGCTGGCACGTCGCGCAGATGCCACTGACCGGCTGCTGGAACTCGCCACGCGTTATCAGGGCCAGGGTGGCACCGAACGCAAGGTCGATGACGCCTGGCGGCAGTTGCCGGTGGCGGAGCGGCTCAAGCATGCGCTGGTCAAGGGCATCGAAGATTTTGCGGTCGAGGATGCCGAGGAAGCACGGCAGCAGGCGGTGCGCACGCTCGACGTGATCGAAGGTCCGTTGATGGACGGCATGAACGTGGTCGGCGATCTGTTTGGCGAGGGCAAGATGTTTCTGCCCCAGGTGGTCAAGTCCGCGCGGGTAATGAAGAAAGCGGTGGCGCATCTGGTGCCGTTTATCGAGGCCGAGTCCAGCGGCGAACAGACCAGCAAAGGCAAGGTGCTGATGGCCACGGTCAAGGGCGACGTGCACGACATCGGCAAGAACATTGTCGGCGTGGTCCTGCAATGCAATAACTTCGAGGTCATCGATCTCGGCGTGATGGTGCCGGCCGAGAAGATCCTGGACACTGCTCGCGAGCAGGGCGCGGATATCATCGGTTTGTCTGGTTTGATCACCCCGTCACTGGACGAGATGGTGCGCGTCGCCGCCGAGATGCAGCGGCGCGGACTTAAGCTGCCGTTGTTGATCGGCGGCGCCACGACTTCGCCGGCCCACACCGCGGTCAAGATCGATCCGGCCTACGAGGGCCCGGTGGTCTACGTCAAGGACGCCTCGCGCTCGGTCGGGGTGGTGCAGAAATTGATCAGCACCGAGGACGGCCCCGGTTTCGTCGCCGATACCAAGCGCGCCCATGCCGAAAAGCGCGAGCGGCACGCGCAGCCGAGGGTCAAAGCGCCGGATCTGTCCTTGCGCGAAGCGCGGGGCAATGCCTTTGCCGCAGACTGGAGTAGCTATCAGCCGCCTGAGCCGGCAAGCCACGGGCGACAGGTGTTCGAGGACTACCCGTTGACCGAACTGGTCGATTACATCGACTGGATGCCGTTCTTTAACGCCTGGGAATTCTCGGGCCGGTTCCCGGATATCCTGCACGCGCCGGCGACCGCCGCCGCCGCCGGCGCTTTGTATCGCGATGCCCGAAAAATGCTGGACCAGATCATCCGCGAGAATTGGTTGCAGGCGCGCGCGGTATTCGATTTCTTCCCCGCGGCAGCGGAGGGGGATGACGTGCTGTTGTTTGCCGATGAGCAGCGCCAGCAGGTGCGCGAGCGCCTGTGCTTCTTGCGCGAACAGCGCAGCAAGCCAGGCGGCAAGCCACATCTTTGCCTGGCCGATTTTGTCGCGCCGCTGGAGAGCGGGCGTGCGGACTGGATTGGCGCATTCGCGGTCACCGCCGGTATCGGCATAGAACCCCATGTGCAGCGTTTCGAAGCGGCGCATGATGACTACAGCGCGATCCTGCTCAAGGCGCTGGCGGATCGTCTTGCGGAGGCAGCCGCCGAACGCCTGCACCGGCAGGTACGCAGAGAATTCTGGGGTTACGCGCCGGCGGAGGATCTGGATAACGAAGCACTGATCCGTGAGCGCTACCGCGGTATTCGCCCGGCGCCCGGCTACCCGGCCTGCCCGGATCACACCCAAAAGCAGGCGTTGTGGCGCCTGCTGGATGTGGAGGCGAGTATCGGCATGCGCCTGACCGAGAGCTTTGCCATGTGGCCTGCGGCAGCGGTCAGCGGTTTCTATTTTGCCCACCCCGATGCGCGTTATTTCGCGGTAGGCAAGATCGGCCGCGATCAGGTCGAGGACTACGCGCGACGCAGCGGTCTGGGTTTCGCCGAAGCCGAACGCTGGCTGGGCCCCAATCTCGGCTATCCCGCCGACGCGGCCTGATAGCCGTCGCGGCAGCCGGAGGCTGGCGAGGAGGCTTGATTCGCCGTCATCGCCGCGCGAGACTGAACCCACCTCGATTCAGGACAACTCCATGACGCAATTCAGCATCAACGGCAGCCAGCGGCTCGCCGGGGTCCGTTATGAAATCCGTGGCCGGCTCGCCCGACGCGCGCTGGAACTGGAAAAGATGGGCTACGAGATCATTGCGCTGAATATCGGTAATCCAGGCCTGTTCGGTTATCGCACGCCGGAGACCATGCGTTTGGCCATGATCGAGAATCTCGGCGCCAGCGAGCCCTACAGTCATCAAAAAGGCATTTTTCCGGCGCGCGAAGCGGTCGTCATGCAGCAGCAAAGCCGCGGCGTCCTCGACGTGACCGCCGAGGACGTATTTATCGGCAACGGGGTTAGCGAGCTGATCGATCTGGCCTTGCGCGCGCTGCTCAACGCCGGCGACGAGGTTCTGCTGCCGAGCCCGGACTACCCGCTATGGACCGCGGCCACGGTGCTCAACGACGGCGAGCCGGTTCATTACGCCTGCCGCCCGGAGCGTGGCTGGATCCCGGACCCGGATGAGATCGAGGCGCTGATCAGCGACCGCACCCGAGCGCTGGTGCTGATCAATCCGAACAACCCGACCGGGGCCGTGTACCCGCGGGAGGTGCTGGAAAGGATTGCTGTGATTGCCGAACGCCATCATCTGGTTCTGTTCAGTGATGAGATTTACGACCAGATGACTTACGACGGGGCCGGGTTTGTGCCGATGGCCACGCTGGTCGAGGACACCTTGTGCGTCACCTTCAGCGGATTATCGAAAATCTATCGCGCCTGCGGCTACAGAGTCGGTTGGCTGGTGATGACCGGCAATCGCGAGAACACCGGTGGCTACACCGACGCGCTCGAATTGCTGGCCGCGTTGCGCCTGTGCAGCAATGTGCCGGGCCAATGGGCGGTGCAAACCGCGCTGGGCGGGTTCCAAAGCGTTGGCGAGCTGGTCGGCAAGGACGGGCGTCTGTATCGGTCCAGGCAGGCGGTGCTGGACAAGGTCGCGGCCAGCGAGTTTCTGGAGCTGACGCCGCCGATGGGCGCGATGTACGCCTTCCCCAGGGTGAAGACAGACCAGCTACCGGACTTTGATGATTACCAGTTCGCGATGGATTTGCTGGAACACAAGCATGTGCTGGTGGCGCCCGGGATCAGCTTCAATGTGCCCTATCGCGATCACTTCCGCATCACTACGCTGCCGGAGCGGACGGTCATCGGCGAGGCGATGGATCGTATCGAGGAGCTGTTACACAGCTACAAGGTCAGCGAGATCTGAAACGCGCGCAACTCGGGCATTCGGGGTCAGCGACCAGACCCAGGTGCCGCCATTCGCCGCGCCAGCCGTCGTACACACCCAGACGGTCGCCGTCGCGATGCCCGACGCCGATGATCAGCTTCAGCGCTTCCACCGCCATCAGTGCGCCCACCGCTCCGACCACCGGACCGAGGATGCCGCCCCCGCTGCAGGTTTCCAGCTCTTCGCCGCCTTCCTGATACAGACAGCGATAGCAGGCGCCGGCGGCGAGGTCATTGCGGAACACCGCCAGCTGGCCCTCCAGCCGGATCGCAGCCCCGGACACCAGCGGCCGTTTCGCCGCGAGCGTGGCCTCGTTAACCGCGAAGCGGGTGGCGAAATTGTCGCTGCAGTCGAGCACCACGCTGCTGCGTTCTGCGAGTTCCTGCAGCGCCGCGGGGCTCAATCTTTCGCTGAGTGTCGTCAGCTTCACCTCCGGATTGAGCGCCATCAGCCGTTCGCGCGCGACGTCGGTCTTGCGCCGGCCCACGTCGTCCATGGTGTAAAGCACCTGGCGGTGAAGATTTGACAGGTCTACGGTGTCGAAGTCGTTCAGATACAGAGTGCCGACGCCGGCGCCAGCCAGATAACTGGCCACCGGTACGCCAAGACCGCCCAGACCGACTATCAGCGCTGCAGCCTGCCCCAGCTTCTGCTGCCCAGCCTCGCCGACTTCGGGCAAGGACAGGTGTCTGCCATAGCGGATGCGCTGCTGATTCAATGCCGGACGCCCTGAGTTGCGCGCCGAATCCTGGCGCACGGCAGCCCGGGCAAGGAAACCAGCCGGTAGTCTGCAGTCATAGCGAGCGCGGGATACATGCTCATCGAGTCGAGGAGTCCTGGTGTCGGCCGGCCGGATGCGGAAGCCATCAGTAGAGCTGCCTTATTCGACGAAGCGGCATTCGGTCACCCGGTCGTGGCCGGCCGCATCCTGATAGCAGGTGATGTCATAGTAGCGCTGAGCCTCCAGCAATCGCCGCACCGCGCGTTCCTGATCATGACCATGTTCGAACAACATCCAGCCCTGGCGCACGATGTAGTTGTGCGCGCGGTCGATGATGGCGCCGAACGCCTCGAGGCCGTCATCGCCCGCCGCCAGCGCGGTTTGTGGTTCAAAACGCAGGTCGCCGGCGAGCAGGAATTCATCGCGATTGATCACATAGGGCGGATTGGACACCACGATATCGAATTTCTGGCCGCGCACCGCGTCAAACCAGTCGCTGGCCATGAATTCGACATTCGGGATCTTGAACATCTTTGCATTCAGCCGGGCCACCTTGAGCGCGTCTTCCGAGATGTCGAGGCCGATCACCTCCGCTTTGGGTCGTTCACGGGCGATCGCAAGGGCGATGGCGCCGCTGCCGGTTCCGAGGTCCAGGACGCGCACTTCCGCATCCTCGGGGATATGGTTCAGCGCCTTTTCCACCAGCAGTTCGGTCTCCGGTCGCGGGATCAGTACATTGCGGTTGACCCGCAGCGGCATCGACCAGAACTCACGTACGCCGGTGATATAGGCCATGGGTTCGCTGGAGAAGCGCCGCCGGATCAGCAGATTGAACTGGTGCCGCTCCTCCTCGGAGAGCACGCGCTCCGGCCAGGCATGCATGTAGCTGCGCGGTTTGCGCAACACGATGCCGAGCAGGATCTCCGCGTCCAGGCGCGGGCTGTCGCTGCGCGAAGCCAGCACCGCCGCGGCGTCGCTCAGATAATTGCCCAGCTCGAAATCGCTGTCGTATTTCATCCGTCTTCGCCACCCTGGCGTAGAATGCGCGAACCCTGGCGCAAGGTTATTCTAATCCAAGCAGGAAAACTCCGGAGACTGCATGACGCACTACCGCAATGTCCTCGAAATGGTCGGCAACACGCCCTTGCTCGAGGTGAGCCGGCTCGACACCGGCCCATGCCGTTTGTTTCTCAAGCTGGAGCTGATGAATCCCGGCGGATCGATCAAGGATCGCATTGGCATTTCAATGATCGAATGCGCCGAAAGGCGGGGTGACATCAAGCCCGGAGATACGCTGGTCGAGGCGACCGCCGGGAACACCGGCATCGGCCTCGCGCTGGTGGCGGCGCAAAAAGGTTACCGCCTGGTGCTGGTGCTGCCGGACAAGATGAGTCAGGAGAAGATTTTCAATCTGCGCGCGATGGGCGCGGATATCGTGCTGACCCGCTCGGATGTCGCCAAGGGCCATCCGGAGTATTACCAGGATCTGGCGCGCCGTATTGCCGACGAGACCGGCGCGTACTTCATTAACCAGTTTGGCAACCCGGACAATCCCAAGGCCCATGAAGATACGACCGGGCCCGAGATCTGGGAGCAGATGGACCACGATCTGGATGCCATCGTGCTGGGCGTGGGGAGCAGCGGCACGATCAGTGGTCTGACCGCATTCCTGCAGCGCGAGGCACCCGACGTCGAGCTGGTGCTGGCGGATCCGCAGGGCTCGATTCTTGCCGATTACATCAAGACCGGCGAGATCGGCCCCAGCGGCAGCTGGCTGGTGGAGGGTATCGGCGAAGACTTTATCCCGGATATCTGCGACCTCTCCCAGGTGGGCGCTGCGTACAGCATCAGCGATGCGGAGTCATTCGCCACCGCCCGCGAGCTGCTGGGCAAGGAGGGCGTGCTCGCCGGGTCCTCGTCCGGCACGCTGCTCGCGGCTGCTTTGCGCTATTGCCGCGAACAGACCGAGCCCAAGCGCGTGGTCGTTTTCGCCTGCGATACCGGCAACAAGTATCTGTCCAAGCTGTACAACGATTTCTGGATGGAGGATCAGGGCTTTATCGAGCGGGAGCACTACGGAGACCTGCGTGATCTAATCGGACGCCCGCATGGCCAGCGGGCCACGATTACCGTCGGTCCCGACGATATCCTGACCACCGCGCACAATCGCCTGCGCAACGCCGGGTTCTCCCAGCTGCCGGTGATGCAGGACGACCAGCTGGTCGGCGTGGTGACCGAAGACGATATCCTGCGTTTCGCGTTCGGCAAACCCGACCTGCTGGATCATCCGGTGCGTGAAGCCATGCGCACCTCGTTCCTGCAGCTCGACCGCCAGACCGCGTTGAACAACCTGGTGGCGCTGTTGCATGGCGATTCCTATGCCGCCGTCACCGACGAGGGGGGCCAGGTGTTTCTGGGCCTTATCACCCGTAGCGACGTATTGAATTACCTGCGTCGCCTCCATCAGAGTTCCCGCCATGAAAAATGACCCGAACAAGGCCGGTTTCGCGACCCGCAGTATTCACGCGGGCCAGTCCCCGGATCCGGCAACCGGCGCCATCATGCCGCCGATATACGCGACCTCGACCTATGTCCAATCCAGCCCCGGCAAGCATCTGGGCTACGAATATTCGCGCAGCCAGAATCCTACCCGGATGGCGTTTGAACGCTGTGTGGCCGATCTGGAGAGCGGCAGCCACGGCTTTGCCTTTGCCTCGGGGATGGCGGCCATCGCCACTGTGCTCGAGCTGCTCGACGCCGGCAGCCATGTTGTGGCAATGGACGATCTGTATGGTGGCACCGGGCGCCTGTTCGACAGGGTGCGCGCCCGGTCCGCCGGCCACCAGTTCAGCTATGCGGATCTCTCGGATCTCGCAGCGCTGGAGGCCGCTCTGCGCGCTGAGACTGCGATGATCTGGGTGGAGACGCCCACCAATCCGTTGCTCAAGCTGGTGGATTTGGCGGCGGTGGTCGATATTGCCCGGCAGCGCGGCATCCTGCTGGTGGTCGACAACACCTTTGCCACCCCCTGGGCGCAACGGCCGCTGGAGCTTGGCGCCGATATCGTGATTCATTCCGCGACCAAGTTTCTCAATGGTCATTCAGACATGGTGGGCGGTATCGCCGTGGTGCGCGAAGAAAAACTGGCGGAGAAACTGGCGTTTTTGCAGAATTCTGCCGGCGCCATCCTCGGGCCGTTCGACAGTTTCCTGGCATTGCGCGGACTCAAGACACTGGCGCTGCGCATGGAGCGCCATGTCAGCAACGCCGCAGCGATCGCCAACTGGCTGGAAGCGCATCCTGCTGTGACCAGGGTTATTTACCCGGCGCTCGAGTCCCACCCGCAGCACGAGCTCGCAATCCGGCAGATGCGTGGCGGTGGCGGCATCGTCACCTTCTTTATCCGCGGCGGGCTGGATGCGGCCCGGGCGATGCTGGAGCGCTGCAGGATTTTCGCGCTGGCCGAGAGCCTGGGCGGTGTCGAGAGTCTGATCGAGCATCCTGCAATCATGACTCACGCTTCGGTGCCGGAAGCGAAGCGGGCGGCGCTGGGGATCAGCGATGATCTTATCCGTCTCTCGGTAGGCGTCGAGGATCCGGAAGATCTGATCAGTGATCTCGAGCGCGCGTTGGGTGGCGACTGAACATGGGGCCGGACAACCCAGGCCGCCCGATGAAGGGGCCAGCCCCGTCCTTTGGCCAACCGCGTAGCGCGATGACGGTGATCGTCGATGGCCTGCGACTGCCGCTGCGCGCGCTGCCCGGCGCCTGGTTGCCGATTCTGCTGACGGTCATCGTCTATCTTCTTATCGGCCCGGTGACGAAGGCACTCACCGGTATCGATCCATTCGATCTCGGTTTTGGCGTGCCTGTGCTGACCGAACCGCTGGTCGCCGAAGCGTCCGCGCGGATCCTGCTTGGACTCTATGCGCTGGTTAACATGTTGTTGCTGCTATGGGTATTCGCGATGCTGCTGCAATATCTGCAGCAGGTGGCCAGCGGTGGAGATCAGCTGCCGCTGTCGCCGGCCGCGGCTTTGCGGCGGGTGCCTCCGATGGTCGGCGCCTCGATGTTGTTCGGACTGACTCTGGTCATCACCGCGGCGTTGATGATAAGTGCATTAGTCGCGCTCGACGGACAGTTCGCGCTGGTGCTGATGCTGGCTGTGCTGCTGATCGGAGGTCTGCTGACCCTGGTCCTGATGCTGGGCCCGGCATTGCCAGCTCTGGAAAACACCGGTCCGATAGGGTCGCTGACGCGCAGCGCGAAGCTGGTGTGGCCGCACTGGCTACTTGTGTCCTGGGTGCTGTTCCTGGTCTTCCTGCTCAACATCGCGCTGACCCTGGTACTGGGGCTGGTGATCATGCTGCTGGTGCAGCTGATCCATGCCGGGACCTTGTCCGCGCTGCTGGGTTGGGTGATCAATCCGGCGTTGGGCGTCTTCTATCTGCTGTTCACCGCCGGGCTGACTGTCTCGCTGTATTACGACCTGCTTGCCCGGCGGGCTGTCCCTGGCGACGACGTCCAGCCCGCATCAGATATCTCGCGGCCGATCGCCGGCTCTGATTGAACCCCCGATCGCGCTGCTATCGGGCGAGGAATTCGGGCACCGGCAGGCCCTTGGCATTGAGGAATTCCGGGTTGAACAGTCGCTTGCTGTAACGCAGACCTGAATCGCAAAGGATCGTGACGATAGTGTGGCCAGGGCCCAGTTGCTCGGCCAGGTGGATGGCGCCGCAGACGTTGACGCCGCTGGAGCCGCCCAGACAAAGGCCTTCCTGAATCAACAGGCGGTATACCATCGGGATCGCCTCCGCGTCTTCGATGCGGAAAGCCGTGTCTACCGGCGCGCGAGCCATATTGGCGGTAATCCGGCTGTTGCCGATCCCTTCGGTGATGGAGCTGCCCTCGACGGCGATCTCGCCCTGGTCATAAAAGCCGAACAGGCCCGAACCGCCCGGATCGGCCAGCGCGACGGTCACCTCGGGCTTCCGCTGTTTGAGCGCGATGCCGACGCCAGCCAGCGTGCCCCCCGTGCCCATCGCACAGACGAAACCATCCACCTTGCCTGCAGTCTGGTGCCATATTTCCGCGCCGGTAGTGTCTTCGTGGAAACGGCTGTTGGCAGGGTTGTCAAACTGATTGGCCCAGAATGCGCTGCCGGGCGTCGCCGCATTCATGCTTTCGGCCAGACGTCGCGACACATGCACGAAATGCTCGGGATTCTTATAGGGAACGGCGGGGATCAGCCGCAGTTCGGCGCCATAGGCGCGCAATGTATCGATCTTCTCTTCGCTCTGGGTTTGCGGCATCACGATGACGCACCGGTAGCCCAGCGCGTTGCCGACCAGAGCGAGACCGATACCGGTGTTGCCTGCGGTCCCTTCGACAATCGTACCGCCCGGCTGCAACAGACCCTGACGCTCGGCCTCGCGGATCATGCCCAGCGCAGCGCGGTCCTTCACCGAGCCGCCAGGGTTAAGGAATTCGGCCTTACCCAGAATCTCGCAGCCGGTGGCGGTGGATGCCGCATGCAGTCGAATCAGTGGTGTGCGGCCGATCGCCGCCAGCACACTATCGTAGGTTTCCATGCGCGGGCCTTCTTTGTCCGTCACTATCCAAGAGTCAGTCGGCCAGCGCGGCCAGCTGATCAGCCTGATGTTCGCTGGTCAGCGGCTCGATCAGCACATCCAGATTGCCGGCCAGGATATCGTCCAGCTTGTACAGCGTAAGATTTATCCGATGATCCGTGACCCGGCCCTGTGGGAAGTTGTAGGTACGGATGCGCTCCGAGCGATCGCCCGAGCCCACCAGCAGTCGCCGTGTCTGCGCCTGCTCGCTCACCTGCTTCTGCTGCGCCTCATCCAACAATCGTGCCTTCAGCAAAGACATGGCACGAGCCCGGTTCTTGTGCTGGGACCGCTCGTCCTGGCACTCGACCACAATCCCTGTAGGGAGATGAGTCAGACGCACCGCGGAATCGGTCTTGTTCACGTGCTGCCCGCCGGCACCAGAAGCGCGGTAGGTGTCCACGCGCAACTCTGCCGGGTTGACTTCGATGTCCTCTACCGCTTCCGCCTCGGGCAATACGGCCACGGTGCAGGCGGAAGTGTGGATGCGACCTTGCGACTCGGTCTCCGGAACGCGTTGCACCCGGTGCGCACCCGACTCGAATTTGAGTCGTGAATAGGCGCCGCTTCCGACCACGCGGCTGATGATCTCCTTGTAGCCGCCGTGTTCTCCTTCGCTGCTGGAGAGGATTTCGACCGACCAGCTGTGTTGCTCGGCGTAACGGTTGTACATGCGGAACAGATCGCCGGCGAACAACGCCGCCTCGTCGCCGCCGGTGCCGGCGCGGATTTCCAGAAAGATGTTAGCTTCGTCGCGAGGATCGCGCGGCACCAGATGGCGCTGCAGGCGCTGCTCCAGAGTCGCCAGTCGTTCCTCCAGTGCGTCGGCTTCTTCAGCGCCCAGCGCCCGTATCTCCGGATCCTCATCCTGTGCCATCTCGCGCGCACTGGTCAGATCCTTGCCGGCCGCATGCCAGCTTCGGTAATCCTTGACCAGTTCCTCCAGCCGCGCGTACTCGCGAGCCAGATCCCGGAATCGGTTCTGTTCGCCGATCACCTCCGGATCCGACATCAGCACCCCGACCTCCTCGAATCGATCGACGAGACTACTGAGTTTTTCGCGCAGGGATTCTTTCACTTGACTTGAAGGCGTTTGGAGCAGGGATGGGGCAGGGGTCGCAAGACAGCGGAATCTTATCCTAATTCCGGCGCGGCCACTGGCCGCAGCCTGTTGCGCGTCCGCTATTTGTCTTCGTTAAGGCCGAACAGATTGCGCGCCGCCAGCAACAGCTCCTCATCGCCACTTTCGCCGGCCTTGCGCAGTCGGCTACTCGGTTCATGCATCAGCTTGTTGGTCAGCGAATGGGCAAGAAAATCAACCACTGCGGTGGCATCGCGGCCGCTCTCCAGCAGTTTCATCGCTTGCTGGGTGACGTCATTGCGGATCATTTCAGCATTGCCGCGCATGGCCCGGATGGTGGGCGCTGCGTCCCGTATTTTCTGCGCCAGCGCAAACCGCTCGACTTCCGCCTCGATGATCTGCTGAGCCTGGCGCGCGGCCTCCTTGCGCGAGCGCAGGTTCTCCCGGATCACATCCTGCAGATCA
This sequence comes from uncultured Gammaproteobacteria bacterium, assembly GCA_963809565.1. Classification (GTDB taxonomy): domain Bacteria; phylum Pseudomonadota; class Gammaproteobacteria; order Steroidobacterales; family XN24; genus CAMYOC01. The sequence continues at coordinate 682,196 of CAWEKE010000003.1, forward strand.
TCTACCGTATAGAGATAGACGTCCTGCAGCTCGGCCACGTCGGCATCCACGTCTCGCGGCACAGCCAGGTCAGCGATAAAAATCGGCTTCTGCCGACGCTCTTTCAGCGCCTGTTCTATCTGCGCCTTATGCACCAGCGGTTCCGGGCTCGAGGTCGCGGTGATAATCATGTCGGCGTCGGCCAGGTGGTCAGAAATTTCATCCAGACCGATAGCAAACCCTTTGAATTCCTGCGCCAGCGCGCGCGCCTTGGCGACGCTGCGGTTGGCGATGATCATCCGGCCGATGCCGCGCCGTTGCAGGTGGCGTGCGGTCAGTTCAATCGTTTCGCCAGCGCCGACCAGAAGCGCGCAATGTTTATCGAAAGAGGCAAAGATCTGGCGCGCCAGACTGACCGCTGCATAGGCCACGGAGACCGCGCTGGCGCCGATCTCGGTGTCGGTGCGCACGGTCTTGGCGACAGAGAATGCCTGCTGAAACAACGGATGCAGAACCGGTCCCGCAGTGCCGGCATCGCGCGCTACCTGATAGGCATCCTTCATCTGCCCGAGGATCTGCGGTTCGCCGAGGATTGCAGAGTCGAGCCCGCAGGCGACACTGAAGGTGTGGCTGATCGCCCGGTTCCGGTCAAGTGTGTACAGGCAGTCGTCCAGCTTCCCCGGAATCTGGCGGTGATCCATCAGCCAGTCACGGACCACCCCGTCGCTGCCAGGGTGGCATTCGCCATAAAGCTCTGTCCGGTTGCAGGTGGACACGATGACCATTTCCTCGATCACCGGCAGCCCGACCAGCTCGCGCAGCGCCCCATCCAGCTGATCGCGGCCGAACGCGACCTTCTCCCGGATGTCGACGGGAGCGGTGCGGTGGTTAATTCCCAGTATCTTCAGGGGCATATTTTGCTGGACGGCTGGCTGCAGAGCTTGAACAATTGTCCGGCAACAGAGTCGTACAGACAAGACGCGTCGCCTTACCGCAGCGCGACAATGCGTTATAGTGCCGTTCCACCGAGCTTTCCTGCCCGTATGAAGAAATACCTGCTTTTCCTGATCGGCGTTGGTCTTTTGGCGTCTGCGTGTGCGCAGACCGGTCAGCGACCTGATGCCGGCGCCGAAGATCCCCAGGACGTCCAGAAACACGTGTTGATGGCCGAACTGGCGGTTCAGCGGCACGATTTTGCCGCGGCTGCCCGCGAATATGCCCAGGTCATGCGCACGACCGATGACCCGATACTGGCTGCCCGGGCTGCCCCCTATGTGTTCGATTACGGCGAGTATGACGACGCGGTCATGGCCGCCAAGCGGTGGATCAGGCTCGATCCCGACGCACTGGAGCCGCGCCGGCAACTCGCGGCTTTGTATCTGCAGAAGGGGGAGGTGGGAAAAGCATTGCCCCAGCTCGAGTGGCTGTTCGGCGTGGTCACCGCGCAAGGCGACCAGGGTTTCGTCGCGCTGCTGCCGCTGCTGAGCGAGACCGGCAACGAGGCTGCCGGCTATCAGGCGATCAAGCGGCTGACCGGGGAGCATCAGGAAGACGCCACCGCGCACTATGCACTGGCATTCATGGCCCTGAGCAATGGGGACCTGCCGGTCGCGCTGGCCAGTTCGGAGCGCGCTTTGAGTCTGCGGCCGGATTGGGCTGAAGCCGCGGTGCTTCGGGCCCGGGTGCTGATTGTGGACGGACGCACTGAAGAAGCGATGGCATCGCTGCAGGACTGGCCCGGGTTTCGTGACAACGCGCGTCTGCGCCTGGAATTCGCCATCCTGCAACTGGCCGTGGACCGGGTAGAAGAGGCGAGACTCGAACTGGAGCTGCTGCTGGCCGATTTTCCGAGAATGCCCGCCGCCCTGCGCACCCTTGGGCTGCTGGAGTTTCAGGCCGGCAACTATCAGCTGGCCGAGCGCTACCTGATCGAGCTGATCGGCACCGGTCAATATATGGCCGACGCGATGTTCTATCTTGGCAGCATTGCGGAGATCGAGAATGACCTGGACGGTGCCGCCAGCTTCTATGCGCGGGTCACCGGCGGCTCGAATGCAGCGGCCGCGCGGGTCCGTCTGGCGCTGATTCTGTACCGTCTGGGTGACCCGGAAAAAGCGCTGCGCAGTCTCGAATTGTTTCCGGCGACCGACCTCGAGTCGACGCTGCAGCTGGTCAATGCACGCGGCGAGTTGCTGATGCGTATGGAACGCTATGACGAAGCGCTAGCGCTGTATGATGCCGAGCTCCAGCGTTATCCGGATGAGCAGAGCCTGCGTTATTCGCGTGCATTCCTGCTCGATCGAATGGGCCGCATAGACGACGCACTGGCGGTGTTGCAGCAGCTGCTGCAGGAGAATCCGCAAGACCCGATCGCGCTGAATGCACTCGGCTACACCCTGGCCGATCGGACCGACCGTTATCAGGAAGCCTACGGCTATATCAGCCAGGCGCTGGAGTACTCTCCTGACAGCCCGGCGATTATCGACAGCATGGGCTGGGTACAGTTCAAGATGGGCAATCTGGAGACGGCCGAGACCTATTTGCGCCAGGCCTGGTCGCTGGACAGTGACCCGGAGATCGCCGCCCATCTCGGCGAAGTGCTGTGGACCATGGGCGACACCGAGGCCGCAGAAGAGGTGTGGTTCGAGGCCTTGTCACAGAACCCGGACAGCATCATCCTGCAAAAGGTGATCGACCGGCTACGGCAATGAATCGGTTTATAATCCTGCTCGTCGCTTTGACGACGCTGGGGGGATGCGTGAGTCCGCGGGACAAAATCGGTGAATCGGTACAGCCGGACTGGCTGGAGCGCAGGGACTTTTTGCGCAGTCTCGACGACTGGCGGATGGAGGGTCGTCTGGCGTTGCGTACAGGTCGGGACGGCTACAACGGCACGCTCTCATGGGAGCAGCTCGACGACGACCTGGATTTCCGCTTCCGCGGGCCGTTCGGGTTCGGCGGCTTCCGCATTCACGGCGATCTTGATCAGCTGCGGGTAAAGACCAGCGGCGGTGACGAGTTCTATCTCCGCGATCCTGAAGTCGAGATGCGTCAGCGCTTCGGCTGGAGCGTGCCGGTGCACAGCATGCGTTACTGGATCGTGGGCGTATCCGATCCGGGCGTGGCCGCCGACGAGGTGGTCGATGAGGACGGTTATCTGCTGGAGCTGGAGCAGGGCGGCTGGCAGGTGAGTTATGACGGCTATCGTGACCACGATGGCCTGGATCTGCCGCGCAAGGTAGTCATGGTCAATGGGGATGTGCAGATCCGTGTGATTGCCGACAAATGGCGTCTGGACCTCCCGGACCAGGACGACGATCTGCTATGAACCAGCCCGCCCGGCCGGGCCCGGACTGGGGCGCGGTCTGGCCAGCGCCGGCGAAACTCAACCTGATGCTGCGTATTCTCGGCCGCAGGGCCGACGGCTATCATTTGTTGCAGACTGTGTTCCAGTTTCTGGACTACGCAGACGAGCTTCGCTTCGAATCCGCCGGTGATGGACGGATCAGCCGCTCGCAGGGCCTGTCAGGCCTGGCGCCGGAGCAGGACCTGGTGGTGCGCGCGGCAAATCTGCTGCGGGCGGAAACCGGATGTTCCCGCGGTGTCGACATCCAGGTCAGCAAGCGGATCCCGGCCGGTGGCGGTCTCGGCGGCGGCAGTTCGGACGCCGCCACCACCCTGGTGGCGCTGAATCACTACTGGCAGCTGGGGCTGAGCCAGCAGCGTTTGCAGCAGATCGGCGCCCGCCTGGGGGCCGATGTGGCGGTGTTTGTTGCTGGCCGCGCGGCATGGGCCGAGGGCATAGGTGAGAAATTGACTCCGGTAGAGCTGCCCGAGCCCTGGTATCTGGTCGTGACGCCGGATTGTCAGGTCCAGACCGCAGACGTGTTTGGGGACGCCGAATTGACACGAAATTCCCCCCCAATCACAATATCCCGTTTTCTTGCCCAGGGGGGCGGAAACGACTGCACTCCGGTAGTCAGGCGTCATTTTCCGGCGGTGGCCCGCGCGCTGGACTGGCTGGACCAGTTTGGCGAGGCGCGGCTGACCGGCACCGGCGCCTGCGTGTTCGCGGCTTTTGACGATGAGCACCGGGCTCGGGAGACAGGCGCAAAGCTCCCGCAGGGGTGGTCAGCCTTTGTGGCCGCTGGCTGCAATCGCTCGCCTCTGCTGGACTTGACATAATCTTTGCCCGGGCAAGCGGCACGGTGAGCGCGGACAATTGGGGTGTAGCCAAGTGGTAAGGCAGCGGGTTTTGATCCCGTCATCCGCAGGTTCGAATCCTGCCACCCCAGCCACTTTTTGACAGCGGCCTGCGGCGGACAGGCAGATCGGCGGGTGGTGCGAGGGATAGCGCCACTGAGGACTCGATCGAGGACCGCAGGGATGGCCCCACTGATAGCCAAACCGGCAGCCAAGGCAGCCGCTCGGCCGTCACCGAAAGCGAACAGGCACGGGAGTACAAAGTGGAACTCGGCATGATGGCGGTCTTTTCCGGTAACGCAAACCGGGAACTGGCTGAGAATATCGCGAAGCACCTGGGATTCCCGCTCGGCAAGTGTCATGTTGGCCGCTTCAGCGACGGGGAGGTCACCGTCGAGGTGATGGAGAATGTGCGTGGCCGGGATGTCTTCCTGGTCCAGTCCACCTGCCCCCCGGTCAATGACCACCTGATGGAATTGCTGGTGATGGCGGACGCGATGCGGCGTGCATCGGCAGCCAGGATCACCGCGGTGATCCCGTATTTCGGCTACGCGCGCCAGGATCGCCGGCCGCGAGCGCAACGCGTTGCGATCACCGCCAAGCTGGCCGCCAGCATGGTGGTCACCGCAGGTATCGACCGGGTGCTGACGGTGGATTTGCACGCCGATCAGATCCAGGGATTTTTCGATATCCCGGTGGACAACGTCTACGCCTCGCCGGTACTGCTGCATGACGCCTGGAAGCAGCGTTACCACCCGATGGTGGTGGTTTCGCCAGACGTCGGCGGTGTCGTGCGGGCCCGGGCGCTGGCAAAACGTCTGGATGACGCCGACCTGGCGATTATTGACAAGCGCCGGCCGCGAGCCAACGAAGCCAAGGTGATGCATATCATCGGTGACGTGGCAAACAAGACCTGCGTGCTGGTCGATGACATGATCGATACTGCCGGTACGCTGTGTCAGGCGGTGAAGGCGCTCAAGGAGCAAGGCGCGAACAAGGTGGTGGCCTATATCACCCACGCCGTGTTGTCCGGCCCGGCGGTTTCCCGGATCAACGACTCGCTGCTGGATGAATTGGTGGTGACTGACACCATCCCGCTGAACGAAGAGGCCAGAGCCAGCACCAAGATCCGTCAGCTGACCACCGCTGAATTGCTGGCAGAGACGATGCGCCGTATCAGCGATGAGGAGTCGGTCAGCTCGCTGTACGTGGATTGAAGGATTTGGCCGGTGCTTTTCCGACCGGCCTGGTTCCGGCTCGCCTGGTCGCGGGCAAGCCGGGTTTTGCAATGATGGAGTAAGAATATTATGAGCCAGAAATTTAACCTCATGGCCGAGGAACGGACCGATCAGGGCAAAGGTGCGAGCCGCCGCCTGCGTCGGGCCGGACGCGTTCCCGCCATTCTCTATGGTGGTGGTCGTGATCCGCGGCCGTTGAGCTTTGACCACACTGCGCTGCTGCGCAATCTGGAAAACGAGTCTATCTTCAGCAGCATCCTGACTGTCACGATCGGCGATGTGTCCCAGCCCTGCGTGCTCAAGGATCTGCAGCGCCATCCGGCAAAACATCAGATCGTGCATGTCGACCTGCAGCGGGTGCTCGAGGATGTCGAGATCCGGGTGCGTGTGCCGATTCACTTCGTCAACGAAGAGATCGCGTACGGCGTCAAGCAGGAAGGCGGCGTGGTCGCTCACCTGGTCAACGAGATCGAGGTCGAGTGTCTGCCGAAGCATCTGCCGGAGTACATCGAGCTCGATATTGCTGATCTGAAGCTGGACGAGATGATCATGTTGTCCGAGATCAAGGTCCCCGAAGGCGTTGTCATCGTCGACCTGACCCATGGCGATGAGCACGATCAGGACCAGCCGGTGGTCGCTATCCAGCGCGTCAAGGTCGTCGAGGTCGACGAAGAAGCCGAGGAAGGCGCGGCAGAAGTGGCGCCGGGAGAAGTGCCGGTCGCAGGCGCGAAGGACGAGGACGAGGACGAGGACGAGGGCAAAGGCTAGTACTGGCCAGATCGCCCTGCTCAATGGAGGGGGCCGTCCGCCGGGCGGCCCCCAATTTTTTCTATGACAGAACATCGCCCGATACAGATCGTGGTCGGCCTGGGCAATCCGGGAGATCGCTATGCGCTGACCCGGCACAATGCCGGATTCTGGTTCGTGGACCGGCTGGCACAGGAATATGGCGGCGCGTTCCGCGAGGATCGGCGGCACCAGGGCGAGATCGCGCGGATCCAGGTCCAGGCAGCCGATGTGTTGTTGCTCAAACCGACGACGTTCATGAATCGCAGCGGCGCATCGGTGCGGAGTCTCGCGACCTATCTCAAAGTGCCTCCCGAGTGTGTGCTGGTCGCTCATGACGAGCTCGATTTGCCGGTCGGCACGGTCCGGCTGAAGAAGGGCGGTGGCCCTGGCGGGCACAACGGGCTCAAGGACGTGATCGCGCATATGGGCCGCGAGTTCTTCCGCTTGCGAATCGGTATCGGTCATCCGCGCGAGCAGCAGGGCGAAGTGATCGACTACGTTCTAAACCGGCCTGGCCGGGAAGATAATGCGCAGATCCTTCGCGCTATCGAGGCGGCGGCCGAGGCCTTGCAGGTGATGCTGGTCGATGGCGAGCAAAAGGCCATGCATCAGCTGCACACGCTGCCACCTTCGGCAGCGGACTAACCGGGGACCGTACATGGGAATCAGAGTCGGAATCGTGGGCTTGCCGAATGTCGGCAAATCGACATTATTTAACGCGCTCACCTCGGCCGAGATTGCCGCCGAAAACTACCCGTTTTGCACGATCGACCCGAACGTGGGCGTGGTGGAGGTGCCGGACCTGCGTCTGCAGTGTATCGCCGACATCGTCAAACCGAAGCGGATAGTGCCGACGACGATGGAATTCGTCGATATCGCCGGTCTGGTCAAGGGTGCTTCCAAAGGTGAGGGGCTGGGCAACCAGTTTCTGGCCAATATCCGCGAGACAGACGCCATCGCCCATGTGGTGCGCTGTTTCGACAGCGGCGACGTGGTGCATGTGGAAGGTCGCGTCAATCCGGTGGCCGATATCGAAGTGATCAATCTGGAGTTGGCGCTGGCCGACTTCGACACGGTGACGCGCAATCTGCAGAAAGCGGTCAAGGCAGCCAAGACCGGCGCCAAGGAAGCCGTGGCCTGGCGCGAGCTGCTGGGCAAGGTCGGTGATCATCTCGACCACGGTCTGCCGGTACGCTCGCTGGAATTGTCGAGCGAGGAGCGCCGGAGTCTGCACGAGCTGCATCTGCTGACCATGAAGCCGACGATGTACATCGCCAATGTCGGTGAAGACGGTTTCAGTGATAACGCTTATCTGGACCAGGTCCGCGCGCTGGCGGGAGAGGAAAACGCCGAGGTGGTGGCGGTGTGCGCGTCTGTCGAGGCCGAAATCTCACAGCTCGAAGACGCTGACAAGGCGGAATTTCTGGACGCGATGAACCTGTCAGAGCCCGGCCTGAATCGCGTGATCCGTGCGGGTTACCGCTTGCTGAATCTGCACACCTTTTTTACTGCCGGTGAGAAAGAGGTCCGAGCCTGGACCATGAAGATCGGCGCCACCGCACCGAAAGCTGCGCGAGAGATTCATACCGATTTCGAGCGCGGTTTTATCCGCGCCGAGGTGACCGCCTACGAAGATTTCATCGCCTGCGGGGGCGAGCAGGGCGCCCGCGAAGCCGGCAAGCTGAGGATTGAAGGCAAGGAGTATGTGGTCAAGGATGGCGACCTGATGCACTTCCGCTTCAACGTCTAGTTGCTGCACGGAGGGTTTTGCGGCATCCGCGCCGCCGGCGCGGGTTGACACTCCCGGCCTCGGCAAGGACAATTTCGCGTTCTTTCCGGCCCGTCCGGGCCTGGCGTGGTGATGTAGCTCAGCTGGTTAGAGCGGCGCACTCATAATGCGTAGGTCGGTGGTTCAAGTCCACCCATCACCACCATTTTTTCAGCACTTGCGCGCGCCCTGGCAGAGTTCAGGACGGCCAGAGCGGGCGCTTTTCCGGGCCTGCTGATCGCGCTTGCTGCCTCGATAACGTGATCAATCGCAGCGGTGCTGCGATGGGTCGTGGTCCGACCGCGATCCGAGCCAGACTACGGAAGTATTCGTAGGTCATGCACCGGGATCATGGACTGACCGCACAAAGAAAGGGGCGCCTGGAGGCGCCCCTCGATCACGACAATGCCGGCCGGCTGTTCCCGGGTTGTTTCACTTCGGCGTCCGCAATGTCATCCGGACCGCAACGCCCGCATGGTCGGAGGGCCATAGCCCGCTAGCTGTCTTGCTTGCCGGGGTATCGCCGACGACGTCGGCGTCGACCGCTCGCACATACGGCCCGCCGTAGTGATCCGGCGCCGGCTTGACCCACACCTGGTCAATGCGTTCGTACAACTCGGATTCGGCATTGTCCAGCAGCGGGGCCTGGCAGCAGGTGAAGCCATCCGCCCACAGATCATTTTCGCGGTAGAGCCACGTGTCCAGCAGGGGTCCGACGTCGACCGCCCCGGCCGGTGTCACCAGTACGCCGCCGCTGAAGAACGCATAGGGCGTCGGGCACGCACCACCGGGCAGAAGACACGGCTCGAAAGGCCCCTCGACCGGGTTTGAGTTGAAGTCTCCCACCATGACGACGACGTCGCTGGAGCCGAAGATTGGCGGCGGCACGAGCCCGGCGGGTTCACAGATGGTCGGCACCGGCAGCGGTGCCGGACCGACCAGTTCCGCTGCCTGGAGGAACTGGACCGTGCGGAACGCCTCTTCCGTGGGCGATCCGTCGGCCGAAATCTCCAGATGGGTGTTCACGAACCGGTAGGCACGACCCTTGACCCGGAGATCCGCCACCACATATCCACGCAGAACCTTCGTGAACGACGGCAGAAGCGGGTTGCTCACCGGTACCCCCGCACAGAAATTCCGGCCGAAGGCGTTGTCGACGACGACGTCCGAACGCACCAGTATCGCGTCGCGGTCGATGATTGTGACCATCAGCGTGACAGGCCCGAAGCCGATATCCGCGGGCACCATGAGGCCCGACAGATTGATGTTCTCGACCGTCGCTGCCGCCGTGTAGTAATCGCCTTCGGCGTTGAGTTCGTCGAGGAGTATCTGCAGGTAGTCATCATCGAGGAGGCACAGGCCCGGGATCTCCTGCACGCAGACCTGAATCTGATAGACCTCCTGCAAACCGATGGCGTGGGGCATTTCCGCCAGCATCCCGGAGGCCAGCGCCGGTGCCCGCTCCCTGTAATTGGTGGCGATGATCTGCTCGATCACCTGCTGGGCCGCGGCCGGAAACTGGTCCGGGGGCACCTGCAGCGGCAGGAAGATATCGCCCCCCACGTACAGGTTCTGGGTCATGGTCGTCAGATCGCCCGCCCGGAAGCTGCGCCCTTTGTCCGCGGCGATGGCCGGCGACGATGCGAGAACGGCGCAGAGTGCCGCAACCAGCCACCCGATGACCCTGGTTTTTGTGTTCATTTTGTTCCCCTCCCTGGGGGGGTTATGTCCCCAGATGGAAGGAGTATAGTCCGCCGCCGCATGGCGCTCGGGGCCCAGGGATTATGTAAAACACAGCCAGCATACCCTCAACTCGGCGGCCGAGCGCTGCGGCGGGTAGGCATGCGCCACCACGTCGGGGACTCTGAACTGGAAATGACATCTGCGGGAGTGATGCCGGACCGGCTGATCGCGCTTGCTGCCTCGATAACGTGACTGATCTCAGCGGTGCTGTGATGGGTCCTGACGAGCGCTGACGACCTGCAAAACCGGTGCCAGTGGCGCCGTCGCGGTGCTGAGGTCTGCTTCAGATCGACCCGGTCTGCTGTTGTGGCCTGACGGCGTGTCCCGTCCGCTACTCGGCCAGGAAGCGGCAATTCTCGCGGAACGCCCGCTGTTCGCCATCGTCCTTCAGTTCTCTGGATAGCAGCGCGATCAGCTCTTCGGTCGACGAACACTTGCTGGCTGCCTGGGTCACCAGAAATTTCGCCACCGGTCCCAGGTAACTGGCCAACTGGGTCTCGAGGTACTTGAGGTCCTGTCTGGAAAATTCCGGCGCGCGTACCGGAGCCGGCGTGGCGGCAGCGGGCTCGGCAGCCGGACGGGCCCTGAGTAAAACGCGGGCGGATGAGCGATCCGGCGACGGACCCTCGAGCGCATCCAACACGCACATCCGCAGGTTCTCCAGGTGCGCCTCGAATGGCGCCGTGAACGCGTCGAGCCACTGCTGGGTGCTGATGAAATACTCGAGGCTCTTGGAAAGACGTACGTCTTCGACACGCAGCGGCAGGACCGGCACGTTCTTGCTGACGCCGCGCTCGATCTCGCGGCGAACCTGCGGCGAGTTGTTGGAACTGGAGGAAAGGATCAGGACCATGATCGCCGCGGAGCCGATCGCGTCGATGATTTCCTCGGCCCAGTCCCTGCTCGGCGAGATGTCGCGTGACGCCATCCAGCAGCGTATGCCGGCATCCTCGAGCGCGCGACACGTCGAATTGGCGTAGACCGCATCGTGGTTCGAGTAGCAGATGAATACCTTGTGTTGCGTGGCGGTCATGGCGCTAACGTTCCAGAATCTCCATGGCCTTCTCGACGCTGCGGCGCATGCGGTTGAACGATTGGCCCAGCTGGGCGATTTCGTCCTTGCCTCCACCGCGGAATTCGGGGACCTCGAGGTCGCCGCTGCTCACCTGGTCGGCGATCGCGGCCATCTGTCGCACCGGACGGATGACGATCAGGCGCAGGGCGACGTTGACGACGACAAAGATCGCCGCCAGCACGGCTATCTGGGCGGCCATGAACACGCGAAAAGCGTATTGGGCTCGCTCGTATGGCACTGACATAGGCACCGAGACTATCTGGCTGCCGATGACCTCGTTGATTTTCCAGCTGAAACCATTGTTACTCCCGTAAAGCGCCATCATGGTCGGCGGCGCGTCTCCCGGCACGCCGTGGCAGTTCAGGCAGCCAGGCTCGGTGACGCGCATTGGTCGTGCCAGGTAAAGCGAGCGCCCGGTCGGAGTCTGGCGCTCGCCCGTGACTTCGTTCAGATCAGCGTTGTTGCGAAACTGCTGGATGATGTCCGCTTCCCACTCCGTCGAGCGGTTGGCGGGGTTGGTCGGGTTGAGCGTGGATTCCTTGTACAGGTACTCCGGGTGCGTCTCGCGCAGTTGTTTGAATTGCTGCGTGGCGGCATACGATGGCACGGTCTGGGGAAGGAACACCTCGTCGAGCCTGTCGGTGAGCAGCGGCTTTACCTGCTGAATCGTGTACGCGCGGGCCGCGTACGCCGATTCCATCATCAGGCCGGCATGCGTCAGGACCTCGCGCTTGGCGTTTTCCTGCAGGATGGCCTGGGAGATATAGCCGGTGATGCACAGACCGGACACGAATACGACGGCCAGGGCCAGATTGATCTTCGTCGTCAGCGTCATTGACGTCTAGTCCCCCGGCAGCGGATAAGGCGAACAGTGAGGATACCCCACAGGAAGGGCGGGGCAAGCATAATGTGCCGGTGTGCGCCCGGCGTCAGGGGGTATGGTCAGGCGCGGGGCCGACCAGCCAACGAAGAGGAAGCCCAGACGGTGAGAAGTGCAACAAAGTCTGTCCGGCAGGGCGCGGCAAACGAACGGGGCGCGTGTTCCCCGGCAGAGGAAGTTGTCCCTGCACAACTTTCCGCTCTGCTGAAACAGCGGACCGAGTCATAATGAATGAAGAGAATCAGAGGACGTTTCCAGACGTTTTCTATAAACACAGCCCCGCAAACATTGCTCGGCCGGGGCGACCTAATGGGCGGCTGCCTGATCAGGCCGATGCTGGAGCGGACATTTGCTGCAGTCCGCGACCCGGCCGGGTCCTGGCTTGATTGTGCAGAATTGATCCTGTTCAGCCACGACGGCTTGCCCGGACTTCTTTACAACGGAAACACGATCGATCACTTCGTCGTACCAGGGACGATGCACCCTATGCACCCGGATCTGATACCTCTCTGCGGGTTCGACGTCGAAACACATCGGACAACTGTGAAGAAATCCGAACTCATCGATCAGTACAGCGATGCATCGATAGCCTGGCGAGACAATCGCCTTTCTTGCTGAGGAACCGGCAGGCATGCTTGCTGATCTGAGACTCTCCTCATCATCGCCCACGATGATCATCGCATTCGATGGCCAGAAAAACGGAAACAAATAGTTGGCGTGATATTTGATCACATAGCCTTCAATCGTCGCCGCATCCTTTTCATCAGCGCCGGGCTGAGTATAGGTACACCCGGCGACCCAGGCCGCAGGGAATGTGGCGATGATCGCCACCGTGAGAAGTTTCGTGATACGGCACATGACGGACACAGCGCTTCCGGGAAGCGAAGCCGGGCATGGTGCGGGCAATTCAAAGCCCCAATCATCTGATCCCGCCGCGTAACGGAGCCGGAAAAGCTCGTCGAGGAAAATCTGGAAAACCTGATCGATGACCCTCGCCAGGGGACTGCGGGAGCGGAACCTCCATACGGATTCTTGTTACCTACACCATCAATATAGCAGGCCCGGTAGCGCAACTTTGCACGACTGGATCAGGTCAAATGGATAATGGCGTGCAGGTCGATTTCCTGATGAAACAAGAATCAACTGGCAGTCAATTTGTGCTGTTGGGGAGACGATCTGCGTAAGCGCTGCCGTCGCGATTTCGGCGTGACTCGCGATGCAGGTTCGCCGTGGCACGACCGCAACCCGGGCGGTCAGCGTGCACGCTGCCACCGCATCGGATCAGGATTCCGGATCGCCGCCGACTCGGTCCCTGTCATGGCTCAGTGATGGGCAATGCGTCTGTCCTCGCCGGAAACCTGGCATGTTTATGCTGCGTGAGGAAGGCCTGGAGACCGGGTCTGGTCCAAAGTCAAAAAGGGACTCCGGGGGAAATCTGCTACCTCGAGAAGACCATCGGCATGACCGGCCGGTCGACGAAGCAGCCGTTTCCCCGGCTCAGCTCGAGGACTGTCCGGCAGGTCTATGTTCCGGAGAAGTCAGCGCCGGCGGGCTGATCCGACAAGCCAGTCGCTCAGACCCGGAGCCGATCATTCAGGTTTTAGCATCTCAAGCTATGTTGATCCGGCGCAGCAGCGCAGTCTCTGTGACCGTTCCGGGAGATCTGGCCATAGCGACCTCGAAGAATTTCGCGGCCGGTATTGCGCGACCATAGAGGTAGCCCTGAGCGTAGATCCCTGTCGCCGCGGCCAGGAAGTTCGCCTGTTCAGCCGTTTCTACGCCTTCGGCCACCACCCGCTTACCGAGAGTGGCACCGAGCGTGATCACCGCTTGGGTGATTGCGCAGGAGCGGATGTTAGAGGGCAAGTTGGACAGGAACGAGCGGTCGATCTTCAGGGTATCGAAGGGAATACGATCCAGATATGAGAGCGAAGAAAACCCGGTGCCAAAGTCGTCGATGGCCAGGCGGATGCCGTGATCCTGTAGCGCGCGCAATTCCCGATGCAGCTCCGGGCTCTCATCGATAAACAGGGATTCGGTCAGCTCCAGCTCCAGCAGGTCGCGCGGGATAGAGAAGCGGCGTACCAGCTCAATTACCCGATCAGCGAAATGATGCTCGCGAAACTGCCGGACCGAGACATTGATCGCCAGTGTGCTCAGCAGCAGCCCCTGGTCGCGCCATTCGCAGAAAGAATTAAAGGCCGAAGTCAGCACCCAGTCACCTATGTCTATAATCAGCCCGGTTTCTTCAGCGACTTCTATGAATTCCTTCGGGGAAAGGATTCCCTTGCTCGGGTGATCCCAGCGCAACAGGGCTTCGGCTCCGATGATGGCACCGCTCGACAAGTCGACGGTGGGCTGGAAATACAGTTCCAGCTGCTCATTGTTGATCGCGGTGCGCAGCTCGGCTTCAAGCTCGCGCCGCTGGCGTACCCGTCGATTCATCGCTTCGTCGAAGAACACCGCCGTGCCCCGGCCCTTGTCCTTGGCCTGGTACATCGCGGTATCGGCACTCTGCAGCAGTTTCTCCGCATGGTCACCGTCGGCGGGAAAAATGGCGATACCGATGCTCGCGCCGACATAGTGTTCGACCCCGTCGATGACGAAGGGCGCGGCCAGCAGGCGGACTATGTTGTCCGCCACGTGGCTGGCTTCGTCCAGGCCCTCGATATGAGTGAGCAGTACAGTGAATTCATCACCGCCGAGCCGAGCTACCGTGTCGGCCCGCCGTAAATGATCACGCAGGCGCCGGGATGCCATGATCAGCAACTGGTCACCTACCATGTGGCCCTCGCTGTCATTGACTGCCTTGAAGTGATCGAGATCCACAAACAGCAGAGCGCCGGGATAATTCTCCCTTGCGCCCGCTTCGATAGCGCGATCGAGGCGGTCATTAAACAGTTGCCGGTTGGGCAAGCCAGTGAGCTGGTCGAAGTGCGCCTGTTTATACAGCACCGCTTCCCTGCGAATGCTGGCCATGGCCACGGTGACCCGATCGCAGAATTCCCCGGTCATCCGCAGCCAATAGGCGTCAGTTTCATCGACGCTCTGGCCTTCGACGGCAAGAAAGCCGCTGCATTCGCCACCGACCATCAGTGGGAAGACAAGCATCCGATCCGGGCAAAGATCAAGCAGGCCGTTATCGTCTCGCGGGAGCAAGGTTTGCATGCGACACCAGTCACGGCGCCCGCTTACCCGGTTACCGATAGCGGCCGGATCCAGAATTATCCGCTGCCGCCTGACACTGCCCGCTTTCTTCTGCAGATACACGGCCGATTCGTCGGCGTCCTGCTCGAACAGGGCCAGTAGCGCGGTCTCGCAGCCGAGTGAACCGACCAGAAAGTCCAGGGACTGCTCGATCACGTCCTCGGTAGCCGCATTCGACAGGATCATCCGGTCGACCTCACTCAGCGTGGTCAGCGCAGCAAACTGCTGGCCAAGTTGCGCGGTCATCTCGTTGAAGGAGTCCGCCAGCTGTTCAAATTCATCGCCGCTATCCAGCACCAGTGGCGTGGAGAAATCCCCCCTGGCCACATTCGCAGTAGCGTCGCGCAGTCGCTCAAGCGGGCCGAGACGGCGTCGCACCTGGATCAGCGTCAGCCAGATGGTGATCGTGACGGTGATGCCGGCCGCGGGCAGAAACCAGCTGCGGAAGCTGTCGAGCACGGACAGCGCACTATGTTGCGGCCGACTGGCGACGATGGTCCATCCGGGCGCTCTGAATTCGGCTTCAAGGAACAGTGTCCAGTAGCCGACAAGCTGCGGCAGGTCCTGCCCGACGACCCGCTGTCCGATAGCAGACAGAGCGATTGCCGGCCGCAGTTCGCGCGCTGCGCCCCTGGCGTCTGCGGACGGGCAGAACAGGGCGTCCTGAGCGCCGTCTAGCAGGCAGATGCCGATGTCGTGCGGAAGGCTTCTCTCCAGGCCCCAGAGAAAATTCGGGTCCAGCCTGGCCAACAGCACCCGGCCGTCCTCCAGCCAGCGATACAAGACCAGTGCCGGTTCGGCGGCGGACCGGTCTATCGCGAGCTGGCGATAGGGTGGTTTGGTCGGCATTTCCAGGTCAACGGCGCTGGCAAATCGGGCTTCAAGCACGCCCGGTGACGGCGCCGAGGCCGGCTCGCCGAGGTCGATCCAGGTGTCCACGGCGCCGGCGGCAAACTCCAGACGCTCGAATACCGCCATCCCATAGTCCTTGGCATCCTGCTGAAGATCCTCGAGATGCCGGGCCTGCAGTTCCCAGGTCAGCATGGCCGTAATCATCACGATCGTGGCTACGACCGGCAGCACTGTGCTCAGGAAAAACAGCAGGAAGACTCTTCGGGCGACCTGACTCTTGAAGGAGCTGAGCATCTGCCTGGAGCCGTATCGACGGCGGACCTCAGTAGTTCTCGGCCTTGCCGACAAACGCACCGTTGTTGGCCCGAACGATGTCGTCGCGGCTCGCCGGGGCGCTCAACGGTTTCGCGGTGTCGCCATCAGGACCCTTGCTGTAGAGATCGAAATCCGTGTTCAGCGGCACCAGGTTCTTGTCCTTGCGCAGCTGGCCCACATTGGCCAGCGAAATATTCAGATAGACGTAGGGCCGTCCCCAGGGGTCCTTGAGCGTGTCCAGGCCTATCTCGGCAAGGCTGGCGGGGAACTCGTCGTTGTTATTCGGGCGGAAGCGGTCGGCGGCGAGCTGGATCCGTCCCATGTCGCTGATCGCCTGAGCGACGCGAGCGCGTTCCGCAAAGCCCGCGTAGGACGGCACGGCGATCGCAACCAGCAACGCCAGCAGCGCGATGGCGAGCAGGAGTTCTATCAGGGTGAATCCACGTGAGGACATGGACGCGACTCCGGCTACATATCTTCCGGCTATGGGGTTGGTCATTCGAACATGACCCGGGCATCTGGACTGTGCCCCGGATCACGTCCGTGGCGCCCACTAATGTGCTTCGCATCACATACTCATCACTTTGAGCTTCTTATTTGACATAAGGCGGGACACCGACGAGCGGATCGCACCGGCCAGATCTTGGCCAGTTGTGGCGCCGCCTCAGGCGGCTGGAATTCTGATGGCTAAGGTAAGACCGAAGGGATCTGCCACTGCTGCCAGCGACAGATGTGAACGAGTCGAAGGCAGCGCCTGCTTCCCTTTGCCCGGCGCGCTCCGCGGCCCAGGCAACCCGTCTCTGACGCCAATCTTCAGAAATTTTGCACTGGCAAATCGCCGCCAGTGTTGTGCCCGCCAGCGCCGGAGCCAATGACGCAAAGCTGGCCTGGATCGCGCCAGGCGGGCGCTGGGTCTGATGGGTACAGCTCCCGGTCCTGGATTGTCCCGGCCGTGAACAACGACTGGCATATCGCTTGGCAAGCGTGACGTCATTGCCTAAGGTGTCACCATGCCGAGAACCGGAGTATTACCTGCGTGGGACCCCCGCTGGGCGCTTTTCCTGGATGTCGACGGCACGCTTCTGGACATCGCCGATCACCCGGACGACGTGCGCACGACGCCTCGGCTGAAGCTCCTTCTCCGCCGCGCGGTGCTGGAGCTCGATGGCGCAGTGGCGCTGGTCAGCGGTCGGGCGATCGCAGACCTGGACCGGCTGTTCATGCCGCTGCAACTGCCGACGGCGGGGCTGCACGGGATCGAGCGCCGCTCTGCAGATGGCACTGTGCATTTCCGCGCCAATCGGGAAGATCAGTTGCACAGCGTCAAGCGCGAGCTGATGGACTTTGTGCAAAGCCGGGCCGGTCTGCTGCTGGAGGACAAGGGTGCTGCGCTGGCGCTGCATTACCGCAATGCGCCCGCGCTGGCCGGTGAGGCCGGGCAGATGATGGCCCGGGTCGCCCGGACCGCCGGCAAGCAATTCCAGGTGCAGCGGGGCAAAATGGTGCTGGAGCTGAAACCCGCCGGCCAGGACAAGGGCACCGCGATTGGAGAATTCATGCAAGAGTCCCCATTCGTCGGCAGGATGCCGGTGTTCGCCGGCGATGACGTCACTGACGAGGATGGCTTCGTGGCTGTGAACGGTTTTGGCGGTCACTCGATACGGGTCGGCGACGGACAGGCGTCGGCGGCAGCGTACCGGGTCGAATCGGTAGCGGACTTACTGGCCTGGCTGGAGCGGAACCTGCTCGGCAGCGAGCCCGGAGCAAAGGAGGCGGTAGATGTCGACGCTTGATCTGGCCATCATCGGTAACTGTCAGACCGCAGCGCTGGTCGATGCGCGAGGACGGATCGTCTGGTCTTGTTACCCCGCCCTGGACGGGGACCCGGTGTTCTGCGATCTGCTCAACGGTGACGCCGGAAGCCAGAACGGCTTCTTCGATGTGTTACTCGAGGATCTGGCGTCCACCGAGCAACAGTATCTGACCAACACGCCGATCCTGGAAACCGTGCTCAGAGACCGCCATGGCGGCGCGGTCAAGATCGTTGACTTTGCGCCACGCTTTCGCCAGTTCGACCGTCATTTCCGGCCCACGACCATCGTCCGTTATCTGGAGCCGCTGGAGGGCAATCCCAGGATCACGATCCGCTTGCGTCCGGCCAGCGAATACGGGGCCGAAAAACCCACGGTGACTTTTGGCAGCAATCACATCCGCTATGTCGGCTCCGAGATCACACTGAGATTGACCACCGATGCTTCGGTCAGCCACCTGTTATCAGAACGCAATTTTGTCCTCAACCGGCCGCTGACCTTCATCCTCGGTCCGGATGAAAGTGTGCGCGACTCGGTGGTCACGATGAGCCGCCGCTTTTTTGAGCGGACCCGCGATTACTGGCAGACCTGGGTGCGGACCTTGTCGATCCCGTTCGAGTGGCAGGACGCAGTGATCCGTGCTGCGATCACGCTGAAGCTGTGCACTTTCGAGGACACGGGCGCGGTGGTCGCTGCGATGACCACGTCGATCCCCGAAGCCGCGGGCACGCAGCGCAACTGGGATTACCGTTTCTGCTGGTTGCGGGACAGTTTCTTCGTTGTCCACGCGCTCAACCGGCTCGGCGCCACCAACACGATGGAGGCTTATCTGCGCTATATCCTCGACCTCGCGGCCGGCACCGACGGCGGGCTTTTGCAGCCGGTCTATGGCATCCGCGGCGAGGCGGCGCTGGTTGAGCGCGTCGTCGATTCGCTACCGGGTTACCGCAACATGGGGCCGGTCCGGGTCGGCAACCAGGCCTATGAGCAGATCCAGCATGACGTCTACGGCTCGGTGATCATGTCGGCGACCCAGTTCTTTTTCGACCGCCGGCTGGCGACCACCGGCAGCGTCGCACAATTCGAATTGCTGGAAGTCCTCGGCCAGCGCGCTATCGAGGTCCATGACAAGCCCGATGCCGGAATCTGGGAATACCGCGGTCGTGCGCGGGTACATACCTTTTCCAGCCTGATGTGCTGGGCGGCCTGTGACCGGCTTGCGCGTATCGGCGCCCATCTGGGCTTGCATCAGCGCAGCGACTACTGGCGCGAAAATGCGGGGAACATTCGCGAATTGATTCTGCAGCGCGGCTACAGCGAAACCCGCAACTGCTTTGTCGAAAGCTTTGACGGCGAGGATCTGGACGCGAGCATGTTGCTGGTCCATGAACTCGGCTTTCTGCCGGCGGACGATCCGCGCTTTATCGGCACCATCGAAGCGGTGGAGCGAGAACTGCTGCAGGATGGCCACGTGTTTCGCTATCGCTCGGCCGATGACTTCGGTGAGCCGGAAAACGCGTTCAATGTATGTACGTTCTGGTACATCAACGCGCTCGCCGACTGCGGGCGCACCGACGAGGCCCGGGAGATGTTCGAGCACATGCTGGCCCGGCGCAATTCCCGCGGATTGCTATCTGAGGATCTTGATCCGGCGACCGGCGAACTTTGGGGCAATTTTCCGCAGACCTACAGCATGGTAGGCATCATCAATGCTGCGCTAAGGCTCAGCAAACCATGGGAGACCGCATTTTGAGCCGTCTGATCGCAGTGTCTAATCGGGTGGCCGATCCCAGCGCCGGCAAGACGGCCGGCGGGCTGGCGGTCGGACTGCTCGCGGCGCTGCGTAAAAAGGGTGGCGTATGGTTTGGCTGGGGTGGCCGGACCTGCCACGGTGAACCTTCGGACCCGACCCTGGTCAGGCGTGGCAAGGTCAGCTATGCGACCGTCGATATCAATGAGGCGGAGTTCGACGATTATTACAACGGCTATTCCAACGGTTGCCTGTGGCCGCTGTGCCACTACATGCTGAACTTCTATCATTACGAACGGCGCTTCGCGCGCGCCTATCAACGGGTCAATGCCTTGTTTGCGCGAAAGTTGCGACCGATGCTCAAGCCCGATGACCTTATCTGGGCTCACGACTATCATCTGATCCCACTGGCCG
Source organism: uncultured Gammaproteobacteria bacterium (assembly GCA_963809565.1). Classification (GTDB taxonomy): domain Bacteria; phylum Pseudomonadota; class Gammaproteobacteria; order Steroidobacterales; family XN24; genus CAMYOC01. The sequence goes on from CAWEKE010000003.1 coordinate 702,220, forward strand.
GAGAATTGCGCAAGGCTGATGTCAACAATCCGATCGGCTTTTTCCTCCATGTGCCGTTCCCGAATATCGACCTGCTGCGGACCCTGCCGGGTCACCGCCTGATCCTGGAGATGCTGACCCGTTATGACGTGATCGGGTTCCAGACCAGCAGCGACGTGCGCAGCTTTATCGAGGGGCTCGAACGCGTCGGTTTCCTCGAGGCGCGTCTCGGCGTGGATCGCTTCAGGGCCTGCGGCAGGGATTTCACCGCGGCCGCGTTCCCGATCGGCATTGACGTCGCGGGCGTGATCCAGATGGCCGAGCGCTCGGGTAGCAGCGTCACGGTGAACCGGATGCAGTCCGGGCTGGTCGGCCGCGGTCTGATCATCGGCGTGGATCGACTGGATTACAGCAAGGGCTTGCCGGAACGTTTTCGCGCGTTCGGCGAATTACTGGCGCAGTACCCGGATACGCGTGGCGAGTGGGTGTATATGCAGATCGCGCCGCCGACCCGCAGCGGCGTGCGCGCCTATCAGGAAATCCGCGAGGAACTGGAACAGCTGGCCGGCAACATCAACGGGCGCTTTGCCGAACCGGACTGGGCGCCGATCCGCTATCTCAACCGCGCCTTCTCACGCAGCATGTTGATGGGCATGCTGCGCGTAGCCCGCATCGGTCTGGTGACCCCCTTGCGTGACGGCATGAACCTGGTGGCCAAGGAATTCGTCGCCGCCCAGGATCCCGATGATCCGGGGGCGCTGATCCTGTCATCCCTGGCCGGGGCGGCCCAGGAGCTGGACGCTGCGGTGATCGTCAACCCTTATGACACGGAAGGCGTCGCCGAGGCGATACAGCGTGCGGCCAACATGCCGCTGGGCGAGCGCCAGGAGCGTTATCGATCAATGCTCAATCAGTTGCGGTCCAGCGATATCGAGGTCTGGACGGATCGATTCCTGACCGCGCTGCAGGCTGTTCGGGCGCAATAGGAAGGACGCTTCCGGTCCGTCGTCGCGACCCCGCCGTGTCACCCGCCGGCGGATCAAAACCGGCGCAAGCGGCGGTCAAAAAAGTGGACCGGAGCGCCTGAGAAAACCCGGCCTCCCGGATCATGGGATCAACCCGTCATGGTTTTCGACGATATACTGAGTCCAGACCGATCGGCGGTGGAGGAAAGGTCTTGGTTCCGAAACGCGATCCCGTTAACGGCACGCGCGTGCAGATGATGATGACCTGTCTGTGCGATGCGTTTTTCGATGATGCCGCGCAGGCCGCATGGATGTGCCTGGAGCATGCGGGCCGCGAAGTCGTCTGTCCGGACCAGCAAACCTGCTGCGGTCAGGCAGCCTACACCGCCGGCGACTGGCCCGCTTTCCGCGAGGTGGTGCGTCATGTATCCCGGGTCTTTGCCGATCCCGCGCCGATCGTGGTCGCGTCGGGTTCATGCGCGGCCGCGCTCTTCCATGAGGCGCCGATGGCTTTCGAGGGCGAGCCGGACCTGCCAGCGATCCAGGCGCTTGCCCGTCGCACCTGGGAGCTGACGGACTTCCTCGTCAATGGGCTGGGCATGGATCACTGGGGCGGCCGGCTCGACGCCCGGATCGCGGTCCACAATGCCTGTCATACTCGCGGCACACCCACCATCGGCGCGGTGCAGACGCTGCTGAAAAGCATCGACGGGATCGAACTGGCCGCGGTACCGGACAGCGACATCTGCTGCGGCTTCGGCGGCGTGTTCTCGGTTTCCCACCCTCACATCTCCACTGCTATGGGGCGCGACAAGGTTGCCAATGTGCTGTCCGTGTCCCCGGACTACATCGTATCCGCAGACATGAGCTGTCTGATGCACCAGCGTGGCATCGCCGAGCACCAGGGGCAATCCTATCCCGTCCGGCATATCGCACAGGTGTTACGCGACGCTGACCGGGGCCTGGCATGAGTCGTCAGGCTGTTGACGTATTCGCGTCCACGCTGGATGAATCCGTTCTGCAGGCCATCGACGTCGGGGCGCGCAGCGGCGTAGACAAGCGCCTGGCGACGTTGACCGAGGATTATGACGACCCTGACGCGTTGCGGCGTCTTGCCGGACGCCTGCGTCAGCACGCGCTGGACCACCTCGACGAATATCTGGCCGGCGCCGAGCAACGGCTGACCGAGAACGGGGCACGGGTCCACTTTGCCGGGACCACCGTTCGCGCACGAGACATCATCCTCGAGATCGTGGGCCGCAGCGGTACGCGTGTGGTGACCAAGTCCAAGAGTATGGCCAGCGAGGAGCTCGACCTGACGCGCGTGCTGCAGGCCCGGGGTTTCGAGCCGCTGGAGACCGATCTGGGCGAATTCGTGGTCCAGCTCGACGACGATCATCCCAGCCACATCGTCAAGCCGATCATCCATAAAAACCGGCGCGATGTAGCCCGGTCTTTCCAGCGCGGCGGGCTGGGCGATTACAACGATGACCCGGAAACGATCACCCGCCGGGCCCGGGCGTTCATGCGCAGCAAGTTTCTCGAGGCCCGGGTGACCATCACCGGCGCCAATTTCATCTCCGCGGAATCCGGCCGCATCGCGCTGGTGACCAACGAGGGCAATGCCCGCTTCGGTCAGGCCGGTGCGGATATCCACATCGTGCTCGCCGGCATCGACAAGGTGATCCCGAAAGACCGGGACCTGGCGTTATTGCTCAGTCTGCTGATCCGTTCGGCGACCGGACAACGCATGACGTCCTATGTCGAGCTGGTCGCCGGGCCGAGAAGCGCGGATCAGCCCTCCGGTCCCGGCGAGATGCATGTCATCTTTATGGATGCCAACCGCTCGGCCATCGTCGGCAGTGAGATGGCGCCGATCCTTCGCTGCATCCGTTGCGGCGCCTGCATGAATACCTGTCCGGTCTATCGCAAGAGCTCCGGCCACGCCTACCGCGGCGTCTATCCCGGACCCATGGGTGCCGTGCTTGGTCCGCTGCTGGCCGAAGGCGGCTTTGGCGAGCTGGCCGATCTGGCTCGGGCGTCCACGCTCTGCGGCGCCTGTGGCGACGTGTGCCCGGTCGATATCCCGCTTCCCGACCTGATCGCCCGCCTCCGTGAGCGCTCGGTTCGCGAGCACGCGAAACAGGCACAGCAGGGCGTGCCGACGATGGGGCTCTATGCGCTGCTTGCCCGGCATCCGCGGCTGTGGCGTTTGGTCATGCGCATGGGGCGCTTGCTCGACTGGGTGCCGTTACGGAGATTGCCCGCGCAGCTCAGCCGCGCCTGGTTCGATACCCGAACATTGCCGCGCTGGCGCGGCGGCCGGTTCCGCCGCTGGCTGCGCGGCGCCGGGGAGAAAAACCATGACTGACGATCGGGAAGCGATGTATGCCCGCTTGCGTGAGTCGCTGGGCCGGTTAAATGTCCGCGCGGCCTACCCCGACTTTGCCGCGGATATCGCGACCCCGAAAGCGCGGCGCGGTGGCGGTCCGGAGGTGTTCCGGCAACGGCTGGCGGCCGCCAACACGCGCGTGGTCGAGTCCATCCCCGCGCTGGGCGAGTTGTTACGGGATCGGGATGCAAGGCACGGCTACTGTGATCCCGCGCTGGCGCCGATTCTGGGTCCCGGACTGGGTGACGGCATCGAATTGCTGACTACCTTCGACCGGGGGCGGATGGACCAATACGCGTTCGGCATCACGCGCGCGTCGGCCGGCATCGTCGAGACCGGAACCCTGATCCTCAAGGATCGCGATACGTCTGACCGGCTCGGCGCGCTGGCGCCGTGGATTCACATCGCCTGCCTGAACCCGGATCGCCTCTATGCCACGCTGGCCGAGGCCATCACCGATCTGGACGATGATCCCAATGTGATCCTGGTTTCGGGTCACTCGCAAACCGCCGATGTCGAAGGGATCATGATCCATGGGGTTCACGGACCCGGTGAGCAAGTGTGTCTGTTTCTCTGAGACAGGGTCCGGGTATCGACCGTTTCCCGCGTGGTCGCCGTCGATGAAATCCGCAACGGACCCCGGCGAGACCATCAACGCGTGCTGGCGCGAAGCTAATGCCAAGCGGCTGGCCGTACTGATCGATGGTGCCAGCATTTTCGGCACGCTGAGAAAAGCGCTGCTCAGGGCGCAGCGCTCGGTACTGATCATCGGCTGGGACGTCGACAGCCGGACCCCGTTAGTCGGCGAGGATATCGAGCCGGACGACGGCGCACCGGCGGAGCTTCGCGGTCTGCTTGCCCACCTGCTGGAGCAGAAACCGTCGCTGGAGGTCCGCATCCTGTTGTGGGATTACTCCATGCTTTACAGCCTCGAGAGGGAGCCACTGCCGAGGATCATGCTTACCTGGCGCACGCCGGCACGCCTGACCGTGTGCCTGGATGATGAGTTACCGATCGGCGCCAGCCATCATCAGAAGATTGTCGTCATCGACGACGCGATCGCGTTTGCGGGCGGTCTGGACCTGACGGTCAACCGCTGGGATACCTCCGAGCACCTGCCCGGCGACGAACGTCGGAAAGACCCTGACGGCAAGATCTACGGGCCGTTCCACGATGTGCAGTTGCTGGTCGACGGCGACGCAGCCGGCGTGGTCTGCGCGGTGGCAAAACAACGATGGCAACGAGCCACAGGCGAAGACCTGGCCCACGTCGACGAACCGTCGGATCCCTGGCCCGAGAGCCTCGACGCGGACATCGCAGACATCCCGGTAGCGATCGCACGCACCATGTCAGCTCACCTGGACCAGGACCAGGTCCGTGAAGTCGAATCATGCTATCTGGAGATGGTCGCTGACGCGGAGCATTCGATCTATATCGAGAACCAGTATCTGACCACGGATGTCGTCGCGGCCGCGCTACGGCGACAGCTGCAGCAAAACCCGGATCTGGAAGTAATCGTGATCTGCCCCGAATCACCCGGTGGCTGGCTCGAAGCCAAAACGATGGGTGTCGGCCTGAGTCGTTTCATGCGCCATTTCGAAGACCAGTCACTATGGGCGAGGATTCGCTTCCTCGCGCCTGCGATCGAGCGCGACGGCAAGGTCGAGCCGCTGATGGTTCACGCCAAAGTCATGATCGTCGACGACCGCTACATGCGGGTGGGTTCGTCGAATCTGAACAATCGCTCGATGTCGGTAGATACCGAGTGCGATCTGATCGCGCGGGCACAGACGGATGCGCATCGGGAATCGATCCGGCGGATAAGAGACCGGCTGCTCTCGGAGCATCTCGGGATCAGCCCCGACGAGCTGGCCCGGCGGTTGGAAGACAGCGGCTCGCTGGTCGATGCCGTCGACACCGGCGCGCAGGGGCGCCGCTCGCTCAAGCGCCTGCAGCCGTCCGCAGCCTCTGTGGACATGCTGACCGAAGCCATCGAGCCGCTGGCCGATCCCGAGCAGCCGATACAGCCTGGGGATTTTCTCGGCGATGCGTTTGCCGCAGTCCGGACCTCGAGTGTGCGGCGCCGGCTGATCCGGCTGAGCATCGCCGGCGCCGCGCTGGTGGGATTGATCGTGCTCTGGCATATGACCCCGCTGGCAGAACTGACTGATCCGGAGACGCTGGCCTCACGCATCGGCACATGGCGACAGAGCCCGTGGGCGATCCCCGCGCTGTTGCTGGCGTTTATCGTTGGCAGCCTGGTGGCGTTCCCGATATCCGCTCTGATCATCCTCACCGCGATGCTCCTCGGTCCGTGGCAGGGATTTATGTGCGCGCTGTTCGGCTCACTGGCGGGTGCCGGCGTCAGTTACGGGCTGGGCGCGATGCTCGGGCGGCGCATCGTCGACGATCTGCTGGGTAGATTCAGACATGCAGTGGACCGGTCCCTGCAAAACAACGGCATCGCTGCCGCGGCACTGCTGCGGGTTGTGCCAGTGGCGCCGTTCACCGTGGTCAACGTCTTGCTCGGCAGCTCCTCGCTGAAATTCAGCGACTACATGATCGGCACGTTCCTCGGTATGGGGCCGGGGATCGCGGTCATCGCGTTTCTTGGAGATCGCCTGCGCGAGGCCTGGCGGCATCCCGATGCCACCAATATCACGCTGCTGATCCTGGCCGTGCTTGCGTGGATCCTGTTCGCAGTTGGCTTGCAGATCGCTGCCCGTCGGATACGGCATGAAGACTGAGCGCTCGGGCGCCTTGCGCGTGCTGAGCTGGAACGTGCATGGCTGCATAGATACCCGCGGTCGTTACCGCCCCGAGGAAGTTGCCAGCATGCTGCAGCGTCTGGATGCCGACATCCTGGCGCTGCAGGAGATCGATACCCGGCGCAGGCCTGCCGGTGAGATCAACGCCCGCGAACTGTTCGAGCGGACCGTGGCCGATCATTCAGTATTCGCCGCCACGCTCGCGGACGCTTCCGGCCAGTATGGTCACATGTTGATGAGCCGCTTCCCGATCGAAGAGGCACACATCCACGACTTGCCCCGGGTCGACAAGGAACCGAGAAAGCTGATCCACGGCCGGGTCCGGACCGATCAAGGTCCGGTCGATGCTTTCGCCACCCATCTGGGCTTCCGCCGGCGCGAGCAGGCGTCGCAGGCCCGCGCGGTAGCCGGGCTGATCAGCAACGCCGGACATCCTGTGATCCTGCTCGGGGATCTGAACGAACGCTTTCGCCGAGGCGCCGTGTTCCGTGCGCTGAATCCGCAATTTCAGTCAGCGCCGAGGCGCGCGACGTTCCCGTCCCGGTGGCCGGTGTTGCCGCTGGACCAGATCTGGTTTCAGAGTCTGCGCCTCGTGCACAGCCGGGTCTGTCGCGAGTCCGGGGACTTATCCGATCACCTGCCGGTGATGGCAGAACTGTCCCGGTTGTTTCAGGCTCGCCCGGTGAAATCTCCGGCCTGATCGTCATCCGCGCGCGACCGCGTATGCAATCGGACAGCCTGCCTGCCAAACGATCCATTCCCGCACGCAGAGAATCGATGATCATCGAAAAAGGTATCAAGGTGCATGTGGCCTACCGAGTGTTGTTCGAGAACTCGACCCGGCCTCATTTTCCGGGTGAGGTCCTTGCCGCGGACGGAGCGGTCTGCCGTCTCGAGGGGTATGTCTTCGTTTTTGAGCGCAAGACAACGATGTTTGGAAAAAAAGCGACAAGCGGACAACGATCCTGGACCTTGGCGAAAGTGGCTACATCGTCAACCTGGACGATTCAGCCGTCAATCTGGACCAGGTTTCTTATGACTACCTGAGAGAGCTCGGGCTGATTGCAACGGATGGCAAAGCCTTCGTTTTGAATATTAATGAGTTCGGATCAAAGAGCTGATTGTCGGCCGTCAGGACGGGGTCACGACCCGCAGCGTCAGTCGCCGCCGGTTGTGCTGAGCGGCAATCGAAACCGCTGCGCCTTTCGCTATCTGTAAAGGCGGGATCCGCAGCCAGATCTGCTGGTCCCAATGGCTGTCCTGGTCCAGCGGCGAAGTTCCATACACTGTTTGTTCGTCCAGAAACAATTCAAACCAGTAGACGATTCCGTGGACCTGCCCGCCAGTGCTGGCAGCGACCTTGATTTGCCGATCGTCTGCCAGCGGCAGGTCCCCGCGGAAATCAAATGAGAAGATTTCAAACGGCTCGCAGAGCAAACGGTGGTCATAATCCCGCAGCGCGCGCTGAAAGGACTCCGGCCGGAGTGCATTGAAGGCGCTCAGGTCGAATCCGCGGACCTGGCCCACGCTGCCCGCGCCGGTCAGTTCTTCGCTTTCAAACAATGCGCCAAGGATGCGTCCGCCCCATGGGATCATCGATGCATCCGGTGCCAATAGCCGCCGCCTGGCATCTTCAAGCGTGTCCAGCGCTTCCTCTCCAAAGAACGCGGAATCGAATACCTCTGCGATCAGCACGTCCGGTTTGCGTTCACCGAGGTCTTCCGGGTTGAGGCTGGTGGATTTTGCTTCCAGGACCTCGATCCTGTCCCCGAATCCGTTTGCGGCGACAATTTGTCGTGCAACCGCTGCCATTCCGGGGGCCATCTCGCAGCCGATGACGCGAACCGCTCCGGCGCGAGCCGCCATCATGGCGAGCAACCCGGACCCGGTGCCGATGTCGAGCACCAGCGACGCCGGCCTGACCACATGGTCGATCGCGCGTTCAAACGCTGAGTTGCGCGGATCGTCATTCATCATCGGGAAGTGCCAGAGTGGAACCATCGCAGCGAGGACCCGGCTGAGGTTCTGTTCGGCTTTCGCGAAGTCGGGTCTTATCGCCAATGCCTTGCGAACACAGCGTTCCGCCTCGCCCGCGCGCCCCGCGGTGAGGTGCACCGCTGCCAGATTGTTCCATCCTTCTGCATGCTGCGGATTGCTCTCAAGGAGTCTGTGATAGATCCCGATAGCCTCATCCAGATGGCCGCATTCCCTCAGGCACATGCCGAGATTGTTCAACAACTCGTCCCCGGCGTTGCCCAGCTTGAGGGCCGCCCGATAATGATCCAGGGCTTCTCTGTAGTGTCGGGTCGCGCAGCACACGTGACCCGCATTGACCCGAATGCTGACCGATTCCGGACGCAGCCTCGCGGCGCTATTGGAAAACGCCAGCGCTTCGTTGCCGCGACCCTGCTGGAATAATGCAACGCCAAGCAGATTCTGGGTTTCCGGGTCCTCCGGGTTCTGCCGGAGCGCTTGCTGATAGCAGGCCTCGGCTTCGGCAAGCCGACCGGCGCGATGATGCTCCAGGCCCTGGCGCAGGAATGGCGGTAATTTGCTCATGGAGTGGAAACCAGCAGATCAAGCGCAGACGCGCCAACAGATGAGGGGCCCAATAATGCCGCGATGACCCGGTAATGTCTGCCCTGTCGCCTGATTCCTGATGCCGATCTTGTCTGCTCTGACCCGGGCGCCTCCGGATGGGGCATTTACCTGAGGGGTATTCTCCCCATGGTCCCATTATTTAGAAGCCCCTAAATTAGTGCTGTCTTGTTGTGAACGGGGGGTGAGGGGTGGAGAAGTCTGCGGCGCGCGCCGCGCTTGTCATCGAAAGGTCAGAACGGCTACAGGCACACGAGCCGTTCTGGTCGCAGCCCGCGCAGTCAGACCTGCCCGCTTTCCTGCTCCTTGTGATCATCAGACCCATCCTGTCCCGCCATCCCGACCACCGCCGTTCTGATGTCGCCGCATCCGACTGCGCGCCTGGCGCCATATTCGCGGATGACGATGGCGAGTTGCGGGTATGCGATGGCCTGTCCTGTCTATTTGTTGGGAGTAAGCCATGTTAAGACATAACAAGAAATCACCAGCGGCTGGTTTGGGCCTCGCGGCCGCCATCGCGCTGGCCATCGCCGCACCCTCCGCGCTGGCGGATCCGGTCACCCATGCGGTCACGCATACCTTCTCGATCCAGGATGTGCAGGGCGGCTTCGACGGATCGACCTATGCCGACACGCCGGACATCATCTGTGGATTAGGGGTCCCATGCCCGATCGATGGTCCGGTGCCCAAGGCCGATAAAACCGGCATCATGCTGTATCCGGTCGATTCGGAGTTCGGCTTCTACGTCAGCGATTTTGTCGGTGCTGCACCAAAGGTTCGCGATGACGATTACCTGGAAGGCTGGGTTGGCGATATCTACGAAAACAACCAGCTGGTGGGTCTGCGGGTCTCCAACGTGCCTACTGACACGTTCAAGGTCCCGTCCAACATGGGCACCTGGTGCGCCGGTCTTGGTGGCACCAGCATCAAGTGCTCCACCGAGCATTACTCCGTGCTGGAGCACGTGAAGACCTGTTACGAGACCATCCCTTATCTGTATTCAGATCGCAACACAGGGATCCCGGGCGATCTGCTGGATCCAGCAGATGGTTCGGTGATCGGGACCTGCGCCGAAGGCATGCTCGACAACGATCTGATGGAAGTCATTGGCGGCGTGCCGAGCGTAGCTCTGGATGGCAGGATACTGCCCGCCAACGAGTCTACGGTACGCGACCAGATCGCGATCGGTCCGGACTACGGTCTGACCTTCAAGGACGACGGCAAGGCCCTGTACCGTTTCGGTAATCTGGTCAAACGGCCGAACGATGTCCGCATCTATGCGAAGATGCCGCTGCCCCAGGAGTGGAAAGACAATCCTGACACGGATTATCCGGTGCTCTCGGCCCAGCTGATCGTCGAACATCTGATCACCAACAATCCGAATGACCAGTTGCGCCCGGAAGACATGGAGAACGAGGGTGCCACCGGTCGCTTGCCGGATTATGTGCCGGTGGGCGATTACCGCGCGTCGACCCGGGATTGTTTCGAAGGTGACGGCGACGCCATTCCTTCGGGCACCTATTTCCAGACGCCGGTTCGAGGCGTTGGCGCCGATGCAAATCCGATCTACTCGGCGGACCTGCAGCAGGGCCTCACCAACGCCTGGTACACGACCATCCAACGCGATCCGTTCGAGCCCGATCCGGTGTCCGGGATCGGTCCGCGCTGGAGGCTGAAAGCGAACAAGTTCGGTCAGGATATCCCGGGTCTGGAAATCCCGGCGATCGAATGCAGCCCGGTGCCGTTCACCTCCGAGAACATCAAGTACGAGGTGGGTGAGCCGACGGTGACGACGATCAATCTGCTCGATTGGAACGGCACTGAGGACATTCCGGTCTCGCCGCTGCTCTCCAGCCGTGGCTGGATCGACTCGGCCGCCAATCTGCAGAACCTGGATCCCGATGGCATTGGTGATGCGCCCAACGGCATCTCGATCAACGGGCTGCCGCTGACCGAGGACTTTGACCTGGCCGTGTATATCAAGGGCGACCAGAAACCGACGTCGATCTTCAATGCCCGCCTCGAAATCATCTATGAGGGCGAGGGCGGCGGCGTCGAGCCTCCGGAGACCGAGTTCGACATGGCGATTACCGAGTTCAAAGTGCCGTCAAAGGTCCGTTTCGGTGATACCCGCAAGATCACCACGACGATCGCCAACTACGGGCCCGACATCGCTTCAGGTACGCTGGAAATCGTCGGCACGCTTAACGATGTCGTGATCGAGAGTCAGAGCTTCGCGTTCGGGCCGATGGCTCCGGGCGAAAGCGAGAAAACTACGTTCAGCTGGCTGGCAGACAACCCGAGCGGCACCGTGACCTGGACGGCCACGATCGTGGCTGACGGGGATATCGATCTGGCCAACAACAGTTTCGCGGCGTCCACTATCATCCGGTAGTGGGTCTTACCGTGGCTGGCGGGGCCGGGTTCACCCGGCCCCGTTTTCCGGCTCTGCCGGAGCGACCCTGCCGGATGTGAACAGGACGCCAGATCCTGCCACTTTGCGCGACAACGGTTGAAACTCTGATGAGACCTGCAGCGATTATTTATCTGTTTACCTTGCTGACCGCGTTGCTGTCCGGATGCGCGTCGTCGCCGCCAGCAGCCTCCGCCGTGGCTTCGTCTGTTACGACGACTGACGGCTCAAACAAAGACACCAGCGACGCGGTGCTTCAGGCGGCGGCCGCCGGTGACTCGATCTCGTTGGGGCGCTTGCTTGGTTCCGGCGCTTCTGCGCATGCCCGTGGCGAAGACGGACGTACCGCATTGATGGAAGCCGCGGCGCGCGGGCGTTCCGAGACGGTGGATCAGCTGTTGGCCCACGGGGCCGATCCGAACGCGCTCAGCGAGCAGGGTGAGAGCGCTTTGTTGCTGGCCGCTGCTGGCGGTTACTGCGAGGTAACGCAAGGTCTGATCCAGGCGGGCAGTGATCCCGATATTGCCGATCCTGTCGGCCGGCAGGCCCTGTCGCTGGCCGCGGCCAGGGGCGCTGAACGCTGCATCGACGTCTTGCTCGATGCCGGGGCAAAAATCGAGCATCGGGACCAGGCTGGATTTACCCCGTTGATGTATGCCGCTGCCCAGTCCAATGCAGGGGCGCTGGCGATCCTGCTCAAGCGCGGTGCCAGTATCCGGGCGGCGTCCAATCACAGCAGTACCGCATTGTTGCTGGCGACTTGGGCGGGGAACACTTCTGCGGTCGAATTGTTGCTGGACGCCGGGGCTGACGTCAATCTGGCCAACGGTGCGAGCGTGACGCCATTGATGAAGGCGCTCGAGCGGGACGATCCCGACCTGGTCCGGTTGTTGCTGGACCGCGGCGCCGATCCGGCTCCGGTCAGCGCCACAGGCTGGACGGCCGTGACCTATGCCTCGGTGCATTCCGCAAGATCTCTGCCCGCATTGCTGGCCGCAGGCGCCGACTCCTCCGGTGCACCCGGTGTCGACCTCACCCCCTTGATGCTCGCGTCTGCTGTCGGCAATCGGCAGGCAGTGCGTATATTGCTCGATGATGGCGCGCCGGTAGATGCGCGTGGGGTCGACGGTCTGACTGCTTTGATGGTTGCCAGCCAAAACGGCAGGGATGCGGTCGTGCAGGAATTGCTGGCGCATGGCGCTGACCGGGCGCTGACCGATCATGCGGGTCGTAACGCAGCCGATTTCGCTCGCCTCTATGATCATCAGGAACTGTCATTGCTGATCGAACAGCCGGCCGGGAACAAACTGCAATAGACCCGACGGGAAGCGGCAAGCGGCCGCTAGATCAGCGTCTTCAATCGTGAGCGGATCGCGTCCTCATCGCAGCCGAGCAGATTCTTGGCCAGGCTTTCGGTGACCAGCTTGTTCGTGGCCGGGGAGATGGTGTTGCGCAGTCGGCCCAGGAATTCCGGGGGCGCAACGAAAACCAGGCGTTCAAACTGGTTCCGTGACCGGGCATTGTCGATGAATTGACACACCTCGCGGGCGAAGACGTCAATTTCGTGGTCCTTGGGATCCGAGTGCGGTGTCATTGCGTGGCGGCCCCCGGTGTTGACACTGTCAGACATTCTGCCTTGCCGGTCGCTGACCAATTCGCTGTCGCGGAGCTGGCTTTCAGCATGTCGAAGCTGAGCAATTGGCTGGAATTCGCCTCCTATCCCTTGTATTTCGAAGATATTCGCCGAAGAACTGTCAGCGGTCACTACCCAGGTCAAGGCCATGTCATGCTCTCCTCGGATTAGTCAAACGGGTTGGGCAACACGATCCGGCGGTCCACATCTTTCGCCGTCGGCCCCTATCAATCAATAGCGCAAATCGGCTGACTCTGCACCAGGGGACGTGGCGCCGGGCTGTGCGCTAACCTTGGACCGCAAGGCATATCGTCATGGCGGGCATCAAAGCGAGGTTGAGACATATGAGGCCGATCAGGAATCCGGCAAAGCGGGCCATGGGGCGGTACCTTGCAACGCTAATCACGGCTGTGGCAACGATCGCCCTGGCGTTGTCGTCGGGCGCGGGTGTGGCTGCCGACGAAGACGATGCAAGCGCACGGGTTGTGGCCGAGCTCGGTCTCAGACAGGCGCCGGATCCGGTGCGCGAGCGTGCTGGCTGGCGCAAGCCGAAACGCGTCGTGGTGCGCGCCGATGCCGCGCGTGTGGCATGGTTGCAGCAGGTCGCCCCGGATGTGGAACTGGTCCCCGCGCCAACGATCGACGCGGCGCTGGCGCTGATTGGGGAAGCCGACGCGGTGATCGGGTTTTGTTCCGAACAGTTGCTGGGCGCGGCGCCAGAGCTGCGCTGGATCCAGTTGCCGTACGCCGGCGCCGAGCGCTGCCTACAGGTCCCGGCGATCACGGAGCGTCAGATACTGGTCACTAACGCGCAGCGGGTCTACGGACCGGAGATCGCCGAACACGTAATGGCGATGCTGCTGAATTTCTCCCGCGGTCTGTACTGGTATCGAACGGCCCAGATCGAAGGCAAGTGGGAGCCCGGACTGGTGCCGGAGGATCGCCTGTGGGAACTTGACGGGAAGACGATGCTGATCGTCGGTCTTGGCGGTATCGGTACCGAGGTTGCACGCCGCGCCAACGCGCTGGGCATGGTCGTGATCGCAACCAGGAACAGCAGCCGGGAAGGGCCGGATTTCGTCAGCTATGTCGGTCTCGCCGATGAGTTGCTGGATCTGACTGCGCGGGCCGATGTCGTGGTCAATGCCGCTCCGCTGACCGCTGCCACCACCGGTCTGTTCGATGCCTCAGTTTTTCCGCGCGATGAAGCCCGAAGCCTATTTCATCAACGTTGGTCGCGGCCGCAGCGTCGTCACCAGCGATCTGATCACAGCCCTGGAGCAGGATTTGATCGCGGGCGCTGCTCTCGACGTAACCGATCCCGAGCCGTTGCCTCCGGGTCACCCGTTATGGACTCGCCCGGACGTGATCATCACACCTCATGTGGCGGCACGTTCCGATCTGCGCGCCGAGCGCCTGTGGATCGTGATGCGGGAGAACCTTCGCCGCTATGTGACCGGCGAACCGATGTTGTCAGTGGTCAGTGCGGAGCGCGGCTACTAGGGCCTGAAAACAGGCCCTGGCAGCCTGATCGATCATTCCGCGTCGCTGGTGCTCTTGTCCAGCTTGGTGATCTTGGTCCCTTCCAGCGTCAGGTTATACATCAGACCCTTGTTTCCGAACACGAAGCCGACGATGGGGTCCTTGATGTTGTTGGTGTCGATCGAACCACCGGCACCCAGTTTGATCAACGCCACGGAGCCATCGACGCCGGCTTCCCAGCCCGGAGCTGTCGCGGAACTTGTCCAGTGCTTCCTGTTGCATGAAGACCAGGATCACGGTCTTCGACTGAGCGCCAAGCTGAAAGCCGATCGACGCGCCGGCGGTGCTGTAATAGGCGACCGTTTTGCCGCCGATGCGCAGCGCACCCTCGCCGTACTCGCCGCCAATGCCGATCCCGGCCTTGATTACCGATGGGAATACCAGCACGCCCTTGGAGGCGGCTAGAAAGTCGCTGGCGCCGCCGACGTCTTCACGAAATTTCTTCAATGCCGCTTCGACCTTGATGTCGATCTCCTCGGCAGAGGCTGCCCATACAGCCGGGGCAAAACTCAGCGACAACAACGCTGTTGCCACCAGCGGCAGCCAGGCAATTTTCCGGTTTATCGATCGCATCATGCTTCCCTCTTCAATATGAGTTCACGTTCGAGTCAGCCCTCGAGTTCGTCGGTATCTACCTGTCCGGTCATCCGGCGGCGGACATGAGACCAGGAAATACCCACGGCCATTACCAGAGACAACAGCACCAGCACGATCCAGGTGATGGACTCGACACTGTCCGCGGGCACGATACCCGCGTCGATTACCAGCCACAAGAGTACGCCAAAGAAGGCGAAGGCCAGCGTCAGTCCCAGCGCACCCAGCGAGCGCAATGTGGCGCGGACATAGATGGTCCAGCCTATCAGCAGCGCGATGCCGGCCAGTGCCACCAGCGGCGTAATGCCTGGAAGATCGGCGCGAAGCCAGTGAAACCATGAAATACCGGCCGGGTTGTAGGTCAACAGAACCAGGAGCAGCGCGACCAGCAAACGGATGCCGAATCCCGCCAGGCCCATTTGATCCCCACTACGCTTGCGCTCTTTGCCCATCGTCGATCTCGCTCTCGTTCAGGGCCCGTTTTGGGCCGGTTCAAATAATGGCGCTTTCGTTCTCCGGCAATCCTTCCTCCTGTCGACCCACTTCGGAGAACGCCTTTATCGCTTCCGCTGCCTCACCCGGACGCGCCATCCGGGCGATATGAAACAGCGCATCCCCCTCGTTCACCAGGGGCAAGCGGCTGCGACCGATCACGATGCCGCCGGTGTGGGCGAGCAATTCGGTTTCGCCATCGCTGAACGGATCGGTGACCGTACCCATCAGGTCGTCGGCGTTGACTCGTGCGCCCAGCCGCACATGGCTGCGAAAGAGACCGCCTTCAGGAGAGCGCAGCCAGCTGCTCGAGCGGGCAACGACGGCCTCTCTGGTTTTGATCTTGCTACGCGAAGGCGGCAGCATCTCCAGCTGACGCATCACATTGAGGATGCCACGCACGCCGCCGTTGATGCAGATCTCGTCGAGGCGCAGCGCTTCGCCGGCCTCGTAGAGCAAGGTGGGCACGCCCAGATCAGCCGCCGCTGCGCGCAGCGAGCCGTCCCGAATCTGCGCGTCGATAATCACTGGTGCTCCGAAGGCCCGAGCCAGGCGTTCGGTTTCCGGATCAGAAAGCTGGCATCGAATCTGCGGCAGGTTACTGCGATGGATCGCGCCCGTATGCAGGTCGATGCCGTGTGTGCATTTGCTCACGATCTCGGTCATCAACAAATCTGCCAGTCGTGCTGCCAGCGAGCCGGTCTCGCTACCCGGGAAACAGCGATTGAGGTCGCGGCGATCCGGCAAATAGCGGGAGTGTTGCAAGACGCCGAAGGAATTCACGATCGGGATCATCAGCAGGGTCCCGCGCAATCGCCTGAGCGCGGGCAGCTTGCGCAACCTGCGGATGATCTCGATGCCGTTTAGCTCGTCGCCGTGGATCGCTGCGGTGACGAACAAGCGAGGCCCATCGTTGCGCCCGTTGATCACATTAACCGGCATCTCCACCGGGGTGCCGGTATACAGCATGGCGACCGGGAGATGCAGCGTTTTTCGCGTCCCCGGGGGGACATCGACTTGATTGATGCGGATGGTCTTACCGCTGTATTTAGCCTTTGCCACGTGTCCCGGTCCTGTCCTGCCGCGCGTTCTTTTCGAGGAAACCGATGATCTGGCCGGCGATATCCAGTCCGGTGGCCTTTTCGATGCCCTCCAGACCCGGCGAGGAATTGACCTCCAGCACCTGCGGCCCATCCTTGGCCCGGATCAGGTCGACACCGGCCACATTGAGCCCCAGTTTTTTCGAAGCGCGCACCGCGGCCGCCCTTTCGTCAGGCTTCAATTTGACTACCGTCGCGCTGCCACCGCGGTGCAGGTTGGAGCGGAATTCACCTTCCAGCGCCTGGCGTTTCATCGCGGCGACCACGCGATCGCCGATGACAAAACAGCGGATATCGGCGCCGGCGGCTTCCTTGACGAACTGTTGTACCAGGAAATTCGCATTCAGCGCGCGCAACGCGTCGATCACGCTATCCGCTGCCTTGGGGGTTTCCGCCAGCACGACGCCCTTGCCCTGGGTGCCTTCAAGCAGTTTGATCACCACGGGTGTGCCACCGACCTGTTTGATGATGGTCTTGATGTCGTCGGGACGGTGGGCAAAGCCGGTGACCGGCAGCCCCAGACCAGCCCTGGCCAGCAACTGCATCGAGCGGAGCTTGTCCCGGGAGCGACCGATCGCCACTGATTCATTGAGCGGGTAGACACCCATGACCTCGAAGTGGCGCAGAACCGCGAGGCCATAAAATGTGATTGAGGCGCCAATTCTGGGGATCACCGCGTCAAACCCCTGCAGGGTCTTTTCACCGTAGATGATGGCGGGTTTCTTGGAGGTGATATTCATTACACAGCGCAGCGTGTCCACCACCACCATGTTATGCCCGGCCTCAACTCCGGCCTGGAGCAGGCGCTTGGTGGAGTAGAGATTCCGGTTTCTCGACAAAATAGCTATTTTCATCATCTGGTCCTGGTTTGTGGCCGGTCCGGAACAGGCTTGCCATGCAGATAGGAGCGCGCCGGATCCACGCTGAAACGGCCCTTCATGGCCGATCGACCCAGCAACATTCTGAAGCGCATGGTATCGCGATCCGTCAGCGTGAGTTCGATCGTTTGCTTCTGACCCGCGATCACCACCCGTGTTTCGATCACCCAGCGCAATTCGCGATGGCCACCCGAATCGCTTACCTGGCGGCGATCCGAGGCCGGTGCCTCACATACCGCAACGATATCCGCGTTGCGCTGATCCGGATGCACACTGAAACGGACCCACTTGCTCCCGTCACGATCGAAGGCACTGACCTCGAACGCATGCAGACACGATGTTCTGGCTCCCGTATCCACCTTGGCTTTGATCGGCGGCAGCGGCAGGTCAATAAAGTGAATCCACTCGCGCCATCCGAGCGTGATTTTCGACGCTGTGCCCGGGCCTGTTGTCGAGGATTTCACTGGCATTTGGCCTGGTTTTTGTCTCCGCGCATCGCCCGAGTATATGGAATGCTGGCCCTTCGGGATATCGGCCCGGCTCTGGCTGGCATAGAATTGTGGCTCTGTTTCGGCACAGGTTTACCAGGTCCATGCCCCGGCTGTTTGTGGAAGAACTCACTGTTATCGACTGTGCGTCGCTGGACGCCGGGCGCTGCTTGCTGGGTCAAAGCTGGCTCGTCGACCTGGAACTTGAGGGCGAACTCGACCACCAGGGCATGGTGTTCGATTTCGGCGACGTGAAACCGGCGATCAAAGCGGTGATCGACCGCACTGTCGACCACAGATTGCTGGTGCCGGCCCGCGCGCCGGAGCTGCGTATGGAGCGTGCGCGGCACGAGACCCGACTGTGGTTTCGCACTGATCATGGTGAGCTGTACCATCGTTCCCCGGATCAGGCCCTGTGCCTGCTGGATGCAGCAACGGTCAGGGTTGCCGATGTGGAGCAGATGCTGGAGCGGGCAGCGCTTGCGGAAATGCCCGACAACGTCAGCGTTGTCCGGCTGCAGCTGCGTGAGGAAGACATTGGCGGAGCCGCATATCGGTATGTGCATGGTTTGCGTCAGCATGCAGGCAATTGCCAGCGCATCGCTCACGGGCATCGCTCGAGGGATCCGGATCTTCCGCAACGGCGAACGCTGGGAGTCCAGGGAGCACCAGCTGGCTGACCGCTGGCGGGATATCTATCTGGGCTCGACAGCGGACCTCGTTGACCGGGTCGAGCAGGGAGGCGTTGCCAGCTACCGCTTCGGGTATCGCGCTCCCCAGGGCGAGTTCGAATTGTTGATACCCGCCAGCCGCTGTGAGCTTCTGCCCACGGAGTCGACGGTGGAATGCATCGCCGAGCATATTGCCACACAGCTCGGTGACGAGGATCCGTCTGCGACGATACAGGTGCGGGCCTACGAGGGTGTGCGCAAGGGCGCGATCGCCCGAGCCCGATAATTATCAAGGCCGGCAGCACTTGAACTTTGCCCGGTCCGCCACTATCAAATACTCCCGACAGGCCTGATCCGCGGGCCAGGTACCAGAGGAAAAATCCGATGAAGCGAATCATGCTGTTCCTGATGACGAATATTGCCGTGCTCGCGCTGCTGGCGATAACCATGCAGCTGCTGGGCATTCAGGGCATCCTCGACGAGCAGGGCGTCAATCTGGATCTTGGGTCACTGCTGGTGTTCTCGGCGGTCCTGGGTTTTGGCGGTTCGCTGATTTCGCTGGCGATCTCAAAGTGGAGCGCCAAGAGGATGACCGGCGCCAGAGTCATCGAACAGCCCGCCAGCGAAATCGAGTCCTGGCTGGTCAATACTGTCAGGCGTCATGCTGACCGGGCCGGGATCGGTATGCCGGAAGTAGCGGTCTATGATGCGCCCGAGCCAAACGCATTCGCCACCGGAGCCCGTCGCAACAGCGCACTGGTTGCGGTCAGCACCGGGCTGCTGCGGAGCATGGGCAGGGACGAAGTAGACGCGGTGCTGGCTCACGAAGTCAGTCATATCGCGAATGGCGACATGGTGACGATGACCCTGATTCAGGGCGTGGTGAATACCTTCGTCGTGTTCCTGTCCCGAGTGGTGGGATTTTTTGTCGATCGCGTGGTGTTCCGCACCGAGCGCGGCCTGGGGCCGGGCTACTACATCACCAGTATCGTTGCCCAGATCCTGCTGGGCATCCTCGCCAGCATGGTGGTGATGGCGTTTTCCAGGCATCGCGAGTTCCGCGCCGATGCTGGCGGTGCAAGCCTGGCCGGACGCAACAACATGATTTCAGCGCTGGAGCGTCTCGGCGGTGGAGAGCCCGCCGAAATGCCTGCGCAGCTCCACGGATTCGGAATCTCCGGCCATGTTGGCCAGGGGATCAAGCGTCTGTTCATGTCGCACCCGCCGATTGCCGAGCGGATCGAGGCCCTGCGTCGAGCGGGCTGATATCGCAGTCTGTAATGAAACCGAAATATTTCTGACTCATTCTTGTCACGCTCCGGGGACGCGCTAAAGGCGCCCCCGGAGCCTTTTGTTTGTTTCACTTGTCAGTGCGGGCGCTACCGCTCCGGGGTCACCAACTCATGCCCAGGCAACTCTTGCTGGCCATCGCCCTGTTTGTTTTCAAGATTGGCGCGGCCGGCGCCGGAACCCTTGCCGTGGTCGGTTTCAATGTGGATTCCGATGACGCCAGCGATGACTTTATCGCCGCGCAACTGGCGAAGTCTGCCGGAATCGATGTCTGGGGCCTGACCGAAGTCTGGGATAAGCGGGACTGGCCGGAGACGATGAGGCTGGGAGCTGAGGCCGGCGCCGGTGCAGCGTACCTCAGCATCCTCGGCACGACCGGCGGCGACGAGCGATCAATGATCCTGTTCCGTGGTGATCGGCTCGAGTTGCTGGCGCAGGAAGAAATCACCGAGGCCCAGGCGAGTGACCGGGAAGCGGCGCCACTGGTGGCGCGCCTGCGTCTGGTCGACGGTCCCGAGTTCCTGTTCATGGTGGTGAATCTGTCAGATCAGGACTCCCGTCGCCGGAAACAGATTGAGGCACTGGCGGCGTGGGCGAACAGGCAGGCCTTGCCTGTGGTCGCGATCGGCAGTTTCTTTTTCGAACTCGATGTAGACCGTCCGGTTGATCCGGATCTGGATCGTTTGCTGAGCACCGACCGGATGGGTGTGGGTGCGGCCCGAGTCCGATGTCGGGACCTGGTGTGGCGATCGTGGGCGGATTACTGACAACGTATTGGTCGGCGGCGGCGCCACCGGCTGGGACGGCTCTGCGACGGTCATGTATCCGCAGAACAACTATTGTCCCGACAGCGTTCGCAGCAGCGATCACCGCCCGTTGCTGGCCAGGTTTGCGTTCGGCGATGAGGCCTTGCCCTCGGTGTCCATACCGGAGCGTCAGGTGCGTCCGTTCTTGCCTGGCGGCGTGAAAGTCGTCAGCGGGGAAGATGCCGGGCAGGCCGATGAGAATTCAGCGCCGCCGGTATCTCAAAGCGAATACGACGCGCTCAAGCGCAGGGTTCAGGAATTGGAGTCCCGCCCGGCGCCGTCACCGCCACCGGCTCCCGCCACGATGCCGGCCCCGGAACCAGACCCGGACGGCGGTCCGGAATCGGTCCCGCAATCCGCGCCAGCACCGGCCGCGCAGGACGCTCCGGTGGTGGAGGAATCCATCGATATCGTGCCGCCTGCGCCCACGCCCCCGGGGATATCTGCCCCGGCGGACCCGTATCAGGAATTGCTAAAACGGATCGAGGAACTGGAAGCAGAAGTCAAACGTTTGCGCAAATCGGAAACCGACGCCACGCAATAAGCCACCACGGCCGACAGTGTCGGGACACAGCGCCGGCGGTCGCGACCCCGCCGGCTGGTTTTCCCGCAACGCGATTTACTCTGGCAAGGAGACGGTGGCGACGGCGATGCCGCCTTGATCGCCAACCCGGGTCCATGCAAAAACGAGCCCTTTACCTGCAGCGGCTACCTGCGGGAAGCCGGCGCTGCGCGCCGCACTGGTGGTGTCTAAGGTGTGAACCTCGCCAAGTCCGCCGTCCCTATTGAGCCTGCGGTAACGTATTTCAGCGAGGCCGTCGTCTGCTGCGGCCATCCAGCTCGCCACAGCGTCGCCATCGGCGAGCATGGCGACGTCGACGCGGCCGAGCGCTCTGTTGCCGGCGATTTCCAGTGGCGCGGAGAAAGAGCGACCGCCATCCTGCGACCAACTCGCCCGCACCCGCGGGATGTCGCCGGCTGCGGTGAACCAGACCACTATCACGCGCTGATCGCGCGCGTCGATGGCCGGACCGTTAACCGGGCAGCCCTCGATGTGCCAATCGTCAGCCGCCAGGCGTTGGCCTGGCGACCAGACGCCGTTCTCCAGGCGGCTGAAAGAGATGTCCCGGATCTCATTTTCATCCCGATCCCGATAGACCACGATCACGCCGCCGTCACCGAGCGCTGCCGCGCCGGTCTGGCAACAGTCACAGGTCAGCGGATCGATTTCCTGATCAAGCACGGCGCCGGCGCGTCGCGGAGATCAGACCGAAACGCAGACTCATGCCGCCAGTATGAGCTCCGTGACTATCGCCAACGACCGGGCTAACAGCCGCGTCGTGAACAGCCGCTTCGCTGCCGCCGCCAGGCGCCGCCGCTTCCGTCGGGGCCATGTCACGGCCGTCCAGCCACACTGCGCCGAGATCATTCCCAACCGGGAACAGGCTGACGAATCCATGTTCGGTCGCGCTGAGATCTTCGTGGGGTGTCAGCGCAGGTCCCCAGGTCGCGCCTTCATCAGTCGACAGCGCGATGGCTATATCGTACGCATAGATTCCGCCTGGACGCCTGACCAGCCAGTGAGCCGCCGCCAGCGGAGGCTCGAGCGGGATCACGGATGGAAAATCGGCCCAATTGACAAACCAGTCCGTCCCCTGGGAGACGGTTACCGGCGCACTCCAGCCGCCGTCCATCAGGCGCGAAAATCGCAGACGATGTTGTTGTTCGCCCAGGTCTTCTACCCAGCTCAACCACAGCGCATCACCGGTGCCGGGACCAAGACGCGGCAGACTTGAGCCAGGCAGCGCATCCAGTTTCATCGGCTGTGCCGGCGGCCGAGTCTGGTCGCAGCCGACAAGCTGGGTCAGCAGACACAGTATCGACAGGCAGGTCTTCATGCGCGCATTCTACGGCCGGAATCTTCGGCAGTCTTGATGGTTTCATGACTCAGGTCTTGGACAGCAGCGGTTCCTCGGGCGTAATCTCGGGCAGGTGAGATACGTGTCCTCAACACTGCGCAAGCGCCGCCGCACGGCGATTTCCACGCTCGCGATGTTTGTCGTGGTATGGCTGAACATGGCGCTGCAGCCGTGTCTGATGGCCGCCTCGCCGATTCTGCCCGATGGGCATGAGCACGGCGATTGTCCGCATTGCCCATCGATGGCAGCGCTCCAGGCTGACAGCGACGGCTCGTGCAGTTTTATCGACGATTTCGATTTTGACGGCCGTGACCCGAAGATGCCCGATGTTTCGCTCGTCAGCCCCGATCCCGGTGGCCGAGTGGAGCATACCGACCGCTCCGCGCACCACCCTCATACCGGCACCGTTACCCACCGAGCTGGTGCGTGACGGCCCGCCGCTTCATCTCAGGTACTGCGTCTTTCTGAACTAGCGTTTCTCCCGGACCCGAGCCTTTCCCTGCCGGTCTGTCCAAGGAGACGACGTATGTTTGCATTCAATTGCGGTCATTCGAACCGCACCATTCTGATTCTGATGGCTGCCTTGTCGCTGTGCCCGCTGGGCGCGGCCGCTATCGAGCTCGATGCTGCAGAGGATCTGGCGCTTGAGCGTGACGCCCGCCTGGCCGGACTGGCCGAGCGCCGCCAGGCGCTGAAGGAAGACGCGGTGTCGATCGGGCAGTTGCCCGATCCCGAGTTGCGTCTGGGCGCGCTAAATCTTCCGGTCGACAGTTTTGCGCTCGACCAGGAGCCGATGACCCAGGTCCAGGTGGGTTTGCGTCAGAGATTCCCTCGTGGCCATAGCCGCGGCCTGAACCGCGATCGGATGGAGATCATGGCTGAGGCCGAGGCCGATCGCGCCGACGCCCGCCGGCGCGATGTCGTGCGCGCGCTGCGTCGTGCGTGGACGGAACGGGCACGGATCTCCGAGGCGATGGAAATCCTCGGCGACCAGCAGCAGTGGTTTGCGCAGCTGGAAGAGGCGGTGACCGCGGCCTATGCCGCCGGACGCAGACAACAGCACGATCTGTTGCGCATCGCGATGGAACGGGACCTGCTGGAGGAAGAGGCCGTGCGCCTGCATCAGCTGGCGCTGGACCAGGACGCTGAATTGCGCTTGTTGCTCGGCGATCCGGCTATCAGCGCCGAGGTCAAACGTCTGCCCACGCTGCCGCTGCCGCCCGACCCACAGCAGGGCGCAGAAGCGCTGGCGCGGCATCCGCTGATCCTGGCCGAGTTGCGGCAGGTCGAGGCGGGCAGCGTCGGCGTCGAACTTGCGCGGCAGAACTATCGTCCCGCCTGGGCGCTCGATCTGGCCTACGGGTTCCGCGAGGGCCGCGACAATGACGGCGATCAACGCCCGGATTTCTTTTCCGCGATGGTCAGCTTCGAACTGCCGTTGTTTCCGTCCCAACGTCAGGATAGACAAGTGGCCGCGGCCAGCGCCAGAGAAGTGGAGCAGCGTAATCAGCTGCAGGATTTGCAGCGACAACTGCTGCAGCAGTTCCAGGCCGCATCCAGCAACTTGGAGTCGCTGGATCAACGCCTGCGCTTGTTCGAGCAACGCGTGATGCCGGCCGCCGCGGCGACCGTGGACGCCACCCGCCAGGCCTATCGCAACGATACGGCGCCGTTTGACGAACTGGTGCGGGCAGAGAAGACCCTGCTTGACGCGCGTACCCGCCTGCTGCGCCTGAAGGCCGAACGCCTGCTAACCCAGGCGGATCTTCTCTACCTGACAGGAGAGACGCCATGATTCGTTCCGTTCTGATTTTTGCTGTTCTGGCCGCGCTTGCTCTGACGGGTTGCGATACCGGCAGCGAAGCACCGGCCACAGAGAGCGTCCAGGCGCATGCCCTGGCCCACACGCAGCCCAATTACGTCTGTCCCATGCACCCTCAGATCACATCCGATGAGCCGGGAAATTGCCCGATCTGCGGCATGGACCTGGTGCTGCGAGAGCTGGAACCTGAGCCGGACGAGAATGTCGTGGTCCGGATCAGCGCCCAGGTACGAAATAATCTCGGCGTACGTACCGAGACCGTCGTCTTCGAACCGTTGCCGCGCGTCATCGACGCCGTCGGCCAGGTGACTTACGACGAAAGCCGGGTACGTCATGTGCACGCCCGTGCCGAGGGCTGGGTGCAGCGGGTTTACGTCAGCTCGGTAGGTGATCGCGTGGCCCGGGGCAAGCCCCTGGTCGAACTGTTCTCCCCGGTGCTGGAGTCCGCGCAGGAGGAATATTTGCAGGCACTGCGCATGGGCGGCAAGGCGCTGGTCAGCGCCTCGGAGAGCCGGCTGCGGTCGCTGGGTATCGGTGAAGACGAGATCGAGCGCCTGCGCAAAGAGCGCAAGGTTGACGGTTTCATCGTCTTCCGCAGCGAGATGGACGGCGTGGTCACGCAATTGGCGGTTCGTGACGGTATGTTCGTGCGACCAGCGACCGATATGGTGGTGCTGGCCGATCTCGACCGGGTCTGGGTGGAGGCGGATGTGCTGACCCGTCAGGCCGACTGGCTGGCACCCGGACTGCCGGCGACGGTCAGGCTCGATCAGAGCGAAGGTCCGGATTTGCGCGGCGAGCTGGCATACGTCTATCCGGAAGCAGATCCGGTGACACGCGCCGTGCGTGTGCGCCTGTCGTTCGCCAACCCGGGTGGGCGCCTGAGGCCGAACAGCTTTGCCACGGTGAGAATCAGCGAGGCCGGAGGCTTGCCGGTACTGCAGGTACCTCGCGAGGCACTTATCCGGACCAGCCGCGAAACCCGCGTCATCGTGGACCTGGGTGACAACCGGTTCGAGCCGCGCGCAGTCACCGTGGCATATGAATCCGGACACCTGGCCGCGATCGCCGATGGGCTGACCGCCGGGGACCGGGTGGTGGTATCCGGCCAGTTCATGCTGGATTCCGAGGCCAGTCTGCGCAGTGAATTGCAGCGCATCACGACTGACCCCGAGTCCTCGTCCATGCCGCCTGGCCATCAGCACTAGGAGCCGGTCATGATCAAGGCCATTATTCTCTGGTCGGTCCGCAACCGGGTCGTGGTGCTGTTGCTGGCATTGCTGACCGCAGCGTGGGGTGTGATCAGCGTCCGGCAGACGCCGGTAGATGCAATTCCTGATCTGTCTGATGTCCAGGTCATTATCCGCGCCGGTTTCCCGGGCCAGGCGCCGGCAGTCGTGGAGGACCAGGTCACCTATCCGCTGGCTACTGCCATGTTGGCAGTACCCGGCGCCACCACGGTTCGCGGATATTCATTTTTCGGCGATTCCTATGTCTATGTGTTGTTCGAGGACGGCACTGATCTGTACTGGGCCCGAAGCCGGGTACTTGAGTACCTCAACCAGGCGACCGCGTCGTTGCCGCCGGAAGTCAAGCCGGCATTGGGTCCGGACGCCACCGGAGTGGGGTGGGTATTTCAGTACGCGTTGATTGATCGCAGCGGTCAGAACGACATTGCCGAATTGCGCAGCTTGCAGGACTGGTTCCTGAAGTATGAGCTGCAGTCATTGCCCGGTGTCGCGGAAGTCGCGAGCGTCGGCGGCATGGTCCGTCAATACGAGATCCTGCTGGATCCCCAGCGGATGCGCACCTGGGGCGTGACGCTGGGTATGGTGCGTGAGGCGATCACCGCCGGCAACCGCGAGGTAGGCGGTTCGGTGATCGAACTGGGCGAGGCGGAATACATGGTGCGCGCGACAGGCTACGTGCAGAGTCTCGAACAACTGCGCGCGCTGCCTCTGTCCCTGGCGCAGGGTGGCGTGCCGGTGCTGCTTGGCGATGTGGCCGACGTCCGTTTCGGTCCGGCGGCGCGGCGTGGCATCGCCGACCTCAATGGTGAAGGCGAGGCAGTGGGCGGCATCGTGGTCATGCGTTGGGGCGAAAACGCCACCGACGTGATCGGTGCAGTGCGCGCCCGGCTGGACGAATTACAGACGGGATTGCCACCGGGTGTCGAACTGGTGGTGGTCTACGATCGCTCTGATCTGATTGTTCGCGCGCAGGAAAATCTGCGCGGCAAGCTGGTCGAGGAACTGCTGCTGGTCGCACTGGTCTGCGCGATATTCCTGTTTCACCTGCGCTCCACCATGGTTGCAGTAATCAGTCTGCCGCTGGGTGTGTTGATGGCATTTATCGCGATGAACAGCATGGGTCTCAACGCGAACATCATGTCGCTGGGCGGCATCGCGATCGCGATCGGGGTGATGGTCGATGCAGCCATTGTCATGGTGGAGAACCTGCACAAACATCTGGAGGCTGGCGAAGCGCCCGCAGACCGCTGGCAGGCGGTCGCGAGATCGGCGACCGAAGTCGGACCCGCCATCTTCTTTTCACTGCTGGTGATCACAGTAAGCTTTCTGCCGGTGTTCGCGTTGCAGGCTCAGGAGGGGCGCCTGTTCGCGCCGCTGGCCTATACCAAGACGTTCGCGATGGCCTCCGCGGCCCTGCTCGCGATCACGCTGGTGCCGGTGCTGATGGGTTATTTCGTCCGCGGCAAGATCCGGCCCGAGGCACAGAATCCGGTCAATCGCGCGACGCGTTGGGCGTATCGTCCAGCGCTGGATATGGTGTTGCGCTATCCGTGGACAACACTGCTGGTGGCCGTGCTGTTGCTCGCCGCCGCTGCGTGGCCGGCAAGTCGTCTGGGTACCGAGTTCATGCCGGATCTGGACGAAGGTGATTTGATGTATATGCCAACGACGCTCCCCGGTATCTCGGCAGGCGAGGCGAGACAGTTGTTGCAACAAACCGACCGGTTAATCCGTACTGTGCCGGAGGTAAAGACCGTATTCGGCAAAGCCGGTCGCGCCGACACCGCGACCGATCCGGCGCCGCTGACCATGATCGAGACCGTGATCCAGTTGCGGCCTCGGGACCAGTGGCGTCCGGGGGTCACTCTGGATGACATAAAGGCCGAGCTTGACCAGAAGGTGAAGTTCCCGGGCCTGGCCAATGCCTGGGTGATGCCGATAAAAACACGGATCGACATGTTGGCGACCGGTATCCGGACACCACTGGGGATCAAGGTATCGGGTCCTGACCTGAGCGTGATTCAGGAAGTGGGTACGCGCATCGAAAGTGTCATCGCAGGTCTCGAAGGTACCCGGTCCGTGTATGCCGAGCGCGTGTTGGGCGGGCGCTACATCACCGTCGATATCGACCGAGTCGCCGCCGCGCGATTCGGACTCAGCGTGCGCGATCTGCAACAGGTGGTTGCGCTGGGTGTCGGCGGGATGGTGACCGGCACTTCGGTCGAAGGTCGCGAACGCTATCCGATCCGGCTGCGCTTTCATGCCGATCTCCGGGATAGCCCCGAGCGACTGCGCAATCTGCCGTTGAGCACCCCCTCCGGTGCGTGGATCGCGCTGGGCGATGTGGCGGATATCAGGATTGAGGAAGGTCCGGCGATGATCCGCAGTGAGAACGCAAGGCCGGCCGGATGGGTATTCGTCGACGTCGCGAATACTGACCTGGGTTCCTACGTGCAGGCGGCCCGGCGGGCAGTGACCAGCGCGGTGGAAGTTCCGCCCGGGTACAGCGTCGCCTGGTCCGGCCAGTATGAGTACCTGGAGCGCGCGCGCGAGCGTCTGGCGCTACTGGTGCCGCTGACGCTGGCCATCATCGTGCTGCTGCTTTACCTGCAATTGCGCCGTTTCGGTGAAGTGCTGATTGTGCTTGGCACCTTGCCGATGTCGCTGATCGGCGGATTGTGGTTGCTGTGGCTGCTCGACTTCCGGGTCTCGGTCGCGGTCGGTGTCGGCTTTATTGCGCTGGCCGGGATGGCGGTGGAGGTCGGCGTAGTAATGCTGGTCTATCTGCGCCAGTCGCTGGAAGAGGTCCGGGCCAGCGGGCCGGTGGGCCGGAGTGAATTGCTGGACGCGGTGCGGCGCGGTGCCTTGTTGCGATTGCGACCGGTATTGATGACGGTCACCGCGACGCTGGTTGGCTTGCTGCCGGTGATGCTCGGCAGCGGCACCGGAACCGAGCTGACCCGGCGGATAGCGGCACCAATGGTCGGCGGCGTGCTCAGTCTGCTGCTGTTGTCGCTGCTGGTCATTCCGGTCTTGTTCCTGCTCTATCACCGGCGCGGGCTGGAGGCCTCCTGAGCGCCGGTCGCAGGGCCTGTGTCACTGACTGGGAGGTCCGAAACGGGTATATTGAGGGAACCTGAAGCTGTTGTTTTTATCCAAGATTGTTGAAGCCGCGCCAGCCCGGCCGGCCGTCGGCTTCCGCGGCCTCGTT
The DNA here is from genome assembly GCA_963809565.1 of uncultured Gammaproteobacteria bacterium. Taxonomy (GTDB): domain Bacteria; phylum Pseudomonadota; class Gammaproteobacteria; order Steroidobacterales; family XN24; genus CAMYOC01. The sequence continues at coordinate 731,031 of CAWEKE010000003.1, forward strand.
GGATTTGAATTATGACCAAGCACCGCCTCCTGTTTCCCGCGCTGACCGTGACCTTGCTGGCCGCGATCGCCGGCTGTGGCGGGTCTCCTGCGGTAGAAGACACCAAGCCATCTACGCCGGTTGGCGCGCCGCCGCCTGCAGCGCCGCCAGCTGCTGGCAGTGAGACCGGGTCTGAATCGGCGGCGGAGCGCAATCAGCCACAAAGCGCCGGCCAGGGCCAGCAGTCCGGACAAGGCGCGGGCCAAAGCGAAGGCCAAAGCGAAGGTAATGGCGGCGGCCAGGGCGCCAGTGGTCAGCAAAGCGGCGCGTCCGCGGGCGGTTCCGGCTCAGGCGCTGACGCGGCTGGCGGTTCTGGCGCCAGTACTCAGGGTACCGGCACGGGCATGGACGGTAGCGCATCAAGTAGTGGCGGCGGCGGGTGGCCCGCCGGGGCGGAAACCGGGCCCGGGTCAGCCACCTCCGGGGGTGGTTCCGCCGGCGCTGGCGGCACCGCGACAGAGGGCAGCGGCGCAGGACCTTACCCGGCCTCGGGCAGCGGCGTCTATGGTCCGGCATCCGGCTCAGGCGGCAGCGTTTCCGAGCTTGATCGCGAATTGCAGCGATCGCTCGAAGGGTTTGGAAATGTGATGACCGAGGAGCAGATCAAGATCGCCCAGCGCAATGCGGGTGATCGTGATTCGGGCAGTGCAGCCGGCAGCACGGGTTCCGGCGCGGGCTACCCGGCGGAAGGCGCGGCCGGACAGACCGGGGGGAACGCGGCGGGCGGTGGTCAAGGCACAAGCTCAGCCGGTCGCAGCACCTCTGGCACAAGCAGCGGCAGCGTTGCCAGCGGTGCGGCTACACCGGCTGATGTTGGCAACGGTAGCGATGACGACATCGTCGCCCGGCAATTGCGCGAGGCCGCCGAGTCCGAGACCGATCCCGCTCTGCGAGAGAAGCTGTGGAATGAGTACCGCCAATACAAACAGAGCCTGGGCAATTAGGCGGAAATGATGATGCGCCCTGGCAGTGTGACTTGTTCGCTGATCCTGCTGTGCATGATGAGTGCCTGCACGGTCACTGAAACCCGGCCGGTAACCTATCACCCGGCGATCAGTGCGCAGACTGAAGTGCCGGAAGTCCAGCGTCTGGAAATCAGCATTGTCGAATTCGAGCCCGGCCTCGGGTCAGACGGCAACGCCGGCAGCAAGGAATTCCAGGTGCCGAAGGAGGTCCGCGAGGCGGAAGCGCGCTTCATGGCTTTCCATCTGCGCGAAACCCTGGAGAAGACTGCGCAATGGGGTCCCGTGCGCGTGGTGCCCGCAACCCGGGAAGGCGCCGAAATCTCCATCACCGGCCGGATCATTGAATCAACCGGTGAGGAGCTGAAGCTTCATATCAAAGCAGTCGATGCCACCAGGCGGGTGTGGCTGGACAAGGATTATGCAGGCCGCGCCGACTCGGCCGCCTATGCAGACAGCCAGGTCCTTGGGCGTGATCCGTTCCAGAACGTTTATAACGACGTCGCTAACGATCTGCTTCAGCGACGCAATGATCTGACTCAGGAACAACTGGTGGGAATCGAGCGAGTGGCCGAACTGCGTTTCGCGCGCGACGTCTCCGCTGCGGCGTTTGACGGCTACCTCGAAGAAGACCGGCAAGGCGACTATTACGTTGCCCGTTTGCCGGCCGCCGGCGATCCGATGCTGGCGCGTGTCGATGCCGTGCGTGAGCGAGACTACATATTCGTCGATACGCTGAACGAGCATTACGCCGAGTTCGCCATGCGCATGCAGCAGCCCTATAACGAGTGGCGCCGATATACCTATGACGAGATCATCACACTGCGGGAACTCGAGAGTGCTGCGCGCTGGCGCAAACTGGTTGGCGCGATGGCGGTGGTAGGTTCTGTGGTGCTGGATTCCCAGACTGAGAGCACTGCCGGAGAACTCGGTAGCAGCGCGATGCTGGTCGGCGGGATTCAGCTGTTCAGCTCCGGCATGCAATTGGGCCAGCAAGCCAAGATGCAGGCAGAGACGATCAAGGAGCTGAGTGCGTCATTCGGACAGGACATTGAGCCCGCGGTGGTCCAGGTCGCGGGCGAGACCCGCCGTCTGGAGGGTACTGCAGCGACTCAATTCGCCGAATGGCAGCGCCTGATGCGCGAGATTTATCAGGCCGAAACCGGTTTCGAGCTGCCGCCCGAAACAGTCCCCTCGCCGCGTTCCGGGCAAAGCGCTGAGGACTGGCCGTCGGATCGATGACGGAGCCGTCTCCCGGCCAGCAACTGGCATCCCGATTCGAACTCCTGCGGCTTCTCGGCCGTGGTGGTATGGGGCAGGTCTGGCTGGTCCAGGACAATGAACTCGGCGGGCAGATCGCGCTGAAGATCCTGCAGCAGCAACTGCTGAGCGACCCGTCCATGATCGAGTTGATGCGCCATGAATGCCGCCAGGCGCGCCATCTGATTCACCCGTGCATCGTACGCGTGTTTGATTTTCATCAGGCCGATGGTCTTGCGTTTATTTCCATGGAGTACGTCGACGGTGGCGAACTCGGGCGTCTGCGTGATGCGGCACCGGCGGAAATTCTGCGACCACTGGTTGCGCTGACCGGCGCGTTGGCTTATGCCCATGAGCAGGGCGTGATCCATCGTGATCTGAAACCGTCAAATGTCTTGCTGGATCAGCGTGGTCAGCCGAAATTGCTCGACTTCGGCATTGCCGCAGCGATTGACGCCAGTCGCGGTCTGAGCATTTCCGGCGGCGGAACACGCTTATCTTCAAGCCCGGAGCAACGCGCCGGACTGCCGCCTTCACCGGCGGACGATGCCTATGCTTTCGGCGTCCTGTTGCATGAATTGATCACCGGATTTCCGCCTGAACTGATCGAGGGACAGCCGCCACCGACGATGCGGTCGCGAAATAATTTCGACGTGCCAGAGCGGCTCCAGCAGCTGGCAAGCCGGCTTCTGGCATGGGAAGCGAAGTCACGTCTGTCGGATATGCGGGCCATCGGCGACGAGCTAGAGTCGATTCTGGATAACTGTCGTGGCCGGACCGTGCCGCCCAGCCTGCGCATCGTGGACCCGGCGGTCCAGCCTGGCCCGGTGATCCAGGGCACGATCAGCAGCTCTCCGCGAGCCGGCACGATACCGGGCGCCGTGCAGCCGAAACGGACCGGCGTGATGGGATTGGTATGGGCGGCATTCGCATTATTGATGCTGGCGCTGGCCGCGGTCATCTTCCTGTTGCCTCGCCATATGGCCAGTCGGGAACCGCTGCCGTCAGCGGTGACCGAAACCGAGGCGCCGACCGAACCGGAGCCGGTTGTTGATGTCGAGCAACTTACCGCGAGCAAGAGGGCTGCCGACCAGGCCCGGTCCGAATATGAGGCGCGTCGCGGTGCTCTGCTCGCGCGCGCAGCCGAAGACTGGGGCAAGGCGGCGCTCGCGGAGGCGGCGGCAGCGGCTGAGGCCGCGCATCGCGCCTATCGGGGAGCAGCGTACGTGGCAGCGCGCGAGGGCTGGGACGAGGCAGACGCGACGCTGGCCAGGCTGGAGCAGAAGGGGGAAGAGATGCTCGCGACTGCCCGGGCCCGAGGTGAGGCGGCACTGGCACGAGGGCAGCGGGAGATAGCCCAGCAGGAGTTCCGGCTGGTGCTCAGTTTGAACCCCGGAGATCCGGTGGCGCTGCAGGGACTCGAGCGGGCGCCGCGGATCGAGCGTGTGTTTCAGTTGATGCGCCAGGGCGAGCAGCTCGAACTCAGCGGTCGTCTGCGCGACGCAGCCACGGTATACCGGGAGGCAGTGGAGACCGATCCCGCGTTCGAGGAAGCGCAGCAGGCCGTTGACCGCGTCGATGCGGCGCTGGTTGAGCGGGCCTATACCGATGCCATGTCCCGCGGCTATGCAGCGCTTGAAGACGGCGATACCGATAGCGCGGTCAAGGCGTTTCAGCAGGCCGCCAGAATCCGCCCACGCGCGTCAGAGCCGGCTGCGGGTCTGGCGCAAGCTCGCGCGGCGCAGACTCTGAGTAGCATCCAGGCCCTGGCAGAGAACGCTCGCGAGCTGGAGGCGCAGGAGCGCTGGCAGCAGGCTGCCGAGGCCTATCAAAAGATCCTCGCGATCGATGCCAGTGTGATATTCGCCAGCCAGGCGCTGCAGCGTTGCCGCGCCCGGGCCGAAATAGATCGCGGCCTGCAGGTCTTTCTCGACGATCCGGAACGTCTTTACCAGCCCGACGGTGTGGATGCGGCGGCGGCGGCACTCGCGGCCGCGGCAAACATTGCCGAGCCTGGTCCCCGGCTTGCCGGGCAAATCTCCCGCCTGGGCCAGCTGCTCGACACCGCGACCCGGACCGTGCAGGTCTGGCTGGAGTCGGATAATCTCACCGCGGTGACAGTTTACCGGGTCGGCCGGCTGGGCAGCTTCGAGCGCAAGGCGCTCGAACTGAGGCCGGGCGATTACACAGTGGTCGGCACCCGCGCTGGCTATCGGGATGTGAGGCAAGTGTTGCGTTTGCGCCCGGGCGAGCAACCGGCTGTGCTGAGTATCCGCTGCGAGGAGCCCATTTGAAGCCGACAATCGCCGTCATGGACACCGGCGGCCTGCGCGACTACACCGTGGCGGAGCTGCCTCTGGCGATTGGCCCCGCTGTCGGCGCGGCGGGCGCCGGCGGCAGCATCCGTCTCGCTGGTAAGGGGCCCGCAGTGGCTTTTCTTGGCTGCACCGGCGGCCGTTTTTTCCTGCAGCCCGGCCCCGGTCGGGAGGCTTGCAGCCTCGATCACCAGCCGCTGAGCGAGTCGCACTGGCTGGACGGCGGGGAGGTTCTTCTGGCTCGGGGCTGCGCGGTACGCTTTGAGCTCGACGGCGAGCGACTCAATGTCCGCGTGGACGTGGATCCGGAAGAGCAGATCACCGCGCCGCCGCTGGTCACCGAAATGCCGGTCACGCCGCTGGAGGCTCCGGCGGAGCGCGTTGCGATCAGCCCGGTGGCTTTCCAGCGCAGCCCGGTCTCCGGTGGATCAGGCGAATCGCGTTTTCCGTGGGTGGGGACCATCGTATTTAGCGGACTGGCGCTGCTGACGCTGGCTATCTGGTTCATGTTCAGCGCGCGGTCGGTAGAAGTCATTATCAGCCCGTCTCCGGACCACACATGGATCAGCGGCGGATTCGATATCCCGGTCGGTTCCCGTTTTCTGCTGCGCCCCGGGACCTATACGCTGCATGCCAGCCTGGAAGGCTACGAGCCGCTGGCGGACGAGATCGAGATCACCGGCGAACGCAGTCAGACGCTGCGTCGCAATCTGGAACGGCTGGGCGACCGCCTGTTCATCAGTACGGCGGGGGTGGAGTCGGCTCGGGTGCTGGTCGATGGTGAGGAGGCAGGCACGACACCGCTGGCGGACTGTACCTCTGCGGCCGGGTCGCCATCGGATCGAGGTTGTCGCTCAACGTTATCTGCCGGAAGTCCGCGATCTGGATATCGAAGGCGGCGGCAACGAGGTGCGGCTGGATCTCGCTCTGACCCCGGATTGGGCAGAGGTGACGGTCAATAGCGAACCACCCGGCGCGGCAGTGCTGGCTGACGGCCAGCAGTTGGGGATCACCCCGGTCACGCTGAAGCTGGATTCGGGACAGCGCCAGCTGGAACTGCGCAGCCCTGGTTTCAAAGTCTGGAAACAACTGGTGGATGTTACCCCCGATACGCCACAAACCCTGCCCACGGTAGTGCTGAAGCCGTCCGACGGGCGATTGGCCCTGGTGACCGAACCAGCTGGCGCTACGGTGCTGGTCGATGGAGAATTTCGTGGTCGTTCGCCGCTGACGCTGGACCTTGATCCAGGCCGCAAATATCGAATCCAGGCGAGCCTGCCCGGCCACGAATCGGTCAGCCGAACCGTTAGCCTGCAGTCCGGCCAGGAGCGGCGTGAGTCGCTGCGTTTACCGGCGGTTACCGGTGACGTTCAATTCGTGGTTGAGCCTGCCGGAGTCGAGTTAGTGGTGGATGGCAAGTCGCGCGGACCGGTTCCTGATCGTCTGGCAATGATCGCGGTCCCGCAGCGCCTGGAGTTCCGCAAGCCCGGTTACGCGACTCAGAGTCTGACCATCAATCCCAGGCCGGGATTAGCGCAAAAAGTCGAGATCAAGCTGCTCAGCGAAGCGGCTGCACGTCTGGCGGCCATCCCGGCGCGTATCACGACCACTCAGGGCGCCGAACTGGTCCTGGTCCCGGCCGGACGCTTCACCATGGGGACGCCGCGAGGCGAGCCCGGGCGCCGCGCAAACGAAGGTCTGCGCGAGGTGGAAATCAGTGCGCCGTTCTATCTGGGTGTCAACGAAGTCACCAACCGGGAGTATCGCGGTTTTCGTCCGAATCATGCCTCCGGAACCGCAGTCGGTTACGGCATGGACGGAGACGATTATCCTGCGGTACGGGTTTCGTGGCAGGACGCCGCAGCCTATTGTAACTGGCTGAGCGAACAGGCCGGATTGGCGCCTGCCTACAAGCAGGAGGGTGGGCGCCTGGTCCCGGTCCGGCCGACAACCGAAGGCTACCGTCTGCCCACCGAGGCCGAATGGGTCTGGGCCGCTCGCTACGCCGGCAAGAATCAGAAGGCACCGCGCTACCCCTGGGGTAACTCGCTGCCACCACCGCCGGGCTCAGGCAACTTTGCCGATACCTCGGCGCGAGGTGGCGTCGCGGATCTGCTGGAGGGTTATAACGACACTTATCCGGCGACCGCGCCGGTGGCCAGCTTTCGCTCTAATTCTCTGGGGATTTACGATTTCGGTGGCAACGTGGCAGAGTGGACCAACGATCTTTATCGGGCTTACGTCGGTAAGGAAACAACGGTGGCCGTAGATCCGGTCGGCGCGGAAGAGGGCCGTTACTATGTCATCCGTGGATCCAGCTGGGCCCACGGCACTATCCCTGATCTGCGTCTGGCCGCCCGGGCCTATGGTGATCAGGCAAGACCCGATCTGGGTTTCCGGATCGCCCGCAGTGTTCCGTCCAGCCGCTGAGGTCTGGGTTTTCGAGAGAACTCGTATGCACGTATCAGCTATATTTTTTCTGGTTCTGCTGCTGTCGTCGCCGATGGCGATTCTGGCCGCCGACGATCCGCAACCGCCAGCCTCGGGCCAGACCGAGGACGCTGACGCCGCTGTCGCGGAGATCGTGACCGAAGAGGATGTCTGGTCCGAAGATTCGAACCAGGACGACGAGGAATTCGTGCCTTCGGAAACGGTTTCCGCTGATGCGTCTATCGCATTTCCCGCTGATATCTGAGGCTGATTCAGGCAAACGCATGAAGAAACATATCCCGGTCGAATTCATTTACCAGGTATTTTCCCTGATCCTGGTGATCATCATCGTTCACGGCATCTACGTATCCGTGGTGCGGCCAACCGCTGACGCGGAACTCCGCGCTGACCAGATCGCGATGCAGGAGGATGCCGCCTACGTCCCCCAGCGATCGGTCTATGTCATCGTGCGCGACTTCGAACAGGAGGCCTGTTTCGTGTTGTTCCTGTGGGCGGTCAGCATCATGAGTCTGAAGGGCTGGTCGGCTCATCGCCAGCGTCTGTTGCTGGACATGGATCTGGTGCCGGTGTCGGAGGGTATGAGGATTTTGCCCGAGGACACCAGGGAGTATGCACGGCAACTTCAGGCCCTGCCGGAGCGCCTGCAGGACTACCTGTTGCCCCGGGCATTACTGACTGCGCTGCAACGTTTCGATTCCACGCGAAACGTACAGGATGTTTCTCAGGCGGCCTACGAAGTGTGTGACGAAGAAGGCGATCGCCTGGACTCTGAGTTGTCGATGATCCGGTATATCGCCTGGGCGATTCCATCTATCGGCTTCATCGGCACCGTGCGCGGCATTGGAGAGGCCCTGGCCCAGGCGCACAAGGCGGTCGAGGGTGATATCGGCGGTGTGACCCAGGCTCTGGGCGTGGCGTTTAACTCGACATTCATTGCACTGTTGCTGTCGATAGTATTGATGTTCCTCGTACACCAGTTGCAGCTTCTGCAGGAACGTCTGGTGCGAGAGTCCAAGACCTATTGCGATCGCCAGCTGATCCGGCACATGAAGGTCCGCTGATCGGCACCGCGCCATGTCTTTGCTTGCCCTGGAAATAAACGACAGCGGTCTGCTGGCAGGATCGGGAGAGAGCCGTCAGGAGCTTGGGCCTGGCTATGCAATGCTTGACCCGGAAGGGCTGAGCCTCGGAGAGGCGGCGCGACGTCAGGCGCGGTTGCGGCCGCGGAGCCTGCACAACCGTTTCTGGCTGGAGCTGAGCACACTGCCGCTGGCCAATCCGGTGCCGGGCGCGGCCACTTCTGCGGATCTTGCCAGTGCTCAACTGGCTGAATTGTGGGAGCGGTTTGCCGACGACACAGAGTCCGTGGTGCTGATCGTGCCCGGATATTTTGACAGTAGCGCGCTGGGGCTGATGCTGGGCATCGCCAGAGATTGCGAAATGCCGGTACGCGGCATGGTCGACACCGCGGTGGCTGCGCTGGCCGGAAGTCCCCGTGGACGTCGCCTGCTGCATCTGGATGTCCATCTGCACCTTTCGATACTCACCGCGCTGGAGTGCGGTGAACAGGTGCATCGCCACGGCGTGGAACTGGCCGACGGAGCCGGACTGGCCAATCTGAGTCAGATCTGGATCGACACGGTTGCCGCTGCATTTGTAAATCAGACCCGCTTCGATCCGCTGCACCACGCGACCACCGAGCAGGGCTTGTTCGATCAGGTAGATGGCTGGGCAGAGGCGCTGGCGTCGGATTCAGACCTCACGGTGCAGATCGAACATCAGCAGCGCGCGATTTCGGTCCAGGTCAGTCGCCGCCAGATGCTGGAGGCAGTCGCTCCGGTTTACCAGCGTGTGGCGAGTATGGTCGAGAGTGCTGTCGATCGCCTCGGCCCGGTGCATCTGGCGGTGGCCGAGCGCTGGGCGCGGATGCCGGGTTTTCTGCACCGTCTGCACAGCATCGGAACCGTCGAGACCACGGTAGTGAAGCCCTGGGCCGCGGTCGAGGGTGCATTGCATTACCAGCAGCAGATCCTGTCCGCCGGCGATGAGATTCAATTCGTTACCGGACTACCCGCTGGCCGCGCAGCGGCAAAACCGGGTCCGCCGCCGCCAGCCGATGACAGCCGTCCTCTGCCGACGCATCTGCAACTGGGCGCGGTGATCTGGGAGATCGGAGCAGGGCCTGACCATCGGCAGCGCGCCGCCAGAGGATACCCGGGCGGTGACCATCGGTGGCAATCTGCTGGGTGTCTCGAGAGAACATTGCCGCGTGCTGCGGCGTGGTGACGATGTGGTGGTCGAGGATCACAGTCGCTACGGCACGTTCGTCAATGATCGCCGGATCGAGGCCAGCGCCAGCCTGCGCGCCGGTGATGTGTTGCGGGTCGGAACGCCCGGCACCAGCATGTTGCTGGTGGAGGCGAGATCCTGATGTCCAGGCGCGGTTTACTTGCCGCGTTACTCCCCTGGCGGGCCGCAGCCTGCCAGCCAATGGCCGGGCGACGCGGAGCCTGTGCGCGAGACCTGGAGTCCGGACTCTAGATGGCGCGCCGGCGGCGATTCGACACCTTCAGCCTGTCGTTCCTCGACATCATGAGCTGTGGCTTCGGTTCCGTGATCCTGTTGTTCATGGTGATCAATGCCACGATGGCCGTTCGCTCGGACGAGCTGAATAGCAAACTCAGCGCGATGGCCGATGCATTGCTGGCCGAAGTCAGCCAGGGCGAGGAGAACCTGGTGGCATTGCGCAACTCGCTGGCGGAGACCGAGGATCGCGAGATTGAGGCCCGTGGCGCGTCCCGTCGCATCATTGAACTGCTGGAACAAAAACAGCAGGAACTGGCGACCATGGAAGCCGATACGCTGGCCCGGCGAGAGAGCATCAACAAGCTCAAGGCGGATCTGAAGTCGCTGGAGGAATCCAGCAAGCGATTGTCTGCCGCCAGTTCGCAACCCAGCGAGCAGGGCAGTGCATTGCGCCGCATCCGCGGCCAGGGAGACCGCCAGTACCTGACCGGCCTGAAACTGGACGGGCAACGCGTGCTTATCCTGCTGGACAGTTCGGCCAGCATGCTCGACGAAACCATCGTTAACATCATCCGACGCCGGAATATGAGCGACGCGGACAAGGTGCGGGCGCCGAAATGGTTACGGACACAGCGCACGGTGGAGTGGCTGGTGGCCAGGATGTCGCCTTCATCCCGCTTCCAGATTATGAGTTTCAACGAAACCGCGAGGCCAGTGACGACCGATGTACCCGCTCGCCTGGCTGAATGCAGCGGAGCCGGATCAGGTACGCAAGGCGATAGAAGGTGCCCGCGCGCTGGTGCCCGGCGGCGGCACCAGTCTGTACAACGCGTTCTCCGCCGCCGCCGCGATGTCCCCGCCCCCGGACAACATCCTGCTGCTGACTGACGGTTTGCCGACCCAGGGTAAAAGTCCGCCGCTGGTGTTCAAGAGCGTCAGCGGGAAAGCCCGCAAACAGCTTTTCCGCAGCGCTTTGCGCGAATTGCCGCGCAACGTACCGGTCAATGTGATCCTGTTTCCGATGGAAGGCGATCCGGAAGCGGCGGTCGAATTCTGGAGTCTGGCCAAGTCTACGAACGGCTCGTTTATCAGCCCGTCAAAGGACTGGCCATGAGCAGAAGAAGGAACCGTCGGGAAGTCGAGTTTGCGAGCCTGTCGTTTTTGGACTGCATATGCTGCGGTTTCGGCGCGGTGATCCTGTTGCTGGTCCTGACAAAATTTGCCGAGCCCATGTTGCTTGAACAGACCACGGAAGAGCTGGAGGCGATCATTGTCGATCGCGAGAAGCAGCTCGATACGATCCGCGGCGAGACCCGGGTGGTCAATCTGGAGCTGACCGCGAAGCGTGAACAATTGTCCGAGATCGAGACGCGCGTGGCGCGCCTGCAGGGCGATCTTTCGCGGCTCGAGGGCGAGTTTGCGGCCAGCAACCAGGATGCTGCGGTATCCAGCACGGTGGAGGGCAGGCTGGCGACTGCCCGCCAGGAGCTGACCGAGGAGATGCGCCGGCTGCTGCAGGACCGGCCGCGTGATCAGAGCCTGGTGGCCGGAATACCCGTCGACAGCGAATACATCATCTTTATCATCGATACCTCCGGCAGTATGCAGAACTACAGCTGGCCGGCGCTGCTACGCAAGGTCGAGGAGGTGCTGGACGCCTATCCCAAAGTGAAGGGGATGCAGGTGATGAATGACATGGGCGCCTATCTGTTCCCGCGCTACGCGGGACGCTGGATCCCGGACACGCCGTCGCGGCGCAAGGTGATGATCCAGACGCTGGCCGGTTGGCGGCCGTTCAGTAACTCCAGCCCGGTGGAGGGCATTACGCGGGCGATTCAGACCTACTATGAGAAGGACAAGCGCATCAGCCTGTATGTCTTTGGCGACGAATTTACCGGCAACAGCATCAATGACGTGTTGCGCATCGTCGACGACATCAATGTCGCCGACGCGCAAGGCAACCGACTGGTGAGGATCCACGCAGTGGGCTTCCCGTTTGCGTTCTCGCAGCCCAGCGGCCTGCAGAGCACGGGTGTGCGCTTCGCGGCACTGATGCGGGCATTGTGCTACCGCAACGGCGGGACTTTCGTCGCGCTAAACGACTTTCGCCGTTAGCGACAGACTTCTATACTGGGCACGGTCGCCGGCGGTTCTGCCGGTGGCTCGCGCCAGGGCCCGGGGGAAACGTCCATGGATTCCAAACTCGTCATCGAATTCGATGAACACGATCTGAAGCAGCTCCAGGAAGTCTTTCGGGCTGCGCGGATGAGTCTCGGCGAGATGCAGCAGGGAGACATCCTGCGCGCCTGCCGTGAGCTGCTGCAAAAAGCCGAGCGCGCGGGGGCGCCCGGCTTCGCGCTGAAGCGATTACGCCGGATGAATGAGCTGGTCAGCATGGTCGAGGACGAGGACTGGAATCTGCCTCCGGAAGACGTCACCAGGGTGGTCAATGCGCTGGCCTATTTTGCCAACGCCGATGACCTGATCCCCGACGATGTGCCTGGTCTGGGCTATCTCGATGACGCGGTGATGGTGGAACTGGTGTTGAGGGAACTCGCCCAGGAACTCAAGGCCTATGACGACTTCCGCAAGTTTCGCGAGGCGGAGCAGGTCAAACGCGCGGCCGCCGGCGACGAGCGCCCGGTGTCGCGGATGGACTGGCTGGAGATTCAGCGCCGCAAAGCCCAGGAAGTACGCAAGAGCAAGAGCTGGCTCCCCTGGAAACGCAAGATTTCATCCTTCCTCGACTAGATTCGGGGAAGCCGCAGGCCGGCTGAATCCCCGCGCGGCCAGCGCCATGCCGGCGATTGCCGGCATCTCCTGGTCTGTACCGAAGCGGCCGCGTTCGTCACGGGTTACGGCTGCGGCGGCAATCTCCGCGTCGTGGGCGAAGAACAGCCGCACGCCGCGTTCGAGCTTGTCTTCGAGAAAACGCTGCTTTTCGTCGATCAGCTGCTCCGGAAATCGATCGTAGCCCATGGTGATCGGCAGATGGACCCAGGCCCGTCCGGGAATCAGGTCGGCGCAATAGGCGATGCCGCCGTCACCACCGATCTCCGACAACATCAGACCGGGTGTGTGTCCCGAACTGAACTCGAATCGAACCTGTTCGCCCAGCGTCGGGCTCGAGGTGGCATCGACCAGCTCGAGTCGTCCGCTGCGTTCCAGCAGATCGGTCAATTCAGGGATGAAAGAGGCTCGGTCACGAGCGTGGGGATGACAAGCCCGCTCCCAGCCCGCCTTGCTGACCAGGAAGCGCGCGTTGGGAAACAGCAGTTCCGGAGGCTGGTCTGCCCGCCACGACGATAACAGCCCGCCGGCGTGGTCGAAATGCAAATGGCTGAGTACCACGATATCGACGTCCTGATGCGCGAGACCGATCTTTTCCAGCGAATCCAGTAACACGTGCTCGGATTCAACCACCCCGAATCGCTCGCGGAGCTTTGGTTCGAAGAACGCCCCGATTCCGGTCTCAAACAGAATCCTGCGCCCGTCATCAAGCTCGGCCAGAAGCGCGCGACAGGCCAGCGGTATCCGGTTCGAGTCGTCCACCGTCACCCAGCGGGACCAAAGCGCTTTCGGCACGTTGCCGAACATCGCGCCACCGTCGAGTGCCTGGGTGTTGCCGTTAACGGACCACAACTGATCGCCATCTGTTCTCCTCCGAATGTCAGCATCGATTCTATCGCCGCGCCGCCGATCCATCCATTCGGATATCCATTCATCCAGGGTTAAGCGCCCGCTCAATCACGGCCAGGTACACGCCAGTCCGGATCAGGTCTCGTTGACGGAATCGCCTCGCCATAATTCGCCAGTATTGTTCCCGGGATTTGCACTATTGATCACGGTCGTGTCAGAGCGACAGCGCTAAATGGCTCCAGACCACCGGGCACAGGGCCGGGTGGTAAAGAACCACAGGAGCCTGAAATGAATCGATATACCCTCAGATGGATGGCCGCTTCGGCGGCGCTGATTTGCGCTCAAACTGGTCATGCGGCGACCGCGGGAAGCGAGACCGGGGGCAACCTCGGCGTCGGCGGCGGCGCGGCGATCGGCGCGCTGGTTGCCGGGCCGCCGGGCGCGATCATCGGCGCCGGGATTGGCGGCTTTCTTGGCGAGCGCCTGCAGCTGGCCGCCAGCGTGGACAGGCTTGAAACCTCGCTGCATCAGTCCCGTGCCGATGCAGAGGATCTGCGATCCGTGCTTGAGCTCGAGCGCGCAAAGCTGACGCACATGCGCGAGCACAGATCGCACCTGGATCAACAAATCGCGGAGCTGGAGCAGCGAGAGTTGCTGGCAGCAGAGTTGCAGCTGGCGGTGCTGTTCCGCACCGGCAGCAGTGAGCTGGACAGTGACGCGGTCGGCCGAATCGATCGGCTGGCGGAGTTGATGGTCCACGATCCTGCTCTGTCAGTGCGCCTGGATGGCTATGCGGATCCGCGCGGCGACGCACAGTACAACATGAGCCTCTCCGAGAGCCGCGCCCATGCGGTCCGCGACGCACTGACGGAGCGGGGCATCGCGCCGGCGCGGGTAAGGATTCAGGCACACGGCATGAGCTTCTCCTCCGCGCCAGAGGGTGATCTGGATGCCTATGCGCTCGAACGCCGCGTCAACATCAGCCTCAAACTCGAGCAAGGCCCAAGGGTCGCGGCGCAGGAGCAATAGCTGGCCATGCGTCCGGCGTTATCATCTGCGGGCGCTGCGGCGCTCGCTTTTTTTGCCGCCCGCGCCATGCGATGATCCTCATCTTCCCGCTGCCGACTCCAACACCATGCAGATCGATGCCGAGTCCTTGTCCCTCGTCTGGCTGTGGACCTGTCGTCTGCTGGCGCTGCTCGTCGCCACCGGAGCTGCGTTCAGCGTGGACTGGAGAGGCATGTTGCGGGATCCGTCCGCCGTGCATCGATTCGCCGCCTGCGCGGTCTCGATGATGGTGCTGTGGTCGATCCAGGCCACCGTCGCCCAAGGGCCCGGTTTGCATATTCTCGGCGTCACCACGGTAACTCTGGTGCTCGGTCCGGCCACGGCCCTGATCGCGACCCTGGTGGCGGAGATCGTAACCAGCCTGACCAGCGGTGCAGACAATGCGATCGCCGCGAGCTGGCTGGCCGGTTCCGTGCTACCGGTGCTGGTGACCGACGGCTGCCGGCGGATGGTTCGGCGCTGGCTGCCCCGCGATCCGTTCTCATTCATCTTCGGATGCGGGTTCTTCGCAGCGGCCCTGGCTGCGAGCGCGGCGCATCTCGGTGCTTTTCTGATGGTCGGCGGACCGGACCAGATATGGTCTGGAGCCGTGCCCTCGGCGGTCGGTTTCCTGCTGTTGATCGCCTTTCCCGAAGCATTCATCAACGGCTGCCTGGTCACGCTGCTGATAGTGTATTGTCCCGAGCGCATGGTGGGATATGACGCGGACTACGAACGTCGCCGTCGCTTGTAGCGCACAAGCGCGGGCATAATCAGATTTGAATCTTTCCGGGAGTACTACGTTGCGAATCGCGAGCGACTACTTTATCGATCAGCCCGGCGCGGATACGCGCAAACTCCATCTGCTGACAGCAGACGGATTAGCCGGGTGGCTGTCCACGGCACCTGCCGCACATCTGCGCTGGGTCAAGGACAACGGTTTCGAGGCCCGCCGCGACAAGATCCTCGGTTTGCCGGCCGATACCGGCCAGATGGCCGCCATGCTGGCCGGTATGGGTGATCAGCAGCCATGCCTGCGTAGTATCGCGGCCATCGCCGCCAGCGTCCCGCCCGGGGACTATGAGCTGGCTGACGTCCACCAGCCGGCCGAAACGCTGGCGCTTGGATGGGCACTGGGACAATACCGCTTTGATCGTTACCGTGAGGACGAGCAGGGTGCGCGGCGCCTGGTGTGGCCCGCGGGCGTGGATCGGAAGCGGGTGCTGGACGCTGCTGCCGCCGACGCGTTGGTGCGCGATCTGGTGAACACACCGGCCTCGGATATGGGACCCGCAGAGCTCGAAGCGGCGGCACTGGATCTCGCCCGAGAATTCGGAGCTGAGTGGCGGGTGGTCAACGGCAATGCGCTGCTGGAACAGAACCTGCCTGCGATCCATGCCGTGGGACGGGCCAGCGTGCAGGGAGCCCCGCTTGATCGATCTGCGTTGGGGCGACGCGAAGAGCCCCGGCATCACCCTGGTCGGGAAAGGTGTGTGTTTCGATTCCGGCGGTCTCGATATCAAACCAGCCGCGGGCATGCGCTATATGAAAAAAGATATGGGCGGCGCGGCGCATGTGCTCGGTCTTGCGCGGATGATCATGGCGGCAGAACTCCCGGTGCATCTGCGGGTTCTGATCCCTGCCGTAGAGAACAGCATCTCCGGCAACGCCTATCGGCCCGGCGATGTGATCACCACGCGCAAGGGTCTGACCGTGGAGATCGGCAACACGGACGCCGAGGGGCGGATGGTGCTGTGTGACGCGCTGGCCCTGGCTGACGAAGAGTCACCTGAGCTGATTATCGATATGGCCACGCTGACCGGCGCCGCCCGGGTGGCGCTGGGTCCGGAGCTGCCGGCGATGTTCTGCGCTGATGAGCTGCTCGCGGACCAGCTGTGCCGGCATGCTGCGAGCAGCGAGGATCCGCTGTGGCGCATGCCTCTGTGGCGGCCCTACGATGGCGACTTGAGCAGCACCGTCGCGGATCTGAACCACATCGCGCCAAACCCGCTCGCCGGTGCGATTTACGGCGCGCTGTTTCTGCAGCGGTTTGTCCGGGCGCAGACCAAATGGCTGCATCTCGATGTGTACGCCTGGAACGGCAAATCCCGGCCGGGAAGGCCGGAGGGCGGTGAGGCGCAATCCATGCGCGCGCTGTTTGCGCTGCTCGAGGAGCGTTATCAGAGCTGAGTATGCCAGCGCGGTCCGGCTAGCCCGGGCCGCTGCGTGTATAACGGCTGGCGGCTGACAACATCAGGCACAGGATGACCAGCGCCAGAGCGACAAGCGCCGCGGCGACATAGCCGAAAAAATCAGGCGCTTTCATCATCGTTGACATCAGCGAGTCCTGGTAGAAGAAGAACCACTGGTGGTCGGATGGAAAGACCCATTCGTGCAGCGCGTAGAACACGTCTTTTGCGCCGATGACCACCACCACGAGCGCGCCCAGCAGCAGGCCTGCGCAGGTCAGCAGCAACATCCGGCCCAGCGCTGGCAGCGAACGCCGCTGGCGGCGGAGCAGGATCAACTGCAGCGCGAGCAGGAGCAACGCTGCGGCCCCGGCGATCTCGAGCCTGCCAACCAGGCGCGCCACGTCCTGAAGGTGGATGATCTCCGGAGGTCGCAGCAGCGTACCCAGCTTGTTGCCTTGCGCATCGTGATAACTGAGGCTCTCGAGACCGCGGCCCTGGTCCCGGATTGCCCGCCCGATCTCTGCGAACAGGCGTTCACGCTCCTGCCTGGTGGTCTGGCTGAATCCCTGACGGTAACGATTCTCCGGCCCGAACCGGTCGATATGGGCGCCGATGCCCGCGGGTTCATAAAGCAGCGGATACAGGTAGTCCACGGTGGCCAGAATCCGCCACGCCAGAAACAAGGCGCCCAGCAGCGCCGCAGCAGCGAACAGTGACACGGCGGGCCAGCCAGCCTGAGTCGGGGAACCGGGAGTGCTTTTCACCGGACTAACATTATCATGGGGCCGACGGGCGCGGGAAAGCCGGCTGTGGTCCCGGATCGGGCGCCGGCGAAGCCGGTGGCGCTGGCCGGCAGGGACACGGACAGGGGGATTTGAAATGACGCGGAAAGCGTATCCGGATGTGCTCATCCTTGCCGCATTGCTGGCGATCTCGCTGCCGATGACCATCGCCGGCTGTGCGGCGACGAAAGAGGCGACCCAGGGTAAGGCGGTGCTGGATTTCTCCAGACCGCCGAACGAATTCTATCCGGCCCGGCTGGTGGTACTGGATGGCAAGAACATCAACGCACCGATTTCCAAGACCAGTTTTTGGGTCACCCCCGGCACCCACGAGATCGTGGTCGCGGCGGGCATCGACAGCGCGGTGACGGTAAAGACCGCGCCCAACCGTTCTGCCGGTCCCGATCCGGGACGGATGATCGTCGAGGTGGAGGCGGGTAAGCGCTACAATATCGGCGCGCAATTAATAAACGAACGCGGCGACTGGGAGCCGGTGATCTGGCGCATCAAGTAGTCAATGCGGCAGCGGACGGAAGCCTGGCTGACCCCCGTCGTCCGCGCTGAGAACAGTAGTCCGGCCGTAAGCGGTTCCATCAACAACCATAAGAGGATGAGTCAATGAGAAAGGCAATCGTAATGTTGGGTGCGTTGCTGTTTGCGGCCAGTGCATGGGCCGGCGAAGGGCTGGAGGGCAAGGGGATTCTGGATTTTGCCGAAGTTCCGGCCGAGCTGGTGCCAGCGAGGCTGGCGGTACTGGACGGCAACAACATCACCGCGCCACCCACTGAAACCAGTTTCTGGGTCGAGCCGGGTGTCCACGAGATAGTGGTCACTGCAATTATCGATGACCCGATGGAGTTGATGGGCGGCATCGTCAACGAGCATGTGGGTCCCGGCGATGATCCCGGCAAGACCTCGATTACGGTCGAAGCCGGCAAGCGTTATCGGATCGCCGCCGAGGTGCTGAACAATATGGGCAAGTGGCAGCCGGTGGTCTGGAAGGTAGAAGACGCCAAGGATTGATCAATCCCCGCCGGACAGCCTGCGCAAGCTGTCCGGCGGAGCTGGCGCGATCATGCTGCGCCGGTAGGGCAGCACTTCGATCACCTCGCCGTTAAGGTGACGCGCCTTCATCTCACGCCAGAACCCTGCGGTCAGGATCTCGGCGTGGTAATCCAGAAATATTTCCAGGTGCTTCGGTTCCAGGCCCAGGAAGGAGATGAACTGTTCCGGGAACACGTCGTCTTCGCCAACATAGAACCACGCTTCAGCCTGCATCTCTTCTTCCAGTGTCGCCGCCTTGGGCAGGTCGCGGAAGTTGCACTCGGTCACCAGGCAAAGCTCATCGTAATCGTAGAAGATCACGCGACCATTGCGGGTCACGCCGAAATTCTTCAACAGCAAATCGCCGGGGAATATGTTGCTGGCTGCCAGATCACGTATCGACTGGCCGTAATCGATCACCGCCATGCGTGTGGCCTCAGGGCTGGCCTGTTGCAGGTAAAGATTCAGCGGCGTAAGTCGCCGTTCGATGTACAAGTGCTCTATGACCAGTTTCTGATCCTCGATGCGGCAGGTGTTCGCCGTTTCGGTGACCAGTTCCTCGAGCAGGCTCTCCTCGAATCGAGCCGGGTTGAAGTCCAATAGCCGGAATTCCTGCGCATCAACCAGCCGGCCTGCCCGATCATGGGTGAATACCAGCTGGTATTTCTCCAGCACGTCTTCCCTGACCACAGTCTTCGGATAGGCGAACTGATCCCGGATGATCTTGAACACGATGTCATAGGACGGCAGCGTAAACACCACCATCACCATGCCCTTGTCACCGGGCGCATGGACAAAGCTGTCTTCCGAATGAGACAGGTGTCGGAAAAAACTGCGGTAGCGCTCGGTCTTGCCCTGCTTGGCGCGGCCGAGCACCGTAAACAGCTCCGCCAGGGGCTTTCTCGGCATAATGCTGCGCAAGAACACCACCGCATCCGCTACCGTCTCCAGGTCGGCATGAAAATAGGAGCGGGTAAAGCCAAACAGCACGCTGACATCCGAGGTTTGGGTCAATACCGCGTCGACCGCCACACCCTCGCCGGTGCTGCGCAGGCTGACCACCAGCGGACGATAGTCGTCATCCCGCGTCACTGATCGGCCGACCAGATAAGCCCGGGTGCCCTGATAAAAGACCGGTTTCAGGAATTCCAGCCGCGCCAGGTTGGCAATGCCGCCGCAGGCCTGACAGTCATCGGTAATATGCGAGCGCAGGAACGTGACGCTGAAATCCAGATTCTCCCAGCCGATATCGAAGCTATATGTCGTCAGCAGCTCATGGCAGGTTTCTTCGATATAGCCGTCGACCGGGAAAGCATTGACCGCGGTTTCCTGGCTGACTGACTCGATCGGCCGCGCCTCCAGCGCGATGTACTCGACTTCGGGATCGATACCAACGGTGTCGAAGATACGCCGGGTGATGGAGCTGAAGTAGGTCTTGGTGAATTCCTGGTCCACGTAGTCGCGGATCATCTCCGAGAACTCAATTTTTATCTGCTTCCAAAGCTGGCGATCCTGCCGCCGTGCCTGCAGCCGCCTGACCAGCCAGTCCACCAGCTTCTGTACCCACTTCTCGTACAGATCGATACGCTCGACCGCATCTTTGTGTCCGTTCTGCCAGTCGCGTTGCTCGAATCGCTTTCGTGCACGATGCGTGATTTCGCGAAAATCACCGTTGTAATCAGCGAATCCGTCACGGATGGCCCCGGCGCATTCCTGCGCCAGGGCCATCAGCTCGGAGTCGCTGTTGGCTGCCACTGCCATCGTGGTCTGAATATGCGCTATAGCTAAAGATTGCTGATCATGGCGTCAGCAAATTCGCTGCACTTGACCTCGGTCGCACCTTCCATCAGACGGGCAAAATCGTAGGTGACGGTACGCTGACCGATGGTCGCGTCCATCGCGCTGATGATCTTGTCGGCCGCCTCGGTCCAGCCCATGTAGCGCAACATCATCTCGCCCGAGAGCGTCAGCGAACCGGGATTGACCTTATCCAGGTTGGCGTACTTTGGCGCCGTGCCATGGGTCGCTTCGAATACGGCGTGACCAGTCGTGTAGTTGATGTTGCCTCCGGGGGCGATGCCGATGCCGCCGACCTGGGCGGCCAGCGCATCCGAAAGATAATCGCCGTTCAGATTCATGGTCGCGATAACGTCGAATTCGGCGGGTCGGGTCAGCACCTGTTGCAGCGTAATGTCGGCGATGGCGTCCTTGACCAGGACCCGGCCAGCGTCCAGTGCCGCCTGCTGTTCCTTGTTGGCCGCCTCTGCGCCCTTCTCCGCCTTGGTGCGTTCCCACTGATCCCAGGTATAGGTCTGTTGCGGAAACTCGCGCTCAGCCAGTTCGTACCCCCAGTTACGAAATGCGCCCTCGGTGAACTTCATGATGTTCCCCTTGTGCACAAAAGTCAGGCTCTTGCGGCCATTGTCTATCGCGTACTGGATTGCTGACCGCACCAGTCGTTCGGTGCCCTCCTGGGAGACCGGTTTCAGGCCGATACCGGAGGATTCCGGGAACCGAATCTTGCGGTACTCGCGCGGGAAATGCTCCTTGAACAGCTCCAGGAAACGCGTGCAGTCTTTGGAGCCGCGCTCGAATTCGATGCCGGCATAAATGTCTTCAGTGTTCTCCCGGAAGATGACCATATCCACTTCTTGCGGCTTGCGTACTGGTGAAGGTACGCCCTTGAACCAGCGTACAGGCCGCAGACACACATACAGATCGAGCATCTGGCGCAAGGCGACGTTCAGCGAGCGGATGCCGCCGCCGATCGGGGTGGTCAGCGGGCCCTTGATCGACACCAGATAGTCGCGACACGCCTGTACCGTCTCTTCCGGCAACCACGTATGCAGCAGGTCGTTGGCTTTCTGACCAGCGTAGACCTCCATCCAGTGAATTTTCCGTTTGCCGCCATAGGCTTTATCGACGGCCGCGTCCAGCACCCTGACAGTGGCCCGCCAGATATCCGGACCGGTGCCGTCACCCTCGATAAACGGGACGATGGGATTATCAGGGACGGTGAGTTTGCCGTCCTTGATGGTGATTCGGGCGCCTGCTTCAGGCACCACGATCTTTGCCTCTGCCATATCGGTTCGCTCCTTGCGTTGTTCTTGTGTCGCCGGACACGCGGCAACCTGTTCCCCTATGATACTCGCTGCGCTCGGCGCCGTGCCATGCGCACCCGACAACGGGCGTTCAGGTTGCGGCCGACTCCCTGCTGGACTCCAGCGCCAGCATCGCCGCTTTGCGGCGCGGGCCCCAGCGATAGCCACCGAGACCGCCGTCGCCGCGCAATACCCGGTGGCACGGAATCAGCCAGGCGACGGGGTTGCTGCCAACAGCCTGACCTACGGCGCGCGCCGCGCCGGGTTTGTCGATGACCCTCGCCAGGCTTCCGTAGCTGACCGTAGTGCCGGGCGGTACCCGCAGTAACGCCCGCCAGACCTGGAACTGAAAATTACTGCCGGCGATGTGCAGCCTGATCGGCTGTTGCGAAGACCTGGCGAAGATCCGGTTCATCCATTCACCGGCAGCCGCGCAGTCGTATTCAAACCGGGCCCGGGGCCAGCGCTTTTGCCAGCGTTCAGGCGGCCTGTCAGCGGCAGGTACGTCCGCTGCGGCATCTGGACCCAGGATCGGGTCAATAAATTCGAGCGCACAGACCCCGCGGCGGGTGCTGGCCACCATAC
Organism: uncultured Gammaproteobacteria bacterium; assembly: GCA_963809565.1. Taxonomy (GTDB): domain Bacteria; phylum Pseudomonadota; class Gammaproteobacteria; order Steroidobacterales; family XN24; genus CAMYOC01. The sequence continues at coordinate 752,974 of CAWEKE010000003.1, forward strand.
AGGATCCGAACGGGCTGTCGGCCACGCCCCAGCGCACCGACAGTCCATCGCCCCCGCGGCGGTATTCGCCCGGCGACATCGCTTCCAGATCGACAAACAGATCATGTAGTCGACCACTCCCGGACAACCCCAGATCCAGCGCCGTGTCGATCAGGTTGGGGGCCGAGCGCAAATGCTGCTTTGCAGCATCCAGGGTGACGCTGCGCAGGAACTGGTTCGGCGATACGCCGGCCCAGCGGCTGAACAGTCGGCTGAAATGGTAGGGACTCAGGTGAACCGCGGCCGCCATTTCCGCCACCGAGGGCTGGTGCTCGAAGTGGGTCCGGATCCAGTGGATAGCAGCTTCGATTCGCTGGTAGTCGCGTGCGTTGATCATGAACCCAGTCTAGCTGCAGCGCTGCGACTGGCCCACCCGAATCCTGCTCTGCTTACTGCTGGTCCGGCAGGGGGCGCAGCAGGTCATCCAAGCGGCGAACCAGCTGTTCGTAGCGAGGAACGGATATGCGATATACCCACCCGGCCAATCGCTCGCTGTCGCGCGCCACTTGCTCCACATCGGCGCGCGGCGTTGACGGCTTTGCGTCAGCCGTGGCCTGGTCCTCGCTTTCCTGGCCTGCATCGCCGGCGCCGTTCTCATCCTCCAGCGACATGCCAAGCTCCAGCGCGATATAGCGATCGTTCCCGATCTGCCAGGCATCGACGGTAATCAATCGCCCGTCGGTCAGTTGGTAGGTGATCACTGCAAGCGCTTCGCCGCCGTCGAATTGGGCGGCCGGCACCACGTCCTGCAAGCGCAGGTTTTCCAGGCCACGGCCGATCGGGCTGGTTGCCGCCGGGCTCGACAATTCCCGGCCGTCCGGAATATTGGCCAGCGCGAGGTGCCCGTCCAGACCAAGCAGGCGAACAGTTTCGCCATCAGCGTGGCGGATGGTGACCGACCGAATCAAAGCCGGCGGGATATCCAGCAATTCCGGGTCCAGCCATTTTTCGGCCTCGCGTTCGGGTCGCAGTTCCTCGCTGATCAGATAACTGCCTGTCTCGTTCTGGCCGCGCACGTAGGTACCATTTCCCGCCCGGGTTTCAACATCGCCGATGATCAGCTTCCTTGGCGGTGTCGGGCCATCGATTTCGAGCAGGACGCCATTGCCTGATCCGGCATCCACGTCCTCCACTCCAAGCCTGGAGTACAGTTCGGGGTTGGAAGTCTTGGCTTCCACCACCCGGGCCTGGGCCAGCTTTAACAGCAAGCTCCGGATCGCACCGGCGTCGGCGGCATAACCGAACCTCTGCTGCACGGTCCATCCAGTATCGTCGCGCTCGAGAGTGACGCCGTCGGCCTCGTCAGCTGTCAACAGACGGATGCTGCTTACCTGGTTTATCTGTTCGGCAAAGCCCGGATAAAGATAGTCACCGTCGGCCAGTGATACCGGCCGTGACGCCTGCCCCAGCAACAGCGCCGCGCCGGCTGCCAGCAGCGCGGCGACGGTCAACGCGATCACAGTTCTGCCCTTCATCGTCAGCTCCGTCGACGCCGCCGCGCCCGCACCATCGCCACCATGATCGCGGCGACAGACAACAGCACAGGCACCAGCCCAATGTTGATCACTTTCAGGGTTGTTCCCAATTGCTCGATGCTGCGATCCAGTTCGCGGCGCACTTCGCGTAGATCCTTTCGGATACGGAGTTTCTCATCCTGGAAACGCAACAATTCGGCCTGTTGCTCCGGGGTGATGATCAGACGATTATCGTCGTCCTTGGCGGACTGCAAATCCTGCAGACGGCGCTCCGTCTCATCCAGTTCCTGTTGCAGTGCCTGCTCCTGCGCACGGTACCTGGTTTCGGCTTCACGACGCAGCGCTTCGACCTTCTGGAAGGGCCGGGCGAAGGTGCCGCGACTGCGCACCGCGATCAGATCGCTGCTGCCGGTCAGGTTGTCGACGCCATTGATCACGAAACTGCCATTGTCGGCGAAGGCCTGTGCGATGCGCTGGCCAAAGAAGTTCTGTACCTGGACCCACATCCGATCGCTCAACATATCCGTATCTGCGACCACAATCAGATTGGAGGGGCTCTCGGCTGCGGCCCGATGCTCGGCTCGGTCCGGTAACGCGTCGGCGCCAGCGGGCGGCCCTTCGGGGAACGCGCTTGGCAATGTGCCGTTTATCCTGGCCGCCAGCACGTAGCGTTCGCCGCTTGGACTGAAGTTGTCCAGCAGCGCCAGCGGGTCCGGGAGAAACCGCAATTGCTCCGCGGTGGTCAGCGCCGACTGGTCGCTGCTGCTGATCAGCGGCACCAGCTCAATTGTCGCGCCGTCATTCAGCGTTATATGGCCGGCGGAACCCAGGTTGACGTTACTCAAATTCGCGGTGATCACATCGTCTTGCGACAGCGCGTCCTTGCCCGCGCCGATCATCGCCAGGTGGCGTACCGGCTGGCCGGTGCCCGAATTCACCGACAGAGACTGGCCGGCGTCGAGCACCACGTCCGCAGGGTTGGCGGAGAATCCCCATGCGTTGAACAGGGATTCCAGGCTGGATGAACGATCGGCGAACAGCGCGCTGCTGGCGCCGGCCGGGTCCATCGGGATCTCCGCGTCGGAGATCGGATCGACAAAAGCCAGCAGTTTGCCGCCGCCCATTACGAACTGGTCGATCGCGTACAAGGTGAGATCGCTCAGGTCTTTGGGATGGATCACCACCAGCAGATCGATGTCCTCGTCGATTGCGCCGAGCCCCGGATCCAGGTTACGGACTTCGAACAGCTGTTCCATCTGAGTCGTCATCACCCAGGGTGGAATCTCGCCACCGGTGCGGGGGTCAAAGCCCTGGGCGACTGGCAAACCGCTGAGTACGCCCACCACGGTGCGCTCCGGGTTAGACAGATTGTGCACCAGCTTGGCCAGATCGTATTCGAGGAAGGCCTCACGATCCGGCTGCAGGAATTCGATGATCTCCAGGTCGTCGACTGCGTTGGTGCCTGCGACACCCATGTATATCGGGTCTCCGCCGCCGCCCAGGCTTACCGCCTGCAGACCGAACAGCGAGGCACGATCTTCTTCCTCGGAGAAGGGCAGCGGATCGATTTCGGTGAGCTGGAGCTTGCCATCGGCGTTCGACACGAATTCCTGCAACAGCTCGCGAACCCGGGTCGCATAGTCGCGCAGTTGCGGAATCCCCTCAGTCGCCCGGTTGGAGAAAAAGAAGTAGAGGTGAACCGGCTCGTCCAGCGACTGAAGTACGTTTTGGGTGCCCGCAGAGATCGTGTACAGCTTGCTTTCGGTCAGGTCAATCTGTTTGCCGCGCAACGCAAAATTGCTGACCACGGTCAGGGCCAGAAACAGGATTGCAAGCAGCAGCAGTCCGGTGCCGCCGAGAGAATGGCTTTTCTTGGTAGTCACGGCTTGCTCCTAGTCGGCTTTCTTCAGATCGAGGACCACGGTATTGGCCGCAAGCCAGAAACCGATCACCAGACCGAAATAGGCGATTGCGCTCAGGTCGATGACGCCGCGGGACAGAGACCTGAAATGAGTCATAAACGATAATGACGCGACTGCATCCGTCACCGGCTGGGGCGCCCAGCCGCTAAACAGATCCAGCACCAGCGGCAGCCCCGATAACAGAAAGCCGAAACACACCACGACGGTGATGATGAAGGCGACGACCTGATTGCGTGTGGTAGCCGATATGCAGGCACCGATGGCCAGAAACGCGCCGGCCATCAATAAGCTGCCCAGGTAGGCGGTCAAAATGGCGCCGTTGTCGGGCTGGCCCAGATAGTTGACGGTCAGCCAGATCGGAAACGTGAGCGCCAGCGCGATCCCGCAGAATGCCCAGGCCGCCGCAAACTTGCCGATCACCACGTCGCGGGTCCGGATCGGCAGCGTGAGCAGCAACTCTATGCTCCCGGACTTGCGCTCCTCGGCCCAGAGCCGCATCGAGATCGCCGGGACCAGAAACAGGTACAACCAGGGGTGGAAGCTGAAGAACGGTGTCAGATCGGCCTGACCACGCTCGTAGAAATTACCCAGATAAAAAGTAAACGCGCTGGCCAGCACGAGGAATATGACGATAAACACATAAGCGACCGGAGTTGCGAAATAGGCCGCCAGCTCGCGTCGACAGACGATGCCTGCCTTGCTCATGAGCGCACCTCCGCCAGGCCGGCCTGGGTCGTGATCTCCCGGAATACTTCGTCAAGACGTCCGCTCTCCACCTGAAGTTCGTCCACATGCCAGCCATGCTCCATGGCCAGCTGGCCTACCTCAGGCAGGATGAACGCGCCATCGCGCGGTACGACCCGCAACCCACCGTCTCCGGTATCCTCCACTGTCCGGACACGATCCAGACCGGCGAGGCGGGTTTGCGCATCGGCGAACGGGACCTCACTTAATCTCAGACTGACCGCGTTATGCCTGCTTGAGCGAGCTTCCAGCGCGGCCGGGGTGTCGTCGGCGAGAATGCGGCCCCTGGCAATGATGATCGCCCGGCCGCAAACCGCGTGTACCTCTTCCAGGATGTGGGTGGAAATAATAATGATCTTGTCGGCCGCCATCTCGCGGATCAGCGAGCGGACTTCATGTTTCTGGTTGGGATCGAGGCCGTCGGTGGGCTCATCGAGGATCAGCACGCGCGGGTCATGCAGTATGGCTTGCGCGAGACCGACCCTGCGCTTGTAGCCTTTGGACAGGGTATCGATCGGCTGGGCGATCACCGAGCCCAGATTAAGCCGTTCCACAGTCTGTGCGGTCCGACGTTCCTTCTCGCTGCCGCTCAGGCCACGCACCCGCGCGATAAAGTCCAGAAAACTCGCCGGCGTCATTTCGCCGTAGCTGGGCGCGCCCTCAGGCAGATAACCGATCTGGGCCTTGGCCTTCACCGGATCCCGTTCCACGTCGAAACCGCAGACCGTGGCCCGGCCCTCGGTCGGCGTCAAAAAGCCCGCGATCATCTTCATGGTGGTGGATTTGCCGGCGCCGTTGGGTCCGAGGAAGCCCAGTACCTCGCCCTGACCGACAGAAAAACTCAGTTGATCAACAGCCACCAGGCTGCCATAACGCTTGGTCAGTCGTTCAGTCTCTATCATTGGTCAGGACTCTCAATCTGATCGATTTCGTCCCCGGGTTGACGCCGGAAGGGCTGGCCCGGGTCGGTCGAAGGGCCACTCTTTTACCATGTCGCGCCAGTTTTTCAAGCGCCGCCGCGTGCCTCGGCCCGCCGGGGTCATTCTCCGGGCCCGGCCCGGGTCCATATTCTCCGTGCTCCGAGGACTCACGGCGACGGCCGGCAAGCCCGGCCCGGCCACCCGACTCCATGCTCTCGGACCGCGATCAGCATTGGCAGTTCCGACGCTCTGCGAGCCCAGGGCAGGGCACTCGTGACGGGTTCAGGGCTGCGCGCGGCGGTAAATCTCAGCTCGTGACCGCGGTTATCCCGCCTTGCGGCGGAGTCCCTCCAGCCCGGACCGGATGGCGGGCGGGATCGGAGTCTTTTGCTGACGCTGATAGTCGTACGACACGATGCGACCACTGCCGGTCGCCGCGATGGCGTCGTGGCTGCGGCTAAACACAGCATAGCCCATAACGAAGTGATGCTGCCCGATATCCTCGATGACCGTGCCGGCAATCAGCATGTCCGGGTAGGTCAGAGGGATGCGGAAGCGGCATTCGGTGGAAGCCAGTATCGGTCCGCTACCGGAGCTGCTGATCAGATCGGCATAGCCGATGCGGTCGAAACAGGCGATCCGGGCGCTTTCGAAATATCGGAAATAGACGGCATTATTGACATGTTTGAAGCTGTCCATCTCGCCCCAGGCGACTGGCATGTCTACCGTCACCGGATACTCATCGAGGAACCCATCGAACTTGCTCGGACGCATGGTTCAGCTGCGTTCTTTGACTACCAGCTGGGGTCCGGATCGTGGACCGAAGATGTGTTTCGCGAAAATCCCGTAGACATGGCCGCAGCTGTTGCAGTAGGCGACGTTGAACCAGGGCTTGCCGTCTCTGGAGCGGTCGCTACTGTCGGCGGCGACGATATGATCCAGTCCGCTCGCTCCGCAATCAGGGCATTTCGGCTCAGCCATGACGATCCCCAGTGTCAGCCGGTGGCGCCGGGGGAGGGTCCCGATCCACCTTCTCAATCACATAAGTGGCGCGGTCGCCCTTGCGGTAATAGGCGAACTGCGTTTTCAGTTCGGCAATCCGGCGGGCTCGCTCGGCATCGCTGTGGAACCACTCGAAACTATGCCAGTTTTCACCAAGCAACGCGTTCATGGTATCGCCGGGCGGCAAGCTCAATCGCAGCCCGTAGGCTCTGGGCCCGGACTGCAGGCCCGCTCGGCGGTTATGACTGTGGCAGATATCCATGGCGAGGCTCCAGCGCTGTAGGAGGGCAGCAAGATAGCCGTTGCCGCTGGCCTGCGGCAAGGGTTCAGGACAAATTTCGATCGCCAGCACCCTCGCGATCGCGCCAGTTGAATATCTTGCGGGTGACAAACAGATAGACCGGTTTGCCCAGCCGCATCCAGTATCGGGAAATCGGGGACGGGCGATCGAGTATCGCGCGCTCGCGGTTGGTGAGATGCCCGGCACAATAATAGCGCTTGTGTTTCAGCAGATGCCTGATGTCCTCGCGTCCCAGAGTTCGGAACAGGGCGCCGCGGCGTCGCGGCGCCCAGGCGAGCTGGAAGTCGATCAACGCCGGGCTGCCGTCTTCCCTGACCAGCCAGTTTGCTTCTTTTGCCAGGTCGTTGTGCACCACCCCGGCACGGTGCAGGCGGCATAACAGCCGGAATGCTGCGGTGAAATACGCCGGATCCGACGGCCGCGCCTCATGCATCGGTCTGCCGGCCTGCCAGCTACGCGCCAGGCTGCCATCGTCGAGACGCACGGGTCGGGGCACCGCATCCATCGGCGGCAGCGCTGCCAGCGCACGGTTCTCTCTGCTGGCCAGCCATTTCGCCACCGGCCGGGTCCACCATCGCGCTCGCGCCGGGTCTCGCCTCACCGCATAACCAGGCTGCTGGCCCTGACCAACGGGAACCCGCTCGACCACCCCGAACAAGTCCTGTTTCAGAAGTAATGGCTGCTCTGCTTGTTCTGGCAGCTCAAACGGGAGCTGGTTGCGGACCGGATTGTTGCGAGGACCTGGCATCCGCAGAGTGTACTACCGGTGCCCGGTCAGGTCCTGACCGGACCCGGGCGGGACGGGGCCGGATGTGCCATTCGAGCCGGTTTCTGGCAGCCGGCAGCCGATTGATCCAGAATGCAGGTCAATGTCGCCACCGCGGCGCTCAAGCCAAGTCCATGGAAGACCTGTCGAAAAACAAGGTCACAGAAATGCCGGCTCCGCCTGACCAGAGCGGCGAGGCGTTTTATGTCGTGGGCGGACCGGTGCAGCCGAGACGTTCCTGCTATCTGGAGCGCCAGGCCGATAACAAGCTGATCGATGGTCTGATCGCCGGAGATTATTGTCATGTGCTGGCCCCGCCGCAGACCGGCAAATCCAGCCTGGTGGCGCGCGCTGCGCGGACGCTGCGACGGCGGGACTACCTGACCGCGGTGGTCGACCTGTCACAAACCGTGGGTCGCGGCCGGGATTCCGAAGCCGGGCGCTGGTATTACGGTATCGCTTATCGGATCGTCCGCGAACTCAAGATCACGGTTGATCTGCAACACTGGTGGCAAGAGAAGAAACCCTTGCCAGCGCTGCAGCGGCTCAATGAATTTTTCTGGGAAGTCGTGCTTTCCGGCACTCGCGCGCCGGTGGTGATCTTCTTCGACGGCCTCGAAAGCGTGCAGGAACTGGAGCATGCGGAGGATCTGTTCGACAGCGTTCAGGCTTGCCAGAATGCACGCGCCTCAGAACCGGAATACGATCGTTTGCGTTTCGTCTTGCTCGGTTCGACCTTGCCGCAGGAATCCAAGACCGCAGATCTGGATCGTTTCCGGGTCGGGCGCAGCATAGACCTGCAGGATTTCAGCTTCGAGCAGGCGCGGCCGTTGTGCCGCGAACTGGGCCTCAACGCCGGGGACGCAGAGCGGGCTCTGTACCGGGTGCTGTACTGGACAGGCGGGCATCCTTACCTGACCCAGAAAATCTGTCGGGCGGTCGCACGCAGCTCTGATCCGATAGAGTCGGACGAATCCATTGATCGGCTGGTACAGGAGCGCTTCCTGACCGGCAGCGCGCCGGAGAACGAACCCAATCTGCGCAAAACGCGCGGCAATATCAGATCAGAAAGCAAGCTGGTGCAGGCTGCATTGCGTCTCTATCGCCGCGTATGGCGAGGGCGCAACATTCGCTATGATCGATTCTCGGTCAGCCACGAATATTTGCGCATCGCCGGGCTGATCCGGGTCAGCCCGGACCACACGCTTGCTGTCCGGAACCGAATCTACGGTCAGGTGTTCTCGCGCCGCTGGGCCAGCCAGAGCCTGCCATTCAACTGGCGGTTTGCTGTGATCGGTGTGGTGACTGCGGCGCTACTGGTCGGCGTGCCCTACTGGTATGTGCGCATTCTTCCGCGACCTTACATTGAGACTCTGCGCCTTGCGACCGTCGATTATGACGTTGCCGTAGATGCGTACCAGGGTCTGAGTCGGATACCCGGGTTCGGGCGCACGGCCGACGAGTTGTTCGCCGGCGTCCTCGAGCGGCGGAGCGTCCAGGCCACCACCTGGGAAGAGGCGCTGGAGGCCGATGTTCAGATGCGCGGCGTGTATCGGCAGATGCGGCGCGCAGACCGGCTGCTGGCCGAGTTCTGGGACCGCCAGGCCAGGCAAGCCGAGTTTCTCGAGATGAGGGATCGGGCGTTGATCTACCGAATAAGAGCGTTGGAATCGCCGAACACGCTGCGCCTGCAGGAAGCGGCTGAGCTGATTGGCAATGACTATCCCTATTTACGCTCCGTGATTCGCACCGGCGCCCCGGTCGATACCTTGAGCATCGATCCGGCCGGCGACAAGGTGGTGACGCTGACCACTGATCATGTTGTGCAGACATGGCATGCCGACACCGGACTCGCCGTCGGCGCTCGCGGAGGGTTCGCTGCGCTGGCCGAAGAGTTCGTGACTGTGCGCAGACGTCTGGTCCTTGACGCTGACGGCAAGGTACGCCGGCCCGCGATGCGGGTGTGGATCGATCATCCGCAGCCAAGCGACCTTTGGATGCGTCTGATCGCGCCGTCGGGAAGAGCCGCCACGATCCCGGTGCGCGGGCAAGCAGCAGCGGGTGGCGAGCCGTTCGAATTCGATGCCGGAGCCTCGGCTCTGGCCGAGTTGGCAGGTGAGCCGGTTCGCGGCACATGGACCCTCGAGGTCGAGGATCGGTTCTCCGGCAGCGTGGGCCTGCTGACCGGCTGGGAACTACGCCTGTCGAACAATGTGGAAGTTACGGCGGACCAGCCCGGCAATCCGATTTTGATACCTGATCCACGGCCTACTTCTCAGGTCAGAGTGGTTCTCAGTCCGGATGGCCGGCGAGCTGCCGCGGTTAGCGCCAATCCGGAGTCTCGCGGCTTCCTCCAGATCTGGGATGTCAGTGCAGGTATGCTCAGCGCCCGGGTTCCGGTCGACGCAGGGGACCGCACTATCGCGTTCGACGCCGAGGGCCGGTTTCTGGTCACCGCCGGTTCGGGTACAAAGCCAGCAGTACGCGTATGGCGAGCCGATTCGGGACAACCGTTGATGACGCTCGAGAGCAGCGCCGGATTTGTGCTGGCTCCCGCGCTGTCGGTGACGGGCAGTGTGCTGGCGATCCCCGAACTGCCCGGCGGCACCAGCGGGCTGCGCATCCGTCGCGCGGATCTGGCCGCCGCGCGGGAGCTGCCGCCGGTCATCATAGGCGGCGAGTTGCTGGCGCTGGCGGTCGGCCCGGAGGGCCGCTATCTGGGCACGCTGGACCGGGAAAATGTGGTTCGTGTCTGGGACAGTAATACAGGCCAGTTGATCGCGCAGCTGGAACATGACCGTGCAGTAACACGAATGTTGTTCGATCGTTCCGGCCGCTGGCTGGCAACGGTTGGTCGAGGTGGCATGGCGCGCATCTGGGCGCTGAGTAAAGCGATACCCGAGGAGCAGAAGGACAGTTTCGTCCGGCCGCTTTTGGTTATGGAAGTTCAGGATCCGGACGCGCTGTCATTCTCCGCCGATGGCGCGATGCTGTTGGTACAGCCCAGGCAGCGCAGCTACGAAATACTGTCTTTGCCAGCGGGCACGCCGGTCATGCCGATGTTAAGGCACTCGGGCGAGATGACCGGCGTGGCAGAGCCGTCGGCAACGGGCGGGACGTTTTCCACGGCCTTCGACGCCACCGGGACGCGTGTCGTCACTGGCCGGGGGGGTAGCTCCGCCAGGGTCTGGAACATCCCTGCCGAGGCGCCTGCGCAGGCAGTCCCCGGTTTCGCCAACGGCGACGCGCGGGTACTGGCGATCAATCCGGCCGGTTATCAGCTGGTGCGCGGAGATCATCGCGGCGGGATCAGCTTCCTCGATCGCGGGCAGCCGTGGAGCCCGGCGGTCGCAGAGGATCAGGCGGCCGGTCATGCCGGCGCCATCACGGTGCTGGAATTCAGCGACGACGGCAGCCATCTGCTGAGCGTCGGCGCCGACGGCAGCGTGTTGCTGTGGGATGCAGCCACGCGCAGCCTTGCCGGCCAGCGGTTCCATCATGGCAGCGGTGAGGTTAGCAGTGCCGCTATCGGCCCGGACAATCGCCTGATCGTTACCGGCGGGGAACTCGGGGCAAGACTATGGGATGGAATCAGCGGTGAACCCGGACCGGTGCTCGGGCCCGGGCGCGAGATCATCGATGTGGCAATCAGCGCCGACGGCGCGCGGATCGTGACCTTGTCCCGCGACGCGGTCGAATTCTGGCGCGCGAATGACGGCGAGTTGCAGTGGTCGGCGGCGTTACCCGCGCGACCGCTGGGTCTGGCTCTGAATGGAAGCCCGCAGAGGCTTGCTGTGGCGCTGCAAGATGGCCGTGTGCTGGTTTGGGGGACGGCGCTGCAGGAGGCGCCGGTGCAGATGACTCTGCAAGGACGTGTGATGGCGATGCGTTTCACGCCTTCGGGCCGGAGACTCTTGCTGCAGACCGGAGAGTGGATGCACCTGCTCGCGGTCGACGGGGATCGTCGGGTGGTCGCCAGTCGTCTGCTGAACGCGTTGGTCCCCGCCGGGGCCTGGCGCGCGGAGTCGCCGGATGGTGATCGGATCACGATGCTCACCCGCCCGGGCGCAGACGAGTTGCGGCTGGCGACCATCGATTTGCTCAAGCCGGACGCCGCGCCTGCGCCGGAGGCGCTGGCCGGGCAGGAAGATCTCTGGATGCAGCGGCTCAAGCTGCGTTTTGACACTTCGGGCGTGGTTGTCCCTGATCTCCGGAGTACCCGGCAGTCAGCGCCTGCCGGGATGATCCCGGCGGTGGCTCCGATGCCGCCGGGGACGCCGGCACCGGATCAGCCCTGACCGGCGCGCAAGGTGAGGACGTGCTGGCGGAGATCCGCGGCGCTGACTGATTCCGGAGGCACCGGATCTCCCACTCGCAGCCCAATCCGTGCCCAATGCCAGCGCGGGCGATGAGTCATCGGCGGGCCGCCGTCGTTACTAAAGAAGCTGCCCCAGAGTCCCTGTAAGGCCATCGGCACCACGGGTACCCGATTCCGCTCGACCATGCGTTCCACGCCGCTGCGAAATATGCCCACCTCCCCATCTCCGGTCAATCGCCCCTCGGGAAAGATCGCCACCAGCCGGCCGGCATCGAGTTCGCCGGCGACCTGGTCCAGCGCGGCGGCCAGCGCCTCGGGGTCCTGCTTTGCCGATACGATCGGGATGGCTTTGGCCAGACGGAAAAATGTGCTCAGCACCGGGATCTCGAAAATGTATTTGTGCATCACAAAGCGGATCGGCCGCCGCACACAGGCGCCGATGATCAAGGCGTCCATATAGGTAATGTGATTGCATACGATGATCGCTGGCCCTTGTTGCGGGATCTTCTCCAGACCGCTGGCGTCGACGCGGTAGATGGTATGGACCAGCATCCACATCACGAGCCGGAGCAGAAACTCAGGCAGCAGCAGAAAGATATACAGCGAGACGGCCGCATGCAGCAGGGTTACGACCAGCACCAGGCCATGGACGGACAGGCCCTCGGCCAGCAGCCAGTCGGCACCACCGATGACCAGCGATATAAATAGCAGATTATAAAAGTAGGTACCGCCCAGCACTCGCCCGAGTTTCCCGCCGGGGGCACTGTCGAGAATATAGGCATTCAATGGGACGACGAACAATCCGGCCGAAATCCCGAATAGCAGCATGTCCACGGCCAGCCAGCGGAACGCGCCCTCGGCAAACAGATCCGCCAGCGAGACGCCGAATCCGAGGACCGCATCGGGTGCGGAAAAGTAAAACGCCACCCCGCCGACCGTCATGCCCAAAGCGCCAAGCGGGACCAATCCCAATTCGACGCGCTGGCCCGAGGCCGGCCGGCAAAGCAACGATCCGATAAGCACGCCGAAAACCGGAAGTAACACCAGCACGGTGCTCTGCGCCGGATCGACCCCAAGTACCTGGACACCGAAGTCCGGGAGAAAGATCAGATAAACCAGACTGGTAAACCAGAACCAGCTGACGCCAAGCACGGCAAGAAACAGATTGCGATCCTTCAGCACCACCAGCAAGGTGCTGCGTATCGCCGCCAGCGGATTCCAGGCCAGCGCGAATCGTGGCAGCGGCGGGAGCGATCGCGGCACACTGGCGCCGGCAAATGCACCTAACAGGCCCGAGACCACGAGCATGCCGCCGATGACTGCGACGTGGCCGTCGAGACTTGACGCGGCCAGCAGCACCGCGGGCAGGCCGATGATCACCGCAAGCTGCTGGCCGGCGACCAGTAAGCCGCTGCCCGCGACGTATTCGCTCACGTTGAGGTGCTGTCGCACCAGCGTGCCGGCTGTCGGGCCGAAAATCGAAACCTGAAACCCGGCCAGCGCCACGGCTGCAAGCAATGTCCAACGGTCATCTGTCAGCAATGCGTGGGCGCCCGCCGCTGCGGTCAGCAGTCCGGTAGTCTGCGTGATCCAGATCAGCAGGCGGCGATCAAAGCGATCCGCCAGCTGCCCGCCCAGGGGCGCGGCAAGCAGCGCCGGCAGCACGAACCAGATAGCGATTTCGCGACGCAAACTGTTGTTGCCGAGGCTCGCGGCCGCAGTCGCGCCGATCAGAAAGATAGCGCTCATGCGCAGCAATTCGCTGTTCAGGGAATTCGCCAGCCGGCACAGCCACAACGGCAGAAAACGTCTTTGCGCCAGCAGCGCGAATTGTGAGTAGTCGCCGGTCATCGAGATCGAGTGTCCTACAGATATGGCGTGAAAAGCCAGGCGATCGAGTCTCTGATCAGGATCGGCAAAGAGCGATCATTCAGCTCATCGAGGGTGATTTCGCGGGAGCCGGCGCGCAGGCCGTCGCAGTGGGCCGACAGTTGCCGGGTGAGATCAGGTTCAAAGATCTCGACGCCGAGTTCGAAGTTCAGACGCAAGCTCCGCGGATCGATGTTGGCTGAACCCACGACAGCATACTTGTGGTCCACCAGAAACAGCTTGGTGTGCGGAAACGGACCCGGCTGGTAGTAGCATCTGACTCCCCAGCGCAGCAGCTCCCAGAGCATGTTGCGGGTGGCCCAGTGGGCCAGGGGCTGATTGTTCCGCTCGGGCAGGATCACCGTCACTTCGATCCCGCGCAGCGCCGCGGCGACCAGTGCGCCGGTGAGCGGGCGCGGTGGCAGGAAATACGGCGTGACGATCGTGATCCGGCGGCGCGCGAGAGAAACCGCGCCGATGTATATCGCAGCCAGCTTGAACAGATCGCGACCCGGACCGTCGGTCACGACGCGGCACAGGCCGTCGCCGTTTCCTGACACCGGCTCGATTCCGTCGGGCGGCGGCTCACCGGTGGCGAGTTCCCAGTCTTCGAAAAAAGCCTTGTCGAGCTGCGCGACAACGGGACCGGCGAAGCGGAAATGGATATCGCGGATACTGTGCCCGCCATCGTCACCTGCAGTCAGGTTGGCGGCTGCGATATTCATGCCGCCGGCAAAGCCGATCTTCCCGTCTGCGGTTAGTATCTTGCGGTGATTGCGCAGATTGAGCTGGAGCGAGGGCGGAATCAGCGACGGCGGCCCAAATCGCTCAGCGCGTACGCCTCGCTTGCGCAGCAGTCTGCTGATCCGCGGCCAGCTGTAATACTCGCCCACACCGTCGACCAGCACCCGCACGTCTGCACCCCGGGCGCTGGCCTGCGCCAGAGCATCGACGAAGTGACGGCCAACGGCATCCGAATTGAAGATATAGCTGCTCAGGCACACGCGCTGGCGCGCCTCGTTGATGGCCTCGAGCATGGCCGGATAGGCCTGGTCGCCATTGTGCAGCGCTGTAACCGTGTTGGTCTCGGTCAGCGGCCAGCGCTGCAGCGATCCGGTCAGTGTCGCCTGCTGGCGCAGCGAGGCCGGGACGCTGTCCGGGAGCAGCGGGGATTGGCCAATCGCGGGCAGGTGCTTTTCGGTCAGGCCCAGGCGGCGGGCACGCGTATACACGCGGTTGATCCCGAACAGCACGTAGAGCAAAGGGCCGAGGATCGGCACCAGCAAACACAGCGCGATCCACCCCAGTGCAGAACCCGGATCACGCACATTGAGCAGGGCATGCAGGGCGCAGCCGAAGGCCAGCACGGTCGTGATGATCGCGATCGCGGTGTACCAGATCGTCATAAAGAACTCCGTAGCGCCACGCGCGGGCCCGTTTCTTTGCAACGGGAGCCTAGCACAGCCTCGGCAGCGCTCCGCAGATGCGATGTGGCGAGCAGACGGAGCAGCGGTCAGGGCCTCTGTATGCTAGCCTCCACAGGAGTTTGCCAACCTCCTGGGAGATCGCATTATGGAACTCTGGACCGACCTTCTGTTGGGCAGCCCGTATGGGCTGAGCAGCCTCATCGTGATCATCGCGGTGATCGCAATAGGCGGTTATCTTGGCTGGTTCTTCGTCAAGAAATCCAAACGATGACGAGTGCTCAGTCGGAGGCAGGAGGGTCGGCAGGCAGGCAGCCAAACCGGCGCCAGCTGTACCCGGAGATCGAGCCATACAACAGCGGCCATCTGCGCGTGTCGGATACACACGAAATCTATTTCGAGGAGTGTGGTAATCCAGATGGCGAGGCTGCGGTATTTATCCACGGCGGTCCCGGCGCGGGATGCGATGCGCGAGCCCGGCGCTTCTTCGATCCCGATCATTATCGGATAGTGCTGCTGGACCAGCGCGGTTGCGGCAGAAGCAGGCCTCACGCGAACCTGGTCGATAACACGACCTGGCATCTGTGTGCCGATCTTGAGCGCCTGCGGGAACATCTGAACATCGATCACTGGCTGGTGTTCGGCGGCTCCTGGGGCAGCACGCTTGCGCTGGCTTACTCGCAGCACCATGCGGCAGTCGTCAGTGGATTGATATTGCGCGGCATCTTTCTGTGCCGGCCGGCAGAGATCCGCTGGTTCTATCAGTTCGGGGCCAGCGAACTGTTTCCTGATATGTGGGAATCCTATGTCGCGCCGATTCCGCAGGCAGAGCGTGGCGATCTGTTGCAGGCGTACTATCGTGTGCTCACCGGAGACGATCACGCAGCCGCGCTGAAGGCAGCCAGAGCGTGGTCGATGTGGGAGGGGGCCACCAGCCTGCTGTTGCGGGATGACGATCATGTGGCGCATGCCGGCGAGGCGGATTTTGCGCTCGCCCTGGCTCGCATCGAATGCCACTATTTCGTCAATGATGCCTTTATGGGTAGTGAGCGGCAGTTACTCGAGGGCGTGGATGCGATCCGTCACATCCCGGCGGTGATTGTGCAGGGGCGTTACGACGTCGTCTGCCCGATGCGCAGCGCATGGGATCTGCACCGGGCGTGGCCGGAAGCGGAATTGAGGATCGTTCCCGATGCCGGGCATTCCGCATTCGAGCCAGGCAACACATCGGCGCTGGTTGAGGCCACCGACGCGTTCCGCCACCGCTAGCGGCCACGGCGAATCGAGTCGCCCGATTGGTCAGGCTCGGGTGCCAGGAGCACCGATTCAGCGCGGAAAAACGGTCAGCGCCGGATAGGTTTCGGTGACCCGCATTTCCCCGCCGTCGAAACGCACCACCTGCTCGCGCCTGATCGGCAAACCTGTCTCTGCATCCACCCAGAGCACGGCGGTCGCTGCGTCCACGCCGCTGACGACGACGGTAAAGTGAAAGGCCAAAGCCGGGGTACCATCGGTGATGACGTCGGTCTCCCGGCGCAGGTCTTTGACCTGCACCCAATCCCGGACCCCGCCGCCTGCATGGTCCGGCGGCGCACCCGAAGACATGACCGCCAGGTTATGCAGCAGGCCCATACGCGTCAGTCCCAGGACCATCGCCTCGCGTAACGCGTCCGGAGTCGATTGCTCGAATCCGCTCGCGCCGTTTCCACCATGCATCGTGCCGCCGCGCGCCAGCAGCCGGATGGCGGCAGTCTGGCCAGCGAATTCGCCGTCCGCCTCGACCTTGACCTGGTCAATGCCACGCAGGTCTGCAGTGCCCTGGAGATGAGCCGGATAGGGATCACTGGAGACGATGTCGAACGCCAGCGAAAAGTCGTCTGTCAACAGACGGTTTTCGAGTTCGGCAAAGGCCGTGTCCGCTTCCTCATCAGCCAGCGCTCCAGGCAGGCAAAGCGCATTGGCGGTCAGCAGAAGACCAATCGCAACACCGGTTCTGGCTGCAGAAGCCATTCGATCCGGACGGCGCACCGGCGAATCCGGTTCAGTACCGATTCAGGCAGTTGAGATCGGTGAACGCGACCTGCAAACGCTTGATCATCGTCAGCTCACCCTGGCGCAACCAGGCGCGCGGATCGTAGTACTTCTTGTTCGGTTTGTCGTCGCCCTCGGGATTGCCGATCTGACCCTGCAGGTAAGCCTCGTTCTTCTTGTAGTAGTCCATCACGCCTTTCCAGGTCGCCCACTGGGTGTCCGTGTCGATATTCATCTTCACCACGCCATAGGATATGGCTTCGGCGATCTTCTCCGGCTCCGATCCCGAGCCGCCATGAAACACAAAGCTGACCGGCATCGGTCTGGTTTTGTGTTTCGTCGCTATGTAATCCTGCGAATTCTTCAGGATTACCGGCGTCAATTTGACGTTGCCTGGCTTGTACACGCCGTGAACATTGCCGAAGCTGGCGGCGACGGTGAAATTGGGACTGATCGCGGATAACACCTCGTAGGCGTAATTGACGTCTTCCGGTTGCGTGTACAACGCGGAATTGTCGACCTCGGTGTTGTCGATGCCGTCCTCTTCGCCGCCGGTGACGCCAAGCTCGATTTCGAGCGTCATGTCGATCTTGCTCATCCGTTCCAGATAACGGGCGCAGGTTTCCACATTCTCTTCCAGCGGCTCGGCGGAGAGATCGATCATGTGCGAACTGAACAAGGGTTTTCCGGTTTCTGCGAAGAAACGTTCACCTGCGTCCAGCATGCCATCGATCCATGGCAGGTATTTCTTCGCTGCATGATCCGTATGCAGGATCACCGGAATTCCATAGGCCTCCGCGACCAGCCAGATATAGCGCGCGGCAACCACGGATCCCAGCACCGAAGTCTGCAGCGCATCGTTGGCCAGACCCTTGCCAGCGAAAAAGGCGCCGCCACTGTTTGAGAACTGAATAATCACTGGCGAGTTCGCGTCACGCGCGGCTTCCATCACGGCATTGACCGAATTGGTGCCGATACAGTTGACCGCGGGCAGGGCGAAACCCTGTTCCTTGGCCAGCGCGAATATCTTGCCTACCGTATCCCCGGTGGCAACGCCGGGTTTGGCTACCGAGGCAACAGATTTGGCTGCTTGCGACATGTGATGTTCTCCTTGAATTTGCCCTGGGCCAGCCGATGACTACACCGGCTGGTCGCGTCGTCTGTTGAATCGCTTGCAGGTAGCGCCAGGCCTCATTGGCTATCTGCCTGCGGGTGGCGACATTGCAATTACTATAGCAGCCTCCGGCGCCTTGTTGCGGTTGGCGCCATGGTGTTGGTGGCCGCTGTCGCCGCCGTGGCCGCCGCCAGCCAGGTGGGACAAAGGTGATGCCGCGGTCCAGATGCCAAATACGAGCAGAAGGACGCCGGCAAGCCGACGCAGGCCAGGGCGGGCAGCAGGATTCAGGCGCGATGAGGCCAGACCGGTGGCGGTCATGGAAGGCAGTGTTCCGATGCCGAATGCGGCCATCAGCGCCGCGGAGTGCACGGGATTTCCGGTCATCAATGCCATCAATAACACGCTGTAGACCAGCCCGCAGGGCAGCCATCCCCAGAGCATCCCCAGCAACAGCGCATCCGCGGGTCTGCGTACCGGCATCAGACGATGGGCCAGCGGGGCCAGTTTGCTCCAGAAGCGCGCGCCGCTGCGTTCGACAAAGCCCAGCAGGCGCCAGCGGAATACAAGTTGCAAACCGATTGCGATCATCACCAGGCCGGTCAGACTACGGGTGACCGCAGACCAGGTCGGTACATCCAGTCCGGCGCCGAACGCCTTGCCCAGCAGCCCGGCAAGACCGCCGATCAGCGTGTAGCTGGCAACCCGGCCGAGATTGAACAGCAGCGTGTAGGCTGCAGTGCCCGCCGCGCCCGGCGCCGCCTGGCGCGCACTCATGCCCAACGCGCCGGCGATCCCCCCGCACATGCCCAGACAATGACCGCTGCCGACCAGACCGATGGTCAGCGCGGCAAGCCAGGTCAGTTCAGCGTTCATCTGCTGGTCCTGTGTTGGGATCGATCTCTATTTCCGTGCTGTCGTCGGGGTTACGCAACGGGGGCGGTCGCCGATCATCGTCCATCAGGATGCGCCAGGCTGGTGTTTCAAGGTCGTCGAACTGACCGTTGCCCACCGCCCAGAAGAAAGCCCAGACGGCGAACGCAAGCAACACCAGACCCAGCGGAATCAGCACAAAGATGATATTCATGATGCCTCGCGACCGGGCAGTCGCGTCACCGTCCCCGACTGAGGTAAGCGGGTGCCGAGTCTGGCCCGGGTCAGGCGCATCGAATTGAGAATCACCAGAACCGAACTGGCGGACATGCCGATAGCGGCCATCCATGGCGCAAGCCATCCGGCCGCCGCCATGGGCAGGGCCACCAGGTTGTACAGCAGTGCCCAGCCCAGATTCTGACGGATGATTGACAGGGTTTGTCGTGCCAGCTGGACGCCATGAGTCAGCGGGGTCAGTGATTCGCCCATCAGCACCATATCTGCGCTGGTTTGCGCCAGCGGTGCGCCACTGGACATCGCCACCGAGACGTCTGCGCCGGCCAGAACCGGTGCGTCGTTGACGCCGTCGCCAACTGCGACCACGCGGCGTCCCTGGCGCTGTAATTGCCGGATATGATGCAGCTTGTCCTCGGGCGTCTGGCGAGACAGGTGGGAGGGAATGCCGAGGCCGCGTGCGGCCAGCTTCACTGACTCTTCCTGGTCGCCACTGACGATCTCCGTGACCAGTCCGAGATCGCGCAGTCGCCCCACCGCAGTGCGCGCGCCTTCTCGCAACGGATCGCTCAGGTCAAAGCTGGCGAGCAAGCCCTGCGGCCCGCCCAGCGCGATAGCCGCGGCGGCGCCATCCCGGGCCAGATCCGCATGGTCAGCCAGACCCGCGGCGAAATCGGGACGGCCGAGACGATAGCGCTGGCCGTCCACCTCGCCTTCGATGCCGAAGCCGGCGACGACCCTGGTGTCCAGCGCAGCGGGGACGCCGATCCCGGCAAACGCTTTGGCGATCGGATGCTCCGAGCGACTCTCCAGGGCGGCAGCGATACGCATGCATCGTTCACGATCATATCCGCCCAGGATTTTGACCGCGGTGACCGAAACCCGACCCTGGGTGAGGGTGCCGGTCTTGTCGAACATGACGTGGTCCGCCCGGGCCAGCTGTTCCAGCGCATCTGCGCGCGTGACCAGCAAGCCGGCCCGTGCCAGACGAGTGGTGGCGGCGGTAAGCGCGGTGGGGGTGGCCAGCGACAGCGCGCAGGGACACGTCACGACCAGGACTGAGAGGGTGATCGCGAATGCGTTGGCCGGCTCGTGCGCGGCCCAAAACGCGGCGACCCCGGCAGCCACCAGCAGCACACCGATGACAAACCATCGTGCGACCAGGT
Organism: uncultured Gammaproteobacteria bacterium; assembly: GCA_963809565.1. GTDB lineage: Bacteria > Pseudomonadota > Gammaproteobacteria > Steroidobacterales > XN24 > CAMYOC01. The sequence goes on from CAWEKE010000003.1 coordinate 773,172, forward strand.
CGGCACTGCGGGCGAGACCTGGTCGCGTGGCCTGGGCTCTCTGCAGCAGCCTGGCCACATGCGACAGCACGGTATCCGCGCCGGTGCGTTCGACACGCATCTCGACCGGATCACCGACATTGAGACTGCCGCCGATCAGCGGTTCTCCCCGTGTGCGGCGGACTGGTCTGGATTCGCCGGTCAGCATCGACTCGTCCACCAGCGTACCGGCGGACTCCAGATTGCCGTCAGCCGGAAACGGATCGCCAGCGCGGATCAGCACGCGGTCGCCTGGCTGCAATTCGCTGACCCCGATCGACTCCGGCTGGTCTGCTCCCGGCGCGAGGCGCAGCGCGGTTGAGGGAGCGAGCCGCGACAGCGCATCGGACATCTCGCCGGCGCGGTGGCGGGCGGTCATCTCGGCAAAACGCCCTAATGAAAGCAGGAAGACGAACATCGTGACCGAGTCGAAATAGACTTCTCCAACGCCGCGAAAACCATTCGCCAGGCTGGCGATATAGGCCGCCCCGATAGCCAGCGCCACGGGCACATCCATGCCGGGCCTGCCAGCCCGCAGGTCGCGCCATGCGCCCTGAAAGAAAGGAAACCCGGAGTACAACACCACCGGCGTCGCCACCAGCAGGCTGATCAGACGCAAGAAGGACCGGATATCCTCGTCCATGCCCTGGAACGCGCCGGCATACAGGGACACCGCATAGGTCAACACCTGCATCATCCCCAGACCGGCCACCGCCAGACGTTTCATCGCCTGGCGGTGCTCCCGCTGGGCTAACGAGGCCTGCGCGCCGGCCTGCACCGGATGGGGCCGGTAGCCCAGTCTGGCCAGCCCTTCGAGCAGGCGGCTGAACGGGGTTTTCAGCGGATCCCAGACCAGCCTTGCCCGCGCGGTGGCCGGGTTGACCTGGATTTCCACGACCCCGGGCAGCTGTCCAAGGCCACGCTCGATCAACCAGCTGCAGGCGGCGCAGCGTACGCCTTCGACCAGCAACAGCGCTTCGCGCTGACCCTCAGCCCGAGAGGAGCTCAGACGCTCCAGCACTGCCGGCCGGTCGAATGCCAGCCACTCGGGGCTGGTCGCCGTGGGTTCCGCATTGTCGGGTTTCAGGGCCGCGGAGGTGCGGAATTCGTAGTAATCGGCCAAGCCGCTGTCGCGGATAAACTCCGCCACCGCCTTGCAGCCTGGACAGCATACGGGGCGGGTTTGCTGCTGCAATTCCACCAGGTAGCGCTGGCCGGTCAGCACCGGCTCTCCACAATGAAAGCAAATATCCCCCGGATTCATGCTTCATCGCCCGGCCGGGTTACCGCCCGGGCGAAGCTCCAGACGGGTCAGGCCTGCCGGGAACTCGCCGGCAAGACGCCAGCTCAGATCGGTGGGTTCAAGCTGGATATACCAACGTTCTGACTCCGGCAGCTGAATCTGCCCCAGGTAGCGCGTTCCGTCGCTGAACAGTTCGACCCGTCGATCCTTTTCCGGCTGGGTCGGATGGGAAAGGGTCAGGAACAACACCCGGGGGCCGGTAAAGTCCGGCCCTTGCAGTTCCAGCGAAGCTGATGAACCGGACAGGGTCAGGCTTGCAGAAAGCCCGAGGTCCCGTGCCCGCTGATCGCGTTCGAATCGCTGCTGCGTGGACAGCCCGATACGCGCGTAATCGTCAACGACCATCGAATGAGAGCGCGTGGTGGCAAGATAGATCGTGACCATGCTTGCGCTGACCGCGGTCAGCGGCAATGCGATCAGGAACCAGGGCCAGAACTGGCGGTACCAGGGTTCCGGATGAGGTGACTCCGGCAGCGATTTCATAACCGCTAGTCTATCTCAGCGGGATGGGACAGGGCCGAGGAATCGCGTGGCCGACTCTACCGCGATGTCGGGAGAATCCACTGCTTCCAGCTTCAGCTGTACATCCCGACCGCCGGGGCCAATGTCACTGGCAGCGGCGCGCATCGAGATCGGAACGCGCCGCACCTCACCGGCCTCCAGCACCAGCGCGGCAGGGTCTACGTCTATCGTCAGGCCCGGGATGCCGGTGGCTTCCAGCTGATAGCGGTGAGCAACACCGTCAAGATTGATGATCTTGAGGGTATAGACATTCTCGATTATGCCGGGCTCCACTTCCCGGTAGAGTGAATTCCGGTCACGGATCGAGTCCATGCGCAGCGGCGTCCGCTGGCCCAGCGAGAGACTGAATCCGACCACCAGGGCGAGCAACAATGTGGCATAGATGGCGACCCGCGGCCGCAGGATGCGCAGGGGCTTGCCCTCTTTCATCGCAGTTTCAGAGCTGTACCGGATCAGGCCACGGGGGTAGTCCATCTTGTCCATGACCGAGTCACACACATCGATGCACAGCGCGCAGGCGATGCACTCGTATTGCAGACCCTCGCGGATATCGATGCCGGTGGGACAGACCTGCACGCACATATTGCAATCGACGCAGCTGCCCAGTCCGGCGTCAGCAGGGTCGATACCGCGTTTGCGTCCGCCCCGTGGCTCCCCGCGTTTTTCGTCGTAGGACACGATCAGCGTATCGTGGTCGAACATGGCGCTCTGAAAGCGTGCATACGGACACATGTACTTGCATACCTGTTCCCGGAGGAAACCCGCGTTGCCATAGGTGGCAGCGGAATAGAACAGGCACCAGAACGTCTCCCATGGTCCCAGGCCAAAGCTGGTGATGCCGTGGAACAGGTCCCGGATCGGAGTGAAATAACCGACAAAAGTGATTCCGGTCCACAGCGAGAAACTGATCCACAGAAATTGCTTGGCGCCCTTACGCAGCACCTTTTCCCGCGTCCAGGGTCCCTTGTCCAGTTTGCGCCGGCGCGCTGCCTTGCCCTCGGTCAGACGCTCCATCCACACGAAGACTTCGGTCCAAACGGTCTGTGGACAGGCGTAGCCGCACCAGACCCTGCCCAGGAGAGCGGTGAAGAAAAACAGCGTCAGCGCCGCGATGATCAGGATCAGCGACAGATAGAAGAAGTCCTGGGGCCAGAACGTGATACCAAAGATATAAAACTTTCTCGCCGGGAGGTCGAACAACACCGCCTGGCGGCCGTTCCAGGTGACGAACGGCAGCAGATAGTAGATGCCCAGCAGCACTAGAACCGCGAGTTTGCGCAGACGGTCAAACCGCCCGCTGACCTCGCGCGCGTGGATCTTCTCGTGAACAATATAAAACGAGTCAGGGACCTGGCTGGCCGGTTGGCTCATGCTTATCTGGCCCCGCCATCCGCCGGGTTACCGCCGGCTGCCTGATCGGACTTGCGCCGTTTGGCCGCGCGCTTGCGCGCCTTGACACCGGGAATATCCTGCGCCCGGTGCTCGGTACGCACCAGGATGACCACCAAAGCGCCGGTGACGGCAGTCAATAACCACAAGCCGAAAAACCCCAATGCATAGCCTGCATCGCGGCTGATGTGCCAGCCCAAAGTGTTGTTCCCGCTGAGCACTTCCGGATCGACTGCGGCGAAGAACACCATGGTCGCGACCGCAGCGGTCAAAAATGAAACCCACAGCACGTTAGCGACATCCCGCTGTCGGCGTTTCCAGGTGCGTGGCGGTTCCGGAGTCGCCTCCGGCGGATGTCCTGGCTGAGTGCTGTCAGTCACCCGTCGAGCCTGAGATCTTGAGCACATACGCCGCCATCAGGCGGGTCCGGTCCTCACCCAGCAGGGGCAGCTGTGCAGGCATCTGGTTGGCACGACCGTTGATCAAGGTCTCACGGATGCTGGACGCTGAACCGCCGAAAACCCAGACATCGTCGGTCAGGTTCGGAGCGCCGATCATCTGATTGCCCTTGGCGTCAGGTCCGTGACATGCGGCACAGGTCTGGGCAAAGCGCTGTGCACCTGCCGCCGCCTTGTCAGCCGGGGCGTCGCGACCACTGATCGACAGCACATAGGCGACCACTTCATCGACGCCGTCTTCGCCTAGCACCGCCGCCTGAGCAGGCATCACGCCACTGCGGCCGTTGTTCAGGGTGGCGAGGATGTTCTCCGGCGAGCCACCGTATTGCCAGCTGTCGTCGGTGAGATTGGGAAAGCCGACCGCGCCGCGGCCGTCCGCACCATGACAGGCGGCGCAATTGTTGCCAAAGATATTTCCGGCTGCGGCCATGGCTTCGTCGTTCGCCGCGAGCTCCATCAGATCCATATCCGCGAATCGAGCATAGAACTCCGCATAGCGGGCATCGGCGGCTTCAACTTCCGCCTGATACTGGCCGACCTGGCTCCAGCCCAGAACGCCGCTGAAATTACCCAGGCCCGGGTAGAGTACAAAATAGGCCACGCTCATCAGCACGGTCACGTAGAACAGCCCCAGCCACCATCTTGGCAAGGGATTGTTGAACTCTTCCAGATCACCATCCCACTTGTGGCCGGTGACTTCGGTAGTGCCGGGGGTGGCCTTTTGGGTATTTGAATACATCAGCCATACGGCGCCGAGGATATTCCCCACCGTAATGATGATGATGAACCAGCTCCAGAAGCTACTCATGGTCTCTTTTCTCCCGCACTTGCCGAGCCCCCAATGTCTTTCGATGATGCGCTGACGGCATCGTCATCAAGCGGTAATTGAGCGGCTTCTTCAAAGTCTTTCTTGCGCTTGCTGCTCCAGGCCCAGATGACGATGCCGATAAACGTCAGCATCAGCAGCAGGGTGGATAATCCTCTCAGGGTAGGCAGATCCACAGGCTATCTCCGCCCCTGGATATTGGTGCCGAGGCCCTGCAGATAAGCGATCAGCGCTTCCAGTTCAGTCTTGCCCGCGACTTCCTTTTCCGCCGCGGCGATCTGTTCGTCGGTATACGGTTGGCCCAGGGTCCGGAGTGCCAGCATATGCTTGACCGTCTGTCGTCCATCCACCTCGTTTTCGGCCAGCCACGGATAGCCCGGCATGTTCGACTCCGGCACGACGTCACGCGGATTGATCAGATGGATGCGGTGCCACTCGTCGGCGTAGCGGCCACCGACCCGCGCCAGGTCCGGACCAGTGCGCTTGGACCCGAACTGGAACGGCCGGTCGTAGACAGACTCGCCACCCAGCGAATAATGGCCGTAGCGCTCGGTCTCGGAGCGAAACGGCCGGATCATCTGGGAATGACACACATAGCAGCCTTCGCGAACATAGATGTCGCGACCGGTCAGTTCCAGAGCGCTGTATGGTTCCACGCCTTCGGCGGGCTGGGTCACCTCGCTGGAAAAGAACAGCGGCACGATCTCCACCAGTCCGCCGAAACTGATGACGATCACGATCAGGGCTCCCATGAGGCCGATCTTGCTTTCGACGATTGAATGATTCATCGATGGGCCTCCTTAAGCCGGCTGCATCACAGCGCTGCGCTCAATCGCGCCGCTCTGGATGGTGCGCCAGACGTTGTAAACCATGATCAACATGCCAGCGAAAAACAGGGTGCCTCCCAGCAGTCGTACTGCATAGTAAGGGTAGGTGGCGCTGAGACTCTCGACGAAGGTGTAGGTCAGTGTTCCGTCATCATTGATCGCCCGCCACATCAGCCCCTGCATTACGCCGGCGATCCACATTGACGCAATGTAGAGTACGACGCCGATGGTCGAGACCCAGAAGTGCCAGTCGATCAGTTTGATGCTGTACATCCTGTCGCGGCCAAACAGCTTGGGCACCAGCGCGTATACGCTGCCGATAGAGATCATCGCTACCCAGCCCAACGCTCCGGAATGGACATGGCCGATGGTCCAGTCGGTGTAATGCGAGAGGCTGTTCACTGTCTTGATCGACATCATCGGACCTTCGAAGGTCGACATGCCGTAGAACGACAGTGAAACGATCAGGAATTTGAGGATCGGATCGGTGCGCAATTTATGCCATGCGCCGGAGAGCGTCATGATGCCGTTGATCATGCCGCCCCAGGACGGTGCCAGCAGTATCAGCGAGAACATCATGCCGACGCTTTGCGCCCAGTCTGGCAGAGTGGTGTAGTGCAGGTGATGCGGGCCGGCCCACATGTAGATCGAGATCAGCGCCCAGAAATGGACCACGGACAGCCGGTATGAGTACACCGGACGACCGGCTTGCTTGGGCACGAAGTAATACATCATGCCGAGAAAACCAGCAGTCAGGAAGAAGCCCACTGCATTATGGCCGTACCACCATTGGACCATCGCGTCGACCACGCCGGCGTAGGCGGGATACGAATGCAACAGTCCAGTCGGCAGCGCGAGGCTGTTGACAATATGCAGCACTGCGATGGTGATGATATATGCCGCAAAGAACCAGTTCGCGACGTAGATGTGCTTGACCCGCCGCAGGGCGATGGTACCGAAGAACACGATGGCGTAGGACACCCAGACCACGGCGATCAGGATATCGATCGGCCAGATCAGTTCCGCGTACTCCTTGCCCTGGGTGAGACCCAGCGGCAGGGTGATCGCGGCGAGCACGATGACCACCTGCCAGCCCCAGAAAGTGAATGCCGCCAATCCGTCGGCGAACAGACGTACGTGACAGGTCCGCTGGACGATGTAATAGCTGGTCGCGAACAATGCAGAGCCGCCGAAGGCGAAGATCACTGCGTTGGTGTGCAATGGCCTTAGCCGGCCGTAGGTCAGCCACGGAATATCAAAGTTGAGTGCCGGCCACAACAGTTGCGCAGCGATGATGACGCCGACCAGCATACCGACCACGCCCCAGACCAGGGTCATGATGGTGAACTGCCGGACAACCTTGTCGTTATAGGTTTGTGCTCGGTCCATTGGATCTACCCGATTGCGGTGTTGGCTTTAGTGGTTGCAGCGGCGAATCCGTATTGCCCCCAGACGGCTGCGCTGAACAATTTATCACGGACATGCCGAGGCGGTCCCGGAATTTTTCCGGGACCGCCTCGGTTCTGTCGAAAATCTGACTATCCAGTTCGAGCGGGGCAAAGGCTAGAACTTGTAGCCAACAAGGATTCCATAGACGAAGGGGTTGATGTCGACATCAGATTTGACCGTTCCGCCACCGGGCACGATGGCTGAAGTCGGCGCGAGTGTGACTTTCGCCTTGGTCTCGATACCGATGTAGCGGAAGTTGAAGTTGACGAACCACTTGTCATTCAGGAACCAGTCGGCTCCGATCTGGCCGGCGAGCCCCCATGAATTATCAGTAATATCGAGGTCACCGCCGTCTTGCTTCAGTGCGCCTTCGGCTTTGGTGTCATAAAACAGCGTGTAGTTGACGCCCGCGCCGACATAGACGTCGAACTTGGTGTCCGGCAAGAAGTGGTAGTTCAGGCTGAGCGTCGGTGGCAAGTGATGGGTCTGGCCTACTTTGCCAACGCCCTGAACCTTGATGTCGTGCTCATAAGGCAACGCGGCGAGGACTTCGATACCCCAGTTCTTCTTCCACATCCATTCGCCATTAAACGTGACGCCCCAGGCATCGTCGACATTAACGTCGAGACCCAGAATGGATCCGTTATCACTCTCTGGATCCACGTTCTGTGCGCCCACCCTCAGCAGGTAGTCACCTTCAGCCGCCGAAACGCTGGCGAGTGGCATAAATACAACAGTCAACAGGACTGCAAGAAGCGCATGTTTACGCATAGCTTTATCCTCAGATGGGGAGAGTCATGAGACCTAAGTCTAGGACCGTTGTGGTAAATAGGTATTGACCTAGGTCAACAAAGACAGGCATATTTTTGCGTTCGCACAAAGTGAGAATTTCAGGGTGCGACAGCCGGCAATTCTGACCGGAATTTGGGGTATCACGATGGGTCGTACGAAGGGCAAGGTCGTCAATATCACCGAGCTGCGGCGCGCGTGCCGGACCTGTTCGCTACAGGAACTCTGCTTGCCGCGCGGCCTGGGCGCAGAGGATGTGCAGCGGCTGGAATCCATCGTGAATCTGAAAGGCCCGCTGGAGCGGGGTCGGCATCTGTTCCGCGAGGGGGATCCCTTCCATTCCATTTACGCGGTCCGCGACGGGGCGTTGAAGACCTACAGCATCGACGCCGATGGCCGTGAGCACGTGCTCGGTTTCCATCTGCCCGGAGAACTGCTCGGGCTGGACGCAATCTATCCACGGATAAACCGGTGCAGCGCAGTCTCCCTGAGCAATGCCAGTGTCTGCGTATTGCCCTACGAGAGACTGTCGGATCTTGCGCATGATGTCCCCGGGCTGCAGGCCCAGATCTTCCGGCTGTTGAGCAAGGATTTGTCGATATCGGTAAATCTGGCGACTGACCACACCGCAGAAGAACGGCTGGCCGGATTTCTGATCAGCATCGCCGCCCGATCAGGCGCCGGCACCCAACTCAAGCTGGTGATGCCGCGGCGCGATATTGCCAGCTATCTGCGGCTGGCTACCGAAACCGTCAGCCGCCTGCTGGCGCGCTTTCAGCAGCAGGGTTATATCGAAGTACATCGTAAGAATCTGCGGCTGCTGAAAGTCGACGAATTACGCGAACTTGGCGGCAGTTTTGAGCTGACCGGTCTGGCTTCTTCGCTGCGCCGCCCGCTGCGCGGCTGAAACAGCCGGGTGTGTCCGGGCTCCACTTCGGTGGCGGCCAGGCGGCTTTGCTCTGGCGCCTCTGGTTGAAGATCTTGAAGATCTGACCGGCCGAACTTCTGCCGATCTTCCTGCTCGTGGTCCACCCACCGGAACCGATCGCGTATCGGGACCGCCGGCCCTTGAAGCGGCCAGCGAGTTCTATCGTTGCTCGCGTTACTCTACCGGGCAGTAAATATCGTGCAGCACACCGATGACCTGTTGCGCAGGGCCTTCGGTAAGCGAATAGAAGATCGTCTGCGCCTGACGCCGTGTCTGCACCAGCCCGTCACGGCGTAACAACGCCAGGTGCTGGGACAGCGCGGACTGACTCAGGTCCACCTGGGTATTCAGCTGACCGACGGTCATTTCTCCACCCGCCAGGTTGCACAGGATCATCAGCCGGGACTCATTCGCAAGCGCTTTCAGCAATCGGGTTGCCTGGCCGGCGTGAATCTTGAGTTCTGCGATGCTCAATTCCATCTGTGCATCGCGGTCCGGAACATCGGTGCAGGAGTTTGCGGTACGGTTCATGTTCTGGGTCGCCAAGGTGTAACTGGAATGAGTATACTGCGTGTTTAGATATTTACTAAATTAGATTTATCTAAAAGGCTTCCAAGTCGTTGGCGCGCGGCACTTATTCTGGCACATGTGCCGGTCTGCCGGTGGCCGCCGGCGCCAGTCCTTATCTGGAGATCATTCGCATGTCGTCCACGCCACGGGTCGAGTCTTTCTTTCATGAGCCGACTTCAACCTGGACCCACGTCGCCTGGGATCCGGCCTCGGCCATGGCAGCGATCATCGATCCGGTTCTGGACTACGATCCGCAAGCCGCACGGACCAGTGAAGAGTCAGCGAGCCGCGTGAGCCGGTTTATTGATGAGCAGAGTCTTTGCGTTCAGTGGATTCTGGAAACCCACGCCCATGCTGATCATCTGACTGCGGCGGCGTTGCTGCGTCAGCTTTTCGATTGCCCGGTCGCCATCGGCCGCGGCATTTGCGCTGTCCAGCAACACTTCTGCCAGTTATTTGATCTTGGCGATGATTTCCCCACAGACGGCAGCCAGTTTCAAAGGCTCCTCGATGACGGCGACAGCCTGCCGCTGGGACAGCAACAAATTCGGGTGATGACCACGCCTGGACACACCGATGACAGCGTTACCTACGTGATCGGTGATGCTGCGTTTGTCGGCGACACTCTGTTTACCCCGGAATTCGGTACTGCGCGATGCGATTTCCCCGGCGGCAATGCGCGCCGGCTATACCACTCGATCCGCCGTATTTACGCCCTCGGGGACGAGACCCGGCTCTATCTTTGCCACGACTATCCCGAGTCGGGTCGGCAACCGCGACCGATGACGCTGGTCGCGGAGCAAAGGGCGGGCAACGTGCATGCACGCGACGGGGTCAGCGAAGAAACGTTTGTCGGCATGCGCGAGACGCGCGACGTCAATCTGGCGGTGCCGGCTCTGGTCCTGCCTGCAATCCAGATAAATATTCGCGCGGGTTTGTTGCCCGAGCCATCTGCCAACGGCCTGCGCTATCTGAAACTGCCGCTGAATAAGCTTTGACCGCCGGCGGGAACTATCGCTGTCCACCGCGTCGGTCCAATCAGCGCGAATTTGCGTCTCGCTCGAGTACCAGCGGGGGCACAGGGCAGTGCAGAATGCCGCATACCGCACGTAGTATTTCGAGCTCTCTGCTGGCGTAATGCCCGTCGCTTGCCGCGGCGGTCGCCAGCGCTCTGACCAGGACGCGCTTGAGCGCGGGCTGCAACGAGTCAAGCCGGGTCAGAGCCTGGCGCATCTCCGCGCCCGTTGGCGCATCTGCCGGCATTCCCGGCCTGACCGCGGGGGTCAACGGACCCAGAGCATCAAGACCCGCCGCGAATGCGCGGCTGGCCGCATCCGCCTGGCTGTGACCCTCGATAGCAAAACCGGCGAGCAGTCTCACCGCCGCCTGTGAAGCATGCGCATCCGACGGCGATCGTTGGCCGGTGTCCGGCTCAAGATCGCGGACCCTGGAGCGCAGCGCGCCCACCATGGCCGCTTCAAACGGCGCCACGTGACCGTCGATTTCGACCATCCGGTCCACGGTTTCCAGCAGGAAATCGCGTCGGGCCTGGTTCATGCTGCGAAGCGCCGGGAAGGTCAGGTCCAGCAGAGGCAGCCTGAGATTGTGACCCAAGGTCGCGAGGGCGCTCTCCAGACTGAGCGTTTCCGCCAGAAATGGCTTGCCAAATCGGACTTCCAACAGCGCCAGCTGGTGCTCGCGGACCCTGACATCCTCGGCCATCAGCATGGCCATGATCAGCGGCGCGGCGCCGGCACGATGATGAGCCGCTTCCCAGACCACCGCAGGCAACGTGCGTTCGAGTCCTGCGGCGAACGCGACCTGCGGTTCGCCCGGCCGCCCGACCGCCGCGGTGACGGTATCCGGCGTCAGCGCGGCAAACCCGGACGCTGCTGCGGATGGAGTAGTCGGGGCTTGCGTGTCGGCGGCGGCCGCAGGCCGGGCAGCACCGACCGGTGCCTGACCCAGAGCGCGAAGTCTGGCCTCCACAGGCGGATGGGTGGCAAACAGTCCGGTAAGAAAGCTGCGTCCGGGCGCGATCAGCATGTGGCTGACTTCCTCTGCGCGGCCAGACGCCATAAAAGAACCGCCAGTGCCGCTGGCGATCTTTCTCAGCGCGCCGGCCAGGCCGCCGGCCTGGCGGCTGAACTGGACCGCGGACGCGTCGGCGAGGAATTCTCGCTGCCGGCAAACCGCCGCCTGGATTATCCGCCCGACAAATACGCCAGCCGAGCCGACTATGACCAGGGCCAGGCCGGCGAGGACCAGCACCCCGCCGCCGCGGCTGCGCCCGGAACGGAAGCCGCGCCGGCCGCCCGATCGCAGCACCGAGCGGCCCACCATGCCGACCGCGAGGATACCGAAAAGGTAGCCCATCAATATGGAGTTGAGCCGCATATCGCCGTGCAGGATGTGGCTGAACTCATGCGCGACCACGCCCTGCAATTCATCGCGATCGAGCTGGTCGATACTGCCGCGGGTGACCGCGACCGCCGCATCCGACGGCGTCATCCCGGCGGCAAAAGCGTTGATCCCGGGCTCGTGTTCAAGCACATAGACCGCCGGCACTGGCAGGCCCGAGGCGATGGCCATTTCCTCGACCACGTTGTACAGGCGTCTGCGGCCGGGTTCAGTGTCCTCGGCGCTGATCAGATTCCCGCCCAGGGCTTCCGCGACCCGGGCGCCGCCGTCGCGCAGCTGGGCCAGGCGGTACAGGCTGGCGGTGACGATGAACAGCACGGTGCCGATCGCCGTTTTCCATAGCAGGGCTGGGTCATTGTTAAGCCAGTCGGCATTCGGCATGGTGCCGGCAGTGTCTCCGGATCCGAGCAAGCGCATCGCTATGGCCACGACCAGCGTCACCGCTGCGGTCACCAGAGCCACGGCCAGGATGAACAGCAAGGCCAGCGATCGCGTCTTGCGTCTGGCCCGGGCCTGATGTTCGAAAAAATCCATACGGCACCGCCCGCCGGCGAAACGGGGGTGTCAGCTCAGAACGACACCGATGGGACCGCCCGCTTGCTCTCGGACTCGATCTCGAGGAATTCAGCGGCCTTGAACGCGAAGAAATTGGCCAACAGGTTGTTGGGGAAGTTCTCACGCGCCGTGTTGTAGGTCATCACCGCGTCGTTGAACGCCTGACGCGCGAAGGCCACCCGGTTTTCGGTAGAACTCAATTCTTCCTGGAACTGCATCATGTTCTGATTCGCTTTCAGATCCGGATACGATTCCGACAGCGCGAACAGTCGACCCAGAACGCCGCTGAGTGCCGACTCCGCCCCGCCGAGTTGTTTGATCGCCTGGGCATTGGTCGGGTCGGCGGCGGCCGCCTTGAGGCCGTCGACCGCCACGTTGCGCGCTTTGATCACTGCCTCCAGCGTTTCACGCTCGTGCTTCATATATCCCTTGACCGCCTCGACCAGGTTCGGAATCAGGTCGTGGCGGCGGGTAAGCTGAACATCGATTTGCGAGAAGCCATTCTTGACCCGATTACGCAGGTCCACCAGCCGGTTGTATATGGAGACGCCGTAGAAGGCGACGACCGCGAGGATGGCAATGACGATCCAGAATTCCATAAGCGCGCGCTCCTGATCTTCAGCAAGTTGCCGGCCGAGAATACGTGGGTGGCCGGATTGAGGGAAATCCCGGGGCCGGCAGCCGCGCTGGTGCGCTCTTTCGCCGGTCCGGGATTGCGCAGGCTGGCAAAGAAAAAACAGTTGCGTGGATCATATATGTGTGTAAGATGCACAAATATGGATGAGAGTCCCAAGAGTGTCACACTCAAGGCATGCCGCGCCATGCTGCGACCGATCGTGCGCATTCTGCTACGTAACGGCGTGATTTGGAAGGAGTTTGCGGAGCTCGCCAAGAGCGTCTACGTGGATGTTGCGGGCAAGGACTACGGCATTTCGGGGCGCCAGACCAACGCTTCGCGGGTCTCGATCCTCACCGGTCTGACCCGCCGCGAAGTGAAAAAGCAGCGCGACCTGATCGCCGCTGGCGCGCCAGCGGCTGATCGGTTGAGCAACATTACCCGGCTGTTATCCGGCTGGTACCAGGATCCGGATTTTCTGGGACCGGATGGCCAGCCGGCGAGCCTGTCTCGTGATGGTGAAGCGCAGTCGTTCGAATCCCTGCACCGGCACTATGGCGGCGATATCCCGGCTGTGGCCATGCTCAAGGAACTGCTCAAAGTCGGCGCTGTGGAGGAGTTACCCGATCAGCGCCTGCGACCGGCCAGCCGTTATTACATGCCTGACCCGCAGGATCCGGCGGCGATGGTCCGTGCCGGGTCGGTGCTCAATGATCTTGGCAACACCGTGGCCTGGAACCTGACCCGGGACGAGCATCAACAGTCGCGGTTTGAAGGCCGGGCGACAGAGTCGATGGTACCAAAACGCCAGGCCCGGGCATTCGGTGAATTTCTTGAAACAGAAGGCCAGGCTTTTCTCGAGAGGGTCGACGAATGGTTGACCCGACACCGCGCAGACGACGATGACAACAACAAGAAACAAGCCAGGCGGCTGGGCGTTGGTGTCTACATGATTAATGACGAAGAGAGAGACAGAGGTAAGGATAAATGAATATTCGCCACACAGGATTAGGAAGTTTGACCCTGACGCTGCTGTTGGTGCTCGCAGGTTGCGGCGGTGGCGGAGGAAGTTCAGCGCCGCCGGTGGTCAACCCGCCGCCGACGAATGGCATAGACCGCGGCGGCATCGCGGTCGGCCCCATCGACGGTTTTGGCAGCATCATCGTCAATGGCGTGCGCTTCGATACCAGCGCCGCCGTGTTTACCGTTAATGGCAGCCCCGGCAGCCAAAGCGATTTGTCGGTCGGGCAGGTGGTGGCCGTGTTAGGCACCTTCGACGACAACGGATTGACCGGCGTCGCGACCAGCGTCGAATTCGATGACGCGGTCAAGGGTCCGATCGAGGCTGGCAGCATTGACCTCGCAACCGGGTCATTCCGGGTACTGGGTCAGACCATCAAGGTCACCAACGCGACGATCTTCGATGACAGCATTCAGCCGCCAGCCTTTACCGGGCTGGCTGACGGGGACCTGGTCGAGGTCAGCGGCCTGCCCGATGCCAGCGGGCAGATCGTGGCGACCCGTATCGAAGCCGAGGCCCCGGGCTCGGAGTTCGAGATCACCGGTCTGGTCAGCGCTCTCGATGCCGGCGCGTCGACGTTCCGCATCAACAGCCTGACGGTGGACTTCAGTGCCGCGCAGCTGGATGACTTTCCAGGTGGCCAGATCAGCGCGGGCGATCTGGTTGAAGCTCAGGGCAGTCAGTTCAGCAACGGCGAATTGCTGGCCACCCAGGTTGAGTATCGCGGCGATGTCGTCAGTGACGATGATCTTGAAGTCGGTGACGAGATCGAAATCGAGGGCATCATCACCGTATTCAATTCCAGCAGTGATTTCAGTATCTCCGGGCTGCGCGTGCTCACCGACGCGGGCACCCGTTACGAGGGTGGCAGTGCCGCAGATCTGGGGCTGAATGTGCGCGTCGAAGTCGAGGGCGACTTCGAGGGCAATGGCACACTGCGAGCGGATGAGATCAAGTTCGAGGCCGATACCGATCTGCGCATATCAGGTCTGGTCGAGGCCACCGATACCGTTGCGGGCACGTTCCAGGTGCTGGGGCTCGAGATCAGCGTCGAGCCTGGAACCTCGTTCGAGGATGACCGCGATGACCAGCAGGTATTTGGGCTGGCAGACCTGCGATCAGGCGATTACGTCGAAGTCAGGGGGGTCACCGATGCCGGCGGCTTTGTCGCCACTCAGGTCAAACGTGACGACCTGGACAGCGATTCTTCCGTCCGTGGCTATGCTGCTGATCTGTCTGCACCGACGCTGACCGTGCTCGGCGTGCCGGCGATCACCGACGCGCAGACCGAGTTCGAAAACGACGATACCTCGATTACTGCCGATGATTTCTTCGCCACAGCAGATGGTCAGCTCGTGGATGCCAGGGGAATCTGGGACGGCAGCAGCCTGACGGTGGAGCGGATCGAAATAGAGAACGAGGGCGAGCTGGACGACGACTGATATTCCTTTTCACCGGATCACTCCGGTTCAAGGTGGGTCCCCCTTCCTCCCCCCTGGGGACCCGCCTTTTTTTGTTGCCCCCTGATTCGTCGCCCGTGGTTTGCTATCCTTGCCGCCCGCGAAAATCATCGGAGACATCGACCCCATGGAATCGAGCATCGAATCCCTGACCAAACCGCTGTCCAATTTCGACTGGACTCAGTTTTACGAACTCGGAGCACATTTCGGCCTCAAGCTGATCGCGGCGCTGGCCATCTTCGTCATCGGCCGCTGGATTGCACGCTGGCTGACCGGTCTGCTGGAGAAGGGCATGACCAAGGCAGGCACCGAACATACGCTGGTCGTATTCCTGCGCAACATAGTCTACGTCGGCCTGATGGTATTCGTGATCCTGGCAGCGATCGGGCAACTCGGCGTGCAGACCACATCCTTCCTTGCTGTACTCGGCGCGGCCGGTCTCGCCGTGGGTCTGGCATTGCAGGGATCTCTGGCGAATTTTGCCGCCGGCGTATTGATCATCGTGTTCCGGCCGTTCAAGGTCGGCGATTTTATAGAGGCTGGCGGCGTCGCCGGAGTGGTGAAAGCGATTTCCATATTCACCACCACACTGCACACCGGCGACAACAAGGTCATCATCATCCCCAATGCTCAGGTCAATTCCGGGACGATTACCAATTTCTCGGCGAATGAGACCCGTCGCGTGGATCTGGTGATCGGGGTCAGCTACAGCGATGATCTGGACCAGGTGCGCAGCATCATTCAGGGCATCCTTGCTGCCGACGAACGGGTGTTGAAGGACCCGGCACCGACCATCGCAGTGATGGCCTTGGCGGACAGCAGCGTCAACTTTGCGGTGCGGCCATGGGCCAAAGCCAGCGATTACTGGGGCGTCTATTTCGATCTGCAGGAGCAGATCAAGAAGCGCTTCGATCAGGAGGGGATCTCGATCCCGTTTCCGCAGCGGGACGTGTACATCCACCAGGTTTCGAGTTAACGCCGCCTGCAGCGATCATGGCAACGGCGGCCTGGTGGCCGCCGTTTTTTTTCAGCTGGAGAAACTGCCTGCTGGCGGCCCGCGCCGGTCAGCGTCACGGGTGCCGAACAGCATGGTGATGTTGATTCGCCGGTGTTCGTAGTTGTCGCGGAAGCGAATATCGTCAGTCTTGTGGAACAAATCTGAATTGAATACGACGCAGCGATTGGACCGATAGGGCACTATGACGCGTTGTGCGTTTTGTTGTTCAAGATATTGCGTAATCCGCTTTTGCTGTTTAGCGTCGTAGGTGTTGTATTCGTCTACACTCCACTCCGGCGGCGCTTTCTTGTCCCAGACCACCATACCGCCTGTTTCACTGTCTAACAGCGCTTCGTCGGGCGTGATCCAGAAATTGACATTCACCGCAGCGAAATCGGCGTGCATGTCGATGCCGCTCATGCGGCTGTCGTATTTGTACGCCCACATCTGCATCAGCAGGTGATCGCCGAAGACCTGCGGCAGCTTGCGCGGCAATTCCTCCGCGATCTGCAACAGCAAGGGACAATTGAATCCCTCCTGCAGGTAGGCGCCGAGGTATCCACCGCTGTGTTCGAAGTCGTACCAGATGGTCGACTCGAGACAGAATGAACGTAACTCTCTGAGCGCATCCGGGCCAAGAAAATTGTCTATCCAGGTCAGTCCGGGTGCTCGTTCGCGGTAGTCGTTGGTGATCGCCTTGGTGTCCAGTCCCGGGTTCAACGCCGACCCAAGCAGGCGCGGCGTGTGTCGGTAGTGGACGCAGTGGTTGTAATAGCGCCGGATCGTATCCGATGCTTGCGCCGGTATCTCGATCGGCTGGGCGTCGTGGATGCGCGCCGGAATGGTCGCCAGCACCGCTTCGTAGCTGCTGATCAGCGGCTGCAGTTCGATCGCGGTGGGGACTTCCTTGCGCAGCAGATATTTCATCTGCTCGATATCGTGCCGGAGCTTGGTCTTGGTCGTGCGGGAAAGATTGAGCCGGCTCTCGCCGAAACCCGATCCGGGCGTGCGCACAATCCCGTGAGCCTTGCGGAAGGCTTCCGCGGCATCACGCAGGCGGCCGGATTCCTTAAACACCTGACCGAGAGCACGCCAGGCTTCCGGACAATTATGGTCGGCCCAGGTGGCTGAACGGGCGTTCATCAGCGCCGCCCCCGGATGCCCGCGCCGGCGTTGGCTGGTACTGAGCAAGGCGAGTGCCCGGGCGCGGAGATCGGGCGCCGTTTCGGCGACGCGTTGATAAAGCGCGGCTGCGCCGTCCTGGTCTCCGGCGAGTTCGCGGCTTTGGGCCAGTTCCAGCTGGAGTTCCGGATTGCTTGGATCCAGCGTCAGGCCTTCCTCGAGGATGGTGGCTGCCTCGTCAAAACGGCGTTTCGCTGCGAGCTGCCGTCCCAGGCCCAGCCGTGCTCTGCCGCTGGCGGGGCTGAACTCCAGCACCTTGCGATAGCAGATCATGGCCTCTTCCATGCGGCCGGCGGCGCTTCGGATCTGCGCCAGACTCAGCCATGCTTCGGCTTGTTCCGGTTTCAGTTCGAGCGAGCGGGTGAGCACACGTTCCGCATGCGCCGTTTGCCCAAGGGCGCGTAACAACAGACCAAGATTCGCGAGTATTGCGGGGTCGTCGGGCCGCGCGCGGGCGGCCTCGCCGAGCAGGCGCATTGCGCGATCCAGCTTGCCCCGTTGATAGGCGACCATGCCCAGATAATGCGTGGCGTCGGGATTGCCCGGCTGCGCCGCGAGGACATCCCGGTAACCCGCTTCTGCCGCAACCAGATCGCCATCACGATGCGCCTGGACCGAACGCTTCAAAATCGCTGTGTGATCGCTGATCGCCATGACCGGAACATTATAAGAGCAGCGGGGTTAAATAGTCGGTTTGATGGACGCGGAGAAGGGATGCGGATGGCAGCACCGGACCGGTCGACGACATTGTGTCAGTTACGCTCGTCGGGTGTAGCAGCACGCTGGGCCAGAAACATATCGATAGTCTCCAGGATGGCGTCCGCAACCGGGTGCACCAGGTCTCGGGCTACGCCCGTTGCCGCCATGCTGCGGGACCACGGTCCGTCGGCGGAACTGAAAGTGGGCGCCACCACCTGCGCGGTAATTTCTTTCTGAGCGAATTCGCTGGCCGGCAGGGTTCCGGTCAGGATCACATCCAGCGGTATCGTGTCGCGGGGTGGCTGCCAGTGGTCGCCGGGCCTGACCGGGCCCTCGACCGTCAATTTCATGCCATAGGCCGACGCCAGACCGGGCGCATCGGCCTGTACGCGGCGGCAGATGAATTCCAGTATCTGATCGCCCGGTTCCGGGCGGCAGGCGACCACCACCGGCAGGAAGAATCGCTGTTGCGCGTTTGGGGTCTCGCCCGTCACGGCCGCCGTTGCCTGGCAGGCCAGCAGGCCGAGGAAGGGCAGGATCCCGCGCAAGGGCAAGCGTTTCTGGCGGTTCATGACTCGAGCTCCAGCGGACCGGCGGCGCACGCAATAGCGTGGGTTTGGCGCAATTGGGTGAATCGTAACAGCGCGAGGCACCGCCGTTGGTGGGTTACGTCTCATTTTTTCCTGTTGCGGGATTTAACAAGTGTTAAATGGAATTTCACATATGAAACAAAAGGACGCAAATAAGTCTTCCTTGATAATGCGACGCAATAAAATCCTGCCCGGGCAATGGTGTCGATCAGCGACCAGCCGGCAGGCCTCTTGCAAAGCCTTGGCGATCTCATACGATGGTGTTTCAGGGGGAGGATCAAAAAATGACGCTTTCAATTGGCCCGGTCAGGCGGCTGGGGCTTATTGCTGTTCTGGTTTCCACTGGCGCTCTGGCTCAGACCACGCAAGGAGTGCCTGCAGAGAACGTCAACGTAATCGGACCGACCCCGGGGGGGTCGCTGTTTTTCCCGGACAACGGTATCCGCCAGCAAAACGAGCCTTCCTGCGGGATCAAGCCCGGCAGCCCGCTCGAGGTCATTTGTGCATTTAATGACTACCGCGGCGCTGCCGACGTGAGGGTCGGTGACGCCTGGCAGGGCGTGGCCGAGTCCCACAACGGCGGCAAGAGCTGGATCAGCCGGCTGATTCCTGGCTGGAAGGGCTATGGACTGCCGGATCATCCGGAGTTGCAGCAGTATGCCCTGGGCATGGACTTCGCGGCGGATCCGACCGTGGTGATTGCGCCCGGCGTAATGCTGCTGAATTTTATCGCCGCGGAACGCGACGACAACGGCGTCGGCGGGATCTACGTGCAGCGCTGGCACGAGGTCAACAACGAGGCCGGATTCAACTGGCAGCCGGAGCCGGCCAGCCGGCTGATCGATTCCGGCACCGCCGGGCGCTTTATCGACAAGCCGTTCATGTTGCTCAACCTGCAGCCGCCGGGCAGCGGCACGGTGACGGTCAGCGGCACGCTGGAGGATGGCGAGTCCAGTTCGGTCCAGGTCCCGGCCGGCGAGGTGACCGTCGCCTACGCAGTGTTCGTGGGCAGCCAGGAAAACGGCACCAAGGTTCTGGTCAGTCAGACCTCGGACTATGGCAATACCTGGAGCAATCCGACCAAGCTGACCGAGACGCTGAATCTGAATCAGGGTGTCAGCCTTTCGGCCATGGGCAACAAGATGATCGCGGTCTGGCGTCAGGTGGCCGACAGCAATAACGGCCATAACATCGCCTATGCCCTGTCCAATGACCGGGGCAACAAGTGGGGCAAGGCCAAGGTGCTGGCGAGCAGCTTTTGTCCGTTCGACCAGACCACCTCGGTCGGTTCTTTCCGCACCACCAGCTTCCCGGTCATCACCAATGACGGAAACAACTTCCAGGTGTTTTTCGCCGCTCGCGGTTTTGCCCCCGAGGCTGGCGACAACAGCTGCGCCAGCGGCGCGGCGCGGATCGTAATGTCCACGTCGGCGACCGGAAACAGCTGGTCGGCGCCGGTGGCTATCGATCCGGTCAATGACGGCGAGCCCGGGGCCAACCCGAACGCGCATCAATTCATGCCCGCGGTTGCCACTGCTCGCGGCCGCACCCAGGTGATCTGGTATGACACCCGTTTCGACGTGGCCGACAGTCCGGCGCCGTTTGTCGCCGACAGTTTTGACCCCGAGCTCAATCGCTACAAATTACGCACCGCTGCCGTACGCGGTATCCAGATCGTCGACGGTTCGGTCCCGGCCAGCTCGGTGCAGGTCTCCCGTTATCAGACCGGCATTGCCAACGACGGCGAAGGCCTGGTCCAGCTGGAAAACAACTTCCTCAATATGCGCCTGTTTGCCAACGGCCAGATTCCGTTTGTCGGCGACTATATCTGGGCCGCGGCGGAGAACTATCGCCTGACTGACAACGGCGACTGGGTATCCAACAGCAGCAGTGTCTCCGGCGAGATCAATGACGTCAGTTTCCTCGCCGCGTGGGCCGACAACCGCAACGTGCGTGGCAACGTGTGGGGCGACATCTCTGCCGCGACACCGACACCCTATTCCTCGAGCGCGGCGCCGTTGCAAAGCGAGATCGACAACACCATTCCGCTGCCCTGTTTGCCTGGCGGCGGTTTGACCGGAACGCGGGCCGCCGATGTCTACAGCTCGGTGATAGAGCCCGGCGTGGTGCTGGCCTCACCGGCGCCGATCAAGCAATTGGGCGGCCTGGTACCTCAGCGTGCCTATGTGCTGACTCTGTCCAACAACACCAGCGCAGATGTGGTCTACGATCTGGAGATCGTCGAGTCACCGCCGGGTGCACGGGTTTCATTTAGCCAGTTTGTGCTGACCGGCGGACCCGAACCGCTGGTGCAGATTCCGGTGGCGCTGGTGGCCAACTCCAGCGCAGTGCGCACGTTGTATATCAACTCCGACCAGCAGCTGCCGCGGGTCAGGGTCGTGGTCAAGCAGGGCGGGCAATTGCTCGATGACGTGCTGATCAACGGCAATCCGCTGGCGCCCACGGTGCAGGATCCAAACGGCGACATCCTCGGCGCCGAGGAATACGATCCGTTTATCGTCAACAAGGTCGTAGCCAGCTACACCAACCCCAATCTGCAGAACCCGAATTTCCAGAATCCGAATCTGCAGAACCCGAATTTCCAGAACCCGAACTACCAGAACCCGAACTACCAGAACCCGAATCTGCAGAACCCGAATTATCAGAACCCGAATCTGCAGAATCCGAATCTGCAGAATCCCAACCTGCAGAACGTGACGGTCCAGTATCCGAATCTGCAGAATCCCAACCTGCAGAATTCCGCGTTCGAGGACGAGGACACCTATACAGACATCACCTGGGAAGTCACCAATACCGGCAATACCACCACCGGCTATGACGTCAGCGCGTTTTCATCGATTAATACCGAGGGCATGGATGCCCAGTTCTTTGCCAGCCGGACCTACGCCACGACGACCGTCACCAATGACTGCCAGGTCGCGCCGATCGCGCAAAATCAGGTGTTGTTCACGATCCAGAACCCGAATCTGCAGAACCCGAATCTGCAGAATCCGAATTTGCAGAACAGCGCATTCACCGACGGCAGCGTGTTCATGGCTCCTGGAGAAACGCTGCACTTTACTCTGCGCGTGCCCGGTATCCAGCAGCCTGAGGACCCGGTCGGTCAGCAGGAGTTCGCCGACCAGTTCGGCTTGATCGTGCTGGCTCAGCCGCTGGATCCAGAGGTCGTGTTCGACATCGATGACCCGCTCGGCCCGATCATCACCGGGCCCAGCCCTGACGTCACCGAGGAGGCCACCGGACCGTTGACGCCGGTCTCGTTCGAGGTAAACGCGATTGATTTCTTCGATGGCCCGGTGACGCCAGTCTGCGTGCCGGCCTCGGGTTCTGACTTCGGCCTGGGCGCTACACCGGTCATCTGTACCGCGACAGATTCCAACGGCAACGAAAGCACGCTGGAATTCGATGTGATCGTCACGGACACCACGCCGCCGCAAATCACTTCGGCTCCCGGCAATCAGACGCTGGAGGCCACTTCTCCGGCTGGTGCTGTCGCGACCTTCGACTTCCAGGCCACCGATGTGGTCGATGCCGTTCCGAGCCTGAGTTGTGATGCGATGTCGGGATCCACGTTCCCGATCGGTGTCACGCCGGTCAGCTGTACCGCGACCGACTCTTCCGGCAACAGCAGCGTGGCCACGTTCAGCATCACGGTACAGGACAGCATCGCGCCGGTGATCACGGCAGCCCCGCCGGATACCACCGTTGAGGCGACTTCTGCCGCCGGTGCGACGGTCAGCTGGATATTCATGGCGGTTGACGACGCCGACCCTGCTCCGGCGTTGAGCTGCACCCCGGCTCAGGGCGTATTCGCAATCGGCACGACGCCGGTGGTTTGCACGGCGACGGATGCTTCCGGCAACAGCAGCTCCATCGGCTTCCAGGTCACGGTGCAGGACACCACGCCGCCTGAATTCACGGGATTGCCATTGGCCGACATCTCGGTGCCGGCGGAACTGCCGGCGGGCGCGGTCGTCACCTATGCGCAGCCAGCGGCCGAGGATCTGGTGGACACCGATGTGACGGTCACCTGTCTGCCGGCGTCCGGTTCGACGTTCCCGTTGGGCGATACGCCGGTCAGCTGCACCGCAATAGATGACTATGGCAACACGGCCAGCGCCGGTTTCCTGGTCAGCGTCAGCGATGGCACGGCACCGGTGATCAGCTTCGCCAGCGATCCACTGGTCGCGTTCGCCGACAGCCTGTTGGGCGCGTTGGTAGATTACAGCGCCAATGTCAGCGTCGATGACGTCGACCCCTCGCCGACGCTCAGCTGTACGCCGGCCTCCGGGTCTCAATTCGGATTCGGTTCGACCACGGTCAGTTGTACCGCCACCGATGCCTCGGGCAATGTCGGCAACGGCAGCTTTGCGGTCAGTGTCCAGTACCTGCCGCTAAGCGGTCTGGACAACAACTTTCCGAAGGCGGGCGTCAACGTGGGCAGTTCGGCAGGCCTGACCTGGACTTACGCTGCGCCCGACGGCAGCGTTCTGGGTAGTGGTGACATCTTCCCGCTGATTATGGCCAGCGGTCCACTGCCAGGCGTGAACAATTGCAATAACTTCGTCGGACCCGACGATCCGCCCGGCACCCCGATCGTGCTGCGAGTCGAGGACCCGGGCGACAGCCGCTTGCGTTACCAGGATCCGAGCTGGCGTTTCAATTGGCAGACGGTGGACGAGACCGGCGCCAATCTGAGCCCGGGCTGTTACAACATCCGCATCGGTGCGTATGCCAGGGATCCGACGTTGTTCCCGGGCGAGACCCCGATCCAGATCGACGGACCGTTCACGGTCAAGCTGAAATAATCAGGGCGTAGTGCCCGCCAGTGCAGAGATGCGCTGGCGGGCATCGACGACCAGCGGATCTTCGCTGGCCTCGGGCCGCAGCGCCAGAAAGGCCTGGTAACCCTCGACGGCCGGTTTCTTCAGCCCTACCGCTTCCTGAGCACGCGCCTTCCAGTACTTGAGCGGTGTGGTATAGCGCCAGGTCGGGAAATCATCCAGAAACAATGACGTTGCCTCGCCGATCCGACGTTCGCAAATATCGAACTCGGACAGTGCCTCGGCGGCATAGCCGGCTTTCATGTACACCACACCAAGGTGGAAGCGCGCCAGCCATAAATCGGTCAACGCGATGGCAGCCCGGAGATGATCGATAGCCTGTACCGGATCCCCGTCAGCCATCGCAGCGACGCCTTGAATCAGCTTCCCGTAGGCTCTTTCCTGCGGTTGTAATTCCTTTCCGAGTTGTTCGGCGATGTGACCTGCGACCGATGCCTGATCCAGTCTTACCAACAAGCGTGCGGCCGGGAAGGTCACGGCTTCGGCCCGCGAGATCTCCAGCGCCTGCTGGGTGATCTCTGCGGCAGTGCCGGCTTCATCCTGCATCAGTCTGACCTCGGCCAGCGCGATGGTCTTGTGGGCAAGATCATATTTTCTGCCGGCATCGCGATCGCGGGCGATCCCGGCCATCAACAATGTCGCTGCCTGTTCCAGCTTGCCGGCATACATGGCCACGTCTGCCATGCCCAGCGCCGCCAGAGACTCCCCGGAGGCGCCGGTGTCAGACATCTTCCGGTAATGACCGATCGCCGCATCCGTGTCGCCCGAGGCGAGGGCGGCCATCGCCAGCGGCAGATACGCCTTGTAGTAATCGGGATCCTGATCCAGCACCTTTTGCGCCTCGGCAACGGCAGTCTCGAAGTCGCCCGCATACATGGCATAGAGCGCGAGGTTGGCGCGATACAGGGCGCTGTTGGGATAGATATTCAGCACGCTTCGACCTTCAGCAAGTGCCTTTTGGAAATCCAGCGTCATGAAGTATGCGACGGCCAGATTGTTGTGGCCGGCGCCGTCGGCGGGGTAGAGCTCGACCAGACGTTTGTAATTCTCGATCGCCGTGGAATAGTTATTGGAAACTACCGAGTAATACAGCCCCAGAGTTCGATATTTCTCGCGTTCGGTCATCGTGTCGAGAAAGGTCAGGGCCTTCTTCCACATCTCCTCGGCTTCCTGCGCGCGCCCCATGTTCCACGCGGTCAGCGCATACCCGGAGTAGGCGCGGCCGAAGTTGGGGTCGGCATCGATGGCCCGCTGATAATAGTCGAGCGCTTCCTCGAAACGCAGCTTGTAAGCCAGCTCCTGAGCGATGCTGTAATCCCGGGCGGCTTCGATGGACGCGGCGGTAAAGGTTTCGTAAAGGGCTGCATCGTCTGATGTCGCCGCCTCATCGCCCAATTCATACAGGACTCGTCCGGCGAGGGTGCCCACTGCGGCCAGCACCTCCGCCTTGCTCGCAGCAGTGGCTTCGGCGCCCGCTGTTTCCTCACCCTCGGCGGGATCCACTACCGATACTTTGAGCAGATAGCCTGCGTCCTTTGGCACGATGGAACCGGCCAGCACATAGGCGATGCCTTCCCGGACGGAGACCAGTCGCGATGCATCCAGGTCCAGACCCTGAGTTCCGGGTTGCAACTGCGCAGCCAGCGTCGCGGCCGAATTGCGCCGGTAGGCGGTAATAAACGGAGCGCTCTCCAGACCGATGGTCAGCGCCTGTTCCAGAGAGCCGTCGAACACCGGATCGCCGGTCTGGTTGTCAAAATCCGCGACCAGCAGGGACACAGGTTCCCTTGGCGCAACTTCGCCGGGTTCGTCCTGGACATTGAGATAGAGCGAGAAACCGAGCGCCACGACCAGCACGCCGATAACCACAAAGTCCATCTGCCGTCCGTGGATCCGCGGCAGTTGCTCGGCTTCAAGCTCCGATTCGAGCTTGATGCCGCGCTCGGTGAATTCATAGATCCAGGCCAGCACGGCGGTGACCGGGGCGCCTGCAAATGCCGCGATGACCAGGGCCCGAAACACCCAGTCCGGCGCTTCGAACACAGGCAGCAGGATGTCCGCTCCTTCGAGCACGATCCAGGCGACGCCAACGTACAGGCCCGTGGCCCGAAACACATGCCGGCGTCGGAGCTCTGCGATGAACTTGTTCAAACGGTCCCGACCCCCGGTTAGACCCGTGTGGATAGTCTATGCCAAGGCGGCTGACGCCGCACGGGGACCCTGATGGATCTTGCCCTTACGCATGAACCTTGAATGGTCGGAGTAGCAGGATTTGAACCTGCGACCCCTACGTCCCGAACGTAGTGCTCTACCAGGCTGAGCTATACTCCGTTAGTTGGTTCGTTCGACAGCGATGTGCGCCAGGGCGGCGAGGGCATCGCGATAGGCCGAGTCGGGAATCAACGCCAGCGCTGCTACAGCTGCGTCGGCCTCCTGTCGTGCGAGCCGCGCAGTGTACTCAAGCCCACCTGTCGATTCAATAGCCAGGCGTATCGGCCCCAGGTCCTCCAGGCCGCCCTGTTCGATTGCCTTGCGGATAAGTTTGCGCTGGACATCGGTGCCGTTGACCATCGCGTGGATCAACGGCAGGGTCGGCTTGCCTTCGGCCAGATCGTCACCCGCGTTTTTGCCCATCTGCTCCGCCGCGGCGCTGTAATCGAGTACGTCATCCACCAACTGGAAAGCGACCCCCAGGCGTTGCCCGAATTCGGCCAGCGCATCCTCAACCGCTGGCGGCTGTCCGGACAGGATCGCCGGGATGCGGGTTCCGGCCTCGAACAGCATCGCCGTCTTGCGCCGGATCACCTCCAGATAGCGATGCTCGCTGGTGTCCGGATCATTGCAATTCATCAGCTGCAGCACTTCACCTTCGGCAATCAGGTTTGAGGCGTTGGCGAGGACTTCCATGATCCGCACGATGCCGATCTCGGTCATCATCTGGAAGGCTCGCGAATACAGGAAGTCGCCCACCAGAACGCTTGCTTCGTTGCCAAACAGTGAGTTGGCGGTGTCCTTGCCACGGCGCAACTCGGAATGATCGACCACGTCGTCATGCAGCAGCGTCGCGGTATGAATGAACTCGATGATGGCGGCGGCATCGATATGATGCGGACCGCGGTAGCCACAAGCCCCGGCCGCGACCAGCACCAGCAGCGGGCGTAGCCGCTTGCCGCCCCCGCCGATGATGTAATGGGCTACCTGATTGACCAGCACCACATCGCTGGCCAGCCGGCTGCGGATGGTTGCGTCCAGCTTCTGCAGATCGTCGCCAACCAGATCCCGAATATCTTTTACGCGCATAACCATTTGATTCTTATTATGTAGTTCTTTCCGCAATCGCGAGCCGACGAAGCCTTGGCAGTGGCCGGCCGCAGCGGCGCGGCGATATTGTAACGGTTTTGGCCGGCTGACAAGTTCCCCTGGCCTCGCTCACGCAGAGTTTGACCCGGGGGCCGCAAATCCTTAAAATTGCCGCCTTTTGGCACCACCATATTTGTGGAGAGCGTTGATGTACGCTGTGATCAAGACGGGCGGCAAGCAATACCGCGTAAAGGAAGGCTCGGTGCTGCGGGTCGAGAAGCTCGACGCTGACGCCGGCGACAAGATTGAGTTCGACCAGGTGCTTCTGGTTGGCGAAGGCAGCGACGTCAAGATCGGCGCGCCGCTGGTTGCGGGCAGCAAGGTAGAGGCTACCGTGCAGACTCAGGGCCGCACCCGCAAGATCGACGTGGTCAAATTCAAGCGCCGGCAGAACTATCAGCGTCTGCGCGGGCATCGTCAGGCCTTTACAGAAATCCGTGTCACCGGCATCGTCGGCGGCAAGTGATTCCCAGTTTCGAGGTAACCCGAGATGGCACATAAAAAAGCAGGCGGCAGTACCCGCAATGGACGCGATTCGGAGTCAAAGCGGCTCGGCGTGAAGCGTTATGGCGGTGAGCAGGTACTGGCGGGCAACATCCTCGTGCGCCAGCGCGGCACGCGTTTTCATCCCGGAGTCAACGTCGGCCTGGGTAAAGACCATACGCTGTTCGCCAAGGCGGAAGGCAAAGTCGAGTTCCAGACCAGGGGTCCGAAGAACCGGCAGTTCGTCAACGTGGTTACCGACTGAGCACAACGCCGCAGATGGTTTGAAAGCCCCGGCTACGACCGGGGCTTTTTTGTTTGCGTCCCGGTCGGTCTATGCTTCCCGGAAGGCGTGCGGAGAAAGTCATGAAATTCGTCGACGAAGCTACGATCAGTGTTCATGCCGGCAAGGGCGGCAATGGCGTGGTCAGCTTTCGACGCGAGAAGTACGTGCCGTTTGGTGGCCCGGATGGCGGTGACGGCGGCGACGGCGGCAGTATACTGCTGGTCGCGGACAGCGGCATTAACACGCTGGCAGACTTTCGTTTTCAGCGTCGCTACCGCGCTGAGAAGGGGGGATCCGGAGCCGGCCGCAATTGCACCGGGAAGGGCGGGGCCGATCTGCGCGTACCGGTGCCGGTAGGCACCGCAGTATACGATCGTGACACCGATGAACTGATCGGCGACCTGGTGGCCGCCGGCCAGGAATTGATGGTCGCTCGCGGCGGCACAGGCGGCCGCGGCAACACCCGGTTCAAGAGCAGTACCAATCGTGCCCCCCGCCGCGCGACCCCGGGTACCGAAGGCGAGTCGAGGCAGCTCAGGCTTGAACTGCGCTTGCTCGCCGACGTCGGTTTGCTCGGACTGCCCAATGCAGGAAAGTCGACCTTGATCCGCGCGGTTTCGGCAGCGCGCCCAAAGGTTGCGGATTACCCCTTCACCACGCTTCATCCGAGTCTGGGCGTGGTCAGCATCGCGCCGCACCGGAGCTTCGTGATGGCGGACATCCCCGGTTTGATCGAAGGGGCGGCGGAAGGCGCCGGTCTTGGTATCCGTTTCTTGAAGCACCTGCAGCGCACTCGATTGCTGTTGCATGTGGTCGACCTGGCGCCGCCTGATCCGGCCGAAGATGTGGCCGAATCGGCTCTGAGTATCGTCGGTGAACTGGAGCGCTTCAGTCCCGAGCTGGCGGCTCGTCCACGCTGGCTGGTGCTGAACAAGGTCGATCTGCTGGACGCCCACCAGCGTGACGAGCGCGCGGAGCGGGTGCGCGAAGCGCTGGCGTGGGACGGGCCGTGCTACGAAATTTCAGCTCTGGCCCGCCAGGGCACGGCGCAGCTGTGCGACGCGATAATGGTCTACATGGAGAGCAGGGCGCGTCAGCAGGATGATCCCGCGGTGGACAACGAGCAGAATTCAGACCCTGACTCTCCGCCACCGGGAGATAATCAGGATCCCGGCGGCCCGGGCTAGCGTAGCCAGGGTGCAAGAAGCGCAGGTCCGAGGCCCTGATGCGGCGATTGCCGTTCAGGCAGACTGAATAAAAAAAGCCGGCGTCAGCCGGCTTTTTTGCTCAAGATGCCTGATTGCGCGCGGCGCGACCGGTCTCAGGCGTCGAGCTGACGGATTCTCTGATTCAGGCGGCTCTTGTGGCGGGCGGCCTTGTTCCGATGAACGATACCTTTGTTAACCATCGAATCCAGCACCGGCATCGCTGCCTTGTAGCTGGCTTCAGCGGCGGCTTTGTCGCCGGTCTTGATAGCGCTGAGCACTCCCTTCAGATGGGTGCGCATGCGCGACCGCAGGGCCATGTTGTGCCCTCTGCGGTTGACGGCCTGCCGTGCGCGTTTTTGTGCTGACTTGATATTGGCCAAGATTCCGACTCCAGATAGATAAAACCAGCCCATACGAGGGCTGCAGCAAGCCGCGTATCTTGCTGAAGTCGCCGGTGGCTGTCAAGGCCGCCCATCCCCCGCCGCCGCGCCGCCTGGCGACCAAACGGAGCTTGCTTGTTTTAATGTATTAGCGTATTAATACATCCACACAGCGCGCAACACAGCGCATCCGATTGAGCTATGTGGACGCCCTTTCCGGCAGGAAAACCTGGCAAAGACATGAAAGACAAACACGAGATGCAGGCCGAAGCGCTGCGCGAGGCCGAGACGTCGCTATATCAGGCCGTGGTCAGCTTGCGCGACACCGGAGAGTGTCATGACTTTTTCCATGACCTGTGTACACCGGCAGAGCTGCAGGCATTGATCGACCGCTGGGCTGTGGTCGGTCTGTTGCGCAAGGGCCTGACTTATCGCGACATCAACGACCGCACCGGGGTCAGCGTGACCACCGTCGGCCGTGTCGCGCGATTCCTGGCCGAGGGTTATGGCGGCTACCGCAAGGTGGCCGAACGTCTGGGTTCGGACCGATGAGCAGGGAAGAGTTGTCGATGAGCGTTGAAACGCAGAAACGGATAAAGATTGCGGTGCAAAAGTCCGGCCGCCTGACCGAGAACTCGCTGGCCTTGTTGAGACGTTGTGGCCTCAACTACAGTCGCGCCGCCGACCAGTTGATCTGCTTTGGCGAGAACATGCCGGTGGATGTGTTGCTGGTGCGCGATGACGACATCCCGTCACTGATTGCCGAAGGCGTTTGTGAACTGGGTCTGGTCGGCCTGAATGTCCTGCTCGAGAAAGCGGTCGAAGGCCCTGGCCTGATGCAGGCCCGTCGGGTCGGTGATCTGGAGTTTGGTCGCTGCCGCATGTCGCTAGCGGTGCCCCGCGGTAGCGCGTATCTGGGCCCCGCCGACCTCGAAGGGCGCCGCATCGCCACCAGTTATCCACGCATCCTCGCTGAGTGGCTCGCCACGCGCGGCGTCAACGCGGAAATCGTCATGCTTTCGGGGGCCGTCGAAATCGCGCCCAAACTGGGGCGCGCTGATCTGATCTGCGACCTGGTATCCACTGGTTCGACGCTGGCCGCAAACGGCCTTGAGGAAGTCGAAGTGGTGCTCGAGAGCCATGTGGTGCTGGTGAGCGGCGACCCGCCCGATGACCCGGCGAGCGCGGAGTGGGTTGCGCGACTGGTCAGCCGTATCGAAGGCGTAGTCAGGGTCCAGGAAAGCAAGTACATCATGTTGCACGCGCCGCGCGCTGCGCTGGACGAGATAAAGGCGCTGCTGCCAGGCAGCGAGGCGCCCACGGTGATGCCGCTCGAGGGCATCGATGACAAGGTCGCGATCCACGCGGTCTGTCAGGAAAACGTGTTCTGGGAAACGCTGGAGGGATTGAAGAAGGCGGGCGCGTCCTCGGTCCTTGTGCTGCCCGTGGAAAAGATGCTGGCCTGATCACAGGAGAGTTTAGGTGCTGGAAGTCATCGATTGGAAAGACCTCGACCGGGACGCCCGACAGCGGGCTCTGGCGCGTCCGGCTGTCGCCGACCGGGCCGGTCTGGCGACGCGCGTTGCGAGCATCATCAAGCGGGTGCGAGACGAGGGCGACGCGGCATTGTTTGCTTTTGCCCGGGAATTCGATGGGGTCGAACTGGAATCGCTGCGGGTCGACGCTGGCGAGATTGCCACGGCGCCCGATCGACTGGGCACGGAACAAAAAGCGGCGCTGCAGATAGCGGCGACCAACATACGTCGATTCCACGAAGCGCAGTTACGCGAGCCGATTGAAGTCCGCACGACGACCGGTGTGGTTTGCCGGCGAGTAACCCGGCCGCTGGATGCTGTCGGGCTCTACGTGCCCGCCGGCAGTGCGCCGCTGCCATCCACCGCGTTGATGCTGGCGGTGCCGGCGCTGGTGGCGGGCTGTCCGCGGCGAGTGATCGTCACGCCGCCGCAGGCCGATGGTCGGGCGGATCTGAGCGTGCTGGCGTGCGCCGCGCTGTGCGATGTGTCAGAAGTTTATCTTGCGGGCGGCGCGCAGGCGGTGGCTGCGCTGGCCTATGGGACCGAAACGGTAGCGCCGGTGGACAAGATTTTTGGCCCGGGCAACGCCTGGCTCACCGAGGCCAAGCTGCAGGTCTCGCTGGATGCCGACGGGGCGGCCTGCGATCTGCCGGCCGGACCCTCGGAGGTGCTGGTGATCGCCGACCAGCACGCGGATCCCGGCTTTGTCGCAGCCGATCTGCTGTCTCAGGCCGAGCATGGCGCGGATTCGCAGGTCATTCTCGTGACCCCATCGCGGGCCCTGGCCGAGCGGGTCCGGGCCGCGATCGGCGAGCAACTGCCCGGCTTGTCGCGCGCCGCCATTGCCGAAGCTGCGTTGAGCGCCAGCCGCATCATCCTGGTCGCCGATCTGCAGCAGGGCTTTGCGCTGAGCAATGCTTATGCGCCGGAGCATTTGATCCTGCAGGTCCGGGAGCCGGATAAGTGGATGGAGCAGGTGACTGCCGCCGGTTCGGTGTTTCTTGGCCCGTGGACACCCGAGTCGCTCGGTGACTATTGCAGCGGCACCAATCATGTGTTGCCGACCTATGGTTTCGCGCGCGCATGGAGCGGTCTGGGCGTCGAAGATTTCCAGCGCCGGATTACCGTGCAGGAGGCTTCCGCCGATGGCTTGCGCGGGATCGGCCCGGTTGCGGTGACGCTGGCCCGTCTGGAGGGTCTCGACGGGCATGCCGCAGCGGTTGAGCGGCGTCTCACCGCGTTGCGTGACCGGAGTGTGGCGTGAGCGATGCGAAATCCGCGGCAGAACCCGTCGCGCCGGTTTCCATGGTGCGACCGGATCTGCGGCAATTTGCCGCCTATCAGGCGGCATCGCCTGGCCGCGACGCAGTACGATTGCATGCGAACGAGTCAGCGTGGCGCCACGACTGGGATATCAGTCCGGCCGGGCTCAATCGTTATCCCGACCCGCGGCCTGACTCTGTCCTGCGCCGTTTGGCGGAGCTCTATGGCGTGGCCGTGGAAGAGCTGCTGCTGACCCGCGGCAGCGACGACGCGATCGACGTGTTGCTGCGTACAACATGCTCGGCCGGTCGGGACCGCATCGTCATCTGTCCTCCCACATTCGGTATGTACGCGGTAGCGGCCCGGTTGCAGGGCGCGGCTGTCGACGAGGTGCCGCTGGACGCCAGTCGCGATTTCGCGCTGGATCTCGACGCGGTGATCCAGGCCGGGCGGCGGGCCAAACTGGTGTTCCTGTGTTCGCCGAACAATCCGACCGGCAATCTGATTCCGGCTTCCGAGGTGGTCGCGATTTGCCGGGCGATGGCCGGGCATGGGCTGGTCGTGGTCGATGAGGCCTATGGCGAATTCGCACCGGAACAAGCACTGACCCCGCTGCGGCGTGAATGTCCCAATCTGGTGTTGTTGCGCACCTTGTCCAAGGCCTATGCGCTGGCTGGTGCCCGGCTCGGCGTGCTCATCGCTGACCCGGATCTGGTTCGCGTACTTCGCGCGGTGATGCCCCCGTATCCGGTGCCGTCATTGTGCATCGAGGCGGCCGAGCGTCTGTTGCAGCCGGGGCCGCTGGCCCGCGCCCACGATGAAGCCCGGGAGACCGCACAGCGACGCGAGATCCTGCGCCGGGACCTGGCCGCTTCGCCGGCAGTGGAACAGGTCTGGTCGAGTGCGGGTAACTTTCTGCTGGTCCGGTGCCGGGATGCGCGGCGCATGGTGGAGTCCTGTGCAGATGCCGGTTTGCTGATCCGCGACTTCAGCCGGATGCCCGGTCTGGAGAACTGTGTGCGCGTGACGGTCGGCGATTCCGCGCAAAACGCGCGCTTGCTGGCCGCCTTTGGCTGCCCGACAGCGGAGGTCGCGCATGGCTAAAACACGGGTAGCGTTCCTTGATCGCGATGGCACGCTGATCGAGGAACCGGACGACTTCCAGCTTGATTCCCTGGACAAGGTTCGGCTGGTCCCAGGTGTCATGCCGGCGCTGATACGACTGCGCGACGCCGGATATCGGCTGGTGCTGGTCAGCAATCAGGATGGTCTGGGCACCGACGCCTTCCCGGAGCCGGATTTTCGACGCGTCCACGATTTCTTTCTGCGTCTGTTCGCATCCCAGGGCATCGATTTCGATGCCGAGTTCATCTGCCCGCATTTCGACCGGGACGGGTGCGATTGCCGCAAGCCGCGCACCGGCTTGCTGGTGTCTTATCTCGCGAAAACCGATCTCGACATGGAGCGCAGCTGCGTGGTTGGCGACCGTGACACGGATATGCAGCTGGCGGCCAACATCGGACTGCGCGGATTCCGTGTCTGCCCGGATTCAGGCTGGACCAGGATCGCGGACCAGATACTCAATGGCGTGCGCCGTGGCCGGATCCGCCGCTGCACGCGCGAGACCGAGATTGATGTCAGCGTTGACCTCGCCGCCACAGCGCCGGTGAACATCGACACCGGTCTTGGCTTTTATGACCACATGCTGGAACAGGTGGCGCGGCACGGGGGCATCGGTCTGGAAGTCGTGTGCCGAGGCGACCTTCACGTCGACGAACACCACACGGTCGAGGATGTGGCGATCGCGCTCGGGCAGGCGCTGCGTGAGGCGCTGGGAGACAAGCGCGGTATCGGTCGCTATGGATTCCTGTTGCCGATGGATGAAGCCCGGGCACAGGTGGCGTTGGATCTTTCCGGCCGTCCCTATGCTGTATTCGAAGGCGAATTCCCGCGCGCCGAGGTCGGTGGCCTGGCCACCGAACTGGTGCCGCACTTTTTCCGCACCATGGCTGACAGCCTGGGCGCCGCGATCCATGTGAGCGTCCAGGGCGAGAATACTCATCACATGGTGGAGTCGGTATTCAAAGGCTTTGGCCGCTGCCTTGGCCAGGCGGTGGCGACCCGGGGGGCCGACCTGCCGTCCACCAAGGGCGTGTTGTGAGACCGCGGCGATGCCCGCCCAACGGTGACGCTGTCACCGGGAGCAAGCCCCGATGAGCAATGTTGTGATCATCGACAGCGGCGGCGCCAACATCGCCTCTTTGCGTTTCGCGCTGCAGCGTCTTGGTGCCGAGCCGCTGCTGACCAGGGAGGTCGATGTCTTGCTCGGCGCCAGCCACGTTCTGCTGCCGGGCGTCGGCGCCGCTGCCGATGCGATGGCGCGATTGCGGGAAGCCGGCATGGACCGGGTAATCCCGACGCTGACCCAGCCGGTACTGGGGATCTGCCTCGGGATGCAGCTGTTATTCGAAAGCTCTGCCGAGGGCCGCGTCGATTGTCTGGGTGTCATCCCGGGCCGTGTCGAGCCATTGCCCGGCGGAGCGGATATCTGCGTGCCGCACATGGGCTGGAACCAGGCGCGTCGCGTCGGCGATTGTGCATTGCTAAACGGCATTGCCGATGACCCGTATTTCTATTTCGTGCACAGCTATGCGGTGGCGCCCGGCGCAGCGACCGGGGCAGTCGCCGATCACGGGATCGAATTCAGCGCGATTGTCGCGCGGGACAATTTCCACGGTACGCAATTCCATCCTGAGCGCTCCGGCGCGGCCGGTGCCCGGGTGCTGCAAAATTTCCTGGAGTTCAATTGATGGATCTGATTCCCGCGATAGATCTAAAAAACGGGGCCTGTGTACGCTTGTATCAGGGCCGCTTTGATGAGGTCACCGAGTATCCCGACGACCCGGAAGCACTTGCGGTTCGTTACGCCGGGTTGGGGGCTGGCCGGGTGCATTGCGTGGATCTTGATGGCGCCAGAGACGGCAGCGCCGGAAACCTCGACATCATCCGCCGTCTTGCCGCGAGATTGCCCGGTCAGATTCAGGTCGGCGGCGGCGTGCGCGACCGCGCTGCGGTGGATCGATTGCTGACGGCCGGGGCAGGTCGCGTGGTCGTTGGTAGCCTGGCGGTCGAGCAGGCGGATCTGGTGATCGAGTGGTTGACCGAGCTTGGTGCCGAGCGCCTGGTGCTGGCGCTGGATGTCAGCTGCCTCGGTACCGAGCCGGTGCTGGTCAGCCGCGGCTGGACCGAGCAAAGTGAGGTCCGCTTGTGGCAGGCCCTGGAAGATTTTCAGGCAGCCGGCGCGCGCCACGTATTGTGCACAGACGTCAGCCGCGACGGTGCGTTCACGGGTCCCAATGTGGGACTCTATCGGGACTGTGTGCGCCGGTTCCCGGAACTGTGTTTTCAGGCCTCGGGCGGGGTGCGGGATATCGCCGATCTCGAACAGCTCGCCAGCGCAGGTGTTGGCGCCGCGATCGTCGGCCGCGCGCTGCTCGAAGGTCGGATCAGCGAACAGGAGCTGCAGCCATACTCGCGAAGCGCATAATTCCGTGTCTCGATGTGCGTGACGGTCAGGTGGTCAAGGGCGTCCGTTTCCGCGACCACCGGGTAATGGGCGATATCGTACCTCTTGCCCAGCGGTATCGGGACGAAGGCGCAGACGAGCTGGTGTTCTACGACATCACCGCCAGTCCCGACGGCCGCACCGTGGATCGTGATTGGGTCGGTCGGGTAGCGGCAGTTCTGGACATTCCGTTCTGTGTCGCCGGCGGCATCCGCAGCGTGACCGATGCCGAGGCCGTGCTCGGTGCCGGCGCAGAGAAAGTGTCGATCAACACCCCGGCGCTGGAAGACCCGGATCTGATCGATCGACTGGCGCGACGCTTTGGCGCTCAATGCGTGGTGATCGGCATTGACAGCCAGGGTGGCGAGGAAGGCTTCGCCGTTGCCAGCCACACAGGCGACCCGGCCCGCACCCGCTACCGATTGCGCCGTACGTTTGACTGGATCACCGAGGTCCAGGACCGCGGAGCCGGGGAGGTTGTGCTCAATTGTATGAATCACGATGGCGTGCGTACCGGCTATGACCTCGACCACCTTGCTGCGGTGCGCGAGATCTGTCATGTGCCGTTGATCGCCTCGGGCGGGGCCGGAGCGCCGGAGCATTTCGTCGATGTCTTTCGCGCGGCGCGAGTGGACGGCGCGCTGGCGGCCACGGTATTTCATTCCGGCGCTATTCGTATCGGTGAGCTCAAAAGACAGCTGCTGGATTCGGGCGTGGCGGTGCGCCCGTGAGTTTGGTCGATCCCGCCAGCCTCGACTGGGCGAAAGCCGATGGGCTGATACCGGCTATCGTCCAGGACGCGGCAGACGGCACGGTGCTGATGCTCGGATACATGAACCGAGAGGCGCTCGAGCGTACGCTCGCTACCGGCCATGTCGTATTCTACAGTCGCTCGCGTCAGTGTCTGTGGCAGAAGGGTGAGACCTCGGGCAACGTTCTGGAGCTGGTCGATATCAGCGCCGACTGCGATGCCGACACCTTGCGGGTACTCGCCCGCCCCGCCGGTCCCACCTGCCATCTGGGGACGCGCACCTGTTTTGCGGGCGACGGAGACCGGCGAACCGCGCCCGGGTTTTTGGGCCGGCTCGAGACAGTGATTCATCGCCGGCTCGAGACCGGAACTGAAGACAGCTATGTCGCCCAGCTCGCGGCCCGCGGCCGGCAACGGATCGCGCAGAAGATCGGCGAGGAAGGGGTAGAAACCGCGCTGGCGCTGAGCACCGGCAATCCGGATGCGCTAATCGAAGAAAGCGCCGATCTGCTGTTTCATCTGCTGGTGGCGCTGGCCAGCGAAGGGCTTTCGCTGAGCGATGTCATCGCCACTCTGGAGTCCCGGCACCGAGACTAGGCCCCGCCGGCATGGCTGCACCGGGCGCTGGCCGGTATGATCCGGCCAGTCGCCACCAGCCGGTCTGAACATGAATCGCAGCCTCGCCAAGTCCACCTCCGTCGTCGGCGGAATGACCCTGCTGTCAAGAGTCATGGGTTTTCTGCGCGATATCGTGTTTGCGCGTTTCTTTGGCGCCAGCGTGGGTATGGACGTATTCGTGGTGGCGTTCCAGATTCCCAATTTCCTGCGTCGCCTGTTTGGCGAGGGTGCGTTCTCACAGGCTTTCGTGCCGGTGCTGACCGAGTACGAGAATCAGCGCAGTCACGAGCAGGTGCAGGAACTGGCGGACCGTGTGGCCGGGACGCTGGGACTGATCCTGTTCATCCTTACCGTGCTCGGTGTGCTGGCCGCTCCAGCCCTGATTCTGTTGTTTGCCCCGGGGTTCGCCCAGGACGCCGACAAGTACTCGCTGGCCGCGCAGATGCTGCGGCTGACGTTTCCCTATCTGCTGTTTATCTCACTCACCGCGTTCGCGGGCGGCATACTCAATACCTACGGTCGTTTTGGCGTGCCGGCGTTTACCCCGGTCCTGCTCAATCTGGTGCTGATTGCGTCGGTCTTCTGGCTGGCGCCGCACTTCGACCGGCCGATGCTCGGTCTGGCGGCCGGTGTGTTTATCGCCGGTATCGTGCAGCTGGCGTTCCAGTTGCCGTTTCTGAAGCAGCTCAAATTGTTGCCGCGACCGCGCTGGGGCTGGGGTCACGAAGGCGTGCGCAAGATCATGCGTCTGATGTTGCCGGCGATATTTGGTTCGTCCGTAGCGCAGATCAATCTGATCGTCGATCGGGTCATCGCTTCGTTCCTGGCCACCGGGAGCATCAGCTGGTTGTACTACTCCGACCGGCTGCTGGAGTTTCCGCTGGGCGTGTTCGCGATTGCGCTGGCGACGGTGATCCTGCCCGGGCTTTCACGTCATCATGCGAGCAAGTCCCCGGAAGCGTTTTCCCGCACGCTGGACTGGGCACTGCGCCTGGCGATGGTGATTGCCACGCCGGCGGCGGTCGGGATGCTAATCTTGGCGGGGCCGATGATCGCGACATTGTTTAACTACGGCGCGTTCGGGGCCGAGGACGTGCGCATGGCAGGCTACAGTCTGATGGCTTATTCCTTCGGGCTGATGGCGTTTACCATGGTCAAGATCCTGGCGCCGGGATACTTCTCGCGGCAGGACACCCGCACGCCGGTGAAGATCAGCGTGATCGCGTTGCTCACCAACATCGTCCTCAATCTGCTGATCGTCCTGCCGATGCTCTGGCTGGAGCTGCCGGCGCCCCATGCCGGGCTGGCCCTGGCCACCGGTCTGGCCGCCGGGCTCAATGCCTTCCTGCTGTATCGCGGCCTGAGGCGGCTTGATGTCTATCGCCCTGGCAGCGGCTGGGGCTGGATGGCGTCCCGGGTATTGCTGGCCAATGTGCTGATGGGCGCACTGTTATGGTGGCTCGCCGGCGGGATTGACGGATGGCTGGAGATGATCTGGTATCAACGCGCGGTCCGCCTCGCCCTGTGCATCGCCGCGGGATTCGTGACCTATGGCGCCGTCCTGTGGCTAAGCGGCATCCGCCTTCGCCATCTCAGCTCCAGGCTGGCCTGATGCGTCCGGCATTAAACGCTCAACTATAATGCCGGCCCTTCCATCATGAAGCTGATTCGTGGCATCCATAACCTGCGCAGCGTGCATCGCGGCTGTGTGGCCAGCATCGGCAACTATGACGGGATGCACCTCGGTCATCAGCAGGTACTGGCTCAGTTGGTTGAGCGGGCGCGGCAATTCGGGCTGCCTTCCCTGGTCATGTGCTTCGAGCCGACGCCGCAGGAATTTTTCGTCGGCGACAAGGCGCCGATGCGGTTGAGCAGTTTTCGGGAAAAATTTCAGCTGGTGGCGGAACAGGGCGTGGACCGGTTTTTCTGCGTGCGTTTCAATGCCGCGGTGGCGGCGATGGAGCCGGCAGATTTCATCCGCGAACTGCTGGTGGAGGGTATCGGTGTCCGGCATCTGGTCGTGGGCGACGATTTTCGCTTCGGCCACAACCGTGCCGGTGACTTTCAGACCCTGGTCCGGGCCGGGCGGGAGCTCGGATTCGCGGTGGATGACACGCCCAGTTACAGTATCGTGGGAGAACGGGTCAGCAGCACCGCGGTACGCAATGCGCTGGCCGCGGGGGACATGGCCCGTTCCCGATTGCTGCTGGGACGCGATTACGCGATCAGTGGGCGCGTAGTCCATGGTGAGCGATTAGGGCGGCAACTGGGGTTTCCCACTGCCAACATCCGGGTCGGCCATCGGTCTTCGCCGCTGCGCGGTGTATTCGCGGTGCGTGTCCGTGGACTGGGGCCGGTTCGGGACGCCGTCGCCAATCTGGGTACGCGGCCGACAGTTGACGGAGCCGAGATGCTGCTGGAAGTGCATATTTTCGACTTCGCTGAGACAATCTACGGGAAACGGATCGACGTCGAGTTTGTCCATAAGCTGCGTGACGAGGAGCGTTTCGAAAATATCGAAGCGATGACGCGGCAGCTCGAACGGGATGCCCGCCAGGCGAGACACCTGCTCGGGCAATCCCCGGGTTAAAACTCCTTCGGACATCGTCTTAACTATTGCCTTAAACAGGGATCAAGGCTCTTGGCCGACTACAAAAGCACACTGAATCTTCCGCAGACGGAATTCCCCATGCGCGCCAACCTGGCCAATCGCGAGCCGGCGATGCTGGCGGATTGGGATGCCCGGGATATTTACCGCAAGCTGCGCGCCGCCGCCAAAGGGCGACCGACGTTCATATTGCCCGACGGCCCGCCCTATGCGAACGGCGACATTCATGTCGGCCATGTGGTCAACAAAGTGCTCAAGGATATGGTGGTCAAGTCGCGCAGCCTCGACGGCTACGATGCGCCTTTCGTCCCGGGCTGGGATTGCCATGGTCTGCCGATCGAGCTGGTGGTCGAGCGCAAGCAGGGCAAGAACATGGAGCCGCATACCTTCCGCCAGGCCTGCCGTGAATATGCCGCTTCTCAGGTCGATGCGCAGCGCGAGGATTTCCGCCGTCTCGGAGTGCTCGGAGACTGGGACCATCCGTATCTGACCATGGACCCGCGTTACGAGGCTGAACAGATCAGGGCCTTTGCAAAGATCATGGCCAGAGGTCACGTATATCGCGGCTTCAAGCCGGTGCACTGGTGCCTCGACTGCCGGTCTGCGCTGGCCGAAGCGGAGGTCGAGTATCAGGATCGCACGTCGCCAGCGATCGATGTGCGCTTCCCGGTGCTGGATCAGGAGGCAGTACTGACCCGGTTCCCCGGCGCAGGCGCTGCGGCAGGCGGGATGTCCGTGGTCATCTGGACGACGACGCCATGGACGCTGCCGGCGAACCAGGCGGTCAGTCTGCATCCGGATTTCGAGTACGCGTTGCTGGAGCTTGATCTGGGCGAGGGCAATGAGCGGGTCATCGTCGCCCGTGACCTGGTCGCGAGCATCACCCGGCGCTGGGGCGTCGAGCATTTCGAGGAACTGGCCGTTTGCAAGGGGCAGGCGCTGGCAGGGGTGCAGCTCCAGCATCCGTTTTATCCACGCCAGGTGCCGATCGTGCTCGGCGAACACGTGACTCTCGAGGCCGGGACCGGCGCTGTGCATACCGCGCCGGGCCACGGGCAGGACGACTTTGTCATGGGCCAGAAATGGGACCTGCCGGTGGACAACCCGGTGGGGCGGGACGGTTGTTTTGTCGAGGGCACTCCGCTGTTCGCCGGCGAGCATGTGTTCAAGGCCAACAAGCACGTGCTCGAAGTACTGGCCGAACATGGCAGGCTGGTGAGGCACGAACCGTTCGACCACAGTTATCCGCATTGTTGGCGCCACAAGACACCGGTGATTTTCCGCGCCACGCCGCAGTGGTTCATCGGCATGGAGGCGGCCGGCCTGAGAGAGCAGGCGCTCGAGGAGATAGGCAAGGTAGCGTGGACGCCGGAGTGGGGCGAGAGCCGTATCCGGGGAATGGTCGAGGGCCGGCCTGACTGGTGCATCTCGCGTCAGCGCAACTGGGGCGTGCCTATCGCGTTGTTTGTGCATAAGCAGACCGACGAGCCGCACCCTGATTCAATCGCCATGCTCGAGCAGATCGCGCAGCGAGTGGAGAAACACGGCATCGACGCGTGGTGGGATCTGGATCCCGCGGAACTGCTTGGCGAAGACGCCGGCGACTACGTCAAGGTCACCGACATCATGGACGTCTGGGTCGATTCAGGCCTGATGCACCACTGCACCTCCACGATACGCAAGGAATTGACCGTGCCGGCGGACCTGTATCTGGAGGGGTCGGATCAGCACCGCGGCTGGTTCCAGAGCTCCCTGCTGACCTCGGTGGCGATGCATGGAACCGCGCCTTATCGTGGCGTCCTGACACACGGTTTCACCGTGGACGAGAAAGGCCGCAAGATGTCCAAGTCGCTTGGCAACGTCGTGGCCCCGCAAAAAGTGATCAACGCGCTTGGTGCGGACGTGCTGCGTTTGTGGGTCGCCGCCACGGACTATCGGGGCGAGATGAGTGTCTCCGATGAGATCCTCAAGCGGATGTCGGATTCCTACCGGCGCATGCGCAATACAGTTCGCTTCCTGCTCGGTAATCTGCACGGTTTCGATCCAGGTCGGGACACGGTCGCAGTCGACGATATGGTGGCGCTGGACCGCTGGGCGGTAGACCGCTCCCGAAGCCTCCAGGCTGCATTGATCGATGCCTATGCAAGCTACGAATTCCATCAGATCTATCAGCGCGTACACAATTTCTGCGTCGTGGACATGGGCGGCTTGTTTCTCGATGTGATCAAGGATCGTCTGTACACGACACCCGCAGACAGCCATGCCCGGAGGTCGGCGCAGACTGCGATGTATCACATCGCCGAAGCGATGGTGCGCTGGCTGGCACCGATCCTGAGTTTCACCGCAGAAGAGATATGGGCTGCGATGCCCGGTGAGCGCGCCGAGTCGGTGTTTCTGGATGGCTGGTATGAGATTCCGGGTGCGAGTGCGCCCGCACCGGCGGTGGACTGGCCATTGCTGCTCAAAATCCGCGAGGAGGTATCCCGTGAACTGGAGCGTTTGCGCAACGAGAACGTGATCGGTTCTGCGCTGGACGCCGAAGTCACGGTCTATTGCGAGCAGGAAATACATCAGCGCCTGGTTTCGCTTGGGGAGGAATTGCGCTTTGTCTTCATTACTTCCGAAGCCAGCGTGGCCGAGCTCCGGGACAGGCCATCCGATGCGCGCGCGGTAGAGGGCTTCGGCGATGATGCGCTGTTTATTTCCGTCGCTCGAAGCACACATCAAAAGTGCGCCCGTTGCTGGCACCGGCGGGCCGACGTTGGAACTCATCAGGCTCATGCGGAGCTTTGTGGGCGATGCGTGGTGAACGTCGATGGCCCCGGCGAGCAGAGGCGTTTCGCGTGAATTCTGATCAACGGGGAAACGGCGGACGCCACTCCGGCCTGCTCTGGTTGTGGATGTCGCTGATCATTCTGGTCGCCGATCAGGTGACCAAGTGGATGATCGCCAGTTCGATCGAACTGTATGAACGCGTGCCGGTGATGAGCGTTCTGGACATCACCCATCTGCGCAACACTGGTGCGGCCTTCAGTTTCCTGAGCGACGCGGGCGGCTGGCAGCGCTGGTTTTTTATCGTCCTCGCGATTCTGGTCAGCGTACTGGTGGTGGTCTGGATGAGTCGCTTGCCAGCACGCGGCAAGAGCTGGCTATGCGCCGCGCTGGCGCTGATCGTTGGCGGCGCGGTGGGCAATGTCGTTGACCGCATCCTGTTCGGATTCGTCGTGGACTTCATCAGCGTGCACTATGCGGGCTGGTATTTTCCCGCATTCAACGTCGCCGATTCCGCGATCACCGTGGGCGCTGCCATATTGTTGATCGAGAGCATCGTCGCCGGCGACGGGCGCATAGATACCGGGAGCAGCAGCACGCTCATCAAGCGGCGCGAGCCGAC
Organism: uncultured Gammaproteobacteria bacterium; assembly: GCA_963809565.1. Lineage (GTDB taxonomy): Bacteria > Pseudomonadota > Gammaproteobacteria > Steroidobacterales > XN24 > CAMYOC01. The sequence goes on from CAWEKE010000003.1 coordinate 816,108, forward strand.
CGAGTCTGCAGCTCGCGAAGACCGGGAAAGCTGAGAGGTATCGTCTAGCGTGGACATCGTCCTTGCCAATCCACGGGGATTTTGTGCCGGTGTAGACCGGGCCATCGAAATCGTCGAGCGCGCCATCGAGCTGTTCGGGGCGCCGATCTACGTGCGTCATGAGGTCGTTCACAATCGCTACGTGGTTGATCGTTTGCGCAATCTCGGCGCTGTATTTGTCGATGAATTGAGCGAAGTCCCGGATCAGGCCACGGTGATTTTCAGCGCCCACGGCGTGCCCAAGGCGGTGCAGGAGGAAGCCGCCGAGCGGGCCCTGAATGTCTTTGATGCGACCTGTCCGCTGGTGACCAAGGTGCACATGGAGGTGTCCCGCTACGCGCAGGATGGTATGGAAGTCGTGCTGATCGGTCATGCGGGTCATCCCGAGGTAGAGGGCACGATGGGTCAGTATGATCCCGGTCTTGGCGGCGCGATCCATCTGGTGGAGACACCGGAGGATGTGTTTGAACTGCCGATAAAAGACCCCGAGAGAATCGCGTTCGTGACTCAGACGACCTTATCAGTCGACGACACCGCACGGGTCATCGATGCCTTGCGCGAGCGCTTCCCCAGCCTGCTCGGCCCACGCAAGGAGGATATTTGCTACGCCACGCAAAATCGTCAGGACGCGGTCAAGGCCATGGTCAAACGCTGCGATGTGATGCTGGTCGTCGGTTCTCCGGAGAGTTCCAATTCCAATCGTTTACGCGAGATCGCGAGCAAAGCAGGGATCCCGGGTTATCTGATTGATGGACCGCAGGACCTGAAGCCCGAGTGGTTCGAGGGCAAGAATGCCGTCGGGGTGACGGCAGGTGCCTCAGCCCCGGAGATCCTGGTCCGGCAGGTGGTGGAGAAGCTGCGGGAGTGGGGCGGCAACGCTGCCGAGGAAGTCCTCGGACGTCCGGAAAAGGTCGTGTTCTCGCTGCCGCGGGATTTGCGCCGGGCCTGATCAGCGCCAGCATACTTCAGGTGGCGATGGCGCGGAGCCCCGACGGCCCGCATGATCGATGGAAAAGCGCTGGCATGGTTCATCCGCGGTTTGCGCCGACCCGATCGAGGGTTCGGCAATAATGCGGAAACCATCGTCGTCAGCCATTTCAATCTCGAGGCGATACCAGCCGTGGCGAGTGCCCTCAAACCCCAGTCCGCTCGGTGGATCGGGTACCAGCAGTTCGGCATAGCGGCCTTGTCTGGAGAAATAGCTTTCCTGAGCCGCCGAGGCCTGGAGTAAGGCTGCAGTGGCGTCAATACGACGCACACGCAACACCTGTGACCACCAGCTCGCCTGGGCCAGGGTCGCCAGCAGGCTGGCGATGGCGACAACAACCAGCAGTTCGAGCAGGCTGAATCCGCGCTGGTGTCCGGCCGCGCGACCATGCCTGATGCTCATGCTCCGTTCTCAGGCAGGTGCCAGGCGACCGGTAACGGCCGGGCGCGTATGTCCATCGGGCACATCGGGTCGGGCGGTCCGCACAACGGCGGCACCCGACAGCCCTGCTCAAGGCACGCCGAGAGGTCCGCTGGTGGCGGCGCCGGCAATCGTACCTGCAGGCGTTGCCGCACCATGGCTCCGGCAGATGTGGTCGCTTCCGATTCCAGCAAGAAGTGCCATTCGGCCAGAGATGGATCGGCTCGGTCCGGGGTCAGGCCGAGAAATGAGCGGGTCACCCGCCAACGGCTGCCGTCGGCGAGCACCGCGAACAGTTCTGTCGAGGATGTATCGGTCAGCTCGTCCGTCCTCAGGGCAGTAGCCAGGCCGATGGCCGCTGCTTGCCGGGCTTGTTCAAGTGACTCGATCACCTGCGTGCGGTTCAATTCGCGTACCGCGATGCCCATCACCGTGGTCATGCTGAGCATGCCCGTGGCCAGCAACAGGATGCCGCTGGCGAGGATCAGTCCTCGCTGGTGATGACGCCTATTCATGTTCCCGCAGTGAGGTTGTAGATGGGGTAGGTTCGACTGACCAGAAGACGCTTGCTTTGGCCGGGACCCCGCTCTGGCCGGTCGGCGTAGGCCGGTATCGGCCGACCCGCCGGCCGGCCTGGATCGCGAACTTCGATCAATAGCCAGAGCCGCATCGCGACAGCGCGGCCTTCCTGATTCATCGGCGACTGGATCAGGCGGGGGTCATCAGCGTGGACGAACAAGTCTGCGCTGCCGCTGCCCGGGCTACCCGGTGGATCGATATCGATGCCGATCTGCACTTGCAGATCGGTGACCCCGGGGGCCACTTCCTCGTCCGACATTCGCGGCCCGGCGCCGAGCAGCTTTCGGCGCAAAGACGGGCGGGTGGCGTCGGCCGTCGAGCGCTGGCTGACGTAGTAGACGCTGACCACCAGATCGCGGATATCTGTCGGATTGCCTGGCTCGCCGTCAACGTCGACGGTGGCGTCGGGCGTCAGCAACTGGCCAGCGGACAATGCGGTGGCCAGTTGCAGGCGCCCGTGGTCGCGAGCCCGGGTCTGGCTGCCCGCGCGACGGACGATCAGCACATCGGTTCCGGCAACGCTTGCACCGCCGTATGCCGCGCAGACCAGATCGTAAACTCCGTTGCGCACTTCGACAGCGTGACTCAGGTCGAGACTGAAGTTAGGGCCGCAATCACCGATGATGGCTACGCTAACCGGGTCGTCGGGTCCGGCGATGCCAACGAGCGGATCGCCATGGGCCCGCGAGCCCGAAAAGCCGGCCTGAAGCAGATCGGTCTCCAGATAGGCCAGCGCAAGCCTGGCGGTGTCCTGGAGTTCAGCGGTCAGCTCGACCTCCCTGACGATGGCGCCGCCCTGCCCGTGCAAGCTGATAAATCCGGTAAGCAGCAGACCGCCGAGAAAGACCGCGAGCATCAGCTCCACCAGCGTGAAACCCGCAGCGGGATTCATGACGCCACTTCCAGCTGGTAATGCTGATCACCGTCGCTGTCATGCCAGCGGATCGTGATCAGTGTTGATACCGAATCGTCAGATTCCACACTCAGGCGTCCGTCAGGCTGCAGCCGCAACAAGCGGCGAGTGATCTCCATCAGGTCGTCAATGGCAAGATCTTCAGGCGTGCACAGCGTTGCGGGCTGCATCGTCGAGGCGCAGCCCCGGTCGGCCGGCAGCCGCTGATAGGCGTCGCGACCGGCCGGGTTACTGCGCATTCTGCCGGCCAGATCAGCCGCCAGCATTGCGATTTCGGCCCGCAGCAGCGCACGTTGCTCGAGCCGGAAGCCCTCTATCGCGAGCGCGGTGGCGCCAAGCAATCCGATCGCGAATACCAGCAACGCGACAAGCACTTCAAGCAGGCTGAAGCCAGCGTGCTGAATCGCCATGCTTGCTGACCTGGCCATCAGCTGACCAGAGGACAGCGCAGGGCGTCGCCACTGACCGTGCGGTCGCTGATGCGGGGCCGGCCGGTGTGACTGACGATCACTGCCCGGGCAGAGCGCTCGCCGCGACGATCGCAATAGATCAGCGTGCCGTTTGTGGATCGCCGGTTAAACGGGCGGTAAACAAACGCGTTGCGGTTGGCCTGCAATTGACCGGTTTGCCCGGCGTTCCGGGCCAGCAGCAGCCGGTCTCCCGGAGCGAATACCGACGGGTCGGATCCCGCTTCGCTGACGAAGACCCTCCAGCCACCTACCCAGTTTTCGTTGCGGCCAACGCAGCGACCGTCCTGGCTGACGGGGCAGACCACGGCGTCGCGTCCCGAGCGCAGGGACTCTGCCCGGGCCAGGTGCAGAGACCGGACCAGCGAGTTGAGCAGCTGGGTCCGGCTGGCATTGAGCAGGGTCTCCTGGAAGGAGGGCGACGCCAGGGTGGCGAGCAAGGCGATGATGGCTAGCGTGGCCAGCATCTCCAGCAAGGTGAATCCATTGTTATGGCTCATCGCCGCCCCCGGGTACCGTCTGTGCTCGCGTTTCCTTGTTCCGAATGCGGAACAGGGGATCAGACTAGGCAGCGTGGCGGTGCATGGGCAGCCCGGTTATTCGGTGCGTTTCTCCGGAAACCCGGTTAGCCCGGCCAGCCGGCAAAACTGGCCAAATGATGACCGCAGGGCCTCGCGGGCTTATACTTGCACTCACTGCGACGTCGTCAGAATAAAAGCTATGAACGCAAATATCAGCGATTTGCTGCAGCAACACGGGGCAAAACCGACTTCCCAGCGTCTGGCGCTGGCGGAGCTCATTTTCGCGCGCCCGCAGCACCTGTCCGCGGACGATCTGTTCCGGAAAGCGCTGGCGGCAGGAATCCGGGTGTCCAAGGCAACCGTCTACAACACACTGAATTTGTTTGCCGAATGCGGCTTGGTGCGGGAGGTTAATGTGGACGGAAGCAGGCTGTACTTCGATTCCACCACCCATCCCCATCACCATTTCTACAATCTCGATACCGGTGAGTTGACCGATATCCCGGCCGAAGCGGTACGCCTGGCGAAGATGCCTGAGCTGCCGCCGGATACCCAGTCGATCGGCGTCGAGCTTGTGGTCAAGGTGCGCAGTCTCAGCGTCTGAGACGCGTTGCCGCAGGCCGCGGCGGTGACTTATACTGCGCGCCCCTGAAATCGGCGCCGGGGTAGCTCAGTTGGCAGAGCAACGCATTCGTAATGCGTGGGTCGGAGGTTCGAATCCTCTCCCCGGCACCAAATAACCCACTGACAAAATTAAATATTCTGACTTGCGCAGTTTCGCGCGGTCTGACGCTGGCGGCGCGTGATTCCGGCAGGGATTCAATAATTCCGCCCATCCACGGCCGCCAGGTGGCTTGCCCCGGTCCGTTGCGCACGGCCGTACGCGAAAAGGGCGACCTCTAACCTGTAACTGCGGTTCGACCCCTGTTATTCGACGGCGGTTCGACGCCAGTTATTCGGGCGGCTCACTCGGATTCGGTAGGCGATGCGGAGATTTCTCCGACACTGGTCGATTCATCCAGCCAGGCCCGAAACAGTTCGTAGGCCAGCACCAGGATCACGGCGCCGACGAACAGCCCGATAATGCCGGTGGCGATAAAGCCGCCGATCGCGCCGATAAAAATCACCAGCATCGGCGCTTCCACGCCGCGTCCGAGCAGCAGGGGCTTTAATACATTGTCGGCCAGGCCGGCCGGTATGACCCAGGCAGTAAACAGCGTCGCGGCAAGCGCTTCCTGAGACCCCCATACCCAGATAATGACCGGTACCGTTACCAGCGTCGCGGGCAATTGCACGATGCCGAGTATCAGCACCGCAATGATCCAGATCGGCGCGCCGGGCACGCCGATGGCCACCAGCGCGACGCCGATCAATGCGGACTGAATCAGCGCAACGCCGATGACGCCGGTTGCCACGCTGCGGATGGTCTGTTCGGAGAGTTTGGTGAAGTCTGTCGCGCTGCCAGGCATGGCCCGGCGGAAAAGCTTGCGCATGAACCCGGCGGCACCCTGCGACTGCGCCAGTAATACGCCGGCGATGATGATCGAAAGCGCGAACTGCAGCACGCCGAGGCCGACGCCGGCAGCGGTCTTCAGCAGCCAGCTGCCCACCGCGCGCAGCTGAACTTCAGCTTCTCTAGCCGCTTCACTGAGGTTGCTGGAAGCCATCGCCCAGGCGGTATGAACCCGTTCACCAATAATCGGCCAGGTCGCGACCTTGTCCGGCGGAGGCGGCACCTTGAGCGAGCCATCCTGGATCCTGGCTGCCATCTCGGTGCCCCAGTCGACCGCGGACGTGCCCAGCCAGGTCGCGGGCAGCAGCAACAGCAACAACAGGACCAGTGTGAAGATCGTTGCGGCCCTGCCGCTGCGGCCGCCGAGCCGATCACGCAGCCAGCGGAAAGCCGGGAACGTCGCCACCGCAATAATGACCGCCCACGCGAGGGCAGGGACGAATGGTGCGACGATCCTGGAGACGGCGAAGATGACATAGAACAATGCGCCGATACGCAGAGCCAATTCGATGTTGCGGGCCATCTTGGGGTCAGGTTTCAAGGTCACGGTTGTTCTCCGAAAATCAGTCAGGTCAGGTCAGGACAGAGGCTTCATGATGCAGCGCGGGTTTGACATCCAACAGTCTCGCGGGGTGCTTCGGTCGGCGCACGCGGCATGACCAGCGCATCGAAAATCCTGACCGCGAACACGGCATAAAGGGTGGCGCCGGCGAACATCAGAATGCGCTCTACCAGTCGACCCCCCGCGGCGTCGCCGGAGTCTAGCACGGCGGGTCCGAGGATGATCAGCATGGTGACGAATGCGTAGGAAAATACCTGCCCGTGACGCGCGAATGCGGGGCCGTCGAAAATGCGCCGGCCCATGATCAATCCGCTGAGCAGCGTGAGCAGGGTGTAAAGCAGCAAACTCGGCCAGATCTTCAGCACCATCCAGATCGCGATCGCGGCGATTCCGCCGATGGCGGTAGACACCAGCAGATCACGACCCGCCTGCCGCGTGTCGTCGGTGCTGGCCTGCTGACCCAGCGAGGCGACTTTGATGGCCACCGCGATATAGGCAACGCTGCCCGACGCCAGCAGCCACAGGATCACCGGCATAACAACCAGCGTGGAGCGCACCGCCAGCCGTGCGGCAGCGTTTCGCTGCGGAAGTGCGGCCGGGCGGGCGGCGGGCCCGGACCCCACGGGCCGGGGCGGATCCGGGAATATCGCGTGGGCGAGCCACATCACCAGCAAGGCCACGGCTCCGGCGACCACCAGGCTCTTGGCTACCGCGGTCGCGGCGGCGACATTGATTACGCCGACCACCGGGATGGCGGCAAGTCCTGCCGTTGCCAGCGCGGTCACCAGCGGACTGCCGCCCCGCAGCCCATAGTAGAACAGACCGAAGAACAGCAGAGTCAGCAGCGTGACGCCGGCGAGGGGCTGATGTTTGATCGGCAACAACATGCCCAGCCCGAGCCCCATCGCAAGGCACAGGATCAACATAAACGTGACGCCGCCCTTCAAGCGCGGCGCAGGTATCGGCAACGCGAGAAAGGCGGCGGCGAACACGGGCGCCAGAAAGGACAAGCCCCAGCCCAGGGCCTGCGAAAACCACAGCGCAGCGGCCGTGCCTACAGCAAGGCGGATGATCCGCTGCTGCGCCGGGGTGCGGGTGAGCTCAGTAGGCATAGCTCAGAATGCTGTTGAGTCGAATGTACAGCGCGCCCAGCCAATTCAACAGCCATCGATCCCCGGCATAAACGATGAGCGTGGCCTGAGACCCCACGCGCACTCCGAGCGGCGCATCCAGCGTGCCCGGATCGAAATCGATGATCACCGGAAAGCGTTGTGCGCTGCGCAGCCAGTCGGGGTCATTGTCGATAGTGGGCAGGCTGCCAAGGGCGTTGTTGCTGGTGGCGACGCCAAAACCGACGCTGCGCACCGTGCCTTTGTACACATGACCCGGCTGCACATCGAGTACCAGCGCGACAGGGTCGCCGGGATTGATGTTGCCGAGATTGTTCTCGGTGAAATCTGCCTGAATCCACAGATCGTGGATCGCGATGAAGGTCATCAATGGCTGCCCCGGCTGAGCAAAATTGCCGCGGTCCACGGCCAGGTCGGTCACCAGACCGCGACCCGGCGCGCGGATGCGCGTCCGCTCAAGATTCAGCTCGGCCTGATCCAGCGCCGCGGTGGCGGCGAGGATGCGCGTGTTGTTGTCGCCGAGGTCGCCTTGCTGCTGCAGCGCCTGCTCCACGTTGGCTTGCGCCTGGGCCAGCTGGCTGACGGAGCTCTCCAGCGTCGCCCGCGCCGCCTGCACCCGGCGTTCGGAGATCGCGCCCGGATCCTCCTTGTAGATGCGCTCGAGGCGGTCGGCATCCTGTTGCGCCCTGATCAGATTGGCCCTTGCGGCATCGACCCCGGCTCTGGCCGATGCGACCGCCGCGGTGGCGGCGCCGAGCTCCTGCCGCGCGGCCGTGAGCCCGGCTTCCGCCGAGCGCTTGTCGAGTTCGTAACTGGTCGGGTCGATGGCAACCAGGACTTCGTCCTGCCCGACAAGCTGGTTATTCTTTACATTCACCGCCACCACTCGTCCCGAGACCTGCGGCGCGATCGGCACCACATAGGCTTTCACCCGGGCCTGACTGGTAAACGGGGTAAGACGATCGGCCACCAGATACCAGCACAGCAACGCGGCGATCACCGCGCTCACCACCAGGGTCCAGCGGCGCAGCGGATCTCCTGGCGCCGCCAGATTCTCCGCTTCTTCGTTCGTCCGGGTTTCTTCGTCTGTCATGTTTTGCCTGATTGCTTACCAGTCTGGTTTGTTGAACGTGCCCTCGGCTTTCGGCACGTCAGGATCGGTCGCTTTGGAATCCAGCAGCTGGCCCCAGTCGGTGCGCTCGCGCATCTGTTGTTTGATCGCATCGTCCACCAGATCGTCGCCCTGGCGGATCTGCCAGCCGCCGCCGAGTGCCTTGTACAATGCGACCAGACTGCTCACCGTCTGACCCTGAGCGTCGACGTATCGCTGTTGCTGGGTGAACAGCGCCTGCTGTGCATCCAGCACCCGCTGGTAGTCCGAGAATCCCTCCCGGTAGCGTAGCGTCGAAAGCTCGGTGGAGCGCCTGGCCGATATCACCGTGCGCGCCAGGATCTCGGTCTGCCGCTTGCCGTTGAGATAGTCGACGATAGCGTCTTCGACCTCCTGCGCTGCGCGCAGCACCGTGTCCTGATAGTTGACCAGCAGTTGCTGGAACCGCGCGTCCTGCACCCTGACCGAGTTTCTGATCCGCCCGTAGTTGAACAGGTTCCAGCTGAAACCGGGCCCGCCGCTGAACTGGAGGGCGTCACCGTCGAACAACTGGCCGAATCCGCTGTCTCCTGTACGGGTGGTATCGGTGCTGCCGGCGGCCGCCAGACCTACCGTGCCGGTCAACACAAATGACGGATACAAGTCCGCCTCGGCCACACCGATCAGATTGCTCTGGGCGACTGCCTGCAGCTCGGCCTGACGCACATCCGGGCGCCGGCGTAGCAGGTCGGCCGGCGCGCCGATGGCGACCGCTTCCGGCAACGCCGGGATGCCGCTGGCCTCACCGAGCAAGTCGCCGATCTCGTCGGTCGGAAGCGACAGCAGTGTGGCGAGGGCATTGCGCGTCTGTGCCAGTTGCGCCTGTAGCGCCGGCACCGTGGCCTCGGTACTCAACAGCAGCGTCAGCGCCTGCTGCATGTCGAGCTCGGAATCCTCGCCGTTACGGAACTTGACCTCGGCGATATCGTAGCTGCGCTGCTGCAACACCAGATTCTCGCGCGCGATGCGTAATCGCTCCTCGATGGTGCGGATCGCTGTGTAGGTATTGACCACCTGTGATGTGAGCAGCACCAGCACGTCATCGTAGCTGGCCACAGAGGCAAGATAGCTGGCGTCGGCCGATTCGATGCCGCGCCGGAAGCGGCCCCAGAAATCCAGTTCCCAGCCCACGCCGGCCGCGACGTCGTATTGCCAGTAGCGCAGATCTCCGGCGCTGGTGTTGGCGTTGGCTTCGCTGGCGACTATGCGGACCGCGCCGCCGCTTGCCGTCTGGGACTGCGGATAGGCAGTACCGATGGCGATGCCGAGCTGGGCGCGCGCCTCGAGCACCCTGAGCCCGGCTGCCTCCAGACTGTAATTGTGCTGGTAGGCATGCTCGACCAGTTTGCTGAGGATCGGATCTTCGAACGAATTCCACCAGGTGATCAGGTCATCCGGCGTGGTCTCCAGACCGGTTCCTTCCGGCAGCACCCAGGCGTCCTGGACCTGGAGCTCTGGCGGTGCATAGTCCGGGCCGAGTTGGGTACAGCCGCCGAGAAGAACGCCGGCGGTCATCACCAGCACGCGGCGTATGACGACAGGATTGATCAGCAAGTCCAGACCCCTTTTGCAGGCAAGTAGACCTTGTGGCCTGCGCTGATGCAAGCCGCCTGCCTGTCGTCGTGCGCTGACCGAACACAAACAAAGAGCCCGCTGGCGACAGCGGGCTCTTGTATGACTGAAATGCGGATTCCGGCGTTGGGAGTTACTTCTTCACCCAGTCCCCACCCTTGCGGTAATACCAGCCGGGCGCCGCCTTGGCGATCCAGCGCTGGGCAAAGGTCTCGCGGATCTGGTCTTCCCAGTCGGGATGACCGTTGGCCACCGCGATCGCCTTGTACAACGCGTTGCGATCCTTGTTCTCCGCGTCTACCAGCTGGCGCAGCGAGTTGCGGTCAGCCAGCGCCACCAGGTTGCGATCGCGGATGTCGATCATCGCATCGCCGGTCAGGCCGATCGCCCCGGAGGCATAATACGGCTCCATCTTCTTGAAGCGCGCATTCATCGAATTGGTCAACGCGCGGATTTCCGGGGTGTCGATATCGAAATCGACCTGCGCATGGGCGCTGGGGATCAGGAACTCCAGCACATTCGTGGCTGCAAGCCGAACCGGAGTCGCAAGGTCGATACTGTCGAATAACGCGCTCTGCGTGTCACCCTTCGCCGCCTCTGCCGCCGGGCCCCACACGTCCTCGATGATGCGATCCGCGGCCTTTTCGGCAGCGGCTGCGGGGAAGTAGACATTGATCGTGACGCAGGCGCTAATCAATGCCGTTGCCGCGATCATCAGTTTTGCCTGAAAACGGAACATGGTGTGTTCTCCTCGGTCGTGACCCGGGACCGTACGCCTGCCTCTATTCTACAACAGGCCCCTCGGATTCGATGATGCCCTTTAATTGTTCGACAATCGTTGACCAGCTGGCGCGTCGGGCATAGCCCACCACATTGATCTGCGGCAGGCCTTTGCCTTTGAGGATCACGTAGCTGTTGCCCACCGTTTCGAGTCCCGACATCTCGCAGGTATCGTTGCGCATCTTGCAGCCCAGGCTGATGCCGCTGTAGGAAAATTGCTCGAAGAATTTGAGGAAGCCTTTTGACAGTGCGGCTGCGCCGCCGCCGCCACCGAGGTTGGCGATATTGTCCACCGCCCGCTGGCTGATGCGATGTTTGCTGCGATCGTCCGGCGGTGTAAACAGACGCGCATCGAAAGGCCACCGGCGACCAGTTGTAGACCTTGAGTCCGTGCACATAGCCGTCCAGCTTGCCGGTGATCAGGCCGAAGGACAGCGCTTCGGTCACCCGCCGCAGATCCAGGTTATCGATGTCGATGTCGGCTTCCAGACGGGAACCCGGGTTGAATGGGTCACGCAGCCGGAAGTTTCTGACCGTGATCTCGCCGTCGAACATCTGCGCGCGCAGGTTGCCGCCAAAGGTCAGCGCGCCGTCGACGTAGCTCATGCTCGGGATCACGCCGGACAGGTTTCCGGACAACGGCGGCCAGTCCAAAGCGCGGGTCAGCGCGCGCATGCTCACCGGGTCGCAGCCGGGCATCGATGGCGACGCGGGCATTGCCGGGTGTGAAGTCGCCGATTTCCAGCGTGTCGATCGCCAGACCGCCGTCGAGAAACGGGACCATGCCGGGTTTTCGCAATCGCCACTGTCCCGGTTCCACCGCGAATTCGAGCCGCGTTGCGCCAAACGGGATGCCGTATACAAATCCGCCTTGCCATGCGATCCGCACCGGATTGTCCGCCGTTTCCTTGCGACCTTTGCCCCATCCGAACTCGGCCGCCAGGCCGTAGATAGCGAGGCGGCCGGCGCGATCGTCCATATTGACATCGGTGATGTTCAGATCGATGGCGACAGGCGCATTGTCGATGATGGTGATATCCGCACTGAGATGGCCGCTGGTTTCCATATCGCCAAGATCGGTGTTGGCGAGCAACGGTTTCATCAACACGTCGTAGGCGCCCGGCAGCGTGATTCGGGGAAACGATAGCCGGGCTGAAGAGATCGTCCACGGGGACGGTGAACCGGCGTCGTCGGCAGCCTGGGTGGCATCCCCGGTTTGCGCTTGCTCCGCGTCGGTTTTCGACAGGGTCAGCAGAAACCGGCCTGTGCCGTTCAGCACCCCTTGCTGATCGATACGAAGATCGTCGACAGCCAGTCCCTGGTCCGACCAGTGACCGCGGACCGCTATGCTGAACGGATGATCGTCGAGGCGGACATAAACCGGTTCCTGATATATCTCGCCGGTGCCTGCGCTCAGCCGCGTCTCGAACTCGATGCCGGCGTCCGTGGAATGGGCAGTGCCGTCAAACTCGACCGCGACCGAGTCGGCGGCGCTGGTCCCTGATGCATTGCTGCCGCCGACCCCTGCGGCGCGACCCTGATAGCTGGCGGCGATTATGCCGCCGGTGCCACTGGCCTCCAATGACAGGTTCAAACTGCCGAACACCTGCGTTGCTGGCTCCGGATCCGCCTCAGACGAGGCGGGCACAGCGGCCGTTTGTTCCTGCTGCGCCAGGCTGGTCAGACTGGCCAGATCAGCAATAGCCGCGAGAGAAAAATCTTCCGATTCCACAGCGACGGACCAGTCGGAGCCCAGTTGTGAACCGCGCAGGCTCAGTCGGCCCCCTGCCTGCGGACTGGCTGCCAGATCCCAGTACAGCCCTCCGCTGTCGCGGCTGTAACGGACCATGCCAGTCAGGGCGGGAACGCCAGCAGGCAAGTCCCCCGGCGTCAGCCCGAAGCCGGAACAGCGGACGCTGCTGTGATCGATAGACAATATCGCGCAGCGCGCGCTGATCCCATGCACTGTTCCGACGGGTTCGGGCAGCACCAGTGTTTCGACAACAACGACCGCGCTGATCTGACTGGTGTTGTCCAGTGCCAGCGACACCCGGATGTCACTCGCCCGCCAGCCATCCCCCTCGACCGCGTCAACGGCGAACTCCAGTCCGGTCTCCGCGGACGCCGTCGTCGCCAGCATTACCAGCAATAGCAACACGGGTGTCCGGCGCACCGGCGTTGTGTGTGTTCGCGATGGTCGTTTCATCCGGTTTGCGACGGGGCCTGATCGCTGAGCAAGTTACTTGCCGCTATGATACGTGTTCTACGGATCACGGGATCGCAGAAGGAAGCAGACGGTATGGCCCTGGTTGCGCAGATTCGGACTGGTTCAAGGTGAACACGCAAACCGCTTCGCAACCGTGGACGGTGCTCAAGTTCGGTGGCACCAGCGTAGCTACCGCAGCAAACTGGCGCACGATCGCGGATCAGACCCGACGGGGTTTGCACATCGGCCATCGCCTGGTCGTGGTGCACTCGGCTCTGGCCGGCGTTTCCAACAGATTGCTCAAGCTGCTGGACCAGGCTCTTTCCGGTGGGCATGCCGCGGGGATCGACGAGATACGCCGCATGCACCTGGACCTGGCCGACGATCTGGGCGTGGACGGCGCTACGCTGGTGTCCGCTGATCTCGAGGATCTGCGCCAGGTACTCGAGGGTATACATCTGCTCGGCGAGATCAGTCCGCGTGCGCATGCGCGGGTGCTGGCCACCGGTGAGTTGATGGCCACTCGCATCGGCGCCGCCTACCTGAAGGCGTGTGATCTGCCGTGTCATTGGCTGGATGTGCGCAGCGTGCTCGAGAGTCGGATCGAGGACGGTTCCGGCCGTGCCCGGTTCCTCGGCGCCACCTGCGATTTCGCGCCCGATCCGGTATTTCAGCAGGCCCTGGGTGATGTTGGCCCGCTGGTGCTGACGCAGGGCTTTATCGCGCGTGACCGCAGGGGCGACACGGTACTGCTCGGTCGGGGCGGGTCGGACGTTTCTGCCGCCTACATCGGCGCAAAATTGCAGGCTGAGTCAGTCGAGATCTGGACCGATGTGCCCGGCATGTTCAGCGCGGACCCGCGCATCGTCACTGCGGCGCGGCTGTTGCGCTCACTGGATTTTGCCGAGGCTCAGGAGATTGCCAGCACCGGCGGCGCGGTATTGCATCCGCGCAGCGTGCCGCCGCTGCGCCGGCACGGCATCCCTATGTACATCCGCTGTACCACTCATCCGGACATGCCCGGCACACGCATCGGTCCGGCGGCGACAGATGGCGCACCGCGGGTCAAGGCGATCAGCATCAACAAAGGATTGACGCTGATTTCGCTCGAGACTTCCGGCATGTGGCAGCGGGTCGGTTTCCTCGCCGACGCGTTCCGCATTTTCGGCGAGCACCGGGTGTCGATCGATCTGGTCTCGACCTCCGAGACCAGCGTCACGGTATCTATCGATCCCGAAGTGAACAGTCTGGATACCGAGGCCATGGAGGCCCTGGTGCGTGATCTGGGCAAGCTGTGCCGCGTGCGGGTGATCGGTGGCTGTGCCGCAGTCAGTCTGGTTGGACGCCAGATCCGCGCGATTTTGCACCGCCTGGGTCCGGCGCTGGAGTTGTTCGAGGAACACCGTATCCATCTGGTGAGCCAGGCCGCAAGCGATTTGAACCTGACCTTCGTGGTCGATGAGGAACAAGCCAACCGCCTGGTCAAAAGATTGCATCATCTGTTGATCCGCAAGAGCGCACAGGACAGCGTGCTCGGGCCCACCTGGGAGCAGTTGTTCGGTGCGGCCGTGGAGCAGACCAGCCGGGTCAAACCCTGGTGGCTGACGCGCCGGGACGAGTTGCTGACACTGGCGCCGGTGGATCAGGCGGCGTTCGTGTACGACCTGGATGTCGTGGATCAGGCGATCCGCAGGCTGAAATCTCTGTCAGCGGTGCAGCGGATTTGTTACGCGGTGAAAGCCAACTGGCATCCGGCAATTCTGCAGCGGGTCCATGACGCCGGGCTGACGTTCGAATGCGTCTCCTCCGGAGAGATGACGCATGTGCGTGAATTGTTTCCGGATCTTGATCCGGCGCGGATGCTGTTCACGCCGAATTTCGCGCCGCGCGCTGAGTACGAGCAGGCCCTGGCCGCGGGTGTTCAGCTCACGCTGGACAACCTCTACCCGCTGACCCATTGGCCCGAATTGTTCGACGGGGCAGAAGTCTTCGCGCGGATCGACCCTGGCGCCGGCCGCGGACATCATCGGCATGTGCAGACCGCCGGCGAGCATTCCAAGTTCGGCATCCCGATGAGTCAGGTCGAACAGCTGGCTGCGCTGGCCGGCGCTTGCGGTGCGCGGGTAACAGGTCTGCATGTCCATGCCGGCAGCGGGATCCTCGACAGCGGCCACTGGGGAGAGATGGCGGCCGTGCTGGCCCGCGCTGCACAACACCTGCCCGAGGTCCGGGTATTCAACCTCGGCGGCGGGCTGGGCGTGCCGGAGTCGGGCGCGGAGGCGCCGCTGGATCTGGCGGCGCTGGGCGCCTCGCTCCAGGCCGTTCGCGAAGCCTTCCCCGATTACGCTCTGTGGCTGGAGCCAGGACGTTATGTAGCTGCATCAGCCGGGGTGTTGCTGGCCAGGGTCACCCAGACCAAGGGTAAGGGCGAGGTCGGTTACGTGGGCATCAACACCGGGATGAATTCGCTTATCCGGCCGGCCTTGTACGGCGCATTTCACGAAATCGTGAATCTGAGCCGGGTCGGTGAGCCCGCCACCCAGCTGACTGATGTGGTGGGTCCGATCTGCGAGACCGGCGACTATCTGGGCGTGGAGCGGCTGATGCCGCCAGCGGAGGAAAACGACGTGATCCTGATTGCCAACGCCGGTGCCTACGGGCGGGTGATGAGCTCGCATTACAACCTGCGCGAACCGGCAATCGAGATCGTGATGCCGGCGGTTGAAAGCAACCAGGAAATGCTTGACGATTCGCCGTTGGCAGCTCCCCCGATCGCCTAGCCGCTGGTCACCGCGCCTTTCGAAGCGCAGCTGACCAGCCGCGCATATTTGCCCAGCACGCTGCCTGGCGGTTCTGCTGCCGGCGCCCGCCACGCAGCGCGTCGGGTGGCCAGGGTCTGCTCGTCGACATCGAGGGTGATGGTCCGGCTGAGTGCATCGATCTCGATCTCGTCTCCTTCTTCGACCAGTGCGATGGGGCCGCCTACCGCAGCCTCGGGCGCTACGTGCCCGACCACGAAACCATGGCTGCCGCCGGAGAAACGACCATCGGTGATAAGGGCTACTGCGTCGCCCAGGCCCTTGCCCATGATCGCTGCAGTCGGACTCAGCATTTCCGGCATGCCTGGCGCCCCCCTGGGGCCCTCGTAACGGATTACCAGCACGTCACCGGCGACGATATCGCCGTCGAGTATCGATTGCAGCGCCTGTTGCTCGGAATGAAACACCCGTGCGCGGCCGCGGAATCTCTCGCCTTCCTTGCCGCTGATCTTGGCCACCGCGCCGTCCGGCGCCAGGTTGCCGCGCAGTACCACCAGATGGCTGCTTGCCTTCAGCGGCCGATCCAGCGGGCGGATGACATCCTGGCCCTGCGGGTATGGGGCTACGCCGGCCAGGTCTTCGGCCAGCGTGTGGCCGCTGACCGTCAGGCATCCACCATGCAACAGGCCCGCATCCAGCAACGTTTTCATCAACGGGCGAATGCCGCCGATATCGATCAATTCCGACATCAGATAACGGCCGCTGGGCTTGAGATCCGCGAGCACCGGCACACGGGCGCCGATACGGGCAAAATCCTCCAGTTCCAGCGGGATGCCGGCGGCGTCGGCCATCGCCAGCAAATGCAGCACCGCGTTGGTCGAGCCGCCCAGGGCGATAACCACGGTGATCGCGTTTTCAAATGATTCGCGGCTGAGAATATCCGAGGGCCGGATGCCTTTCTCGACCAGCGAAAAAACCGCTTCGCCGGCCCGCCGGCAATCCTCCAGCTTGGCCTCGCTGAGCGCCTCCTGAGCGGAACTGTTGGGCAGACTCAGGCCCAGCGCCTCGATCGCCGAAGCCATGGTGTTCGCGGTGTACATGCCGCCGCAGGAGCCAGGACCGGGTATCGCGGTGCGCTCCACCTCCAGCAGTTGTTCATCGCTCACCGTGCCGCCGGCATGCCCGCCCACGGCTTCGAATACCGAGACGATGTCGCGGCGTCCGGCGCCTGGGCGAATGGTGCCGCCGTAGACAAACACGGCCGGCCGGTCAAGCCGGCACATGGCCAGCACGCAGCCGGGCATGTTCTTGTCACAGCCGCCGATCGCCACCAGGCCATCGAAGCCCTGGCCGGCGACCACGGTTTCGATCGAATCTGCGATTACTTCGCGCGACACCAGCGAGTAACGCATGGCCGGAGTGCCCATCGAAATACCGTCAGAAACGGTGATCGTATTGAACGTCACGCTCTTGCCACCGGCCGCGTCGGCGCCCGACGCCGCGGCCTGCGCAAGGCGGTTAATATGCACATTACATGGCGTAACCTGGCTCCAGGTGGATGCGATTCCGATCTGCGGCTTGCGGAAATCCGCGTCTGCAAAGCCGACTGCACGCAACATCGCGCGGCTGGGCGCGCGGGTGACGCCATCCACAATGCGCCTGGAATATTGCCTTGGATCAGTTTTCTTCATGGGTTTTTGCGCTGTGTGTATATCAATGTGCACATGAGGGTTTTTCCGGAGTTATATGGATCTGAAAGAAATTTTTGTTGACATCCCGCATTGCATCATGGTTAAACTCCGTCCAAGCCAGTTGATTATGAATTGCCACACGATGTTTAACGCTCCGAGCAACAGACCGTCAAGCCAGCGCCGCGCAGCGCGCGCCGTGGCTGTGCCCGTTGCCGATCCTGTGGCCGACAAGTCCTGGCTCGTCGCGCTCCTTATTAGCCTCATTATGCTCATTCTCGTAGTAGGGAATAGCGGGGTTATTGTGTAAACAGACAGCGTACGACCACACACACAAAACCCCGCACCTGAAAAGGCTGCGGGGTTTTTTTTTGACCTGAACCACTGACACAGCAAGAGCACGAGAGGACTGACGATGAAAATCCATGTGGAAAGCGACGTAGAAAAGACTCAGCACCGCGGTACACGGGTGGCGGTCATTGGCTACGGCAGCCAGGGCCGGGCCCATGTGCTGAATCTCCGCGACAGCGGATTTGACGTCACGGTCGGTCTGCGACCCGGTGGTCCAAGCTGGCGCAAGGCGGAGGCGGACAGGGTCAAGGTCGCGACGCCGGAACAGGCCGCCCGGGGTGCCGATATCGTGGCCTTGCTGACCCCGGACATGGCGCAACCGGAGGCATATGCGGCCGTTGCGCCGGCGCTGAAACCTGGCTGTGCGGTGCTCTTTGCGCATGGATTCAACATCCATTACGGACGCATCGATCCGGATCCCGGCATCGATGTGATCCTGGTCGCGCCCAAAGGGCCTGGAGACCTGGTCCGGCGCCAGTTCGAGGAGGGCCGTGGTGTCCCGTGTCTGGTTGCGGTGGCGCAGGACGCGACCGGCAAAGCCAAACAGCAGGCGCTGCTGTACGCGGACGGCATCGGCGGTACCCGCGGTGGCGTACTCGAAACGACGTTTGCCGAAGAGACCGAGACCGATCTGTTTGGCGAGCAAGCCGTGTTGTGTGGCGGCGTGACGGAACTGGTGTTGCAGGGCTTCGAGACGCTGACTGAGGCCGGCTACCAGCCCGAGGTGGCCTATTTCGAATGCATGCACGAACTCAAGCTGATCGTCGACCTGCTGCACGAGGGCGGTCTGGCCAAGATGCATGAGTTTGTCAGCGAGACCGCCAAGTACGGCGATCTGACCCGCGGACCGCGGGTCGTGGACGAGCATACCCGGGAGCAGATGCGGACGGTGCTCAGGGAGATCCAGGACGGCACATTTGCGCGTCAGTGGGCCGAGGAATATGAAGCCGGTCTGCCCAACTACAAAGCGCTGATGAACAAGGATCTGGAGCATCCGATCGAGACCGTGGGCCGTGATCTCCGGGCCCGCATGTCCTGGCTGAAGAAAGCAAGGAAACAGGCTGCTGCGTGATGATGACAGGGGCGCAATTGCTGGTTAAGGCTCTGGAGCAAGAGGGCGTGGAGACCGTGTTCGGTTATCCCGGCGGCGCCATCATGCCGGTGTATGACGCGCTGGTGGATTCGCGGCTCGACCATGTACTGGTCCGCCATGAGCAGGGCGCGGTGCTGGCAGCGGACGGCTACGCCCGGGCCAGCGGGCGCGTCGGCGTGTGCATGGCCACATCCGGCCCTGGCGCCACCAACCTGATCACCGGCATCGCCAATGCTTATCTGGATTCGGTCCCGCTGGTAGCGATCACCGGACAGGTGCCGACCGCGCTGATGGGCACCGACGCGTTTCAGGAAGTGGATATTTTCGGTATGACCATGCCGATCGTAAAGCACAGCTTCCTGGTGCGTGATGTTGAAGACATTCCGCGGGTTGTCGGTGAAGCATTTCATATCGCCGCGGAGGGACGACCCGGACCAGTGCTGATCGACCTGCCCAAGGACATCACCAATTCCTCGACCAGCCAGCCGCCGTTGTTTGAAGTGAAGTCGAAAGCGCTGGGCGGGCCCGATCCGGAGCAGGTGAAGACCGCTTGCCGGATGATCCGCTCCGCCAAACAGCCGGTGCTTTACGCCGGCGGCGGTGTCGGCATCGGCCGCGCGGTGGATGCATTTCGCGAGTACGCCAGGGCCAGCGGGATCCCGGTCGTGGCGACACTGAAGGGTCTGGGCGCGCTGCCAACTCGTGATCCGGCGTTTATCGGCATGCTCGGCATGCATGGTAATCAGGCGGCGAATGAAGTGGTGCAGGCCGCAGATCTGTTGATCTGTGTCGGCGCCCGCTTTGACGATCGCGCGACCGGCAAGCTGGACGGCTTCGCTCCCCGCGCCAGGGTCGTGCATCTCGATGCCGATCCGGCCGAGATCTCCAAGTTGCGCCACGCTGACGCGGCGCTGCTGGGCGATCTGACGCGGTCACTGGAAGGCCTGCCGACGGATCTGTCCATCGGGCCGTGGCAACGCTGGGCCGCGGAACGCAAGCAGGCACGCCAATGGCGTTACGACGCGCCCGGAGAAGGTATCTACGTGCCCGATATGTTGCGCCAGGTTTCGCTGGCTGATCCGGAGCTGATCATCAGCTGCGATGTCGGTCAGCACCAGATGTGGGTGGCACAGCATTGCCATTTCAATCGGCCCGAGCAGCATCTGACCAGCGCCGGTCTGGGCGCGATGGGTTTTGGCATTCCGGCTGCGATCGGCGCGCAGTTCGCCGACCCCGGTGCGCGGGTGCTCACGGTCAGCGGTGACGGCTCGATCATGATGAACATCCAGGAGCTGGCGACGATCAATCGTTATCGGCTGCCGATAAAGATCCTGTTGGTGGACAACTCCTCGCTGGGGCTGGTGCGCCAGTGGCAACAATTGTTCCACGGCGAGCGATACAGCGAAGTGGATTTGTCCGATAACCCGGACTTCGTCGCGGTGGCGAAGTCTTTTGGCATCCCCGGATTCCGGGTCGAGCGACGGACGCAGGTGGCCGCTGCCATCGATCGTCTGTTGCATAGCGAGGGGCCGATGCTGGCGCATGTCTGCATCGATCCCATGAGTAATGTCTGGCCCCTGGTTCCCCCCGGTCAGACCAACGACGTCATGCTTGAGGAGCAGAGCGCATGAACCACACCATGAAACTGACGATTCGCCGTGTCGAGGGCGCGATGATCCGTGCGCTGGGCCTGATCGAGCGTCGCGGCTTCGCGGTGACCTCGATCAACGCCAGCGAGAACCAGCCATCCCATGAAATGGAGCTGATTATCGGGCTGCGGTCCGCGGACCGCAGCATCGATGTACTCGCACGGCAGATCGAGAAGTTGTTCGACGTCTGTTCCGTCTCCCTGCAGCAACAGAATGAACCGGCTATCAGGCTGGAAGAGAGCATGGCATGTTAGATCAAGACCCCGTAGCACCGGTAACCGAGCGTACCGCGTTGACCGACTTTCCCGTGGACCTTGCGGACGTATACCGCGCGCATGAGCTGATCCGCGCTTCTTTGCCGGATACGCCGATGGTGAGCCATCCGCTGCTGCGCGATCGCATGGGATGCGAGACCTTCGTCAAACTGGAGAACACGCACAGTATCGGCTCTTTCAAGATCCGTGGCGGACTGTTTCTGCTCGCTAACATGGCGGAGTCTGACCGCCGCCGGGGCCTGGTCACGGCGACTCGCGGTAATCATGGCCAGTCGATCGCCTGCGCCGCCGGTTTGTACAACGCGCGTTGCACGATCTTTGTGCCACGCGGCAATAACGCGCACAAGAACGCGGCGATGACAGCGCTGGGCGCCGACGTGATCGAGCAGGGTCACGATTTTGATGAAGCCTGGGAACTGGCCGAAGCATTTGCCACCCAGACCAACGCACGTCTGGTCCACCCGGCAAGGGAGCCAGACCTGATCGCCGGCGTTGCCACTGCGGCCATCGAGATGATCGAGCAAGCCGGCGACCCGCTGGACGCGGTCTTCGTCCCGGTCGGCGGCGGCAGTATCGCGACAGGCATCGGGCTGGTGTTCCGTGCACTGAGTCCGACGACGCGAGTCTACGGTGTACAGGCGGAGAACGCGCCGGCCATGCACCACGCCTGGCAGACGGGTGAGGAGCGGCCGTTCGCCGTCACCGACACGATTGCCGACGGGCTCGCTGTCCGGGTGCCGGTCGATTTCACGCTGAATGTGATGCGGGAATTGCTCGCCGGCATGCTGCTGGTTTCGGAGGAAGAGATCCAGGACGCCATCCGTTGCTATGCCAACACTATCCACCAGATGGCTGAGGGCGGTGCGGCCGCGGCGCTGGCGGGAGCGATGAAGATGCGTAGTGAGTTCCGCGGACAACGCATCGGTGTGGTGCTGACCGGCGGCAACATCGAAACCGAGACTCTGCTGCACGCGCTGAGCGGCCGGCAACCGATGCACATCCCTCAGGCCATGCCCATGTATCCGATCGATGATTTGTCTTATGGCTACTGACGCGGACATTCCCGTGGTGGAGCAGGATACCGCCCGCGAGCGGCTGGTTATCTTCGACACCACGCTGCGCGATGGTGAGCAGGCGCCGGGATGCAGCATGACCGGGCGCGAGAAATTGCGCATTGCGCGCGCGCTTTGCGAACTCGGCGTGGATGTCATCGAAGCCGGTTTTCCGGCGGCCTCCGACGGTGACTTTGAAGCGGTACGCAGCGTCGCCGGCGAAATCGAAGGGCCGGCGATCTGTGCACTGGCACGATGCGGGGATGCGGATATCGAGCGAGCGTGGGCGGCATTGTCCGTGGCGACCCGGCCGCGTATCCACACGTTCATCGCCACCAGCCCGATCCATCGCAAGTTCAAGCTGGAGATGGGTTGCGAGGAAGTGCTGCGCCGGGCGGTCCACGGCGTGCGGACGGCGCGGGCATTGTGCGCCGATGTCGAGTTCTCGGCCGAGGACGCGTCGCGTACCGAGCCTGCTTTCCTCGCCGAGGTGCTGACTGCGGTGATCGAGGCCGGCGCTACCACGGTCAACATTCCGGACACCGTCGGCTACGCAATTCCCACCGAGTTCGCGCGCCTGATCGAATATCTGCGCGCGCATGTGCCGAATATCGACGAGGCCGTGTTGAGCGTGCATTGCCACGATGATCTGGGGATGGCTGTTGCCAACAGTCTGGCCGCGGTCCAGGCCGGGGCGAGGCAGATCGAGTGCACCTTGAACGGCATCGGCGAGCGTGCAGGTAACTGTGCGCTCGAGGAAGTGGTGATGGCGGTGCAGACCCGCGCCGATCAGCTGCCCGTGTTTTGCCAGGTACGCAGTCAGCGACTGGTGCCGAGCAGCCGCCTGGTGGCGGCGGCCACCGGTGTCCAGGTGCCGCGTAACAAGGCCATCGTCGGCGATAATGCATTTGCGCACGAGGCAGGCATCCATCAGCACGGCATGCTGCGGCATCGTTCCACCTACGAAATCATGCGGCCGGCCGACGTCGGTCTGGATGACAGTCAGCTCGTATTGGGCAAGCACAGCGGTCGGCATGCGTTCCGACAGCGGCTGGAACAGCTCGGCATGGACCTGAGCGAGGAAGACCTGGACCGCGCCTTCATTGCCTTCAAGCAACTGGCCGACCGCAAGAAGGAGGTGTTCGACGCGGACATCGAAGCGTTGGTGCTGAGTTCCGATGCCAGTGAATCTGGTCCGTGGCGACTGCTGGAGATGCATATCACCGCGGGCAGCGGTTCGCTGGCGGCGGCGGCGGTCAAGCTGGTTCACGCCGATGGAACGTTGCGACGCGAGGCGGCGGCTGGCGACGGTCCGGTGGAAGCCGCGTTTCTGGCCATAGAACGCGCGACCGGCGTAGAGGTCGCGTTGCGCTGTTTCGACATCCGTAATATCACCACTGGCGAGGATGCGCAGGGCGAAGCGGTGGTGACCGTGGAACACGAGGGACGTCAGTTCCAGGGCAAGGGCATCAATACCGACATCATCGAGGCCAGTGCGGAGGCGTTCTTGCAGGCGGTCAATCGCATCTGCGTGCGTTTTCCCACGGCGTTGGCGCAGCCACAGGCGATGGCGGCGGCTGCGAATATCTGAGCCACACCGACGCCGGAGCGTCGTGCGGTAGACAAGAGCAAGGCCAAGAGCAAGAGCAAGAGCAGAAGGAAAGGAGCGTCAATGAGTACCAAGGGAAGTCAGTACATCTGGCACAACGGCAGACTGGTGCCGTGGGAACAGGCGACTGTTCATGTGCTGTCCCATGCACTGCATTACGGATCTTCGGTGTTCGAGGGCGCACGGGTATACGGTACCCCGGATGGGCCTCGTTCGTTTCGCCTGGGCGACCATCTGACCCGGATGTATAACTCGGCCAAGCTGTACCGCATGCCAATCCCGTTCAGCCAGTATGAACTGGACCTGGCATGTCGGCAGACGGTGCTCAAGAACGGTTTGCATGATGGGGCTTACCTGCGCCCGATTGCATTTCGCGGCATGGCCGGTCTGGGCCTGACCGCGCCGGCGGATTCCCCGGTCGAGGTCGCGGTAGCGGCCGTCAAATGGGGCGCGTATCTGGGCGCGGATGGTCTGAAGAACGGTGTCGATGTCTGTGTCTCCTCGTGGCAGCGCGTGGCCCCCAACACCATCCCTTCAGGCGCCAAGGCAGGCGGCGGCTATTTGTCCAGCCAGTTGATCAGCATGGAGGCCAAGCGCCTCGGCTTTGCCGAAGGCATAGGTCTGACCACCGATGGTATGGTCGGAGAGGGCGCCGGCGAAAATCTGTTCCTGGTCAAGGACGGCCGTTTGCTGACCCCGCCGACCGCCAGTTCGATCCTTGCCGGCATCACCCGCGATACGGTGATGCATCTGGCCCGGGATCTGGGCTATGAGGTCTCCGAGCAGCCGATCCCGCGCGAGATGCTGTATTTCGCGGACGAAGTGTTTTTCACCGGCACCGCTGCCGAGATCACACCGGTGCGCTCGGTGGACCGGATCGAGGTTGGCTCCGGTACCCGCGGACCCGTCACCGAGAGTCTGCAAAAACAATTCTTCGGTCTGTTCTCCGGCAGCACGCCCGACACCCGCGGCTGGCTGGAACCCGTCGTGGATGACCTGCGCCCGTCACTGGCGGTATGAGGCCTTGGCTATGAGCGGAGCCACAGACAATCGGCCGACCACGTTGCTGGAGAAGATCTGGCGCCAGCATGTGGTGGTGCCGGAGACCGTCGACACGCCGGCGGTGCTGTACATCGACCTGCATCTGGTGCACGAGGTGACCTCACCCCAGGCGTTCTCGGTATTGAGCCGGCGCGGACTGCCGGTTCGACGCCCGGATCGCACGCTGGCGACAGTGGATCATTCGATCCCGACGGCCCCGGCGAAATGGCTGCAGGGACGGCCGGCCATGGAGGGACAGGCGGCACTGCAGGTGGAAACGCTTGGCCGCAACTGTGCCGAGTTTGGCATCCCGTTGCTGGGTATCGACAGCGAACATCGGGGCATCGTGCATGTGATCGGCCCGGAGCAGGGCGCAACGCAGCCGGGCATGACCATCGTCTGTGGTGACAGCCACACGACGACCCATGGCGCATTCGGCGCGCTGGCTTTTGGAATCGGCACGACTGAGGTTGGCCATGTGCTCGCAACTCAGTGTCTGTTGCAGCGCCGGCCGCGGTCGCTGGCGGTCAACGTCGAGGGTCACCTGGGACCTGGTGTTACCGCCAAGGATCTGGCGCTGGCAGTCATCGATCGCCTCGGCGTCGACGGCGGTACCGGTTACGTCATTGAATACCGCGGCCCGGTGATCCGCGCGATGTCGATGGATGAGCGGATGACCCTGTGCAATATGGCTATCGAGGCGGGCGCGCGGGCCGGCATGGTGGCGCCGGATGACACGACGTTTCAATACCTGGCTGGACGCCCGATGGCCCCGCGCGGACAGGCCTGGGATCGCGCCGTGAAACGCTGGCGCGGCTTGCGTAGCGATGCGGACGCGGAGTTTGACCGCGAGCTCAGCATCGACGCCACGCAACTCGAGCCACACATTACCTGGGGCACGGATCCCGGGATGGTTACTTCGATCAGCGGCAACATCGTCTCGGACAGCGGCGACAGACATCGCGGCGCACTGGATTACATGGGTCTGGAACACGGCCGGGAGATCGCCGGCGGCAAGGTCGATCTGGTTTTCATCGGCAGCTGCACGAACTCCAGACTCAGCGATCTGCGCCTGGCGGCGTCGATCCTGCGCAACCGGCGGGTCGCGCCTGGCGTGCGCGTCGTCATCGTGCCCGGGTCGCAGCGGGTCAAGCGGGATGCGGAAGCGGAGGGTCTGGACCGGGTGTTTATCGAGGCCGGCGCGGAATGGCATGAGTCCGGTTGCTCCCTATGCATCGCAATGAACGGCGACCTCGCTTCGCCCGGCCACTATGTAGTGAGCACCAGTAATCGAAATTTCGAAGGCCGTCAGGGTCCCGGCGCCCGCACGCTGCTGGCCAGCCCGCTGACTGCCGCGGCCTGCGCGGTGGCTGGTGTGGTCGCAGATCCGCGGCCGATGCTGGAGCGGGCGAGGCGCATTGCATGAGTACCGGCTTCAGCATGATCCGCTCGCGCAGCGTAGTGCTGCCGATCGACAATATCGACACCGACCAGATCATTCCGGCGCGGTTTTTGACCACTACCCTTCGCGAGGGTCTGGGTCAGAGTTTGTTCTGGGATTGGCGTTTTGATGATGCCGGCCGCCCACGGCCCGATTTCGTGCTCAACCAGCCGGAATCCGAGGGTTGCGAGGTGCTGGTGGCGGGGCGCAATTTCGGCTGCGGCTCGTCCCGCGAACATGCGCCATGGGCGCTGCTGGATTACGGCATCCGGGCGGTGATCAGCACCGAGATCGCAGACATATTCCATAGCAATGCTTTGCGCAACGGTCTGCTCCCACTGGTAGTGGAACAGGACGTGCACGACTGGTTGCTGGCCCGCCCCGGTGTAGACGTGAGTATCGACCTGGACGAGTGTCGCCTGCGCGCCGGGGACGACGTCGACACCGGTTTTCATATCGAGCCCTTTGCCCGCTATTGCTTGCTCAATGGCGTCGACCCGCTGGGCTATTTGTTATCACGAACACCCGATATCGAGTGTTTCGAGGCACGGTTGTAATGAAAGCAACGATAGTGCTGTTGCCCGGGGACGGCATCGGTCCCGAAGTCTGCCAGGCAGGCGCTGTGACGCTGGCGGCGATCGGCGAACGATTCGGCCATGTGTTTGAACTGCAGCAGGCACTGATCGGCGGCGCCGCGATCGACGCCACCGGCACGGCGCTGCCGTCAGTCACTGCTGACTTGTGCAGGAACGCGGACGCGGTGTTGCTCGGCGCAGTGGGCGGGCCCAAATGGTCTGACCCGGCAGCCAGCGTGCGGCCCGAACAGGGCTTGCTGGAATTGCGCCAGGTGCTTTCCGTATTCGCCAACCTGAGGCCGATCGTGCCCGACCAGCGCTTGTCGGCAGCCTCGCCCTTGCGCAGCGAGTTACTGACAGGCGTCGATATCTGTTTTGTCCGCGAGCTGACCGGCGGCATCTATTTTGGCGCCAGGCAGCGGGATCGTGACAGCGCCAGCGACGTTTGCACCTATACGGTTGCGGAAATCGAGCGGGTGGTGCGCCTGGCCTGCGAACTGGCGCTGACCCGCAAGCGGCAACTCACATCGGTGGACAAGGCCAATGTGCTGGAGACTTCACGCCTGTGGCGCGAGACCACCAGCCGGGTCGTCGCCGAGGAATATCCGGCGATCCGGCTCGAGCACATGCTGGTGGATGCGGCAGCGATGCACCTGATCCAGCGGCCTGCGCGCTTCGATGTGGTGGTGACGGAGAACATGTTCGGCGACATTCTCACTGACGAGGCCTCGGTCATCACCGGGTCGCTGGGCATGTTGCCGTCAGCTTCGCTGTCTGCAGCCGGGCCGGGACTGTACGAGCCGATCCACGGATCTGCACCGGATATCGCCGGCAAGGGCATTGCCAATCCCTATGGCACGATCCTCAGCGCCGCGTTGTTATTGCGACATTCGCTGGGGCTGGAACGTGAGGCGAGGGCCGTCGAGAGTGCGGTCGCCGACGCGATCGACGCCGGCTTGCTGACCCCGGACCTGGCTGGCGGCGCTGCTCGCGCAGTGACCACCGCGGAAGCGACGGCCGGCGTGTTGCGGATATTGAGAGAAGACATAGCGGTGCAGGCCATCGCCTGAACGGGGCCGACGAGAATGACCCCGCCGCGGCGCACCGGTCGGGCCGGGTGCCGGGATCTGGCCGGAAATGCGCGAACATGTGTGCGAAGAGGCAGCAGAGGAATTTCACCGAAACCGTGAACAGTGCTTGACCCGAAAGCTGGCGCGTGTTTCATTAACAGACACTCATCGAGACCGGCGGAGGGACAGGCCCTTTGATGCCGGGGCAACCAGCGGAGCTAACCACTCCGGCATGGTGCCAATTCCTGCGGAAAGCGGTCAGTCAGACGACGCCGTTGCCGACAGATGAGAGGTCGCGTAGCCCCTGCGATGCAGGCGGAAGGGCGCGACAGTTCTCACCACCGGTTGCTCCGCAGAATTTCCCGCTGAGGAAATTACGCCCCGCGAGGGGGCCAGGCAGGAGGACCGGATCAATGAGCAATGCCCAGGGTGCAGTCGCCTCGGTACACCCCGAGGTCTGCGCGCAGCCGCCCGAATTCACTGACGATGTACTGCATCTGTCCGGAGGACTGGATTTGTCCCTGGGCGGTCGCTTGCCGGCTGTGGATCTGGCATGGCGAATGACCGGACCGGCCGATGCACCCGTAGTGGCTGTCCTTGGCGGTATCTCCGCGCATCGACGTGTCTGCGCGACGTCCGCAGACGAGATCGCCTGGTGGCCTGGCCTGGTGGGTCCGGGACTGGGTGTAGACACAGATCGCTTCCGAGTACTGAGTTTCGACTATCTCGGCGGCAGCGGTGGCAGCACCGGACCCGCGCGCAGAACGGAGACCAATGCGGCGAGCGGCACGGATGGAATCGAAGTTCGCAGCACTTCGTTCCCCAGCGTTACCACCAGTGATCAAACTACGCTGCTCGCGCTATTGCTGGACCATCTGGGCATCGAGCGCCTGCACGCGTTTGTTGGCGCGTCATATGGTGGCATGGTCGCGCTGGCCTTTGCCGCTGAGCATGGGTCGCGTCTCGGGCGTCTGCTGGTGGTCAGCGCGGCTGAAGAGGCGCATCCGCTGGCGACCGCCTGGCGCAGTATCCAGAGACGCATCGTGCGCCTGGGTCTGCAACACGGGAATGGCAGCGAAGGCCTGTCTCTGGCACGCGCTCTGGCGATGACCACTTACCGTTCGCCAGCCGAATTCGCGCAGCGCTTTGCCAGCACACCCACCGTGACCGAGCACGGATTTCGCTTCCCGGTGGAAGAGTATCTGGATGCGCGGGGCGCCGATTTTGCCGCGCAGGTGTTGCCTGAGTCATTTCTGTGCCTGTCGGAGTCGATCGATTTACAGCACATCAATCCGCGCGATGTGCATGTGCCAACGACGCTGATCGCGGTCCGTCAGGACCAGCTGGTGCCGGTCGAGCAGATGCGTGCGCTGGCTGCCCGACTAGGCCCCGGTGACCGCTGTGACCATGAAGATCGTCCGCACCACGGCAGAAGCGCGCGCAATCGCCTGATAGAAATCGATTCCCTGTTCGGACACGACGCCTTCTTGAAGGAACACGAAGTCCTTATCCCACTATTCAAACATGCCCTGGAGGGCAAGCAGTCATGACCGACACAATCCGCAATACCACCCGCGCGGTGCGCTCGGGACTTGGCGGCGATGGCCAGTTCGGCGCGGTGGTGCCGCCGCTGTATCTGACCTCTACTTACGAGTTCCAGGGTTTCAACCGCAAGGGTCCCTACGACTACACGCGTTCGGGAAACCCGACCCGGGACGCGCTGGCCGACGCGCTCGCTGGTCTCGAGGGCGGGGTCGGCGCCACGATCACGAGCTCGGGCATGGCTGCGCTGACTCTGGTCTGTCATCTAATGCAACAGGACCACATCCTGGTCGCGCCGCACGATTGCTACGGCGGCACGCATCGCCTGCTGACCGCGCTTTCTTCACGCGGGCATTTCCGGGTCGAATTTGTCGATCAGACCGATCCACAGGCGCTTGACCGGGCATTCAAACTCGCACCGCGCATGGTGCTGGTTGAAACGCCGAGCAATCCGCTGTTGCGGATTACCGATCTGGCCGACGTCGCCAGGCGTTGCGCTGAGCATCGCACGCTGCTGGTGGCGGACAATACGTTCCTGTCGCCGGGATGGCAAAGACCGATCGAGCATGGCGCGGATATCGTCGTGCATTCCACCACCAAGTACCTCAATGGGCATAGTGATGTAGTCGGTGGCGCGGTCGTGGCTGCCAACGATACCTTGCAGGAAGAACTCGCCTGGTGGGGGAATTGCCTGGGACTGACCGGCGCCCCGTTCGACAGCTTTCTGACTCTTCGCGGCCTGCGTACCCTGAACACCAGGTTGCGCGCACACGAAGAAAATGCCCGGGCTGTGGTTGATCTTCTCAGTGAACATCCGGCGGTGGCCCGCGTGTACTATCCGGGCTTGTCCGATCACCCCGGTCATGCGATCGCCGCGCGCCAGCAGGACGGATTTGGTGCCATGGTCAGTTTCGAACTGGCCGGTGGCGAGGCCGAGGTGGTGGCGATGCTCGAAGGCCTGCAACACTTCTTTCTGGCCGAGTCGCTCGGCGGGGTCGAGAGTCTGATCGCACACCCGGCGAGCATGACGCATGCCGCGATGGATGCGGAGGCCCGTCGTTGCGCCGGCATCAACGACAATCTGTTGCGTCTGTCGATCGGGATCGAGCATGCGGAAGATCTTCTGGCTGATCTGCGGGCTGGTCTGGAGCGCTCGCTGGCGGTTTCCGCGCAAGCCCGCGCGGCGGTCAGTCTCTGTCGCTGAACACGGCGGGGGCAGATCCCGCGCCGGCCCATGATCACGCATAATAGGCCGCTGTGATTATCTGCCTGCCAATTGTAATTTCATGCGTGTGATCATCATCGGTGCCGGACTGGCCGGCACAGCAACCGCGTGGTATCTGCGCCAGGCCGGAGCGACGGTCACCGTGATCGAACGCGGCGCGGCCGCGGCGATGGAGACCAGCTTCGCCAACGCGGGCATGTTGACGCCCAGCATGGCGGATCCCTGGAATGCGCCCGGCACCTGGCGCAATCTGCTGCGCTGGATCGGCCGCGAGGACGCGCCGATGCTGTTGCGGCCCGGCGCGTTGCCGGGTCTGCTTGGATGGGGTCTGCAATTCCTGCGCCATTCGCGGCCCGGACCGTTTCACAGAAACACGCTGAAGAATGTGCGCCTGGCGCTGTACTCGTTAAAGGAGTTGCAGCGCTTGCGCGAAGCTGCGGCGATCGAATATGACGCTGCGGCCGCAGGTACCTTGCGCGCCTGCCGTGACCAGGCGTCTCTGGATCGGGCAGCCGCGCTGGCTGCGTTTCTGGCCGATCATGGCGTGGTCTACCGGGTTCTGGACCGGGCTGGCCTGGTCGCTACCGAACCGGCGCTGGTCCCGATTGCCGGGAGTCTGGTCGGCGGCATCCATTACTGTGAGGATGAGAGCGGTGACGCCCATTTGTTTACCCGGGCTCTTGCGCAACGCGCGGCTGAATGCGGGGTTGAGTTCCTGTATCGGTGCGAGTTCACCGGCGTGCGCCTGGACGGCGGCCGGGTTAGCGGAGTGGAGCACCGGTTCCTTGGCAGCGATACCGCCGGGAGCGGTGATTTTGACGCCGGCCCGGATGCAGGCGAGCAGGCGGGCGCCCGGGCCGAGCCGCTGGATGCGGACGCAGTGGTGTTGGCGGCCGGGAGTTTCACCCCGGTGCTGGCGCGGCAGCTGGGCTTGCGTGTGCCGGTCAGACCGGTCAAGGGATATTCGATAACCGCGCCAGTGGGTGACTGGACATCGCCGCCGCGTATCCCGGTTTCCGACGATCATCTGCACGCCGCGGTGACGCCGCTGGGGGATCGGATCCGGGTCGCAGGCACCGCTGAGTTCGCGGGCTACGATGACGCTCTTACACCGTCGCGCCTGAACAATCTGCTGAATCTGTTGCGCGCGATTTATCCCGACTACGCAGCGCGCCTGGACCCGGCGACGATATCGCCCTGGTGCGGCTTCCGCCCGGTGTCCGTGGACGGCGTACCGATCATCGGGGCGACCGGGCTCCAGGGGCTTTATCTGAATACCGGGCAAGGACCGCTCGGCTGGACGATGGCGGCGGGATGCGGGCATCTGCTGGCCGACCTGATCCTGGGCCGGACGCCCGCGCTGGATGCCAGGGACTATGCGCTGGCCCGATTCTAGACCGGTTTGATTCGGTTTGGATCTGACGCCACGGAACGCGACACCGGATAAGCAGATTCTTCCCGATTCCCGGGCCCGATTTCGCGCTTATGTCATATAGGCGTGCGAAAACGTCGTAATTCTTTACAGTTTTTCGCTCCCTGTCACCGGAAAACGGTGCCCTTTATCGTCGGCTGGCAGTTGGCCGAAGCAAATCTGTGAACGGCGTCACGCTTTCGCGGCCACCCGTTCGTAGCGGCGTCCCTGCAGCTGTCGAAACTGTCGGAAGTGTTTACACGGGTATTCCGACAACGCCCTAATGCATTGAAAAGTATAATAAAAAAAGTTGGCACGAATCCTGCTTCACTTTACCCAGAAAGACCGTTCCCGAACACAGGATTTATTTATGAATATCAATTTCAAAAGTGCCGCCCCCCTTGCTGCACCTCTGGCCGCAGTGCTGATGCTGGCGCTGTCCGCTGCCGCTAACGCGGCGCCGGTAGCGATCGACGACACTTACTACGGAGGTGATGATCACAACTACGGTGACGTGATCGGTGCCGCCGGCAGCTTCGATGTATTCCGCGCCGAGTTGAGTCAGGTCGGCAACATCCTGACGGTGAATATCTTTACCAATTTCGCCGGCCGTGGTGACGATGGCTTGTTTGCCGGATACACCAAGAACGGAAAAGGTATCGGGTATAGCGATCTGTTCCTGGCCTCGGCCTGGAATCCGTATGGCTCAGCGCCGTATCTTGACGACGACAACGCAACCGGCACGGTCTGGGAGTATGGCTTTTCGCTGGATGACCGCTGGAACGCCAATGGTGGCAACGGCACCCTGTATCAGTTGTCCGGTAGCAACGACGACAGCGCGCTGATGAGCGAGGACTTCATGAGCGGCGCCATCTACCGCAATGGTCAGGAAGTGGCTGTGGACACCGCAAGCAATTTCGCCAGCGCGCTGAGTGGCGGCAGCTGGTCGGTCGAGGACGGTTATCTGTCCTTCAGTGTGGATCTCAGCGGCACCGATCTGTCGCTGGCCAACGGGATCGCGCTGCATTGGGGTCCGACCTGCGCCAACGACATTATCGAAGGCTATGCCGAAGTGCCTGAGCCCGGTTCGCTGGCACTGCTGGCGCTGGGTCTGATCGGCGCCGGAGCAGCGCGTCGCCGTCGCACCTGAAGACGCCCGTCGTATCTGTGTGAGTTACGAAGCCCCGCTTGTGCGGGGCTTCGTCATTATCGGTCCGGCCTGACGTGTGGCCTCTCGCTGGCCCGCTCAGAATCGGCATCGGAGGCGGGTCTGGCGATACCGCTTCTGGGGCCTGTGCGTATGCGCGGCCAGCGCGTAGCGCAGATCGACCGCGAACTTTCAGCCTCGGCCCGGCCGGCAAGGGAATTGATACCGGCAACGGCCAGCAGCCTGAATTCAGGTGATTTGTTCTTTTCCACGTCGGCCTGCTGATGCCGGGCATCCCGTGCTGGTGACGGCATACGCCAACCTGGCAAACAGCCCACAGCGCGCCAGGTGACCATTTCGGCAAAAACCTTGGCCGCAACAGACAATCCGGCAGACGTGGCAATGGCTAAGATCCCCTCAAGCAGGCTGACAGCGATCCGCCTGACCGTGGATCAGCCACTTGCGCAGCTCAATCGAGGAACAGCATATGAATATGGACACCGACATCAGCCGTATCACCGATACCATTCTCACCCGGATGGCCCGGGGCTGGATTGACGGCGACCCCAACACGCTGGGCGTGCGCCCGCTGACTCGTGCTCACCGCCATTATCTGGTGCAGTATCTTTCCGACAATCAGCGTATGCGCTGGGTGGTCGATGCGACGGCGCCTGGTCTGCTGCTGGAGCGGGCCAATGACCGGCATAACGAGGGCGATCGCCCCGACGTGCTGATTTCGAGCATCCTCAGGGCCCTGCGCAGTCGGGCGCCCGATTTGTACCGCCGTGAGGAGTTGAACCGTCTGCAGGAATCAGCCCGGGTTGAAGGCTACGATTTCCAGACGCTGTACCTGCTGGCAGTCCGTCAGCTGGGGGCGCTGGCCGAGGACATGAGCGAGCTGATGCGTGACCTTGCCGCCAACGACAAGGCCACCAACGAGACTGCGCTTGCTGAAGACTCCAGGGCAGCCTGATCAGCACAGCGCGATGCGCTCCGGGTTCGGGCCGCGATCCATCGCTGCTCAGGTGCCGGCATGATCCGCGGTCGCACCCTCCCGGGCCGCGAACGCACCTGGGGACATCCCGGTCCAGCGTTTGAACGCCCGGGTGAATGTGCTCTGATCTGCGTATCCCAGCAGGTAAGCGATCTCGGCGATGGGATGGTCGCCGGTCATCAGATATTCCCGGGCCAGGTGCTCGCGGGTCTGCTCAAGAATCGCGCGGTAGCCGGTGCCTTCGGCGCGCAGATACCGTTGCAGCGAACTGACGCTGCGGTGGAGGCGCTGGGCGACCTCTTCTTCAGTCACTTTGCCTGAAGGCAGGGCCTTGGCCACGGCCTGGCGAACCTTGTGGCTGAACTCGCCGGTCTCGAGCTCGCTCAGATAGCGCTCGAGCATTTTCTCGTTTTCCGCGACCAGATTAGCGCTCGCGCCGGGCAGCGGCTCGTTCAGTGCAACGCTGTCGAAGTAAATCGCGTTCTCATGGGCGCCGAATTCCACCGGGCAGCGGAAATATGCCCGATATCGCGCAAGCGTCGTCGGATCGTCCAGTTCCTGTTGGAAACAGACGCGCAGTGGCGCGAAGTCGTCACGGCTGGCGAGGCGGCAAAAGCGCAGGGTCATGGTCAGCGCAACGTCAGCGGAGGTCGGCAGCAGCGTCTCATCCTTCCCGGCGGCCAGCACGCGCAGACAACTCTCCTTTACTCCTGCTTCATACTCGGCACTGAAAAAAGTGGTCAACACACGGGCGTAACGCACCTGGCGTTCCAGGCCCTCGGCCAGACTGCCGCTGGCCAGCCAGGCGAAACCCAGCGCATAGGCTGATGCCGGCCGAATCGACCTGCCTACCACATGTCCGATATGGGGATCGCCACTGACCCGGATGGCCTCTGCCCAGAGCTTGCGAACAGTATCTATCGGGATGCGTCCGGTGCGCTGCATGGCCGAGGCCTTATCGACCCCGGCCGCGGCAAACACGGCTGCAGGGTTGGTGCTGTAATGCGTCTCCAGCACCTCCCAGATAGCCATCGACAGGCTGGCCAGCGAGGTCGGTTCCTGGGTCATCGGCGTTCTCCCCGGGCCTGACCGGAATAGCCAAACCCGCGACCATTTATAGCAAGAAAGTCCATCCGCAGGTCACTACGCTGACGCTCCTGTATCAGGAGTTGACGATGATTGGACCGATTCTTCCATTTCTGGTTTCGATCCCGGGCTGGATACGCCGCTGGATTCATGCGTTTTGCGCGAGTCGGACCGGTTCAGACAGGCTGCCCGCCGGCATCGCCGGGATCAATACTCTGGTCAACCGTCGGCTGCTGCGTCTCGGCCCGGCTGATGACATTTCCGTGTTGATCTGTCACCTGGATGAGAATGCAGAACGCAACCGCGTGCGGATCGCCGAACAGTGTGCGAGTCTCCATCCGGGACAGCGACCGCCATCGTCATTGCTTTATCGCACACGAGTAGTGGCGATGATCGATCCGGAGATACTCGGTGTCCTGTTGTCCTTCTCGCATCCTGAAGATCTGGATCGGGTGTTTGAAATGCTGGCCGAGCTGCGTGATGACCCGGCCGGTCTGACCGCGGCGGCCGCGGCCATCGCCGGCAGCTATCTGGAGCGCGGGCTGGAGCACGCGGGCCGCCCGGTTGATCAGTGTCCGCTGGCTGGTGGCTGGCTTGAATCCGGATCTCGCCCGGCTGATTGGGGCAAAGGCGCCTGAGTCCTGACGCTCTGGCTCTCGAGCAACCAGTTTCGGAGGCCCGAGCATTGCGCCGCAACAGCGCATTGCGCAAGCGCAGCATCCAATTAGAATATTAAAAACAAATAGTTACAACTATATTGCGCAATTTCTTGTGCGGCGCAAAACAAACGCGCTATTCTTGACGGCAAGCAAGCTGGTCAGGAGATTCATCATGCAAGCTCGAGTCGCCCTTATCACTGGAGGGACCGGCGCCATCGGCCGTGTCATCTGTCAGTATCTGGTAGATGCCGGATACAAGGTCGCCGCCAACTGTTATCCGGCGGACGCAGAAGTGGCTGCAGAATGGGTTGCTGAGGAAGCGAAGCAGGGACGGAAGATCCACCTTGAACCGTTCGATGTGGCGATCTTTGAGGAGGCCGCTGCTGGCGTCGAGCGGGTAGAGCAAGCCCTTGGTCCGATCGAAATCCTGGTCAACGCAGCCGGCATCACCCGCGATTCGCGGCTGGTGAAGATGTCTCCCGAACAATGGAGCGCCGTGGTGCATACCAATCTGGACAGCGTGTTCAACGTGACTCGCGCGGTACTGCCGGGCATGCTGAGTCGGAACTATGGACGGGTGGTCAATATTTCTTCGGTCAATGGCCAGCGTGGTCAGTTCGGTCAGGCCAATTACTCCGCCGCGAAGGCAGGGGCCCACGGATTTACCATGGCCGTGGCGCGGGAAACGGCGCGCAAGGGCGTGACAGTCAATACGGTATCGCCCGGTTACATCGAGTCGCCGCTGATCATGGCGGTGCCGGAACCGGTCAGAGAGGGGATCCGGGAGTCTATTCCCGCCGGGCGCTTCGGGCAGCCGTCGGAGATCGCGCGCACGGTCCAGTTCCTGGTCGACGAGCAGGCTGGCTACATCACCGGCGCGGACCTGTCTGTGAATGGCGGCTATCATATGGGTTAGGACCGGTCCGAAAGGTCCCGGCAGGGGGCAGGCATGAGCACACGCGTCATTCGCAAGTATGCCAACAGGCGCCTCTATGACTCCCGCGAGAGTCGCCATATGACCCTGGATGAGGTCAGGCAGCTGATCGTTGCCGGCGAGCAGATTCGGGTTGAAGATGCCAAGACCGGCGAAGACCTGACCCGCTCGATTCTGCTCCAGATCATCATGGAACGAGAAGAGGCCGGGCGCCCGATCCTTAGTCAGGAATTGCTTGAGCAGCTGATCCGCTTCTATGGCGGCGCCATGCAGGACTTCCTCGGCGCCTATCTCGAACGCAGCGTTTCTGCGTTTGTTGCCAATCAGGAAACCTTCCAGGAGCAGCTGCTGAAGATGGCCAGGGACAATCCTGTGGCTGAGCTCGCGAAGAAGAACCTGACGATGTGGGCAGACCTCCATGAGCAGCTGCTCAGCGCCTGGAATCCCGCGCTGCAAAACAAGAAAGACAAGGCTAAGGACGATTAACCCTTTGAATATATTAGGGTCAGCATCATCTTAATAAAAATATTTTGCACTGCAAAATAAATCTGCTAGTATCTCCATTGACGCAATGCAACACGACAGTGAGGGCTAGACATGAGTAAGCAGACATTTGATTTCTTTGAGACCAGCCAGAAGGCCTTTGGCCCCGTGACCGAGATCAGCGAGATCGCTCTGGATGCGTTCCAGAAGACCGTTGAACTCCAGCTCGAGATTGCTGGCGATGCGATGGAAATGATTACCGACGAATTGGCGGTGCTTGGCGAAGCCGAGGGTCCGACGGACTACTTCAAGGCCCAGGGCAAGCTGGCTACGACCTATGCGGCCCGCGCCCAGCAGCGGATGCAGGCCCTGATGGGCACGTATTCCGAGATTCAGCAGAACATGCTGAACGTCGCCCGGAACGGCTTCAATGAGGCAGTCGCGACGACGGCGCCGGCAGCCAAGCCCACAGCGCGGCGTAAGAAAGCTGCCTGAGGCAGGTCAAATCAAGGCGGTGCCCTTCGGGTCACCGCCTTTTTTTTCACCTTAGGTCTAATGGCCGGTGTCGCGCGCGGCTGGCACGATAATGGTCCTTTAAAAGGGCTGGTTTGAGCCGGGGAGAAACAACATGGCCGAAGCACGTGAAATTGTAATACTCAGCGCCGTCCGCACCGCGATCGGTACTTACGGCGGCAGTCTCGCCGGGACGCCGCCCACCGAGCTCGCCGCGACCTGCGTCCGCGCCGCGGTTGATCGCGCCGGAATCGAGCCTGTCGACATCGGCCACGTTGCGTTCGGCAATGTCGTCCATACCGAGCCGAAGGACATGTATCTGTCCAGAGTCGCCGCGGTGAAGGGCGGTTTGCCGGTAGAGACGCCGGCCGTGACCGTCAATCGCCTGTGCGGCAGCGGTCTGCAGGCCATCGTCTCTGCAGCTCAGCTGATCAAGCTCGGCGATGCCGATTGCACGCTTGCCGGCGGCGCCGAGTGCATGAGCCGGGGCCAGTACTGGTTACCCACTCTTCGCTTTGGTCAGCGCATGGGCGATGCCCAGGTGATCGATGCGATGGTCGGCGCACTGACCGACCCGTTTGATGATTGCCATATGGGCATCACCGCCGAGAATGTTGCCGAGAAATGGAACATCAGCCGCGAAGATCAGGATGCACTGGCGGTACAAAGTCAGCAGCGCGCCGCCGCGGCAATTGCCGCCGGTTATTTCAAGGACCAGATCGTCCCGGTGGAGATTCGGGTCAAGCGCGACACTGTCGCGTTCGATACCGACGAACATGTGCGCGGGGACGCTACGCTCGAAGGCCTGGCCAAGTTGCGGCCGGTATTCAAAAAAGACGGCAGCGTCACGGCCGGCAATGCATCTGGCATCAACGATGCCGCCGCGTCGATCGTGATGATGGACCGTGGGCTGGCCGAGCAGCGCAAGCTGAAGCCTCTGGCTCGACTGGTAGGGTACGCGTTCGCCGGCGTTGAGCCGAAGTACATGGGCATCGGTCCGGTCCCCGCGACCCGACATCTGCTGGAATCTACCGGCCTGAGCGTGGACGACATCGATGTATTCGAGGTCAATGAGGCGTTTGCCGCTCAGGCTCTGGCGGTGTCGCGTGATCTCGGATTGCCCCCGGAGAAAACCAATCCCAATGGCAGCGGCATTTCCCTGGGCCATCCCATCGGTGCCACCGGCTGCGTTATCACTGTCAAGGCGATCCACGAACTGCAGCGCATCGGCGGGCGCTATGCGCTGGTTACCATGTGCATAGGCGGCGGGCAGGGGATTGCGGCGATATTCGAGCGTATATAAAGAGAGGACGTTGTGCTGGAATCATTCAAGCTGGAAAACATCCGCACCCAATACGAGATGACCCGGCTGATGGCCGGAATGACCAAGGATCTGGGCAAGGCTTACGCTCACTGGTTGGGCCGCCTGCTGATCAATCCGTCGACGTCACTGCGCGGTGGCACCAGTCTGGCACTGGACTGGATGTCTATTTCGAAAGACGCCGCATTGAGATTCGCGGGTGTCGAGACTGCGCCGGAAAAAATGAACGGCGACCGGCGCTTCAAATCAGCGGCCTGGGAGAAGAACATCGCGCTGGACACGCTGCGGCGTCTGTATATGTCGTATTCGCGCACCGTGCTGCAGATGGTCGAGGATACCAAGGGACTGAACGAAGCGGATCGGCGCAAGGTGCGTTTCTTTACCGCTCAATTCCTCGATGCGATCGCGCCCAGCAATTTCATCCTGACCAACCCCGAGGTGCTGGAGGCTACCGCTTCTACCCAGGGGCGGAACCTGGTGGCCGGGCTGATGAACCTGTGGGAGGATCTGGACCTGCGGCGGGGCAAGCTCAATATCAGCATGTCAGATCTTGGCGCGTTCAAAGTCGGCCGCGACCTCGCCATCACGCCCGGTGAGGTGGTATACGAAAACGATCTGATCCAGCTGATCCAGTACACGCCGACCACCAAACAGGTGGCGCGCCGGCCGCTGCTGGTGATTCCGCCGTGGCTGAACAAGTATTACGTGCTGGATATGCAGCCTGAGAACTCGGTGGTGAAGTACCTTGTCGACCAGGGTCAGACGGTGTTTCTGATTTCCTGGCGCAATCCCGATGAGTCCACGCCGGACAAGAGCTTTGACGACTATATGCTCGAGGGTCCGCTGCAGGCGCTGGAAGTGATCGAGGAGATCACTGGCGAGGGCGAGGTCAACGCCATGGGCTATTGCCTTGGCGGTATCCTGCTCGCCTGCACTCTGGCATGGCTGGATGCAAAGGGTCGTCATCCGATCCGCTCCGGCACCTATCTCACCACGCTGATCGATTACTCCGACGTAGGCGAAGTGAAGGTTTTCGTGGACGAAGCCCAGGTCAAGCGTCTGGAGCGCGTTGGCCGCGGCAAGGGCTATATCCCCGGCGACAATGTGGCCTGGGGTTTCCGCATGCTGCGTGCGCCGGACCTGATCTGGTCCTTCATCATCAATCACTACTTGTTGGGCAAAGAGCGCATGCCCTTCGATCTGCTGTTCTGGAATGAAGATGCGACCAACATGCCGCTGACCGCGCACTCCTTCTTTATGCGCAATATGTACATGGAGAATCGCTTGCGCGAGCCTGGCGGCATCGAGTTGGCGGGCGAGCCCATCGACGTGACCCGGATCGAGACACCTTCATACATTCTTTCCACCCGCGATGACCATATCGCGCCGTGGAAAACTACATACGAAGCGACGCAATTGTTTTCCGGCCCGGTCCGTTTTGTGCTTGGCAACTCAGGCCACATCGCCGGCGTGATCAATCCGCCAGCGAAGAAGAAGTACGGCTATCGTGCCGGCAATGAGACGCCAGCCGACGCCGAGGAGTGGTTGATGGCGAACAAGGAACACGCGGGTTCCTGGTGGCCGGACTGGATCCGCTGGCTGCGCCGTTATTCAGGCGGCAAAGTGGCGGCGAGAGAGCCGGGCAGCGTCGACTACCCATCGCTGGAGCCGGCGCCGGGTTCCTATGTCAAGCAGACGATCCGGCCGGACTAGCGCCCGACCGGATCGCAGGACCCGCCAGTCAGATCGGCCGCGGTCAATACATGTGCTGACCGCCGTTGACCGAGACGGTCGAACCGGTGATGAAATCAGCCTCATCGCTGACCAGATAGAAGATGGCGCGCACGATGTCATGGGGTTCGCCCAGACGTCCCATCGGGATGCGCTGGATGATCTTTTCCAGCACTTTCTCCGGCACGGCCTGGACCATTTCCGTATTCACGTACCCGGGAGCGACCGCGTTGACGGTTATCCCGTACGCTGCGCTTTCCAGGGCCAGTGCCTTGGTGAATCCGTGCATACCCGATTTTGATGCAGCGTAGTTGACCTGTCCGTATTGTCCGGCCTGACCATTGACCGAGCCCACATTGACGATGCGCCCGAACCTGCGCTCGCGCATACTCTCGATCACCGTGCGGCAAAGATTGAAGCATGAGGTGAGGTTGGTGCGAATGACTTCTTCCCACTGCTGGAAGGTCATCTTGTGCAGCGTCGAATCGCGGGTAATGCCGGCGTTATTGACCAGCACTTCGATCGGACCCACGCGTTCCACGACTTCGGCCACGCCGCGCTGAACCGCATCGAAATCACCGGCATCGAATTTGAACACCGGTATGCCGGTTTCCGCTTCAAATTCACTGGCCCGCTTTTCATTACCGGCGAAATTCGCAGCGACCCGATAGCCGGCGTCCTTCAGCTCCCGGGAGATGCCTGCGCCGATGCCCCTGGTACCGCCTGTCACCAACGCGACTCTTCCTGTCATTTCAACCTCCGTCAATCGGTGTAGTAGAGCAATTGTGAAGGGCCATCATCGGTGATGACCGGCAACGGTCCAATTGGCAATTCGTCTAAGCTGACGCTTTACCGCTCTGGCTTCGGAACAGGTGAGCAGAGCTTGTTTTGCACTGCGCTCAGCTGCCGGCACCCGCCCGCACCCGATGGATAGGCGCTGGCCGCGGGACCCTGAATCGGAAGGAAAAAAATTTTTTAAATCATTGATATAGGAATACATTAGCAAGGTGTGATCTAAGTCACGGCGGGATGCCACTGACGCTGTTAGCCTAGCCTCAGATTCGGTATGCAGAGATGGTGTTTTTGAGGTGATCTATGGAAAAGCGTGAATCCTGGAACGACGCAGCGGACCGCGATCGTCAGGCCCGGCTACAGCGGCGAGCCCGCAGACGCCGGCGCACGCCGATGACGCGATAGCAGCGCATGATAAAACCCCGCGACCAGCGGGGTTTTTTGTGGTCTGCATTGTCGGATCCGCACGGACAGGCGCGAGTCAGGTTTTGTTCTTTTCCGGAGCCTTGACCGGCGACTGGCCGGCTTGGTCGGCGTCTTCGCAATTGACCCAGCCGGTATCGCCGTCCTGGAAAAACTCTTTTTTCCAGATCGGCAGTCGTTTCTTGATCTCGTCGATGATATAGCGGCAGGCGAGGAAGGCAGCATCACGATGC
Source organism: uncultured Gammaproteobacteria bacterium (assembly GCA_963809565.1). GTDB lineage: Bacteria > Pseudomonadota > Gammaproteobacteria > Steroidobacterales > XN24 > CAMYOC01. Next base: position 858,045 of record CAWEKE010000003.1, read on the forward strand.
GCCGAACTGACGCCCACCCAGACTGCGCACTCGCCGATCTCGAGATGCCCGGCCATATGGGCGCATCGAGCGGCGATGATCGGGAACTTCTCCCTGGCCTCTGCGATGACCTGATTGCCTTCGGTCAGCGCCAGCTCTTCGTAGACCTCGTAGTCCAGCGCGGTGACGCTCTTGTCGTAATTCAGGTCACGTATCCAGCCCTCGAACGTCACGCAGGCGCCGGCGCCGGGGTCGGGCAGCTCCGATTTCAGCGCTTCGAGGTCAAGCGGCTGATGAGATACCGAGAACATCAGCCACCCGATACCGGAGGAAAGAACAACACGGTATCGCCATCGCTCAGGATCGCGTCAAAGCCGCTCATCTCGTCGTTTATCGCGACCTTGGCGTCGCGCAAATGCGGCAGACCGTGACGTTCTGCAACCACCGCAAACACCTCGGCCGGGGTCTGTGCCTCCACTGCAAGCACTTCCTGATCGCAACCGGCCTGTTCGCGGAACATTGCGAAATATCTGACCTTGATGTTCTTCATGAATCGTATCGCTCTTTGCGGCAAGGCTCATCGAGCCTGGCGATGCGCGTAGTCGCTCTTGCCGCCTCGTTTCTCCACCAGGTAAGTCTCGCCGATCACGATGTCGTGCGACAAAGACTTGCACATATCATAAATCGTCAACGCGGCGACGCTGGCGCCGGTCAGGGCCTCCATCTCGACCCCGGTCTTGTGCGTGACCTTGACCCGACAATCTATGGTCGCCACCCCGTCGTCGCCGAGCCCGATTTCGATCTTGCAGTCTTCGATCGCCAGCGGGTGACAGAACGGGATCAACTCATGGGTCTTCTTCGCTGCCATCACACCGGCAACAATCGCAGTGTGGAATACCGGGCCCTTTTTGGTTTGAATCTCGCCGCCCGGGTCGCAGGGCAGGGCTGCAGCAGGAAAGCGTACGCTGGAGCGCGCGTGCGCGGTGCGCGCGGTCGCTGTCTTGCCGCTGACGTCCACCATCCGTGGTCTGTTATCAGCGCCGACATGGGAAACCATCAGCCGCCCACCTGATACATCTCGACCTTGTGCAACACCTTATGCTCCGCTTCACGCGGATCCCGCTCTTCGCTGTAACGGTCGGTGCGACCGGTCCAGACGCTCCTGATCAACTGCAGCAATTCCTCATCGTCGGCGCCGCTGCGCATCGGCCCGAGCAGGTCGGTCCCGGTACCGGCAAACAGACAGGTATAGAGTTCACCGTTGGTCGACAATCGGGCTCGGGTGCAGCCACGGCAAAACGGCGCGGTGACGGAGGAAATAAAACCGATTTCGCCCTGACCATCCTCATAGGCGTAGCGATCGGCGACCTCTCCCGGGTAATTCTGATCCACTGCGCGTACCGGCCACCGCTGCTTGATCGCCGCGAGAAGCTCACGTGACGGCACCACCTGGCTGGCCTGCCAGTGGTTGCGATTGCCGACATCCATGTATTCGATCAGCCGCACGATCACCCCGGTGCCGCGGAAATGATCGAGCAGGTCGAGGACGGTGCCGTCGTTGAGGCCTCTCTGCACGACGACATTGACCTTGACCGGCGTCAACCCGACTTCGCGCGCCCTGGCGATACCTTCGAGTACCCGGTCCTTGTTGCCGCGGCCGCCGTTCATCCGGGAGAAGATTTCGTCATCCAAACTGTCGAGGCTTACCGTCACTCGATGCAGCCCCGCGGCATGCAGAGCCTCGGCCTGCGCCGCGAGCAGCACACCGTTAGTGGTGAGCGCAATGTCCTCGATTGTTTCGATCCTGGACAATTCACTGATCAGGCCGTCGAGCTTCTTGCGCAGCAGCGGCTCGCCGCCGGTGATACGTATCTTCTTCACTCCCAGACCGGCAAACATCCGGGTCAGGCGGATGATCTCCTCGTAACTCAACCGCTCCTCAGGGCGGAAGAACTGATGATGCTCCGGATAATCCTCCTCGGGCATGCAGTACGGGCAGCGGAAATTACAGCGATCGATCACCGATATCCGGAGGTCGTGCAGATGCCGGCCCAGGCGGTCAGTGACCGTCTGAGTTTCCAGCGATGAGCGAGTCCGGGTCAGCATTTGGGTGTTCGACAAATCAAGATGTCCATTAAAGCCATGGGTAGAAATCAGCTGTCCAGCCTGACGGGAAATGTTGTCGGGTACGAATCAGTTCGAGGAAGCCGTCGGTTCCGGTCAAGCTTGAAAAATCCCCAGATGTGTTGGTGGGCCGGGGTTCGGCAGAAAGCAGACCCCTACTATCGTACCTGATCTTGACCGGCAGAAAACAGGCCAGATCCGGAGCGAAATCGAACGCGGTCGCCAGCGTGGCTGTCGGAGGCGCCGCTGGCTGCATTCCCGTCGCGTTGCGGATCGCCGGCAACACGTAGCGATGCAGGCAGGTCAATGCCGAGACCGGGTTACCGGGCAGCGCGAACACGGACTGTCCGGCAGGCCCGACCCCGAACCACATGGGCTTGCCCGGCCGCTGCCGGATCTTGTGGAAAACCTGTCTGACGCCCAATTCTCCCAGGACCCGGGGCAGGAAGTCGAACTTGCCCATGGAGACACCGCCGCTGAGCACCAGCAGGTCCGAGAGCTCCAGTTCCTGTCCGATGCCGTGGGTCAGCTTCGCGGGATCGTCCGGCATATGCAAAGTCCTTGCCGGGCTGTCAATAAACCGCGCAAGGGCTGCCGCCATGGCGACGTCGTTCGAGCTGTAAATCTGGTGCCTGGCCGGGACCTGACCAGGCGAGACCAGCTCGTCACCCGTGCTGATAATCGAGACCCGCGGTCGGCGGGTGACCCATACCTGGTCTCTGCCGGTGGCCGCCAGTACCGCTATTTCCGGCGAACGCAGCAGCGCACCGGCGCGCAACAGCACGGCGCCGGCGGCATAATCAGAGCCTTGCGGATGGACGAATTGATGGATTTCGGGCTGGTAGCCGTGTTCAAGCAAAGCCCGATCCTGCCTCCGACTAACGCGCTCCACCGGGATCACGCAGTCGCAACCGGCTGGCAGGCTGGCCCCGGTCATGACCTCGATACAGCCCATTGGATCCTCCAGCGATTTGGGCTCCTGACCCGCGGCCTGGACGCCGAGGATCGAAAACGCCCGCTGACCTGCCAGCCAACTCTGATGACGGATCGCGATGCCGTCCATCATCACCCGATCCATCGGCGGTTGATCACGCTCTGCTGCAACATCCTCGCGGAGCACAGCACCGACCGCCTCCCCGAGATTGCAGCGGATCTCATCGGCGATGCATGTGTTCTCCCGGATCAGGGATTCGGCCTCAGTGATGTCCAGCATGTCCGGGCTCTGGTTCCTGGTTGCGCCTGGGGTCGCAGCGGTTGCTGTGCGTTACGGAGAATGCCAGCGCCAAAGCAGCCGCAACGCCACGTATAGTATCAACACTGCGGTCAGCCGCCGCACGATATTGTCGGGCAGATGATAGGCGCCGAGCCTGCTGCCGATCTGGCCACCCAGAAGGACCGCCGGTACCAGCCAGAGGTAATGGTACAAGAGGTCCAGATGCCCCGATGCAATCAGTTTGGACAGCTGCCCGGCAAGACCGGCCATAGAATTGAGCAGAATGAACAGGCTTGCCGACGCGGCGATATTGCGCGCGTGGCCCCAGCCCAGGTAGTGCAGCAACGGAGCCAGAAATACCCCTCCGCCGATGCCGACCATGCCGGCCAGCAACCCGAGCAAGCCGCCGATCGGCAACCCGACCAGCCAGCGCGTGGCCGCCGATGGGCGGATCGCCGGCGTGGCGACCGGCAGTGCCCCGAACAACATGCGGATCCCGCTTAACAGCAGGGTCGCGCCAAGCAGTAACAGGAAGACTTGCTCCGACAGGATCAATCGGCCGCCGATCCATGCCATCGGGATCGAGGTGAGCGCGAATGGGAGCACAATACGCAATTGCATGTGACCTGCGCGCGACAGATGCCAGAGGCTGCCGCTGACCACGATCACATTGCAGCCCAGCGCGATCGCCGGAAGCACGCGAAAGTCCGTTCCGCTGATCGCCAGCAAGGCGTTATAGGTCGAGCCGCCGCCGAATCCGATCGATGCGTAGATCAGCGCGGTCAGGAAAAACAGTATCGTCAGTACAGCCAAACTATAATTTCCTTATCGGCGGCGAGAGCGTCTGCTGTTAAGCTCACCGGCAGCGATCCGCAGCTTTTGTTCGGCGCATTCCACCAACGGTGAGGATCATTTACCTGGCTCATTGAACTCCTCACCGCCTGGCGATGTCATTATCACTGATGAGCGCTGGCAGGCAGGCCCGGATGCAGAGCAGCTCAGCCAGGAGCCGCTGGACAGCATGTCTTTGATCCAAAATCGCCCTTATTCAGCATCAAAGAGAATCAGCCCATGCTATCAAGCCAGATTCGTCCTGCCGTTACCTTTCTCCTTCTGTTCGCCGGCCTGAGCACGGCCCGTGCCGATGCGTTACTGGTTGCCGATCGACCGGTCCTCGGCAGCCTCGATGCACCTGTGGTGATCGTCGAGTTCGGCGACTACGAATGCACATTCTGCAAATCCTTCTTGACCGACCGCGTGCCGGAAATCAAGCGCAAGTTTATCGATACCGGGAAAGCCCGCTTGGAATTTCGTGATTTTCCGTTGTCCCGCCATCCGCGATCCCGCCCGGCCGCAGCCGCGGCCGCATGCGCTGATCGGCAGGACCGATTTTTCGATATGCATCAGACGCTGTTCGCCAATCAGGGACGATTCTCTGACCAGCAATTGCGCGGATTCGCCGCGGAGCTCGATCTGGATCTCGAAGCCTATGATGCCTGCATGCAGGATCCGGCGGTCTATGCTCAGATCGATCAGGACCTGGCCGCGGCGCGCCAGGCCAGGATCAGCGGAACACCCGCATTTCTGATCGGCGTCCAGCGTGGCGATCGGATCACCGGCACGCTGATTGTCGGCTTTCAGCCGGGCAGCGTGTTCGATGCGGAGATAGGCAAATATTATGAGCAGGAAACCGGGCAGGCCGTCGAAGCAGAACCGATCGTAGACTAGCCGGATCGATTCGCAGATTGCCGTCCGCAGGGGGATCTATCGTGCCGGCTCAAACTACCCGCATTCTTGCCCGGCGCAAACGAATTGCGCTGGTGGCCCATGATCATATGAAAACCCGATTGCTGGAGTGGGTCCAGCGGCGGCGCGATATTCTCGAGTTCCACGAATTGCTGGGCACCGGGACCACGGCCGCATTGATCGCTGAGCGGAGCGGTCTGCAGGTCGAAGGCCTGATGAGCGGCCCGATGGGCGGGGATCAGCAACTAGGGGCGCGCATCGCCGAGGCCCGGGTCGATGTGTTGATCTTCTTCTGGGACCCGCTGCAATCCGTGCCGCACGACCCGGACGTAAAGGCTCTGCTGCGACTCGCCACGGTGTGGAATATCCCGGTCGCCTGTAACGCAGCCAGCGCGGACTTCCTCATCGACTCCCCGCATATGTCGCAGGCTTACTCTGCCGACGTAATCGACTATGGGGTCTACATGCGGGAGCGGACTGCCGGCTGATCTTCCCTGCGCGATGCGGCCATTGCGATCCGGTATCTGCACCCGGTCTGGAACTGTTGGGCCAGGAGTCTTGGACCGAGGCTATTTCCTGCGCTGCTGGCTTCGCAGCCAATCGTTGAGCGCGCTGACGCCCCCGCTACCGCTGATCGCGGCAAAATCAGCGCGGTAGATCTTCACATAGGACACGCCTCTGGCGACCACGTCCCAAACTTTCCAGCCACTGTCGGTCAAGCGCATCCGGTAGTCTACCGGCACCTCGGTGCCGTCAGGCAGGCGCATCAGGGTTTTGACCACGGCCTTGTCCTCGTCGATACCGTAGCTGTAGGAAAGGACTTCCAGGGTATCTTCATTGGCGGACAACAGCGCGTGCGAATAGACCCGTACCAGATAGCTGTAGAACGATTCGACGAATGCTTCTCGCTCAGCCGGACTTGCGTCCTTCCAGAATCGGCCCAGCACCAGTCTGGATGCGTAAGCAAAATCGAAGTGTGGTGCCAGCACCTGGTCGACAATCGCATACAGTTCCGCTGAGTTCTCCGCGGGCCTCTGGCCATCGTCTCTGTCTGTGCCGAGCGAGCGCAGGATATCGAAAGTCATCTCCCGGACAGTTTGATCTGGCGGTGTCATGGCCGCGGTTTCAGTCGGCGCCCCGTTCAACGGGGATGCGAATAAAATGAACAGGCTGGCCACGGTCGAGCGGAGACCCGGATGGGAATGGCTTCGAGCGTTGATCATTTGCACTGGATTTCAGCCTCCGCGCGTCTGCACATAGCAGGCCAGCCATGCTTGTCCCAGTAGCGGTCCAGACCCACCGCAGTGATCAGCTCGCCGAACCGCGGATCCTGGCGCAGGCTTTGGTTCTCGCGGGCAAACAGAAACTCGACCGCGAATCCGGGAGGATCGTTGAGCAGCTGAAAGGCGACGTCCATTGCACGACTCGTCTGACCAAGGTATAGCCACAGGCCGTACAGATAACGCGGCGAAATCTCGCCTGCGTCCGCTGCCTGCTGGATCGCTTCGACTGCGTTGGGTCTCAGTGCAGGGTCCTCCAGCGCCGCTATGAAGATATCCATCCACTCAGTGGAGCGACCCAACATGCTCTGCATCACACTCATGATCGAGCGAGCGGCCTCATAGTCGCCGATTCTGAGCAGCAGCACCAGATTGGCTTCGGGATTGGCGCTGGGCGCCAGCCCCAGCTCTTTGGCCAGCTGAAACTGGCGGTTGGCCAGGCTGTCCATGTCGTTCCATAAATAGGCGACCGCCAGGCGATCATTAACTACCGGGGACAGCGCGTCGAGCTCCTTGGCCCGCTGGGCGGCATGAAGCGAATCCTGCATTCGCGCAACTGCGGCAAGAAACTGCGAATACCACTGATACAGATTGGCATCCCCCGGCGTGTTGGCCAGCGCAACGCGAAAATTGTCATCGGCTTCATCCCACTGCCAGCTGCGGAAGTTGATGAAGCCGATCAATCCGCGGGACGCGATAGCCACTCTCGGATCGTGCAGGCTGCCTTCTTCGACCGTCTCCAGCGCCTTGCGGAACATGTCCTCCTCGAGCTCGTAGGAATAATAAGGGAGCAACGCATAGGCTGAGGCCAGCTCCACATAGGCTGCGCCGAAGCCCGGGTCAAGCGCGATTGCATCACGGAACAGCCGGATGCTGCGCTTGATCGGCTCTTCATCCCGCCGCCGCAGATGATAGCGGCCGCGTAGATAGAGCTCATAGGCTTCCAGATTCTCGGTCGGATTTCTGATCACCAGGTCGGCGCCGATCACCTGACCGGTCAGCGCTGGTTGCAGCTCGGCCACGATGGAGGTTGCGATCGTGTCCTGCATCGCGAACACATCTTCCAGCCGCCCGTCATAACTTTCGGACCACAATTGCAGGCCCCCGGTAGCCTCGACAAGTTGTGCGGTGATGCGTATGCGCATTCCGTCCTTGCGCACGCTGCCGGCGAGGATCGTGCCGGCACCGAGTTTGCGTCCGATTTCCCTGATGTCCATATCAGTGTTCTTAAACGAGAATGCCGAAGTGCTGGCGATCACGCGGATACCCCGGACGCTGGCCATGGTGTTGATCAGATCTTCGGTGAGGCCGTCGCTGAAGTACTCGTTGTCCGGGTCGGCGCTCAGATTCCGGAACGGCAACACGGCCAGCGTGTGCGGTTCCAGTTGTGTGCTCAATGAATCAAGCTCGCCCGGACCCCCGGCCAAACGCAGACCAATCAGGTAGGCGAAGCCCAACGCCAGACCCAGCATGATGACGTAATCGAGTTTCCGGCCGGTAAGGTGGACGATGGAATCCCGGTCCTCGATATCCCGCTCGCGGCGCAATCCGTCGGGTGTCATTTCATACAGCCATGACAATACGATGGCTACCGGCCAGCCGAGTACCACCAGCACGGTGATAGCGCGGGGCACCCAGCCCGGCGCACCGACGTCCAGCATCACCGAACTTGCTTCGATCAACAACCAGGCGACGATCGCGTAGCTGACCGCCACGCGGAACACATTGCGCCTGCGCAGCTCCTGGAACAGGGACCGTCTGCCGGTCGGGGTCGGGGTCGGGGTCGCGGTCGGGGTCGCGGTCGGGGCCGGGGCCGGGACGTCCGCGCTTCGGCCCTCGATAGCAGGCCCGATGCCTGTCGTCCTGGCCGGCGACTCGGTTTGATCCAGCGCCGGAGGAGAGGGCGCGGGTGATGCCCCATCCGCCGGCTCAGCAACCTGTGATCCAGCAGCCGCTGAATCGGTAACCGGGGTCTCTGGTCCGGCGCGCACAATGAGTTCGACCGGGCAAACGAGACGGTAGCCGACCCGGGGAATGGTCTGGACGTATTTGGGTTCCCGCGGATCATCGTCCAGCGCACTGCGCAACAGGGAGACGCAACGCGACAAGACCTCATCGCTGACCAGTCGTCCCTGCCAGACTTCGTCGATCAGCTGGTTTCGGGTAACGACTTCACCAGCGCCGCGGGCCAGAGCCACCAGAACGGCCATGACTTTGGGCTCGACACGCAGGTTTGCCTCACCATTATCGATGCTGTTGCAGAAGGGTTGCACCTCCCACCGACCGACGCGGAAGCCGCGTTCCAGCATCATTCCGATCCTCGCATCGAAATTTGGGCGAGAAAATTTGACTGAGAATAGCAAAACCCTGCTCGCAATGATGTACCGGCTCCATCGACGGCGGGCGGGTTGCCTCAGGTATTTCCGCGGTGACGCCGATGAGCTTCCCGGGCCGGGCAGCGCGCTGAGAACAAACGTCGGCTATTTGATCGAGGCGAGTGAACCCCGGGCGCCGGGGCGCGACCGCAGCGTCGGCGCATGCCGCGGCTGGCTGTCGGCAACAAGTTCAGCTTCCGGCAGCAGTCCCGAATAACGCCACGTGCGCAAAATGTGAGTGATGTCTCGGAATTATGTAAAGCCTCATTGTCTACTAAGGGCCAGTCGCAGCCAGTCGCCGACCCCAGGCGTTGACATCAGCGGGGGGTCATGCAAGCCTGATAGCTACTGACAAAGGCAAACCTGCCGAAAGGCGGGGACGCAAAGCCACCGGTCTACGGGATTATTCCTAGGACAGCGGGGTTGCCGGTACAAGGCACAATCCGATGCAGCGCATTCTGCGCGTCTGCTTCGAGCAGCCTCACCCGCCGCCTCTCTACCCCTCGAATGATCCCTGGTCCTGGCGGACCGAGCGTCGCTCAGTCGACTTATGTCGGCGCATTAGCGTCGTCTGGAAACGACAGAGGGATCGAACAATGGATCACTATCGAATTTCTTGCGCCTCACTTGCGCTGACCCTGGGCATCTTGCTCACCTTGAGCGGCTGCGGCAGCAGTGATGGCCAGACTGCTGCTGACGCAGTCGTGGTCGAAGGTGATTTTCCGATCGTGTTTGCCAAGCGGGATGTATCGGCGGTGGGCAATCCCACCGACGGCGCGATATTCCGCCCGGGCGGCGATCTGTTGATGCTGGATCTTTCTTCGCCCAGCGCCCAGGAAAAGAACATCACCGGTGACTACACCCAGGGCCAGGGCGACGTCTCTGATCCTGAGGTCTCGTATGACGCAACGAGAATCCTGTTCTCGATGCGTGGTCCCAATGACAGTAGCTGGAACATCTGGGAATACGAGATCGCGACGGACACTCTGACGCGTCTGGTGGCTGACGACGCAGTGGCCAATGCCGGCGACGATGTCGATCCCGCCTATCTCCCGGATGGTCGTATCGTGTTTTCCTCCAACCGGCAGGAGAAGTCGCGCCAGGTGCTGGAGCAGAAGGGCATAGAGCCCTACGCGCATCTGGACGAGTACGAGCGTGAGCGCGCGATTCTGCTGCACGTGATGAACTCTGACGGCACCGAGATCAGACAGATCTCTTTCAACCAGAGTCATGATCGCAACCCGACTGTGCTATCCACCGGCGAAATCATGTTCGCCCGCTGGGACCATGTCGGCAATCGAAATCATTTCCCGATATTTTTCACCAACCCGGACGGAACCAATATCTTCGTCCAGTACGGTGCGTTCAGCCCTGGCAACAGCTTCCTGCATCCGCGAGAGATGCCGGACGGCCGAGTGATGAGTTCATTGATGCCGCTGTCGAGGACCCGTGAGGGCGGCGCCCTGATGGCCATCGATATCCGCAACTTCTCCGAAGCAGGCGATCCCGGCCCGAATGCCGCGCCCGGATCGGTGGGTCAGCAACAGGTCACGCTGTTCGACATCGATTTCGGCCGGGGCATCTCCGAGTTTGGACGCTACACCACGCCTTATCCGCTGTGGGATGGCACCAACCGGGCGCTCGTCAGCTGGTCGCCGTTCCGGCCTGAGGATGAAATCAATCCGCTGACCGGCGAAGTCATGGAAGTCGAAGGCGAACCGCTGTATGGCGTATACATGCTCAACCTGGACACGCAGTCTCTGCGTCCGGTTGCGCTGCCCCAGGAAGGGTTTGCCTATGTGGACCCGATCGCGGTCGCCGCCCGCCCGGTGCCGAACGCGGTAGCGGACAAGCAGCTTGACCAGGCGCTGGCCGCCGAGGGCATGGCCATATTGAACGTCAAGAGTGTCTATGACACCGACGGCCAGGGCCTGATGGGACCGCCGATGCTGGTGCCCGGCGAGACGCTGCCGATGACGTCGCCGCCGGCCGACGACACGCGCAGCCAGGTCGCCGACCTGGCGCGCCTGAAGGACCCGGCGCTGACCGCTGCGGCGGAACGCCCGGGACGCTTTGTACGCGTCACCCAGGCGGTGCCGACGCCTCGCGGCCTGTCGCGGGAGGCCATCGGTGAGACTGATCTGGAGATGCAGCAGATCATCGGCTATGTGCCGCTGGAACCGGATGGTTCCTTCCGCATCAAGGTGCCGGCGGACACGCCGCTTGGGCTGGCCGTGGTAGATGCCAACGGCCGCGCGTTTCAGACCCACACCAACTGGATCCAGGCACGCCCCGGCGAAACCCGGACCTGTAACGGTTGCCATTCACCGCGCCGTGGCAGCGCGATCAATTCGACGCCCGTCGCCGGATTCCATCCGAATACCTTGTTGAGCGCCGAGTCCGGCGAGTCGATGGCGGAGACGCTGACGCGTCTCGACCCGAGCTCCATGGAGGTCAAGCCGGACCCGGTGTTTACCGACGTCTGGACCGATCCGGCCCAGGCCGTACCGTCGCCGGACCTGGTGCTCGACTACAGCGGCCTGCCGCCGAGTGTGCCGGCACCAGTGGACGGCATCATCAACTATCCGGATCACATCCAGCCGTTGTGGGTGCTCGATCGTGGCGCCGACACCTGTGTCGATTGCCACAACAACAACGACGCCGATGATCCCGTGTCCATGGGGCTGGACCTTCAGGACACGATGGGTGGTACCGGCCGGGTGGTCTCCTATGACGAAATCATGATCGGCGACCCGGTCATCGATCCGGACACCGGACTGCCGGAGTTGCGGGTGGACGAGGACGGCGAGATCGAGGTCGTACGTGAGCCGGGCATGGTCATGACCGGTGATTCCCGGAACAGCTCGCGCACCAGTTTCCTGGTCGAGAAACTGTTCGAGCAGGAATTGCGCGCAGCCCCTGACCTGGTCGTGCCTGCCAGCGTGGATCATTCGGGCATGTTAAATGCATCAGAGTTGCGCCTGGTGGCCGAGTGGATCGACCTCGGCGGCCAGTACTACAACGACGCATTCGACGATGCAAATAACGACGGCTTCCGTGCGCTGAGCGAAGTTCGCGGTGGTGTTCGTGGTCTCTCGGAGTCGGTGTTCGAAAGCACTGTGCAGCCGATCCTGATGGCCCAGTGTGCGGGCTGTCACCAGCCTTTCGGCGGTCTCGGCATACCCGGCGAGCCGGTCAACGCCGCCTTCACGCCCAATCGCTTTGTGCTGACCGGCAGCACCGAGGGCGATTTCAACGTCAGCCTGTCCATGGTCAACGACGTCTGTGATCCGGCGGCCAGCTACCTGCTGCTGTATCCGAGCGGCGACGAGACCACGACGCCGATGCATCCGCGTATCGACGACACCGCGGTGGCCGACGATCCGCAGGATCCGACGCTGGATGATCGTCCGGTGCTGTTGCCTGGCGAGTCCGCATATCAGGCCATTTTCAACTGGATCGCTGCCGGCAACTGCAGCACCTAGGAGAGTACGGTCAGATGCGCAAAGTGTTTTTCATCGCCGCTGTTCTGTCGCTTGCCGGCTGTAACGATGATGTCAGTTTCGAACCGGTCGCAGCCAGCGGCGAGACCCTTTGCGTGGCGGATTTCCAGCAATGCGTGAATCCGGTGTTCGATGCAGTAATCGACGGACGCACCGGCCAGGCGACGTGCGCCGCCAGCGGCTGTCACGATGTGGGTGCGGGTTCCGGGGGAGCGTTCAAGATCTTCCCCGGAGCCCAGCCCGACTCGCCGGAGATGATGGCGAATTTTTTCGCCGCCAAGGGCTTCGCCAACCTTAACGATCCGGACCAGAGCAAGCTGCTGCTGGAACCATTGCAGGGCGCGTTCTCGGTATCCGGCACACACACCGGCGGCGACATTTTTCCTTCTACCGCTGACGCCTGCTACGGGGTCATCCGCCAATGGATATCGGTGCGGGTGGATGATCCGGAAGGCACCAGCTGCGGATTCTGCGCACCGATAGATATAGGGACCTGCGGGTACTAACCGATGGCACATGCGCGCCACATAGCACTGACCCGGTGTCGGCAGTCGTCCCTGTCGTTTGCTCTGATACTTTCGTTGATCGGCGTCGTCTCGCCTGCGCTTGCGGCGAAAACGCTGCAGACGGTCAAGGTCGAGGCCGCCTACGTTGAATTGCACAGCGGTCCGGGTCGTGGCTATCCCGTGTTTCACACCGTAGAGCGCGGCGGCTCTGTCGCGCTGATCAAACGTCGCACCGACTGGTTCAAAGTACGTACCGCCGATGGGGTCGAGGGCTGGGTGGATCGTCGCGCTATCGAGCAGGGCGCGATGCCCGGAACACCGGTGCGTGGTGCGCGCGACGCTGCCTTCGAAGACTACCTCGAGCGCAACTTCGAAGCCGGTTTCTCCACCGGCGACTTCGATGGCGATCAGGTATTCGCGTTCCGCGCTGGCTATCGATTCAACGAATATTTTCTGGCCGAGCTGGCCTTGTCCGAAGTCTCCGGCACTTTCTCCAGTTCGACCTTGTATGACGCCAACCTGGTGGTGCAGCCGTTCACGGTCTGGCGCCTGACTCCGTTTTTCACTGTCGGCATGGGCCGTTTCAAGAACGATCCCAAAGACGTGCTGGTGGATGACAACACGACCGACGACTGGTCCGCCAATGCTGGTCTGGGTTTGCGCGCCTATCTGGCCCGGCGCTTCATCCTCAGGGCCGATTACCGTCATTACGTTGTGATGATCGACGACGACACCAACGAGGATTTCGACGAATACACGATCGGATTCTCGGTGTTCTTTTAGGGGTCCAAGGATGAAGATCGAAAAGCTGTTTCACATCATTATCGTCACCGCCTTGCTGGCCAGCACAGGCTGCTCGACGTTCAGGAAGGCGCCAACCCCGGCCGACGAGGAGCCGGTCGCGCAGAAACCTGCCGGCCCGGTGATCGAGCCGGAACTGGATCGTCGCAATGTGATCCGCCCCGGCATCGATACCGAGGACTGGGAGGTCAGTGGTTTCGTCGGAGCGCTGAACGTCGAGGATTTCGGCACCGAGATGATCTACGGCGCTCGTGTCGGCTACCACGTCAGCGAGGACATCTTCCTCGAGGGTGAGTATGCATGGTCGAAGATCAGCGACAGCAATTACCGGCGGATCGGTGCGCCCCTGTTCGACAGCGAAGATGAGGATCTGACCGCCTACAGCCTGTCTGTGGGGTACAACCTGCTGCCCGGCGAGGTATTCATCGGCAGCGGCTGGGCCCGCGCCAGCTCGATGTACATCACCTTCGGCGCAGGCAATACCAGCTTCGTTGGCGAAGACAACGTCACCTTCCTCGCCGGCTTCGGCGTGCGGACTCTGATCAGCGACTGGTTCTCCATGCGGCTCGAAGCCCGAGACCGGATATTCGAGTCGGACCTGCTCGGCGAAAACAAGTGGACCAACAATTTTGAGATAACGCTGACCATGGGAGTGTTCTTCTGATGGCTACCGCAAGAGCGCAACGGGCGCTGATCGCGGCGCTGCTCGCATGTCTCGGACTGGCGGGCAACGCATCGGCTGCCCGCGACATGGTCGGAACACCGGCACCGGACTTCACCCTCGGCTCCCTCGAAGGCCCCAACCTGCGTTTGTCGGAGTATCAGGGCCGCGTGGTGATGATCAATTTCTGGGCCACCTGGTGTGGTCCGTGCCGCCAGGAGATGCCTGCGTTGCAGGATATCTATCAGCGCTATGAGCCGGCGGGCTTCACCTTGCTTGGCGTCAATGTCGACGCGGAACCGGATGACGCCAGACGGATGGCCGAGCAGCTTGGCGTCTCGTTCCCGCTGTTGCTGGATGTCAGCAAAGAGGTCAGCAAGCTGTATGACATCCGGGCGATGCCGGTCACCGTTCTGGTCGATCGTGACGGCCGCGTGCGCTACGTCCATCACGGCTACAAACCTGGTTACGAATCCAAGTACCTGGACCAGGTACGGGCGCTGTTGAGGGAGGATTGAACATGCGCTCCCTGCTTCTATGCGTAGTTTTGATCGGCATGACCGGCTGCAGCAATGTGCAACCGTGGGTGCTGCCATACGAGCGTGAAGCGCTGGCAGATCCGATCATGTCGCTGTCGCGGGTGCCGCTGATCGACCAGTACCGACAGCACGTATTCGACGTCCGCCAGGCCGCCAAGACCGCCTCGATGAATCAGGGAGGGGGTTGTGGCTGTAATTGAGCGAAGCCGGTTGCCGAGGATGCTGTTGCTGCCAGCGTGCCTGGCGGCAATGTCCCTCAGTGCCGCGACGCCGCCCGAGGACCGGGTGGAGGCGCTCTATCATTCCTATGACGGCGGCGGCGTCCAGGTCAACGGTCCCGCGTTGTTTGCCCGCAAGACCCTGGGCAAGGGTGTCTCCGCGTCGGCCCAGTACTACGTCGATACGATCACCTCCGCGTCCATCGATGTGATCACCAGCGCCAGCGAGTATGACGAAGAACGCACCGAGTATTCGCTGGGTGTCGACTGGGTCTACGGCGACAGCGAGATGGCGGTCGGCTACAGCCACAGCAACGAAGACGATTACACCGCGGACACCTACAGCCTGCTGGTCACCCAGGAGGTGTTTGGCGGCATGAGTTCGATTTCGATGGGTTATTCCCATGGCGACGATGTCGTCAAGCGCGTCGATACCGATTTCCGCGATCGCATCGATCGCGACCGCTACGGACTCGGGCTGGCCCAGGTGCTGACGCCGACGATGGTCGCGACGCTCAACTATGAGGCCATCCTTGAAGAAGGCTATCTGAACAACCCGTATCGCTCGGCACGCATCCTTGGCGCGCAGATTCCGGAGCGCTATCCGCGGACCCGCACCAGTCAGGCGGCGCAGCTTCGTTTGCTCAAGTCCTGGAACCGTGAGACCTCGATCAACGGCAGTTATCAGTATTTCACCGATACCTGGGGTATCCAGGCCAACACCTTCGAAATTGGCGCGAGCCATTATCTCGACAAAGAGTGGTTGATAGACCTGAGTTATCGCTATTACACCCAGGACGCAGCGTCGTTCTACAGCGACAACTTTGATCGCGAATACAACTACATGGCCCGGGACAAGGAATTGTCCACCTTCAACTACAACACCTTCGGGGCCAGGGTGACCTGGAACATACAGCGTGAACGACTCCCGCTGGGGCTGAATAACGCCAGTTTCACGATGGGTTATGACTACATGATGTTCAGCTATGACGACTTTACCGACATCCGTACGGGTGAAAACTATGACTTCAACAGCCATGTATTCCAGATTTACTTCACATCGCGTTACTAGGCGCAGCACGCGTGTGCTGGCGCCAATGATGGGCCTGATCCTGGGTCTGGTGAGCGTATCGCCAGGCTGGAGCGTCGAGGCGGACAACGCAGCTCTGGGTGATGAGATCGAGCAGATCAAGGACGAAGTGCTGGATCTGAACCGCGAGCTGTTCCTGTTGGAGGAAGAGCTCCTGTTCCCCGCCAACACCCAGGTTGCGGTCTACTTGTCCATGGATACCGGTAACTTCTTCGGTCTGGATTCGGTGCAACTGAGCATCGACGACAAGGAAGTCGCCAAGTATCTGTACACGGACCGCGAAGTGCAGGCGCTTTACCGCGGCGGCGTGCACCGCTTGTACATGGGCAATCTGAAGGCTGGCGATCATGAATTGGTAGCGGTGTTTACCGGGGTCGGCCCTCATGGCCGCGACTATCGCCGGGCCACCAGCATCGACTTCGAAAAGGGTCTTGGCGCCAGATTTCTCGAGCTCAGTATCACGGACAGCGGTGCCAGTCTGCAGCCTGAGTTCTCCGTGCGTCTTTGGGAGTAAACCGGACTAGGTATGGCTAACTGGCCTCAAAACCTGCTGCGCCTGGCCCTTGGCGGCCTGGCGATGATGATTGCGGTAGCACCGGGCGTGCGCGCGGCGCCGACGGCTGCGCAGGATCTGGCCTGGGGCGAGACGCTGTTTTATTTTTTCCAGCGCGAGAATGTGCCCGCGATTACCCGCCTGATGGTGGCACGCCAACGCGGCGAACTCACTCATCATGCGGACGAGGCTGAGCTGGTGCTGGGCGGGCTGTATCTGGATTACCGCATGCACCAGCACGCCGGTCAGGTATTCGAAGAACTGCTGGCCAACAATGCGCCGCCGAAAATCCGGGATCAGGCGTGGTACTACCTGGCACGGGTCCGCTACGAATCCGGACTGCCGGGACCTGCGTTGGATGCGTTGGCCAGAATCGGCGACAAATTGCCGAAGAGTCTTGTCGCCGAGCGTTATGACCTGCAGGCGCGCGCGCTGTTACAGCTGGACCGGCCGGCCGAAGCCGCCGCGGTGCTGGCTGCGCATGAACTCCCTGGCGGATGGCGCAACTACGGCTGGTACAACCTTGGTGTCGCCCTTGTGCGCAGCGGACAGGCCGCACAGGGTGAGGAATACCTGCAGCGTGTCGGCAACGACAAGATCGACGCGGGCGAGCTCGACGTCTTGCGTGATCGCGCCAATCTGGCTCTGGGTTTTGCCCGACTGGCCGAGGGCGACGCGGGCGGTGCACGCCAGGCGCTGGACCGTGTGCGTCTGGACAGCCCGTATGCGACCCGGGCATTGCTCGGTGCCGGATGGGCGGACAGTCTTCGCGGCGATTACCAGGCGGCGCTGGGCCCCTGGACCGAGTTGGCGGAACGCGATCCGCTGGATTCCGCCGTTCAGGAGTCATTGCTCGCATTGCCTTATGCCTACGCCGAGCTGGGTGCTCCCGGCCGGGCCGTGGGCCACTACGAACTCGCGGTCGAGCTCTATGAGAGCGAGCTGAAGCGCCTGCAGGAAGGGATCGACGGGATCCGCTCGGGCCAGCTCACCTCCGCTGTGCTGCGTCTTGAGCCGGACGGGTCGCCATTGCCGGCAGCCGAGGAGCCTCGCTATCTGTACAGCCTGATGGCCGAACATCAATTCCGCAATGCACTTCAGGGTCTGCGCGATCTCGACTCGATGGCGCAGTTGCTGTCCGCGTGGTCGGACAGCATGGAGGCATTTGACGACATGCTGACTGCCCACCGCCAGCGCTTCATATCCCGCCGCCAGATGATCGACGCGGCCGCCGACGAGCAGCGTCTGCAGGCTCTGCGCGCGGCCGATCAGCAGGCTGCCCGGGAGCTGCAGGCGATACGCGATGATCAGGATGCAATGGGGCTGGCCAGCGAACGCGAGCAGGAACTGGCCAAGCGTCTGGACCGGGTACTGCGCCATGCCGCGCCCGGCAGTCCGGAGCATCGTCAAGCGAAATTCCTCAGCGGCGTGCTGGCCTGGAATGTGCAGGCAGAGTTTCCGTCGCGTCTGCGCGCCGCAGAGAAAAACAGCAAGGCCAGCGAGAGAGCGCTGGACGCTGCCAGTGTGTCGTTACAGCGCGTGCGCGCGGCGCAGGATGACGAGCCGGCACGATTCACCGAATTCAATCATCGCATCGCCGAGGCCGCCGTGCGCCTCGGGTCGTTGCGGGAAAGAGTTGCTCAGGCCACCCAACGACAGGCCGCGCAACTCGAGAGCCTGGCGGTGGCTGAACTGACCGCACGTCAGCGCCGGGTCACGGCCTATCTCGGCCAGGCTCGATATGCGCTGGCCGCCAGCTACGACCGCGCAGCGCTCGCGGAGGCATCACCGTGAGCGCGTTGACGCCGATTCTTGCCAGTACCCTGTTGGGATTGTGGCCGTTCTCGTCGCCGCCGGAAGAGACCTCTGATCGTGTCGGCAGTATCGGTGCGGTAAGCGAAGAAACTATTGCCGACACACCGGTAGCGGTCAGCAGCGACCGCGCCCGGGAGCACTACGCACGGTATCTCGAACTGGAGACCGATGCCGACCCGAAGCTCCGCGCCGTGGCGCTGCGCCGCCTTGCGGATCTGACTCTTGAGGCAGCCGAGACCCGGCAACTGGAAGAGGGGATGACCCCGCTGGCACGCGCGGAACTGGACCAGGCTATCGCCCTTTATCAGCGCTTCCTGGCCGAAAACCCGGACAGCGAGGAATCGGTGCGGGCACGCTACCAGTTGTCGCGCGCGCTGGAACTGGGCGGCGACAACGAGGCCGGGCTGGCGGCGCTGGATGAGCTGGTGGCCGAAAGCGCCGGTGCGGACGACGCCCCGTTGCTCGCCGAAGCCCAGTTCCGGCGCGGCGAGTCGATGTTCTCGAACAAGGACTGGTACGGGGCCCAGCAGGCCTACGCCGAGGTGATCGCGCTGGGTGATGGCCCGTTCACCGAGCAGGCCTACTACAAGCACGGCTGGGCACTGTTCAAGCAGGGCCTGCATCAGGAAAGCCTGGATTCGTTCTTCGCGGTGCTCGATCCGCATCTGCGGCAGTATCCGACGGCGGCGGCTATGGAGAGCATGGAGCGCCCGGTCAGAGAGCTTTCCGACGACTCGCTGCGTGCGGTATCGATCAGCTTTTCCTATCTGGACGGACCGGATTCCGTGCGCGCTTACCTGGCGGCGTGGCCGGAGCCGGCACCGTATGACAGCCTGATCTACGAGCGTTTGGGTGAACTGTATCTGGAACAGGAACGCTACCAGGACGCGGCAGCGACCTTCGAGGCATTCGTCGCCACGCATCTTGATGCCGATACCGCCCCTGCGATGCAGGCGCGGGTGGCCGATGCTTTCGCTGCCGGTGAATTCAGTGCCCAGGTGCTCGAAGCCAAGCGGCAGTACGTCGAGCGTTTCGGCATAGCCGGCGGCTACTGGGAGGGCCGCGACCCGGCTGCGCAGCCAGCTGACTGGGCCTACCTGCGCGAGACCGTCGATCAGCTGGCCCGCCATTATCATGCCCAGGCGCAGGCCAGCGGGATGCCAGCGGATTATGACGAGGCCGCACGCTGGTATGGCGAATGGCTGATGGCATTCCCGGACGACGACGAAGCAGCGGAACACCGCTTCCTGCTCGCCGAAGTCTTGTTCGAAGCGCAGCGCTATGAAGAAGCGGCCCGGACCTATGAGCACGCAGCCTATGGCTACGGCGAACACGAGCACGCGGCAGAAAGCGGCTATGCGGCGCTGTTGGCCTGGCGTGAGCAGAGCAAGCTGGATCCGGCCGGGGAATGGGAATCGCTGGCGGTAGAGAGTTCGCTGCAATTTGCCGATGCCTTCCCTGCGCATGAACAGGCGATCCCGGTGCGCACCGATGCGGCCAGCGCGTTGTTCGAAGCCGGTGACCTGGATCGTGCGATCGCG
This sequence comes from uncultured Gammaproteobacteria bacterium, assembly GCA_963809565.1. Lineage (GTDB taxonomy): Bacteria > Pseudomonadota > Gammaproteobacteria > Steroidobacterales > XN24 > CAMYOC01. The sequence continues at coordinate 877,989 of CAWEKE010000003.1, forward strand.
CAGGCCCGGATCATCGTTGAAAGCCCGGTTGCCGCGGCGCCACAGTATCAGCGCACCGCCTGGCTGGTCGTCGGGCATGCCAGCTTCGATCAACAGGATTTCGTGACCAGCGAGAGCGCCTATGTCAGCGCACTGGGATTGCTCGCAGCCGACGACGAGGAGCTTCCCAGAGTCCGCGAGCGCCTCGCGGCAAGTATCTACAGTCAGGCCCAGGCGGCTGCAGCCAATGGTGAGATCGATACCGCGGTGGCTCATTACCAGCGTGTCTATGCGGCGGTGCCGGAAAGTGAAACCGCTGCCATTGCCGACTATGACGCCGCGGTGCTGTTGATGCAGGCGGGCGCCTGGCAGCGGTCCGTGGATGCGATGCAGACCTTCCGTGCACGTTATCCGGGACACGAGTTCCAGGAGCGGGTGACGATCAATCTGGCGTCCGCGTTGATGGAATCCGGCGATCGGCGTCAGGCAGCGGACGAACTTGTCGCCATTGCCGGCCTCGAGTCCCAGGAGCCGGAAGTGCGTCGCGCCGCGCTTTGGGAGGCGGCCGGGCTGATGCAGGAAGCGGGTGATCTCAACGGCGCCACCGCCACCTGGAAACAGTATGTGGAGGCATATCCCTGGCCACTGGACCAGGCGATGCAGGCACGTCACACCCTGGTCGAGATCTACCGGCAGCAGGGTGACGCAAGTAATACGATTTTTTGGTTGGAGGCCCTGGTGGGGACGGATGCGGACTCGGGAGAGGCGCGCACCGAACTCAGCCGCACCCTAGCCGCCAGGGCCACCATTGAACTCGTCCAGTCCGACCGGATGGCGTTCGAATCGATCACCCTGACTGCGCCGCTGGATCAGTCGCTGAAGCTGAAGAAATCAGCGATGGAGGCGGCGCTGGCCGGATACGCCCGGGCTGCCGAGTACGGCATCAGCGATGTGGTCACCGAATCGACCTATCGCATCGCCGAGATCTATCACCAGTTTGGTGCGTCGCTGATGGATTCAGAGCGGCCGGCGGACCTGGATGAACTGGCGCTGGAAGAATATGAGGTGCTGCTTGAAGAGCAGGCGTTCCCGTTCGAAGAACAGGCCATCTCGATACACGAATCCAATGCCGCCCGGACTCAAGAGGGCATCTACGACACCTGGGTTATCCGCAGCTTCGAAGAGCTGGCCCAGCTGGTGCCCGGCCGTTACGCGCGCGAAGAAATGGGAGAACGACTTGTCACTCGCATCGATTGAACAAGGCCGTGGATTGATTCTGGCGGCGCTATTGACTGGCCTGAGCCTGTTGTCAGGCTGTGCCAGCACGGGTCCTGCGGTGGAGGCGCCATCGGTTGCTGACGCCAATGCGCAGCGGCGCTATCAGCAGGCACTCGACGCGATCCGGGATGGGGATGCCGTGAGTGCCGAAGCCTCGCTGCAGGCTCTGATCAACGACTATCCGGAGCTCGACGGCCCACGGATGAATCTCGCCATCCTGTTTACCGACAGCGGACGTAATGCCGAGGCTCTGGCGCTGGTGGAGGAAGTGCTGGCTCATGATCCCGGCGACGCGATCGCCTGGAACCAGCTCGGCATTCTGGCGCGACGCTCAGGTGACTTCCAGGCGGCCGCGGATGCGTACGGCACGTCGCTGGAGCTGAGCCCGGATTACGGGCTGGCCCATCGCAACCTCGGTGTATTGCTCGACCTTTACATGGGGCAACCGGAACAGGCGCTGATGCACTACGAGCGCTATCTGGAACTCAGCGGCCCCGATCCGGAGGTGGCGAAATGGGTCACGGAGCTGGAAATGCGGCTTGGCCTTCCGGTCACGTCGAGGGTGGCGGAAAGATGAGATTAAGAATTGCAATGCTGGTTCTGCTCGGCCTGGCCACGCTGGTCGAGGTGCATGCGGAAGACACGGTGCGTCTGGAGACCAGCACGGTCACCGGCAACCGTGAGCTACCCAAGGTCATGGTTATCGTGCCATGGAAGAAGGCTGCGCCCGGTGACATACCGGGGCGGCCAGTCGAGAGCCTGCTGGATGAAGCTGTCGCGCCGGTTGAGCGTGAAGTGTTCCGGCTCAGGCTCAGCTATTACCGCGACCTCGAGGCAGAGGATGCGGGCAACGTCGAAACAAGCGAAGAGGAGTGAGGAGGATGGAAACCTATACCACGATTGTGAAGTTCTTCCAGGACGGCGGGTTCTTTATGTACCCCATCGTACTGGTACTGACCATCGGGCTGGCGATCATGCTGGAGCGCTGGTTCTACCTATCCAAGTCAGGCATCACCAACCAGATGGTGTGGAAGAAGCTGATGCCCATGGTCAGCGCAGGACGACTCAAGGAAGCACGTGATGCGGCATTCAAGTCCAAGTCGGCGATCGGCAGCATCCTGACCTATGGTCTGGATCGTGTCGGCACCGCCCGCCGCCGCGACGATATCGAGGCAGCGATGGAAGAGAGTCTGCTGGAAGTGATGCCGCGACTTGAGAAGCGTACTCACTACCTGGCGACGCTGGCCAATATCGCGACGCTGCTTGGTCTGCTCGGCACCATTATCGGTTTGATCAAGGCGTTTACCGCGGTGGCCGCGGCCAACCCCGCCGAAAAAGCCGACATGTTGTCCGCCAGTATCTCGGTGGCGATGAACACCACTGCGTTCGGGCTGATGGTCGCGATCCCGTTGTTGCTGGCACATACCTGGCTGAGCTCCAAGACCACGGAAGTGGTCGACAGCCTGGAAATGGCGTCGGTGAAATTCCTGAATACGGTCGCGGAACGCGGCGCCGAGGTGGCCTGAGATGGCCGGCCTGCGCAGACGCAGGCGGCACCATGAAACTGCGGATATCAATATCACCGCGTTCATGAATCTCATGGTCATCCTGGTGCCGTTCCTGCTGATCACCGCGGTCTTCTCGCGGGTGTCCGTGCTGGAACTCAACCTGCCGGGGCCTTCGGCCGAGAGCAGTGCAGAGATCGAGAACTCGCTTAATCTCGAGATCACGGTGCGGGAATCCTCTATCGAGGTCGGAGACCGGCGCACGGGTTTGCTGAAGCGCTTCAAGCAGGGCCCTGAAGGGCATGATTATGCAGCGTTGTCGGCGTTCCTGAAGCAGGTCAAGGCGCGCTCACCCAATGTGGATGAGGCGACTTTGCTGCTCGAGCCGGACATCTCCTATGACGTGCTGGTGCAGGTGATGGACACGGTGCGGGTTGTGGTCGTCGAAGACGACGACGCAGGAACCTTCGCCATGGCCGAGCTGTTTCCGCAGATTTCTATCGGAGACGCGCCGGCTGCGGGCCGCTGAACGGGAGACGGTCATGAAAATGTCGAAACGTGCCGAGCGTATGCAGAAACACCACCGCCGTGGGCGGGGGACGGCTCTGAATCTGGTATCGCTCATGGACATCTTTACCATCCTGGTGTTCTTCCTCCTCGTGAACTCCTCGGATGTCCAGGAGCTGCCAACGCGTTCGGTGGAAATACCCGATTCCATCAGTCAGGAGAAGCCGCGGGAAACCGTGGTCGTACTGGTCAACAAGGACCAGATCCTGGTACAGGGACAGGTCGTGCTGAGCATCGCCGATGCGGTGTCCAGCCGGGGCAACACCCTGTTGCCGCTCAAGGCCGCGCTTGACGCTCAGGCGGCCCGGCTGATCCGGGCAGACGATGAGGCCGGCCGTGAAGTCACGATCCTCGGTGACCGGACGGTGCCTTACAGCCTGCTGCGCAAGGTGATGGCCACCTGCACCGAGGCGGATTACTCGCGGGTATCGCTGGCAGTGATGCAGATAGCGCCGGAGGGCGCGGGAGGTAGCGCCACATGAATGCAGCTACATTCCGCATCCCATACCGGCTGTATACGCTGCCGTGGTCACCGGTTCCGGAAGACGAAGACCGGTTCAGGAAGCTGTTACGCGGCATCGCGCTGGCAGTGCTGATCCTGTCGCTGGTGATGCCATGGTTGCCGGTCCCGCAGTCTGAAATAGAAGTCTTGCCGGAAGTGCCACAGCGCTACGCCAAGTTGATGCTGGAGAAACCCAAGCCGCCACCGCCGCCCGTGGTCAAGGAAGCCGAGCCCGAGCCGGTGCCGATCGAAGAGATCGTGCAGCCGGTAGAGAAAGTGGTTGAAGCAGCGCCTGCGGATCCGGTGCCTGCCCCTGAGCCGGCTCGTGAACGCGCGGCCAGGGCGGGATTGATGGCCTTCGCCGACAGCCTCGCGGATCTGCGTGAAAATGATGCTGTAGCTGCGGTCACCAGCAATCGTGATCTTGCCGCTGGCGAGGGCATCAGCGCTCATAACGAGCGCTCGGTGATTACTTCACGTGCCGGCAAGGCCAGTGGCGGGATCAACTCCGCCGGCCTGAGCCGCAATACCGGCGGCAGCGGTCTGGCTGGTCGCAGTACCACGCAGGTCGCCAGCAGCATCGGCGGCAACGGTGACGGCACCGGCGCCTCCGGCAGCGGCGGAGATGGCAGTGGCCGTATGGCTGCGCGCAGCAGGGAAGAGATTGAGTTGGTGTTCGACAAGAACAAGGGCGCGATCTATGCGCTCTACAACCGTGCTCTGCGCAAGGACCCGACGCTGCGCGGCAAGCTGGTTCTCAGCCTGACCATCGCGCCCAGCGGCGAGGTGACCGACGTGTCCATAGTCTCCAGCGAACTGGCGGATGAAGAGTTCAAGCGCAAACTGACCGCGCGGGTGCGAATGTTCCGCTTCGAGGAGAAGGATGTAGCCACTGTTACCACAACCAAGCCGATCGATTTCTTCCCGGCCTAGGCCTGTCATGATCAGAAGCATGACGGTTCTGATGTTGGGCATCGCGCTGCCGCTGGTCACAGCGGCAGCCGGTGATGTCCGCCTGGTCGGTACCGTGATGCTGGGAAATGATGGCGACAGGGCATCCCACGCAGTATTCGAAACCGATGACGGACGTCAGTTGATCGTCGAGCATGATCAGCAGATCAATGGTTGCATGCTGGTCGAGGTCAGGGCGCGGGATGTCCGCATGGCCTGCGCCGACGGTGAGATATCGCTGGTCCTGCGCGCCAGGCTGCGGGCGGCAAATTTCGAACCGCCTGCGACTCCGTTTCGTTATGACATCAATCTGCCGCAGGAGGATTTTCTGCGTGCCTTGAGTGACCGGCAGCGGATCACCAGCCAGATCTCGCTGGAGCCGGAAGTCCGCGAGGGCTATCTCGAGGGTTACCGGGTTGCGTGGGTTCTACCGGGCGGTGACTTCCATCGCCTGGGATTGCAGGATGGCGACGTAATCCTGAGCCTCAACGGTGTCGCCGCCAGCGATCCCGGCAATTTCATGCAAACCCTGAACAGCATGCGCGGCCAGCGCAGCTTTGAATTGATTGTCGCCCGGGACGGCCAGTCTCTTGCCTACAGCTATGTTCTCGACTAGCTGGTTGGTCGCGCTCCTTCCGCTGACCCGTCTCCACCGCGGCTGACAGCTTTCGCTGCCCGGTCCTCCGGCCTCGGAGTTTGTGTCTCAGCCTGACGGGGCGTGGCTGGCGTCGTTTGCTGGCTGGCCAAAAAAGATAGTCCGCGCATCGTCGGTATGACGCCAGATCTGTTGTTGCCGCGGATCGTCTTTATCCAGAAAAGACGCGTATCCGAACTGGGTCCAGATGACGCGACCGGCAGGATCCTGCACCGCGCTGCGGCCATGCAAAAACCGGCTGTTGTCCAGCATCAGGATATCGCCGGCCTGCCAGCGGTGGGGCACGGTCAGCGCATCGCTGACCTCGGCGATATGCGCGCAGATATCATCCGGGATCAGCGTGCCATCCTCGAACAGCGGGAACTGACGAGTACGCAGCATGCGTCGCGCGAATAACAGGAAATTGCCGAACGCCAGTTGTGTGCTGAACAAAGGTCGATGCAGGAACGGAACGGTAAACGAACGGAAAATCCGGCCGTCTTCGCGCTGGAACAGGAACGGGCTTTGTCGGGACAATCTGGCCAGGGTCGCGTCATCCGGCGGCGCAATACCCAGCCATTCAGTGAATGCCTGCTGCGGGGTCTCTTCCCGATACATTAACGACCGCGTTTGCAGGTGACCACGTATCCCGGGATCAAGGCCCGCAGCGATCGCCACGCCGTCACAAACCAGTGTCTCCCCGCCGCTGGCGGGCGGCTGTGCGCAGGCGAACCAGGCAATATCCGGGCGCCAGGGAACCCGGGAGAGCTCCGGGTGCAGCGGAAACGCCTCATGACCGAGATTGACACTTTGGGTCGTGCCGTCACTGGAGATCTGATCGCGGCGACCGCTTTCATTGCGTACGAAGCGGCTGCAAAAGCGAGCGGTAAAACTGCGAAAGCCGGCCAGATCGTATTCGAAGTCACGCAGCAGTAATGCACCGTCGGTCTTGAACCGCTGGATGACCGTTTCGGTTTCCAGCGCATGCAGGCCGGCGCCGGCGCCGCTGATGCGGGCGTAGGGCGTATTTTCGTCGGCTGGCTGGGTGTCAATCATGGCTTGCAAGAGAATGTTCGGTGGCCGTGGCCGGTTTCATGGCAGCGTTTGGATCCGGTTTGGCAGCCGGGTCTTTGACCACTTAGACTTCGACCTCGAATATTAGCAGAGAACAGGCGCAGGGCGGCCCGTCATATATGAACCAGGAAACCACACCAGCGGGCGGGAGTCGGCTGGATCCACAGACACTGTTTGTGCGGCCCGAAGCCTATCCGCTGGAATTCGGGCAAGGCACTCTGGACCTGGTGCCGATGACCCGTGAGACCTACCGCGACTCGGTGTTTCTGGACCGTGGTCGCATCGTGCCGGCGGCCCGACGCGGCTGGCAGTTGCCGCTACCAGGATTGCTGGATGAGTTCGAGCGTCGCGGCGTAGTGCAATCTCCGCTCAATCTTATTTTTCATATCGCACACTGCGGATCGACACTGCTGTCCCGAGCGATGGACCTGGACACTCGCACGCTGGTCTTGCGCGAGCCGTTTCCATTGCGCCAGCTTGGCGCCGAGGCTGCGGCAGTGCCTGGAGGTCCGCGTCAGCCGGCTGTCTGGAAACGCTGTCTGGCGCTGACTGCCGCTTTGCTTGGCCGCCGTTACAGCGACGATGAGGCCGTCATCGTCAAGGCCAATGTGCCGGTCAACTTCATGCTGCAGCCGCTGCTGGCTTTGCACCGTGAGTCGCGAGGGCTGTTGCTCTACACCGGTCTCGAGCGCTATGTGTTGTCGGTGCTGAAGACATCGATGCATCGGCGCTGGGTCGGCAATGTGTCCGGACAGCTTGCCGGAGGCATCCATGTGACCCCAGGTCTGGGCAGTCCAGATCCACTTAAATTGACACCCGCCCAGGCCGCAGCCTGTCTGTGGGCAGCCCAGATGCTGCGCTTTCGCGCCGCGCTGGATCAGCACCCTTCGCTGCGCAGTCTCGACTGCGAGATATTTTTCTCAAATCCCGCCGGGACCCTGAGCAACAGTCTGCAGCACTTCGGTGTGAATATATCGTCTTCGGAGGCTGAGGATATCGCCGCCAGCGAATTGTTCAGTCACCATGCCAAGGACACCGAACGCCGATACAGCCGTGAAACCCGGGAGCGAGAACTGGACCAGCTCCGCGCAAACCTGGCGGGCGATCTGGAAGCGGCCAGGCAGTGGGTCGAGGACGCGGGTCTGGGTGATCTGGCCTTGCCGGAGTCCAGCGCGCTCAACAGTTCAGGCTCATAACGAATTGACGCCTTGTGCCGCCTGATCCTGGCGCTGAGCTATCGGTCGTGTTCCGGTATTGCCTGCAGGTCCGGCTCGACGAAGCGCGCCCGGGCCTCGGCGGAGAAGATCAGATCCGCCGAGTAGTGCGTCAACATGATCTTTGCATCCATCAGAGTCGGATTGGCGTCGATGAACTCATCGGCGCTTTCTGCCCCGGGTGACACTTCCATGAAGTGACGCACCGCAAGTACCCATGCCCGGGTCATGGTTTCATGATATTTGGACGGGTCGACACCATGGTGCTGAAGAAAGGCCAGCAGCCCGGTTCTGATCATCGCCAGTGCCGTATCGGCATCCTGCTCGGCCAGACAGACATAGGCCAGACGGACATGCGCGCGATGGTCGAAGTTCTCTGGTGAGATCCCGCCCGATTCGAAGTCTGCGCGGAACTGGTGATCTTCGGAGGATAGTTTGTGTTTCATGGTGACTCGTATGTAGCTGCCAAATGCGTTTTGGCCCTCGCCGGTTGTCCGTTGTCGGTCAACGATCAACGCCCGGTTCCAGATCGACTCTACAGCTCGCAGACACCCATGATGTAGTCGTAGAACCCCGGTAGTCGATCCTGCTTGTTTGATTGCCAGGCCGCGACAAGGCTCGGGTGGCGTCCGATTAACTTACAAAGGCTCTGAGCATAAAAATCGGCTTCTTCCTGGTTGATGATGCCCTTGTCATAGTACTTCCATGCTGCCTCATTCACATTAATCAGATATTCAAGTAGCACATAAAGAGTCCAGCGGTCTTCAGGGCTCAAGGATTCAAAATCAGACAGAGCCTGACGAAATACTCTGGATAACTCTGGATTCTCAGCCATCGCCAGACCCAACTCGTTTGTCATGCTGTAGATAGTTGCGACTGCTTCGGTTTCAGCGATGTCGTTGGAGCGCTTCAATTCGTATCCAAGAAAGATAAGTGACACTATGATTCCAGCAAGCCCCACAATTTCTACGACTCGCCCGACGTCTATCGAGCGTACTTGTTTTGATGGTGCTGACACCGGCTTGTCATCGGGGACTTGCTCTTGACGTTCGTTTTTCATGCTTCTTTGAATGGTGGCTTCGGGTCTGAAAAAGTTGCTCGGCAGTTTATCATCTGGGCGGCTGGGGACGGCCAATTCTGACCGCTGAAACCCTTCCACAGGCAGCACCTGGCTCGGAGCTCCTCTTTCGACATGTAGAACACGTTCCAGGCGATCCTGACTCACGGATCTTCCCATTTGCTCCGGTGTCGGCACACACTTTATACAAAAAACCGGGCGCTCCTTTCGGGGCGCCCGGTTCCTTACCTCACACTCTGTATGGTTTAGCTGTCAGGCTGCTTCGGTTTGTTTTCTGCCAGTGGGCTAAGCCTTTTTCACGATACTAATTACATACAACAAGACAATAGCGCCAACGGTGGCTGTAACGATGGAGCCTATCAAGCCGCCCGCGCTCAGGCCCAGCAAGCCGAACAAAAAGCCACCCAGCACAGCGCCAATGATTCCCACAATAATATTGCCGATGACGCCAAAACCCTTCCCTTTCATGATGTTTCCGGCAAGCCAGCCGGCGATTGCGCCGATAGCCAGAAAAATTATCAGGCTGGTGATATCCATGATTCCTCCGGATTCAGTTTTTGATGAAAAGGTAAACGCCAACAATGAAGCTGGCAGCACCAGTAATGTAGAGCGTCATCACTTTCTCGGGTTCTGACCCGGTAACGACCTGAGTGATCTGTGAACCGACAGAACCGGATAACTGATAGCCCCACAATGCAAGCCCCAGCCCGATAACCGCGAGGGCGATGCCAATAACTTTCTTTGTGGTTGCCGGACCCATAGTCATGTTGTACACCTATTTTTCAAAAAGATGAAACGTATTTGGTATTCCGGTTAGCGCCTCAGGAGCGCTGACCGGTCGAAATATGTGAACGGGACAGAGACCCAGGTCTCTGACCCTGATTGGTCTCTGATCGTTATATGGAAAACGCTTAGGAATTCGACGATCATCATTCAGACACAGGGATTGGGGCTGGGTCGGCTGACGCCGCGTGCCATCTGTTTCGCCTGGCGTAAACTTTGTGCAATCCAATCCTGCCGGGGTAAGACCATGCATGCGTTTAGAGTTCTGCTGGTAATTCTGTTTTCCTTTATCTTCACTTATACCGCCGTTGTTGCCGCCAATCATGGGCTTGGCCTGCTGGGCATATTCTTCAGCAACATTGCCGATATCGGGTGGCCCGGGCAGTTCAATGTCGACTTCATGAGCTATCTGACGCTATCTGCGGTATGGCTGGCGTGGCGTCACCATTTCTCGCCCGCAGGTCTGGTCCTGGGTGTGCTGGGTTTCTTCGGCGGCGGGTTGGTATTCACTGCCTATCTGTTCTTTGCGAGTGTTGCAGCAAAGGGAGACATGCACGAGCTGTTACTTGGAAAGATCAGGGCAGGCAGCCCGGCGACCACGGGCTAGGTTCGAGCACGCTGTCCCGGGCTGAATCAGAACTCAGGCAAGCCTGTATCGAGACGGGCGGACAGTGTGTTTCGAACTATGCCTGGAGTTGGCTGTCTAGCCTGCATGGACGCGGATGGTGCGCCCGATCTCGTTCATCATCCAGCGCAGGTGGTCGTAGTCCGGGTGACGTATACGAATCCAGGCGTTGGCCATGTAACCGGCTTCGACGCCCTGGGTAGCGGTCCCCGGATCCGGGAATCGGCTGGCCACGATCCACTCCCCGAATCGGCGCTGGATTTCGTCGATGCCTTTGTAGCCGCGAATCTTGCCGTCTTTATCCGGGCGCAGCGCGATCATCCCTGCCGAGTAGCGGCGGCTGGGTTGCATCCAGGTCCGGCCATGGACAATGGCGTTGGCCCAGTCTTCGTACAGATCGAAGTCGTTAGCAGCGCAATAGACATCCCACTGGCAAACGCCCGGCGGCCGGCAGCCGATCTCCGAGAAGCGCAAACCCCTGGGGCCAAAGAACCACTCCATATGTGTGGCTGAAGTGCGTATGCCGAGGGTCTCAATCACTTTGCGGCCCATGGTGCGGATCTCGCGGTAGCCAGGGGCAGTCATGCGGTTGGTGGTAACCATCTGTGGCGAGATCCAGCGATTGCGCATCGCTTCGAGCACGTTCGGATAATAGTGAGTAATGAAATCGTGGGTGACCTGGCCCTTGATCGTCAACGTGTCGTAGAAGCCCTCATGACCTTCGACAAATTCTTCCAGCGCGACGTTCGCGCCATCGGCCAGGCCGCAAGCGCGGATCACCTGTTCAAATTCTCCTTCATCGTTGACCCTCCAGGTGGAGGCTGCACCGGCAGCGTCGCGCGGCTTGACGACAAGCGGGAATCCGACCCGGGCGGCAAAATCGCGCGCGTCCTGTGGGCTGTTGGTGCCCAGCGAGCGGGCGCAAGGGACACCGGCTGCTCGCAATGCTTCCTTCATCGCCGGTTTATCCCGGCATAACCAGGCGGTTCGCACCGATGTGCCGGGAATGTGGCAGGCTTCGCGCACTTTGGCCACCGGGAGGATATGCGCCTCCACCGTGGCTTCGAGTCGATCTACCCAGTGCCGTGACTGGATCTTTCGCACGGCCTTCATCAGCACGCTTTCGTTGGTCACCGATGATACGTGCTCGTATTCGTCCAGCCAGCCATGCAATTCCTGATCGAGCCAGTGCCAGGGCCGCTCACCAATACCGATGACCCGCGCTCCGACCTTTTTCAGCGCACGGGCAAACTGTCGTTGGTTATCGGGAAAAGCCGGTTCGACGAAGATTACGTTCATGGCAGGCTCGCTCAGGCGAATTCGTCCAGGTAGACCGGCAGCATGGCCCGCCAGGCCGGCCAGTCGTGGTCCCATTCGGGACCCCAGGGGTCGACCCGGTTGGGAATGCGCTTGGCGCCGAGCAGATTGGCCAGGCGCCACGATTCATCCGGTTCTTCCCAGCGTCCCTGGCCATAAGTCAGCAACACAAAGCGACTCCGCAGCATGTCCAGTTGCGGCCCCTCTTTGAGGCCTGGCAGATAATGCAGCGGCGACGAGAAATAGAAGTCCTCGAAGAACTGGCCGTGTAGCCACCTTTCCAGATTATAGGTGCCGCTCATCCCGATCGCGCAGCGGAACACGTCCGGATGCCTGCACAGACTGGCCACCGCGTTGAACGCGCCAATCGACGCGCCGGCAGTAATGACCTCGATATCGTCCCGACGGCAATCTGCACGGATCGCGGGAACGACTTCCCGGTAGACAAAGCTGTCGAAGGCGTTCTGCAAGCGGGCGCGATAGACCGGAGCATGGCCGTCCTGAATCCAGGCCTTGCCGGCCACGCTGTCGCAGGAGTAGACCTTTATGCGGCCGGCTTCGATCAGCGGCCAGATTGCGCCGATCAGGTGGAAGCGCTCGACTTCCTCGGCGTCGCCGCCCGCAGTGGGGAATAACAATACCGGCGTGCCGAAGTGACCCCAGCGGGCGAGTTTTACCTCACGCTCGAGCCGCGCCGAGAACCAGATCGAAACGTCTTTCATCGCAGCGATTGGGCATGCTGTTCGCGCCAGCGCTGGATCCGAGACCAGAACAGCTCGGTAAATTCTTCTATTTCATGCGTCGGGAACAGGACTTCGACCTTTTGCCTGACCGCGTCCCTGGCCACGTCAGAATCGAAAAACTCCAGTGCCAGCTCATCGAGATGTGACAGATGTTTATCGCAGAACTCTGTAAAGCGCTCAGTCTGGTAGCGCTTGTGCGCGATGTCCGCGTAGGCGCTGATTTTCTCGCGGATGGTCCGATCGCTGTCGGCGATCCTGAAATAGGGCGCCCAGTCGAGGTTCTGACGCATCGGCTTGTCCGTGGCCGCACAAAACAGAGACCAGCGCACATTGGCCATGACCAGCCACGGAAAGTGGTAGTGCAGCGAAGTGACCTGCGAATCCGGGCAGGCATTGGCGAAGTCGATTGGAAACCAGTTGCTGCCCTGGCGCAGAGCTTCGCAGGAATTGAAGTCCCAGCCGAAGAAGCTGTTGATGGTCAGGGTCATGTCTTCCAGCAGCGAGGTCTCATCTCCGCTGAGGAAGTCTTCCTCGATCCGGTAGCGGTCGTGCAATGGTGCATCCGGGTCATAGCTCACCGGATGCAGCTGCGGGCCGAGGCCTATGCAGCGCACAAACCGATCATGCGGCAGAACCGCTTTCTGTAAATGCATCACGCGCGTCCCGCTGCCGTCGTAGGCCGCGTGCAATTCGGCGCCGCTGTCGATCTTGCTCACGCCCACCCAGGCGCCGCCATCGTAGGGTTTTAGGAAAGACGGATAACCCAGGTCCTCACCGATCTTGTCCAGGTCGAACAGATGGGCATAGCTTTTCAGCGTGCGCTCCAGGTCAGGCGATGGCAGATAGCTTTTTGGCGGCAGCAGCCAGGTATCCGGGACCGGAAGACCCAGCCTCATCATCGCCGCATAGCTGGTGTGCTTTTCCATGGATTGAATGCTCCATGGATTGTTGAACACATAGAGTCCATCCATCACCACAGACTTCTTGATCCATTCGCGGCTTGGATGGAACCAGTGCGTGAGCCGGTCGATCACTACGCTGTAGGGACACGGCTGACGCAGCGAAAACGGTTCGATTGAAACCCGGTCGACTTCAAAGCTGATCGTGTCGCCACCGATCTTTAGCGATAGATCCAGCCGCCGGACCAGTTCTTCATAACAGATCGGCCAGCAGATGTCGGCGCCCAGAGAAAGGCCGATACGTTTGACTTTATTTGCCACGCTTGTTGACTCCCCCGCACTCACCGGCTGCCGCCATAGTCATCGCCAGCCAGGATACCCACTTTAGGCGCTTACTCGTAAATCATCCATAGCGGGCCCGGGAAGAGCCAGCTGAGCCCGCCGCGCAGTCGATCGCGCCAGTTTTCCCAGTTGTGCCCGTCGCGGACTTCCTCGAAGCGCACCTGAATATTCTGTGCCTGCAGCAATGGCACTATGGAGCGGTTTTCGTAAATCAGCGATTCGTAGATGCCGCAGGCGAGATAGATCCGGCGCGCCGGGCGCCCTGGCTCAAGCCGGAACTGGTTCATGAATTCCACCACCGGGTCGAAGACCGGTCCGCGCCGATGGGTGCCGATATCGCTGAAGGCGAATGATCCGGACAGCAACATCAGGCGGTCGAACAGCCCCGGGTAGCGCCAGGCCGTGGACAGCGAAGCGACCGCGCCAAAGCTGGCGCCCATCAACGCCCGTTGCAGCGGGCTGTCATCGATCGGCAGCCTGCTCTGCATCAGCGGCAGCAATTCCTCGGCGATAAACGCGGCATGGTCCGGATCGCCAGCATATTCCTTGAGACGATCGCCGGCCTGGGTCATGGCGACTATCATCGGCGGAATCTCGAGGCGCTCGATCAGGTTATCCAGCACCGCGCGCAGATCGGCGAAGCGCAGGAAATCGGCACCGTCATGCACCATCAGCAGCGGATAGCGTCGGTTGCGCCGGAAGCGTGCCGGCAGATAACACAAGATCTCCCTCGGACCCTCCAGATGGGTGCTGTGGATACTGAATGCATCCACGGTTCCGGGTCTCGATCCCTGGCCGGGCTGACTCCATAGCGGTCGTTGGTAGCCGTATGCGCGACAGACTGAATTCTGTCCGAACGGGTCCTCGGCGGTAAGCGGGTTGAGCGGGTCGATGATCCAGCGATTGTCCTCGCCGGTGATGACATCGAATTTATACTCGATCCGAGAACGCGGCGGCAGCTCCATAAACAGATGCCACAGGTCGGTATTCTCGACCCGATCCAGTGCCTGCGAGGATGGCAGGCCATAGACCCAGTGTCGCAACAATACCTTGTCCGCTTCGCCGCGATAGAAGAAGGTCACGCCGGCTGCATCAACCAACGGAAACTCCCGGCCGGCGACAAATTTGTCCACGCTTTGCGGCGACGGCGGCCCGTCCGCCAGCAATGCCTGCAGGTCCTGGTTCATGCCGCGATCACCGGCCGCAGGTGACCAGCCCGGGTCATCTGCGCACTGCCCTCGGCGCGGACCAGATCTCCATCCCGCCATGCCAGTACGGCACCGGGGTCCAGCGTCAGGCTGCGAGCAGGCAAAAACCGGCGGCAAAACAGCGCTACCCTGGCCTCATCATCAAGGTCCAGGCGAGTGCTGGCGTGCGGCAGGGGCAGCACTGCGTGGACCATGCCCAGACCCGCGTCTGCCACTTCAGCGATACCGGTGCCCTGGACCGGATCGTCGTGAAACAGCACGATCTGGTCGGAGATCGCCATGGCCCCGGCTGACCAGGCAACGACGGCTTGCTGGCGCAGTAGTTGTGCCACCCCGAACAGGCGCAGCCGATTGAGTAGAATCTCCACATGACCGCCGGCCAGGAACAGGACCCTGCAGGAATCCAGGCCATTGGCAATTTCGGCCCGATGTTCGGCGATGACCGGGCGTGCCAGCGGCCGGAACCGGGCGTCGAACGCTTCCAGCAGACCCCGGATGCGCCTGAGGTGCTGCCGATCCAGCGTGCGCAATGCGCGCATCGCGGAACGACGTTCGTTCTGCACCAGGTCAGAACTACCGGACTCGAGCGCCAGTTCCCGCATTGCAGCCACCGCATGAGTCAGCCTGCGCCGGTACAGCCGCTGCATCTCCCGCAAACGCCGCTGCCTCTGGTGATAGGCCTGCTGAAACTCCGGATCACGCGCGAATACGTCCTCGGCGCGCTGATAGAGTGCCAGATCCAGCGTCTTGCTGGCAGTATGCTTCTCCAGTTCGTTGAGCTCGCCTTCGCGCTCCTGCCAGCCAGCCGTGACCGCGCATGCCGGCGCCGACTCGAGTCCGAAACGAGCGAGCAGGGGAGCGATGTAGGGAGCATCCCGTTGTGGTCCAAGCATGGCGCGAAGAGTCATGGCGGCCTAATCTGGTTAAAGCGCTGCGACTTGTCAACGCGCCACCGGGGTCAGGTCCTTACCGGAAACGATTGCAACAGCGGAGGTGTCAGGTGAGCAATTTTCTTATTATCGGTGCCAGTCGCGGAATCGGCGAGGGATTTAGTCTTGGTTTGCCGGAGGAGGGAGACCGAGTGTGGCTGGTGTCCCGGACCTGCCCTGAAGCCCTGGAGGAAGACGATGGGGTAGATCGAGAGTGGCTGGAGCTCGACGTTGCCGCCCAGGGCTCAGGCGAAGAGCTCGCCGAGTGGATCGGAGACGAGACCCTGGATGTGGTCATCTATAACGCCGGGATCTGGGAAGCCGGTGGATTCGAAGAAGAATATGACTTCGACCAGGCGCCGGAGGAAGAAAGCTGGCGCATCATCGACGTCAATCTTTCCGCGGCCATCACCTGCATCCAGGCGGTTCTGCCTAACTTGCGCCGTTCGTCAAAGGGACGCATTTTCCTGATCGGTTCCGCTGCCGGTCTGGAGAATACCGGCTTGCTGGAGGTCGCATACACAGCGTCCAAATTCGGTATCCGGGGCCTGTCGCAGGCGCTGCGCGAGAATCTGCGCTGGGACCGTATCGGTGTGACCTGCATCAACCCGGGCGAAGTGGCGAACGAGGTCCCTTTCGCCGACGGACCGGAAGCCGCGCTCGAGGCCTACGAAAGCACGCGTATCCCGATCCAGGATATCGTCGACCTGGTACGGTGTGTGATGGATCTGTCTCCGGCAGCCTGCGTCAAGGAAATCAACGTGCCGGCGATGACTGATGAATATGCCTGAATTCTGATGATGAGTTCGGGGAGCGCTGGATAGATGGCCGCGCTGGACCACCCCGCATTCGGTGTGGCGCTAAGAGCCGTCACTTGCGTACTGGTGCTGATCTTCTTCCAGGTCGGGTATTACTGGGGTTATCAGCTGCACCACGGCCCCGGTGTGTTCAACGCGGAGCTGGCCCTGGATCGCTGGCTGCCTCTGGTTCCTGAATTCATCGTCTTCTACATGCTCGGCTATGTGTTCGTTCTGGTGCCGTGTCTTGCGGTACAGCGACGGCATGACTTTTATGCCGCAACCGTCAGCTTTTGCTGCATCCTGGCGATAGGTTTCCTGTTGTTCCGCTACGTGCCGGTTCATATGGATAAGCCGCTGGCGACCGGCGCCGAGTGGTTTTCGCGCTGGACCCGCTTTCAGCAAGCCGTGGACACGCCGTACAACAACTTCCCCAGCCTGCATGTAGCGCTCAACGTGTTCGCTTTTGGATTGTTGACCTGGCAGGCGGGTCGCCTGAGCTGGTGGTGGTTGCCGGTGCCGGTATTGATCGTTCTTTCGACGCTGCTGGTCAAACAGCACCTGGTGCTGGATGTGCTGGCCGGATTTGCTCTGGCGGGTCTGGGCATGTTCGCATTCCGCTGGCTGCAGGCGCGCCCGCCGCGGCAGGTGATCGCGGCGTTTGTCATATGTTTCTCCGGGCTGCTGCTGCTGCTCGCGACTCATCTCGAACGATTGAGTCACACCTGGCGCAAAATCAGCCGCTTCGTCTCTGCCGGCGGGGCTGCCGCGGAGGTCGTCGCCGCCGGTTTGGCAGTGCTTCTGGTATTCGGCTGGCTTGCCGGCCGCCAGCGGATTCGTTCAGGCAACGGCACCGATGTGGACGGTGGACACGCTTCCAGCCAGGGCGCAGAATCTCGTGGTGGAACTTTCCCGTAAGGCTGCCCGGGACAGTTCTCGAGCTTGCGTCTGGCAGCCGTCAGGAACGCGGTGCGGCGCACGGCGCGGTACCGGGCATACAGCATGAACACCAACCCGTCAGTGATCCGCGATCAGCGTATCGGTCCGGAAAAATGTCTCCGCGATCTGGAGATCCGCGCGCAGCCAGACGATGTCACCTGCGGGCCGACGTCGCTGCACGCCGTGTACAGCTATTTCGGCCTCGGCCAGTCGCTAAGAGGGCTGATCGACGAGATCCATAGTCTCGAGGACGGCGGCACACTGGCCGCATTTCTTGGTATCGATGCTCTGCAGAAGGGCTTCTCCGCGCGCCTGTACAGTTACGATCTGAAGGTCTTCGACCCCAGCTGGCGCGATCTCAACAGCGCGGAGTTGAGCGACAAGCTGGTCGGTCAATTGCGGTTCAAGAAAGGGAAGAAATTCCGCGTCGGCACTGATGCCTATCTGCGCTTTCTGGAACTGGGCGGAGAGATCGCCTTCGATGATCTGACGCCCAAGCTGCTGCGCCGGATTCTGGATGCGGAATTGCCTGTTCTGACCGGCCTGTCGGCGAGTTATCTGTATCGCTCGAAGCGCGAATATACAGACCGTCACGATCGGGCTCATGCGGACGACCTGCGTGGCGGGCCGGTCGGTCATTTCGTGGTCCTCTGCGGCCGCCATGGCCGGCGCATCCGAGTGGCTGATCCCTACTACGACAACCCGATGAGCCATGGTCATTTTTATCATGTGAGCGTGCAGCGCCTTATCCGCTCGATCCTGCTCGGCGCGATCACCTATGACGCCAACCTGCTGGTGCTTGCACCGGGTGCATTGCCTTGAAGCGATATATCGTCGTCGACGAGCCGACGGACTGGACCCTCGGCGTTCATGACGCCGAAGTCATTTCGGTCACGGACTATCTGTCAAACCGTTACGCGCGCGGCGGACGCCGGGTCCGGGTGTTTAATCTCTCGGCGTCGTTCCGTTATCAGTCGCGCGGCTACTACGTGTCGCTTCTGGCTGAGGCGCGCGGGCACAAGGTTATCCCGTCGGTAAAGACCATCCAGGAGATAAACGCGCGCAATATCGTCCGTGTGCTGCCGACGGATGTGGATGACCTGATCCAGCACAGCCTCAAGCGCATCCGGTCTGACGAATTCACCCTGACGGTCTATTTCGGCGAAAACATGGCCGCTCAGCACGCCCGGCTGGCTGCGGCCCTGTATCAGCTGTTCCAGGCTCCGGTGTTGCGTTTTCGTTTCCGCAAGGGGCGCGAGCACTGGACTATTCGTGGCGTCCGGGCGCTGGCGCTGGACGATGTGCCCGAGTCGCATATCGAATTTGTCGGCGAAGCCGCCAGCCGGTATTTCAGCCGCAAGCGCTACAGCTCGCAGCGGGTGGATCGTTCGCAATACGATCTGGCGATCCTGGTAAATCCGGATGAGAAATCACCGCCCTCGGACCGCAAGGCGCTGCAGAACTTCGTCAAGGCTGCGCGAAACGAGGGATTCAGCGTCGAGTTTATCGGTCGCGACGACTACAATCGGATTGGTGAATTCGACGCGTTGTTCATCCGCGAGACCACCGCGGTGGATCATCACACCTGGCGGTTTTCACAGCGGGCTGCAAGCGAAGGGCTGGCGGTGATCGATGATCCCGATTCCATCCTGCGCTGTGCGAACAAGGTATTTCTTGCAGAGATTCTCCGCGGCGCAAATGTGCCGATACCCGAGACCGTTCTGGTGCAGAAGGAAAACCGGATCGAGGCGCTGGAATTACTTGGCCTGCCCTGCGTGCTCAAGCTTCCGGATTCCTCTTTCTCGCAGGGCGTGGTCAAGGCCAAGACCCGTGAAGAGTTCCTGCGGCAGACCTCGACGATGCTCGCCTCCTCTGATCTGCTTATCGCCCAGGAGTACATACCGACCGAATTCGATTGGCGTATCGGTGTGCTCGACGGGCGCGCGCTGTTTGCCTGCCAATACTTTATGGCCCGCGGCCATTGGCAGATTTACAACTGGAACAGCAAGCATCGGAGCGAGGTTTCCGGAGGCTGGAAGACCGTGGCCATGGACGATGTTCCCGGAGATGTGGTTGCGACTGCGCTACGCGCAGCCGCGCTGGTCGGCGAAGGTTTGTACGGCGTGGATCTGAAGAGCGTCGATGGTCGCACGGTGGTGATCGAGATCAACGACAATCCCAGCATCGAGTCAGAAGTCGAGGATCAGGTGCTGGGCCAGGAGTTGTATGCGGCGATCATGCGCAGTTTCCGCCGCCGCGTGGACGGCGGCAGCGAGAAGGGCCGATGAGCGGCACCGGGACATGGGGTCTGTTCGAGGTCTTTGGCGTTGAGATGGAGTATATGATCGTCGATCGGACCACGCTGGCCGCGCGGCCGATCGCCGATGAGTTGTTGAAAGGCATGGCCGGTGAATACGTGCAGACCGTGGAGCGCGACAAGTTTGCCTGGTCGAATGAACTGGTCTGCCACGTGATCGAACTCAAGACCAACGGCCCGGCGCCGTCACTGCAAGGCCTGGCTGATGGGTTCCACCAGGAGATCCTGTTCATCAATCAGCGCCTGGTTGCGGATAACGCGATGTTGCTGGGCGGCGGCAGCCATCCGCTGTTCGATCCCGACCGCGAGACCCGCCTGTGGCCCCATGGCGACCAGGAGATCTATGCCCAATACGACAAAATCTTCGGCTGCCGAGGTCACGGCTGGTCAAACCTGCAAAGCGTCCATCTGAATCTGCCTTTCGCCGGCGACGAGGAATTCGGGCGCCTGCATGCGGCCATCAGGCTGGTGCTGCCGCTGATCCCGGCGCTGGCCGCGAGCACGCCGATGCTGGATGGACGTATCACCGGATATCTCGATACCCGACTGGAGACCTATCGGCACAATCAGGCAAGGATTCCATCCATTGCCGGCCGGATCATCCCCGAACGGGTATTTTCCGAGGCCGACTATCGGCGAAAAATCTTTGCTCAAATCGAGGCGGACATCCGGCCACATGATCCGGACGAGGTGCTGGAGTCCGTGTTCCTGAACTCGCGCGGCGCGATTGCCCGGTTCGATCGAAATGCCATCGAGATCCGTCTGATCGATATCCAGGAAGCGCCGGTTGCGGATCTGGCGGTGCTCGAGTTCGTGGTGGCTGCGGTACGCTTGCTCACCGAGGGCAGCACGATCCCACTGGCGGAGCAGCAGCAATGGCCCGAGGACCTGCTGGCGGACATCCTGCTTGAGGTGATACGAGAGGGTGACGGCGCACAGATCCGGGATGCGGATTACCTTGCGGCATTCGGCTATCCGGGTCGGCGCGCTACCGCCGCGCATCTGTGTCGTCATCTGGCCGAAAAGCTTGCGGCTTCGTTCAGCGAGTCCGCTACCGGCGCGCTGCGCCAGGTGCTGGCTAAAGGCCCGCTGGCCCGGCGCCTGCGGGCACACCTTGGCGAGCGCCCCGATTCCGCCCGGGTCCATAGCGTCTATTCCGAGCTTGGCCGGTGCCTGCTCGAGAACCGCCAGCTGCCATGACGCGGTGGTTGCTGACCTGCGAACATGGCGGCAATCAGATACCCGCGCGCTGGCGTCATCTGTTCCGCGGCGCAGACAAAGTGCTGGAGAGCCATCGTGGCTGGGATCGGGGTTCACTGGATGTGTTCCGGACGCTGGAACCGCAAATCGCAGACGCGGCTTTTCCCGCGCAACTTTCTCGTTTGCTGATCGATCTGAACCGGTCCATGGGCCACCGGCACCTTTTTTCCGGGTATACGCGCACGCTGCCCGCAGCGGAGAGGCAGCAGATTCTCGAGCAGCATTACCTGCCGTGGCGCAGGGCTGTGGAGGATCAGGTCAAGGACTGGCGCAAGGCTGGCGTCACGGTAATCCATGTGTCGGTACACAGCTTCACGCCCGAATTGAACGGCCATCGGCGCAATGCCGATATTGGCCTGCTCTATGACCCGGGACGGCCGCTGGAGCGCGAGCTCAGCCGGCGCTGGCGCGACCTGCTGATCGAATTGGCGCCGGATATCCGGGTGCGGATGAATTACCCGTACCGGGGTACCGCAGACGGATTCACCCGCAGCTTGCGCGCCATCCATCCCGCTGCTTATGCGGGTATCGAGCTGGAGCTCAATGAAGGGTCGATGTCCCGGCGTGCTGCCCAGATCACCGCGGCGGTGCTCGAATCGATGCGGCGCCTCAGGGCCGGATTCGATCCGGCAACAGTGCCAGCAGGCTAAGCAATAGCAGGTTCAGCGGCGGGAACAACCCCAGTGCGAGGCTGCATCCGGTCACCAGTCGCGGCGAATCCACCTTGTTGCCCGCTACCCTCCAGATCAGAGCGCTGATCATCAGCCCGAATATGATGGCCAGCATGAACACGCTGCCCAGTGTTGTCGCTTCTATACCCATCAGCCTTACTCCCATCCATGAATGCCTGTCCATCAGTGTAAGCGGCGGCGGGTTCCTGCCCGCCGCCGACCTTGTCCCGGCGCCGGTGGCTCCGGCTTTTTGACACCGCGGCTGTTGCTCCGGCAAGTCTAGTGCCTCCAGCACTTGATCTGGCCACCGTCATCCCAGGCGCAGACAAAATGCGCAGGCAGGAGCTCAAGATTATTGAGCGGATCGAAGAAATCCGCGTCATACATCCGCGAGCGCCGCAGAAAGAGATCGAGGTTGTATTCAGAGCTGAACACACCCTCGTAGGGATCATAAGCCGCCGCCGAATCCGGTATCGCGTTGCCGTCGCTGTCACGCGCGGACCCCGGTTCGTAGACATAGACAAACATGTGGCCGCTGCTGAGGGAGTCAATCCGATCAAGGACGAAGCGCGCGGTCGAACCATCGGCAAACCCGACTTCGATGAAGATGCTGTTGGTGAAAATCGTCCTGAACATGCTCAGAGCGGCCCCAAACAGGGAGCCGATCCGCGCCGGGATACTGCGATTGATCTGTTCTGAAACTACCATCTGATTAAACGCACTGCCGATCACCTGCTCGGCGCTGCGCACCGGGATGTCTGATCCCAGCACAATGCCGGGTTTGGCTGCGTTCCTGGCATACAGCCACTCACTGTATCCCTGATTGAACCAGGTCTGATAGTTGGAGGCAGGCGTGCGCGGCATCGCGTACTTTTCCCACAGACGACCTTCGAACTCGGATGTCACCCGGTAGCGTCTCAGCTTTCCGCCGCCGGTATCAACAACATAGACGTCATATACGCCGGGGCCCCAGCTGCGCGGAACCTGGGACTGGGCGGTCAACCGGGCCCGGCTTTCGCTGCAGCCGTGGCAGGCAACGATCTGTGGTGGAGTTGCGGCCTGAGCCGCTGCCGGTATCAGAAGCACAGCCGCAAGGCCGCTGAGGAAAATGTGTCGCATGTCGGTCTCCTTCCGTGGATAAATGCGCATCGGGATTCCCGGTGCACGGGAACTCCAGCATTACCCCTGACGAGATTGCCCGGCAGGTGTCGAATCGTCCCCGATTGCGCGGTTATCGGGTATCTTGAGGTCAACCGGGGGTCAACCGGGGGTCAACCGGGTGCCAGCGGCGGCCATGATGGAAGCAAAGCGGGATAGTTCATGAACCAGGAAAGAAAGCTTTCGGACGGTGTGAACGAGGCGGGCGAGGGCAGATTGCGCCGTCGCGTTTTCGAATTGATCTTCATGTCCGACACACAGGGCGGCCGCAATGTGGATCTGCTGCTGCTGGTCGCGATACTCGCCAGCGTCGCGGCGGTGGTTCTATCCAGCATCCACACCGTCCACGCTCGTTTCGGGGAAGCGCTTCATCTCCTGGAGTGGCTGTTCACCGGCCTGTTCACCGTTGAGTATTTAATCCGCCTGTGGTGTCTGCGCGAGCGGCGCAAGTATGTGTTCAGCTTTTTTGGCCTGGTGGATCTGTTGTCCGTGTTGCCGGCCTATCTGGAGCTGCTCACGGTCGGGTCCAGCCATCTGCTGGTGATTCGTCTGCTGCGCGTTCTGCGACTGTTCCGGGTACTGAAACTGGGACGCTACGTGGGGGCGGCCCAGTCGCTGACCGATGCGTTAAAGCTCAGCAGCAAGCGCATCTTCATCTTTCTGTATGTGATGCTGACCCTGGTGACCATATTCGGTGCCGTGATGTACATGGTCGAAGGTCCCGAGCACGGATTCCACAGCATCCCGGAAGGCATTTACTGGGCGATCGTCACGCTGACCACGGTCGGCTTTGGCGACATCACGCCACAGACCAATGCAGGTCGTTTTATTGCCTCGCTGGCGATGATCATGGGCTACGCGATCATCGCCGTGCCCACCGGCATTTTTGCCGCCGGCATGCGCGACGTGATGGTACGCAATCGAGCGCAGATTCGTTGTCCGGAATGTGCGCTGACCGGTCACGAGGAGGATGCCGAATATTGCCGCCGCTGCAGCGCCAGCCTGAAGCCACGCGAGGACGGCAAAACGGCAGATTGAGATTGCCAGCCGGCCGCCGGCATTCAGGGCACCGGCCAGGGCTCCAGCGGCTGATAACCTGCGGCCTGCAGCCGATCGAGTGCGGGCTGAGCGGCTGCGCCGGTGCCCAACAGCAAATGCGCGCGGATCCACGGGTCGAGCAGCGCGTGGTCGCGGGAGTCCGGGACCCTTGGTTCCAGCATGCGGATGACCGCTCGCCAGTCGGCGCGAGCCGCGGCGGGATCACCGTCGGCGGTCAGAATCCTGCCACGGGTGACCAACACCTGGGCGACGCTGGCCAGGATGCTCGTGTTGTCCAGATCCCGGTCACCGATTTCTTCAGTCGCCGCTGCCGCGCTGTCGATAAGCGACCGTGCTTCCCGTGTATTGCCGGCCGCAAGTCGTATCCGGCTATTGACCTGGTAAGCTCGCGCCAGCCATCGGGTCAACAGTACATCGGTCATGTCGGTGGTATGCAATGGCTGTAAGCGAAGCAGCGCCTGCTCGCCCATGGTACGCGCCCGGCTCATCTTCCCGGTCGCAAGCGCGATTCTGGCGAGGTCGATTTCGACCACCGCGAGGTGTGTCAGCCAGAGACTGTTCTCGGGATCATGCTTGACCAGCGCCTGGCTGGCCGTGCGCGCCCGGTTCAACATCCGCTCAGCCTCGGCCACCCGTCCGGTCACCATCAGCAGGTTGGCGACAAAAACACTGGCTCTCGAGCGCTCGAAGGCATAGGTCTTGTTTCCCGGATATTGCTCGACCAGCCGGGTCAGCAGGCGCAGGGCATCACGACGGAAATCCTCGGCCGCCGCCAGGTCGCCGCGGTTCGTCGCGATATTGCCGCGCCACGCGAAAGTGTCCGAAAGGCTCATGCGCAACTCGGCATTGTCCGGATCGGATTGCAGCATGCCCTCGAGGATGACGCTCTCGGCTTCAAACATCTCGTCGGCTGTATTCAGATTGCCACGCTCGCTCTCGAGCACCGCGAGGTTGTGATAGCCATAGACCGTTTCGATGATCCACTCCTCATTGTCCGGGTCCAGGGCTACCAGCTCCAGGGCCGTGTCACGATAACGCGATAGCCACTGCTCAGCGTCGTCGAGCTGCTTTTCCCGCCAGTAAACAAAGCCGATCCAGAACTCGGCTTGTCCGCGGTCGAACAGACGCTGACCGTTACTCGGGTCCCGCTCGACGAGGGCTGCACTGCTTGCGTAGGCGTCGCGGAAAGAGGTGATGGCTTCCGACGGCCGGCCCTGGGTCATCCTGATCTCGCCGATGCGGACCAGCGCCTGAGCCTGTCGCGCCAGCGCAGTATCGGTCAGATCGCGTGGATCGAGTTCATGGAAATATCCCATTATCTTGTCGAGCACGGTCTCAAGCACATCCAGGCGCCCCAACGGCGACAGGCGGTCTTGCAAGTCGTCGACGAGAAATCCCAGCAGGTCCTCGGCCTGCTCGCGGCGTCGCTCGGCGTCGTCCCTCGCGATATAGGCGACGGTGGCAAGCGTCGAGGCCAGGGCCATACCGGCGACGGCGCCGATGGTGATCGCGGTCATCCGGCGATGGCGCCGGGCCAGTTCGCGCTGGTGGAGCTCGTCATAGCCGACTCCGAGCAGACCGGCGACAAGCTTGAGCAAGGCGCGCCTGCGACCGTCGCCTTCGCGACGGATATCCGCCGCCATCGGCTCGATCGGCACGTCACTGAGTTCGCCGTCGGGACCGACACGATAACGCAGCGCCCTCGGGAAGCACTGCCGGCTTTCGTCGCTGGACTCGGGGTCCCCGTCGACGATAACGCAGAATATGCGCTCGGGTCCGTGAATACGTTTGAATGCGAGAATCTCTTCGCCGACCCAGCGCGAGGCGGCGGCCGCAGGCGAACAGATGACTATCAGCGCCGCGGAATCACGCAACACGCTGATAATTCTTTCACCCAGATCACTGGCGCTGGCCAGCTCATCCCGGTCGCGAAAAATCGGCGCCAGCGTCTTCGGCACAGGACCCATCGGAGAATACCGGCCGACCAGCCGTTTTGGCACGCGGTAGGACTCGAGCTTGCGCAGCAGCCAGCGGGCAAATTTCCGATCCGCGTGGCTATAGCTGATAAAGCCGCGGTAGCGCGGCCGGTCGCCAGTGGCGGGGTCCGGTTTGCCTGGTGCGCTCGAAGCGTTTCCCGTGCCCTGGCCCGAGCCTCCGCTCAGCTGTGTTGTTTCGCTATCTTGCAACGCGAGTCTCTATAGGTCTGCGGTCTTCAGCGTACACGGCCAGCGGCACCGGCATCAGCCGGAGGCACCGTCTCTCGTTCCCGGGTGCCACGATACATGGTGCCGAACAACAGATCCGCCAACGGGTAGGTGATATTGAAATTGTAGTGCTGCATCAGGTCGGGCCGATGATGGAACGTGTGCAAGCGTCCCAGACGCCGGATCAACGGCAAACGCGATGGCCATGATCCGGGTGGCGCATGATAGGCAAAATGCAGCAGCTCATAGTTAAGAAAATACGCGACCGCCATGGCCACGAAGAGCAGCGCGGCATTGGTGGAAAAGAGCCATGCCACAAGTAGTCCCGCGGGTAACGCGAAGATCAGCAGATAGAAGACAATCAGCACCGACGGGAACAACACCGCCTTGAAGTCAGTGCTGCTATCGAAGGCCATCGCGTCGTCACGGAAAAACCGATGGTGTTGCAGCACGTGCCGTTGGAAGATCAAACGCAAGCCCGGCCGGGGATGATGCATCGGTCCGCGGTGGCCAAGGTATTCCACCAGATTCGCATACAGGAAGGTGATCGGCAGCGTCAGCCATTCGAGTGGCCGGACTCCGTCCAGACGCCACAGGCAAGCGATGATCACCAGCAGGCACAGGCTGACGGTGAATCCCAGATGCAGCCAGCCCAGATAGCGCGGGCCAATGTGCTCCTTGCGGAATACTGTCCGGTATCGGATTACCTCAGCTGGCAGCGACCTGCCCGACGCTTGTCGTTGATACTCCATACGCGCATCAAAGAACAGTGCAGCGACCGCGTCAAGACAGATTCCGGAGCGGAAGGGTTTTGGGCCCGTTCCGCGCGGGGGTTATCATTCTCCCAAGCCGTCACCCCGTTAACCAGGACCGAGTCAGTAATGCCAGAGCCGATGTCTAGATTGCTGATGCTGGCGGCCGCTGTCCTGAGCTGTTGTTTCTTGCTGGGCTGCGCCGCAAGACAGGTTAATCAGGTGATGAATCAGGGTCTCAAGCCGGGACGAGAGTCCGGTTTGCTTACCAATACAATCCTCAACAAGGTCCCACAGGGTCTGGAGCGGGCATGGATATACGAGATCGACGGCGAGCCGGTCGCGTACACACGGCGCACGTTCCGCCTGCCCGCGGGAGAGCACACGATCAAAGTATGGCCCATGGACAACGCACCGCGATCCCAGCAGAAGGTGCCCGATCCAACGCGTATCCTGCGCGAAGAAATCGTTGTCGAAGAGCTGACCATCAATATCGAGCCGGGTTATCGTTACTATCTGGCCGCGCGCACCAACATCACGCGCACCACCAGCACGATTGCGGGCACCGAAACCTACCGTTTCAGCCCGGGGAAATTCATCATCCCGGTCGTGACCAGGGAGGCAGCCCCGGCGGACTATGTCGAGGGTGCCAAGGGTCTGAGCCTGTTCTTCCTGTCCATGGCCGTTCCCGCGGCGATTGCGCCGGCATTGTGAGCGGCGGCCAGCTCGGGGTGACGGGTACACTGGCATACGGAAACCCGACGCGGGGCGATCTGGCGTAGCGGATGCCACGGAGCAAATTATGATGTCGCGGGTGCCGGAAGAACAAAGACGCAGGCGGATCGCATGGATGCGCCTGGTCTTCGCGGGTGCCGTCATCTTGATGCTCGGTGCCTGCGGTTTGCAGCGGCCGACGGTCAGCCCCGGCCAGCCCCACGGTATTATCTCCGTGACCGGTAGCGTGGTGACCCAGGGTATCCATCCGGTGATCCTGAATCGTCTCGACGGCCGCTACATGTCGCTGGGATCCAGCCGGATCCCGCCTGACGCGTCACTGGTGGTCGTAGAACGTGGTTATCAATTCACCGAACCGAACTCGTTCTGGGTCGCCCCGGGTGTGCATGAACTGGTGCTGACCGCGGTGTTCCGACGTGGCAACGAAATCAAGCTGCCGCCGCAGAATCCTCGCCGTGGCGACATGCTGGGGAAGCTGACGCTTGAGGTAGAACAGGGCAAGCGCTATTACATCGGCGCACGCATCGTGGGCAGCCGTTACGATCAATGGATGCCGGTGGTATATCGGGTGGAAACAATCGGCCAGCCCGGCGACCAGGACGAGCAAGAGTAGGCAGCCGCGGCTGCAAACCGTTTCGCTAACCGTCCGCGCATGCAAATGCGCCTGCCCTGCCGATCAGGGCAGGGCAGGCGCGGGCACGCTGTATTGCCAGCGACCGCTTTAGTGGCCGACTACAACGGTGAGACGTGTGGCCTCCATCGTCGCAGAGGCGTCGTCCCAGATCCCGCTGCCATGGAGATGGCGCACCTGAACACTGCCGTCGAGTGCTCTGGCCAGCGCCTCGGTGAATGCGGCGAAGTCATAGTAGACCGCGATCCGCCGTGGCGCCTGACCCGCGCCGGCAATCGCATACAGGCCCTGCGCCCCGCTGCGCGGCACAATCGTCGGTGGCACACCAGCGGACAATGCATCGGTAACGATACCGCCCCGCAATACATGATGGCGCTCGCCGAGATCGGGATCCTGATCATTGATCACCAGGCCGGATTCTTCAATCCGCAGGAATGGATTGCCGCTTCCTGGCATGGTCCAGCCGAATCCGAGCCGCGCGCGAGTCTGACTGAAATCAGCCACGCCGAGTGCGTCGAAATCCTCCGGGGCGGTGCCGAACGGCCGCGGGAAACCCTGGGCGACCACCGGTGACCCGGCTTCCAGCATCGTGGTGTCCAGCAAGCCTGTGTTTACTTCATAGTCATCAGGGTCTGCGTCGAATCCGGCGCTGATACCGGTGCCGGCAAAATCGAACAGCGCAGCCGGGCGACCGCTCAGATGCTGCAGATCCATGGTCAGATAGCCGGTTTCCGCGAGACCGGTCGTGCCGGCGATGGTGGACCGCAACATGCGGACGATCCGGGCATTGAGCACCGGCGGCGTATCGGCCGCGTCGCCAAGCTGGCCCAGAACATGCACGCGTTGTCCCGGGGAGATCGCATCTGTGTCCAGGATCGCCTCGTCGCCGCGATGTTTATAAACCACCGTATCGGGACCCAGAATTACGGCAACCCGATGACGATAAAACGCGGCGCCGCCGGCGACGCGTTCAACCGCGACCCCGTGCAGGATCAATTCGTCACCATTGCGCCCGACGACCACGCCCCGCGCTGCGTCATGGCGCACGCCCGGTACGCTGTCGCCTGCAAATACTTCCTGCGCCTGAAAAATTCGCCGGTGACGCTGCATAAGGCCAACAGTCAGCGTCGGCGTACCGGGTCCGGCAGCCTGCAGCGCGCGCAGACCGGATTCACCACTGTAACTTGCACCGTTGATCTCGAAGCGGGTTTCGGCATTTGTCGCTACATCGAGCCGCCCGAAGTCACCGGCAACGCGCCGGAACGGGCGCAACGCTATCGTGAATCGGTTTTGCACCGGATCCACATCGACCAGCGGCCCACGACCTCTGCGCTCCTTCTCATCAAGCAGGTCCGGGTCCGCGGTCAATACTGGTTCGGCGATCACCAGCGGCGGCGACAGCGTGGTGTCGACGCTGTTGCTGGCGTCAAGATCAAAGTCCAGAGTCACCCATCCGGGCGTACCGCGCATGATGCGCAGCATGTCCTGGCCAACCATGTCCAGACTGGCGGTGACCGTGCCCGGAGCCAGGCCGTCGGCGTTACGCACAACGGCGGTCACCGGTTGGCCGTCTCTTTCCACCATCACGATCGCGTTGTCGTAGTTGACGGTGATGGAGCTGGATACATAGACGCCGGGCGGCACCGTCGCGGCGGTAACGAATTCAGTCAGGTCTACGTACTGGGCGAAGTCAACCCGCGTGGTCAGCGGCAGCGTTTCTATTACCAGACCGTCTGCACGGGTCAGAGTAAGCGACAGCACATCAAGTTCGTATTGCAGGAAGTCACCTTCCGCGTCGGTAAGACCGACATAGACGATGCCGCAATCGGCGCATTCCGGTGTCGGGTCTGGCACTGAGGCCGAAGACGTCAGGCTGTCGCCACTGCCTCCGCCGCAGGCGCCCGTGATGGCCAGGGCCAGCCCGGTCAGCACCGACCGCCACCAGGTTGAATCGGATCGTAAAAAAGTCATGTCGCGTCTCCTGTCAGATGTCCAGCACGATGGATAATGTGCCCGGCGCCCTTGCGGACCCGTCTCAAGCAGTACCGTGGCGTTGTCCCGCGCGTGAACTGGGTCACGGCTTTCTCAACGCCTCACTGCTAATTTGGTTGACGGGTGAGGCAGGTTGGGTGCCGTGTTCGGCGACACAGGGACGGCTGAAGCGTCCCGCCGGCCTCGTTGGCAATATCTTCAGATACATGGGCTTAGCTTGTAATATTAGAAATTCCTGCGAGAATGAGCCGGAAGCGCTTATTGGGGATTAGAAGAACCGCCCATGATCAACACACATGGCGTCTGTGCACATGGCCGAAAAGCCGCCTTCATTTAGCAGTACCCGAGCCAGCACAGACCTTGGTGACCTGGTTCACCGAGGCAGAACCCCTCCCTCTCGAATTGGCCTGAATCCTGCGATCACCAAGGTCGCGGTCGATCTGCAAAACCTGTCGCGGGATACCATCAACGAAACCGTTTCCGCCGCGCTGGACAGTCTGCGTGAGGTCACCGGATGCGACTGCGTGTGCATCGCGCAGCTCTCCGAGGACGGGGAGTCCATCGAGAAGCTGAGCAATTCGACCAATATGCTGGCGGGCCTGAGGCCAGACGGGCTGGTCGATCTGCCGATGTGTGAGATGCCGTGGATGGCCAGCCGTTTGCAGCACATGCGCCTGATCGAAATACCTGACACCCGTAACGCCGGGGAGCAGGGCGAGGCGGAGGGCAAATTACTGAGTCAGCTCGGTATCGGTGCGGCCCTGGTCGAGGGTTTCAGCATTGGCGACAAGGTAGCCGGATTCCTCGCGTTGTTTTCTGCCGGCCCGGTGCGCAAATGGGACGTAGAGCTCTACCTGTTGATGAAACTGGTGGGATCCAGTCTTGCCAGCGGCCTTGGCCGGCTGCGCGAGAGTATGGTGCTGGCGGAAATCCGCGACCGAGACGAGCTTTACAGCCACGCCGCCAATGACGGCATCTGGGACTTCGATGTTGACGCCAATACGCTGACCTTCTCGCCGCGCTGGAAAGAGATGATGGGCTATGGCCCGGATGAATTGAACGAGGCGTCGCTGGACTGGCACCACCTGGTCCATCCTGATGACATGGTCCGTGTGCAAGGCCGGATCCGCGAACATCTGGAAGGCAAGACGCCGCTGTTCGAGAGCGTCCACCGGATGCGCCACCGCAGCGGCGAATGGCGTTGGGTCACCAGCCAGGCCAAGGCACGCATCGACGAGGACGGCCGCTTCCGGCGTTTGCTCGGCGTGGAACTCGACATCACTGATCGCAAGCTCTATGAAGAGGCCCTGTTCCGGGAGAAAGAGAGTGCGCAGATCACCCTGCAATCCATCGGTGATGGCGTCGTCACCACTGATGCAGAATGCCGGGTCGAGTATCTCAATCCGGTGGCCGAGGAACTCACTGGCTGGAAACAGGACGACGCTACCGGGCGCCCCATCGACGAGATCTTCCGCGGTTTCCATGAGGAAACCTGCGAGCCGCTGGAGAATCCACTTGCGGTAGCTATCCGGCGCAGTCGGCCGATCAAGTCAGTGCGGCCGACACTGTTGATCCGCCGCGATGGCAACGAGTTGTATATCGAGAGTACCGCGGCCCCGATCCGCAGCGACGTCGGTCAGATCTCCGGCGGGGTACTCGTGTTCCATGACGTCAGCGAGTCACGCGAGCTGAACCGGCGGCTAAGCTATCACGCCAGCCACGATATGCTCACCGGCCTGGTGAATCGGCGAGAGTTCGAAGGTCGCCTCGAGCGCGCGTTGAAGAATGCCCGTTCGCGCGAGGCGTCTTATGCACTCTGCTACATGGATCTCGACCAGTTCAAGATCGTCAATGACTCCTGCGGTCATTCAGCCGGCGACGCGATGCTCGGCCAGCTTGGCGCCTTGTTGAAATCCAAAATCCGCTGGCGCGACACGCTCGCCCGTCTGGGCGGCGATGAATTCGGGGTGCTGCTGGAGAACTGTACTGTCGAGGAAGCAATCGAGTCGGCTGAAGCGATGCTGGCCGCAATCCAGGACTTCCGTTTCGTTTGGGAAGACCGCACCTTCCGTCTTGGCGCCAGCCTTGGTGTGGTGCCGATCACACCGGAGACCGCGACCGTGGCCGAGTTGCTGACCGCGGCGGATAGCGCTTGCGCGGCGGCTAAGGAATCAGGCCGCAATCGTGTTCACACCTATCAGGTCAACGATATCGATCTGATGCGTCGCCGCCGCGAGATGCAATGGGCGGCGCGGATCAATAACGCGCTGGAAGAAGCCCGTTTCGAATTGTTCCGGATGACTATTCTGCCTTTGCAGGAGCAGGATCAGGGCGCTCATTACGAACTGTTGTTGCGGATGAAGGACGAGAACGGCCAGATTGTGGCGCCCGACGTATTCATCAATGCGGCCGAACGTTATGGCATCACGCCGAGCATCGACCGCTGGGTGATCGAGAACGCATTGCGCTGGCTGGTTTCCGAAGCCGACGAGCGTAAGCGATTGTCGCTGTGTTCGATCAACCTGTCAGGCCAGAGTCTGGGCGACGACAAGTTCCTGCCATTCGTGATCGATCAGTTCGAAACCAGCGGCATCGACCCGACCAAGATCTGCTTCGAGATTACCGAGACTGCGGCCATCGCCAGCTATGCGCAGGCAAATCGATTTATCCATTCGCTGAAGGAGTTGGGCTGCAAGTTCGCGCTGGACGATTTCGGCACCGGTCTGTCTTCATTCGGCTATCTGAAGCACTTCCCGGTCGACTACCTGAAGATCGACGGCAGTTTCGTCAAGGAAATTCTGCATGATCCAATCGATCGCGAAATGGTCCGATCGATCAATGAGATCGGTCATCTCACCGGCAAACAGACGATCGCCGAGTTTGCCGAAACCGACGAGATCGTGACCATGCTGCGCGGAATCGGCGTGGACTTTGCCCAGGGCTACGCCATCGATGAGCCGCGCCGCATCTTCGAGGCCGGCTACAGCTCTACCAGCTTCAAGCGCTGATTTCGCGCTCAGCGCTGACCGCGCCGTTCAGGCGGGGATCGCGATCAAGCTCCCGAACTTTCTTTCGCTCAGGCCGTGGCGCGGACTCCGCCGGCACCGGTCTTGCGTGTCTCACCAAATGTGTCGACGCGTATTGCCTCCGCGGTCAGTTCCATAGCTTCCCTGGCCGCCTGAGCCTCAATATCGTTGATCACGCCACGCTGCTGCGCCTCGGCAAGCAGGGACTCGCAATTGAACGGCATCAGCTCCTGTTTCAGCGTCTTGCGCAGCTTGCGGATCACCGGTTCAGCGGCGATGACCTTGTGCAGAGTCAATTCCATCAGGCCGATGGGGTCGCTGGCCTCAAGTTTGAACGACATGCCGGCCACCAGGCGCTCGCGAGCTTCGCCAGGCTCGAGCATCAGCGCCGCCACACGAGCACCGAGACGGTCCGACGGTTTGCGCAAGCTGCGGCCAAGAGGCAGCACGATGATCCGCAGCATCCCGCCGACTGCGCGTCCCGGGAAGTTGGCGCAGATCTCAGCCAGACTTTCCTGGATCCGGCACAGGGAGTCCTCGATCGCCCACTCGACCAGCGGCAGATCCTCCTGCGGCCGGCCATCGTCCTCGTGCTGTTTGATCACGGCGGATGCCAGATAAAGGTGACCGAGGATATCCGCGAAACGGCCGGACAATTTCTCGCGTCGCTTCAGATCGCCGCCGAGCGTCAGCATTGCAATATCGGCGGCGAAGGCGAACGCGGCACTCATCCGGCTAAGTTGACGCAGATAGCGCGTCTTGCTGCCAATGTCGGGAACGCTGACGAAGCGTGCTCCGGTCAGGCCCATGACCAGCGCACGAATCTTGTTGCTCAGGCTGAAACCCAGATGAGCGAACAGGGCCTGGTCGAACACGCGCAGCCCGCGTGCAGTATCCGGGTCGGTCGCGGCTTGCATCTCTCTGAGCACATAGGGGTGACAGCGGATCGCGCCCTGGCCAAAGATGATCATGCTGCGGGTAAGTATGTTTGCGCCCTCGACGGTGATCGCGACCGGCACTGTGTCATAGGCGCTGGCCAGATAGTTGTGCGGGCCGCGACACACAGCGCGACCGCCGTGGACATCCATCGCGTCATTGACGACCTGACGCATGCCCTCGGTATTCTGGTACTTGAGAATCGCCGAAAGCACCGACGGCTTCTCGCCGCGATCCAGCGCGCCGGCCGTCATGCGTCTGGCCGCATCCATCCGATAGCTGACCCCGCCGATCCGGGCCAGAGCCTCCTCGATCCCCTCGAAGCGGCCGATAGGCGTGCGGAATTGCTTGCGCACGCGAGCATAGGCGCCCGTCATCCGGCTGGTCATCTTGCCGCTTGCGGTGCCCAGTGCCGGCAGCGAAATGGCGCGCCCCACCGACAGGCACTCCATCAACATGCGCCAGCCCTTACCGACCTGCTCGCGCCCGCCAATGACCCAGTCCATCGGCACAAACACATCCTTGCCGCTGTTCGGCCCATTTTGGAACGCAGAAGCCGGGTCATGACGCTGGCCGATGCTGACGCCTGGAGTCGTCGCCGGGATCAGCGCGCAGGTGATGCCAAGATCCTTGTCGTCGCCGAGCAGCCCGTCCGGATCACGGGCCTTGAACGCAAGACCCAGCACCGTGCATATCGGGCCCAGAGTGATGTAACGCTTGTCCCAGTTGACCCGGAATCCCAGCGTCTCACGGCCTTCGTATTCGCCTTTGCACACGATCCCGATATCGGGCATCGACCCGGCATCTGAACCCGCGTACGGGCCGGTCAGGGCGAAAGCGGGGATTTCCTCGCCGCGGGCCAGACGCGGCAAGTAGTAGCTTTTTTGCGATTCGGTGCCGTAATGCAGCAGCAATTCCCCGGGACCCAGCGAGTTGGGCACCATCACCGTGACGGCTGCGGCGCTGCCGCGCGAGGCGATTTTCATCACCACCTCGGATTGCGCGCGGGCTGAGAAGTCCAGTCCGCCGTAACTCTTTGGGATGATCATGCCGAAGAAGCGATGCTTGCGAATGATCTCCCATGCCTCTTGCGGCAGATCATTGAGCTCCTGGTTGATCTTCCAGTCGTCGAGCACCGCGCACAGCTCTTCCACCGGACCGGCAAGAAAGGCCTTCTCCTCGTCGCTCAGCGCGGGCGCCGGGGTATCCAGCAAACGTTGCCAATCGGGTTGACCGCCAAACAAATCGGCATCCCACCATACTGTACCGGCATCGATGGCCTCTTTCTCGGTGTCCGACATCGGCGGCAGAACTTTACGAAACCAGTTCAATAGCGGGGCGCTCAGCAGGGGCCGCCGCAAAGGCTTCAAATTCAGTACCGCCAGTACGATGACTACCAGACCCCAGCTAAGAATGGAGAGGCCGTTCCCGGTCAGCTCGATCGCCGTCATCAGCAACAACACCGCGACCGACGCCTGCCATAAAGGCGCCCGCCGGTAGCCAAGCACAACCGCGCCGGCGAGAAATATAAGAAGCCAGAAGATCGGGGACATGGTTTACCTCCAGAATGCAGCGCGCCGGGGTGCTCGCATGCACTCCGCTGTCGCGGGTTTTAGTGCGGCGCACCATTTTTCTTATACCCAAGTCGCGCTCATGCTGCAAGGCAGCGAAGCCCTTGGCCCAGCGAGATTGCTGCAAAGCCTCGTTAATTAGCGTTTTTTTGCAGCTGCACAAAACCGCCCGGCGCGGCCTTGCATGCGCTTCAATCGAGGTGGAAGCGCATCGACAGATCGACGGCGGCCACGTTCTTGGTAACGGCGCCGACGGAGATGAAGTCGACCCCGGTGGCAGCAATGAAGGGCAAGATGTCCAGATCGACATTGCCGGAAGCTTCCAGCAAGGCCGGAGGGTCTCTCAGTTCGCGGTTCAGAGCGACGGCCGCGCGCATTTCCTGAAGAGAAAAATTATCCAGCATGACGGTGTCCGCGCCGGCGGTCAGCGCCAGGCGCAGTTCGCCTTCGTTTTCTACTTCGACTTCGACTGCATGATCCGGTGCCACCGCCCGGGCGGCAGCGACTGCGGCATCAATGCCGCCGGCCGCCATGATGTGATTTTCCTTGATCAAAATGCCGTCGAACAGCCCGACGCGGTGGTTGCTCATGCCGCCGCAGGCGGTGGCGTATTTTTGCGCCAGGCGGAGGCCAGGGATGGTCTTTCGGGTGTCCAGCACCTGACATCCGGTACCCGCAACCGCCTCGGCGTAACGGCGCGCCACGGTCGCCGTGGCGGACAGCATCTGCAGAAAGTTCAGCGCAGTACGCTCGCCGCTGAGTAACATCCGGGCATTACCCTGCAGCGTACACAGGGTCGTATCCGGCGGGACGGCGGCGCCTTCGGCGACATGCCAGTTGATCTGGACCGCGGGATCCAGCATCTGGAATACCGCGTCGAACCAGGGGCGCCCGCAAATCACCGCAGCTTGCCGACACAGCACAGTCGCGCGGGCGGTTGCCGCCGGCGGGATCAGAATGGCGGTCAGGTCCCCACTGCCCAGGTCTTCGTCGATGGCCTGGCGCACTGTGGCGGTCAGATCGGCAGGTGGTTTCAATTCAATGTTGCGCATGGTCATTTCCGTGGTGGCGCCGATAGTATAGGCGCTCGAGCCCGGCCGGCGTAAGCAGGGTACGTGCGCCTGGCGTATCCCCGCATCTGATATAATTCCTTACTTCGTTTCCGGCCGCAGCGCTGTCGCCAGACCGCAAACGGCCGACCCGTAAATACATAGGAGTACCCGATGGCGCACAAGCTGCCCGATTTGCCTTACGCGATGGACGCCCTGGAACCGCATATCTCACGGGAGACGCTCGAGTACCACTATGGCAAGCATCACAACGCCTATGTGGTTAATCTGAACGGAATGCTGGAAGGCACGGAACTTGCCGGAGCCTCGTTGGAAGACGTGATCCGCAAGGCCTCCGGTCCTGTTTTCAACAACGCGGCCCAGGTATGGAATCACACATTTTACTGGCATTGCCTGAGCCCCAACGGTGGTGGCGAACCCGCCGGTGATCTGGCCGCGGCTATCGACAAGACGTTCGGCTCGTTCGATGCCTTCAAGACCGAGTTCGCCGACAAGGCGGTCAAGCTGTTTGGCTCCGGCTGGGCCTGGCTGGTGAAGAAATCCGATGGCAGCCTCGCCATCGTCCAGACCAGCAACGCAGACACCCCGGTCCGCGGCGGCGACAAGGCACTGCTGACCTGCGATGTTTGGGAACACGCCTACTACATCGATTACCGGAATGCTCGTCCCGGCTATGTGGACGCGTTCTGGAAGCTGGTGAACTGGGACTTTGTCGCCTCGAATTTCGCCGCCTGATCCTGCTCTGCCTTCAGCCCGAAAGATATGGCGGGGTGGCCGGAACCGGTCGCCCCGCCGCTGGTCGAAAGCACGAACCAGCATGATGCGCGAACTGGTCCGGTTGTCCGCGAATGGTGTCAGTGAAACGAGAGCCAGAATCTCCCTGCGTGGGCTTGTGCCGGCTGGATTTCCATGGGCATTGTCGCGGATGTTTACGCACCGCGGTGGAAATCGAGATGTGGCCTGATATGAATGCGGAGCGCAAACTGCGCCTGCTGGCCGAACTGGCCAACAGGCGTGAAGGTCGAGGAGAAGAAAATTGAATTGCGGAAGCAGAATCCTGTGCGCAGCCTTGCTGTGCTTCGGTCTCACGGCCTGTGTCCCGGCGCTGATCGGAGGCGCTGCGGCGGGCGGCTATTTTCTGGGCAAGGACGATCGCTCCGCAGACCAGATAGCCAAGGACGGGGCCATCACCGCGCGGGTCAAGTCGCGGTTTATCGGCGACAAGTATGTCGACGCATTCGATATCAACGTCGACACCTATGAAGGCGTCGTCACGCTCCAGGGCGAGGTAAACAACAACATCGCGCGCGACCAGGCTGGAAAGATCGCGGCCGCGGTGGACGGGGTAGCGTCGGTGGACAACCAGATCAAGGTGGTGCGCAAAGTCGCGGCCGAGCCGGCCAAGGTTGCGGAACCTGCCGAGACGGTTACCACCTTTGGTACGGTTGACACCGCGGGCGAGGCCGGGACGGCAGACACAATCGAGACGGTTGAGACAGTCGAGACGGTTGACAGGTAATTCAGATCAAACGCGTCCGTCAGGGGCGTGGCAAGGAGTAAGAGTAAGTATGGACGTCAATGAGCGCATCAAGCAGCAACTGAATAGCCAGCCGGTCGTGCTTTTCATGAAGGGGAATCCGGATTTTCCCCAGTGCGGATTTTCCGCTCAGGCGGTCGCGGCCCTCAGGGCCTGTCAGACCGAATTCGCCCACTTCAACATCTTCGAGGATCCGGAAGTGCGCGAAGGATTGAAGGCGTATTCCAACTGGCCGACTTATCCTCAGCTGTACGTCAAAGGCGAGTTGATCGGCGGTTGCGACATCATCGTTGAGATGTATCACTCCGGAGAGTTGCGGACGCTGTTGGACGAAGCTACCGCAGCCTGACTCGCAGCCGGGAGCGATAGCCGTTCAGCGCGCTGCCTGCAGCGCGTCGTAAACCGGTTGACAGCGGTTGACCATCAGGCAGAACAAATCTGCAGTCATCTCCGCGTCATAGGCGGCGGAATGCGCCGCCTCGGTATCCCACGGCATGCCCGCCGCTTCGGCGATGCGTGACAGTACCGTTTGCCCGAATACCACGCCACCCAATGTGGCGGTGTCAAAGCTGCTGAACGGGTGAAACGGGTTGCGCTTGATTCCGGCCCGGGCGACCGCAGCGTTGAGGAAGCCAAGATCGAAAAACGCGTTGTGGCCGACCAGGATTGCGCGCTTGCAGTCGTTGCCGCGCACTGCCTGGCGGACCTCGGTAAAGATTCTGCCCAGCGCGTCTTTTTCCGGCAGCGCGGGCCGCAATGGGTGGTACGGATCAATGCCGTTTACTTCCAGGGAAGCCGGTTCGATATTCGCCCCCTCGAATGGCCGCACGTGATAACGGAAGGTCCCGCCGCGCAACAAGCTTCCGTCTTCCTGGATCTCGACCAGCACCGCGGCTATCTCCAGCAGGGCGTCAGTCTGGCAGTTGAAGCCGCCGGTCTCGACGTCGACGACCACCGGCAGGAAACCGCGAAAACGCCGCGCCATCGGCAGCAATTCGGTGTCGCCCCCCGCCGCTTTGCTGTCGTCGCCACTCATTTCTGTATCGACCATTCCAGCTGATGACCTGCTCGAAACGGGATCAGTTCCTCTCCGTTCGCTGCATACGAAGCCGGTATCAGCCACGGCTTGCGTAACAATGTCAGGGTATCGGTATTGCGCTCCAGACCGTAGAAATCGGCTCCGAAATGACTGGCGAAGCCCTCCAGCAGGTGCAGTTTGCCGGCGGCGTCAAAAGCCTCGGCATAAAGTTCGATCCCCGCATGCGCCGAATAGATCCCGGCACAGCCGCAGGCTGACTCCTTGCTGGCACGCGAGTGGGGCGCGCTATCGGTGCCGAGAAAGAAACGCGCATTGCCACTGACCGCGGCCTCGTGTACCGCCTGTCGATGAGCTTCCGCTTTCAGCACCGGGAGGCAGTAGTTGTGGGGACGCAGTCCGCCCTGAAACAGCGCGTTGCGGTTTAGCAGCATATGCTGTGGCGTGATCGTGGCGGCGACGCCGGGACGCGCGCTGCGCACGAAGCCGATGGCGTCGGAAGTGGTGACATGCTCGAACACGACCTTAAGCGCCTGGAAGCGATCGCACAGCGGCGCGAGTATGCGCTCGATAAAAATGCGCTCCCGATCAAACACGTCTACGTCCGGGTCGGTCACCTCGCCGTGGACCAGTAACGGGATCCCGCGATTGCTCATCGCCTCAAGCGCCGGATAGGTTTGCTCGATATCAGTGACCCCGGCCTCTGAATTGGTCGTCGCTCCCGCGGGATAGAGCTTCACCGCTTTGACGAAGCCACTGGCATGCGCCTGCGCAATGTCATCCGGCGTGGTCAGGTCGGTCAGATACAGTGTCATCAACGGCTCGAAGTCGCTGCCGGCGGGCAGCGCGGCAAGGATGCGCTGCCGATAATCACGCGCCTGAGCGATGTTGGTGACCGGTGGTGTCAGATTGGGCATCACGATCGCGCGGCGAAACCGGGCCACGGTGTGGCCCAGCACCGCTTCCATCATCCTGCCGTCACGCAGATGGAGGTGCCAGTCATCCGGTCGAGTGATGGTCAACCGGTTCACGTGTCGCGATCCGGCTGAAGATTTTCAAGTAACTCTCCCTCGAGTAGCAGACGCGTCGTCAGACGGACCCCGAACCCGGTGACCGGAGTCGGCACCAGACCCAATCCACCCTTGTGGTGGCTGGCGGAGAGATCGATGTGCACCCAGGCAATGCCTGGATCGACAAAGCGACGCAGGAACCGGGCCGCAAGGATATGATCACCGTCGTTGTCTACCGAGCATTGCGCTACATCGGCGACGGTACTCTCGATGGCTTCGTCGAAATCCGCATC
Organism: uncultured Gammaproteobacteria bacterium; assembly: GCA_963809565.1. Taxonomy (GTDB): domain Bacteria; phylum Pseudomonadota; class Gammaproteobacteria; order Steroidobacterales; family XN24; genus CAMYOC01. The sequence continues at coordinate 918,611 of CAWEKE010000003.1, forward strand.
CATGGGGAATCCCCAGACCCGCTCGCCGACCGCGGCGCCGTGTTTCACCAACAACGGGTAGAGAGTTTCACGATTGCTGAACACGCCGCTGTAGCGAGAGGTCAGCGCACCGACACAAGCCCCGGTCAGTGTGGCGTAATCGATGATACAGGCGGGCTCTTCGTTGCATGCCAGCGCCAGCGTGTCGGCCAGCACCATGCGCCCCTCGGCATCGGTATGAATCACTTCTATGCTGACGCCGTTGCTCGCGATCACGATGTCTCTGGGTTTGTAGGCCTTCGCACCGATCCGGTTCTCTGTGATCGCCAGCCAGCAGTCTACGGGATGCGGGAACTTGATCCGGCTAAGGGCGAGCAACGAGCCGAGTGCGACCGCGCTACCCTGCATATCCTCGTGCATGTCCAGCATGCCTTTGAACGGTTTCAGATTGTTGCCGCCGGTGTCGAAGGTGATTCCCTTGCCGACCAGCGCAAGAGTCGCCTTCCCGCTGTGCTCTTTGGGCCGGTAGCGCAGGCAGATGATACCTGCATCATCGCTGGCGTTGCCCTGGGACACGGCAAGAAAGGCGCCGGCGCCTTTCTTGCGCAGCGCGGGCTCGCCAAGGAACTTCATCTGCCAGTCTTCCCGTTGGGCCAGTTGTGCAACGGCCGCCCGATATCCGGCGGCATCCAGTTGATTGGGCGGCAGAGCGGTAAGCCAGCGCGCGAGATTGTTGCCTTCGACCTCGGCACGAACCCGAATCAGATCCAGTCCGGGCGCTGGCGCAAATAGCCGCAATCGCCGCAATCGTGACGCTGGCTTCGGCTCGCTCTTCCGGCTCGGCAGTTCGAACGCATTGAGCATCAGCGCGCTGATCATGCCGCCCTGCAGCATTTTCTTCATGCTGTCCGGGAAGCCCAGACAGATTATGCCGATGCTCTCGGGCGACTCTGTGAGCGCGGTCGCTGCCAGTTTGCGCAATTCCGAGTGCAATTTGGGCAGGGGATCGGCGGACGTCAGGAATCCGATGTTGACCCCGGTCCGTCCGGCCTCAGGCAGATGCGTACACAGCGGCATGCTGGCTTTTGCCGGTCTGCGCCGGGCCAGCGCCGCCAGCACGTCGCCGTGCGGCAGTTGGTTCCAGACTTCTTCTGCTGGCGAAGCCGGAAGCAGCACCAGCAAATGCTGCAGCCGCGCGACCTGGTCGATAGTCGGCAAACCGCGACTCCGGGAGATACTGATATGTTGTTCTTGTGGGAGGAGACGCGTCATTGAGCTTGCCTTGACCTGTATAAAGCAAACCCCGATGATATCGGGGCAAAATCGGGACGGTAACGGCCTGTTGTCCGCCACTTCCGGCGGGCGGTCATCCTACCAGCTAAAACACTACAATTCATCCGCTGCCGTGGATCGGCGGATGCCCGTTTTTAGGGTTTCACGGGGAGGCTTCGGGCGGGTTCTATGACCGAGAATGAAAAGACAAAAGACCTCGATCCCGAGGAAACCCGTGAGTGGCTGGAGTCCATCGAGTCCGTGATCCGAGTGCATGGACTGGAGCGGGCTCATTATCTGATCGAACGCATCATCGATGAGACGCGCCGCTCGGGTGCTTATCTGCCGTTTAGCCCCAACACCGCATACGTCAATACCATATCGCCGGCCAGAGAGAGCGTGTATCCGGGAGACCGCGCTCTGGAGCGGCGACTGGAAGCCTTTCTGCGCTGGAATGCGATGGCGATGGTGGTCAACGCGAATCGCGACAGTTCTGAGTTCGGTGGCCACATCTCCAGCTATGCCTCCTCGGCCACGCTCTATGAAGTGGGTTTTAACCACTTCTGGCGCGGCCCTACGGAAAAGAACCGCGGCGACATGATCTTTATTCAGGGTCATTCTTCGCCAGGCATTTATGCGCGTGCATATCTGGAGGGGCGACTCAACGAGGAACAACTCAATCGCTTCCGCAAAGAGGTCGGAGGCGGGGGCTTGTCGTCGTATCCGCACCCATGGCTGATGCCGGATTTCTGGCAGTTCCCGACCGTGTCGATGGGTCTGGGGCCGATGATGGCGATCTTCCAGGCATTCTTTACCCGCTATCTGACCCATCGCGGCCTGATCGAACCTTCAGACAGAAAAGTCTGGGCGTTCCTCGGCGATGGCGAGATGGACGAACCTGAGTCCATGGGCGCCTTGTCGCTGCCGGCCCGCGAGAAACTCGACAATCTGGTGTTCGTGATCAACTGCAATCTGCAACGCCTGGACGGTCCGGTGCGTGGCAACAGCAGCATCGTCCAGGAGCTGGAGGCGACGTTCCAGGGCGCAGGCTGGAAAGTGATCAAGGTGCTTTGGGGCAGTCGCTGGGATCCGCTGCTGGCCCAGGACCACAAGGGCTTGCTGCGGCAGCGCATGGAAGAATGCGTCGATGGCGAGTACCAGAATTTCAAAGCCAAGGGTGGCGCCTACACGCGAGAACATTTCTTTGGCAAATATCCGGAATTGAAGGCCATGGTGGCCAACATGTCGGACGAGGAGATCTGGAACCTCAACCGTGGTGGCCATGACGCCCGCAAGGTTTACGCGGCCTATCATGAGGCGACACAGAGCGACGGCCGGCCGGTTGTGATCCTGGCCAAAACCGTGAAAGGTTTTGGCATGGGCAGCGCCGGCGAGGGCCAGAATATCGCCCATCAGCAGAAGAAGCTGGACGAAACCGCGCTGAAGGCATTCCGCGACCGCTTCAATATCCCGGTTTCGGATGACGAAATCGCCTCGGTCCCGTTTTGTCGGCCGGACGAGGACAGTGAAGTGATGCGGTACCTGCGGGCGCGACGGGCCGAGCTCGGCGGGTCCCTGCCGCAACGCATCGGAGACGCGCCGGCGCTCGAGGTGCCGGGCATCGAGATTTTCAAACAGCAGCTGGAGAGCACCGGCACCCGGGAAGTCTCGACGACCATGTCGCTGGTGCGCATGCTGACGACGCTGGTACGAGACAAGAATATTGGTCGACATATCGTGCCCATAGTCCCCGACGAGGCCCGCACCTTCGGCATGGAAGGCATGTTCCGCCAGGTCGGCATCTATTCCAGTGCCGGCCAGCTATACACGCCCCAGGACGCTGATCAGCTGATGTTCTACAAGGAAGACAAGAGCGGACAGATTCTGGAGATGGGGATCAACGAGGCGGGTGCCTTGTGTGCCTGGACCGCTGCAGGCACGGCGTTCGCTAACCACGGCGTCAATATGGTGCCGTTTTACATCTACTATTCGATGTTCGGCTTCCAGCGGGTCGGCGACTTTGTGTGGGCGGCTGGCGACATGCAGGCGCGGGGGTTCCTGATCGGCGGCACCGCCGGACGAACCACGCTCGCCGGCGAGGGCTTGCAGCACCAGGATGGTCACAGTCATCTCCTGGCTTCGACGGTGCCCAACTGCGTCAGTTACGACCCGGCCTATGCTTACGAGCTGGCGGTGATCGTCCACGATGGTTTGAAACGCATGTTCGAGCAGCAGGAGCGGGTGTTTTATTACATCACCTGCATGAACGAAAACTACATGCAGCCGGCCATGCCCAAGGGCGCGGAAGAGGGCATTCTGCGTGGTGCCCACCGGATCAAGCAGGGCGGCAAGGGCCGGGTGAGGGTCCAGTTGCTGGGCTCCGGTACTATCTTGCGCGAGGTACTGGAAGCATCGGCCCTGCTGCAGCAGGATTTTGATATCCCCGCCGATGTCTGGAGCGTGACCAGCTTCAATATCATGCGCCGTGAAGCGATGGATGTAGAGCGCTGGAACAGATTGCATCCGATGGAAGAGCCGCGACGCAGCTATGTCGAGGAGTGTTTCGATGATGTCCAGGGGCCGATGGTCGCGGCAACTGATTACATGGCGGCCATACCCGATCAGATCCGCCAGTGGGTGCCGGGCTCATACCTGACTCTGGGGACCGACGGTTACGGCCGCAGCGACGGTCGCGAATCGCTGCGCCGCCACTTCGAAGTGGATCGCTATCAGATTGTGGTGGCCGCGCTCAGAGCGCTGGCCGAGGAAGGCTCTATCGACCGCGAAACGGTCGGTCAGGCGATCACCCGCTTCGGCATCGACCCCGAAAAGCCGAATCCGGTGATGGACTGACAGAGCGGGGAGCAGAGCAGCTTGGCCAGCCAGACAGAAGTACGCGTCCCTGACATCGGCGATTTCTCCGACGTCGAAGTGATTGAGGTCCATGTCGGTCCGGGTGACCGGGTGGTGGCGGAAGATCCACTGATCACGCTGGAGACCGACAAGGCTTCCATGGACGTGCCGTCGCCGGCGGCCGGCGTGGTGCAGAGTCTCGCAGTCAAAGCGGGTGATCGGGTCTCCGCAGGCAGTCTGATTCTGAAGCTTGAATCAGCAGAGGAAACAGCCACGGTAGTGGCGCCCCGGGGAGCAGAGGAAGAGGCCACGCTGGTAGCGCCTGAGAAGGCAGCGCAAAAGCCGCCCGCGCAGGAGGCGCCGGCCGCTGAGGCACAGGCCCGAGCCGAGAGCGGCGGTGAGATGGAAGTGCATGTGCCCGACATCGGCGATTTTAGTGACGTCGATGTGATCGAGGTCCACGTGAGCAGCGGCGACCGCGTGGAGGCGGAAGATCCGCTGATCACGCTGGAAACCGACAAGGCGGCAATGGACGTGCCGGCCCCGGCCGCAGGCACAGTGAAGAGTCTGTCGGTCAAGGCAGGGGACAAGGTATCCGAGGGCAGCCTGATCCTGATCCTTCAGGCAGAATCCGTGGCGACCTCCTCCGAGGCCGCGAAAACGGCTGGCGACACGCAGGCTGCTGCCGCGGCATCGGGGCAAGCGCGATCCGCGTCATCCGAAGCATCCACATCATCGGTGACTGGGCAGCGCCCATCGCCGACACCGCCCCGGCGCGGTGAGTTGCCGCCCATCGATGAGAGCACTTTTGCGCGGGCCCATGCCAGCCCGGCGGTTCGCAGATTCGCGCGGGAGCTGGGTGTGAACCTGGCTCAGGTCTCCGGCACGGGCCTGAAGGGCCGTATCGTCAAAGAGGATGTGAAGGCTTTTGTAAAAGCGGTAATGGGCGGTCAACAGCTCGCCGTCGCCGCCCCCGCATTGCCTGCCGTACCAGAAGTCGATTTCGCCAAATATGGTGAGATCGAGATCCAGCCGCTGTCGCGGATTCAGAAGATCTCCGGGCCTCGTCTGCACGCAAGCTGGGTCAATCTGCCGCACGTCACTCAGTTTGACCAGGCTGACATCACCGAGCTGGAAGAGCGCCGACAAACCCTGAAGTCTAAAGCGGAGAAGCAGGGCGCACGCCTGACCCCGCTGGCGTTTCTGGTGGTGGCCTGCGTGAAGACGCTGAAGGAATTCCCCACGTTCAATGCTTCCCTGGATCCGTCAGGGGAATCGCTGGTGTACAAGAAGTACTTCCACATCGGATTCGCGGCTGATACGCCCAACGGGCTGGTTGTGCCGGTAATCAAGAATGCCGATCAAAAGAGCTTGCTGCAGATCGCCCGGGAACTCGCCGAATTAAGCGCGCGCGCCCGGGACGGCAAGCTGCCGGCTACCGACATGCAGGGCGGGACCTTCACGATCTCCAGCCTTGGCGGTATCGGCGGCACCGCGTTTACGCCGATCATCAATGCACCCGAGGTCGCGATTCTGGGAGTGTCCAGGTCTTCGACCCAGCCCGTCTACCAGGACGGCGAGTTCGTGCCGCGCCTGATGCTGCCGCTGTGTTTATCTTATGACCACCGCATTATCGACGGGGCGAGTGCGGCACGCTTTACCACTTTCCTGTCTGCGCAGCTGGCCGATCCTGACGGCCTGATCCTCAATTGAAGGCCTGGATCGACTTCTGATGGGCGATAGCAGAATAGTCAAAGTACCGGATATCGGTGATTTCACGGATGTCGAAATCATCGAAGTTCACGTCAAGCCTGGCGCTGAAGTGGCGGTGGACGACCCGCTGATCACGCTGGAGACCGACAAGGCCGCGATGGATGTGCCCGCTCCGGAGGCCGGACGCGTGGAGAAGTTGCTGGTCAAGGTCGGCGACAAGGTGTCCGAGGGCACCGCCATTGTCGAGCTCGCGACCAGCGCCGCCCAGCACCAGTCAGAGCCGGACTCCGAGCCGGACTCAGCGCCGGAGGCAGCGACAGGCGGCGGCGCTGATCGGGATTCGGTCGCTGGTGACGCGGCAGCCGATGGATCGGCCAAAGCTGCCGGACAGGCCGCCACGCCGGCCGCCGCGGAATACGCCGGCAAATCGGATATGCAGACCCAGCTGGTGGTGCTGGGAGCAGGTCCTGGCGGTTACACCGCCGCATTCCGCGCTGCCGATCTTGGTCTCGATGTGATCCTGGTGGAGCGTTACCCGACACTGGGCGGCGTCTGTCTGAACGTAGGTTGTATCCCGTCAAAAGCCCTGTTGCATGCGGCAAAAGTCATCGACGAGGCGGAGTCGATGCGCGAACATGGAATCGATTTTGGCGCGCCGAAAATCGACGCAGAAAAATTGGGCGACTGGAAGGCCGGTGTGGTTTCCCGTTTGACCAAGGGTCTGGAAGGCCTGGCCAAGGCGCGCAAGGTTCGGGTGGTCCACGGCAAAGCCGCCTTCGCATCGGATCACCATCTGCAGGTGGAGGGCGAGGACAGCTCGCAGGTGATTGCGTTTGAGCAGTGCATTATCGCCGCGGGTTCACAGTCGTTCATGCTGCCGGATCTGCCGGAGGATCCGCGCATCGTGGACTCGACTGGCGCGCTGGAAATGGATGGTCTGCCCGCGAGCATGCTGGTGGTGGGCGGCGGCATCATCGGGCTTGAGATGGCCTGCGTGTACGATGCGCTCGGGGTGAAGGTCTCGGTGGTCGAGTTGACCAAGAGCCTGATGCCCGGCTGCGACAAGGACCTGGTGCGGCCCCTGCAAAAACGCATTGGTGCCCGTTACCAGTCGATCATGCTGGGCACCAGGGTTACCGGCATGAAGGCGCTCAAGAGCGGCATCAAGGTCAGTTTCGAGGGCGACCAGGCGCCGGACAAACCCCAGACCTATGGCAAAGTGCTGGTTGCGGTAGGCCGCAAGCCGAATGGCGCGCGGATCGGCGCCGACCGTGCGGGCATCTATGTCGATGAGCGCGGCTACATACCGGTAGACAAACAGATGCGCACGAACGTGGCGCATATTTTTGCGATCGGCGATATCGTCGGCCAGCCCATGCTGGCGCATAAGGCGAGTCATGAGGCCAAGGTCGCAGCCGAGGGTGCCGCAGGACACAAGGTGGCCTTCGATGCCCGCGCGATCCCATCGGTGGCGTACACCGATCCGGAGATTGCCTGGGTGGGTCTGACCGAAGAGCAGGCCAAATCTGCGGGGACTGCTTATGCGGTAGGAAAATTCCCCTGGGCCGCGAGCGGCCGCTCGTTGGCAATCGGCCGCGACGAGGGGTTCACCAAGCTGTTGTTCGATCCGGAAAGCAAGCGTGTGCTCGGGGCCGGTATCGTGGGTACCAACGCCGGCGATCTGATCGCCGAAGCGGGTCTGGCCATCGAGATGGGCTGCGAGGCGGCTGATATCGGCCTGACCATCCACCCGCATCCGACCTTGTCGGAAAGCGTCGCGATGGCGGCGGAAGCCTTCGAGGGGACGCTGACCGAGCTGTATATCCCGAAGCGCAAGTAGCGCTTCGGCCAGCCATTTCCAGCCTGTCTATCCGCGCTGCTTGCGCAAAGTAGCCTGGTACGCTTCGATCTTTGGCAGCAGTGCCTCTCGGCGAGCCAGGCTCTCGGCTGGCCAGCAGTCTTCGCGACGGTAGTACTCGGCGAATCCGGGCGTACCCTCAGGCACCACGACCCAGGGCTGCTTCGACGCAGTGAATATGTGGACATCCGGCGGCAGCTGATCGGGATTGTCGAGAGTGCCCACGCGAACAAAGTCGATCACCGGTCCTGCGGCTGCGTAATTGCTCCACAAGGCAATCCTGCATGTCGGGCAACGCGCGAAGATTTGCCCGTAACCGCTTGCGGATGGCGTGTCGATCATCTCCGGTTCGCCGCTCAACAAGGTGATGCGGTCGGCTTCGATCATCGCGTTGAGCGCGAAAGCCGCGCCGCTCTCGCGTTGGCACCAGCGGCAATGACAACAGTGGACGATTAGCGGGCGCGTCTCCATGCGGTAACGAACCTGCCCGCAGTCGCAGCCGCCTTCAAGCGGAAAAGGGGTTGGCTCATTCATCCAGATCGACCACCGGACCATCCGTCTATCTTCGAGCGAAGCTCGACAAGGCTTTTCAACGTAAGCGTAGGCTCTATTCCCCATGGATCAAAGATCGCTTGTTTCGAGCGACGGACCCAGGCGGCGCCCATACCTGCGGACATCGCGCCGATCACGTCGAACGGGTTGCTGGAGATCAACCATGCGCTATCGGCGCTCGCCCCGGACTGCCGCAGGAAATAGTGATACACGGCGGGATCGGGTTTGAACGACTCGAGACTCTCAACACTGACCACGGCGCGAAAGAACTCGCGGAGTCCGGCGGCGCCAAGCAGCGTCTCGACCGCGTCGGCGCTCCCGTTGGAGAAGGCATACAAGCGATAGTCTGCGGCTCGTAACGTGACCAGCGCCTCTTTGACATCGTCGAAAGCCGGAAGCGTGCGATATGCTTCCATCAAGATCTGTTTCTGATCATCGCCGAGTGGCGCTTCGAGATAGCAGCAGGTGTAATCAAGCGCGTGACGGGTGCAGGTCGCGAAATCGACATATTTCCGCATCAGCCCCCGACGGAAAGAATATTCGAGCTGCTTGTCGCGCCAGAGGCGCGAGAATTCGGCGGCCTTGTCGGCGATCATGCCTTCCAGTCTGGCAACAACACCCTGGGTATCGATCAGGGTGCCGTAGACATCAAAAGCGAGCGTGCTGGCCATTCGGCTTTCCTGCGTGAGGCCCATCCGTCAGCCAGTGTCCTTACAATTCTCTCTCGGGGCCGCTAAGGTTTCAGATCCGCCTGGACGTGCTGATCAACGAGGATCGGATTCCCGTCAGGATCAAGTGCGGTAAAACTCGCTGGCCCGGTCGTAGTCTCGTCAGCTTCGGTGACAAACTCGACGCCGTGTGCTCGCAACTGACGCTGTAATTCGCGGACATCGGTGAAACTGTCGAGCGGCTGTGCGTTTTTGTCCCAGCCCGGATTGAATGTAAGGATATTGTGTTCGAACATGCCCTGAAACAGGCCGATTGTATGATCACCGTTCCGAATGATCAGCCAGTTCTGCGACGGGTCTCCGCCCACGACTTTGAAACCGAACTTCTCGTAAAACGCTTTTGAGGCGCTGAGGTCCTTCACCGCCAGGCTGATGGAAAACGTTCCCAGTTCCATGATCTTCTCCTCTGCGTATATTTGCTCATGCCCACGTTACTAAGCCAACGGATAAAATAACAAGGCAAAAAACATCTGTCTGTCGTCAGAGGTCGGCAGGTCCCGTCTGGATTTCGGCATCGGCGGCGGTTGGATAAACATAGTGTGATCGCCGTGCACAGCGGGATCTCTGCGTCAGCGACTCAGCGACTCAGCGATTCCGGATGCGTCTGATCAGCCGGGATCCGAAAAGCAGCGCGAGTATCGCCAGTACCGCGATACCGGACAGGATCCAGAGATACTGCTCTACAAAGGCAACCCCTGCGGTGGCGAGACCCAGCGCGATGCCGGCCACGATAAGTCGCCAGTTGCCGTAGACGCCGCCGATAAACGTACCCAGTGCAAGGATCAAGCCGTTGCTCAGACCCATATCAGCGTTAGCCATGCGGCCGGCCGAGACAAAGAAATAGACCAGCTGGATGGCGATGAAAACGCTGAGCCAGTGAAGCCCAATCGAAATGCTGCGCCGCGGATCGCCAATGCGGTGATCCGGATACAGGCGATCTACAACAAATGCAACCATGGCGAACAGTACCACCAGGGCGGTCCAAAAGGCGTGTGTTGCGCTGGCGGACACGTCGGAGGCTGCAATCGCAAAGAACGCCAGAACCAGCATCACGATTCCGACGACCCCCTCGATCATCATTCGCCGCGAGATAATGGAGTCATGATTGTTCATATTCCGGCTCCCGTTTTCGGTCCCGTCTTGTCCGAGGCCGGTATTTGCCTGGTGCACCCGCGTTTCACGCAGGAGCGGCTTGATCCGGGCCCGAGCGAATTGCGTCGCCGACTAACAACCCTAGCACAGGAAACAGGCCCCGGGAGCACTGCGCAATGGTCTGCAGCGCCTGAGGTACCTGCGGTTCAGGGCGGAGATCATCCTTGCGGAGATTCCGCCGCCGGTGTTTTGGCTTGGGCGCCTGCTGCCGGGTTCCGTTGCTCGTTCGACCGGTCACAAGGGCAGCCCGAATTCTGCTCAAACGAATCTAAGACGCAGACGCATTCTGATGTGGTCAGCAGCCATTGCCCGGGAACATCTGGAGGTCTAGGATGAACCGGGCGGCCGCGCTGGCGCGAGCTTGCCGGTTGGCCTGTTTTGCGATGCGCTAAGGGATCATGAAAGAGCTGAGAGTACGCATCATAGAGTTGCTTGCGTATCCGCGCCTGTTTGCGGTAGAGCGCATCGATCCTGAGCAATGCCCCCATGGCGGCCGCTTCGAACCCGCGGACGCGCGCTGCGAGGAATGTGAGCTCGGCGTCGAATGCGAGTGGCTGGAATCCAGCGAGCCATTCGTCGATCTGGCACTCCGGGATCAAGCGCAGCTGCTGGAAACCCTGAGCTTTGCAGTGGAATATATCGAAGCCAACAACCACCGATCACGACGCCGGGTGGCGAATTGCCTGTGTGAGACATGCGAATGGCTGAAACGGGCGACACAGCTGTTGCGTGAAGCCACCGGGCGGGCAGTACAGGTGGATCGAGGCGCCTGACCGCGGTAGCGGGAAAGAACGACCCCAGCCACGCAGCATGAAAAAGCCTGGATACCGCGAGCGGGCATCCAGGCTTTCCGTACAGTTCTCTGTTGTCGTTTAAGCGCGCCGGGCTCAGTCGTCGCCAAACACCCCGAGGATATGCAGCAGGCTGGTGAACAGATTGAACAGCGACACGTACAATGTGACGGTGGCCATAATGTAGTTGGTCTCGCCGCCGTTAACGATAGCGCTGGTCTGAAACAAAATCAGGCCCGCCATCAGCAACACGAACATCGCGGATACGGCCAGCGCCAGCCCGGGTAATTGCAGGAAGACGGCGCCCAGGCCGAGCAGGAAACCCACCAGGATGCCGGCCATCAGGAAACCACCCATAAAGCTGAAGTCACGCTTGCTGCTCAGCGCGTAGGCCGACAAGCTGAGGAAAATGGCGCCGGTCGAACCCAGGGCCATCATCACCAGCTGCGAACCGTTGGGCAGCGACAGATACGCATTGAGGATTGGCCCCAGCGTCAGACCCATGAAACCAGTCAGGGCGAACACGCTGACCAGACCCCATGCGCTGTTGCGCAGCCTGGTGGTCAGGAACAGCAGTCCGAAATAGCCGACCAGCGTCAGCATCAGGCCTGGATGCGGCATATTCGTTGCCATGGCCAGCCCGGCAGTACCGGCGCTGAACAGCACGGTCAGGGACAATAACAGGTAGGTATTGCTAATGACCTTGTTGGTCGCAAACGTCCTGCCCTGGGCACGGTCAATGGTTGTCGCTCGAAGATCCATGGATACACCTCGATTGGGATTAAGCCGACTTTATACACCAATTCCGGATTCTTCGGAGTCCTGGGGCGCGGATTACCGATGAATCGCTGACCCGTTTGGACGGCCTGGACTGCAAAATGTTCCCATAGCCGGACCCGCGGCTCTGCGGCCGGTTTCAGCCCGCAAAGGCGGCCGTCAGTTCACCCGGGGCTCGGCCAGCGCGTCTTCGTATACTGCCAGGGTCTGCCGGATGGTCTCACGGATATTGAAGTCGCGATCGATCCGCTCCCGGCCCAGACGACCCATCGCGCTGGCTTCCGCCGGATGCTCGCACAGATACTGAATGGCCCTGGCCAGCGCCGGGGCGTCGCCTGGCGGCACGACGAGGCCGGTCCTGCTGTCGATTACCAGTTCGGCTGAGCCTCCGGTATCCGTGACCACCGTGGGGATCGCATGGACCATGGCCTCGATAACGGTCTTGGGTAGCCCTTCACGCTTGGTCGAGGCAAGCACCGAAGCGTCGCAAGCTGCGATCAACGCAGCCGCGTCAGGGCGAAACCCGGCCACATGGATGCGCTTGCGCATCGGGCTTTCATCGATCAGTTTTTGCAGCTTGGGCTTATCCATGTCTGCACCGACCAGCAACAGGTGGATGGGCGCCGAGCCGGGCAGATGATGAGTGGCTTTCAGTAGTATCTCGATGCCTTTGCGTGGCCGGTAGTTAGCCACTGCACCGACCGTGAAAGCGCCCCGGGGTATGCCGAATTCGCTCAGGTCCGCAGGCGCATCCTGGTACCAGGCGAGGTCATGTCCCTTGTACACGGTAACCACATGCTCAGGATCCGGCCGCACCATGCGCAGGTCATCGCGGACCGCATTGGCCACGGCGATTACGCGATCTATTCGCGGGTTCAGATGGGTCAGCCAGCAGACCGGATCATAACGGTGGACATTGCCGGTCTGGCCGCGATAGCTGATCACCCTGACCGGCAGTTTCCGCGCCGCCATCACCCCGTTGGCGATCGCCTTGTTATTAAACAGATGCAGGATGTCGTGCTTGCCCGCGAGCAGGGCGCCGCGGATGAAATTGACCGCGCCGCGGTCGAACTTGTGTTTCGGCACGAAGTCGATGACGCGGATGCCCTCTTGTTCCATCGCGTCGCGGTACACCGAGTTACCCTGCGTCATGACCTCGCACTCGACACCTGCGCGGGCGAGACCAAGCAAGGTCTCGGCCTCGGGCCGGATGCTGCTCAAGGTGTCCTTATGCGATGTGATCCACAGCGCTTTCATCTAGCGCTACTCCCGGGCAACAGGCACAGTGGGCTGTGCGTCATTGATCCGACTCTAGGCCAGGTGCGGCAACGCATCAAGAAAATCACGCGCTAGAAGCGCCAGATAAGGGCGACCGATGGCAGGGTCGGAAGATAGCTCGTTTCTCAAGCGCCAGATCGGGCGGATCGTCACCGACTTCCGGCTGCTCCAGCTCGTATTGGACACAGCAATCGTTATTGCGGTTGAACACATTTGTCACCTCAAGAAACGCGGTCAGGGTGCTGTTCGGCAGTTTGAACTCACGCGCAACCCGGGCGTCGACAGTAATGTATTTGCCCACGCTTTCATCGTTGCGGGTCTGCGTTGCCACCAGCCCGATCGGTTCGGCCTGCGCCAGTTCAACCCCGGTCGTCCGCCAGCCATCGTGGTAGCTGGCGGCAAGACTGACGTTCCATCTATCGGTGTTCCAGTCGAGCCCGCCGTTGATCGCGTTCCGCTGATCCCAGGCGCGGCGAAGCTTCTGTCCCGGCACATCGTCTTTGACCTCGGACCAGCTGTAGCCAAGCCACCAGCCCAAAGGTGCGGCTCTGCTCCGCACCAGCGACAGCTCAAAAAACAAGAGGTCGTATTCAATCTCATCGCTAAAGTCATAGTCACCGTCCGACACAGTAATGCCGCCGCCAGCGCTGAGCTGAAGAGCCTCGTTGACACCCCATTCCCAGTTGCTTTCAAGACTCTCGATATTGAAGCTGCGGTTGTCGGTCAGGTTGCCGGTGCTGACCCCGTCTTTGTCGGTGGTGCCGCTGCGACGACTGTAAATATGGGTATGAGAAAGGATGGTCCAGCCGCGCAGGTCGAGCGTGGGTTCATGATCCAGCCGCACCCAATAGTAGGCGTCCCGATACTTTGCTTTCGCCTGTTCTTCGCTGTCGGTGTCAGACAGCGTGATGTTGTCATCAAACAACAGCACATTGCCGGTGACGCGCAGATTATTCGTCGCTTGTACGCCGAATCGCGAGTAGACGTCGAAGTACTTCGGATCGCCGATGCTGGAATCGATCAGATCGATGACCAGATCCAGATTGCCGCGACGGCCGGAGACCAGCCAGTCGATGCGACCATCTTCGGTTGAACCGGCGGTCATCGCGGATGTGTTGTACAGGCTCTGCGATATTTCGTTTTGTTTGCCTACCGGCGGCTCAAGCGACTGGATGTCTATCACGCCGCTCATGCGATCCCCGTAGACCACCGGCACACCGCCGGTATAGACATCCATGCCTTCGATCGTGGCCGGATCTATGGCGCTGAAGACGCTCTGGAAATCCTTTAGATGAAAGGGATTACGCAAGCGCATGCCGTCGAACAACACCAGATTCTCATCGGTCTCGCCGCCGCGAATATGCGATTTGGCGGACCAGCCATTGGTCGCGGCGCCGGGCAGCCGGGCGATCGCCCGCAGTGGGTCGTCCCCGAGATCCGGCAGTTGCTCGATCTGTTCCACCGGCATGAAATAGCTGCTTGCGGGCCCGCGCTGGGCCAGGTCGTAGCGGCTGGCATTTACCACGACGGAACCCAATTGCCAGATGTTGGGTGTATCGACATTCATCTGCACAACGCTGGTCCGGCCGGGTTTAACCTCGACCGAGGCCTTGCCAGCCGCAGCGCCGGCTTCGTTTTTGAGCACGCGGACGGTGTGCCAGCCCGGCTCCAGCCCACGAAAGCTGAAGTGTCCTCGCGCCGATGTCACGGTCCGCTCGCCACCGCTGTCGATTTCCAGGGTCGCTCCCGAAATGCGTCGGCCGCTGCCAGCTTCGCGCAGCACCCCGAGTATGCTGCCGGTATCGCTCTTGTCGGCCTCGGCCTTGCGTACGATCAGCACGCTGTCCTGCGGGCCGGGTTCGAGGGTCAATCCATAGGGATCGAGAATCTGGATTAGCAATTCGCGATCGTTCTTTGCCTGCGGTTCGGCTTTTACCGTCATCCAGGGTCGAACCAGGTCGCTGCTGTAGTAAACCTGCAAGCCACGATTTTCAATCTCCGTCACCACGCTGATAAGGGAGCGCCCGGCATATGGCGCTTCCTGTGCGTTCAGTGGGGCAAGGCCGATCAGGCCCAGCAGTGCGGCGACTGCAGACAGCTTCAATATCGTCGTCGGGATGGTCGTTTGTATTGTCAGCGCGACCCTCGGCCCGCGCGCAGCCAGGCTTCCGTGAGGCGGCGCCCGGCTACGGCGATCCGGCATCGATCAGAATCTCGCTGCCGCTGGTGACCATATAGCTGAAGTCGGTGGTTTCCAGCATCACCGCCAGGGCTTCCATCGGCATCAAACGCTGCCGGCTGCCGTGGAGGATGGTCTGCCTGGCCCGCTCTTCAAGTTCTGGTCGGGCAAAGTAAATCTGCCGGCCGGTTTCGCGCGCCACCCATGCCAGCAGTTCATACAAGGGCTGATCGTCCGCATATACAGCAGGTGCGATTGCCTGCACCCACTCCCAGTCCTGATGGTCGGCGGCGATATGTCCGCGTCGTGGACGGTCATTATCCCTAGTGCTCAGCTCCTCGCCGGCGGCCAGGTCGATCTCCTGCAGCCTGGTGGTGACCAGAACCCGGCCCTCGCGAACCCGGACTCGTGATCCGGTGCTTTGATGGCTGACTTCAAACTGTGTCCCCAGATGTCTGACAGTGCTGTCCGGCGTCACGATCACAATTTGTCGCTCATCGTCTGCAGGCCGCTCCGGGCGCCTGGAGTCAAAATACACGGTCCCACCCGACAGCAACACCCGACCATCTGCGGAGAACTCGACTTCGGTCAATTCTCGGATGCGAAGGGATGTGTTATCGGGCAGCAACAAGCCGGCGCTGGCCCCGGGGCCGGTGCGCATGCGGGTGCCAGGCGCCAGCTCCGCTGGGTGCTCGTTGTCCAGCCAGGACCATGCCGGGGCACCGGGCGGCATGATCATCGTCGTGCCGATAACGATGTCGGTGACCGCCGCCGTCGCGGCCGGCATGATCGGCTGGGGAGATGGCAGCAGCGAAATCAGGGTGGCCGCAATGGCCGCCACACCGGCAGCCAGGGCAACAGCGAAACGGCGCTGACGTTTACGCAGACGCATACGCCAGGCGGCGGTGGCAGCGTCAAGCACCCGTTCGTAGTCTTCCGGCGGTGGCGCCTGGCGGGCGCCCGCGCTCTTGAGCAGCAAAGCGAGCACGTCGTCGTGTTCTTTCGCTGCGCAGTCCGGCTGCTGTGATTTCCGTTTGTCACTCATGTTCTTTACCTGGCATCAGGGTTTCATCAGGGAACCGATCGCGTCGATGTTGCCGCCCATCATGACGAAGGCTTCTCGGAAAGCGCCGCGGGCGCGAGTCAGCAGTGACTCCACCGCTTTGGGTCCCAGGTCAATATGTAGTGCGATCTCCTTCACTGACATGCCTTCGATGTATTTCAGCTCGAGTACGTCGCCGTAACGGTCGGGCAGATGATCCAGTGTTGCCTGTACCAGTCGACTCAGGTCACGGTGGCCTGCCTGATTCTCCGGCTGTTCATTCGCAGGTGAGCTGAGCGCCTCCAGCAGCTCTCGGTTGTCCGGTGAGTCCTCGAACAGCATTACCTTGCTGGTCCTGACCTTGCGTCTGCGACAATGGTCGATCAGCGTGTTGCTGCAGATCCGGTGGAACCACGCATACAGCGATGCCTCGCCGCGATAGCTGCCCAGTTTTTCGATCGCCTTGCAAAATGTCTGTTGCACAACCTCGGTACTCGCCTCGCGATCATGGTCGAGACGCAGCAGCGCAAAGCGATAGAGTCGGGGAAAAAAGCGATCGAATGTCTCGCGGAAGGCTTTTTCATCTCCCGCGAGGATGCGCCTGGCCAGCGCTTTATCGACGTGGACGGTCTCCGACACTCTGTTCTCCCGCGTTCTAAAGACTAAGACGCCAGCGGGGCGGAAATCCTTCGCTTTTGCCGCCGATAGTCGCATCAGCATCCTGGCCGGTCCAGTGCGGCCGGGGCCCGGGATTGGGTTTGTGCGCGGCTGACGAGGGATTTTCGGGTCCCCAAGCGTCACTACAGGCGAGAGGGCAACCTTGTCCCGCCGGCCGAACCAGGCCTGATGCGGCGCACCATGGGGTTGGCTCGCGGGCTCATAGAAGAGTTGCCATACCGGCCTGGTGATGGCAAGGAAACTGAAAGTAAGGAGATTCTGTATGAAGATTCATCTCAGCAAGCGGACATTTCGCCCGCCGGCAATATCGGGCCTTCTGGCCGCGGCTTTGGTCATGTCAGTCGGGCTCGTGGTGCCGCAAACGGCCATGGCCTGGGGCAAGGATAAGCCGACCGGTTGCGAGCAGGCGGCGCGGAAGATGTTCAGTTCCTGCCGTCTCGAGAGCCTGGAGGACTACAACGCAACCTTGGCCAACTGCGACAATTTCTATGACCCCGATGAACGCAATGATTGCCGCCGGGACGCACGGGATGAGCTGCGGTCGGCAAACGAGGAGTGCGAGGAGCAATACGACGAGCGCCGTGGCGTTTGCGAGTTGCTCGACGAGGATCGATACGACCCGGATCCGCTGACCGATCGGGTGTTTCAGGATCCGGACAATCCGACAGTGACCAACCGTTACTTCTCGCTGGAGCCGGGCGATACGTCGATCTTCCGGGTCTATGAGGACGGCGAGCAGACAGAAGAAGTGATTCTAGTCCGCGTCACCGACGAAATCCGGTACTTCTATGCCGACGAGGAGTCGGGCTATGAAGGTGTGCCATGTCGCGTTGTGGTCGACGCTGCGATGGAGGAGGGCGAAGACGACGAGGATGGCGGCACTGACTATAGCGTGCTGGAACTCACTGACGACTGGTATGCCCTTGATGGGATGGGGAATATCTACTATTGCGGCGAACTGTCGCGCAACTACGAAGAAGGCACGCTGACCGATCTGGACGGTTCATTCCAGGCGGGTGTCGAGTATGCCAAGGCCGGTACGTTGTTGCGGGCGATGTTCCCCGGTAGCGGTGTGGCGGACCGTCAGGAATATGCGCTGGGCGAGGCCGAGGATGTGGTCGTCTATCTCAACGACAACACGTCGCCGGATGAGGAGATCGGCTATGAGCCCGAGAATCCGGACTTTGCTTGCGATGAGACCTGTATGGAAACCCGGGATCTGAATCCGAACGACCCGGGCGGATACGAGGTCAAGTTTTACGTCCCGGACGTGGGTTTTGTGCTGGCAGCTGTGTATGAAGGTGACGCGATCGAAGGCGACGGCGAGTACACCGGCGAGCGTGAAGAACTCGTCTGCACCTTCACCGGCCCGATGCCCGATGCATCAGCGCTCGAAGCTTGTGGCATAGAGGATGGTGCGGAACTGCTCGAAGACCTGTGCGAACTGGCGCCCGACGCATTCTGCGATGATGACGACGAGGAATAACCAGAGTTCCATCTAGCACGCGGATTGGAAAGTTGGGGGCTGGTTTGAACCAGCCCCCGTTTTTATCCACGGGTCGTCATTCAGTTTGCGCTTGCGAAACCGGCCGTTAGGGCAGAGTTCATCCAGCAGTGTCCAGGCGCGGGGACCTCCTTGCTGGTGGAGAACCAGAGCATGGTGTTTTGTTCCAGAGCCAGGATCCGTTTCGACTACTGAATCCGATACCGGGTTGCGGATACCAGCTTCGTGCTGGTTGCAGTGTTCCGTAGCGGCGCTCCGGTTATCAGCCGACCTGGTTCCCGCGAGGCGTCAGTATCCGGCCACGCGGCGGCGCAGAAAATAATCGACACTCAGCTTACCAGGGCCATTGAATAACAGGGGCAGGAACATCACCAGGAAGATCACTGGCAATTTGAAATTGCCGAATCCCTTGTCGCTGATCGCGTAACCCTTGAGCAATTCGCCGAATCCATTGTAGCTGTCCGGCCAGTGGACGGCGGCGGTCGCGACCACGGTCAGAATGATCAGTGAGATGGACCAGAAGCGGGTAAACAGGCCGAGCACCAGCATCGCCCCACCGAGTAATTCGGTCCAGGTGGCAAGCAGCCAGCTCAACTCCGGCGGTACCACGTTAAACGGAAACGGGAACTTGTCCTGGATGCTGCCAAACCAGTTCTCGCCGCGGTACTTGCTCAACCCGGCCTCGAAGAACTCCCAGCCGAGCAGGATGCGCAGGAACAGCCCCGGGATCCAGTCCCCGAACCGTTCAAGAATCTCGGTCAGGCGCAGCCAGCCGGAGGTCAGTATGTTCATATGGTCTCCCGGTATCGGTGTCAGGGTGAGCCGCGGGTGCCGAGGATGAGCTCGCGCGCGCGCAATTGCTGGAGGATTTGTCGGCCGCCTTCCATCACTGCGGCCAGGTCAGCGTTATCCATTTCCGCAGCGACAGTTTCCAGGGCCTGGAGTCCGGAACTGATGCTGTCGTCGCGCAGCAATTCCAGCAGCCGTGCGGTGACGATGTTGATCTCTGTAAAGCCGACCTTGCCGGCGAGGTTGCGATGCACCACCAGCAGGGTCGGCTGCTCCGGCGCTGACGCAGGCTGATAGTCAGGTCCAAGGCGGTGCACCGGGTAACGGTAACGCAGCGACCACATCAACGGGGTCAGCACGGGCCGGTCCTCAACCAGATCCCCGTCGCGCCGGACCCCGGTAAGATCCGGCTCACGTTCATCGATCGACAGCGCCAGTTCGACCCACTCGTAATGAGCCAGCTCCAGCTGAAACGGCGGATCGGTCGCGACCTCTCCGCGTTCCTCCTCAAGATACTTCAGAAATTCCCGCGGCATCTCGAGAAACAGCGGCGTATGTGCCCGATGGATGGAAAAGTAATCCCGCATCAGGATCTGCCAGGCGTCCGCGCCGAGGATCTTGTGCAACACCGGGAAGGTCTTTGCCAGCAGCTGGCTGACGTTGTTGAAGAACAGGTCGCGATAGATCGCCATGCGGCGATCCTCAATGCCGGCAGGGGCGGGGTGATTCTCCGGGTCACGGATGTGGGCGGCGAACGCGTACTGCTGCCGTTGAAATTCAGGCAGGTCAGCCATGCGAGGACAGGGTATCTCCGCCGGTCGCCGCGTGGGCTTGCTGAAGCGTCCGGATTCTTTGAATCTCAGTCATCAATTCATCCGTCGCCGGGATATTGAAATCGCGTTCGAGCAAGGTCGGTACGACACCAAAGTGTGCGTAGGCAGCTCCGAGCAGGTCCCAGACCGGGTCGCATACATCAGCACCATGCGTGTCGACCCGCAGATCCTCTGCTTCGACATAGTGGCCTGCAACATGAAAATAGACCACACGTTCCTTCGGCATTGCCCGGAGGAAGGCCTCTGCGTCATAGCCGTGATTGATGCTGTTAACGTAAATATTGTTTACATCGAGCAACATGTCGCAGTCGGCTTCCTCAAGCACTGCGCGCAGAAACGCGACTTCCTCCATTTCCCGGCCAGGCGCTGCGTAGTATGAGACGTTCTCCAGCGCGATCCGGCGCTCGAGAATCTCCTGGGTGCGGCGCACCCTGGCCGCGGTGTAATGCACGGCCTCTTCGGTGAACGGGATCGGCATCAGATCGTAGAGATGCCCGTCGTCGCCGCAGTAACTGAGATGTTCGCTGTAAATACGGATCTCGTGCTGATCCAGAAATCGCTTTAGCCGCTGCAGAAAATGTTCATCCAGCGGCGCGGGTCCGCCGATAGACAGAGACAGCCCATGGCAGATGAACGGATAGCGCTCTGTCAGACTGCGGAATTTGTGCCCCATGGGACCGCCGACTCCGATCCAGTTTTCCGGTGCTACCTCAAGGAAGTCCACTGCCGGAGGCGCGAGCAGAAACTCGCTGAGCATGCTGCGCCGCAGCCCGAGTCCAGCACCACTGACGGAATAGGTTTTTGTCATAGTCCTCGTTTCTTGGATTCGCGCTGCTATCCACATCGTATGCACTGCCGAGCCTGCGCAGCAGGCACAACGCTGCTTCCTGTAGCAATAGACCGGCGCAGCCTGTGAAATGTTACACCGAAACCGCGCTTGCGCGCGGCGTCCCGGGATCAGAGCCTGCGCAACGCCTCGAGATAGGCGTTCTCGTCTGGTGGCAGACCACTGCGCTGGCTTTGCCACAAGGCCTCCCCAAGGCACTCCGCCATGCGATGCTCGACCTCGTGAGCATCTCTCGATGCTGCCAGCAGTGTGTGGTGAACAGCAGCAATCCCGCGCGGCCGGTCGGTGGCAAGCTGCTCGCGGATTGCCAGGTGCATCCCCATGTGCAGAAACGGATTACCGACCCCTTGTTCCGGCAGCCAGTCCCGGTCCAGCGCGCCGTCGCCGGATTCCAGTAATGGATGGTATTCCGGGTGCTGCGCGACCACGTCGGCAATCTGAGCCTGCAAAGGCTCCAGCGGCAGGCCGTCCCGATAGCGCTGCCAGGCCTGCAGATACAGCCGGCGCAGCGCATCGCGGTCTTCCGGGAAAAACATCTCGCTCAATCCTGCAGCGGCAACTGCGCCGGATCCGAACAGGTCTTGCCGCGATACTCGCACAAGTCGGCAATGATGCAGCGCTCGCAGTCCGGCCGGCGTGCCTTGCAGACATATCGACCGTGCAGAATCAGCCAATGGTGAGCATCGGGTATGAATTCAGACGGGGTGGTCCTCAGCAGGTCTTTCTCCACTGCCAGCGGGGTCTTGCCACGGCTTAGTCCGATTCGGTTGGCGACCCGGAAGATGTGGGTGTCCACCGCAATTGTGGGCTCCCCGAAGGCCGTGTTGAGCACTACATTGGCGGTCTTGCGGCCTACACCTGGCAGGGCCTCCAGTGCAGCGCGGTCTCTCGGCACCTCGCCGCCATACTGCTGATCGAGGATACGGCAGGTTTTTATGATGTTTTTCGCCTTGTTGTTATACAGCCCTATGGTCCTTACATAGCTGATCAGTTTGGGCAGGCCCAGATCGAGGATCGCCCGCGGGGTCCGCGCCACCGCGAACAGCTTTGCCGTGGCCTTGTTGACGCTCTTGTCGGTCGCCTGGGCAGAGAGGATCACTGCGATCAGCAGCTCGAACGCCGTGCGGTACTCAAGCTCGGTGGTTGGATGCGGATTGGCCGCCCGCCAGCGGCTGAAGATCTCGACCCGCTTGGCCCGGTTCACATCGGCCCTCAGCCAGCCTGACTGGCCGCAACGCCGATAGCCGGCAGCGCCTGTCGGCGCAATTCCAGACGACGGTCGATGACGTTCTTCGCCGCCACCAGCAGGCCCAGACCAATAAAGGCGCCGGGCGGCAGCAGCGCCAGCAGGAAGCCGCTGTCGTCTGCCAGCAAGTGCAGCGTAATGTCGGTATCGGCGCCGAACATCATGTTGGCGCCGGCCAGCAGCGTGCCCTGACCGAGCAGCTCGCGGATGCCGCCGAGAACCAGCAGCACCAGCGTGAAGCCGGCGCCCATCATCAATCCGTCGAACACCGCGGGCAACGGCGAATTCCGCGATGCGAAGGCCTCGGCACGGCCGATGATGGCGCAATTGGTAACTATCAATGGAATAAAGATACCGAGCACGCGATAAAGATCGTGGAACCAGGCGTTCATCGCCAGTTCCACCGTGGTCACCAGTGAGGCAATAATCATTACAAATACCGGGATCCGGATCTCGGGGCGCACCAAATTGCGGATCAATGAAACGCACAGATTGGAGCTTGCCAGCACCAGGGTCGTGGCCAGCCCGAGACCGAGACCATTAATCACGCTGGTGGTGACGGCAAGCAATGGACACAGGCCGAGCAACTGGACCAGGCCAGGATTGTTCTTCCACAGGCCCTGCAGGGCGATCTGTTTAATCATTTTCGGTTTCTGACTGGCTGTCTGGCCGGTTTTCTTGCTGGTTTTCTTGCGGGCTTGCTGCCTCGCTGTCACTCGCCGCGCCAGAGGCGTCACTGGCAAACAACGCGTCCCGGTGGCGCTCAAAGTATAACAAGCTGTCGCGGACAGCCTTGACCACGGCGCGTGGCGTCACGGTCGCGCCGGTGAACTGGTCGAACTGTCCCCCGTCGCGGCGCACCGCCCAGGATTCGAGCGGAGGCTGATTCAGACTGAGCTGGTCGAATCCCAAAATCCAGTTTGACCGCTGTACTTCTATGGCATCACCCAGTCCGGGTGTTTCGCGGTGGGCCACGACCCGTACGCCAGTCAGCGTGCCATCGTAGTCGATGCCGACCAGCAGCCGGATCGCGCCGCTGTAGCCGTCCGGCGCCACCGGGGTGAGGATAACCGCCTCCGGCCTCCCGTTGTTGCGCGCCCGATAGACGGTGACCGGCTGGGTGGTGCCGAGTAAATCGGCGTCGACAACCTGAATCGTGTCTTCGAACAGTGCATTGTCATAACGCTCGCCTGGCAACACGTCGTTGAGGGAGCGCAGCAGAAATTCCCGTTCGTTACGTTCGATGCGTTCATGGGTGGAGTCCTCGGTCAACGCGACAAGCCCGACCCCGACCACGGCAAACAGCGTTAACACACCGGCAGCCACGGCCATGCTTCTTAAGGTCGGTCGCCGTGCGTCATTCTTGTTCACGACCATAACTCCTCGGCACGGTGTAGTGATCGATGGCCGGCACCGCCATGTTCATCAGCAAGACTGCGAACGCGACCCCGTCCGGGTAGCCTCCCCAGGTACGGATCACATAGGTGAGTACACCGATGCCCGCACCAAAAATCAGCCGTCCCTTGTTGCTGGTGGCTGCGCTGACCGGATCAGTCGCGATAAAGAAGGCGCCCAACAGCGCGGCGCCGCTGAACAAGTGGAAGCTGGGCGGCGGGTAACTGCCGGGTTCGATCAGATAAAACAGCGTTGCCGGTGCGAGCAAGCCGAGCAGTACTGCCACCGGGATCTGCCAGCGGATCACCTTGCGATACAACAGCCAGATACCGCCGAGGATGATGTAGTTGTTGATCCACTCCCAGCCATGCGCTCCGAACACACCGTATAGCGGCTCAGTACGGACTTCCTCCACGGTTCGCATCAGGCCGAGCTGGGTCTTGACGTTATCCAGCGGTGTGGCGCCGCCGATCACATCCCAGCTGATGCCTTGCGGGAACTCCCCGCTGAGCACATAGGACAAACTGGCAACGAAATCGGGCCGCGACCCGGCCAGCCCAAAACCGCCTGGCGGCAGCCACTGGGTCATATGGGCCGGGAACGAGATCAGGACTACAACATAGCCGACCATCGCCGGATTCAGCGGATTGTAGCCGAGACCGCCATACAGTTGTTTGCCAAAAACGACAGCGAAGAATGCGGCGGTGGCGGTTACCCACCAGGGCGTCAGCGGCGGCAGCGCAAAAGCCAGCAATATCGCGGTGACCACGACGCTGAGGTCAGCCAGCTGGGGACCGGGGCGACGGCCGCGTAACACCAGCACGGCGCTTTCCGCGGCCATCGCCACTGCGGTGGCGATGATCATGTTGAACAACAGTCCAGGACCGAAGTACCAAATGTAGGCCACGGCCGCCGGGATCAGGGCGAGCAGCACATCTGCCATCAACCGGGTGACGCTGGTCGCGGGTCGCAGGTGCGGCGGCGTAGCGGGCTCGAAGCGCATCTATGATCCCGTCCGGGCAGTCCGCACGGCATCAGTACATAGCGTGAGGCGAGCGTGCGCGAAATTTATCGCCAGGGCTTGGCGTCGACTGACAGGCATACGGATAACACTGCACGCGATCGCTGTGTAACGCGCCCGGCCCCGGCCGCGGTCTGTCAGGCGATGATGATGGAACGGGCTCACTAGTCAGCGTCCTCTTGCCCGGAAGACGGCGCGGCCGCTGCTTCCTTGGCTTTTACCCTGGCCATAACCTCGTCAATGACCGCCTTGCTGGCCGCGCTGGACCCGGATTTCTTCAGCGCCCGCGTCTTCGCCTCGAGGCGCTTCTTGCGTTCGGCTTCCGCCAGTTCGATCCGGCTGTTTCGGTTCTCGAAACGTTCACGGGCCACATCCGACTGCCGGCGCTCGCGCTCGCGGGCCCAGATCTCGCTCTTGGCAAAGCGGAAGTACTGGGTCAACGGGATCTGACTGGGACAGACCACGTCGCAGCAACCGCATTCGATGCAATCGAACAGATTGAACGGGTCGAGTTTGTCGAATTCCTCAGCCCGGGCGTGCCAGTACAACTGTTGCGGCAGCAGCTGGGCAGGACAGACCTGTGCACACTCGCCGCAGCGGATGCAGGGCATGCTCTGCTCCCGCGGCTTTATATCCTCCGGGCTACCGACCAGCAGGCAGTTGCTCGCTTTGATCACCGGCACCGCATCGGTGCTCAGCGAGAAGCCCATCATCGCGCCCCCCATGATCAGATGCCGGGCCTCGCCGGTATAGCCGCCACAGGATGCGATTACGTCGGCCATCGGGGTTCCGAGCCGCACCTCCAGATTGCGTGGATGCGCCACCCCGTGACCAGTGACCGTGATCACGCGTGAGATCAGCGCTTCGCCATACAGGACCGCGCGGGCGACCGCGGCAGCGGTGCCCACGTTATGGCAAAGCATGCCGATGTCGGCGGGGATGCCGGCCGCCGGGACCTGTTTTCCGGTCAGTACCTGGATCAATTGCCGCTCGCCGCCTTCGGGATAGATCGCCGGCACCCGGGTCACCTCAATCCGGGGATCGTCCGCGCGTTTGACCGCAGCATCGAGGCTGGCGAAGGCCTCTGGCTTGTCCTCTTCGATTGCGATACAGCAATGCCTGATTTCCAGCGCGTGCAGCATGACCTGAGCGCCGGCAATGATTTCGACTGCGCGGTGGCGCATCAGGCTGTCGTCGCAACTGATATACGGTTCGCACTCGGCGCCGTTGAGAATCAACAGACGCATGCCGACACCCGCATTGAGCTTCACCGCCGTGGGGAATGCCGCGCCCCCCAGACCGACGATGCCGCATTCGCGGACTCGCGCGCGTAGCGCGGGCGCGTTGAGTGTCTGGTAGTTGGACAGCGGCGGGAAGCCTTCATATGGACTGTCCTGGCCATCGGTCCGGATGATTATGCACTCGGCGTCCAGGCCGCTGGGGTGGGGAACCGGGTGGGGTCCGATGGAGACCACAGTACCGGAACTGGCAGCATGCACCGGGCTGCACACATAACCGTTAGCGCGAGTCAGCGGCTGGCCGCGCAGGACTTTCTCTCCGACTTCGACGATGGGCTCAGACGGGCTGCCTATGTGTTGCGCTACGGGATGCACCAGCCGCGCAGGCAGCGGTGCTATATCCAGCGGCTCCATGTTGGAAAGAGACTTGTGTCCGGGCAAATGCAGCCCGCCGTGGAAACGCCACAGCCTGCGTTCGCTGCTCATCGCTCAGGCCTTTGGCCAGGCAGGGCTGGTCGTGGTACTGCCCGGGCTGGCATCGGGTTTGGGCCAGCGCCAGGTGGTCAGCGTGGTGGGTTCCGGGATCATCTCGATACAGTCGACCGGGCATGGCTCGATACACAGTTCGCATCCTGTGCACTCGCTGGCAATGACCGTATGCATCTGTTTCGCGGCGCCGAGGATGGCGTCGACCGGACAGGCCTGGATACACAGCGTGCAGCCGATACACACTCGCTCGTCGATCACAGCCACGGCCGGTGGTTTCTCCTCACCGCGCTCGGGGTCCAGCGGTTTAGGCTCGCGATCCAGCAGGTCAGCCAACGCCCGTATCGTGGCCTCGCCGCCGGGAGGACAGCGATTGATATCCGCACCTTCGTTGAGGATAGCCTGGGCATAAGGGCGGCACCCGGGGAAGCCGCACTGCGCACATTGGGTTTGCGGCAACAGCGCATCTATCTGGTCAACAACCGGGTCACCTTCAGTGCGAAAGCGCACCGCGGCAAAGCCGAGCAACAGACCGAAGCCTGCGGCGAGTCCCGAGACGGCGAGAATGGCGGTGAGCATCAGCCTTTGACCAGCCCGGCAAAGCCCATAAAGCCCAGAGCCATCAATCCCGCAGTGATCAGTGCAATTGCAGCTCCCTGGAATGGGGCAGGTACGTCAGCGACGGCCACACGTTCCCGGATACCGGCAAACATCACCATGACCAGCGAAAAACCGAGCGCTGCGCCGAATCCGTAGACCATGGACTCGAGCAAACCATGAGCTTCCTGGATGTTCAGCAGGGCCACGCCGAGCACCGCGCAATTGGTAGTGATCAACGGCAGATAAATGCCCAGCACCTGATACAGCAGCGGACTGGTTTTCTGCACCACCATCTCGGTGAATTGCACCAGTGCAGCGATAACCAGAATAAACGCGATGGTACGCAGGTACTCGAGGCCCAGCGGCGCCAGCAACCATGCATTGACCAGATAACTGCATACCGACGACAGGGTCAGCACGAAGGTGGTGGCCAGCGCCATACCCGCCGCAGTTTCCAGTTTTCTCGATACGCCCATGAACGGGCACAGACCGAGGAACTTGACCAACACGAAGTTGTTGACCAGGACGGTGGCGATCAGAATAAGCGCAAGTTCGGTCATGGTTGTTTGCAGCCTTCAGGACCGGATCTTGTGGTCACGGCTTTCGGCGCCGCACGGGAATCGCATTATATCCCGTTCAGCTGACCCGCATCCCGGGTGAGGCGCCGCTGTCCGGCGACAACAGAAAGATCTCCTCACCCCCGGGTCCGGCCGCGAGGATCATGCCCTCGGAAGTGCCGAAGCGCATCTTTCTCGGCTGCAGGTTGGCGACGACGACAACCAGTCGTCCTTGCAGCGCGTCGGGCTGATAGGCGCTGCGAATACCGGCCAGCACCTGGCGCCGGCCGGTGCCCAGATCAAGCGTCAGCCGCAACAGTTTGTCAGCGCCTTCCACGGTTTCTGCGGTTTCGATCCGGGCGACCCGCAGTTCAATCCGACGAAATTCGTCGATAGTGACTTCGTTCATGTCGTCCTCGGCGCCTGAAGCTGCGGTCTCCGGTGTTGTCGTCGCCGGGCTGGATTCAAGATCTTTCCTCGAGGCCTCCAGCATCGCCGCGACCGCTTTCGGGTCGATGCGATTCAATAGCGGCTGGAACGTCTCGATACGCCGGCCGAGCAGCGGTGTCTCCAGATCGCTCCAGACCAGGTCGGTTTCACCCAGAAATGCCTCCGCGGCGGCGGCGATTCCCGGCAGCACGGGTTTCAACATGATGATCAGACTGCGGAACGCATTTAATCCCTGGGTGCAAACTGCCTGCACCTCCGCATGGCGGCTTTCGTCCTTTGCCATTACCCAGGGCTTGTGCTGGTCGATGTACTGGTTGGCCCGATCCGCCAGAGCCATGATCTGCCGCATCGCCCGACTGAAATTGCGTGTCTCATAGGATTCTGCAATCTCGGCCGCGGCGACAACAAAACTATGCTGCAACTCCGGTTCCGGCAGTGTCTGCGCCAGTTGTCCGTCGGCGAGGCGCGACACGAAGCCGGCGCAGCGGCTGGCGATGTTCACCACCTTGCCGACCAGATCGGAGTTCACCTTTTGTACGAAGTCTTCCAGGTTCAGATCGATATCTTCGACCCCGGAGCCCAGTTTCGCTGCGTAATAATAGCGCAGGCACTGCGGCTCGAGGTGCTGCAGATAGGTCTGCGCGGTAATGAATGTGCCGCGGGACTTCGACATCTTCTCGCCGTTGACGGTGAGAAAGCCGTGCGCGAAGATCGCCGTCGGCAGGCGGTAACCGGCAGCCTGCAAGACGCCAGGCCAGAACAAGGCGTGGAAATAGACGATATCCTTGCCGATAAAGTGATACAACTCCGTGTCACTGTCGGGCGCCCAGTAAGCGTCGAAATCCACGTCATCACGCTTGCCGGACAGATTCAGCAAACTGGCCATATAGCCTACCGGCGCATCCAGCCACACATAGAAATACTTGCCCGGCAGGTCAGGGATCTCGAAACCGAAGTACGGCGCGTCGCGGGTGATATCCCAGTCCTGCAGCCCGACCTGAAACCACTCGTCGAGCTTCTTGCGCACGCTATCCTGCAAGGCCCCGTCCGAAGCCCACTGCCGCAATGCGCTTTCGAACTGACTAAGCCGGAAGAACAGGTGTTCGGACTCGCGCTCGACGGGCCGCGTGCCGGATAGCACGGATACCGGATCAACCAGTTCCGACGGCGCATAGGTGGCGCCGCAGGATTCGCAACTGTCGCCGTATTGGTCGGCGGCGCCGCAGCGCGGGCAGGTGCCGCGGACAAAACGATCGGGCAGGAACATGCCTTCCTGTTGGTCATAGGCCTGGCGGATGACCCGGCGGTCGAGTTGCCCGTTTTCCTTCAGGCGGGCATAGATGTTTTCCACCAGCTCGCGATTCTCCTGCGAGTGGGTGCTGTGAAAATTGTCGAAGTGAATGTGGAAAGCTGAGAAATCCCGCTCGAAGCACAGATGATAATGCTCGATGATGGTCTCGGCCGGGACGCCGTCCTTGCGCGCACGGATCATGATCGGCGTGCCGTGCGCATCGCTGGCACAGACAAACAGGCATTGATTGCCGCGCAGGCGCTGGAAACGTACCCAGATGTCGGTCTGGATGTACTCCACCAGATGGCCCATATGGGCGAGCCCGTTGGCGTAAGGCAACGCGGCGGTGACCAGAATACGGCGTCTGTCAGTCATGCTGGAGTGTCGTCAACGGGAAAAGCGCGATTATGGCACAGGGCTCCGGCCGCACACAGGACCCGGCGCGGCAGACGGCACCGGCTCAGGACTCGTGTGCGTACTGGCGGAAGCGTTCCTTGCTCATCGCTCGTTCGTATGCTTCGCGGCCGCTGATGAAACGTCTGTCGAGCAGGCTTTGCAGCGCACTGTCCATGGTCACCATTCCGACTTTGGCCCCGGCCTGCATCGCGCTCTCGAGCTGGTCCAGCTTGCCCTGACGCAGCTGGTTGGCCACGGCTGGAGTATTGACCATGACTTCAAACACCGGGACGCGACCATCGTTGGTCTTCTTCTTGCATAGCTGCTGCGAGATCACGCCACGCAGCGAAGTGGACAGCATGGTGCGGATATGCGACTGCCGCTCCGCCGGGAATGCGTTGACGATCCGGTCCACGGTTTGCGCGGCGCCGTTGGTATGCAGGGTGCCCATCACCATGATGCCCATCTCGGCGGCGGTGATCGCGGTGCTCATGGTTTCCAGGTCACGCAGCTCGCCGACCAGGATGACGTCCGGGTCCTCGCGCAAGGCCGAATGCAGGGCATCCGAAAAACTGTTGCTGTGCTGGCCGATCTCGCGCTGGCTGATCAGGCAATTGCGGCGCTCGTGGACGAACTCGATCGGGTCTTCGATGGTCAGGATATGACCCTTCAACCGCCGATTGATGTCATCGACCATGGCCGCCAGCGTCGTCGATTTGCCGGAGCCGGTCTTCCCGGTCACCAGCAAAAGGCCGGAGGTCTCTTTGCACAAACGGCCGATCACCTCCGGCAGATTCAGTTCTTCCAGCGTCTTGGCCCGGCTCGGGATCGCTCGCATGATTGCGCCCAGGCCGCCCAGGTGGCGGAAGATATTGACCCGGAACCGGGCCAGGCCTTCCACTTCATGAGCGAAATCGGCCTGGTCGTGTTCGTTGAGTGTCGCCGCCGCTTTGGGCGGCACGATCTGATTCAGGTCCTGTTGTAACTGATCCGGGTCCAGCGGGTTGTCACGCACCGTCATCAGGTCGCCATTGAGGCGCATGCGCGGCGGATCTCCGGCGATCAGGTGCAGATCGGAGCCGTTGCGCCGGATCAGCTGCATCAGCAGTTCGTCGAGCAGATTCACGGGGTCCTACCTTGGGTACGGGTTGCCAGGCTCATCAGTCATCCATGTCCAGCTTGGGCAGGATGCTGGTGTCGGTGACAAAACGGGTGAACTTTTTCTTGTCGGAGGCGAATCGATACGCATCGTCCGGGTCGATTTGCTTGGCCTGGATCGCATCGAGCAGGGCCTGATCCATCAGTTGCATCCCGTCGGCCTTGCCGGTCTGCAGCTGCGAGGGGATCAGGTGGACCTGGTCTGAAAGGATCAGCTTGGATATCGCCTTGTTATGCACCAGCACCTCGAAAGTCGCTTTGCGGCCGCGGCCATCTGCAGTCTTGGTCAGCACCTGGGTGATGACACCGTTGAGGCTGTGAGCGAGGAAGGTCTTGGCCTGACCGCGTTCCAGTGCCGGCAGCGCGTCGATAATCCGGTCGAGCGTCTTGACCGCGCTGGTGGTGTGCAGCGTGCCGAGGACCAGGTGACCGGTCTCCGCGGCGGTCATCGCCATGCGGATGGTTTCGGTATCGCGCATCTCACCGACCAGGATAACGTCCGGGTCCTGACGCATGGCGGCGCGCACGGCATCAGCAAAAGTGGCGAAATGGGTGCCGAATTCGCGTTGCACAATCTGCGATTTCTGGCTTTGGTGGATAAATTCGATCGGGTCTTCGAGACTGATGATATTCAGCGCACGAGTGCGGTTGATGCTGTCCAGCATCGCCGCCAGCGTGGTTGATTTGCCGGTACCCGTCGCGCCGGTCACCAGCACCATGCCCTGATGATGGTCGCATAACTCCTTGACCACAGGCGGCAGGCCCAGGGCATCGATGTTCGGAATCTCTTCAGGGATAAATCGGAATACCGCGCCGACGCCGGTCTCTTTGCGAAACAGATTGACGCGAAAGCGGCCGCCCTCGCTGGACATGTAGGCAAAATCCAGGTCGTGGCCGGAGGAGAAGTGCTTATGCTGGGATACGGTCAATATTTCGTTGACGTAACCTTCGAGTTCGGTCTCGGACAACTCGCGGAACTTGATCGGCATCAGATCCCCGCGCAGACGCAGCATCGGCGGCACACCCACCGCAAGATGGATATCCGAACATCCCTGGGCCAGGCCCAGTTTCAGGAATGAATCAATGCGCGCCATGGTGCCGGGCTACTCCGCGGGCAGAAATTCAGACATCGCCTCATACAGCGACGACATCGACGGGTAGCGTTTGGACTTGTCTACAGACATACACGATTTGACGATGTCGACCAGCTTGGGCGGCAGGGTCGGATTAATCTCCTCGGGCGGTCGTGCCTTGCCCTGAACGTGCTGGTACATCACTGACATATGGTCGCCTCGGGTATACGGCGGAACTCCGGTCAGCAATTCGTACATGATTACGCCGAGGCTGTAAATGTCGGCTTTCTCATCGACCTGTTTGCCGAGGATCTGCTCCGGGGCCATATACTTGGGCGAGCCGATGACATAGCCGGTCTTGGTCAGCTGCGTATCGCCGCTGCTGCGTGCCGCGGCCACGCCAAAGTCCACGATCTTCAACAGGCCCTCATCGTTAATCAGAATATTGGCGGGTTTGAGGTCGCGATGCACGATGCCCGCCTGGTGCGCGACCTGCATGCCGGTGGCGATATCGCAGCCGAATCGGGCTGCGGTTTCCACTGGCACCGGCTGCTCGTTCTTTACTTCATCACCAAGCGTGTGGGACGGAAAGTATTCCATCGATATGGCGTACAAGCCGCCCATATGCAGAAAGTCATAGATGCGAATGACGTTCTTGTGCGTGATCTTGCGTGAGTAACGCAGCTCATGCACGAAGCGCTTCATCATCTCTTCATCGGAAGCGACATTGGGGTTCAGGAACTTCAGGATCAGGTTTTCCTCGACTACCTCATCGCTGACCAGAAGCACGGTGCCGAATGCGCCTTTGCCGATCTTCTTCACAAACTTGTAGCGCCCTTCGATGATGTCGCCCGGCTGCAGCGTGGTGATATCCAGCTGCGCCGGCGCCTCGCTCTCGCTACGAACGATCTCGGCAATCTGTTCATCATCGACCAGCATCGTGTGCTCAGGCTCGGTAAACCGCTCGGCCTTGGCGGCCGCCTGAATCTGCGACGGGGAGAAGCGCTCATCCAGCGCCTTGATCGCGTTGGCCACCGCCATCTTGACCGTCTTGTCCGGGCTGTTTGCCAGCTTGGCGATACGCTCGCGCACATCCATGCCATTGTTCGCATCCGCGAGTCGTGTCAGCGCCGTGATCGCTTCGATCTGGACCTCCCGCTCAGGCCGGAGCAGCATCTCCTGCAGCGTTTTGACCTCTGCCGAGCCACCGAGCTTGGCGATACCTCGGATCGCGGAGGGCATGGAACGGGCGTCTCCGCGCAGCATCTTGGTCAGCGCCGGCAGTGCCCGGGTGTCGCCGATGGCGGCGAGCGCGTCGGCGGCCCGCTCTCTGACCCACCAGTCAGAATCCAGGGTTGCCCCGATCAGGGTCTTGACTGCGCGCTCGTCCTTGGTGCTGTTTAGGATCTCGATGGCGGCGCGCCGGATCTCCTCATCCTTGTCGTTGATCAGTTCGAGCACCGCGCTGACGACTTTGGGCCCGCCGATCTTGGCCAATGCGTCCGTCGCCCTGGCCCGCACCCACCAGTCATCGTCGCCCAGCACTTCCAGCAGGTCCTTGATCGCGCGCGCATCGCCGATCTCGTTGAGCACCTCCACGGCGGCTCGACGGGTGTACTCGGATTCGTCCTTGAGAGCCGTCACCAGGTTCTTGACCGTGTCCGGGTGGTTGACCCGGATGATGATGTCCACGGCCTTGTTCTGCACGTCGATATCCGGATCGCACAACAGCTTGGTGAGTACTTCGATATTCGGCCGTGCATTCATCTTGCCGATAGCGTTCAGTGCCGCCTGGCGGATCAGTTTGTTCGAGTCACCAAGCTGGGATTCGAGGGCAGCGTGGACGTTGGGCTGATCGAACCGCGACAGCATATCGATGATGTGAGCGCGGGCGACGATGTCCTTGCCGCTCAATCGGCTGATCAATTCAGGCACGTCCTTTTCCGAGGCGGCCTTGGCGACGATACGGAAGATCGTCGCCTTCTCGGTAGATTCGAGCATATGCGCCTGGCTCAGCAGGCGCTGGATATCGAGCCCGTCCTTTTGCCCGTTCAGGGCTTCACAAAGTGGAGCCTTGGGAACGTCGTTACTCTGCAGCAGATCAACCAGTCGGTTCGGATTGAAGCCACGCCCTTTACCGAGGGCCTTGATCACTCCGGCAACGGTGTTCTGGCTTTCACTGCTGAGCGCCTTGGTGGCCTGGGAGAGCGTCTTGTCGGTGATCAGCTCCGCCAGTAGATCCACCATCAGCTCGGTGTCCCGGCGATCGGCCGTGGCCAGTGAGTCGGTGATGCGTCGGATGGCTGGGGCTCCGGCATTGCGCAGTTTCTCAATGACTTTCGTCGCCTCAGGCGAATCGATGTCACCAATCGACTCGATCCGGCCAATCAG
Source organism: uncultured Gammaproteobacteria bacterium (assembly GCA_963809565.1). Lineage (GTDB taxonomy): Bacteria > Pseudomonadota > Gammaproteobacteria > Steroidobacterales > XN24 > CAMYOC01. Next base: position 952,738 of record CAWEKE010000003.1, read on the forward strand.
CTGGCTCGCGCGAAGGCTCCCCAGAATGCTCATTCCGTCGTCAGTTCCTCGAATTCCTGTTCTGGGTCTGCTCGGTTACGGCGCAGAGTCGCCCGCGACACTGGTAGTACGAAGGTTCATCGGCCCCTGGGTCAGCCCCCGGCAGCCATCGTCGAACCGCCGGAGTGTTATCTGACCGTACCTTACACAACGGCCTGACTTTCGCCAAGCAAATCGGTCCGCCCGGATCCCGGAATTCCGCTAAAATGCCCGACTTTCCAACTGATCATAGTCAAGGGAGAGCCAGCCGTTGAGTGAAGACCTTATCGAGAGTGTGCGGACCGTGCTCGGCGAATACGTGGATCCCGGGCTGCAGGCGCCGCTCGGCGAGCTGGCCGTGCTCCAGATCGAGCCGAAGGATGGCGAGCGAATCCGGGTGGTGGTGGGCCTGACGCTGCCTGCGGACCGTTTCGGCCCGGTGCTGGCCGGGACTCTGCAGGGATTGCTGGACGACCGGTTCGGGGCTGATCGCTGCGAGGTGCAGGTGCATTGGGACATCCCGACGGCACCGGTGCAGAGCGGCAAGTCGCCCCTGCCCGGGGTGCGCAACGTGATTGCTGTGGCGTCCGGCAAGGGCGGGGTCGGCAAGTCGACGACTGCGGTCAATCTCGCGCTGGCGCTGGCAGCTGAAGGCGCCAGCGTCGGCATTCTGGATGCTGACATCTACGGCCCGAGTCAGCCGACCATGCTTGGACTGGCCGGGCGCCGGCCGACATCGACGGACGGACGCAGCCTGGAGCCAATGGTTGCGCATCGCCTGCAGTGCATGTCCATGGGCTTTCTCGTCGGTGAGGATCAACCGGTTATCTGGCGCGGGCCGATGGCGACCCAGGCGCTGAATCAGTTGCTGGGCCAGACCCGCTGGAATGATCTGGACTATCTGATCGTGGACATGCCGCCCGGAACCGGCGACATACAATTGACCCTGGCCCAGCAGGTGCCGGTTTCAGGTGCGGTGATCATCACTACGCCGCAGGACATTGCACTGATCGATGCGGTAAAGGGCCTGAAGATGTTCCAGGACGTTCAGGTGCCGGTGCTCGGGGTGATCGAGAACATGAGTACCCATGTCTGCTCGAATTGCGGCCATGAAGAGGCCATCTTCGGCCTCGGCGGAGGTTCGCGCATGGCGGAGAGTCACGGTGTGCCTCTGTTGGGCGGCCTGCCGCTGGATATTCGCATCCGGGAAGAAGCGGATAGCGGCATGCCGTCCGTGGTGGCTGACCCGGACGGACCGATCGCAAAGGCTTATATGGATGTGGCGCGCCGCATGGCCGCGGCGTTATCGCTGCTGGCGGGGACTGTTACTCAGGGACCACAAATCGTAATCGAGGATGACTGAATGAGGACCACCACGTGAGCATCAGATCGGATCGCTGGATCCGCCGCATGGCGGAAACTCATGGCATGATCGAACCATTTGAACCGGGGCAGGTGCGGGCCGGAAAGAGCGGTGACCGGCTGATCAGCTACGGCACTTCAAGTTACGGTTACGATGTTCGTTGTGCGCCTGAATTCAAGGTGTTTACCAACATCAACTCCGCGATTGTGGATCCCAAGGGGTTTGATCAGAGCAGCTTTGTCGATGTGATCGGCGATGTGTGCATCATCCCGCCCAATTCCTTCGCGCTGGCGCGGACTGTCGAATACTTCCGTATTCCGCGCAGCGTACTGACAATCTGCCTGGGGAAATCGACCTATGCCCGTTGCGGGATCATCGTCAATGTGACCCCGCTCGAGCCCGAGTGGGAGGGTCATGTGACCCTGGAATTCTCGAATACCACGCCCTTGCCGGCGCGCATTTACGCAAACGAAGGCGTCGCGCAAATGCTGTTCTTCGAGTCGGATGAGGTTTGCGAAGTCTCGTACAAGGACCGCGGCGGCAAATACCAGGGACAGGTCGGAGTTACCTTGCCCCGGGCCTGAATTGCGCGCAACGATCGGCAGCCGGCGCGAGCGTCGGGTCTATGCGCCGAGCAACTCCGCTTCTTCGCGGATTACCGGCTCTTCCAGCGTCGCGCCATCGAACTCGACACCATTGGCGCCAAGCCGCAGGCGGCCCTGGCCAAACCAGCCGATTACCAGCGGATAGAGCTTGTGTTCCAGGGCCTGAATCCGCTGATTCAGCGAGGTTTCAGTGTCATTTCCCCGGATCCGGATACGCGCCTGGGCGATCAGGGGTCCGCCATCGAGCTCCTCGGTAACAAAATGCACGCTGGTGCCGTGTTCCGTTTCGCCTGCTTCGAGCACCCGCCTGTGCGTATGCAAGCCACGATACCTCGGTAGCAGCGACGGATGGATATTCAACATGCGCCCGGACCAGGCGCGGACCAGCGGCGCGCTGAGGATGCGCATAAACCCGGCGAGCACGACCAGACCCGGAGCCAGCTGTTCCAGACGCTGACCCAGCGCCTGATCAAAGCTGGCCCGATCGGCGAAATCGGATGCCGGCAGGCATTCGGCGGGCACGCCGGCCTGCCGCGCGCGCTCGAGACCGAATGCGCCAGGAACGTCGCTGAGCACAGCCTTGACTCTGACCGGGAGACAACCATCAGCCGTCGCGTCGAGGATCGCCTGCAGATTGGTGCCGCTGCCGGATATCATCACCACCACTGGCATCGGCGCAGTGGTGTTCATCCGGTCAGTTCCACACCAGCTTTGCCCGCAACGACCTGGCCAGCGATCCACGCGCGTTCACCGTGGCTGTTCAGAATATCCACCGCGCTGTCGGCGGCTTCCGCCGCAACGATCACCACCATGCCCACCCCGCAGTTGAAGGTGCGGAACAGCTCGTGCCGTTCCAGTCTTCCCTGCTGTTCCAGCCAGCGAAAAATGTCCGGCATGGTCCAGGTGGCGGTGTCGATGCGCACGCCAAAACCGTCCGGCAGAGCCCGCGGCACATTCTCCGGCAAACCACCGCCGGTAATATGCGCCATGGCCCGAATCTCCACAGCCGCATTGAGCGCGAGCAAGGACCTGACATAGATTCGGGTTGGCGCCAGCAGCGCCTCGCCGAAACTCGAGTCACCGAAGGCATCGTCAAGACCGACTCCGCTGCGCTCCACTATTTTCCGGATCAGGGAATAGCCGTTGGAATGGGGGCCGGTCGATGCCAGGGCCACGACCGCATCCCCGTCCCCCACATTGGCGCCGTCAATGATCGATTCCTTTTCCACGATGCCGACACAGAATCCGGCCAGATCGTAATCGTCTCCCTGGTAGATCCCCGGTAACTCGGCGGTCTCGCCGCCGATTAACGCGGCGCCAGCCTGACGGCAGCCATCGGCGATCCCTGCGACCACATCGGCGGCGACATCGACAACAAGATGCCCGGTGGCGTAATAATCAAGAAAGAACAGCGGTTCAGCACCCTGGACCACCACATCGTTGACGCACATGCCGACCAGGTCGATACCTATGCTGGTGTGGCGCCCGCACTCGATCGCCAGCTTTAGCTTGGTGCCGACGCCGTCGGTACCTGAAACCAGCACCGGTTGCCGGTATCCTGCCGGCAGTTCGAACAGGCCACCAAAACCGCCGATACCGCTGAGTACACCCGGTCGCCGGGTCGAGGCGACCGCAGGTTTGATCCGTTCGACCAGGGCATTTCCCGCATCGATATCTACGCCGGCATCGCGGTAGGTCAGGGAGGAAGTGTCGCTCATCAGGTGATTCCCATGAAGTCGGGGTCGGGCAGCGCCGCCGGCGCAGGGGTGCAGGTCACGGTAGGCCGCTGTGAATATGTGCTATTTTACCTCACCATTTTTGCCGGAACAGCGTCTTGTGCCGAGCCTCTGCCAAAAGATTATTTTCGCCCTGATCCTGTGCCTGCTCTGGCTCCCGGCCCGGGCCGTCGATGCTGGTTTGTTCACCGCCACGGTGCCATTGGCCGAAGACACCCAGGCCGCCAGGTCCCAGGGATTCAAGCGGGCGATGGACGTCGTTCTCACCCGCGTGGTAGGCCGCATTGATGCGCCCGCGGATCCGGCGCTCGCTGAGTTGCGCAACCGCGCCGAAACCTATGTCCAGCAGTACCGTATCGATCGGGAAGGTCTGTGGGTGGCGTTCGATGGCCAGGCGGTGCAGGCGCAGCTGACCCAGCGAGGCTTCAGTTTCTGGGGCGGCGAGCGTCCGCCGGTGCTGCTGGTGCTGGCGGTCGATGAAGGCGGCGGTCGTCGCTACATCCTCAGTGCCGAAGACGAGATTACCGACCCGCGGGCGTCCGCGCTGCGGGAGCAGATGACGGCGCTGGCGGATCTGCGCGGCTTGCCCATGCTGCTGCCATTGATGGACGCTCAGGACCGCAGCCGGTTTTCTTTTACCGATGCCTGGGGCGGGTTTGAGGAGCCGCTGCTAGAAGCGGCGCGGCGTTACGGGGTCGAAGCGGTCCTGCTCGGCCGATACACCAGCGACGCTTCGTACCGGGTGCGCTGGGCCTTGTTCGAGAATGGTCAGGTTTTACGTTGGGATGGCGGCCTGGACGACGGGATCAACGGTGCCAGCGATCGCTTTGCCGCGCGTTACTCTGTGGCGACCGGAGCCGCTGTCGAAGGCGAGATCGGATTGTCAGTGGCAGGCATCAGGAACCTGGAGGACTATGCGCGGGTGAGTCGCTATCTCGAGGGGATCACGGCGATCGCTTCCCTGGGACTGCGCCAGCTTCAGGACGACACGGTAATTTTCGGCCTGCGCCTGCGAGGAAGTGTGGACAACGTCGACCGCGCTATCCGTCTCGGCGGAGTCCTGCAACCCGCCGAGCGGGTGGGACAGGCTGGACCGGGTTCGCAGGGCGGAGGTTCCGGCGACACCAGACCGGTGATTCTGAGTTATCAGCTGCGCTAGCCTTCATTGCCGTGCCTGTCATGAATGCACAGCCGACCGAGATCTCCGCTGCTGGCCGGGTTGCCGCTGCGGCGGAGTGAGGCAGGCGCAATGGATCAGCTGCCGCTAGGCATCACGCTCAGGGATTCGGCAGTATTCGCCACTTTCCTTGCCGGCCCCAATGCCGGGGCCATCGATTATCTGCGCTCTCTTGCCGATACCAGAGCTGGCGCCGGTGCCTGGATCTGGGGACCGGCCAGTTCAGGCAAGACACATTTGCTGCAGGCCGTCTGCGCCGCGGCCGGGCCCGGAGTACGGGTTGCCTATTTGCCGATGAAGGCACTGCGTGAACTGGGTGCAGGGGCACTCGAAGGTTGGGGCGAACGGCACGTGCTGGCGGTGGATGATCTTGATGTGGTCGCCGGCGAGGCGGAGTTCGAGCATGCGCTGTTTCACCTGTACAACGAACTGAACGAGCGCGGCGGTCGCTTGCTGGTCTCTACCACCGAAGCGCCGGCCAATCTGGATATCAAATTGCCGGACCTGGCTTCACGGCTGGCCGCTGGCGTGGTGTTTCAGCTCGGGACGCTGGACGACGGCGAACGCATCGAGGCGTTGCAATTGCGCGCCCGGCATCGGGGTCTGGAGTTGCCCGAGGAAACCGCTCAGTACCTGTTGCGACGTTTGCCCAGAGATATGGCTACCCTGTATGACTGGCTGGATCTTCTGGATGTCGCTTCACTGGCCGCCAAACGCCGTCTGACCGTGCCATTCGTGCGCGAAGTGCTGGCGCGCTCGCCTTAGCCCTGCGCCCGGGGACAGCGCACGAAAAGTCGCTATTGAGCGCGCCGGGGGACTCGGCAAAAAACACAACAAGAGGTGCTCTTGCCCCGGACCCCGGGCGATGCGATGCGCATCGCTTATCTCGTTCCTGGCTTATCTCGTTCCTGGCTTATCTGGTTCCGACCTGGCTGGCGGGCCAGTGTCTCGCGCATCGGACCAGGACAAAGACCATGACCAGCGACAGGGCCAGTGCGCCGGCAGCCCAGGCGCGCTCCGGGGGATTTGCGGTTAGCTCGACCACGGCGAAACCGGCGTAGAAAACGCCGATCATGCTGCCCCAGGCACAGGCCCCGCGATGCCCCCGCCACAGTAGCGGTAGCGTCGGAAACAGCGGCAGCCACATGACCAGGACCGGGACCCAGCCGGGAATCGCCGCTGGCCTGGCGAAGACGCCAAGCCACAACGCGATCCACACCAGCAGCGCAGCCACGCTGAGAACCGCGATGCTTCGCTGGTTCGCAGGCGCAATATCCTTCAATTGTCCACCGAGCCCTTGAGCGCCTTGGCCACTGTTGCGACCCTGCGTCCCAGCGCCTGACACAGCCGCCGCTCGGCATCCTGCAGATTGCTTGAGTGAGGTTCGCCGGCCAGGTGACTCGCGCCGTAAGGCGTGCCACCGCTGCGGGTTTCGCGCAGGTCCTTGTCGGTGAATGGTAAACCCACCAGCACCATGCCGTGATGAAACAGCGGCAACATCATCGACAGTAATGTGGACTCCTGCCCCCCGTGGAGCGTGCCGGTGGAGGTAAACACAGCGGCGGGTTTGCCGACCAGCGTGCCCTCGACCCATAGACGACCGGTGCCGTCCAGGAATTGCTTGAGCGCGGCCGACATGTTGCCAAAGCGGGTGGGGCTGCCGAGCACCAGCCCGTCGATGCCGCGAAGTTCCTCGACATCCACATAGGGCGGGCCATCGGCAGGGATGTCTTCTGCGGTCTTGGTGGTGACCGCCGACACCGCTGGAACGGTTCTCAACACTGCGTTGGCACCGACCACCGACTCGATGCCCCGGGCGACATGGCGAGCCATGCCGGCAGTGGCGCCATTGCGGGAATAGTAGACGACCAGGATGCGAGTCACTGGTCAAGAATCTCGTTGACGCGATCCGGCGGGCGGCCGATACACGCCCTGGTCCCGGCCACCACCACCGGACGTTCCATCAGCCGCGGGTGACTGACTATGGCCGCAACGATCCTCTCGTCGCTGACGTCCTCGGCGTCGAGTCCCAGTTCACGATATTCCGGTTCGCCAGTGCGCAGCAGCTGACGCGGGGCGATATCCAGCATGGCGATAATGCTGTTCAGACGGTCGGCGTCCGGTGGTGATTCCAGGTAGTGGATGATCTCCGGCTCGATGCCGCGCTCCGTCAGCAGTTCCAGCGCGCGCCTGGACTTTGAGCAACGAGGATTATGATAGATACTTACCTTCATGATTTCTCTCAATTTTTTCCCAGGCATGGCGGAGTCGTAGATAGTGGCCATCGCGGGCCTTACGGGGTATATTCGCTGTGCTGGCTTTTTCAATCCAGTCTCCGTTGGCGGTGGCTGGAGGTGCGAACACGACGGATAACAACAACCATGCACATCCGCTGGATAGCGCTTTGCGCCACTTTACTACTTGCCGCCTGTGCGGGACCTCCGGTCCAGGAGATGAGCGACGCGCGCCAGGCAATCCAGGCGGCGACGGATGCCGGTGCCGAAAACAAGGCGCCGATGGTGTTGCAGCAAGCCAGAGACTATCTCACCGCGGCCGAACAAAAGCTGCAAAAACGGGCTTATAACGGAGCCCGCGTCGATGCAAAGCTGGCCAGGGAAAAGGCCAGCCACGCGATCACCATCACCCGGCAACTTTCCCAACCCGAATAAGGGTTGCCCCAGCTGGCAGGGTCGCCATGAGCGATATCGTTTGCCGTCGATGTCTGGTTTCCGGTCGCGTACAAGGCGTGTTTTTTCGCGCCAGCACGGCCCGCAAGGCGAAGTCCCTGGGTGTGAACGGGCATGCGATCAACCTTGCGGACGGCCGCGTGGAAGTGCTGGCCTGGGGCGAAGCCGGTGCAGTCGGAGCACTGTGCGCGTGGCTTGAAAAAGGGCCTCCGGCAGCTCGCGTCGATATGGTCAAAGTGCAGGATGCAGAGATCCCTGACGCCGCCCGTAGCGGTTTCAGCACAGGCTGAACGAGATTACTGCTGGAACCACTTGGAACTAAGGCGACCCATCACCAGGTCAGGGTACCAGCGTTTGCCGCGGCTGCCGTTGTACCGAGCCAGGGCCGGAAACAGGCGGCCACCCTCCATATCGTAGTAATAACGCAGGATAGTGCAGCCGTAGCGCAGATTGGTGGCGATTTCAAACAAGTTGTCCTCGGGTCGGCCGATCTCCTTCAGCCAGAACGGCATCACCTGCATCAGGCCCCTCGCGCCGGCATAGGACAGCGCAAACCGATCAAAATTGCTCTCGATATCGATCACCGCCAGCACCAGTTCCGGCGGCAAATCGACCCGGCTCGCTTCCTGATGCGCGGTCTTGAGTATGGCCAGGCGCTCCTCGTGATCCGGGACTTTCGCCGCCAGCCGGCTGGACATGTCAGTCAGCCAGACTTCGGCATGGAAGCGGTCATCGAAACTCGGCGCCTCGCTGGCGGCCGCGATCAGCCGTTCGCGTAACGCCTGATCCACTTCCGGCTCGGTCTGTGCCTCAGCCGCGCCTGTCGCGGACAGCGCAAGCAGCGCGGCAACAGCGGAGATCCTGATAAATCGTAGCCGAGACATGGGCTAGCTCAGCGGCAGACCCGCGGCGACACGTTCCGCCAGAGACCCGACCAGGCCGTCGATCGGCAGATCGACAGACTCGGTGTCCGTGCGGCGTCGATATTCCACCGTGCCGGCGTCGAGACCGCGTTCGCCGATGGTCACGCGATGCGGGATACCGATTAGCTCGCCATCCGCGAATTTGACCCCCGGCCTGGCATCGCGATCATCCAGCAGCACTTCCACGCCGGCAGCGACGAGTTCGGCATAAAGATTCTCGGTGGCCTGCTGAACACGCGGTGACTTGTGCATATTGATCGGCACCAGCAGGACGCTGAACGGTGCGATCGGGGCTGGCCAGATGATTCCGCGGGCATCATTATTCTGCTCGATCGCAGCGGCCACCAGGCGGGTGACCCCGATTCCATAGCAGCCCATCAGCATCGGCTGATCACGGCCCTCGGCATCCAGCACTGTGGCGTTCATGCTCTCGCTGTATTTGCTGCCCAACTGGAAAACATGCCCGACCTCGATACCGCGTGCGATACGCAGAATTCCGCGCCCGTCCGGGCTCGGGTCGCCCTCGACCGCGTTGCGGATATCGGCGAATTGGGGCTCCGGCAGATCCCGTTCCCAGTTGACGCCCCGCAGGTGCTGATCCGTACGATTGGCGCCGCAGACAAAGTCCGCCATGGCGCTGGTAGCAAGATCTGCGTACACCGGACAATCCAGGCCCACCGGTCCTATCGAGCCGGGGGTGCAGCCGAGCCTTGCGTTGATCACGTCTGCCTCTGCCATCTTCAGCGGCGAAGAGACCCCGGGCAGACGCGCCGCCTTGATCGGGTTGAGTTCGTGATCGCCGCGCAGCACCAGCGCGACAATACCGTCTTCAACGCCTTCCACCAGCAGGGTCTTGAGACAGCGCTCCGGCTGCTTATCCAGGCATTCCGCGACTTCGGCGATGCTGCCTATCCCCGGAGTAGCCACTGACTCCAGAGTCTCGCGTGGCGCCGGACGCGGCTCGGACGGGGCGGTGCAGCTGGCCATCTCCACATTGGCCGCATATTCGCCGCCCTCAGCATAGGCGATGGCGTCTTCGCCTGAATCGGCGAGCACGTGGAATTCATGGGACACGCTGCCGCCGATGGCGCCGGTATCCGCCTCGACCGCACGATAACGCAGGCCCATACGCTCACAGACCGTGCCGTAGGCCTGGTACATGCGCTCGTAGGTCTGTTCCAGGCTGGCCTGGTCGAGGTGGAAGGAATAAGCATCCTTCATGATGAATTCGCGCGAGCGCATGACGCCGAATCGGGGGCGGATCTCGTCTCGAAACTTGGTTTGAATCTGGTAATAAGTCACCGGCAACTGGCGGTAGCTGCGCAGCTCACGACGGGCGATGTCGGTGATCACCTCTTCGTGCGTAGGGCCCAGACAGAAGCCCCGATCGTGTCGATCGACAAAACGCAACAATTCCGGACCGAACACGTCCCAGCGCCCGGATTCCTGCCACAGCTCGGCCGGCTGGACCACCGGCATCAGCATCTCCAGTGCGCCGGCTGCATCCATCTCCTCGCGCACGATCTGCTCAACCTTGCGCAGCACGCGTAGTCCCAGAGGCAGCCACGAGTAGAGCCCGGACGCCAGTCGCCGTATCATTCCGGCCCTCAACATCAGTTGCTGGCTGACGACATCGGCGCTCGCCGGCACTTCTTTAAGGGTCGTGATGGGATAACGGGATAGACGCATGCGGGATCCTGTGCCGATAGGCGCTTTTGTGCAGGACGCACATTGTAAGCCGAACATGCCGGATTTGTACCCGAAAGCGATGCGGCGCCGACCTCGGCCAGGAGACAGACAATGCAAACCTGCTACGACAAGGACACGGATCCGGATTTTCTGCGCGGCCGCCGAGTGGGGATCGTCGGTTTTGGTTCGCAGGGTCGCGCCCATGCGCTGAATCTGCGCGATTCTGGTGTCGACGTGTGTGTCGCATTGCGCGCGGGCTCCGGTTCGAGAGCGAGTTGCGAGGCGCAGAGCCTGTGCGTGGATTCGCTCGAACACGCTGCTGCCAGTTGCGATCTGCTGATGTTGCTGGTCCCCGACGAGGTGCAGGTTCAACTCTATCGGGATGTGCTGGAGTCCGGCATGAAGCCCGGTGCGGCGCTGCTATTCGCGCATGGTTACAACATCCATTTTGGCCGGCTGCGACCACGAGCCGATCTGGACGTGTTGATGGTGGCGCCGCTGGGCATTGGCGAGCAGGTGCGGGCGACTTACGAAGCGGGCGCCGGCACACCGGCATTGCTGGCCGTGCATCAGGACGCCAGCGGCTCGGCCCGGGCGCTCGGCCTGGCCTACGCAGCGGCCAATGGCCACGGGCGGGCAGGGATCATCGAAACCAGCTTTCGGAATGAGACCGAGACTGATCTGTTTGCAGAGCAGGCCGTGCTCTGCGGCGGCCTTACGCATCTGATCAGTGCCGCGTTCGACACCCTGGTTGACGCCGGTTATCCGGAAGAGCTCGCCTATTTCAGTTGTCTGCATGAGGTGAAATTGATTGCGGATATGGTGCACCGGCAAGGTATCGCCGGAATGCGGCGCTCGATTTCGAGTACCGCAGAGTTTGGCGACTACACGCGGGGGCCGCGCGTGATCAACCAGGCCAGCCGCGAGCAGATGCGCCGGATGCTGGATGAAATTCGCGACGGCCGCTTCGCTGATGAGCTTGATGCGGATGCACAGGCAGGGTTTCCAACGCTGGCCGCAGGACGCAAGGCAGCGGCTTCCCACCGCATCGAGGAGGTCGGCGCGAGACTTCGGGCGATGATGCCGTGGCTGCAGTGATCACGTGGCCGGGCCGCGACGGATCAGAGCGTTTGCCGCTGGCCCGACAAGTCTCCCAGACAGCCGGCTGTGCGCGGACTGAGACCCTGTAAGCGCGGATTGCGGCCATGGTCACGGCGTTCGGCCCAATCGGCGCATCTTGAAACGCAGGCGGTTATCGCTGGTAAATGCCTGGCTGGAGTGGCGTTCCGGGGGCTGGATGGCCGGCGGTCGCGCTGGCGCGCGGTCGGCCAATCGTAATAAAGTGAGAGTCATGGAAAGAGAGACACAGCTGGCGGCGCAAAAAGCATCACTACGCCGCAGAGGCATATATCTGCTGCCCAATCTGTTCACCACCGGCGCGCTGTTTGCGGGCTTTTTCTCTGTGGTGGCCGCCATGGACGGCAATTTTCAGAAGGCGGCGGTGGCCATATTCGTCGCCATGGTGCTGGATGGTCTCGATGGCCGCGTGGCGCGCTTGACCCATACCGAGAGCGACTTTGGCAAGGAATACGACAGCTTGTCAGATATGGTGTCGTTCGGCCTCGCGCCGGCGCTGGTGGTCTATCAATGGGGTGCGACAATCCTGCCCGAGTACTCCTGGCTGTGGGGCCGGCTGGGCTGGCTGGCCGCGTTTTTTTACTCGGTCTGCGCGGCGATGAGGCTGGCGCGCTATAACTCGCGCATCGGCATTGCCGACAAACGATTTTTCGAAGGGCTGCCGAGTCCTTCCGGAGCCGCCCTGGTCGCCGGGACCGTGTGGTTGGCGGCGGAGTACTCTCTGCAGGGATTCTGGGGTTTCGTGATTGCATTCGGCGTCACCGCCGTGGCTGGCGCGCTGATGGTGAGCAATTTCAACTACTACAGCGGTCGCAATGTGAATCTCGGCCGTCACATTCCGTTCCCCTACCTGTTGCTGATCCCGGCGTTTTTCATGTTGATTTCGCTGGAGCCGCCGGTGGTGCTGTTTTCGATGTTTGTGGCTTATGCGGTATCCGGCCCGGTGGTGACAATGGTTCGGCGCGCTCGCGCACTCAAGCGGCACAAGCACGGGGACAAGAAAGCGGCCTGATGTCAGCAACTGATCCGGAGGCTCGCCGCGTCAATTACCTGCGCACGATGGGCATCACCGCCTGGGTGCGCCGGGACCCGATAATCCAGGACCAGCCGGTCGAGACTGAGCCCGAGCGCCAGAGTCCGTACCCGGCAACCCCGGCTCCGGGATCCGCATCGACGACTTCGTCCGCGCCAACCCAGGCGACGCCGGTCGGCGAACTGGACTGGGCCAGCCTGCAGGCAGCCGTTGCCGCCTGTCAGTTGTGCCCGCTGTCACAGACCAGAACGACCACTGTATTTGGCGTCGGCGCGGCGGCGGCTGACTGGATGGTGATCGGTGAAGCGCCCGGCGCCGAGGAAGATCGCCGCGGTGAGCCGTTCGTGGGCCGGGCAGGGCAGTTGCTCGATGCGATGCTGGCCGGCGTCAGTCAGTCCCGGTCCACCGCGTATATTGCAAACGTCATCAAGTGTCGCCCGCCGAACAATCGTGATCCGTCTGCCGAAGAGGCGGCATGTTGCGCGCCCTATCTGGAGCGCCAGATCGAGCTGATCCGGCCGCGGGTGATACTCGCTGTCGGCCGGGTGTCGGCTCAGCGACTGCTCGGTCAGGACGTACCGGTAGGTCGTCTGCGCGGGCGGGTGCACCATTTTGGTCCTCGCAACACGCCGCTGGTGGTGACCTATCATCCGGCCTACCTGCTGCGGCGGCCATCGGAGAAGGGCAAGGTCTGGCGAGATCTGTTGCTGGCCAGGTCGGTGCTGGAGGCAGAGACTGGATGAGCGCGCGGCCGGAAATTCAGGCGTTGCCGGTACGGCCGATGTGCGAACAGGATCTGACCCAGGTCGTCGCGATAGAGCGCGAAGTCTATGAGTTTCCATGGTCCGAGGGCATTTTCAGAGATTGTCTGCGGGTCGGCTATTGCGCGATCGTGGTGGCCAGCGATGAACTCGTCCGCGGATATGCGGTGATGTCGGCGGCCGCGGACGAGGCTCATCTGCTGAATATCTGTATCCACCCGGACTGGCATGGTTGCGGCGTGGGCAGGGCCCTGCTGGGCTGGCTGTTCGGACAGGCCAGCCATCTCGGCGCGAGCCGGCTGATCCTGGAAGTGCGGCCGTCCAACATCGTGGCGCTGCAGCTGTACGAATCCGTCGGCTTCAGGCAGATCGGCGTGCGCAAGGCCTATTACCGCAGCCATCAGGGTCGCGAAGATGCGCTGGTGCTCGAACACGATCTGCGTCAACAGCCGCGCTGATGGCCGGCCTGGGCTCGTTACGCCGATCGAGCCTGCTGGGTTACAATAGCCGGCTTTGATTCCTGCACCGGATCGGCCGTATCGGCACCGCGTTATGACTTCCATTGTCAAGGCCGTCGCAAGACGGCGCACATTCGCCATCATCTCCCATCCAGATGCGGGCAAGACGACACTCACCGAGAAGCTGTTGCTGTTTGGTGGTGCGATTACGCTTGCCGGCTCGGTCAAGGGACGCAAGGCTTCGCGTCATGCCACCTCAGACTGGATGGCACTGGAGCAGGAGCGGGGCATCTCGGTTACGTCATCGGTGATGCAATTCGAATTCGCCGATCGCACTGTGAATCTGCTCGACACACCGGGTCACGGAGACTTCTCCGAGGATACCTACCGCACGCTTACCGCAGTCGATTCGGCGCTGATGGTGATCGATTGCGCCAAAGGCGTCGAGGAGCGGACGGTGAAATTGATGGAAGTGTGCCGGATGCGAGACACACCGATCATCACCTTTATCAACAAGCTCGACCGGGACGGACGCGAACCGCTGGATCTCCTCGACGAAATCGAGAAGGTCCTCGGCATCCAGTGCACACCGATCACCTGGCCGATCGGGATGGGGCGGGAGCTCAGAGGCGTTTACCATCTGCTTGAAGACCGTATCTACGTCTATCGGCCCGGCGCCAAGGGTGCGTTGGGCGAGACGGTGACGATAGACAATATCCGCGGTGAGCAGGCGGCAGCCTTGCTTGGCGATCGGCATGAAGAGTTCTGTGAGGAGGTGGAACTGGTTCGCGGCGCCTGCGATCCGCTGGACCTCGACGCTTACCTGGCAGGCCGGCAGACACCGGTGTTCTTTGGCTCGGCCATCAATACCTTTGGCGTTCGCGAATTGTTAACAGCTTTTGTCGACTGGGCGCCGGCACCGCGGGCCCGGACTGCGCGCGAGCGCACGGTGCAGCCCGTGGAAGACGCCTTCTCCGGTTTCGTGTTCAAGATCCAGGCAAATATGGATCCGGCGCATCGCGACCGGATAGCCTTTGTGCGTATCTGTTCGGGCAGCTACACCCCGGGCATGAAACTGACTCACGTTCGCACCGGCAAGGAAATCCGGGTGGCAGATGCGCTGACCTTCCTGGCCTCCGATCGCCAGCAAGCTGAGCATGCCTGTGCGGGCGACATTATCGGCCTGCATAACCACGGTACGATCAATATCGGCGATACCTTTTCTCAGGGCGAGTCGCTGCAGTTCACCGGCGTTCCGAATTTCGCCCCCGAGATATTCCGCCGCGCGGTGCTGCGCGACCCGTTGAAGATGAAAGCGTTGCAAAAGGGCCTGAATCAGCTTTGCGAGGAGGGCGCGACGCAATTGTTCAGACCGCTGCGCAACAACGATCTGATCCTCGGCGCCGTCGGGCCATTGCAGTTCGACGTGGTCGCGTTCCGCTTGCGCTCGGAATATGGCGTCGACTGCCAGTTCGAGCCGGTGCAGGTTGCGACGGCGCGCTGGATCTATGCTGACGACGCGCGCCGGCTCGCTGAATTCGAGCGCAAGGCTCACGACCAGCTGGCCCGGGATCACAGCAACAGTCTGGTGTATGTCGCCCCGACCAGGGTCAATCTCACCCTGACCGAGGAGCGCTGGCCGGAAATCACCTTCCGTGCGACTCGCGAGCAGCTCGCCGCCTGAGACTCACCGCAGGTGCTCCGCTCGGGTATAGTACGCCGGCCCGCGGCCTGAGGCCGTCTTTGCTGTGAGCTTTGATCATGAAGCGAATATTGCTGAGTAAGCCGGTCTTGTCCTGGGCGCTTTACGACTGGGCGAACTCGGCGTTTGCCACTACCATCATGGCCGGGTTCTTCCCGGTGTTCTACAGCGCGCTGAGCGGCGATATCAGCGCCAAGGATTCTCAGTTCTGGTTCAACATGACCCTTGCCGGGTCCAGCATTCTGGTCGCTGTGTCAGCGCCGATTCTGGGCGCGATCGCGGACCGGGGTGGGAATCGCAAGAAGTTTTTGGCGACCTTCGCCATGCTGGGCGTGGTGATGGCGGCCGGCCTGGCCTGGGTGCACGCCGGGCAGTGGTGGGCCGGTCTGCTGTTGTACGGACTCGGCACTATCGGTTTTTCCGGGGCTAACGTGTTCTACGACTCGATGATCGTGGATGTTTCCAAAGAAGAAGATTTTGATGTGGTGTCCGCGTTTGGCTATGCGCTGGGCTATATCGGCGGCGGCTTGTTGTTCGCGTTAAACGTATTGATGGCGCAGAAGCCGGAGATGTTCGGTCTCGCCGACGCCGGTGCCGCGGTCAAGGCCTCCTTTGTTACGGTGGCGGTCTGGTGGGGAGTGTTCACCATGCCGCTGTTGTTCGGTGTGAGGGAAACGCCGACCCCGCACAAGGCGTCACGCTGGCAGGCAGTGCGTGAGGGCCTGGCGCAGCTCGCCGGAACCTTCCACCAGGTGAGGAAGATGCGGGTGCTGCTGGTTTTCCTGATCGGGTACTGGCTGTATATCGACGGGGTCAATACGGTGATCAAGACCGCGGTGTTTTTCGGCGACCGGGTGCTGGGACTCGATCAGGGCAGTCTGGTTGCCGCGCTGTTGCTGACCCAGTTTGTGGCATTTCCGGCGGCGATGGGTTTCGGCTGGCTGGGCAAAAAAATCGGACCGCGGCCGGCCATCCTGATCGGTCTGGCGGTATATATTGCTGCCCTGTTCTATGCGTGGGGGTGGCTCGAGGACAGCAGGGACTTCTTTAACCTGGCGATCGCCATCGGCCTGGTCCAGGGCGGTGTGCAGAGCCTTAGCCGGTCGCTCTATGCGCGCCTGATTCCGAAATCAAAGACAGCAGAGTTTTTCGGTTTCTTCAACATGG
This sequence comes from uncultured Gammaproteobacteria bacterium, assembly GCA_963809565.1. Lineage (GTDB taxonomy): Bacteria > Pseudomonadota > Gammaproteobacteria > Steroidobacterales > XN24 > CAMYOC01. The sequence goes on from CAWEKE010000003.1 coordinate 969,194, forward strand.
TCGGCAAGTTTGCCGCGATCCTCGGGCCGCTGCTGATGGCATCAGTAGTAGTGCTTGGTGCCACTGAGCGCGACAGCATTCTGGCCCTGAGTGTTCTGTTCGTTGTCGGCGGATTCCTGTTGTGGCGGGTGAATGTTGAGGCCGGGAGTCGCGCCGCCGCGGAGTTGGACGTTCGCTAGGGGCGGAAGCCTTTCAACAGACGCTTGAAGCGCAGCAACTCTGAATCGCTGCAGCGTTCCTCATAGCGCAGGCGGATGTAGCTGCGCGTAATCGAGTGGATCGCGCCGGCGTATGCGGGCAGCTGACGTTGTGCCCGCTCAGCCAGAACCAGCGGTCCCTCCCAGGGTTCGCGCCGAATTCCACGTCGGGCCAGACGGTCAATAAATTGTTTATACATCCTCTGCACCCGATCCCCGGCGCCCGGGCGGTAATGCCACGCGGTCCACAGCGCGATCACCCCCAGGATGAGCATGACACTCACGCCAAGCAATGCCGCCAGCGCTCGCCAGTCCGGATTGTTAACGCCGAGACTCCGCAGAAACGCAATCTGGCGCTCCGGGCCGTAGGCAAGTACCCATTCGTTCCAGGCGCTGTCCAGAGCATCCCAGCGCTGCTGCAGTTCCAGCAGCAGCGGCAGCGAGCGCATAAACCGCCCGGGTACCAGATCGCTGTCAGGCAGCGCATCGGCCATGCTGAGCTCGATCCGCTCCGGTGCCACCGCAGCAGTCGGGTCGACACGCATCCAGCCTTCCGCAGGCAACCAGACTTCGGTCCATGCGTGAGCATCCGACTGGCGCACCGTCATGCGGTTGTTGAGGGGGTTCAATTCTCCGCCCTGATAGCCGGTTACAATTCTCGCCGGTATGCCACCGGCACGCATCAGAACTGCGAATGCGGAAGCGAAGTGTTCGCAAAAACCCCTGCGGGTGTCGAACAGGAACTCGTCCACCGGATGGCTGCCGCGCAGCGCCGGCGGATCCAGAGTGTAGGTGTAGGGTTCCAGCGTGAACCGCTCGAGCATTGCACTTAAGAAGTCGCGGTCGTCCGCGTAGCGACCGCGAAACTCTCTGGCCAGCGCCTGGGCCCGGGGGTTGCGCCCTGGCGGCAACCCGAGATTCATCGCCTGCTCGCGCGGATCGAGGTCGATCTGCGCCAGTGCATCCGGGTAGGACACCACGTCGTAGGCGGTCAACTGCTCTACCGGGCGCATCGCCATCAACTGGTAGTCCACGGACAGATAGGCCCGCGGCAGGCTCCAGTCGCCGGGATAATCCAGGGCCATCAGCCATGGCCTGCCGCTGGGCTCCAGCGTTACCCTGTAACGGATCTTCTGACCCTCGCGCCGGATTTCGGCTGGCCGCCATGGCCGTCCCCCGGGCTCGCGCCAGCTCGCGCCGTCAAAATCATGCAGTACCGGGCCGCGCCAGTATCGCTGGATCGGTGGCGGCACCTGGCCCTCAAAGCTCGCGCGAAACGCGACTGCGTTGGACAGGCTAAGCGCATTGACGCTGCCCGGTGTCATCACGTCGTCGAGGCCGCTGACCCCGCCGCCGCGCGTTGGCATCGCCCAGAAAGGACCCGGGACACGCGGGAAAAGCAGGAACAGCGCCAGCATCAGAGGCAGAGCGAGCAGTATCATTGTGCCGACCAGGCGCGAAGCGCGCGCAGCCGGAATCGCAGGGCCGCGACGAACGGTCTGCATCAGGGTAATGGTGCTCAGGCCTACTGCCAGGATCATGTAGGGCAAGGTCCAGATGCCGGGTTCGTGAAGCAGCTGCGCCATCACCAGGAAGTAGCTGATGAACATCAACACCTGGTAGTCCCGACGGCGCCAGGTTTCCAGCAGCTTCATGTCCATCATGACCACCAGCAGCGCACTGCCGGCTTCGATGCCGTTGACCGTTCCGTAACTCGCGATCACGGCGGTAAAGCCACCGCCCGCCAGCAGCAGCCGCAACCATTGCCAGGGTGCCTTCCAGCCACGCACTGCGGCCAGAATCCGCCAGCCGATGCAGACGATGGTGAGCAGGCTGACCCAGGCGGGCATGCGCGGCAGATGCGGGGCAACACTGAGCCCGAGCGCGGCACTGGTCCAGCCGAGCCGGATCAGGTGTTCGGAGGGGCTAATCATGGCCACCTGCCATGCTGGCCGGCGTCGGCTCGTGCAAGGCCAGCGCGCTAAGACAGCGATGGCGGTGACCGGCGCTGATCGCGGGCGGGAACTCGCATCCCGGCAGGCGCAGACCATAGGCATGGCCCTCGAAGTGCGCATCGACGACCCAGCGTGTCAGCCGTGACAGGCGCAGCTCCGTCTCCAGCCCCTCGAGCATTGCCCAGTCCAGCCAGTGGGTGGTGACGTCGGTGCCAGCGAACTGTTTGACCAGTAATTCTCCCTCTTTGGCTGCGGCCTTCCACGCGACATGGCGCGGCGAATCACCCGGACGGAAACTGCGCAGACCGGCGAAATCCTCCTCTCCACGCTGATCATCCTGAGCGCCGCCGGTGTCGGTGTTGACCGGCGGCGGCCCTTCGCCGCGAGCCGCCGGCTGTGGGTAAACAATGCCGGATATATCCGGGTGCAACCAGGTCCAGCAGCGGAACAGGCCGAACGGGAAGCCCGTCGTCAGGTTGATCCGGCTCAGATGCAGGCGACCGCGCGCATTCGTCGGCACCGGCAGGCTTGTCGTGGTCGTTTGTGCCGGGTCGAGGTCCACCGGCGCAGCGCTCTGATCGGCATAACTGACGATGAGTTCGTAGCGAGGATTTTTCGACACATTTTCCATGCACAGCTCCAGCCGCGCATCTTCGCCGCAGAACGCTGGCCGCAGGCAGACGCTACGGATGATCAGCCCGGCGAGATTCTGGTGACACCAATGCATCGCGACCAGGGACAGCGAGGCGAGCAGGAAGGTCAAAGCGAAGCCCATGCTGCTGTTGTAGTTCATCGATGCCAGCAGCATGGCAAACAGGATCAGGCCAAAGCCGATACCCAGGCCGGAAGGGATGATGTAAATCCGGCGCCGGTGCAGCGTGACCGGACTCGGGTCCTTGCCCTGGCGTCTCAGGGCCCATTCCCGCACCGCTTTTCTGGCGAAACGCGTCGGGGCCTGCAGCAGCGCCGGCAGCTTCATCATCAAGGGACCGGGACAGCCTCCAGCAATTGCTCACCCAGCGTCTCCGGGTCGCGCAGCGCCAGCTCCTGGCGCGGTTTCAGGCGATGGCCGACGACTGCCGGCAATACTGCCTGTATGTCTTCGGGCAACACGGCATTGCGTCGGTGCATCATTGCCCAGGCCTGCGCTGCGTGCAGCAGCGACAGCGCCGCGCGTGGCGACAATCCGACCTCGAAGTCAGGGTCTTCGCGGGTATGGCGCACCAGCGCCTGCACATAGTCGAGCAAGGCCTCAGACGTGAACACCTGATCGACATGACTACGCAGACGCAGCAGGACATCCCCATCGGCGACGGGATCGGTGTCCAGCAACAGGCTGCGTCGATCCCGCCCCTTGAGCAGTTCGCGTTCCAGACCCGGTCCCGGGTAACCGAGCCGGATCCGCATCAGGAAGCGATCGAGCTGTGATTCCGGCAACGGAAAGGTGCCGATCTGGTAGGTTGGATTCTGCGTCGCGACGACAAAGAAAGGCTGCGGCAAAGGCAGGGTCTCCCCATCCGCCGATACCTGGCCTTCTTCCATCGCCTCGAGCAACGCGCTTTGGGTCTTCGGTGTGGCCCGATTGACCTCGTCTGCCAGCACCAGCTGTGAAAACACCGGCCCGGGATGGAAACGGAAGTTATTGCGTTCACGATCGTAAACCGAGACTCCGGTGATATCCGCCGGCAGCAGATCGCTGGTGAACTGAATGCGCTGGTAGGAAAGACCTAGAATCCGCGCCAGGGCGTGTGCCAGCGTGGTCTTGCCGACGCCCGGGATATCCTCAATCAACAGGTGTCCTCCGGCCAGCAGGCAGGCAACGGCCAGCCTGACCTGGATCACCTTGCCGAGGATGATCTTGTTCAGATCCTCCAGCGCCCGGTCGATGAGCAGCAAGTCATCCTTGAACTGGGTGCTGGGTAGAGATTTAACGTCGCTGGTTTGCATCCGGATCCCCGTCGAATTCAGGCCAGGCTGCGCATGACTTCGATTTGTTCGTCGATCTTGCCTATGGCACTGCCAAATTCCTGCACACGTTGCCGTTCCTTTTCGACCACATCCGCAGGCGCATTGTTCACGAAATTCTGATTGGACAACTTCTTTTCTGCTTTACCAATATCCGCCACCAGCTTGTCGCGCTGCCGCTGCAGCCGATCCAGCTCGGCGTCCACATCGATCAGACCCTCCATCGGCACCAGGATTCGCATATCTCCCAGCAGCACCGCGGCGGCGGGCGGTGCGGCCTGTCCGTCGGCAAGCGGACGAATCTCTGCGATACGCACCATGCGCAGCAGGAAGCGGCCGTGGAGTTCGGCGAGACGTCGGTCCGCTTCGCTGGCGTCCTGCAACAGCACCGGCAGTTCGCGACCCGGAGAGATATTCATCTCGCCGCGGATCTGGCGGATGCCCAGCACGAAGCCTTTGATCCAGTCTAGTTCCAGTTCGGCGGTCTCGTCGATCGCCGCCTCGTCGCTGACCGGGTAGGGTTGCCGCATGATGGTCGCTCCGGACACGCGGGCCAGCGGCGCAACGCGCTGCCAGATCTCCTCGGTAATGAACGGCATGATCGGATGCAACAATCGCAACAGGGTTTCCAGCACCTCCACCAAGGTGCGTCGGGTGGCGCGCCGCTCGGCCGCGCTGCTGTCTTCGGCTTGCAGGATCGGTTTCGACAGCTCCAGATACCAATCGCAGAATTCGTTCCAGGTGAACTCGTACAGGGCCCTTGCTGCAAGATCCAGACGGTAGCTGGCAAAGGCCTCCTCGACTTCTCCCGCTGTGCGGGCCAGACGCGAGCGGATCCAGCGGTCGGCCAGACTGAATTTCATCTCGCCCTCTGGCCCGCAGTCCTCGACCTCGGTATTCATCAGCACATAGCGGGCCGCGTTCCAGATCTTGTTACAAAAATTGCGATAGCCTTCGACCCGGCCCAGATCAAAACGGATGTCTCTGCCGTTGGTGGCGAGAGCGGCAAAGGTAAATCGCAGTGCGTCGGTACCGAAAGCCGGGATGCCGTCCGGAAATTGTTTGCGTGTGGCCTTTTCAACCCGCTTGCGCAGATGCGGCTGCATCATGCTGCTGGTGCGCTTTTCCACCAGCGGGTCCAGCTCGATCCCGTCGATCAGATCCAGCGGGTCAAGCACATTGCCCTTGGACTTGGACATCTTGTTGCCGTCCTGATCCCGGATCAGGCCGTGGATGTAGACCTCCCTGAACGGCACGTCATCCATGAATTTCTGCCCCATCATGATCATCCGCGCAATCCAGAAGAAGATGATGTCGAAACCGGTGACCAGCACGCTGGTCGGATAATAGCGCTCGAGCTCGGGGGTTTGTTGCGGCCAGCCAAGCGTTGAAAACGGCCACAACGCCGACGAGAACCAGGTATCCAGCACATCCTCATCCTGGCGGAGTGCCACCTCGCGACCATGGCGCTCGCGCGCCAGGTCCCTGGCTCCCTGTTCATCTCTGGCGACGTAGATTTCACCGTCCTCCGCATACCAGGCAGGAATCCGGTGACCCCACCAGAGCTGACGGCTGATGCACCAGTCCTGAATATTGTTCATCCATTCGAAGTAGGTCTTGGACCAGTTCTCCGGAACGAAGCGGACGCGGCCGTCCTGCACCGCTGCAATCGCCGGTTCGGCCAGAGGCTTGATATCCACATACCATTGATCTGTCAGATAGGGCTCGACCACGGCGCCGCTGCGATCGCCCCGTGGGACCATCAGCTTGTGGTCCTCGATCTTTTCCACCAGCCCCAGCTTGTCCAGGTCTGCGACCACACGCTCCCTGGCGACAAAGCGATCCAGCCCTCGATAGGCCTCGGGCACCGCGTCATTCAGGCACGCGTCGATGTCCAGGATATTGATCTTTTCCAGTCCGTGCCGCTCGCCGATCTCATAATCATTGAAGTCATGGGCCGGGGTGATCTTGACGCAGCCGCTGCCGAACTCCGGGTCGACGTATTCGTCGGCAATGATCGGGATGAGCCGCCCGACCAGCGGTAAACGCAACTGCTTTCCGATCAGGTGCCGGTAACGAGCGTCCCCCGGATGCACGGCGACCGCGGTGTCACCGAGCATCGTTTCGGGTCTGGTGGTTGCGACCACCAGCCACTGTTCGCCGTCGGCCAACGGATAGCGGAAATGCCACAGGTGACCGTTTTCCTCTCCGGACAGCACTTCCAGATCGGAGACCGCCGTGTGCAGCACCGGGTCCCAGTTCACCAGACGTTTGCCGCGGTAAATCAGCCCTTCATCGTAGAGTCTGACAAACACCTCGGTCACCGCCTGCGACAGACCTTCGTCCATGGTAAAGCGCTCGCGGGACCAGTCCACCGATGCGCCCAGCCGTCGCAGCTGTTGCTGAATCTGATTGCCCGACTGGCTCTTCCAGCGCCAGACTTCTTCAACGAACGCGTCCCGCCCGATCCCGGTGCGGCTGCTGCCTGCCGCCTCCAGCTGCCGCTCTACCACCATCTGGGTGGCGATACCTGCGTGATCGGTACCGGGTTGCCAAAGGGTGTCGAAACCGCGCATTCGCTGCAGGCGGATCAGGCTGTCCATGATCGTGTCCTGGAAAGCATGTCCCATATGCAGGGTGCCGGTCACATTGGGGGGCGGGATCATGATGCAGTACGCTGGTCCCTCGCCGCCGGCGGCGAAGCATGACTGCTGCTCCCAGAATGCGTAGAGCCGCTGCTCAATCTCTTCCGGCTTGTAGCTCTTGTCCATCAGGGTCCTTTCCAGCAGCGGTAACCGGCGAGCGATTATAACGGAGCGGCAGCGCCGCTGGCGGATTCAGTCGCCTGGATCCAGGTGGTCGCGCAGTGCTCGTTCGAGCATGTCGGGCAATTGATCTCGCAGTCGAGCGGAGACTTTTTCGACCAACGCCATTTCGAGTTCGACCAGAGTCTCCTCGATCAGCCGCTCAGCCAGATCACGGGTGAGTACAGTCAGCCGGGAGCGCAGTGCCAGCAACTGCTCCTCGTTCAACCGCGCGGCCTCGGGCACCGCCGGGTCAGCCAATACCGGTACCGGCTCGGCCCGCAGGGCGCTGGTTAACACCGGTACCTCAGTGTTCTCGCCGTCGATGGCCGTGGTCAGTATCGGAACCGGCGAGTCTCCCTGATCGTCACTATGCGCCATGATCGTCCTTCAAATCTTGTGGGTCTTCAGGCTGTAGCCACGATCACGATAGAACCGGTAGCGGTCTCGTGCCAGGTCACGGTCCGCATTTTCGCCCGAAACAATCTCCGCCACACGGTCAAAACGGCTGAAAAACAGCGGCACCTCGTCGGCCAGATTGATCAGCAGATCAGCGTGATCATCCGGCGCATCGCCGTGCCCCAGCAATACCGGAGTGCAGCCGCCGGGATCGGTTTCCGCAACTTCAGCAGCCGGCAGGTGGGGCAGGAAACTGCCGTCGCGGAACGTCCACAGCATCTCGTCGAGACGGGCCGTGGCAGCCGGCGAAGCGGTATGCAGGTAGATGCCGTGGCCCAGATGCAGCGCCTTCTCCGTCAGTCGGCAGGCAAACGCAGCGCGCTGCTGTTCCGACCCGTGGCTCAGCACATAGAAGTCGATCCGGGTCATTCGATCCCGTGACTTAGGCAGCCGAGCGGCTGAGCAGGAACTGCACCAGTAGCGGGACCGGTCGCCCGGTGGCCCCCTTGGCTCGACCAGAACGCCAGGCCGTGCCCGCGATATCCAGGTGCGCCCAGGAGGTGCCTTCAGTAAAACGGGACAGGAAGCAGGCCGCGGTCACCGCGCCGCCTTCGCGGCCTGCAACATTGGCAAAATCGGCGAAGTTGCTGCGCAAATCCTGGTTGTAATCTTCGTCGATCGGCATGCGCCAGGCGCGGTCTTCAGCCTGGTGACCCGCCTCGAGCAGTTCTGCGGCAAGTTTGTCATCCTTGGACATCAAACCCGTCAGGTAGTGGCCCAGGGCGATCACGCACGCGCCGGTCAGGGTCGCCACATCCACGATAGCAGCCGGCTTGTAGCGGCGCGCGTAAGTGAGCGCATCACACAGGATCAGCCTTCCTTCGGCATCCGTGTTGAGAATCTCGATGGTCTTGCCGGACATGCTGCGCACTACGTCACCTGGCCGCGTGGCAGTGCCTGAGGGCATGTTCTCGCAGGCCGGGATAATGGCGACTACGTTTATCGCCGGACGCAGACGGGCGATCGCAGTCATCGTGCCGAGCACGCCGGCGGCGCCGCCCATATCAAATTTCATCTCGTCCATCGCCGGCGGCGGTTTCAGGCAGATACCGCCGGTATCGAATGTTACTCCCTTGCCGACCAGGGCGACCGGTGCGTCGTTGCCTGCGCCCCGATACTCGAGAACGATCAGTTTTGCCGGCTCTGTCGCGCCGGCGGTGACCGACAGCAAAGCCCCCATCTTGAGCTTGCGCATGTCGGCCTCATCCAGGATTTTGACCTTCATCGCCTTGTCGCCGCTCGCCAGCTGGCGCGCAAATTTGGCCAGATGGCTGGGGGTGCAGTAGTTAGCGGGCAGATTTGCCAGTTCGCGAGCCGCGGCGCTGCCTTCGGCGATGGCGCTGGCATGCTCAAAGCCGCGCGCCGCGTGACGCTTGTCTGCCGCCGTTGCCACCAGCAGGCCGAATCGCTTGAGTTTGGGTTCAGGTTTTTTCTTGCCGGTCTTCAACTGATCAAAGCGGTATAACGCCGCCGCCGCAGCCTCGCCTCCATGGCGGGCTGTGGTGTAGGCATCGGCGTCCGCCGGCGACAGCAGCAATACGGCATCCGCTGCGCCTACCGCGGTCAGCGCATTGGCAGCAGCAGTGACCGCCTTGCGAAAACTCTTGGCGCTAAATTCGGATTTCTTGCCACAGCCGACCAACAACAGTCGCTGCGCGGCCAGCCCTCGAGGATGGCTCAGCAACAGCGTCCGACCCGGTTCCGCCGGCAGGTCTCCGCGGCGGCTGAGTTCGCGCAAGAAACCGTCACTGGCCTTGTCGAGACGTTTGCCGTACTCGTCCAGCTCGCCGCCTTCGAACACCCCTGCCACGAGGCAGCCGGTCCTCAGGCTTTCGGGTTTTCCACTGCGCACAAAAAAATCCATGAACTGCTCCCTTGCTGCACGCCTGTGCGGAGATCGGGGTCCCGCTGTTTGAGGCCGTGTCTAATCTGGATTAACTTAGCGCCATAAAGATCGCGACCGGACTGATGGAGCCCGGTCAGCCAGCGTCCCGGCTGGCGCCGCCAAGGGGCGGTAGTCTATCCGAATATCCCATATATGGCTAAGGCCGGAGAGCGGGGAGCAGTGGCTGGCATCATCAATCGTTACGTCATCCGGGAGGTCGTCGGCACGGCCAGTGGCGTGACCCTGGTGCTGTTGCTGATCCTGGTCGGCAACCAATTCACTCGAGTCCTTGCGCGGGCGGCCGCCGATCGTCTGCCCAAGGAACACGTCTTCCAGCTGCTGGGTCTGACCTCGCTCGAGTATCTGACCTTGCTGTTGCCGCTGGCGCTGTTCTTTTCCGTCGTGATCGCGCTGGGCCGGATGTATCAACACAGCGAGATGGCTGCGCTTGGCGCCTGCGGCGTCGGTCCGTTGAACCTGTTCAAGCCATTAGGCTGGGTAGGCTTGTGGATCGCCGCGCTGGCCGCATTACTGGCCTTCCAGGTCAGTCCCTGGGTCAACTATCGCATCCACCTGCTCAAGCTCGAAGCGCAGCGACAGCTGCAGGTAGCGCCGGTAGAGCCCGGGCGTTTCCGCAGCACCGCCGAGGGAGATCTGGTGTTCTATGCGCGCGCGGCGGATTCCGACGGCTTGCTGCGGGATGTATTTATTCAGCTGCGCGACGGAGACCGGGTCGAGGTCGTTGTCGCGGACAGCGGGCGACAGAGCATTTCGGAGGATGGAAGCAGGCGCGAAATTGTGCTCTATCAGGGCCGTCGTTACGTCGGCGTACCCGGTACGCTGGATTTTTATTTTATTGATTTTGAGGAACACGGCATCCCGATCCTGTTGCCGCCGCTGGAAATCGATCCGGACAATCGGGAGATGCGACCGACGCGCGAGCTTATCGGCACCGGCGATGCCGCGGATCTTGCGGAACTGCACTGGCGTATTGCCGCACCGGTGTCATTGCTGGCCCTGCTGGTGCTGGCGGTGCCGGTAGCGCGCAGCAGTCGTCGTGACAGCCGCTTCGCCCGGCTCGGTCTGGCAATCCTGTTCTACCTGATTTACAGCAATTTGCTGGGTGTCGGGAGGACCTTGCTGGAACGCGGTTCCGTGCCTGGCTGGGCGGGCATATGGTGGGTACATGCGTTGCCGCTGGTCCTCGCGGTGGCCATGCTGACGGCACAAAATCGCGCCTGGCCGTGGCGCCGTACCCGGGTTGCAAGATGAATCTGCTGGATCGTTATCTGTTCGCCGCCATCGCCCGCGCCGCACTGATTGTGATGCTGGTGCTGCTCGCGCTGATCGGATTCGTAAATCTGGCGGCCCAGCTGGAGGATGTCGGCGTCGGTCGTTTCGAGTTTGTTGACGCCATCTTTGTCGTGGTGCTGACCTGGCCGACCAATGCCTTCGACATCTTTCCGATGGCGGTATTGCTGGGCGCGATGCTCGGGCTGGGGGCGCTGGCCAACCGCAGCGAGCTAATCGTGATCCGCGCGGCCGGCGTCAGCAACTTGCGCCTGGCCGGAACGATGCTGGTAACCGGCTGTGTTCTCGCTCTGGTCGCGGGCGTGCTCGGCGAAGCGATGGGGCCTCCGGCAGAGCGTTTCAAACGCGAATACAAGGCTGAATTAAAACAGGACAAGCCGGGCACCAGCCGTCTGGCCGGCACATGGCTGCGCGACGGTCCAAGAATTCTGAATATCCTTCAGGTGCAGGGCCCGACCAGTCTGGCCGGCGTGTATAACTTCGAATTCGACGACGCGGGACGCTTGCGCGCCATCGGGTACGCACGCAGCGCGCGGAAGCTGGGGGCCGACACCTGGCGGCTGGAGGATTACGTGGCGACCCGGGTGGACGGAGATCTGGCCTCGATAGATCCGGCCGCGCCGCGGGTGCTGGAAACGAGGCTGGCCCCTGAGGTGCTGGAAGGGTCGATCGTGGAACCCAGCCGGCTGTCGGTGCCCAATCTGATCGAATACATTGATTACCTGCGCGCCAATCAGCTCGATGCAGATCGCTATGAGCTGGCATTGTGGTCGCGTGTTGCCAACACCGTCGCGGTGATACCGATGGTCCTGCTCGCGCTGCCGTTCGTGTTTGGGCCGTTGCGCAGCGGTGGCAATGGCGTGCGCATGGTGGTCGGGGTGCTGATCGGCGTTACCTACTTCCTGGGCAGCGGCGCGCTGGCTAACAGCGCCGCGGTATACGATGTGTCACCGCTGTTGTCAGCCTGGACGCCAGTGTTGGTATTGTCTCTCGCAGCGGCAGTAGGATTGGCGAAAGTACGTTAGCGGGCTGCGCAACGGACGACCGGCATGGCGCTCGCGTCCGGCAGCGTCAGCCGAGGGCCGTTGCGACTTGCTATCGGTACCGGATCGACTTCGGCAAGTACACGACACGAGTGCCGCTGAGCCGGTCGTGCCACGCCAGGCGGCGACGATCGATCAGGATCCAGAGGAACCCCAAACCCAGAGGCAGCAGCGACAGCCATGCTGCGACAAAGCGGGTTAGCGCCGTCGCAAGACCCACGGCGGTGCCGGCCTTATTGTTGTCTCTGATCAGCTTCAAGCGCCAGGCGCGCATCCCGATCGTTTGCCCACCGGCAACCCAGAAACCGCAGAAGAACGTCGCGACGACGAGGATCAGTATCGCCTGGAACCACGGCGTACCGGCTGGCACTGCATTTCCGTCGGTGTAAGTGATCGCCGCAAAACCAGCCAGCATCAGCAGTGCGGTGATCGCCAGCAAGTCATACAACATCGCGCCCAGACGCCGCAGCAAGGCGGCGTTTTCGAGATCTGCGAGTTGCACGGTGGTCGCGGGTTCGGCCATTGCCCGAGCTTAGCGGCGAGCCGCCGCCGCTGCCAGTTGCGATCTCCGGCGAACGCTGGTCGCTGATATTACATTCAGGCGCGCAGACGTTGCCGCCTGGCCAGGAACGCCAGCAGCGGCAGCAGCCAAAGCACCAGACCACCGCCGCCTCCGTCAGGGGCCGGTGCCGGCGCAGGCGGCGGCGGTGGCGGAACAGGAGACGGCGCCTGGGCGATTCGGCAGTCAGCGTCACGGCTTGCAGGTGGAGCCGCGTTCTCGTCGGTGGATACGTAGACCACGAAGTTGCAGTCGCGTCCACCGGTGTCGGCCTCAACCCCGTTCTCGCTCTCATATCCCGTCCAGTGCCCGGCGTTCCAGTCCACGCGGGTAGCGGGATCGCTATCGAGTTGGGCCATCATGATGTCCGTGGTCTGGACCGCCAGCACGGCGGGCATGCTGGCAGCAGCGGGCAGGTTTGCCGGAATGGTCAAGGACGCCGCCAGAGCGTCGTCGCGGTAACGCAGATAACCACTGCCATCGCTTCCCGGCGTTTGCAGCCAGTTACCGCCGTCGCCGGTAATCAGCTGGTCGAAACCGGGGTCAGCAATCGAGGTAAATTGCAGGGACAGCGTGGGGAACGCAGGTGTTGCCTGGCCCGGATAATTGCTCACCTGTCCGGACCCGTTGCGCCAGCGCATCGGCCTGTTGAAGGCCAGCCACAGACTGTAGCTGCGTCCCGGCACCAGTGCCTTGTCGACGCTCACTTCCAGGCGCCGAGCGTCACCATCGGCCACCCATCTCGCCGCATAGCGCAATTCCCCGCTGGATTCGTCGCGCAATTCCAGCGCCTGAACCCTCGGTGCATCGGCCTGGCGGTAAAGGCCCGCGATGAGCATCGCAGCGACTTCGTTGCGCATGCGTGCGACCTGGTTGTTGGGCAGCACAAAGCCGCTGTGGCCGTGACTGGTTCCGCCGTAGTCCACGCCGCCTCGCAGCGGTTCGGTCTCCAGCGTCCATGACGGGATCTGGTACTGACGGGCGAAATAGTCCGAAGTCAGACCAATGCCGCTGCCGCTGGCCGGGTCATAGCCGTACTTGCCGCCATTGACCGCGCGCATTCGCGAGGTCAGTGCGGCAGTAATGGCGTCCCGGCGGTTGTTTCCGGTCAGCGGCGTGGCGAATACCTGAGAGAACGAATGCACGTCGGCAAATAACCGCAAGCGCGGCGCCGGACCCAGGTCCGACGCGGCTATCAGTGCCTGAATCTCCGGTTCCGATTGCGCTATTGGGCCGCGATATACCAGGCTCACCGGATTGCTGCTGGAGCCGCCGTTAAGGCCCCACCCGTTCGGGTTATTGCGATTAAGGTCGACGCCGTAGAAGTTGTCGCCAGTGGCGTCGATATCCTCATCGACGACCAGCGCGGGATTCGAATGGCGCAGATTCTTGCGCCGCATGCGGCCGTCTCTGGGTTGCTCTTCGGCAGCGGTGAAGCGGTCAGGGAAGCGTTGCGTCTGCAGCAGGCCGTCCACGTTCAGCACCGGCAGGATCAGCACCGCCAGATTTTCGCTCAGATATTGGCCGAACCCCTGGTCGCTCTGCATCTCGACCAGTTGTTCGTAGACTTCGGTGACCGCTTCCGGTGACTGCCACTCACGGGCGTGGATGGTACCGTTGATCAACGCGGCCGCTTCAACGCCGCCGTCTGTCGTGGTCGAGTCCGGGTCACCAATGACATAGGCCCATATGTCGCGCCCGGCCAGGGTCTGACCGACGACGACGCCGGTGACTGCGGCGCTGCCGGCATCCAGTGCCTGGTGGCGTTCAAACAGGCTCTGGTAGCTGCGGAAACCGTCCACCGCGGTCAGTGAATCTACCGGTAGGGGAACGTCGTAACCGAGGGCCACATTGCTGCCCGAATTATCGCTTCTGGTATAGCGGAACTGCGCATCACGGCAACTGGGGTCGTCAGGATTGGTGATGGTGCCGGCGATGTCGAACTGGCAGGCCGCGTCGGCCGTGGCGAAGCACAACAGCAGACTCAGAGCGGGTAAAACCCTGTGCAGCAACACCCCCGGCATCAATCCTGTAGCCATGTCGGGACCTCCGCGACCAGCGCAGGTGGCGCATCTTCCTGTTTGACGAAGGATCGCAGATGGCTTCGGGCACGATCGCTGTCGGCCAGCCGAAGAGCAAGCAATGCATGGCGGCGTGCCTGCTCATCATCGCTGGTGCTCAGCAGCATGGCCAGCTGATCCTGGATGTCGGCTTGATTCGCCCGGGCCAGAGCGGCCGCGGCGCTGGCTCCGTGCGGGCCGCCGAGCGCGTCGAGCAGGGCCCGTCTGGTGTCCGGGTCGGTGGCGGCAAACGGCGCCATTTTCAGCAGCGAAGCGGATGCCGTCTCGTTTCGCTCGAGGCCAATCCTGAGCGCCGGCACGGCTCCCAAGCCCCAGATCTGCGGATCGAGCAGCGCGATCGTCCGCACTGCTTCTTCAGGTGTGGAATGGCGGACCACCGCAGCGAGCAATTCACTGTTCCGGGTTGCGAAAGCAGTGATCCGGGCCGGCCCGGCCAGCGGCTCGCCTTGTCCGAGGCGGGCATCGAGTTCGCCGACAAAGTAGATCAGTGAATCCGGGTTTGCTGCCGCGAACGCTTCCTCGATGCCTCTTCGCTCTTCCGGTGACCCGCCGATATAGCGTTCGATCACAGTGTAATCCGCTGCGCTGATCGCGCGGGACGCTGACGTTTTCGCGGCAGTCTCCTGCCAGCGCCGTTCGACAAACCTCGCCGCGGCTGCCACGTCATAGGCGAGGAAACTGCCGGCGCGCCCATGTTCATTCCAGGGCATGCGCGCCTTTGATTGATAAGCGGTCAAGGCGCGAACCTCGGCTGTGGTGTTGGCGTCAGGTGTGAGATCGGCCAGCGCGAGCAGGGTGCCGCGCAGAAGTTTCTCCCTGCCCGCGTCGTCGAGCGCGGGGTCTGCCTCCAGCCGTTGCAGATGCGCGGCCAGCGCCGGCATATCCGCCTGATCAACCAGGCTCGCGGACTTGCTGGCAAGCGCCCGATAATGTTCATCCTGATCGGCCGTGAACGGCGGCGAGGCCGCTGTCGCGGCCTGGGCAAGGCCGAGCCACCACGGGCCGGCAAATATCAGCAGCATCGCCCATCTTGAGAATCCAGTCATGTCCCCTCCTTGGTCAGGAAGCATGCCAGACCAGAATAACGAAGACCCGTTGCAGCGTAATGTGGCGGCGCAAAACAACCAGGGACGCATCCAGCCACGCGGTTACATAAGTTACAGACCCTCGCAACATCTCCGGGTTCATCCCGACCCGGGATGCAGTGAGAGATGGAACCGACGGATGCCGCTGCTGAAGCGGCGTCGACGCGGCTTTCGATAGTCGCACAGTTGTGCAAAAACACTGACCCAATCGGCCAATACGCGTACATCTGCCGCGGGCAGAATAACCACCAGATTCCTTGTGGGGATTCGTTCTGACGCGAAGCGGACACATCGAAGCCGCCGCGACATGTTAGCCCGGCTCCTGGCCGGGCATTTTTTTGCCCCTGACCTTATCCCGGATCCTGTTGCTCAGGCGCTGGCGACAGTGTTGGCGGGCAGCAATGCGGATGCGGATTTAGCCGCCCTGCCGGAGCTTACGCCTGGCGGCTGTGACCGGCGAAGCCGGGAGGAGGTAGTGGTACTCCGTAGGGGATTCGAACCCCTGTTACCGGCGTGAGAGGCCAGCGTCCTAACCACTAGACGAACGGAGCACAGGATTCCCGCGGGTATCAGGCCTTCGCGTGGCCGGTGAAAACCGGGGGGCGTGATATTATAACGGCCGCTCGGATTTGCTCAAGCACGCCAATATTTGAATCACACAGCCCAAAACAACCGGCCCGAAGGCCCGGTCGTGGTTCCGCGACCAGACCACAACGTCTCCCGGTCCCAGATTTCCAAGAACGCCCTGCGAGTCCTGTATCGGTTGAAAGATGCGGGCTACAAGGCTTTCCTGGTCGGCGGCGGCGTGCGTGATCTTCTGCTCGGCAGAGAGCCCAAGGACTTCGATATCGTGACCGACGCGCTGCCGGATCAGGTGCGCGGCCTGTTTCGCAACAGCCGCCTGATCGGGCGTCGTTTCAGGCTGGCCCATGTCCATTTCGGCAGGGAGATCATCGAGGTGGCAACCTTCCGGGCGGCACAGGACGCAGATGTCGAGGATCTGGATCGGCAGACCGACGCCGGCGGGCGCATCCTGCGAGACAATGTTTACGGCGACATCGATGAGGATGTCTGGCGCCGGGATTTCACCTGTAATGCGCTCTACTACAATATCGCGGACTTCTCGATCTGGGACTACGCGGGGGGCGTGAAGGACATCCACGCCGGCACGATGCGGCTGCTGGGCGAACCCGAAGCACGCTACCGGGAAGATCCGGTGCGCATGCTCCGAGCAGTGCGCTTCGCGGCGAAGCTTGGGTTCCGGATCGACCCCGCCAGCGAGGCGCCGTTGCTCGAGCTCGGCGATTTGCTGGCAGAAGTGCCCGCCGCACGATTGTTTGACGAGTCGATCAAGCTGTTCCTTTCCGGTCATGCCGTGCAGTCGTATGAACTGCTGCGGCACTACGATTTGTTCCGGCATCTGTTTCCGGCCACCAGTCACGAACTGGATCGGGAGGACAACGACAGCTTCCGCAGGCTGGTGTTGCGGGCGCTGGAAAATACCGATCAACGCGTCGCGGAAGGCCTGCCGGTGACCCCGATGTTCTTGCTTGGGGTGTTCCTGTGGCAGCCGGCGATGACGCTTGCGGATAAGCTGATCGAGGCAGGGGACTCACCGCTGAAGGCGTTGATCGAGGCTTGCGATACCGTGTTGCGTGCCCAGCAGCGGCAGGTGTCCATCCCGCGGCGTTTTGGTACGCCCATGCGCGAGATGATGACCATGCAATTGCGTTTCCGAAACCAGCATGGCCGCCGCGCGTTGCGCCTGCTCGAGCACCCCCGTTTCCGCGCCGCATACGACTTCCTCCGCCTGCGCGCGGCGGCAGGCGATGAGAGCCCTGAAGTGTTCGAGTTCTGGGAGCGGCTCGAGTCGATGGACGGCGAGCACCGCAAGGCCGCGGTAAAGCCCAAGCATGGCGAGCGCGGCCGCCGGCGGCGACCGCGCAGGCGCAAGCAGAAACCTTCCTGAGCGTGGCGGCATTGCAGCGCTGGACACCCGCGTATGTAGGCCTCGGCAGCAATATGGGCGAGCCCTTGGAGCAGGTAGTTGCGGCATTCTCGGCGCTGGCGGAGTTGCCGGATTCCCGCTTGATCGCGCGCTCGCCGCTGTATCGCTCCGCGCCCATCGGTCCCGGCGAGCAGCCATGGTATGTGAATGCCGCCGCCGGTCTGCTTACCCGGCGCAGTCCCGGCCAGCTACTCGATGATCTGCTGGGGCTGGAGCGCCAATTCGGCCGGCAACGGGACGGCCGGCGCTGGGGCCCGCGGACGCTGGACCTCGATATTTTGCTGTACGGGCGGTTGACCTTGGAGGAGCCGCGGCTGGTCATTCCTCATCCACAGCTGACAAACAGGAACTTTGTCGTCTACCCTCTGTTGCGCATAGCCCCGCACCTGCAGCTACCTGACGGTCGCAAGTTATCCGCCATCAGGGATCAATTGGGCAGCGACGGGTTGGAAGAGATTTTGCCAGCAGAAGTGACCGGGGATGTCCTGCCTTGAGCCGCAAGCCACTGCGCTACATAGTTTTCGAGGGGCCCATCGGCGTCGGCAAGACCAGTCTGGCGCGGCGCGTGGCCAGCGCGTTGGAATACGAGCTGGTGCTTGAACGGGCCGAAGAGAATCCGTTCCTCGAGCGATTCTACCGCGACCCGGTAAACGCAGCGTTGCCGACCCAGCTGCACTTCCTGTTTCAGCGCGCACGCCAGATCCAGGACCTGCGCCAGGATGACCTGTTTACCACTGCCAGGGTCGCCGATTTTTTGCTCGACAAGGATCGCCTGTTTGCCCAGCTGACCCTGGCCGACGAGGAGTACCGTCTTTACGAGCAGGTGTACCAGCAACTGTCGCTGGATGCTCCGGTACCTGATCTGGTGGTCTATCTGCAGGCACCCGTCGACGTGCTCCTTGAACGGGTCCGTCATCGCGGCATCGACTATGAACAACGCATTACGCCGGACTACCTCAAGCGTCTGGCCGATGCCTACCTGCAGTTCTTTCATCGGTATGATCGCTCACCCTTGCTGATCGTCAATGCGGCCGCCATCGACCCGGTGCACAACACCGCGGATTTTCAACAGATGCTGGATCGGATTCTCGACGCCAGCAGCGGCCGCCATTACTTCAATCCGGTGCCATTCGTCCCGGCGTCGGGGGCGCGTTGATGTTTCGGCGCAGCTAGTTCATTCTGCTCGTTTTAGCCTGCCAGAGTCGCAGCCATGTCCCTATACAGCCATCTTCAAGAGCGAAGCCCCACCGAAAAGCCGGTGACCGTCTCGACCCTGGTCAACATGAAGGCCAAGGGCGAGCCGATCGCGTGCCTGACCGCGTATGACGCCAGTTTCGCTGCGCTGGTCGATGATGCGGGCGTCGATGTCGTGCTGGTTGGCGACTCTCTCGGCATGGTGGTTCAGGGGTATGACACGACCGTGCCGGTCACGATGGAGCACATGGTCTATCACACGCGCTGCGTTTCCAGGGGCCTGCACCGGGGATTCCTGGTGGCCGATATGCCGTTTGCCAGCTATGCCTTGCCGGAACAGGCTCTGGCCAATGCCGCGCGGCTGATGCAGGAAGGCGGGGCCAAGATGGTCAAGCTGGAAGGCGGCATGCTCCAGGTGCGTACGGTAGAGTTTCTTTCCGGCCGTGATATTCCGGTCTGTGCCCACATCGGACTGACCCCGCAATCGGTGCACAAACTCGGGGGATTCAAGGTTCAGGGGCGTGACGAGGCAGCGGCGCTGCGGATGATCGAAGAAGCCCGAGCGCTCGAGGACGCCGGCGCAGACATCGTGTTGCTGGAATGCGTGCCATCTGCTGTCGGCGCGGCGGTGCGTGACGCGGTCAAGGTACCGGTGATCGGGATTGGCGCCGGGCCCCATGTAGACGGCCAAATTCTGGTGCTCTACGACATTATCGGCCTCACCCCCGGTCGCATGCCGCGGTTTGCAAAAAACTACATGGACGATGCCGCCACGCCGCTGGAGGCGGTGACCGCCTACGTGGCCGAAGTCAAGGACGGATCCTATCCAGCCGCCGAGCATTGTTTTTCCTGATCGCGTTCCGTCCGACCCAGCAGCAGCCAGCCGAGTCCACAGCATGTTCGTCGTTTCCGATGTCAAAGAACTCAGAGCCCGGGTAGGCCGCTGGAAGGCCGAGGGCGAGCGGGTGGCCTTCGTGCCGACGATGGGCAATCTGCATGATGGCCACCTGACTTTGGTCCACCTGGCCCGGGCCAATGCGGATCGCGTCGTGGTCAGCATCTTCGTGAATCCGATGCAATTTGCGCCGGATGAAGACTATGAGTCCTATCCCCGGACCGAACAGCAAGATCGTGATCGTCTGGTGGATGCCGGCGTTGACGCTCTGTTTCTGCCCGACATCAGCGAGATCTATCCCGGCGGCACCGACGCCGTCACCTATGTCGAAGTGCCGGCCTTGTCGGATGTGCTCTGTGGCCGCTTCCGCCAGGGGCATTTCCGTGGCGTGGCCACGATCGTCAGCAAGCTGTTCAATCTGGTGGATCCTGATGTGGCCGTATTTGGCGAGAAGGACTACCAGCAATTGATGGTGATCAGACGCCTGACCCATGATCTGTGTTTTCCGGTAGAAGTGATCAGCGCACCAACCCACCGCGAAACAGACGGCCTGGCAATGAGTTCTCGCAATCGCTATCTGGATGCAGGCGAGCGTGCTGTCGCGCCCGCTCTGTACCAGGCACTGCGGCAGGCGGCCGCGGCGCTCGCGGTTGGCGTTAGCGAATTCAAGCAGCTGGCGGCACAGGGGAGGTCGATGCTGGAAGCGGCTGGCATGCGGCCGGATTACTTCGAAATCCGTGATGCGGAAACCCTGGGCGAGCCCGTCGCCGGCCGCGATTGCGTGGTGATGGCGGCCGCCTGGCTGGGCCGGGCGCGTCTGATCGACAATCTGCGCGTGACCCTCCCACGATAGCCCGGCGTCAGATCCGATCGTGTTGCTGTGGCGATGGCCATTTAGCGCGATCCGGGCGGCATGCGCTGCGCCGGGCTCCGGCATGGTGTCGGCGAGCAGCCTAGCCGTGCGCTGCGTCTTGTTGCCGGGCCAGTGCCCAGTCCACGTGCTCGCGGACAAGCGGCGAGGGATGATCCCGCCGCGCCATCAGCGCCCGCTGCGCCTGCGCTGACGCGGGCGCGTTGCCCAACGCCACGGCGATATTGCGCAGCCAGCGCAGGTGACCGATCCGTCGGATCGCGCTGCCCTCGGTGTAGCGCAGGAATTCGTCTTCGCTCCAGCCAAACAAGGTCACCAGATCTGCATCGTCCAGGCCATGCCGAACCGCGAAGTCAGGCTCCACGCTCAATGAGGCGAACTTGTTCCATGGACACACCAGCTGGCAATCATCGCAGCCATAGATTCTGTTGCCCATCGCAGCACGCAGATGTTCCGGGATCGGGCCGCCATGCTCGATGGTCAGATAAGAAATGCAGAGTCTCGCGTCCAGTTCCCAGGGGCCGACTATCGCTTTGGTGGGGCACACATCGATACACGCGCGGCAGCTGCCGCAATGTTCGCTGGCCTGAGCGTCGGGTGGCAACGGCAGGTCGGTAAACAACTCGCCAAGAAAGAACCATGAACCTGCCCGGCGGTTGATCAGGTTGGTGTGCTTGCCGATCCAGCCCAGACCCGCATTGCGCGCGAGAGGTTTCTCAAGCACCGGAGCGCTGTCGACAAAAGCCCGATAGCCGAAATCACCGACCTGTGCCTGTATCTTTTCCGCCAGCTTCTGCAGGCGGCGACGCAGGACCTTGTGATAGTCCCGGCCCAGCGCGTAGCGTGAAATAAAGCCGAGTCGGTGATCTTCCATGACCTCCCATGAGTCACGACTGGCAGGCGGCAGATAATCCATCCTTGCGGATATCACCGACATGGTTCCAGGGCGCAATTCCCGCGGCCGGCTGCGCCGCTTGCCATGACGCTCCATGTAGTGCATCTGGCCATGGCGTCCGTCACGTAACCAGCGCTCGAGATGATCTTCGTCCGTGGCGAGATCGTTCCCGACCCGATCGGTGCGGGTGATGCCCACCTGTTGGAAACCGAGTTCCCGGCCCCAGGTCTTGATCAGGGCTGCGAGTCGCTCGAGTTCGCTGGCGTCAGGAACAGGATTCGCCATTTTGCTTCACTTGTCCTACCGGGTATCTGCTGCGGTGACGCGGGCAGTATAATCTGCAGTATGAGTGGCTTGCCCGAACGTCTGTATGCAGCGGCTGGTGTTCGCGAACTGGACCGCCGCACGATCGAAGACTTTGGCATCCCGGGATACCAGCTGATGTGCCGTGCCGGAGCCGCCGCCGTTGAAGCGTTGCGACGGCGCTGGCCGGAACGATCCGTGGTGGTCGTTTGCGGGGCCGGTAACAATGCCGGTGACGGTTATGTGATCGCGCGTTTGGCGCGTGAGGCCGGTTGCCAGCCGCGGGTATTCGCGCTGGTCGATCCGCAGCGATTGCGCGGCGATGCCTTGCGGGCCGCAGAGGATTTCATCGCTGGCGGCGGCACCATCGAGCGTTGGTCCGGATTGCCCGACAGCGCGGGCGCAGTACTGGTCGATGCCCTGCTCGGCACGGGTCTGGATCGCGACGTGGGCGGTGTCTTTGCCGAGGCGGTGGCGGCGATCAATGCGGCATCGGCGCCGGTTCTTGCGGTTGATATTCCGAGCGGTCTGAATGCGGATACCGGAGCGACGATGGGGATCGCGGTCGAAGCGGATCTGACCGTCACCTTTGTCGGGATGAAGGCCGGGATGCTGACCGCGCGTGGCCCGGCTCTGTGCGGGGACATCGTGTTTGACGATCTCGGCATGCCTGCGGAGGTGGCGCAAGGGGTTGCGCTTAAGGCACGACGGATCACCGCGCGCCAGATCGAGTCCTGTTTACCGCCGCGACCAGCGGACGCGCACAAGGGAAATTCCGGTCACGTCCTGGTCATCGGCGGCGGCGCAGGTATGCCTGGTGCGGCACGACTGGCAGGAGAGGCGGCCCTGCGCGCCGGCGCCGGTCTGGTGTCGGTTGCCACCATTCCGGCCCATGTCCCGGTCATCGCGAGCGGCCGGCCGGAATTGATCTGCAACGGGGTCAACGAGGCAAGCGACTTGTTACCGATGCTTGAGCGCGCCACCGTGGTCGCGCTGGGTCCGGGTCTGGGACGCGGCGACTGGGCCAGCGCGATGGCAGCGGCGGCATTGGGCAGCGGCCTGCCGCTGGTGGTGGACGCAGACGGTCTCAATCTGCTGGCTGAATCTCCGCAGCGGCGTGATGACTGGGTGTTGACGCCCCACCCGGGCGAGGCGGCAAGATTACTGGGCCTCGACACCCGAACGGTGCAGCAAGATCGCTTCGCCAGCGTGGCAAGGCTGGCCGAGCGTTATGGTGGCACCATCGTTTTAAAGGGCGCCGGCAGCCTGGTGCAAACCGCAGACGACACGCCCTGGCTTTGCTCTGCCGGCAATCCAGGTATGGCCGTGGCGGGCATGGGCGACGCGTTGACCGGCATTATTGCTGCGCTGGCCGCGCAATGCCCGGATCTGGAACTGGCCGCGCGTTGTGGCGTGTGGGTCCACGCCCGCGCCGGTGATATCGCCGCAGGGACCCGACCGCGCGGGCTGCTGGCTTCGGACCTGTTTGCAGCAATCCGCGGGCTGGTCAATCCTGGATGCTGACGCTGAAGCTCGAAGACGCAGTGGCGACAGAAGCGCTCGGCGCCAGCCTGGCGGAGGCGCTGCAGGCGAAACCGGGGCCTTGGCTGATCACGCTGGACGGGCCCCTGGGCGCCGGCAAGACTACGCTGGCCCGAGGATTTATCCGCGCTCTCGGCCACCAGGGGCGCGTGCCCAGTCCAACCTACACGCTTGTCGAGCCCTATGAATTGGCGGGGCGGACAATTTTGCATCTGGACCTGTACCGGCTTGGCGATGCGGCCGAGCTCGAGTATCTGGGGTTCCGGGATGTGTTCGAGGGTGACGCACTGGTGCTGATGGAATGGCCGCAGCGGGCAGCGGGGAAAATGCCGCCGGCCGATATCCAGGTGCAGCTGGGTCTTGATGGCGCAGGGCGCAGCGCCCGTTTATCCGGCGGCACAAAGCAGGGCGAAGCGGTGGTAAACGGACTGTCCCGCGTGGTTCCCCTGGCGCCGGATTCTATTTAAGGTCACAGGGAAGCTTCCCTCCCTATCTACCTAATTTGGCGGGAAATCTTGCGCTGAACCGCCCGCTGTGGTTAAAGTTGATCCTTGCTAAGAGCAATAAGCCCGGGAATTTTATGGATATATCCGGGCAGGCCTGCGGGGAGATTTCTGCCGAGATGAACACCCGACCGTTGACAATGGTTGCGCTGGTGGCCTTGCTGCTGTCGGGCATGGGCGTCGTTCACGCCGCTGCCAGCGATGGGGTTGAGCGAATCCGGATTGCCGACGGCGGTGCGTCGACCCGCGTGGTGCTCGATCTCAAGCGTCCGGTCAGTCATACCGTGTTCACGCTATCCAATCCGTCCCGCGTGGTCGTTGATCTGCACGCTACCACCATCGACGCCTCGAACATCGGCCTGCCCGGGCCGACCGGTATTGTGCGGGGAGTCAGACTGGCCAACCGCGACAATGGCGATGCGCGGGTGGTGCTGGATTTGTCCGCTCCGGTACGGCCGCGTTCATTTTCAGTACCGCCGGATGGCAACAGCGGCCATCGGCTGGTGATCGATCTGGAGGGTTTTGGCGCGACCCGCGTGGTCAAGGCAGCTCCTGCTGCCGAGCGCGGCAGAGATGTGGTGGTCGCGATCGATGCCGGGCATGGTGGCAAGGACCCCGGGGCTACCGGCCGCGGCGGTACCCGCGAGAAGGACGTGGTGCTGCAGATTGCCAAGCGTCTGAAGGCGAAGATCGACAAAGAACCGGGCATGCGTGGTTACCTCACCCGGGACGGCGACTACTTCGTGCCGCTGCGCCAGCGTATCGATCGTGCGCGTCAGCAGCGCGCCGATCTGTTTATTTCAATTCATGCCGACGCATTCAATAAGAGGCAGGCGCGAGGCTCATCCGTCTATGTCCTGTCGCCGCGGGGCGCATCAGACGAAGCCTCCCGCTGGCTGGCGGAGCGCGAAAACTCCGCTGACCTGGTAGGCGGGGTCAGCCTGGACGACAAAGACGCCATGCTCGCGTCCGTGCTGCTGGATCTTTCACAGACCGCATCCATCGACGCCAGCAATAATGTTGCGGAGCTGGTGCTGGGCCGACTGGGCAGTGTAAACAAACTCCATCGGCGGACAGTGGGGCGCGCAGGTTTCCTGGTCCTGAAGTCGCCGGACATTCCCTCGATCCTGGTAGAGACTGCGTTTATCTCCAACCCGACAGAAGAGAAACAGCTGACCAGCTCCAGTCACCAGGAGGCGCTGGCCACCGCTATCCTTGGCGGCGTCCGCGCCTATTTCTACGATAATCCGCCGCCAGGGACCCTGCTCGCAATGGGTGGTACGCCGGCTCGCCGCGAGTCCGTGGAACACATCATCGTCAGCGGCGACACGCTGTCCGGCATCGCGTCTCGCTACAATGTGTCAATGAGTGCATTGCGCAGCCAGAACCAGCTGAAGAACGACCGTATCCGCATCGGCCAGGTCCTGCGGATCCCGGCCGGCAGCGGTTCCTGAGCCACGATCCGCGGGATCAGCCTTCCTGGCCGCGGAGGGGACGTCGCAGCGGCAATTCCGGTATCCTCCGGTATTCCCCATGCCGATCCGCGAATTACCTTCTCAGCTTGTCAATCAGATCGCTGCCGGCGAGGTAATCGAACGGCCCGCGTCTGTGCTCAAGGAGTTGCTCGAAAACAGCCTCGACGCCGGCGCGCAGCGGGTTTTGATCGAGGTCGAGAACGGTGGTTTACGTCTGTGCCGAGTGCGCGACGATGGCAGCGGCATCGCGGCTGCTGAACTGCCGTTGGCGTTGGCCAGACACGCAACCAGCAAGATTGCCAGCCTTGACGACCTCGAACGCGTGGCGACCCTGGGCTTCCGTGGCGAGGCCTTGCCCAGCATCGCTTCGGTGTCCAGGCTGACGCTCACGTCACGCGCCGCTGAGGCCGATACCGGCTGGCGTGTAGAAGTCGAGGGTGGCCGGCATGATGCTGGCGGGCCTGCCGCCCATCCGCCGGGCACCACGGTTGAGGTCCGGGACCTGTTCTACAACACGCCGGCGCGGCGCAAGTTCATGCGCACCGAGCGCACCGAGTTCGGTCATCTCGACCGCATAGCCAGGCGCATGGCTCTTAGCCGTTTCGATGTCGGGTTCCGGCTGGTGCACAACCAGCGCGCGGTGTTTGACCTGCGCGCGGCCACAAGCCAGGCGTCTATGGATCGCAGGGTTGCCGAGGTCTGCGGATCTGCATTTATCGAACAAGCGATGTTTGTCAGCCACCAGGCATCGGGTATGCGGCTATGGGGCTGGCTGGGTTTGCCGACATTCTCTCGCGCCCAGTCTGACCTGCAATACGTGTTCCTGAACGGGCGCATGGTGCGGGACAAGGTGATTAGCCATGCAGTACGCGCCGGCTACAGCGACGTACTGTTTCATGGCCGCCATCCTGCCTATGTGCTCTATCTCGAAATGGATCCCACGCTGGTCGATGTCAATGCCCATCCGACCAAACACGAGGTCCGTTTTCGCGAAGCACGAAGCGTGCACGGTTTCCTGTTTCATACTGTCGAGCGAGCCCTGGCCGGCACCCGGGCCGGCGAAAACACTGCCGCGCCAGCCGCTCCCGCATCCGGATTTCCGGCCGCACCAGCGACGCTCGGCGCGGGAGCAGCGGTCTTGCAGCAGCCGATGCGTCTCGGTATTGCTGAAGGCGGTGCCCTTGGCGCGTTTGACCGCCTGGCGTCGGAGCCGGCCACAGCAGTGGACGGCGATGAAGAGCTGCCGCTGGGTTCGGCGCTGGCTCAACTGCACGGCGTCTATATCCTCGCTCAGAATCGTCGCGGGCTGGTCCTCGTAGATATGCACGCCGCGCATGAGCGCATCGTCTATGAGGGACTCAAGCAGGCCCAGGGCGAGGGCGCGATCCGCTCGCAACCCCTGCTGGTCCCGGTCACATTGAGAGTCAGTGCGGCGGAGGCGGAGCTGGCCGAGGATCAGGCTGAAGCGCTCGCAGAGCTGGGCTTCGAGTTGCGTCGTGTCGGTGTCGAGGCGCTCTCGGTCAGGCAGGTGCCTGGCCTGCTGCGCGATGCCGACGCAGAGGCGCTGGTGCGTGACGTTCTGTCAGATTTCGCCAGCTCCGGCGGCAGCCGTCGAGTAGAGGAACGGATCAATGAACTGCTGTCCACGATGGCCTGTCACGGCTCGGTGCGGGCTAACCGCAGGCTGACGATCCCGGAGATGAATGCGCTGTTGCGGGACATGGAACGCACCGAGCGCAGCGACCAGTGCAATCATGGCCGGCCAACATGGACCCAGCTGGCGATGGAGGATCTGGACCGCCTGTTTCTGCGTGGTCGCTAGGCCATGAGCGGTGACTCGAGGCCGCCGGTCATCCTGTTGATGGGGCCTACTGCTTCGGGCAAGACCGAACTCGCGCTGGCTTTGTGCAAGCAACTGCCGCTGGATGTCGTCAGTGTGGACTCGGCCATGGTCTACCGCGGAATGGACATCGGTACTGCCAAGCCCGATGCCGCGTTCCTGCGTGAGTGTCCCCACCGGCTGATCGATATTTGCGATCCGGCTGAAGCCTATTCGGCGGGCCGTTTTCTTGTCGACGCCCAGCGGGAAGTGGCGCAGATTCAAAGCGCTGGCCGGATCCCGCTGCTGGTCGGCGGCACCATGCTGTACTTCCGCGCGTTACAACAAGGTCTGGCCGCCCTGCCTGCCGCGGATCCGCTGGTTCGCGCCGAACTCGACGCGGAGGCGAGCCGCGTCGGCTGGCCGGCCATGCATGAACGTCTGGCCCGGGTAGACCCGGGCGCGGCAGCCCGAATCCAGCCTGGTGACGGCCAGAGGATTCAGCGTGCACTCGAGGTTTATCACGTAAGTGGCCAGACTTTAACTAATTTACAGGCAAGGGCGCAGGCCCGATTGCCGTCCTGGCGCTGGATCAAGCTCGCCGTTTGGCCGAGAGACCTCAAGGCGCACGGGGATCATATCGCGGCACGCTTCCGACAAATGCTCGACGCTGGTCTGGTGGCCGAACTTGAAAAGCTCAGACAACGCCCCGATATCCATCCCGGGCTGCCATCAATGCGGGCGGTAGGTTATCGACAAATCTGGGAGTTCTTGCAGGGGCGCTGTGATCTGGCTGAAGCCGAGCGTCGCGGCGTTATCGCGACCCGCCAGCTGGCCAAGCGGCAACGCACCTGGTTACGCGCCGAAAGCGACCTGTGCCGGCTGGATGCAGGCCACGGCGCCGCCGACGTTGCGCTGGCTCATGTGTGCTCCGCGATCGGCCGGATTCCCTGATCTGTATGATAAACTGCAGCCGCTAACAGATCTGTGGCATACAGGGGCGGCTGCCCGCTCCTGAACGTGGCCGCCAGAATTCAAAAATTTATAAGCGCCGGTTTCTCAGGAGAGGCAGATGGCCAAAGGACAGAGCTTGCAGGATCCATTCCTGAACGCGCTAAGGCGCGAAAAAGTGCCCGTTTCCATATATCTGGTGAACGGGATCAAGCTGCAGGGCCAGATTGAGTCCTTTGACCAGTTTGTCGTGCTGCTGAAAAATAGCGTCAGCCAGATGGTCTACAAGCACGCTATTTCCACTGTTGTTCCTGCTCGCAACGTGCGCATCCCGACCGCGGATGACGCTGACGACGACAGCGAGTAAGGGCATAACAAACCCCGGAGGATTCTTGTTCGACAGGCCCAAGCTCGGCGAGCGAGCAATTCTCGTCCAGGTCGGCATCGGCAGCCGCGTTCCCAACGAACAGATAGAAGAGTTCCAGGAACTGGCCCGTTCGGCCGGGGCCGAAGTGTGCGCCACCGTCACCGGGACTCGACGCGCGCCCGACGCCCGGTTTTTTATCGGCAGCGGCAAGGCTGATGAACTGCGGCAACAGGTCGAGCTTGAAAAAGCGGACCTGGTTTTGTTCAACCATGAGCTGTCACCCAGCCAGGAGCGCAATCTGGAAGCCAGCCTGCGCTGCCGGGTGCTCGACCGGGCGGGTCTGATTCTGGATATCTTCGCTCAGCGTGCGCGGAGTTTCGAAGGCAAGCTGCAGGTTGAGCTGGCGCAGCTGGAGCATCTGTCCACGCGACTGGTGCGTGGCTGGACCCATCTGGAGCGACAAAAAGGCGGCATTGGGCTGCGTGGCCCTGGTGAGACCCAGCTGGAGACTGACCGCCGCCTGCTGGGCCAGCGGATTCGGCAGCTCAATCGTCGCCTGGAGCGAGTCCAGCAGCAGCGTGAGCAGGGGCGTCGCACGCGCCACAAGGCGGAGGTCCCGACGGTGTCCCTGGTTGGCTATACCAACGCCGGCAAGTCCACTTTATTCAACCGGCTGACGGATTCCAGCGTCTATGCGGCGGATCAGTTGTTCGCAACGCTGGATCCAACCTTGCGCCGCCTGGATCTGGGCGAAGGCCGCAGCGTTGTGCTGGCTGATACGGTGGGTTTTGTCCGCGATCTGCCCCACGAACTGGTGGCCGCGTTCCGTTCAACCCTGCAGGAAACGCGGGATGCGTCACTGTTGTTGCATGTGGTTGACGCCGCCGATGACCACAGGATGGAGCGTATTGCTCAGGTTAACGAGGTCCTGGCTGAGATCGGCGCGGAGCAGGTTCGACAGATCGAGGTGTTCAACAAGATCGATCTGCTGAACGAAGAACCTCGCATGCTGCGCGACCAACAGGGGAACGTCACCCGAGTATGGCTGTCTTCATCTACGGGAGCCGGGTTGCAGGCCCTGATCGAAGCGATCAGGGGGGCTTTCGACAGCGACCAGATCAGGGGACGCATTCATCTGGGTGTCGCCGAGGCCCGGACCAGGGCCCGACTGCATGAACTGGACGCGGTAGTCGAGGAAAGCGTATCCGCCGATCATGGCTGGGACTTGCTGATCTCGCTGCCGGAAAGAGATTTTTTATCCATGTGTCGCCATGAGGGCCTCGCGCCCGAGCGTCTGTTGCGTGCGCCTTGTGCGGCCTCCGACACCTTTCTACAATCGCGCACCGTAGCTTGAGCCGCGGGCAAAGGATGAGATGACAGAATATGGCCTGGAATGAAAAGAATGGCGGTAATCCGTGGAATGACGGTGGCCAGCAGGGACCGCCAGACCTGGATAAAGTGGTCCGCGACCTGCAGCGCAAGCTCGGCGGCCTGTTTGGCGGTCGCGGAGGTTCCGGCGGCGGCGGAGGGAAATCCGCAGGCGGTGCCGGATTAGGCGTGATTATCGCCGTGATCGTCGTGCTCTGGAGCCTGTCGGGAATCTACAAGGTCGATGACGCTGAGCGCGGCGTGGTGATGCAGTTCGGACGCTACCAGACCACTACCATGCCGGGCCTGCACTGGCACATACCGTTCCCGATACAGAAGGTGGATACGGTCAATGTCGCCGCGGTAGAGAGCTACAAGCATCAGACCCGCATGCTCACGGCGGACGAAAATCTGGTCATCGTGGACACCGTCGTCCAGTTCCGCAGGGCGGATCCGATTGCGTTCCTGTTTAACGTCAGAGATCCACTGGCGACTTTGGCCGAGGTCAGCGAGAGCGCGATCCGCGAGATTGTCGGCAGCGCGACGCTGGATTTCGTGGTCACCGAGGGTCGTGCCGAAATCGCCGATCGCACCAAGGTGCTGATCCAGGGCGTGCTGGATGATTATGGTGCAGGACTCGAAGTGACCTCGGTCAACCTGCAGGATGCCAATTTCCCGCCGCAGGTGCAGGCTTCGGTCGAAGACGTGATCAAGGCCCGCGAGGACAAGGAGCGGCTGGCGCTTGAAGCACAATCCTATGCCAACGACATCGTCCCGCGGGCGCGCGGTAACGCGGCCCGCCAGGTGCTCGACGCGGAAGCCCACAGCGCCCGGGTCGTGGCCGATGCGAGTGGTGAAGCGGCCCGCTTCGAAGCATTGCTGGAAGAATATCTGAAGGCGCCCGACGTCACCCGGGAGCGTCTGTATCTTGAGACTGTGGAGTCTGTTTACGGCTCGACCAACAAAGTCCTGATCGATGCCGACGGCGGCGGGAATCTTCTTTATCTGCCTCTCGATGAATTGCTCAAACGACAGCAGCAGTCGCTGAGCCGTGAACCCGTTGCCGTGGATACCGGCCCGGGGGCCGGCGGCGGGGGCAGTGATGTCCAGAGGCAACGAGCCGGTGAAGATCTGCGCTCCAGAGGAGATCGTCGATGAACGGGAAAGCGAATCTGATATTGCTCGCGGTGATCGTCGTGGTCGGCGGCATCTTGCTGTCCCTGTTCACCGTGGATGAGCGTGAATATGCGATCAAGCTGCAATTCGGCGAGATCATTCGCACTGACTACGAGCCGGGTCTGCACATGAAGATCCCGTTTGTAAACAACGTGATCAAATACGATGACCGGATCCTGACGCGTAACAATCCCAACGAGAAGTTCCTCACTGAGGAGAAGAAGAACCTGGAAGTGGACTTCTATGTGAAATGGCGCATCACCAGCCCCGGCCAGTACTACCGGTCGGTAGGCGGTGACGAGTTGATCGCCACCAATCGTCTGATCGAGATCATCAAGGACGGGATCCGTGCCGAATTTGCAAAACGCACGGTGCAGGAAGTCGTCACTGCCGACCGCCGCGAGATCATGGACGACATGATGGAACGGGCCAGCTTGACCGCGGCTGAGCTGGGTATAGAGGTGGTGGACGTGCGCGTGAAGCGACTGGACCTGCCTGACGAGGTCAGTGACTCGGTCTTCAATCGCATGCGCCAGGAACGCGCCCGGGTCGCCGCCGAGCTGCGTGCCGAGGGTGCGGAGAGGGCAGAGCGCATCCGTTCGGAAGCCGACAAGGAGCGCACCGTATTGCTGGCTGACGCGTACCGGCAATCGGAAGAGATCCGGGGCCTCGGCGATGCAGCGGCGGCTGCGATCTACGCCAAGGCCTACGAGCGGGATCCGGAGTTCTATTCTTTCCACCGCAGTATGGAGGCTTATCGACGTTCGCTGGGAAGCGGCGGCGACATCTTCGTGCTGGCACCGGAAGGAGACTATTTCCGCTATCTGAACAACCCCAAGGGCGGCACCAGTCGCTGATGTCTCCCGCCAGCGCAGACCTGGGCTGATTCGGACCGATGGATTGGACTAATCTGCTTACCGCGGTAGCGTTGCTGATGGTGCTTGAGGGGATCATGCCCTTTGCCAGCCCCGGCAATACGCGCCGCACTCTGGCCCTGCTCGCGCAGATGGAGGATCGGATGCTGCGTACGGTCGGGGGAGCCAGCATGATCGGGGGTCTGTTGCTGTTGTATTTCGTGCGCGGATAGGCCGGTTGGCGCAGCCGGATTTTTCCTGGAATAACTCATGTCGAAAAATGTTGTTGTCATTGGCACGCAATGGGGTGACGAGGGTAAGGGCAAGATCGTAGATCTGCTCACCGAACGCGCGGTGGCGGTAGTCCGTTTCCAGGGCGGGCACAATGCGGGCCATACCCTGGTTATTGGCGGCGAAAAGACCGTACTCCATCTGATCCCGTCCGGGATCCTCCGCGACGGCGTGGATTGCCTGATCGGCAATGGCGTGGTGATTGCGCTGGATGCCTTGCTGGAAGAGATGGATATGCTGCAGGCCCGGGGTGTCCCGGTTGCCGAACGCTTGCGGATCAGTCCCGCGTGTCCGCTGATACTGCCTTCCCATGTCGCGCTGGATCGAGCCCGCGAGAAGGCCAAGGGTGTGCACGCGATCGGGACTACGGGCCGCGGGATCGGCCCTGCCTATGAGGACAAGATCGCGCGGCGCGCGTTGCGAGTCTCTGACCTGTTTCATCGTGAACGTTTTGCGGCGAAGCTGGGCGAGGTGCTGGATTTCCACAACTTCGTGCTGCAGCATTACTTTCGCGAACAAGCTGTGGATTTTCAGCAGGTGCTGGAGTCATCTCTGGACATGGCGGAACGCGTCAGGCCTCTGCTGGCGGATGTCGCTCAACTTCTGGATCAGCATCGCCGGGCCGGCGATAACGTGCTGTTCGAGGGTGCCCAGGGGGCATTGCTGGATATCGATCACGGCACCTATCCGTTCGTCACTTCATCTAATACCACCGCTGGCGGTGCAGCGACCGGCAGCGGTCTCGGACCGCGTTATATCGACTACGTGCTCGGTATCGTGAAGGCCTATACGACGAGGGTCGGCGCCGGACCATTCCCTACCGAATTGTTCGACGAGATGGGCCAGCACCTGGCGCGCGTCGGTCATGAGTTTGGCGCGACCACCGGCCGCCCGCGCCGTTGCGGCTGGTTCGATGCGGTGGCTCTGCGGCGTTCGATCCGTTTGAACAGCGTATCGGGTCTGTGCGTGACCAAGCTGGACGTGCTGGATGGCATCGACACCATCCGGATATGTGTGGGCTATCGCACGGGTGACGAGATCCGGGATCTGCCGCCCATGGAGGCAGAGAGCTACGATGATTGTGTGCCGGTGTACGAGGACATGCCGGGCTGGAAGACCTCGACGGTGGGCATCACCCGCCATGATGAACTGCCGGAGAACGCGCGCGCCTATTTGCGACGGATCGAGGAGATCGTAGAGACTCCGATAGACATTATTTCTACCGGTCCCGATCGTTCAGAGACGATCGTCCTCAGCGACCCTTTCGCCTGACGCATAGCCGAGGCGGGCAACCATCGGCTCGAGGCTGTCGAGCACCGGAGACATTGCTTCGGCATAGCGGCGCCAGCGCCCGATTGCACGTCGATATATCGGTTCCGCGACCTGGGTGTAGCTGGGCGTGGAAATATGTGCGCCGGCCAGCTGGCTGCGATAATCCAGCACTGCGGCGTCCCAGGGCAAACCAAGAAAATCGATCACACCGCGGACAACTGCCGCTGGATCCTCGACCAGTTCTTCATAGCGAACCTGATGAGCCTTCAACGGCCAGCGCTCGATAGTGTCCAGGCCAAGCATCATGACCTCACGGTAGTACTCCACGGTCAATTCCAGATCGAGGAAATGGGCCATCGCCGCGTTCAGCTTGAAAGACTGCATAAAGCAGCTCAGACAAACGTCGCGCGGATCCCGCACCGCGAACAGGATACGAGCGTCAGGAAACACGCGCGCGATCAGCGGCAGGAATAGCGTGTTCAGCGGCAGCTTGTCGATGATCTGCTGTCCTGGCTTGAGATCGGCTGCCTCGGCCAGATCGACCAGGCGTCGGCGATAGGCCTGCCTGTAAAGCAGCGCCTCGGCCGGTCCCATCGCTGCAAGCCGGTTCAGACCGTCCGGCGGGATCACAAAGTCGCGCTGCAAATCGATCAGGGTTTCCTGCTCCTCGATGCTCACCAGTTGCGGATGGGCGGACAACATGCGGTCGAGCAGCGTGGTCCCGGACCGTGGAAATCCGAGCAGGAATATAGGCGGCGGGTAGCCGTCGTCCGCACCGGGATGGTCGCTGTCGAGGCGTCCGCCGCGCAGATAGTCGCCGATCCTGCGCACCGCCGGGAGCGCATAGGGCCCTTCAGAGACGCTGAACGCTGCATGATAGTCCCGCGCCTGCAAGCGATTGGCTTCGACGAAAGCCGCGAACGCCGCGTCCGGTTGGCCGATGCGATCCAGGGCGGAGCCGAGCAACTGTTGCATGATGGTTTCATGGTTGCGCAGCAAGTCACCTCTTGCCAGCGTCTGTTGCAAACGCTGGCTGGCTTTTTCCGCGGCTCCGTTGCGGATTTCCACCTTGGCCAGCACGATGCTGGCCATCACGTTGTCCGCATCCAGTTTCAGCGCATGCGCGGCAGCTTCTGCAGCGGCGACGGGCTGGTTAAGCGCCTCGCGAATCTGCGCCAGATCAGCCCAGGCTTCGGCGTTGGCCGGATCCAGGGAGGTTAGCCGTTCCTGGCTTTCCAGTGCGCCCTGATAGTCGCCCAGTTGTTGCCGCGTAGCTGCCAGGGTTTGCCATGCAGCGACAAAGGTAGGGTGGCGTTTGAGCGCCCTGCGCAGATAGCCGACAGCAGCGTCAGGGTCGCCACCGCGGCGACAGGCGATGGCCAGGTTGTTGAGTAACTCCGGATGGTCCGGACGCAGCGCGTTGGCGCGCTCAAGCAGTGCGCGCGCCTGCTGGATATCTCCGTGCATGCCCTCGATCAGGCCCAGCAACTCTAATGCGTTGACCAATTCGGGATCTGCGGACAGCGCGTCTCGGCACGCCGTGGCCGCTGCCTGGACATTGCCGGCTCGGAACTGAGCAGCAGCGCGGACCATGGCTGCGGAAGCGGTTTTGTTGATCGACATCTGGCTTGGTGACTCCGGCAAGCACCGAGCTTAGCAGACCGCAATCTGCAAATCGTCACCGCGGATCCGGATTGCGTGGTCTGCGTTACGGGGCTATTCTTCCACAGCCCCGGCCAACCGGCAGATCCCGAACACTTACCTTACAACCGAGACCGTCTGCACCAGCATATGTCTACTCAGCATGACCAAGGGCATTTCGCTGCGGCATCAGGCCATGCCGGGCGCCGGCGCTGGAGCTGGTACAGGTTAGCTGCGCTGACCGTGATCTGTGCCCATCTCGGCCTGGCGGTACATGGCGCTGTCCATGAAACGCTGTCAAGCGACGCACCCTGCGCGATGTGCGCTGCTGCGCATCATCTGTGCAA
The DNA here is from genome assembly GCA_963809565.1 of uncultured Gammaproteobacteria bacterium. GTDB lineage: Bacteria > Pseudomonadota > Gammaproteobacteria > Steroidobacterales > XN24 > CAMYOC01. The sequence continues at coordinate 1,004,310 of CAWEKE010000003.1, forward strand.
TGTCGCAGTCAATGTTGCGCTGATCATCGCACCGTCAGTCGAAGCCGCCCCGCCCGCCCCAGGCGTCGATAATTTCCCTGCACTCACTGTCCTGATCGGTCACGCTCGCGGGCCGCCACAACTCGCCTGATTCCTGTTTCCTTTCGTCGTCCCGGCGTTCAGCGCACGTGGACCAGATCTGAATCAAAGCGAGGATATATTCATGCGTACTTCTGTGTTGCTGTCGGCCGTGGTCGCGTCCACATTGCCTGTTGCTGTTTCCGCCCAGGGTCTGTTTGGCGGCAATGAATTCAATCCGTCGATTAGTCTCATTCTCGACGGTCAGTTTTCAAGCTATCAAAACGATGCTGATGACTACGAAATCTCCGGATTCATGCTCAGCGAAGAGGGCGGGCTGAGTTCCGAGGGGTTTTCGCTGGACGAGACCGAACTGGTGGTCAGTGGCAATGTCGATGACTGGTTTTACGGTTATGCCGACGTCGTGTTTGAGGACGATGAGGGCAACACCGAAGTAGAGCTGGAAGAAGCCTATTTTGAGACCCTGTCATTGCCCGGGGGCGTCACTCTCAAGGGCGGCAAGTTCCTCTCCGCTGTTGGCTACAACAACAGATTCCACCCGCATAGCTGGGACTTCTCCGACGAGCCGCTGGTCTACCGTGCGATGCTGGACGGAGCCCTGTCCGATACGGGTGTCCAGCTACGCTGGCTGGCGCCGGTCGACCTGTTTGTGGAGTTCGGCGCCGAAGGCTTGAGGGGGGACAGTTATCCCGCGGCTGGCGGGGCTAATGACGGGGTCGGCGCATGGACCGCTTTCGCCAAGATCGGCGGTGACCTGAACGCGAGCAACAGCTGGAAGACCGGCATATCTATGTATCGTTACGACGTGGATGGAAGATCATCTGATATCGAGGACGGGGAGATGATCTTCAACGGCGATGGCAATGATATCTATATCGGCGAGTTCGTCTGGAAGTGGGCCCCGAACGGCAATTCGCGGCAGCGCAATTTCAAGTTTCAGACCGAGTACTTCTATCTCGATGAGAACGGCCGCACGGAGGCCGAGACCAGCAGTCTCAGCGAGAGCGGACGCTACGACCTTGATCAGAGAGGTTTCTATGTCCAGGGCGTATACCAGTTTCGCCCGGGCTGGCGGTTTGGATTGAGGTATGACTGGTTATCCGCAGACAACACGCTGGTCGGCATTACTGTGCCTAATCCGCTGGATGACGACGACCGGGAACCGAAGCGGTATACCGCGATGGTTGATTATGCGCGCAGTGAGTTCAGCCGTTTGCGTCTGCAGTTTACCCGCGATGACTCGTCTCCCGAATCTGATAATCAGGTATTTCTTCAGTACGTGATGAGCATCGGCGCCCACGGCGCACATCAGTTCTGAAGGCCGGACCATGAATATCAGCAAAATGCTTGTTGTCTGCGGTCTGCTTGCAATCGTCAGCCCTGCTAATGCGGAGCTCAAGGTATTCGCTTGTGAGCCGGAATGGGCGGCGCTGGCGGAGGAGCTTGGCGGGGACCGGGTCGACGTATACAGCGCAACCACCGGCTTGCAGGATGTGCACTATATTCAGGCGCGCCCGAGTCTGATCGCGCGGTACAGGCAGGCCGATCTTGTGATTTGTACCGGCGCCGATCTGGAAGCGGGCTGGCTGCCGTTGCTGGCGCGCCAGGCCGGGAATCCGCGCGTGCGCCCGGACCAACCGGGACTGCTGCTGGCGGCGGAGTTTGTGCCGATGCTGGAGGTGCCGGCAAGCGTCGACCGGGCCGAAGGCGACATCCATCCCTACGGCAATCCGCACATCCAGCTGGATCCGCACAATATCGCGCGAGTAGCTTCCGTGCTGGCTGAGCGTTTGGCCGAACTGGGTCCGCAGGATCGGGATTACTACCGGGCCCGACAGCAGGATTTCGCCACCCGCTGGCAGCAGGCGATCGCCGCATGGGAACAGCGGGGCCGCTCGTTGGCCGGCATGGGCATTGTCGTCCATCACCGCAGCTGGGTTTATCTGCAGCACTGGCTGGATCTGACAGAGCTTGGGAGCCTGGAGCCCAAACCCGGTATCGAACCCAGCGCCAGTTATCTGGCCACGTTGCTGGCCGGGTTACAGGGCAAGGATCTGAGTCTGATCATTCGCTCCGCCTATCAGAGCAGTCGCGCTTCCGACTGGCTGGCAAAGCGGACCGGCGCCCCGGCCGTGGTCGTTCCGCAAACGGTCGGGGCGGTGCCCGGCGCCACCGATCTGTTCAGCTGGTTCGATACCATCCTCAAGCAGCTGGAGGCCGGGCGGCGATGAACGCTTCCGCCCTGGATCCGGGGATCCTGTTGCCGGGCTTTCTTGCCGGTCTGATCGTGCTCGCGAGCCACGTGCCGCTGGGTCGGGAGGTACTCAAGCGGGGCATCATCTTTATCGATCTTGCGATCGCCCAGGTAGCCGGCCTTGGTGTGATCGCCGCCGGCGCCGCCGGATGGGATCCCCATGGCATCAGTGCGCAGGTCGCCGCAGTCGGCGCTGCGCTGCTCGCTGGTTTCGCGCTGACCTGGACCGAGATCCATTTTGCCGAGGTGCAGGAGGCCATCATTGGCGCGCTGTTTATCCTCGCCGCCACCGCAGGTCTGATCCTGCTCGCCAATGATCCCCACGGTGGTGATGCCCTGCGGGATCTGCTGGTCGGCCAGATCCTGTGGGTCGACTACGCGCGGCTGATCCCGGCTCTGGGCGTGACCATTGCGGTTCTGGCCTTGTGGCGGCCCGCCAGGCGGCGCCTGGGTTCTGCCTGGTTCTATGTGCTGTTTGCGTTCGCTGTGACTGCTTCGGTGCAACTGGTCGGTATTTATCTGGTATTTGCGAGCCTGATCCTGCCTGCGCTGGCCACCCGGCGTTTGTCGTCCGGGCGCGCTGTTGCGATCGCCTACGCCGGTGGTGCGGCCGGGTATGCCATCGGCCTGGTCGCGTCGGCATTGTTTGATCTGCCCAGCGGAGCGATCGTGGTCTGGGCCCTGACCATCGTGGCGCTGGCCATCGGCATGCTCAGCCGTCATTTGGCCCGGGCCTGAGTTCGTTTATCATGCGGCGCCTGGTCTGATAACAGTACGACGCCAATAACAATGAACAAGGAGGGCGACCATGCAGGTGTCGTCAGGAGCCCACGAAAGCTGGTCGTCGCGTATCGCGTTTCTGATGGCATCAGTCGGCGCCGCAGTCGGCCTGGGTAACATCTGGAAGTTCCCTTACACGCTGGGTTCGGCGGGCGGCAGCGCATTTGTCATCGTCTACCTGCTGGCCGTTTTTGTGGTCGCGATGCCCATCATGATGGGCGAGATGATCATCGGACGCCGCGGCCGGATGAGCGCTCCGAACAGCCTGCGCAAGCTGGCCGCCGAAGCCAAGGCCTCGCCTGCCTGGGAGGGCCTGGGCTGGATGGGTCTGACCGCAACCTTCCTCGTTTTCAGCTTTTTCAGTGTCGTGGCCGGCTGGTCGATGGCCTACGTGTTCAAAACCGCCAGTGGTCAACTGCACGGTCTCAGTCCGGCGCAGGCGGGCGCGATGTTTGAAGATTTTCTGCACCAGCCGTTGCAGACCAGCTTGTGGCACCTGAGCTTCATGGTCGTGACCGTCCTGATCGTCGCTCGCGGTATCAACTCCGGCATTGAAAAGGCGATGAATGTGCTGATGCCGGGTCTGTTCCTGATGCTGCTGGGACTGGTCGTATACGCGCTGAGTACCGGCGCGGGTAGCCAGGCACTGAGTTATCTGTTTGTGCCTGACTTCTCCCTGCTGACCCCACAAACAGTGCTGATGGCGGTGGGACAGGCCTTCTTTTCAGTCAATGTCGGTATCGGCGTGGTGCTGACCTACTCGGCCTATCTGCCGGCGCACGTAAATCTGCCGCGGTCTGCGCTGATCATTTCGCTGGGCGATACATTGGTGGCCCTGCTGGCCGGGCTGGCGATTTTCCCGATCGTGTTTGCCTATGGTCTGGACCCAGGTGCCGGCCCGGGTCTGATCTTCGTCACGTTGTCCTCGGCTTTTGGCCAGATGACGGGCGGGGTGGTTTTCGGCAGCCTGTTTTTCCTGTTCGTATTTGTCGCGGCGTTGACGTCGTCCATCGCAATGCTGGAATTGATGGTCTCGAGGGCCGAGGAGAGCGATCGCTGGCCGCGGCGCCGTGTCGCACCGTTGCTTGGCCTTGCGGTATTCCTGTTTGGCCTGTTGACGGTCGGCTCGTTTAGCTGGTGGGAAGAGGTCCGCGTGCTGCCCGGCGTCCCGCTGATCGGAGATCGCTCGATCTTCGACTTTCTGGATAACCTGGTGACCAACTTCATGCTGCCAGCCGGCGGGATGTTGTTTGCGCTGTTCGCCGGCTGGAAAGTGTCGGCCAGCGTCGCGCGCGAGGAGCTGGATCTTGGTGATTTCTGGTTCGCAGTATGGCGTTTTCTGGCGCGCTTTGTGGCGCCGATCGCGGTCGGCGCGGTCTTTGTCAGCCAGATTGTTTGAACTCGGAGCGCAGCCAGGATCAGTGCTGCAGCGCGGCCAGCAACTGCGGATTCTCTGCGCCGATGTCGATGGCGCTTAAGCCCTTGGAATTTTTCCTGCGCGGATTGGCGCCGGCAGCGATCAAGGATTCTGCGCAAGCAACGCAGCTGTTCGCTGCGGCCAGCATCAGCGCGGTATAGCTGCTGTTATTGCGCAGCTCGTAATCGGCATCGGCAGCCAGCAGCAGATCCACGATCTCCACGCGAGATTCCGCAGCGAGCATCAATGCGGTATTACCGCTGCGTGTCTGCCGGTCAACGTTTGCGCCGGCCTCGATTGCCCGCGCCACGCAGTCCGGTGCATCCGCAAGCACGGCCCTCATCAGTACCGTTTGCCCGTCGTTATCGGCTTTGTCGACAGCAGCACCGCGAGCCAGCAGCATGGTCAGCAATTCGCAATGACCGCTATCCGCTGCCAGCCAGGCTGCCGAACGACCGGTGCGGTCCGCTCTGTTGATATCAAATCCCCTGGACTGCAGCCCCAGCACTGCGGCGGTCACACCTTGCTGGCTGGACAGCATGAGCAGATCCAAGCCTCTTTCGTCAGTACGGCGATCCGGCGCCTGCCATTCCATCAGTTCCATGACTACCCGGGTCTGTTGCGCTTGAACGGCAAGCCATATCGGGGTCTGATCAACGGGCAGCAGCTTGACCGACTCCGGCGGCACGATTTCGAGCAGATCTTCAACCAGTTGCCGCTTTCCCTGACTGGCTGCGAGGGCCAGCAGCCTCAACGCCTCGGCGTTTTGGCTGGCGTCGCGAACTGGCGATACCTTCAGCAATGCCCGAGCCAGCGCATCATGGTCTCGCTCGACCGCGGTATAGATGGCGCTGTCTCCGCCGGGTGCGGGTAGCCAGGGGTCGGCACCGTTACTGGCCAGGGAAAGGGCCAGATCTGCCTCGTCCTGGGCAACTGCAGCCGCCACTATGGGCCACCCCTGATACAGGCTGCCGGACTCTGCTATCTGATTCTTCAGCAAGCCAAGGCGCTGATTCTGACTACCGGCAGCAACAACCCGGCCCTTGCCGATCAACCTGGTTATCGCCGGGTCACCGAGATGAGCCGCCAGATCTCTGGCCGAGCGGTTCTGCAGGTCTGTCTGATCAGGCGATGCACCCGCTGCCAGGAGTTGCCCGGTGATATCCGCGCGGTGTTGAGCGACCGCGAGCATCAGAGGCGTGCGCCCGTCCTGGTTGGCGGCGTCAATGCCGGCTCCGGCCGCGATCAGGCGCCCGGTCACTTCAACCATTCCCTGGCGCGCTGCCAGGTGCAATGGAGTGTCGCCTGATCGGTCAGTCGCGTTCGCGTGCGCACCGCGCTCAATCAGCCAGATGGCCATCGCTTCCTGACGACTGTTCAAGGCTATGATCAACGCGCTGTCGCCGTTGGCGTCCCTTGCCTCGAGATCCGCGCCCTGACTCAATGCGCCAGCAGATTTGCGCAGGTCGCCCGCGCGCGCCGCATACCACAGCGCGTCCTGGGCCTGACCGGCAGCAATATCGTCCGGCTGTTCCATTTGGTCGATGTGCCGCAACAGGTCTTTGGCCAGGCGGTGATCCTGTTGCGCAGCCTCGAACAGATAATATTTGGCGGCCTTTGAATTGGGTTCCACGACCTTGCCGTGATAGTAAATTGAGCCGAGGAGGTAACTGGCCTTGACGTGTTTTGCTTCCGCTGCTTCCCGCAGCAATTCGATAGCCTGGTCCGGGGCCGGCTCGATTCCGTTACCTTCGAGCAGGCAAAGCGCCAGCTGATACTGGGCTTCTGCATTGCCGGATGCGGCCAGCTGTTGAAGCTCCGGCACGGCGGTCTGGTATTGCCGGAGAGCCAGCATCTGGCGCAGTTCGACGGACAGTCCGGCAGGGTCCGCAACCCATGCCACGCCGGGCAGCAATAACAGCGCAGGCAGCAGCACAAATAGCGCCAGTCGATTACTCAGTGCCATATTTGGTCACCACTTGCACGCCTATCTTCTTCAGGAATGGTGTCGGCAACACGCCCCCGGCACACACGATGACTACCGTATTCGGAACTATGATCCGCGAATCGCCGCGGCGGATGGCAACCGCACGCTCGCTGATCTCCCGCACTTGTGTGCCGAGCAACACGGTCAGACGGTCCTCTGACTCCAGGCGTTCAACGCGCAGCCGATTACGCGGCTTGGCGCGCTTGAACGCATCACCGCGATAGGACAACGTCACTTCGGCCTGACCCAGCTCGGCGATCTCGCAGGCCGCTTCCAGCGCACTGTCTCCGCCGCCGACAACGAGCACCTTTTCGCCGGCATATTGCGCAGGGTCCGTCATTCTGTAGGTCACCTTGCTTCTTTCTTCCCCGGGGACGCCGAGCTTTCGCGGCGTACCCCGGCGCCCTATCGCCAGCAACACGGCCCGGGACAGATATCTGGCGCTACTGGTTTCGATTTCGAGCACGCCATCTTCTCTGCGAGTGATGTTCTGCAGCGACTCCTGGCCGCGCACCGCAATGTTGTGCTCGGTGATCACCTGATGCCAGAAATCTATCAGCGCTTCCTTCGAAATCTCACTGAACCGGACCTGGCCGACCAGCGGCAGATTGGCGGGCGCGGTCATGACCAGCTTGCCGCGAGGGAAGTGGGCCACGGTACCGCCGACCACATCCTGATCAATCGTCACGGTGTTGAGATTCAGCTCGCGTGCACGCAGCGTCGCCGACAGTCCCGCCGGTCCGGCGCCGACCACGACAGCGTCGAGCACGTCCGCGCTGTCCTGTCTTCCTGACACGTATTTGCGAATGGAGTCCATTGCCTGACGACCCTGTTCTATCGCATTCCGGATCAGCCCCATGCCGCCCAGTTCTCCCGCAATAAAAATTCCGCCGGCACTGGATTGAAACTCGGGCGATACCTCAGGCAGCTCGACTCCCCTGGTGGCCGTGCCGAAGACCAGCCGGATGGCATCCTCGGGGCAGGCGGCCTTGCAGGCCCCGTGGCCGATGCAATCTGCCGGGTTGACCAGTCTTGCCTTTCGATCAATCAGACCGAGAACGTCATGCTCCGGGCAGGCCGACACGCAGGAACCGCAACCGATACAACGCAGATGATCGATGACCGGATGCAGGGAGTCCGGCTCGTCCAGCCCGGCTGCCAGAGACTCGCCAAGAAAATACAGACTGCGCTGATGGTGCCGGCGCCGTCGCCATGCATAAAACGACAGAAACGCCAGGAGAGGCGCCAGGTAGATAGCTGCTGCTGCGGTAATGTTTGACATAACTGACTCTTTGAGGCGCCGATGTTGTCACGGGTAAGGCGTCGAAACTGTGAAACCCGTCTCTATCTGCGGCCGACATCAGCATTGCTGCCTGCGCGCCACACGGGGACTGCACTTGTACGTGGTGGTAAGAATTAACCGCAATAAAAACATCAAGTTGAAGTATGCTTTTTGTGAACCCTGTGCATTGACAAGCCGGCTTATGTCATGGAAGACTGCCGGCAACTGAAAAAGGCAAACCCGCTGTGAGGCGGGGACGCAAAGCCACCGGTCTGCCATCAAGCAGCGAGACAGCGGGGTTGCCAGAATGAGTGTCGAACCGGCCTCTGTGCGGGAAGTTCTCGCGCATCCGTCTCCCAGTCCGGTGGTCAGCCGGACGTCTCCCGTGGCAACGCCCGGCCCCAGACTCGTGCAAAACAGGTCTGATCCGGCCCCGGTCAGGTCGCTGTCGCAGCGTCTGGCCAGCCTTCCGAGCATGCTGTTCTCGGTGGCAGTCGTCGCCTTGCTGGTCCTGGGTTGGCGGGAAAGGGACGAATACTGGTTTTCCGCAGAAGAAGGCTGGGGGTACGCGTTTGGCATCATCGGGGTCAGCATGATGGCCCTGCTGTTGCTGTATCCGGCTCGCAAGCACTGGAAGCCGATGCGCAACTTCCTGCCGATCCGCTACTGGTTCCGGTTGCATATGCTGTTGGGCATCGCCGGGCCGGTCTTCATCCTGTTCCATGCCAATTTCCAGCTCGGATCCCTGAACAGCAATATGGCGCTGTTTTCCATGCTGACGGTGGCGGCCAGCGGCATCATCGGGCGTTACGTCTATCGCCAGATTCATCGGGGCCTGTATGGCGCGCAGATCGAATTCAAGGATCTGCGTGTCGAATACGAAGACAGCCGCCAACGTTTCGTCGGCAACGAACTGGTGGATGAAAAAACCGCCAGGCGGCTGCAAAAAATCGAACTGACGCTGATCGACCGGTCCCTTTCCCTGCGTGGCAGCCTCTGGGCCCGACACGCGGTGCGTGGTTTGCGGACCGGCATCGCCCGCCGGCTTTCCCGTGCGCTGCACTCCGGATCGCTGGGCGCGGAGCAGATACAGGCGCTCAAGGCGTCCTACGCAGGCTGGCGCCTGGGCACCGACAGATTGGAGCGGATGGCGCGATATGCGGTTTTCGCCCGGCTGTTTTCGCTCTGGCATGTTCTGCACCTGCCGATTTTTTTCATGATGCTGATCGCGGCTGTAATCCATATCGTTGTCGTGCACATGTACTGACGGCCCACCCTCGATGAATTCGCACAAACCAGGCAACAGAGAGCCTTGCTCCGTTTCAGCGGGGCGGCCGGCAGCGAATCGCGGCCCGCTGCCCGGCGGGCAATGTCTGACAGCTGTCCTGGCTCATGTGACACGGTCAAATGTGACGGAGTGAGCTTGTATTCTATTCATATGTGACTAATATGCACAAATATGAACTCGAGCCGGCTGTATATGTTGACTTGGCGGCCCAGCCCGGCGGCCTTGGCCAGGCGTGGATGTTCCGCCGTCCGACGCGCTGTGGGGGATGACCCGGGTCGGCTATGAAACGGTTGTTGCTGATAGCAGTTCTGTGCAGCAGCGCGACCGGGGCGCTGGCTGAGGAGGGTGGCCTGAGTTTGCGCCAGTTGCTGCTGTCACCGGGCAAGTTGACTCAGGGTCATGCCGAGTTCGAGGCCGACTGTGACAAATGCCATGTCAGTTTCGACAAGGCCAATCAGACGCCTCTGTGTATGGATTGCCATGAAGAAATCGCCGCGGACATCGACAGCAAGCGCGGCTTTCACGGTGCCATGGCTGGCGCCCGGCCGCCCAACTGTGGCCGTTGCCATACTGACCACAAGGGTCGTGAGCAGGACATAACGGGCATGGACCCCGATCATTTCAATCATGATCGGACCGATTTCCAGTTGCTTGGCGCCCACCAGGCTCTCCGCTGCGAGGAGTGCCACAAAAGCGGCACCAAATTCAGGGATGCGGACAAGGCCTGTTCCAGTTGTCACGACGACGTGCATGATGGACAGCTCGGTGATGACTGTTCGGCATGCCATTCGGAAACAGCCTGGCAAGCCAGGGCATTCGATCATTCGAGCACCGATTTTCCGCTGCAGGGCAGGCACGCGGACGCGGCCTGTTCCGCCTGCCACATCGATCAGACGTTCGAGGGGGCGTCGACGGAATGCGCCGCTTGCCACCTGGGCAAGGACCGCCACCTCGGCGTATTCGGCCGTCAATGCGGCACCTGCCATGTGTCTGAATCCTGGGAAAAAATCCGCTTCGAGCATGCCCGCCAGACCGAATTTCCGCTGCATGGACGCCACGGGCAGGTGCCTTGTGAGGCCTGTCATCGCAAGGGAATGCCTCTGGCTCTGCCCACGGTTTGCAGTGATTGCCACGCCGCAGACGATGCACACCGCGGAGCCAATGGTACGGACTGCTCCGGCTGTCACTCCGAGGACAGCTGGCAAACAGTCGAATTTGACCACGGACGAGACACCGGATTCCTGCTCGAGGGCGCCCATCAAGATGTTGTCTGTGCCAGCTGTCACGCGGCCGGCACGGCCGCCGAAACGCGGAGCGATCCGCGGGTGTGCGCGGATTGCCACGGACCAGCGGACCCGCATCATGGTGAATTAGGCAGAGATTGTGAGCAGTGCCACGGCCAGACAGCCTGGAATCTGAATCTGACCTTCAGCCACGATTTCACTGAATTCCCGCTGACTGGCTCGCACCAGTCACTGCCCTGTGAGAGCTGCCATTTCTCCAGCGCCTTCCACAACACGCTGAACACCTGCGGCGGTTGTCACCAGGGCGATGATTTTCACGATGGCATGTTTGGCGAGACCTGCGTCGAATGTCACAACACGGCGGCGTGGATCAGCTGGAACTTTGACCACGACGTAGCTACCGAGTACCCGTTGCAGGGCGCGCACGCGATGCTTGCCTGCAGCTTGTGTCATGAGCCGGATCTTTCCGATCCGACCCATCCGTCCCAGCAGTGCGTCGATTGCCACAGCCGTGATGACATCCATCGTGGCGGCTTTGGCCCGGACTGCGGCCAGTGTCACGGAACCGACGCGTTCGATCAGGAACGGTGATCCCCATGAATGCAACGAAGCAAAATCTGAATCACCGCCGAGTCAGGTCCGCCTGGGCCCCCGGCGCCATGGCGATCCTTCTGGCCTGCGTTATCGGCGCTGTGAGCGGGGCAGTGATGGCTGCCGCGGGCGGGTTCGACCACTTCGCCACCGGGTTTCCTCTTGAGGGTCAGCATCGCCTCATCGACTGTCAGGAATGTCATGTCAACCAGGTGTTCCAGGGTACGCCGACTGAATGTGAGTTGTGCCATGACAATGTCGGAATGATCAACGCGTCGATCAAGCCGACCAATCACATGCCGACGACAGACCACTGTGCCGACTGCCACCTGACGGCAGGCTGGGATCAGATCGAGTTTGTCCAGCATTCAGCCGTGCTTGGACAATGCCAGGATTGCCATAACAACGTGATCGCGGATGGCAAACATCCGCAGCATGTGGAAACGATGGCCGACTGTAGTGCGTGCCACGCGAGTGAAGCGTGGACGCCGGCGCTGTTCGACCATGCCGGCGTCACCGGTTCATGCTCCAGTTGCCACGACGGCCGCACGGCCACCGGCAAGAACCGGAACCATCTGCCGACCATGGAGGAGTGTGATGTCTGCCACAGCACATTCGCGTGGGAGCCGGCCACTTTCGACCACGGCGGAGTGACACAAGCCTGTTCCACCTGCCACAACAACGTGATCGCCGAGGGTAAGGACAATCAGCATCTGCCCACCCAGGGTGAATGTGATCTTTGTCACCTGACCACGGCGTGGACCCCGGCGACCTTCGATCACAATACCGTGACCGCACCGTGTTCGAGCTGTCACAACAATATGATTGCCGAGGGCAAGGACAACCAGCATTTGCCGACCCAGGGCGAGTGTGACCTTTGTCACCTGACCACTGCCTGGACGCCCGCGACCTTCGACCACAGCGCCGTGACCGAGCAGTGTTCGCGCTGCCATGACAACGTGATCGCGGAGGGCAAGGATAACCAGCACCTGCCGACCCAGGGTGAGTGTGACCTTTGTCACCTGACCACGGCCTGGACGCCCGCGACCTTCGATCATGACATCGTGACCGAGCCGTGTTCGCGCTGCCACGACAACGTGATCGCCGAGGGCAAGGACAACCAGCATTTGCCGACTCAGTCGGAGTGCGACTTCTGTCATCTGACCACAGCCTGGAGCCCCGCAAATTTCGACCATCAAGGGGTGGCGGAGCCGTGTTCGACCTGTCATGACAACGTGACCGCCACCGGCAAGGATGGCCAGCATTTGCCGACTCAGGGCGAGTGCGACCTGTGCCATACGACGGTGGCCTGGACCCCGGCGACTTTCGATCACAACAATCTGACCGAACCTTGTTCGACCTGCCATAACAACATCATTGCCGAGGGCAAGGATAATCAGCATCTGCCCACACAAGGCGAGTGTGATCTTTGTCACCTGACGACGGCCTGGACTCCCGCGATATTCGATCACAATGGCGTCACGGAACCGTGTTCGACCTGCCATGACAACGTGATCGCAACCGGCAAGGACGATCAGCACGTTCCGACCAATGCCGAGTGCGACGTCTGCCATCTGACCGTGGCCTGGATACCGGCGACGTTTGATCATGCCGAGGCGACCGGTCCGTGCAGTAGTTGTCACGACGGCAACATTGCCACCGGTAAGGATAATGGTCACTTCGGCACGCTGCGTGAATGCAGCGATTGTCATGATACCCAGTCATGGCTGCCGGCGTTTTATCAGCACGGCGGCAACTATCCTGGCGACCATCGCCAGTCACTGAGCTGCACCGCCTGTCACACCAGCAATCAGGAAATGATCCCATGGCCGTTCGCGGCTTATCAGCCCGATTGCGCAGGCTGCCATGCCGGAGATTTCAAGCAGGGCCCGCACAAGAAGACCGAGGTGCCGACCACGATCTTCTACACGGTATCCGAGTTACGCGACTGCACCGGTGCCTGCCACATGTATCAGGACAACACATTTACCAACATCAAGGAAATTCGCAACGGAGAGCATCGGGTTAACGATGGCAGTTTCTAAACCTCAGAGATTGACGCCATCTGCCGTCGTAGCGGGACTGCTGTTGCTGCTCGGCTGCATTTGCGTGCCGCGGATTTGCGCCGCTCGCGACGGTCAGACGCGGGCCGAGCCTACCGGCGACGGTGTGCTGCTGATGGTCGAACGCATTGACGGTGCCGATGGCAGCGGGTTCCAGGTAAATTTTGATCGACCGCTGCAGATCGTATCCGATGTTTCGGGCGCCTCCACGACCCGATTCCAGCTGCGTCTGCGGCCGGTGCGTTACGTGGCTGACCCGATATTGCGCAACGCGGTCACCTGGAGACCCAATGCTGAGCTGCCACTGAAATTCGTCGAGATGGAGAAGACGCTTTCTCAGGACCTGGTGTTGAATCTCCTGTTTTCGGTGCCGGTAAGATTGAAGATCGATGTTGGCAGCGGCATGCAGAGCCTGCAGTTCTATTTACTGTCTGCGGTGGAACGCGAGAAACAGATGCAGGCTGAGCGGTCGCTCCCGCCCGAGGGCAAATTCCAGGACCAGCCAGCAGTAACGGCTGCTCCGGCGGCCCAGGCTGCGCTGCAGGTCCTGACTGAGCCTGAGCTTGAACCCGATCTTTCTGCCCCGTCTCGGTCCACGGTCCAGTCCGAGCCTGAACCTGAGGCAACGCTCGATGCCAGTCTGGGGTCTGAACTCCAGCCTGAGCAACACAGTCAGCCCGAGCCGCCGGTCGTGCCCGAGCCGGTGATCCAGCCGCAGCCCGGACCGGTTCCGAGGGAGGCCAGCCGGAAGGCTGCCACTGAAGCCGCCACATCGCCGGGCCCGATCGATGGCCTGAGCACTCGCGAAATGGTGACCGAGTCCCACCGCGCAATTGCCAGCGGCGAATACGATCGCGCGTTGTCGATCCTGGACCGCCTGCAGGATACGGGTACGCCGGACCAGGTCAGATACGCGATGGAATTCCGCGGCGTCGCACTGGAACGCAGTGGACGCATGGACCTGGCGACCGCCCAGTATCAGGAATTCCTCAGTACCTACCCGCAGTCGCCGGAAAAGCGTCGCGTTGAGCAGCGTCTGGCAGCGCTCGAGGGTGTCGACAATATCGCTGCGGCCGCCAGCCGCACGCGTCAGCAACAGCGCAAGCGGCAGGATAATCATGGCTGGTCAACGTTCGGTAGTCTGAACAATACCTATCGTTATGCACGAAATGTCGATGGCGACGGTGGTTCTTATGACGCGATTTCGTTGCTGGGCGTGGATGGCGATTTCTCTGCCCGCCATCGTTCCCAGGCAATGGAATGGCAATTTCGCTTGTCGGGCGGCCACTACCAGGACATGCGTTCCGATGGCGACAACACGACAGATCGGATTCGTTATCTGAGCCTGCGGGCGGAGACGCGTGATCGCGACTACAGCATGCTGCTGGGCAGGCAGCGTAGCTATGGGTCCGGGATCCTGAGTCGTTTTGATGGTGTGACATTGTCCGGGCGCACAAGCGGGCATACGCGTCTTAATCTGGTTGCCGGGTTCCCGGTGAACACCACACAACAGGATCTGATGGACGACAGCAGGACCCTTTACGGGGTCAACATGGATTTTGACGACATCATCAAGGCCCTTGATGTCAATGCGTTCTTCGTGCGCCAGGATGCCGACGGCATCCTGGATCGCGAGGCAGTCGGGACCGAACTCACCTATGTATTTGGCCGAAATGCCTTCTACGGCATGGTCGACTACGATGTTCATTTTGGCGTGTTAAACGCAGCGGTAGTCAACGGTAACCATCTGTTCGATTCGGGTACCCGCATCAACTGGTCGGTGAATATGCGCAAGAGCCCCTACCTGACCGCGACGAATGCGTTGATTGGCTCCGGCGTGGGCAGTATCGGGGATCTGGAAGACCTTCTTACTGATGACGAAATCGATGATCTGGCGCAAGACCGCACGCGCGACAGCAAGTCTGCATCACTGACCCTGAGCCAGCCGCTCAGCGAGCGCTTCGATCTGAGTTCTTCGGTCACCTGGCTGGATCTTTCGGAAACGCCCGCGTCCGGTGGCGTACCGTCCTACGAAGGTACCGGCGGCCAGTATTTCCTGGATCTCAGGCTTGCCGGTCAGCGACTGTTTGGTGAGCGGGACCTTAGTTACGTGGGCGTCAGGTACAACACGTTGCAGACGACGGACATTTGGTCTTTCTATGCAAACAGCCGCATGCCCTGGGGTTCCCATATGTCGCTGAATCCGCGTCTGCGGGTCGATTACAGAGATAACCTGAATGGCACCAGCCAATGGAATCTGGCGCCAGGTCTGCAACTGCAATATCAGACCAGGCGACAGCTGATTTATCTGGAATCGGGCCTGATCTATTACCGCACTGATTATCCTGACCTGGATAGTCGAGAGCTGAAGACCTATTTCACGTACATGGGATATCGGGTCAATTATTAGCCAGAGCATCGGCTCTCACCATCGCATCATCGGGCAGGCCGGGCCACATTTGCGGACAAATCCCTGGCTGATTGCCAAATTGACAGCCAGGTCGATACCCGGGGCAAGCGGACAAGCGCGACTTATTCAGCCTGCGCCAGCAGGTTTCGCGGATCGATCGTCCACGCACCGGCGACCATCAGCGCGGCTGACGGATTTTTCAACCCAGGATTGACTCTCGCCGATACAGTCGTGTGACGATCCAGATCAGAACCAGGCCCAGCCCCGCAGTGGTCCCGGCGCTGATCGCGATCTGCACAGCCGAGAGCGGCTCTGCCTTCAACATCTGGACGATAAGCAGATGCTGCGACAGGCTGGGCACCGCCATCGCGAGCAGGCTCGGCCGCACGCCGGCGAAGTTGGCAAATATGATCGGAACGGTCGGTATCAGCAGCACGATAGTGAGATAGCTTTGCGCCTCACGATAACTACGCGTGAAACTGGCCACCAGCGTCAACAGGCCGGCGGCGAACAAGGCAAACGGCAACAATACAAGGAACACGCCGGCCGCAACCCGAAAACCGAAGTTTGAGTGCATCCCCAGCTCCTCGAATGGCACCAGCTGCAGGCTGATGGCAAACGCGGACAGCGCAATGGCGAGGGACAGCAGCATGAACAGACAGGTCGCGAGAATCTTGCCGCCGACAATTTTCCAGCGTGGCACCGGCAGACTCAGCAGCGGCTCGAGGCTGCGCCGCTCACGTTCACCTGCGGTGGTGTCGATGGCGAGATAGAAGCCGCCCATCAGGACCGCGAACAACAGGAAATAGCTGACCATGCCCAACAGCAAAACCGAGCGTCCGGCCGGCGTGGAGATATCGATATCATCGACGACCAGCGGCTGCAAAATGCTGGGATTGATGCCACGCGCCTGAACACGCAGCAGCCCGGTGCGACTGCCGTAACTGGCAATCGCGCGCCGGACCCGGTCGGTATCCCGATTGCTGTTCTGGTCGGAACCATCTGTCACCAGTTGCAAGCGAGCGACACGGCCTGCGCGCACTGCCGCCGCGTAGTCGTCCGGCACCAGCAAAACGCGCTCCTGTTTGCCGGTGGCTACCGCATCGCGGGCGCCGGCCAGATCGACGGCGAGCGCCACCGGTTCGATACCCTGGGATACCAGATGCGCCATCAGGTTCGGTGCCTGATCGATGCCGGCGACGTGCACAGTCAACGATTCGGTCTCGTCATCCAGGGCGCGGTCGACGCTGAAACCCAGCATCGCGGCAAACAACACCGGGCCGAACAGCGGGCCGAACAGCAGAGCGGTGAGCACCGTGCGTCGATCGCGAAAGTTCTCACGGACTTCCTTCAAGAACACGATCCACAAGGCGCTGGTCATTCCAGGCCCTCGGGGCTGCCGATGATGCTGACGAAAGCATCCTCCAGATCGTCATGGCCGGCCGCTTGCCGGATTTCGTCGGGTGTGCCCGCGGCGGCGACCCTGCCATGCGCAATGATCACGATGTGGTCGCAAAGCGCCGCGACCTCCTGCATGACGTGACTCGACAGCAACACGCAGCGTCCGGCGTCGCGCAGCTGTCTGACTTGCTCGCGCAGCCCCCGTGTTGCCATCACATCGAGGCCCGCCATGGGCTCGTCGAGCAACAGGTTTCCGGGCTCATGGACTATCGCGCGGGCCAAAGCGATTCTGGTGCGCTGACCCTGGGAATAGTCTTTTGCCGGGCGATCTGCGAACTCACTCAACGAGAACGTCTCGATCAGCTGCACGACGCGACCATTCACGGTCTGATGATCCAGACCGCAAAGCCGGCCGAAATAGGCAATATTCTCGCGCCCGCTCAAATGCGGATACAAGCCTGCGTTATGCGGCAATGTTCCGAGGTAACGCCGCGCCGCGGCAGAGTCCTGAGCCAGATCGACGCCGTCGATCAACGCTCGACCTTTGTCTGCCGTCAGTATCGAGGTGAGCAGGCGTAACGTGGTTGATTTGCCGGCCCCATTGGGACCCAGCAGGCCGGTAATCCGGCCGTCGTCAGCGCGCAGCGAGACGCCGTCGACCGCGCGCACGGTGCCGAAGTGCTTGACCAGTCCCCGCGCCTCGATCATGGGCCCGGACCGCTGAAGTCCAGAAAAATCGGTGCCGGCGCGATCCGGTCCACACAGCTGGCGTCGATCGCATCAGGATCGCCAGCGGTGACGAATTCGTCGATCAGCCGTGGCAGACAGCCCAGCGCTGCGACGCCATGCCCCTGACTTTGCAGCACCAGGTGCCTGGAATTGCTCAATCCCCGTTGGGCCATCTCGGCATATGCCGGTGGCGTGACGGGGTCGTCGCTGCCGGACAACAGCAGCACCGGATGGTCGGAGATCAGCGGCTCGCGAAGATCTTGATCAACGGGTCCGGTCGGCCAGACGCTGCACACCGCCAGCAGCCCCTCCAGTGGCGCCCTGCCGAGATAACTGCGATCCAGCGCCAGCCATCGTTCCCGATCCATCTGCACAAAAGGCAGGTCCTCGCTGCATATGACGGTGTTATGCATGCCCGCACTGAGCGCATCGTCAAGACCCTCGGCGACCATCAGGCTTTGCGCAGCCAGAGGCGCCAACCGGCCTTGCGCGGCGCTGCTGATCAATAGCGGCAACAGCGCGACACCATTGTCGTTATAGGACAGCAGGCGTACCGCGGTGCTCAGCGCGCTGGAGCCAAACTCGATGTCGACCGGTTCGCCGCTTACGGGGTGGGGCAGGGTCAGCGGCACGGGCCGATCCGCGAGGCGCGCGCGCAACGCACCGAACTGCGCCGCGAGATCGGGGAAGTTGTGCTCACAGTCCCGGTCAGCCGCGCAGCGCGCGAACAACCGGTCCAGCGCCTGCTGCGCCCGGGGCGCGATATCCGGCCCCAGCGTCAGGCCTGGCGGTACCACGCCGTCGAGAATCAGGCTTTTCGTTTGCGCCGGATACCTGCGCAGATAGTGCATGGCGACGCGCGTACCGTACGATCCGCCATATAGATGCAGTGCCCGGTAGCCGAGTGCGGCGCGCACCGCATCCAGGTCACGGACCGCAACAGACGTCGTAAATGGCGCCGGGTCTCGTTCCAGCGATTCCAGGCATTCCCGGGTCAGTGCGGTCATTTTCTCGGTGCTGAGGTCCATGTCCAGAGCGGCCGGCTGCGGGCAATCCAGCGCTGCCGATTTGCCGGTACCCCGTTGATCGACCAGCAAAATGTCCATATGCCGATGGACATAACGGAAGGCCTGCGCGTAAGCCGTATAGAATTCCGTGGCGCTACCGCCCGGTCCACCGGCGAGCACTGTAAGAGCGACATCGTCGACTCCTTCGGTCAGCGCCGGGATCACGGCAACGTGCAAATCGATCGTCGCGGAATCCGCTGCCGGGTCCGCCGGGTTCACGGTTACTGACAGCGTCCCGCAACGGGCCGCCGTGGCGCGAACGCCGGACGCGTCTACCAGCATGCAGTCGGAGAGGGACATCGTGCCGGCACCGGCGTTCCCGGTCACCAGGAGCGACAGGCAAAGAGCAAAGGACGCGAGCGCATGGCCGGAATCGGTCATCGCGGTATCTTCTCCGGGGACTGCGTTTGTGTAAAGCTGGGGAAAACGAAAAGGCCACGCGTTGCGTGGCCTTTGATCTAACTGGTGCCCAGGAGAGGACTTGAACCTCCACTATCTTACGATAACCAGCACCTGAAGCTGGCGCGTCTACCAATTCCGCCACCTGGGCAGGGCGCGGGACGCCGGACCGGCGCCTGGAAAGAAGGCGCGAACTGTAACCACAGCGGTTATCCTTGTCAAACAGAACGCCCGCTGGCAGGCGGGCCAAAAACGGAACCTCCATGAGTACCAGAAAGACACCAAAGAAACCCCGGCCACGGATCGCTGACAAGCCCGGGCCTACGCCCCACCGGATTCCGATTCCGACCCGTGAAGCGGTATTGAAAGTGCTGCATGAACAGGCTCGGCCGGTGCCGAGGAAGGTGCTGATGCAGGCGCTGAGCCTGCCTGCGCAAAAACAGCAGGAGGCGATGGACAACAGGTTGCGTGCGATGATCCGCGACGGCCAGATCATCCTCAACCGGAACGACCAGTACTGTCTGCTGGATCGACTCGATGTGATCGTCGGCAGAGTGATCGGTCACCGCGACGGCTACGGCTTCGTGGTCCCCGACAACGGTGGCGAAGATCTGTATCTGGCGCCGCGGCAAATGCGTGAGCTGATGCATGGCGACCGGGTGGCAGTGCGGGTCAAGGGCGTCGACAACCGTGGCCGTCAGGAGGGCTCGCTGGTCGAGGTGCTCGAGCGCAACACCCGGGAAGTGGTCGGACGCTACGCCCGGGAATCCGGGGTAGGCTTCGTGATCCCGGACAATCCACGTATCGCCCACATGGTCGCGATCGCGCCCCGGCTGACGGCCGGTGCAAAGCCCGGCGAGATAGTGGTCGCCGAGATCATTGAGCAACCACGCAAGGAGGCGCAGCCCGTCGGCCGGATCACCGAGGTACTGGGCGCCGCGGACGCGCCCGGAATCGAGACGGAGACCGCGATTCGCGCGCATGGGATACCGTTCCGCTGGGGCGATTCGGTTTTGGCCGAAGCAGAGGCCCTCGGCAGCAGAGTGCTCAGCACAGACAAGCAAGGACGCGAGGACCTGAGAGGTTTGCCGCTGGTCACTATCGATGGCGCGGATGCGAAAGACTTTGATGACGCAGTGTTCTGCGAGCGGGCTGGCCAGGGCTGGCGGCTGATCGTCGCTATCGCCGACGTCTCGCATTACGTGGCGCCCGGCTCGGCGCTGGATTCGGAAGCGCGTGAGCGCGGCACTTCGGTGTATTTCCCGCGTCGTGTGGTGCCGATGTTGCCAGAGACGCTGTCCAACGGGCTGTGCTCGCTGAATCCGCGCGTCGATCGCTTGTGCATGGCCTGCGAGATGCATGTCGATGCATCCGGCCGGGTCACCGTTTCCCGGTTCTTCGAGGGCCTGATGCGCTCGCACGCGAGACTGATATACGACGAAGTGGCCGCGGCAGTAGTCGATACAGACCAGAAGGCTCGCGAGCGTATCGGCGATCTGATGCCACATCTGGAGTGTCTGTTCCAGGTCTACCGTGCGCTGGCCAAGGCCAGGCGGCAGCGAGGAGCGATCGATTTCGATTTGCCCGAGGTTGGTTTTGCTTTCGATCGCCGTGGTCGTATCGCGCGGGTCGTGCCGCGGCAGCGCAACGATGCACATCGGATGATCGAGGAGTGCATGATCGCGGCCAACGTGGAAGCGGCGCGTTTTCTGCGCAAGCGCCGCTTGCCGACCTTGTACCGGGTCCATGTCGGTCCGGATGCCGAGGCCCTGGATGATCTTGCCGCGTTCCTCGACGCTTACGGCGTAAAGATGCCGCGACGGGATCGTCTTGAGCCCAGACACTACGCACAGATCGTCGATCAGGTTCGGGGCCGCCCCGATGAAGGGCTGATCGAGACTGTGCTGCTGCGCTCTCTGTCGCGGGCAGTGTATGCGCCTGAGAGCCAGGGCCACTTCGGCCTGGCGCTGGATGAATACACGCATTTCACCTCACCGATCCGGCGTTATCCGGATCTGATGGTCCATCGCGGGATCCGGCATGCGTTACGCGGGCGTGGCGGCGCCGGTTTTCCCTATGACAAGCCGGCGATGGAGCGGCTGGGCGCGCATTGCTCGTCCACCGAGCGGCGCGCCGACGACGCGACGCGTGAGGCGCTCGACTGGCTCAAGTGCGAGTTCATGCAGACCCGGATAGGCGAAGAATTTGATGCGTTGGTGACGGGGGTGATGGACTTTGGTCTGTTTGTGCAGATACCGGACCTGCAAATAGAGGGCCTGGTCCATGTCAGCTCCCTGGGTGCCGATTATTTCCGTCGCGACCCGGTCCGGCGCTCGCTATCCGGCGACCGCAGCGGCGAGAGCTGGCAACTCTCCGACGCCATCCGTGTGCGTGTGGTCCGGGTGGATCTGGACAGCCGTAAAATCGATTTTGCGCCGGTAGCCGCCAATGAAGCGGCCCCGGCGCGTTCCGGGCGCCGGCGGCGGAAGCGGTAAGTCATGGCACGCCGGCCCAAACCACGGGACGAGGACGATCTGGTTTTCGGTCTGCACGCGGTATCTCATCTGCTGCGCATAGCTCCCGAGCGAGTCCGCGAGCTGAAGCTGGCCCGGGAGCGCCATGACCAGCGCCTGCAACGGATAAGCGAACTCGCCGACGCGGCCGGTATTCGTGCGCAAACGGTAGACAGGAAAGTGCTGGATCAGGCCAGTGGCGGCGCGGTCCACCAGGGCGTGATGGCGGCGGTTCGACCGCGACCCGCTGGTGATGAGCAGGAGCTGGAGGCCTTGCTGGACCAGCTCGAGGTCGCCGGCCGGCCGCCGTTATTGCTGGTGCTCGATGGCGTTCAGGATCCGCATAATCTGGGCGCGTGTCTGCGCACCGCGGATGCCACTGGCGTTCACGCCGTCATCGCGCCCAGGGATCGGGCCTCAGGCCTCACTGCGACCGCACGCAAGGTGTCATCCGGTGCCGCCGAGACCGTGCCCTTCATCCAGGTCACCAATCTCGCGCGGACGCTGCGGATGCTGGCGCAGCGGGGCATCATGCGGGTCGGCACCGATGGCGAGACTGAGGCAGAGTTGTTTAATGCCGATCTCAGCGGGCCGCTGGCCCTGGTCATGGGTTCCGAGGGCCGCGGCCTGCGCCGCCTTACCCGGGAGAACTGCGACCTGCTGATGCGCCTGCCGATGCTGGGCAGCGTGGAGAGCCTCAACGTGTCGGTGGCGACCGGGGTTTGCCTTTATTTTGCGCTGGCTGCGCGAACGGGGGCGGGCCCGGGCGCGGATCAGGGTTGACACCGTCGGGCTGCCCCGAGCTTGCCTGGCCGGGCGGGCTCCAGTAACATTGCGCGGCTGTGCACCCGCCGTCCCGGCAGCTTCCCGGGCCGGCACCGACACAGGCACCGTGTCAGAAAAATTTGGACACTCCTTGCCGCACCGTGGCTGACGCCAGCGGGCGGCTCAAATCCGAAAGGGGAAATTATGCGTCACTACGAAATCGTGTTCCTGGTTCATCCGGACCAGAGCGAGCAGGTACCCGCGATGGTCGAGCGCTATCGCGCAATCATCGAGGCCGATGGTGGCAAGATCCACCGCGAGGAAGACTGGGGCCGCCGACAGCTCGCTCACCCGATCAACAAGATTCACAAGGCCCACTACGTGCTGTTCAACATCGAGTGCGGCAAGCCTGCGCTGGATGAACTGCTGGGAGCGTTCCGCTTTAACGACGCGGTCCTGCGCCATCTGGTGATCCACAGAGATGAGGCGGTCACCGAGGCCTCGCCAATGGCGAAGAGCAGCGAGTCAGATGATCGTGCGCCGCGTCGGCGCGACGATCGGGATGATGATCGTGGAGACCGCGCCAGGTCGTCGCGTGACGACGACGCGGATGATTCTGACGATGACTC
This sequence comes from uncultured Gammaproteobacteria bacterium, assembly GCA_963809565.1. Taxonomy (GTDB): domain Bacteria; phylum Pseudomonadota; class Gammaproteobacteria; order Steroidobacterales; family XN24; genus CAMYOC01. The sequence continues at coordinate 1,027,207 of CAWEKE010000003.1, forward strand.
CGACGATGACTCCGATGAGGACGCGGCCGCCTAGGCCGGACCTCGTTCTCAATCCAACAGTTTAGAAGGACAGTAACCATGGCTCGTTTTTTTCGTCGCAGAAAGTTCTGCCGTTTCACCGCCGAAGGCGTCAAGGAGATCGACTACAAGGATCTGGCAACGCTGAAAGCCTATGTCACCGAAACCGGCAAGATCGTGCCCAGTCGGATCACCGGAACCAAGGCCAATTACCAGCGCCAGCTGGCAACGGCTGTGAAACGCGCACGTTTCCTGGCGCTGCTGCCTTACACCGACCGCCACTGATCACTGCGGATGAGCAGGGTGCCGGCCCCATGAAGCAATTCGCGGAATGGGTCATCGGGCGTGACTATCGGGCTGGACTGATAGCGGCCGCGTTGGCCCTGATACCCCTGCTCGGGATACTGGGCTCGGGCGTACTTGCCCTTGCTACCCTCAAGCGAGGCCCCGCCGCTGGGTGGGGCGCGGCGGCGGTAGCTACCGTGGTCATGCTGGTAGCCAGCTGGGTGGGTGGCGCGGCGCCGGTTTCTGCGTTGATCGCCGCGCTGGTTCTGTGGGCGCCCGCAGTAGGGCTGGCGGCATTATTGCGCCGCACCGGCTCGCTGAGCATGTGTGCTCAGGTGGCAACGGTCGGCGGACTGGTACTGGCCGCGTTCCTGACCGCAACCCTGGATCAGGGCAACGGCGGCTGGTCCGGACGTCTGTTGCAGGAATTGCGGCCGCTGATGGATGAGTCCGGCGCCGGTGAAGAGCTGCTGACAGTCATGCTGGGCATACTGCCTGGCGCGCTGGCGGCGTCGCTGATGATTGCCGCATTATTGGGCCTGTTTGTCGGCATGAGCCTGCATGCTTCGCTGGCCGGATCAGGAGCGTTCGCGGCCGCTTTTCGTGGTTTGCGTCTGGGCCGGATTCTGGCCGGAGTGGCGCTGCTGTTGCTGGTGCTGGTCATCGCCAGCGGCCAGCTGGCATTTGCCAGTTTGCTGACCGTAATGTCTGCCGGGCTGGCCTTGCAAGGTCTGGGCGCGGTTCATGACGTGGCGGCGCGGCGACAATGGCCGGCCGTGGTGATCGGCGTGGTCTACCTGGTCCTGATCTTCATGATGGGAGTAGCAGCACCGGTGTTGGCCGCCATTGGCCTGGCTGACAATTGGATCGATTTCAGGGGTCGCGGTGAAAAATCACCGTGACGACGGTTTTAGCTAGACGGAGGTCCGGGTGCTTGGCCCGGGTAGGGTAAATGGAAATAATTCTGCTTGAGAAAGTCGAGAACCTCGGCGGCATCGGCGACAAGGTCAAGGTGCGTGCCGGCTACGGACGCAACTATCTGATTCCCCAGGGCAAAGCGACACTGGCCACCGAGGCACATCTGGCCGCGTTCGAAGCACGCCGGGCGGAGCTGGAAGCCAAGGCTGCCGGCGAGCTCGGAGCAGCCCAGGCGCGGGCCGAGAAAGTCCGCGAGCTGCAGCTGGTGATCACCGCCAAGGCTGGCGAGGAAGGCAAGTTGTTCGGTTCGGTCGGTACCGTAGACATCGCCGAAGCCGCGACGGCTGCCGGCGTCGAGCTGGAACGCAGCGAAGTGCGCCTGCACGACGGGCCACTGCGCATGTTGGGAGAACATCCGGTAGAGATCCATTTGCATGCGGACGTTTCCGTCGAGCTGATGGTCACGGTTGCTGCGGAAGAGGCTTCCCCGGACTAGCGCCGAGATGACGGCTCCCGGCCTGGCCGGCACGGGCTGTGTTATCGTCGGGCTTTATCATCAGGTGGGCAGCGGAAGAACGTGGCTGGCGTAGCGTCAACACAGGAATCGCCCTTCTCGGGTACTGAATCCATTCGGGTGCCCCCGCATTCGGTCGAGGCCGAACAATCGGTGATCGGCGGACTGATGATCGACAATGCGGCCTGGGACCGGGTCGCCGACATTGTTGTTGCAGACGACTTCTACCGCCGCGATCACCGCTTGATCTTCAGCGCCATCGGGGAGCTCGCGGAACAGAGTCAGCCCTGTGATGCGGTGACCGTCTCGGAGTTTCTGGCTCGCCGCGGTGAGCTCGAAGGGGCCGGTGGCCTGGCCTACCTTGGCCAGCTGGCCAGGGACACCCCCAGCGCTGCCAATATCGTCGCCTACGGCAATATCGTGCGTGAGCGCGCGATGCTGCGCGAGTTGATCAGTGTAGGTGGTGAGATTGCGTCCAGCGCGTCCAGCGCGGACGGCCGCGACGCCTCTGATCTGATCGATGACGCAGAGCGACGGGTGTTTGAGATCGCCGAGCGCGGGCAGCGTCGCGGCTCGGGCTTCGTCGAGCTGCGTAAGATCCTGCCGGGCACCATCGACCGCCTTGACGAGCTGTATACCTCCGACGGCCACATCACCGGCATCTCCAGCGGTTTTGACGATCTGGACAAAATGACTGCTGGATTGCAGCCGGGGGACCTGGTTATCGTTGCGGGTCGTCCGTCGATGGGCAAAACCAGTTTCGCGATGAATCTGGCCGAGAACGCCGCGATCAGCGGCAAGAAAGCGGTGGCCATCTTCTCCATGGAGATGTCGGCAGAACAACTGTCTTTCCGCATGATTTCCAGCCTGGGTCGGGTCAACCAGTCGCATCTGCGCACCGGGAACTTCACCGATGAGGATTGGCACCGGATCAACGCTGCGGTGACCATCATGTCGGAGGCCAAGATCTTTATCGACGACACCCCGGCCATGAGTCCGACCGAAGTGCGTGCCCGGTCCCGGCGACTGTCCCGGGAGCACGGGCTTGGCATGATCGTGATCGACTATATCCAGCTGATGCAGGTATCCGGAAACACCGAGAACCGTGCCACCGAGCTGTCGCTGATTTCGCGTTCGCTAAAAGCCCTGGCTAAAGAGTTGCGGGTACCGGTCATCGCACTGTCGCAGCTCAATCGCAGTGTCGAGCAGCGTACCGACAAGCGTCCGGTGATGTCCGACTTGCGGGAATCCGGCGCTATCGAGCAGGACGCGGACCTGATCGCATTTATCTATCGTGATGAGGTCTATAACAAGGAAACGATGCGCAAGGGCATCGCCGATATCATTATCGCGAAGCAGCGTAATGGGCCTATTGGCGAGATCCATCTGACGTTCCTTGGGGAATACACCAAGTTCGAGAATTATCTTCCGGAGAACTTCGGAGGCGAGGCCTACGGGTGAACCGGGCCGCACGAGCGACCATCGACAGCGCGGCCCTGAGGGCCAATCTTCACGCCCTTCGCGGCAAACGGGACGCGCGCATCATGGCGGTGATCAAGGCCGACGGCTATGGTCACGGCATCGTGCCTGTCGCCCGGGCCCTGGCCGAGGCCGATGCGTTCGCCGTGGCTCGGCTGGAGGAAGCGGTGTCGATCCGCAAAGCGGGTCTGGGCAATCGCATCATCCTGCTCGAAGGGCTGTTCCATCCCGAGCAATTGAGCCTCGCTGCCCAGCTCGATCTGGATCTGGTCGTGCATGCTCCCGAACAGCTGGAGATGCTCGACGGTGCAAACCCCAACCATCGTTTCCGCGTCTGGCTGAAGCTGGATACCGGGATGAATCGGCTGGGTTTCGATCCCGCAGCGGCCGCCGAACTGGCGCGCAGGCTGCATGACTGCCCGGCCGTTCGCGGGCCCGCGAATCTGATGACCCATCTGGCCAATGCCGATGATCCGGATGATCCGACGACAGCGGCCCAGGTAAGGCTGTTTGCCGGCGTGGTTGAAGGCCTGCCTGGCGAACGCACTATCGCCAATACGGCCGGCATGCTCGCCTGGGCGAATTCCGTCGCGGACTGGGTCAGGCCGGGGATCGGGCTCTATGGGGTGTCGCCGTTTGCCCAGGGCAGCGGCGCGGATCTTGGTTTGAGACCGGTGATGACTTTGGTCAGCGAGCTGATCGCGGTGAAAACGGTGGTTGCCGGGAGCCGGGTGGGCTATGGCGGAGTATGGACCGCGAATAGTCCGACCCGCATCGGTGTGGCTGCCATCGGCTACGGAGACGGCTATTCACGTCACCTCGGCAATGGCACACCGGTACGTATCGGCGAAGCCACCGGCCGGATCGTGGGCCGGATTTCCATGGACATGATCACTATAGATCTGCACGATGCGCCGCACGCCCGGGTCGGTGATGAAGTGCTGCTGTGGGGCGAGGGCCTGCCGGTGGAAACCCTGGCGCGACTCGCGGGCACGATCCCCTATGAGCTGCTGTGCGGCGTCACTCGCAGGGTGGCGATGCGCGTGGTCTGAGTCAGGGATCGACGGCAACCGGCAGCCGGCGACGGGCCAATCAGGTGCTGAAGAAGCCCATCTTGACGCCAGCCAGTTCGATCACGTCGCTGTCCTCCAGCTGCTGCGCCTTTGCCCCGATCTCCCGGCCATTGACCTGAGGGGCCTTGGTGCTGTCTGAACCGGACACGCGGACCACGTAATACCCATCGGGCCGACGGGTTACCGCGATCACGTGACCACCGGCCTGACCCAACGTGGTGAGTGCCTTGACCAGGTTCAGTTCGCGCCCGGCAAATTGTCCGGTCAATACCTGCAGCTTGGCGGTAGGCAAGGTTCCACGCAGACTCGCTGCGCTGCTGCTGCCTGCGGCAGCATTGACTGCCTGCTTGACCTGATCGAGCGCCGCACGGTCCTGAGACCGGGGGTTGATCACCATGGTCTTTTCGAACTCGTCCTGATCCACGTCGTCTACCTGCTGATCGACAAAGCGCAGCTGGTGATGGCCGATGGTGATCAGGTCGCCGTTTTGCAGCGCGTGCTTTTTGATCAGCTTGCCGTTGACGTAGGTGCCGTTGGTGCTGTTGAGATCCTCAAGAAAGGAATCGTTGAGGATATTGATAATCAGCGAGTGGTGTCCGCTGACGGCGGGATTGTCAATGCGGACGTCATTGTCCGGGAGCCGGCCAACGGTGTAGCGCTCCTTGCTCATGTTGTATTCGGCGAGCACTTGACCTTCGAGGCTGAGTACGAGTCTTGCCATGAGTCTATCCGTTCCTGCTGCCTATGCCGCTCGCCGGTCCCTCAACCGAGCCAGGACTTCAAGCGACCAATAAATCCGTTTCCCACAGCGAAGGACCCATTTACCTCCGCCAGCGCCACCGACACATTATCCCGCCCGCCGTTCTCGTTCGCGAGTCCGATGAGCTGCTCAGCAACGGTCTGAAGATTAGCACTAAACGTACTGATAGTTAAATGAATATCTTCATCTTCGACCATATCCGTAAGGCCGTCGGAGCAGACCAGATAGATGTCCCCGACCTCAACGGTCTCTTCCTGAACTTCGACCTCGACGACAGACTCCACGCCCAGCGCCCGTGTTACATAATTCTTGTTGGTCGACCGCAGCGCCTCTTCGCGCGAATAAAATCCCCTATCGACCAGTTCCTGGAGTAATGAGTGATCCAGCGTCAGCTGCTCAAAACGATCCTTGCGCAGGCGATACACGCGGGAGTCGCCAACGTGAGCGATCGACACCCGGTCATCAAAAAACATACAGGCCGCGAGCGTAGTGCCCATGCCCTGGCAGTTGGGCTGCGTCTGTGCGGTTTGCCAGATGATCTTGTTGGCGCGCGCGACCGCGTTGCGCAGACCGATGGATTGCCGCATCAGGCCGCTCTCCTGGTCCGTCTCGCCACGATTACTGCGCGCCGCCGCCTCGCGCATCAGCTTGGTCACGGTACTCGCCGCGAGTTCCGCGGCCACCTCGCCGGCATTGTAGCCGCCCATGCCGTCAGCGAGGATCACCAGGCCGATGTCCAGGTCGGTGACCACGGCGTCTTCGTTGTGTTCGCGCACGCGCCCCGTGTCACTGCAACGGACCACGTTGATCTTGCCCTTGAGGCCGGGAAATCTGGCTTTACTGTCGCTCATGCAGCCACGGCGCCCGCGCAGGCGCGCAGCGCCTCGGCCATCTCTTGTCCGGAGTTGAATCGCGCCGCCGGATCCTTGCGCAGAGCCCGTTCGAAGACCGGATCAAAATCCGTCCCCAATTCCGGGCGCCGGGCTGAGGGCGCGTCGTGCGAGTCGTGCAGGATGTTCTGCATGAGCTCCACCATGGAGTCTCCCTTGAATGGCAGCTCGCCGGTCAATAACTGGTATAGGGTAACACCAAGACAGAACAGGTCAGAAGCGAAAGTTACCGGTTGCCCGGTCAGGTCCTCGGGAGACTTGAACGACAGTTTCCCGTGGAGCAGTCTCACCGTGGTGTGGCCCGACTGGGAAAGCCGGGCGAAACCGAAATCCGTGATCTTGCACAGCTGCCGTTCGCGATTGTAAATCAGCTTCGCCGGACTGATGTCCCGGTGGACCACGCCACGGTCATGCGCATAGCCCAGGGCATCAGCGGCCAAAGCGATCTGCTTAATGAGTTCATCTACGCCGAGCAAATTGTGCGGATCGACAAAGTCCTCCATCGGCTGTCCGTCCAGCTGCTCCATCGCCAGCCAGGCGACCCCCTGGGTTTCGCCCGAGTCCAGCAACTTCCGGATGCCCGGATGATCCAGGTCCGAGGCGGTCTGGACTTCCCGGAAAAAGCTTTTGCGCGCTTCTTCCTGATCGCTGGGGGCGAAGTCCTCCTCCAGCCGCAGGGTCTTGATTATCGCCGCCATACCGTCGGAGCCACGGCGAGCGAGGTAAAAATTGCCCGCCGGCGCTTTGCCGATTTCCTTGATGACTTCGTAATCGCCGTACATGTTTGCCTTTCCCTGAGCTGCCGAAGCCGGGGCCGCCGGCAGTCGCTGCCGCCCTGCCCGGACACGAGCCGCCGGCCCGCCCGCATTACAGCAGGGCAGACAGCCATTCGCTCCAGCGGTAAAGTTGCCTTGCCGGGCAATTCCCTGTCCGTGATCCAGGTACCAGAATGGCCAAGCAACGTTCCGTATTCGTCTGCCGGGATTGCGGCACCCAGGTGCTGCGCTGGCAAGGCCAGTGCCCTGGTTGCGAGGCCTGGAACACGCTGGAACAAAGCGCGACGGCGCCTTCCGGGCCTCCCCGGCGGGGGGGCTATGCTGGGGAGTCGCCCCGACTGCTGGCAGAGATCGGCCAGGACAGCGGCGAAGCGCGCACGCAGATCGGCATTCAGGAAATGGATCGGGTGCTCGGCGGCGGACTGGTGGCGGGTTCTGTGGTGCTGCTGGGCGGCGATCCCGGGATCGGCAAGTCCACGCTGCTGCTTCAGGTGGCGGCAAGGCTCGCGGAGCAGGTGGAAGCTTTGTACGTGACCGGCGAGGAGTCGCTGCGTCAGGTGGCGCTGCGGGCCCGTCGGCTGGGTATCGACGGCGGCTCATTGCAAGTGTTGTCCGAGACCTGTCTGGAAACGCTGCTGGAGCGAGTAGAAAGTTCGCGACCCGGGGTGATGATTGTCGACTCTATCCAGACGATGTTCAGCCAGACGATAGATTCGGCGCCGGGGGCGGTGGGCCAGTTGCGGGAGTGCACGGCCAGACTGGTGAGGTTTGCCAAACAGACCGGGGTGTCGGTATTCCTGGTAGGCCATGTCACCAAGGAAGGCGTGATCGCCGGACCGCGAGTGCTGGAGCACATGGTCGATACAGTGCTCTATTTCGAAAGCGACCCGGGCAGCCGCATGCGGATCATCCGCGCGGTGAAGAATCGATTTGGCGCGGCCAATGAGATCGGCGTATTCGCGATGACCGAGGACGGGCTTCGAGAGGTGCGCAACCCGTCCGCAATCTTCCTTTCCGGCAACGGTGAGCCGGTGCCGGGCAGCGTGGTAATGGTCGCCCGTGAGGGGACCCGCCCGTTGCTGCTGGAGGTGCAGGCACTGGTCGATAGCAGCTTTGGCGGTAGCCCGAAACGGGTTGCGGTGGGCCTGGATCAGGGGCGGCTGGCCTTGTTGTTGGCTGTGCTCCATCGCCACGCCGGTATCGCGATGTACGATCAGGACGTGTTTGTCAGCGTGGTCGGCGGGGTGCGCGTGCTGGAGACCGCGGCGGATCTTCCGGTCGTGTTTGCGGCGCTGGCCAGCTTGCGCGACAGCGCCGTGCGGCGGGACGTTGCAGCGTTCGGAGAAATCGGGCTGGCTGGAGAAATTCGCCCGGTACCCTTCGGCGAGGAACGCTTGCGCGAGGCAGCGAAACAGGGCTTTCGCCGGGTGATCGTGCCGGCGGCGAATGCGCCGCGACAGCCGATCGGTCAGCTGGAAGTGGTTCCGGTGAGTCGGTTGCAGGAAGCCATTGAGGCGATATTCGAGACCTGAGCCCGAGCCGCTGCGCTCAACCCTGCGCGTGCTCGCCAATCGCTTGTACCCGCACCGCCTTGATCGCGTTACCGGAGGCTTGCAGGATTTTCATCGTGAAGTCGCCGATTACCAGCGTGGCGCCGGCATCCGGGATCGTCTCTAGCTGTTCCAGAATAAGACCGTTGATGGTCTTGGGGCCGTCGGTAGGCAGACTCCAGCCCATGGTTCGATTGAGCTCGCGGATATTGGCGCTGCCCTGAACCACATAGCAGCCGTCCTCAGCCGGTTGTACGTCCCGATAAAGATCGGCCGGATCGGTGGTGAATTCGCCGACGATCTCCTCGAGGATATCGTCCATGGTCACCAGCCCCTGGATGTCGCCGTATTCGTCCACGACCAGCGCAACGCGTCGCTTGGCGCGCTGGAAGTTCAGCAATTGCCGGTGTAGCGGTGTCCCTTCGGGCACGAAATATGCGTCCCTGACGCGCGACTCCAGCACCCCGAGATTGAGTGCGCCTTCGCTCAGATCGCCCAGGATCGCGCGCAAATGAAGCACGCCGACGGTGTTATCGAGTTCGTCCCGGTAGACCACCATGCGGGTATGACGGCTGGTCTCTATCTGCTCGAGGATGTCTTCCCAGTCGTCTTCCAGGTCGATGCCGACGATTTCGCTGCGCGGAACCATGATGTCGTCGACCGTAATCTTCTCCAGATCCAGCACGCTGACCAGCATCTCCCGATTGCGTCCCGGCAGCAGCGCGCCGGCCTCAGCGACGACGGTACGCAGTTCCTCGCGACTCATCGCGACACTGCCGCGCAGCGTGACATCCACGCCAAGCAAGCGCAGCAGTCCGTTGGCCATCAGGTTGACCAGCCATACCAGCGGATAAGTGATCTTGAGCAGCGGGTAGTAAATAATCGCGGCGGGATAAGCCAGCCGCTCCGGCCGCATCGCCGCCAGCGTCTTCGGCGCCACCTCGGCAAAGATCAGAATGACCAGGGTCAGGATGCCGGCGCCGGCCGCCACCGCGCCTTCTCCGCCCACGCGCAGGGCGATGATGGTCACCAGTGACGAAGCAAAGATGTTGACAAAATTGTTGCCCAGCAGGATCAGACCGATCAGCCGATCCGGACGTTTGAGCAGGCGTTCAGCCAGGATGGCGCCGCGATGTCCTTCTCGCGCCCGGTGCCGCAAGCGGTACCGGTTGATGCTCATCAGGGCTGTCTCTGTGCTGGAGAAAAACGCAGAGAGTACGATCAACAGGCCAAGGACGCTCAACAGGCCTTCTAGCGGAACATCGTTCAACTCGGATCGTCACCTGAGAACCAAACAGAGGCCCAGTGTGGTGCACCCCGTTCCGGGGTGTCAAATCGGGCCAGCCTTCAACCCCATTGGCGATTGAGCACGAACTCCAGGATCAGGCGACTGCCGAAGTACGCCAGCGCGAGCACCCCGTAACCGGCCAGAGTCCAGTGAATTGCCTTGCGGCCCCTCCATCCCATCCGCCAACGGCCGATCAGCAGGATGCCGAACACCACCAGAGCAGCGATGGACAGAACCGTCTTGTGCAACAGATGCTGGGCAAAGAAATTGTCGACAAAGATCAGACCACTGAATACCGAAAGGGTCAGCAAGACCACGCCGGCGTGGATGGTCATGAACAGAATCTGCTCCATGGACTCGAGGGCTGGCAGCACCCGGACCCAGGATTCAGGCCGCCGCCCTCTCAGTGCCCGGTCCTGTAACCAGATCAGCACCGCGATCAGAGCACCGAGGCTGAGCAAGGTATAGGCGATGACCGAAATCGCGATATGTGCCTTCAGTTCCCAGCTCAGCGCTTCGAGTTCGCCCGCGAACTCGCCGATACCGGTACCCAGCGCGGCGATCGCGGCGATCGGCAACAGTGTTGCGCACAGACCCCTTAACCTCGGCGCCAGCGCGGCGAGCAGACCGATCCCCGCGATCTGCAGGCCAACCATCGAGAACACATTGCTGACGCTCAGTTCAGGTCCGCCCGGAACCATGACAGCGCCATATAACACCAGGCCGTGCAGGATCAGGCCGGCCAGTCCGATCAGTAGCGCGGGGGCTGCTGATCGGATCCCATGTGGTTCGATTTCAGAATAGCGCAATGAAATCAGCAGCCACGCAGCCAGCAGATAAAAGACGACGATGGCGATGCGTAACAGAATCATGGTCACCGGGGCCGGGGGAGTACGCGGTGGATGATGTCACAAGGCCGGGGTCAATTGAAGGCCGTCACTCCCGGGTATAATCTCCGCCGGCGCCGAAGGCGCAGGTTCACCAGCAATCAGGGGTAAAACCGCACATGTTTGACGGACTCAGCGATCGCCTTTCCCGAGCCACCGGCGCGCTGCGAGGCAAGGGGCGATTGACCGAAGAGAACATCGGCGACACCTTGCGCCAGGTGCGTATGGCACTGCTCGAGGCCGATGTCGCCCTGCCGGTCGTGCGCGAGTTTATCGACGGCGTTCGCCAGCGAGCGCTTGGCGCCGAAGTCACCCGCAGCCTTACGCCGGGTCAGGCTCTGATCAAGATCATCCACGACCAGCTGGTCGTGGTCATGGGTGCGGCCAACGAGAGCCTGAAATTGAACGTGCAACCGCCTGCCGTGGTGCTGCTGGCGGGGTTGCAGGGAGCCGGCAAGACCACCAGTGCCGCCAAGCTGGCGAGGCTGCTGCAAGAGCGGGACCGAAAGAGGGTGCTGCTGGCCAGCGTCGATATCCATCGGCCGGCGGCTATCTTGCAGCTGGAGCGGCTGGCAGCCGAGGTTGGCGCGGGTTTCGAACCGTCCGCGGCAAGCGAGGATCCGGTCGCCATCGCGCAGCGCGCGCTGGAAACTGCGCGTCGCAAGGGATTCGATGTACTGATACTCGACACCGCTGGCCGCCTGCATGTCGACGCCGACATGATGACCGAGGTGCAACAGGTCCATCAGGCCACGTCGCCTGTGGAAACCTTGTTCGTCGTTGACAGTATGGCGGGACAGGATGCGGTTAACGCGGCCAGCGCTTTCGATCAGGCGCTGGCGCTGACCGGCATCATCGTGACCAAAACCGACGGTGACGCGCGCGGCGGTGTCGCGCTGTCGGTACGCCAGGTCACCGGCAAACCGATCAAATTCCTCGGTGCCGGTGAGAAGACCGACGCGCTGGAAGCATTCCATCCGGAGCGCGTTGCGTCGCGCATCCTCGGCATGGGCGATGTGGTCAGTCTGGTCGAAGAAGTCGAGCGCAAGGTCGACCGGGAGGAGGCGGGCAAGCTGGCGCGCAAGCTGCGCACCGGCAAAGGTTTCGATCTGGCTGATTTGCGCGATCAGCTGGAACAAATGCAGCAACTTGGCGGGCTCGGCGCGCTGATCGACAAGTTGCCCATGGGTATGCCCAAGGGCATCAATACGAGTCTGGGCGAGAGCCAGTTCAGGCGCCAGATGGCCGTAATCGACTCGATGACGCCGCGGGAGCGGCGCTTCCCGAAGCTGATCGACAACTCTCGCAAACGGCGCATTGCCCGCGGCGCCGGGGTCCAGGTGCAGGACGTCAACCGCCTGCTCAAGCAGCACAATCAAATGCAGAAGATGATGAAGAAGATGGGCAAGGGGGGCTTGGGACGGATGATGCGGGCGATGCAAGGCCGGCTGCCGCCGGGACTGGGTCGCTGACCCCGGGCAACGGTGTCGCCGCGTCCGGAGACGGCCCCGGAGCTGATCGCCGGACCGGTTGCGCTGTGGATATCCGCCCGGTCCGTCAGATCTTGACCCAACGGCGTGGCGGCACAGCGCGGTTGGGTCCAGGCTCCTGCGTCGCCTTCTGCGCCGGACCCGCGGCCGGCATGGGGTCTGGCCTGCTGCGTTGCGGCAGGATCCAGGCCGGAAACGCGGGAAACAAGCGGCGTGTCAGACAAGGCAATGGCTCAGGCCTTCCAATTTCCGGAGATTCAAGTAAAATTTCGGGTTTACTTCGCCGGCCAGGTAAGCACTTGCCCGGCTTTAGTTTTCTAAAGGACAAGACAACCATGGTGACCATTCGTCTCACCCGGGGTGGCGCGAAAAAGCGGCCCTTCTATCACATCGTCGTGACGGACAGCCGTAACCGGCGTGACGGCCGTTATATCGAGCGGCTCGGATTCTTCAATCCCGTTGCCAAGGGCAAGGAAGTGACTTTGTCCATGGATCTTGAGCGCATTGATCACTGGATTGGCCAGGGCGCCCAGCCCAGCGAAAGGGTCGCCGCTCTGGTTAAGGGTTATCGTAAAACCGACGGTAAAACCGACGGTAAAACCGACGGAAAGAGCGACGGCAAAACTGACGGAAAACCATCGGGCAAGAGCCCGAAGGGCGACGCCGAGCAGGCTGCCTGAGGTCTGTTGTCCCGGGCGTCTTCCGGTTTCAGCGATCCGATGCTGTCGGCAACCGGCGGCAAGCGCAGGCAGCATTCGTGAGCAGCAGCCAGGATCGGCGAGTCAGGGTTGGCCGGATTTCCGGGCTTTTTGGCGTCAAAGGATGGGTAAAGCTGTATTCCTACACCGAGCCGCGCGATGGCTTGCTGGAATACGATCCGCTGCTGCTGGGTGAAAACGAGGACTGGCGGCCCGTGCGACTGGCTGAGGCGAGGGTGCACGGCAAGGGCCTGATTGGCCTTTTTGAAGGGATCGAAGACCGTGATCAGGCGGCAGTGCTGGTCGGCCTGGAGTTGACGGTGTTGCGTTCCCAGCTCCCGGACATGGGTCCGGGTGAAGTTTACTGGGTAGATTTGATTGGTCTTGCCGTGGACAACGTCGAGGGCGAGACGCTCGGCACTGTCGAGCGGTTGCTGGAAACCGGAGCCAACGACGTGCTGGTGGTCAGCGGAGACAGAGAACGCTTGATTCCGTTCGTGCGTGACGAGGTAGTGAAGGAAATCGATCTCGCCGCCGGCAGAATTGTTGTGGACTGGGCGCTAGACTACTAGCCGTCGAGATCCGGCTGGGGGTGGGGGCCATGCGCATCGAGTTCGTGACCCTGTTTCCCGACCAGGTGATGTTGCTCACCGGGTTCGGGATCCTCGGCCGGGCCGTGGACAGGGGATTGCTGGAGTTCGGGACGGTGAACCCGCGGGAATTCGCCACCGACCCGCACCGGACGGTGGACGACCGCCCATATGGCGGCGGCCCCGGGATGGTGATGAAGGTCGAGCCGTTGAGGGCTGCCATTGCCATAGCGCGGCAGCGATTGCCGGCAGACAGCCCGTGTGTGGTGCTGAGTCCCCAGGGACGGCCGCTGACCCAGACGCTGGTTAGCGAGCTGGCCCGGAAACCGGGCCTGCTGCTGGTCGCGGGACGCTATGAAGGGTTGGATGAACGGGTCATCACGCTCGAGTCCGATTTCGAGGTCTCGATCGGAGACTATGTATTGAGCGGTGGCGAACTGCCGGCGATGGTGCTGGCGGACGCTGTGGCCAGACGCGTGGAGGGAGTGCTCGGCGATGCGGATTCCGCGTTGCAGGACTCTTTCGAAGAGGGCTTGCTGGATTGCCCTCATTACACGCGGCCAGAGGTGGTGGACGAACTGGAGGTGCCGCCGGTGCTGTTGTCCGGAGATCACGCGGCGATACGTCGCTGGCGCCGGCAGCAGGCTTTGGGACGGACCTGGCTGCGGCGCCCGGATCTGCTCGCCAGGGTGACTTTGGACGAAGAAGATACGGAATTATTGAGCGAGTTTATTGCTGCCGGTATGCGCAGCGATGACTCCGGTAAACGACAGGAATAACCCTGTTTCCAGGTGGATGTGATGAGCAACATTATTAGCGAATTGGAAAGCGAGCAGATGAACCGTGAGGTCCCGGATTTCAGTCCTGGCGATACGGTCGTGGTCAACGTCAAGGTCAAGGAAGGCGAACGGGAACGCCTGCAGGCATTCGAGGGCGTGGTCATCGCCAGACGCAATCGCGGCCTGAACTCAGCCTTCACGGTACGCAAGATTTCCCATGGCGAGGGCGTGGAGCGTGTGTTCCAGACCTACAGTCCGGCGATCAGCGACATCCAGGTGAAGCGTCGCGGCGATGTGCGCCGCGCCAAGCTGTACTACCTGCGCAAGCTGACCGGGAAGGCGGCGAGGATCAAGGAAAAGGTCTAGGTGGATATCGCGCCACAGCGCGGTTGGGCGCCTGCGAGGGGCGCTCCATGAAGACCTGGCTGCTGGTTCCGTTTATGCTGGCCGCCCTGTTGGCGCAGGGTGGCTGTTCCCTGTTTATCCAGCCGGCCGTAGACCGGGCCTCGGATAATCTGACCTCCGCTATCCTCAACCAGGATGATCCGGATACCGTGCGCGACGGCGCTCCGGCCTATCTGCTATTGATGGATAGCCTGGTCGAAGGACCGTCCCCGGACCCGCAGACCCTGCAATCAGCCTCGAGTCTGTATGCGGCTTACGCGGCGGTTTTCGTTCAGGATCCGGACCGGGCAGCAAGAATGTCGGCTCGCGCGCTGCGCTATGCCGCCAAGGCGCTATGCCTCACCGATGCCCGCGGTTGCGACTTCGAACAACTGACATTCGACGAAGTGTCCGTCCGATTGCAGGAATTTGACCGACGTGATGTACCTGCGCTGTACACCTACAGCGTCGCCTGGCTGGTCTATATCCGCACCCATTCGGATGACTGGAAGGCGATCGCTGATCTGCCCAAGGTCGAGGCCCTGCTGGAGCGCATCCTGTCCCTGGACGAGACCTACGAGCGAGGCAGCGCACATCTCTACCTGGGCATCCTCAAAACGCTGCGTCCGCCCGCTCTCGGCGGGGAGCCTGAACAGGCGAAAATTCATTTCGAACGCGCCGACCAACTGGCCGACGGCAAGGATCTGAGCATCAAGGTCGAATATGCCCGTAACTACGCGCGTCTGCTCTACGACCGGGAACTTCATGACCGCTTGCTGACCGAAGTCATAGAGTCCGATCCCGACTACCCGCGGCTGACCCTGACCAACACCATGGCTCAACAACAAGCCAGAGAGTTGCTCGGATCGGCTGACGAATACTTTTGATCACCTATGGTGAGTCCGTCATGCTGAAACGATTACTGACCGTTTTCCTGTTGATTGCGCCGGTGGCCCTGAGCGCCGCGCCAGTACAGATCAAGCTGGCCACGCTCGCCCCCGAGAACTCTAGCTGGATGAAAGAAATGCGCGCCGGTGCAAAAGAAATCTTCGAGCGCACCGACGGTCGTGTCCAGCTCAAGTTCTATGGCGGCGGGGTGATGGGCAACGACAAGAAAGTGTTGCGCAAGATGCGCATCGGCCAGCTCCACGGTGGCAGCTTTACCCCCAGCGGGCTCAGCGAGCGTTGTCCTGATTTCGGTCTCTATGGGCAGGTGTTGACCTTCGATTCTCTGGCTGAGGCCGACTATGTGCGAGAGCGCATGGATGCAAAACTGATGGAGCGCCTGGATCAGGCGGGACTGGTAGGTTTCGGGATCGCAGGTGGTGGCTTTGCGCTGATCATGTCGCAACAGCCGGTGACGGAATACGCAGACCTCAAGGGCCGCAAGATGTGGGTGCCGGAGGGTGATCTGATGACCTTTTCGGCGATGAAGAGTCTCGACCTGTCACCGGTGGTATTGCCGCTTACCGATGTATTGACCGGCCTGCAGACAGGACTGATCGACATCATTGGCACGCCTCCGGTCGGAGCCATTGCGCTGCAGTGGTACACCAAAGTGAATTACGTGACTGATTTCCCCATCGTTTACGCCTACGCCGCGCTGGTGGTCGAGAAGTCCATCATGGATCGGCTGAGCGCCGGGGATCAGAGTATCGTGCGCGAGGTGATGGACAGAATTTATCGCCAGTTCGATAAAGCCAGCCTGGCCGAAAACGCCAGCGCCAGGGAAGCGATGATCGGCAACGGGATCAAGTTTGTGGAACCGAAGACCGGCGCCATCGACAGCTGGCGCGAGCGGGTGGTCGCCACCAATCAGGCCCTGGTCGACGAGGGCATGCTGTCTCGTGATCTGTACGAAGAATTGCAGGGTCACATCAGCGACTACCGCGCCGCGGAAGCGGCCCAGGCATCGACAGCCGGCGCTGATTGATGCAACCACCCGGATCTGCCGAGGGTTGGCTGCGCCGGGCCGCCCGCTATGTCCATGCGGCCGAGGATGCGCTGTTGATCGGCCTGCTTGGGTCGATGATCCTGATCGGCGCGAGCCAGATATTCATGCGCAACGTGCTCGGGGAAGGTCTGGGCTGGGCGGATGAATCCCAACGCCTGCTGGTGTTGTGGATCGGCATGCTCGGCGCCATGGCCGCCAGTCGCAGCGGGCGTCAATTGCGCATCGATCTGGTCTCCAGATATCTGCAAGGACTGCCCCGGCGTTTGATTGAGTCCCTGGCCGACCTGTTGACCGCCGCCATTTCCGGCGTGATCGGCTGGCATGCGCTGGCGTTTATCCGCGAAAGCTATGCGTATGGCGACGAACTGGTCGCCGGCATCCCGGCCTGGCTGATCCAGGGCATCCTGCCGGTCGCCTTCGTGGTCATCGCCATTCGTCACCTGCTGGCCGCGATTGCCGGCCTGTCGGGGCGGCGGCAGATCGTGGTGCCGGGCGCATGACGGCGGCGCTGGTGCTCGGCGCCCTTGCTCTGCTTGGTGTGCCATTGTTCGTGGTTATCGCTGCAGGCGCGCTGTGGGGCTACCACCAGTCCGGCATCGATCTCCAGGCGATAGCGATTGAGATTTTCGGCGTTGCCGAAATGCCGATCCTCGCTGCTATCCCGCTGTTCACCTTTGCTGGCTATCTGCTCAGCGAAGGCGGTGCGCCGGCAAGACTGGTGCGGCTTAGCCGGGTGCTGCTGGGATGGATGCCCGGTGGGCTCGCGGTCATCTCGCTGGTGGCATGCGCCATATTCACTGCCTTCACCGGCGCCTCCGGTGTCACCATCATCGCGCTTGGAGCATTGCTGTATCCGGCCCTGCGCCAGGCGGGTTATCCGGAGAATTTCAATCTGGGTCTGGTGACGACTTCGGGCAGCCTTGGCCTGTTGTTTGCGCCCTCGCTGCCGTTGATCCTGTATGGCGTGGTGGCCAAGGTTTCGATCGATGATCTGTTCGTCGCCGGCATCCTGCCGGGTACGTTGATGCTGGTGCTGCTGGCCGGCTGGAGTTTTTGGGTCAATCGCGACAGCCGTCAGCCCAAGGGCCAGTTTTCCTGGGCCGAGGCCAGAGCCGCACTATGGGCCTCACGCTGGGAGATTCCGCTGCCCTTCGTGGTGCTTGGCGGCATTTACAGCGGCTATTTCGCGGTGTCCGAAGCTGCTGCCGTCACTGCTCTGTATGTGCTGGTGATCGAGATGCTGGTGCTGCGTGAGATCCCCTGGGCCCGCCTGCCGGAGGTCATGCGCGAATCAATGGTGCTGGTAGGGGCCATCCTGCTGATCCTGGGAGTTTCGCTGGCATCGACCAACTACATGATCGACGCCGGTGTCCCGCAGATGCTGTTTGGCCTGGTCAGCCAGTACGTGACCGGGCCGGTAACGTTCCTGTGGGTGCTGCTGGTTTTCCTGCTGATCCTGGGCGCGATCCTGGATATTTTTTCCGCGATCGTTCTGGTCGTGCCGTTACTGCTGCCGGTGGCCGACGCCTACGGCGTCGATCCCGTACATCTGGGCATCGTATTTCTCGCGGCCATGCAACTGGGCTACCTGACGCCACCGGTAGGCCTGAATCTGTTCATCGCCAGCTACCGATTCGATAAAAGCATCACCCATATCTATATGGCGACTCTGCCGTTCCTGCTGATATTGCTGGCCGCGGTGGTAGTGATCACGTTCTGGCCTGCGTTGTCGCTGGTCCTTGTTGGTTGATGCCCACGCGTTGCGCGCCATTCCGATCGACGTCATGCGCGAGTTCAAGATGAGAAAGATCAGCGGTCCTGAATCAGCGTTGTGCGGATATATCTGCCGTCCGTTGTATGCGACGTTGTCGTTGGCGTTAACGTTGGTGTGGGGCAGTGTCTGTATCGCGGATCGGGTCTCCGACGAGCAATTGGCCAGTATCCGCATGCCCGAAGGGTTCAGTATCGAGGTGTTCGCCGACGATATGCCGGAAGCGCGGTCGCTGGTGCTCGGCGAGCAGGGGACGCTGTTCGTCAGCACGCGCAAGCGCGGCGACGTATACGCGATACCGCTGGAGGTGGACGGCGATGGCCAGTATCGGGCCGGCAAGCGCAGAACTATCGCCAGCGACCTGTACATGCCCAACGGGGTCGCGTTCCGTAACGGCGACTTGTATGTGGCCGAAGTCAACCGGATCCTGCGGTTTGACAACATCGAGGAACAGATCGCAGCGAGCGTGGAGGCGCCGGAGTTTGAGATCATCCGCGACGACTATCCGTCCGCACGCCATCACGGCTGGAGGTATATTGCCTTCGGTCCCGACGACAAGCTCTACGTGTCGATTGGTGCGCCATGCAATATTTGCGATGAACCCGGATATGCGGTGATCACTCGCCTCAACCCGGACGGAAGCGATCGCGAGGTTTTCGCCGAGGGTGTTCGCAACACGGTAGGATTCACCTGGCACCCGGACACCGGCGTGATGTGGTTTACCGACAACGGCCGCGACTGGATGGGCGATGATCTGCCGCCATGTGAGCTCAATCGCGCGCCGAGAGCGGGGATGGACTTTGGCTTCCCGCATTGTCATGGCGCCAGCATCCTGGACCCGGATTTTGCCGGCAAGCACCGCTGTGATGAATTCACCCCGCCGGCGCTGGAACTGGGTCCCCATGTCGCGCCTCTGGGGCTGAAGTTCTACACCGGAGACCAGTTCCCCGAGGAGTACCGCAAGCAATTGTTCATTGCCGAACACGGCTCATGGAATCGTAGTGAGCCGATCGGTTATCGCATCGTTCTGGTCCGCGTCGAGGACGGCAATGCTGTTTCGCAGGAGATCTTCGCCGAGGGCTGGCTGCAGGACGGCGACAGCTGGGGGCGGCCGGTGGACCTGCTGATCCTGCCTGATGGATCGATGCTGGTCTCCGACGATGCCGGCGGACGAATTTTCCGCATTTCATACTCCGCTTCCAAGGTATGAGGTAGCCTTCGCTCATGGCTAATCCGGTGACACGAATTCTGCGTTTCGGCTGGCGGGTGCTGGACGGTTTACGGCGTCTGATCCACCTGCTGCTGATGCTGCTGGTGCTGGTTGTCGCGCTGGCCGTGTTCTCCGAGTCACCGGTGATAGTCCCGCGCACCGCGGCGCTGGTGGTTGCGCCCACCGGTGTCCTGGTGGAACAACTTGAGGGTCGCCCGCTGGATCGCGCTATCAACGAGGCCACCGGCGACGGTCAGGTGCAGACGCTGATCAGGGATCTGAACAAGGCCATTCTCGGAGCGGCCGACGATCCGCGCATCCAGGCGCTGGTGTTGAATCTTGACGGTCTCGACGGAGGCGGTCTGATCAAGCTGCAGGAAGTTGCAGATGCGCTGGCCGAGTTTCGCGAGTCCGGCAAGCGGATCGTGGCCTATGGCGGCGCATATGATCAGGCCGGTTACTTTCTGGCTGCCCAGGCCGACGAGATATATATGCACCCGCTGGGATCGGTGTTTCTGCGCGGGTTCGGGTTTTATCGTGCCTACTTCGGTGAGGCTGCGGAGCGGCTTTCGCTGGATATCAATGTGTTCCGTACCGGAGAGCACAAGTCCTACCACGATTATCTGACTCGCGACGATATGTCGGATGCCGAGAAGCAGGAGATTCGGGTCGCGCTTGACCAGCTGTGGCGCTCCTATCGCGATGAGGTTGGGGCGGCCCGCGGCATTCCGGCCGAAACCCTGCAGAACATGTCGGACAACTATCTTGATCTGCTGCGCGCCGAGGAGGGCGACACCGCCAGGCTGGCCCGGCAGATGGGGCTGGTGGACGAGCTGCTGACCATGCCGCAGGTGGAGCAGCGACTGATCGAGATCGTCGGTGAGGATCCCGACAGTGGCAGTTTCAACCAGATCGATCATCTGACCTATCTTCAGGCGCTGCATCAGTCACGCGAGCCGCATCACCGCAAGGAAGTGGCGGTGATCGTTGCCAGCGGCAATATCCTGCCCGGCGAGCAGGCGCCGGGATCTGTTGGCGCGGACACCTTCGTGCAGCTTATCCGTGAGGCCCGGGACCGCGATCAGGTCGCGGCCGTGGTGCTGCGTCTGGATTCCGGAGGGGGCAGCCAGTTCGCCTCGGATCTGATTTTTGATGAGCTACGGCAGTTGCGGGAGTCGGGCAAGCCGGTTTTCGCATCGATGGGCGATATGGCCGCCTCCGGCGCCTACCTGCTGGCTGTCGGGACTGATGAGATATGGGCGCGACCGGATACGTTGACAGGTTCGATCGGCGTTACCGCCATGTTGCCAACGGCGGATCGCGCGCTGGCGCGATTGGGGATTCAGATAGACGGTGTCGGCACGACCCGCTATAGCGGCGATTTCAGCCCGCTGCGCAGCTTGTCACCCGAGGCGGCGGAGATTCTGCAATTGTCCGTGGACAGCAGCTATCGCCGCTTCGTGGAGCAGGTGGCTGAGGCACGCGGACTGTCGGTCGGCGATGTCGAGGCGGTGGCCGGCGGTCGGGTCTGGACCGGCCGCGACGCGCAACGTCTGGGCCTGGTGGATCAGCTGGGAGACCTTCAGGCAGCAGTGGCGGCGGCGGCTGAACGCAGCGGTCTGGGCGAGGATTATCGGATCAATTTTCTCGAACAGGACCTGAGCATCGAAGAGACGCTCGCGCTGAATCTGCTCAGCAACGCTGCCCGGATCAGCAGCTGGCCGATGAGTGCAAAGGCTCCGTCCTTGCTGGGACGCCTGCTATCCGGTCTGGACCAGGAAATGGACGGATTGATCGGGTTGCGGGATCCGCGTGATATCTATTATCACTGCCTGTGCGAGCTGCGATGACCCTGGCCTAGCTCTGCCAGTCGAGGATGACCTTGCCTGACTGTCCGGAATTCATGATGTCGAAGCCCTGCTGAAACTCTTCGACGCCGAAGTGATGCGTAATCACCGGGCTCACATCCAGGCCACTTTGCAGCATGCTGGCCATCTTGTACCAGGTCTCGAACATCTCCCGGCCGTAGACACCCTTGATCGTCAGGCCCTTGAAGATGACCTGGTTCCAGTCGACGGCGGTGTCGCCTGGCGGTATGCCGAGCAATGCGACCTTGCCTCCGTGGTGCATAGTGCGCAGCATGTCGCGCAGCGCGACCGCATTGCCCGACATCTCCAGGCCGACGTCGAATCCTTCTTCCATCTCCAGGTCCCGCATGGCGTCGTCGATAGATTCCCTGGACACGTTTAGCACCCGGCTGGCGCCCATTTTCGCCGCCAGCCCCAGCCGGTAGTCGTTCACGTCGGTGATGACCACATGGCGGGCGCCGACGTGGCGACAGATAGCGACGGCCATGATGCCGATCGGCCCGGCGCCGGTGATCAGTACGTCTTCACCCACCAGGTCGAAGGACAGGGCAGTGTGGGTCGCGTTCCCCAGCGGATCAAGAATCGAGGCGATGTCGTCAGTGACCGCCTCCGGGAGCTTGAATACATTGCTCGCCGGGATCACGAGGTAGTCGGCAAAACAGCCCTGCCGATTGACCCCGACGCCGCTGGTGTTCATGCACAGATGCCGACGACCGGCGCGGCAATTACGACAATGACCGCAGGTAATGTGGCCCTCACCGGACACCCGGTCGCCGGGTTTGAGACCGCGTACTTCACTGCCGATGGCCTCGATGATGCCGGAAAATTCGTGGCCGACCGCCATCGGCACAGGGATCGTGCGCGCGGCCCATTCGTCCCAGTTGAATATATGGATGTCGGTGCCGCAGATAGCGGTCTTGCGCACCCGGATCAGCACATCATTGGGGCCCGGCTCAGGCTCGTTGATATCCCGCAGCCAGATACCGGGGGCAGCTTTCTCTTTGACCAGAGCACGCATTTCCAGAACCTCCCGAGACTCTCAGATCACGCCCAGTTTCCGGCCTACTTCAGCGAACGCGGCAAGCGCCTGGTCCAGATGTCGCCGCTCCAGCCCCGCTGACATCTGGGTCCGGATCCGGGCTTTGCCTTTTGGCACGACCGGGAAGGAAAAACCGATCACGTAAACGCCTTGCTGCAACAACCGGTCTGCCATCGCTGTGGCCAGCCTGGCGTCGCCAAGCATCACCGGGATAATGGGATGACTCCCCGGCAACAGATCGAAACCCAGTGCGCTCATCTGCTCGCGGAAGTAACGCGTGTTGTCCCACAGGCGCCGGCGCAGTTCGGCGCCGTCTTCGAGCATGTCCAGCACGCGCAAGGACGTGGCGGCGATGACCGGGGCCAGCGTATTCGAGAACAGATAGGGTCGCGATCGCTGCCGTAACCACGCAACGATTTCACGGCGACCGGATATGTAGCCACCCGAAGCGCCGCCCAGCGCTTTGCCCAGGGTGCCGGTGATGATGTCGACCCGGTCCATTACACCGCAATGCTCGTGCGTACCGCGGCCGCTTGCACCCAGGAAGCCCGTGGCGTGACAGTCGTCGATCATGACCATCGCGTCGTGTTCCTGCGCCAGATCGCAGATACGCGCCAGATCCGCGATGGTGCCATCCATGGAGAATACACCGTCTGTGGCAATCAGCCGGGCACGGCAGTCCGCGGCGTCGCGCAACTGGCGGTCGAGATCATCCATATCGCTGTGCCGGTAACGCAACCGGCGGGCTTTGCTCAAGCGGATGCCGTCAATAATGCTGGCGTGATTGAGTTCGTCGCTGATCACCGCATCCCGGTCGCCGAGGATGGTTTCGAACAAACCGCCGTTGGCGTCGAAACACGAGGAATAAAGGATCGTGTCTTCAGCGCCGAGGAAGCTGCTGATTCGCTGTTCAAGCTGTTTGTGCACCGTCTGCGTGCCGCAGATAAATCGCACTGAAGCCATCCCGTATCCGTATTTGTCCAGCGCGCCATGGGCCGCCTCGATCAGGGATGGATGATTCGCCAGTCCGAGGTAATTATTCGCGCAAAGGTTGATCACATCGCGTTCGCCATCGGCGCCGCCAGTGACCCGGATCGCTGCTTCCTGGGGGGTGCTGATCACACGTTCAGCTTTGAATAAACCTGCTTCGTGCAACGCTTCGGTGTCACTTGCCAGTGCGTCAAGGAAACCCTGATTCATGCTCGGATGCTCCGCGGAAGGAAGGCGGATTATAGCAGTCGATGTTAGGTTAGACTCATATCCGGCAACGGCATTTCCGGGACGGTAAGGGTAGCGGGAGCATGGGTGCGGATCAGTTGGAGATGCGTCTGGACAAGTGGCTTTGGGCAGCGCGCTTCTTCAAGACGCGAGGTCTGGCACAAGCCGCGGTGCAAGGTGGCAGGGTGCATCTGAATCAGCAGCGTGTCAGGCCGTCCCGGTCAATCAAGCCCGGGGATGTGGTCAGCGTGACCAAGGGACCCTACTGTTTCACGGTCACGGTGGTCGCGCTGGCGAGACAGCGCGGTCCGGCGACCGCAGCGGCAGCGATGTATCAGGAACATGCAGACAGCGTCGAGACGCGGGAGCGTATCCGCGAACAGCGGGCTTTGCAACGCAGCATAAACAGTGCGCCGGAGACCCGGCCGGACAAGCGCGACCGCCGCCGGATCGTACAATTCACCCGGCGTCGGGAAAGCTGAGGTGGCCAGGCCAGACACGCCACTGCTGACAGTCGACGTTGTCGTCGAATCCGCAGCCACCGACGGGCCTGCCGTCGTGCTGGTCCGCCGCGCCAGGCCTCCGCTGGGCTGGGCCCTGCCTGGCGGCTTCGTCGACGTCGGCGAGACAGTGGAGACCGCAGCACGGCGCGAGGTGCTGGAAGAGACGGGCCTGGTTGTCACCGGGCTGGAGTTATTGGGGGTGTATTCGGATCCGGCTCGGGATCCGCGTGGGCACACGGCCAGCGTGGTGTTCATCGCTGGTGCGCGCGGCACGCCGTGCGGCGGTGACGACGCCGCAGAGGCCGCCTGGTTTCCGCTGCAAGCGCTGCCCCCGCTGGTGTTCGACCATGCTGAAATATTGCGCGATTACCGGCTCAGGCGCGGGCTGGCACGCGATTGATATTCGCTTCCGGCCGGTGCGGTGGATGCCCGCTTCCCCTATAATTTCCTGACCATACTCGCGGTTGCCGGTGCCCCGGGTCAGGGCGCAGGGACAACTGCCTCCGCAGGAGGATCCCAGCCTTGCACGCCACCACACCCGTCTCTCCAATAGGTCCGTCTATGATCCACGCTGACGACGCGCTGCCTGAGCCGGCTCTGGTCAAGCGCCTGAATCCCCGCTATCTCGCTGACGAGGAAGAGATTGTCCGCGAACTGTTGCCGCTTGCGACCATGGAGCCGGCGGTCAAGGAGAAGATCCGCGAGACGGCCATGCGCCTGGTCCAGGCGGTGCGCGCCAATCGCGGCAAGGCAGGTGGTCTCGACGCGTTCATGAGCCAGTACGATCTGTCATCCCAGGAGGGCGTCGTACTGATGTGTCTCGCTGAGGCCTTGCTGCGGGTACCGGACAAGGAGACCGCAGACAAGCTGATTGCCGACAAGTTGTTGGCCGGCAACTGGCGCGAGCACCTGGGGACCAGCGAGTCGGCATTCGTCAATGCATCGACCTGGGGCCTGATGCTGACCGGGCGCATCATCCGTCTGGACGAAGATACGGTGGATCATCCGGGTAATTTCATGAAGCGACTGGTGGCCCGCGCCGGAGAGCCGGTGATCCGCGGCGCCATGCGTCAGGCGATGAAGATCATGGGTCATCAATTCGTGATGGGGCGCACGATCGCGGAAGCCCTGAAGCGATCTCAAAGTGGTGACAACGCCAGTTATCGCTTTACCTTCGACATGCTCGGCGAAGCTGCGCTGACGATGCCCGACTCGAGGGAGTATTTCGATGCCTACTGCAAGGGCATCGAAGCGATCGGCAAGGCTGGATTCAAGGCCTCGTCGGTCTATTCCGCGCCGAGTATCTCGGTAAAGCTCTCGGCTTTGTATCCGCGTTACTCGCACGAACATCGGGATGATGTGATTGCACAATTGCGGCCGATGCTGCTGGAGCTGGCGCTGCTGTCGAAAAAGGTCGGCATCGGTCTGACCGTTGACGCCGAAGAAATGGATCGTCTGGCCTTGTCGCTGGAATTGTTTGAGTCGGTCTATCGCGATCCGGGGCTGGATGGGTGGTCGGGTTTTGGACTGGCGATACAGACCTATCAGAAGCGCGCACTGGATCTGGTCCGTTGGCTTATCGACCTGGCCAAAGACGTGGGCCGGATGATCGAGGTGCGGGTGGTCAAGGGAGCTTACTGGGATGCGGAAATAAAGCAGGCCCAGGAACATGGGCTGGAGGATTACCCGGTTTTTACCCATAAACCGAATTCGGATGTGTGTTATCTGGCCTGCGCGAGGGAGCTGCTGGCGGCGCGGCCTCTGATCTATTGCCAGTTCGCCACACACAACGCGCAGACGCTGGCCAGCATCGTGCATCTTGCCGGCAACCGTGAAGGTTTTGAGTTTCAGCGTCTGCACGGCATGGGCGAAGAGCTTTATGCAG
The DNA here is from genome assembly GCA_963809565.1 of uncultured Gammaproteobacteria bacterium. Classification (GTDB taxonomy): domain Bacteria; phylum Pseudomonadota; class Gammaproteobacteria; order Steroidobacterales; family XN24; genus CAMYOC01. Next base: position 1,053,034 of record CAWEKE010000003.1, read on the forward strand.
AGGTGATCGGCGAAGACAAGATGAACCTTCCATGTCGTGTCTATGCGCCGGTGGGCAATCATGAGGACTTGCTGCCTTACCTGGTGCGGCGCCTTCTGGAAAACGGGTCCAATACATCGTTTGTCAACCGCATCGTCGACGAAGAAGCGCCGATCGACGCGATCGTGGCTGATCCGGTTGATACCGTGCTGGCGCTGAAGTCGATCCGTCATCCCCGGATTCCGCTGCCGGCGGATATCTTCGGCACGGAACGCAAGAATTCGCGCGGCATGCTGCTCGATGATCCGCTCCAGCTGGCCACGCTTGGCGCAGCCATGAGTCGCGCGGCATCGACGCCGCGGAGTGCCGCGCCCCTGGTCGGCGGCAAACTGCTCGACGGCAGGGAAGTCGACTCGGTGGATCCGGCCGATTTACGCCGGGTGGTCGGCTCGGTGAGGTTCGCCGACCAGGCTGCCGCACAGCGCGCCGTGGCCGTCGCCGCGGCCGCTTACCCACGCTGGGACGCTACCCCTGCTGCTGCCCGCAGCGCAATCCTGCGCAAGGCGGCCGATCTTTTCGAGACCCATGGGCCAGAACTAATGGCCTTGTGCATACGCGAAGCGGGCAAGAGCATCCCGGACAGTCTGGCCGAGTTGCGTGAAGCTGTGGATTTTCTGCGCTATTACGCGGCGCGCGCCGAGGAAGATTTCCGGGCGCCGCGAGTGATGCCCGGACCCACCGGAGAGCGGAACGAATTGTCCCTGCATGGGCGCGGAGTGTTCTTCTGTGTCAGCCCGTGGAATTTCCCGCTGGCGATCTTCACCGGCCAGGTCGCCGCGGCACTGGCTGCGGGCAATGCGGTGATCGCGAAACCGGCGGAACAGACGTCGCTGGTGGCATTCCGTGCAGTGCAGTTGTTGCACGAAGCCGGCATTCCTGGCGACGTGCTCAATTTCCTGCCGGGTCTCGGGCCGGAGGTTGCGGCGCCGATTCTGCCGGATTCCCGGATCGCCGGGGTCGCGTTTACCGGATCGACAGAGACCGCCCAGATCATCAACCGGCAATTGGCCGAGCGCGCCGGTCCGATCGCCGCGCTGATCGCGGAAACCGGCGGCCAGAATGCGATGCTGGTAGACAGCTCGGCGCTGCCGGAGCAGGTGGTGGTCGATGCTGTGTATTCAGCCTTCAACAGCGCCGGTCAACGCTGCTCCGCGCTGCGCACCCTGTTTCTGCAGGTCGATATCGCAGACCGCACGATAGAGTTACTTAAAGGCTATATGGCGCTGCAGGTCGTTGGTGATCCGGGCCTGATCCGCACTGATGTGGGTCCGGTTATCGATGCCGAAGCGCTGGAGATGCTGCAACAGCACCGGCAGCGCATTACCAGCGAAGGCCGCCTGATCTACCAGTGCGAACTGGGTCCGGCGACCAGTCACGGTTTCTTCTTCGCGCCGATGGCGGTGGAGATCGACAATCTCGACCAGCTGCCGCGCGAGGTGTTCGGGCCGGTGCTGCATGTGATTCGTTATCGTGCCCGCGATCTCGATCGGGTGATCGAACAGATCAACGCCACGGGTTACGGGCTCACCCTCGGGATCCATAGCCGCATCGACTCCCAGGCGATGGATATCGCGGCCCGGATCAGGGTCGGTAATGCCTACGTCAATCGCAACATGATCGGCGCCGCGGTGGGCGTACAACCGTTCGGTGGGCGCGGTTTGTCGGGCACCGGTCCCAAAGCCGGCGGGCCCGGCTATCTGCATCGCTTCGCCACCGAGCGCACGCTGACCATCAACACCGCGGCGGTAGGGGGCAATGCGAGCCTGCTGTCTCTGGATGATGGTTAGGCGCGAGGGATTCAATGTCGATCAGCGTATTTGATGTTTTCAAGGTCGGCGTGGGTCCGTCCAGTTCCCACACTATGGGACCGATGCGTGCCGCAAGTGAGTTTGCAGCACATCTGCGCCGCGAAGGAATTCTGGCCCAGGTGGCCCGGGTAGGTGTGCAGCTGTACGGCTCGCTGGCGCTGACCGGAAAGGGTCATTGCACGGATATGGCGGTGCTGGCCGGACTCGAGGGCGAGGAGCCTGAGGATTTCGACGGTGATCGCGTGGCTGAACGCCTGAGCCGCATCCGTGGCCAGGGTCGGATGAAGCTGGACGGTGACCACGAGATCGACTTTGACGAGGCCCTCGATCTGCTGTTCCATCGTGATCAGTTTCTCGCGCGCCATCCCAACGGCATGCGCTTCACGGCGCTGGACCAGCGTGGCGCGGTGTTGACTTCTGAGGAGATCTATTCGATCGGGGGCGGCGCGATCCTGCGTGCGGGAGAAGAAGAGGGCGGTGACGATACGGTCGCGGTGCCTTATCCATACGAATCGGCCAGCGAGATGCTGGCGATTTGCGAAGCACAGCAGTTGCCGATCCACAAACTGGTGTTACGCAACGAAACCGCGTGGCGGCCCAAGCACGAGACCCGCGAGCGCTTGCTGGTGATTTGGGAAGTGATGCGCCGCTGCGTGCGCCGGGGATTCGAAGCCGAGGGTATCCTGCCTGGTGTGTTGAAAGTCCCGAGGCGCGCGCCGCAGATGTACAAGGAATTGTGCGGGGACGGCGCCGCCGGGGATTTCATGGACTGGGTCAACGCCTATGCGCTGGCAGTCAATGAGGAAAACGCCGCCGGAGGCCAGGTTGTCACCGCGCCCACCAATGGGGCGGCCGGTATCATCCCTGCCGTGCTGCATTACTACCGGCGTTTCGTGACCGGCGCGGATGAAGCCGGCATCCTGCGTTTCCTCCTCACCGCCGGCGCTATCGGCATTCTGTACAAAAAGAACGCTTCGATCTCCGGAGCGGAAATGGGCTGTCAGGGTGAAGTCGGTGTAGCCTGCTCGATGGCGGCGGGCGGCCTGGTATCCGCGATGGGCGGCAGCAATGGCCAGATCGAAAACGCAGCCGAGATCGGCATGGAGCACAACCTCGGTCTGACCTGTGACCCGATCGCGGGTCTGGTACAAATCCCGTGTATCGAGCGAAATGCCATGGGAGCGGTGAAGGCGGTCAATGCCGCACGCATGGCGCAACGCGGTGATGGCAAACACAAAGTCAGTCTGGATCAGGTGATCGAGACCATGCGTCAGACCGGCCATGACATGTCACATGTGTACAAGGAAACGTCGCAGGGCGGGCTGGCGGTCAACGTTATCGAGTGCTGAGGGCACGGCCCGCACCGCGTTTCATCGGATCGGAATATCGCAGCATAATCCGCTGCTGACAGGGTCAGACTCGCAGCCCTTGGCGGACAGGCGCGGCTAACGCTTTCGTTGCGAACCCTTCTTCTTTTTCCTGGCCGGCTTGTTCAGCTGATCCAACATCCGCGCCTTGACCTTGGATGATATCCGGAACTTGACATCGAGATACTGGTAGATGAACGCCGGGACATCGACCCCGCAGGTCGCTTCGAGACCCTCGAATCCAGGCGAGGAATTGACCTCGCAGATACGAAAGCCGACCTCTTCATCATAGAGGAAGTCGAGCCCCGCTATGTCCATGTCCAGGTTCCGCATAACTTCTGCCACCGAGAGCTCGTTGCGTGGGCCGTATTCGAAACGGCGGGCTTCGCCGCCCAGGGAGTAGTTCGATTTGAAGCCGGTTTTCGCTATCCGCTCCATCGCCGCGACGATGTGTCCGCCAACCGACAATACGCGCACATCCCGGCCGCGACTCTCGGCCAGAAACTGCTGGAGCACGAGTTGGGCATCCGGGTTGTTGGCTTCGACGAATTGCAGCAGGTCGGTCAGGCTCTGCCGGTCATCACAAAGGTGGACGCCGCTGCCTTGAGTGCCGATGAGCGTTTTGACAACCACCGGGAAACCGATTTCCCTGTCTACAAGATCGGCATCGACCGGGAACCTTATCAGCAAGGTCTTGGGTACCGCCGCCCCGGCTCGGGCCAGCACCTGCAAATGCAGCAATTTGTCCTGCGCCAGTGTCACCGCAGTTGCATTATTCAGGCAATAGACGCCCAGATTCTCGAGCTGACGCAGGGCCGCAAGCGAGAAATAGTCGCTGGTGGATCCCATTCTCGGGATCACGAAATCCGGCAGAGGCGCTTTCTCGCCGTTGATGTAGATGCCATCCTTCTTTTCAGAATTCACCAGCAATTCGAGCTCGTCCGGATTTACGACTTCAACCTGGTATGCATGCTCAGGCGCCGCCTCCAGCAAGCGGTCAATCTCATAACGCTCCTGCTTGACCAGACTCGGGTCAGGTCGCCACAAGATCCATCCGCGGCCGGCATATTTCATTGCGTCTACTCCTTTGGCAGGGAATTCGTTTTGTCTGGTGTGGCATCGCGGGCATCCTTAGCCTCGGCCGACGCCGCGCCGTCTGGAGTGATTCGGCGTGTTTCCAGTTGATCATCGCTGCCCCAGCCCAGAACATTTCGCATGATAGACCATCTCGGCGTCTCGGTACCCGCCTGCTGACCCAGAATCCAGCGGTCGAAAGCGTTGTCCACAGTGCCTGAGGCATCGGCCAGCGCAATCCAGCTGTTGACGAAATTCAGCCAGTCGGGCTGACCCTGGGGCAGACCGAATGCGATGGGGATACGAGCGGAAAGATCGCCCGGAATCGCTATGGAAAAACTTGGATAGACCAGCGTCCATGCACTACCGGCTTCTGCCGAGAACAGCATCCCGGCGACTCCCGGGAACTCGTCGCGCAGAAATTGTCGGGGGGTATCTACTGGCACCAGGGTGGCGTTTGGCAGCCACTCGCTGATCGGGCCCTCGAAATATTTGCTTCGTGGGATGGCGATCTGAAGATTCTCGATTCTGCGCAGTTTAGCCAGGCTGCCAAACCGGCTGCGGTTATGGTCCCTGACCAGAAAGCCAATGCTGTGGTTGCTGTAGGGATTTGAGAATGCGATCGCTTCGGCTCGCCGTGGGGTGATAGCCAGGCCACCGACGATCAGATCGGCTGTGCCACTGCGCAGCGCATCGGCCATGTCTTCGCGCTTGATCCGGATGACTTCCAGTTTCAGCTGCATGGCGTGCGCCATGGCATGCACCAGCTGCATATCGAAGCCGACGGCTTCGCCATATTTGTTTCGATAGGCAAACGGCAGGCGGTCCGCAGAGTAGGCAACCCGCAGGCTACCCCGCTGCTGGATCACCCCCAGGCGGTCACGGTTGCGGTCCCCGGGTTCCAGCACTGGCGGCGAGTCGGTGTCGTGTTCAACGGCAGATACTGTGGCCGTCTCGATGCGCATCGAGACGAATTGATCCTCGCCTTTGTATTCATAGGGGATCAGCGTCTTGAGAAGTACCCCTAGCAAGGCCTGACTGACGAACATCAATGCGATTCCGGCGGCTGCGACCTGCAATAGCTGGCGCCAGCGCAATACGCCCATGATGGCCGCGGCGCCCAGCAGGCTAATGACTACACCATGCATGGCGGCGAGACCGGTGGCGAGTCTGCCGGTGATAACGCTCCCCAGCAGAAATAGCTGGAATAGATCTGCCGGAAGGCGAAACAGATCAAGCAGGAAGGGCAGGGCGACCGCCATCTGGCCAAATGCTGACAGCATGCCCATGACCAGGAATCCGGGATATTGATCTGTCGCAAGCGGGGAGCCTGCATACCAGGCAGCAAACAGGATGAAACCCAGCCCCAACAGCGTTCCCACGCTGGGGAAACTGTAGGCTGTCGGCACCAGCACATCTACTGTGGATCGGGCGTCCGTCTGGTCCAGACCACGCTCCTGTAACAATTCCTTGCACGCTTCCGCGATCATCGGTAGCACCACCAGCACGCTGCCGGTGGCGATGGCCGTCACCATCGCGGTACGAGCCCGTCGCAACACGTCACTGAATGAGAGCGGCGTTGCGCGGGCCACGAGCATCGGCAGTAGCAGAAACGTTAATATCAGCCAGGCCAGAAAATACACCCACAGATAGACCTGTAGCTTGCCGAGTGCTTCCGGGCGCAGGGTGCCGGCGGCGCTTGCCGAAATCGCGAAGATTCCCAGAGGCGTGAGTTTGACCACCCAGCCAGTCATCCGCATCAGGGTTTGGGTCAGGTTGTTCAGACCGTTCAACAGGCCGGTCTTGTTCGGGACCATAATCAGGGCGACGCCGGCCAGAATGCTGAACACAACCACCGCCGGCAGGATGGTATTCGCCAGCGAATAGAATGGATTGGCCGGGATATAGAGCAGCAGCGGGTCGAACTCGGTTTTGTGCGCCACCAAAGTGGCACTAAAGAACCGGCCCGTCTCCCAGTCGGGATAGGCCAATGGCAAGGCGACCAGACCGATCAGTGTCAGGCCCCAGAGGAACAGCACCAGGCTACCGCCGACATACGCCAGTCGGCGCGCATGCTCTGGCTGCAGTTGACCCAGCCCGCCGATCAGTGATACCAGCACGTAAGGCACTACCGTCATCTGCAGCAGGCGCACGTAAGCATCGCCAAAGAAACTGAGTCTTCCGGCGGGTTCGCCGACGAACAGACCGACCAGAATGCCGAGAACAAGTCCCCAGATAACAAGCGAGAAGGCGCTGCGTGGAAGAAGACGTCGCAGGCCGTTCGACATTAGGACGGTTCCCCTGATCGTTGCATAGCTACGGGTGTGTGAGGCGAAGGTACCCGGTAACGACTTGCGTTTCGGGCCGGCCCGAGTCAACCGTGTCTATATTGGCCAGTCATGCTGGTGACTACGGAATGTGACCCAAAAGCGCCGTAACAGCACCGAGCTTACCGTCACGAAGGGGGGATTGTCGACCAGATATCCCTGGCGGGAATGTGCAGTTGCGGTTCTAAGCCTGAGTTTGTCTGGCGGCGAACCGGGAGGCGGGATTCACGCTTGAGTCATCCTCGCCACCAAATCGGTTCGATGTCTGCTATCAGGGCTTGTAGCTCACAGACCAGCGGCCGGAGAAAGCGATCACGCCCAATGCCTGGCGTTGGCGCGGAGCCTGTTCCTTCTCGCGCAAGGCTTCGGGTAAGTCTGCAGGATCACCAGGGTGACCGATCGCAATCATCGCCATCGGCGTGTATTCCTCAGGGATGTCAAACCGCTCCGCCAGACGTTTGCCGTCGAAGCCCCCCATCTGATGTGCGACCAGGCCCAGAGCGGATGCCTGCAGACACAGATTCTCGCTGGCCGCCCCGGTGTCATATTGCGCCCAGCGATTGGGCTTGTCGTTGAAACGGAAACGGCTGCCGGCGACGGCAGCCAGCAGCAAAGGCGCATTGATGACCCAGGCGCGATTACCCTCTGCCAGACAGGCAAAGGCCTGATCCCAGGCCTCGCTGTCGCGGGCACGGTCAAAAACCAGAAAGCGCCAGGGCTCGTCGCCAAAACACGACGGCGCCCAGCGAGCGGCTTCGAGCAAAGCGGTGATCTGCTCCCGGGTGACCGGCTGATCGGGATCGATGGCCCGGGGACTCCAGCGGCTGGCGATAAGCGGATCGATGGCAACGGCGGTCCGCGCCTGACGGTCTGAGGACATATCGTGTTCCTGTGTACTGAAAAATCTGAGCAGCAAGACCCCGGCGCGTGGTGCTAGTGGCCTGCGCGGAGGTCTTCAGCGGTCAATGCTGACCCCCGCGTGTTCCTGGGATAATCGTAATAGACAAAATGCCCGGTCCCGGGCCGGATTTCGCTGAAATCCTGCAGCTCGAGATCGACGCAGAACAGACTCGCGGTGGGCAGATTGTCTATCCGAACCTCGCTCAGCCGAACTGCGAAGTCTGTCAGCCCCGGATTGTGGCCGACCAGCATCACGTGCCTGGCCCGGGTTTCCAGAGATGCCAGAATGCCGAACAACTCCCCGGCGCTGGCATGATACAGCGAGGGCTCAACGATGATTCGTTGCTCGGCGAAGTCCATTTCGCGAGCCGCCATCCGCGCGGTTTGCAATGCGCGTGCGGCAGGACTGGCAATCAATAATCCGGGTACTTGCTCGGTCGCTTGCAAACGGCGTCCCATCTCTGGCGCATCGCGGCGGCCGCGCGCATTCAATGGTCGATCGAAATCGTCCAGTGACGGATCGTCCCAGCTGGATTTCGCGTGACGCAGCAAAGTCAGACGGATCAAGGTGTTGACCCTTGCTCAGGCGGCAGATTCTGGTTGGCGCTATGCAGCTCCGGTTCCTGGAAACGCGGGCGCAAGAGCGCGACCACGGCACGGTGGTCAGACAAACGCTCGGGCAGCACGGAGAAGCCGGCAAATTCGAAGTGTTGCGAGGCGAGGATCCAGTCCAGGCGCCGCCCCAGTCTGGGATAGGTGTCCAGATCCTCTGCTTCCTCCCTGAACGTCTGCAGATTCAGGTCATTGACAATGCTTTCGAGCACACCGTCCTTGTGACCCCATTCGGTATTGAAATCACCCATGATGATCAGCGGCCGACCCCGATCGGCCAGCGCTGCGATCAACTGCCGCGCTTGCGTCTGGCGCACACTGGCGCGCAACGGTTCAAGATGAAGCGAGACCACATCAACCGGTTCTCCGTTTGCAGGCCAGCGCACGGTCAACAAACTAAAACCCTTGGGGAAGGTCGCCGGGGCCGGAGCAAAGGTGTAGGCGCGCTTTTCTAGCACCGGCAATTGGGTCAGTAATGCAGTGCCGTACATCTGGCCACCGCCTTCAGCGTGGACAGCCAGCATGCCGGAGGCAAAACCGGTGATATTGGTCAGATAATCCACGTGGTCGAAAGCGCCACTCCAAACGGACGCGGCATCCGCCTCCTGCAACGCAACGACCTGGGGTGCTTCGCGCCGGATCACCTCGCGAACAGCCTCGAGATTCTCCCGAGCGCGTTCTCCGTTCTGAAAGGCCTGGTGCAGACCGGGCCCACGCCCGTGGGCCAGATTTACCGTCATCACCCGCAATGTCTGATCCGGGATTGCCACCGGCACGAGCTGCATGCTCTGCTCGTACATATGCAAACGTGGCTCGGGTGCCAGGCGAGGGCTGACGCAGCCGCTCACGCCGCTCCAGGCGATAATCACCACCAGCAGCCTGAGCCATCGCTTCATCGATGATTCTCCGCCGCAGGGTTGTCGCCATCATGCGAAGCGCCGGCCAGGCTACGGGCCACAGCGCCGGCAGGACCCGACGCCGGATCTGCGTTCAGCCGATAGTCGTCCAGGGCGGTTTGCAGCCAGACCGAGGTGTCGATTTCCGTTCCGTCTGCTTGCCTGACCCGGTATGCACGGCCGCTGATCAGACTGCGGGTTGCCGCAAGACGGATAAAGTCTTCGGTCGTATGCACTTCGTCTTTGGCAAGAAAGTGTTCGTATTTCCTGCGCATGTGACTGGCGGCTGCGGGGCCATCGTGAGATTTGCCGTTACGGATAAACACGCAGTCAGATTGTTCTACGTAATTCAGCAAAAACTCGATCTCCGTGACCGTCGCTGTATTGTCCGGGACCTCGCCAGACGCCATCGCCGGCAACATCAGACTGATCAATACGATCAGGTTGCCCGGAAGGACCCTCACGCTGGCACACCCACCTGGATGCGTCCTTCGTGGATTCTGACCGCATAAGTCGGCACATCCTCATAGGCCGGGGCGGACAGAGCCTTGCCGGTACGCAGACAAAAGCGCGCACCATGGCGCGGGCAGATGATTTCGCAACCGTGCACGGGTCCACCGGTCAGTTCTGCGCCGTCATGGGTGCAAACATCTTCGATCGCCAGCAACTCACCGTTGACGTTGAACACGGCAATCACGTAATCATCAGTCTCCAGCACCGCGTAGGAATCTCGGCCGATGTTGCCTTCAGCCGCCACGTCCAGCCATTCGAGATCGCTCAACTTGCTTACTCCGTCGCCTACATCATGCCGGTTTGCAGGCGTGCCGCTTCGGACATCATGTCCTGATTCCAGGGAGGATCAAACACCAGTTCGACATCGGCCCGTTCTACAGAAGGGATGATCTCCAGTTTACTGCGAACATCGTGGACCAGGATGTCCCCCATGCCGCAGCCCGGCGCCGTCAGTGTCATCACTACATCGACCCGCCAGCCTTCGTGGCTGGGGCGCAGCTGGCAACGATAGATCAGGCCGAGATCGACGATATTCACCGGGATTTCCGGGTCGAAGCAGGTGCGCATCTGCTCCCAGACCAGCTGTTCCACATCATCCTGAGAGGCCTCGGGCGGCAGTTTCGGCGGTTCCACCGGGTCCTTGCCCAGGGCGTCAGCATGCTGGCCATCGATACGGAACAGATTGCCGTCGAGAAATATGGTGAAGCTGCCGCCCAGGGCCTGAGTGATGAAAGCATTTGCTCCCTTGCGCAGGATGACCTCGTCGCCGGCGGGGATCAGTACTGCCGGGCAGTCCCGGTAAAGCTGAACAGGTTCGCTATTCTTGCCAAACATCGATGCGTTCTCTATCTCACTCGGTGGTGATCGTGCCGGTCCCGGTAAGGGCGGCCTTCATCGTATGCCAGCACAAGCTGGCGCACTTGACCCGGGTCGGGTATTCGCGCACCCCGGACAAGGCGGCAAGCTTGCCCAGTTCGGTCGCATCGCCGGCCGCCACGTTATCGCCGGTAAGCAGGCCATGCATACGCTCGAATAAAGCCAGCGCTTCGGCTTCAGTCTTGCCCTTGAGTGTCTCGGTCATCAATGACGCGGAGGCCACCGAGATGGCGCAGCCGGAGCCTTCAAAGCTGATGTCTCCGATGCGATCGTCTTGCATGCTGATATAGACGTGAAGCTTGTCACCGCAAAGCGGGTTAAACCCTTCGGCGTCCTTGCGCGGAGGTTCGATCTGGCGAAAGTTTCTGGGCGAGCGATTGTGATCCACAATCACATCCCGATACAGATCCTTGAGGTCCATCAGGCGAACACCTCGCGAGCTCGCAGCAGCGATTCTGCCAGCCGATCTATCTCGTTCTCCGTGTTGTACACGGCGAAGGACGCGCGCGCAGTGGCCGGGATGCCGAAAAACTCCATCACCGGCATCGCGCAATGATGCCCGGTACGCACCGCGATACCGTCATGGTCGACGATAGTGCCGATGTCGTGCGGGTGGACACCCTCGAGCACGAAGGACACCAGCGATGCCTTGTGCTCCGCGGTGCCGATCACGCGCAGCCCGGGTACCTGCAACAGGCGTTCGGTGGCGTAGTCCAGCAGCTCCGCTTCGCGCGCGGCAATCGTGTCCATACCAATCCCGCCGAGATAGTCTACGGCAGCACCGAGTCCGACAGCACCTGAAATATTCGGCGTGCCGGCTTCGAATTTCCATGGCAGGTCGTTGTATTCAGTGCGGTCAAAGCGGACCATGCGAATCATGTCTCCGCCGCCTTGCCAGGGCGGCATCTCCTCGAGCAGCTGCTCCTTTCCATAGAGCGCGCCGATCCCGGTGGGTCCGTACATCTTGTGGCCGGAGAATGCGTAAAAATCACAACCCAGCGCCCGCACATCGACGCGGCCATGGGGCAGGGCCTGAGCGCCGTCAAGCAGCACCGGGATGTCCCGGCTATGCGCCAGATTGACCATGTCCGCGACCGGATTGATAGTGCCCAGCGCGTTGGAAACATGTACCGCAGCGACCAGGCGCGTACGCGGGCCCAGCAAGCGCTCGAACTCGTCCATCCGCAGCTGACCGCGATCGTCTATCGGCGCGACGACCAGTTCGGCCCCGGTCTGCTTGCACACCATCTGCCAGGGGACGATGTTCGAGTGATGTTCCATCCAGGTGATCAGAATCTCGTCACCCGGCTGCAGGCGAGGACGGGCATAGGACTGCGCGACCAGATTGATGGCCTCAGTGGTACCGCGGGTGAAGATAAGCTCGCGCTCCGACGCGGCGTTGATAAAGCCGGCAATCCGCTTGCGAGCGCCCTCGAAGGCGTCCGTTGCGCGCTGGCTCAGCGTGTGCACGCCACGATGGATGTTGGCGTGATCGTGTTGCTCGTAATGCGTCACCGCCTCGATGACCTGGCGCGGTCGTTGCGACGAGGCGGCGTTGTCGAGATATGCCAGTGGCTTGCCGTTCACTGTCTGGTGCAGGATCGGAAAGTCATCCCGCAGGGCGCTCAGATCCGGCCGGGCCGCTTTGGTTTGGGTTATCGCGCTCATGCCATTACTCATAACAAATCCTGGATCAGGCTACGGTCGGGCAGGGTGCCGGCGACCGCGGTCTCGAGACGCCGCCGCACAGGCTCGTGTCCGATCCGGCCGATCACGGCTTCGGCAAAAGCAAAGGTCAGCAAGGCGCGCGCAGTTTCCTCATTTATGCCCCGGCTTCGCAGATAGAACAAAGCCCCGGGGTCGAGTTGACCCACGGTCGCTCCATGGCTGCACTTGACGTCATCGGCGTAGATCTCGAGCTCCGGCTTGGTGTCAATCTCGGCCTGTTCCGACAGCAGGAGGTTGCTGTTCGACTGGTGCGCCTCGATCTTTTGAGCGTCCTGATGGACTGTCGCCTTGCCGTTGAACACGCCGCGGGAGCGGCCGTCGAGCACGCCTCTGTAGTCCTGGTCGCTGCGCGTCTGCGGCGCAAGATGGGCAACCGTAGTGTGATTGTCAGCATGCTGCCGGCCGGCCAGGCAATACAGACCGTTCAGATCCACCTCGGCACCGGGTTCAGTCAGCCGGACGTCCAGATCGATCCGCGTCAATCCGCCGCCGAAGCACATATTGTGACTCTCCAGACGTGCATCCCGGCCGACGCTCGCGAACATGCCGCCGACGTGGAAACTGCCGGCGGAATCGTCCTGGATCCGGTAGTGAGTCAGTTTCGACCCCGGACCGAGATACAGCTCACTCACCGCATTGGTCAGATTTTCGTTGGCGCCGAGGCTCGCATAATGCTCAAGTACCGTCATCGAGGCATTCGCGCCGGTTTCGATCAGCACACGCGGGTGGCAAGCCACGCGCTCGGCGCCTGGCGTTGAAAGAAACAGCAGGTAGATCGGGTCCTGCAGCCGGGCGTCATTCCGTGCGCGAAGGATCACACCGTGTTCCAGCAAACCCTGATTGAGAGCGGCAAACGGATGCCGCTCCGGATCCGCGAGCATGGCCAGGCCCGGCGGAATCTCCGCGCCCGGGTCGGCCAGCATCTCCGCCAGCGAATGCAATTCAAGTCCGGGGGCAGCCTGCGGATTCGACAACCCGGGCATGTAGCGTCCGTTGACAAAGACCAGCCTGGGGCCTGCGAGACCCTGGATTGATACGCCGGTCGCGTCCGCCGGGTCGGGCATGGCTACCGGGACACTGGTCCGGAACGTGCGTCTGGCCAGGTTTCGCAGGCTGGTATATTTCCAGGCTTCCTGACCCTGGTGGGGCAGGCCGGCAGCGGCAAAAGCAGCGGCGCCAGCCGCGCGCAACGCCGCGGTCGCCGGATTGGCCGGAGTCGTGTCGACTTCAGACCTGTTGACCAGCGCCTCGCGGAAACCCGCTTCGGCGGCTGAAGGCGCCGCCGGGCTGCTGCCGATTTCGGCCACCTGATTCATGCGCTCGCGGCCTCCCGGGTCCAGTCGTAGCCACGGGACTCAAGTTCCAGAGCCAGATCCTTGTCGCCGGTGCGGACGATCTGTCCGTCGGACAGCACATGGACGAAGTCCGGCTCGATGTAATCAAGCAGGCGCTGGTAATGGGTTACCAGGATGATGGAGCGGTCGGCGTTGCGCAGACTGTTCACGCCTCCTGCGACGACCTTGAGCGCATCGATATCGAGTCCCGAATCGGTCTCGTCCAGGATCGCGAGCCTGGGTTCGAGTACCGCCATCTGGAGAATCTCGTTGCGTTTCTTTTCGCCGCCGGAGAATCCTTCATTGACGCCGCGATTGAGAAAGCTCTCGTCCATCCGCATCAGCTTCATCTTGTCCTTGATCAGCGACAGGAACTCGAATGCATCCAGCTCCTGTTCGCCGCGATGCTGGCGCTGGGCGTTGAGCGCGGCCTTGAGCAGATAGGCATTGTTCACGCCCGGGATCTCGACCGGGTATTGAAAAGCCAGAAACACGCCTTCTCTGGCGCGTTCCTCCGGCTCCAGCGCGAGCAGATCTTCGCCCTGATACCGGACCGAGCCGCCGGTGACCTCGTAGCCTTCGCGTCCCGCAAGGATGTTCGCGAGCGTACTCTTGCCGGACCCGTTGGGACCCATGATCGCGTGGACCTGACCCGGGGCTACCTCAAGATCAAGACCCTTGAGGATCTCCTTGCCATGAACTCGGGCCTGTAGATTACTGATACTGAGCATGTTTATTTCTCTTGGATTACTGACTGGCGGCCGGGCTATCCGACGGCCCCTTCGAGGCTGACGCTGAGCAGATTTTGCGCTTCGACCGCGAATTCCATAGGCAGTTCACGGAATACTTCCTTGCAAAAGCCATTGACGATCATGTTGACCGCATCTTCTTCGGACAGACCGCGTTGCAGGCAGTAGAACAGCTGGTCATCGCCGATCTTCGACGTGGTGGCCTCATGTTCAATATGGGCGCTCGGATTTTTTGCCTCGATGTACGGGAAGGTATGCGCGCCGCAGCGATCGCCCATCAACAGGGAATCACATTGGGTGTAATTGCGCGCGCCTTCCGCGCCTGGCAGGACCTTGACCAGCCCGCGGTAGGAGTTCTGCGCGTGGCCGGCAGAGATACCCTTGGAAACGATCGTGCTGCGCGTGTTGCGGCCAATGTGGATCATCTTGGTTCCCGTATCGGCTTGCTGGTAATTATTGGCGACGGCGACGGAGTAGAATTCGCCCACCGAGTTATCGCCGCGCAACAGGCAGCTGGGATACTTCCAGGTGATCGCGGACCCGGTCTCGACCTGAGTCCAGCAAATCTTGGAGCGATGGCCGCGGCAGTCGCCGCGTTTGGTGACGAAGTTGTAGATCCCGCCCTTGCCGTTTTCATCTCCCGGATACCAGTTTTGCACTGTCGAATATTTGATCTCCGCGTCGTCCAGAGCCACCAGTTCCACTACGGCTGCATGCAATTGGTTCTCGTCTCGCATCGGGGCCGTGCAGCCCTCCAGATAACTGACATGACTGCCTTCTTCGGCGACGATTAGCGTGCGCTCGAATTGCCCGGTATTGGCCGCATTGATGCGGAAGTAGGTCGAGAGCTCCATCGGGCAACGCACGCCCTTGGGCACAAATACGAAAGAGCCGTCGGTGAATACCGCCGAATTGAGCGCGGCAAAGAAGTTGTCCCCCGCGGGCACTACGGTGCCCAGGTATTGCTCGATCAGCGCCGGGTGCTCTTTTACCGCTTCGGAGAAGGAACAAAAGATCA
The DNA here is from genome assembly GCA_963809565.1 of uncultured Gammaproteobacteria bacterium. Taxonomy (GTDB): domain Bacteria; phylum Pseudomonadota; class Gammaproteobacteria; order Steroidobacterales; family XN24; genus CAMYOC01. The sequence continues at coordinate 1,068,275 of CAWEKE010000003.1, forward strand.
CACCGGCTTCAGCCAGTTTGCCCTTGAATGTCGTCGCTACGGACACGCTGTCGAAAACTGCATCCACCGCAACGCCAGCCAGGATGGCCCGCTCATGTAGCGGGATGCCGAGCTTCTCATACGTCTCGAGCAGCTTTGGATCCACCTCATCGAGGCTCTTGGGTCCGTCCTTCTTGCGTTTTGGCGCCGAATAATAGGAGATCGCCTGATAGTCGATCGGTTCGTGCCGGACATGCGCCCATTGCGGTTCGCGCATGGTCAGCCAGTGCCGATAGGCCTGTAACCGCCACTCGAGCAGGAATGCCGGTTCTTCCTTTCTCCGGGAGATCAGGCGGATCACGTCTTCATTCAGACCCGGCGGCATGGTATCGGCGTCGATGTCGGTCACAAAGCCGTGCTTGTATTTCTGGCCGACAAAGTCTTCGACTTCAGGTGAGCGGGTATTCATGGTCTTATCAATTCCTGGGTTCTGATCAACGGATGCGGACGCCGGTCTGGCGCAGCTGAACGGCGGAGTCCATGGTGCGGAGGTCGATATAGGTCAATGCTTCGTCGGGGCCGCGCAACAATTCTGCCAGGCTGATTTTCTGCAACGCCTGGTAGATGGCGAGGTTGATGCGCTGCCATGCGCCGCCGACGCGACACACCGACTCCAGATCGCAGCTGCCGTTTTCAGTGCTGCACTCGGTGATCGCTACCGGGCCTTCCAGCGCGACGATGACTTCGGCAGCCGAGATCTGATCTGGTGCCCGGGCCAGTACATAGCCGCCCTGGGCACCGCGCTGCGAGTTGACCAGTCCGGCGCGGGTGAGTGACTTGAGCAGCTTGCTGACAGTGGTTGCAGTCAGCCCGGTGCGTGTCGCCATGTCTGCGGCAGTCAGCAGCGTGCCGTTGCCGCGGGCCAGTTCGGCCAGGACCATGGTCGCATAGTCAGTCAGTTTGCTCATTCGCAGCATCGGTTCATCGCTCTTCGTTTAATGTGGACCATTTTAGTCCAGTTTGCCCGCGGAGGGAAGCGGCTCAAGGTATTCAGCGCAGTTTTTGCTGCGGTATCTCGCGGCTCGTGTGCTAGGATGCCAGCACTTGCTGCCGCTGCGAGCCGGGGGGTCGCGGCCGAGCCAGTGGCCGGCCTCCCTGAAGCATTCAATGATTTGCGGCGCTTGCTGTTGTGGAGGACCTGTGGCAGAAAAATCTACTGGTGAAGATGGCCGCCGCGGTCGCGTCGATCAGGACGAGAATATCGCGATCATCCGCGATCTCGACTATTCCCGCGGTCACCGCAAGATCTTCGACGGTCTTAACCTGGACATCCCGCGCGGCCGGGTAACGGCCATCATGGGTCCCAGCGGCACCGGCAAGACCACCTTACTCAGATTGATGACGGGGCAGATACTGCCGGACCGGGGCAGCATACTGCTCGATGGACGCGACGTTTGCCGGATGGGGCGCAAAGAGCTGTACGAGACGCGCAAGCGCATCGGCATGTTGTTCCAGAACGGCGCTTTGCTGACCGACATTAACGTTTACGAGAATGTTGCCTTTCCGCTGCGCGAGCACACGCGCCTGCCTGAGCGAATCGTGCGTCATATCGTGCTGACCAAGTTGCATGCTGTGGGCTTGCGTGGAGCGGCGGAGATGATGCCGGCGGAGCTGTCCGGAGGCATGGCTCGCAGGGTGGCGCTGGCCAGAGCCATCGCGATGGATCCCGACCTGATCCTTTACGACGAGCCGTTCGTCGGTCTGGACCCGATATCCATGGGGGTCATCGTGCGCCTGATCCGGCGCATGAATGATGCGCTCGGACTGACCAGCGTCGTGGTGAGTCACGATGTTGATGAGATTTCCTCGATCGCGGACAGGACCTATTTGCTCTCGGACGGCAAGGTCGTTGCTTCCGGGTCGCCGGAGGATCTGCAGGAGAACTGCTCGGCCGTGGTTATGCAGTTCATGAACGGCATGGCTGATGGTCCGGTGCCGTTCCATTATCCGGCGCCGGACTACAGCGAACAATTGCTGCGGCGCGAGCAGAACTAGCATCGTGCGCAGAGTACTCACCGACGTCGTTTACGCCGTTCAGGAGTGGCTGGAAACTTTCGGCGCCAGCCAGCTGTTCCTGGTCCGAATACTGGCCGGTTGTCCCCGCGCCCTTTTGCGTCCGTCCCTGATTGTCCGCCAGGTCTACGCCAGCGGGGTTTTGTCGCTGGCGATTATCGGCATCTCGGGTCTGTTCGTCGGCATGGTGCTGGCACTGCAGGGATACAACTCGTTGGAGCGCTTTGGCGCGACCGAATCGCTTGGCGTGGTTGCCGCGCTGGCGTTGGTGCGGGAACTGGGCCCGGTGGTTACCGCGCTGCTGTTCGCCGGACGTGCCGGTACCGCGCTGGCCTCGGAGATCGGCCTGATGCGGGCTACCGACCAGCTTTCCGGGATGGAAATGATGGCCGTGGATCCGGTCAGGCGAGTCGTGGTGCCGCGCTTTCTCGGTGGCATCATCAGCATGCCCCTGCTGGCAGCTATCTTTAGCGCGATGGGTATATTTGGTGCCTGGATGGTCGGCGTCGTGCTGCTGGGAGTCGACGAGGGCTCATTCTGGTCAAGTATGCGCGATCAGGTCGATTACAGAGAAGATGTCCTGTCAGGCGTCCTCAAGAGCTTTGTGTTCGGCGTGGCTGCCAGCCTGTTGGCTGTGTTCGAGGGCTACAATTCCATCCCGACTGCCGAAGGGGTCAGCCGGGCCACGACGCGCACCGTCGTGCTGACCGCGCTTTCTGTCCTCATTCTGAATTTCATGCTTACCGCTGTGCTTCTCGGAGAGGTGTAAACCATGCGACAAACCCGCGCAGTGGAGTTTGGTACCGGTCTGTTTGTTTTCATGGGCATTGTCGCCCTGTTCTTCCTGACGACCCGGGTGACCAACTTCGACTCTTACCAGGGTGATAAGGGCTATACCCTCATCGCACGCTTCGATAATGTCGGCACGCTTAAAGAACGTTCGCCCGTTTCAATGTCGGGTGTGACCATCGGCCGCGTCGTCGATGTGGAATTCGATGGTGATGCGCTTGAAGCCGTGGTCAGGATGCGGATCAACTCCGAATACAACAAGATACCGGATGACACAGATGCCAGCATACTGACCCAGGGGATACTCGGTGGCCAGTACGTGGGGCTCGAACCCGGAGGCTCGGAGGACTATTTTCAGGACAGCGACGAGATCCAGTTCACTCAGTCGGCGCTGGTGCTCGAGCAGTTAATCAGCAAGTACCTGTTCAGTCAGGGCGAAGACTCTGACGGAGAATAACCATGCACACTGACACGAAAATTGCCGGTCTGTTGTTGTGGGCGCTGATGGTTTCGGCGAGTGCACAGGCCAATACCGGTCCGGACGAAGTCATACGGGAGGCCTCGAATGAGGTGCTGGCGGCGGTAAACGATCGCCGTGATGAGTTGCGGGACAATCCGGATCAACTTTACGAGTTGGTCGACGACATCCTGCTGCCGCGCTTCGATCGCCGCTATACCGGGGGTCTGGTGATGGGCAAATACTGGCGCAAGGCGACGGATGAACAGCGCGATCGCTTCATCCTGGCGCTTTACCGTTCGCTGGTTAAGACCTATGCCAACGGCATTCTGGACTATCGCGGCGATGAGCTGACGATCTTGCCGGTGGATGGCGATCTGGAGTCGGGCAAGGTGGTCGTGCAGACCCGGGTGACGCTGGATACCGGCGTTGAAACGCCGGTGGACTACCGCATGCGCCTGGCCGATGGCCAGTGGAAAGCGTATGACGTCATCATCGAGGGCATTTCTTACGTCGCCAACTATCGCAAGCAGTACTCCAGCGAATTCCGTGCCAAGGGAATCGACGGCGTGATCAAGGAACTGGAAGCGAAGTCGGGTGACGTCCCGGCGGAGGCGTCCACAGCGGCTGCAGGTGGCCAGTGAGCCGGATCGAGTTCGAAGATCTCGGTGATGGCAAGTTCGCGTTGCATGGTGAGTTGACCTTCGCCACCGCCAGCCGCGCGCTGGAATTGAGCCGCGAACTGTTCGCTGATCACGCCAGCATCGAGTTGGATCTGGCGGACATCAAGGAAGGAGACAGCGCCGGTCTGGCCTTGTTGTTGGAGTGGGTCAACTGGGCCAAGAATTTCGTCCGCGAGATCCGTTACGTGAACATCCCGGACGACATTATTGCTATTGCCCAGATCAGCGAAGTGGACACCATGTTGACGCGCGGTGAGCGCTGGACGGGCGTGATCTGAGCGCGCGCATCGCCCGCTGGCGATCCCGGCCGCGGGTCTATTCCTCGATCAAATCCGGGTTGCCGAATTCCTCGTCGAACTCGGCGTCGAATTCATCCTCGAAATCCCCCAGGTCGTCGACCGGCGGGTTACCGTCATAAATGTTGTACAGCCGGTTTTGAAGGTAGGCTTCGCGGATAAAGATATACGGGTCGGCCGCCTCATTGATGGCCTTGTCCGCAGGCAACAACTGCCGCCGTTTGTCGATGATCTTGAGGATGATCAGTTTGTCGCGAACGCTGGCATTGTCGTAGTTCAGCAATGGGTCGATCTGGGCGTCGGCCAACAGGCCGATGCCATCGCGGAAATTGGATGGCCCGAGCAGCGGCAACATCAGGTAGGGCCCGCCGCCAAAACCCCAGACCCCCAGCGTCTGTCCGAAATCCTCCTGCTCGCGCGGCAGCCTGGCATCCTTGGCTGCATCGATGATCCCACCCAGGCCCAGAGTACTGTTGATCACAAAGCGCCCGGTCTGGCGGGCGGCGCCGGCAAACTTGCCTTGCAACACCAGGTTGACGACGTAAACGGGCTGCTCGAGGTTATTGAAGAAATTCATCACCGCGAATTTGACAAACCGGGGCGCCACGGTGTCATAGCCCTTGGCGACAGGGCGGAGCAGGAACCTGTCCAGAGTGTGGTTGACCTTGTAGATACCGCGATTTAGCGGTTCCAGCGGGTCGTAGGTTTCGTCGCTGTCCCGCGACGCGTTCGATGCGCAACCCTGCAGGGCCAGGCTCAGCAGGACCACGGCCAGGCAGAAAACATTGCGCCCCGGATCAGATGCGCCCGGTCCCGCCCCGACATGGCTGCTCATGAGTCTCCCCCTTACTCTCTCGCCGTGCCGCCGTCGCTTTGAAGCCCGGCGTTCGTTGTTGATTATTCAGAGCGTGCCTGTTCGATCACCCTCGGCTTCGCATTGTCCGGCAGGTACGGCAGCAACTCGTCGAGTCGCGCGGTGAACCGGGCGCGCTGGATGTCAGTCAGACCGGGTTGGGCGAGGGCCAGATTCAACTGGTCGATGCCCATCATCAGGTCGCCGACTCGCAGATAATAGTCAGACATGTAGTAGTGCGCTTCCGCCTTTTCTCCGGCTGCGCCAGCGGCATTAGCGATCAGCCTCACCTGTACCGGCGTCGGCGAGACCGCGTTAAACAGGTCCAGGAGTACTGCGTGCGCTTTCTCATATTGCCCTGCATACATCAGCGATTCCGCATAGCGCACGGTCAGCGGGACGTTACGCGGAAACATCGACATCGCCTGTTCGAACACGAGCAGGCTTTCAGCCGGTTGCCTGGCTGCCATCAGCGCTTCGCCCAGGCCCGAATGAAAGGCAATGACCGATTCGTCTTCCTGCATCAGCGCATACATGATCGGGACGGCCTTGGCAGCCTGCCCCGCCCGGATCAGGGCGACGGCCAGGCCGTAACGCAAGTAGGCATACTGCTCCGGGGTCCGTTCAAGCTGAGCGGAGTAGTAGCGCACCGCATCCTCTGCGCTGGAATAGGTCAGCGCCCGCAGGCGCTCGCGCATCAACAGATATTCCTCACTCTCGGTGTACGGCTTCGGATCGAGCTGCGCCGCGCGGCTGCGGGTCTCGGCGATGCGGGTCGAGCTTACCGGGTGCGTCAGCAGGAACTCCGGTATCCGATTGGCCCAGGAGCCGTTCAGGCGACTCATGGTCTCGAAAAAATCCGGCATGCCGTTTGGATCAAAGCCCGCATCGTCAAGAATCGTCAGGCCTACCCGATCTGCCTCATATTCATTGACGCGGGTGTAATTGATCGATTGCTGGACCGCCATTGCCTGTGCACTCATGGCGGTGGCCTGAACCACATCCGTGTCCGCCTGACCTGCGATGCCCATCAGGATCGCCGCGAGTACCGCGGCGCCGGCGAGCATGCTCGACTTACCCTGAGCAGAAGCACGGCGCGCAATATGTTTTTGAGTCACGTGGGCGATTTCGTGGGCCAGAACCCCGGCCAGCTCGCTTTCGCGCTTTGTGGTCACGATCAGCCCGCTATTCACGCCGATGTAGCCTCCAGGCAGGGCGAAAGCATTGATCCCGGGATCATTGACAATGAAGAACTCGAAGTTCTGATCGCCATCCTGGGCATGAGCGCTGAGACGATGGCCCAGGCCGTCCAGATACTCGTCAATTTCGGGGTCCTCCAGAACCTGGCCGGCAGCGCGCAATTGCATCAACACTGAACGGCCGATCTGGCTGGCGCGGCCCTTGGACAGCACCGAGTCCGACGGACTGCCAATATCGGGGAGATCGTCGCCCGCGGCGTTGGCCGGCGTTTGCGGGGCAGCTGCCATCACCACGAAGGCGGCGGCAGCGCAAAGGAGGAATTTGCGCATCATCATTAAGTTCGCCGAAGACTTAGACAACTCGGGCGGGAACAGTTCGGCGCCGGTCAATGATGCCCGAATCGGGCCTGAACGCCCAGTCCCGGGTCTACAAAATGCTCGATGCGTGGTCGGCCAGGCGCGAACGCTCGCCGCGCATCAGCGTCACGTGGCCGGAGTGGGGCCAGCCGCGGAAGCGATTGACGACATAAGTCAAACCGGAGGTGGTTTCGGTCAGATAGGGCGTATCTATCTGGGATACATTGCCCAGACAAACGACCTTGGTGCCCGGACCAGCGCGCGTGATCAGCGCTTTCATCTGTTTAGAAGTTAGATTCTGAGCTTCGTCCAAGATTATGAATCTATTGAGAAAAGTGCGACCACGCATAAAGTTAAGGGAACGAATCTTGATCCGGCTTTGGAGCATATCGCGAGTGGCCGCGCGGCCCCAGTCGCCGCCTTCGTCGCTTTGGGTCAGCACCTCGAGGTTATCCATCAGCGCGCCCATCCACGGCTCCATTTTCTCCTCCTCGGTGCCGGGCAGGAAGCCGATATCGTCGCCCAACGGCACGGTCACCCGCGTCATGATGATCTCGCGGAAGCGATTCGCCTCCAGCGTTTGCGCGAGCCCTGCGGCCAGCGTCAGCAGGGTTTTCCCGGTCCCGGCCGGCCCCAGGATGCTGACAAAATCAACCGCATCACTCAGCAACAGATTGAGCGCGAAATTCTGCTCCCGATTACGCGCCATGATGCCCCAGACCGAATTGTGTTCGCTGTAGTAATTGTCCACCAGCTCGATAACGGAAGCGTCTTCGCTGCTTTCGCGAACAATGGCCTCGAAATTGCTGCCGTCTTCTGCATACAGGAACTCGTTGATGCTCCAGTCCTTGGTCAGCGGCCCGTGCACCCGGTAAAACGTCCGTCCCTGTTCTTGCCAGGAGTCCATCTCCTGACTGTGCGAATCCCAGAAATCCTGCGGCAGGGCGGTTGCGCCCGTATACAGCAGGTCAGCGTCATCCAGCGTCTTGTCGTTGTAATAGTCCTCGGCATAGACCCCGACAATCGTGGCCTTGATACGGAGATTGATGTCCTTGGATACCAGCGTGACGCGGCTCTCCGGGTGCTGTTCCTGAAGGGAAAGGCAGTACTCGAGGATCGTGTTGTCGGCCCGATGTCCGGGCAGCGTATCCGGCAACAATGGCTGTGACAGGCGGGTCTGGAAGAACATCCGCCCGGGCTTGCGGTTGGTCCTGCCGTTTAATCGATGTTCGCCCGGCAGCACTATGCCGGAGTCTATCTGCTGTTTGTTGAGGCCCTGTATCAACTCATCAATAAAGCGGCTGACCTGGCGTGCGTTGCGCGCGGCTTCAGACATGCCCTTTTTATTGGCGTCGAGTTCCTCCAGCACCATCATGGGCAGAAAGACATCGTGTTCATCGAAGCGGAAGATCGCGGTGGGATCGTGCATCAGCACATTAGTGTCGAGCACGAATATCCGGCGGCGTGGCGCTTTGGTCACGGGTAGAAGATTTCCTCGATGGTGATTGGAAAGGCGGTTCGGGCCGGCTTCGCCGGATCAGAGATCGCGCGCCGCGGCCAAAACTTCGTCGGCGTGCCCCTTGACTCGAACCTTGCGCCATTCCTGCCTGAGCACGCCCTTTTTGTCGATCAGAAAGGTGCTGCGCTCGATGCCCCAGACCTTACGTCCATACATCAGCTTCTGCTTCATTACGTCGAACAGTTTGCATACGGCTTCGTCCGGGTCGGAAAGTAGTCTGAAGGGCAGATCGAGCCTGGCAACGAAGTTGTCATGAGACTTCAGGCTGTCGCGCGACACGCCCACGATCTCAGCTCCGGCGGCGACGAACTCCGGGTAGCGATCGCGAAAGTCCTGCGCTTCGCTGGTACACCCCGGAGTACTGTCCTTGGGGTAGAAATACAGCACCACTGCTGATCCCTTGAGCTTCGTCAAATCGAAGGTCTCACCACCGCCACTTGCCGGCAATGAAAACGCCGGCACTTTTTTGCCTACTTCCACTTGGCTCATCTTGTCTCCGTTTGTTTGCATCAATTGCCTGGGGAGATACGAAAAATCCTCAACCCTTGACCGGCTCCATGATGGCGTCGAGGTTGAGCTGATCGCAAAAATCCATGAACTCTTCGCGCAGCGCGGCGATTTGCAGGTTGCCCGGTATGTTGACTGTCATCTGTACGGAGAACATCGGAGCACCAGTATGGGCAGCTGCGTAACTGCGTGTATTCAATTCCGCGATGTCGATGTCACGACCGGCGAAGAAGCTTGCAAGGTTGAAAACGATGCCCGCCTGATCCAGGCAAATGACATCTACCGCATAGGGCAGCATGTCGGCGCGCGGAGGCCGGGATTCGGTGCGGCGCACAGTTACTGTGAGCTCGCTTTCTTCGCCCACCTTGCGCAGTTCCGATTCGAGTCTGGCCAGCGTATGCCAGTTCCCGGCCACCAGCAAAAGCATCGCAAATTCAGCGCCCAGAGCCGTCATCCTGCTCTCGACGATATTGCCGCCGCAGTCCAGCACTGCCCGGGTCAGGTCATGGATCACGCCCGCACGATCGTGGCCGACTGCGGTAATAACGATAAGTTGGTTCATTTATTGTCGAGGGCGTCGATCAGTTTCGCCCAGAGGGTCTTCATGGCCGGAGTGTAACGCCAATGCCCGACAAGGGAAACGGGCTTGTCGGTCTTGCCAACCAGGGGTGCCGAAAGTACCATGCCAGCCCATTCCCCGAGGACTCCATACGTGATGTTTCGAGGCAGTATCGTCGCCCTGGTCTCGCCGATGAAGGCGGACCGGGGGCTGGACTTCGCGGCCCTCGAGCGGCTGCTGGAGTTCCATATCGGCGCCGGTACTGACGGCATCGTCATCGCCGGGACAACAGGCGAATCGCCAACCATCGACCCAGGCGAGCTGGAAGAACTGGTTGCGGCCGCGGTGAGTCTGGCCAAGGGCCGGGTGCCGATCATCGGCGGCAGTGGCAGCAACGATACTCGCAAGGCCGAGGCGTTGACCCGCCGGGTAGCGCGGGCGGGGGCTGCGGCGGCTCTGGTAGTGACCCCGTATTACAATAAGCCCAGCCAGGCCGGCCTCACGGCACATTACCGGACAGTGGCCGCGGCGGCGGATATTCCGCTGCTGCTGTACAACGTGCCCGGTCGCACGGCCTGCGATCTGCTGCCGGAGACGGCAGCGGGCCTGGCAGCGGTCGAGAATATCCGCGGTCTGAAGGAAGCCGTGCCGGATCCGGAGCGTTTGCAGCGTCTGCAGGAACTGTGTCCGCCGGATTTTTGTCTGCTCAGTGGAGATGACTTGTCTGCGCGGGCTTTTATGCTTGGCGGTGGCCATGGCGTGGTTTCAGTCACCGCCAATGTGGCCCCGGCTGCGATGGCTGCTCTGAGTCGGGCCGCGCTGAATGGCCGCGTGGAGGAGGCGGAGGCCATCGACCAGCCCATGCGAGGATTGCATCGTGCGATGTTTTTGGAAGGAAATCCGGTACCTGTCAAATGGGCCCTGGCTGCGATGGGTCTGATCGGACCCACATTGAGATTGCCGCTGACCGAGTTGTCGGCGGAACACCAGCCGGCGGTCTCGGCCGCGCTGGCGGCAGCAGGGGTGGTGATCCCCGACGGCGGACGCAAGTGACTCGTTTCGGTTTCATCGCGTTGTTGATTGTCGCGGTCGCGGGCGCCACCGGTTGCAGCCCTTTTAAGGACAAGACGACCACCTGCAGGATCAACCCGGCTTACATTGAAGCGACCCTGTCGAGCCCGTTGAAGGTGCCAGAGGGTCTCGCGGCACCGGACCCGGATCTGGCAATGCCGGTACCGCAGGGAGCGCGTAAGGCGGTGGTCAAGACCAATGACGGTATTTGCCTGGAGCGGCCACCGCCATATTTCGCCCAGCCCGGGGCGCCCAACCCGGATGGATTGCCGGTGGCACGGCTGGCTATGGCCGAGCCTGATCCGCTGGCCCTGAATCCCGGCACGGCTCCGGCTGCATCCGGGTCCCCGGACCAGCTGATCCCGGGAGCGTCCATTTTGACCAACCGGATCGCCCAGTTCCTGGTGGACTGGGCAGCGGTCTGGAGTCAGCGCGATCCGGACGAGTATTTCATGTTCTATGTCGGTGATTTTGCTCCAGCCGGATATCGGGACCACGCCGATTGGGTCAATACCCAGCGCGAGCGGTTCAGTTTCCCGGCGGTCACCCGTATCGAACTGGAAAGCCTCGAGGTCGAGATTCAGGCTGATGGCAACACCAAGGCTGTGTTTGTGCAGCAGTTTGGTGACGCCCCCAATCTGCGTTCCGTGCTGAAGGAAGTCATTTTGATCGATGGCGGGCCGGCCCAGTGGCAGATCACCAGCGAGCGGATTCTCGATGTTCTTTGACCCGTGGAGGCACGGCTGAAAGCAGACGCGGCTGGCTCCCTAGCGCCTGAATCGGTCTGCAGCGCAGGGGCGAGGTCGCGAAGCGAACGAGTCAATCCCGCCCTCTCAATCTGACTTCGGGGGAGTCAGATTGCTGATCAAGACCTGGACACCATGTTGACTTGATGCCTGGCAGAATGGACAGGCCGTGTGGCGAGTGAAATTGCCACGGTACGGGTAGCGGGGTATATTCCGCGTCCTCAATTTCCGGAGAGGTGGCCGAGCGGTCGAAGGCGCTTGCTTGGAAAGCAAGTGTACGGTAACCCCGTACCGCGGGTTCGAACGGAGGCCGACGCAGTCGGGCGACAGACAGCGGAGCCCTGGCGACGCTGCCCCGCAGGGGCGAGGTCGCGAAGCGAACGAGTCAATCCCGCCCTCTGAATCTGACTCCGGGGGAGTCAGATTTCTGGTCGAAACCCGGAAGCAACCTTGATTGGATGGCTGGCGGTACGAACAGGCCGTGTGGCGAGTGAAATTGCCACGGTACGGGTAGCGGGGTATATTCCGCGTCCTCAATTTCCGGAGAGGTGGCCGAGCGGTCGAAGGCGCTTGCTTGGAAAGCAAGTGTACGGTAACCCCGTACCGCGGGTTCGAATCCCGCCCTCTCCGCCAAATCAGATTCTTAGGCATGCTAAAGAATCACATAAGCCCGCGTAAATGCGGGCTTTTTCTTGTCTGAAGCACCTAACACGCTGCGCAAATTTTGGGGGCAACACTGGCGATCTGACAGGAATGTGCCGAATCACAAAAGTGACTGTTGCCAGTAGAGAATGACGACATGCTGGTTATCTTCCTTAAATGGATGCTCACAACGGAGAAACGGGACACATCAACTAGTTGCTAGCGGCTATCAGCAGCAGTTCAGCTAACCAAAAAAGAACCCCGCACTAGGCGGGGCTCATAATCACTTCTTCTTGTTGTTATTCGATCAGGCAATCTTGCGCCGTCTCATACCCATGCCAACCAGGCCGAGGCCGAGCAGGGCGAGAGAAGTGGGCTCCGGTGTATCGACCATGTCAGCCGGGCTGATGGACAACAGGTAAGAGGGGGCGCTGTTGTCACCCGTCCAGTAAACCGCTTGGTCGACGGTGTTGATATTGTCAGTCTCCCAACCGAAGAGAATATAACCCGGTTCGTTGGCCAAGTCGTCGAAAACCCACCAGTCGAAGGAATTGGCACCCGAGTCCAGCCATTGGGTCACGGAACTTCCGTCCCAATCCATCGCATAGGGGTCGGACTCCCCAAAGCCGCTCGAAGCATATTCACCGCCTGAGAGACTTCCGATAGAGGCCCCGTCTCCGGATGCCAATACGGAGAAGTCAATCAGAGTGTAGATTCCGGCCGCTGAGGGATCGGAACCATCAGTGATAAATTGACCGCTGGTGCTGCCAAACGACCAATCCCAAATTATGTCGGCGCTCGCCACTGCGGGGGTCAAGATAACCAAAAGCAATGCGGCCGCGGCGGATCTGAAACGATTTGTCATTGTGATGCCTCCCCTGAGTTCGTCTGGAATTACTCGATATAGACTGTATGCAGGATTCGTGCCAAAATCGCCAATTCGTATTATTTCAATCACTTGCGCAAACGTGCTTTCACTGAACTGAGCTAACTGTAAAGCCAGCCGACACAAAACTAGCCGAATCTGGTTGAATCAGACCGCTCCTGCCGCATCCCCACCGCCACCATCAGAAGCAGTTCAGCTCTAGTGCTGCGGCCAAATCCTGGGCAGCCAGCTCTAGCAGTTCGTCGTGATCCAGGCTGGCAGGGTGCGGCACGGATAGAGAAAGGGGCAGGGTGGATGACTACCCAGAATCGTCACAATGCGGCCCAAGGATCAGCAGCGTGGGGGCATATCTGGGGGCATATCCGTCGATAAGGGCCTGGAGCCCCTGCCATCACAGGCAATGTGACTGACGCCCTCTCCGCCAATGAACAAGAAAGGGGTCCTCATGGACCCCTTTCTTGTTCATCAGGTGCGCGGTGTGTGGACGGCCAGAGAAAATAGACAATCGGGTTCGCACCGATGCTCACGCAGTGGGCCGACAGACGGTGGAGCGCAGCGAAGCGAGCGAATCCATCCCGTCCTCTCCGGAAGAAATTCAAAACGGGGCGCTTGAGGCCCCATTTTTGTTGCCAACATGAAGGGTTATCCGTCCGATAGCTCTGACTAATCTGGTATAGACCATCGGCCGCCCCGGGTAAATTAGGGCGATCGAGTCACGGTTTGGCAATTGCAAGTCGTTAATACTGGGATGATGCAGGGATTACCGAAACCTCCTGGAGCCATTGTCCGGTGGATTTCGTTCAAGGGCAGAATCAATCGAGCGGATTTCTGGCTTTGTTACGTCCTGCCCGCCCTTGCCATTCTTGTCATTGCCGAGCTCCTCAATGTTCCGGTGCTTCGATTGATCGGAGCATTGATTGTTGTATCCGCTATAGCAAAGCGTAGGAACGACATCAGCGTCAGGGTAAGTGGTGGGAAAAGAGCTGGCTTGGTGAGCCTTTGGGTTGTCCTGAGCTTGGTCGCGCTGGGTGCTGCCTTTATCGCTTTCTTAGGCGGGATATCAGGGCTCGGTGACACAAGCATGCTGGAAGTGGCCGGAATCCTTGCCATTATCCCTTTCCTGCCTATTTTGCTGGCCCCGCTGATTATCGGTTTAGTGCCAGGATCGCGCGATGAGAATGAGCACGGTCCGATACCTTGCGATTTATCGCTTGGCAAAAAAGAGTTGTCTGCCGTTGCGGCGCTACTCTTAGTGATCTCCATGATTGGTTTTGGCACCAGAGCATTGCGGCCCACTGAATCGAAGCTAATACAGGCGATAAGTGAGGACAACGGCCAGCAATTGCGGGCCCTGCTGCGCGACGGCGCGGATCCGAATCAAACAACGCGGGCGGGCACTACAGCACTAATGTTGGCTATGGAAAGGCCGGAAAGGCGCGAGTTTCTGACTGTCCCCCTATTGGACTACGGGGCTGATCCTAACGTTGCTTCCGTCGACGAATCGCCTGCCGAATATGACACGGGCCGTTCAGATTCCGAGGTTGTCGATATATTGGCCAAACACACGCCCCTGGTTCGCGCGATTGGCAAGTACACCGGCGACGAAGCCTGGGTGGTTGAGCGAATGATTGAGGCAGGTGCCAATGTAAACCCGGCCCCTGCGCATTACGGGGAGCCGTCACCGCTGGTTACGGCGGTCAAATACTCCGATAGCAAAGTCGTTGAAATGCTGATTGCGCATGGAGCGGATATCAGCGCTGCCTCAAATCAGCCGGCATTAATGGCGGCGCTCGAGCATTGGAACGTTGAGAAGGCCTGGTTGCTGCTAGCCGATGCAAATGACCTCGATCAGTTGGGCTCCGCAATTGACCTGGTCAACGAACGCTTGAAGGCGGACAGTAACTCGAGAAGCCTGCGTACCCTCGAGCAACTTCTCAAAGAGGCTGTTAACAGGGAATTGGGTGAGGAAAAATACCCGTACCGACAATTTTTCAGCGGAGAATCTCAGGAGATCGATTCGCTGACAACCTTTAGGCAACAACCGTTCAGAACGCCTGTAAGGGTCAGGTCCCAAGACCATGTTCCGGTTCGCAAGGGTCCGGGTCTTGAATACGAAAAAGTGGGAAAGCTTTATGCCGGCCAGGAGCTCTTCGTCACAGCAATTACAAATGTCGGCAAACACATTGTGTGGTTTAAGGTTAAGGGCAATGAGTCGCATGAAGGCTATGTGTTTGGTGCCTCGCTGTGCTCTCTGGGGGAGTGGTACCGAGGGTTACAATATAGCTGCCGGTTTGCGGACGAATAATCGATAGTCAGATATCGCTGTGATTAGGGGCATACGTGGGTAGACAGTCCGGACAACTAGCGGAAGATCAAGGCGTGCAGCGATGCCGCCACCGCAGGGGCGAGCTTGCGAAGCGAGCGAGACCAGCCCGCCCTCTCCGCCAGAAAACGACAGAGCCCCAACGGACCCTTTCATTCAGTGGCGTTCGAAAAATCGAGCTTTACATGCTGACATTCGCCGGCCATATTCCCGGACGGAGATAGACACGGCAAATGTTCAACCCGGAGTTCGATACCAGCGACACGGCCCTTACCAGCCAACCTTGACCGATTAGGAACAAGCAATTCAGCAAGAAGACTATATTCAGAGTCTTTGAGTTCGTATATTTCCCGGTATCGAGCATCAATCTGGTGATCATCAATGTGCCAATCATCTCTGTACCGATCAGCAAAGGAGCGTAGCAGACCAGATTATTTTGGAGGTCTGAAATGACAAATAAGTGGTTTGCCGATCGTGGTTCGTTCCGAATCGCCGGCATCGCATTATTGTGTCTGGTAGCGCTGACCGGCGTTTCCGGTTGCGGAGGTGGAGGTGGAGGCGGCGGTGATTCCTCGCTATCTCCGATTGTCGTCAACAGCCTGCTGGACGATGCGTCGCCTGCGGACGGGACAGTAACGCTTCGCTCTGCTCTCGCACAGGCCGCATCCGGTCAGACCATCACGTTCGATCAAGTCCTTAACGGCAGCACTATCAATCTGATCTTCGTCGGTGAAGAGCATACGGTGCTCCGCGGCGAGGTGATGGGCTTTGATGAGGCGAACAATATTTCGTATCTGGTCGGTTATTTCGACCGGGACTACGGCAAGTCAGCGCTCTTCGCTAACAAAAACGTTGTCATCGACGCATCGAATCTTGCCGACGGCATCACAATAAGCTGGGATGGTGCAGATTCCGCCAGGGTGCTGGCGGTGTCCGGTAATCTCACATTGACCAATGTTGCGATCACCGGGGGCAACAGCGTCTTCGATGTGGCGCAAAATGTGGGTCAGCATCCGGATGACAATCAGACGTCCACGCTGGCGCGCGGCGCGGGACTCGCCGTCTGGGGGGTGGCCACCTTAACCGACTGCGCTATTTACGATAATCATGCGGTCGGCGACGATGCCGATACGTCGCGTGACGGCGGCGCATACGGCGGTGGCGTCTACGCAGACACCGTGGTGATGGACAATTGTATTGTCAGCGGCAATTCGGTTTATGGCGGAGGAGCGGCTGGAGGCGGCGTATTTTCCGTCGGCGGACGCGATAGCCGCGTCAGTGTTTCGTCGATCAGACAATCAGCGATCACGGAAAACCGCATTACCGGACTCTTTGCCTACGGCGGCGGCGTGTACTCGGACGGGGGCGGCATCGGGCTGTCGACACGAATCCACGTCGAGAACAGCACCGTCGCGAGGAATCTCGTCGAACCACCGGCACTGCCGGCTTTCCTGTTCGGTCTGCTGGACATCGGCTACTGGCGCGGCGGTGGTCTGTATATGTCCAACGGATACATGCAGGTTCAAAGCAGCACCATCGTCGAAAACCAGGTGTTCGGGAAACCGCGGACCAATGAATTGGGTAAGGCGAATATGGCCGGTGGCATCGCCGCGACCATAGGTAACGCCCACGCCGTGGAAGATATGATCATCGGTCATTCCATTGTCGTCGGAAACACCGTGCACGAAATCGACGGCACTGACCCTGGTGGCTACACGATCGGCAATGTCTATCCGCACGATATCTTTACCGGATCCGTGTTCGAATTCCGCAGCATGGGACATAACCGGGTGGGGGAGATCGATTTCAGCCAGATACTGGCGCCGATTGGCGAGCCAGGCTGGGCATCGTTGTCGCGTAAACACTATCCGCAAGCCGGTGACGCAGATGGCGTGAATGCCGCCGATGTGCTCGGCACTGCGACGCTGTCTACCCTGATCAATTCGGCCGGCGTAATTTCCGCGCCCTTCGCGGTGCTGCACTACCAGCCCGCGGGCAGCGCTCTGGACCAGCTCCCCACCGGCAACTACGGCGTGAGCGAGATTCTCGGTGAGCTGGGCGGACAACAACACGAAGGCAGGAATCCGCTCCTGCTGCCACTGATACTGGACCAACTCGAGCAGGTTTACGGGCAATCGGGTTTCGCCAGCGAGTTCAGGGGCTATTTTCAGGGGTTCCTGTCAGATATCGATCCGGACACGCCGGAATTCGAGCGCTACGTCAATTGCAGCAACGTGACGATAGACACGTTGGAACAGGCGTACTGGTGCGGGCCCGCACAAACCTGGCCCCAATTCGACCATAACCATGCCTACATCGAGTTTTGGCACCATCTCGATTCGGCGCTGGCGAGCGACGTTGCCGAAGTCAACGTGGATCAGATGACCGACCTCGGGCCGGCAACGATCAACGACGATGTCTGGACATCGCTGTTCGGCCTCGGTGACAGCTATTTCAATGGCATCACGGTACGTCTCGGGGAGCGGACTCTCGCCGTCAATCCAGTGCATAGTGATCAGCTGGGCAATGCCCGGCCTGCGGATCTTCTCGGTGATATCGGGGCGGTTGAAATCGATAACTAGTAATGTGGCTGTGTGCTGCCCTGAAGAGCGCAGCAGGTCGCGGTCGGCAGAAGTAAAGCGGGGCCGGAGCCTTATTTCCGGCCAGGCAAGAGACGGCCGACGGCCTCTCTCCATCCGGACATCAGCGCTTCCCGCTCCGCAGACGGCAGCCGCGGCTCGACCCGGCGGTCGCTTTTCCACAGCGCCGCGAACTCGTCCGGTCGGCCGTAGACATTCGCCTCGCGGCCTGCCAGATAGGCTGCCCCAAGCGCCGTGGTCTCCATTACCCGAGGTCGCTCGACCGCGATGCCAAGAATGTCGGCCATGAAGCTCAAAAACCAGTCGTTTGCCACCATGCCACCGTCGACCCGCAACGACACAGGCTCCACCCCGTCTCCGGCCATGGCATCGAGCAAGTCACGTGTCTGGAAACCGGATGACTCGAGGGCGGCACGGGCCAGTTCGGCCGGTCCGGTGGCACGAGTGAGTCCAAAAATCGCGCCGCGCGCATCCGGGTCCCAGTAGGGCGCCCCGAGGCCGGTAAAGGCCGGTATCAGGTAGACGCCAGCATTGCTCGTCAGCCCGCGGGCCAGCTTTTCTGTATCTGCGGCATGTTCGATGACGCCGAGCCCGTCACGGAGCCACTGCACAGCGGCGCCGGCGACGAAGATGGAGCCCTCGAGGGCGTATTTCGTCTGGCCGTCAAGCTGGTAGCCAACAGTGGCCAGCAGGCGATGTTTGGACTCGACGATTTTGTCCCCGGTATTCACCACCAGAAACGCGCCGGTCCCGTAGGTGCCCTTGATAGACCCGGGCTCGAAGCAGCATTGGCCGATAGCCGCAGCCTGCTGGTCGCCAGCAACACCAGAGATGGGTAGCGGCCGGCCGAAGAACGCCGCATCTGTTTGCCCATAGTCAGCGGCGCTGTCAAGAATCCGCGGCAGCACTTGTTCCGGGACCCGGAATATTTCCAGCAGCCGCTTATCCCAGGTGCGGGTGCGCAGGTTGTACAGATTGGTCCGGCTCGCATTGCTGGCGTCGGTGGCATGCACACGGCCACCGGTAAGGCGATAGATCAGAAAGCTGTCTATGGTGCCAAAGGCCAGCTCACCCGCCGCGGCACGGTTGCGTGCACCGTCAACGTGATCCAGCAACCAGGCGAGCTTGGGTGCAGAGAAATAGGGGTCCAGCAGCAGGCCGGTGCGCTGGCGCAACTCGGGCTCCAGTCCCGCTGTTTTGAGCGCGGCACACGCGGCCGCAGTACGCCGGTCCTGCCAGACGATGGCGTTGTAAATGGTTTTCCCCGACAGGCGATCCCAAACCAGCGTCGTTTCGCGTTGATTGGTGATCCCGATCGCGGCGACGTGGTAGCCCTTGGCCTCTGCCGCTTCGAATGCCTGTCGTGCCACTTCCAACGTCGTCGTCCAGATGACTTCCGGGTCGTGCTCCACCCAGCCGTTCGCCGGGTAGATCTGCGGAAATTCCCGCTGAGCGGCAGCGACCGCGTTTGCGCTGGCGTCAAAGGCGATGGCGCGACTGCTGGTAGTGCCCTGATCGATGGCGAGGATGGCGGTTTTGTCAGGCATCGGATGGCGTAGTCAAAGGCCGAAGCCAGCACCGCTAGTGAGCAAACCGCTCGCGGGAGAGATTCACTCGCTCCGCGGCCGACAGCGGCCCGGTAGGCAGTCGCTGGATTTCCCTCAATCTTGGCAGCAGGCCCCGCCCGTTTGCGATCTGAATATTCAGACCGGGTCGTGCGTTCAATTCAAGCATCAGCGGACCCAGTTGCGCGTCAAGCACCAGGTCTACGCCCAGGTAGCCAAGCCCGGTCAGTTCGAAGCAGTTCGCCGCCATGTTCAGCATCTCGCCCCAGTACGGGATCTGGATACCGGTCACCTTGACGCTGGTGTCCGGATGTTCCTCGATCCTGTCGTTGCCGAGGACCCCGTTGATGGTCTTGCCGCTGTTCAGGCAGATGCCGGCGCCTACCGCACCCTGATGCAGGTTAGCCTTGCCCTGAGAACTTCGTGTCGGCAGGCGCACCATCGACATGACCGGATAGCCGCGGTAGACGATGATGCGGATGTCGGGCACACCCAGGTAGCAGACCTGATCAAATGCGGAATCGAAACGCACCCGATACTCGATCATCGCCTGGTCCGGATGCCCGCCCAGGCTGAACTGGCCATTAATCATGTTGGCCAGATGGTGGGAAAGTTCGCTCCAGTCGTAGAGCCGCCCGCTGCAGGTGCGATAGCGGTTTTTTCGATGAGAGTCGATCACGACGATGCCGTCGCCGCCGGACCCGTGGGCAGGTTTGATCACGAAAGACTGACGCTGCGCGATCAGATCAGGCAGGCCGCGAATGTCATGCGGCGCGGACAGCGTCCCGTAGAGCTCGGGCGCCGGTACGCCGTGTTTCTTGGCCAGCGCTTTGGTCAGCAGTTTGTCGTCGACGATGGGATACAGCTTGCGCGGGTTTTCGAGCAGAATGAAATTTGCATTGCGCCCGTTGAGCGCCAGCACCCCGGCCTTGTGCATAGCGCTGAACATCAGCCGTTGCCTGCTGAAGACGGCTTGGTCAGCGCCCGGAAGCGGCGTATGTCGGTGAGCCGGTATCCGGTGTACCGACCGAGCAACAGGATCACCGCCAAGACGATGAGCAGGATCTCAGGGAAGACGAAAGTAATGTGACGGATCACGTCAATACTCATAACACCGTAGATCAGCGCAGCGACCAGCAGTGAGCCCAGGCCTTCCTTGATCGCATCGCCCGCACCTCGTTCCTCCCAGACTACGGACATGCGTTCGATCACCATGGTCAGGATGACCATCGGAAACAGCGCCACGGACAGGCCGATCTCCAGGCCCAGGCGATAGCTCAAAACGCTGACCGCGGCCATCATCAACACGACCGCAGTAAGTACCGCGGCCAGCCGGGGGACGAGTAACAAATGCAGTCGCTCCAGATAAAAGCGCAGGCCGAGTCCGGCGGCGACCAGCAGCGAGAACAGAATGATCCCCGAGATCAGCTGGCTTTCACGGAAAGCCAGGGCCACCAGCACCGGAAGAAAGGTGCCGAAGGTGCGGACCCCGACGATGTTGCGCATCAGCACTACCAGCAATGCGCCGATGGGGATCATGATCAACACGCTGTACACGGATTGCGTCTGCAGGGGCAGATCGAGCAGCGAAAAATCCACCACCCTGGAGTCGTGGCTCTCGGCCCGGCGTTTGGCCACCGACAGGGCATCTGCCAGCTTCCGGCTGACCCAGAACTCGATGCGCTCGCCGGTTCCCCCCGATACGTTCATCAACGGCTGGCTGTCCCAACTCCATATGAACAGGTCCTCCGGGATTGTCTGCTCGCCGCTGACGGGGTCGAAATAAAGCCATTGTCGACCGTTGTGGACGGCCAGCCAGGGCATCATCTCGGCTCGCCTTGTCTCATTGGTCAGCGGCAGCACCTGCAGCACCCGGGCGGGTATCCGGGCACCGGCCAGCAGGGTCTGCGCTACTTCGGCTCGCTCGGTGAGCGTATCAACGTCATCCAGCAACAAGGCGATATTGTCATCGCCCGCCGCCTTGTTTATCCGCCGCAGCAAGGCCCCGGTGAAAGTCGCTACGTCAGCAGATTCCTCGCGCACTTCGCCTACCACCATCTGCAGGGCCGAGTCGTAGGGTTCACCCAGCTCCGGTACCGGTGGGAATTCGTCCGCCCCCTTGGGCGGTTTGCTGTCCGAGTCGCGAAACACGCTAAGCCGGTAGTAAACCGCCTGGTCACCCTGGACTCTGCGGATGGCCCACAGTGCCTCGCGACGATCGTCTTCCTCGCGGGTGGAAACGCCATAGCCGCGGGAAACGAAGTGCTCGCTCAGCACGCCGAAGCCCACCGGATGGGTCGGCATCGCCAGCGAGACTTTGGCCGGGCCCGGTGTGTAACGCATGAAGCCGATGCGCGCCTCGATCGTCCACAACTGTGCGCTGGTGTCGGGCATCATCGGGAATCCCAGCGTATTGACCTTGTACACAAAGATCGATGTGCCGAGACCAATGAGCGCCGCGACGAGGATGTACAGATGCCTCAGATTCATTGCATCACTCCGGCAGACTGATGCAGTCCGGCTCGACGGTAAAGCTGCGGTCAGGGTCGACGATGATCTCGCCATGCATGGCGCTGCGTCCAATCAGGAACGGATAATTAAACTGACTGCGATCGACGAGATTAACCTCGATGCGCTTCTTTAACTGGCCCAGGCAAACCCACATCTCGACCACCGGCCGTCTCTGATAGCCGCCGTTATGTTCACGAATCCGTACCCCTCGCATCCGTTTCCTTTCCAGCTGGACCATTTCCCCGGTTTCCGGATTCTCGATCTCGAAGCGCACCATGCGGACGCCCTTGCGCTTGAAGCCATGGATATTACGTGCATGCAGCGATGAAGTGTCAGCGCCGGTGTCCAGCTTGGCTTCAAGTACCAGCCCCGCTGCAGACACCCGCACCTGCTCGATCCAGCCGAACACCCTCTTTCCGTCAGGCACTTCGGCCGAAGCGTAAACCAGCGAGCACGCAAACAGGGCCAGCAGAGCGGCGGGCCATCTGGAGCGGGCGGTCATTTCCATCTGCGTACCTGGGTTAATGAGATTCTTGCTCGCGCGCTGCAACGGCGGCGTTTATCGTTGATCCGCTGTGTTTTGGCGGCCGGTCCTGCGCATACCGGCCGGTCGTTTTCGGGACATGCGACCGCGACGAGTATACTTCCGGTGCGCAAACAGCGTCCATCCTGCTCATCGCCCTCGCGGGTTCGGCCGGCGCCCATCTGGACGCGATGATTTGATAAAATACCGCCGTCCGTCATGCCTGGTTGTTTGTCCCGGGCGGCGCGGACGATGTTTTTATGGTGGCCCGTGCCGGTCCCCCCGCGACGGTTAGCCGTGAACCCCGTCAGGCCCGGAAGGGAGCAGCGGTAACGGTCAAACCGGGTGCCGGGGTGTGGCGGGTACGGGCCGCCACCCATGGTTGCAGAACGCGGATGCGTCGGCTTCGCCGCGCAGTCCGTTTGCGGTCTCTGTGCGCTCAGCGCGTAGTGATACACTGCGAAATCGGCCCCATCCACGGAGAATCAATGAGCTATCAGGCCATGGCCCGGACCTGGCGCCCGCGTACCTTCCCCGAGCTTGTCGGGCAGGAGCACGTGGTCAAGGCGCTGGTTCATGCGCTGGACGACGAACGTCTCCATCATGCGTATCTGTTTACCGGGACACGCGGGGTCGGCAAGACCACGATTGCCAGGATCTTTGCCAAGTGCCTGAATTGTGAAGCCGGTGTTTCGTCTACGCCTTGCGGGGAGTGCAGCGCGTGCAAGGAAATAGACGATGGTCGCTTTGTCGATCTGATCGAGGTCGATGCGGCGTCTCGGACCAAAGTGGATGACACCCGCGAGCTGCTGGATAACGTCCAGTACGCGCCGTCACGCGGCCGCTTCAAGGTCTACCTCATCGACGAGGTGCACATGCTCTCCAACCACTCGTTCAACGCGCTGTTGAAGACTCTTGAAGAGCCACCGCCGCACGTCAAATTCCTGCTCGCCACAACCGATCCGCAAAAGCTGCCGGTGACTGTTTTGTCGCGTTGCCTGCAGTTCAATCTGAAACGATTGCCGGTAAATTTGATCCGAGACCGTCTGCAACAGGTGATCAGCCGCGAGAAACTGGAAGCCGAGGGGGCCGCCCTGGAGCAGATAGCGCGCGCCGCTGATGGCAGCGTTCGTGATGCCCTGAGCCTGCTCGATCAGGCGGCCGCGTATTGCGATGGCAAACTCACCGATGCCGACGTACGCAACATGCTCGGGACCATCGACCAGGCACATGCCGCGCGGCTGTTGCGCGCACTTGCTGCGAATGACGCTGCGGCGGTGCTTGCCGAAGTCGCCCAGCTGGACGAAATGGTGCCGGACTATATCGCTGCGCTGGACGAATTGGCGCTGCTGATTCAACAGGCGTCTCTGGCCCAGGTGACGGAGTCTGCAGCTGCCGCGGCAGCCAATCCTGAGACGGTGCTTGAGCTGGCCGGCCTGATCAGTGCCGAGGATTTGCAGCTGTTTTACCAGATCGCGCTGATCGGAAAGCGGGACCTCTATCTGGCGCCATCATTGCGGGCAGGATTTGAGATGGTCCTCCTTCGCATGATGACTTTTCGGCCGGCGCAGGCTCCCGGGTCAGCCCAGTCCGGGCCAGTAGCGCTTGCGCGACCGACGGGCGCAAAACCCGGGCAATCATCTGCAGGCAAATCCGGAGGGCCGGACCCGCGGCTCACAGATGCGTCACCCGCGGCCGGCGCCGCTTGCCAGCGACAACCGTCAGACAGCGCCAGCAACCAGGACTGGGCCGAGATGCTCGCTGGCCTGTCGCTGAGCGGCGCGGCGCGCCAGTTGGCCAGCAACTGCATGTTTGCGTCGCGCACTGGCAAGGTGCTGGAACTTACTCTGGACGAGACCCAGGCGCACTTGCGCACCGACTCATTGCAGGAGAAGTTGCGCGCCGCCTTGTGTGAGCGTCTGGGCGAGGAATTGCGCTTGCAGATTTCGCTTGGCCGTCCCGCTGCAGAAACGCCGGCGCAGCGGCGGCAGCGTGAGGAGGCCGAGTTGCAGCGCAAGGCGGTGGCGTCGATCAAGGGCGATCCAAATGTGCGGGCCATGGAGCAGGTCTTCGGCGCAACTCTGGACGAGGAATCAATCAAACCGGTCAAACATTGAGCCAGCGAAGGGAGAGAAACGGATGAAGGGTGGTTTGGGAAAGCTGATGCGTCAGGCGCAGCAAATGCAGGAGAACATGCAAAAGGCGCAGGAGCAACTCGGCGAGCTCGAAGTCTCGGGCCAGTCGGGCGGGGGCATGGTGACTGTGACCATGAGCTGCAGGCATGAGGTCCGGCGCGTGCAGATTGACGACAGCATGATCGGTGAAGACCGCGAAATGCTCGAAGATTTGATTGCCGCCGCGGTCAACGATGCGGTGCGGAAAGTGGAGCAGACCGTGCAGGAAAAGTTCTCCGGCATGGCAAGCGGCATCTCGCTGCCGCCAGGGATGAAACTGCCGTTTTGAGTCGATGAATTATTCACCCCTTGTTGCACGCCTGATCGAGACCCTGCGTTGTTTGCCGGGTGTCGGGCCGAAATCCGCACAACGTATGGCGTTTCACCTGCTTGAGCGAGATCGAGATGGGGCCCGACGTCTCGCTACCGCGATTGAGGAGGCGATGAGCAAAGTGGGTCACTGCTCGCGATGCCGCATGCTGTGTGAGAGCGAGCTATGCCCGATATGCATGGCCAGCGGCCGTGACGCCGGTACCCTTTGCGTGGTGGAATCGCCGGCCGACGTCGTCGCAGTTGAACACGCGGCCGGCTATAGTGGTCGTTATTTTGTGTTGATGGGACATTTGTCTCCGCTGGACGGTATCGGTCCTGAAGAACTCGGGCTGGACCAGTTCGAGCGACTGCTCGACGAAGGTGGTGTCGACGAGGTCATCCTCGCCACCAATCCGACTGTGGAGGGCGAGGCGACCGCGCACTATATCGCCGAGCGCTGCCGGGTGCGCGGTATTCGTGCCACCCGCATCGCACACGGAGTGCCGGTAGGCGGCGAGCTGGAATATGTTGACAGCGGCACGCTCACCCATGCGTTCGCCGGACGTCACTCGATCGGCGATGTGAGCTGATTCAGGTCCGTTCGCCCAGCTGTTCCATCAGCCTGACCAGACGCCGGTAGCTCTCGTAGCGGCGCGCCGCCACCTTGCCAGACTCCACCGCCTGTTTGACTGCGCAATCGGGTTCTCTAAGGTGCATACAATCTGCGAAACGACAACCCACCGCGAGTTCCGCAATTTCGCGAAAGCCGCGGGCGACCATCCTGGTATCCATGGTCGGCGGGGCAAAGTCGCGGACGCCGGGCGAATCGATGATCTCGCCGCCGCCGTGCAGATGGTGCAACACCGAGGCGGTGGTCGTGTGTTTGCCTTCGCCGGTGGCCCTGGACACCTGGTCAACGGCGAGCTCCAGTTCCGGCATCAAAGCGTTCAACAGCGAAGATTTGCCAACCCCCGATTGACCGACAAAGATGCTGGTTTTCTGGTGCATGCTCTCGGCCAGCCGGGCAAGGCCTTCGCCGGTTTCGGCACTGGTGACAAAAGTGGTGTAGCCAGCCTGTCCGAACTGTTGAAGATCGATCGCTGCCGCCGCGCCCTCAAGCTCGCATTTGTTCAGGACCACGCATGCGTCGGCGTCCATCAACTCGGCAGCCGCCAGATAGCGATCGACGATAAACGGATCCGGCTGCGGCACCGGCGCGACCACGACCAGGATCTGGTCGATATTGGCGGCCAGGACTTCCGTATGCCCGCGGCGGCTGGGTCGCGCCAGTTCGTTGTGGCGCGGTTCGATCGCGACCAGCAGGCTGTTGCTCTGGTCGGCTGCCCGGGCCCAGCGGACCCGGTCTCCGCACACCGGGCGGAGCCGTCGACCGGCGATCATGCACCGGTGACGCTCACCGTCGCTGTCCTCGACCAGCACATGTCTGCCGAAAGCCGCGACGACTCGCCCCGATTGCGGTTCTGTGTGGGCCGGAGAACGGTCGGCTTTACGGGTCCGGGGACTCATCCGGACGCCTGATCCTGACACCCCGCAGAAGACGGATCCGGGCGCGGCGGCCAGCTGCCTGATCCAGGGCTCGTCCAGGGCCAGGACCGGGGTCCTGACTGTCCCTTGCGAACAAGACGCTCTGGTAGAATCCGGGTCAACACCTTGTAAAGGCAAGCCATGAACGACGCCCGCGACCATCTTATCTGGATCGATTTGGAAATGACCGGCCTGAAGCCGGAATCTGACCGAATCATCGAGATTGCCACTGTGGTGACCGACAAGCAACTTGAGATCATCGCCGAGGGGCCGGTATTCGCCATTCGACAGCCGCAAGCCGCGCTCGATGGCATGGATGAATGGAACACCCGGCAGCACAATGCTTCCGGGCTCGTGGCGCGAGTGCAGGCCAGCCAGATCGACGAGGCGGAGGCGGAGCGACGCACGCTTGAATTCCTCGGTCATTATGTCGAGGGTGGCAGGTCGCCAATGTGCGGCAACAGCATCTGTCAGGACCGTCGCTTTCTGGCGCGATGGATGCCTGAGCTCGAACGCTTCTTCCACTATCGCAATCTGGATGTCAGCACCCTCAAGGAACTTGCCCATCGCTGGTATCCGGATATCGCAGCCGGCTTCGGCAAGGTCTCCAGCCATCTGGCTCTGGCCGATATCCGCGACTCCATCGAGGAACTGCGGTTCTACCGTCAGCATCTGTTCCGCAAGTGATCCAGCCAGTGACCGACATGGTGTCCGGGGAGCGGCCGACGCTGGAAACTGTGCGCGATGCCGCACGCCGTTTGCACGGCCGAATCAATCAGACGCCAGTGCTGTCCAGTCGCAGTCTGGATCAGCAACTTGGCGCCCGCGTGCTGTTCAAGTGCGAGAATTTCCAGCGCGTCGGGGCATTCAAGGCGCGTGGGGCGACCAATGCGGTATTCAGCCTGGATGAGGCAACCGCCGGTCGCGGCGTCGCGACCCATTCATCCGGCAATCACGGTGCGGCCGTGGCGCTGGCGGCGGCAGAGCGGGGCATCCCGGCCTGGGTAGTGGTGCCGGAGAACGCCGCTCGGGTCAAACGCGACGCGGTGGCTCGCTACGGCGGGCAGGTTGTGGACTGCGGCGCCGGGATGACGCAGCGCGAGGAAGGCCTCGCCAGGGTGGTGGCGAAGACCGGCGCGAGTGTGGTGCATCCCTACGACGACTACCGGGTGATCGCCGGGCAGGGTACTGCTGCGCTGGAGTTGCTTGAGGCTCATCCGGAGATCGACATGCTGCTGACGCCGGTCGGTGGCGGGGGGCTTTTGTCCGGCTGCGCGCTGGTGGCCAGAGGTTTGCCCGGGACAGTGCAGGTGATCGGTTGCGAGCCGGCCGGCGCCGATGATGCGCAGCGCTCATTCGTCAGCGGTCAGCGCGTGATCCTGGACTCGCCAGATACTATTGCGGATGGTTTACGAGCGTCGCTGGGCGAGCGAAATTTTGCTCTGATCCGTGAGCTCGTGGACGACATCGTTACCGTCGAGGAAGCGCAGATTATCGACGCCATGCGCGTGGTGTGGGAGCGCATGAAGATCATCATCGAGCCTTCCGCGGCGGTCCCGGTGGCAGCGATCCTGAACGACGTGATAGATATCCGGGACCTTACCGTCGGGATCATTCTCAGCGGTGGCAACGTCGATCTGCAACGACTGCCCTGGTGAGGGCCGGATCCGGCCCCAAAGCAAGCTTGCCCGGCGCATGGTGTTATGCGCCGATGATCAGCGACTTTCGGCCGTGCGCGCAACATCTCCCGCCGGATCATCGGTCAGCACACTGACTTTTTGACCCGGACGCAAACGCTCGGCGCCACGGACGATTACCCGGTCCCCGACGTCAATCCCGCCGGTGATCTGGATCATGCCGCCAGCACCAAGACCGGTGGTGACGGTGATACGTTCCGCGGTGTCATCGTCAAGCACCCGATAAATGGATGATCCTTCACGCCGCAGTACCAGGGCATCCCGGGGCACTGCCAGCACCTCGACCGGCTCCGCACTGGGAACAGCCAGGCGTACCGATTCTCCAACGCGCCACGGCGAGGCCGGCACCGCGACGCGGATCTCGAACAGATGAGAGCGCCCGTCACTGAAGGGGACCAGCGTGCGCACCACGCCGACTCCCTGGGAATAGTCTGTGCGTACCTTCAACTCGGCGCCTTCAGCGACATAGTTGAGGCTGGCCAGCGGCGCCCGGGCGACCACTTCCAGATCATCGGGCTGCACCAGGCGGACGACCTCGACGCCAGCCGACGTGTGTTCACCGGGGTTCTGCAGACGCTCGGTCACGATGCCCGGGAACGGCGCCCTGATGCGGGTTTTGCTCAGCTGTACCTTTATCTGGTCGAGCCTCGCGCCGGCCACCTCGAGTTCGCTGATTGCGGCTTGCAACTCGGATTCGGTCTGATCGAGCTGGTTACGTGCAGCCACGTTTTCCGCTGCCAGCGTGCGCAGCCGCGAGGCCTCTTTTTCCAGGAACTCCCGGCGGCTGCTTTCCCGCGCGACGATGCCGGTGTATTCGCGGCTTTGCAATGTGAGGTAGGTGTCGTCAATACGCGCAACGACCTCATCTTGCTCGACCACGGTGCCGACCTCCGCCACAGAGATCAGCTGCCCCGGCACCTCGGCCGACAGCTTCGCGTCGTTGCGGCTGACCACGGTGCCCGGCAACTCCAGGCTTGGCGCCAGCAAGGTCATCTTCGCTTCGACCACCCGCACGGAAGGCGGCGGCGGACCGCCTTGGGCGAGCAGCAGCCGTGGGCTGGTCATCAGCAGCAATGGGGTCAGCAACAGGCTCAGCGCCAAGCGCAGCGGGGCCGTAGGTAGGTGATCAGTCACAAACAACTCCTGAAGACTTCAAATATTGTCGTGGCGCTGCGCAAGACTGCCTTCAGCGCCGGCGCCTGCCGAGGCGAGTGCGGGCGAGGTCTCGCCCAGGCGCAACAGACTGGGTAGCAGAATCAGCGTGAATACCGTGCTGACGCTCATGCCACCGACGATCACCGCCGCGATACCCCGATAAAGTTCGGTGCCGGCGCCCGGCATCAGCAGCAGCGGCAGCATGCCGAACAGGCTGGTCAGCGTGCTCATCAGAATCGGTCGCAGGCGGTAGCGTACAGATTGTTCCACCGCATCCCGACGCGGCGTGCCCTCGCGCTCCGCTTGCCGGGTCTGGTGAACCAGCAGGATCGCGTTATTCACGACCAGTCCGGTCAGCGTGATGAATCCGATCATGGTCAGCAGATCCATCGGCTGGAACGTGATCAGGTTGGTCAGGCGCAGCGACACCACGCCGCCGACGATAGCCAGCGGCAGCGCCACGACAACCATCAGGCTGTCCCGGAACGAGCGGAACAACGCGCTCATCAACAGATACAGAATAGCGATGGCCAGAGCCAGGCTCTGCGCCATGTTGCGGATCGCGGTGTCCTTGTCGTCCGCAGTGCCCTGATAGGCGATATCGCCGTCCTCCGGCAACTGCTCGCGGATGACCGGGTCGACCTGTTCCTTGATCGTGTCGATCGCGACGCCCAGCGGCATGTCGGCCGGTGGCGTCACCACCAGGGTGATCGTGCGGCGTCGATCGACGCGGCGGATCTGATCGGGCCCCGCAGTCCGGGTCAGGTCGACCAGCTCGCCCAGCGGCTGGACACCTCCGTCCGGCGTCGCAATCGGCGTGGCCATCAATTGCTCGGGCGTGTTCCAGTCCGTGCCGCGAAGAATCACATCGAGACGTTCATTGCCATCGAAGTAGTCTCCGACATACAGACCGTCACCCAGCGCCCGAACCACGCGGGCCATTGTCGGACGATCCCAGCCAGCCTCGACGATGCGGCGTTCCTTCGGACTCAGCCGGAGTTCGGGTTCGGCCAGCTCGACACCCGGGACCGGTCGCACCCGCGCGCCTGGCAGCGCCTCGCTCAGCGCGCCCATGCCGGTAATCGCAGCACCCAGCATGGCCTCGATATCACGACTCTGGATGTTGACATCGATCGACCGGCCGCCGCCCAGGCGGCCGAACAGAGAGGCCCGGTTCACGAACACCAGGGTGTCCGGGAAACCTCGCATGACTTCGTAATTGAATACCTCGATCATGCGGTCGATGTCATTGCGGTCACTGGTACGTGCGCCCAAAAAGCCGAACCTGCCGAACACGCCGAGGAAATAGCTCTCAAGCGCCGGCTCCGCCTCGCCGTTGAGATAGGGCACCAGACGGCGGTTGACCACGTCGGCGAATTCGGTTCTCGCCGACTCCACACTGACGCCCGGCGGCGGCAGGATAAACCCGAACATGAAATTCTGCTTGCCCTCGGGCAGGTAATCCGTTTCCGGGATCAATGAAGCGGTCAGGCCGACCGAAATGGCGGTCAGGCCGACGATCCAGCCGGCCCTGCGGGGCCCGGTATCGGTGAGCCGCATGATCAATCTGGTGCCGTTGCGCCACCAGCGTTCGTGCGGATCATGCAAGCTGATATCGCGCAGCCAGCTGGTGGCCGCGGTCGGTATCACGGTCACCGCGATGATCAGCGATGCGACCACGGCGATGGCGATGGCCAGAGCCAGATCGGAGAACAGCTGGCCGGCAATATCGCGCAGGAAGACGATCGGCAAAAAGATCGCAACCGTGGTCGCCGTGGAAGCGACCAGCGCGCCCCAAACCTGGCTGGCGCCGCTGAGCGCGGCTTCGTCGCTGGGCACGCCCTTCTCGCGCAGGCGGACGATGTTTTCCAGCACGACGATCGCCGCATCCAGCACCATGCCAACCGCGAAAGCGAGGCCGGCCAGCGAAATGATGTTCAGCGTGCGGCCGCCGGCATTGAGTACGATGAAGGTGACAAACAGCGAGATCGGGATCGCGAGGGCTACCATCATCGTGGCCCTGAACCGGCGCAGGAACCACCACAGCACGGCAATCGCCAGGATGATGCCGAGCAGGAGGTTATTACGCAGCATCGAGATCGACTGCTTGATGTAGACGGTCTCGTCGTAGGCCTGGGTCATGGACAAACCGGCGCGCTGCAACGGACCCTCGTTGAGTTCGGCTACCACCGCCTTCAGCTGGTCCATCACCTCGAGTACGTTAACGTTTTGTTCGGGTTGCGCATTGATCGCAATGGATGGGCCGCCGTTCTGATTCAGGGTGCCGCCGGCATCCTGTAACACGGTGTCGATAGTAGCGATATCGTGCAGGTGCACTGGTTGGCCGTTGCGCCAGGTCAGCACCATGTCATTGAAGGTCTCGACGCTGTACTTGCCGCTGAAGCGCAGCGTATACGAACGCCGCCCGACGTCAGTAAAGCCGCCCGAGACATCTTCGTTGCCGCCGGTCAGCCGGGCCAGCGTCGGGATATCGATCCCCATTGCAGCGGCCTGGTAAGGGTCGAAGGTGATCCGTACCTCGCGGCCGCGGCCGCCATAGATCGAAGCGTTGGAGATGCCCGGAATGCGCTCGATCCGGGATTGAACGACCTCCTCGACGAAATCCTGATAGCTGGTGATGTCGCGCTCATTGCCGGGGAGTGGGCGCAGCGCGAACCACGCGATGGCGTTGCCGAACTCGCCGCGCCCGGCATAGATGACCGGTTCATCAACATCCGGCGGATAGCCCGGCACCCGGTTCAAGCGGTTCATGACTTCGATGAGCGCCCGTTCAAGCTGAACATCGACGCCGAAGGTCAGCGTGATCGACGAGGAACCCCTGCTCGCCGAAGACTGGATCTTCTCCAGCCCGGGCAGACCGCGCAGCGCATCTTCCTGCGGCTCGAGGATCTCTGCTTCGACTTCTTCCGGCGCCGCCGCGCGCCATCCGGTGTTGATCTCGATCAGCGGTCTTTCTACATTCGGGATCATCTGCACCGGCATGCGCAGCAATGCGATGGTGCCGAACATCAGGACCATGATGATGGCGACGATCACCGCGGTGGGATTGCCTATTGAGGGGCGGGTCAAATTCAACGCGGGGGTCTCCCTGACAGCTCAGCCGGCTATTGTAGTGCTTGCGACCGCGATTCTCACGTTTAATTCCCCTAGTCTGGTGCCTGGCGGCCGCTGCCAGGCGGGGCTGCCAGCTCTATTTCAGGATTGCAGGAGGACGGTCTGTGGATGCAGAGAACGTGACCCATGCCGGGGGCTGCCACTGCGGCGCCGTGCGCTTTGAGGTCGATGCGCCGGCGCGTGTGGATGTCTATGAATGCAACTGCTCGCTATGCGGGATGCTCGGGTTTCGCCATCTGATCGTTCCGCGCAGCCGTTTTCGCCTGCTTTCCGGCGCAGGGACGCTGAGCGAATACCGTTTCAACACCGGTGTCGCCCGACACCTGTTTTGTCGCCAGTGCGGCATCAAATCATTCTACGTGCCGCGCTCGAACCCGGAAGGCATCAGCGTCAATCTGCGCTGCCTGGACCCGGCCACGATCGAAAGCGTGCGCATACTGGAATTTGACGGCCGTCACTGGGAGCGATCCGCCGCTGCTCTGACGCATCTAGATCGCTAGCATCGTATCTCGCTAGTCGGCAGGTCAGTCTGTCAGGGCTTGGCCGGACCTGGAGTTATCGGCGCCGACCTGGAAGCACACGGCCGGCGGCGGCGTGCAAATCAGGCTCGGGTCTTCAGGGGTCTGCTGCCGGGCGATGACAATGACCCAGTAGTCGACATGTGGTGCATGGATATTTCGCCGGTAGGCGACCCCGAACTCGTCCTGTTCGGCAAATCCGGGACCCTCGCCCAGCAAATGCGGTCGATGAGCAGGGGAGGCTATAAGCGCCTGCCAGACGGCCTGCGGTGACTCGATGCCTCCGGCAATCGACTCCACGCTGTTTGACTGCCCACCCCGGTACTGGGCCGGCAACGGGTAGCCGAAATCGCGCAGCATCTGGTTGGGTCCGTGCCGCTCGGGAGGGGTGTGCGAGAGATATCCCCGGGACGCCATATCCTCGGCCCGGAATTCCGCAAAGCGTTGTAGCAATGCATTGCATCGTATATCAGGTCTTTTCTGGGAGTATCTCTTAAGTAATTGATATATAACATATTCATCTTCAGAGAGTTGACAATCATCCGACGCCGATACCGATCGCGTCTGCGGGACGGCATGCGTGGTCGTCGGATGCCCGGGATCCGCTGTCCCGGGCTCGCCAGCCGCCGGCCAGGCGGGTACCCAAAGCAGGCAGCCGGCGGCCAGGCGGAGGCAGAGGCGGAGGCGGAGAGCAGAACTCGCCGGCCGCCGCCGCTGTTGCAGCGGGTGTGCCGGCGTGGCGCCTGAAGTTCTGCTGTTGCGGGCCATATCAATACAGACCTGTGCCTTACCTGTTTTAGTTCCCGGTGGCCTGCAGGGTGGGCAGAACGTGACAGATCGGTAGAATAGCCCCCCCTGAATCAAATTCTGCCCTGGGCCCCGTGAAATGAGTCTGCGCATCGTCGTCCTGCTTCTTTGCCTGCTGCCCGCCGCCGTGCTGGCAGAAACCCGGTTTATCGAACTGGAAGTGACGTTGCGTTCAGGTCAGGGCACCGGCTTCAGTATTGTCCGCATGGTGCGCAGCGGCACACCGGTAGAAGTTCTCGAACAGAATTCCGCGAGCGGTTACTCGCGCGTGCGCGTGCCCGGTGGCACCGAAGGCTGGATGCTCAGCCGTTATCTGACCGATTCGCCGGTCGGCGCCGAGGCCCTGGTGGCGGCCCGCCAGCGGGTGGATCAGCTGAGCCGCGAAAATCGCGAGCTGATAGAGGAGCGTAATCGTCTGATGTCGGAAGGCGACAGCATCGCCGGGGAACTTGCGCGACTCAAGGACCTTTCGGCCAATGCGATCAGTCTAGAGGAATCCAATCAGCGTCTGCAGGTCGCGCTCAAGCGCAGTGAAAAGACAATAGAAGACCTCAGAGCGGAGAACGCCCGCCTGGGTTCAACCTCCCGACGCGACTGGTTTCTCTCCGGTGCCGGCGTACTGGTCGCCGGCTTGTTGTTCGGGTTGATTCTGCCGCGGATCCGCTGGCGCCGCCGGCGCCAGTGGAACGATCTGTAAGGCAATTGCGTTCGCGCCGGTCTCAGACTTTCTGTCCGGCCAGATACATCCAGGTCTCAACCACGGTATCCGGGTTGAGCGATATGCTCTCGATGCCCTGGTCCAGTAACCAGCGTGCGAAATCCGGGTGATCCGACGGTCCCTGGCCACAGATTCCGATGTATTTGCCCTGGTCCCGGCAGGCCTTGATCGCCATCGCCAGCAGCGCCTTGACCGCATCATTGCGCTCGTCAAACAGGTTCGCAATGATCGCGGAATCCCGATCAAGCCCGAGCGTGAGTTGAGTCATGTCGTTGGAGCCGATCGACATGCCGTCGAAATACTCCAGGAACTGATTCGCCAGCAACGCATTCGAGGGGATCTCGCACATCATGATCAGTTTTAGCCCGTTGCTGCCGCGCCGCAGACCGTTGGCTGCCAGGAGTTCCGTCACCTGACGCGCCTCATCGACGGTGCGCACAAAGGGCACCATGACCTGCACGTTGTCCAGTCCCATGTCGTCACGGACCCTGAGCAACGCGCGGCATTCGAGTTCGAAGCAGGGCCGGAAGGACTCTTCGACGTAGCGTGAGGCGCCGCGGAAGCCCAGCATCGGATTTTCTTCATGGGGTTCGTAGCGACTTCCCCCGATCAGATTCGCGTATTCGTTGGACTTGAAATCTGACAAACGCACGATCACCGGTTCGGGGGCAAACGCGGCCGCGATGTTGGCGATACCCTCGGCGAGTCGATTGACGAAAAAGGTGATCGGAT
The DNA here is from genome assembly GCA_963809565.1 of uncultured Gammaproteobacteria bacterium. GTDB lineage: Bacteria > Pseudomonadota > Gammaproteobacteria > Steroidobacterales > XN24 > CAMYOC01. The sequence goes on from CAWEKE010000003.1 coordinate 1,103,206, forward strand.
CGGGATAGCCGGCCATCTGGTGGCGTATGGTCTGCTTGAGTTCCTGATCCAGCGAGTCAAACTCCAGCAGCGCCTTGGGGTGGACCCCGATCATGCGGTTGATAATGAACTCCAGCCTCGCCAGGCCGACCCCGCGGTGCGGGATTCCGCAGAAATCGAACGCCCGATCCGGATTGCCAACGTTCATCATGATCTTGACCGGAATCTCGGGCATCGCGTCCAGTTCGATGGTTTTCTCTTCATATTCGAGGATGCCCTCGAATATGCGGCCCTCATCACCCTCGGCGCAGGAGACGGTCACCCCGGCGTCGTCGGCCAGGACCTCGGTGGCGTCACCGCAGCCGACCACGGCCGGTACGCCGAGCTCGCGGGCAATGATCGCGGCATGGCAGGTGCGCCCGCCGCGATTGGTGACTATGGCAGACGCGCGCTTCATCACTGGTTCCCAGTCGGGGTCGGTCATATCCGCGACCAGCACATCGCCGGCGCGGACCCGGCTCATTTCGCTGACATCACGGATGATCCGTGCGGGGCCGGCACCGATGCGGTGCCCAATACTGCGCCCGGTGACCAGGACCCGCGAATGGCCCTTCAGATGAAAACGCTGCAAGGTCCGGCCGCTGCGGCTTTGCACGGTCTCAGGCCGCGCCTGCAGGATATACAGCCTGCCATCTTTACCGTCTTTGCCCCATTCGATATCCATCGGCCGCTGGTAGTGTTCCTCGATGATCAGTGCCTGTCGGGCCAGCTCCTCGACATCGCTGTCTTCCAGACAGAAGCGACTGCGATCGGCCTGTGCAACATCCACCGTCTGGGTGGCCACGCCGTCCTCGCCATACACCATCTTTACGGCTTTGCCGCCCAGCGTGCGGCGCACGACGGCCGTTTTTCCGGCCCGCAGCGCGGGCTTGAAAACATAGTATTCGTCGGGATTGACTGCACCCTGGACCACAGTTTCGCCGAGCCCCCAGGCGGAGGTGATAAACACGACGTCGCGAAAACCGGTATCCGTATCCAGCGTGAACATCACGCCACTGGCGCCGATATCGCTGCGGACCATATGCTGAATGCCGGCCGACAGCGCCACCAGGCTGTGGTCGAAATTCTGGTGCACCCGGTAGGCAATGGCGCGGTCGTTGAATAGCGACGCAAATACCTCGTGCACCGCCTGGATCAGGGCGTCCAGGCCGCGCACGTTGAGGAAGGTCTCCTGCTGACCGGCAAACGAGGCTTCGGGCAGGTCCTCAGCGGTTGCAGATGAGCGGACCGCAACCGCGATATCCTCGGCCCCCGCCATCGTCTTCCATGCGTCTTCCAGTTCCTGTCTGAGTCGCGGCTGCAGGGGCGTCTCCCGGATCCAGCCGCGGATTTCGGCCCCGGTACGGGCCAGCTTGTCCACATCGTCGATGTCCAGATCTGCCAGCGCTTTGTGGATCTTGTTGTCCAGCCCGCCCTGGGCCAGGAAATCACGATATGCGGCAGCGGTGGTGGCGAAGCCGCCCGGCACGGAGACGCCGAGATCGGTGAGCTGGCTGATCATCTCTCCCAGGGACGCATTCTTGCCCCCGACAGACTCGACATCGCTCATGCCGGACTCATGGAATTGAAGGATATACGGCTCCACTGGATGCTCCCTTGATGCTTGTGCCTACCCTTTTGCGGGCAGGGGATGCAAAATGCCCGCAGGCGAGCACTCTGGTGCCAGGTCGCGGGTTTTATCATGAATCATAGGACAGTTTTTTTCGTCTCAGACCAGACGGGGATCACTGCGGAAACGCTCGGGCACAGCCTGATGACGCAGTTTGATGGCCTGCACTTTCGGAGTGTCACTGTGCCATTTATAGACAATGCTGACAAGGCGAAAGAGACGGTTAACCGGATCAATTTGATGGCGGAAGTGGAGGGCTCGCGGCCGATCGTTTTCGCCACTTTCGTCAAGGACGATGTGCGGCAGATCCTGAGCACCAGTAACGGGCTGTTGCTGGACTTCTTCGACGCATTTATCGGTCCGCTGGAACGGGAGCTGGAGGTGCGGTCCTCGCATACAGTGGGCCGTGCCCATGGGGTATCCAACCGCAACGCCTATGCCAGGCGTATCGATGCGATGAATTTTGCGCTGGAGAATGACGATGGCGCCTCGGTCCGCGACTACGGTCGCGCCGATTTGATCCTGGTCGGGGTATCCCGCTCAGGCAAGACCCCGACCTGTCTGTATATGGCTCTGCACTACGGGATCTTCAGCGCCAACTACCCGCTGGCCGATGAGGAATTCGAGTCCGGCAAACTGCCGCGTATCCTGCAGCAACACAAGGACAAGCTGTACGGGTTGACCATCGCTCCGGAGAGGCTGCATCAGGTGCGCAGCGAGCGGCGTGCAAACAGCCGCTACGCGTCAATGCAGCAGGTCAGCTATGAGCTTCGTTCCGCAGAGCAATTGCTCAGGACCAATGGCATCCCTTGTCTGAATACGACCGAGTGTTCGATCGAGGAAATCGCCAGCACGATCATCCACGAAAAAGGATTGCGGCATCGCGACGGTGAAGAAGAGAGACGGGTAGGGGAGAACGCAAGCTAGATTCTCGCTCGGGCAATCTCTGTGAGCATCGCGATTGTCGGACAGGTGAACCGGGGGGCCGGTGGTGCCTGCGGATGATGGCTAGATGATGCCGCTGGGTCGGCTCAGGCCCGCCAGGTCCGGCAATCTCGCGATATCTCTTGCGCTTTTGCCTAATTCAGCAGTCAACTCGGCCGCCGCACCAGTACAGTCCTGTCCACTCGGGATGAAGCGTTCCAGATAGACCCTCAGCGTTGCCCCGGCCGTCCCGGTGCCGGACAGCCTGAACACGATGCGGGATCCGTCGGTCAGCACGGCTCTGACGCCCTGGTGGTCGGAGACGCTTCCATCGACCGGGTCGTGATAGGAGAAGATATCGCTCTGGCAAATTTCTGCCTGACCACAGCTGCGCCCGACCAGTTTCCCAACCGCGGCTTCGAGGCCGTCAAACAAGTCCCGTCCGAGCTTTGAATCGGCAATGAAATAGTCGTGTCGGCAATAGACATGGCGACCGTATTCCTGCCAGTGATGCGCGACCAGGGTGGGTACGTCCTTGCCGCTGACGGCAAGCAGATTGAGCCAGAACAAGACGGCCCACAAACCGTCTTTTTCCCGGGCATGGCTGGAACTCGTGCCGAAGCTCTCCTCGCCGCACAAGTCGATCTTTCCGGCTTCGAGCAGATTGCAGAAGAATCTCCATCCCGTCGGAGTTTCAAAACAAGGTATGCCCAGGCGTTCGGCCACGACGTCCACTGCGCGGCTGGTGGGCATCGATCGTGCTACGCCCGCCAGGCCAGAGGCATAACCAGGTACCAGATGCGCGTTTGCCGCCAGGATCGCCAGGCTGTCGCCCGGCGAAACCATCAGGCCACGGCCCAGGATCATATTGCGGTCGCCATCGCCGTCCGACGCGGCGGCAAGATCCGGTGCCTGATCTGTGTCCATCAGGTGCACCAGATCGGCAGCGTCCACCGGGTTTGGATCGGGATGGCCACCGCCGAAATCCTCCAGCGGCACGCCGTTGCCGACACTGTCCGGGGCGGCGCCCAGGCGCCGCACAAACAGCTCGTTTGCATAGGGGCCGGTGACCGCGTGCATCGCGTCGAAACGCATGCGGAAGCCAGCCGCGAACAGCTCCCGGATTCGTGCGAAATCAAACAGCGACTCCATCTTGTCTGCGTAGCCGGCGACCGGATCGACAATCTCCAACAGCAATTCGCCATGGCGTTGTTCGCCAATCCGATCGAAATCCAGAGGGCCGAGGTCGGTGGTCAGATATCGCGACAGGGAACGCGATGCCTGGAAGATCTTGTCGGTCAGAGCCTCCGACGCCTGGCCGCCGCTGGCGGTATTGAACTTGAGGCCAAAATCGCCTTCCGGGCCACCCGGATTGTGACTGGCGGTAAGCAGGAATCCGCCCAGGGCCTCGCGATCACGGATCAGCAGGGAAGCGGCTGGCGTTGATAACAGGCCGCCGGCGCCGACGATGAGGCGGGCGACGCCATTCGCGGCCGCCATCTCGGCCAGAGTCTGCAATGCCTGGCGGTTGAAAAAGCGACCGTCGCCGCCAGCGATGATGGTGCTGCCCCGGAACTCACCCGCGCTGTCGAAAATGGATTGGAGAAAGTTCTCCAGATAGTGTGGCTGGCGGAAGATTGCAACTTTGCGACGCAATCCTGCAGTGCCCGGACGCTGGTCCGGAAATGGCGTGGTAGAAACATTTTGCAGGTTCAATGTCAACCGATCCGAAGGCAGAGTTGAAGACTATCGCTGTGCTATATTCGATCCCATGATAGCAGACAGCTTGTTGCGTTTGCCGCGGCCTGCACGGGTCGGAAGTTTCGCTGCACTGATGTCTCTCTACGAGAGCAACTTTGTGCGGCTGGGCTGGCTGTTCCCTGATAAAACGCAGTTACGAGAGTCTATGGTCTCGACTGCCAGCGACGATCTGCCTTTGCATCTCGAAGTGCTGGAGATGACGCGCTATACGACCACCGTACGTATGACTTACCTGTTTGACGATCCTGCCGGTTGCGTGGCCGACCCGGACCTGCGCGTGCGTCTATACCACGATGCGCGAATGGCCGAGGCAATGAGCTGCAAAGACAGCCATCGTCACGCCGTGTTGCGCAAGCTGGATCCCGGTCCAGGCGCCGAGTTGTCGCGACGCTGGACCCGCAACATCATGCTCAATAAATGGCTCGAGTATTGTGCCGACATGGGACACGGTTTCCAGATTCGGGAACAGCGCCCGGCACCAGCACCGATTTCGTGATTCAGTTCCGCTGATCGCGACCATCCCGTAGGCTATATTGTCGGCTGGCATCCTGTGTCGATGTGGCTCCTTGCCGGAGCTGGATCAAGGATGGGCACCATTCACGGCGTGGTAACGATGAAGATTTCGCGCAACGAATCGGAACTCGACGAGCAGCTGGTCAACCTGTTCCGAAATCGAGCTCAGCTCAAGAAAGCGTTTCTCGAGCTGCAGGATCAATGCGCCAGCCTCCGCGACGAGTTGCGCAATTCACAGGCTTCCACACGCCGCGCCGAGGAGCGTCTCGAGGCGATGGAGCGACTGATGGCCAAACCCGAGGCGGGTTTCAGTGGCCTGGTCTATTTTCAGCTGCGCTCACTATGGCGGGTCTGTAACGAGCAGCTGAAGAAATTCGCGGAGGAATTGCGGCGTCAGCAGGATGACAGGGAGCGCAAGAGGCAGATCCTGCGGTTTAACGAGGACCGCAGTCGGCGTCTGGAGGATCTGGCCGACTTGATCAAGCGAGTGAAGACAGAAGCCGATGCGCTGGGGGCCCAGGTCAAGGAAATTGAGGACAGCCGGGCCCAGTGCCGGGGATTCTGGAATCACTTCCGGCGTAAGGAACTGACTCGCCAGATCGAGGCGGCCACCAGCGAGTACGCCACAGCGCGCCGCCGGCTGGAGGAATTGTTCGATCGCAAGATAAAGATAGAGAGCGAACCCTGGCCCGAGTTTGAAGGTCTGAGCGTCGAGGGACGGCGGGTCATCAACATCGCGGTGATCGCTTTCGCGCATCAACTGCATGCGACGCTGAGTCAGAACGATATTGCACGCCTGGCGAAGGACGCAGTGGTGCGTCCAATACAGGATCACAAGTATGGTTCGGAGCAGGACTGCAGCAACCTGATCGCCATGATCCAGAAATTGTCCCAGAAAGTGGTCAGCGGCGGGGTAGACGCGAAACAGTTAAAGCTCGTGGCTCAGGATATCCGGCGCCATTCAGAGTTCCGCAAGCCGGAGGAGACTGTGCCCATGGCCACGTCTCTGGAAGACATGATCATGCATACCAGTGACGGCCGGCAGGTCCCTTCCAGAGTCAACATACTGGCGGAAGAGTACTGGGACATCTACGACGTGTTTCTGTCCTGACCGCGAGCGCGGAGGGGCCGGCCCGGGTCGGTGCTCAGGCTATTCGCCGCCGCCCGCGACCCCCTTTGGCGTTGCCGTGCCGCGGGACACCGCCATGACCTTGCGGGTCCAGCGATTCAGGTCGTCCAGCACCGCGTAGAGATACGGCACCAGAAGCAGAGAGGTGAGCGTTGAGAATCCCAGCCCGCCGATGATCGCTCTGGCCATCGGAAAGTAGGGTGGCGCCCCGATGCTGTCGCCGCCGACCTTGGTCGTGCTGATCGCCAGTGGCAGCAAGCCGAGGATGGTGGTCAGCACGGTCATCAGGATAGGGCGCAGGCGATCCCGGCCGGCTTGCAGGATAGCGGCGTCGCGTTCCATGCCCTCGCCGCGCAGATTGTTGACGTGGTCGATCAATACGATGCCGTTATTAACCACCACGCCGATCAGGATCATGATGCCGATCGAGGCCATGAAGGAGAATGTGGTGCCGGTGAGGAGGAAGAACCAGAACACGCCGACGATAGAAAAGGCGATGGAGGTGATGATCGACAGCGGATAGAGCGTCGACTCAAACAAGGCTGCCATCACGATAAAGATCAAGGCCACGCCGAGCATGATATTGACGCCCATGATCTGCTGGGTCTCGTCCGCACGTTCGAAGCCGGAGCCGAATTTCCATGCGTATCCTGGCGGCAGGTTGTAGTTGTCCATCAGGTTCTTCACCAGCGGCCGGATCTCATCCATGCTGACCCCGTCGAGGGTCGCTTCGATCACTGACGCTGTCTGCCGGTCCACACGTTGTATCTGCTGAAGCGCGCGACGAGTCTCGAAATTCGCCACGCTGCCCAGCCGCACGCGCTGACCTGCAGGGGTGAACAGTGGCAGGTCAGACAGCTGATCCACGCTTTGGCGGTCAGAGTCGCGGAACGCAAGGCGAACATCGATCTCGCCGTCTTCGCCGCGGAAATCGCGCAGATTCTCGCCACGCAGCGCAACTGACACCGCGCTGGCAACATACTCCGGCGTCAGCCCCAGTTGCCCGGCCCGATCGCGATCCACGCTGATCTGTACTTCCCAGTCTCCCGCGCTGGTGTCCGAGCGCACATCGGCCAGGCCCTCGATGGAACCCAGCACCCGGATCACGTCCGGCGTGATGCGGGTCAACTGTTCTGTTGACTCACCGCTGATCTGGATGCTGAAGCCCTCCTGACCGCCTTGTTGCTCAAGGTCAAAGCTCGGCTTGCCGATGACTATCTCGGGCATCTCTGCCTCGATCCGGCGGATGACTTCACCGGTGGCGATCCTGGCTTCTTCTTCTGGCGCAAGCAGCAGCACTGACTGGGCGCGGCCCGGGTCGAAATAGCTGTACACAGAACGCAGGTCGAAATCGTCCTGGTTCGCAAACAGATATTCCTCAACCTGGTTGACTGCCTGTTCGACGCGCTCGACCGGATAACTGCCGTCGATGTTATAGGTGATCATCAACCGACGGCCGGCTTCCTGAGGGAAGGTATCAAACTTCACGAAATTTATCGGTACCGCGATGCTGGCCAACGTCAACACGGTAATCAGGGCCATGATCCAGCGGCGTCTCAGACCCCAGGCCAGAGCCCGCTCATAGCGATCGATCAGGCGCCCCATCAATGAACCCGAGGCGGTTGGCGCAGGCGGCGCGATCCGCGCGGCCAGCATGGGTACCAGTGTCTGTGAGATCGCCAGCGATGCGAGCATGGCCACCACGATGGCGGTCGCGACATGGGTCAGGAACACAGTGATATCGGTCTGGGTGCCAAACAGGATCGGAAGAAATACGATGATCGAGGTCAGGGTGCCGGCTACTACGGCCAGGCCGACTTCCTTGACCCCCATTACTGTGGCCTTGATCGGGTCATCCGGATACATCTGGCGATAGCGGAACACGCTTTCGGTGACCACGACGGCATTGTCCACCAGCATGCCGATCGCCAGCATCAGCCCCATCATCGACAGGATGTTCAGACTGATGCCGAGGAAATACATCGCGCCCAGCGTAATAAGGATGGAGAACGGCACCGCCAGCACCACAATCGCAGTCGTCGCCGCCTGGCGGAGAAACAGATACAGGACGGCGAAGGCGAGGGCGGCGCCGATCGCGCCGGACTTGAGCAGATTCGACAGCGATGAGGTGACGCCGTCCGCCTGGCTCTCCAGCGCGAAGATATTGATGCCGCTCATCTGTGGCGTTTTGGCTGCCTCTTCGACCTCTGCGGTCACTCGTCTGGCAACGTCCACGAGGTTGGACCCGGTCTGCTTGAATATGTCCAGACCGATGGCGTAGGAACGATCCAGGTGACGTCCGTAATTGCGTTCCGGGGCGCGCATGCGGATGTCCGCGATTTCAGCCAGGCGCAGATTGTCGCGCACCAGGATATCGCTCACTTCCTCAACCGTGCGCAATTCGCCGATCGGGCGCACGCTGAAGCGCTTCTGGCCATCGGTCAGGCGTCCCGCGCTGACCGAGAAGTTGGCTTTCTCGAGCAGACTGCGCAACTCGTTGAGATCGACGCTGTGCGCTGCGATGCGATCTGCATTGAGCAGGATCAGGATTTCCCTCGGGTCCACGCCGTAGAGATCGACCCGGGATACGCCGTCGATGCGTTCCAGCCGGCGCTTCAGGTTACGGTCAAGCATGTCGTAAGCGTCGGACAGATCGCGTTCGCTGGAGATACGCAGGTTCAATATCGGCTGGTCGCCGAAAGACCCGGTAAATATCAGGATACGCTGGATGTCGGCCGGGAGCTGGTCGCGAATCGCATCGACTTTGGCCCTGGCCTCGATGCCCTTTGCCCCGGTTTCCGAATCCCAGCTGAATTGCAGAAAGATCTCAGCCTGATCCTGCTGTGAGGTCGAGCGCATGCGTTCAATGCCGCTCAGCGTCGCAAGTGATTCCTCGATCGGGCGTGTGATGGTGCGCTCGATTTCCTCCGGGGTGGAGTTAGGGTAGGGCACCTGAATGAAAATCCCCGGGAACTCGATATCCGGGAACTGCTCCAGCGGCAGCAGGCGGGACGATACCAGACCGATCAGGGCCAGGGCGACGAACACCATCACCGTGGTAACCGGGCGGCGTAGCGCGAGCTCGGTATGTCTCATGCGCTGGCTCCAGTGGCGTGTCCGACTCCCGATTCGGCGACGGGCGCCCAACGCTTGCGATCGATCAGCGAGTAGACTACCGGGATGACCAGCAAGGTCAGGAAAGTGGATACCAGCAATCCGCCAATCACCGTGACCGCCATCGGCGCGCGCACCTCTGCGCCCTCGCCGAAGCCCAGCGCCATGGGCAGCAAACCAAGCGTGGTGGTCAGGGTAGTCATCAGGATGGGGCGTAATCGGGCCCTGCCTGCCTCGATGATGGCGTCGGTTCGTTTCGCGCCTTCGGCACGCAACTGGTTGATCAGATCGACCAGCACGATCGCGTTGTTGACCACGATACCGGCGAGCATGATCAAGCCGATGAACACCACGACGTTTATCGTCGTCCCGGTCAGAAACAGGGCCAGCACTGCGCCAACCAGCGCCAGCGGTATGGTGAACAGGATGACAAACGGGTGCAGCAGTGACTCGAACTGCGAAGCCATGACCAGATAGACCAGGAACACCGCCATGGCCAGAGTGAACATCATCGAACGGAAGGAATCCCTCATCTCCTCGCTTTGACCGGTAATCAGCGCAGTAACACCGCCCGGCAGCGGTGTGGACTGCAGGATCGAACCGACCTCTGCTACTGCGGTGGTCAGATCTCCGTAGCTGAGGTTCGCCGAGATCACCGCGACGCGCTCCTGGTCATGACGCCGGATCTCGGCCGGTCCTGTGGTGATCCGGATATCCGCCACCGCCTTCAGCGGTATCGGCCGGGCGCTGTCGGGATTGATGATCAGATTCTCGACCTCACTCACCGATGATTGCCGCGTATCAACGCTGCGAACCAGCACATCGATCTTTTTGTCTCGCCAGGTGTATCGGGTCGCCACCTGACCACGGACCTTGTCCACCACGACATCTGCGACATCGCGGACCAGCAGCCCGAGCCTGGCCGCACGCTCCTGATCGAAGATGATCTGGATTTCGGGGTTTCCGTCTTCCACTGTGGTTTTGACATCAGCAAAGCGCGGCGACTCTTCCAGCCGGCGCACGATCTGCGCGGACGCATCGGCGAGCGGTCCTAGTTCGTAACCGGTGATTTCGATCTCGAGCGGCGTGCTGAAGCTGAACAGGGCCGGGCGGGCAAATTCATAAGTCACACCGGGCATCTGGCCCAGCGCCGCACGCATGGCTGCCATGGCCTGATCTTCGTCGTCTCTGGTCGACCCTGGCGCCAGACGCACGTTGAGTTCACCGGTATTCTCGCCGGCGTCTACCGGGCTCGCGTCGAGTCGATTGCCGGTGCCGGCGACGGAAAAGCTCAGGTCCAGATTCTCAAGATCGGCTGCCGTCGCCTGGACGCGCTGCAGCGCAAGGTCGGTCTGATCAAGCGGAGCGCCGCTCGGCAGCCGGATTTTGACGTTGAACTCGCCCTGCGCGAGCTGGGGAATCAGCTCCGAGCCGAGTCTCGGGATCAGCAAGAGTGTGGCGGCAAAGGCCAGGGCAGCGCCGGAAATGACCAGCCATCGATGCCGCAGCGACCAGTGCAAAAGGCCCGGATAGACCTTCGCCAGGCCCCTATAGAAACCCTGGAACAGCCACACCAGCGGGCGCAGGATCCAGCCGAACAAGGTACCTATGCTGCGGAAGATCCAGCGAAACAGACGCACGACCGCAGCCATGATGCGGGTAAAGCGGCCAGGTGGTCTGCTGTCGCTTGCGGCAGCAAAGCGTGGCCCGGCGCGCATCGCCGACAACATCGGGATCAGGGTCAGCGCGACGACCAGCGAGAACAACAGCGCGTAGGTTACGGTCAAAGCCTGGTCCCGGAACAGCTGGCCGGCGATGCCGCTCACGAACACCATCGGGAAGAACACCGCGACCGTGGTCAGCGTCGCCGCGGTAACCGCGGTGGCGACTTCACTGGTGCCTTTGCGCGCAGCATTGAGCACATCTTCCCCCGCCTCTTTCTTGCGCACGATGTTTTCGAGAACGACGATGCTGTTGTCGACCAGAAGGCCGATCGCCAGCGCGATGCCGCCCAGCGACATGATGTTCAGCGTGATGTCCGATGCGTACATCAGCACGAAGGTGCCGATCACCGAGATCGGTATCGCGATGCCGATGGTGAAGGTGGCACGGGCGTCGCGCAGGAACGCGTAGAGCACCAGCACCGCAAGCAGGCCGCCGGCCAGCGCGGCAGAGCGCACCTGCGCGATGGCGCTGGCGATAAACGTGGACTGGTCATAGATAGAGACCAGTTGGGCATCGGCAGGCAGGCGCTTGCCAAGGACATCGACGCGCTGATTGATGCGATTCGCGACCTGCACCGTGTTGGCGTCGCCTTCCTTGTAGATCGCAAGCTCTACTGATTCCCGGCCGTTGATGCGGGTGATCGCCTCACGCTCCTTGAAGCCCCGGGTGACGCTGGCGATGTCACGCAGATATACCGGCCTGCCGTCGGGCGTGGCGACAATCGCATCCGCGATTTCGTCAACGGTCTGAAACTCGTTGATAGTGCGCACCAGGAAGCGCTGCGACCCTTCTTCCAGGCGCCCGCCGGACAGGTTGACGTTCTCGGCGCGAATGCGGTTGGCGACCGACTCGATAGAAATGCCAAGCTGGGCGATCTTCTCCTCATCAACCAGAATCTGGATCTCGTCCTCAAATCCGCCGCTTACCTTCACCGCAGCGGTTCCTTCCACGCCTTCCAGATCGTTTTTCAGATTGTCCTCGGCAAAACGCCGCAGCTGGCGCAGGCGCCGGGAGCGTTCTTCAACTGTGCTCAATACCGGAGCATCCGCGCTGTCGACCAGTGCCAGGCGCTGGATCGGCTCGCTTGAGGGATCGAAGCGCAACAGCAACGGGCGGTCTGCCTCCAGCGGCAGTTCGATGATGTCCAGCTTCTCGCGCACATCGACGCCGGCGATGTCCATGTCCGTGCCCCACAGAAACTCCAGCGTGACATCTGATTGACCGGAGCGGGAGACCGAGCGCACCTTGCGCACGTTCTTGATCACGCCGACCGTTTCCTCGATCGGTTTGGTCAGCAGGTTTTCCACTTCCAGAGGGGCGGCGCCGGTCAGACTGGTACGGATGGTAATCGTCGGGTAAGAGAGATCCGGGAGCAGATTCACCTTGAGCCGGGAAAGCGAAACGGCGCCGAACAACAGGATCGCCACGGTGAACATGACAATGGTGACGCGTCTTTCGGTTGCGACGTCGACTAGCTTCATGGATTGCCTGCTCTTGTATAGGTGGGGGATCGCGGGAGAGGCGGCTGCCTAGCCTGCGGCAGCTACGTCGATAGTGACGACTTTGACCGCCGCACCGTCCTTGAGCCCGCTCTGGCCCATGATGATCACGCGGTCGTCATCCGTCAGGCCTTCGCTTACCTCGATCATGTCGCCGCGGGTGAAGCCGGTGCTGATTGTCTTCTTCACGGCTTTCTCGTCCTCGACCACGAATACATGCTGCGAGTTTTCTTCCTCCACTACCGCAGCTCTCGGTATCAGCAACACGTTCGTCCGCGAGTCATAAACGATCTGAAAACGGCCGAACATGCCGGGCTTCAGGCGCATGCCATCGTCGGGCACGGCGATGGTCACTTTGAACGTCCCGGTATCCGGGTCGACTACGGGACTGATCCTGAGGATCGTGCCCTGGAACCGTTGCCCGGCCAGCGCGTCCAGGCTGAGCTCCGCCACCTGCCCCGGGGACAGTTTCCGGTACTCCCGTTCGGGGACGTAAAGGTAGGCCAGCAGCGGGTCCATGTCGGTGATCCGGAACACCGGATCGTTCGGTGAGATGGTGTTGCCGACCTTGATAAATCGCTCGGAAATGACGCCATCGATCGGCGCGCGGATTTCCGTATAGCCAAGCTCCAGTTTTGCCAGCTTGTGAGCCGCTCTCAGGGAGTCGAGCTGAAATTTCAGATCCTCAAAGGCCCCGACGCTGACCAGGCCGCGTTCGTGCAGCTCGACGTTACGGCTGTACTCCTGCTCCAGTTTCTTGAGGTTGGCGTAGGATCTCTCGGCCTCGAGACGCAAACGGTCTCCGTCCAGTCGGGCGAGCAACTGCCCCGCCTTGACCCGGTCACCTTCCTCCGCCCGAATCTCGATCACCTCGCCGCCGACCTTGGCGGCCACTTCAGCTTCCTCATCCGATTCCAGGGACGCGGTGCCCGAATACACCGCGAATACGTCGCCACGACTCGGGGTCGAGACCTCGACCGGCACTGGCGGAGTCTCATCCTCTTCCTTGGCCCCTTCTACCTCCGGCGCGCCGGCGTCCTGACAAGCGCTGAGCAGCATCAGGAGGAGGGCCGCGGCGGCCGGCGGCGTGACCCGGCGAGATCCAGGAATCATGTGTAGTGTCCCTTTGCGTTGTGGTTACGGGCGGCGCCTGCGTAACACGTCTATATCTGGTGGCCGGGGCCTTCTCTGGTCACCGGGGTGCCGTCCTTCAGGCCTGCCTGGCCGACCACGATGATCTCCTCGGATCCCTGCAGCCCGGTCAGGACTTCGACCTTTCTATCACTGGTCAGCCCGGTGCCGACCACGCGACGTTTGGCCACACCGTCCTCGAATACGAATACGGCTGTTTCGGCATCTTCTTCCAGCACCGCTTCGAGCGGTACCAGGATCGCGTCATCATGCACGTCGTAGACGACCTGCACCCGTGCGAACATGCCGGCGCGCAATGATTCGGACTGGCTGTCGACCTCAAGCGTTATCCGGAAGGTGCCGGTCTGTGCATCGATACTCGGACTGATTCTCAACACGTGGGCTGAGTGGACCTCACCCGGCAGCGCATCCAGGTACAGGCGCGAGGTTTGTCCGACTTCAAATTGGTACAGATCCTTCTGCGGCACATGCAGATAAGCCACCAGGTTATCGGGACTGCTGATCCGGAAGATCGGTTCACCCACCATCGCGGTGTTACCCACCCGTCCCATACGCTCGGTCACGATGCCGGCGATGGGCGCGCGAATCTCAGTGTAGGCGAGCTCCAGGCGGGCCAGCCGATACGCGGCGTCCAATGCTTCCAGCTGAAAACGCAGATTCTCGAATGCGCCTTCGCTGACCAGTCCCCGCTCATGCAGCTGCACGTTGCGGCGATACTCCTGCTTCAGCTGGTTCAGGTCGGCCAGCGCCTGATCAAGCATCAATCGCAAGCGATCGCCGTCAAGGCGGGCGAGGACCTGACCGGAAACCACGGTGTCGCCTTCCTCAACCAGCACCTCGGCAATCTCACCGGACACCTTGGCGACCACCTCAGCCTCGCCCTCGGCTTCCAGGTTGACGGTGCCTTCGTACACTGCCAGAGCCTCTCCGCGCCGCGCCGGAGACGTGACCACTGTGACCGGTGAGACCTGGGCTGGTTCGGACGTAACGCTGGCTTCGCCGACCCCGCAGGCGCTCAGCGCGAGGGCGAGCGGCGCGATCAGGCAAACGAGTCGGATTGCGGTGAGGGTTTGGCGATTCATGGCGGATCCCCGGGGCCGTGGTTATACAGTGTTGGTATAGCAGACTAGTGTTGTAGTGAAGTATAACACTAATGTAGTAGAACGCAACGGCTGTGCACGGATTCCCGGTCAGCCCCGCAGGGGAAAATAATCATAACGAATTCAGGCAGATAGATTATTCCAGCCTACCAGGCCGGATTCCGGACGCGGGAAAAAAGCGGCCGGACCGCCGCCGGCATTCACTCGGCGGCGGTTTTAGGCTCAGTCTTGTTCTGCGCCATCGCGGCTACCGCCAACTGGTTCATATCGGCCACGATAGCCACGGCCTCATCAAGGATGATGTCGGGAACTTCGTCGTCGCCGACATCGTCGAGGGATGACAGCGGATCCAGTTTGAGAGCAGCCCGGCGCTGGTTGAGGCGCGTCAGGTCGGCCGCCTGTCGGTCCTCTCTTTCCTGCTTGCGCTGTTGCAGATTCAGCGACACCGTGGCATGCGCAAACTCTGCATTGCGCGCGGCAATATCCGTGACCAGAAAATCGAAGTCAGGATCGCTGGATGCGCGACTGCTGTGATTGGTCTGCAGCAGACTGACAGCGGCATCCAACGGAGCATCAGCGACATAGTCAGTCGGTTTGATCTGGTCCCAGGGCAGGGCGGATGGGCGGCTGCTTTCACCCACGGTCTCGACGTCCACCGACGATGGCAACTCGATGTCCGGCAACACCCCGCGATGCTGCGTGCTGCCACCGGTGACCCGATAGTACTTGCCTATGGTCAGCGTGAGCTGACCGAATTGCGGATCGCTCCCCGGCGCGTAACGGTCGAGCGGGTAGAGGTTTTGCACCGTGCCCTTGCCAAAGGTCTGCTGACCGATGACGAGGCCACGGTTGTAGTCCTGGATCGCGGCGGCGAAGATCTCTGACGCCGACGCACTGTATCGATTGACCAGTACTGCAAGAGGACCGTCATAGCTCTTCTCGGGTACCGGGTCTTCCAGGACCTCGATACGGCCGTTGGTATTGCGCAGCTGCACGATCGGGCCGCGGTCAACAAACAGTCCGGTCAGCGACGTGGCCTCGGACAGATGGCCGCCGCCGTTGTTACGCAGATCAATCACCAGGCCATCGATGCCTTCGGCCTTCAGTTCCTCGATCAGGCGACGAACGTCCGCGGTCGTGCTGGTGAAATCTGCCTCGCCCGCGGCCCGCGCGTTGTAATCCTGGTAGAAGCTGGGTACTTCGATCACGCCGATATGCATCGAGCGACCGTTCTGTTCCACCTCCATGCGTCGGCTATGCGCCGCCTGTGCCTCCAGTTTGATCTTGTCCCGGATCAGCGGGAGTATCTTTTCCGCGCTGCCCGGTGCGGCCCCGGCCGGCAGCACCTGGAGCCTGACGGTGGACCCGCCCGGACCGCGGATCAGCTGCACGACTTCATCCAGACGCCAGCCGACCACATCTACCATCTCGCCGTCCTCATCCTGTCCGACGGCGGTGATGCGGTCATTGGGCTTGAGCGAGCCTTCGATGGCCGCCGGGCCGCCCGGAATGACGTTCATCACTGCGACGAAGTCATCCTGCACCTGCAGCGAGGCGCCGATGCCGTCGTAGGACAGACTCATCTGAATGCGGTATTCCTCGGAATTGCGCGGCGAGAAGTAGCTGGAGTGGGGGTCGAGGGTGTGCGAATAGGCGTTCATGAACGCTTCGAACACATCGTCGCTCTTGATTTGATCGACCCGCTTCAACACCTGCTGATACCGAGTGCGCAGGGTGGCGGCGGCTTCGTCCCAGGTCTTTCCTGCCAGGATCAGGCTCAGACCGTCATTCTTTACCCGCTTGCGCCAGATCTCGTCCAGTTCGGCGCTGGAGCTCGCCCAGGGTAACTCCGAGCGGTCATACACGTAGACTTCATCGATAGTAAAGTCCGGTTCTTCGTCCAGCAGCGACAATGCATAATTGAGTCGTTCGCGGGTCCGCTCTACATACGTCGCATAAATCAGGAATGCCGGTTCCAGATCTCCGCGCTTGACCGCGTCGTCAAGCTCATATCGGTAGGCGTCGAAACCGGCAATGTCCGAGGCCAGAAAATACTGGCGATTGCCGTCCATGACTTCTATGTAGCGATCCAGTACATCCGATGAGACCTTGTCATCGACCCTGATCTGACGATAGTGGGAGCGCTCGAACAGCGTCGTGACCAGACGACTGATCTTTGCGTGACGGTCGTTTGGCACCAGTCCTGAGTCGTCTACCGTGGCGATACCGGACAGCGGCAACAGACCCAACAGTGCGGCCGCCAAAATGAAGCGGCGTGCAGGGATAAAATTCAATAGAATTCGAATCATGGATTTCTCTTTGGTCACAAGCTCACTGGATCGGGTTTGGTTGCCGGCCCTAGGCTAGAGTGCATTTCGTGGCTGTTCAAGGGTTTGGTCAGAATCTTTAACTTAATGCGAAAGGACGAATATGCCTCCGTTGGCGATTATCACCGGTATCCTGCTTGGCACCTCGGCTTCGATAGGGGCCGGATTGACGGTGGTTTTGTTCCTGTTCTTCCTGTTGTCGGACCAGCATCCGCGTTTGGCCGCCGAATATCCGGCATTGATTGAAAGTACAGCCATCTTCCTGATTATGACTGCAATTTGTGCAATCAGTTTCCTCGGCCTCGTCCGGCGCTGGCGCTGGCGTTGGCTGGCCCAGGCCGCCATGTGGTCCGGTCTGGCCCTGACTGTTGTGCATTACCTGCCTGAGACCTGAGTTTCCCTTGGAGGGCCATCCGTGCAAATGGCGGCGTTGATGATTACCCGGCTAAGGCGCCTGCTGGGGCCGGTCTTGCCACGCGGCTGGACGCGGCCACTGCATGGCCGCGAAATCGGGCCGGGCCCGCGGGACCCGACCAGCGCCGCCACGGAACTTGATCCGGCGTCGCCGGCGTCGTCGTGGGCCGTGTGGGAGGTGAGCCCGCTGCCGCGGGAGAGCCGCAGGCGGGATTCAGAATAGGGAAAACGGCGAACGTCCGCCGGACTGGGCGCCGCGTCGGGCGCGCTCCCGATGTCTACGATTGCGCATTCGAGACTGCAATTCCTTGCGCCGCACCGACAGCCACGCTTCGCGGGTCGTCTCATCCTCGGCGTCGCGGCCACCACGCTTGCGTTCTTCCACCTCGCGGTAGCGGCAGAAATCGGCATAGGCATCGATCTCATGGCGCAACTCACGAACGACGAGTTCGACCATGATGGCGTCGTCCAGGAACCCCAGACCCGGGATATGGTCCGGGATCAGATCCTCGGGCTCGCCAAAGTAGGCCAGTGCGCTGGTAACCCTGGCGGCGTCGGCCGGCGGCAGCGCCCACTCCCGGTCTTCGACCATATCAATCATGGTCTGGATTCGGCTCAGGCGATCGCTGACAAACTCGGGTGTGTCAATGTCGGCCACAGAGTCAAGCAGTTTTCTCGCCGCCGCGAATATCTCCGCCGCGGGTTTTTCTTCTGCCGCATCTCTGGCTTCCCGCATGATCGAGCGGAAATGTTTCAGATCAGCATTGCTGAGTTCGAAGCTTACTCTCAGACTCATGGGAGTCTCCGCGGCACCGGTGGTGAGGCAAGCCTACGCGGGAGCCAAGTCACCGTCAAATGAGTCCGACTGCCGGCTGGCAGGGGCCCGCGGTGAGGAATTGAGAACGGGGCCGCGGACCGGGAACCATGCGCTCGCGGGTGAATCTATACGCTGTAAGATGCGGTGACGTAGCGCTTCTGTCATCGCTTTCGAGTCGGGGGGTATGGAACAACACGAATCTCTGTTTTCGAGGACGTTGGCTGATCTCCGGCGCCGCCGTGTGCTGCGGGTCGCGGCAGCCTATGGTGTGGTCGCCTGGCTGGTCATCGAAGTGGCCTCGGTGGTATTTCCCGCATTGCACGTCCCTGACTGGGCCTTGACCGTCGTGGTCAGCCTGGGCCTGGCCGGATTCCCCGTGGTGTTGCTGCTGGCCTGGGTGTTCGACATCACGCCTGACGGCGTGGTCAAGACGGAACCTGCGGGAGAAGGGTCGGCTGAGGTCCAGAGAGTCGCCCGACGTGGTATCGATTTTGTAATTATCGGCGTGCTGGTGGCGATCATCGGCTACCTCGTGTTCGATCAGAATCTGCTGCAGAGCGCACAGGTGCGTCAGCAGTCGATCGCGGTGCTGCCGTTTGTCGATCTGAGCCAGGAAGGTGACAACGAATATTTCAGCGACGGCATTTCAGAGGAGTTATTGAACTCACTGGTTAGCGTGGACGGGTTGCGGGTCGCGGCGCGTACATCGTCGTTTGCATTCAAGAATCGAAACGAAGATGTGCGCAGTATCGGCGAGCAGTTAAACGTCAATACCGTGCTTGAGGGCAGCGTAAGACGCTCGGGTGACCAGGTCCGGATTACCGCGCAGCTGATCAATGTGGATGATGGTTTCCACCTTTGGTCGAGCACCTATGACCGCAGGCTGGATGACATCTTCTCGATCCAGGCCGAGATCGCCCAGTCGATCGTGGATGCACTGAAACTGGAGCTGATCGGCGACCATCAACGTATGGGTTCGGTCTCTGCAGATGTGGATATCCGGGCCTACGATTTGTATCTGCTCGGCCGACATCACTGGCATCAGCGCACCGAGGAGTCTTTGAACCGCGCGCTGGAGCTGTTCCAGCAGGCGGTGGCTATCGATGAGACCTTTGCTCTGGCGTATACCGGTCTGGCGGATACCTATCTGTTGCTTGATGGCTACGGCGATCTGAGTTCGGAGGACGCCGCGTCGCGGGCCGAGCTACCGGTGGCCAGGGCGCTTGCGCTGGACGACCAGCTGGCCGAAGCGTACGCCTCGCTGGGTCTGCTTCGATTGAATCAGAGTGACCTCGCCGGGGCCGAACTCGCCTTGCGCAAGGCGGTGGATCTGAATCCCAACTACTCGATGGCGCATATGTGGCTGGGCCTGGCTCTGGACTGGAGCCAGGGTCCAAGCGCCGCGCTGGCCGAGTTCAGTCGTGCGATGGAAATCGATCCCCTGCATCCGGTGATTCGGCAAAACATGGCGAAGACGCTCGGCGCGACGGGTCACTATGAGCAGGCCGTGGCCCAGGCGCAGGTGATCCTGGACAGCGACCCAGGCCAGGATTCAGCCTACTATGGGCTGGCTGAACTGTATGCGAGATTCGGCAAGTTGGACCAGTCGGCCGTGACCGCCAGTCGAGGCGTGATGGCGAACGAGGGACCTCTTAGCTATGCCGCGCTGGTGATGAGTCTGATCAGGCTGGGCGACTTCGTTCAGGCGCAGGCCACGTTGGAAAGAGCCGGGCAGCAGCTGGCGGACAGTGAAAAACTGCTTGGCGCGCGAATACTGGTCCTGTTTGCCAACGATGATCTTGCTGCGATAGACAGCATGCTCGAAACCGAGAGCATTGATCCCGATCTGCGCGACTGGAACGATATTGAGCGTACTTACTGGGCCGCGATGACCGACCTGAAGACCGGCCAGTATCAGTCGGGGATAGCCCGCCTGCAGGATTTGAGTGCCCGTGCCCGGGAAAAAGGTGTGCCGCCAGAAGAAAGCATGATCCTGGCTTCCGCATTGGCTTATGGCCAGCTGGCCGTTGGCGATCAGGCTGCCGCATCGGATACGATCCGGGCCGGGCTGGCACAGGCAGAACGGGCGGCCAGCACTGGTTGGGCTATTCCGCAGATCGACGCGATGGCGGCCGTGTTGCTACACCTGGGTGGCCGGGAGGATGAGGCCAGAGCCCGTTTGTCCACTGCGGTGGCTGCGGGCTGGCGGGACTGCTATATATTCGCGCTGTATCCGCAGACCGCCGACTGGATCGCTCAGCCGGAGATGCGGAACCTGCTGGATCCGGTGCGCAGTGATGTAGCAGCCATGCGCGCGGAAGTCGGAACCTTGCCGCTCGCCGGTTCGCGGCTGGCCAGCAACCCGAGCTAGTCGCGTGACCAGAGGTGGGAAAAAATACCGGGGTCGCGCCTTGCGCTCGCCGTCAGGACAAAAAAACCGGGACTCGACCCGCGCCAGAGGGGTTTGGCATTGAGCACCATTAAAAAGATCCGTCAGTCGCGCTCAGGCATTGCGTTGCAGACTCTGTTTTTCTATCTGGTTCTTGTCTGGCTGCTGGTACAGCAAGCCAGTGTCGGCAGTCCTGGTTCGGCCGCCACAATGTCGTGGGCAGGCTCTCTGCTGGTCGGATTTCCGCTCAGCGTCTACCTCGCGTATCGCTGGTCCTCCGCGGATGCGAATGCGCTGGGCCGGACTGGCCAGTCGCTGGCGGCGGCTGCAGTCGCGATGATCCTGCCGCTGTGTGCGCTTTCCTTGTCTAGCCAGTTTGACGATGACGCGCAGGTGTGGATCGAAGGCCGCGACCTGGTTCCGGCATCGCTTATTCATTCGCTCGAGACGGCGGACAGGCCCGACGGGTTGCGTTTGCGCATCCGCGGTCTGACTCTGTCGCCGCCCCTGGCGGCGACAGACGCCCGCCTCATGCCTGCGGAGTTGCTTATCGACACCTCGCTGCGAGATGGCGGTTCGTCTCACGATCTCCTGGTTCGGGCGCAACTGCTGGACGCGACCGACGGCAGCGTACATTGGAGCACAGAGTATTCCGTCGATGCGGCTGACACCGCCGCTATCCGCAGGGTCCTGTTGAAAGCATTGAGCGAAGGAATGAGCCGCACCTGTGAAGGGTCGTTCCCGAGCGAGGGGCAACTGATCTAGCGGTTCTGCTGTGGTCCGATCATCGGCCCGGCTGGTCGGGCCCGGCCGCCGAAGACGCTAGTCGCGTCTGGGCGAGAAATGCAGGCCAGGGTGATGATCGTCATCCAGGCCAAAGAAGATGCGGCTGCTGTCGCCTTCCCATAAGGTGAAGAACGGGACTTCCTCGAGTTCGCGCAGGTAGACCAGATATTCCTCCGGGGAAGGAGGTCGACTGAACGCATAAGCCGCCATCGCAGTGCTCGACTCCGAATCCGAGATCGCCGTGTGATCAGCCTGTGCGGCAGCGCTGATAGTGGCTGCACGAATGCTTGCGGGAAGGGCAAAACGCGCGGGATACGCTGCAATCGGAACCCCGACTGTATGGGCTTTCGCGCCGACGCCATCGATCGGCGGTCCCGGCGGCGGGTCCGCCAGCAACAGCGCGGGATGCCCAAGCAGCAAGGCCGCTGTCAGGATCCGCCGTTTCACCGTTGATGGTTGCGTTTTTTTGTGCACTGCACTATAGTATATGAGTAATTCCTGATACGAGAGCTGTATGCAAAACCCGAAGTCTTTCAGTAAGCGACTCAGCTCCACCCATCGTTGGCTCAGTCTGGTTGACTCTGCTCCGACGCGGCGTGATCTGGCTCACAATCCTACCGGCGTAGCGATTCGACGTCATCCAACCGAAAAACCCGGTCGCTGAGGCTCTAGCGTTTCCTTCTTGTCTTGTCGACCGAATCGAACGGCACATCCTCCCAGGAGCGCTGTTTTGGCAAGTTGGAGTAGGTGTCATAAGGGTTGAACCCTGAGTCTTTCCATGCCTTCTCCGCCGGGCGTGGTGCCGATGCGGGCCTGTCCTTGGACGGACTTTCGCTCGCACTCGCACCAGGTGCTGAATCATAAGGGTTAAAACCCTGCTTCACCGAATGAACCTCAAGCCTGGCGGGCGGCAAATCTCCGCTATTTTCCGCCAGTCCCCGGCGCACGATGCCTTCGACTCTTCTGACCGCGTCCGGCTCCGCCGCCCGGTCTACCTGTTTCTTGCGTCCAAAAATGCCCATCACGCCCCTCCGATTATTTATCGCCAGGCCCCACCCTGGACGGTTTTTATCACCAACTAGTATACGAGACGCGGGGTTGCGGAATTCGTGACCGAGGTCACAGTTTGCCGGAAGCTTCCCCGGCGGGTTCATCGCCTGCCCGGCGACCGCGCAGCGGCAACCACAGCACGCGCAGCAGCGTGATACCCAGCATCGGACTGAGGACCAGCAGCCATGCCGCGGCACGGCCCCGGCCCATATCCTGAATGATACTGGCGTAGAGATTCAGCATGCCCTTGCCGTCGGATGAGTACTCGCCCAGCAGCGCCTGACCGGTGTAGAAGACGGCCGCCGGAACCAGGAGCAGGCCGATGGCCAGCAAGACAGCATTGAAAATGAGCTCGAAGCGCAAACGGCGCGGCAGGCGGCCTGGCTGAGTTGCCGTCGGGTGGCTTTCGGCTTCTGCTGTCTGATTCATTCCTGGAGGTCTCTCATAGTTCCGGTGACGCTTCATGCCCGCGAGCGGATGCCAGTCAGGATGGTCTCGCAAAGCTTTGTGGCCAGCTGCCTGACCTGTTCAGGGCCGTCCGGGTTGAGCTTGCCGCTACCGAGGATCAGCATGGTCAAACCATGCACCGCCGCCCAGGCGGAGATTACCACGCTGTCGGTGTCCTGGCCGCCGAAAATTCCGGCCCGGCGTCCATCGTCAATGATTCTGTAGATCCCTTCGTATGCGCGCTCGGCGCAGTCATGCAGGCCTTGCGGTGTGTCTGCGGCTTTCATCATGCCGCCGAACATCAGATGCGTTCGCTCCGGGTTTTGCGTGGCCCACTCCACGTAGGCAATGCCAGCGGCTCGCAATTGAGCTTCAGGGTCGTCCGGATTGCGTTCGCGAGCATGGTTGACCAGGTCGGCGAGTCGTCGGAAGCCGGCTTCCGCGACGGCTTCGAGCAAGCCCGCCTTGCTGCGAAAATGACGATAGGGGGCCGAATGGCTTACCCCGGCGAGCTTGGCCGCTTCGCGCAGGCTGAGGCTGGCCAGACCCTGAGCTTCCAGCAGTTGCTCTGCCGCTTCTACCAGCGTGCAGCGCAGATCCCCGTGATGGTAGCTGCTGCGCCGCGTGATTGTCTTTGGTCCTGCCATGAGCGCTCCGGCGGCGAGTCTAACACGATGTTGACATTGGTAACATGTAGATGTTTACATTGGCAACATGCGGTCGTCAATCTGACCTCGAGGCGTATATGCACCCGACTCAAAAGCTGACGCCAGCGGTGCTTCTGGCGGCACTCCTGTTGACCGCCTGTGACCCCGGGCCGCCCATCGAAGAGCCGGCGCCGCCGCTTCGTTCGGTGCGGGTCGCCGAGGTGCAGTCGGAACAAGCTGCGCGGGAATTGCGCATGTCCGGCATCACCCGCGCTGCGCGCCGCGCAACGCTTGCGTTTCTGGTTTCCGGCACGCTGGTCGAGCGCGCCGGAGAGCTAGGCAGCCAGGTCAAATCCGGCGACGTTGTCGCCCGGCTCTACAATCCATCGCTCGAGCCCGCGGTGTCGGGCGGCGAGGCCCGCGTGCGTGAGCTGGATGCACGCCTCGAGCAACTTCGCCGCGATCTGCAGCGCGCAACCGACCTGCGCGCACGCGGATTGATCAGTCAGGAAGATCTCGAGCGGGTGAGCACTAATCTTGAGGCGACCGAGGCGGCCCGTGACCTTGCCGATGCGGAGCTGGATGAAGCCCGAAATCGAAACCGCCAGGCGCGACTGGTCGCGCCATTCGACGGCTCGATCACCGAGGTCCGTTTCGAAATCGGCGAATATGTGGCTGCGGGCCAGCCCGTCATCTCGCTTAGCGCAATCGACGAATTGGAAGTCGCATTCGCGGTCCCCGAGACCCTGATCGACCGATTTTTGCCAGGACGCGAAGTGGAGCTGAGCCTGAGCTTCCTTGGCGCGCAGAAAGTCCCCGGGCGGGTCGTGCGCATCGGCGAATCCGGCGGTGAAGCGGGCGGTTTGTTTCCGGTCGAGGTTGCGCTGGATACAGTGCCTGGTCTGCGTCCGGGACTCACCGTGGAACTCGTGGTGCCGATGGCGTCCGCGGAAGCGCGTTTCGTACCGTTGGCTGCCATCCTGGATCCGGGCACCGGACGGCCGCGGGTATATCGGATCACTGACGGTCGGGTCGAGCCGGTGTATGTCAGCGTGGGCCAGCTCTATGGAGATCGGGTCGAGGTAATTGGAGACCTCGCCCGCGGTGATCTCGTGGCGATTACCGGTCTGAGCTCGCTGATCCCGGGTCAGCCGGTAGAGATTCTGGAATGAGTCTGGCCGTCGCAGCTGCCGGTCAACGACGTCTGATCCTGGCTGTGGCCAGCGTGCTGGCTTTGGTCGGTCTGGCGGCCTGGAACGGCATGATCCGCCAGGAGGATCCGTCCTTCCCTTACCGTGGCGGTTTCGTCCTGGTTCCCTACCCGGGAGCTGACCCCGAGCGCGTAGAGCGTCTGGTACTTGAGCCGCTGGAAGAAGAACTGGCGGAAATCGAGACCATAGATTCGATTCAGTCCACAGTCCGATCCGGCCAGGCCACGGTGCGCCTGCGTCTGCAGGATTATGTGTATGACACCGATACTCAATGGGACAGAGTGCGGGTCGCCGTGGAGCGGGCGCAACAGGAATTCCCGGATGGCGTTGGCCAGCCGGTGGTGGATGATCGCGCGGTGGACAATTCGTCGGCCGTGGTCGTGGTGTCAGGCTCGGATGATCTGTTGGAGCTGGCCAACGCGGCTGATCGGCTGAAAAAGCGGTTATATACGCTGGACGGCGTGTCCCGGGTCGAAATCGAAGGCGATCCTGGCGAACAGGTGACGGTGGCCTATGACGACGCCTCCGCGCGGCGTACCGGGCTGACTCCGGACGCCCTGGCCAGGCAGTTGTCACAGCGCAATCAGGTTCGAGGCGGCGGCACCGTGCTGGTCGCCGGCAAGACTGCCACGCTGCGCCCGGAGACCGAGTTCCGGACCATCGAGGAGATCCTGCAAACGCCTGTGAGCCTGGCCGACGGCAACACGCTGCCGTTGTCCGAAGTGGCGACTGTGCGGCACGGTCCTGCTGAACCCGGGCGGGAGTTCATGTGGGTCAACGGGGTGCCCGCGGTCGGCCTGTCGGTGATCCTGGAACGTGACAAGGTGCACGTCGGCAAGTTCGGCGATGCGCTGCAGGCGCTGGTTGCCGATCTGCAACACGAGTTCCGCCCGCTCGACGTCGGCCTGATTCTGTTCCAGCCCACGCATGTCAACGCGAGGCTGGCGGAGCTGGGCCGCTCGCTGCTGTTCGGGGTGAGCATCGTCGCCATCGTTCTGCTTATCTCCATGGGTTTGCGTCTGGGTCTGCTGGTGGCCTCCATCGTGCCGCTGGTGACCCTGTCTGCGCTGGCGATTTACGCCATCGGTGGCGGCGTACTCGAACAAATTGCGATCGCCGGCATGGTGATCGGCCTGGGTATGCTGGTCGACAATGCCATCGTGATGGTGGAGAACATCCAGTGGCATCTGGATCGGGGTGTGCCGCCGCGCAAGGCGTCGATCAGGGCGGTTTCTGAATTGGCCGGGCCGTTGGGCTCGGCCACCGGCACTACGCTCGCGGCCTTTATTCCGATGTTGATCTCGAAGGGCAATACCGGCGACTTCACGCGCATGATTCCAACGATGGTGATGCTGACCTTAACGGTCAGCTATTTCTACGCCATCCTGGTCACGCCGGCGCTGTCCGAGTTTATCCTCAAGCCGAGCACCGGACCTGCGGAGAGCCGGCTGGCCGCCATCGGACGTCGGGTCGGAACGCTGGCTGTGGATCATAGTGCCGCAGTTCTTTTTGCCGCGGTATTGATGGTCGGTCTGGCGCTGTTCGGCATGCGCTATGTAGACCGGGATTTCTTCCCGAGCGCGTCGCGCAGCGAAATGGTGGTCGACCTGAACTTCGCCGAGGGGACCCATATCAGCACGACCTCGGCAGCTGCTCTGGAAATGGCTGGCGCGTTAAGTCAGCTGCCCCAGGTCACCGATGTGTATACCTGGACCGGCTACTCCGGTCCGGTGTTCTTCTACAACCTGCGCGAGAATCCACGCAGTCCGCACGTCGGCCGGCTGGCGGTAATGACCAACGGTCCGGATGACATCACCGCGGTTTCGGAGTGGGTGCGCGATTACGCCCGCACGTACCTGCCGGATGTCGAAGTTGTACCGCATCGCCTGGGCCAGGGGCCGCCGGTGGATGCGCCCATCGAGATCAGGATCTATGGCGATGACTTCGACAGTTTGCGCACCGCCACCGAACGGGTGCTCGGTTTCGTGCGCAGCAGCGAAGGCACTGCCGATGTGCGGGAAACGCTGGGCACCGGCACACCTACGCTGGTCTACGAGATCGATGACGCGGCGGCCTCGCGTTATGGCCTGGATCGTTCCAGCGTGGCCGATGCGCTGCGCGGCCGCACGTTGGGGATCGAAATCGGCCAGTACCGTGCCGGCACCGATCCTGTTCCGATCTATCTGCGTTCGCCGGAGGGCGAGCGCTTTGCTACCGACCATCTCGACACCGCCTACGTGTTCAGCGACAGCGGCGAGCCGGTGCCCCTGGCGCAGCTGGTCCGGCAATCGCTGGTTTGGCAGCCGTCAGCAATCCAGCATCGAAACCTGCGCAGAATCTCGGTCGTACTCTCGGAGCTGGAGGAGGGCTATGCCTTCGGCAATGTCACCAGCGATCTGCAGCAACGAATAGCCGACCTCGAGTTACCGCCGGGAACCAGCGTCGATTTTGGCGGGAAACTTGAGAGTTCAGGCGACGCCAATGCAGCAATATTCTCAGCAATGCCGATTGGTCTGGTGCTGCTGCTGGTGTTCCTGCTGCTTGAATTCAATTCATTCCGGCGACTGATCATGGTGCTGGTCACGGTGCCGCTGGCGACCGTGGGCGTCGTCCCCGGGCTGATCCTGTCCAACAATCCCTTTGGCTTTACCGCACTGCTTGGCGTCATCGCGCTGGTCGGTATCGTGGTCAACAACGCGATCGTCCTGATCGACGTGCTGGATAAGAATCTGGAACGCGGACAGACCCTGGTCAACGCAATCGTCGACGCGGTGGCGCGACGCACGCGGCCGATCCTGTTGACCACAATAACCACCGTCGCAGGGCTGGCACCGCTGACGATGACCCGGAGCACGCTGTGGCCGCCTTTGGCCTGGTCGATTATTTCCGGTCTGCTGGCATCGACGTTGCTGACATTGCTCGTGGTTCCGGCGATGTGTCGCTATCTGCTGGGCTCGGCGGAGCGCAAGGCGGCGCAGCGCGTCGTTTGAGCGGCACAGCAGTGCTGGTATGCTAGACAGCCTTGCGGCCTGCTTCGGATACCCCTGATGGCGGTGGACAATATTTCCAGCTGGTTCCGACGCCAGCTCGCCAACCCTCAGATAGTGATCCTGGTCCTGATCATTCTGATCGTGGCCGCGACGCTTTATCTGTTTGGCAGCATGCTCGCACCGCTTCTGGCCAGTGTGGTGATCGCGTATTTGTTGCAGGCGCTGGTGACCCGCCTGGAACGTAAACGGGTGCCGCATCTGGCCGCGGTGCTTGCGGTATTTTTGAGTTTCTTCGTTGCGCTGATATTCGCCGTGTTCGGTCTGCTGCCGCTGCTGATCCGGCAATTGACCCAGCTGGCGCAGCAAGTGCCGAGCATCGTGGCGGCGTTGCAAAACGCGCTACTGGCATTGCCGCAACGGTATTCCCTGATCACCGAGAAACAGATTCAGGATCTGCTGGCCAGTTTGAGCTCTGAAATTATCGGCGTCGGACAGACTTTGTTGACCTATTCCCTGTCGTCACTGGTGACCGCGCTGACCATCGGTGTGTACCTGGTTCTGGTGCCGATCCTGGTGTTTTTCCTGCTCAAGGACAGCAAGGCGATCCTCGCCTGGTTCAGCACGTTCTTGCCGGAACATCGGCCGCTGGCGAATCAGGTGTGGGGCGAAGTGGATCGCCAGATCGGCAACTACGCCAGGGGCAAGATCTGGGAGATCATCATCGTCGGCGGCGTCACTTTCTCAGTGTTCCGCCTACTGGGCCTGGACTATGCGTTGTTGCTGGCGGTGTTGACCGGCTTTTCGGTGCTGATCCCGTATGTAGGCGCGCTGATGGTGACCCTGCCGGTAGCCGGCGTCGGCTTTTTCCAGTGGGGTCTGCAGCCCGAGTTTTATTCGGTGATCTTTGCCTACGGCGTGATCCAGTTTCTCGACGGCAACGTGTTGGTGCCGCTGTTGTTCAGCGAAGCGGTAGATCTGCACCCGGTCGCGATTATCGCAGCGATCCTGGTGTTCGGTGGTCTGTGGGGGTTTTGGGGCGTGTTTTTTGCCATCCCGCTGGCCACGGTGATCCAGGCCATCATCGGTGCGTGGCCGGACGAGATACCGGCGTCGGATGAAATCCCTGATGAAACGGAGCCGGCGGTCGAGGCCTGAGTCTGATGCGGCGCGCAGCGGATCAACACGCTGCAACAGGGACTGCGCCGGGCTGCTGCTGGCCGAGCTGATTGCCGGTTTTCCCGGTCAGTCCCTGTAGCGATCCTCGCACCAGGCTGAATAGCCGCCGGCCAGCGATACGACCCGGGTAAATCCCATCTCTTGCAATGCGTTTGCCGCCAGCGCAGACCGCCCGCCTGTGCGGCAATAAACGCAGATTGGACGATCCTTGTCGGCCAGTGCAGCAGCCGTTTCACCGCCCATCTCGGGTGACGGCGCGACCTCGGCCTCGAGGACCCCGCGGGGGATATTCAGCGAGCCTGGAATATGACCGGCCGCGTGTTCCTCAGATTCGCGGACATCGATCAGGAGTGTGTGCTCCGGCAGATTCTGGTTGAAATCCGTGACGCTGACTTCCTTGATCACGGATCTGGCTCTTGCCACCAGTTGCTCCATCGTCATTTGCATGGTTCAGGACCCTCCATCTTGTGTCATTGGTCGCTACGGACTATCGCAGAAAAGCCAGGACGTCGTGCCGGCGGGAAGATTACGCCAGATGATGAATAGCGCCATCCCGATCAGGAATACGCCGAAACCCTGCTTCAGGCGGCGCTGGTCGATACGGTTGCCCAATTGATTGCCGAGCAGACTTCCGGCGATGCCGACCAGCGTGAATTTGACCAGCACCGGCGTATCCAGGCTGAGCGAGGATTGCTGCAGCACATCGAGATACTTCCAGAATCCGGCAAACGACTTCAGTGCGATGATCGCCAGACTGGTGCCGATGGCCCGGTGCATGGACAAACCACTCAGCAACACCAGCGCCGGGACGATGAGAAAGCCGCCTCCGACCCCGACGAAACCGGTCACAA
This sequence comes from uncultured Gammaproteobacteria bacterium, assembly GCA_963809565.1. Taxonomy (GTDB): domain Bacteria; phylum Pseudomonadota; class Gammaproteobacteria; order Steroidobacterales; family XN24; genus CAMYOC01. Next base: position 1,132,876 of record CAWEKE010000003.1, read on the forward strand.
TGCCGACCAGCAGGCCATCGATAACGATCTTCCATCCGGCACGCGCTGTTGTTCCGATTGTCACCCCGGTCACCGGAATCGGCGCTGGCCGAAGCATGAAGCCGGCCGCCAGCAGCATCACTACCGCAAATGCGACCAGCTGGGTTGCGCCGCTGACATAGGCAGCGGCCCAGGCGCCTGACCAGGTGCCGGCGATCCCGGGGATGCCGAACCAGGCCAGGCTGCGCCAGTCGATCATCCGCCGCCGCAGGAAGGGCAGGCTGCCTGCCAGTGCAATACTGCCAACCACGGCCAGAGAGCCGGCAATCGCGACCTTTTCCTCCTGACCGACGAGATAGACCAGCACCGGCACCGTGAGCACTGAGCCGCCGGAGCCCAGCAGGCCCAGACTCAGGCCAATAGCGAGCGCGCCTAACCAGGACATAATAATAAATTAAAACAGATACTTAAATGATAAAGCTAAGCTAGCATAAAAGTGCCCGGGTGGTGATCCACCCGGGCATAGCGGCCACTTGTCGTCTTGGGGGAGACAGAATATTAGTGACATCGAATGTATACCTTAAAACTTGCGCGATGTCTAATGTATTGCCTGGGACTGCGCCGTATAATCTGCGCTGGCTTGCACAGGACACCGGAATGAAATATCTGCACACAATGGTTCGCGTCTCCGACCTGGACGCTTCGCTGGATTTCTACTGCAATCTCCTCGGTCTGCGCGAATTAAGCCGCAAGGACAGCGAAGCCGGACGCTTTACGCTGGTGTTTCTTGCCGCCCCGGGGGATGAGGCGGCGCAAGTGGAGCTGACTTACAACTGGGATCCCGAGATTTACACCGGCGGGCGCAACTTTGGCCATCTGGCTTACCGGGTCGATGATATCTATGCACTATGCGAGAAGCTGCAGGCGGGCGGGGTGGTGATCAACCGGCCACCGCGGGACGGCCACATGGCATTCGTCCGCTCGCCCGACGGCATCTCCATCGAACTGTTGCAAAAAGGCGAAGCGCTCGAACCCCGCGAGCCATGGTTATCCATGCCGAATACCGGCGAGTGGTAGCGCGAGCATCCCGATGCTCAGAACCGGGCGCCGGCGCCGAGTGCAGCCAGCTGCTGCTCGACAGTTTCGCGTTGTGCCGCGATTGAGGCGTCCAGACGCGCCTGGATTGCGGCGACTTCCGGGCTGGCCGCAGCCTCACCCAGAAACTCGGATTCGGTGAATTGCCAGCCCCATTCCGCGACGCCGAGCCAGCCCTGATCGACAGCCTGCTGCAGCCGGAGCAGAGCCTCTTGCGTATCGCCCGCGGCGGCGGCGATCAGCGCAAGAGTCATGTTGGCCTGCGCCGGCAAGGTGTCGGGATGCTCAAGTTTCTCATGCTGCGCCATGGCCGCCTGTAGGCGGGCTGCCTGCGACGTGTTACCGGCTTTGCGCAACGCAAACAGAACCTCGCCGACGACCTCCGGCCCCTGTTTCTGGTGATCGATCACCGGATCGGCCAGCAACAACTCCGGATTCCACTGCCCGGCCAGGGCCAGCGCATCATCGGCGCGCCCGAGCATGGACAATGTCAACAGACGCTGACTGCGGAAAGTCGACAGATTGCTGATTTCGGAGCCCATCAACGGTGCCGACAACTGGTCGGCGAGCACGAAGTCCTTGTCCTTGATCGCGTAAAAAATCGGCAACAAGGTCGCTATTGGATGTTCGGGCGACTCCAGCACGATACGCCGGCCCCAGCGCTGCGCGTCCTCGTCCATGCCGAGATCGTTGTACAGGAACACGAATTCGATCGTCGTGCGCACATCGCGTTCGGACACCTGGTGCGCTTTCAGCAGCCAGCGATGGGCATCGTCGAGGCGGAAATCCACCATGCGTTCAAGCCGGTAAAGACCCAGGTAGCTGGTGGCGTAGTCAGGATCCAGAGTTACCATGCGCAGCCATTGGGCTTCCGCTTCCGCGTAGCGTCCCAGAGTCAAATAATTGGCGGCGATATTATTCTGCGCCACTCTGGATAGCGGATCGATCTCCAGGGTCCTGCGCAGGATTTCAATAGCCTCCTCGGTCCTCTCAGGGTTCTCGGCCAGCGCGCTCGCGTACCAAAGGTAGGCCGGCGCATAGCTGGGGTTGAGTTCCATGGCGCGTTTCAGTGCAGTCTCCGCCGCATCCAGATTTCGCACGTTCATCTCGGCCAGGCCTTTTGAGGCCCATACTTCGGCCGATTCAGGATCAAGGATCATCGCGCGCTCCAGCATCGGGGCGGCTTGCTCGTAGGCAGTCTCCGGCGGCATCAGACCATGATTGGTGGAGAGCAGGTTTATCGAATCCGCCAGGCCGGAATAGGCCAGTGCATAATCCGGATCCATGCGGACCGCGCTTTCGAACAGCTTCTCTGCCTGTTCGGTCGATTCCAGGGTCCGCAGATGCAGAAATTGTCGTCCGCGCAGATAGAGATTGTGCGCCTCCACGTTGGTCGTCGATCGTTTGGTGATCCGCGCCCGATCCTTGCCGAGCAGGTTGACCTTCAGGGCTTCCACGACTGCCAGCGAAATCTCGTCCTGGATCTTGAAAATATCGTCCATCTCGTAGTCGTAGGTGTCGGACCACAGATGAAAACCGTCTTCGGCCTGGATCAACTGGGCAGTGACCCGGATCCGGTTTCCCGACTTGCGCACGCTGCCTTCAAGCAGATGCTCGACGCCGAGCTTGTCAGCGACGCTGCGAAGGTCTTCGTTTTGCCCCTTGAAGTAGAACGATGAGGTGCGCGCAGCAACCCTCAGACCCTCGACCTGGGCGAGCACGTTGAGCAGTTCTTCGGACAGGCCGTCGGAGAAATACTCGTTGTCCGCGTCGCCGCTCATGTTGACAAACGGCAGCACCGCGATCGACTTCGGGCCGGCGTCCCTGCTGGCGGTTTCGTCAAAGCCACCAAAGCCGAAGCGCTTGTGGGTCAGCGTCAGCCCGATTACCGCCACGGCCAGTGTGCCGATGATCAGATAATTGATCCGCTGCCCGGTGTTTGAGGTGATCGACTCCTGGACCGGCACGTCGGCCGTCTTCTTGATACCTTCCGGGGTGACTTCAAAGGCCCAGGCCAGGATCAGCGCGATGGGCAACCCCAGCAACAAAAGCATGACGACGAAGGTCACGGTCCAGTCGGGCAGGCCGAGCGCGGGAAACGTGGTTTCGGCGATCTGGATCACGACCCAGGCCGCGATCAGGTAGACCGTCGCTACCTTGAAGACGTTGCGACGTCGCATCTCCCGAAAGAAACGACTCAATCCGCCCGACGTGTCGCTCACCCGCATCCCCCAAAGATCCAAACGCTGTCAGGCTAGCAGAATCGGCGATATCAAGCATCGGAATTCCGCCGCCAGCCGATTGCAGTACAGTACAATCAGTGTTGTCGACCGCGTCGCCCGGAAGCCGTTTCGTTGCCCAGGTCAAATCCCCATACCGCCAGAGCGCGGCTGCTGTTGCGACACCCGACCGCCTTCATGTTTCGGGTCGGGCGGGGTCTGCGCCGCAATCAGGTTTTGTTGCTGGCCGGTGCGCTGGCCTACAACGCATTGTTGAGCATTGTGCCGTTCTTTGCGCTGATGCTGCTGGCCTTGTCACAGTTTGTCGATCAGGAAGGCCTGCTACGCGCGCTGTCCGGCACGGTCGAACTGGTCATCCCGGGCCGGACCGATGTGGTGATCGAGCAGATCCGTGGGCTGCTTGCAGGCCGCGAAGAACTGGGCTGGGTGGCGATGGCGCTGCTGGTGTTTTTCAGCGCATCTGCGTTCCAGGTTCTGGAGCGTTCGCTCGAGCGCATCTTCGAACATCGCTCCCGGGTGGTCAGCCGCCATTTCCTGGTTTCCATCATCATCCCGTATCTGTACATGCTGGCGCTGGGCGCCGGACTCACGTTGCTGACCATCGGGCCGGGCATTCTCGGCGCGCTGGAACCTCATCTGCCGGTGAAGCTGGCAGAGCTGTTGCCCGGCCATCAGCGTGGCCACTGGCTGGTCGCGGTGGGTATGTTTGTGCTGGAGGTCGTGCTGCTGGCGTCGTTTTACAAGGTGATGCCTGCCGGACGGATCGGCAGTAGCGCGGCTCTGGTTGGCGGGTTCGCGGCCGCGACGCTTTGGGAAGCGACACGCAGGATCCTGGCCTGGTATTTCGACTCGATTTCCGTGGTCAACGTGGTTTACGGCTCGTTGACCACGGTAATCGTCGCGCTGTTGCTGCTTGAAGTCGGCGCGTTAATCCTGCTGACCGGCGCCCAGGTGATCGCGGAATACGAACGTTTTGTGCACCGGGAACGTTTCCGTGTCGGGCGGAGCGGGCCGCAAATCTGATCCCGAGCCAGGGATCGGGCGTCCATCCTGGCTGTCCAGGGCATTCAGATCCCCGGCTGTTTGCAGCCGGATTTGGTCCACAGATAATTCATCGACATCATGTCAACGGCCGCCGGCTGACGATCTGAGTAAACCGGCGTGCGCAACGCCCGGGTAAACATTTCAACCGACGTGGCAGATGTATCGGGCGAGCTGCTAGGCTATTAGCAGGGACCGATTACCAGCCCGGGAGCAAATCATGCAATGCCCGAAATGCAGTCACCAAATGGAGAAGATCGAATTCCAGGGGATAGAGATCGACCGCTGCACGCTGTGCAAGGGAATGTGGTTCGATGCTCTGGAGCATGAGGCGCTGAAAAAGATGGAGGGATCTGAAGTGATCGACCAGGGCGATCCCGACGTCGGAGAATTGTTTAACGCCGAAGATCGGATTTCATGCCCGACTTGCCACACCGAAATGATCCGGATGGTGGATCGCGATCAGCCGCACATCTGGTTTGAGTCATGCAGCACCTGTTACGGCGTGTTTTTCGATGCCGGAGAGTTCGTGGATTTCAAGCGCCACACTCTGCTGGACACCATCCGCGATATCCGCGCCAAAGCCAGAACCTGAATCTCGGGCCGGCAGGTTGAGCACAGTCGGGCGCGACACCGCGGCACGGCCCGGCAGCCAGGTACTTCAATCGCAGGCCCGCAGGATGAAGGCGACCGCGGACTCGAGCGTGTCAAACGCAAACTGGTCATCCAGCTCTTCGTAGTCCGGGCGTCGTCGAATCTGTTTGTCCTGGACCTGGAAGCTCTGGTTGAGCAGGCCGTGTTCGTCGAAGTTCAGCCGCATCAGCAAGCGCAGCTCCCGGTCCTGGCCGATCCTGACGGTGACCGCGCGCTCGCCTTTTTCGACGCTGACCGCAGTGTAGCCTGCAAATCGGGCCTCAAGTTCCTCCGCGGCCCTGGTCAGGTCACGATACAGCCGCGCTGCCTTGCGCTCGCGCCATTCGTCCTCGAGGGTCTTGAGACGTTGCGTGGTCTCAAGAAGGTCCTGATCGATTTTCTTTTGCGTGACGTTCATCACACATACTCCCGCATTCCCGAATGACCGCGCGGCCAATCCGCGCAGCCTGCAGAGGCGGGCATCGCTTCGCCGTACCGGAGAATGGCAAGGGGGCACGCTCGATAAGCGTCCATGCATGCGGCGGGTCATCCGAAATACGGGTCCCGTCCTGCAGGCGACCCCGCTGTCCTAGGCTATGCCCTTAGACCGGTGGCTTTGCGTCATCGCCTTTCGGCGACTTTGCCGTTTTCTGCAGGGTCCAAGCTGTCATAATGCGGAACGGCATGTCAAGGATGCAGTTCACATCAGGTTTTGCCCCGGCTTTGAAGATAAAGCAGCATCCATGCCGGCCTGGCCGTCGCAGATCACGTTGACGCTGCCCCGGCAGCTGGATACGCTTCCCCGTTGAGGTCCTTTCCGAATCTGGAGACGTCCGATGCCGATGAAGCTGGAGTTTGAGCTTTCCGATCAGGATCTGGCGTATTTCCAACGCATTATCGAGGCCAAAGGCGCCTGCAAGGATGGGATCCAGCTGTCTCAGATCGTCAAGGCAGCGGAGGACTTGCTGGAGCGCGCCCGGCAGACCAGTGCCCCGGCATTTATCCTGCAGACGCTGGAGCAACTGGAACCACTGGTGGCTATGGTCACCGATCCGCAGTGGCGCCTCCCGGTCGAGGACATCCGTCGCGTACTCGACGCCATGGCCTACGTGGCGGATTCGAAGGACCTTATTCCGGACGACATCCCCGGCCTGGGTTATGTGGATGACGCGGTGATGGTTGAGCTGACCTGCCGCAATCTTCGGCCGGAACTCGATGCCTACCGGGATTTCTGCAAATTCCGGGACGAGGAGGTGCAGCGGCGGCAAAAAGACGGTGAATCTGAAACGCCGGTATCCCGTTCTGACTGGCTTGAATCACGGCGCCAGGAATTACACGAGAAGATGCACAGTCACCGCAGTCTGTTTCGCCGCCTCACCAGCTAGATCTACCGTCTCAGCGCTGGCCGTTTTCGGCGGCGGTCAATAAGGGCACGCGGAAATGCCGCGGCGGCTTGCCGGCCACGAAGTTCCGATAGATCAACTCGTAAGCGGCTTCCATGTGTCGGGTCAGCCGCGGCGTATCGTACAACGGGCTGCTTCGCGTGCGGACCTTGAGCCGCTGACGGAGGCTGGCCAATTCATCGGGATGCGCGGCCAGATGCAAAGCCAGGTCGCGATAGGCCTCAAGTGAGGGGCAGATCAACTCCGGCAGGCCGAGCGTACGCAACAGGCTGCCAGCGACTCTCGAGGCAAATGTCGAGCCGGGACAGGTCAACACCGGCAAGCCTGACCAAAGAGCGTCACTGGCGGTGGTATGGGCATTGTAAGGGCGGGCATCGAGGAACAGATCGGCAAGGCGGAACAGCGCCAGGTATTCCTCCAGCGGACGTCGCGGCGCAAACACGATGCGACTTGCATCGACACCGCGCCTGACCGCCGCGCCGCGCAGATTCTGGCTCAGGCTGCTGCCCGGATTGCTGTTCTGCAGCCACAGTACACTGCCCGGAAGCGCATTGAGTATGCCGGTCCATACCTCGAACATCTCGGGTGTGATCTTGTAGCTGTTGTTAAAACAGCAAAACACAAACCCGTTCTCGGGCAAACCCATCGCCCTCCGGCTCGGTGGCTCAGCCGGCTGTGCGCGGCGGCTATCGTCGACCCAGTAGGTCTCCGGCAGATAGACCACTTTCTCCGAGCAGGTATCGCGATCGGCTTCAGGCACGACAAAATCGTCGGCGACGATGTAGTCGATAAAGTCACCGCCCATGGTGCCGGGATAGCCCTTGTAGTTCACCTGGATCGGGGCCGGGCGCAATGCAAAGACCTCGGTCGGTGCGGACAGCGTATGTCCCTTCAGGTCAACCAGGATATCCACGCCATCGGCATGGATACGACGCGCGACTTCGCCGGGTGGCCAGCCACTGACGTCAAGGAACTGATCGAATGCGTCGACCACGCGCCGACGGATCTCGCTGCCGTCGTCGGGCCCGTGGCAATAACCGAGGACGCGAAAACGATCACGGTCGTGGTTCTCGAATAGCCCGACCTTGGTGTAAGCGGTCGGGTGGCGGCGGAAGTCATAGGAGAAATAGCCCACCGTAATGCGGTCTTTTGCCGTGTTGTTGTGGCGGAAGCCCAGTCTTTCCTTCAACGGCGCCATGCGCGCGCTGATGTGATCGCTCCACAAACTCGCGCACGCGAGCTCCTCCCGTGCGGTTGACGGCTCCGCGAGGTAAATGAACGGCGTCAGTCCGGCCAGCCCTCGCTGGATGCCGTCGGCGAAACGCGCAGACCGATCAGCCAGACCATCCCAGAGACAAAGGGATCGGGCGACCAGCAAGGCTCCGCTGATCGCGGGCCCGCAATCCGGATCCAGGGTCACCGCTTGCTCGAAGATGGGCAGGGCCTGATCCCATTTGCGCTCGGATACCAGCGCGCTGGCCAGATTACAGGCGTAGTCCGCGTTGGCTGGATTCAACTCGAGCGCGCGACGAAAACACATGCTGGCCCTGGCGTCCTCGCCGAGCGTTGCTTGCAGCGAGCCCATCATGGCGTGGGCCGCGGCCAGTTCCGGCTGCAGTTCGAGCGCGCGACTGCACGGTGCAAGTGCATGTTTTGCGTGGCCGGCAAGCAATAGCGCGTTAGCCAGATTGACCAGTGCATCGACATAGGCGGGTTCAAGCCGGGTGGCCTCGCGATACGCGGCGATAGCGCCCTGGATGTCGCCGCGGGCCAGGCGAATGCCGCCGAGACTGTTATGGGCGGTTGGTAACCGGGGTGTGACGGTCAGCGCTCGCTCAAGCGTTTTCTCGGCCAGGTCCGGCCGCCCCGCAGCCTTTTGCACCAGCGCCAGATTGCACAGCGCGTCTGCGTGATCGGGCGCGCGGGTGACGGCCTCGCCAAGCAGCGTCAGAGCCGCGTCGAACTGTCCCTGCTGGTAACGCAATACGCCCAGCAGATGCAGCGCGTCCGGATGCCCTTCAGCCACTGACAGGACCTGTTGATAGGCTTCGGCAGCCTGCTCCAGCCGACCCGCCTGATGCTGGCCCAGCGCGGTCTGTAACAGTCGCTCGGTTTCCTCAGGCGACGCGTCGGGATAAGTGTCAGATGGCCGATCAGAGGACATATTTTAGATAATAAAAACAATAAAATAGGATATAAATATAAAGTCAATTATCCGCCATGTTGGCGAGTCGAGTGTCCACATCGGGCGTTGCCCGCGTGGTCATGCTGGATTCTACGCAAGTCCGGCGCAGCGTGTCCCGGGGCCAGGCTTCGGCCACAGCCGGACTGTGGTCCGGGCTGCCGCGTTGACCCGGCGTCATCGAGCACCGCGCCGGGGCTGCTGGCGAACACCGTGAGGAAAAACAGCAGGCGTCAGGTACCTGGCGTCGGCAGGCCGCGCGTCGGTTTTCCATCGGCAGGCAAATATGCTACTGGTATGCGCGATCAAGAATAAGCAATGCAATCCGTGGCCGCTTTCTGCGGACGGATTGACCAGGGGAGCAGACATTGGCCAAGACCGACGCAGGCGCCGGGATCATCCGGCATGGACCGTATCCGGAGCTGACCTGGGCCAGCGTGTCCGTGGGCTGGCTGCTCGGCGCGCTGATCTCGATCAGTATCGGTTATGCAGCGCTGATCCTCGGGTTTTCCATCGAGGGTTCCGAACTGGCAGCGATTCTCGGTTTCGGCATTCTGCGTGGCGTGATGCGGCGCTACAGTATTGTCGAGAACAACGTCGCGCAAACCGTGGCCAGCGCGGTCAACGGAGCGTCCTCCGGCATGATGTTCTCGGTGCCGGCGCTGTTTATTCTGGGCGAGACCAGCTTCAATCCTTATGTGATGACGTTTGGCTGTATTGCCGGTGCGTTCCTGGGCATCGCATTCATCATCCCGCTGCGCAAGCAGATGATCGATTATGAGCGGCTGACTTATCCGGGCGGCGTCGCCGTCGCCACCATCCTGAAATCGCCTGGAGCAGGCATCCGCAAGGCGGTGTTGTTGCTGTCCGCCGCGGCGTTCAGTGCCGGAGTCCACGTGATCAGCCAGCTTAGCGGCCTGGATAACTGGGACCTGGGCGCAATCCTCGGGATGCCGGAATATATGAACGGCATCTGGTACGTGTCGCTGCTGACTATCGGCGCTGCCTATATCGCGGGAAAAGGCGGTGTGGCGTTCATCATCGGCGGTTTTGCCTGCTACTGGATCATCGCTCCGTTGCTTGCGGCCACCGGGCTGTTGCCCACAGAGCTGATCGATGGAGTCATGACCGCGGTGACCAATCCCGAAGTGCTGCGTTTGTCCTTGTTCCGGCCGGTCGGTATCGGGATGTTGATCGGCGGCGCGCTGACCGGCATCGTGCTGGCGCTGCCGCTGATCCTCGGCGCCATACGCAGCATGCAGAGTGCAGCGCGGGTGGAGTCGGCGGTGTCCAAGGACGAGATGCCGATCAAGCTGTTGTATGTCGCGGTGATCGGCGCAGCGATCGTGCTGGCGATCATCGCCACCTTGTCGACAGATCAGATGGGGATCGGTCGCGGCATCGCGATGGCGCTGCTCGGTACAGCCTGGATCTGGATTGCCGGCGTCATCCTGTCCGAGTGTATCGGGCGCACCAACTGGTCGCCGCTCAGCGGGATGACCCTGATCGCGGTGACCTTGCTGATCATCATCACCAACGGGCTTGATCGAAGCGACGCGATTATTGCCGCGGTGATGGTCGGAGCCGCGGTGTGTGTTGCGATGTCGCAGGCAACAGACCTGATGCTGGATCTGAAAACCGGCTATCTGATCGGGGCGACGCCGCGGATGCAGCAGGCCGGCCAGTTCTTCGGCGCCTGGCTGGGCCCGATCCTGATCATCGGCGTGATCTTCGTGCTGCATGAAGCGTACGGCCTGGGCAGTGAGAAATTGCCGGCGCCGCAGGGACAGGCTCTGGCCAGCATGATCAACGGCATTCTCGGCGGCGATGTGCCGGTGGAGAAGTACCTGGCAGGCGCCGGCATGGGCGCATTGTTGAGCGCCGCAAGCGGCGGATTAGGTATCACTGTCGGCCTGGGCTTCTACCTGCCGTTCAACATCGTCTTGACATACAGTCTCGGCACCTTGCTCAGATTGCTGACCGACGCCCGCATGGGTCATCGTTTCAGCGAGGAATCCGGCATCCCGGTTGCTGCCGGGCTGATCGTCGGAGAGGCGCTGGTGGGGGTTGGTTTTGCAGTGCGCGCGGTGTTCGCGGGCTAGGGGGCACAAGCATGAACTTGCTCGGATTTCTTCTTACCGCCGCGGGATTCCTTGGCGGCGCCTTTCTTACTTCACTGGACCCGGAGCAGGTGCGTTGGGGCTTGTTTGTCCCGTGCCTGATGGTGGGTGCGGTGGGCGTCTACCTGGTCAAATCGAGTAGCCTCAAGCATGCGCGTTCAGACGAAACACTAGCCACTAATCGGGCCGATATCGAGGAAAGTCTGGATCGGGTGATAGCGGGTCTGACCGACCTTTCGGCAAAGAAAGAAGAGATACCGCCATACGAACTGCGTTTCGAAATCGACCGCCGTTTCCGCGACGACCTGGAACGCTTCGCCGATGCCCGACACAGCCTGACCCATCTCTATGGTCTGCAGAGCTACGCCGATATCATGAGCGCGTTCGCGGCCGGTGAGCGCTATCTGAACCGCGTCTGGTCTGCGTCCGCCGATGGCTACGTCGACGAAGCCTGTGCCTATATCACCCGCGCGCTTGATCAGTTCACCGCGGCCCGGCGGGAGCTCGACCTGGCTCACGCCGCGGCGCCGATTAGCGCCTGACCGGCGGGTTCAATCGCCGGTAGCTTCGCCCTGCCACAGCGGGTTGGCCATCCGCGTGCCGAACTCCGGAAACATCAGATTGAACGCCACGCTGATGCGCGTGATCTCGCTCTGGTTCGGCGCCACAGAATGCTGCAGCCACGCCGGAAACATCACCAGCATGCCATCGCCGACATCCAGCGAAACCTGGTCGGGATTGGCCAGGTCCTGATTGCGCGCGGGCGGCACCAGCATTCCCGCCTGTGGACGGGGGTCATGGAAGCTGATGCGGTCTGCCCCCGGAGCGGTCTTGACGTAGTACGCGCCGCTCAAATAGTTATTGGGGTGAAAATGCTGGCGATGAGGGAATCCCCGTTGGCTCAGGTTCGCCCAGCAGCCCGTGATCTCCAGACGCTCATAAATCAAGGTCATCGAGTCGCAGATGCTGCGCGCACCGGCCTGGATGACCGCGACCAGATCGGCGAGGGCGGGCTGTCTGTGCAGATCCTGGCTGGTCTGCCACTGGCCCTTGCTGGCAAGTTCCGGCCTGGCAGTCTGCAGCTCGCGCAGATAGGCCATGATCTTTTCATTGATCGGTCTGAATGCTTCCGGCTTGAGTTGGGTCGCCCACACATAGGTGGGAAACAACTTCAGAACGCCGGATTTGGCGATCGGGCCGTCGTGTTGATCCGAGTGGTTGGGCAAGGTCCTGCTGGCTCCCTGTTGCGGCGATTGTGTTGGCTGCACCGATGATATCAGGCATGGCTTTGCTCAATTATTGCAGGTAAAGCTTGCAGCGAATTCAATAATTTAATAAAACACTTTCATGAAACGTTGAGGTTCGGGCGGGGCGGCAAGCATATGCATAACCTGGCTTTAGGGCTTTCGGTGGCTCCATTCGATGCCGATTTCGATCCCCGGTTTTTTTATCGGGGCTTTCAGCACTCGGCCGCGTTGAGTTTTCTGGAGCGTTCGGTCCAGGGCAAAGACAACCTGTTCGTGTTGAGTGGCGCGGCCGGCACCGGCAAAACGTCCTGCATCGATTTCTTTCTGCGTAGCTCTCGGGACACAGTGCGCGGCGGGAGAATCCAGGCGCCCCCGGCCGAAGGCAACGCGTTTCTGGCCACGGTTTTGGATACCTTCGGTTTTGGCGCGGTCGAGGCCGAACACAGCGAGTTGAAGAATCTGCTCAGCGTGTTCCTGGTTCAGGTCGCCCAGCAAGGCCAGAAGGCGTTGCTGCAGATAGGCGATCCGCGGGCAATCTCGGACGAGGTCGCAGGAGAACTCCTGTGGCTGGCTGAGGTGGCCGGTAAGGACAGCCCGCTGAATATCGTTATTACCGGTGATATGGGGCTGGAACGGCTTCTTGAGTCACGCCGTCTCAAGCCGTTGCTGGACCGCTTGCGGCTGAGGCATCGACTCGATCCTCTCAGCGCGCGGGAGACCCATGACTATCTGCATTTTCGCCTGGCCGCGGCGGGCTGCGGGCGGCCCTCGGCGCTGATGCCGCCGACGGTAGCGATGGCCATTTACGCAGCCACCGGCGGAGTCCCGGCCCGGATCAATGAACTGGCCACCGCTGTCCTGGAGAACGTGGAGAAAGATCATGCGCCGGCCCCGTCAGTCGATGACGTCAGAGTCTGCGCCGCCCGTCTTGGCTTGTCCGGGGCCGAAGCCCTGGGCTACAACTGCCGGCTGGAGATTTCCCGCGACAATGCGACCTTCCTCGAAGTCCCGCTGGGACGCGACAAGCTGCTGGTCGGCCGGCACTCATTCAACGATATCTGCCTGCGCGACAGCTCCGTCAGCCGCCATCATTCGCTGATCGTTCCGGATGGCTCGGCCTGGGTCGTGGTGGATCTGGGAAGCACCAATGGCACGACGGTAAACGGCCAGGAAGTCCGTCAGCGGACCTTGGCGGATCGCGATGAGATACGGATTGGACGATTCCTGCTGATCTTCCGCGGTGGTCCGCCCGGGGTGCCTGCACAGCCGCCTGAGGAAAGCGACTTCCGCACCACGGTAGTATTTGGCAAGGACGGATCGCCGGTCAGCTGATGCCCTGGACCAGGAAGTTTCGCAGCTGCTCCGCCAGCTGTTTGCAGGCCTTGCCCTGGGTAGGCGCAATCATCGGCACTGGCACGATCAGCGCCGGCACCACAGACATCCCGGAGACATCCGCGGTGACCTGGCCGGCGGTGGAGGTGTTTTCCAGATCCCAGATCGAGGCCTCATAGGTCGAATCCTTCTCCCACCAGACTAGCCCCACACAGCCTGCGGCGCCCGGACCCGCGGCGCAGCTGATGCCGCCGCCGCCGCCATGCGCTTCGGTCGACCCCTCTATCCAGACCAGATAGCGTACTTTCTCCTTACGCAGCTTGGTCGCAAGCGCGTCTTCGCTGAGCATCGCCGGCAAGTCCTCCGACCCGCGGGGAGCCGTGCGTGGCTCGAACCAGGGATAGAAATCGTCGCGAAACGCATCATCGCTGATCACCCGCAGCGGCGGCTTTCCGCGGGCCAGCGCCTTGTCGACGCAATCGATAAATTTTGTCTCTGTTTCGTTACCGTTGTACAAGCTGCGCGCGAGAACCACCACCGCCTCATCTGATTCGATACCGGTCATGCCGTGACGATTCTGGTCTATCCTGGCGTTCATGCACCCACTGGACAGCATGCAGGCGAACAAGAGTGCGCATGCCCGGGTCAATCCCTGCTTGATCCGACTCGCGCTCATCGAGCCCGGATGGCTTTGCCAGGCTTGCGCGGCGGTGGCCGATTGCTTACACCTTCTTCCCGCATCCATTCGCGGATCCTCGGTTCGTCTTCAAAATATATTGACAGGTAGGCGCCCGCGTCGCGCATTGCGATGGTTGTGGCCCTGGCCAGCGCCTCATCCGGCCCGAACATGTCCATGACCCCCTCCGGGGTCTGGCCATACGCCCGCACCGGCCACGATGCGATCTGCCTGCCCTGATCATCGTACATGGTCATCCGATAGGTGATCCATACGGTGAACCGGTCGGTGCTCTCGTCGACGCCGCGTAGCAATTGAGTACCGTCAGGATTGTACTGCGGCGGTTGCGGCGTCCGGACTTCGAATGATTCCACTTCCGGGGCGATCACCGCATCAACCTGTTCCACCGGAAACTTCAATCCCGGAAGCTCCGGCAGCTCGACTGTTTCCTCAAACATGCCCTGGAATATTCGGCGCATCATCTCCACATTGGCGGAGCCGATCATGATGACCCAGGATTTCTCTCCGGGGCTCTGCTCCCGGTAAGCATAGTTGCTGAAGGCCTGGTCAAAGTAGACCGCAACTCTTATCGGCACCTTGTCGACTACCGGCACCGGGAACTCGCTGTCCACGGCCGATGTCGTGCAGGCCGCCAGGTTAGCGAGCAGGATCGCGATGATCGCGCAGTAGCAAAGACGGTTACTCAATTGGGCGTCCTGACGACTAGGGCAACGGTTCGATCGGAAGGTCGGGGTAGCCATGGATCAGCTGATCCAGGATCACATGCGAGTTGGACCACAATCCATCCATCAGGTTTCCCCGCTAAACCTCAAGCGCACACGCTCAGCGTCCGCGAGGCGATTGCCCGCCCGGATGGCGACAGCCCGATCTTCCCACTTATGCCTCATGGTGTATTGATCTGAATCAAAGGTCCTGCGCAGGACCTTTGATTCAGATCAATACACCTGATGCGATCCCGCGGCAGTGCATGATAAGCTGCCGGCCGCAGACACCTGGCCGGCGCGGCCCGACAATTCGAGGGGTTGTTCTATGGATGAGGAACTTGAGCAGAAGCTGGACGAGATTCGGGAGACCTTCGGCTTCTTCGACAAGGACGGCAATGGTCTGATCGATTTCGATGAGTTTCGGGCGTTGCTGACCACGGTCAATCCGGACGCATCCGTGAGCCAGGCCGCTGAGGGGTTTTCGATCACCGATACCAACTGTGACGGCTACGTCGATCTGGACGAGTTCATCGCCTGGTGGCGAAACAACTGGTGGGAGTACTAGCCCCGGAGCCCATCCGGTCATCGACGCCGGTTCTGCGCGCAGCATGCCCAACACCCTAAGCCGCGCGCAGACGGTTCGTCCGCCAGCTGTTTCTGCCGGTCGTCCGCGGCGGCAATTTCAGTCCTCGTCGGCGGCCTTGTACTGTGCGGCAAGATCTTGCTGAACCTTCGGCGGCACGGCTTCGTAGCGGCTGAGCGACATGCTGAACATACCGGCGCCTCCGGTCATCGATTTCAGCTGATTCTGATATTCCTGCAGCTCGGCCAGCGGCGCCTCACCGTGGATGACCACACGGTCAGCGCCCAGCGTCGTGTTGCCCATGATCCGGCCCCGGCGTGAGGACAAGTCGCCGGTGACATTGCCGACTGCGTCCGACGGGATGGTTACATCGATCTCCACAATTGGTTCGAGCACGATCGGCCGCGCATTCTTCACTGCGTTCAGAAACGCCTTCTTGCCGGCAGCGACAAACGCGACCTCTTTGGAATCGACCGGGTGGTGTTTGCCGTCGTGCACGGTCACGCGAATATCTTCCAGAGGAAACCCGGCGACCGCGCCCTGGACCATTGCCTGGCGTACGCCTTTTTCCACCGCTGGAATAAACTGGCCCGGGATCGCTCCGCCGACCACCTTATTGACGAATTCGAAGCCACTACCGCGTTCCAGTTTTTCCACCCGCAGGAACACCTCTCCAAACTGGCCGGCGCCGCCGGTTTGTTTTTTGTGTCTGTGGTGACCTTCCGCGGCAGTGGTGATGGTCTCTGTATAGGAAATGCTGGGCGGGTGGGTTTCGACCTCGACGTTGTAACGTTCCTTCATCCGCTGCAGGGTCATCCGCAAGTGCAGATCACCCATACCCATCAGCACTGTTTCGTTGGTGGCCGCACGGTGTTCTATGCGCAGGCCGGGGTCCTCCGCGGCCAGCTTGCTCAGAGCATCGCCGAGTTTTTGTTCGTCGCCGCGCCGCGCCGGCTCAATCGCCAGACCCATCATCGGCGGCGGGAAGCCTGCCGGCCGGTGATGATAGTTATCCTCGTCGTGGGAATCGTGCAGCACGTCGTCATAGGCAATTTCATCAATCTTGGTCACGGCGCAGATCGAGCCGGGGCCGGCGCTTGGGATCTCGTTGACATCCTTGCCCTGCAACTCGTAAAGATGAGCGACCTTGAAAGGCTTGCGCGCATCGCCGATCAACAGCTGCGCGCCGTTGCGGACCGTGCCCTGGTGAATACGGAAGATGCCCATCTTGCCGACGTAGGGGTCGACCATGACTTTGAACACATGGGCCACGACATGCTTTGACGGATCCGGCTTTACTTCCACCGGCGTCGCATCTTCGCCTTCGCCTTTGAAGAACGGCGGCTGGTTGCCTTCGGCGGGGTTGGGCAACAGCTTGACGAAGGTCTCCAGCATGGAGCCAAGGCCGGCGCCGGTCTGAGCCGAGACGAAGCAAACCGGCATCAGATGTCCCTCGCGCAAGGCTTTTTCGAATGCGTCATGGAGCTGACCGGGCTTCAATTCCTGTCCGGACTCCAGATACGCTTCCATCAATGCTTCATCGACTTCGACCACCTGGTCGATAATCTGCTCATGGGCTTCCGTTACCGAGGAGAAGTCCGTATCGCCGCCTTGCGGTGCGAAAAAGCAATCCAGGATCTTGGTGCCGCCGTCGGCGGGCAGATTAAGCGGCAGGCAGCGGCGCCCGAAAACCTCCTGGATCTCTGCCAGCAGGCTGCCCAGTTTGGCCGGTTCGACATCGATCTTGTTAATCACGATCATCCGGCACAGCCGGGAATGACGGGCCGCTTTCATCAGCCTGCGAATGCCGGTCTCAATGCCGGTTTGCGCGCTAAGCACGAGCGCCGCCGTCTCGACAGCCGGCAGGACGCTGATCGATCGGGCGATGAAATCGGGATATCCGGGCGTATCAATGAGATTGATCCGCGTGCCTTCGTATTCAAAATGGCAGACACAGGTGTCCAGCGAATGCTGCAGTTCCTTTTCCTGTGGATCGTAGTCGCTGACAGTGCTGCCCCGGTCTACGGACCCAGCCACCTTTATCGCCCCGGCCTTTGCCAGCAGGCTCTCGAGCAGGGAGGTTTTGCCGGTCCCTGCAGGACCGACGAAGGCGATATTTCTGATCTGTTTTGTATGGTTATCAGTCACGATTCCGGGCCTTTTTTTCAGTTTAGGTTGTAGCCCTTGAGGGGGTCATCCGGGAGACAAGGATAGCACCCCTGCGGACGATTTTGACCTGCCGTGAATTCACCCGAATTCAATCCTCACCGGCGATCCTGGGCCCAGCCCGAGAATCCGGGCAGCGTTGCCGTCGGCGCAGGCAATCTCCAGCAGATCGAAGGAATTGAGCACCCCCACCACCGGGGCGGAGCCAGCTTCAGCATAGGTGCGCACCAGACCGAAGGATTCGCCGCCGGCGCTGATCCGCAACGAGCGTCCGGCAGGGATCTGTGCCGCACGGATATTGCTCATCAGATTGCCGAAGTGGTCCGCAAGCAGAATCTCACCATCGATAAACCCGGCATGATCGCGAGGCAGCGGTAGCGGAGACGGAACTTCGCAGTGGTCGCAGACAGGGCCAAGTTGTTCCGGTCTTATCAAGCCGCGAGCCAGGTCTGCGGCCAGCGGCGCGAAGATATCGCGGCCGTGAAACGTGTTGCCTGGCGGTGCGGCGGACCACCCAGGCCAATCACGCTGCAGGTCCAGCTTGTAGATGGCGTCGAAATTCCTGTGGCGAAGCAGTTCGGCCGCAAGGCCGTTGTCCGGGGCGAGGAAGCATTGGGCCTGGTGACGCAGACACAGAATCGCACGGTCAGTGCCGACGCCAGGATCGACTACGGCAACGTGGACGCTCGCCGCCGGCAACCAGTGCGAGGAGAGGCCCAGCCACAAGCCGGCGATCCCGACCTGTCCCGGTGGAACGCCGTGACAAAGATCTATCACCCGAAGCCCCGGGTCGCGGCTGAGGATGACGCCTTTCATGATGCCTACGAACGGATCTTCGAGGCCGAAGTCGGTCGTCAGACTGATCACTGTTTGCGGCGGCATGACGTATCCCGGAACAAAGTCGGGCTGATCTTAGCGCGGGGATCAGCGACTCGAAATTCCACCGATTTACCGAACGAATGATTAAGAGTCAAATGTTATTAAAAACAAGTATTTGTAACATATACTTAGTGTAAAATATAGATTATTGCCAGCGGACTCCGTGGTTGAAAACGCGTGTCCCGGCACCATTTAACAGCCCGTGAGTCAAAATTATCAGGAGACGCTGGAAACCAAGCCTATGAAGCCAAGACCTGTTCTCGTTTTCGACCTCGTGTCGGATCTTGTATCGCCGTGGTGCTATCTGGCCAAGCGGCGTCTGGATCGCGCGCTCGCGTCTTTGCAGGGAGCAAGTACCCCATTGGTTCGCTGGCAGCCGTTCGAGATCAACCCGGCTCTGCCCGACGAGGGTATGGAAGTAGACCGGTATCTGGCGCAGGCGTTCGGCAGCTCCGCAGCCGGGCGTTCGGCCCTGGGCGAGGTTGCCGCGGTCGGTGAGGAGGAGGGTATCCGCTTCAAATTCGATCAGCTTGATCTGGTTCCTAACACGATGAACGCCCATCGCCTGATCCTGCTGGCTGAAAAGCAGGGCATGGGAGACAAGATTGCCAACAAGCTGTTTCGGGGATTCTTCGAGGATGGCCAGGACATCGGCCAGATAGACGTTCTTGCGGGCCTGGCCGGGGAAGCGGGGATGAATGCCAGCGAAGCGGAAACCTATCTCGGCGGCGACGAGAATCGCGACCTGGTGCGTTCGATGGAGGCCCGGGTTCGCAGCGCCGGGCTCACCGGAGTGCCCAGCCTGATCGTCAACGGTCGGCTTGCCATTACCGGTGTCCACGATCCGGAGGTTCTGCTGCAGGTCGTCGACCGGGCGTTGTTTCAGGATCTGCCTGAAAAACCCTTTCCTGGCGCGTTGCACTGACGCCGTCCCGGCCGCCTTGCGGAGATTCGACAGCGATTCCGTTCGGGGCCCGGCGCGAGGTCCGTTTCACACCATTGTGCTTGCCCGGAAGAGAAATAGGCGGGCGTGTATCTGCGGGGATGCGGTCCGGCGACGAAAATCGGGATAGAATGTGCAGCCGTCAGGCGGAACTTGACCCCATACGATCCATACGGAGTTGACGATGACCAGAGTGCTTCTCGTGGAGGACAACGAGATGAATCGCGACATGCTGTCCCGCAGGCTGGCCCGTAAGGGTTATGAAGTGCTGATTGCGGTGGACGGCCAAGCCGGCGTCAATATGGCGGGTTCCGAGTCGCCGGACATTATTCTTCTCGACATGAGTCTGCCGGTGATGGACGGCTGGGAGGCCGCCGGCCGTATCAAGGGAGACCCCGCCACTGCAGGCATTCCGATCCTGGCGTTAACCGCTCACGCGATGGAGGGGGATCGGGAAAAAGCGCTCGCGGCAGGCTGTGACGACTACGACACCAAGCCGATCAATTTCTCCGGGCTGCTGGAGAAGATGAACGCCTTGCTGGGAGGCTAGCAGCCGGCTAGCAGATCCGCGGCAACGGGTCGTCCTCCAACTGTTCGAGCATCCGCTCTCCCCCGATCTCGGTGGACATAACCACCGCTTGCCGGCCGCTGCCGAGTTCGCCGATGTGAGCGGCATCACGGCCCTCCGGAAGAGCGCGCCACTGACTTAGCACGGCGTCCACCGCATCCGGCGCGACCACGGCAA
This sequence comes from uncultured Gammaproteobacteria bacterium, assembly GCA_963809565.1. Classification (GTDB taxonomy): domain Bacteria; phylum Pseudomonadota; class Gammaproteobacteria; order Steroidobacterales; family XN24; genus CAMYOC01. The sequence goes on from CAWEKE010000003.1 coordinate 1,152,865, forward strand.
CCACCCGCCCTTCACAGGCCAGGTAATAAGGGTCGTAGCCGAGCATTTCACACACCGAGCGCACCGGATCGCGGACCGGTATCTCGGGCCCGGCCAGGCGTACCTGCAGACCTGAGGCACGATGAATCTCGTGCGCTACGGTTACCAGGCCGCCGCGCGTCGGATCGCGCATAAAGCGGACGCCGGGCATCTCACGTACGCAGCGGGTCAGCGGCAGCACGCTGGCCGCATCGGACAACAGGTCGCCGCGCAGCCCGAACTGCTCGCGTGCCAGCATCACCGCGATACCATGATCGCCGACCGGCCCGCTGACCAGAAGCTGATCGCCGTCCCTGATCCGGCCCATTCCCAGATCGACCCCATGGGGCTTCACGCCGATACCGGTAGTAGCCAGATAGACGCCGCTGCCTTCGCCACGCGGCAACACCTTGGTATCGCCGGCAATCACCCGGACCCCGGATTCGGCAGTCGCTTTGCTCAGCGCATGGATCACCCTCTCCAGCACCGCCAGTTCGAGACCTTCTTCAATAAAACAGTTGAGCGAGAAGTAGAGGGGATCGGCGCCGGCGACCGCAAGGTCGTTGATCGTGCCATGCGCGGCAAGGGAACCGATATTGCCACCCGGGAACTCAAGCGGTTGCACGATGAACCCGTCGGTGGACATCAGCAGCGACCCTGCCGGCAGCGCAGGTACCGTGGCTGCATCAGAGCCTGTGTCCAGATCCGGATTGGCCAGCGAGGCGGCGAAAACCTCCTCGATCAATTCGTGCATGAATCGCCCGCCGTTGCCGTGGGCGAGACCGATATGGGTGTCCTGCATTACCTTCTCCCTGCGATTTGCCGCCGTAAGCTCAGCCGCTTCCGGTCCGGTGTGCAGCGCGCTGGCGCGCCGCGTATTCGAATATCTGGCCGGCGGACAAACCACCGTCGTTCACCGGCAAGGTATTGTCCATCATGACCTCGAATCCCTGCCCGGTCAGCAGTGAGACCAGGTGCTCGCTCAGCAGGCGATTCTGAAACACCCCACCGCCAAGCCGGATCCGGTGGAGGCTCGAATCCTCGCGGACGCGCAGGGCCTGAGCCAGCGCCGCTCTGGCCATGCTGTCATGGAATGCGGCCGCCCGCCGGGCCAGCGGCTGCCCGTCATCCATCAGCATGCTCAGCAACGGCGCCCAGTCGGTAACCCAAAGGCCATGATCATCGCGTATCAGCGGCAAGTCCATGCCGTCGTAACACCCATCTGCAGCCGCTTCCAGCAACATCGGTCCCTGGCCTTCGAAGCTGGCCTTGATCGTCAGTCGGGTCAGCGCCGCGGCGGCATCGAACAGCCGTCCCACCGCAGACGTATATGGGGCATTGATGCCGCCTCGCCACGCCTGGGCAACCAGCTCTGAGTCCGGCGGCAACACCGGGCAATCAAGCCCTGCTTCCCAGCATGCGCCGGCCGCACTGCGCCAGGGTTCGCGTCCGGCACGCTCACCGCCCGGCAAGCGGAACTGGCGCATGCTCGCAACCCGCCGCCATCTCCCCGGGTTTCCGATCAAAAGTTCGCCGCCCCAGAGGCTGCCGTCCTCGCCGTAACCCACTCCATCCCAGGTGAACACGATGCCTGGCTCATCGTCCGACCAGTCCCGGGCAGCGGCAGCGGCATGCGCATGATGATGCGGAATTCGGCTTAGCGGGAGACCACGCTCGCGGGCCCAGCGAGTCGTCGCATACTGGGGGTGAGCATCGCAGACGATTTGTTCGGCGGTCACGCCAAACAGGGTCTGAAGATCTTCGACCACGCTCTCAAAAACGCTGAGACTGCGGACCGTGCCCATGTCGCCGATATGTGGCGAGACCACCAGACGATCTCCCCAGCCCAGTGCGATGGTGTTCTTCATGTGCCCGCCGACCGCCAGCGTGGGCCGCTCCAGCGGCACTGGCAGGCTCAGCTCCAGCGGTGTACCGCCCCGACCAAGCCTGATCGGCTGCAAGCCGAACGCCATCGGCCGGAACACCGAGTCGTCCGCGGGCCGGACGATAGGCCGGTCGTGGTGCAGACAGGCATCCACGATGTGTCCCAACCTGGCCTCGACCTCGGCAGCATCGGTCAGCACCGGTTCGCCGCTGATGTTGGCCGATGTGGCAATCAGTGGCTGACCAAAGCTGCTCAGCAACAGGTGGTGAAGCGGGCTGTATGGCAGCATCACGCCGACCTCGTTCAAGCCGGGAGCGACCAGCGGCGACAGTTGACTATCCCCTCGCCGACGCAGCAGCACGATAGGGCGGGCCGGGTCCAGCAGGCGTTCGATCTCTACCGCATCGGGCGAGGTCTCCCTGCGCAATGCGGCCAGGCCATCCGCGCCGCTGACCGGGACCATCACCGCCAACGGCTTGTGCGGGCGCGGCTTCGACGCGCGCAGGCGTCGGATCGAATCATCATTGAGGGCATCACACATCAGGTGATAACCACCGACGCCTTTTACCGCGACGATGGCACCGGCGGTCAGCGCCTGCAGACACTTTGCGAGAGCGCTCTCGTTGTCGCCGGTTTCGCCGCCGTCGGGATCGCGAAAGAGCAAGCCGGGCCCGCAAACCGGGCAGGCCACGGGCTCGGCGTGAAAGCGGCGGTCTGCGGGGTCTTCATACTCCCGGCGACATTCGGCACACAGCGGAAACCCGGCCATCGATGTGTTCGGTCGGTCGTACGGCATGGCCCGGATCAGCGTGTACCGCGGTCCACATTGAGTGCAGTTGATAAACGGATAACGATAACGGCGATCGCTCGCATCATTGAGCTCGCGTACGCAGTCGTCACAGGTGAAATAGTCAGGGGGGACGTGGATCCGCGCGGTATGCTTCGCGGCGCTGTCCAAGATCCGAAAGTCCGTGAGCGGGCCGGTTGGCACATCCCTGGCTGAGGCCAGGGCAGGCCGGGACAAGGGCGGCGCAGCGCTGACCAGATCTGCCTGGAAGGCGTCCAGATCCGGTTCTTGTCCCTGGGCGAAAATCTCGACCTCGCCAAGCTGATTCTGAACCCATCCGACAACATTGTGTCGACAGGCCAGACGGTAGACGAAGGGTCGGAAGCCGACGCCCTGAACCTGACCGGACAGGCGAATGCTGCGAGCGCGATGCTGGCCGCCGGCGGTACTCACTCGACAAATCTGCGGTTGCTACGCGGCCAGGCAAGCCGTGATCCTGGCAACAGCGACGACCAACGCATCCGGATCAGGCGACGTCCTGACTGCGGATTCCGTTGGCCCACCAGATCCGGCAGGCACCTTCGTCAGACACCATGCACGGGCCCACTGGGGTCCGCGGCGTACAGGCCAGGCCATAGATGCGGCACTGATTCGGATAGATTTTGCCCAGAACGACTTTCGCGCAATCGCAGCCCTGAGGCATCTTGCCTGCGTTCTTGCGTTCCTCACCGCCATGCTGGCCGAACTCGGTGACCGAATCCCGTGCCGCCAGCCAGGGTTTGAGCGTATATCCGGAACCCGGGATCGAACCGATGCCGCGCCAGTTGGCGTCGCCGACGTCGAAGGCTTGCTGCAGCTTTTCCCGCGCAACCGGATTGCCGTGCTCGCGCACGACTTCCGGATAACAGTTGTCCAGAAAACGGCGGTCCTCAATGAACTGACGCAAAACCGAATACATCGCCGCGAGCAAGCTGACCGACGTAAACCCGGCCACCGCTGCCGGCAGCCCGTGCTTGTCCACCACGAAGGACCACTCCTCCGGGCCCATCACCGTGGAGACATGCCCGGGCGCGATCAGCGCATCAAACCCCGGCTCGCCACTGTCGAGCAGCATGGCGACGGCCGGCCAGGTAAGTCGGCCGGATAACAGCATGAACAGGTTGTCGGGCGCGCCCTCACACAGCATCGCCGCTACCGGCGCCATCGTGGTTTCGAATCCGGCGGCAAAAAACACCACGGCCCGGTCGGGATTTTCGCGGGCGATGGAAGCCGCTTCCAGCGGTGAAGCGATCGGGCGGATGTCGGCGCCGGCAGCCTTGGCTTGCTCCAGCGAGCGCACATCGCGCCGCGGCACATTGACCGGTACCCGCAACATGTCGCCGAAGGTGACCAGGATCACATCTTCTTCCAGCGCGAGGTGGATTGCCTCGTAAACATCCTCTTCGGGGCAGATGCAAACCGGGCAACCGGGTCCCGGTATCAGCTCTATCTGCGGTGGCAGCGCGCCGCGGATGCCTGCGGCGCTGATCGAACGTTCGTGGCCGCCGCAGACGTTCATGATGCGGATATTCTCCGGCAGCGGCAGCTGGCGGATTCGATCCAGCCAGGTTTTCGCGCTCGCAGTCATGTGCCGCTGCCTTCCTGCGCCGGAACCTGTGAGAAATGCAAACGCGCACCCTCTGCCTGCACTCGCGGCGTGCGGGTCTCGCCCGCAGCGACGCGCGCCCGGTGAGCCTCGAGCTGAGCAAGAACCCAGTCGCACCAGTCGCTGACTCCTGCGCCGCGGCGCGCGGACAGCGGGATCATCGGTGCCTCGGACGCCAGCGCGCGCAAATACGCTTCCGCCTTGGCCGGCTCGAAATCGTCCAGCACTGGCAGCAGATCGGACTTGCTCAACACCACCAGGTCCGCGGCGCGGAACATCACCGGATATTTGGCCGGCTTGTCATCGCCCTCAGTAACCGAGAGCAGGGTCACGTTGAAGTGCTGACCGAGATCGAAACTGGCCGGACAGACCAGGTTGCCGACATTTTCTACAAACAGCACATCGACATGTTCAAGATCGAGCTGATGGAGCGCGTCATGAACCATGTGCGCGTCAAGATGACATGCATTGCCGGTGGCGATCTGTACCGCCGGCACGCCACGGGCGCGGATGCGCTCCGCATCATTTTCAGTTTCCAGGTCGCCCTCGATGACGGCGATAGACAGGCGCGACGCGAGGGTATCGATGGTGGCTTCGAGCAGTGCGGTCTTGCCCGAACCCGGGGAAGACATCAGGTTGATGGCCAGCACCTGGTGTCGATCAAAGTGCTCCCGGTTATGCGCCGCCGCATGGTCGTTCTCGGACAGCAGGCTGGCCAGAACTGTGACCGCTTCCTTGCCGCTTTCGGTGCGTGCGAACTTGCCCTGGCCAGTGACCAGATGCCGATTACCGGGTGTTATGTTGCATCCGCAGGTATCACACATCTCATCCTCTCCCGAAGGCGAGCAGCAATCTACGCGCTCGACGCGTCTTCTGCCGCCAGCATCTGATCAAACAACTCCCAGGAGGAGCGTGCGTCCTCTTCGGAGACTTTTTGAATGGCATAGCCGACATGGACCATGACGAAATCGCCGGCCTTGAGCGTGTCATCCTGCAGCATGAACAGGCTGACCTCGCGCTCCACGCCTTTCGCTTCACAGCGAGCATTGAAGCCGTCAACCTGCATAATCTTCATCGGAATCGCCAGACACATCGTTGGTGGTCCATTTGCTTGCCGTCGTGGTCTGCCTAGTGTAATCGCGACCGGCGAGAGAAAACAGGCCGAGCCTCACTCCAGGCGGCCAGCAAAGGGATGGGGCGGCACAGATTTGCCCGTCTGCGTTACAATCCGTGGCTGATGAATACCTCAACCGACTCTGCCAAAGACTCCGGCCGCCGCGTGTCAAAAGCGCTGCTGGTGATCCTGGCCAGCATTGCCGGGCTGTTGGCAATAGGGCTGGTTATGCTGCCCTATGGCGTCAAGTGGTATCTCGGCGACTGGCTGCGCGAGCGCGGCGTGGTCAACGTCAGCATCGGCGATGTCGACATCAACCCGTTCACCGGCGCCTTCGCGATCCAGTCGCTGGAATATGAAGACAACGGCGCCAAGCGCCGCGCTGGCCACGTGGCGGTGAATCTGAGCTGGACCGATCTGCGCAATCGCCAGATTCGTCTGTCGGTGGTTGAGTTGAGGGATGCCTCGCTGCAGATCCGACGCACCGAATCCAACCGCTGGCTGCTCGGCACGATTGTGCTCGGCGCCCAGGAGACGGTGAAAGAGGTTGAGCGCCGCGAGGTGGAAGCCGGCTGGGGATTTGGTATCGACAGCCTCCAATTCGAGGATATCGACATCGATTATCAGGATCCGCTGGTTGCCAGAAAGTTTTCCGTTGAGTCCGCGTCCTTGCGCGACTTCGCAACCTGGAACCCGCAACAGTCAACCAGCCTCGAGATCAGTTTGAGATCGGCGGATGCTCGACTTGCTGCGTCCGGGAAGGCGCGGCCGTTCGCGGAAACCCTGGACCTTGATCTGCAGCTTGATGGCGAGAATCTGGATGCCGTTGGTCTGGAGGCTCTGCTGGCGCAAGTCGGCGTCGAATCTGTATCCGGATTGCTGCACACCAGCGTCAGGGTCAAGGTCGTTGCCCCGCCCGGGGATGCCGACACCGAAATAAACATAGAGGGCGAGCTGAAGCTCGACGATTGGAGGCTGTCTCGTCCGCCCGATTATTTTGCGTTGAGCGGACTTGGCTGGGATGGTGTGGTCAACATTACCGACGCTAATGGCGGGCAGGCGATCGGCACTGATGGCCAGCTGTCGCTGACCGGCGGCGAAGCAGAACTGGCGGACAACGGCCTTGTGATCGATATCGGCAATCTCAGCTGGACTGGCCAACTGGCGCAGATTGCCGGCACCGAAAGTAGTCAGATATCAGGTTCGGGAGACTTGAGTTTGAGCAGCGTGAACGTCGGGTTGGCCGAGGCAGAGACCGAATCCGGGGACACCCGTGCGGCGGTCGATACGCATTTTGCGTCACTGTTGCTTAGTACGAAAGATATCGGTCTTGAGACAGGCGAGAAAAGACTGGATGCCGCATGGCAGGGCAAGCTGACGCTCGAGGGGCTGAACCTGGCGTCGCTCGCTTCGCAGGTCACGCTGGCGTCGTTGAGCTGGGACGGAGCGTTGACCACGAAAGGGGACGCCGACAAGCAGGTGATGGGGTTGCAGGGCGCGCTCGATGCCGCCGGATTTGGCTTCCAGGATGAAGACAGCCAACTGGCCGCGATGCTCGATTCCCTGAAGTGGCAAGGCGGCGCAGAGACTTCGTCTGCGGACGGGCGCCTGACCACAGCGGATGGCGAGATAGTGGCAAGTCAGCTCAGCGCCCGACGCGGTCGAGCCCCGGACGCTAAAAACCAGAGCAGCCAGTCAGGGCAAGAGCTGCTGAATGTGTCTGAACTGCGCGCGGCGCTGACCGACGCGCGGACGGGTGATCTGCTTAGTTTTGGCCCGGTAGAAGTGGTCGAGGTCGACCTCTTTGGGCGTACGCCGGCGAAACCGGACGAACCAGGCCACGCCGTATCGCTCGCAAATATCGGTATCGATAGCGTCGGTGTTGGCACCGACACATTCAGCCTTGGCAAAGTGCTGCTTGCCGATTTGCAGGTATGGATAGAGCGCCTGCGAAATGGGACGCTGGAATTTGAAACGCAGACTGATGGTGCATCCGACGCAGACCCTGGGGCGACGGCGCGCAAGGACGAGCCAGCCGGAGAAAAGTCAAAAGATACAGGCCCGAGCTTCAGCCTCGCCGGGCTTGGCCTGACAGGGAACTCGAGTCTGACCTATGTGGACCGGTCGGTGAGCCCGGTGACGCGACTCGAACTGGCGCCGCTGGATCTGGAGCTGGGCGCAGTAAATGCGGCGACGCCCGATAGTGATACGCCGATCAGGATGGCGGCGTCCGTAGGTCGCTATGGCAAGCTGGATTTTGCTGGTCAGATACGACCCCTTGCCCCGCAGGCGTATGTAAATGGAGCAGGTGCTATCAAGGCCCTGGACATGATCTTGCTTGACGGCTTCGCCCGCCGGGCCATTGGCTATTCGATAAAGAGCGGCACTTTGAGTGCGGACCTTAAGGTCAGTCTGCAGAGCCAGCAGCTGGACTCGCTTGCCGAATTGACGATACGCAAGCTCGACATCGATCCTCTGAAGGCTGAGGAAAAGGACGAGTTTTCTGCCGAGCTTGGGGTTCCGCTGGAGACCGCTCTGGGCTTACTGGAGGATGACGAGGAGACCATCCGGCTGGACGTGCCGCTAAAGGGAGACACTGCCGATCTCTCGGTAGGCGTTGGCGATGCGGTTCGTCAGGTGATGAACAAGGGCTTGATGGCGGGCATGAAGACTGCAGCCACGACCTACTTCGCACCACTCTGGCCCGCGCTCGCAGTCGGCAAGTTGTTCGAGGTGGCTTCGGCGCTGAGATTCGAGCCGGTCATATTCCCGCCGGGGGAGGCCGTGGTAAACGCGGAGCAGAGTACCTATCTGCAGGAGATGGCCGGACTGCTGGCCAAACGATCGAAGGTCAGTCTGGATTTGTGCGGCCACGCGGTGGCCGCGGACCTGCGGGTCATGTACCCCGAGGTGAAGGGCGAACCGGGTGAAGATCAGCTGGCGGCGATGGTTGAACTGGCGCGCAATCGTAACCAGGCGGTGAAAGACCGATTGATCGATGCCGGTATCGCGAGCGATCGGCTAGTGACATGCAAGCCAGAGGCCAGCCCGGCGGATGAGGGCCTGCCCCGGATCGATTTCGGCGCCTGAAGCCTGGCGAATTTGACCCCGGGCTGGCGATATTCCTAGACTCGTCTGCGTTGGGCCCGATGGCTCATGGGGAGAACGCCAGTGGCCCGGAAACCAGGATTGAGCGCGCAGGCCTATGTCAGTCTGAAGCCTGGCGAGAAATATTCACCCTACGTGCCGGCGTTCGCAGACACGCCGGAATTCACCCTCAAGGCGCTGGTTCTGGGTGTTTTGTTTGGCATCGTATTCGGTGCCGCAAATGCTTACCTGGGTCTGCGCGCCGGTCTCACTATCAGCACCTCGATACCGGTAGCGGTGATGACCGTTGCGGCGTTCAGAGCACTGAGCGCTGCCGGACATTCAGGCTCGTTGCTGGAAGCCAATCTGTCGCAGACCGTGGGCTCCGCATCCAGTTCGGTAGCCAGTGGTGTGATTTTCACTTTGCCGGCCTTGTTTCTTTGGGGGCTGTCTCCGAACTTGCTGCAAATGACGCTTCTGGCGATGAGCGGCGGCTTGCTCGGCGTGTTATTCATGATCCCGCTGCGTCGCTATCTGATCGTCCGCGAACACGGCAAGCTGCCTTACCCCGAAGGCACCGCGTGCGCCGAGGTGCTGGTGGCCAACGAAGTGGGCGGAAACCGCGCGCGGTTTGTCTTCTACGGTCTTGCCGCCGGCGCTGTGTTCAAGTTACTGACCTCATGGCTCAAGCTGATCCCGGATCATTTGACGCTGAAGATCCCGTTTCTGCGCAAGGGTGAACTGGGCATGGACGTGTCCGCAGCCTTGTTCGGTGTCGGCTATATCCTCGGTCCCCGGGTGGCCACGATGATGGTCGGCGGTGGCCTGCTGTCCTGGCTGGTGATCATCCCGGCGATCGACTGGTGGGGTGCGACCCGGCTCGTGCCGCTGTATCCCGAAACCCGGGCGCTGATCAGCGACATGTCTGCGAGCCAGATATGGACCCGTTATGTGCGCTATATCGGCGCCGGCGCAGTGGCCACCGCAGGCATTCTCACCCTGATTCGCAGCCTGCCGCTGATGCTGGAGAGCTTCCGGGTCGGCGCAAAGCAACTGCGTTCACGGGTAGCCACCGACCCAGCTGGCGGTCCGCAGCGCACCGATCGGGATCTGACCTTGTGGGTGGTCGGCGCAGGGGTGATCCTTATTGCGTTGGTGCTCGCCCTGGTTCCGGCCGGCTTCGCCAGTCTGGGTTCGGTACTGTCTCGCGCGATTGCAGCGGCCTGTGTGATCGTTTTCGCTTTTTTCTTTGTCACCGTCGCATCGCGCATCGTCGGTCTGGTCGGTGTGACCAGCAACCCCACCAGCGGCATGACCATTGCGGCCTTACTGGGCACCGCCGGCATCTTTTTGTTGCTGGGCTGGACCGACCTTGCCGGCAAGGCCGCGGCACTGACTGTCGGCTGCGTGGTGGCGATTGCTGCATCCATTGCCGGTGACACATCCCAGGATCTCAAGACCGGTTTCCTGCTCGGGGCCACTCCGGCCCGGCAACAGACCGGTGAGCTCATCGGCGTGCTGTCGTCGGCGACTTTTGTGTGTCTGTCGGTGTTGTTGCTGGCCAAGACTTTCGGTTTCGGCAGCGCCGAGCTGCCGGCACCGCAGGCGACGCTGATGAAGCTGGTGATCGATGGGGTGATCGATCAGTCCCTGCCCTGGAGCCTGGTGTCACTCGGTGTGCTCATCGCGGTTGCCTGTGAGCTGCTGCGTATCCCTTCACTGCCGTTTGCGGTGGGTGTATACCTGCCGGTGTCGACGATGACGCCGTTGTTTTTTGGCGGCCTGATCCGTTGGTGGATGGAGCGCAGCGCTGCTGACCCGAACGTCGCAGCGAGGAGACGTGAACGGGGTATATTGCTTGGCAGCGGGTTCGTCGGTGGCGAAGGGCTGCTGGGGGTCGCTTTGGCCGGGGCGGCGATGTACCTGGGCCGGCGGCCGGAAGGCTACGGCACCGGATGGATAGGCGAGCCGTGGCTGGTGCCGCTGGTGGGTCTGATGGCGTTTGTCGCCTTCGCTGCCTGGTTCTTTCACCTCGTAGCTCAGCCCATGACTGACGAGGATGGGCCTGCGCCGGGCGGGCAATAACCTGGCGTCGCCGCCCATCCGGAGCTAAGCTGGAGCCCGCTCGATTCTGCAGCAGATGTAACTCCTTATGGAACAGCTCGAAAGCCTCGACTCGGCATTTATCTATCTCGAGACGCGCAACGCGCCGATGCACATTGGCAGCGTGCAGATCTACGCGGGCACCGAGCCGGCTTTCGACTTCGCGCGCTATCGTGAGCTGGTTCGCTCGCGCTTGCCGTTGTCGCCGGTATTCAGGCGCCGCGCGGTGCGCGTGCCGATGAACCTGGGTCGGCCATACTGGGTCGAGGATCCACACTTTGATCTGGATCTGCATCTGGAACATGTCAGCGTTCCGCGGCCAGGTGGCTGGAAGGAACTGCGGGCGCTGGCGCAGGACCGCTTCTCTACCGCACTGGATCCGAATCGGCCGCTCTGGTCGATGACCTTCGTCGAGGGAATCGACGGCATTTCGTCACTGCCGCCGGGCTCGTTTGCGGTGATCTCGAAGGTGCATCATGCGGCCGCGGATGGCATGGGCGGTGTCGATTTGCTATCGGCGTTGTGGGATCCGACGCCAGAAGGACGATCGAAGTTGCCCAGGGACAACTGGAAGCCGGAGGAACTGCCGCGTCGGGCAGGGTTGCTCGGGCGCACGTTCAGCCATCTGGTCGGGCAGCCTGCTGCGTTGGCACGCGCCGGCAGCGCACTGTTAAAAGGCAGCGTTACCATTGGCCGCGAGTTGCTCACCGGAGACAAGCAGAGTCCACGTCTGTTGTTCAGAGCGCCCCGGATCAGATTCAATAACCTGATCGAGACCCAGCGCAGCTTCGGCGGCATCACGCTGCCGCTGGCGGGCGTCAAGCGAATCAAGGACAAGATTGCGGACGCGACCGTCAACGATGTTGTGCTGGCAGTCTGCGCAGGTGGATTGCGCAACTATCTGAAGGACAAGAACGAGCTGCCCGACGATTCGCTGGTTGCCATGGTGCCGATTTCCGTGCGCGAAGACCTGGCGCGCGGCACCAATCGCGTATCCGCTATGCTGGCGAGTCTGGAGACCGAAACCGCGAATCCGCTCAAACGGCTGCGCGGCATCATTGAAAGCACCCAGAGCAGCAAGGCTTATACCAGAGCCATCGGCGCGGCCACGCTGACGGATTCTACCCAGGTGGTGCCGTTTTCACTGGCCACCGCAGCGTCCAGACTGTACAGCCGGATGCATGTGGCGAGCCACCACCGGCCACCGTTCAATCTGATCATCACCAATGTGCCGGGGCCCCGAACCACGCTGTACCTTGGCGGCGCGCGGCTGGTCAATATTTTCGGCATGGCGCCGGTGATCGACGGTCTGGGCGCGATCATGGTCGTGGTCAGCTACGACGATCATCTGACCATCAGTATCAATGCCTCGCGCCAGCTGTTGCCGGATATCGACGTGTTGTTGAAGGATCTCCTCCAGTCATATGAGGAGCTGGATCAGGCCGTTAATGGCCTGGGCAAGGCGGACAAGTCGAGCGCGCGCAAGACCCGCGCCAGCAAGTCGAGCGGCAAGAAGAAAAAGTCCGCGGGTGCCGCGAGCAAGACCCGGTTCAAGGGCAAGGCAAAACGCGGATCCGACGGCGTCAAGCCACGCGCATCGGCTCGGGGCGCGCGGCGGACCGGTCCAGGTACGAGTGATACGCCACCGCGAAACAGAGCTTCTTGAAAACCCGCGCCGATGCGGTCCGCCGGCCATCCTGGCTGTTGCAATTACTCGAAGCTCGGGCAATCCCGGAGCTCGGCGCATTTGCGTATTTCTATCCATTCCTGCGCATGGCACCGCGCGGGGACGGCCATCCGGTATTGGTGCTGCCGGGCTTCTTAACCACCGGCGCGTCGACATTTCCGTTGCGACATTTCCTGAAGGTGCTGGGATACAAGGGTCATCGCTGGAAACTCGGGCGCAATCTCGGGCCGGTCGGCACCAAGGAATACGAAATCCTCCATCGGTTAAAGGAGCTCAGGTATCGCTATGGCCGCAAGGTGAGTCTGATCGGGTGGAGCCTGGGCGGGCTGTATGCTCGCGAGCTGGCCTGGATCGCCCCGGACGACGTGCGCATGGTGATCACGCTGGGGAGTCCGTTCCGGCATCATCGCAGCACCTCGGTGAGTTGGTTGTATGAAGACCTGACCGGCCAGGAAGAAGCGCATCTGGATGAAGTGATACGACATCGCATGGATCAGCCGCCGCCGGTCCCGAGCACCGCCATCTACAGCCGCAGCGACGGGGTCGTGCCGTGGCGTGCGTCGGTCGAGCGGCATGCCGATCAGGCAGAGAACATCCGCGTCGAAGGCAGCCACTGCGGTCTGGGTCACAACCCCCTGGTGTTGTGGGCGATTGCCGATCGTCTGGCCCAGCCCGACGGCGAATGGCAACCATTCAAGCGGGATGGGTGGCGGCGCCTGCTGTTTCCGCAGCCCGATAGCCTCTGAGCGAATCGCCGTGTTGTGAAGCCTCAGGATCGGTCCGGATCCTGAATCACTGGCTGATTCGCATCATTTGTTCGACGACCGTCATGCGCGTGGCGCGTGACCGGGGGCGGCCCTGCTCCAACTGCCACGGGTTCTGACGGGTAGCCCATATCCTCTTCCGGGATCGACGGCTCGAGCTCATCGGCGTGACGTCGGTAATACCATTTGATCCAGAACGGTGCGACCAGAGTGGTGTAGGCGATGACCAGGATCAGCACATCGTATATGCCGCCCCCGAGCAGGCCGGAGTCACGTCCCAACTCGGTGAAGACCAGGCCAACCTCGCCGCGCGGGACCATGCCCATGCCGATCACCACACGTCGCGGACCGGGCTCATTGATCACCATTGCGCCGGCGAATTTGCCAACCACGGCGACCATCAGCATGAACAGCGAAAACGTCCAGATGAACGGCGAACCCCAGTCCACTAAGTGCAGATTCAGGGACAAGCCGATCGACACAAAAAAGATCGGCGTAAACAGGCGCACGATGGGCTTCATCTGGTCCCGAATCAGGTCAGCGAATCTCGGGTCTGCGGCCAGCGCCACACCGAACGGAAGGAAGAATCGCCGCGACAGGGCGAGGCCTGCCGCAAAGCCACCGAGCAGTTCGGGCGCGCCCATGAAGTGGGCCATACCGGCGAACACCAGTACCAGCGCGACCATCGCGGTCGGGATCAGTCCGGGCACGCCACTGGATGCTTCGAAGCGCTGGATCAAATAAGAGATGGCTTTGGCGGCGGCGGGCGCGATGATGAAGAACACGCTCACAAACAGCGCGATGCGCAGCGCGTTGGTCAGTGAGACTTCACCGGCGACGGCAAATTCATACAGCAGCGCGAGCAGGATCACGCCGAGTACATCGTCGAGCACGGCTGCGCCCAGAATCACCTGACCTTCGATACTATGGCGCCGGCCCAGGTCGGTAAGCACGCGCACGGTGATGCCGATACTGGTCGCGGTCAAGGTACCGCCCAGCACCAGAGAGGACAGAACAGGCAGGCCAAAAGTGTAGTGGCTGACGCCATAGCCAAGCAGGAACGGAACGACAAAGCCGCCGACGGCCACGGTCAGGGACTTGGCGCCAGCGTGAATCAGCCGGCTGACATCCGAATCCAGACCCACTTCGAACAGCAACAGGATGATGCCGATCTCGGCCAGCAGATGGAGCATCTCTGAAGGCGCCAGCAGGCCGAGTAATGAGGGACCGAGGATAACGCCCGCAGCGAGTTCTCCAATCACCGGCGGCATGCCCCAATGCGCCGCCAATTCCCCAAAGAAGCGGGCCGCCATCAGGACCAGGGCGAGTTGGAGAAGGAAGACATGAACTTCCATAGATCAGAATATATAGGCTGGACTCGAACTTTGCCGAAATTTGCCGCTTGCGTTCGGTGGACGGTGAAAGTGGTCGAAATCCGCAGTCCGTGAGCAGCCAGAGTCGGCTTGGGAAGATACGTCGCGATGTGCTGCCACGTGACAAGGCCGCCCGGAGGTCACCCGGATTCGTAGCGTCGCCGGCGGGTCGATTCAGCCCAGGAAGCGATCCCAGGCGACCAGGCCCCAGACGACTACCAGGATCACCAGGCCCAGCAGTCCGGCGGCAGAGCCAAGATCTTTGGCGCGTCCGGAGAGTTCGTTGCGTTCCGGCCCGATGCGATCGACTATCGCCTCTATTGCCGAGTTGATCGCTTCGACCACCAGGGTCAGCAGGCATACGGCGATCAACAAGGCCTGTTCCGGCAAATCCCTGCCCACCCAAAACGCCGCCGGGATCAACACCACACACAGAACGGCTTGTTGCCGAAAAGCCGCTTCCTTGCTCCACGCAGCTTTCAGGCCATGGCGGGCATAACCAAACGAAAGCCAGATCCGCTTGAATCCCGTGTGCCCGGGTTTGGCCATGATGTTCTCCGTCGCGCCAGGTGATCGCGGGATCATACGTGGGCGGACGTCCCAGTTCCAAGGAAGGCCGGGACCTGGCGGCGTAGCCGGTTTGCCGCCGGAGCCGCGACAAGACGACAGTTCTGGCGTTTCAGAGCGCGTTCCGGATGATCCTCGTCGGGGCGATATGGGGAATCTACCCCATGCGAATCCTGATCCCGGTCATAAAGTCATCGGTCGCAATCGGCAGAATAGTAAGCGAACTCTAATTTAGAGCAGCCTAAACATCGTGTCTCGCTGTGGCCGACCGAACATGAACGCCGGAACACCTTGCCTCCAGCCCTCGGCGGTGCCCCCGCCGTCCAGCCATGACCTTGCATCCTCCCCAAGGCCCGGGTCGGTCACCGCGAGACTTTTTCCGCAGCAAAAGAATTTTATCCGGACGCGTTGTTCCCTGCTGATAGGGAACGCGTCCTTCGGCAGAGCTTGAAAACCCCTGGGGGTCGATAAGATGAACGCATACAGGCACGGAACTCTCCATCCAACCGCGATGTTGTACATCGTTGCGCTGGCAATCGGATTGGCGGGTTGTAGCGGTGACGATGGCGACAATGGCGCGACCGGCGCAGCCGGATCCGACGGCTTGAGCTGCTGGGATCTCAACCAGAACGGCGTCCCGGATTTCCCGGACGAAGACACCAATGACGACGGCGTCATCGATGTCAACGATTGCCAGCTGCCGCCGCCGTCGATCGGTGACGCAGGCACGCTGCACAAGGCCTATTTCACCGATACCACTTATGAAGACACGCAGTCGTGTCTGAATTGCCACGGCACGATCGGCAATGATGTGCTCACCACCGGGCACTGGAAATGGGATGGCCTGGCCACCGGCATCGAAGGATTCGAAAACGAGATCCACGGCAAAAAGGACATCATCAATAACTTCTGCGTGGCCGTACCTTCGAACGAGGGACGCTGCAGCCAGTGCCATATCGGCATCGGCTATGCGGACGACACGTTTGATTTTGGCAATCCGAAAAATATCGACTGCCTGGTCTGCCATGACCAGACTGGCACCTACAAGAAAGCGCCGACCACCGCGGGTGCGCCGGATCCTTCCGTCGACTTGCAGGCGGTCGCGCAGACCATCGCCGAAGATGGTGGCGTACCGACCCGCAAGGCCTGTCTGTTCTGCCACGCCAGCGCCGGCGGCGGCGACAACGTCAAACACGGCGATCTGTATCTGAACCTGGCCGATACCACGAGCGAGTTCGACGTGCACATGGGCACCGACGGTGGCAACCTCGACTGCGTGTCCTGCCATGAAGTCAAAAAGGACGCGGAGGGCAATGTCCTCTCACACGGCATCGGCGGTATGGTGTTCCATTCCACCGACGAAGGAGACATGAAGGACTGCGGCGACTGCCATGGCGACCGGACCAATATCCATGCGGGCACCACGGTCGAGCAGACCATCGGTCTGCATCCCCGCATCGCCTGCCAGACCTGCCATATCCCGACCTTCGCCCGGTCTACCCCGACCAAGGTTGAGTGGTATTGGGAAGACGCGGGGGACGTCGCCAGAGGCGTCGAGACGGATTCGATAGCCCGCCCGGGATACCCCGACGGGGTCCCGATCTATGACCCAAAGAAGGGCAGTTTCGTCTGGGCGAACAATGTCCGCCCGACCCTGTTGTACTACGACGGCACGTGGGACAAGGCCATAATGAATGCGAATGACCAGTATGTGACCCTGCCCGCAGTGCTGGCGGCCCCGGCCACCGATTACACCAACCCGGCCGCGATGATCTATCCGTTCAAGAAGATGATCGGCAACCAGGTGGCGGACGCCAACAACAACACGATACTGGTGCCGCATCTGTTCGGGATGAAGGGCGGACCCAACCCGTACTGGGCCAAGTATGACTGGGATCTGGCCCTGCAGGACGGCGCGGCTTACACCGGGCAAACCTATAGCGGCGCGTATGAGTTTGTGGACACCGTGATGTATCTGACGGTCAACCACGAGGTGGCGCCGAAAGAAGAAGCCTGGGGCATGGATGGCAACTGTGCTGACTGCCATGCCGACAACGTCATCGACTGGCAGGCCCTGGGCTGGACCGGCAACCCGATTACCGGCGGCACCCGTCCATAATCAACCCCTCCGAGCCCTGCTCGGTTTCGGGCGCCCGCGTCTAGCATGCGGGCGCCCCTTTTTTATCTGTTGATTGTTAGCCCGCAGCAGAGGTCCTTGTCTGGCGGATGATCCGCGCGGCCCGGCCCGGTGGAATCACGCGCCAGACTTCGCGAGCATGCGCTCTCGGACACGGTGTCGTCTGACAAAACCGACAGCGTCGCCGGGCCTGCATATATGCCGAGGCGTTGACGCCCCGACACCCGCACTGCGAGGGGAGGACTACGCTCGCCGCCGGGAAGGCGACCCGCCTTTCGCAGCGACAGACGGCGACGCATGGGCAAACCAGTTCTGCGTGCGCAGACAGAACCTCACCAGCATCAACATCAGAGGCACTTCGATCAGCACGCCGACGACGGTGGCGAGTGCCGCACCGGAGGATAGTCCATACAACATGGCCGCTGTCGCGATCGCAACTTCGAAGTGGTTGGACGCGCCGATCATGGCCGTCGGGGCGGCGTTCTCATACGTCAGACCCATCATTTTTGATAGGCCGTAACCCAGCGCGAATATCAGCACGGTTTGCACAAACAGCGGGATCGCGATCCACAGAATGGTCAGCGGGTTCTTTACGATGGTCTCGCCCTTGAACGAAAACAGCAGAATCAGCGTGATCAGCAGCGCGCTTATGGTCACGGGCGTCAGCAAGCGCAGAAAAGTCTCCCTGAACCACCGCTCGCCCTTTGCCGAAATGATCCACTTGCGCGAGGCGTATCCCGCCACCAGCGGCAGTGCGACATAGACTCCGATGGACAGCAACAGCGCCTGCCAGGGCACCGGCAATCTGCCCACGCCAAGCAGGAATCCGCCCAGGACACCGAACAGCACCAGCATGGTCAGCGAATTGATCGCCACCATGACCAGCGTGTGGCCGTCATTGCCTTTGGACAGATAGCCCCACACCAGCACCATGGCCGTGCAGGGCGCGATGCCCAGCAGGATGCACCCGGCAAGATAGCTACGCCACAGCGGTACTTCGAGCATCTTTACGCCATCGACCAGCACCACCTGGCCTGCACCATAGGTCTGGCCAACCGACAACTCCGACCCCAGCGGCATCTTGATCAGGTCTACTGCATCGGGGCCGATAAATGTGAGAAACAGCGTGCCGAGAAAATAGCTGGCGATCGCATACATGGTGAACGGCTTGACACACCAGTTGATAAACAGAGTCAGACCGACCGGGCGCACGGATTTGCCGGCCTTGACGACTTCGTGGAAATCGATCTTGACCATGATGGGGTACATCATGAAGAACAGACACAAGGCAATCGGAATGGACACAACCGGTGCGCCATTGACATGAATGGCCATGCCATCAAGTGTCTGAGCAACCCCTGGTGCGAACTTGCCGAGCAGGATCCCCCCAACGATGCACAGCGCAACCCACAGCGTCAGATAACGCTCAAAGAGATTCATCGGAGCACTGTCAGTGTTTCTATCACTCACTTGAGGCTTGCTCCGCCCTGGCCTTGCCGATATCGACCAGCCGCTTCTGCAGCGTCAGACGATCGAGGGACGTCAGTGGCAGATTGACGAATATCTCGATCCGGTTGTGCAACATGCGATAAGCATCGGCATATGCGAGACGTATCAATGCATCCGAACCGGTCGCCGCGGCCGGATCCGGCAAACCCCAATGCGCGCTCATCGGCTGGCCTGGCCACACCGGGCAACTCTCCGCAGCAGCCTGATCGCAAAGCGTAAACACAAAGTCCAGTTTTGGCGCATCAGGGCTGGCGAACTCCTGCCAATCCTTGGAGCGCAGTTCGCTGACCTTGTGATTGCTTCGCCGCAGGATATCCAGCGCCATCGGCTGGACCTCTCCGCGCGGATGACTGCCTGCACTATAGCCCTGGAACCTGCCCTGTCCCAGCCGGTTGAGCAGCGCCTCGGCAATGATGCTGCGGGCTGAGTTACCGGTACACAGAAACAGCACATTGAATATTCGATTGTCGGAGGGTCGATCATTGGATGCCTGGTCGTTCATCTCAGCAGGTCCTCGGTTAGTTGGTTTCGCAATCAACAATGCTGGCCAGATCACCACACAGTTCCGGACGACCGCGGCAGCAATCGGCGGTCAGAAATTCAAGCAACCTCCGGGTGGCAGTGACGCTGGTGGCATAGAGAATAAAACGCTGCTGACGTGTGGCCGTCAGCAGACCCGCCTGTTGCAACTGCGAAAGATGGAAAGACAGACTGGAGGCGGGTACCCCGAGACGCTCGGCAATCACTCCCGCGGCGATGGATTCAGGAGCCTCCGCCACCAGCATGCGAAATATCTGCAAACGCAGCGGATGGGCGAGCGCGGCCAATGCCTGTACGGCTTGTTCGTCTGTCATATTTCGATATTAGTCGAAAAGTCGAAATATGAACAGGCTGTGCAGACATTATTGATCCACCCGGTGATTGATCCGGGACGGTGTCGCTGACGTCTGAAGTGGAGAGGCTGGTAGACCGGCCAGAAAATGAGCGCCGGCCCCGCGAGGATACCGGCGCTGGTATCCTGCGAGCTCGTCTAGTCTCCGATCTTGCCGCTGGCGATCCACATTAGGACATTCATTCGACAAAGGCCGCATCCGGCGTTGGACCGGCCATATCGATGCTCCCGCCTGCGGCGGTCCTAGCCGCGTCGAGGTTGCGGACGCGGCCTGGAAGGCATCTGGGGCGGCCGATTGCCCCCTGGCGGTCTGGCACCCGGTGGCCTACCCCCGCCGGGCGGTCTGGCACCCGGTGGCCTACCCCCGCCGGGCGGTCTGGCACCTGGCGGCCTACCCCCGCCGGGCGGTCTGGCACCTGGCGGCCGGCCCCCGCCGGGCGGGCGGTGTCCGGGGCGATGACCGTTATAAGGCGGTCTGACGATGACCGTGCCGCCGCATCCATAACAGCCTCTGCCGTAATAGGGGTCATACCAGCCGGGGCCGCTGTAATAGCCTGTACTTATGTAGGTCCGGCTAGATCCGCCACCATTGCTGGAACAGGCGCCTATCGTCATGGCCAGGGCCGCGGTGGCGGAAACAATGAGAATCGCGCGTGTTGTGTGGCTCACGGATTCGCCTCCTGTTCCGGATAGGTCCATCGCATTATCGCGAAAGTTGCGCCGGTCGGGTCGGCGATGATGGCCAGATCTTCGTCCATCAGTTCCGGATTCGGGCCGTAGAGCAGCGTACCCCCCAGGGCTTCCGCCAGTGCGGCAGTGGCCGCGACGTCCTCGACCCTTATCATGCCCAGCCAGGTTGGTGCGGGCTCAGGATCCGTGTTCTTTGGCAGCGGGGCAGCCGCAGCGCGCAAGTAGCCTTGCGAGGTAAAAAACAGCTCGGCGATCGAGTCCGGGTTTTCGCTTTCAAATATTTCGTAACCGGTGAGCGTGACATAAAATTCGGTAGTCGAATCGACGCTGTCGGAATAGACCTGCCACCAGATCCATTCACCCATCGCAGCCGCATAGTCGCCGGGGTCGCCATTTGCCGTTCGCATCACGCCGAACAGGGCTCCGTCCGGCGCGGCCGCTATCGCGAAGTCGCCGCGATCCGGGTATTCACCGATGCGTGACAGGATGACCTTGCCGCCGCGATCGAGGATAACCTGCTCTGCGGCGGACACATCGTCTACCGACAGATAGTGAATCCAGCGGCCGTACTTGTCTCCGCCATCCGGCGAATCCCGATGAGCCAGGCCCGCCATCGGCACGTCATCGAGATAGAACATGCCATAGCCCTTTGGCTGCGGCTTGATCACCCGCCACTCCCAGCCGAACAACTTCTGGTAGAAGTCCCGGGAGACGTCCGGGTTGCTGGAGAACAGGTCGGCCCAGACGATCTTGCCGGGCAGGTGTTCGCCAGTGGCGGTGGCCGTGACCGGGGGAAGCGGGGGAAGCTTGTCGCCCTCGGCGAGTGCACCGCCGGTCGCCGTCATCATTAGAAAGGCAATAAAGAACAGCCTGCAAATTGGTTTGATCATTGGAGGTGGGTCCCGTTGGATGATGCGCCGTCATCATCCCCAAAGAGCCGCTAAATGTCTATTCGGACTGGAACAACCGGAAACGGTTCCGCTATTCTGTTACCTCACCCGCGCACTCTTGCCGCGGGATCGGAGGTGAAAAGGGCAATAAGGAGGAGCTATGTGCAGACGACATATCCTGCCAGCGACCTGCGCATCCATGCTGCTCGTCGCGACCCATATCCAGGCGCAAGACCTGGCAGAAGCAAGCGAGCAGACACCGGCAAGCGCGCAGGCCGCGCCAGAATCAACAGATGCAGACCTGGCCCCGGATAGCGAGTTTCGGGACGCTTTTGTCACCCTGGCAGTCCTGCCCCGCTACCCGAAGAGTGCGTTGCGCAAAGGGCGAGACGCGCGGGTGACTGTCGGTTTCGAGGTCGACCGGGTAGGTCGGGTGGGGAATATCAAGGTACTCGAGGAATCTCCGGCTGGCGGCGGTTTTGCGCGCGAAGTTGAAGAGGCGATGACGTTTTGGGCGTTCTCGCCAGCGCGTCTGCCCTTGTGCGGGACGACTGAGCAGAAAGCCGAACAGACGTTTGTCTTTGATCATGACAGCGAACAGCCGGTTTCTATTCTGCCGCTGGTGGTCGAGGGCGTGGTGCAGGAAGAACGGCCGCTGGTGGAGAAGACGCTGCGGGAATACTGGCGCGATCAGAACATGCACGGCCGCGATGAATGGGGCAGCAGAAACTTTACCGTATTGCGCCGGGTGGAACCGGAATACCCGCTGGCTGCCCTCGACAGAGAAAAAGAGGGGGTGGTGTCACTGGTGTTCCTGATCGGCCGAGACGGCAGTGTCAGCAATGTCGAGGTCGTCGATAGCGTACAGGCCCGGTTCTTCCAGAAGCCGGCATTGACTGCGATCCGGCAATGGCGCTTTGAACCCAGGCGCCGCGGTGGCATGCCGGTGGATTCCGTGGCCTGCCATGAGTTCGTATTTCAGGTCGATGAATATGAGCGCTCCCAGAAGATGACCAGGGAACGCCAAAAACAGCCGATCACTACCTACTGACAAGTCGCCTGGGCCCCGTCGTCACGGTCAACAATTATTGCCGTGGTTTTGCGCGGCACCGGGTTCAGCTCATCACCAGCCAGCCAATATAGGCGCAGTAGCTGGTCAGCAGCGCCGCGCCTTCGAAACGGGAGACTCGCAGACCGGTATACATCATCGGAATCAGCATTGCGGTCACGGCGACCATGAACCACAGGCTGCCCCAACTGATCTCGCCCTGGTTGAGCGGCTGTATCAGAGCGGTCAGGCCGAGGATGCCGAGAATGTTGAACACGTTGCTGCCGATCAGGTTGCCGACCGCCATGTCGTTCTGACCACGGGAAGCGGCAACCAGGGTCGTGGCCATCTCGGGCAGGCTGGTCCCGACCGCGACGATTGTGATGCCGATGACAGCCTGGGAAACGCCAAATGCGGTGGCCATGGTAACCGCTGCTTCGACCAGTATGTGGCCGCCCACGGCCAGTCCGGCGATCCCTGCAGCCAATAGCGACAGAGTCCTGCCGAGCGAGGTGTCCGTCTGAGCTACCGCGGCAGAGAATTCTTCCTGCACCTGCCTTGATTCGTGCGGGCCCATGCTGAATGTGACCGCAACGTAAGCCAGCAGGCCGATCAGGAAGCTCAGACCCTCGAGGCGCGAGATCCCGTCATCGCGCAGCAATTCGAGCATGACTAACGATACAAGAAGCACTACCGGGCCGTCGAACTTCACCAATGTTGCCTGGATTTTCGCGCCATTGAGTAGCGCACAGAGTCCAAGCACCAGAGCGAGATTGGCGATATTCGAGCCGACCACGTTGCCGACTGCAATGTCATTGGCACCAGCCAGCGCGGCATCCAGCGAAACCACCATTTCCGGCATGCTGGTGCCCATGGCCACCACGGTCAGGCCTACCACCAGAGGTGAGAGGCCAAGGCGAAGGGCCAGGGATGCTGCCGCACGCACCAGTTGCTCACCAGCGAAATACAGCAGTGCGAGTCCCAGGGCGCCGGTAATCAGCGTGGAGGTGATGTTGCGTTGCTCCTTTTGCGCGATCGACGCGCCGGATCAGTGTTCGTTTTGAACCCGCATGATTTCAGGGCGCCGGCGGATTGTCTACAAATCCGATCTGAGTGGTGCTGCCTGGCCACGCAATCCGGGCGAGTGTCTTTATTCTTGGGATTTCTCAGACCAAATCAATATAATGTCGCCGGTACGCATCCACACCCGGGACCGACCTCATGTCAAGGCTGAAAGCAATAACCTCTGGGACTGAACCAGCACGGTTGATATGTGCTGCGCTTGCATTGTCCGCGATCGCGGCATGCGGCAAATCCGAGCCTCCGCCCCCGCCGCCACCCGAGGTTCAGGTAGCCAAGGTCGAAAGGCGGACGGTGCCCTATGTGGTCAAGCGCGTCGCGCAGACGGAGAGCTCACGTGAAGTCGCGGTGGTCGCCCGTGTTTCCGGCTTTCTCGAGAAGATCGCCTACGTGGAAGGCAGTCTCCTGCAGGAAGGGGACGTGATGTTCCAGATGGACCGCAAGCCGTTCCTCTCCGAAGTTGATGCAGCGAAGGGTGAGCTGGAGGCGCAGAAGGCCCGGCTGTGGACTGCAAACGCAAACCTCAACCGGACCCGGCCGCTGGCCGAGGCGGATGCCCTGAGTCAAAGTGATCTGGATCAGGCGATCGGCGAGCAAAAGGCTGCCGAGGCGGCCGTCTACTCGGCGCGCGCAAGGCTCGACAATGCAAAGTTGAATCTGGGGTATACCACGATCCATGCGCCGGTCACCGGATTGACCGGCCGCGCCGAACAGCGTGAAGGAGCTTATCTGAACTCCCTCGGTGAGTCAGCCAGCCTGAGTTATGTGTCGCAGACAGACCCGATGTGGGTCAACTTCAGCATCTCGCAAAACGAACAGGAAAGTATTTTCGAACAGCAGGAGGCGGGCAAGCTGATCCTGCCCCCGGATAGCGAATACAAGTTTGAAATCATGTTCGCCGACGGCAGCGTGTATCCCTACCAGGGCTCACTCAATTTCGCTGCGCCCACCTTCGACGAAAAGACCGGCACGTTTTCCGCGCGTGCGGTGGTGAGCAACCCGGATGATCGGCTGAGACCGGGGATGTTTGTCACGGTCAACGTGCTCGGCATGCAACGCCCGAATGCGGTGGTGATTCCCCGGATCGCGGTCCAGCAAACCGCTAACGGGCAAGTGGTCTGGCTGGTCAACGCCGAAGGCAAGACAGAGATGCGCCCGGTGGTTATGGGGGATTGGATCGGAGACGACTGGGTCGTCGAGGACGGGCTCTCGGGTGGCGAGACCCTGATCGTCAGCGGTGTCAACCGCATTCGGCCGGGCGTCCCGGTCAAGGCGATACCCGCGTCAGCGGGCAAGTCAGCCGCCACGCCCGCCAAGTCCGGAAGCTAGCAAGCGATGGGCCCGAGTTTCTTTATCGACCGGCCGGTTTTTGCTGCGGTCATCTCCATCGTCATTGTGCTGGCGGGATTTGCGTCGCTGACGGTGACGCCGGTTGCACAGTATCCGGATGTGGCGCCGCCTACCGTGACGGTAAGCACGCGCTATCCGGGCGCCACCGCGGAAGTCGTCTCGAGTACCGTGGCCGCTCCCATTGAGCAGCAGGTCAATGGCGTCGATGACATGATCTACATGACCTCGACCAGTTCATCATCCGGCGATATGAGCCTGATCGTGACGTTTGCGCCGGGCACCGATCCGGATATCGCCCAGGTCAACACGCAAAACCGGGTCAGCCAGGCGCTGGCCAAACTGCCGCAGACCGTCAGCGATCAGGGCGTGACGGTGGAAAAGAAATCCCAGGCTTTCATGATGGTGGTCAGTTTCTATTCGCCGAAGGGCTCGATCGACCCGGTGATGCTGAACAACTACGTGAATCTGTATATCTACGACGCGGTCAAGCGTGTGCCCGGCGCGAATCTGTCTACCGTGTTCCCCGTTCCGGACGTGGCGATGCGTATCTGGCTGCAGCCTGACCGACTCGCCGAAATGGGTATCTCGGCAGCCGAGGTTGCGAATGCAATAGCCGGTCAAAATCAGGCCTTTGGTATCGGGCAGATCGGGCAGACTCCGGCGCCGCCGGGCACTTTGCTGAATTTCCCGGTGACCAGCCAGGGCATGCTGGTCAAGCCTTCGGAGTTTGAGGACATCATCCTGCGTACCGGTGAGACCGGCGAGGCGGCGATCGTGCGTGTTGGCGATGTCGGCCGGGCCGAACTCGGGGCGCAGAGCTATTCGATTGCCAGCAAAGTCAATGGTGCAACAGCCGCGGCTTTGGTCGTTTATCAACAGCCCGGGGCCAACGCCATCGCCACTTCGGAGCGTGTGCGCGCGCTGCTCAAGGAGCTGGAGCCCGGGTTCCCCGATGACTTCGAATACAGCGTGGTGATGGACACCAGCAAGTTTACCGAAGCCTCGATCGAGAAGGTGGTGCATACCTTTTTCGAGGCCGTCCTGCTGGTGGTAGCGGTCGTATTCCTGTTCTTGCAGAGTTTCCGCGCCACCATCATTCCGGTCATCGCAGTGCCGATCGCGATTATTGGTACGTATGTCGGGATTTATGCGCTGGGTTTTTCTACCAATATGCTGACTCTGTTTGGCATGATCCTGGCCATCGGTCTGGTCGTGGATGACGCGATCATTGTGGTCGAAGCCGTAGAGCACAAGATGGCGACCAAGGGCATGGAGGCCAAAGAGGCGGCCAAGGAAGCCATGGGCGAGCTGAGCGGTGCGCTGGTCTCTATCGTGCTGGTGTTATCGGCCGTGTTCCTGCCGGTGGCTTTCCTCGGCGGCATGACCGGGACACTGTACAAGCAGTTCGCGGTCACGATCGCCATTTCGGTGACGATCTCCGGGATTGTCGCGCTGACGCTGTCTCCGGCGCTGGCCGCATTGATTCTCAAGCCGGGCCATAAGGAGAAGAAGGGCTTTTTCCTCTGGTTCGAGAACGGCTTCACCTGGGTCACCGAAGAGTATGTCAAGGGTGTCCGTTGGCTGATCCACCACCGGGCGATTGGTGTTGGCCTGTTTCTCGCCACCATAGCCGGCGTTGTTTTTATGTTCCGCATCCTGCCGGGCAGCTTTGTTCCGGTCGAGGACCAGGGCTATCTGTTTGGCGTGACCATGTTGCCGGACGCGGCGAGCCTCGAGCGGACCACGGCCGCTGACGACAAGGCGACCGCCGCGATGATGGCGCTCCCCCCGGTGGAGTACGTCGCGCAGATTGACGGGTACAGCCTTATCGATGGTCAATACAGGACCAATGCAGGGGCGCTGTTTATCAGTCTGAAGCCGTTTGCCGAGCGAGGCGATCCCTCGATGTCTTCGTTTTCCGTGCTGGACCAGTCGAGGAAAATACTGGGCAGCATCGACGACGGGCTCCTTTTTGCGGTCAATCCGCCGTCGATCCCGGGTCTCGGCACCACCGGTGGCTTCGAGTTTTATATTCAGGATCGCGGCGGCAGCAGTCCATTGCAGCTGCAGGAGGCAACACAGAAGTTTGTGGCCGCGGCAAGTCAGCGCGCTGAGCTGACCAGCGTCTCGACCACATTTACGGCTTCCCAGCAGCAGCTGTATCTGGATGTAGACCGTTCCCGGGCCGAGTTACTGAATGTTCCGGTGCAGGACATCTACAGGACCTTGCAGGCTTATTTCGGTTCACTCTATGTCTCGCAATTCACGGATTTCGGCCGCATCTGGCAGGTCATCATCCAGGCCGAGTCTGAATATCGCGACAGCCCGGCGGATTTTGCCGACATTTTCGTACCGTCCCAGACGGGTGAGTCAGTCCCGTTGTCCGCGGTCGCCACCTATCGCTACGCCGCTGGCCCGAATCTACTGCCACGATTCAACGGTTTCCCGGCTGCCAAGGTGACAGCCAGTCCGGCGCCTGGCTACAGCTCGGGCGAGGGTATTGCGGCGATGGAAGCCGTAGCCAGCGAAGTGTTGCCGGAGGGATACGCCTACGAATGGTCCGGCCAGGCTTTTGAGGAGAAGAAGGCCGGTGGTACGTCGACCACGGCATTTATCTTCGGCATCATCATGGTGTTCCTGATTCTGGCCGCCCAGTATGAAAAGTGGTCGCTGCCCTTCGGTGTCCTGCTGGCTGTCCCCTTCGCGCTACTCGGGGCCTTGTGCCTGACGTATTTCCGGGGACTCGAGAACGACGTCTTTTTCCAGGTCGGGATGGTGACCCTGATCGGCCTGTCGGCGAAGAACGCGATTCTGATTACCGAATTTGCGGTCGATTTTTATCGCGGCGGGGCCAGCCTGGAGGAGGCTGCGGTTGAAGCCGCGAGGGTCCGGCTGAGACCTATCGTGATGACGTCGATCGCCTTTATCCTCGGATGCGTGCCGATGGCCATCGCCAGCGGTGCTGGCGCGAACAGCCTCCACGCCATCGGCACCGGCGTGATCGGAGGCATGCTGGCTTCGACGCTGATCGCCTCGTTCTTCGTGCCCATGTTCTTTGTGATTCTGGAGAGTCTCTCGGAGCGTGGCGAGCACAAAGACAAGGACAAGGACAAGACTAATGTTGGCGAGATCGCCGCAGCCACGCCAGGCGCGACAGAGGGCCATTGATGTGAGCGATGTCCGGAACAAAGGCGCGCTACTCGTCCTGATCGCCATCCTTGGCGGCTGCGCCGTCGGTCCGGACTATCAACGCCCGGATGTGCAGATGCCCGACGCATGGCGCATCGAATATGGTGAAGCCAGCGATCTGATCAACGCCCGCTGGTGGCAGAAATTTAACGACCCGGTCCTCGATCAGCTAATCGAAACGGCGCTGCAGGACAACCCGGATGTGCGTATCGCCGCCGCCCGCGTCGAGCAATTTCTTGGCGCGCTGCAAACGACGCGCTCGCAGTTTTTCCCGCAGGCTGATTACGGCGGCGGAGCCAGCCGCAACCGAGCCTCGCAAGACGCGTTTGGCGCTGGCCCCGGCGCCGACCCGTATTTCACCCAATACCAGGCTGCGGCGGGCGTCGCCTGGCAGCTGGATCTGTTTGGACGCATCCGCCGCCAGACTGAAGCAGCCCAGGCGCAGGTGTACGCAACCGAACAGGCGCGTCGGGGGGTCATCCTGACGCTGGTTACCGGTGTAGCGGTGAGCTATGTCAATCTGCTCGGGCTTGACCGGCAGCTCGAGATTTCGCGTGAAACGCTGGAGAGTTATGCGGGCAGCCTGCGTATCTTCGAACTCCGTTTCAAGGGCGGTGTTGCATCCAAGGTGGAGCTGTCGCAGGTGCAGTCAGAGTATGAGAGAGCGCGGGCACAGGTGCCGGATCTCGAGGCGCGGGTTCAGGCGCAGGAAAACCTGCTGTCGATCCTGATTGGGCGCAATCCGGGCCCGATCCTGCGCCGGCACAATATCGACCAGCTGTCGCGACCCGGCGTGCCTGCGTCCTTGCCGTCATCGCTGCTCGAGCGCAGACCCGATGTGGTGCAGGCAGAGCAGAATCTGATCGCTGCCAACGCCAATATCGGCGTCGCGCAGTCTCAGTACTATCCGAACATCTCGATCACCGGCGACTACGGCGCCGCCAGTGGCGACCTGGGGGACTTCCTCGATTCGTCGGCGCGAGTGTGGAGCATCGCCGGCAATATAACCGGTCCGATATTTACCGCCGGCGCGATCCGCGGACAGGTGCGAGCGACCGAGGCTGCCCGGGAAGAAGCGCTGCAGTCCTATCAGCGGACCATTCTGAATGCGCTGCGCGAAGTCAACGATGCATTGATCTCGGCGGAGAAATCGGTCGAGACCTATGACGCGCTGGCGCGCAGGGTAGACGCACTGCGCGAGTATGCGCGCCTGTCGAGTCTGCTGTTTGAGAACGGGGCGGCCAGCTATCTCGAGGTGCTGTATGCGAACACGCTGCTGTTCGATGCAGAACTGATCGCCGTACGGGCTCAGACCGATACCTTTAACAACCTGATCGATGTTTACAAATCCATGGGTGGAGGTTGGGTTGATCAAGCGACTGATATGGCGCCGACGCCCGAAGAGGTCATGTCGCAAAACTGAGTCGATAGTCCGCGCCGTTGCTATCGTCCCGATGACATTTTGGATCGTCGTGCCGGCTGGCAGGCATGGCCTGAGCGGGTACTCAGCAAGTGCCAGAGCCGCCACGCGGTGGTATGCTGATCAGGTCAGTATCGGACAAAGGATCTCACTGTAAAAGAGGCACATATTGTGAGCAGTCACCTGTCCGGAATTTTTGGCTCCTCGCCCGTCGAGCCCTTGCAGCTTCACATGGAAGTCTGCCATCGGGCAGCCAGTGATCTGCTAGCGCTGGTCACTTCGGCCGAGACCGGTGATTGGGACGCTGCGGAAGAGCATCTGCGGATGATTTCCCAGCGCGAACACGAGGCCGACGTGCTCAAGCAGCGTATCCGTCGAACCCTCACCAAGCCGCGAATGCTGATGCCGGTCCACCGGGAGGACCTGCTCAAACTGATCCTGGCACAGGACGCTATCGCCAACCTGGCCAAGAAGACCGGTCGCCTGATCGTATGGCGAAAAATGAAATTCCCCGAGCCGACCCTCGGCCATTTTCATGCGCTGCTGGAGCGAACGACCGCGGCCAGCAAGAAAGCGCGCAAGAGCATCCGCCGCCTGGATGAGTTGTTCGAGACTTCATTCCGCGGTCCCGAGGCCGACCGTGTCGAAGAGCTCATCGGTGAGCTGGATGATATCGAGACCGAGACGGACAGTCTCCAGCGCACGGCCCGCGACTCCTTGCTCTTAATAGAAAAAGATCTCAATCCGGTGGACGTGATGTTCATGTACCAGGTGATCGCGCTGGTGGGCGAGATCGCGGACATGGCGGAGCGTGTGGGGAGAAGGCTGGAGAATCTTCTGGCCACATAATGACGGTGGCCGTCGCGGCGGCCTTTCTTGGGGATAGCAAATGTCTGATTTCACCCTGTACGTGGGCCTGGCGGCCCTGTTCGGCGTGTTCATGGCGTGGGGGATCGGCGCCAACGACGTGGCCAACGCGATGGCGACATCGGTGGGCGCCAAGGCGCTCACGATCAAACAGGCTATCCTGGTGGCGGCGGTGTTCGAGTTCGCCGGGGCAGTGCTGGCCGGTGGCGAAGTCACAGCTACAATCCGAAAAGGGATCATCGACGCGACGGCGCTTCAGGGTGAGCCACAATTGCTCATCTTCGGCATGCTTTCGGCGCTGTTGGCAGCCGGCATCTGGTTACTAGTCGCGTCCTACAAGGGTTGGCCGGTGTCAACGACGCATTCCATCGTCGGCGCCATCGTTGGCTTCGCCGCGGTGGGCCTGGGCATGGATGCGGTCAAATGGGGCAAGGTTGGCACCATCGTCATGAGTTGGGTGGCTTCGCCGCTGACCGCCGGCCTGATCGCCTATCTGATCTTCCGCAGCGTGCAGTGGCTGATCCTGGAGCGTGAGGATCCGCTGGCAAGAGCCAGAAAATATGTCCCCGTATACATGTTTTTGGCCGCGTTCAACATTACCCTGGTGACTATTTTCAAAGGCCTCAAACACGTCGGTCTGCACCTGTCTACCGTCGAAGCCTATTCGTCTGCCGTAATCATTGGTGTGGCAGTAGCGATCATTGGTCGCATTTTTATCGGCAGGATCACCAGCGACAAGCGCGCCGACAAGCGATTCCACTTTCACACTGTGGAACGCGTATTCGGTGTCCTGATGATCGTGACGGCGTGTGGCATGGCCTTCGCCCACGGCTCAAACGATGTGGCCAACGCCATCGGTCCGGTGGCCGCGGTGGTCAGCGTGGCCACCAGCGGCGTGGTCGGTCAACAGTCGCCGATACCGCTGTGGATCCTGTTACTTGGCGGTGTCGGCATCGTGGTGGGCCTGGCGACATTCGGTATCCGCGTAATCACGACCGTAGGCCAAAAGATTACCCACCTGACCCCGAGCCGCGGATTCGCGGCCGAGCTGGCGGCGGCCTCAACCATCGTCGTGGCTTCCGGCACGGGCATGCCAATCTCGACCACTCACACGCTGGTTGGTGCGGTGCTCGGTGTAGGTATGGCGCGCGGCATCGCCGCCATCGATATGGGCGTGGTCGGTCGCATATTGATGTCCTGGATCACGACCATCCCGGCCGGTGCGATATTGGCGATTATCTTTTTCCAGATATTCCGCCTGACTCTGGGGTAAGAACAGATTCGCGGGACCACGCTCCCGATCGTTACGGTAGCGCCAAGTCTTGGCCAGGATGCTTTGAACCACCGGTCAGCGTGCTGGCCGACACTGGGCACACCGACGCGTTTATCTGCCGTTGGACTCGAGCCGGGCGACGCAAAAACCATAACCATAGCCATAGCCACCCCGGGTTATCGTGTACTGGCAGCCGGGCTTTGCTCCCGGTTCCGTCCTCTCCACCAGACCCTGGCGGCTCCATACTTCATTGCTATGTCTTGCATCATCCTGCATACGGTATACGCTAGATTCGTTCAACGGTGATTTTAACGGTTTTGGGGGATCAATCGATGAAGACTCTCTTTGCGGTCGTAGCCACCACCATCATGATGCTTGGCGCAAGATCCGGATTGGCTGATGATTCTTTTTACTGTGGCAACTCGATCATCAGCACTGGCGATGAGAAGTTCAGTGTGGAACAGCATTGCGGGAAGCCGGACCAGATCGAAGAGGACCAATGGATCTATGAGCGCGGTCCCGAGCAGATGACCGTGATCGTGCATTTTGATCAGGACACCGTGTCGATGATCGAGGAAGTGCCAAAAGACTGAGTTGATGCGGGGCCAGGCCCCGGCCCCGGGCAAGTAGGGAGGCCGCAGCCCGACAGAAGCGGCTGTGCGGCGCAGGGCCGATTGTACTCGGCTTCGCCTGGATCTCAATGTCAGATCATGCAAGAGTTCAGCGCGCGTGATGGCCTCGATTTGGATCTGAATAAGAATCAGGATCGGATTTTTGCTGGAAGAAAGTTGAAGCGCTTGATTGTCTGCCGGCATCACCGGATCTGGATTGGTATTGCGGCATTGCTTTGGCTGTCGACGGGTTCTGCGCTCGCCTACGATGTGCTTGAATTCGACGTCGCGGGCGTAGAACGCAGTGCTCGGGTGTATCCGGGCGAACACGCCGACACCACTCCCGCGCCGTTGGTGTTCGTGTTCCACGGCCGCGGCGACAACGAGCGCAACTTCTCACGGGCCATAAAACTGCATGATGACTGGCCGGAGGCTACCGTGGTCTATCCACGCGGCCTGATACGAGATGACGAGGCCGGCATGCGCGGCTGGTGGGGCTCGGCCAGCAAGGACGATGTCAACCACGATCTGCAGTTTGTCGATCTCATGCTCGAAAAATTGCCGCAGCGATACAGCGTGGATCCTGCCCGCATTTATGTCGCGGGGTTCTCCAATGGGGGCAGATTCACATTCATCCTGCTGGCGCAAAGGCCCGATACGTTTGCCGCTTTTGTACCCATCGGTGCCGTGTCTCCTGAGCTTGCCGGTGCCGTGCGCCCAAGGCCGGTGATGTACCTGTTCGGGCGTAATGAGCCGCGCAAGTATCAGACTCACTGGACAGAGACCGTGGTGGCGCTGGTGCGCCTGAATGGCGGCACGGGGGAGAAACGGGAGTGGGCTCCAGGGTTCACCGAGTATCTGAGCGTAGACGGCCGGGCACGGACGATCATTAGCCTGTATGACGCCGGGCATGTCTGGCCGTACAAGGGCAACGAAAACATCATCCGGTTTTTCGATGCGCATCGACTGATGCCGGACGACAGCGGTTGATGAGACAGGGGAATTGCAAGCGGCCGGTCCGGCCGCAGTGCGTCCGCGAAAACGAACGCCAGACCGCAAAACCGACAGTTATGGCGAACTGTCCCCGCCAAAGCCAAATGCCTACATGGCCTTTGAATAGGTAGCCTGTCGCCTAAATTGGCATCATCCATTCAGCTGGAGATCACGCCATGTACGAAAGCCTTGCCCTGATCGCTGGTTTCGCGCTGCTCTACAGCTTCATCGCCGGCGGCATCGACCGGACCTGGATCAGTGGACCGATCTTGTTTACCGCGTTCGGCCTGCTGATCGGCCCCACCGGATTCGGTCTGCTGTCGTTTGAGGCTGATCGGGAAGGGCTGAGGACGCTGGCGGAGCTGACGTTGGCGCTGGTGTTGTTCAGCGACGCGGCTGGCGCCGATCTGAAGGTGCTGCGCAAGACCGCCTGGCTGCCGACGCGATTGCTGTTAGTCGGTCTGCCGCTGACTATCGCGCTGGGTTACTTCGTCGCAACGCTGCTCAACGTGGAGCTATCGGTGTTCGAGCTGGCGCTCGTGGCGACGATGCTGGCGCCGACGGACGCCGCGTTGGGACAGGCGGTGGTGACCAACAAGGCGGTCCCCGGTAATGTCCGTCAGGGGCTCAATGTGGAAAGCGGTCTGAATGACGGCATCTGCGTGCCGGTCCTGTTGTTGTTTTTGGCACTGGCCCAGAACGTGGATCACGAAGGTGGGCCGTGGGGTCTGGCGCTGCACCTGCTGGCTGAGGAAGTCGGTATCGGCGTATTGGTCGGCGTGGTGCTGACCACCGTCGCCGTGCAGGTTCTCAAGTTCGCCGCCGGACGTCATTGGCTTACGGCGATCTGGAGTCAGGTCCCGGTGGTGGCCCTCGCATTGACCTGTTTCGCCACCGCCCAGGCGCTGGGTGGCAGCGGATTTATCGCCTCGTTCGTCGGCGGACTCCTTTTCGGGGGTCTGATGGGAGAAGGCAAGGAGAAATTCCTGCTGGCAGCCGAGGGCACGGGAGGGGTTTTCGGCCTGATCACCTGGGTCATCTTCGGGTCGGCGGTGATCGGTCAGGCGGTCGGGTATTTCGGGTGGCGCTATGTGGTTTATGCGGCATTGAGCCTGACCGTGATCAGAATGCTCCCTGTCTTCCTCGTCCTGAGCGGCACCGGTCTGAACACCGAGAGCAAATTGTTTATCGGCTGGTTCGGTCCCCGGGGTCTGGCCAGCATTGTTTTTGCGGTGATGGTCATGGACGCTAATCTGGAGAACGCACACATCATGGCCATTGTCGTTGCCTGCACGGTGATCATGAGCATCCTCGCTCACGGCGTCACGGCAAACCCCTGGGCTGAGGCCTACGGTCGGCGCTCAAGGCAGTGAGGCTGAGACGGTGTTGTCCGATAGTACGGCATTGGCGGGAACAATGACCGCGGCGCGAGACTCTCAAGTAGTCAAATCGTTCGCTCAAGATTAGGGCGAAGCCGATCGCGTTAGCCTGCCAAAAAAGCAGGTACCATCGTCCGACCCTATGCCCTGCTATTATGCGGTTCGCATATCCTGTCCAGAAGGCGACAGGTGCCGGTGTTTGATTGTTTGCTTATCCGGCCCCGCCCAGCAACAAGGCAACGTGTAAACACCGACAGCATCAACGCGAATTCTGCTCGATGACACTTTCCAGAAAAGCCAAAGAAGCGACCAAGACCACGCTGGCGATGACCATCGCCTATGGCGTCGGATTGTCGATGGACTGGGACCGGCCGTATTGGGCGGGTATCGCGGTGACGTTCGTAAGTCTGGGTATGGTCGGTCAGTCCATCAACAAGGCGGCGCTGCGGATGTCCGGTACCGTGCTGGCCATGGTCGTCGCGCTGACACTGGTCGCGTGGTTTGCACAGGACCGCTGGCTGTTCATGCTCTTCCTTTCGCTGTACCTCGGTTTTTGCGCCTACATGACGGGTGGGGCAAAGCACCAATACTTCTGGCAGGTCGGCGCTTTTGCCTGTGTGATCATTGCATTCGATGCCGGCCCGGACCCGGTCAACGCCTTCGACACCGCGGCCCTCCGTGCTCAGCAGACCGGGCTCGGTATCCTCGTCTATAGTCTGGTCGCGCTGCTCGTCTGGCCGGTGAACAGTCGTCCCGCTTTCGAGGCCGCGACCCGTGATCTGGCAGCAACACATCACCGGCTATTCAACGCCTGTCTCGGCCTGCTGGAGCAGAAAGGTGACTTAGCGGAAGTGAAGCAGCTGAGTGCGCAGGAGGCGCAACAGCGGGCGCGGTTTGGCCAGCTGCTCGACGCGGCGGAGACCGACAGCTACGAGGTCGGCGAATCAGGATCACTGTGGCGGCGTTACCAGCGTCTGCTGACGACGCTCAGAGAGACCATGGGGCGGTGGCGCGAGAGCTTCGCCGATGTGCGGGCAATGGACCTGCCGCGCCTGATGCCGGGCCTCGAAGCCGTGGGCGCCGAGCTCGACGGTCGTCTGGCCCAGCTTGAATTGATGCTGGCCGGCAATTCGCCCGAGCAGCGGCCAGGGAAAATCGATCTCCCACTGGACACCAACGCGATCGGGGCGCTGTCCCATTTCGATCAGGCCGCGATCACGGTCATGCGCGACAACATACTCGATCTGGAGCGCCTCACCCGGGAGCTGTTCGAGGTGATCGATGCGATCAATGGCAACGCCGAGGTCCAGCGGGATCCGAAGGCCGGGCGGAGCACTACGAGACACGTATTTCTGCCCGACCCGGATCGTATTGGCTGCGCCATCCGCTTTATGGCCATCGTTTGGATCGCGTTTGTGGCCCTGATCTATGTTGACGGGCTGCCCGGCGGTGCGGGATTTGTAGGCATGGCAGATGGCATCGGCGTTGCGCTCGCGAGCACCCCCCAGGTCCCGGTCCCGATGTTGTATGCGCCCGTCGCAATCAGTATTGCTCTGGCGAGTGTGCTGCACATCTTCATCATGCCGCAGCTTTCGAGTTTTGCCTCGCCGAGTCTGCTTATCTTCGCGGTGACTTTTTTCTTCTGCTATGTCTATGCCGACCCGCGGCAGATGCTCGGACGGGTAATTGGGGTGGCCATGTTTATCGCTATCGCCTCGATCTCCAATGAGCAGGCCTACAGCTTTGTCAGCGTCGCCACCATGACCCTGATGTTCCTGAGCCTTTTTTCGATCCTGGCCCTCACGTTCTACTTTCCCATCTCCTGGCGCCGCGAGCGCATGTTTCTCCGTTTGCTCCACCGCTATTTCCGCAGTTACCAGTACGTGGTAATTCTCATGGGCCGGGATGCAAACCGGCCACTGACACGCTACGGACGCTGGCGGGAGTCCTTCCACCTGCGGGAGGTTGCCACGATCCCCGACAAGCTGGCCGGGTGGGCGCCGCATATTGATTCCGCCGCGTTGGCAGGCAGGCCGGCAGACCGCCTCCTGGATCTGATTGCGGGGCTGCAAGAGCTTACGACGCGACTGCCGGCGATGCGGGACGCGGCTGGCCAGACCTATGGCGAGGTGCTTCGGCAACAGCTTCAGGACGATGTTCGTGCCTGGCGGAACGGCGTGGCCGACATCCTTCAGCGCGTGGCGACAGACCCGACCGGGGGAGAGGGCAGCGTATTGTGCGGCCGGCTGGACAGATTTGTGCAGCGTCTCGAATCCCGCATCCGGGAGACGCTGAATGGCCCCGCAGCAGTCCGGTTGGGGGAGCGTGAGGCTGGACAATTTTATCGTCTCCCGGGCGCATACCGTGGTGTCTCCGAGGCGCTTGTGGCTTACACGGAGCGGACCGGTAGCATAGACTGGGCGCGCTGGCGGGAAGAGCGGTTTTAGTGTTGGAAGAGCGGCAAAGATGATGGGTGCGGTCCCGCACGAATTTGCCATCGGTGGAGTGTATATGCCGCCGTTGTTGGTGGCCGCTGTGTTTGGCACTTTGGCCACCGGCGTCACGGCGCGACTGCTCAACCGCTACCGGCTGTCCCGGTATTTTTCCAACGCACCGCTGGTGTATCTGGCCATGATCGTTACTTACACTGTGTTGATCGGTTCGTTTTTTATTGGGATATAGCGTGAAGCTGGATCGAAAATATCTGCTGACCGGAGCCGTGGTCCTCGTCGCTGTGCTGTTGGCACTGCTCAAGTACTGGGACTACGTGACCAACCCCTGGACCCGGGACGGCCAGGTTATGGCGGATGTCATTCAGGTGACGCCGCGGGTGACCGGGCCGATTGTCGAACTGCCGATCAGTGACAACCAGTTCGTCAAGGAAGGGCAGCTGTTGTTCCGCATCGATCCGCGCACCTTTGAGTCAGCCGCGGACCAGGCCCGGGCGCAGCTCGACCAGACCGGCGACAACGTCCGCGCACTGGAGAAGCAGGTCGAGTCGGCGCGGGCAGCGGTCGAGGTGGCGCGCGGAAATATCGAGCGGGCCCGAAGTCAGATCTCAGCCAATGACTCTACCATCGCGAGGAACAAGGCCGAATACGAGCGCCAGCAGGAACTCCTGCCGCAGAAGGCCACGTCGCAACGTTCTCTGGAGGCGGCCAGAGCCAATTACGAGGTGTCATTGCAGGATAAGCGGAGTGCCGAGGCGCAGTTCCTGCAGGCAAGGGCGAATCTGGCTGAATCCGAAGCCATGCTCGAGGAGGCAGAGGCTCAGCTCGGCGGCATCGGCGAGAACAATTCCCAGGTCAAGGCCGCCCTGGCGGCACTTCGACAGGCGCGACTCAATCTTGAGTTTACCGAAGTGCGGGCGCCGGCAAGCGGCTATGTGACCAACCTGAACCTGCGCCTCGGAACGCAGGCCGTGGCCAACCAGGCCGCGCTGGCGCTGGTGGATGTCTCCAGTCTGAGGGTCGATGCCTATTTCAGGGAGACCCGGATCGCGGACGTCAAACCCGGTGACAAGGCGGTGGTCACCTTGATGACCTATCCGGATACGCCGCTGCAAGGTTACGTGGACAGTCTTGGCTGGGGTATCGCCCAACAGGATGGCAGTACCGGCGCCGGGCTGTTGCCGAATGTCAGTCCCACATTCGAATGGATCCGACTGGCCCAGCGCATCCCGGTGCGAATCCATCTGACTGAGGTGCCGGACGTGGTCGAGCTTCGGGTCGGCACCACCGGCTCCGTGCTGGTGATGACCGGCACGGCCGGGAATGAGCGGGAACGCAAAGCGGTGGCGGCGCCTGAGGCGCTGCAGTAGACGCTATCTCATGATCCGATTACTACGCCATGCGGGCATCATCACGGCGGCCGCGCTGATCGGACCCGGCTGCACGATGCTTGGGCCGGACTACGCAACGCCCACGGCGCCGCTGGAGACCGATTGGCGCGACTATGAGGATCCCGGTTTTGAGTCGACCTCACCGGTGGCACCCGAGTGGTGGACGACGACCCTCAGGGATCCGGTGCTCGACCAGCTGGTGCAAATTTCTGTAGCCGAGAATCTGACCCTGCGCTCGGCCGGATTGCGTGTGCTTCAGTCGCAGCAACAACTCGCTATCGCCGTCGGCAACCAGTATCCGCAGCAGCAGGATCTCAGTGGTTCGGCAGGCGTCGAGCGTGCCAATCGCAAGACCGACGATGTCTATGACTTCGGCTTCAATATCAGCTGGGAGGCGGATGTCTGGGGCCAGTTCCGGCGCCAGGTAGAAACCGCTTCGGCCCTGCTCGACGCGAGTCTGGCGAGCTATGACGGCGTCCTGGTTTCGCTGATCTCTCAGGTGGCTCAGGCTTATCTGTCGATCCTCACGACCCAGAGCCGGTTGACGGTGGCGCGCTACAACGTGAGTCTGCAAGAGGAGAGCGTGCGCATCGCGCGGGCCAAACTGGATGCCGGCGCGACCAGCGCGCTGGACGTGGAGCAGGCCCAAAGCCTGCTGTTTAATACCCGGGCGTCCGTGTATTCCCTGGAGACGTCGCTGCAACAGTCCCAGAACGGGCTCGCGGTGCTGCTGGGCCGACCTCCGCAGGATCTGAGAGATCTTCTCGGTGAGCCACGACCGGTTCCGAGGGTCGATGCGGAGGTCGCTGTCGGCATGCCCCAGGACCTGATCCGGCGGCGGCCCGATATCCGCGTCGCGGAACGCCAGCTAGCCGCGCAAAGCGCACAGATCGGCGTCGCCATCACAGAGCTTTACCCGCAGTTCTCGATCGGTGGCTCCATCGGCACCAGTGTGGCCACTGCAGGTGAAGGAGATGCGGGTGATCTGTTTACCGACGATACCTTCCGCTACAACCTTGGCGGCGGATTCCGGTGGAACATTTTCAACTACGGTCGTCTGCGCAGCAATATCCGGCTACAGGACGCGAGCTTCCAGCAATTGCTGGAAGATTATCGGCAGACTGTGCTGCAAGCGCAGGCTGAAGTGGAGAACGCCATCGTCGCCTTCATGCAATCCAGGGGGCAGCTCACCGATTTGCAGGCAGCGGCCGATGCGGCTCAGCGGGCGGTGGATATCTCGACCATCCAGTATGAGGATGGACTGGTCTCGTTCAATACGGTGATCAATACACTGACTTCGCTCACGTCTCAGCAGGACCAGCTGGCTACAGCTCAGGGCTCGGTAGCGAACAACCTGGTGGAGGTCTACCGATCGCTGGGCGGCGGATGGGAGATTCGTTCCAACGATGACCCGATCGAGCTGATCCCCGAGGAGACCCGCGAAGAGATGCGGGAACGGACCAAATACTGGGACAAGACCTTCGACGAATAAGTGAATAAGCGAACACCGGCACCTTCATGGTATGAGACAACTACCAGACATCCGCCATGATTGCATGTGACGTTGGTCTGACGCACCTGAGGGCTGGCTGATGTGGCATCACTTTCGTCGTCGTAGCGGCTGGACCCTTGTCTCGCTGTTGGTGCTGCTGGCGACCCGGGGCCTGGCGGAGGTGGGTCCGGCGGTAGCTGGATTCACCGGTCGTGCAAATGACGCACTGGCGGTGTTCTGGTCACCGGCGGCGCTTACCCGTCTGGAAAAGCCCGAACTCGTCGCCCAGGGCATGCTGGTTTATTCGGAGGCCAAGTTCGAGGTCGACTCGGCCACGTTTGATGGCGGCAGTGCGGATAACGACAACAGGCTCCTCGCCATTCCTGGTATCTATTACGCTCATCCCCTCGGCGAGCGCTGGCGTCTGGGCATCTCTCTCAACGTGCCCTCCGGTATCGGCAACAACTATGGCAGTAGCTGGTCGGGTCGCTATCTGGCAGAGGACTCCGAGCTGGCGTTTGTCGCCTCCGGTTTAGAATATTTAGGCGCTGCAGCGGCGGGTGCCTCCGGTTTACAATACTTAGGTGCTGGAGCGGCGGGCGCCTCCGGTCTGACGCGCGTAACTGGAACATGGTGACCAAATGACCGGTTCGAATACCACTTTCCCTGAAGGCATGATTGCCCAATTTCCCATTCTCGTGATCGCCGACATGGCCGAGGACACGGCTGTCGCCCGCAGCGCGCGGGCCATCGGCGACTGTCTGCGGGCACATGATTTCGAGATTGTAAGAGCTCTTTCTCTGGGCGACGGTGAAACGGCGGTTAGCGCCGATCCGGCATTTTCCTGTGTTGCGCTGTCCTGGGGCTTGTGTGCGGAACAGCTTGACGATGCCCTGCGCCTGATAAGACTGGTACAACGGCGCACGACCGGTTTGCCCATCCTTCTGATGATGAGCCGCGACGATCGCAGCGTCGTACCGCTGGAGTTCGCTGAGTGCATCGACGGCTTCATCTGGTTGCCGGAGGACAGTCCCGATTTCATCGCCGGGCGTATCGAAGCCGCGGCGAAACGCTATCTGGATACTATCCTGCCGCCGTTTTTCGGCGCTATGGTGAATTTTAACGACACGCACGAGTATTCATGGCATACGCCGGGGCATACGGGGGGAACGGCGTACATGAAAACCGCGGTGGGCCGGGCCTTTCTCGAGTTCTACGGCGAACAGATGTTCCGCTCCGATCTCTCAATTTCCGTCGGCGAGCTGGGTTCGCTGAATGACCACAGCGGTGCCCTGGCGGAGGCGGAGCAGAATGCGGCCCGGGTATACGGCGCGGACCATACTTACTTCGTTATCAACGGCAGCTCAGCCAGCAACTGCATCATCCTGCATTCGGCCGTCGCCGACGACGTGGTGCTGGTGGATCGAAATTGTCACAAGTCACTCAACTACGCGATGAACATGTCCGGCTCGATACCGATCTATATGATGCCCCGCCGCAATGCCCGGGGCCTGATCGGTCCGGTGCCCATATCGGAAATGTCAGCGAAGGCGATCAAGAAAAAAGTAGCCGACTGTCCGCTGATTAGTGATAAGAAAACGGCGCCGGTTCTGGCTGCGTTGACCAATTCGACCTATGACGGTTTGTGTTATCACGTCGAAGCCACCACCGCAGAACTGAGCAAGACGGTACCGCGGATTCACTACGACGAGGCCTGGTACGCCTACGCGCGCTTCAACCCGGTATATGAAGGGCGCTATGGCATGCATCGTGGCAAACGCCGCGCCGATGATGCCACGGTTACGGTGACCCATTCGACACACAAATGTCTCGCCGCGCTGTCGCAGTCATCCATGATCCATATCCGCTCGG
This sequence comes from uncultured Gammaproteobacteria bacterium, assembly GCA_963809565.1. Lineage (GTDB taxonomy): Bacteria > Pseudomonadota > Gammaproteobacteria > Steroidobacterales > XN24 > CAMYOC01. The sequence goes on from CAWEKE010000003.1 coordinate 1,194,428, forward strand.
GCAAGGTGCCGGTAAATCCGGCGTTGTTCAACGAAGCGTTCATGATGCACACGTCCACCTCGCCCCAATACAGCCTGATCGCGTCCAGCGATGTGTCGGCGAAGATGATGGACGACGCCGGTGAATACCTCACGGACGAATCCATCGGCGAAGCCATCGCGTTCCGCCAGACGATGGCGCGCCTGAAGCGCGAGATTGCCGCGCGCAAGAAAGGTGACTGGTGGTTCAGCTGTTGGCAACCGGACAAGGTCGGCAACAAGGCCTTTGCCGATGTGGATCCCGAAAAGCTGCGCACCAGCAGCGACGCCTGGCTGCTAAAGCCCGGGGCCAAGTGGCACGGCTTCGATGACGTCGGCGACAGGTACTGCATGCTCGATCCGATCAAGGTCACGGTGCTCACGCCGGGTCTGGACGACGAGGGCGCGCTTGAGAAGTCGGGCATACCCGGGCCCCTGGTGTCGTCCTTCCTCGATAGCCGCGGCATCGTGGTCGAAAAGACAGAACCGTATTCGTTCCTGATGCTGTTCACGGTGGGTGTGACCAAGGGCAAATGGGGTTCCATGGTCGCCGGTCTGATGGAATTCAAACGTGCCTACGACGCCAATGCGCCTCTGACGCAGGCTCTTCCGGAGCTGGTGGCCAGCCACCCCGATGCCTATGAGGGTATCGGGCTGAAGGATCTGGCCGATGCGATGCATGCCGAAATGAAGAAGACCAGGTTGCTCGATGGCATGGACAAGGCATTCACCATCCTGCCGGATGCGGTGATGAGTCCGCGCGACACCTATACCAGGCTGGTGCACGGCAAGGTCGAGAAGATCCGTGTGGCCGATATGCTGGATCGGATCGTAGCCGTACAGCTCGTGCCCTATCCACCCGGCATCCCGGTGATGATGCCCGGCGAGCGCGTCTCGAAGAACAAGCGGGCGGTCGTGGACTACCTGCTGGCGCTGCAGGCTTTCGATGGACGTTTCCCCGGTTTTGAACACGACACCCACGGTGTGGAGATTGAACGAGATGACGAGGGCAAGCCCGTCTACATGACTTACTGCGTCAAGGAATGACGCTCAGGTCCTCGTTGACCCGACGCAACCGATTCCATGAATGTCGTTTTCCGATTGAGGATAGCTATATGAAACTCGTACCAGGCACGGCCAGCCGCCGGCTGGCGATTGTCGGGGCCGTGATCCTGGCCCCCACCTCATTCGCAGCCATGGCTCAAGATGCGGCATCTCCGCCTGCGACCGGGGATGCGGCCAGCTATTTCTTCGCACCGTTGCTGGCCAAGGAGCATCCACGCCAGTCGAACCTTGACGCAGCGGAGTCCCCTCTGGTCATCTGGGAAGGAGATAACAACAGTTTTCTCAAGGCCTCACTGAAAGCGGAGATGGCCTATTTCGACCAGAGTAAATCATGGTTCGGCGAAGCTCAGGCCAACCTCGGGGCCAACTCTACGGACTGGTACGAAACTGTCATTACACCCGCCATCAACGGCAGTTATTTTTTCGACGATGACAAGGGCGAGCTGTATGGCCGCCTGGATATGGTCAGTGCCAATACCGAAGACACCGACGCCGCCGGATCCAATGTGGGGCGTGGTAAGGATGCGAGCCATACTTCTGTCGAGAATGCCTACCTGGGCTGGCGCTCGGGAAATACCTGGAGCAATCTGGGCAAGGACTTCCTGGATATTTCTTTCGGCATGCAGCAGTACGTCGCGGGCACCGGATTCCTGTTCTACAGCGAGGGTGGCAACGGCGGCAACCGAGGCGCGTACTGGATAGGAGATCGCAAGGCCGCCGATTACGCGGGAATAGCGAAGTTTACATACAAACAGCTGAAGACCGACCTTGTGTATTTCAAGGCCAATGACAATCCGAGCAGTGACACCAAGGTGGGCGGTGTCACGCTGGACTACAGTCTTGGCGACTTCGGCGGTATCGGTGGCGGTTACTACTCGGTGAGTTCCGACATCGAAACTCGCGATTCCATGGATGTCTACGACATTCGCTATTCAGTCACGCCGTTCAAGGCCTTCAACGTTGCGGACTGGCTGAAGCCGCTGAGTTTCGAGGGCGAGTTTGTGCATGAGGACAACGGCAACAAGCTGGAAGCCGACGGCTGGTATCTTTCGGGGGCTTACAGCTTCGACAATATGCCCTGGAAGCCCAGTCTGACCTACCGCTATGCGGCTTTCGACGGCAACAACCCCAACAGCTCAAAGAGCCAGAACTTCGATCCCCTGTTCTACGGATTCTACGACTGGGGATACTGGTACCAGGGCGAGATCCTTGGCGAGTACGTGCTGTCCAACAGCAACCTGAAATCCAGCATGGTTCGCCTCAGCGCGGACCCGACCGATGCAATACACATCAACCTGTTCTACTATCATTTCACTCTGGATGACGCTGAAGGCTTTGGCGTGCAAAGCAACGATTTCGCGGACGAGTGGAACCTCACTGTCGATTGGTCGGTCGGCAAATACCTGTCGTTGAGCATGGTGGGTGCCTATGCCAGCCCGGATGACGGCGCAGAGCAATACACCGGTGGCGACGACGACTGGGCGTACGGTATGTTGTACGCGAGCTTCAGCTTCAAGTAATCACACGGCCACCCATACAACGACTCACCGAACAGCGAGGCATCGACATGATCCAGACCGGGACCCGGCCGATCAAGAGCAAAGTCCTGATTATCGAGGAGGGCCTCGCAGATTCGGGCTCTGCCATCGGGCGAAGCGCACGTGCGCTGATCGAGGAGATGCAGCTGCGTGACGTCATCGTGATCGAGGCGATCAGTTTCGAGGATGGTATGGCCAACATCGTGGCGGACGCGTCGATCCATGCCGTCCTTGTCAATTGGGACCTCGGTGGTGATGCGCCAGGTGGTGGGCGTCCGGCAACGGCGATCCTGGAGGAATTGACCGGGCGTCACGAGAACGTTCCGGTATTCCTGCTGGCCAAGTCCAGTGAAGGGCTGGGCGACATCACAGAGCACGTGATGTCGATGGTAGATGAATTCGTCTGGATGCTGCAGGATACCGCCGGCTTCATCGCCGGGCGTGTGATTGCTGCTGTACAGCGCTATCGGGCTCAGCTGTTGCCGCCCTTTGCGGCGGCCCTGGCCAAGTACTCGCAGCTGCGTGAAGAGTCATGGTCAGCCCCGGGTCACCAGGGCGGAGTCGCCTTTACCAAGCTGCCCGTGGGTCGGGTATTCTTCGACTTCTACGGTGAGAACCTGTTTCGTACCGACATGGGCATCGAGCGTGGCCAACTCGGTTCCCTGCTGGACCACACCGGCCCGGTAGCCGAGAGTGAGGCGTACGCGGCGCGAGTATTCGGCGCCCACCGCTCGTACAACGTGGTCGGCGGTACCTCGGAATCCAACCGTACGATTATGCAGGCCAGCATGAAAGATGGCGATGTCGTCATCTGCGACCGGAACTGCCACAAGTCTATCGAGCAGGGCCTGATGCTGACCGGTGCTCACCCGGTCTATCTTCTGCCGACGCGGAATCGATACGGGATCATCGGCCCGATTCATCCGCAAGAGATGGCCCCCGAGTCGATCAAGAAGAAGATCGACGAAAGTCCGCTAACCAGGGATGTGACGGATAAGAATCCGGTCTACGCGGTAGTGACAAACTGTACCTATGACGGGCTGTGCTACAACGCGGTACAGAGCCAGGAGTTGCTGGCCAGGAGCAGCCCGCGAGTACATTTCGATGAGGCGTGGTATGGCTACGCGCGTTTTAACCCGATGTACGCCGATCATTACGCGATGCGCGGTGATCCAGCCGGGCATACCGACGACCAGCCCACGGTGTTCGCCACTCACTCCACTCACAAGCTGCTGGCGGCCTTGTCACAGGCTTCATATATCCACGTGCGGGATGGCAAGGGCGCGATTCCGCATGACCGCTTCAATCAGTCCTACATGATGCACGCGACGACTTCACCGCTGTATGCGATCGTTGCATCAAACGACATCGCTACCGCCATGATGGATGGCAACGGCGGTACATTGTTGACCACCGAGGCGATCCGCGAGGCCGTAGATTTTAGACGGGCGGTGGCCAAGATTTATAAACGGCACCAGGGCAATGGGGACTGGTTCTTCAAACCCTGGAACGCCGAGGAAGTCACCGATCCGAAGAGCGGCAAGAAGTACGCCTTCGAGGATGCACCGGTGGACCTGCTGGTGCATGAGCAGGACTGCTGGCGGCTGCATCCAGAGGACAGCTGGCACGGCTTCGAAGCTCTGCAGCCTGACTGGTGCATGCTGGATCCGATCAAGGTCAGCATCCTGACCCCTGGTATGGGTGATGACGGCAAACTGCTGGAGCATGGGGTGCCGGCGGAGTTGTTTACCGCCTTCGTCGGCCGCCAGGGCATCGTGCCCACGCGGACCACGGATTTCCAGGTGATGTTCCTGTTTAGCATCGGTATCACCAAAGGCAAGTGGGCGACCTTGATCAACACGCTGCTGTCGTTCAAACGCCTGTATGACGCCAATGCTCCGCTGAGCGAAGCGTTGCCGGACCTGGTTGAGGCGTATCCGGAGCGTTACCGCAAGCTGGGTCTGAAGGATCTTGGCGATGAGATGTTTGAGTTCCTGAAGCAGTATGATCCCGGCGCGGCCCTGAACGCGGCCTATTCGACGCTGCCGAAGCCGGAAATGTTGCCGCGGAAGGCGTTCCAGCACATCGTCACTGGTGACCTGGAACTGGTGCCGGCGGACAAGCTGGCTGGCCGCGTTGCGGCCAATTCGGTAATGCCATATCCACCCGGGATCCCGATGCTGATGTCCGGTGAGAATTTTGGCAGTGACGACAGTCCGCAGATTAACTATCTAAAGACGCTCGGCCACTGGGACGCAAGCTTCCCAGGCTTCGAACATGAAGTGGAGGGCGCTGAGGTAGTGAATGGGGTTTACAGCGTGATGTGCATCAGGCCTTGATCGCGGCGGCGCCGCGCGTGAACCATGATCGAACTGTGAGTGATACCAACGGCCTGTGGAACAGGCGAAGGCAGAACAATGGCTGATTCATCAAAGAAAATGGGGCTCGTGGGGCTGACCACACTGGTGGCAGTCAATATGATGGGCTCGGGCATTATCATGCTGCCGGCCAGCATGGCGCAGATCGGTGGCATCTCGCTGCTGTCATGGATTGTCACCGCCATCTGTTCTATGGCCATCGCCTACAGCTTCGCCCAGCTCGGCGTTATCTGCCCCCGCTCCGGAGGCATGTCAGCCTACACTGAAGAAGCACACGGAACGTCAGGCTTCTTCCTCTGCTCATACCTCTACTATTTGTCGCTGGCTATCGGCAACGTTGCCATCGCGATCTCAGCGGTAGGTTACCTGACGCCGTTCTTCCCCTGGCTGGGTACGGGTGCGATACCGCTGTTTGTAGGCGTCGTGGGGCTAATCTGGGTGACCACCCTGGCGAATTTCGGCGGTCCCAGGATCACTGGCCAGATCGGAGCCATCACCGTATGGGGTGTGATCATTCCTGTCGGCGGGCTTTGTTTCATCGGCTGGTTCTGGTTCGATGCGGCCACCTTCAGCGCGGCGTGGAATCCCCACAACACGCCGATGAACTCGGCCATCGTGCAGAGCATCCCGCTGACGCTGTGGGCGTTCCTGGGTATGGAATCGGCGGCGCAGAACTCCGATCAGGTGGATAACCCGAAACGGACCGTCCCACTGGCCTGCATGTTTGGCACGCTGGGCGCAGCGGCGGTCTATGTGCTTTCTACCGCGGTTATTCAGGGCATCGTGCCTAACCAGGAGCTCGCCAATTCGACGGCGCCTTTCGCCGCGGTCTATGCGCAGATGTTCAACCCGACCATCGGCAAGATCATCATGGCACTGGCGGTGCTGGCATGCGTCGGCTCGCTGCTCGGCTGGCAGTTCACTCTGAGTTCCACCTCCAAGTACACGGCGGACCAGGGCATGTTTCCGGCTTTTTTCTCCAAAGTGAACAAATCCGATGCGCCGATCGTCGGCATGACCGTTGCAGCGGTGCTGCAGACGCTGATGGCGCTGTCGACCATGTCGCCGGATGCCACGGCGCAATTTGGCAAACTCGTCAATTTGGCCGTCGTCGCCAACATGCTGCCCTATGTGACCTCGATTACAGCGCTGATGGTAGTGATGTATAAGGCCAGGACCGACAGAGGCACCTATCTCCGCAATACGGCCATCGCCATGCTTGCGGTCACCTACAGCATCTATGCTCTTTACGCCTCCGGAATGGACGCGGTCATGGGCGGCATGATCGTGCTGGCTTTCGGTTACCTGTTGTACGGTTTCGTCGCCAGGCGTTTTGTCGGGACACAGGACGGTCGTGTGATGCCGATGACGCCGGCGCCGGGTGCCGCAGACCAGACGGGCGCCGCGTGAACATCCAAAAAGGTTTCAGGAGCATGGTTATGAGAAACAAATCTCTCCTTCAGGTGCGGATCCTTGGCCTGGCCGTCGCCTTGGTGCTGCCGGTAATCGGCTCGGCTCAGACGCTCGAGCGCGTCAAGGAAACCGGCGTGTTAAATGTCGGCTTTGTACAGGACGCAGCGCCTTTCTCGTCGGCGTCTGCTGATGGTCAGGCTACCGGCTACTCCATCGAGCTGTGCCAGCGCGTTGCAGAAGCAGTCAAAACGAAGCTCGGGCTTCCCGCGCTGCAGGTGAAATACAAAGCGACTTCGGTTTCGGCAGGGCTGGCGAATGTAGGTGGCGACATCGACATACTGTGCGGCTCGGTGACCGATACGTTGGCCCGGCGCGCAGACGTGTCTTTCTCGATCCCGATCTACAATGGCGGGATCGGCGCTTTGCTGTCCAGGAAGGCCCCACCGGCCCTGGTCAATGTGCTGAATGGCAAGGAGGCCAAACCGGGTCCCAAGTGGCGCGCCACCATTAACCGCGGACTCTCTAACCAAACCTACGCCGTCCATGGAGGGACCGTGACGGAGGACTGGGTGCGCGAGCGGATCGCAACGCTTGGCGTTATCGCCACCATCGTGGTTGCAGAGCAACACCAGGCAGGCGTGGATATGGTGGAGGATGGCGAGGCAGACGCTTACTTTGCTGACCGGGCGATTTTGCTTCACTACACCAACCAGAAAAAGTACTCGGACCTTATGGTGCTGGACCGCTATTTCACGTTCGAGCCGATAGCACTCGCGGTGCCCCGGGGCGACGAGGATCTGCGCCTGGTCGTGGATACCGTGCTTAGCGATCTCTATCGGTCGGATGATTTCATGAACATCTATAAGGAGTATTTCGGTACGCCGAGCGACGTGACACAGATGCTGTTCAAGGCCTACTCGCGGCAATAGAGCGGCGCTCGTACCCACAGGTCAGCCGGACACGATCGGGTCCATGAAATGGATGGCTCCGGTCGGTCGTCGCCCCATTGCTGTGGCCAGAATGGCGGGCGTCAGCACTCATAATGCTGTTATTCAGTACTACGTGTGGCCAGGATGTTAAAGCTGCTGTATCTCGCCCGCGTTGCAGCGGTTGTTTCGGGCGATCGTCATACGGCTTGATGCAAGGCGACGCTGAGTTACTTCCGCACGTTCGAACAATCCAATGCACGCTTCCCTGACTTCGGCAACGTGATAAACGGTGTCCACCAGGAAATTCCCGATGGCCAGCTCAGGCTGCACACGTATGTGCTCAGGGAACAGTGGCAGCGGGCGACGCTGTGCGTTACTGTGAAGCGGTATCGGCGCTCGGAGCCGGACGTTGTTCGATGCCGAGCTGATCGCGGTTCGGGCCCAGGCCGACACGTTTTCCAACCTGATCAATGTTTATAAGGCGATGGGCGGGGGCTGGGTCGACGAAGCAGTAAGCCTGGCGCCGACGCCGGCGGAAGTAGTGTCCGTTCGTTGAGCGGTGCCGCATCTCGGACGACATATTCAGCTGCGCCGTAATCCGTGGCTGATGAGATTTGTCATCAGGGGCCCTGTTGCTTGATAGCATCCCTTGAAACTTCTAACAAGAGAAGATCCTGTGGACAAGACGGCATTGGTTACTTTCGCGACCGCGATGTTCGCAATTTTGAATCCTGTCGGAGGGGTCGCGATCTACGCTGGCATGGTTTCTGACCGATCCAGCGAAGAACGAAGATCAATCGCGATTCGCGCCGCAATCGCAATTGCGCTGATCCTGGTCGGCAGCGTCTGGATCGGTGAATATGTGCTCCACCTGTTCCAGATCAGCATTCCCAGTTTGCAGGCTGCTGGCGGCCTGATGATTGCGACGATCGCTTTATCGATGCTCCACAGTCAGCAAAGCGCCATCCATGACAGCAAAGCAGGCGACGAGGAAAACTCGGTCAAGCAGGACCTCGCCGTTGTGCCGCTGGCCATGCCAATGATCGCCGGACCCGGAGCGATCGTGACGGTGATCGTCACGACTCACCAGTATCGCGGGGTCGAGAACAATATCGAGATGTCGCTGGTTTGCGTGGCGCTGGCTGTATTTACTTGTATTTGCTTCATTGCATCGGAGCTGATCACCCGCGTGATCGGCACACGAGGTCTTGAGATCCTGACCAAGTTCATCGGTATGTTGCTGCTGGCAATTGCCTTCGGCATGCTCGGTGCAGGTCTCAAAGGGCTTCTTCCTGGACTTGCCTGAAGGCGTCGAAACTTGCCGAGTTGGAGGAATAGCTGGATTTGGCAGTCTGGAAGGGCGTCAAACTGTGTCTGAATGAGGATTCCTGGCCGGGAAGACACTTCGCTGTTTAGGGGAGCGTCTTGGCGGTGCCATGGATTAGCCATCGGACAGGTGAATGGGTCGACACGCGCTAACCAACTTGGCCACTATTATCTGATCAGACGACTGTCTTGGCGGGACCTATATGCGCATTCTGAAAGTCTTGTTATGGACAAGCCTGCTTCTCTTGCTGTTGGTCGGGGGCCTGCTCATTGCGGCCAATTACATCGACTGGAACAGCTACCGGCCAGACGTTGAGAGATTGGTCAAAGAGGCGACTGGCAGAGATCTGAGAATCAAAGGCGATCTTGACTTCAAGTTGTTCCCGACACCACGTATCGCCGCTGATGGACTGAGCTTCGCAAACGCAGCGTGGGCCAGCAAGGCCGAGATGATCGAGGCAAAGAGCCTGGCTCTTGGGATCGTGCCGCAAGCATTACTCATGGGCAAAATCCGCTTGCGGTCCATTGCGCTTGAGCAAGCCATGCTGCAGCTCGAGACGGACAAGAACGGGCGCGGTAACTGGGAATTCCAGCAAGCGAGCGGTGACCAGCATTCAACAGATTTGTTCAAGGAGCTGGCGCGGATCAGTATCGATGGGCTGAAGGTGTATTGGAGGCCTCACAGCGGCAAGGCAGGTGAGATCAATGTCGATCAGGCCTTGCTTGCGCGTCCGCTGATTGCGCAAGGAGTCAAGTTCAGCGTCACCGGTTCAGTGGACGGTAATCCGCTCACCCTGGAAGGCAAGATCGACTCTCTGGGCGCGTTCCTGCAAGGAAAAGGCCTCAGCGGCGAGATTACACGCAGTTCGCCAAAGCTGGAGATTCACCTGGCCGGAGATTTCGGGCAGCTACCGGCGCTCGACGGGCTGGATATTACCGTCAAGGCGAACGGATCCAGGTGGCCACTGCTTGCGGTTGCTTACGGACTGCCGGCGGGAGATACGCCGCCGTGGAAGACTCAATTCAAACTCACCAGTACCGCAAACAAGTGGACAGTAGCAGACTTCGACGCACAAGCTGCTGACAGCGAGATCACCGGCGGATTCTCCGTGTTGTTGGGCGGGTCAAGACCTAAAGTGCAGGGCAAGCTCGGCGCCAGCAAGCTCGATCTGACCAGGTTTAACCAGTGGATGACAGGGAAAATATCGAAGACCGGGGACGCCGAGGCTGGCAGCCACAAGTTCTTCAGTGATCAACCGGTGCAGACCGGCTGGATGAGGGCGGTCGATCTGGATCTCCAGATCAAGGCCGACAGCTTTCTTAGCCAGGATCTGTCGCTGGAGAATGCGGATATCGTCATCAATCTCGAGGACGGTAAGTTCGATGGCTCGGCCGATGCCGAGGCGTTCGGCGGTCAGGTCAAAAGCCATCTGGCGACGCAGGCGGTCGGTGACACACTGGAATATCGGCATCGGCTGGAGCTCAAAGACGGCGATGTTGCCGCGATCACCGGGCGCTGGTCCGACCCACCGCTGCTAGAGGGGAAGGGCAGCGTGCAATACGCGATTTCCGGCGCCGGGCGTTCCGTGGCTGGATACATGGCAGATGCCTCGGGGTCTTTGCGGGTGCTGGTCGGCGAGGGTACCGCCCGCGCAGGTCTGGCCGAGCGGGCAGCTCGCGGGTTGCTGAGCAAGATGTTTACTGCGCTGCTTGCGTCGCAGGCGAACGACCAGGTCAAGATGAACTGCCTGGCTGCCGACGTGGTCATCACCGATGGTGTCGCCCGTTTCGATGTGCTGATTCTGGACACGGACAAGGCGACGCTGGTTGGGAGCGGTACCGCCAATCTGGGCACGGAAACCTGGGATATGAAATTCGTACCCAAAGCCAAACACGCCACATTGAATACCGCTGTTTCTGTCACCATGACAGGATCGTTCGAGGATCCGAAGATCAGCGTGGGCAAAGCGGGTTTGCTAAAGAAGCTGGCCGGCGTCGCCAGCATCTTTGTGTTCCCGCCCGCGGCGATCGCCGGCCTGGGAGAGCTGGGTACCGGCGACAATGTGTGTCTCAAGTTTGCCTCGCAGGGCGGGGGCGGTTGATGACAGCAGTTTCCAGCTAGCGGTAGTGACAAGGCCTGGTGACGATCAAGGAGCTTGATGCGACTAATGAATGGATGGGAGCGGATTATGAAAGGATTATTTTTGAGTATTGCGGCTGCGCTGATCTGTATGCCGCCTGTAACTTACGCGGCAGATAACGCGGAATTCAACGTAAAAACGACAGCCGATCTGGTCAAGCTATGCAGTATGCCGGTAGACGCAATGTTCTATCAGGCGGGCATGGGCTACTGCCTCGGTTTTATCGACGCCGCTCATGATTACCATGCAGCGATCACCAGCGGTGATCTGCTCAAGCCGATCGCTTGCCCGGGCCAGGATGTGACCCGCCGGCAAATCGTTGATGCGTTTCTGGACTGGGCCACAAAGAATCCTGATTTGCTGGCCAATGAGAGCCCGATCAACGGGGTGATGCGGGCGGTCACCGCGAAGTGGCCGTGCCCTTAGCAAGCGCTTGAGGAGACGCAATCATGCAAGCAATTATTGAAAGCAGTCGAAAAGCGGCGCTTGCGGCATGTCTGGCCGCGGTGCTGACGGGTTGTTCGAACATGTCCAGCAGCGCGCAGCAGACGACCAAGGACACACTCTCTGGCGCCGCGATCGGAGCCGCAGCGGGTGCGGTCGTCGGCGAACTGGCCACCGGTCAGCCCCTGCACGGTTTGGCGATCGGTGCGGCGGCCGGTGCCATAGGCGGTTGGCTCTATGACCGTCACGAAAAAGAAGAAGAACAGAAAGAGGAAATTGGCTCCGAGTGATTTTCCCTGGCACCGGTGGACTGGCGCCGGGCCATTGCATCGATCCGTACCTTACGGCGACCGGCGCGAGGCGCATACCTGCGAGGGATAACAGCCCGAATCAGTCCGGCCACACACGACGCGGTCAGGGATTATCGAAAGGCGCAGCGTTCGCGCCGGCCGATGCACGCTGAGCCGGAGACATCACGCGACGGCTGCCAGTTCCTGAGCGTTGGCAGGCACATTGACCTGTTCCCATTTGAGATCGCCGATGTAGCGATGGGCGAGCCGACCTTCCTGATCCATGGCGAACAGATGCAGCCAGCGATTGTCGAACAGCGCGCGGACCCCTTCGTGCGCTCCGAGGACATCGTTCATCGCTTCCCGTGGCGCTTCGATGCAGACGGAAAGTCGCAGCGGATCATGGATATAGTGGCGGCCATCATGCACGGACTGCCAGGGCAGTCCGCCGCGCATCATCCCGCCATTGCCCTCGAAGACACCGATACCGCCGACAACATTGTGCAGCAGCTTGTTGCCTGACCCGAAAGTCTCCGGCGCCACGGTCGAGCCGTAGTATTGCAGGCTGATCCAGCTGGCGACCACTACCGGGGCGGTCATGATCAGTTCGAGTACAGCAAAGCCGTTCGCGCTGTCTCGGCGCCAGTCGTAGTCGTGCAGGAAGGCGCGCCCTTCAAGGCCCCGGCCCGTGGTCCGCGAGCGCGGTGCGGCGATGAATGCGTTGCAGCCGGCCAGCGCCCATTCAGGCCGCACTTCGGCCCAGTCGCGGGCGCGCCTGGCGATGTCGGCCTGGTCTGTAGCACGCGGCAGACGTAGCGCCCGCTCGGCGCGTGCGGTACTGCCTGCCGCCGATAGCCATTGCCGCAGCTGGTAGACATCGTGCAGGTGCTCATTCGTGCGCACATCCCCGTCGTAGAGGGTGACAGCGTCGGTGGTCGTATCATGCAGGGCACCGACAAACAATGTGTCATCAGGCACGTCCATGCCTCGAGCGGCAAGCCCCTCGCGCACCTGCCTGTCGTTGAGCAGCACTGCAAGTAGCCGGGAATTGACTTCACCGGAATACCCGCCGCACGCACCGCAATGCAGACTGCTCGCATGCGGGTTGTTGACCACATTCGCGCCGTGGCCGGCGAGCAGCACGATTCTCGCGAAGTCATCGGTCAGGGACATGCCTCGCAGCACGAATTCGGCCGCGTCAATCCGGGCATCGAGATCGAGCGACGGGTTGAAGTGTGGTGCCGGGTCGTTCGGAACCGGCATCGAATTAAACCTGAGCGCATCGCGCAGCAGCTTGCCGATATAGACCGGGCCCATCGCTTCAACGAAGGCGAAGGAAGAAACGGCCGCCAGCTTGAAACGTCCCCACGCGCGCCGGGCGCGTGCCTGGAGGCGGTCGGCAAGCTCATCGCTGGCGTAACTGGCGTCTGCTGATGACGAGCTAACGGTGGGATTGAGAAGTACCGGAAGGTGCAACTCGTCGATGTCCGAGGCAAATCGCCGATGTTTGGTGAACACGCCAAAGAATCCGGCGAAACCCAGGGTACGGATCGAGGGATTGACCGCCTCGAGCGCCCGGCGGAAGACCTCGGAGCGTACGTCAATGCAGAACACCGCCTGCAGCGCCGGACGGTCCTTATTCTGCGCCGGCGCCGGCGCGGCGAGCGTCTCGGCCAGGCGAAGTTGAGCAGAGCGTTCCGTGGCCTCTTGCAGAACTTCATCGATGATGTATTGCTGATCCGCTTTGACCGACTCTTCATGGCGTCTGCGAACACTTGCCCATTTATCGCCGATCACGGTTTCGTGCTGTTGAAACAGCGCCTCCTCCCAAAGCAGCCGAATGGCGAGGAGATCGGTGATCGTACGGTCTGTGCGCTTGGCGAGTTCGCCGCGCCAGAGCGCGTGGCGCGCGTATTGTGCCCAGCCGCCAAGCGAGAGCAGCAGCTGATGGAAATAGTCCTCCAGCGCCGGCTTGGGCAGGCCAAGCCTGTGCGCGGCTCGGGCTATCGCGTCGATCGGGTCTTCAGGGGCGTCCGCGACAAAGGCGGCGAAGCCTCTGAGTCCGATGATCTCCGGCGTCAGGTCGTGGGTCGCGTGAGCGCAAAATGCAGCCCAGGCATGCTTGCCTCGAGTTGCGGCCCATAGCGCCTGTCCCTGGTCGAAATAGCCGCTGGCCCAGGCGCCAATGCGGTCGGCAATGAAATTCGGCCAGTCGGTACCACTTGCCTGGGTGGCGAGATCGGCGACGGTCGGCAAACAGCCCGGTCGGGCCAATGACTCTGACGCAGCGTCCTTCAGTGTCGCAATATCCCGCGGTTTTTCGGCGTACGGAGCAGCGGCGAGCGCGGCGCTGAGATCACCATCCGTGATTTCGCCCGACGCAATGCGAGCGGCATACCAGCGACGCGGCATGGTTACCGGCCCGCCGCCGATCCTCGCCAGTCGGGCCCCCGTTTGGGCCAGTGTCTGATTGGTCTGGCCCAGGTAGGGATTGACCGCGACGGAGGTGTCAAGCGGCCAAAGAGGCGGGATCTGTCGGCACGCCGCATCGGCCGCCGCGAGCAGATCCAGGCGTTCGCAAGCGTCAGTATCGGTATTGTTCGTCATGAATTGGTTCTTCTCTCAGACATGAGGCCAGACATCAGGCCATATATCAGGCCATATATCAGGCCATACATCAGGCCATACATCAGGCCATACATCAGGCAGAGCGTCGGACTGACCAGTTGTCGATCAGCCGGTCAAAAATTGCATTGGCATAAAGCCCGTTGGCCAGATGTACGCGCAGGCCGGCGGCCGCCGGGTGATGGGCCCAAAGCGGGAACATGGCCTGGGCAACCGCTACCACGGCGAAGCTGAATACTGCGAGTACCAGTAATGCCCATTCCAGCGGACCGGGGCTCGGCGTTGCGGGCAAGGTCCCCGCCGTCAGCCACTCGGCGCTGCTCTGCAGCGCGAAATAGCTGACTGACGCCGCGGACGCGTAGAGCGCGGTTCGCCGGGTCAGCTCTCGCGGTGCCGCATCGGCAAGGCCCTGGGCCAGCAGATAGGCGACGCCGAAGATCAGGATGGCGCCGAGCGCTACGGCCTGCGGAGACTTGTTTTCGAAACCGAAGGCAAAGCCGATGGCAGCGTAGATCGCCAATGCCAGCACAAAGGCGCGCATGACCGCAGCGCCGTCGGGAATCGCGATCGGTCCGGGACGGCGGATCGCGGTCACCAGATCGACGGCTGCCCCGGAGGAAAGGAAGGCGTGGGCCTTGTACAGGGAATGGGCGACGATATGCAGCAGCGCAAGCGGAAACAGCGCAAGCCCGCATTGCATGATCATGAAACCCATTTGCGAGATGGTCGACCATGCGAGCGAGGTCTTGACCGCCGACTGGGCGAGCATGGCGAGACCACCGAACAGCGCCGTCAACCCGCCGACGATGACCAGAACCGCAAGCACGCCGGGCGCCAGCAGCATCACGTCGGCGAAGCGGATAAGCAGAAAACCGCCGGCATTGATCACTCCGGCATGCAGCAGCGCTGAGACGGGTGTTGGCGTCTCCATCACCTCGGTCAGCCAGCCATGAGTGGGGAATTGTGCCGATTTCAGCATCGCCGCGACCGCCAGCAGCCCGGCAGCCCACCCGGTGCCGGCAGGCATGATGCCTTCTCGAGCCTCGGCGAGGATTGTTGCGATATCAAACGTGCCGTAGCCCAGGCAGAGGACGATCACCGCGACTACCAGCGCGGCATCGCTGACCCGGGCGACGATGAATTTCTTGCGTGCGGCACGGATCGCCCGAGGGCGATCGCGGTAATAGAGCAGCAGTCGATGGAGACACAGGCTGGTGGTGATCCAGGCCGCCACAAACATCAACAGATTGCCGGCCTGAACCAGCAACAACACCGCCGCGAGCGTCATCGCCATCCAGCCGACAAACCGGCCCTGACGTGCTTCGCCGTCGAGATAGCAGGCCGAATAGCGCAGCACAATCCAGCCGACGAATGCCACCAGAATCAGCATGGTCGAGCTCAATACATCGAGCCGTATCGAAATCCCTGCACCGGCCGCGCCCGCAAGAGTGCTGGTGCTGGCGCCCTGACCGGACAGAATTACCGCAGAGCCGAGCGCGCTCAGGAGCGCGACCAGCGCCGCGACCTCGGTCATTCTTGACAGCAGTGCCGGGCGCCAGCGCGAGCCCATAAGTGCGATTGCCGCCGCCAATAACAGCACGGCGGGCGCGATCAGCGGGATCACATCGTAGGACATCAGCGGGTCGTCTCCGAATGCATCAACCGCTGCGATTTATACGCGGCGCGCAGCCTCAATAAAAATTCATTTTTCTTGGATTATTGTTCTGTTAAAGTGAACGATATGCGAGAACTCAATTTTCATCATCTGCGTTATTTCCAGACAGTCGCGCACAACGGCAATCTGACTCGGGCAGCCGAACGGCTAAATGTGTCTCAATCGGCTGTCTCGACCCAGATCCGCAAGCTTGAGGAGCGACTCGGCCAGGCGCTGTTCGAGCGGCGAGGGCGTGCCCTTCATCTGACGGAGGCGGGCCGCATCGCGCTCGATCACGCGGACGCGATCTTCGCCACGGGCCGTGAGCTGGTCGCCACGCTGCAACAGCGTGGTCAACCACGGCGGGCGCTGCGGGTCGGCTCGCTTGCGACGCTGTCGCGTAACTTTCAGCTGACGATTCTGCGCCCGGTCCTCGGCCGGCCGGATGTCGAGATCATCCTTCGCTCGGGCAGTGCGGCTGAGCTGTTCAACGCGCTTGCCGCGCTCCAGCTGGACCTGGTGTTGACCAACCAGCCGCCGGTCGCTGATGAGCTCACCTCGTTCGTCGTCCAGCGGCTCGATGAGCAGACAGTCAGTTTGATCGGAGTCCCGGAGCTTTGCGCGCCGGACTTGTCCCTGTCTGAGCGCCTCGCCGGTGCGCCGCTGATCCTGCCGACTGTGGCCAGCGGTTTGCGCATGGGCTTCGATGCGCTCGTCGAGCGTCTTGGGGTAACACCTCAGATAGCAGCGGAAATCGACGACATGGCGATGATGCGTCTGCTTGCCCGTGAAGGCATCGGCCTCGCCGTGCTGCCGCCGATTGTCGTGCAGGATGAACTGGCCAGCGGCGTCCTGATCGAGAGCGCGCAATTGCCCAGCCTGACGGAAGGTTTCTACGGCGTAATGGTCGAAAGACGCTTTCCCAACCCGCTGCTGGCAGAGTTGTTGCGCGCAAACGGGTAAGGTCGGCGGCGGGAATGCCCGGCGCGTTGCGCCTCGTCCTGCGGACGCAGCCGCGGCCCGCTGTACTCTTGCATAGCCGCGAAAGCCGGGCAAAAAAAACCCCGCCTGGGCGGGGTTTTTTCTCAATGGTTGAAATCGAGCTTGGTGATCAGGCCGTCCGTCTGCGGCGAGCTGCGCCGAATCCGAGCAGGCCAAGACCCAGCAGAGCGAGCGAACCAGGCTCCGGCACATCAGAACCAGGATTGCCAGGATCGTTTTCTGAGTTGCCGAAAAGAAGATCGTCAAAGCCCAGGATGTCATTCGTCGCGTTGAAGGTCACGCTCAAAATCTGCTGACCGTAGTCGATAAAGCCGACAAACGCGCCGCCGCCGTTAATTGCGGACGGGAAATCGATGATCTGGGTGACCGAGGAGCCGTCCACGTAAACGATAGTCTGCTGCGGAACCAGATTCGTCTGCAGCCCGTTGACGTAGAATCCGAAAGCGTCCACCGGGTCGGTAAAAGTGAAGGTCACCGAACCGCCGTTCACGAGACGCATATATTGGCCGCCAACCGTGGTATTAAAGCCGCACAAAGCCCCGCAGCCGGAATTATTGGTCGTTGTGCCTCCGGTAATCGTCAGATTGCTCGGCAGAGCAGACTCGAAATCCGCGACATTCAGCGCGCCCGCGACCGACAGGAAATCCGCTTGCGCGGCCTGAGCGTTCGTCATCTCGGCGAGCGAGCTGACGCCGTCGTCACCCGCGATGTATACGACCGGAGCCGCATAGGCAGACCCGCAGCAAATTGCCAGCGCGCCTGCGATCATAAACTTAAACTTAATCATTTATCTTTCCCCCGTTTTTGTGTCAGTCGGGTCGGAACCTCAATAAACCTCGGCGCCCTGACCCTAGTGCCAAACAGGCCACTTGCACCGGAAAGTCATGCAAAACCCGGGCCAAGTTCGTTATTTACATGTTTTACAGGTAGTTAGCGGACTGCGGGCGGACTATTGTCGTCAGCCGTGTAAAGATTTTCGACGCTCGGGTGCTGATTTCCGAGGGTTGTGATGTAAGGAATTCCGACAGCGGCCATACGAAGGCCGGTGGAACTTTAGCCGGCCGTCCGCGCGAGGGCGCCCTGCGTTTCAGGTGGCGGCGGCGCCAGTCAGATTGCCATGCAGATTGCCATGCAAATAGAAACGTTGATTGGCTAAAAGTACCAAATATCCCGGAACTCATCTCCATCCGAGCATGTCCGGAATGGTGGTCGGACGACGGTCGATTTGGCGCGTCGTTCCCGGGCTCTGACCATCCTGTGGCGCACGGCGCATGATCAAGGCCTGGGCCCATCTCGTCGCTCACGTCGTTGCGGGAGTGCCGGTCCTCCGGTGCTCCCTGAGCTTATGCTGGCCGTGCGTCTGCGCTTCTCCAGCCGACGGGGCTGGCTGTCGAAACATCTCCAATTTTGGTCGCTTGACGATCAGGCACCTGTCAGTCATCCGACGCATTTGAGACAATACCGCGCGATACGCGCAGCGGCCTGAACACAGCTCACCTGAATGCGGGGCAGCATACTGAATGTCGCAGACGCGGCCATGCAGAACAACGCAATTCCCGACCGGATTTCTCACCGACATACCCGAACAGACACGCCTGGGGAAAAATGATCAAAGTCATGACGAAACTGACGCTGTTGCTAATTTGCGCGCTGCTTGCGGGCTGCGTATCCGTGGGTCCCCAACTCGTCAACGGCTCGCGCACCGACTACAACGTGGTATTACGCCAGGCAGATGACCAGCAAATGCTGCTGAATCTGGTCCGGATGCGCTATCGGGATCGGGCTATGTTTCTGGAACTGAGCGCGCTCAATACCCAGTTCTCGATCAGCAGTGGTGTCAACGCGAACACTGAACTCGGCCAGGTGGACAACCTTTACGGCCTCGGCGGTAGTGTGGTGGTTGAGGAGACTCCCACCGTCTCCTACACGCCACTGCAGGGCGCCGACTTCGTGCAGCGGGTACTGACACCGATCACGCTCGACACGCTGTTTCTACTAGATACCTCGGGTTGGAGCTCAGAACGCTTATTTCGCCTGCTGATAGATGAAATGAATGCCGTGAAAAACGCAAGAGGGGCCAATGGCCCAACACCGAGGTTTGCGCCTGATTATCAGGACTTCAAACGCGTGGCATTCCTGTTACGTCAGCTGGAATTGGAGAACCTGGTTTCAGGTGTCATTTATCTGAATCAGCCGGTGTTGAATTTTGAGCCTGAGGCTCGAGATCGCGCTGAATACGTGGAATTGACACGTATTCTCGGCCTGGATCCGGACAAACTGATGTTCCCGGTTGTTGTCGCTGCTCGGGGTGGCTCTGCTGACAGCATCAACCTCCGTTTCAGATCTTTTGCCGGGGTCATGTATTTCCTGTCCCAATCAGTCCAGGTTCCGGAGGAGGATATTGCCGCCGGCCGGGTCACAGTCACTGAGGATGCAACGGGTCAACCCTTTGACTGGCAACAAGTCACCCAGGGCCTGCTGACCATCAAATCCAGTTCCAAGAGGCCGGAAAATGCTGCGGTTGCCGTCAATTATCGCAACAGCTGGTTCTATATTGACGATTCAGACCTGGATTCAAAGTCCACTTTTACGCTTCTGGGCCAGGTATTCCAGCTGCAGGCCGGTAACGCCAAAGGCACTGTCCCTGTGCTGACTATCCCGGTAGGAAAATGAACCGCCAATCGATCCTGTTATCAGGTGACTGGAACGGCTGTTGACGGGTCGCCTGATGTGTGACCTTTAAGCAACCCCGATCGATCGCTGTCACCTGTCCAGCGACAGCCCGAGACGCCAACTGCTTCCATATTGTTGGCAATCGGGGAAATGAGCTGTTATGTCCGCTGTCTGCCTTCCGGACGCGGTCATAAATGGGGAATTTCACCAAATTAACGCAGCTCCGGCGCCTGCCTAAATGCGCTGCCATATGTCTTGCAGAATTACGAACAGGAACGCCGTTGAACAGCCGAACATCAGCACCCCGGTTATCGCGATCAGCGTGCCGAGATGTCTCCACGGATACTTCAGCAGGATGTCCCCGTAGCCCAGAGTCGTGATAGACGTGGCGGTGAAGTAGAGACCGTCGGTAAAACTGGGCAAAAGCCGTGTCCGATTCAAAAACAGGCCCCACACAGCGGCCTCAGCAACGTGCGCTGACACGAGCGTGAAGAAGATAATCAGCAGGAGAATCTTACCGGTATGTCTTGGCCCGAGATGCTCCAGCATCCATGGCTTGTACCGGTGCATCTCGGCGAGCACATCAAACATCACGAACACGTGAAAATAGAACAGCAGCAGCGCCAGCAGCACTGAAAAGCCGTAAATCCCACCAATCCGGGTACGGGACAACAGACGATCTCCTTCCAACTATGTTCCTCCTGACTTATGAACCGTTGTTTCAGTGTCGGTCGGTCGGTCGGTCGCTTTGCGCGCTCTGCTCGCGTGTATCGTCATTAAGCGCTGACATTACTCGAGTGGCAGTTGGTGTGGCTGTCTCAGACATGCGCACAGGTTTCTTCTTGCCAGTACTTGCCTGATCCGCATAGCGACCATAGGTTTGACGACGCAGCAACAGCCAGGCCAGCATGGAAATGATGGCAGACAGGCCGGTTACGAGCCAGAAACCGTAGGGGCTATGTTGGTCGGGGATGCCGGCCACATTCATACCGAGCAGGCCGGTAATAAACGTCAGTGGCAAGAACACGGTTGCGACAATCGTCAGGTTGAGGCTGGAACGGGTCATGATCTCCGAGCGTTGCGCTTCCATCTGACCCTCCAGCGCCTGCACCCGCGTGCGGCATTCATCCAGCCTCTGCAAATAGCGTGTCACGTGCTTCGATGCCCTGACCAGGGTTTCACGGTCGTCGGCGTCCAGCGCCAGGGTGGGATCGGTAGTCATCGGTTCAAGCACCTGCTGGGCGTAATACACTTGCCGCCTGGTGCGAACGATCCGGCGCTGAACCTCGCTCAGTGTCTGCTGCGGCGGCACCAGACCATCGTCGAGCATCGCATCCTCTATGTCGTCGATGTGCTGGGCCAGATCATAGATAAGCGGTTCCATGCGGTTGGTCAAAGCGGTCACCATAAAGCCAAGCAAATCCACCGCTGTTACCAGTGACTTGTTGGTTGGCAGGTTCTGTCGCAGCTGGTCGACCGCGTCCACTTTCCCGGATCGTAAGGTAATCGCCCTGGTCGTGCCGATCAGCAGCTTTAAGTCACCCAGATCAGCCAGATCCGGCTTTGCGCCGGGACGCAGCGTTCTCATGCTGAGCAATGTGCCCTCTGGCACTTGTTCATAATGACTGAAGCGCACCGGCTCTAACAAAGCCGTTCTGGTTTGATCACTGATCTCCTGCCAGGCCATCAGCCATTCGCGATCGGCGTCGTCAGCCAGGTTGATATCGAACCAGGTGACGCCGTCGGCACCGGAATTATCGCCGGCTGTTCGGGAACCGAATCGGGTAATCTCAGGCATGGCAGATTGTCTCCAGTGGGTAATGACAGTGGCTTGAGGCACCCGCCATTACATTGTTTTGGCTACGCCGATAGTGCGCGCCTTCATGGAATCGTAGATCGGCGAGTTGCCCATCAATGTGGGAACGGCCATCGCCGCGAAAGACGCCCAGAGCATCGGTAATGCCTGATTGAAAGCACCGGTCATCTCGAAGATCAGGATCATTCCGGTCACCGGGGCACGAACCGTTGCGGTCAGGAAAGCCGCCATACCGGCGATCGCGAAGGTAACCGGGGTGGCACCGGAGTCTGCCACGAACTGCGGGCACAGCAGACCGAATCCCAGGCCGAGGCAGGCACCCAATGCAAGGATGGGCGCGAACAGGCCGCCTGGCGTGCCCGCAGCATAGGACAACGGGCCGAGCACAAATCGGACAGCGAAAATGAGGGGCAATGCCGCCAGCGCGATGCCACCATAGAGAGCCTGCTGGGAAATCGTATCGCCGCCGCCGACCATGTGCGGGGCGAACCATGCCAGCGCGCCCACCAGTGCACCGACAAACAGTGCCCGAACCTCGGGTCTCCAGCGGGTCAAACCGTCAAACAGCGCACAGGTTCTGATAATCAGGCGGTTGTATGCGACCCCTGCCAGCCCGGCCAGGATACCCAATAGGCCAAAGATCGGGCCGGTCCAGGAATCGGGATTGGGGAGTTTTGGCACACTGAAATCAGGTTGCTGGCCGAGTAGTAATGATGCGACCGCGATAGCCGAACAGGAAGTGCCCAGCGCGGCGATGGCAATCCGAATATCGAACCGACGGACCAGTTCCTCCAGCACGAATACCGCTCCAGCTACAGGCGCATTGAAGGCTACGGCCAGCCCCGCACCGGCACCCGATGCGAACAGGGAAATGCGATCAGTGGTGCGCAGCCGGAAAACGCTCCCCCAGAATTGGGCCAGGTTGGCGCCCATCTGCACACTGGGACCTTCCCGTCCGAGCGCCAAACCACCCCCGATGGCCAGCAGGCCACCGAGGAATTTGACCGGCAGCAGGAGCAGCGGAGCGGCGGGCAGCTTGCCCTCAATCACTGCCTCAACGTGGGGAATACCGCTGCCAGCCGCAGGTTGCCCGGAACGCTGCACCAGCCAGGCAGCGATAGCGGTGGTGGCCGCAATCGTCGCGCAAACCAGAACGAAGCCCAGCACCGGCCACTGGTGGGCCCAGATGATGGTGTCGGTGCGAGCTGCGTTCATATGTTGCAGCGCCACCCGAAAGCATCCGATGACAAGGCCGATCGCGGCCCCGGTAAGTAGCGACAACAGGGCCAGTTTTGCCAATCCAGACATTCCGCTGTCACTGGCCTGCATCCCTGCGGGGTTCGTACTCATGGCCGGGAGATTCCTGAGGTTTGAGGGAGTAAAGCCAACTCCGTTTTATGACCGCATCTGCAAGTACACGATAAGCGGTCAATGCGAGTCTTTGATTCGGGGAGATGCCTCCGATGGCCACGGTCGTTCGCTCGTTATTGTAGCGCGAGAGTCAGGCCATAACCGTTCATTGCAGGTGGTTGATGGAGTCGATGAGCTGAGCTTCATTTGCCTTACTCGCTGGTCGAACCCGAAACGCGGGTGCTCATCCGCACCTCATCCATCAAACAAAAAGGGCCGCGCGGGGCGACCCTTTGTGTTTGGTGGAGGCGGCGGGAATCGAACCCGCGTCCGCAAGCCCTCCATTCCAGGCTCTACATGCTTGTCCACGCCAATTGTTTTAACCGCCTGCTACCCGACGGGCAGGGAAGACAGACGGCGATCCCGGTAATGTTTTAACCGATCCACCCCGGGAGAGCTTCACGGCGATCCTGTGAGATATGACGCCTGAGTGTCCCGAAGGACCTGGACGCACAAGCACGGCTCCAGTCAGACGGCACCCTACCGGGTATTAAGCGGCGAGTGCGTAGTTGTCGTCGTTGGCAACTAAAGTTTGCAGATGGATTTACGAGGTCACTGCACCTCGGCATGCACCTGGAATTTCGCGACACACGTCGAAGCCATGTCGCCCCCAGGGAACCCATTGTAAGGCACTGCCCGAGAGGGCACTAGCCAGCGTTTCAAATATCGGGATGAGGCCGGCCATATTCAAGGGGCAGGGTCTTGGGCGATGATCAAACATAAAGAACAAAAAACATTAAAGAGCATCCATAAGAATATGATTCACATCTATTTTTTCTTATCAGAAAGGTCTTCAGTTCCTGTCGGGCCCGCAACCCAAATTGGATGGCCAGTTGCGCCATCTACATCTGGCCCTCAGCCGCGGACAACGCCGAGGCCGGTCTTTTCGTTATTGGCTCGCGAGCAGTGATAATAAACGACAATAAATAGAAGTTATAACTAACTGAATTAATTGTGTTTCATAATCCGCTCTTTCTGTCTCTTCCAATCCCGGTCACGGTCCGCAGCGCGTTTGTCGTGTTGCTTCTTGCCCAGCGCCAGACCAATTTCCAGCTTGGCTCGCCCGGTTTTCCAGTACAGCTTTAGCGGCACCAGCGTGTAGCCCTTGCGCTCCACCAGCCCGATCAGGTTGTCCAGCTGCCGTCGATGCAGCAGCAGCTTGCGGGTGCGGGTCGGGTCAGCATTAACGTGGGTGGAGGCCGAAGTCAGCGGTGAGATGTGCGAGCCCAGCAACCAGGCTTCGCCACCGCGAATCGCCACATATGCCTCTTTCAGCTGTGCGCGGCCGGCGCGCATCGCCTTGACTTCCCAGCCCTCGAGCGCCAGTCCGGCCTCATAGGCATCTTCGATAAAGAAGTCGTGCCGGGCCTTTTTGTTTTGCGCGATCAGGCTGCCTCCAGATTTTGCATTTTGGCTGCCTTTTTTCTTGTTCATAATTTTTCCGGCCAGCGGTGCTTGTCAGAGGTCCCTGTCCGCACAGGGGTTGAGGTGGTCGATCGGCAGGCGTCGAGTTGTCTGGGACAGGGATTTAATCCAATATTGCGGACTTTTGAAAGCTCCACGGCGGACCCGCCATGGCCAAGCGTACTTCCCTGCACGGTTTCTGGTCCTCCAGACTGGCTTTTGTGCTGGCTGTGAGCGGCTCGGCAGTCGGGCTGGGCAATATCTGGCGATTCCCTTTTGTAGCGGGCGAAAACGGCGGCGGCGCCTTCGTTCTGTTCTATGTGCTTTGTGTATTCGTGATCGGCCTGCCGATCATGATTTCGGAGGTCATGATCGGGCGGCGGGGCCGGCGCAATCCGATCGCCACGATGCGCATCGTCGGCGAGGAAGAGGGCAGCCACTCCAGCTGGGGCCTGGTCGGCGTGATGGGTATCGTCTCGGGATTTCTGATCCTGTCTTTCTACAGCGTGATCGGCGGCTGGACCATTGCCTACCTTGGCTACAGCCTGACTAACGGCTTCAGCGGTCTGTCGGCCGGCGAGATACATGGCTTGTTCAGCGCTTTGCTGGCCGATCCGGTGAAGATCGTGGCACTGCATACCGTGTTTATGGCCCTGACCATCCTGATCGTCGGCCGCGGCGTCGAGCGCGGCCTGGAAACCCTGGTCCGGTTTCTGATGCCCGCATTGATTTTGTTGCTGGGTTTGTTGCTGAGTTACTCGATCCTGGCCGGAGACTTTGCCGGCGGCGTGAATTTTCTGTTTCGCGCCGATTTCGATGCGCTGACGCCAGAGAGCATGTTGACCGCGATGGGCCAGGCCTTCTTCACCTTGAGTCTGGGCATGGGCGCGATCATGGCTTATGGCGCCTATCTGCCCGAGGGCACCTCGATCAGCCGGACCTCGTTTGCCGTGGTGCTGGTTGACACGATCATCGCGCTGGTCGCCGGGCTGATCATTTTTCCGATTGTTCTGGCCAACGGCCTCGACCCGGCTCAGGGTCCGGGTCTGGTCTTCGAAACCTTGCCGCTTGCGTTCAGTTCGATGCCGATGGGCGGCCTGTTGGCGCCAGTGTTCTTCGCCTTACTGTTGTTTGCTGCCTGGACATCGGCCATCGGCTTGCTGGAACCGGCGGTTGCATGGAGCGTCGAAAGCCACGGCCGCAGCCGGCGTAGCGTTGCGCTGGTGATCGGGGTCGTGATCTGGGCGCTGGGTTTGTTGACGATCTTTTCATTCAACCTGCTGGCCGACGTGCGCATTCTCGGCGGCAGCCTGTTCGAGAGCGTCGACCATCTGGCCAGCAACGTAATGTTGCCGCTGGGTGGTCTGCTGATCACGGTCTTTGCCGGCTGGGTGATGTGCAAAAACTCGTCTTCCGAAGAGCTGGGCATCGGCACCGGCCCGGGTTATCGGACGTGGCGCTTTCTGGCTCGCTGGGTGGCGCCGATTGCGGTGCTGCTGGTGTTCCTGCATGCCGCGGGCATTCTGGGTTTTCTGGGGCTGGTCTGAGACATGCGTGAAGTGCGCCGCAGGGCAATGGTCCCGTATGCCGCCAGTGATATGTACGCGCTGGTCAATGACGTCCGCGCGTATCCGGATTTTCTGCCGTGGTGTCGCTCGGCAGTGGTGCACAGTGAGACCGAGCGCTTTATGGAGGCAAGTCTGGAGCTGTCCAGGGGCAAGACCTCGAGGGTGTTCACGACGCGCAACCAGCTCACCGCCGGTGAACGCATTCAGATCGGCCTGGTAGACGGCCCGTTCCGCCATCTTGAGGGTCACTGGTATTTCGACGAGATAGACGAATCGGCCAGCGAGGTCAGACTGGAGATGCGCTTCGAGTTCGATAGTTTCATGGGTGGAATGTTGTTCGGGCCGGTGTTCGAGGATATCGCCCGCTCACTGGTTGATGCCTTTGCCAGGCGTGCCTCCGATGTCTACCGGCGAGACTGAGTTCATCAGCGTCGAGGTGGCTTACGCCACGCCGGAGGCGCAGACCATCATTGAGCTGGAAGTGCCAATGGGTGCAACTGCGGAAGAAGCAGCCCGGCTGTCGGGTATCGAGGAGCAGTTCCCGGAAATTCAGCTGGGGAAAAACCGACTGGGCATATTTGGCAGGCTGGTCAAGGGTACCCAGAAGCTGGCCCGCGGCGACCGGGTAGAAATCTACCGGCCGCTGATCGCCGACCCGAAGGTGGTGCGGCGTGAGCTGGCGGCTCTTGGGAAGACCATGGGCAAGACCACGGGCAAGTCCGCAGCGAAGGCCGCGCCCGATAGTGACAATTCGGAAGCCGGGAAGGAGCAGGCAGGTTGATGGATGTGGATTAACCGTCGATCAAAAGTGGGTCGGCTTTGGCCTCAACCGCTTTCGGTTTCCATAATCTCGCCGCTGTTGCCGTCCTGCGTATTGCCCAGATCCTTGTCTACACGGACTGCCTGATCTCCCTCGAAATAGACAGTGAAGTGGCGCGTATACACTTCCTGAGTGCGGCCGATTTTCAGGTAGTAGAAGTAATCCCAGCGGTTGCTGTTGAACAAATCTTCCACCATCGGCGTACCGAGCAGGAACCGCACCTGGCTGCGGGTCATCCCGGGCTGCACCTGATCCACGTCTTTTTCCTCAAGATAATTACCCTGCTGGATATTGATCCGGTAGGGTTTGAGGCTGAAGTTCCGTATCGACGAGCAGCCGCCGCTGCCGGCGACTGCCCATATCACCACGATCACCCCCAGCAGGCGCCAGGCGGGAGAGCGGGAGATGTTTTTGGAGGACCTGAAAGCTTGCTGCGTCATAATCTTTGGCGAGCGGGGATAAGTCGGTAATAATAACAGGAAGTATTCTCCTTTCCACGTGGCGCGGACCGCCGCCAGGGGTAGTTCTTTGGAGACCAACGATCTCAGGAAAGCCGGGCTGAAAGTCACTCTGCCGCGGGTCAAGATCCTCGAAATTCTGGAGGAAAAGCAGGACCTGCATCTGACTGCGGAGGATGTCTACAAGGCCCTGCTGGATTCCGGCGAAGATATCGGCCTGGCCACTGTCTACCGGGTCCTGACCCAGTTCGAGGCGGCGGGTCTGGTTCAGCGGCACAATTTCGAGGGCGGCAGCGCTGTTTTCGAACTCGATGACGGTGCCCATCACGATCACATCGTGTGCCAGGACTGCGGTCGGGTCGAGGAATTCGTCGACCCCACCATCGAGGAACGGCAAAAGACGATCGCCAGCAACCACGGCTTTGATATCACCACCCACGCTTTGATCATCTACGGCAGCTGCCGGCGGGAGAACTGCCCGCACCGGGACAGATAAGCCGGGACAGATAAGCTATCAGGCGCGGTTGCGGGCCTGCTCAATCATTTCGCGCGCATGCTCACGCGTGGTGCTGGTGATCTCGACGCCACCGAGCATCCGCGCAAGCTCTTCAACCTTTTCGTCCTCGTTCAGCGTGCTGAGCGTCGTGCGGGTGGCTTTCGCCGTAGACAGTTTGCTGATCCGGACATGGTGATGGCTCTGACTCGCAACCTGCGGCAGGTGGGTGACGCACAACACCTGACGACCATCGCCGAGTTCGCGCAGGCGCCGGCCGACAATCTCGGCGACGCCGCCGCCGACCCCGGAGTCCACTTCATCAAACACCAGGCAGGGCAGTGACGAGCCGGCCGTCGCGACGACCTGTATCGCGAGGCTGATGCGGGACAACTCGCCGCCCGAGGCAACCTTGGCCAGTGGTCCGGGGGGCTGGCCCGGATTGGCGGCGACCAGGAATTCGATCCGGTCGCGGCCGGTGGGAGACACCTTCGATGTTTCCCCGGTGCTGACGCTGACTTCAAATCGACCGCCGGGCATGCCCAGCTGACGCATCGCGGCGCTTACTTGCTCGCTGAGGCTCACGGCGGCAGTCCGGCGCCGTTGGCTGAGGGTTTCGGCAGCGGCCTCGTAGGCCTGGGTGGCGGCGATCAGCGCCTGCTCGCGATCGCGCAGCGCAATCTCATCATTCTGGAGTTCTTCCAGTTCGGCATTCAGTGTTTCCAGGCGGGCCGGCAGCGCCGCCGGATCGGTCTGGTGTTTACGCGCCAGCTTGCTGATCTCGGCCAGGCGGTTGGAGACAAACTCCAGCCGGGCGGGATCCATCTCCAGGTCACTCAGGTAGCGGCGCAAACCGTCAGCCGCCTCGCTGATCTGGATTTCCGCCTCCTCGAGCAACTTCCGCACCGGTTCCAGCGCCGGATCGAGTTCGACCAGCTGCGCAAGAGCGTCGCTGGAGCGGGCCAGGCGCTGCTGGGCGGCGCCGGATTCGTCGTCGTAGATCAGATTCAGGGTCATGTCGGCGCCTTCGGCAAGACGTCCGGTATTGGCCAAACGCCGGTGCTCGGTTTCCAGCTGCTCCGGCTCACCGTCTTGCAGCGCCAATGCTTCCAGTTCTGAGGCCTGATAGCGCAACAGATCCAGACGGCTGTCCCGATCCGCCCTTGCCGTCAGCAGTTTCTCCAGCGCCGCGCCAAGCTCGCTGACCCGGTTTGCGGTTTCCCGGACAGCGGCGGTTTCGCTCATGTGGCCGCCGAAGCTGTCCAGAAGTTCGCGTTGCGTCGCGCGCCGGGTCAGATGCTGATGCTCGTGCTGGCCATGAATCTCGACCATCATTTCGCCAAGGCTGCGCAGCGTTTGCATCGGGACCGGACAGCCGTTGATAAATCCCCGTGAGCGGCCTTCGCGGCTGATTACTCTGCGCAGCACACACTCGCCATCGGCATCCATTTCCTGGTCTTCAAGCCAACGGGTCACATCCTGACGATCGCCAAGGTCAAAGAAAGCGGTGATTTCGGCGCGACTGGCGCCCTGGCGAACGGCGCTGGCGTCCGCGCGGTCGCCAAGCACCAGCCCGAGCGCATCGATCAGTATGGATTTGCCAGCACCAGTCTCTCCGGTGAGCACCGTCAGCCCGCTGCCCAGCTCCAGTTCGGCTTCGTCGATGATTGCGTAGTTACTGACCCGTATCTGCTGCAGCATGGATCCTAGTCGCTGGTGTCGTCGTTTGCAGGGAAGCTCTGGCGGTTGCTCTGGTCGCCAGCGGCGCTTCCGGACTGGCCGCGATTGCCGCGGCCCCAGTGCAGTTTGGAGCGCAGTATCCGGTAGTAATCATGATCCAGCGGATGGATCAGGATCGCGGCACACGCGGCTCTGGTGATTCTGAGGGTTTCTCCGGCCGACAATTCGCCCAGCGAGCTGCCGTCGCAGATTACCTCCGAGCGTGTATCGGCATGTTCAACCAGACGCACATCGATGCTGGCGTCGGCGCTGACCACCAGCGGCCGGTCGCTCAGCGTGTGCGGGCAAATGGGCACCAGCGCGATGGCGTCGACACCGGGATGCAGGATGGGCCCGCCGCCGGACAGCGCGTAGGCAGTCGAGCCGGTGGGGGTGGCCACCACCAGGCCGTCGCCGCCATGCGTGTTGACATAACGGCCATCGATCCAGGTCTCGAAATCGAGCATCCTTCCGGTCTCACGGCGCTGCAACACTATGTCGTTAAGCGCAGCCCCTTGCAGCGTATCCTTGCCGCGGAGTATTTCCGCCTTGAGCATCAGGCGGTGTTCTTCTTCATAACTGCCGCCCAGAACTTCTGCAACCCGCTCCAGCATTTCATCGGTGCCGATGTCGGCCAGAAAGCCAAGGCGGCCGCGGTTGACGCCAAGCAAGGGCAGGCCGGCGCCGACGGCGATTCGGTTTGCATAAAGCATGGTGCCGTCGCCGCCGATGGCGACCAGCAGGTCAGACTCTTGCGCAAGGGCGGCAGCGGGCTTGCGGATTACCGGCAGTGGACCGAAATCGATCGACACGAGCTCGTCCAGCAGAACCCGGCGACCATTGTCCAGCAGATGCGGTACGAGCAGGCGCATCGACTCCTCGACTTTGGGGTCGGTGTGCTTGCCGGTCAGGCCTATGGTTCGGAAATTGCGTTTCATGGTTACCTGCGCCGGGACATTAGCAGGATTGTGCCCTATCGGTCTGCCTCCGCCCAACACTCATCCGGGCAGGATTCACCTGGATCGGTCCCTTGACACCCGGAGAACGTCGTTGCTAGCGTCCGCCGAGGGCCTCCGGATTCGGCACACAGAGCGAATGATGAGCACCAGCATGGTTTACGAGGATCTTTCAGAGCGGGCTCAGCATCTGCTCAAGGTGCTGGTCAGCCGCTATATCCGCGAAGGCCAGCCGGTGGGCTCCAGGACTTTGTCCAGGGATTCCGGTCTGGATCTTTCGCCCGCGACCATCCGCAATGTGATGTCTGACCTGGAGGAGATGGGCTTTGTCGGGTCGCCGCATACCTCTGCCGGCCGTATCCCGACACCCAAAGGCTATCGGTTCTTTGTCGACACCCTGGTCAACTATGAGCCGCTGTCGGAATCCGAGATCGTCAGCCTTCAGTCGGGGCTTGAGCAACGGATGTCTTCGGACCAGGGCCTGGTACAGACTGCCTCCAACATCCTTTCCAGATTGACCCACATGGCCGGGGTCGTGACGCTGCCGCGACAGGTGGTGGGCTCCTTGCGCCAGATCGAATTTCTGCCGTTGTCCGATCATCGGGTGCTGGCCATTCTGGTGATCAATGAGAAAGAGGTGCAGAACCGGATCCTCGACGTTGACCGTGATTATGGCGAAGACGAGTTGCGCAAAGCGGCCAATTACCTGAACGCAAACTTTGCCGGCAAGACCCTGCTCAATGTCCGTGAGGAGTTGCTCAAGGGCCTGCAACGCACTCGCGAATCAATGAACCAGCGCATGCTCGATGCGATCCAGATGGCGCAACGCGTGTTCGAGGTCGGTGACGAAGGTCAGTCGGCATATTGTCTCGCCGGCGAGACTAATCTGATGGACTTCGCCGAGTTGTCCGACGTCGACAAGCTGAGAGAGTTATTCGAGGCATTCAGCCGACAGCGGGACCTGATTCATCTGCTTGATGGATGCATGGCGGGTTCCAGTCTGCAGATATTTATCGGTGAGGAGTCTGGCTATCAGATCCTCGGCGATTGCAGCATCGTCGTTTCTCCGTACACGGTCGAAAATGAAGTGGTCGGCGTGCTGGGTGTCATCGGTCCCACGCGTATGGCCTATGAAAGAGTCATCCCCATCGTTGATATCACCGCGAAAATTCTGGGTTCTGCCTTGAATTCGAGGGATTAGGCCCCAAATCCCGCGACAGGGTTTCAAGTTGCTGATTTATCAGCCGACGCTGCCTTGGCTGGCTGCGTTCGCTGAGTATTGTCCGGGAGCATTCATGATCAAGAATTCAGAGGCGCCATCGGCGCCGGATCCAGCGCTGTCGCAGGACGGGATCGAGGGCCAGGAGGATGTGGCTACCCCGGCGGAACAAGCGTCTGCAGCGGAGACGGACGCCCCGCTGGCCGAGAAACTCGCTGCGCAACTGGCCGAGCTCAAGGATCAGCATCTGCGCACCGCTGCTGAGCTGGAGAATGTCCGGCGCCGCGCGGCCCGGGACGTAGAGAGCGCCCATCGTTACGGCACCGAGCGCTTTGCACGGGAATTGCTGACGGTCGCCGACAGCATGGAAATGGGCCTGCAGTCGATCCCGGACGATCAGGCCGGGGGCCCGGTCGCAGAAGGATTTCAGGCCACGCTGAAGCAGCTTGAACAATGCCTGGCCAAGTTCGGCATCGTCGCCATCGACCCGCTCGATGAATCCTTCGATCCGGAAGAGCATGAGGCGATCGCAACCCAGCCGGTGGCGGACCAGCCGCCGGGGAAAGTATTGATGGTCGTGCAGAAAGGCTATCGGATTCACGACCGCTTGCTGCGGCCGGCCCGGGTGATCGTCTCCCGCGAGGTCGAGGGCTGAGCAGCCCTTGATATGCGAGGCGCCGGCCCCATCTAGGCCAGTAAGCAGATTTTTAAGCATTTTTTCATTTTGGAGATTTGAGTCATGGGCAGAGTGATAGGCATTGACCTCGGCACCACCAATTCCTGTGTGGCGGTGATGGAGGGCAAGACCCCGAAAGTTATTGAGAACAGTGAGGGAGATCGGACCACGCCATCGGTGGTCGCCTTCACCAAGGATGACGAGGTGCTGGTGGGCCAGCCGGCCAAACGCCAGGCCGTGACCAACCCGGCTAACACGCTGTTCGCCGTCAAGCGCCTGATCGGGCGCCGCTTCGAGGATGAAGTCGTGGCCCGGGACAAGGACATGGTGCCTTACACCATCGTCAA
Organism: uncultured Gammaproteobacteria bacterium; assembly: GCA_963809565.1. Taxonomy (GTDB): domain Bacteria; phylum Pseudomonadota; class Gammaproteobacteria; order Steroidobacterales; family XN24; genus CAMYOC01. Next base: position 1,226,809 of record CAWEKE010000003.1, read on the forward strand.
GGCGGACAATGGCGACGCCTGGGTAGAAGCCAACGGCAAGAAAATGGCGCCGCCGGAAATTTCAGCCCGCGTGCTGATGAAGATGAAGAAGACCGCCGAGGACTACCTGGGCGAGCCGGTCACCGAGGCCGTGATCACGGTGCCGGCGTATTTCAACGACTCCCAGCGGCAGGCGACCAAGGATGCCGGCAAGATCGCCGGTCTGGAGGTCAAGCGGATCATCAACGAGCCGACTGCCGCGGCCCTGGCCTATGGTCTCGACAAACAGCGCGGAGATCGCAAGGTTGCAGTGTATGACCTCGGCGGCGGCACGTTTGATATCTCCGTGATCGAGATCGCTGATGTCGATGGCGAACACCAGTTCGAAGTGCTGGCCACCAATGGTGACACCTTCCTTGGTGGCGAAGACTTTGATCTGAAGATCATCGATTACCTGGCGACCGAGTTCGAGAAAGAGAGCGGCATCAATATCCGCAAGGATCCGCTGGCAATGCAGCGGCTTAAGGAAGCTGCGGAGAAGGGCAAGATCGAATTGTCGTCATCACAGCAGACGGACATCAATCTGCCGTACATCACCGCAGATGCGTCCGGACCCAAGCACCTGAATATCAAGCTGACCCGGGCCAAACTTGAGTCGCTGGTGGAATCGCTGATCGCCCGTACCATCGAGCCGTGCCGGGTTGCGGTCAAGGATGCGGGGCTGTCGGTCAACGAAATCGATGATGTGATCATCGTCGGCGGACAGAGCCGCATGCCCAAGGTTCTGGAGGCGGTGAAGGAGTTCTTTGGCAAGGATCCGCGGCGCGACGTGAATCCGGATGAGGCGGTCGCCATCGGCGCCGCGATCCAGGCCGGTGTGCTTGCCGGCGACGTCAAGGATGTGTTGCTGCTTGACGTGACCCCGTTATCGCTGGGCATCGAGACGCTGGGTGGGGTGATGACCAAACTGATCGAAAAGAACACCACCATCCCGACCAAGGCGCAGCAGGTGTTCTCCACTGCGGAAGACAACCAGACGGCGGTGACCATCCATGTGCTGCAGGGTGAACGCGACCGGGCACAGGATAACAAGTCGCTCGGTCGTTTCGACCTTGCGGACCTGCCGGCGGCGCCGCGCGGCGTGCCACAGGTAGAAGTCAGCTTCGACATCGACGCCAACGGCATCCTCAACGTGTCTGCCAAAGACAAGGCCACGGGCAAGGAACAGACCATCGTGATCAAGGCTTCGTCAGGTCTCAGCGACGAGGAGATCGAGCAGATGGTCAAGGACGCGGAGGCCCATGCCGCGGACGACAAGAAGTTCCGTGAACTGGTCGAGACACGCAATCAGGCTGATGCGTTGCTGCACGCCACCAGCAAGACCCTCGAGGACCTCGGTGAGAAGGTCACCTCCGAGGAGCGGTCAAAGATTGAATCCGCCAGTGCGGAGCTGAAGGACGCGTTGAAAACGGATGACAAGAGCGTCATCGAGACCAAGGCCCAGGCGCTGGGCGAGGCGTCCGCCGGACTGGCGCAGCGGGTCTATGCGGAAGAGGCGGCCAAGAACTCAGCCGAAGGCGCTGACCAGAGCTCAGGCAAGGCGAATGACGACGTGGTTGACGCCGAATTCGAAGAGGTCAAGGAAGACAAGTAGTATTGGCGACTGACCGGCGGTGCGGGTGTCTCACCCGCACCGCTTTGCATATCAGCCTGGGCCTGATCGGGCGGCTGGCGGTGATGAAATAGCAGGACACTCATGGCAAAGCGCGATTATTACGAAGTGCTCGATGTGGCGCGCCATGCGACCGAGTCCGAGATTAAAAGAGCCTACCGTCGGTTGGCAATGAAACACCATCCTGACCGCAACCCGGATCAGGCTGGCGCTGACGAACGCTTCAAGGAAGCCAAGGAGGCTTACGAGGTATTGAGCGATCCGCGCAAGCGGGCCGCCTACGATCAGTTCGGACATGCGGGCGTGGATGGTGGCGGCGCCGGGCCGGGCGGGTTCAGTGCCGGCGACGCGTTCAGCGATATGTTCGGCGATGTGTTCGGGGACATTTTCGGCGGCGGACGCCGCGGCCGGTCGCGGGTATTCCGCGGCGCCGATCTGCGCTATGAGCTGGACCTCGAACTCGAGCAGGCTGCGTTTGGCGAGACCATCACCATCACCCTGCCGGTGATGAGTGAGTGCGAAACCTGCAGCGGCAGCGGTGCTGAGCCGGGGAGCAGTGCAAAGACCTGCGATACCTGCGGCGGGCATGGTTCCGTGCGCATTCAGCAAGGGTTCTTTTCCGTTCAGCAGGCCTGCCCACGCTGTCACGGCAGCGGGTCGGTAATCGATGATCCCTGCCATAGCTGCCGTGGCGAGGGCCGCATCCGGCAGACGCGAACCTTGTCGGTCAAGGTGCCGGCCGGCGTCGATACCGGAGACCGCATCCGGCTCAGTGGTGAAGGCGAAGCCGGTCGTAACGGCGGCCCCTCCGGCGACCTGTATGTCGAGATCAACGTTCGACCGCACAGTATTTTTGAGCGCCATGGCGCTGATCTGGCCTGTGAGGTGCCGATCAGTTTTGCAACAGCCGTGCTCGGTGGCTCTGTCGATGTGCCGGCGCTCGCGGGGCAGGTTAATCTGAAGATTCCCGGCGAAACCCAGTCCGGAAGGGTATTCAAGTTACGTGGCAAAGGCATCAAACCGGTGCGCGGCGGCCCGGTCGGCGATCTGCTGGTGCGGGTGGTCGTGGAGACGCCGGTCAAGCTGAGCCGCGAGCAACAGGCGCTGCTGAAAAAGTTTGACGCGTCTATCCAGTCGAGTTCGGAAAGCCACAGCCCGCGTGAGCGAAGCTGGCTCGATGGGGTCAAGGAATTTTTTGAGCGCCTGGGATCCTCGTCATGACCGCAGCTACGGCACCAGCGCGGGAGCTGCAAATTGCCGTTGCCGGCGCGGGCGGCCGTATGGGCCGCTGTTTGATCCAGGCGCTGACGCAGGCGCCGGACATGCGGCTGAGCGGAGCGCTGCTCGCGACCGGGGATCGTCGCGCGGGCCAGGATGCCGGTGAGATTGCAGGCGGAGGAGCCACTGGGGTGATCGCCACCACGGATCCGACGCAAGCGGTGGCCGCAGCCGATGTGGTGATCGATTTTTCGCTACCGGCAGGCACGATGACGGTGCTGGAGGAGTGCCTGCGCCGCTCGCTGCCGCTGGTCTGCGGAGTGACGGGCCTGGATCCCGAACAGCGCGAAAACCTGCGATCGGCCGGCGAGCGGATCCCGGTCCTTTACGCCGCCAATATGAGCGTGGGGGTGAATCTGATGATCCATTTGAGCAAGATTGCGGCGCAGGCTCTGGAGGCCTATGACGCGGAAATCCTTGAGGTTCACCACCGATTCAAGCGGGATGCCCCGTCTGGCACGGCGCTGGCCATAGGCGCTGCGGTAGAGGACGGCCGTGGAAAGAAATCCCCGGCCGAGCCCGGCCGCGGCCCCGGCGACGGACCCAGGGCAGCCGGTGCGGTGGGATACGCGTCGTTGCGCGCGGGAGACGTGGTTGGCGAACATACGCTGATGCTGGCGGGCGAAGGTGAGAGACTGGAAATCACCCATCGGGCCAGCGACCGGATGGCGTTTGCCAGCGGCGCGCTGCGGGCTGCGCGCTGGCTCGCAGGGCAACCTGCGGGGTATTTTGGTCTTGGGGCAGCGCTGGGTCTGGGCGTGGGGCAGCCCGATTGATGGACACCTGAGCCGGGCCTAAAGTAAACTTCCGTTTCGCCCGAGGCCTGAATTGATCAAGCGGGATGGGACCGGATAACGGGCCTTTCCCGCTTTCCGCATGGGGTCGCGACGGGCGAATAACGACTTGGACGGGGGTGGCGGTGAGCACACCAGCAGTGCTGGCGCTGGAAGACGGTACGGTCTTCCACGGCGAGTCCGCAGGCGCGGAAGGCAGCGCCGTTGGCGAAGTCGTTTTCAATACCGCCATGACCGGCTACCAGGAGATCCTGACCGACCCGTCTTACTGTCGCCAGCTGATCACTCTCACCTACCCGCATATCGGCAATACCGGAGCCAACCCCGAGGATTACGAATCAAAGGGGGTGGCTGCAGCCGGATTGATCATCCGTGACCTGCCGCTGCGCCATAGTAATTATCGTGCCGAAGAGAGTCTGGGCGCGTTTCTCAGGCGTGAGGGGGTGGTGGCGATCTCGGGTCTGGATACCCGGCGTCTGACCCGGATTATTCGCGAACGCGGCGCCCAGGGCGGCTGTGTCGTTACCGGTACAGAGGAGTCCGCCGAAGCGCTGGCTTTAGCGCGGGCCTTCCCGGGCCTCAAGGGCATGGACCTGGCGCAGGTCGTCAGCGTGGATCAGCCGTATGAATGGCACGATTCGATCTGGCGGCATCCCCAGGAAGGGCACCTGACGCGACCGCGGCCGGTGCACAACGTCGTCGCCTACGATTTCGGCATCAAGCGGAACATCCTGCGACTGCTGGCCAGTCACGGCTGCCAGGTCACAGTCGTGCCGGCGAAGACACCGGCGGAAGAGGTGCTGGCGATGGGTGTTGATGGCGTGTTCCTGTCAAATGGACCGGGCGATCCGGAACCGTGCGACTACGCCATTGCGGCGACGAAGATTTTCCTGTCGAAACGGGTTCCGGTCTTCGGTATCTGCCTTGGACATCAGATTCTTGGGCTGGCCGCAGGCGCGAAGACGGTCAAGATGAAATTTGGTCATCATGGCGCCAACCATCCGGTACAGGATCTGGATACCGGCCGCGTGATCATCAGCAGTCAGAATCACGGTTTTGCGGTTGACGAAGACTCTCTGCCGGACAAGTTGCGGGCGACGCACAGATCCCTGTTCGACGGTTCGCTGCAGGGCATAGAGTTTACCGACCGGCCCGCATTTTCATTCCAGGGGCATCCCGAATCCAGTCCCGGCCCGCATGACCTGCGGCCGTTGTTTCAGCGCTTCGTGATGATGATGGAGCGCAAGCAGAGCGTTGCAGTTTAGTCGAATATTGAATTTTAAAAACAATACTTTACGAGTCATATTTAATCCTGTTACTCATTAAGAAGCCGTCCTGCAAGCTATACACCGGGGCCGTTTCCGCTAGCGGGCGTCATGCCAAAAAGAACTGACATTGAAAGCGTCCTGATCATCGGCGCCGGACCGATCATCATCGGCCAGGCCTGCGAGTTCGATTACTCCGGCGCCCAGGCTTGTAAGGCCCTTCGGGAAGAGGGCTATCGGGTCATCCTGGTGAATTCGAATCCGGCGACCATCATGACCGACCCGGAGACAGCCGACGCGGTGTATATCGAGCCGGTGGACTGGCGGGTGCTGGCCCGGGTGATCGAGCGCGAGCGACCGGACGCGCTGCTGCCGACGATGGGCGGACAAACGGCGCTCAACTGCGCGCTGGATCTGGTCCGTGAAGGCATTCTGAAGAAATTCGGTGTCGAGCTGATCGGCGCCTCGCGTGAAGCCATCGACACTGCGGAGGACCGGGACCTGTTTCGCCTGGCGATGCGCGAAATTGGCCTGGAGACACCAAATTCCGCAGTCGCTCACAATATGGACGAAGCGCGTGCGATCAGCGCCGAGATCGGCTTCCCAACCATCATTCGGCCGTCATTTACCCTCGGCGGCACCGGTGGCGGCATCGCCTACAACCGCGACGAGTTTGAAGAGAAGGTCGCTCACGGCCTGGACCTGTCGCCGACCACCGAAGTGCTGCTGGAAGAGTCCGTGCTGGGTTGGAAGGAATACGAGATGGAGGTGGTCCGGGACCGCCAGGACAATTGCATCATCGTTTGTTCCATCGAGAACCTGGATCCGATGGGTGTTCACACCGGTGACTCCATTACGGTGGCGCCCGCACAGACGCTGACCGACAAGGAATACCAGCGCATGCGGGATGCGTCGATCGCGGTCCTGCGCCGTATCGGCGTGGACACCGGCGGGTCCAACGTACAGTTTGCGGTCAATCCGGAGGATGGCCGTATGGTCATTATCGAGATGAACCCGCGGGTTTCCCGTTCCTCCGCGCTGGCGTCCAAAGCTACCGGGTTCCCGATTGCCAAAGTAGCCGCCAAACTCGCTGTGGGCTACACGCTGGACGAGTTGCGCAATGAGATCACCGGTGGCGCAACGCCGGTGTCCTTCGAGCCGACCATCGATTATGTGGTCACCAAGATTCCGCGTTTCACATTCGAGAAATTCCCTGATGCGGATCCGCAGCTGAATACGCAGATGAAGTCGGTGGGCGAAGTCATGGCCATGGGCCGCACGCTGCAGGAGTCACTGCAAAAGGCGCTGCGCGGGCTGGAGACTGGCAGCGACGGCTTGAACGAGATGTTCACCGAGGAGCTGACGGACGAGAGCAGGGCGCGGCTCGAACAGGAGATCGCAGTACCGACCGCGAATCGCCTGTGGTATGTGGCCGACGCTTTTCGTCATGGTTTCGACCTGGATACCGTGCATGGCCTGTCGCGGATTGATCCCTGGTTCCTGGCCCAGATCGAAGATCTGGTGATTGAGGAACAAAGCCTGAGGCGTGATGGCGAGGCGGCACTGGACAAGGCCCGCCTGCGCCGGCTCAAGCGCAAGGGATTTGCCGACAGCCGCCTGGCCACCCTGCTGAACATCGGTGAAGAGGAAGTGCGCAGGCGCCGTCTCGATTGGAATATCCGGCCTGTATTCAAGCGTGTGGACACCTGCGCCGCGGAATTCGCCACTACGACGGCTTATTTATATTCCACCTACGAGGAGGAGTGCGAGGCGGAACCCACCGACCAGCGCAAGATCATCATCCTGGGCGGTGGTCCGAATCGAATCGGCCAGGGCATCGAGTTCGATTACTGTTGTGTGCACGCCGCGCTGGCGCTGCGCGAAGCCGGTTTCGAGACGATCATGGTCAACTGCAACCCGGAGACCGTTAGTACTGACTATGACACCTCCGATCGGCTGTACTTCGAGCCGCTGACGTTTGAAGACGTGATGGAGATCATCGATCTGGAGAAGCCGTACGGCGTGATCGTTCAGTATGGCGGGCAGACTCCGCTGAAGCTGGCGCGCGCGCTCGAGGCCGCCGGCGCACCGATCATCGGCACCTCGCCGGACTCGATCGATCTGGCGGAAGACCGTGAGCGCTTTCAGCACCTGGTCGACGATCTGGAGCTGCTGCAGCCACCTAACCGGACCGCACGCGGCGAGGATGAGGCGGTGCGCCTCGCCGATCAGGTGGGATATCCGCTGGTGGTGAGGCCTTCGTATGTGCTCGGCGGCCGCGCGATGGAAATCGTATTCACCGAGGAAGAGTTGCGCTCGTATATGACCAATGCGGTAAAGGTCTCCAACGACAGCCCGGTGCTGCTGGATCATTTCCTTGATTCCGCGGTGGAAGTGGATGTGGACGCGATCTGTGATGGCGAGGCCGTATTGATCGGCGGCATCATGGAGCATGTGGAGCAGGCCGGCGTGCACTCCGGCGATTCCGGCTGCTCGCTGCCGCCGAATACGCTGGATCCCTCGATCCAGGAACAATTGCGGGATCAGGTACGAAGACTGGCCCGCGCGCTTGGCGTGATCGGATTGATGAACACCCAGTTCGCGATCCAGGGCAAGAACATCTATTTGCTCGAGGTCAATCCGCGCGCGTCACGCACCGTTCCGTTTGTATCCAAGGCGACCGGGCGGCCGCTGGCCAAGATCGCGGCCCTGTGTATGGCCGGCAAAACACTGGCAGAGCAGGGCGTCTCCGGCGAGCCCAAGCCGGACTACTTTTCCGTCAAGGCCTCGGTGTTTCCGTTTGCCAAGTTTATCGGCGCCGATCCCATCCTCGGGCCGGAGATGAAATCGACCGGCGAGGTGATGGGCACCGGGCGCTTCTTCGGTGAGGCTTACGCCAAGGCGCAGCTGGCTGCCGGGATCGTGCTCCCGACCTGCGGTACCGCGTTGCTCAGCGTACGCGAACGGGACAAGCCCGATGCAGTGATGCTGGGGCGAATCCTGGTCGACCGGGGCTTTGAGATTGCAGCGACAGAGGGGACGGCCGCCGCGCTGCGCGACGCCGGCGTCCCGTGCCGCAAAGTCAACAAGGTGCGTGAGGGTCGGCCGCATATCGTGGACATGATCAAGAATGATGAGATCAGCCTCATCGTCAACACCACCGAGGGCCGGCAGGCGGTCCGCGAGTCGCACTCCATTCGCCGCGAAGCGGTCTATCGCAAGGTGACCTACTACACCACTATCGCCGCGGCCAAGGCGACCTGTATCGCGCTTGAGTACCTCGATGCCGCTGAGGTGCACCGCCTGCGTGATCTGCATGAAGAGTTAAGCGCATGAGCAAGGTGCCACTGACAGCCCGTGGCGCCGAGCGTCTGCGAGAGGAACTGAAGCGGCTGAAATCGGTGGAACGGCCGCAAGTGATCGTGGCCATCGCCGAGGCGCGTGCCCACGGTGATCTGAAGGAGAATGCCGAATACCATGCGGCCAAGGAGCAGCAGGGCTTTATCGAGGCCCGCATCCGCGATATCGAGGGCAAGCTCTCCCACGCCAACGTGATCGATGTGAGCAAGGTAGACGCCCGGGGCCGGGTGGTGTTTGGTTCGACCGTGGACCTTCTGGACGAAGATGACGGCTCCGAGATCACCTATCAGATCGTCGGCGAAGACGAAGCCAGCATCCGGGATGGCTTGATTTCATTTACTTCGCCCATTGCGAGGGCGCTGATCGGCAAGGAAGAAGGCGATCAGGTGACCGTCGCCGCGCCAGGCGGCGCGCGAACCTACGAGATTCTCGAGGTCCGTTACATATGACCGGGTCGTCCTCCCTGCGTGTGGGAGAAGGGCTGATTCAGACACTCTGGGTAGGTGGCTTGTGGACCGTCGGCTATATCGTGGCGCCGTCCCTGTTCGCCCAACTTGAGGAGACCCGTGTAGCCGGCGCCCTGGCGGGCAGCCTGTTTGAGGTGATGGCCTGGATCAGCATCGCTTGCGGTGCATTGCTGCTGATCCTCGAGGGCAGTTCCCCGCGCCCCCAGGGCCTGCGCCGTCTGCGCCGCTGGGTGATCGCCGCGATGCTCGTTTGCATGGCGGTCTCCGTTTGGGGGCTGCGACCGTGGATGCAGGCCGCGCGTCTCGCCGATGGCAGTCCTGGCGAGAACTTCGCCCTCTGGCACGGAATCTCCGCGGCGCTGTATCTGGTGGCCAGTCTCAGCGGGATCCTGCTGGTGGCAAGCTCGTCGATTCGCTTCAAGCCCGCGGGAGAGTGATTTTCGGTTTTTCCGGATCCTGTCGATAAAGCACGGCGACATGACCGATGCGTTGGACCAGCTGAGCCAGACAGGCCGAGCACATTTCCCGGATCATCTCCTCCCGCGCCCCACGGTCATCCGCCCGCACCCGGACCTTGACCAGTTCATGGGCCGCCAGGGATCGATCGAGTTCCTGCAGAACCGCAGGCGTCAAGCCGGAATTGCCAGTCATCACGACCGGGTGCAGCTGGTGCCCAAGCTGGCGCAAAAAGCGCTTCTGCTTTTCGCTGAGCGGGTGGGTTTTGGCGGAGTCGGACATATCTTGAGTGCCTGCGGGACGGGCCGCGTATTCTAGTAGACGAGACATGCTGGCACCAGCAGCCGGGTATCTGATTAAATCCACCGAAGATGGCGAAACGAAGCAAAAGCAGCAGCCGCTGGCTGGCGGAACACGAGTCGGATGACTTCGTGAAACGGGCCCGGATCGAGGGGTGGCGCTCGCGGGCAGTGTTCAAGCTGGACGAGATTCACAAACGTGATCGCTTGTTCCGGCCAGGCATGCTGGTGGTCGACCTGGGCGCAGCTCCTGGAGCCTGGAGCCAGTATGCCCGCCACATGGTCGGGGGGCCGGGCCGGGTAGTGGCGCTGGACATCCTGCCGATGGATCCGCTGCCGGAAGTCGACTTTATCCAGGCTGACTTCGGCGAGGATCAGGCGCTGGAGGCGCTCCGGGCGGCGCTGGGGGGCGAAAAAGCTGATCTTGTAATGTCAGATATTGCCCCCAACATGAGTGGGGTATCCGCGGTAGATCAGCCGAAGAGCATGTATCTGGCGGAACTGGCGCTGGAATTCTGTCGGGAAGCCCTGCGCCCGGGTGGTGACTTCCTGTGCAAGGCTTTTCATGGCGAGGGCTTCGAGGCGTTCATCAGTGATGCGCGGAGCAGTTTTGCCAGTGTCAAGACGCGCAAGCCCGGGGCATCCAGGCCCCGGAGTCGCGAGGTTTATGTTCTGGCGAGAAACTATTGCGTGTAGTAGTGTCTAAATTGCGAACGGCCTCCTGACGAGGCCAAGAAGAGGACCGGCTTTTGAACGATTTGGCAAAAAACATCATCCTTTGGGTGGTGATCGCGGTGGTGCTGTTGAGCGTGTTCAACAGCTTTGGCACTGGGCCGCGTGCGGTTCAGGCGATTCCGTATTCGACGTTTTTGCAACAGGTGCAGGATGGTCGGGTTGACAGCCTGGTCTTTGATGGCGACAAGATCAGCGGCGAGTATCGCAGCGGCGATCGCTTTACCACCTACAGCCCCGAGACCGATAACAAGGCGTTGATCGGCGAGCTGCAAAACAACGATGTTCGATTCGAAGCCCGTCCGCCCGAACGTCAGTCGTTCCTGATGCAGTTGTTTATCTCGTCGTTCCCGATCCTGCTGCTGATCGGCGTGTGGATCTATTTCATGCGTCAGATGCAGGGCGGCGCTGGTGGTCGCGGCGCAATGTCATTCGGCAAGAGTCGCGCCCGCCTGCTCGGCGAGGACCAGGTCAATGTGACCTTTGCCGACGTGGCCGGCGTGGAAGAGGCCAAGGAAGAAGTCGTCGAAATTGTCGACTTCCTGAAGGACCCAGGCAAGTTCCAGCGTCTCGGCGGCAAGATCCCGCGTGGCGTGTTGATGGTGGGTTCACCGGGTACCGGCAAGACCCTGCTTGCGCGCGCCATCGCCGGTGAAGCAAAGGTGCCGTTCTTTACCATTTCCGGTTCAGATTTTGTCGAGATGTTTGTCGGTGTCGGCGCCTCGCGGGTCCGCGACATGTTCGAGCAGGCCAAGAAGCATGCGCCCTGCATCATCTTCATCGATGAAATTGATGCCGTGGGGCGTCATCGTGGCGCCGGCCTCGGCGGCGGTCATGACGAGCGCGAGCAGACCCTGAACCAGTTGCTGGTGGAGATGGACGGTTTCGAAGGCACCGAGGGCGTGATTGTTATTGCCGCCACCAACCGTCCGGACGTACTCGACCCGGCGCTGCTTCGGCCAGGCCGTTTCGACCGGCAGGTCGTCGTGCCCTTGCCGGATGTCCGTGGCCGCGAGCAGATTCTGCGGGTCCACATGAAGAAGGTGCCGATTGCCGATGACGTGCGACCGTCGGTGATCGCCCGCGGTACCCCGGGATTCTCGGGCGCCGATCTGGCCAATCTGGTCAATGAGGCCGCGCTGTTCGCCGCCCGCGCGAATCGGCGGCTGGTCGGAATGGAAGAGTTCGAAAAGGCCAAAGACAAGATCATGATGGGCGCCGAGCGCCGCTCCATGGTGATGAGTGACGACGAGAAGAAGCTCACTGCGTATCACGAGGCCGGACACGCTATCGTGGGGCTGTCGGTGCCGGAGCATGACCCGGTCTACAAGGTCAGCATTATTCCTCGCGGCCGGGCCCTGGGCATCACTATGTTCCTGCCTGAAGCCGACCGCTATAGCCACAGCAAGCGGCGTCTGCAGAGCCAGATCTGCAGTCTGTTTGGCGGCCGGATCGCGGAAGAGCTGGTGTTTGGCAGTGACGCGGTGACTACCGGCGCCTCGAACGATATCGAGCGCGCGACGGATATTGCCAGAAACATGATCACGCGCTGGGGTTTGTCCGAGAGGCTGGGTCCACTGACCTACACCGAGGACGAGGGCGAGGTGTTCCTCGGTCGTTCGGTAACCCAGCACAAGAACATGTCCGACGTCACGGCGCACGCGATCGACGAGGAGATCCGGTCGCTGATCGACACCTGTTACCAGCAGGCCGAGACGATCCTTCAGGACAATATCGACAAGCTGCACAAGATGGCGGAGGCGCTGGTACGCTTCGAGACGATCGACGAGCACCAGATCAAAGACATCATGGCCGGCAAAGAGCCCGGGCCGCCCAGCGATTGGGATGATGACGGCTCGGCCGTAGCCGCGGTGGATTCACCGACTGGTCAGGACAAAGCCGGAGATACGGCAAGCAAGAAAGATGGCAAGATCGGCGGTCCAGCGAGTCAGCACTGATCGAGACCTGACGAGACCGAGACCGGCGCCCTGAGCGCCGGTCTTTTTTTGTGGCGCGACCCTTTCCCCCCGGCTTTTTTGTATGATCCGTGCCCACGCTGGCCAAACCTGAGAGCGTTCGGATGTACCTGCAATTGCCTGGCGGCCGATTGGCCCTGGATCATCCGGTGACCATGGGTATTCTGAATGTCACTCCGGATTCGTTCTCGGACGGTGGCCGTTTTTTGAATCCGGAAAGCGCTCTGGTTCAGGGCATGGCCATGGCTGCGGACGGCGCCGCGATCATCGATATTGGTGGCGAGTCGACCCGGCCCGGGGCGACTCCGGTCACGGCGGACGAGGAAATACAACGTGTGATCCCGGTGGTCAGGGCGCTCGCCGGGCGGACCACAGCCACCGTCTCGGTCGACACCAGCAAACCGGAAGTCATGGCGGCGGCAATCGAGGCCGGCGCCGGGATGATCAATGACGTCAATGCGCTGCGCGCCCCGGGTGCGCTGGAAGCCGCCGCCGAGGGCGGCGCGGCTGTATGTCTGATGCATATGCAGGGCGAGCCACGCACCATGCAATCGGACCCGGGCTACGACGATGTAGTCGAGGAAGTGTTTGAATTTCTTGCCCGGCGCATCGAAGCCTGCCGTGTTGCCGGCATTCCGCGGCAACGTATCGCGGTCGATCCGGGCTTCGGTTTTGGTAAGACCCTGGCGCATAATCTCCAGCTGTTTCGCCGCCTGGACCGGTTTTGTGAGCTGGGCACGCCGCTGATGGTCGGTGTTTCGAGAAAATCCATGATCGGCGCGGTACTTGACCGGCCGCTGGAGCATCGACTTGCGGGCAGTCTGGCGCTGGCGATGATGGCGGCTGATCAGGGCGCAAAAATCCTGCGCGTCCATGACGTTGGCCCAACCATGGACGTGCTGCGGATGAGGGCGGCGGTCAAAGGCGAGCATCCGCTCGATTCAGGGAGTTGAGATGAGCAAGTATTTCGGGACGGACGGGGTGCGCGGCAGAGTGGGCATGGCGCCGATGACAGTGGATTTTGCGCTGCGCCTGGCGAGCGCTACCGCACGCGTGCTCGCGCCCCAAGGCGGAACGGTGCTGATCGGCAAGGACACTCGTTTGTCAGGCTATATGTTCGAGTCTGCGCTCGAGGCCGGGTTCGTCGCGGCTGGTGTCAATGTGTTGCTGGCCGGCCCGTTGCCGACCCCGGGTATCGCGTATTTGTGCCGCCGTTTGCGTACCGACTTTGGCATCGTGATCAGCGCCTCGCACAATTCCTATCACGACAACGGCATCAAGATTTTCGAAGGCGGCGGCGACAAGCTCTCGGACGAACTGGAGGCAGCCATCGAGGCACTGATCGACGAGGATCCGATCACCAATTCGTCCAGTGGTCTGGGACTGGCCAAGCGTATCGACAGCGCGCGCACGGATTATCAGTGGTTCTGCCGTTCCACAGTGCCGGCAGAGATGAATTTCAGCGATATGCAGGTGGTCATCGACTGCTCGCATGGCGCCGCTTACAAGGTTGCGCCACGCGTCTTTGCCGAGCTGGGTGCCGACATTATTCCGATTGGTTGTTCCCCGAACGGCAGAAATATCAATCTGAAATGCGGCTCTACCCATCCACAGTTGTTGCAGGCCACTGTGCTCGGCGTTGGGGCCAACGTCGGCATTGCGCTGGATGGGGATGGCGATCGGGTCGTTATGGTGGATGAAAACGGCGCGCTGGTGGACGGGGACCAGCTGATCCACCTGCTGGCGCTCGACGCGCTGGAGCGCGGCACCCTGCGCGGCCCGGTGGTGGGGACCGTGATGAGCAATCTGGGATTACAACGCTCGCTGGAGTCTCACGGGATCCAGTTCTTGCGCGCCGCGGTCGGCGACCGCAATGTGCTGGCCCTGCTCAAGGAAACTGGCGGACAGCTTGGCGGCGAGACCTCGGGGCATATCATTGATCTGGGCCGGACCACCACTGGTGATGGCCTGATCACTGCGCTCAGCGTGCTTTCTGTGATGCGCACATCCGGTCGCAGCCTGTCTGAGCTGGCCGCGGCAATGCCGCGGTTCCCTCAGACCATGATCAACGTCCGCTGCGACGCGGTTCCTGAACTTGATTCCGGTCTGGTCGGCGCCGCGGTCGAGAGCGTCGAGCGGCGTCTTCGAGATCGGGGCCGGGTCGTACTGCGCCCTTCCGGCACCGAGCCGTTGATCCGGGTGATGGTGGAAGGTGAGGAGGAAGCCGAGGTCCTCGCGGCCGCCGAGGAGATCGCCGCGGCAGTCCGAGTAGCATCCGGACACGATTGATTTAACACCAGGGCGCCGTTAACCTTGCGCGCGCTCTACAGAGGGGCAGAAAACATGCGAACTAAACTGGTCGCCGGCAACTGGAAAATGAACGGTTCCCGTGCTCAGGCGGATACGCTGCTGGGAACGTTGCGCCGTGCACTCGGGGACGACCTGCCGTGTGAGGTGCTGGTGTGTCCAAGCTATGTCTATCTCCAGCATGCCCGGCGCCTGCTTGAAGGATCTGCGATCAGGCTGGGTGCGCAGAATTTGTCTGAAGAAGACGCCGGAGCCTTTACCGGGGAAGTTTCCGGCTCGATGCTGGCCGATTCGGGTTGCCACTACGTGTTGGTCGGGCATTCCGAGCGCCGCGCCCTGTTTGGCGAGGACAGCGCCACCGTAGCGAGGAAATTCGTCGCCGCCCAGCGCCACGGCCTGCGCCCGGTCCTCTGTGTGGGTGAGAGTCTCGAACAACGCGAGGCGGGGACTACCGAGCAGGTGATCGAGGAGCAGCTGCGCGCCGTGATAGATGGGGCTGGAAGCGCCAGCCTGAGCCGGGCGGTCGTCGCTTACGAGCCGGTCTGGGCTATCGGAACCGGGCGTACGGCCAGCCCGGAGCAGGCCCAGGCTGTCCACGCTTTCGTGCGTAGTCTGATTGCCGAATATGATGATACAATTGCCGATTTGGTCAGGATCCTCTACGGCGGCAGCGTTAAGTCATCGAATGCCGCGGATCTGTTTTCCATGCCGGACGTTGACGGCGGGTTGGTCGGTGGAGCCTCGCTGGACGCGGAGGACTTCGCCGGAATCTGTCGGGCGGGCGGTACTTAGGTCAAAACAACATGATGCTGCAAACCATAGTAACGATTATTCACGTGCTCCTGGCGGCCGGGCTGATAGGCCTGGTGCTGCTGCAGCGGGGCAAGGGCGCGGAGGCGGGTGCCGCCTTCGGCTCCGGCGCTTCCGGCACGGTGTTTGGCGCTCAGGGCTCTGCTTCTTTCCTCAGCCACACTACAGCGGTGCTGGCGACGTTGTTCTTTTTCACCAGCCTGGGTCTGGCCTACCTGGCGGGCCAGCGCGAAGGTCCGGTCAGTGTGCTCGAGTCGGTACCGGTTATCGAGGAATCCACGGATCAGGTTCCGGGGTTGCTGCTGCCGGACGACGACCTCGCGCTGCCCGCGCTTCCTGATCAGGAAGTACTTGGCGACGGCGAACCGGGGCCGGAGACGGAATCCGGGGCTGGGAAAGAGTGATGCGCCGGCGCCAGCGCGCCGGCTGACGATTCTTGCGGATGTGGTGGAATTGGTAGACACGCTGTCTTGAGGGGGCAGTGGCGCAAGCCGTGCCGGTTCGAGTCCGGCCATCCGCACCAGGTTCTGCCGCGCGGGCCAATCCAGGCTCTTTTGACGCCGATTGGCGCGCCGGTGCTGGTAGAATAGTGGGGATTTAGCCGTCAGGCGGGCTCACATCTGGGGACCCGTAACACGGCCGGAGGCGAGCCAGAGGATTCTTCATGCTTGAGAACTATCTTCCTATCCTGATATTTCTCGCTATAGCCACGGTCCTCGGCCTGCTCCTGGTCTCTCTCGGATTCATCCTGGGTCCCCGGCGACCCGACGCCGAGAAATTATCGGCGTACGAATGCGGGTTCGAAGCGTTCGAGGATTCCCGAATCCAGTTCGACGTTCGCTATTACCTGGTAGCAATCCTGTTCATCATTTTCGATCTGGAAATCGCTTTTCTGTTTCCCTGGGCGGTTTCGCTGGATCATATCGGACTGTTCGGCCTGCTCTCGATGGCCGTCTTTCTCGGAATCCTGGTCGTCGGCTTTATCTACGAATGGAAGAAAGGGGCTCTGGAATGGGACTAAGCGTGACTGACGCCGACGCCCAGGGCACCGCTCCCGCGAGCAAGTCCGGCGAAGCCGGGATCGTCACCGCGAAGCTCGACCAGCTGGTCAACTGGGCCCGCACCGGGTCGATGTGGCCGATGACCTTCGGTCTGGCGTGTTGCGCGGTCGAAATGATGCAGGCCGGGGCAGCTCGTTACGATCTCGATCGCTTCGGGATCATCTTTCGCCCCAGTCCGCGTCAATCAGATGTGATGATCGTCGCAGGTACGCTGGTGAACAAGATGGCGCCTGCCCTGCGCAAGGTCTATGACCAGATGGCAGAGCCGCGCTGGGTCATTTCGATGGGTTCCTGCGCCAACGGCGGCGGCTACTACCACTATTCTTATTCAGTCGTGCGCGGCTGCGACCGTATCGTGCCGGTAGACGTGTATGTGCCGGGCTGTCCTCCCACTGCGGAAGCGCTTCTTTACGGCATCATCCAGTTGCAGAAGAAGATTCGCCGTACGCATACGATTGCCCGCTGAGACCTGATTGATGTCACCACGCCTAGAAGCCCTGAAGGCAAGTCTGCAGGACCGGCTCGGAGATCGCGTCGAAGTAATTCACAGCATCTGCGGTGAACTGACGCTTGAGCTCGGGAGGGAAGATCTGCTGGATGTGTGCCGGCAGCTGCGCGACGACTTCGGCTTCGAGATGCTGATCGATCTGTGCGGCGTCGATTATCTCAGCTACGGGCAGGCCGAGTGGAAGACCGATGCCGCGACGGCGTCGGGATTCAGTCGTGGCGTCGATCGCCAACCAGCTCGCCAGGCCGATCAGCAAGCGCCGCAGCGGCGCTTCGCTGTGGTCTGCCACCTGTTGTCCCTGAGTCGTAATCTACGCTTGCGTTTGCGCACATATACCACCGAGCAGGAGCCGCCGATGATCGACTCGGTGGTGGATATCTGGCCGTCGGCGAACTGGTTTGAGCGCGAGGCATTCGACCTGTTCGGGATTCTGTTCGTGGGCCATCCCGATCTGCGCCGCCTGCTGACCGATTATGGTTTTATCGGTCACCCGTTCCGCAAGGACTTCCCGTTGATCGGGCATGTCGAGGTGCGTTACGACCCGGAGAAGGGCCGGGTGGTTTATCAACCGGTATCTATCGAACCGCGGACTCTGGTGGCGCGTGTGATCCGCGAGGACACCGGCCCGGGAGCCGGGCGTGAGGGCGCCGCCAGTGGCTGAGATTCAGAATTTCACGCTGAACTTCGGGCCCCAGCATCCGGCCGCCCACGGTGTGCTGCGTCTGGTGCTGGAGATGGATGGCGAGGTCATCACCAAGGCCGATCCCCATGTTGGACTGTTGCACCGGGGTACCGAGAAGCTCGCCGAGAGCAAGCCATACAACCAGTCCATCGGCTATATGGATCGACTCGATTACGTCTCCATGATGTGCAACGAGCACGGTTATGTGATGGCAATCGAGAAGATGCTCGGCGTCGAGGTGCCGATACGCGCTCAGTACATACGGGTGATGTTCGATGAGATCACCCGGATCCTGAACCACTTGATGTGGCTGGGCGCGCATGGTCTGGATATCGGTGCCATGACCATGTTTCTGTACTGCTTCCGTGAGCGCGAGGATCTGATGGACTGCTATGAGGCCGTATCGGGCACGCGGATGCATGCGACCTACTATCGCCCGGGTGGCGTTTATCGCGACCTGCCGGAAGATATGCCCCGGTATCAGCCATCGCGATTCCGCAGCAAGAAGGACCTGCAGCGACTCAACGCCTGCCGTGAAGGGTCCCTGCTGGACTTTATTGAAGACTTTACTGAGCGCTTTCCGGCCTGCGTGGATGACTACGAGACTCTGCTTACCGACAATCGGATCTGGAAACAGCGCACGGTGAATATCGGCGTGGTGTCACCGGAGAGGGCCATGGCTCTCGGCTTTACCGGCCCCATGTTGCGCGGCTCCGGCGTCGAGTGGGACCTGCGCAGGAAGCAACCTTACGAAGTCTATGACCAGCTGGAGTTCGACATCCCGATCGGCGTCAACGGCGATTGCTATGACCGCTATCTGGTGCGGGTCGAGGAGTTGCGCCAGTCCAACCGGATCATCCGCCAGTGTGTTACCTGGCTACGCGAGAATCCGGGTCCAGTGATCGCCGGCGACTACAAAGTCGTGCCGCCCGGCCGCTTCGATATGAAAGATGACATGGAATCGCTGATCCACCATTTCAAGCTGTTTACCGAGGGTTATTGCGTACCTGCCGGCGAAGCCTATGCGGCAGTTGAGCATCCGAAGGGCGAATTCGGCGTTTATCTGATATCCGACGGGGCCAATAAACCGTACCGGCTGAAAATCCGGCCGCCAGGCTTCGTGCACATTTCGGCGATGGACGAAATGGTCCGCGGTCACATGCTCGCTGACGTGGTGGCGGTGATCGGCACCCAGGATATTGTGTTTGGCGAGGTGGATCGTTGATGGATGCCGGTCAACAGGGGCGCAGCGCGCTCTCGGAACATGTCCGGGAAGAACTGGATCACTGGATCGGCAGGTTCCCCGAGGGGCGGCAGCGCTCCGCGGTCATCGCCGGGCTGCGCGCTGCCCAGCACGAGAACGATGGTTATCTGACCCCGGAACTGATTGAGGCTGTGGCCGAATATCTCGATCTGCAGCCGATCCAGGTCCACGAGATCGCTACTTTCTACTCGATGTTCGAGACCACGCCCGTCGGTCGTCACAGCGTGTCGGTATGCACCAACGTGTCCTGCATGCTGCGTGGCGCCGAAGACCTGGTCGCTCATGTCGAAAACAAGCTGGGTATCCGCACCGGAGAGAGTACGCCTGACGGGCGCATCTTCCTCAAGCGGGAAGAGGAGTGTCTGGCCGCCTGCTGTGGAGCCCCGATGATGATGGTTGATCATCGATATTTCGAGAATCTGACCACCGCCGATGTCGATCGGATCCTGGACGAGCTGGAGTAGAGCGGATGGAACTCAACGCAACATGCTACTCCACGCTAGGCTGCGATCAGCCGTGGACACTGGAGCGTTATCTGGAGCTTGGCGGCTACCAGGCCTGGCGCCGGATTCTCGAGGAGCGCACCGCACCTGAGTCGATTATCGAAACGATCAAAGCCTCCGGTCTGCGCGGACGCGGCGGTGCCGGGTTCCCGACCGGCCTGAAGTGGAGTTTCATGCCGCGTCAGGCGCCCGGGCAAAAATACGTGGTGTGCAACTCGGACGAGAGCGAGCCGGGCACTTGCCACGATCGGGACATCCTGCGTTACAACCCCCACGCAGTCATCGAGGGCATGGCCATCGGCGGCTACGTGATGGGCGCCACGGTCGGTTACAACTACATCCGCGGTGAGTTTATCGACGAGCCGGTCCCGCGTTTCGAAGCGGCGATCAGGGAGGCTTATGCAGCCGGATGGCTGGGCAAGAACGTGCTGGGTTCCGGTGTAGACTTCGATCTCCATGCCTTCGTCGGTGCCGGCGCCTATATCTGCGGCGAGGAAACCGCCTTGCTCGAGTCTCTTGAAGGCAAACAGGGCAAGCCCCGGTTCAAGCCGCCGTTCCCGGCCAATTTCGGTCTCTACGGCAAGCCGACCACGATCAACAACACTCAGACTTTTGCCTCCATCCCCTCGATCATGCGCGACGGTCCTGAGGCGTTTGCAGCGCTGGGTGTCCCCGGCTCCGGCGGCACCGCGATTTTCTCCGTTTCCGGTCACGTTGAGCGGCCCGGCAATTACGAAGTGGGTCTCGGTATCCCGTTCGCCGACCTGCTTGAGCTGGCCGGCGGGGTATGGAAGGGACGCGCGCTGAAGGCAGTCATACCGGGTGGATCATCGGCCAGGGTCCTGCCGGGCGACATCATCCTGCAAACAAACATGGATTTCGATGCGCTGCGCGATGCCGGTTCAATGCTGGGCTCCGGCGCGGTGATGGTGATGGATGACAGCACCTGTATGGTGCGGGTCCTGGAACGCGTGACCCGGTTTTATTACGCGGAATCGTGCGGGCAGTGCACCCCGTGCCGCGAAGGAACCGGGTGGATGAATCGCGTGGTACGGAGGATTCTCGAAGGCAAGGGCCAGGCGCAGGACCTGGACATGCTCGACAGCGTTTCACGCAACATAGAAGGACACACAATCTGCGCTTTTGGCGATGCGGCGGCCTGGCCGGTACAGAGTTTCATCAAGCATTTTCGCCACGAGTTCCAGTACATGATCGAGCATCGCGGACGCAGTCTGGTCGGCAATGACGGTGCCCGCGCAGCATGATTACACCACAGACCATGCACACGGATTTGCCATGAGCGACGACATCGTCAACATCGAGATTGACGGCGTGCCGCATACGGCACGCAAGGGGCAGATGATCATCGAAGTCACCGATGCCATCGACACCTATGTGCCGCGTTTCTGCTACCACGAAAAGCTCAGCATCGCGGCCAACTGTCGCATGTGCCTGGTGGAAGTAGAAAAAGTACCGAAGCCGCTGCCGGCCTGCGCGACGCCCGTCGCCGAGGGGATGAAGATATTCACCCGCTCGGCGCCCGCCCGGGCAGCACAAAAGGCGACCATGGAATTCCTGCTGATCAATCACCCTCTGGATTGTCCGATCTGCGACCAGGGTGGCGAGTGCGAGCTGCAGGATCTGGCGATGGGCTTTGGCCGTGATGCCTCGCGCTACACCGAACGCAAGCGGGTGATCAAGGATCGTGATATCGGCCCGCTGGTATCCACAGACATGACGCGCTGTATCTACTGCACGCGTTGTGTGCGCTTCGGTGAGGAGATTGCCGGCGTCCAGCAACTCGGCACTATCGGCCGCGGTGAGCACACCGAGGTTGCCAGCTTCGTTGGTCAGGGTCTGGATCATGAATTGTCGGGTAACGTCATCGACCTGTGCCCGGTCGGGGCCCTGAACAGCAAGCCGTTCCGCTATCGGGCACGTTCCTGGGAAATGACCCAGCAGGAAACCATTTCGCCCCACGATTGCGTCGGATCCAATCTGTACGCACACATCCGCCGGGGCAGGCTGATGCGGGTCGTGCCGCGGGCCAATGATGAGATCAATGAGACCTGGATCTCGGATCGGGACCGATTCAGCTACGAAGCCATCTACTCGGATGATCGGCTGCTTTCCCCCGAGATAAAGGATGGTGACGTTTGGCGCCGGGTAGACTGGGCCACCGCGCTGCAGGCCGTGGTCGACGGCATTCGCAACGCGACCGCCGACGGCGCGGGCGCCGCTCTGGGGATGCTCGCAGGGCCGTCGGCGACACTCGAGGAAGCGTACCTGCTGGCACAACTCGGTCGCGGATTCGGCAGCATGAATCTCGATCACCGCCTCAGGCGTACAGATTTCTCCGACCAGCATGCGGATCCCGCGTACCCGTCGCTGGGTGTTTCTCTGGCCGGGCTGGAAGCGGCTGACGCCATCATGCTGATCGGGTCCGATATCCGCCGTGAAGCCCCGATGCTCGGGCACCGCGTGCGCAAGGCAGCGCTGCGCGGCGCTCGCGTCGCGAGCCTCGGTGTCGACGAGCCCGACGTGTTGTTTCCGCTGCTGGCCTCTTCGGTGGTGCGTCCTTCGGCTCTGGTCGCCGAGCTGGCAGCGGTAGCGGCTGTGCTTGAAGTGACGACCGGGCCGGCGTCCGGCCTCGATGGCTTGCTGCGCGCAGCGGTTATTGAGCCCAGACATCGGGAGCTGGCCAGGATTTTCGAGGATTCGACACGCTCTCATATTCTGCTGGGACAACTCGCCGGGCGACATCCAGAGTTCGGGCGTCTGCGGACGCTGGCCGGCGCCATCGCGCTGGCGACCGGAAGCACCTTCGGTTTTGTCACCGAAGGCGCCAACGCAGCCGGCGCGGCCCAGGCGGGGTTGCTGCCGCATCGCGAAGCCGGCGGCGAGCCGGTGACCAGGCCGGGTCTCGATGCCAGCGCGATGTTTTCCCAGGCGCTGCGCGCCTATCTGTTATTCGGAATCGAGCCGGAGCTCGATACCGCGGCCGGGGACAAGGCGCTGGCGATCCTCGCGGATGCCCGTTTTGTTGCCTGCGTGACGCCGTTTGTCAGTGAGAATATGCGGCAATATGCGCGCGTATTGCTGCCGTCCGGAACGTTTGCCGAGACCTCAGGCACCTACGTCAATGGCGAGGGTCGCTGGCAGAGTTTCGAAGGCGTTGCGCGACCCCTGGGGGAGTGCAGGCCGGGCTGGAAGATATTGCGCGTGCTTGGCAATCTGGCCGGTTTCGATGGCTTTGACTACACGGACAGCGCCGCCGTGCGTGAGCAGGTCAGGGCGCGGCTGGATCAGCAGCCGCCCGCACAGCAACTCCCGGACCTGGATACGGAGCTGGCGGTCGGTGCCGCGGAGCGCATGCTCGAGCACGTGCCGATGTATGACATCGACCCGCTGGTTCGACGCGCGGCTCCGCTGCAAGCGACTCCTGACGGGCGCGCTACCCGACGCCGGGAGTGGTCATGATCGAGTCAGTGATCGGCCTTTGGGACGCGTTGCCGGTCGCAGCGCAGATCACCAGCAAGATCGTGCTGGTGCTGGTACCGCTGATCCTCTCGGTCGCCTACCTGACCTATGCCGAACGCAAGGTCATCGGCTACATCCAGAACCGTGTAGGTCCCAATCGGGTCGGCTACAAAGGCCTGCTGCAGCCTTTTGCGGACGTGATCAAGCTGCTGTTGAAGGAGGTCGTGGTCCCGGCAAATGCCAATCGCTTCCTGTTTGTCGTCGCGCCGATCCTTTCTATAGTCCCCGCGTTCGCCACCTGGGCGGTGATCCCGGTCAGTCCGGAGTTCGTGCTTGCCGATATCAATGCCGGAGTGCTCTATGTGCTCGCGCTGACCTCGCTGGGCGTATATGGCGTGATCCTGGCCGGCTGGGCGTCCAATTCCAAGTACGCCTTGCTCGGTGCGATGCGCTCGGCGGCGCAGATCGTCGCTTATGAGATCGCCATGGGTTTTGCGCTGGTCGGCGTTTTGATGGCCGGCGGCAGCCTCAATCTTGGCGCGATAATTGATTCACAGTCGGGCAGCGTCTTGCATTGGTTCTGGCTGCCCTTGCTGCCCTTGTTCCTGGTCTATTTTATCTCCGGCGTGGCCGAGACCAACCGCGCGCCATTCGATGTGGCCGAGGGCGAGTCCGAGATCGTTGCCGGGTTCCACGTGGAATATTCGGGTATGGCATTCGCGGTGTTTTTCCTCGCCGAATACGCCAACATCATCCTGATCGCCGCATTGACCACCAGTTTTTTCTTCGGCGGCTGGTTATCTCCCTTCCAGGGCTGGCCGCTGATCGGCGAGACTTTCCTCGGCGCCAGCAGTTTCTTCTGGTTCGCGCTCAAGTTGTCGTTCTTTCTGTTCTGTTTTCTGTGGTTCCGCGCCACTTTCCCGCGTTATCGCTATGACCAGATCATGCGTTTGGGGTGGAAGATTTTTATCCCGGTGACCATCGTCTGGTTGGCGGTTGAGGGTGTCATGGTGGCGTTTAAAGTCGGGCCCTGGTTCGACTGAGTGGTGATGGCAAGGTGATCAGAAGTCTGCTCAAAACCTTCTTCCTGACGGAACTGCTGCAAGGCTTGTGGCTGACGCTGCGCAACCTGTTCGTGCGCAAAGTCACCATCATGTATCCGGAAGAGAAGACGCCACAATCACCGCGGTTCCGCGGCATTCACGCGCAGCGGCGCTACGCCAACGGCGAGGAACGGTGCATCGCCTGCAAGTTGTGTGAAGCGGTGTGTCCGGCGCTGGCGATCACCATCGAAAGCGATGTCGCTGATGACGGCACCCGGCGCACTACTCGCTACGACATTGATCTGTTCAAGTGCATTTATTGCGGCTTCTGCGAGGAAGCGTGTCCGGTCGACGCGATCGTCGAAACGCGTATCCACGAGTATCACATGGAGAATCGTGGCGAGAACATACTGACCAAAGAGAAGCTGCTGGCGATCGGAGATCGTTATGAGGCCATGATCGCGGCTGACAAGGCGGCCGACGCGGCATACCGGTGATCGTCATCCACACAATCGGCAAGGTCCCACTGTGACAGAAGCAGTCATCTTCTACGTTTTCGGCAGCGTGCTGGTGTTGGCGGCGATTGGCGTCATCACTGCCAGCAACCCGGTCCATTCGGCAATGTCTCTGGTGCTGGCTTTCGTCACCAGCGCCTTCCTGTGGATGCTGCTGGAGGCGGAGTTTCTCGCCATTGTCCTGGTGCTGGTCTACGTCGGTGCGGTGATGGTGCTGTTCCTGTTCGTGGTGATGATGCTGGACGTCAAGACGGAGCAGACCCGGGGCGGCTTCACCCGTTATGCGCCCCTGGGCATCGGCCTGGTGCTGCTGATCGTCGCGATGCTCGGTTATGTGGTCTGGGCGCGCACCCAGGAGATGAATTTCCTGCAGGCGCCGGCCGCGGCTGCGTCCGACTTCAGTAATACCGAGATGCTCGGCCGCCAGCTGTATACGGTCTATATGTATCCGTTCGAGCTCGCGGCGATAATCCTGCTGGTGGCGATTGTTGCCGCGATCACGCTGACCATGCGGCGGCGGCCGGGGCTCAAGGTACAGAATATCGCCAGACAGGTGGCGGTGCGTGCCAAAGATCGGGTGCGGATCGTCAACATGAAGTCGGAGAAGGATCAGTGATCACCGTCTCTCACTATCTGACCCTGTCCAGCTTGCTGTTTATTCTCAGCGTGGCCGGCATCTTCCTGAATCGCCGCAACGTGATCCTCCTGCTGATGTGCATCGAATTGATGCTGCTGGCAGTGAATTTCAATTTCATCACGCTGGCGCGCTATCTCGGTGACAGCGCGGGCCAGGTGTTCGTGTTCTTTATCCTGACGGTGGCTGCCGCTGAATCCGCCATCGGGCTCGCCATCCTGGTGGTGCTGTTTCGCAGTCGCCGGAGTGTCGACGTCGAAGACCTGGACTCGATGAAGGGATGAACATGGAGCAGGTATATCTGATTATCGTGCTGGCACCGCTGCTCGCTGCGTTGGTGGCCGGGCTGGCCGGCAAGCTCGTGGGTCGGGCGGGCGCGCACAGCATTACTATCCTTGGCGTCGCTGTTGCCTTTGTTCTGTCCGCATGGACATTGCTCGGCCTGGTCGACGGCAGCATCGAAGCATTCAACGGGACGCTCTATACCTGGGGGGTCAGCGACGGCGTCCGGATGGAGGTCGGTTTTCTGGTCGATCGCCTTTCCGCGCTGATGATGGTGGTGGTGACCTTCGTATCGCTGATGGTGCACATCTATACCATCGGTTACATGCGCGAGGATCCGGGCTATCAGCGCTTCTTCGCCTATATCTCGCTGTTTACTTTTGCGATGCTGATGCTGGTGATGGCGAATAACTTCCTGCAGCTGTTTTTCGGCTGGGAAGCGGTGGGCGTAGTGTCATATCTGCTGATTGGTTTCTGGTTCAAACGCCCGTCCGCGATCCACGCAAACCTGAAAGCCTTCCTGGTCAACAGGGTCGGGGACTTCGGATTTCTGCTGGGCATCGCCGCGGTGTTGTATTTCACCGGTTCACTGGATTATCAACAGGTATTTGCGGCCGCCCCGGATTTGCAGGGGGTCACGATAGACATATTTGACGGTCGGTCGTGGTCGGCGCTAAGCCTGATCTGCATCCTGTTGTTTGTCGGCGCCATGGGCAAATCGGCACAAGTGCCGTTGCATGTGTGGCTGCCGGATTCGATGGAAGGCCCGACGCCGATCTCGGCCCTGATCCATGCCGCCACCATGGTCACCGCCGGTATTTTCATGGTCGCGCGTATGTCGCCGCTGTTCGAACTGTCGCATACCGCGCTGAGCGTGGTGCTGGTGATTGGCGCGACCACTGCATTCTTCATGGGCCTGCTGGGACTGGTGCAAAACGATATCAAGCGGGTCGTTGCCTATTCGACCTTGTCCCAGCTGGGGTACATGACTGTCGCGCTGGGTGTGTCAGCCCAGGCTGCCGCAATTTTCCATCTGATGACCCATGCCTTTTTCAAAGCGCTGCTGTTCCTCGCGGCGGGGTCGGTGATCATCGCGATGCATCACCAGCAGGATATGCGTCAGATGGGCGGCCTGCGCAAGTACATGCCGGTGACCTATTGGACAGCACTGATCGGCTCACTGGCGCTGATCGGCTTTCCCGGCTTTTCCGGCTTCTTCTCCAAAGACGCAATCATCGAGGCGGTGCACTTCTCCTCGATCCAGGGTGCGGGCTATGCCTATGTTTGCGTGTTGCTGGGAGTCTTCGTCACCGCGTTGTACACCTTCCGCATGATGTTCCTGGTGTTCCATGGCCCGGAACGGATGGATGCGCATACCCGCGAGCATCTGCGTGAGAGCCCATGGGTGGTCACGCTGCCCCTGATCATGCTGGCGATCCCTTCGCTGATATCCGGCTGGCTGACTGAAGAGGGGATATTGTTTGGCAACTATTTTGGCAGCGCCATCGTGGTCCTGCCGAGCCACGATGTGTTGGCTGAAGTGGGCCGGCATGGCACGACACCCGGGTACTTCCTGATCCATGGCCTGTTGGCACCGCCGTTCCTGCTCGCCATCGCAGGCGTGTTTTCCGCCTGGTATCTGTATCTGCGCCGGCCGGAGATCCCTGCGCAGATGGCCCGACGTTTTTCCGGGTCATATCGGCTGCTGCTGAACAAGTTCTATTTTGACGACCTCAACGAGCGGGTGCTGGCGCCGGCATCGCTTGCGCTGGGCCGGCGTCTGTGGCGCACCGGCGATGAGGTATTGATAGACGGCGCGATGGTCAATGGATCAGCCCGTCTGGTGGGCTGGATGTCCGGCGTGGCCAGCCGGGTGCAGACCGGATATCTGTATCACTATGCATTCGCCATGATCATCGGGCTCGCCGCGATGCTTGGCTGGCTGTTGATTGGAAGCTAGGACTCGCGATTCATGGACATGCCCATCCTCAGTATCCTGATCTGGCTGCCCATCGCCGGCGGCCTGCTGCTGCTGGCTATGGGCGAGCGCGCCGCGATCGGCCGCTGGCTGGCTTTGGGCGTTTCCATGGCCGCCCTGCTGGTCAGCATTCCGCTGTATACCGGGTTTGACAGCAGCACGGCGGCGATGCAATTCATCGAGCGGACACCGTGGATCGCGACCTACAACGTGGATTATTACCTCGGCGTCGACGGTATCTCGATGCCGCTGATATTGCTGACCACGTTTATCACCGTGCTGGTGGTGATTTCGGCCTGGACGGTCATCCAGCAGCGCAGTTCGCAATATTTTGCGTCGTTTTTGATCCTCGAGGGTCTGATGAACGGCGTGTTCGCCTCGCTGGACGCGATGCTGTTCTACGTGTTCTGGGAAGCGATGTTGATACCGATGTTTATCATCATCGGCGTGTGGGGTGGGCCGCGACGTGTCTATGCCACGCTGAAGTTCTTCCTGTATACCTTCCTCGGTTCTGTGCTGATGCTGGTGGCGCTGGTCTACATGTATTTGCAAACCGGCAGTTACGAAATCGCTGCTTTCCAGGGTATGGGTCTGGGGATGCGCGAGCAGACTCTTATCTTCTTTGCTTTCCTTGTCGCCTTCGCGGTCAAGGTGCCGATGTGGCCGGTGCATACCTGGCTGCCCGACGCGCATGTCGAGGCGCCGACTGGCGGATCGGTGATCCTGGCGGCCATCATGCTGAAGATGGGTGGTTACGGATTCCTGCGCTTCAGTCTGCCGGTGACCCCCGACGCAAGCATGTCCTATGACTGGCTGATCATCGGTCTGTCCCTGATCGCCGTGGTTTATATCGGTTTCGTCGCCCTGGTGCAGACCGATATGAAGAAATTGATCGCCTATTCGTCAATCGCGCACATGGGGTTTGTGACCCTCGGTTTCTTCCTTGCCTATGCGATCCAGGTGCGGACCGGTGGGCTTGGCGGCGCGGTGATGGGTCTGGAAGGCGGCATGGTGCAGATGATTTCCCATGGTCTGGTTTCCGGCGCGATGTTCCTGTGCGTCGGCGTGCTCTATGACCGTATGCACAGCCGGGAGATTGCCGATTACGGCGGCGTGGCCAACACCATGCCGTGGTTTGCCGCGTTTATGGTGCTGTTCGCGCTGGCCAACGCCGGTCTGCCCGGCACCTCGGGATTTGTCGGTGAATTCCTGGTGATCCTGGCCAGTTTCAACGCCAGTCCCTGGTATGCGTTCCTGGCCGGTACCACGCTGGTGTTGGGCGCGGCGTATACCCTGTGGATGGTAAAGCGGGTCCTTTATGGCGAGGTCGCAAACGAGAATGTGGCAGCACTCGCCGACCTGAACGGCAGGGAGTTCCTGGTGCTGGGTGTCCTTGCGCTTGCGGTGCTGTTGCTGGGCCTTTGGCCGGCGCCGCTGCTTGAGGTGATGGGGCCGACCATTCAACATTTGCTCGAGCAGATGGTACAGACCAAGTTATGAACCCGGTACCCGCTTTCACGATGCCTGACTTCTGGCCGGCTGCTGCGGAGATCGCGGTGCTGTGCATGGCCTGCGTTGTATTGATCGTTGATCTGTTTCTGGATGATCGGCGGCGCTGGATAAGTTATGCGCTTTGCCAGTTCACCCTGGTGCTCGCGGCCTGGCTGACCGCATTCGTAGTGCCGTCCGAAGGTCAACTGAGCTTCAGCGGCACATATGTATCAGACCCGCTGGCGCGGGTGCTGAAGTTGTTCACTTATGCCGCCGTGGCCGTGGTATTCCTTTATTCGAAGGACTACCTGCGGGAACGCAATCTGTTCAAGGGCGAGTACTACCTGCTCGGATTGTTCGCCACGCTGGGCATGATGGTGATCATTTCAGCGCACAGCATGCTGACCCTGTATCTGGGTCTGGAACTGTTGTCCTTGTGTCTGTACGCGATGGTCGCGTTCAGTCGTGATGACCCGATCGCAGCCGAGGCGGCGATGAAGTATTTCGTGCTCGGCGCGATTGCCTCGGGTTGTTTCCTGTTCGGCGTGTCCGTGGTCTATGGCCTCACCGGCAGTCTGGATATCGGCGAGATCGGACGCGCGTCCACAACCCTCGACGGGCTCAATATCCATCTGCTGTTCGGGTTGTCATTCGTGCTGGTGGGCGTGGCCTTCAAGCTCGGCGCAGTGCCATTTCATATGTGGATTCCGGATGTCTACCAGGGCGCGCCAACACCGGTCACCCTGTTCATCGGCTCAGCTGCCAAACTCGGCTCCTTCGCGCTACTGATGCGGGTGCTGGTGGAGGGCCTCGGGGCATTGCAGACCAGCTGGGGCGGGATGATGCTGGTGTTGTGCATCTTGTCCATGGGCCTGGGCAACATCGTTGCCATCGCGCAGACCAACCTGAAACGCATGCTCGCTTATTCCACAATCTCACATGTGGGTTTCATCCTCATGGGGGTGCTGACCGGCACCACGCTCGGTTACCGGGCCGCGATGTATTACACGCTGGCCTACGTGATCATGGCGATGGCCGCGTTTGGCATGATCCTGCTGCTCAGCCGACGGGGTTTTGAGGCTGACAAGCTGGATGACTTTCGCGGCCTCAATGCCCGCAGCCCGTGGTTCGCCGGGCTTATGCTGGTGATCATGTTCAGCATGGCTGGCGTGCCGCCGTTCCTCGGCTTCTGGGCGAAGCTGGCGGTGCTGGGCGCGGCGGTGGACGCGGAGCTCACCTGGCTTGCCGTGCTTGGCGTGTTGTTCTCGGTGATCGGCGCGTTTTATTACCTGCGGGTGGTAAAATTGATGTATTTCGACGAACCCGCTGAATCCGCCGTGCTGACGGCCGGATCGGACCTGAAGCTTGCGCTAAGCCTCAACGGTGTACTCATCCTGTTACTCGGGATCTGGCCACAAGGGCTGATTGCTCTTTGTAATCAGGTGCTTAACTTCTGATTCACATTTAAACAGGGCCCGGGAATGCGGGTGTTGGAAATATCCCGGGGTGTTTGTATAATGCCCTCCGGCGATTGCGGGGTGGAGCAGTCTGGCAGCTCGTCGGGCTCATAACCCGAAGGTCGCAGGTTCAAATCCTGCCCCCGCTACCAGCTTTTTTGAGAAAGCCCCGCTGGGGCTTTTTCTTTGGCGTCGGCGGCAGGACGCCGTCGAAGTTAAACCGGATGGCCCAAGGCGAGCTGGGGCCCGATCCGAGGGACTAGGGAAGTGGGCCGACAGGGCCCACTTTTCGTTTGGAAGGATGATGGCGGATACGGCAGAACTCATCGCTATGCTGGAGCCTGATATCCAGGCTCTGGGATACCAGGTCGTAGATCTGGAGTTGCATCTTGGCGGCGGCGGCGGAGTGCTACGACTGTTTATCGACAGTCCGCAGGGCATCACGCTGGAGGATTGCGAGAAGGTCAGCCATCAGGTGAGCGCCTTGCTGGACGTGGAGGATCCGATACCGGGTCATTACACGCTCGAGGTGTCGTCGCCAGGCGTTAACCGTCGCTTGCGGCGGCATGCGGATTTTGTACGGTTCGTGGGTGAGCGGGTGAAGATTGAGTTGAGCCGGCCCACGGCAGAAGGACGTCGGCGATTCGCCGGCACGCTGGAGGAGGTCGAGCCAGATTCGGTGACAGTGCAGGTGGACGGGGAGCGCTATGTGCTTCCCCAGGCGGATATTGCGCTGGCACGGCTGGCTCCCGAGATTAAGGTCTAACAGGCTGAGTAGCACGATGAATAAGGAAATCCTGATGGTCGTCGATGCCGTCTCTAATGAGAAGGGCGTCGAAAAAGAAATCATCTTCGAGGCGATCGAAGCTGCGTTGGCGTCGGCGACGCGTAAGCGTCATGGCGACGACATCGACGTGCGTGTCGCCATCGATCGCGAAACCGGTCAATACGATACGTTTCGTCGCTGGAAGGTTTTCGCGGACGATTCCACCGAGCTTGAAGAGCCGGACCATGAACTGCGCCTGGAGGATGCTCTGGATATCGATCCGGAGGCAGAGGTCGACGGTTTTGTCGAAGAGCCGATGGAGTCGATCGCCTTCGGCCGGATCGCTGCGCAGACTGCCAAGCAGGTCATCGTGCAAAAAGTGCGCGAAGCGGAACGTGCCCAGGTTGTCGAAGAATTCGAGGGCCGGGTGAACGAGCTGGTCAGCGGCCTGGTCAAGCGTGTCGATCGCAACGGGATCTACGTGGACCTCGGCGGCAACGCCGAAGCGTTCATCCCGCGCGAAAACATGATTCCGCGCGAGCCGGTGAGACCACAGGACAGGATCAAGGGCGTGCTCTGTGAAGTACGTTCAGAACCACGCGGACCGCAGCTGTTTTTGACCCGGACCTCGCCGCAGTTCCTGATCGAGTTGTTCAAGCTCGAAGTGCCCGAGGTGGGCCAGGGTCTGATCGAGATTCTGGCGGCTGCAAGGGATCCGGGCCTGCGCGCCAAAATTGCCGTGCGCAGTCTTGACCAGCGCATCGATCCGGTCGGTGCGTGTGTGGGCATGCGCGGCTCCCGGGTCCAGGCAGTTTCCAATGAGCTGGCTGGCGAACGCGTCGACATCATCCTTTGGGACGACAATCCGGCGCAGTTCGTGATCAACGCGATGTCTCCCGCCGAAGTGTTTTCCATCGTCGTCGACGAAGACGAGCACAGCATGGATATCGCGGTGGAAGAGGACAAGCTTTCGCAGGCCATCGGCCGGGGTGGCCAGAACATACGGCTGGCCAGCGAACTGACCGGCTGGGAGCTCAACGTGATGAACGCTGAGGATGCCGACGAGAAGAGCGAGCGCGAAGCCAAGGAACTTGGCGAACGCTTTATGAAGCAGCTCGACGTCGATGAGGAGGTGGCTCTGGTTCTGGTTCAGGAGGGCTTCTCCAGCATCGAGGAGATCGCTTACGTTCCAGTGCCCGAACTGCTGGAAATCGAGGAATTCGACGAAGGCATCGTCAACGAGTTGCGGACCCGGGCACGGGACGTGTTGATCACTCAGGCCATCGCGACGGAAGAAGAGATCGACAAGGCGGAACCGGCCGAGGATCTGCTCAGCCTGGACGGTATGAGTAAGGAGCTGGCTTATCTGCTGGCGAGCCGCGGTGTCGTCACCCGTGAAGATCTGGCCGAGCAGTCGGTCGATGAGCTCGAGGATATCGATGAGCTGGAGCCGGAACGCGCGGCAGAGTTGATCATGGCCGCGCGCGCCCACTGGTTCGAAGAAGCCGAGGCACAGGAAAGCGCCTGATTACCGAGGACGGATGACCTATGGCTAACGTTACTGTCACGCAGTTTGCCGAAGTTTTGAAAGTGCCGGTCGAGCGGCTGTTGAGCCAGCTCGAGGAAGCGGGTATCGCCGTGGGCGGTCCGGACGCGACCATCGGCGACGATGCCAAGCTGGAGCTGTTGACCTACCTGCGGCGCAGCCACGGGCGCAAGACCGAAGGCGCCGCGCCGAGGAAGATCACGCTAAAGCGCAAGATGCAGAGCGAGCTGCGACAGTCCGCCACACAGGGTCGCGCGCGTACCGTCAACGTAGAGGTTCGCAGCAAGCGCACCTACGTCAAGCGAGACGTTCTCGAGGAGCAGGCGCGTCAGCAGCAGGAAGAAATGGATCGCGCGCGTCAGGCTGAAGAGGACGCACGTCTGGCCGAAGAGCGTCGTCTGGCGGAAGAAGAGAACAAGAAACAGGCCGAGGAAGAGGCGCGGCGGCGTGAACTTGAAGAGGCGGATCGCCGCAAGCTCGAAGAAGAGGATCGGCTGAAGGCGGAGGCCGAGGCACGTCGACTGGCGGAAGAAGAGGCGCGTCGCCAGGCGGAAGAGCAGGCGCGGCGTACTTCCGAGGCGCGCGAGCGCGCCCAGACCGGCCATACCAAGAAATCCGAGAAACCTTCGACTCGTTACGGACGTAAAGAACTGCACGTGGCACCGGGCGCCAAGCCCGGCAGGCGCAAGAAACGGCCCGCGCATCGGCGCCAGGTTTCGGTCTCGGTTGACAGTCAGCACGGCTTCGAGCGCCCGACCGCACCCGTGGTCCGCGAAGTGGCGTTGCCGGAAACGATCACTGTCGCCGAGCTGTCGCAGAAGATGGCGGTCAAGGCTGGTGAAGTGATCAAGGCCATGATGGGCATGGGTCTGATGGCCACCATCAACCAGGTAATCGATCAGGACACTGCGCAGATCGTGGTTGAGGAGATGGGCCACAAGGTCAGGCTGATCAAGGAAGACGAAGTCGAGGATGCGGTGGTCGAGGCCGGCAAGGCCGAGGGAGAGGCAGTGCCGAGGGCGCCGGTGGTCACAATCATGGGCCATGTCGATCACGGCAAGACTTCCCTGCTCGATTACATCCGCCGGACCCATGTTGCTGCCGGGGAAGCAGGCGGAATCACCCAGCACATTGGTGCCTACGTGGTCGCGGTGGACAAGGGCAAGGTCACGTTCCTTGATACGCCGGGCCATGCCGCGTTTACCGCGATGCGTGCCCGCGGCGCGCAGGTCACCGACATCGTGATCCTGGTGGTCGCCGCCGATGACGGCGTTATGCCGCAGACCATCGAGGCGATTCAGCATGCCAAGGCGGCCGGGGTGCCGCTGATGGTGGCGGTCAACAAGATCGATAAGCCAGCGGCGGACATCGATCGCGTACGCAACGAACTGTCGCAGCACGACGTGATTGCCGAGGAGTGGGGCGGCGACACGATCTTTGTCAATGTCTCGGCCAAGACCGGCGAAGGCGTGGACACCTTGCTGGAGGCGTTGGCGCTGCAGTCCGAAGTTCTCGAGCTCAAGGCCGTGCCCGTGGGTCCGGCGGCCGGTGTCGTGGTCGAGTCCAGTCTGGAAAAGGGACGCGGCGCGGTCGCGACCGTGCTGGTCAAGCAGGGTTGCCTCAAGCCTGGCGACATCGCGCTCGCGGGCCAGGAATTTGGTCGCGTGCGCGCGATGTTCGACGAGGTCGGGAACGCCCTGGAAGAAGCCGGTCCTTCGGTGCCGGTACAGGTGCTTGGTTTGTCAGGCACGCCGAATGCAGGAGACGATTTCATCGTTCT
Source organism: uncultured Gammaproteobacteria bacterium (assembly GCA_963809565.1). Taxonomy (GTDB): domain Bacteria; phylum Pseudomonadota; class Gammaproteobacteria; order Steroidobacterales; family XN24; genus CAMYOC01. The sequence continues at coordinate 1,261,194 of CAWEKE010000003.1, forward strand.
CGAGAGCGAGCGCAAGGCGCGCGAGGTCGCCTCTCACCGCCACGGCAAACAGCGGGATGTAAAACTTGCGCAGCAGCAGGCAGCGCGTCTGGAGGACGTCTTCTCACGCATGGAGGAGGGCGCCTCGGATTCGGTGCAGATCCTTATCAAGGCTGATGTCCAGGGTAGCGCCGAGGCGCTGCGGGATGCGCTGGTAAAGCTTTCCAATGACGAAGTCTCGGTCAATGTGATCGGCAACAACGTCGGCGGGATCACCGAGTCGGACATAAATCTGGCGGCCGCTTCCTCGGCCATCGTGATCGGTTTCAACGTCCGCGCCGACGGCGCGGCGCGTAACGCGATCAAGGAGACCGGTGTCGACGTCCGCTACTACAGCATCATCTACGAAGCCATTGACGACGTTAAGTCCGCCATCCTGGGCATGCTGTCGCCGGAGATTCGGGAACAGATCGTCGGTCTGGCAGAAGTGCGAGAGGTGTTTCGTTCGCCCAAGCTGGGCGCGATCGCCGGCTGCATGGTCACCGAGGGACTGGTTCGTCGCAACAATCCGATCCGGGTCCTGCGCGACAACGTGGTGATCTACGAGGGTGAACTGGAGTCGCTGCGGCGCTTCAAGGACGATGTTGCAGAAGTTCGTTCCGGCACCGAATGCGGTATCGGCGTGAAGAACTACAACGACGTCAAGGAAGGCGACCAGATCGAGTGCTATGAGCGCATAGAGGTGGCTCGTACCCTCTGAACAGAGGGCGGGTCCGGTACAGAGCGTCAGCTCGATGAGCAAGGAATACGGAAGGAATCGTCGCGTTGGCGAGCAGATGCGACGGATCTTGAGCGAGATTCTGCGGCGCGAATTGAACGATCCGCGGCTCCAGTTCCTGAGTATCACCAGCGTAGATGTCTCCGGCGACTTATCCCATGCAAAGGTCTATTTCAGCTTGCTCAATCCAGCTGAAGACCCCGCTCCGACGCAGGAAGCGCTGACCCGGGCGGCCGGATTTATCCGCAGCCAGCTGGGTCGCAACATGAGTATCCGGCAGGTACCCGCGCTGCATTTTCAGCATGACGAAAGTCTTGAACGCGGGGCCCGTCTCACCAACCTGATCGACCAGGCTGTGGCCAGCGACCGCGATAAAGCGGACGAAGGTGACTAGCGATTCTCCGCCGATTCCGGACCGCCGTTCCAGGCGCGCGGACACCGACGGAAGTTCGCGCGCCAGTTGGCGGGATGTGGATGGCATTCTGGTCCTGAACAAACCCCTGGGCATTACCTCCAACCGGGCGCTGCAGATCGCGCGTCGTATATTTCAGGCTCGAAAGGCCGGGCATACGGGCAGCCTGGACCCGCTCGCGACCGGCGTATTGCCTTTGTGTTTCGGCGAGGCGACGAAGTTCTCCGGGGTGCTGCTGGACTCGAGCAAGGTCTATCAGGTCACCGGCCGTCTGGGCGAGCGCACGGATACCGGTGATGCCGGTGGCGAGCTCATTCAAACGACTGACCCTGGTGATATCGAGCGGCAGGATATTCTTGATTCTCTGGCTGTGTTTCGCGGCGTCATCGAACAGGTCCCGCCGATGTACTCGGCGCTGAAGCACCAGGGCAGGCGCCTGTATGACATCGCTCGCGGTGGCGGCACGGTCGAGAGAGCCCCGCGGCAGGTTACGATCGAGGAACTCGAATTTCTGGATTGGGATCCACCCGAGTTCAGTCTCCGGGTGCGTTGTTCCAAGGGGACCTATATCCGTACTCTGATCGAGGACATCGGTCGCGCTTTGGGCAGCTGCGCGCATGTGCGGAGGCTACAGCGGACCGCCGCCGGGCCGTTCGATCTGGAACAAGCGCTGAGCATCGAACAGCTCGAGGAGGCGGCCGCCGGGGGTATTGCGGCTTTGGATGCGCTGCTGACCCCCGCGGACGTTGCGGTCACCCATCTGCCCAGGCTGGACTTCGATGCCGATACAGCCACGCGATTGATCCAGGGCCAGGCAGTGCCGGCTCCCGCGCCCGGGCCGACGGGCCAGGTCCGGCTATACGGCGCTGACAGCCGTTTCCTCGGTCTGGGCCGGCGTGATCCCGCGGATCAGGTCCATCCGCAGCGCATGTTCAATACGGCGCGAGCGGGCCGAGCTTGTTGACGAGCAGGCTCGCGGGGTACAATTACCGGCTTGACCACGGGCGAAATACCAAATTTTTCAGGAGGATGTATGCCCCTTTCCGCGAACAAAAAACAGGACATTATCGAAGAATTTCGGAAGGCTGGAACCGACACCGGCTCACCCGAGGTCCAGGTAGCTTTACTGTCGGCACGAATCAACGAGCTTTCCGAGCATTTCACCGCACACAAGAAAGACCACCACTCGCGTCGGGGTCTGCTTCGCATGGTTAACCAGCGCCGCAAGCTGCTGGACTACCTGAAGCGGAAGGATCTGGCCCGTTATCAGGATCTCATCTCCCGCCTCGGTCTGCGCCGCTAGAATTGCGCAGGCTGGTCTACTGAGTCGGCCGACCGAGGTCCGCATCCTGGCGTAAGCCATCCGCTTTCGAGAATTTCAGGTAATCACAGTGAAGCCAATCAAGAAAACATTTCAGTACGGTAATCACACCGTCACTCTGGAGACGGGTGAAATCGCCCGCCAGGCTGACGCCGCCGTCATCGTAAACATGTCGGACACCGTGGTCCTCGTGACCGCCGTCGGACGTCGTGAAGCCAAGCCGGATCAGAATTTTTTCCCGCTGACGGTCAATTATCAGGAAAAGACCTACGCCGCCGGCAGGATTCCCGGTGGTTTCTTCAAGCGGGAAGGTCGCCCCACGGAAAAAGAGACATTGGTCTCGCGCCTGATCGACCGCCCGGTGCGGCCGCTGTTCCCGAAGGGTTTCTTGAACGAGGTTCAGGTCATCGCGACGGTGATTTCGGCAAACCCGGACGTGGATCCCGACATCCCCGCGATGATTGGCGCGTCTGCTGCCCTGACCATGTCGGGCATGCCGTTCAAAGGTCCGATTGCAGCGGCCCGGGTGGGATACAAGGACGGCAATTATCTGCTCAACCCAACCGCCGCGGAGCTGGAAGAGTCCAGCCTGGATCTGGTGGTCGCGGGAACGGAAAACGCGGTTTTGATGGTTGAGTCCGAGGCCAAGGTTCTGGATGAGGACGTGATGCTTGGCGCCGTCATGTACGGTTTCGAGAGCATGCAAACCGCGATCCAGGTCATCAAGGAACTGGCCGCCGAGGCCGGCAAGCCGGCCTGGGATTGGGCACCGCCGCCCAGTGACGACGAGCTGACCCAGGCTGTTGCCGCACAGGTTGAGGCGCAGCTGGGCGAGGCTTATTTGATTACTGACAAGCAGGAGCGCTATACCCGTGTCGGTGAACTCCGCGACGCGGTAAAGGGGTCTCTGGCTGGCGGCGACTCGCCGCGCTGGTCGACGGATGAGGTCAAGGACGCATTCAGCGCGCTGGAAAGCCGCATCGTCCGCAGCCGTGTGTTGGCGGGTGAGGCGCGTATCGACGGGCGCGACCGGACTACGGTACGTGATGTGTTCGTGCGCACCGGCGTATTGCCACGCACCCATGGTTCGGCGCTGTTCACGCGCGGCGAGACCCAGGCGCTGGTCACCACGACACTGGGCACCGGCCGCGATGCCCAGCTCATCGATTCTCTGGAGGGCGACCGCAAGGAGCCCTTCATGCTGCACTACAACTTTCCTCCGTATTGCGTGGGCGAAACGGGTTTCATGAGCGGGCCCAAGCGGCGGGAAATCGGCCATGGTAAGCTCGCCCGGCGGGGCATCCAGGCTGTCATGCCCAGCGCCGAGGAATTCCCCTACGTGATCCGGGTCGTTTCCGAAATCACCGAGTCGAATGGCTCGAGTTCCATGGCCTCGGTGTGCGGTACCAGTCTGGCGCTGATGGATGCCGGTGTGCCGATCAAGGCTCCGGTGGCCGGTGTGGCGATGGGCCTGGTCAAGGAAGGTGACCGTTACGCGGTGTTGACCGATATCCTCGGGGATGAGGATCACCTTGGCGACATGGATTTCAAGGTTGCCGGCAGTGCCGATGGCATTACCGCGCTGCAGATGGACATCAAGATCGACGGCATCACGCGCGACATCATGAAAGACGCGCTGGCCCAGGCTCGCGACGCCAGGCTGCATATTCTCGGCAAGATGAATGAGGTGCTGGACCGGCCCCGGGAAGAGATGTCCGATTGGGCACCGACGATCGTCGCATTCAAGATCGATCCGGAAAAGATCCGCGACGTCATCGGCAAGGGTGGTTCGGTCATTCGCTCGATCACTGAGGAAACCGGGGCCAGCATCGACATCGAGAATGATGGCACTGTGCGTATCGCGTCAGTGGATGGTGAAGCGGGTCGTGAGGCGCGTCGCCGTATCGATCTGATCACTGCCGAGGTCGAGGTAGGGCAGATCTATGAAGGCAAAGTCGCGCGCCTGATGGATTTCGGCGCGTTCGTGACCATTCTTCCCGGGAAAGATGGCCTGGTGCATATCTCCCAGATCAGCGAAGAGCGGGTCGAGCGGGTAGGTGACAAGCTGAAGGAAGGCGAAACGGTCAAGGTCAAAGTGCTGGAGGTGGACCGTCAAGGCCGCATCCGTCTTAGCATGAGAGGGCTGGACGCGGCGTAGGCCGGGTACTTTGGGCCGCCCCGCGTGGGCGGCAGACCAGCTATCGGTCCGCGCTGCTTTGCTCCGGGGCGGTTTCGACGCAGGGGGACTTTCCGGTCCCCCTGTGTCGTTCGGTGGACTCAATTTCTGGCGCCGGACTTCAAAAACGTGGCCAAAACGCGGGATCTGACCCCGGATTCCATAAAAAAACCCCCTTCGATGAAGGGGGTTAAAAGCTGGACGCTATAAGCGACCATATGGAGGAGACCGCGGGTGGTGCGTCGCACCATTGATGCGTTGCACAATATCTGCCCCGCGGCTGTCTGTCAAGGGGGGTTGTTCTCTGGTGCTATCCCGAAAAGAGCCTGCGCTTGGGACTGGCCAGCCCTCTGCGTGCCGGCAGGCAGACCCGTGGCGTCCTTATCCGAGCAAGCTTAAGTCCCGCCGCGCAACCAACGGCCGGCGCACTCCGCCCGAGGCGCCTGGTCTGGGTGCCTCGGGCGGAGTTGCAGATCGCTCTGGCGCTGGCTAGGAAGACTAGCTGCTGGACCGGTGAGCGGATTTCTTGCTGCGCGTCTTCGCGGCAGCCGCTGGCGGCGGGCTACGGTCGGTGGGCTCATCGTCCGGATGCCGGCCGAGGAGCCGGGCGATCTCCTCCTGCACAGATTTCCAGCGTGAATAGTTCTTTTGCGCGATATCAGTGACCAGACCAACCGGGTCGACGCCAACAACGTTGCGCACCCGGTCACGCAGATGCTGTTGCTGATTCATGAACAGTTTGATGCTCTGCTCAAGATAGCTGCCCACAAAGCCTTGCATGGCTCCGCCATATGAGCGGATGACATGGGACAGGAAATCCCTGCTCATGATGGGCTCGCCGATCTGTTCCTGCTCGCTGATCACCTGTAACAGGATTGCGCGGGTGATGTCCTGGCCGCTCTTCTTGTCGATGACCAGAAAATCAATTTTTTCCAGCACCAGCCGACGAATATCGGCCAGCGTGATGTAACGGCTTTCCTCGGTATCGTACAGGCGCCGGTTCGGATACTTCTTAATCGTCCTAGGTTCGCTCATGGTGTTCAGCCCCGGTCGTTGTCTTATGTTGTTGTCGTGATGCGCGGCAGCTCTTTTGCCCCGGGTATGCTGCGGGCCGCGGCTGCAGCAAACTGGCCTGTTTCTCCGTCAAGACTAGTACATTATTGCGCTGCAGCCAAAATATCTCTGGCAGCGAACGGCCGGCTGCGCTGGCCACGCAGGCGTTCGGGAGTCCAGATCCTGGCCGCCCAGGAGAGCAGCTCGGTGGCTGGCGCGCCCAGCAGGTCTGCTGGCGGCTGGAGCCCGAGAAAGCTTAGCGCCCGGCCAATCGCTTGATCTGCGCGGGTCGGGTCAACTGCCGGGGCGCCGGTCTGTTTGCTCAATTTGTCCCCGCTGGCTGCCAGCACGACCGGGAAATGCGCGTATTGCGGCCGGGCAAGACCGAGGATTTGCTGCAGGAATACCTGTCGGGGTGTGTTATCCAGCAGGTCAATCCCGCGGCAGACCTCGGTGATGCCCTGGTCATGGTCGTCGATGACCACGGCCAATTGATATGCCGCAAGTCCGTCCTTGCGCCACAGCACGAAGTCTCCGACAGCGGACTGCAGATGCTGCTGGTAATGCCCCTGGATCCGGTCCTCGATCGCGACTTCGACATCGCTTACGCGCAGCCGGATTGCTGAAGGTTCGCCCGGTTTGCGAGGGCCTTTGCGGCAAAGCCCGGGGTAGACCAGGCTCTCACCCGGATCGGGCGCGCCGAGGTATTGCTCGATGTCATTGCGGGAACAGGTACAGCGATAGGCCAGTCCATCCTGCAACAAAGAATGGACCAGCTCACGGTATCGCTGGGTGCGTGTGCTTTGATAGAGGACGGCTTCGTCCCAATGCAGGCCGCAGGCCTCCAGCGTCCGCAGAATGCTGTCTGCGGCCCCTGGCTGCTCTCTGGGCGGGTCAAGGTCCTCAACCCGGACCAACCAGGCGCCATCACGACTGCGAGCGGCCAGAAAGCTGGCTAGCGCCGCGACCAGAGACCCGAAATGCAACGGGCCGGTTGGGGAGGGGGCAAATCGCCCGCGGTAGATCTCCGCGGGCGCATTCATGGACGAACGCTAGCGTTCGTCGCGATCCCGGTACTGTCTTTCTGCAAGCTCACGACGTTCCTGGGCTTCCACGGACAGGGTTGCCACCGGACGTGCTTCCAGGCGCTTGAGGCCGATCTCCTCGCCGGTCTCGGAGCAGTATCCATAGCTACCATCATCGATTCGCTGCAAGGCCTGATCGATCTTGCGCAGCAATTTCCGCTCGCGATCACGAGTACGCAACTCCAGGCTGAATTCCGATTCCTGGGTCGCGCGATCGTTAGGATCGGGGAAGTTGGCCGCCTCGTCCTTCATGTGGCCGACGGTGCGATCGACTTCCTCCATCAGCTCCTTTTTCCATGCCAGCAGGATGGACTGGAAGTGATCGAGCATGCGATCGCTCATGTACTCCTCGCCACGCTTCTGGTGATAGTGCTCGAAACCCTTAAGCGGCCCGGTTGCGCCGAAGCGTTTGGCCGCACTTGTGCCCGGGGTACGGCGCGGCCTCCTTACTGCAGGGCTTTTTGCTGCCGCGGTCCTGGTCCTGGCGGCAGCAGGCGTCTTCTTCGCCGACGGCTTCTTGCCGGCCGCTTTTTTCCGGGCCGATGTCTTTTTCTTTGCCGCTGGCCGCTTCTTGCTCGCGGCCTTCTTCGCGGGCGCGGCTTTTTTCCTGGCTGAGGCCTTTTTCTGCGAGGCGGGCTTCTTTTTGGCAACTTTCTTCGCCGCCGCAGGTTTTTTCCTTGCGGCAGACTTTTTCTTACTGGCCGTTTTCCTGGTCACAGGCTTCTTCCGGGCCGCAGACTTTTTCTTACTGGCCTTTTTCTTGGTCGTCAATTTCTTCTTTACCGACTTGTTGCTTGCAGGGGTCTTGTTTGAGCTGGCGCTTTTGGGCTTTGCCGAAGTCTTACGCGCCGCCGCCTTTTTAGCGGGCGCTGCCTTGCTACGGCGCGTCGCGGTTTTTTTGCTCGCCTTCTTTTTTGCGGGCATCAGCCATCTCCTAGCCGACAGGTGAACCGAGGCTCCGTTGAGCCATGAACCGGCGGTTTCTGGAGGTCCTCCAGTTTCGGGCCGTAACCGCCACCGCCAAACGGGGCTTTTTAACGACTTTTTGCTCGGGAGTCCAGTCCTTGCTGTGGCTTTCGCTGATGCTGAACCCGTTCACGGCAGATCGACAGGTGCCGCAGGCTGCCAATCGGGCGCCCGATGCTCGGCCACCACGGTTGTATAGATTCCGCCGCGGACGAAAAATTCGGCGGTGACGCGCATGAATCGTGGCGATATGGTTTCCGCAAGTTTGTCCAGAATCTGATTAGTGACGTCTTCGTGGAAAGCGCCCTCGTCGCGGAACGACCACATGTAGAGCTTGAGAGCCTTGAGTTCGACGCACTGATGCTCAGGGATGTATTCAATGTCGATATTGGCAAAGTCCGGTTGACCCGTTTTCGGGCACAAACAGGTAAACTCCGGGACGCGGATCCGAATCACGTAATCCCGGCCCGGGCGGGGATTTTCGAAGGTTTCCAGCGTCTTGCTGGGCCCTGGCCGGGTTTGCGGGGGATGGCTTGCGCTCATGAATAGGGAGTCTCCGTGTCGGGTCAGTTTGCGAGTGAGAAAAGCGGCGGATTAATTTACACTACACCGTTTTTGGCCGCCATCGGCCGTAGCAGCGGATAGGTATGCGTCTTAGCAAGATAAAGCTGGCGGGATTCAAGTCCTTCGTCGACCCCACCACCATACATTTTCCCAGCAATCTGATGGGGATTGTGGGCCCTAACGGCTGCGGCAAATCAAACGTTATCGATGCGGTCCGCTGGGTGCTTGGCGAAACCTCGGCGAAGCACCTGCGCGGCGATTCGATGGCTGACGTGATATTCAACGGCTCAAGTGCCCGAAAACCGGTCGGTACAGCGGCCATCGAACTGGTTTTCGACAACTCCACCGGCGACGTGGGTGGCCAGTACGCGGGCTATACAGAGATTTCTATCCGCCGGGTCGTCTCCCGGGACGGCACCTCGAACTACTTTCTGAACAATACGCGCTGCCGCCGCAAAGATATCACCAGCCTGTTTTTGGGCACCGGACTCGGTCCGCGCAGCTACGCCATCATCGAGCAGGGCATGATCTCGCGTCTTATCGAGGCCAAGCCAGAGGAGATGCGGGTCTACCTTGAAGAAGCTGCCGGCATTTCCAAATATAAAGATCGCCGTCGCGAGACCGAAAACCGTATTCGCCACACTCGGGACAATCTCAGTCGACTGGATGACTTGAGGGAAGAAGTCGACAAACAGATCAAGCACTTGCAGCGTCAGGCACGGACGGCGGAGCGGTTCAAGGATCTCAAGCAGCGGCAGCGGCAGCTGGAAGCCGAATTGCTGGCTTTGAGACTGGCGGAGCTGGAATCCGAGGAGTCACGCCAAAAAAGCGTGCTTGGGGAGCGCGAGACGGCGCTGCAGGCTGCCATTGCCAGGCTCCGTGAAACCGAGGCGGAAATAGAACAGACCCGCGAGCAGCACGCAGCCCGGTCCGAGGCGTTAAATGAAGTGCAGGGGCGTTTTTACAAGATCGGCGCAGAGATCGCGCGCCTGGAGCAGGCGATCCAGCACGCGAGGGAGCTGCGCCAGCGCCAGCAAAGCGATCTCGATCAGACCGAGCGTGCGCTTGCGGAACTGGGTCAGACCATCGACCGGGACGAGGGTCAGATTCAGCATCTCGACAAGTCGCTCGAAGAGCTCGGGCCAGGTCTGGAAGCGGCCCAGGCCGGAGAAATTGCCGCGATGGAGGCACTGGGTTCCGCAGAACAGGGGATGCACAGCTGGCAGCAGCGCTGGGAAGCTTTCAACCATGAAGCTGGCGCGGCTGGCCGCGCGGCGGAGGTGGAGCGCGCGAGAATTGAGCAGATCGAAACCCAGATGCGCAGGCTGATGGATCGCCGCGAGCGAACCGCGGCGGAGATAGCAAGACTCTCCGGGGAACTGGAGGGAGACGAGATTGCGCGCTTCGATCGCGAGGCTAACGCGGCCGGCCAGGCTGCCGCAGAGCTGAATGAGCGCATGGGTACTATTCGCGCTGAAATCGAGCGCTTGCGCGAGCAGGACGCTGCCGCCGGATCCGCTCTGCATGCGACACGCGGCAATCTGCAGCAGGCGCGAGGCGAACTGGCATCGCTGGAGGCCTTGCAGGAAGCTGCTCTGGGCCGACGCGGTGGTGCCGTTGCAGACTGGCTGGAGGGGCGTGGCCTGCAGGATCGTCCGCGACTGGCCGAACAGCTCTCTGTCGACCAAGGGTGGGAGCGCGCCGTCGAAACGGTGCTTGGCTCCTATCTTGAGGCGGTCTGCGTGGATGGTCTGGATGCCATCGCCGGGGCGTTGAACGATCTGACCCACGGTGCGGTGAGCTTTCTCGACGCCGAGCTGGGAGAGCACGGCGCCCCGCCGCACAGCGATTTGCTGGTCAAGCGGGTCAAAGGCCCGCCTGCATTGGCACACCTGTTGGCCGGCGTCCGTGCCGTCGAGGACCTGCCGCGTGCGCTTGCCGTGCGCCGCCTGCTGGGGCCCGGGGAGTCGGTGGTAACCCAGGATGGCATCTGGATGGGCGCCGGCTGGCTACGAATCAATCGTCCCGGCGAGAACGAAAGCGGCGTGCTGCGTCGGGAGCAGGAGATTCGCAATCAACGGCAGTTGACCGAGCAGTTGGTGGCGGACGCCGACGCAGGTGAGGCCGCCCACGGGCAGATCAAGACCCGCTTGCGCGCGCTGGAGCAGGATCGTGACAACCTGCAGGAAGAGATCAACCAGGCTCACCGGCGGCACGGTGATCTGCGCGGTCAGCTAAGCTCGGCTCGTCAGCGACTGGAGCAGTCGCGCAATCAGCTTGCGCAGCTCAGGACCGATGATGGCGAGGTGGCCACACAGCTGCAGGAGGCCGAAGACAGTCTGCGCTCGTCCCGGGCACAACTGGAGGCGTCCATCGGTCAGATGTCGGTGTTCCAGGCCCAGCGCGGCGAACTCGAAACACAACGTGAGCAATTGCGCGCTGTGTTGGATCAGGCCCGAGAACGGGCCCATGCACAACGCACTGCCGCTCATGAGATCGCGATAAAGGTCGAATCCCGGCGCTCAAGCCGAGAATCGGCCGAGGTGGCATTAGAACGGTTGCGTGCTCAAACAGCGCAGCTGCGCCAGCGACAGGATGAGCTGCGCTCTCAGCTTGCCTCGGCTGAGGCGCCGGGGCAGCAGCAGCAAGGACAGCTGGCCGAGTTGCTGGAGCGTCGGGTGGGCGTAGAGTCGGCGCTTAGCCAAGCGCGTGATTCCGTGCACGGCGCCGACGCGCAACTGCGGCAGCTCCAGGAACAGCGGCAGTTACGTGACCGTCAGGCCGAGGAAGTCCGCATCACTCTCGACGAGCTGCGTCTGTCCACCCGCGAAACGAGCGTGCGGCGGGAAACTGTCGCGGAGCAGTTCGCGGCCACCGGATTTGAACTGGGCCCGTTGCGTGAAGCGATGGCCGATGATGCGTCTATTCCTGGCTGGGAAGAGGCGCTGGCCAAGCTGACGGCCCGGATCGAGCGCCTGGGCCCGATCAATCTCGCTTCGATCGATGAGCTCAAGGAGCAGGAAGAGCGCAAGGAATATCTGGACGCACAAAACCAGGACCTGACCGACGCCTTAACTACCCTGGAGAACGCGATCCGCCGCATCGACAAGGAAACCCGTACGCGCTTCAAGGAGACGTTCGACAGGGTCAATGATGGTCTCAAGGGGATTTTCCCGCGTCTGTTCGGTGGTGGTCACGGCTATCTCGAACTCAGCGGGGACGATATGCTGGATGCCGGCGTAACGGTCATGGCGAGACCGCCCGGGAAACGGATCAGCAGTATCCATCTGCTGTCGGGTGGTGAGAAAGCGCTGACTGCGGTAGCGCTGGTATTTTCCATCTTCAACCTCAATCCGGCGCCCTTCTGCATGCTGGACGAGGTCGATGCGCCGCTGGATGACGCCAACGTCGGGCGTTTCTGCGATATCGTGCGGGAGATGTCCGAGCGAGTTCAATTCATCGTCATTACCCACAACAAGATGACCATGGAAATGAGTCGGCAACTTGCCGGCGTCACGATGCACGAACCTGGTGTTTCAAGGCTTGTTGCAGTCGACCTGGACGAAGCCGTCCAGATGGCCGCAATGTAGATCGATTGAGCTGACATGCCGGAGCTGCGCTGGATTCTGTTGCTGATTGGACTCGCCGTACTGGCGGGGATATACATTTGGGACAGACGTCGAACTGCGGTACGCAGGGACAGCCGTTCCGCACCCCCGGACTCGAGAGTCGAGCCGCGCCTTGACGGTGAATTGCCCTGGGAGGCCGAGACCGCCGACGCTGTGATTGAGCCACTGCGCGTTGATCCGCAACCTCGACGCCAATTCGAAGAGCAGCTGGAACTCGAAACATATCCCGAGGACCAGGAGAGCGAGGGTGCGCCTGAGCCGGAAGATCCGGCTAAACAGAAAATTCTGGCGCTGCACATTCGTTCCGTGACCGGTGCAGATTTCACCGGGCCCGAGTTGCTGGAAGCATTTGCTGCTGAAAATCTGAGATATGGCGACTACGGCGCTTTCCATCATCTGGATGCGGCAGACAGGAGTCTGTTCACCGTGGTGAGCATGATCGAGCCAGGCAGCTTCCCGGTTGACCAGATGGACGAGTTCTCCACTCGCGGTCTGAGCGCATTCATGCTGGTTCGCCAGCAGGGCAGCATCGAGGCTCTCGCTCATATGATCGCCTGTGCCAGGCGGCTGGCCGCTCATCTTGGCGGCGAAGTGCTTGATGAGACCGGAAGCACGCTGACCAATCAACGCGCCACCCACATGAAAGAAGAGGTTGTGGAGTTCCTGCGCCGGTCACGACTGAACGAAGGAACGGGGCCCGGCAGGTGAGCAAACCCCGGGCCGATACCCCGGCGCAGCGCGCGGCGGATCTGCGCCGCCTGATCGATCACCATAACTTCCGTTACTACGTCCTCGATGACCCTGAAGTGCCCGACGCGGATTACGACCGCCTGTTGCGCGAACTGCAGGAGCTGGAGGCGGCCCATCCTGAATTGATTACCACCGATTCGCCTACCCAGCGAGTTGGTCATGCCCCCGCGGCCGGTTTCGCCGAGGTGCGCCATCTGGAGCCGATGCTGTCTCTGGATAACGCCTTCAGCGAAGAAGAACTGGAGAACTTTGATCGCCGGGTGCGTGAGCGTTTGGAAGTGGAGGGGGAGGTAAGTTATGCCGCCGAACCCAAACTGGATGGCGCCGCGGTCAGTCTGGTCTATGAGAACGGCAAGCTCATCCGGGGAGCGACCCGTGGAGACGGGAGCCTAGGCGAAGACATTACCCACAACGTTCGCACCCTGAGTACGATCCCGTTGCGCTTACAAGGCCGTGAGCACCCTGATTTGATGGAGGTTCGCGGCGAAATCTACATGCCCAGGGCGGGCTTCGATCGCTTGAACCGGAAGGCACGTGAAAGCGGCGGTAAAACGTTTGCCAATCCGCGCAACGCGGCAGCTGGGAGTCTGCGCCAGCTCGATCCACGGGTCACGGCCGAACGACCACTGGCATTCTATGCCTACGGCATCGGCGGACTTGAAGGGGGGTCCAGACCGGACCGGCACAGCGCTTCGCTGGACTGGCTGCGATCGATGGGGCTTAGAACCTGTGACTTGAACGAAGTGGTAGCTGGCGTGTCGGGCTGTCTGGCGTACTACCGCAGCATGGGAAGAAAGCGGGACGATCTCCCGTTTGAAATCGACGGGGTCGTGTTCAAGGTCGATCGTCTCGACTACCAGCAGACGCTCGGGTTCGTGTCCAGGGCGCCGCGCTGGGCTATCGCCAGCAAGTATCCCGCACAGGAGCAAACGACAGTGCTGCGGGATATCGAGTTTCAGGTCGGCCGCACCGGCGCGCTGACGCCGGTTGCACGCCTGGAGCCGGTCCTGGTGGGCGGCGTTACGGTCAGCAACGCGACGCTGCACAACATCGACGAAATGAAGCGCAAGGACGTGCGGCCAGGCGACACAGTGATTGTGCGCAGGGCCGGCGATGTCATACCGGAAGTGGTTGGCGTTGTTCTCGACCAGCGTCCGCCGGGTGCCAAGCCGGTTGGTTTGCCCAGTCATTGTCCGGTGTGTGGTTCGCAGGTGCTGCGTCAGGAAGGCGAGGCTGTGGCGCGTTGTTCAGGCGGCCTTTACTGCCAGGCGCAAAGAAAGGAATCTCTGAGGCACTTTGCTTCCCGTCGCGCGATGGACATCGAGGGTCTCGGAGCAAAGTTAATCGACCAGCTGGTTGACGCCAACCTGGTCATGACGCCTGCGGACCTCTATCGCCTGGATGAGGAGAAACTGGTTGGGCTCGAACGCATGGGCGAAAAGTCGGCCAGGAACCTGGTAGCCGCGCTGGCCAGGAGTAAAAAGACGAGCCTGGCGCGATTCCTGTTCGCCCTGGGATTGCGGGAAGTTGGCGAAGTCACCGCGGCATCGTTAGCGAGACATTTTGGCAGCCTTGAACCACTCATGGCTGCGACCGCGGAGGAACTGGAGGCGGTTCCCGACGTCGGCCCCGTTGTTGCGCTCAACGTAGAGACTTTCTTCCGGCAGCCTCACAATCGGGAGGTGATCCAGGCTCTGCTTGATCAGGGAGTCAAATGGCCCGACACCACTCCGGATACTGGCGAGGCTGGACCGCTTTCCGGTAAAGTCTTTGTTATAACGGGGACGCTGGAAGGCATGACGCGTGACGAAGCCAAGCAGAGAATCGAGGCTCTTGGCGGCAAGATAACGTCGAGCGTTTCGAGCAAGACCGACTATCTTCTCTGCGGGAAGGATCCTGGATCAAAACTAAAGAAGGCCCAGGAACTCGGGGTAACAATCATAGACAAGCACAGCTTGTCCCGGGACGTTTTTCACAATTAAATTTCGGTCCTAGACAGTCTGAGGAATCTAGTGATGACTAATCCTGTCAGAGACTCCCTTCTTGCCGCCTGCAAGCTCTTCATGACCCCGGTCGCGAGGTTCTTGATTCGAAACGGGATCACCTACAAGGAATTCTCTGAGACGGCGAAGGCTGCTTTCGTGACTGTGGCAAGTCAGGAGTATGGGATACGAGGTCGAAGTACCAACATTTCGCGCACCGCGGTTCTGACCGGGTTGACCCGAAAAGAAGTCAAGCGAATTAGAGACGAACTCAAGTCATCCTCATCTAATACAAGAGAAATCGAATTGAATCGGCCGGCGAAAGTACTGAGCGTATGGAATGAAGACAAGAGATTTATTGATGCCAATGGTTCTCCCCGAACCTTGACTATCGAAGGTCTAGACGGCTTTCGGGAACTGCTTCGTGAAGTGGGAGGAGACGTTCCTCCGGGAGCCATGCTAAAAGAGCTCATCCGGGCGGGATGTGTTGAGGAGGTCGCTGAAGGGCACTTTAGATGTCGGAAAAGGCAATTTAACCCGTCAGGAATTAGCGAATTTCAAGCTACAAGATTTGGCGAGTGTCTTCGAGATCTGGCGGACACCGTTCAATGGAACTTGGATGAGGCATCCAAGAACGACAAGAGATTTGAGTTCAGAGTTTGGAACGACAGAATTCCGAACCGGCGAGTTTCAAGGTTCCACGAATTCGTTCGCGAATCAGGATCTGAACTGCTGGAGGTTTTCGACCGATGGCTCATGGACAATCAAAGCCCTAGAGATGCTAAAGGAGATGACGATACTCGGTGTGGCGTAGGTGTGTATTTCTTTCGGTCATAGCCGTACTGTGGTCATCTTGATTGTAAAAAAAGCAGGGCGGCTAATGCCGCCCTGCCTATGTCTGTAGAAACAGTTCTAGTCAGTCGTTTGTTGACCTAATCACATCCATGTCAATTGCTTGCCCTGGCTGAGACTGTATGCCTGAAACCTCAACAAAATCTCCAACCTTCAGTGCCCCGACATTTACGTAGCCGAAATTGAGTGTAGCGCCGCCAATCTCTAATCTTCCTATCGACTTGTCCAACTTCGTCACTGCACCCGCTAAGAAGACTTGTGACACTCCAGGCACGAATACTTCTTCTGATTTACTGATGACAGATGCGTAGACGCCTCCATCGGAAGCTGCGCCTGTTACGAATACCCAATCGCCTAGTTGCAGAGACTTCGATTCCTCACTTGCAAATCTAGTCGCTGAGTTGACGACTACGGTTCTTCCCGAAACAGTCATCTGGCCCGTATTACTGTCGATACTCTCAACAGGACCTGACACTGCGGGGCCGAAGATAGCGTCGACAGGGAAGCCATTCTTCCCAGAGCCGACGATGGCGTTACCGCCGGAGCCCACGATGGCCTGCTTGCCAGAGCCCACGATTGCTTGCTTGCCGGAACCTACGATGGCGTTGCCGCCCGAGCCCACGATGGCGTTGCCGCCCGAGCCCACGATGGCGTTGCCGCCCGAGCCCACGATGGCCTGCTTGCCAGAGCCCACGATTGCTTGCTTGCCGGAACCTACGATGGCGTTGCCGCCCGAGCCCACGATGGCGTTGCCGCCCGAGCCCACGATGGCTTGCTTGCCAGAGCCCACGATTGCTTGCTTGCCGGAACCTACGATGGCGTTACCGCCGGAACCCACGATGGCCTGCTTGCCGGAACCTACGATGGCGTTGCCGCCCGACCCCACGATGGCCTGCTTGCCGGAACCCACTATGGCGTTGCCGCCGGAGCCCACGATGGCCTGCTTGCCGGAACCTACGATGGCGTTACCGCCGGAACCCACGATGGCCTGCTTGCCGGAACCTACGATGGCGTTGCCGCCCGAGCCCACGATGGCCTGCTTGCCGGAACCCACGATGGCGTTGCCGCCGGAGCCCACGATGGCCTGCTTGCCAGAGCCCACGATGGCCTGCTTGCCGGAACCTACGATGGCGTTACCGCCGGAACCCACGATGGCCTGCTTGCCGGAACCTACGATGGCGTTGCCGCCCGACCCCACGATGGCCTGCTTGCCGGAACCCACGATGGCGTTGCCGCCCGACCCCACGATGGCCTGCTTGCCGGAACCCACGATGGCGTTGCCGCCCGACCCTACGATGGCGTTACCGCCGGAGCCCACGATGGCCTGCTTGCCGGAACCCACGATGGCCTGCTTGCCGGAACCTACGATGGCGTTGCCGCCCGACCCTACGATGGCGTTACCGCCGGAGCCCACGATGGCGTTACCGCCGGAGCCCACGATGGCCTGCTTGCCGGAACCTACGATGGCGTTGCCGCCCGACCCGACGATGGCGTTACCGCCGGAGCCCACGATGGCCTGCTTGCCAGAGCCCACGATGGCGTTGCCGCCCGAGCCCACGATGGCCTGCTTGCCGGAACCCACGATGGCGTTGCCGCCGGAGCCCACGATGGCCTGCTTGCCGGAACCTACGATGGCGTTGCCGCCCGAGCCCACGATTGCATCGGAGGAGGCCGCCTGGCTACTGGCCTGAGCCGGTGCGCTGGGGCCAGCCAAGCAATTCATTGGGACTCCCGCCAAGGCGAGCGCGATGGCCGATGCTAGCCGCGTCCTTGCTTTAATGCTCGGCTCTCTTGGTTTCATCTTGCATCTCTCCGTGATCTTCTTGTTTGTTCCGAATTCGGTGTTCATACATGTACATTCCAACGCCAACCTTCACGACCCGATTGGCTTCCCTAACCTCCGGATCCAGTAATCGCTGTTCAACTTTGCGATCGTCTTCTTGTTCTTTCTCAGAGAACCAGTTGTCAATGCTTTCGAGAAACTTCTGCCCATCTTCTTTCAAAAATTCCCGAAACTCTGTGAGCGTCTTTTCAGCTATGCCGTCAGGCATGTACACATGTCGTTCAAATCGCGCTGGATCCTGATCGCTTGGGTTCAGATTATGAATTAGCGTTTCTGCAAGATCCCGAAGCGTCCGGCCCAGTCTGTCCATTGACTCTGGCCGAAACCGACCTGCGATGAACGTCCGTGAAAGTAATCTCGCTTTTCCCCGCTTTGTGACTTCGATGGCACCTACGCGCCTCATTTCCGAAAAGAGGGCATCTTCTGAAAATCCGTCTCCGTAACGCTTCACTAGAAGTCCGAACCCACCAGGACCTACTTGGCCAGGTTTCAACTCCAGAGGGATGCCGTACGGTCCCGTAAAATCTCCGTCTGATGTCCAAGCCTCGATCAGTGCTGCGATAAGCCCGACACGAATGATGTCGCTGCCAAACCCGCCAGGCCCGTCTTCGTCGTATCTGCCTACGTCGTCCTTATCCAGGCCGGTCATGATTGCAACCCGGTTTTTGGTCATTTCCTGACCCGGAGTGCAGTAGTCCTCCCTGGCGGACTCTATAAAAACTGGCTTGATACTCTCCGCATACTCCCCAAACGAAATTCCGTTACGTAGCGCAAGCCTCACCAGAGGGCGATACACGTGCCTGAAAGACGCTAATAGCGCGGCCCTGACATGTTCATCCATCCTGTTTGCTGTCGCTCCGCGACCCCCAATAAGGACTCGCCTTTCAAAGGGACCTGAGTAAGGAATATATCCGGTGTGCGAAAACGGTCAAGCATTCAACATAATTCAAACTGGTGGTGAGCGCCCTGACAGGCTTGCGGGGGCCTGAATTTGCTCAATGGATAAGCATAAAACCGACTAGTAATCAGCGGTTAAAGAGGACTTCATTAGTGACAGCGTGAATAATCTCGAGCACCGGTTTACGCAGTGATTATGTTAAATAGAAGCTATTATGTTAACGATGCCATATGTAAAGAACGGGCGCTTGAATCCTGTATTTCATTGAAAACCAGCGAAAGCCCCCGATACTCGACCGCGCCTCTCTTAACTTGGAGACAGTTTATATTAATTCATTAAAAACAAAGAGATCGAGATGGTATTTAACCAAAATTGTCAGCGACTTGTTCGATACGAAAGTCTTAATTGACGGGGCATGCAGGGGGGCGACGATTTCCGAAAGCGTGATCCAGTTCCTTGTTTGGCTCCCTGTGCCGCCCGGAATGGACCCAGGTTTATCGAATGCAGGCTGTTTTTGAAGTGCGGTCGAGCCTGCGTCGGTGGCGGCGGCCAGGTCTTCAGCGGTCATTAACTGCGCAGTTGGAAAAAACCTCATCAACTTAGCGCGTGAGGTGATGGCAACATCAAGTATTTCCGCAGTTTGCGCAGATTGTCTTGCTTGGCGACAGAGGTGAGATATGAATGGTGGCAGAGCTGTTTTCGAGGTTCGCCTGGTGGCTCAGAGCTCCTCGGGCGTGAATGCCTGAATGGTCAGGGCATGGATGTCTGACTGCATCAAATTGCCCAGCGCGGCGTAGACGCGTCGATGACGCTGGATGCGACTCAAGCCGGCAAATTCCTCTGTCACGATGGTCACCCGGAAATGACCGCGGCCATCCCTCGCGCCGGCGTGGCCTGCATGCAGATGGCTCTCGTCTTCGATCTCCAGCGCTTCGGGAGACAAGTCTGACTGCAGAGCGGCTCGGATCTGCTGAACCCGGCTTTCGGTCATGGCAACACCTTGATGAACGGCTTGACCTCAACTTTGGAGAAGACGCCGGCATTGACATAGGGATCAGCCGTCGCCCATGCCCTGGCCGTGTCCAGGGACTCGAATTCTCCCACGATCAGGCTGCCGCTCATCCCGGCAGGTCCGGGTTCCGGGCTGTCGATCGCCGGGGTCGGCCCGGCCAGAACCAGCCTTCCGGCTTCCTTCAGCTGTTCCAGGCGGGCCAGGTGAGCAGGCCGCGCTTCAGCCCGACGCGCGATACTGTCCTCAACGTCGGTTCCAATTATCAGGTAAAGCATGATTCTCCTTCCTTAAATGCGGTGGCGATCGCCACCGGCATATGCTTCCGCAGATTATCACTGTAGCCCCGGTCAGGGCTGCCCGAATCCGGCCGGAACGGTAGAATAGGCGGGATGGGCGATCTTCTGGAAATCCACCCGAAAAACCCGCAGCCGCGGCGTATCGACATCGTGACCGACTTGCTGAGGCGGGGCGGTGTGGTCGTCTATCCGACCGATTCGATCTACGCCATCGGCTGCCGCATCGGTGACAAAGCGGCCATGGAAAAAATCCGTCGCATAAGGGGGCTCAGCAAGAAGCACCTGTTTTCGATGGTCTGCAAGGACCTGTCGGAGATCGCAAGCTACGCGCGGGTCGACAATCAGAACTATCGACTGATCCGTTCCATGACTCCAGGTCCATACACCTTTATCCTGCCGGCGACCAAACAGGTTCCGAAACAGCTTCAGCACCCGCGGCGGCGCACAGTGGGCATCCGCGTGCCGACGCACCCGATCCTCCGCGCGATGCTGGAGGCCCTGGGAGAGCCGTTGTTGAGCACGACCATGCAATTGCAGGGTGATCCCCTCCCGTTGACCGATCCGTTTGAGATCTTCGATCGGGTAGGTCATGAGTTGGACCTGGTGATTGATGGAGGCAGTTGCGGCGTCGAGCCCACGAGCGTGATCGATCTGGTCGGAGCCCTGCCGGAGGTCATTCGTCGCGGGATGGGCGACGTTGGCCATCTGATCGAAGTCTGACGGCCTCAGCAACGTATAATACGCCGATGTCCCAACTCAATATTGTGCAGATGCTCGCCATTGCGGTGATCCCGGTCCTGTTCGCGATCACCCTGCATGAGGTCGCCCATGGCTGGGTGGCGCGCCGATTTGGCGACCGCACAGCGGAGTTGCAGGGTCGTCTGACGATCAATCCCCTTAAACATATCGATCCGATAGGCACAGTACTGGTGCCGGCCCTGATGCTGTTCATGGGAGGTTTCCTGTTCGGTTGGGCCAAGCCGGTGCCAGTAGACATGCGGAATATGGCAAACCCCAGGCGTGACATGATTCTGGTGGCTGCCGCCGGGCCCGGATCCAATGTGCTGATGGCGGTGTTCTGGGCGCTGTTTGCCCGCGCCGTCCACGGTCTGGGCATTGACGGCAATACTGCTGTTTACTTTCTGGGCATGGCGCAGATCGGTGTGCTGATCAACGTGGTGCTCGCGGTCTTCAATATGTTCCCCCTGCCGCCGCTGGATGGCGGTCGCGTGCTGAGCGGACTGCTGCCGCCGCGGCAGGCGATCATGCTTGAGCGAGTCGCGCCGTATACGCTGCCTATCATCCTGGTGCTGATGGTGACCGGCGTGCTGTGGCGGATACTCAATCCATTCGTCAGTGCGGTCCAGAATCTGGTTTTCTTTGTTACAGGTATTTAGTTTTGGTTAGTTCAGCAGGATTGGGTAGCAGAGTTGTTTCGGGCATGCGGCCGACGGGCAGTCTGCATCTTGGGCATTATCACGGCGTGCTCAAGAACTGGATTCGTATGCAATACGAATACGAGTGCTATTTTTTCGTGGCGGACTGGCATGCGCTGACCACTCACTACGATGACCCCAGCGAAATCCAGAAAAACATCATGGAAATGACCATCGACTGGTTAGCAGTAGGGGTCAATCCAGCGTCGGCAACGCTGTTCGTGCAGTCGGAAATCATCGAACACGCCGAGCTGCATTTGCTGTTGTCGATGATCACGCCGCTTGGCTGGCTGGAACGCGTGCCCAGCTATAAGGACCAGCAGGAAAAGCTGCGCGAAAAGGATCTCGCCACCTACGGTTTTCTTGGCTACCCGCTGCTGCAGAGCGCCGACATCCTGATGTATGGTGCTTCGGCCGTGCCGGTAGGCGAAGACCAGGTCGCTCACGTGGAGTTGACCCGCGAAGTAGCGCGACGGTTTAATCATCTTTACGGTCGTGAAGAGAACTTCGAGAAGAAGGCCAGGCGCGCCATGCGCCAGATGGGCGAGCACAATCAGCAGACTTACCTGGCTGCCCGCCGCCTGTATCAGGAGAGGGGTGACACGGAAGCTCTTGAGAATGGGCGGCGCCTGGTGATGGCAAGCGCCCGTTTGACCGTGGCTGACCGCGATCGGCTGCTCGGTTATCTGGAAGGGATCGGCCGCAGCATTCTGAATGAACCTGAAGCGCTGCTTACACCGACGCCGAAAGTACCCGGTCTGGACGGCCAGAAGATGTCCAAGTCCTATGGCAATACGATAAGCCTGCGTGAGGACCCCGCCGCGGTCGAAAAGAAGCTGCGCACCATGCCGACCGATCCGGCACGCGTGCGCCGAACCGATCCCGGCGATCCGGAGAAGTGTCCGGTGTGGGATTTCCATCGGATCTACTCTGGCGATGACACCCAGCGCTGGGTGATGGAAGGTTGCAAGTCCGCCGGAATCGGCTGTATCGAATGCAAGGCCCCGGTGATCGAGGCAGTGCTGGACGAGCTGGCCCCGATCAAGGAGAGGGCGAGGCCGTTCGAGGAGGATCCGGAAAGCGTTCGAGCAATTCTCAATGAAGGGCGCGAACGGGCCAGGGATACTGCGCGCGAGACGATGGAAGCGGTGCGTCCGGCGATGGGTCTGGAGGACTAGATGGCCGATCCAGCCCCCGAGGAACAGTCCGCGCCGGAGAACGAAGAAGCGTCGTCGGTCGCGCGAAAACAGTCTGCGCCAGACGCTCAGCGCGGCGGCGAGGCAGCGCCGATGCAGACCCAGCTGCCGTTCGCGGTAGTCGCCGGGCAACCGATCACTCAGCTCCCTGACGATCTGTATATCCCGCCAGACGCACTCGAGGTCTTTCTGGAGGCGTTCGAGGGCCCGCTGGATTTGCTGCTCTACCTGATCAAGCGGCAGAACATCGACATCCTCAACATTCCGATCGCGCAAATCACCCTGCAGTACACCCAGTACATCGAGTTGATGCACGAAATGCAGCTCGAGCTTGCTGGTGAGTACTTGCTGATGGCAGCGATGCTCGCCGAGATAAAGTCGCGCATGTTGTTGCCGCGGCCAGTGTCAGAAGAACATGACGAGGGCGATCCTAGGGCCGAGCTGGTGCGGCGCTTGCAGGAGTATGAGCGCTATAAACAGGCGGCGGAGGACCTGGACGGACTGCCGCGACTCGAGCGCGATATTTTCCTTGCCAACGTGGAGATGTGCGAGCGGAAAGTCGTGAAGATGCTGCCCGATATGACCCTCAAGGAGCTCCTGCTGAGTTTTCGCGATGTGCTGGCGCGTGCAGAGCAATATGCGCACCATCATATCCAGCTCGAGGCATTGTCGGTGCGTCAGCGCATGTCCGATCTGCTCAGTCAACTGGGCAGCACTGAGTTCACACTGTTCAGCTCCCTGTTCGATCCCAGAGAGGGTCGTATCGGTGTGGTGGTGACATTTCTTGCCCTGCTTGAATTGATCCGGGAAAAGTTGGTGGAGCTGGTGCAGAGCGAAGCCTTCGCCCCGATCCACGTGAAGGCCTATGCCGGGCCTGAGCATCCGGTCATCGATGACGAACAAGAGCCCGAAAACGACGCGCAGACCGAATGACCGGTGACTACAGGATGACTGATTGAAGATTTACACTCCGGAACACGATTAATGAACGAAGACCAGATCAGAAATATTGTCGAGGCTGCGCTGATGACTGCGGGGCGGCCGCTATCCATCGATTCTCTTTTGAGCGTGTTTGGCGATGAGGTTCGCCCGGAGCGGGCGCAGGTCCGGGCGGCGCTCAACGCGCTGGGCGAGCAGTATCGCGATCGGGGCATCGAGCTAAGCGAAGTAGCAAGTGGATTCCGCATCCAGGTCCGGCAGGAGATGAGCGACTGGATGTCGCGTCTGTGGCAGGAAAGGCCGCCGCGCTACTCTCGCGCTCTGCTCGAGACCCTGGCTCTGATCGCCTACCGTCAGCCGATCACGCGCGGCGAGATCGAAGACGTGCGTGGCGTGGCCGTGAGTACCAACATCATTCGTACGATTATGGAGCGCGGTTGGGTAAGAGTCGTTGGCCATCGCGATGTGCCGGGTAAACCGGAGATGTTCGGCACGACCAGGGAGTTTTTGGACTATTTTGGTCTCAAAAGTCTCGACGAGTTGCCGTCTCTGGCTGAATTACGCGACCTCGACAAGCTCAACGTCGAGTTGGAGCTGGGTTTCGATCTGCCTCCGCAACTGCCGGCCGGCAACGACGGGGATCAGGTTGACAAGTCATCAGACCCAACCGCGGAGATTGAGGATGACACGGTGCTGGAAGAGGTCAAACAAGAGCCCGCTGCAGGAGAGGCCGCTATGGCCATCGACCCGCCGCCGAGCACCACTGACCAAGACTCGCTGACGGAGAGCGAAGACAACGGCGAAGCGCGAGATCGTTCCGGCGCCGGAGGCGGCTGAACACGGGTGGCAGAGCGTATCCACAAGATGCTGGCCAATGCCGGCGTAGGTTCCCGGCGGCAGATCGAGGGCTGGATCAGGGCCGGGCGGATCACCGTGGACGGAAAGACGGCGGAGATCGGGCAGCTGCTCGATGGCGGCGAGTCCGTCCTGGTGGACGGCAAGCCGATTCGCATCAATGAAGATCGCGCGCATCGTTATATCGCTTATCACAAGCCTATCGGCGAAATCTGTTCTCACGATGATGCGGATGACAGGCCAACGGTCTACGAAAAACTGCCCCGCCTGCGCGGAGCGCGCTGGATCAGCGTCGGACGTCTGGATGTCAATACCGCTGGCTTGTTGCTGTTCACTACCGACGGCAATCTGGCCAACGCATTGATGCATCCTTCGTCCGGTGTGCTGCGGGAATATGCGGTGCGCGTGATGGGCGAGGTGAGCGACGCAGATCTGCGTGCGCTCAAAGACGGGCTGGAGCTCGACGATGGGCCGGCACATTTCCAGTCGATCGAATTTGGCGGCGGCGAAGGCATCAACCGCTGGTATCACGTCACGTTGGCCGAAGGTCGCAAGCGCGAAGTGCGTCGTTTATGGGAGGCTTTGGGTCACACCGTAAGCCGCCTGATCCGGGTCGCCTACGGTCCGGTGCGCCTGGAGCGAGAATTGCGTCCTGGTCATTTCCGGGACCTCAGCGTCGAGGAAGTCGTCGCCCTGTCAAAAGCCGCCGGCCTCCCGCCGCCGGCGCGCAGGCCCAATCCCAGGGCGCGCTCGGCGCGAGTGCGGCAACGGCGTCGCTGACCACGCCGCGGAGTAATTCCCTGGAGACCTTTCAGGCCCTGGATGAGGATAGCCTGGCGCTGCTGTTTCGGGCGCTGTCCGCTACCTACGGCAAACAAGACTGGTGGCCAGGGAAAAGCGCATTCGAGATTTGCATCGGTGCGATCCTGGTGCAGAACACCAGCTGGTCGAACACGGCGCGTGCCATCGCCAATATCCGGGACCGCGAGCTGATGCACCCAGACGCGCTGCTGGATCTGGAACCGGGCAGTCTGGAAAATCTGCTGCGGCCGGCCGGGTGCTTTCGGCAGAAGGCGCGTCGCGTAGCCATCTTCTGCAATTGGTGGCTGGCTGCGATGCCGCCATCGCATGCGCCGGAGCCGGACACCGCAACGCTGCGCGGCGAGTTATTGTCCTTACATGGCATCGGCCCGGAAACGGCTGACTCTATGTTGCTCTATGCGTTCGGGCGACCGGTCTTCGTCGTCGACGCCTACACCCGCCGGCTGCTGTCCCGGCTGGGTCTGGCGCAGGTTCCGGCCGGGCGCCACGCCTACGAATCCTTGCGTGCACACGTGGAGAACCTGACCGGCCCGCAACCGGACTATCTGGGTGAATTGCATGCTCTGATTGTCGAACATGGCAAGCAGGTATGCCGTGCCCGGCCGCGATGTGAGCTCTGCCCGCTGCGCGCACGATGTCCCTACTGACGACTGATCGGATGGCAGTATTCCCGATCAGCGGACCGTGCGCGCTCACTGGCCCGGACTGCGTCTGGTCGTTCCGGGGCTTGTCCCTCGATTACTGGGCGTCGAACGAGAGTCCATTGATGCTGCGGCTTTCCGGACCGAGCAGGTACAGATAAGGGCCCAATACCTGCTCCGGCGTTTTCAGTTTCTCTGCATCTTCGCCGGGGAAAGCCGCGCGGCGCATCGCGGTGCGCGTGGCGCCAGGATTCACCGCGTTGCAGCGGATCGGATTGCCGTCACCGACTTCCGAGGCCAGCACCTGCATCATGCCTTCGGTCGCGAACTTGGATACCGCGTATGCCCCCCAAAAGGCGCGTCCGCTGCGACCCACACCGCTGGAAGTGAAGATGACCGAGGCATCGCCGGAGCGGCGGAGCAGCGGGAACATTGCCTGGGTCAGGATAAAAGGGGCTGTGACGTTGACCTGCATCACCTGATGCCAGACGCTGATATCGTGCTGTTCGATCGGTGAGCGGTCGCCGAGGATACCCGCGCAGTGAACCAGACCGTCGAGACGTCCATACTCTCCGGCGATTGCCTCAAACAGCTGGTCGTATTGCGGGCCGCCCGCGGTCAGAAAATCGATGACAAAGATCCCCGGCCGGGGTCCGCCGGCCTGCTCGATTTCGTCATAGACCGTCTCCAGCCGAGGTATCGAGCGGCCCAGCATGATGACCGTCGCCCCCAGTGCCGCGGACCGCCGTGCGAGAGCCGCCCCGATGCCGGCGCTTGCGCCGCTGATCAGAATGACGCGCCCGTCCAGTAGTCCGGGCTTCGGTTCATAGTCGATCAGTGATTCAGCATTCATGGGTTGGATTCCCGGATCTGTGGTGGAGCCTCAAGACGGCTTGCATTCCGCGCCGTGCGCCAGGCAGTGAGGAGATCTTTCAGTGTATCTAACGCACGCGCCAGGCGTGACCCCGGCTTTCTCGGGCTGTCGACGAGGTCGAGCCGCCGGCGCTGAACCTGACCGTAGATCAACACCGGGGCCAGATCCGCGCGATATTCGCGGGGCAGGCCTGCCAGGCCTTCATCGAGCGCCGACCGGGCCTCTGGCTGAAGCAGGCGTATTGAGTTCGCGAGGTCCGGCTCATGGCGCAATAACGTGGTCAGCCTGCCGGCCGCGCCGATACTGCGGGCCGGGGTAAGAATCCGCTCAACGCGGGATCCGCCGGCCAGCAGTATCGCCATCCCGCCCATCAATGCAGCGCCCCGACGACATTCAAGTTCGATGGTCTTTTGGTCATCGGACGCGGCCATGGCCTGCGCGAGGCTGGCGGTACAGGCGACCATCTCCAGCAGCAGATCTTCGATGCCGGCAAGCGATGACTGGCCTGTTATCGCCCGGGTCAGGGGATGTCGCGCCTGTCCGTTGACCAGGCGCCTTATCTCATCATCCCACCAGCGCATTTTGGCCTGGGTCACGCTGGGCTCGCCGCGGCGGGTAGATATCTGGTCGAATTCCTGGCCCAAAGCAAACAGCGCCGCGATCGCGTCCCGCCGCGCAGGCGGTGTGAAGAGCAGCGCGTAATAGGCTGCAGAGCCCTCCGGCACACGCGGCACCGGATCCTGAACGGGCCGACTCATTTGTCCGCAGGATTGTGCGTTAGTGGCGGCGGCGTCTCATTGGGCTGGTCGCTTGCAGCCAGATCAGGCCGCCGTGGGGCGTTGTCGATTGGCTTGAGCACCTCGATCTCGCGGCGGCTGGACACGCCGAGCTCGGTAAATTTGCGTGCGCCAGGCAACACGTTGCGCTCCAGCGACCCGACCGCGGAGTTATACGAGTCGACGCTCGAGGCCAGCTGTTTGCCGAGCTTGGACAGGTGATTGCTGAACACGCCCAGGCGCTGGTGCAGGTCTTCGCCCAGGGCCTGAATCTTTTTCGCGTTCTCCTCCAGCGCGACCTGTCTCCAGCCGTACGCGACGGCCTTGAGCAGCGCCACCAGACTGGTCGGCGTAGCCAGGATCACTTTCTGCTCCAGCGCTTCCTCGAGCAGCTTTGGCAGGCGTTGCAGAGCCGCGGCCAGGAACTGGTCTCCCGGGATGAACAGGATCACAAACTCCGGGCTGTGCTCGAAGCGCGACCAGTAGGACTTCAATGACAATTCCCGCACCCGGGCGCGCACGTTTTCCGCATGCTTTTGCAGCGCCGCCTCGCGCGCGGTGTCGTCACTGCTCTCCATAGCGGTCAGGTAGGCGTCCAGCGGTGTTTTCACATCGACAATCAATTCGCGGCCATTGGGCATCCGGATAATCATGTCCGGACGCATGCGTCCTTCGCCGGTCTCCGTGTGCTCCTGCTCGTAGAAGTCGCAGTACTCGACCATGCCGGCAAGTTCCGCCAGCCGGCGCAAGGTCAGTTCGCCCCACTGGCCTCTGACTTCCGGGCGCCGCAGAGCATTGACCAGATTGCGGGTTTCGGACTGTAACGATGCCTGGCCCGCGCTCATTGCCGCCAGTTGTTCGCGGATGCTGCCGTAGGCCTCAAGGCGCTCCTTTTCCACCGCGGCAATTTGTTGTTCGGTCTTTTGCAATGCCTCGCGTATCGGTTTGACCATGGTCTCGATCGCCGTCTGCCGTTCCTGCAGATCGCTGCGCGCCTTCTCCTGGTGCTTGCCGAGGTGTTCGCGCGCCATGTTGAGAAAGTTCTCGTTGTTCTCACGCAATGACTGGCTGGCCATAGACCCGAATGCGGCGGCGAGTTTTTGCTCGGCCCGCTCCAGAGCAAGTTGCCGTTCCTGCTCCAGTGCCTCCTGGTTCTTCAACTTGCTGTCACGGACCGCTATTTCGGTACGCAGCTCACCGGCACGCCGCAACGCGAACAGGCTGGCCAACAGTATGCCCAGCAGCAGACCGCCGGTTGCCGGCAGCAGCCAGGAAACCAGTTCAGGTGAGAGAATCTGTCGCCAGTCCATGGTCAAATTCCGGTCTTGCTTGCATGATGATTTCCAACAGCTGTTCGGGCTCGTCGATAACCTGGTGGGCGTTCCAGTCGTCGACGTCCTCGTCTTCCGGTATGTAGCCCCAGCGTACCGCCACGGTAAACATGCCGGCTGCCCGTCCGGCCTCGATATCGCGTTGTGCGTCACCGACGTAGATACACGCAGAGGCCTCGATATTCATCAAGCTTGCGGCATGCAGCAGCGGTGCCGGGTGGGGCTTTCTCTGTTCCAGCGTATCACCACTGACCACGCTGCCGGCACGCCGGTCGAGGTTCAGCGCACTCATCAACGGTTCGGTCAGCCAGCCCGGCTTGTTGGTGACGACACCCCAGCGATGGCCCTGAGCCTCTATCCTGTTTAACACGTCGGCAAAACCCGGGAACAGGGTCGTGTGCGTGCATATGGCCTTACTGTAGAAGTGCAGCAAGCGCAGCCGCAGGCGTTCGAATTCTTCATCAGCAAGTCCTTCTCCGAACCCCAAACGCACCAGTCGGGGAGCGCCGTAGGAAACCCAGCTGCGGATCCGATCCAGCGGCAGCTCGGCAAACCCTTCTTCGACGCGCACTGCATTGAGCGCCGCGGCCAGGTCCGGCGCGGTGTCCGCCAGCGTGCCGTCGAGGTCCAGCAGCAATCCCCGCGCGGCGCGTGGATCACTCATCGTCAGACGGCCGCCGGGTATGCACCAGATAATTCACATCCACGCTGCCGCCCAGTGTGCATGCGCGGGTCAGCGGGTTGTAATGCATGCCGGTGAGTTCCTCCAGATCGAGTCCGGCCGCACGCACCCATCTCGCCAGCTCTGAAGGCCTGATCAGCTTGGCGTATTCGTGCGTGCCGCGGGGCAGCAGACGCAGCACGTATTCGGCACCGACGATGGCCATCATGAACGCCTTGGCATTACGGTTTATCGTGGAAAAGAAGACGTGGCCGCCAGGACGAACCAGGTCGCCACAGGCCTGGACGACGGAGGCGGGCTCAGGCACATGCTCGAGCATTTCCAGACAGGTAACGACGTCATAGCGCCTGCCTGTGGCGGCTTCCTGTTCCGCGGTGGTTTTGCGATAGTCGATGCCCAGGTCGGTGCCGTCCAGATGCAGGCGGGCCACCGCCAACGGCGCCTCGGCCATGTCGATTGCGCTTACGTTTGCACCGAGCCGGGCCATGCTCTCGGCCAGAATGCCGCCGCCGCAGCCAACGTCGAGGACATCCTTCCCCTTTAACGGCGCGTGCCGGGCGATATATTCCAGCCGTACCGGGTTGATGTCATGCAGCGGGCGAAAGTCGCCCTGCGGATCCCACCAGCGCTCGGCCAGGCCGTCGAACCTGGCGATTTCCTGCACATCCACGTTTTGCCGCGCGTCTGTACTCAATTCGATTCCTCCTCGCCGTATCCGATGCGTCTGCCCCATGCAGCTGCGCGCGCCAGAAGACTGTCGGTGTCGATCCTGGTCAAACGGCCGCCGCTGAGCAACTGGCGACCGCCAACCCAAACATCGGTGACCTGATCGCGATTGGCCGCATAGACGATTTGTGCAACCGGATCGTAGACCGGCTGGGTGTTTAATGGCGACAGATCGATACAGGCGATATCCGCCCATTTGCCGGCCTCCAATGAACCGGTGACTTCGCCAAGACCCAGCGCGATGGCCCCGTTGAGCGTGGCCATGCGCAAGCTGCTGGCGGCATCGAGCGCCTGTGCGTTCCCGGCCGTGTGTTTTGCCAGCAGGCTCGCGGTGTGCATCTCACTGAGCATGTCCAGATCATTGTTGCTGGCCGCGCCGTCGGTCCCCAACGATACGTTGACACCGGCGGCCAGCAGGCTGTCGACCGGACAGGCGCCACTGGCCAGCTTCATGTTCGATTGGGGGGCGTGGACGACGCTGATCCCGGCTCGCGCGGCCGCATGAACCTCGGATTCGTCCAGTTGAGTCATGTGTACCGCCTGCAGCAAGGGGGTCATCAAGCCCAGGCGCGCGAAACGATCAAGCGGCCTCTCGCCGCAGGCCTCGATGCTGGCCAGAATCTCGTCGGGCGTCTCATGCAGATGGGTGTGGATCGGTAACTCAAGCTCGTCGGACAGCTTGCGCACCTTGACCAGCGTTTCGTCCCCCACGGTATACGGCGCATGCGGCGCAAATGCGTTGCTGATCAGTGGATGGCCCTTGTACTCGTCGGCCAGCGCGAGACCCTTGCTCAGGTACTCGGCAGCAGAATCGGCCCACGCGCTGGGATGGTCCAGAACGATCAGGCCGACGCACGCCCGAATGCCCAGACGCGCCGCGGTGCGCGCCGTCACATCGGGGAAAAAATACATGTCGTTAAAACAGGTCGTGCCGCCGCGGAGCATTTCGGCGATGGCCAGCTCGCTGCCGTCGGCGACAAACTCCGGTCCGACCCATTGCTTCTCAACCGGCCAGATATGAAGTTTCAGCCATTCCATCAGCGGCAGGTCGTCCGCCAGGCCGCGCAACAAACTCATAGCGGCGTGGGTGTGGCTGTTGACCAGGCCCGGAATCAGCGCATGCTCGGAACGGTCGATCACATCCCGCGCCTCGTAACGGGCTGCGGCGTCGGCGCCGGGCAGCACGGCCACGATACGTCCGTGATGCACGACCAGGCTGTGGTGCTCACGCGGGACACAGTCCGGCGCAACCGGTATCACCCAGCGGGCATTGATCAGCGTGTCGACTTTCTCCATCCTGTGCGGTGACCTGTGGCGTACGTCCAATTGGCTTTGCGCATTGTATGCGAGCAGGCCCGCGGCCGTCTTTGGCTATGACCTTGTACCTGGCTGCATGACAGCGAATCAGGCTCGGAGTGTGGGACGATGACTGCAAATACCGATGGGCGAGTCTGGCAATCTGTGGCGACGGCCGAGTGGCAGGATCACGCCTGTGTCCTGCTCGACCAACGCGTGCTTCCCGGTGTCGAGCGCTACCTGCACCTGGAGACGCCGGAAGCCGTGGCCCAGGCAATCCGCGAGATGGTGGTGCGCGGCGCGCCCGCGATCGGCATCGCTGCGGCCTACGGGGCGGTGCTCGCCTATCTTCACGCAGAGCACACAGAGCACGCAGAGCCCGATCAGGCCGTGCTGGAGCGTGGCCTCTCGGTACTCGCGGCCGCGCGGCCAACGGCCGCGAATCTGCAATGGGCATTGAACCGGGTGCGCGAAGCGGCGGGACCGGCGGCGGTTGGCGCCTGGAAACAGGCTCTGCAGGCTGCCCGGGAGATCCACCGCGAGGACATCCAGATGAACCATGCCATGGGTCGTCTTGGCGCAGCCTTGATCGAATGCTGTAAGCCGGTGGTTACGCATTGCAACGCCGGGGCTCTGGCCACCGGCGGTTTTGGTACCGCTCTAGGGGTTATCCGCGAAGCCTGGGCAGCCGGAAAAGTGGAGCGGGTCTACGCTGGCGAGACCCGGCCCTGGCTGCAGGGTTCACGGCTGACGGCCTGGGAACTGGCCAGGGACGGGGTGCCGGTAACCGTACTGACCGATTCGGCGATGGCGCAGATGTTCCGACGCCAGCGTCCGGGCTGGCTGATAGTGGGCGCCGACCGGGTCGCCGCCAATGGCGATGTGGCGAACAAGATTGGTACCTACAGTCTGGCCCTGACTGCTCGCCACCATGGGGCCCGGGTGATGGTGGTTGCGCCATCCTCCACTGTCGACCTGGACACCGAAAGCGGTGATCAGATCCTCATCGAACAGCGGGCCGGGGCGGAAATCTGGGCTGCGGCCGGCGACGCAGCGCCGCCGGAAGGAATCTGCTTCGAAAATCCGGCTTTTGACATCACCCCGGCGGGGCTGGTCGATGCGCTGGTTACCGAAAAAGGAGTGGTCGAAAACCCCGGCCGGGAGTCCTTGGCTGCGGTAATGGCGCGTCCCTGAGGGCGGCGCTGGGCGTGGCGCCGGGCCGAAGGCTGCGAGTCACCGCCGGGCGCCCGCCGATGGGCCTGAACGTGGTACCATATGCCACTTTTCAAGCGTGCCGAAATTCCCCCGGCCGACCACCCCTAAAACCAGAGAAATCAAGCCCCCCGTATGGCAGAAGTCGCCCGCGAAATCCTCCACGTAAATCTCGAAGACGAGATGAAGAAGTCCTACCTCGATTACGCGATGAGCGTGATCGTAGGGCGGGCGTTACCTGATGTCCGTGATGGCCTGAAACCGGTCCACCGCCGCGTGCTTTTTGCGATGCGGGAGTTGGGCAATGACTACAACAAGGCCTACAAGAAATCGGCCCGTGTGGTCGGCGACGTCATCGGTAAATACCATCCCCATGGCGACACGGCGGTTTATGACACGATCGTCCGCATGGCGCAGCCTTTTTCGATGCGTTACATGCTGGTGGACGGGCAGGGCAACTTTGGGTCGGTGGATGGCGACGCCCCGGCGGCCATGCGTTACACGGAAGTGCGCATGGCGCGCATCGCCCATGAGCTGCTCGCCGATATCGAGAAAGAGACGGTGGACTTCGTCGCCAATTACGACGAATCCGAGTTCGAACCGGCGGTTCTGCCGACGCGCTTGCCCAATCTGCTGATCAACGGCTCTGCCGGTATTGCGGTGGGCATGGCGACCAATATCCCGCCGCATAATCTTAATGAGGTGGTCAGCGCCTGTATCGGGCTGATCGACGATCCCTCACTGGATATCGACCAGTTGATGGCATACCTGCCCGGACCGGACTTCCCGACCGCCGGCACGATCAATGGCGCCAGCGGTATCCGCGAGGCGTATATGACCGGTCGCGGGCGCATTTACGTGCGCGCACGCACTCACATAGAGGATATCCGCGACAGCAGCAAGCAGGCGATTATCGTCACCGAGCTGCCGTACCAGGTGAACAAGGCCCGGCTGCTCGAGAAGATTGCCGAGCTGGTGCGGGAGAAGAAGCTCGAAGGCATCACCGAGTTACGCGATGAGTCCGACAAGGACGGCATGCGCATGGTGATCGAGCTGCGCCGCAGTGAAGTGCCGGAAGTGGTGCTTAACAATCTGTTCAAACACACGTCGATGCAGAGTGTGTTCGGCATCAACATGGTGTCGCTGGTCGATGGACAGCCGAAACTGCTCAATCTCAAGCAGATGATCGAGGCTTTCCTGCGCCATCGGCGTGAGGTCGTCACGCGTCGCACCATTTTCGAATTGCGCAAGGCGCGGGACCGCGCACATGTGCTGGAAGGCCTGGCCGTAGC
Source organism: uncultured Gammaproteobacteria bacterium (assembly GCA_963809565.1). GTDB lineage: Bacteria > Pseudomonadota > Gammaproteobacteria > Steroidobacterales > XN24 > CAMYOC01. Next base: position 1,294,868 of record CAWEKE010000003.1, read on the forward strand.
GCTGGCAAATATCGATGAGGTCATCGACCTGATCAAACGTGCCGCGTCGCCGGCGGAAGCCAAGACCGGATTGCTGGACCGGCTGTGGGCACCGGGCATCGTGACCCGGATGCTCGAGCGCACTGGCGCACGCGCCACACGACCGGAAACCCTGGCGGCAGAATTCGGCCTGGTGGACGGCGGTTACCGCCTGTCCGAAACCCAGGCGCAGGCCATCCTGGACCTCAGGCTGCATCGACTGACTGGCCTTGAGCAGGAAAAAATAGTAAGTGAATACAAGGATTTACTTGATAAAATTCAGGCTCTGCTGGAGATTCTGTCCAGCCCTGAACGCCTGTCCCAGGTGATCCGTGGCGAACTCGAGGAAGTCCGCGATGCGTTCGGCGATGAGCGTAGAACGGAGATCCTCGAAGAGCGAGTCGACCTCACCCTGGAGGATTTGATCCCCGAGGCCGATATGGTCGTGACGCTGACCCACGGGGGCTATGCCAAGTCGCAGCCAACCGGCACCTATCAGGCGCAGCGACGTGGCGGCCGGGGCAAGTCGGCCACCCGGATGAAACAGGAAGATTTCGTCGACAAACTGTTTGTCGCCAACAGCCACGACACGCTGTTGTGTTTCTCGACGCGCGGCAAGATGTACTGGCTCAAGGTCTATGAATTGCCGCAGGCCGGTCGTGGCTCGCGCGGCAAGCCGATGGTCAATTTGCTGCCGCTGGAAGATGGAGAGCGAATCACGGCGGTGCTGCCAATCCGGGAGTATGAAGAAGACCGCTTCATATTCATGGCCACCGCGCACGGCACGGTGAAGAAGACGCCGTTACCGGCATTCTCGAGGCCACGGACCAACGGCATTATCGCGGTGGACCTGCGTGGCGACGATGCGCTGGTAGATGTCGCGCTGACTGACGGCGACAGCGACATCATGCTGTTTGCAACCAGCGGCAAGGCGATTCGTTTCCGGGAAAGCGACGTGCGCGCGATGGGCCGCGGCGCTGCCGGCGTTCGCGGCATCCGGCTGGGCAAGGGCGAACGCGTGATTTCGCTGATTATCGTAGGTGACGGCGAAATCCTGACGGCCACCGAACACGGCTATGGCAAGCGCACGCCGCTGGTTGACTACAACGTTCAGGGCCGTGGCGGAATGGGTTTGATCGCGATCCAGACATCGGGTCGGAATGGTCCCCTGGTGGGTGCCCTGCAGGTGAGCGACGATGACGAAATCGTGCTGATCAGCAGCTTCGGCACGCTGGTGCGTACGCCGGCCGCGGAGATTTCGACCATGAGTCGCAATACCCAGGGCGTGCGGCTGATCCGCCTCGACGAGGGCGACACTCTGGTCGGTCTGGATACCCTGCCGCGCGGCGGCGAGGATGAAGACGACGAGGAAGCCGGCGCCAGCGACGTCGATTAAGCAGCACAATTCATCACGCAATTCACGGAGCAATCATGGCACGGGTGTTCAATTTCAGCGCCGGTCCGGCGGCACTTCCTTTAGAGGTACTGGAGCAGGCCAGACAGGAAATGACCGACTGGCGCGGTTGCGGCATGTCGGTGATGGAACTGAGCCATCGCAGCAAGGAATTTATCGGGATCGCAGAGCAGGCGGAAGCCGATCTGCGTGGTCTGCTGAAGGTCCCCGAAAACTACAAGATCCTGTTCGTCCAGGGTGGTGCTACCAGCCAGTTCGGCGCAGTGCCGCTAAACCTGGCCGCCGCGGACGGCAAGGCCGACTATGTGGTGACCGGCAGCTGGTCGAAGAAGGCTTTGGCGGAGGCGCAGCGCCTGTGCGACGCTCGTGCAGCCGCCAGCTCCGCCGACAGCAGCTTCACCGAGATTCCGGACCCGAAACAATGGCAGCTTAGATCCGACGCGGCCTATCTGCATTACACGCCAAACGAGACCATCGGCGGGGTTGAATTCCATTTCATTCCGGACAGCAATGGTGTGCCGCTGGTGGCGGACATGTCGTCGACCATTCTGTCGCGGCCGCTGGACGTGTCTCGTTTCGGGGTGATCTATGCCGGCGCGCAGAAAAACATTGGCCCGGCCGGGCTGACCATCGTCATCGTGCGCGATGACCTGGTGGATCGGGCGCGGGAAGCCACACCACAGATGCTCGCCTATGCCCCGATGGCCGCGGCTGGCTCGATGCTGAACACACCCCCGACCTACGCCTGGTACATGGCTGGACTGGTGTTTCGCTGGCTGCTGCAACAGGGTGGTCTCGAGGGTATGGCGCGGATAAACCGAGAGAAAGCTGCGTTGCTGTACAAAGCCATCGATGACTCAGCGTTTTATGCCAATCCGGTTCGCGAGGACTGCCGCTCCTGGATGAACGTGCCGTTCACTCTGGCGGACGCGGATTTGGACGGGGCATTTCTCGAGGAAGCCAAAGCCGCCGGCCTGACTAATCTGAAGGGACATCGCTCGGTGGGTGGCATGCGCGCCAGTATTTACAACGCAATGCCGCTTGGTGGTGTCCAGGCGCTGGTCGACTTCATGGCGGATTTTGAGCGCCGCCACGGCTAGTTGCCCGGCTGAAACAGCGCATCGTTCAGGACGCGTAAGGGCTTGCGCGGCCACCTGGCTTGCGGTGCGGTGAATGTCGCCACCGGCGATGTCCAATACCGGCGGGACGCGTGTGGCATGGAGTTTTGGCCGGTGATATGAGCGGCGGACCGGCGAGTGACCGACGCCGAAATGCCGGGTTGGTTTCACGGACCGGGCCGCCCGGGACGTATCCATGGATGGTGCGACGCGGCATAATGTCGGGGTCGCGCCTCCGGGTGCAAAATCTGGCTGCAGGTAGAGACACATGAGCTTCAAGATCCTGACCCTGAACAACATCGCGATCGCCGGACTCCGGCGCTTGCCCCGCGACCGTTACGAGGTCGCCTCGGAGATCGGGCACCCCGATGCGATCATGGTCCGTTCCGCGGATATGCATTCCATGGGGATTTCCGATAGCGTGAAGGCCATCGCCAGGGCCGGCGCGGGCGTCAACAATATCCCGCTGGAAGCAATGACCCGACGCGGTATCCCGGTATTCAACGCGCCCGGCGCTAATGCGAATGCGGTCAAAGAACTGGTCATCGCCGGTCTGTTGCTCGGCGCACGAAACATCTGCCAGGGCTGGAACTATGTGCGCGAGCTGGAGGGTGACGACGCCGCGGTCAGCAAACTGGTCGAAGCCGGTAAAAAGAAGTATGCCGGTTTCGAGTTGCCGGGCCGGACGCTGGGCGTGGTGGGTCTGGGCGCAATAGGCGGTGAAGTGGCTAATGCGGCGCTTTCTCTGGGGATGAAAGCGATCGGATTCGATCCGCAGTTAACCGTGCAGCGCGCGTGGCAACTGTCCTCCGGGATCAAGCAGGCGACGACGCTGGATCATCTGTTCAGTCAGTCGAATTTCGTCACTCTGCACGTTCCGCTGAATGACGCGACCCGAAATATGGTCAATGCCGAGCGCCTGTCTCTGATGAAGCCTGGCGGCATTCTGCTGAATTTCGCTCGCGGCGGTATCGTGGATGACGACGCAGTTTTAAAGGCCCTGGACTCGGGTCACCTGTCGGCCTATGTCAGCGATTTTCCGAACAACAAGATCCGCAAGCATCCAAAGGTGACCGCGCTACCTCATCTTGGAGCGTCCACAGGCGAGGCCGAGGAAAATTGCGCGGCGATGGTGGCGGACAACCTGCGCGAGTTCCTGGAAAACGGCAATATCCGTCATTCGGTCAATTTCCCGGAAGCGATAATGCCGCGCACTGAAGGGCAGCGAATTACCATTTCCAACCTGAACGTGCCGAATATGGTGGGTCAGATTTCTACCCGCCTCGCCGAAGCGGGGGTCAACATTGTCGATCTGCTGAACAAGTCGCGCGGCGAAATCGCTTATACGCTGGTCGATGTTGAGGGGCAGGCGCCGGATGCGACGCTGCAGCAGATCGCGGGCATCAAGGGCGTGCTGAACATGCGCGTGATCTAGGCAGGGATTCGATGACAGACGGCAAGCCACCGCCAGCGGGTCTCGACGCAATCCGCGCCGAGATCGATCAGCTGGATGAACAGATCCAGAGCCTGATCAGCGCACGTGCGCGCACCGCGCAGGCGGTGGGCTCCAGCAAAGCGGGCGAGAAGGTCCGGACACGGGATTTTTACCGGCCGGAACGCGAGGCCCAGGTGTTGCGCAAAGTCGTGGAGCGCAATCAGGGTCCATTGCGCGACGAGGAGATGGTCAGGTTGTTTCGCGAGATCATGTCCGCGTGTCTGGCTCAGCAGGAACCGCTGAAGGTCGCATTCCTGGGACCCGAGGGCACGTTTACCCAGGCCGCGGTGCTCAAACATTTTGGCCACTCCGTCAGAGCGCTGTCTCTGTCTACCATCGATGAGGTTTTTCACGAAGTGGAATCCGGGGTGGCCGACTTCGGCATCGTGCCGGTGGAGAACTCCACCGAGGGCACGGTCAATAACACGCTGGATATGTTCCTGACCTCACAGCTGAGGATCTGCGGCGAAGTCGAGCTGCGCATCCGCCAGCATCTGCTCGCAAACGCGGAAAGCCTGGAAGGCATAAAGCGCGTCTATTCGCATCAGCAGTCGCTGGCGCAATGCCGCGCGTGGCTGGAGCAAAAACTGCCGGCGGCCGAGTGTGTTGCGGTGAGCAGTAATGCGGAGGCCGCCCGCCTTGCCCGGGACGAGGTAAATGCCGCAGCGATCGCCGGTGAGGCCGCGGCGGAAGTCTATGGTCTGCGGGTGTTGATGGCGAATATCGAAGACCGGCCGGACAACACCACCCGGTTCCTGGTGATCGGCAGGGAGCTGTTCCCGCCCAGCGGCCGCGACAAGACCTCTTTGCTGCTGGCCGCTCGGCACAAGGCCGGCGCGCTGCACGACATCCTGTTTCCGCTGGCCAAACACGGCATCAGCATGACGCGTATCGAATCACGGCCTTCCAATCGAGGCAAGTGGGACTATGTTTTCTTTGTCGATGTGGAAGGACATGCAGAAGACGCCAGGATCGCCGCCGCGCTAAAAGATCTGGAGGTCTCGGCGTCCCTGTTTCGCGTACTCGGCTCCTATCCCTGCGCGATCCTTTAGAATCGGTTCCCTCGCTGCGCAACGAACCGAGCACGCGTCGGCGATTGAGGAGACGATGTCATGAGTAATCCGTATCTGCGTCTCGCTGCGCCCGGCGTCGCCCGGCTGAAGCCGTATCTGCCCGGCAAACCGATCAGCGAACTGGAGCGGGAGTACGGCGTCAGCAATATCGTCAAGCTGGCATCGAACGAAAATCCGCTGGGTCCGGGCAAGCGCGTGCTGGACGCGATACGCGGCTCTCTGGACGGCGGCTTATCACGCTATCCGGATGGTGGCGGCTTCGACCTCAAGCAGGCGCTGGCCCGGCGGCATGGTGTGGATCCGGGATGTATCACGCTGGGCAATGGCTCCAATGACGTGCTGGTAATGATTGCGGAGGCGTTTTTACAGGAATCACTGGAAGCAATTCACTCACAATATGCGTTCGCCGTTTATCCCATTGCGATCCAGGCAGTGGGAGCGACCGGCAGGGTGGCGCCGGCATTGGCGCCGGGGACCGGGGGCGCCTACGGCCATGATCTGACCGCAATGGCAGATCTGATCAACGATCAGACCCGGCTCGTGTTTATTGCCAACCCCAACAATCCCACCGGTACCTGGCTGCGAGCCGAACCATTACGAGACTTTATCGAGCATCTCCCGCAGCACACGCTGGTGGTCGTGGATCAGGCCTATGCCGAATACATGGATGATCCGGAGTATCCGGACTGCGTGGACTGGCTGGACCGGTTCCCGAATCTGATTGTGACCCACACTTTTTCCAAGGCGTTTGGCCTGGCCGGGTTGAGGATCGGGTATTCGCTGTCCGCGCCCGGCATCGCCGGAATCCTCGAACGCGTGCGCCAGCCGTTCAACGTCAATGTAATCGCGAACGTGGCAGCTCTGGCCGCGCTGGAGGATCGTCAGCATCTGGCGCACTCCGTAGACCTCAATGCCAGTGAACGTACGCGTATGCAAGGGGCATTCACCGAAATGGGGTTGGGCTTTGTCCCATCGGCGGGCAATTTTATTTTGGTCGAAGTAGGGGCGGACGCAGCTTCGATTTATCAGGCGCTGTTGCGCAAGTCAGTCATCGTGCGTCCGGTGGCAAACTATGGACTCGACCAGCATCTGCGGATCAGCATCGGCACGCAATCCGAAAACGGTCGCCTGCTGGATGCCCTGGCTCAGGTCCTGGACGCCGGCGCCGTGAGCGGGCGTGGCTGATGACACCTCGCAATTGCGCCGAACCTCGCCGGTGAGCGCTCGCAGCTGGGTCTCCGCGCCGACCCACCGCATTGGCGGCAGTCTGTCGGTGCCCGGGGACAAATCTGTTTCCCATCGCGCTCTGTTGCTGGGCTCGATCGCAGCCGCGCCGATAGAAGTCGAGGGATTCCTGGACAGCGCAGACTGCCGGGCGACGCGGACAGCGGTCGAGGCCCTGGGCGTGCGCGTCGAGAGCATCGGCAATGACCGCTTGCGCGTGACCGGGCCGGGTCCGCGCGGCTTGCGCGACCCGGCACAACCGCTTGATCTGGGTAACTCGGGCACCGGCATCCGCCTGTTGACCGGTCTGCTGGCGGGGCTGGGGATCAAGGCCGAGTTGACCGGCGACGCCTCACTGCGATCGCGTCCGATGGAACGGATCGCCGCGCCGTTGCGCCAAATGGGCGCCGGGATCGAGGCCACCGACGGACATCCGCCGATCCGGCTGCACGGCAGCGCGCGGAGCGGTGGCGGCCTGACGGGGATTGATTACACCTTGCCGGTGGCCAGCGCTCAGGTGAAGTCCGCGATCCTGCTGGCCGGGTTGTCGGCGATCGGGACCACGGTGGTGCGCCAGCCGGCGGTATCGCGCGACCACACGGAACGTATGCTGCAGTCACTCGGCGCGCCGATCGTATTCGATCAAGACCATGCGGCGATAAAGGGTCCGTGCGTGCTCAATGGCGGGCATATCGGTATTCCCGCAGATTTTTCTTCGGCAGCATTTTTTCTGGTCGCCGGACTGCTGCGTGCCGACCAGGGCTTGTTGATCCGCGGCGTCGGTCTCAATCCGACCCGTACGGGTTTGCTCGATATTCTTCGCGCCATGGGCGGGCGCATCGAGATTCGCGATCCACGCCAGCTCGGCGCTGAGCCGGTGGGGGATCTCTGGGTGCAACGCAGCGTCCTGCGCGGCATCGATGTGCCGCCGGAGCTGGTGCCGCTGGCCATAGACGAGTTTCCGATATTGTTTGTCGCCGCCGCTGCCGCCGAGGGCCGCACCCGGGTGCGCGGAGCGGCGGAACTGAGGGTCAAGGAGTCCGATCGGATTGCCGCGATGGCGCAGGCGCTTTCTGACGTGGGCGTAGGCGTCAATGAGACGGAGGATGGCATGGATGTCGAGGGCGGCCGCATTGGATCGGGCAGCGTGCACAGCGCCGGGGATCACCGGGTGGCCATGGCCATGGCCGTGGCAGGTCTCGCCAGCAGCGGTCCCGTCCGGATCTCGGACACCGGTAATGTCGATACCTCGTTTCCCGGCTTTGCCGGCCTCGCCCGTTCCGTCGGCTTTGAACTGGAGGTAGAAGGATGAGCGTGCCGGTACTGGCGGTGGACGGGCCCAGTGGCGCGGGCAAAGGCACGATCTGCCGTCAGGTTGCGGAGCGGATGGGCTGGAGGCTGCTGGACAGCGGGGCGCTTTATCGACTCGTGGCGGTGGCTGCCGGACAACATCATCTCTCCCTGGATGATGCCCCTGCGCTGGCCCGACTGGCCGCCGACCTGGATGTGGAATTCATGGTTGACGACGCCGGGGGGGAACGCGTGCTGCTCGACGGGCGGGATGTGAGCGCGGAAATTCGGACCGAAACCTGCGGCAATCTGGCTTCCCGGGTGGCCGCATTGCCCGCGGTAAGAGAGGCTCTGGTCACCCTGCAGCACCGCTTCCGGCGCCAGCCCGGGCTGGTGGCCGATGGCCGGGATATGGGGACCGTGATCTTTCCGGATGCGGAGGCCAAGGTGTTTCTCACCGCCAGTCCGGAAGCCCGTGCGCAACGTCGGTATAAGCAGTTGATAGAGAAGGGTTTTGATGCTAATCTTAGGAGTCTTTGTACAGAGATCGCGGAACGCGACGCTCGTGATTGCCAACGCGAAGTCTCGCCGCTAAAGCCGGCGGAGGACGCGCTGGTGGTCGACACCACGCGGTTGAGTATCGACCAGGTGGTGGAGCGGGTGCTGGTGCATCTGCGCAATTCTTTGCACCAGGGCAGGGGCGACGAGCCCCGCATTGGATAGCGTGTTCTGGGATAGCGTTTTCTGGGATAGCGTTCTCGGGGACAGCGTTTTCGGCGACGATGTTTTGCTGTTGCCGGCAACGCGTTGATGGAGTGAGCAGTGTGGTGGCTCTGCATGGAAGCAGGGCCATTTGTATTTCACCCGCCGGTCATGGAAGGCGACGGCGGCATTAAACGGGCCCTGGTCGGAAGACCGAGGAATTAATCAACATGTCTGAATCTTTTGCTGAACTTTTTGAACAGAGTATCGCCAGCCAGCCGTTCAAGCCTGGCGCGATCATTACCGGTTTTGTGGTCGACGTTAACGACGACGTTGTTATCGTCAACGCCGGCCTTAAGTCTGAGGCCGTCATTCCCGCCGAGCAGTTTCGCGACGACAAGGGCCAGATCGAAGTGGCCGTCGGTGACGAGGTCGAAGTGGCGCTGGATGCGGTCGAAGACGGATTTGGCGAGACCCGCCTTTCCCGCGACAAGGCCAAGCGCGCCAGGACCTGGTCGGTGCTTGAAGAGGCCTTTGAAAAGGGCGAGATCGTCAAGGGAATTATCAACGGACGCGTCAAGGGCGGATTTACCGTCGAACTCGACCTGGTGCGGGCCTTCTTGCCTGGCTCGCTGGTCGATGTGCGCCCGGTACGCGATCCGTCATACCTGGAGGGCAAGGTCCTCGAGTTCAAGATCATCAAGCTCGATCCCAAGCGCAATAACGTAGTGGTCTCCCGCCGTGCAGTGGTGGAAGACGAGTACAGTGCAGAGCGCGAGGCGCTGATGGAGAACCTCCAGGAAGGCGCGGTGATGCCTGGCATTGTCAAGAATCTGACCGACTATGGGGCCTTTGTGGACCTCGGCGGCATCGACGGCCTGCTGCATATCACCGACATGGCCTGGAAGCGCGTCAAGCATCCTTCCGAGGTGGTCAACGTCGGTGACGAGGTTCAGGTCAAAGTGCTGAAGTTCGATCGCGAGCGTTGCCGTGTATCGCTGGGCATGAAGCAGCTAGGCGATGATCCCTGGCAGGATCTGGCGCGCCGTTATCCGCCGGGCAGCCGGCTGTTCGGCAAGGTCACCAACATAGCCGATTACGGTTGCTTCGTCGAAATCGACGACGGCGTGGAGGGCCTGGTGCACGTGTCCGAAATGGACTGGACCAACAAGAACGTCAGCCCGGCCAAGGTCGTCCAGATGGGCGATGAAGTCGAAGTGATGGTGCTGGATATCGACGAGGAGCGGCGCCGCGTGTCGCTTGGTATCAAGCAGTGCATGTCCAACCCCTGGGCCGAATTCTCCGCCACCCACAATCGCGGTGACAAGGTCTCTGGCCAGATCAAGTCGATCACCGATTTCGGTATCTTCATCGGCCTCGACGGCGGCATCGACGGACTTGTGCACCTGTCGGACATTTCCTGGGATATCCCCGGGGAAGAAGCGGTGCGCAATTACAAGAAGGGTGACGAAGTCGAAGCCGTGGTGATGTCCATCGATGCGGATCGCGAGCGTATCTCGCTGGGCATCAAACAGCTCGACCGCGACCCGTTCTCCGCCTTCCTTGCGGAGCACCCCAAGGGCAGCATCGTCAAGGGTACGGTCACGGAAGTGGATGCGCGCGGCGCTGTGCTTGATATCGGCGGCATCGAAGGCCAGCTGAGAGCCTCGGAACTGGCGCGCGATCGGGTGGAAGATGCGCGCACCGTGCTCAAAGTGGGCGATGAGGTGGAAGCCCGCTTTGTCGGCATAGATCGCAAGACCCGCGCTATCAGCCTCTCGATCAAGGCCAAAGAAGTCTACGAGGAGGCCGCGGCGGTGCAGAATTACCGGACTTCCGAGTCTGTTTCCGGCACCAGTCTCGGCGATTTACTGAAGGAGCAGATTTCCGGCCAGGACGACTCCTGATCAGTCTGGACCGCCCGGGAAACCGGGCGGTCCTGTCTTTGGCGGCGTTGATGTGGTAAAGCTAATGGCTGCGAACGATCTGTTTGGAGACAAGGGCTTATGACTAAGTCGGAGCTTATCGAGAGCATCTCGCGCAAGCAGAAACATCTGCCGGCGAAAGATGTCGAGCTGGCGGTCAAACACATGCTCGACGTGATGAGCGACAGCCTGTCGGCGGGGGTGCGGATCGAAGTTCGTGGTTTCGGTAGTTTCTCGCTGCATTTCCGGCCGCCGCGCATGGGGCGCAATCCGAAGACCGGCGAGGCTGTGGCCCTGTCGGGCAAATACGTGCCCCATTTCAAGCCCGGGAAGGACCTGCGCGAGCGGGTTAACGCGGGCCGCGAGAACCCCATCCGCAGCTGAGCCATCCTGTCGCAGGCAGCGCCTGACCAGGGCTGTCTGACGCAGAGACCGAGGCACCAGAGCGACCCCGGGGTATTCACTGATGATTATGTTGCGCCGAATCCTGTTGATCATTGTTGTGCTGGCCGCGTTGGCATTCGCCGCCGCGTTCGCCTGGCTCAATCCGGACGCGGTCCAGCTGGATCTGGGCTTTGGCGTTTTCCAGGTCCCCGTCGCTTACGCATTCATCGCTTGCCTGGCGACCGGTTGGGCGCTGGGCCTGGTCACCGCGTCGTTCTGGCTGATGCGCTCTGCGCGTGAAAAACGTCGTCTGAAGAAATCCGTCAACCGGGCCGAGGCCGAGATCGAGAACCTGCAAAAGCTGCCATTGACGGATGGCGGCTGACTCGCCGCTGCTGCTGATCCTGTTGTTCATGGCCGCAGCCGCGGCCGGCTGGTACTTCGCTCGCAGGACGTCGCCCGACGCTGCACGGTCGAACAACGGCTCCGGTCTGAACACCGACTATTTTGCCGGCCTGAATTTCCTGCTCAACGAAGAACCGGACAAGGCTCTGGAAGTCTTTGTACGGATGGTGGACGTCGACAACGACACCATCGAGACTCACTTTGCGCTGGGCAATCTGTTTCGGCGACGGGGCGAGATCAATCGCGCAATTCAGATTCACCACAATATTTTCGATCGCAAGGACCTGCCGCGGCGTCAACGCGAGCAGGCGCTGCGCGAGCTGGCCGAAGACCATCTGAAAGCAGGATTGCTGGATCGCGCCGAAGAGTATTTCACCCGACTCGCCGATCGACCTGCATATCGCCGGGAAGCGCTGGAGCGGTTGGTGTTGATCTACGAGCAAGAGCGGGAATGGGAACGGGCCATTGCAATCCGCGATCGACTTGCTGACCAGACGCATCAGGGCCGGAGCCCGGTGGTTGCGCATTATTATTGTGAACTTGCGCAAAAGGCGCTGGCCGCGGATGACGTCGGGAAGGCCCGGGAGTATCTGCGCCGGGCGCGGTCGGCGGATCGTGATGGACTGCGCGGCATCATGCTGCGTGCCGAGCTGGCCGACAATGAAGGCGACTTCAGGCTGGCCTCGAGGTTGTACCGAAAGGTGATCGCGCGCGATCCAGGCTTCGCGCCGCTGGCCCTGCCGTCCCTGCGCCGTTGCCATATCGCTATGGAGGACAGGGCCGGCCTGAACAAACTTCTTGCCGCCATGGTCGCAAAGCAACCCGGGCTAAAGGCCGGGCTCGCCTATGCGGCGATCGTCGATGAGACCTTTGACGACCCCGTTACCTACGAATGTATTGTCGATTTCATTCGAACGAATCCGATGCTGAACGATCTGATGCGCACCTTGCGCGACGACGATGACAATAAGCGGGACGACCGGTCGGGAAGCGGATTCGCCGAGCAGCAGGGTCTGCGGCGGATCACCCGCGCGCTGCGCATGCTATCGGAAGCCAATCCGGGTTATCGCTGCGAGCAATGCGGATTTTCCGGGAAGGTTCTGCACTGGCAATGCCCGACCTGCAAGAACTGGGATTCGACCAGACCTACAGCCAGTTTCCGCTTCCAGGCAGATCTGGATATGCCGCGCCCGCTGCACTGATTTCAACACACTTCGGCCACATTTCCGGGGCTGTCCGCCGGCAGCCGCCGCTCTACTGTGTGGTTTCCGGTCGCGTGGGCGGCCGTGCGATCAACACAGGAGTGAAATCATGCTGTCTTTCAGATCATGGCTTGCCGGCGCAGGCCTGCTTATTTCGTCGCTGGCTATTGCCGGTCCGGTGAATATCAATACCGCAGATGCCGACTTGCTGGCTCAGGAACTTGAGGGCGTCGGCCCGGCAAGGGCACGGGCCATTGTCGCCTACCGTGAAGCTCACGGGCCATTCACCAGCCCGGATCAGCTGATGAATATTCAGGGCGTCGGACCGCGAGTGCTGGATATCAATCGCGACAATATCATCCTCAAGCCTGCAGACCGCTAACGGTCTGCAGAAGTAGAAGCACCCTCGACACGGCACGGCGGGCCCTGGACTGGCGCCCGCCGTGTTGTCGGTCCGGGTGTGACGGGTGTCGTTGCCATCCACATCGGCCCTGTGACAGCATCCCGTGGATAGAGTGCAGGCTGAGCCCTGCTCGAGACACGGGAGAATAATTGTGCCGAAAGCTATCCGCTACGCCGTGTTCCCGGTGGCCGGCAAGGGAACCCGTTTCCTGCCCGCCACCAAGGCGAGCCCCAAGGAAATGTTGCCCGTGGTCGACAAGCCGCTGATCCAGTATGCGGTCGAGGAGGCATTGGCGGCAGGGGCAAAGAATCTGGTCTTTATTACCGGCAGGCACAAACGCGCGATTGAGGACCATTTTGATTCGGACTTCGAGCTGGAAGAATTACTGCGCGAGAAAGACAAGACCGAATTGCTTGAAATGGTGTGCTCGCTGGTACCTCAGGATGTGAGCTGTATCTATCTGCGCCAGGGTGCGCCTCTTGGTCTGGGGCATGCGGTGTTGTGTGCCCGGGCCGTGGTTGGCAAGCATCCGTTCTTTGTGCATCTGGCAGATGATCTGATCGATGCGCAGACGCCGTGCCTGGAACAGATGCGGCAGCTTTACGAAGAAACCGGCGGCAGCGTCATAGGCGTGCAGCCGGTGCCGCCGGATCAGACGGACCAATACGGTATCGTCGACGGCGACCAGACCGGTAAGGGTGTCTGGCGTTTGCGCGGGATGGTGGAGAAGCCGGCGCCAGCCAAGGCGCCGTCCAACCTGGCCGTGGTAGGGCGCTATATTCTCGAACCGCAGATCTTTGACTACCTGGAGAACATTGGCCGCGGCGCTGGTGGCGAGATCCAGTTAACCGACGGCATCGCCGCGCTGCTTGGCGATCGACCCGTGCGGGCGCTGCATTTTGAGGGTCGGCGTTTCGATTGCGGCAGCAAACTCGGTTACCTGCAGGCAACCGTTCACTTCGGTCTCAAGCACCCGGAGTTCGGGCGGGAATTTGCAGATTATCTGAACTCTGATGAACAGGCGCGATAGTCCGGCAGAATCTCCTGCCGACACACTCTGACGGCGCAATTCGCAGGGTGCTGCGGTCCGACGATTTATGTCGCCGAGCCCCGAGCGTCATGCAGTCTCGCAATTCCCGACCCAGCAGCGCCATGCGATCGAAACCGTGCTCCGGTAAAGCTGCGTGCTGCCCACAGCTGTCCCTTCGCCGGCCTGTGCCTGCCACGAGAGGCCTGCGTTGCGATGAGCAAATCTCGCTGGCAAGCACAGCCGTTCCCGGGTTACAGTAGTAGCTCGATCAGCTACTCCACAGAGGGTGAATTCGATGAGACGAGTCATGAGAAAAGTGACTGCGATGTTCGCGCTGGCATCGCTTATGTTCTGGTGCGGTGCGGCCACTGCTGGTGATGCGGCTGCCGGAGAGGCAATCTACAACGAGCAATGTGCGGAGTGTCACGAGGCGGACGATTTTTCCGGCGAAAGCGCGGCGGACATCAGTGTTTGGATCGTAGCGGAGAAAAACGTGAGCACGCACAAGGGCAAGGCGGACCTGGGTGCGCTGAGCGAGGCTGATGTCGAGAACGTCGCGGTGTTTTTCGCCCAGTAAGGAATCGAGGGTGACCGGACGGGTTGCTGATTACAGTCAGCATATCTGCCGTTTCTGATCTGCCCGACCGTGACGAAATCAGCGACCGATGGCCTGGCCACCGGTCGCTTTTTTGTTGCCCGGTTTTGGCCGGTGGTCATGGCGCACGACGATAAATGCGGTGGTTTCGGCATAAATCAGTGCGAAACACGTATGTATTTATACGTAATTAGGCCCTGTTATTGATCTGGATCAATTGCGTTTGCCTGTGCTTGGTCTAAAAAGTGTTGTGAAACAAAAAGAAACGGTTGTTATTAAGAATAATTCTCATTCGATCTGGGTCCGATCGTCTTTTTGCGCGTCGGTTGTCGGAGGTAAATGAGCGGTTGTGGCGGAATAAATTAGTCGGGATTGCAGGTTTGGATTCCGGCGTGATTGGTAGGTTTTTTTTCCAATTTGGGGGCAGTCAAAAAATGGACGCATTGAAGCACGGTAAATCCCGTTCCTTCGCGCTCCTCGCATCTTGTGTTCTGGCCTTCGGCATCGCGGGTTGTAGCGGTGACGACGGTAACAACGGAGCACCAGGCGCGGCGGGGCCACCGGGAGCGGATGGTGGTAACGGTCTCGATTGCTGGGACCTTAACGAAAACGGTGTCAAGGACTTCCCGGCAGAAGACACCAACGGCGATGGCGTCATCGACGTCAATGATTGCCGTGGTGACGCCGCGCCGATAGCAATCGGCGATGGTTCGCAGCTGACTGCAGAGCAGATCGAAGAGATCGGCGGTCTGGTCGCTGAGATCACCGCGATCGATATCGCCAGCCCGCCGGTGGTGACCTTCATGGTCGAAGACATCCACGGCAATCCCGCGCTCGGAATCACCAGCGGTATCGGCATGACGCTGGCCAAACTGGTCCCCGCTTCCAATGGTGGTGTGGCTTACTGGCAGAGTTATGTCAATCGCATCGAGACGGCCAACCCGAACGCCAATACGCCCAACGTGCTGCCGCAGGCTCTGCAGGCGACGACCGATACTCAGGGCACCATCGATGAACTGGGCGGCGGCATGTACACGTACACGTTCGCTACCGACGTCACCGACGTGACCACGCCGGTCCCGGTGGCCTGGGAACCCAGCCTGACCCATCGGGTCGGCATGGAGATTCGTCTCAGTGGCGAGGCCGAGGCATTGGCGCCTGACAATCCGGTGCTGGATTTCGTGCCGGACGGTGGCGCGGGATCAGGCGACAATCTGATTGCCGACACCGAGAACTGCGACGTCTGCCATTATCGCTTTGACCTGCATGGCGGTCCGCGGCGCACAGTCGAATACTGTGTGACTTGCCACAATCCGGGAACCATCGACCAGGATACCGGCGAAGGCCTGGATATGAAGTACATGGCGCACTCGATCCATCCCGGTGCCGCTCGTGGCGTACCTTACATCATCTACGGTTATGGCGATTTCGTGCATGACTATTCCGAAGTGACCTATCCGCAGGATTTGCTGTTCTGCGAATCCTGTCACGAGGAGTCACCCGTCACGCCACAAGGTAATGCATGGAACACCTCTGCGACGGCCACCGCTTGTGGCGGTTGCCATGCGCCGGGCCTGGTTGCCAACGACCCGGATCCGGTCACCGGTGAGCCGAGCTACCAGTTCGACCACGGCGCTGCTGACGCCGACGGTGGGTTGACGTTTGTGGCCGATGACGGTTCCTGCGCGACCTGCCATCTTGGCTCGATCGGCGGTGCGGGACCGGCTCTGGCCATCCACAGCAAGATCGACGGCAGTCAGCGTTTCCGCTATGAGACGGGTCTGGACTATGAGCTGTCTATCGTCAGCGCGGTCAATACCGATCCGGGCCAGGCGCCCACGATCACGTTCCGCGTCGACAAGCCAGACGGCACCGCATGGGATATCGTCAACGATCCAGAGTTCACGGATGCAGCCGCATCGCTGAATCTGTATGTGGCCTGGGACACCGGTGATATCTATAACGGTGATGAGCTGGGCAATACCGGTGGTCTGCGCGATCGCGGCAACGGCATCGAGCCGTACGGCGCCGGCGAGCCCTACCGCTATTACCTGAACGCGATCATCGCGGCACCTTCGTTTGTGCAGAATGCCGACGGCAGCTATACGGTGGACTACTTCGCCGCAACGCCGGCTGACTACACCGGCGACATCATGATCGGTCTGGGCGGCCATCCGGCAGCCTTTGCCACCGATGCCGATGGGGTGGCGACAGTGCAGCGGGCGGCGGCAACAAGTGCCGTGTTCTATCCGGGTACGCCGCGTGTGTTCCGGGTCACCAGCGAGAACTGCAACGCTTGTCACAAGCAGTTCCAGGGCCATGGCTCCAACCGTAACGGCAATATGGAAATCTGCCTGGTCTGCCATACCGCGGATCTGGCGGAAGACCCCGATAGCTTCCAGTTCGGCAATATGGTTCACAAGATCCATACCGCCAGCCAGACCTATGTCGGTGGTGAGTTTGCCGAGGTGACCTATCCGCAGAGCATCGCGAACTGCGAACGCTGCCATATTCCTGGCGGCTATAATGCAGCCCGCCCGACGGCACGTGCGATCAGCACCAGCCTGGGCCTGGACGAAGCGGTGTGGCTTGACGACACGGCCACCACGCCGACAGCAGCGGCTTGCGGTGCCTGTCATACCAGCACGGCGGCAGCGGGTCACTTCGAGTCCAACGGCGGCCAGGTTGATGAGCCCAAGGACACGATCGTTGGCGCGACCCCGGCTGGCGGCGTTCCGAACGGGCAGGAAGCCTGTGCGGTTTGTCATGGTGCCGGAGCGGCGTTTGATACGACGCTGTATCACCACGCCGGCGAGTAACAACCACAACCGGGGCGCCCGCAACGGGCGCCCCACTTAGACTGCTTGGGGCCGGGATTTTCCCGGCCCTTTTTTATTTGCGGCGATCGGCCCGCGCGGCTTCGCGGGCAGAATTTCTGCGACGCCAGAACACCACTTCCATTTCCCCGCTGGTTGCGAGTCGATGTCCTTATTTACTGATGTTTCGTGTAGGATACGAATGGTGTAGATTCATGGCGCTAACCGCCTCCATGACCACAGGGCCCGAGGAATTCATGAGACTGTTCGATCTACCGGCCATCGCCACATGTGCAATGCTTGCCCTGTTCGTCATCCCGGTGACCCACGCAGCCGAGACCGCTGTCGCTGATCAGCCGACTGACGACGACGGCTACAGCATCCAGGGGGCCAACACCTGTCTGGGCTGTCATGCCGACGACGTGACCAAGGCAATTTTCACCACCAAACACGGACAACGGGCCGACGGCCGCACCCCCTTCGGCGACGGCAACACCCAGTGCGAGGCTTGCCATGGCCCGGGCGGAGAGCATATCCAGCGCCTGAAGAGCGGGCAGAAAGCCAGCGATCGTCCGAGCATGCCGTTCTGGGGGTCCGACAGCACCGCCAGCACTGCCGAGCACAATCAGCAGTGCATGGCCTGTCACAAAGAGCAGGTGGGCTTGCACTGGTCTGGCAGCGTGCATGATGCAGAGGATCTCAACTGTGCCGATTGCCATACGGTTCACGCGACGCATCAGGCGGTGCTCCGGCCGGAGACGCAGGCCCAGGTTTGCTATACCTGCCATCTGGAACAGCGCGCCAACGCGCAGAAGCCATTTGCGCATCCCTTGCGTTTTGGCCGCATGGCGTGCACCGATTGCCACAATCCCCATGGTTCTGCAGCGGAGTATTCGCTGGTGCGCAATACCGTCAACGATACCTGTTATGGATGCCACCAGGAGAAGCGCGGTCCGCTGCTTTGGGAGCACGCGCCGGTGACTGAAGATTGCAGCTATTGTCACGAGCCCCACGGCACTATCCATGCCGGGATGCTGAAACGGACCGCGCCATTGTTGTGTCAAAGCTGCCACTCCCAGGCAGGCCATCCCAGTGTGCCGTACACCTCGGCGGGTCTGGCCGGTGGTTCGGCCCCATCGCAATACCTGCTGAGCGGGAGTTGTTTGAATTGTCATAGCCAGGTGCATGGATCGAACCATCCTTCTGGCGGAAACCTGATGAGGTAGGGCGATGAACAGGTCAGCTCGGGAGCAGCTATTCGAAGCGATCGCCACGATGCATGTCCGTCGTGCGCTGGTGATGACCATCGCCGCTTGCGCGATCGTCGTCGCTGGCGTGGTCGATGCGGAGGAGACCGCGGCCGGGCAGCCGGATACCTCCGACTGGGATTGTCAGTTCTGTCAGTTCAGCCAGGGCTGGACCGGCACCATCGGCGTCAGCGCAGGCTATGTCACGGACAGCGAAAACCAGTTCGGAAACTTTACCGGATACGAGGACAGCGGGCTGATTGGCGGTCTCTCGCCGCAACTCGTTTACTGGGGCGACAACGGATATACCATCACCATGCAGGGTTTTGGTTACAGCCAGGAATCCTTCGATTACGACATCGAAGCGGGTCGCCAGGGAAAGTGGATGGTCAATCTCGGCTTTGATCGATTGCCCTATCGTTATCTTGAATCGACCCAGACGATATACCGGCCGCTGGGCAACACGCCGCTAAGCCTGCCGGATAACTGGATCCGCGCCGGCAGCACCGGCGGCATGACTAACCTGAACGGGGATCTGCGTGAATTCGAGGGCAGCTGGAACCGGGAAACACTGGACCTTGGCGCCGAGTATCTGCTCAGCCGGAACCTGAGTTTCGATGTGGACTGGCGCTATCAGACCAAGGAAGGCAAGGGTCAGACCTGGGCGCCTTTCCTGGGGAATTCCGCTACCTTGACCGAGGCCCTCGACTACCAGACCAATGAAGTCGAAGCAGGCGCGGATTACACCGCGGACCGCTGGCAGGTTCGTCTGGCCTATCTGGGGTCCTGGTTCAGCAACAAGAACCTTAATATGCAGTGGGCGGATGCGTTTACCGGCCCGGATTACGGCAGCATGGCGCAGGCGCCGGATAACAAGGCCTACAACGTCAGTCTGTCGGGGGTCTACCAGATCACTGATCTGACCACTGCGTCGGCAACGGTGGCGATGGGCCGTGCGGAACAGAACGATACCTTCCTGCCATACACGATCAATCCCAGCCTGGCTGGCACGCCGCTGCCGCGCAGTTCATTCGACGGCAAGGTTGACCTGACCCAGTACAGCGTCCGGGTCACGTCTGCGGAAATTCCGCGGGTACGGTTGACCGGCGACTTCCGCTACAACGAGCGCGACAACAAGAGCCCGGTTGACAGTTATCAATATGTGCTGGCGGACACTGTTCCCGGTGGTATTGCCGAAGAAAATCTGCCGTACGGTTTCAAGGATACTGACTTCGATCTGGCCGCGGATATGCGCATCGTCCGTGGGGTCAAGGGCGCGATCGGTTATGACTACGACAAGATCCAGCGCACCTATCAGGAGGTGCACGAGAACGAGGAGAATACCTACTGGGCCGAGCTCAAACTGAAACCTGCCCGATCTTTCGACATCAAGGTCCGGGGCCAGACGGCTGAACGCGATGGCTCCACCTATCAGCAAGTAGACTATTTCAAGCTTGCGCAGAATCCGCTGATGCGCAAGTACTACATGGCCGATCGCGATCGCGACGGCGTTGAAGTCAGATTGAGCGCGCAGCCGAGCGAGAAGCTCAGTTTCGGTCTGCAACTGGATACCTGGAACGAAGACTACAAGAATTCCCAGCTTGGCTTGACCGATGCCGAGCGCGACGCACTCGCCGCTGACGCCAACTACGCATTTTCCCGCGACATCAATGTGTTCGTCGCGCTGGCCACCGAAGAAGTGACCTACAAACAAAAGGGCGCGCAAAGCAACGTAAACCCGAATACCGCGTTGCCCAACTGGAAAGGCAAAAACCGGGATGACTTTGACTCGGCGAATGTCGGCCTGCGCTGGGACAATATCGCGGGACGCTGGGGGCTCGCGGTCGACTATGCTTACGCGCGCTCCGAAGGCAGTACCAGCGTAGAACAATTCGGCGTAAACGATCCGTTTCCAAAGTTCCGCTCTACCCGGAACACGGCGAAACTCGATGTCACCTACGAACTCAACCCGCGGGTGCAGTTGCGCGGCGGCTGGCTGTATGAACGTTATCGCAGCAGCGACTGGCACATCGACGGCACTGAGCCGGATACGCTGAGCAGCGTGCTGACCTGGGGCGCGGCCAGCCCCGACTACGAGGTAAGCGTGATCGGCGTTTCGTTTACCTACCGGCTGAGTCTGCCTCCGCCCCAGCTCGAATACTGATTCCTGTGGATCGAAGAGATGAGAGGCGCCTCCGGCGCCTCTCGTTTGTCTGCCAATGGAAATGCAACGATGCTGTTTTCAGGGTAAGCCCATCGGCTCGTTGGGCGGCCAGTCAGACGCATCGATTACGTCCTTGTAGCTGTGCCAGGTGGCGTGGCCCAGCAGCGGAAACAGCACGATCAGGCCGACAAAGGCCGTGGCGAAGCCGAGTGCAACGCTGAAGATAATAATTGCCATCCACACCAGCATCGCAGGCTTGTTTCTGAGGACCGCGTTGATGCTGGTCACCACCGCGGTAACGGTGTCGGTTTGACGGTCGGTGAGCATCGGCAGCGAAAATGCGCTGGCGGAAAACGTGATGACGGCGAAGATGGAGCCGACCGCTGAGCCGATGCCGAGGAAGGTGATCAATTTAGGCCAGTCGGGTTCGGCTTCCACCGGAAAGAACACGTGCACCATGGAGCCTGCGCGGGCCCAGACCAGAAACACCACCATCAGTACCAGCGCGTAGACCGCGCAGTTACCCAGCTGCCGCCTGATCTCTGCAGTGCTGCGACGAAAACTGGGCGCACGGCCGCGGTCCAGCCGCCAGCTGATGGTATACAGCGCAATAGCCAGCAATGGTCCAATCAGCACGAAGCCGGACATCATCGTCAGCAGCATCACCAGACTACCCAGTGCGTACGCAGCGGTGCCGATGGACAGTGACAGCGAGAACACCACGAGTCCCCAGCTGAGGCTCTGTCTGGGCGCGGCGCGGAGGTCTTTCCAGCCGGCCGCCAGCCAGCGGAAGGGGGCGGTCGCCGGCACGATACGGCAGGGCGCCAGGAACGGGCGAGGTGCACCGTCCGGGCCATCCGATTCCGGCGTCTGAATAACGTTCATGCAATTAGCTCATCCGGGTCATCGACTGGACTACATACTTGCACGCACCCGGCCTGGCCTCAATCCCTGGCGTAGCCGATGGTCTTCAACGCCTGTTCTATTTCGTCGAGAACTCGCGGATCATCAATCGTCGCCGGCATCTTGTATTCCTTGCTGTCGGCGATATTGCGCATGATGCCCCTGAGCACCTTGCCGGATCGGGTCTTGGGTAGTCGTTGCACGACCGAGACCTTTTTGAATGAGGCCACCGGTCCGATTTTCTCCCTGATCAAGGCGACCAGTTCTGCCCGTATTTGCGTCCTCGGATCTGTCGACATCGGACTTGAGTACCACCAGACCTACTGGTAATTCGCCCTTGAGATCGTCTGCAACGCCGATCACGGCCGCTTCGGCGACGTCCGGGTGGGAAGCCAGGACTTCCTCCATTCCGCCGGTGGAGAGCCTGTGACCGGCCGTGTTGATGATGTCATCGATCCGGCTCATCACCCACAGATAGCCGTCAGCATCCCGATAACCGGCATCTCCGGTCAGATACCAGCCTTCATGCGTAGACAGGTAGGCATCGACGAAGCGCGCGTCGTTGTGCCACAGCGTGGTCAGGTTTCCCGGCGGCAGCGGCAGCCGGATCATGATGCTGCCAATCTCACCATCGGGCACTTCCGAACCGTCATTATCCAGCACCCGTACGTCATAGCCGGGCACCGCACAGGTGGGCGAGCCAGGCTTGATCGGCAGCTGTTCGAGACCGATGCAGTTGGCAGCAATAGGCCAGCCGGTTTCGGTCTGCCACCAGTGGTCGATTACCGGAACGCCCAGCATCTCGCGTGCCCACTCCAGGGTATCCGGATCGCAACGCTCGCCAGCCAGGAACAGCGCCTTCAGATGGCTCAGGTCATAGCGCTTGACGTGTTCGCCATGAGAGTCCTCGCGCTTGATGGCGCGAAATGCAGTCGGCGCGGTAAACATGACCCGGACCTTGTATTCGGAGATCACGCGCCAGAACGCACCGGGATCCGGCGTGCCGACCGGCTTGCCTTCATATACCAGCGTGGTGCAGCCATACAGCAGCGGACCGTAGACGATATAGGAATGACCGACGACCCAGCCGACGTCTGATGCTGCCCAGAAAACGTCGCCGGGTTCGACGCCATAGATATATTCCATGCTCCAGGTCAGAGCCACGGCATGACCGCCGTGATCACGTACCACGCCCTTGGGCTGACCGGTCGTGCCGGATGTGTAGAGAATATATAGCGGGTCCGTGGCGGCCACATGCTCGCAGGGCGCCGGCTGGGCTGCGGCGACTGCTTCTGCCCAGTCAATATCGCGTCCGGCCGTCAGGCTCGCTGCGCACTGCGGGCGCTGCAGGATCAGGCAATGGGCCGGCTTGTGGCTGGCGATCTCTATCGCCTCATCCAGCAGCGGCTTGTAAGGAATCACCTTGCTGACCTCGATACCGCAGGAGGCGGACAACACCGCCTTGGGCTTCGCATCGTCGATACGCGTGGCCAGTTCCCGCGCCGCAAAGCCGCCGAATACAACCGAGTGGATCGCGCCAATCCGCGCGCAAGCCAGCATCGCCATCACGGTTTCCGGGACCATCGGCATATAGATGATGACCCGGTCGCCCTTTGCGATACCCATCGCGGTCAGTGCGCCCGCCACGTGGCTGACCTTTTCCAGTAACTCGAGGTAGGTGAAGCGGGTCTTGGTGCCGGTGACCGGACTGTCATAAATCAGCGCGTCCTGGTCGCCGCGACCGGCGGCCACATGGCGGTCCAGCGCGTTGTAACAGGTATTCAGTTCAGCGCCGGCAAACCAGCGGTAAAACGGCGGATTGGAGTCGTCAAGCACGGTGTCCCATGGCTTGTACCAGTCGATCGCCCGTGCGGCGTCGCTCCAGAAGCCCTGTGGATCCTGTAATGATCGCTGATAGCTTTCCTGATAGCCCATGAATGGCGCTCCCCGTTTATCCCCGATGGTTAAAACCGTTTTCCTAGGCTAGCCGCCCTGAGCGCAAGGGCAAATCCGACCTTGGTCTATCTGGGAGGGAGGGGGGCAGCGTGGGTATGCACGAGGAAATTTCCGATCGCAAAACCGGTGCTGCCCGAGCACTGGGCAGGACAGGCCTGGCGCGAGGAGTTCTGCCAGGTTCGGGTTCGGGGCCGCTCGAACCCGCGTTTGTTGCCGGACCACGCGGCTCGGCGATCGAGTTCAGGCCGCAGGCACCAGGGTGAGACGGACCGGACGAACCGGGGTGCTAACACCGGGGGGGAGTAGCAGAATCGACCGGTTCTCCCGGCCCGTCTCACCGTGGTGCCCGCGGTGTGCGCCTATGCGTGGCCGCCCATGGTGGCGACAAAGATAAATACGACCAAGGCAAACAGAAGGAATTTGTACATGGCGGCCCCTTTTTCAAATCTGCAGGCAAATTGTAGGGACGGCGGGGCTGGTTTGTATTTGCATCAGCGGTCAGTAAGTTTGCACTTCGCCGCAGCCCGTAAACGAACAGGCCGCCTTGCGGCGGCCTTTCGTAACAACCTGATCAGGTTGAGGTTTTGGCTCCCCGGGGCGGACTCGAACCACCGACCAATTGATTAACAGTCAACCGCTCTACCAACTGAGCTACCGGGGAATAAACGGGTGTCACCTTGCGGCGAGGGCGGAATTCTCGTAGCCCTCCGGCCTCAAGTCAAGCCGCGTCAGAGCTCGCGGGCAGGACGGCCGCGATGCGTTGTACGGCGCGCTCCAGAGTATCCAGACCGCAGGCAAAGGACAGACGGACATGGCCCGGGGCGCCGAAGGCTGATCCCGGCACGACCGCCACCTCGGCCTTCTCCAGCAGCATTTCCGAGAATTGAACATCGCCCGAGATGCCATCAAGACCCGCGATGGCTTTGCTGACGTCCGGGAAGGCATAAAACGTCCCGGCTCCGGCGAGGCAACTAAAGCCCGGCAGCCGGTTCAGTGCGGCGACCAGATAATCGTGCCGTTGCCTGAACGCCGCGCACATTTCGGTGACGCAATTCTGGTCACCGCTGATCGCAGCCAATGCCGCCTTTTGCGCGATGCCGCAGGTATTAGATGTGCTCTGACTCTGGATCTTCCTCATCGCCGCAATGATCGGTTTGGGGCCGCCGGCGTAGCCGATGCGCCATCCTGTCATCGAGTAGGCTTTGGAAACGCCATTGACAGTGATGGTGCGCTCATAGAGTTCCGGCGCGACAGTCAACAAGCTGCAAAACGGCTCCTCGCCCCAATAGATATGCTCGTACATATCATCGGTAATGATAATCACCCGGGGATTATCCAGCAGCACGTCGGCCAGCGCGCGCAACTCGTCCCGGGTATACGCGGCGCCGGTCGGATTGCTCGGGCTGTTGAGAACAAAGGCGCGGGTCTTGTCATTGATGACCCGTCGCAGCTGATCCGGGCGCAGCTTGAATCCCTGGTCCGCGCCCGCCGAAATGATGACCGGCTCGCCGTCGCATAACAGCACCATATCCGGATAGGACACCCAGTAGGGCGCCGGCACGATCACTTCGTCGCCGGGGTTCAGTATTGCCTCGAATGCGTTGAACAAGCTCTGTTTTCCGCCTGTGGAAACCAGGATCTGATCGGCCGGGTAATCGATAGCATTGTCGCGCCGGAACTTGTCGCTTATGGCCTCGCGTAACTCCAGGATTCCATCAACAGCGGTGTACTTGGTAAAGCCATTGCGGATCGCGTCAATTGCGGCCTGCTTGATGTGATCCGGAGTGTCGAAATCCGGTTCTCCTGCGCCGAGCCCGATTATGTCGCGGCCCGCCCGCCGCAGTTCTGCCGCTTTGGCGGTGACGGCGAGAGTAGGGGATGCCTTGATACGTCCGACGCGGGCTGCGAGGAAAGGGTTCACGGTTTGATCCTGATGGCATAATGGGCAGCTGCCAATCTTAATTCATGGGAGATCACTCGGCCAATCCTGCGGCCGGCAACAGCGCAATGGAAAATCGTTTCGAACTCGTATCAGAATACCAGCCTGCCGGTGATCAGCCCGAGGCGATCGCCGGGCTGGTCGAAGGATTGGACGCAGGGCTGATGTATCAGACCCTGCTCGGCGTCACCGGCTCGGGTAAGACCTTCACCATTGCCAACGTAATCCAGCAATTGCAGCGGCCGACCCTGGTGCTGGCTCATAACAAGACCCTGGCCGCTCAGCTGTATGGCGAGTTCCGCGATTTCTTCCCCAACAACTCGGTCGAGTATTTCGTCTCGTACTACGATTACTACCAGCCTGAGGCCTACGTACCGAGCTCGGACACGTTTATCGAGAAGGATTCCTCGATCAATGCGCATATCGAACAGATGCGCCTTTCTGCGACCAAGGCGCTGCTGGAGCGACCGGACTCGATTATCGTTGCCACCGTCTCCGCCATCTATGGCCTGGGTGATCCCCGCGCCTATCTGAGCATGGTCCTGCATCTGGACCGGGGAGATCGCATCGATCAACGCAAAATCCTGCGCCGGCTCGCCGATATGCAGTACACGCGAAACGAAATGGACCTGCGCCAGGGTACCTACCGGGTGCGTGGCGAGATTATCGATATCTTCCCGGCCGAATCCGAGCGAGAGGCGCTGCGCATCGAGTTGTTCGACGATGAGATAGAAAAGCTCAGCCACTTTGATCCGCTGACCGGCGAGGTCACGCGCCGAGTGCCCAGGGCGACGATATATCCGAAGACGCACTATGTGACGCCGCGCGAGAGGCTGCTGGCGGCAATGGATCTGATCAAGGAAGAACTGCGCGAGCGGCTCAAGGTGCTGCGCGACAATGACCGCCTGCTGGAGGCACAGCGGCTTGAACAACGCACCATGTTCGATCTGGAGATGATCCGTGAGCTTGGCTATTGCTCAGGCATAGAGAACTACTCCCGCTATCTGTCCGGACGCGAGTCAGGCGAGCCACCGCCGACCCTGTTCGATTACCTGCCGAAGAACGCGATGCTGGTAGTCGACGAAAGCCATGTCACGATCCCCCAGCTGGGCGGAATGTATCGCGGTGACCGTTCGCGCAAGGAGACCCTGGTTGAATATGGATTTCGGCTGCCATCGGCGCTGGACAACCGGCCGCTGAGGTTCGACGAGTATGAGGCGCTTGCGCCGCAGACCATTTTTGTTTCGGCGACGCCGCGCGCTCACGAACTGGAAAAATCGGGCCAGATAGTTGAGCAGGTCGTGCGGCCGACCGGCCTGCTTGACCCGGTGCTCGAGGTGCGGCCGGTGCGCACGCAGGTGGATGATGTGCTCTCGGAGATCGCGATCCGGGCCGATCGAGACGAGCGCGTGCTGATCACGACGCTGACCAAACGCATGGCCGAGGATCTGACCGACTATCTGGCCGAGCACGATGTGCGGGTGCGCTATCTGCATTCGGATATCGACACCGTGGAACGCACCGAGATCATCCGTGATCTGCGTCGCGGCGAGTTTGATGTGCTGGTCGGGATCAACCTGTTGCGAGAGGGTCTGGATATGCCGGAAGTCTCACTGGTGGCGATATTCGACGCGGACAAGGAGGGCTTCCTGCGTTCCGCCGGCGCGCTGATCCAGACCATTGGCCGCGCCGCCCGCAACATCAATGGCAGCGCGATCCTGTATGCGGACAAGATCACCAAATCGATGCGCCTGGCCATCGACGAGACCGAGCGGCGGCGGGCCAAACAGCTCGCGTTCAATGAGGCTCACGGCATCAAGCCGGAGACCATTCGCAAGGCGATTGCAGATGTCATGGAGGGCGCGCGCTATGCCGGCGGCAAGGGGGCGGAGCGGGCGGTGGCCGAGCCTCGCCTGGCCTATGAAAACCTGTCGCCGGAGGAGCTGATGAAGAAAATGGCCCGCCTGGAGCAGACCATGTACAAGCACGCCCGCGAACTGGAATTCGAGGAAGCGGCCCGAATCCGGGACGAGATCGCGGATTTGAGGCGTTATGGCCTTGGTCTGCCCGACACCCTGGCCGGGTAGCGGGCTTGCCTACTGCAGCCAGTTTCGGTAGATTTGCCGCCCTTCTAGGCGCGTAGCTCAGTGGTAGAGCACTACGTTGACATCGTAGGGGTCGGCGGTTCAAACCCGCCCGCGCCTACCACGCTTTTTCAATAGGGCGGTCTCGATCCCTTCGTCCTCTGGGCGTGGTGGAGGGAGAGGGCGCCCTTTTTGTTGTGGCCACCGGTATGTCGCCGGTGGCGTGGTCCGAGGTTGGACATGCCGGTCATTACTTTGCCAGATGGCAGCCAGCGGCGCTTTGACGCGCCGGTCAGCG
Source organism: uncultured Gammaproteobacteria bacterium (assembly GCA_963809565.1). Taxonomy (GTDB): domain Bacteria; phylum Pseudomonadota; class Gammaproteobacteria; order Steroidobacterales; family XN24; genus CAMYOC01. The sequence goes on from CAWEKE010000003.1 coordinate 1,322,553, forward strand.
TTGCCGACGTTGCCGCGGACATTGGTCCGGGGCTGGCACGGGCGGCTGTGGCTGGGCGCGTCGATGGGCAGCTGGTTGACACCTCGTATGTCATCGACACCGACGCCGGACTGGCGATCGTGACCGCTCGCGACCCGGAGGGCCTGGAGGTTATCCGCCATTCCAGTGCTCATCTGCTGGCCCAGGCGGTCAAGATGCTGTTCCCCGAAGCCCAGGTCACGATCGGACCGGTCATCGAGGACGGCTTTTACTACGATTTTGCCTATCAGCGGCCGTTTACGCCGGAAGACCTCGAAGCCATCGAGAAAAAGATGGAGGAACTTGCCAAGGCCGATCTGGCGGTGACTCGCGAAGTCATGGCGCGTGACGAGGCGGTGGACTACTTCAAATCCATCGGCGAAATCTACAAGGCAGAGATCATTGCCGGGATTCCCGAGGATCAGGAAATCGGCGTCTATGGTCAGGGTGATTTCCGCGATCTGTGCCGGGGTCCCCACGTGCCCAGCACCGGGCACCTGAAGGCCTTCAAGCTGACCAAGGTGGCGGGCGCTTACTGGCGGGGTAATTCCGACAACGAGATGTTGCAGCGGATTTACGGCACCGCATGGGGTGATGCCAAATCTCTGAAAGCCTATCTTCATCGCCTGGCGGAAGCGGAAAAGCGCGATCATCGCCGCATCGGACAGGAACTCGATCTGTTCAGCGTCCAGGAAGGTGCCGGCGGGGGTCTCGTGTTCTGGCATCCGCGCGGGGCGCGTATCCGCCGGGTAATGGAAGACTACTGGCGGGATCGTCATATCGATGGCGGCTACGAGCTGCTGTATACGCCGCATATCGCGCTGGAGACGCTCTGGCATACCTCCGGTCATACCGATTTCTACCGCGAGTCGATGTATGCGCCGATGGTCGAGGACGAACAGCTTTATCAGCTCAAGCCGATGAACTGCCCGTTCCACGTGCTGATTTTCAAGGACAAACTTCGTTCCTATCGGGAGCTGCCCATCCGCTGGGCCGAGCTGGGCACGGTGTATCGGCACGAGATGTCCGGAGCGCTGCACGGGCTGATGCGGGTACGCGGGTTTACTCAGGACGATGCGCACATCTTCTGCCGTGAAGAGCAAATCGCCGATGAGGTGCTGGGGGTGCTCGATCTGACCCTGAGCATGCTCGAGGATTTCGGCTTCGAGCGCTTCGTGGTCAATCTTTCGACCCGCCCGGAGAAAGCCGTTGGCTCAGAGGAAATCTGGGATAAAGCCACGGTCGCGCTGAAGTCTGCGCTGGAACAAAAGGGCCTGGAGTATCAGCTCGATGAAGGCGGCGGCGCGTTTTATGGACCGAAGATCGACGTCAAGATCGAGGACGCGATCGGTCGCCAGTGGCAGTGCTCCACGGTCCAGCTCGATTTCAATCTGCCGGAACGCTTCGATATGGAGTACGTGGCTGAGGATGGGGAGCGGCACCGGCCGATCATGATCCATCGGGCCCTGCTGGGCTCGCTGGAGCGTTTTTTCGGCGTTTTGATCGAACATTTCGCTGGCCGCTTCCCGCCCTGGCTGGCGCCGGTTCAGGCAGTGGTGCTGAACATTACCGATCGGCAGGCCGAATATGCCACCGAAATTGGCGAATCCCTGAAAAATCAGGGATTTCGCGCGGAAGTAGACTTGAGAAACGAGAAAATCGGCTTTAAAATCCGCGAGCATACTTTGCACAGGGTGCCCTACCTGCTGGTGGTGGGGGATCGGGAATTGGAATCAGGTACGGTGGCCGTGCGTTCGCGCGAAGGCGAGGATCTCGGATCGATGACCCTCGAAGGGTTTGTCGAACGGCTCGCCGCAGAGGTCGCGATGCGCGGCCGTCGTTCGTTGGAGGACTAAAGCATCAGTTCGAATAAACGCGTAAGGCGGAATAAAGACATCCTTGCACCGCAGGTCCGGGTCATCGGCGCGGACGGAGAACAGGTAGGGATACTGGCAACCGCCGATGCGCTTGCGCTGGCGAGCGAAAGCGGACTTGATCTGGTCGAAGTTTCGCCGATGGCCGAACCGCCCGTATGTCGGGTGATGGACCACGGCAAATACGTCTTTGAACAGAACAAGAAAAACCACGCCGCCAAGAAGAAACAGAAACAGATCCAGATCAAGGAAGTGAAATTCCGCCCAGGGACGGAGGAGGGCGACTACCAGGTGAAATTGAGAAACCTGGTGAAGTTTCTCTCCGGCGGAGACAAGGCCAAGGTGACACTGCGTTTCCGCGGCCGCGAGATGGCGCATCGTGATCTCGGAGCCAAACTTCTGGACAGGGTCCGCGAGGACCTGGCCGAACTCGGTCAGGTCGAGCAGTTCCCGAAGATGGAAGGGCGGCAGATGACGATGGTGATTGCGCCGAAGAAGAAGTGAGCAGGCACGGTTAACTCCGTGGCTGCCCCGCCTTGGGTCGATATTCGGCCCGGGCTAAAAGGAGATATGAAATGCCCAAGTTGAAAACCAACCGCGGGGCCGCAAAGCGGTTCCGCAAGACCGGGGGTGGCGGCTTCAAGCGAGGCCAATCCTTCCTCAACCACATCCTGACGAAGAAGAGCACCAAGCGTAAGCGTCACCTGCGGGCTCCGGCCCAGGTCGCCGAGGCTGATGTGCCAGCCGTTCGTCGCATGCTGCCGTACAGCTAGGAGATAGACCATGGCAAGAGTAAAGCGTGGTGTCATCGCCAAGGCGCGGCACAAGAAAATTCTGAAAAAGGCGAAGGGCTACTACGGCGCACGCAGCACCGTATACCGAGTCGCCAATCAGGCAGTTACCAAGGCAGGCCAGTACGCCTACCGCGACCGGCGGCAACGCAAGCGCCAGTTCCGCGCGCTGTGGATCAGCCGGATCAACGCGGCGGCGCGGGTGTATGGCATGTCGTACAGTCGCCTGATCAATGGTCTGACCAAGGCCGGCGTGGAAGTTGATCGCAAGGTCCTCGCGGATATCGCGGTCCACGACATCGCGGCGTTTGGCGTGATTGCGGAGCAGGCGAAGGCCAGTCTGTCCCAGTAGCGACGGCGTTGGCTCCCGGCTGGGAGCGCCGTGATTCGCGAGAGGGAAAGGTCTTCAAGCCTTTCCCTCTCTTTGTTTCTGGAAGCAGGGAGTCGTTGTGCAGGACATCGAAAAACTGCTGCAGCAAGGCCGTGCGGCCGCTGCAGGCAGCGCGTCGCTGGCGGATCTGGACGAGATGCGGGTCCGATTCCTGGGCAAGAAAGGGCTGCTGACACTGCAGCTCAAGCAGCTCGGGCAATTGCCGGCCGAGCAACGGCGTGAGGCGGGTCAGGCGATCAACCAGGCCAAGGTCGCGCTGCAAGAGGTGATTGACCAGCGGCGCGAGGCGCTGCAAGCGGCGGCAGTGGAGGCGAGTATTGCGGCCGAAGCGGTCGACGTAACCTTGCCGGGACGCGGTCAGGCGCCGGCCGGGCTGCATCCGGTGACACGTGCGATGAGCCGGATCGAGGCGATCTTTCGGACCGCGGGTTTCGAGGTCCATACCGGACCCGAGATCGAGGACGAGTTTCATAATTTCGAGGCGCTCAACATTCCCGAACAGCACCCTGCGCGGGCGATGCACGATACGTTTTACTTCCCTTCCGGACACCTGTTGCGTACCCATACATCACCGGTACAGATCCGCGCCATGGCCAAGGGCGGCGCTCCGCTACGTCTGATTGCGCCCGGTCGCGTTTATCGCTGTGACAGTGACCAGACCCACACGCCGATGTTTCATCAGGTGGAAGGCCTGGTAGTAGACGAGGGGATCAGTTTCGCGAATCTCAAGGCCGTGTTGCACGGTTTCCTCGAGCAGTTCTTCGAACGCAGGGTCGAGTTACGCATGCGTCCCTCGTATTTCCCGTTCACCGAGCCGTCGGCCGAGGTCGACGTCAGCTGGGGTGAGGGCTGGCTGGAGGTGCTGGGTTGCGGCATGGTCCACCCGAAGGTGTTGAGCGGTGTTGGTGTCGATCCAGAGCGCTATACCGGGTACGCCTTCGGCATGGGGGTCGAGCGGCTTGCGATGTTGCGCTATGGCGTAAATGACCTGCGCATGTTTTTCGACAATGACCTGCGCTTTCTGGCGCAGTTCAGTTGAGCGGAACCCGAAGATGAAATTCAGTGAAGCATGGTTGCGGGAATGGGTCGATCCGTTAATGGCGACAGATGATCTGGCACATGCGTTGACCATGGCCGGTCTCGAAGTCGATACCGTGGAGCCGGTGGCTGGCACGTTCAATGCGGTGGTCGTCGGCGAAGTCGTCGACTGCGGGCCGCATCCGGATGCAGACAAGTTGTCCCTGTGCCGGGTCGATGTCGGGGAAACAGAGCCGCTGCAGATCGTGTGCGGGGCGCCGAACGCTCGCAAAGGCCTCAAGGCGCCTGTCGCACTGATCGGTGGTCTGCTTCCGGGCGGTCTGAAGATCCGCAAGGCCAGGCTGCGCGGAGTCGAGTCCAGCGGAATGCTTTGTTCAGAAAAAGAGCTTGGCCTCGGCGATGGTGCCGGCGGATTGATGGAATTACCCGATACAGCGCCGGTCGGCGAAGACCTGAGGCAGTGGCTGGGTCTGGACGACAGCGCGATCGATATTGATCTGACGCCCAACCGTGGTGACTGCTTCAGCGTGCTGGGTATCGCCAGAGAAGCCGCAGTACTCGCGCGACTGCCGCTGAGGTGGCCGGATCTGGCGCCGGTAGAGCCGGGGATCGCCGATACGTTTCCGGTCGAGGTCAAAGCCACCGCGGCGTGCCCGCGTTTCTGTGGGCGGGTGATTCTCGGGATCGATCCTGCGGCGCAGACGCCGCGCTGGATGCGGGAAAAGTTGCGACGCAGCGGTCTGCGCCCGATCCATCCGGTGGTTGATGTGACCAATTATGTGATGCTCGAGCTGGGTCAGCCGCTGCATGGCTTTGATCTGGACACGCTGCGGCAAGGCATCGTTGTGCGCATGGCAGAGTCTGGCGAAAAGCTGACGCTGCTCGACGGCCGGGTGATCGACCTGACGCCAGAGATGCTGGTAATCGCTGACCACGGCGGCCCGCGCGCGCTGGCCGGGATCATGGGCGGGGAGAGTTCGGGAGTCGAAGCGGATACCCGCAACGTATTTTTCGAAGGCGCGTTTTTCACGCCCGAGATCATCGCCGGCCGGGCAAGGCGATTGGGTCTGCACACCGACGCCTCGATGCGGTTTGAGCGCGGCGTGGATCCCGAGGGTCAGCGTCGCGCCGTCGAGCGCGCTACTGCGCTGCTGATCGCGATTGCCGGCGGCGAGGCCGGGCCATTGCTTGAGTTGGTCAGCGACGAGCATCTGCCTTTGCGCCAGCGGGTCACGTTACGCCGGTCCCGCCTGGCCGCCGTGCTCGGCGCAAGCATTGCCGACGATGAGATTGTCAGCATCCTCCAGCTGCTGGGAATGCCAGCGCAGCCGACGACAGACGGCTGGACGGTAGCGCCGCCGTCATGGCGATTCGACATCGCGATTGAAGAAGATCTGATCGAGGAAGTTGCGCGGGTCTACGGCTACGACAATATCGCGGAAGTCGCGGGCCGCAACGATATGCGGTTTAGCCCGGTGACCGAGACCCGGGTGCCGGCAGACCGCGCACGTGACCTTCTTGTGGCCAGGGGCTATCAGGAAGTGGTCACCTACAGTTTTGTCGACAAGACACTGCAGGAGATGATCTGGCCGGCGCGGGAGTCGATTTCCCTGTCGAATCCGATCTCTTCCGCGATGAGCGATATGCGGGTGTCGCTGTGGCCAGGTCTGCTGGGAGTGCTGCAGCAGAATTTGAGTCGCCAGCTGGATCGGGTTCGCATATTCGAGTATGGCCTGAAGTTTTATCGGCAAGACAATGAAATAAAACAGATTAACTGTATCGGCGGCATTATGTCAGGTGCGCGCGTGCCGGAGCAATGGGGGCTTGGAAGGGACCCTTCCGACTTTTTCGATATCAAGGGCGATGTCGAAGCATTGCTGAATCTGGGGGGTGCTGCGGACAGGTTCAGTTTCGAGCCGGCAGGTCACCCAGCCTTACATCCGGGGCAGTCGGCGCGCCTGCTGCGCGGTCAGCGGGCGTGCGGCTGGATCGGTGCGTTGCATCCGGTTATCAGGGCCAGGCTGGACATCAAGAAACCCGTTTATCTATTTGAAATTGATAATGAAATATTGCTTGACGCAAGGGTCCCCGAGGCGCGGACCATATCGCGCTTTCCGGCTGTGCGTCGGGACCTGGCGATACTGGTCGATCAGGCGGTGCCGGCGGCGCGGTTGCTCGCTACAATTCGCGACGAGGCGGGACCGTTGTTGCGGGATTTGACTATTTTTGACGTTTATCAGGGCCCAGGAGTAGATTCCGGTCTAAAAAGCGTCGCTTTAGGCTTGATTCTACAGGAAACTTCGCGCACTCTTACCGACCGTGACGTCGACGATTTAGTCGTCGCAGTGATCAGCCGCCTGGAGCGGGAATTAGAAGCCAGAATAAGAGACTGATCGTGGCATTGACCAAGGCAGAAATGGCGGAAGCCCTGTTTAACGAACTGGGGCTGAATAAGCGGGAAGCAAGGGAACTCGTGGATTCGTTCTTCGAGGAATTGCGTTCAGCGTTGTCAAACGGCGAGCAGGTGAAGTTGTCTGGTTTTGGGAACTTCGATCTTCGGGATAAGAACAGGCGGCCAGGTCGCAATCCGAAGACCGGTGAAGAGATTCCGATCAGCGAACGACGCGTCGTGACCTTCCGTCCGGGACAAAAATTGAAGGCACGAGTCGAGGCATATGCTGGAACCGGGAAACAATAACGAATTACCTCCGATTCCGGGCAAGCGCTATTTCACTATTGGTGAGGTCAGCGATCTGTGCGCGGTAAAGCCCCACGTGCTGCGGTACTGGGAGCAGGAGTTTCCTCAGCTAAAGCCGGTAAAGCGGCGTGGCAATCGGCGCTATTATCAGCGTCGGGATGTGTTGATCATCCGCCAGATACGCAGTTTGCTGTATGAGGAAGGATTTACCATCGGTGGCGCGCGCCAACGCCTGACCGGCGAAGAGGCCCGGGAAGACGTCACGCAGAGCGCTCAAATCGTCAAGCAGCTTCGGGTAGAACTCGAGGAAGTACTGAAAATTTTGCGTCGCTGAGCGCTTGCGGGATACCGCTTTAACGGGCCCGGCGCATGGGGTATGATGCCCGGCCTTCGCGGATCTTCGGGTCCCGGATTGTTCGGTCGGGGCGTGGCGCAGCCTGGTAGCGCACCTGCATGGGGTGCAGGGGGTCGGAGGTTCAAATCCTCTCGCCCCGACCACTTAAGTTACGGAATAATAACGATAATAATGTTAAGCCGCCTTCGGGCGGCTTTCTTTTTTTGACCACCGAGGATACCGGCGCTGTCGGTCGACGCTGCTCGATCCCGGCCTCGAATACCGCCTTGGGGATGATCAATCCTGCAGCGGAATCACGTGGAACAGGCCGGCCGGCAACGGAACCGGATTCGTTCCGGTGTTACCGTCAGGGCGCGCCCGTACGACTAATCTCTACCTGTCAATACGCCGGCAACGGGTCTACTATGGTTTCGGAGAAAGAGCCGTGCTTGCCGGCGGTTTCGGCAACAATGCGGGGCGCGTCCCGAGATGGCGACCGATCGTCTATCGCAATTTGAGATCGTGGCCCGAGAGGATTTCTCGGACGCCACCTATCTGCTGGAAGTCCACCACCCACTGATGGCGAGGGCGGCCCGGCCCGGCCAGTTTGTGATTGTAATGTCGAGCGAGCACGGTGAGCGGATCCCGCTGACCATCGCCGACTATGACCGCGAACGGGGCACTATCACCCTGGTGATCCAGGCTGTCGGAAAGACGACCCGCGAGATGCAGCAGGCCTGTACGGTGGGCACCAGTCTGTACGGAATGGTCGGACCCATGGGCATGCCAAGCCCGCTGGGACATGCCAAAAAAGTGTTGTGTGTCGGCGGCGGTCTCGGCGTCGCACCGATCTATCCTCAGGCACGCGGCTTCAAGGAAAATGGCGCCTATGTCATCGCCGTGCTGGGCTTCCGAACTCACAGCCTGGTGTTCTGGCAGGACAAGTTCGAGTCGTGTTGCGATGAGGTCATTGTTTGCACCGACGACGGCTCCGCCGGCGTCGAAGGCCGGGTCACGGAGGGCATGAAACTGGCGATCGGCAAACATGCCGATATCGACGAGTGTGTGGCAATCGGGCCACCGATCATGATGCGCGGCGCTGCCGACGTCACCCGTCCCCTGGGGATCAAGACCATGGTCTCCCTGAACCCGGTGATGATCGATGGCACCGGCATGTGTGGCGGCTGCCGGGTCAAAGTCGGAAACCAGGTGAAGTTCGCCTGTGTCGATGGTCCGGATTTCGACGGGCATGAGGTCGATTTCGACGACTTGATGACCCGGCTTGGCCGTTTCTCGGGGCAAGAGAAAGCGGCGATGAAACGCTGGTCGGAATCCTGCCGGATGGCGCAACAGGCGCCCATGCCGCCGCCGGTGAAGGAAAAGTAAGCGCAAATGGCCAGGAAGAGAACCATCCGCACGATTCCGCAGGAGCGCACGCCCGCAGCCGAGCAGGATCCGCAGGAGCGGATCAGGAACTTTGCCGAAGTCGCGCATGGCTATGGCCAGGAGGAGGCGCTGGTCGAGGCGGAGCGTTGTCTGATGTGCCCGGAGCAACCCTGTGTGGCCGGTTGCCCGGTGGGTATCAATATTCCCTCATTCATTCAGAAAGTCGCAGAGCGGGACTTCCGCGGCGCTTATGACGTCATCACCACGACCAATTTGTTGCCCGCGGTGTGTGGAAGGGTGTGTCCGCAGGAGACGCAATGCGAGGGCGTTTGCACTGTCGGCGATACCCTGGAACCGGTGGCTATCGGCCGACTCGAGCGCTTCGTCGGCGACATGGCGATCACTGCCGGCTGGGCGAATGTGCCCTACATAGAGCTCAATGGATTTCGCGTCGGCGTGGTCGGCGCCGGCCCGGCCGGCATGGCCTGTGCCGCTGATATGGCCAAGGCGGGTTGCGAAGTCACGGTGTATGAAGCCTTCCATCAGTCCGGCGGTGTCTTGCGTTACGGAATCCCGGACTTCCGCTTGCCCAACGAAGTGATTGATGCGGAGATGGGCAACCTCGAGAAGCTTGGCGTACGGTTCGAATGCAACACACTTGTCGGGCGTCTGTTCACCATCGAGCAGATGATCGATGAACTGGGTTTCCACGCGGTGTTCATCGGCACCGGCGCTGGTTATCCGACGATGCTGGGCGTCCCGGGTGATTCATTAAACGGGGTGCTATCGGCCAACGAATTGCTCACCCGTTGCAACCTGATGCGCGCCAAGGAGTTTCCGCATTACGACACGCCGATGCCGCCGGGCCGGCGGGTCGCGGTGGTCGGCGCCGGTAATACCGCAATGGACGCGATGCGTGTCTGCCGCAGACTGGGCGCCGAGGAGGTTTACTGCGTTTATCGCCGCAGCCGCGCCGAGGCCCCGGCCAGAGCAGAGGAAGTGCATCACGCGGAACAGGAAGGGATTCACTTCAAGTGGCTGACCAATCCGGTGGAGATTCTCGACGACGGTGATGGCGGTGTTCGGGCGATGCGCTGCGTGCGTATGGAACTCGGCGAGCCGGACGATTCCGGTCGACGCCGCCCGATGCCTGTCGCTGACAGCGAGCACGAAATCGAGGTGGATCTGGTCGTGGTCGCCATCGGTACCAACGCCAATCCGATCATCGGCCAGACTTCGAAACTGGCGCTGAACAAGTGGGGCTACATCGAGACCGATGAGCATCTGGCGACATCGATGCCAGGTGTGTTCGCTGGCGGCGACATCGTCACCGGAGCGGCCACGGTAATCGAGGCCATGGGAGCAGGCCGCAAGGCTGCACGCGGCATGAAGCGTTTTCTCGGCATCCGCGATGTCCATGCCCCGTATATCGTGGACGGTGCGGACACGCTGTTCGGTATCGACCTCAGGGAGCGGAACTTCGCACGCATCCGGGTTCCGGCATCAAGCATATGAGTCAGACGGAAACACTGCAGACCGGAGCCGGCGCTTTGACGCGTCGACGGCGCCTGAAAGCAAGCGCCAGGGATATCGAGCAGCATGTAGTCGAGGTCATCAGTGACTCTGGCGAAGGGGCGCAACGCTGCGGGCAGTCGCTCGGCGCGATTGCGGCGAGGATGGGTAACGGCGTCTGGACGGTGGAGATCATTCCGGCCGAAATAAGACCGCCGGCGCGGAGCGTCGCGGGCGCCAGCGGCAACCGCATCCGCCTGGGCTCGAGGCGCGTCACCAATGGGGGTGACGAGACGGACCTGGTGGTGGCGTTCAATGAGCAGGTGCTGCTGGGCCGCGTGCGTGCCGGGGAGCTCAAGCCCGGATGTACCATTCTGCTCGAGAACAAGTGGCGCGACGATGTCGATCCGCGAATCGCTTCCTCCTACGCTGACACCTGCGATCAGCTGGTCACCGCCGGCTATAAGGTCATCGAGGTGCCGATGGAGCGGGAGTGCAAGAAGGTGGTGCAGGATGCCCGCCGCGGCAAGAACATGTTCGCCCTGGGTATGCTCTGCAGTATCTACAGTCTGGACCTTAATATGGCGAGGGAGCAGATTGCGCTGACCTTCCGCAAGAAAACGCAGGCGGTCATCGACAGTAACGTGTTGCTGCTTGATGCGGGTCACGAATGGGCTGAGAACAACCTGGATTTCAAATTCCGGATTGCCGGCGTACCGGCAACCGAGCCGCAGATTGTGGTCAATGGGAACACGGCGCTGGCGCTCGGTGTACTCGCATCGGGCATGGAGATCTGCGCCATGTACCCGATCACGCCGGCCACATCAGCCTCGCATTATCTGGCTGAAGTGTTTGAGAAAGTCGGCGGCGTGGTACATCAGGCCGAGGACGAGATCGCCGCATGTGCCTTTGCAATCGGCGCTTCTTATGCTGGCAAGTGCACGGTGACCATCACCTCGGGTCCCGGCTACTCGCTCAAACAGGAGGCGATCGGACTTGCGGTGATGGCGGAGATTCCGCTGGTAGTCATCAATGTGCAGCGTGGCGGGCCGAGCACCGGTCAGCCGACCAAGGCGGAGCAGGGTGATCTGCTGACCACCATGTTCGGCAGTCATGGCGATGCGCCCAAGGTGGTGCTGGCCGCGAGCACTGTCGAGGACTGTTTCTATTCGGTTATCACCGCGCGCAAGATCGCCGAGACCTTCAACATGGTGGTGGTCGTGCTTTCAGATGCCGCTTTGGCCACCGCGCAGACCCCATTCCCGAGGCCTGTTTTTGATCAGGCCTGGATCGCTCCGCCGGTGGATCAAAGTCCGGTGCCGCCGGGGACGCGGGCCTATGACTGGGATCCCGAGACGGGTCTGGCGCGCCGCATTGTGCCCGGTCAGCCGGGAGGGATGCATACCGTGACCGGGCTGGCCCACGATCGGGACAGCCATGTCGCCTACGACCCGGACATCAACGAGGAAGGCCTGCGTGCGCGCAGCCTTAAGCTGGCTGCTCTGCAAAAGACGCTCAAACCGCCGACCGTGTTCGGCGACCCGTCCGGCGATCTGCTGGTTATCGGCTGGGGTAGCTCCCGCGGCACGATCGAAGAAGCAGTTGAACGGATGCGTGCCGAAGGGCGCAAGGTTTCGTCGCTGCATTTGCGCTTTTTGCAACCGCTGCCGCCGGGTATTAACGACATCATGGCGAGGTTCGGCAAGGTCATGACCGTCGAGACCAACTGGAGCGATCGGCCATCGGAGCCGATTATCGACGAACATAACCGGCGCTATTCCGCGCTGGCGATGCTGCTCAGGTCGCGTTATCTGGTTGACGTGGACTGCTGGACCCAGGTGCGCGGAGCACCGATCAAGCCGGGCACTATCTGCAAGGTGATCGGCGACAAGCTGGACGCAAAGGATTAACAAACGGGGTGCCCCGACCCCGGAGGATACGCATATGGCAGCTGCTGCCAGCCATTGTCTGCTCAGGCTCTACGAAGAGCGCCACGAACTCGAGGATTACCAGAGCGGTGTGCCGCGCTGGTGCACCGGATGCGGTGACAACGCGATCCTGGCCGCGGTGCAGCGTCTGTGCCGCGATGAACAACTGCGCCCGGAAAAGACCGTTTTTGTCTCGGGCATCGGATGTTCCAGCCGCTTCCCCCATTACATGAAGACCTACGGCTTTCATGGCATCCACGGCCGCGCGCTGCCCGTCGCCGAGGGTATCCGGATGGCGCGCAAGGACCTGCATGTGTTCGTCAATACCGGGGATGGTGATTGCTGCAGTATTGGCGCGGCCCACTGGATCCATGCCATTCGCTACAACATGAACATGACCGTGTTCCTGCACGACAATCAGATCTATGGCCTGACCAAGATGCAGGCTTCTCCGACTTCTCCGAAAGGACTCAAGAGCAACACCACGCCCCACGGCGCGTTCCTCGACGCGATGCAGCCGCTGACCGTGACGCTGGGCGTGCAGAACGTATCCTTCGTCGCTCAGGCGGTGGACTGGATTCCGGAGATGCTCTACGACATCGTCTCTGCGGCGTTCAGGCATCGCGGCTTTGCGTTCGTGCGCATCGTGCAACGTTGCCCTGAATGGCTGCCCAAGTTATTCGAGCCCTGGCTGCATGATCCGGAGCGGGTGCGGCTGCTGCACCACGAGGACGGGATCCAGGTGAGTCCGACTCTGGCCAGGGTATACCGCAATCAGGAACGTCACGATCCCGCTGATCTCGACCGCGCCAGGGAGATCGCGTCCGCGACAGATCCGATCCCGGTCGGGATCCTCTACCGGAATCCGCGCGTGCCGTGCTACGAGGATCTGCGCGAGACTGACCACCTGCGCACGGCCGAATTCATCCAGACCGGGCTGGAAGCCGAGTTCGACAAATTTACCGTGTGGCCATCGACCTGAGCGGCGCGACGGAGCAACCCGACATGGACGCACAACGGCAAGCGCAGGTCGCCTTCTATTTCACCGGCAAGCGGCCCGGCGATGCGCTCGAGCCCGTTGAGGGCCTGGATCTCAGACCCGCCTTGCTTGCTCGTTATCGCAAGCTTAGCGCCCTGCGTTATGACTACCCTCTGGTGCTGCTCGGGGATACCGCAGGTGAAGGCTGCATCAGGCCCTTGTCTGCCCTGATCGATGAGGCACTCCGCAACATCGCACACGGTGAGGATGGTGATCGGGTAAGTCATCACGTCTTGCGCCTGGAGCAATGTATCCGTGAGATGGCCGGCATCGGGTCTGACCCGTCGCTCTCCGGACTTTGGCAGGCAGCGGCGCAGAGAATGGGGTTCGGCGATGATGAAACATTGCGCGATAGTCTCGAGCGCGCGTTCACCGCGATAAAGGCTGACGGAGATGTGGCGGATTGCGATTTTCGGCTGCCGTCCCGACTGTTGTCGCATGTCTGGGCGGTTACTCAGCGACACAAGGCGGACGACCTGCAAGACTCGATCGCCAGACTGGTGCACAGCGTATCCAACATCCTGCGCGCCGACTTCGCCCGCTCAGCCCTGGGGCGCAGTGCCGACTCCCTGAAAGCTTCGGTCGGAGGCGTGGACGCTGAAGGCATCGACTTCGATGCGATGTCCAGGGTGTTGGTGCGAACCGCGAACCGCAGCACAATCTCTGAGACCCGACGCCAGCGTCTGCAGCAGTTGATCGCGGCGCTGCAGTCATATGACTTTTCCCCCGATGCGTTCCGCTTTAGCAGTTGCGCAAGGGCGCTGGAGGCGTGGCGCAAGCGGTATCCGGTATTGGTCGGCGTGGCCAGGGCGATCGCAATGGCGGAACTGGAGATCGCGGGGGACTATCGTGATGAACGCCACGACGCATTTTTTGATGATTACGGGTCCGACGGACTATCGCCGGACGACATAGCCCTGTTCGCTGACTATCTGGTCTGTGTCAATGCCGACACTCTGGATGCGGCAGAACAGGCTGCGCTGATGGAGATTCTGTCCTCCGGGTTGCCGATGAAGATCCTGGTGCAAACCGACGATCTTCTGCAAGATTCCTTACCCGGGTCAGGCCGGTCGGGGTTTGCTCGCAGCGCACCGCATTTCGCCAACATGGCGCTCGGACTGAACGAGGTGTTCGTGTTGCAGGCTGCGGCTTCGCACCTCCCGCGCTGCAGCAGTCTTATCCAACGAGGTATTGCTTACCCTGGTGCGTCGCTGTTCAGCGTTTTCTCTGGCGCGACGGATTCCGCGGGAGACCTGCCGGCCTATCTGGTGGCGGCAGCCGCAGTAGAGTCCAGGGCGTTCCCGGTGTTTGCGTATGACCCGGCGGGCGGGCACGACTGGGCCTCGCGTTTCTCGCTGATGTCGAATCCGCAGCCGGGCGTCGACTGGCCCGTGCACACGCTCAGTTATGAGGATGCCGGGCGGAGCAGGGTGACGGACACAGCAGCATTTACCTTCGTGGACTTTGCGGCGCTCGACGAACGCTACGCTCGTCATCTGGCATGCATCCCGGCGGAACGCTGGGACGACACCCTGATCCCCGTCGACGAGGCGTTGACGGCGGAATCGCGCGATGAGCCGGACCGCGTGCCCTGTATCCTTATGGTGGACGGAACTGATCGTCTGCAAAAGGTGCTGATCGACGAGAAGCTGTTGCGCGAGGCCCGGCGTTGCCGTGAGGTCTGGCACAGCCTTCAGGAACTCGGCGGCATACACAATTCCCACGCGCAACGGCTGCTGGCCGAGGAACGCCTCGCCCATGCGCAGCAGGCGTCAGAGCCCGCGGCGGCGGATGAAACGCCGCTGCGCGCTGATCCGGATGCGGAAAGCGGGCCGGTCGCCGACTCGATCCAGCAGCCGCCAGCCGAGCCATCCGCGGACGAGGCATACATCGAGACCGCGCGCTGCACGACCTGCAACGAATGCACGCAGATAAACGACAAGATGTTCTCGTATGACGAGAACCGACAGGCGTACATTGCCGATCCGGACGCCGGGACGTACGCGCAGCTGGTCGAGGCGGCGGAAAGCTGTCAGGTTTCGATCATCCATCCGGGTAAGCCGCGCAACCCGGATGAGCCGGATCTGGACGAACTGTTGAAGCGGGCGGAGCCGTTTTTATAGCAGGCGACCACCCGGCGCCAATGATCCGCGATCCCGACTGAGATCCTTCTGCAGCATATTTGTCGCCAATGCCCTGCGCTGATCGGCATTCACAGCCGTTTGATGGTCACCGGCACCGCCGACAAGGCGGCATTACCCGAAAGTTGATCCACCGCATGATCATCGGTGAGGTCGTTGATGCTGGCGCCGGGACGCTGACTGGCCACGCGCAGCCTGATACCGGGTCTGTCGTGGCCCCAACCATGCGGAAGACAGACCACGCCGGGCATGATCTCGTCGCTGATCTCGACGGTCACCTCGATCCGGCCCACGCGGGAACTGACCACGGCGCGGTCCGCGTCCGAGAGACGGATGTCGCGCGCGGTTTCAGGGTGTATCAGCAATGTGCAGAGCTCCTTGCCTTTTACCAGTCGCCTGGAGTTATGCATCCAGGAATTATTGCTACGCGGCTGCCGACGGCTGATCAACTGCAACGTGCCGCTCACCGGCTCAGTGGATTGCGCCAGGTGCTCCCGCAGCCGTCCAAGATCGGCGACGATGGCCTTAGGGGTTAAGGCAATGCGTTGGTCAGGGGTGTGCAGTCGCTGAGGCAGACAGGGTTCCAGCGGTCCGAGATCGACACCATGCTTCGCCGCGGCAAGCGTGTTGAAATCCAGCGGGTGGGGTCCTTTTTTCAGCAAGCCATTGAGCACGCCGGTCGGTCCGAGCCGGCCCATATGCCAGCGCAGCAGCGCAGCTTTGCAACGCTGCATCAGGCTGCCCTCCTGCAGTCGGCGCGCCAGCTCCAGGTAGATCTGCCAATCGTGTCTGGCATCGACGCCTGGCTGGAATAACGGCGCCGAATAGCGGGCGGTATTCCTTATCGCGAGCAGATTGAATACCAGGTCGTAGTGATCATGTTCCAGAGCCGCGGTGGGCGGCAGGATCAGATTGGCATGACGGGTCGTTTCATTGACATAGATATCGATGGATACCATATAGTCCAGTCCCGCGAGCGCTCGGTCCAGTTGTGCGCCGTTGGGTGTTGAGAGCACGGGATTGCCGGCAACGGTGACCAGGGCACGGATCCGGTCCCTTCCGCCAGCCAGCATGTCTTCTGCCATCGTTGCGACCGGCAATTCGCCGCCGAATTCGGGCAGTTCCCGGACGCGACTGTGAAAGCGTGCAAAGCTCCCGCGATTGCTCTGATCGAGGATGTCAGCGGCTGGCCGGGTGAACATGGCACCGCCCGGCTGATCGAAGTTCCCAGTGACGATGTTGATCAGGTTCACCAGCCATTGGCACAGGCCGCCGAATGCCTGCACCGAGACACCCATCCGACCATAGGCGACGGCGGCTTCGGCCGCGCAGAAGTCTTGCGCCAGCGCGCGGATAGCGGCGGCGGTCATCCCAACCCGGGGAGCTACGGCCTCTGGACTGAACGGCGCGAGGAACGCCGGCAGCTCCGCGAGGCCGTCGATAAAATCTGACAGGCGGCCCGGGTTGGCGAGATTTTCGCTGAGGATGGTATGCAGCATCGCCGCCAGCAGGCAGGCGTCGCCGCCGGGGCGTACGAAATGATGGGAATCGGCCAGCGCCGCGGTCTCCGTGCGCCGGGGGTCGAGTACCACGACTTTGCCGCCACGCTGTTGGATCGCTTTCAGGCGATGCCGGAAATCCGGTGCGGTCATCAGGCTGCCGTTGGATACCACCGGGTTGGCGCCGATGATCAGGAAAAAATCCGTGCGGTCGATATCCGGGACCGGCAGCAACAGCTGATGGCCGAACATCAGATAGGACGCCAGGTGATGGGGCAACTGGTCGACCGACGTGGCGGAGTAGCGATGGCCCGGGCGCAAGGCTTTGTACAGCAGCGGGCCGAAGATCAGCGAGCCCCAGTTGTGCACGTTGGGGTTGCCGGCATACGTCGCCAGGGCCCCGCGGCCGTGCTTGGCGCGAATCTCACGCAGGCGTCCGGCGGCTTCGTCCAGGGCCTGGTCCCAGCCGATTTCCTCAAAGTCATTGCCGCGTCGAATCAGCGGCTGACGCAGGCGATCTGGATCCTCATGGATGTCCTGCAGTGCCACCGCCTTGGCGCAGATGTGTCCACGGCTGAATGGGTCCGCTTGGTCACCACGGATCGAGGTGATGGCGTCTCCGCTCAGCCGAATCTCGAGGCCGCAGATGGCCTCGCAAAGATTGCAAGCGCGATAGTGGATGCGGTCTGAAGCGAGGTCGCCGGAAGACTCTGACATGGCTCTACCACTCTCTGGACTGTCGACTGTGACGGATGCTTTGCCGTTGTCGAGGCTCGAAGCGAAGGTCCGCTGATCTGGGCGCAACTATATTAGCCTACCGGCTTGATACGATCTGGATCGGCAATCTCGATTGCCGATCAAACTACTGAGCAAAATAAAACGGGGCGGATCGTCGCCGATCCGCCCCGCATCATTTGCCGCTGTCGCCGGCAGACTAACGTTCGATCTGGAACTTACGCATTTCCGTGTACAGCTGACGTATCCAGATGTACTCGTAGATCGTGCCCATTTCGAAATATCGGAACTCCGTACTGGCTCGCATGTCCACTGCGTAGAGCAGCGTTGGCCAGATCAGCGGCTGATCCGAGGCCCATGTCGGATAACCCAGGAAATTGATCTGATCCCAGGCCACGGTATCGACGATAAAGCCGGTCGTATCACGCAGATTGGACGGTCCGAGGATCGGCAGCACCATGTACGGGCCGGGCCCGGCGCCCCAAACGCCCAGGGTCTGGCCGAAGTCTTCTCTCTGGTAATACATACCCATCTTCGACGCCGGGTCGGCAAGGCCGGCGACACCCAGCGTCGAGTTCACTACCAGTCGTCCGGTGCTGCGCGCTGCGGTCTTCAACCGGAATTGCAGCAGACCGTTGCCTATGTTCAGGATTTCCCGGATGTTGCGCATGAAATTGTGCACGCCCATCTGGAACAGCTTGGGTGTATAGCGCTTGTAGGACTCGGCTGCCGGCATGAACACGTATTTATCGAACCTGGCGTTGAACGCATACATACGCCGGTTCCAGCCTTCCCATGGATCCGAGACATCGAGAATCGCCTGCTTTCGCATTTCGGCCGTCGTTTCATCCAGCGTGCGCTGGGCCGGTTTGCTGCCTACCTTGGGCTGGGTCGCCGCACAGCCGGTGGCAAACAACGCAACTGCGGCAAGGAGAACAGCCAGGAGTCTGGTCGTGTTGCGGTTCATTTAGCGACCCTCCGGCAAAGATGCGCCGAAGAACGCGAGCATGTGCTCCACGTTCGCCCGATAAGCCATGTTGCCGCAATGACCACCGCGCGGCCAGATCGTGGCGCGGTCACCGAACACGTCTTCCAGCCACTCAATCTCGGACGCATCCATGATCACGTCGTCCGCGTTATGGCTGAGGCCCACCTTGTCTGTGTTACGCAGATATTCCTCAAAGCTATACAGCGAAGCACGGTACTTCAGGTCCTCCTCGGTGATCGATGGATTGCTGCGCTGGTAGAACGGCACCACCAGATCGGTGAAGTATTGGGCAAATGGCGTACGCGCCGAAAGGATGAAATACGGATCGACATCGGCGGTAATTTTCGCGGTTGTCCCCACCGGCACGATATATCCTGACTGAGTCAATACATCGCCCGTGGTCACCATACTTTGGGCGGTGATGGCGAAGGCCACGCCAATCAGATTTTGCAGAGCGATATTATCGGGGCGGCGTTGCTCGTATGCCTTGTACAGAAAATCCGGACCCAGACTCACCGGCCCCCGGGTGGTCGCGTACTGCTCGCCCATCACCGTCATCAGCCGACTCCAGAACGCGGTGAATTCGGCCGGGCTCTTGATATTGTTGCGCAAATAACCGTCCAGTCGCTTGGCTGAATCATACAGGCTGACCGGCGGGTTGATCATCAGTGCCTTCTTGAAATTGAACACCTTTTCCTGTTCATCAATCATCGCCAGATAACCCGTCTGCGCGCCGCCGAGGCTGTAACCGGTGACGTAGAAATCGGTGACCTCGAGCTGCTTGCTCAGCTGCTGCTGCCAGGCCATCGTCATCGCGTGATACATGTCTTTCGAGTCATCATCCAGCACGCCGGGCAACTGGGTGGTGGAAGCGGTAACCATGAACTGGTAAGAGGTCGGCGAGGGCATCCCGACGACGTGGAAACCAGCCAGATAGAACGCCTGGTAGAGCGTACTCATGTGCGGACCGTGATAGCTGCTGCCGGTGCCCGCGATCAGGAAGATTAGTGGCGCCGGACCCTTTTGGGGAAACACCAGATACTTCATCTTGTCCAGATACCACATGTATTTCGGAGTCGGCCGCTCAGGAAAAACATCCAGACCCTTGAGGCGGAAAGGGCGACCCTTGATCTTCAGATTTGGGCGCAGCTCTTCCGGTGTCGAGATGACAGTCGCCGCGAAGCCATCGAGCATGGGGTAACCGTACTGATCCCCCGGCACGATATTGGCTTGCCCCTCAGCCTGGGCGGCACTTGCCCACGCTATCGTGCATGCCAACAATACAAAGATAATATTTTTCACCCTGGACCCCTTGGGATTGGACGCACAAACCAGCTGTTTGTGGGCGGAAGTGTAGCGCAAATCGCGTGGCTGGTTGAAGTGATTTCGCCGCCGCATCGGAGTCATCGCGAGTATATTGCGCCCGGCCCCGTTCAGACAGATCTGACTGGCATCGAAAATACAAGCTGCCGGAAAATTCCGCTTCAGACCATCAAGCCTGCCCGAGAAGGCATCTGCGACCGTCATAACAAGAGACGATGCTGGCCTGGAATTCATTCCTTTGCAGGGGAAACTGCCCGCGGCCTGATATCATGTCTGTTTGTCCCCGGCAGGGTTTCCGGTGGGCACCCACACCCCTTATCTCACAGTGAGGCGATTGAGATGGAGCAAGTTCACGATGAGAGGATGGAGCCGTTCACGGTGCTTCCGATTTTTCCGACCCTGCTCTGGGCCACCCAGGTTCGTGCGCCGGCGGCGGAGCGCATCAACGGGACCTTTATGGCTGCACTGGATCGAGCCAGGGCCCGGCAGCCCGAACTCAGACCGGCGGGCAAGTGGCAAACCGATCAGCATCTGCATACGCTGCCGGAACTGGCGGAGTTCACCGACCTGGTCGTGGGTGGGGCGCGTCACATCCTCGATTCCCAGCACATCCGTTACCGTGACATCAAGATCACCGCGTGCTGGGCTAACGTGGGGTTTCAGGGCTCGCGCCACCGGCCTCATGCGCACCCGAACAATTACTTCAGCGGCGTGTACTACATAACAGCACCAAAGGGCGGCAATACGATCAATTTCTTCGACCCGCGTCCGCAGGCGGCGGTCATGGTCCCGCCGGTGGAGAAGATGTCACCGATGGTGGCGCAAAGCATGACGCTGGATGTTCAGGTGGGTTCGCTGATCCTGTTCCCGAGCTGGCTCTACCATGGTGTGGACATGAACAGGTCCAATGAAGAGCGGATCAGTGTGGCGATCAACCTGATGTTCGATCCCTATGTCGAGGACATGAGTCCGCCGCTCTGGGAAGGAAATCTGAAAGTCAGCCCGGAATAGTTGCTGGTCAACCGGGTCGGCGCAGTTTTTGGTTTCTGGAGCCGGCGTTCAGATCCGGCAGCCGACAGTCGGCAGACATCACGATTGGCTAAGATTCTCGATCACGGTGTCCAGGCCCTTGTTGCGCACGTCCTTTCCGATCA
Source organism: uncultured Gammaproteobacteria bacterium (assembly GCA_963809565.1). GTDB lineage: Bacteria > Pseudomonadota > Gammaproteobacteria > Steroidobacterales > XN24 > CAMYOC01. Next base: position 1,343,402 of record CAWEKE010000003.1, read on the forward strand.
GGTCGCGATAATAGGTCACATAGGAAAGTCCCTCGACGATAACGTCGAACACTTTCCAGCTGCCGTCCACCCATCGCGTGCGGTAGTTCACCGGGACCTTTACGCCATCGCCGGTGTTCACTTCTGTTTTGACAGTGACGAAATCCTCATCGACCCGAATCAGACCGGTCTGCGGAAATATCCGCACCGTGTCTTCCTGATAGTTCAGCAGACCCTTTGCATACTTGCGCACCAGGGACTGATACAGGGCTTCGGTAAACCGCTCGCGCTGATCCGCGGTTGATCTCTGCCAGTAACGACCGAGCACCAGCCGACCGGCATAGGCGACGTCGAAATTCGGGCGCAGAATCTGGTCGACGACCTCATACAGAGCGGCCGGGCTGGACTCGAGTTCAGCGCGCCGGCTCTTCACCACCACCAGCAGTTCATCGGCGGTTTGCTGAATAATCTCGTAAGGGCTCGGCGCAGCCGCGATGGCGGTGCCAGCCGACAGCCATAGCAGGCATGATGCAAAGATGCGGGTCCAGCAAATCACTCGAGTCTCCATGTGAATGGCGGCGGGCGCCTAGTGTACATGGTCCGCTCACAATCGGGTTCGCGAAATCCAAAAACAGGCGGCAGCAAGATCCGTTCCCGGCGCCTTCGGCGCCCGGGTCTTTTCTGGCTGCAAATCACTTGAGTTGTGAAATGTGCTGGAGAGACTGGGCACATTCGGTTCGAGTGCTGCGGAAATTGTCTGCGCTGACGAACAGGCCCAGAGGGCCGAGCAGTGCGAAGCGTCCGACGGTGCCCGCGGCCTTGATCGCGGTGGCGCCGGCTGCCAGACCAAAATGCGGGTCATCCAGCGGCCCGGTCACGCGCACATTGGCATTGAAGCCCATGGCCTTGCCGCGCTTTGGTCGCGGCTTTAGCAGCAGATCGTAACGCTCCTGGCGCAGGTCAATCTCACCGCTGCCGCGCATCTGCATATCGCTGGTGTCCAGCACCAGAATGTGGCTGCTTGCAATTCCTGCAGTAATCGGCAGGTCGACCATCGCGCAATCTACCGTCGTTCCTTCCTTGGGCCGTGACCACGGCAGCAAACTCAAAAGCGCCTCAGAGACACTGAGGCTGCTAACCAGCTTTTCACTTGAAAACCCGTCCTGCAGCAACAACGAGAAGCGCCCATTGGTAGAAGCGGCCATAGCGCGCGGCGAATCGCCGCTTGATTCGATCTGCAACATCAAATCAACCGTGCCCCTGGCATCTTTGGAGTAGCCCATGCGCTGGATCAGGCTGCCAAGGTCGAAATCCAGACTCTTCAATTGTGCCTTAAGAAGGTTTGGTTGAATGCTGGTATCGAGACGCACCAAGCCAGTGATTTCGTCGTTCACATAACCGATGCGGAAGGGATCGATGGCTAAAACGCCTTGCCCGACTTCGAGCTGGCCTTGCAGGACCTGGAGCTGGGTCTTGCCAAGCCCCAGGGCCAGATCAGTGAGCTCGAGGTCAATTTTAAGCCCGTCCATCCACGCGACTGGCAATGGCTGGTCGGGGAACACCAGCTTGGCGTCATTGCGGCCGTGTGGCTTGTCTCGGGTTTTGGTCTTTTTCCTGGTCCCGGGCGCAGCCGCGGAATCGTCCATCCACGGCAGAAGATCGAGCTTGCTGCCCTTGAGATCGCCGCGGACGCTGAGCAACTTCGAGTCCTTGATGACGACAGCCAGAAGGCCGCGAATCTGCGTCTCTCCGGCATCCAGTTGCTCGAGGTCAAGATCGAAATCAACCGGGCCGCCGCTCAGATTGAAACGCGTCTTTGCGGCGCCCATCCGTTCCCAGCCCTGGACCTCGCCCGGCAACAGACCAAGCAGTGACGGGGCAGACGCTTCGACGTCCAGGTTAACTTCCCGGAGCGCCCGCAGATCACCAATGCTGCCGGCCATTTGCAGAGCCATATCCGTGGTTTTTAATGTTCCGCTCAGGTCATGGATTCTGGGATGTGCCCAGTTGCCCTGGCCGCTGGCTTTCAGCTCGAATGAAGTGGATGTTGGCCAGTGCTGGCCAAATGTTTGGCCAAGCGTGGCCAGATCATCTCCCGCGATCGATCCGCTGAGCTTGAAGCTTTCCGGGTCGGTGACGTTCGGCAACTCCCCGCTTAAGCTGATCTTCATCGCGCCGTGCTCGGCTTCGGCGACCAGGCCGTCCAGGTCCGGTGTCGCAAGATGGCCGCGCAGCCGGCCCTGGACCCGGAACCGGTCGGTGACCGGCAGCTTGAGATCGCTGGTCTTGCCGAGTCCGGGACCGGCCAAGGCCTGAAGGTTGGTGCCGCTTGCGTCGAACTTCACGTCGATCCGGGGAACATCACCCAGGTCTTGCAACCAGCCTGTGCCGGAGAGTCGGGTAGGACCGCGTTCCAGGTCCAATTGGTGGATCTGGAGCGACACATCCTTGCTCCGGCCGCTCAGCCCAAGGGTTGCGCTTGCCTTGTCGGTCTGCGGCAGGCTGTCCAACCCCAGCAGTGGCTGCAGGTCGCGGATATCGCCTCCGTCAGCCTGCAACTCCAGAGCCAGTCCCTGCAGGTCCGGCAGCGAACCAATGGTGCCTTTCAGTGTGCCGGATATGCTGCCTTCGCGAATCCGGGCATTGATATCGCTGACGTCCAGGTGATCCCAGGTTCCGGTAGCCCTGGCGCTGCCTTTCAGTTCATCGACATCAGGCACAGGTAACTCGAAAAAGGAGGAAACCGAGGCCATATTGCGGCCGTCGATTGTCAGCACTGCATCGATATCACCGGCGCCGGCGAGATCGCCAAGTGTGCCGGTCAGCTCGAGCTGTGTTTGCTTGACCGTGCCATGGATTATGAGATCCGTGAGATCGACTCTTTGCGCCGACCCAACCAGCTTGCCGCTGGCATCGTATTGATCGGTCGCCAGCCAGGCGCCCTGGATGCGCGGCAGGAAACTGACCGGTGAGACGCCAGACGACTTGAATTCGAGCGCCATTCCCGAGAGATTTATCAGGTCGGCCATGCCCCCGGTGATATGCATCTTGTAGGTCGGGTCGCCAAGCTGTGCGTCAAAGTCATATAGTTTCAGCAAGTCGCCACTGCCGGTCATTTGGCCACTGATTTCAAAATGATCCATCTTCGGGATGGCAAGGTCGGTCCATGCCATCAGCACGCTGGGCTGTTTTCCCGTGGCGTTGAATTTCGCCTCGACTCCGCTCAGATCGCGGAAGTCCAGGTTCAGCAATTTGCCTTCGGTGGTCAACCGGGTCTGGCCCAGGCTGCCCTGCAGCGAAAAAGAAAAGGGCCGGCCGCCCTGAACCTGATCCGGCGAGCCGATCTGGCCGCTGATCGCCAGGGGTAGCTGCATGACCTCACCCTGGACGCTGAGCTTGATCGGCTGATCTGAATTGCCAGCGCTGGCGTCCAGTTGCTGCAGGCTCAGGCTACGGGTCACTCCGTCCTTTGCATCGAAGTAGCTGGCGCGCAGCTTGCTGGCGCGCAGCGAATCCACTCGAATTTCGGGCACGCCCACAGGCGAGCTGCCGCCCCGGCCCAGGAGCCAGCTTGGCTGGCCGTCAGGCCCGTTCTCCAACCACAGCTGGACACCTTCGATGTTGATCCGATGGAGCAGCACCTTGCCCAACAGCAGCCTGCGCAGGCTCGGGCGGACTGTCAGACGCTGAATCGACACCATTTTTGGCGACTTTGCCCAATCCGGGTTGGCAATGGTGACCTGACTGACCGTGATCGAGGGCAGGGGACGCAATGTCACCTGCAAGGGTCCCGAAATCGTCACGCTGCGGCCGGTGGCATGCTCGAGTGCAGCCCGCAGCGCCTCGCTGGCCTGCTGCGGATCGAGAAATTTCAGCCACAGGAATACGCCGGCGATCAGCATGATCAGCAGGCCGACCGCCAGCCCGGCGAGTTGAAATAGTCGTTTCACATAATGTCCATTTTCCGGGCAGGGGACCCGGGCATGCGGCCAATGATACCGACCGGAGACGATGCCGGCGACGTTGATTGACGATGTGCGCCGTGTCGGTAGTCATCACGATGCTCGCGGCAGGGCGGTTTTGCTATTCTCTGCCCTTTATGGCGCTGCCCGCTGCGGGCATCAGGCCCGGCGCACAGCGACCGGTCGGGCGCACAAATAGCAAAAACAGGAGAGGCCCATGGCCGTCGATCCCGCGCAATTGGGTTTCACCCCGTTTCAGCTGGCCGAGTTGCAGACTGACAAGGACGGATTCAAGCGCTCGCTGGCAACCAAGCTGGCTTACTCCATCGGCAAGGACCCGGAGACGGCCACACGCTATGACTGGTACAGCGCGTTGTGCCTGGTGCTCAGGGATCGATTGCTGTCGCGCTGGCATGACACACAGAAACGGATCCGCAACAACGGCACGCGCAAGGTTTATTACCTGTCTCTGGAATTCCTGATGGGGCGCGGAATGAGCAACGCCGCGGTAAATCTGGATCTGGACCAGCATCTGCGCGACCTGATCATCGAGGTGGGCGATTCGCTCGAGGACGTCGCCGGTCTGGAGGGCGACGCGGGTCTGGGCAACGGTGGCCTTGGCCGCCTGGCGGCCTGCTTCCTAGATTCCATGGCGACGCTGGATATTGCCGGTTTTGGCTACGGGATTCGTTACGACTACGGCCTGTTCCGGCAGGAGATCGACGCAGATGGGCGCCAGGTCGAGCACCCGAATAACTGGCTCAAGTTTCGCAACCTGTGGGAGATCAAACGCGAAGACGTGCGGTATCGGATCCCGATGGGCGGTCGTTTGATCGCCTACCGGGATGCATCAGGAGAGGTCCGGGACGAGTGGCGCGATGCCGAGATTATTGAGGCGGTCGCCTACGACACGCCGATTCCAGGCAACAACGGCCGTACGGTCAACCATCTGCGATTGTGGGGCGCCCGCGACGGTGAGGAGATAGACCTCGGCCGTTTCAATCGCGGCGACTTTACCGGCGCGCTGGAAGCCAAGAATCTGGCGGAGTCGATCAGTTACGTGCTGTATCCGGACGACACGACCGTAAGAGGCAAGCTGCTGCGGATCAAGCAGGAATATTTCTTTGTCAGCGCCAGCCTCCAGGACATCCTGCGCGAACACCGCGAGCTCGGTTTCAGCCTGCAGCAGATTCCGGAGCAGATCTCGATCCAGCTCAACGATACGCATCCGGCACTGGCGATCCCGGAGCTGATGCGTTTGCTCTGTGATGAAAACGACATGGCCTGGGATCAGGCCTGGGACATCACCCGGCGCACCTTCAATTACACCAATCACACGCTGCTTCCGGAGGCGCTGGAGACCTGGCCGGTGGCGATGCTGGAGCAACTGGTGCCCAGGCATCTGGACATCATCTATAAGATAAATCGGCAGTTTCTTGATGAGATCAGCCACCGCTACCCGGGCGATCATGATCGCCGCCGGCGCATGTCGATCATCGACGAAGCGGGTCACGACGGCAGGCGCGCACGTATGGCGTGGCTGGCGACCATCGGCAGCAACAGAGTCAACGGTGTGGCAGAGCTCCACTCGCAGCTGGTACGACAGACCATCTTCCGGGACTTTGATGAATTCTATCCGGGCAAGTTCGTCAACGTGACCAACGGGGTGACGCCGCGCCGCTGGCTCAAGGTGGCCAATCCCGGCCTGGCATCTCTGATCACCAGTCGGATCGGCCGCGTTTGGGAGAACGACCTCGCCAGCCTGCATGCGCTGGAGGCGCTGGTCGATGACGATGAGTTCCTGGGCCAGTTTGCAGCGGTCAAACGCGTCAACAAGGAACGGCTGGCAGCATTCGTCAAACGCGATATGGATTTGAGCATCGATCCGGATTCGATGTTCGATGTGCAAATCAAGCGCATCCATGAGTACAAACGGCAGTTGCTGAACGTGCTTCATGTACTGACCCGCTACAACCGCATCCGTGACCAGCCCAACGGTGACTGGGTGCCGCGCACGGTGGTCTTTGCCGGCAAGGCCGCGCCCGGATACACGGTTGCGAAATGGATTATTCAGCTGATCAACAATGTCGCGCAGACCATCAACAGGGATCCCCAGGTCCGCGATCTGCTCAAGGTAGTGTTTGTGCCGAACTACAATGTCTCCCGGGCGGAGATCATCATCCCGGCCGCGGACCTGTCGGAGCAGATTTCCACCGCAGGAATGGAGGCCTCGGGTACCGGCAATATGAAGTTTGCGCTCAACGGTGCACTCACCATCGGCACACTCGACGGCGCCAATGTCGAGATCAGGGAAGAAGTCGGCGATGAGAATATTTTCATCTTCGGGCTGACTGCCGACGAGGTCGCACAGCGACGAGCCGAAGGCTATTACCCGGTCGAGATTGCGCGCCAACTGCCTGAGCTTTCCCGGATCCTGGAGCAACTGGCCAATGGTGAGTATTCGCCGTCCGATCTGCGTCGTTTCCAGCCATTGACCAACCGCCTGATGGACGATGGCGAGTACTTCCTGGTGTTTGCCGACTATGTCGCCTATCTGGAAGCCCAGGATCGGGTTAATGAGGCATTCAGGGATCAGCCTCAATGGAACCGAATGGCGCTGATCAACACGGCCCGGGTTGGCAAGTTTTCCAGTGACCGATCGATCAGCGACTATGCCGAGCGAATCTGGAAGGTCGGCACCATCGACTGATTCGCGCCGGGCTCGCGTCCGGGGACAAAGGCTGGCCAATGACACAAGAAGTCACACAGATCATCCAGGAGCTATCGGCGGCCCGATGTGCGGTGCCGTTCAGTTGTCTTGGTCTGCAGGGCAAAAGCCGCGGTGATGGCCTGCTGCTGCGTGTCTGGAAACCGGACACAGAGTGGATCGAGGTCACCGACGCGCGGGGTGGACGCGAGCTTGGACGGATGGAACGAATCGATGACACCGACCTGTTCCAGCTGGATCTGCCGCGGCGACGCAAGATGTTTCCCTACCGGCTCAGAGTCAGTGGTCGCGGCCAGGTCACTGAACTTGCCGATCCGTACGCGTTCCGGACTGCCACCGCGGCCAGTGCCGGGCCGGACCCGATACGCCTGCACGACAGTCTGGGCGCCAGGCTGAGCAAGCTCATGGACGCGGGAGGAGGGCAGGCAGACGGCACGCTGTTTTCTGTTTACGCACCGTCTGCCCGTGCCGTCAGCCTGGTCGGTGATTTCAATATGTGGGACGGGCGCGCCCACCCGATGCAGAGCAGTGACGAAGGTATCTGGCGGTTATTCATGCCTGGTCTTGGCGCCGGCACCTTGTACAAATTCGAGATCAAGGGCCCGGGCGGAGAATTGTTGCCGACCAAGTCGGATCCGTTCGGGTTCTTCAGTGAACAGCCGCCGGGCAATGCCTCGATCGTCTACGATCGCGCGGCCTTTCGATGGGCCGACCAGGGCTGGTGCGAGCAACGAGATGCGGGCGGATATCGCGATGATCGTCCGGTGGCAATCTATGAAGTCCATCCGGGTTCATGGCGGCGTCACGCCGATGGCCGACACCTGAGTTACCGCGAGTTGGCGGACCAGTTGATCCCCTATCTGAAACAGCTCGGTTACACCCATGTGCAGCTGTTGCCGGTCATGGAGCATCCGTTCCTGGGATCATGGGGCTATCAGCCGACCGCCATGTTTGCGCCCACCAGTCGCTATGGACCGCCCGACGATTTCAAGTTGTTCGTCGACCGCTGTCACCAGCAGCGAATCGGCGTGATCCTTGACTGGGTGCCGGCGCATTTCCCCAGCGATGAGCACGGTCTGGCGCGGTTTGACGGTACCGCGCTGTTCGAACATCCGGATCCGCGCCGCGGCTGGCATCCGGACTGGAACACGTTCATCTACGATTACGGGCGCCCGTTTGTACGCGATTTCCTGATCAGCAGCGCGCAGTTCTGGGTGGAGGAGTTTCACGTCGATGGTCTGCGCGTCGATGCCGTGGCATCCATGCTTTACCTGGACTATTCCCGCGACGCCGGCGACTGGCTGCCCAATATCCATGGTGGCAACGAGAATCTTGAAGCCATCGAGCTGATCAGGATGATGAACGAGGTGCTGCATCGGGAGCATCCCGGGGTCATGACTATTGCTGAGGAATCTACCGCCTGGCCTGGGGTTTCAAAGCCGACCTACGAAGGTGGTCTGGGATTCGGTTTCAAGTGGAACATGGGCTGGATGAACGACACGCTGGGCTACATGAGCCGGGACCCGATCTACCGCAAATATCATCACGGCGATCTGACCTTTGGACTGGTCTATGCGTTCGACGAGCATTTCATCCTGCCCCTGTCCCATGATGAAGTCGTCCACGGCAAGGGCTCACTGCTGGGCAAGATGCCGGGTGATGAATGGCAAAAACATGCCAACCTCCGCCTGTTTTACGCATTCATGTATGGCCATCCGGGCAAGAAGCTGATGTTCATGGGCGACGAGATCGCCCAGATCCGGGAGTGGAATCATGATGCACAGCTCGACTGGCAGTTGCTCGAACATCCGCTCCACGCCGGCATGCAGCGGATGCTGGGTGATCTGAATCGAGTCTATGTCGAGCAGCCCGCGCTGTATGAAGCAGACTACTCGCAGGCTGGATTTGAGTGGATTGATCATGCGGCCGCTGAAGCCGGCGTGTTGAGTTTTATCCGCTATGCAAAAAACCGCGACGAGTATTTGGTCGTCGTATGCAATCTGACACCCGTGGTGCGTGGCGATTATCCGGTTGGCGTGCCGGAAAGCGGCGTGTTCCGCGAATTGTTCAATTCGGATGCATCGATTTACGGTGGCAGCAATGTGGGTAACCAGGGCCATGTGCAGACCCTCGACTCCGACTCCAATGGCCGGCCCTGCACGCTGAGACTTACGTTGCCGCCGTTGGCGACGCTGTATCTGAAGCTGGATCGCCGGCACGAGCCGCAGATGATCAGTCCGGACTGATGGAGTCGCGCGATTTCGGGGCTACCGGCCTGAGTGCGCCGGTGCTGGGTTTCGGAGCGATGCAGATCGGCGACGCTGGCATGGACGATGCGCAGGCGGGGCGCTTGCTCAACCAGGTTCTGGATCTGGGTGTAGGCCTGATCGACACCGCACGCTCCTATGGATTATCCGAAGCGCGAATCGGGCGGCATCTGCATTCTCGCCGGCAGCAATTCCTGCTCTCAACCAAGGTCGGTTACGGGGTCGAGGGGTGCGCGGACTGGACCCATGATTGCGTACGCCAGGGCGTCGACCTGGCGTTGACCACGCTGCAGACCGATTGCATCGACATCGTCCATCTCCATTCCTGCCCGGCCCGGGTCTTGTCTGAAAACGGCGTGCTCGATGCGCTGGCCGCCGCCAGAGAGTCCGGCAAGATCCGTTGCGCGGCCTATTCAGGTGACAATGCCGATTTGATGACTGCGCTGCGCTCCGGGCAGGTCCAGGCGGTGCAGGCTTCGGTCAATCTGGTCGATCAGGCGAACCTCCGGGTGCGCGTGCCCGTGGCCCGTGATGCCGGCATATCAGTGCTCGCCAAGCGCACCCTGGCTGGCGCGCCCTGGCTTGAGATGAAGCAGCCGCCGGCGCCCCCGCTGGCGGAATACCGCAGGCGCTTTAAGGCGATGGTGGATGGACTGCCGGCGGCACCGGAGATGGCGGCTATGGCGCTGAGGTTTGCAGCATTTGCGCCGGGGGTGACCTGTGTACTGGTCGGCGGCACCAGAATCGAGCATCTTAAGGCTAATATCGGCGCGATAGATGCAGGGCCTCTTGACCTGGCGACGCTGCAAGCCATAGAGGATTCGTGGGATCGCTGGGGTAGCGACTGGGACAGCGTGATCTGAACGTGGACGTACACAATATCGATGCCATGCCGGGGTTACCGGCTCCGCTTGGCGCCACCGTGATGGAGCACGGGGTCAACTTCGCGCTGTATTCCGCAACGGCGGATGCGGTCGAGTTGTGTCTGTATCAGGACGATGGCGAGGAGACGGGTCGGGTTCAGGTTCATGGCCGCAGCGGGGACGTCTGGCACGTGTTTGTACCCGGGATCCGGCCCGGCCAGCATTACGGCTACCGTGTTCACGGTCGCTACGCGCCGGATCACGGCTACCGCTTCAACGAACACAAACTCCTGCTGGATCCTTATGCGCGCGCCATCAGCGGCGCGTTCCACTGGCGACCCGAGGTTTTCGGCTACATTTTGGAGCACGGCCATGCCTGGCAAAAGGATCCCCGGGACAGCGCTCCCTGGGTTCCACGCTCCGTGGTCACGGACCCGGATTTCGACTGGCAGGGCGTGTCGCGGCCGCAGATCCCATGGAATCGGAGCGTGATCTACGAACTCCATGTGAAGGGTTTTACCCGGCTGCATCAGGAAGTCCCGGAAGCCCTGCGCGGCACCTATCTCGGGCTTGCCCAGCCGGCCGTTCTGGCCTATCTGAAGAATCTTGGTGTGACCGCGGTGGAATTGATGCCCTGCCAGGCTTTCCTGAGCGAAAGTCGGCTGACGGAGATGGGGCTGAGCAATTACTGGGGTTACAACCCGATCGCAATGTTCGCACCGCACCCCGACTATGCGTTGGCGGACCCGGTGGATGAATTCCGGCAGATGGTGCGAGCGCTGCATGGCGAAGGGATCGAGGTCATCCTGGATGTGGTGTTCAATCACACCGCCGAGGGCGGAGCAGGGGGGCCGCTGCTGAGCTTCCGTGGCATCGATAATCACAGCTACTACCTGCTCGACCCGGAGTATCCGGGTTCGTATGTGAATTACAGCGGTTGTGGCAATACGCTGGACGTGTCCAATCCGGCGACCCTGCGGATGGTCATTGATTGTCTGCGGCACTGGGCGACTACGATGCAGGTAGATGGTTTTCGCTTCGACCTCGCTCCAAGTCTGGCGCGGCGCGGCGAGACGTTTGACCGCGGAGGCGCGTTCTTCGGCGCGATCTATCAGGATCCGATTCTCGGTCAGCTGAAGCTGATCGCCGAACCCTGGGATATTGGTCCGGCCGGATATCGTCTCGGGCATTTCCCGCCGCCCTGGTGCGAGTGGAATGACCGCTACAGGGAGACCTTGCGACAGTTCTGGCGCGGCGATGCGGGCAAGACGCCGGAATTTGCCGAACGTATCGCAGGCTCAAGCGATTTCTTTCGCACTCCCGGCCGGCAGCCGGTGGCCAGTATCAATTACGCGGCCTGCCACGACGGTTTTACCCTTGCTGACGTCGTCAGTTATCAGCGCAAACACAACGAGGCCAACGGCGAGGCCAACCATGACGGCTCTAACCACGGATCGAACTGGAACTGCGGGGAGGAAGGGCCGTCCACCGATCCCCGGATTCTCGGCCTGCGCGAAAGACTCAAACGCAACATGCTGGCCACGCTGTTGTTATCTCAGGGAACGCCGATGCTGCTGGCCGGGGACGAATTCGGGCGAACCCAACGCGGCAACAACAATGCCTATTGCCAGGATAACGAGATTTCATGGGTCGACTGGGAGATCTCGGACGCGGACCGCGCCCTGCAGGAATTTGTCCGCCTGTTGATCCGCCTGCGTCTGCAGCACCCGGTGTTCCGGCGCGAAAGTTTTCTCGACGGGATGGCCCATCCAGAGTCGGCGCTGAAAGACGTGACCTGGCTGGATGCCGACGGCAGCGAGATGACCGAAGACGACTGGCGCCAGGTCTCGCGGCAGATTCTGGGCGTGTTGCTCGACCACAACGGGGTGCACCTCGGCCATCGCCTGCAGCACGAAACCGATGCCGGCGACAGCTTCCTGATGCTGTTCAATGCGGGCGCCGAAGACCTGGAATTTACCGTGCCGCCTCCGATCGGCAGCGAAATCTGGGAGGTCGTGTTCGACACCAGCGAAGAGGGGGCCACTGTGCCCGCAGGCAGTTTCCGTGCGGGCAATCAATATATGCTGCGGGCCCGTTCGATGGTGCTGCTGGCTGACCGCGGCTGATAACGACGCCGATGCAGTCGTTCCGGGTACGGGAAAACCGAAGTACCTCGCTCTCCTGAATATCGCTATGCTCGGCCAGTCTCCGCTTTGAGGCCGCGTGGCCCGTGGACGACAGACATGGCAGGGCTCGGTTGTGTCCACGCCCTGACCAAAAAAGAAGTAGAAGAACATTGGCGACCGGGATTTGCACAGGGGCGGATGCGGATTGCCAGGAGGAGTTTTCTTGCTGCGACGGGCAGGTTCGCCACTCCCACTATCGGTGACCACTCCGGCGTACGCGAATTGCGGCGTTTGCCGCTTCATGAAGACGTTGACCCAGGACCAGTGCCGCGGGCGTTTCCCGTTCCAGCGGCGCCCCGCGCGGAGATCACAATGACAGCTGCACCCAGCCTACGGCGGTTCGGAATCCTCATCGCAACGGCCTCGATGGTCCTGACGGCGTGCAGCCCGAGCGCGGATGGTGGCAGCGGCCCCGCGGTCGACCAGCCGCAGCCGGTGGCGACTTCGACCAGCTTCGACTTCGTGCAGCTGGGAACCTTCAGTGTCGGTCAATCACCTACCAATGCGGTGTTTTCCGGGGGTGTGGCGACGGGAGGCAAATGGGTGATCCGGGATGGTGACACCGGTGTGGTCACGTTCTCGACCCCGACCCGGAACGTCGACTTCACCATCGAGGGATTGACGCCTGCCGCCAGTGCGGCACTGTTTGCCAAATCCGGATTGCCGCGCCGTCTGTCCAAAGCCACGTGTGGCGTGACCGACCAGGGCAACGACAACGCCGAGGCACTGGGCCGCGACTTGTTCATGCGTGGCGGGTTCAATGACTGGGGCAATCCCACGCCGAGTGCGGAATATTTGTTCGTCAATTTCGGCGGCGGCATCTATCAGTCCGAATTCCAGATGACCGCGGGCGAATATAACTACAAGGTAGGCTCGGCCGGCTGGGAGGTCGAGCGCGCAACGGTGCCCGACGACGTGCTGGAACCTGGGGACACGCAGGGTCTGGTGGACCCGGGTCCTGGCGGACCGGAGGGCGTGCTTAATGTGCCCGCCGATGGTTGTTACAACTTCGCCATCGATTTCAATGATGTGGAAAACGCCACTATCACCATGACCGAGGTGACCCTGGACGACGGTGGCGGTGGCACACCTGCGACCTGCGGTTTGACGGATCAGGGCAATGACAACGCGGAAGCTCTGGGCCGCGATGTGTTTATGCGCGGCGGCTTTAACGACTGGGGCAACCCGACACCTTCCGCAGAGTATCTGTTTATCAACTTTGGCGGCGGTATCTACCAGTCAGAGTTTGCAATGGCGGCCGGCGAGTACACCTACAAGATTGGCTCTGCGGGTTGGGAAGTCGAACGCGCCACGTCGCCAGACGATCCGCTGGAAGTCGATGACACCCAGAGCCTGGTGGATCCCGGACCTGGTGGTCCCGAGGGTGTATTGATCGTTCCCGAGGACGGTTGCTTCAATTTCACTGTCGATTTCAACGACGCCGAGAACCCGACCATCACTATGACTCAGGTCGACCTGGGTGGAGGTGGGCCGCCGGGAGGGGGTAAAGAAGAATGCGGCCTGGCTGATCAGGGCAACGACAACGCAGAAGCATTCGGCAGGGACGTATTCATGCGCGGCGGCTTCAATGACTGGGGTAACCCGACGCCTTCCGCGGAGTATCTGTTTATCAACTTCGGCGGTGGTATCTACCAGTCCGAATTTGAAATGGCGGCCGGCGAGTACACCTACAAGATTGGCTCGGCGGGCTGGGAGGTAGAGCGCGCGACAGCACCTGACGATGTGCTCGAACCGGGACAAACTCAGGCGCTGCTTGATCCGGGTCCTGGCGGACCCGAAGGCGTGCTGAATGTGCCGGCTGACGGTTGCTATAACTTCACCAGTGATTTCAGTGATATCGAAGCGGCCACGATCACCATGACGGAAGTCGAGCTTGGCGGCGGTGGCGGTCCGGTGGAACCCGCTGCGACGGAGATCACGGCGATCAACAAGGACGGGAGCACCGAACAGAAACTGGTTGAAGGCGATGCTGTCACTACCGTGTCGTTTACCCGCGATGGCCGCGGTTCGCCGGTGCGTCAGATCGAGATTTTTGCCGATAACGGCGATGTGGGCGTGGACGATTTCACCTGGATATCGAACCCGGCCGACTTCCCGTCCGTGACCACCGCGACGGTGTTCTATCACCGGGCCGACGGTAACTACGCCGACACGTTCATCGTGGTCGATGGACAAAGCTACGCATGCGTACCCGGCGTGGAAGGCGGTTTTGGCTGTCAGGCCCAGGTTCCAGCGCCGGCAGGCGGCATCCTGACGTTCACCGTGAACCAGGGCGGGGTACCCGATCCGACCGGGACATTCCTGGCGCCGGTCTTTGAGGTCACTGCCGACGGGAACAACGTCTACGCGTTCTCCGGCAATCCTCAGGCTGTCAACAACGGCACATTTGCCGCCGAACCGGTGGGCGACCAGATCATCGTCTACTACAACCGCGCGGACGGGGACTATTCGCTGTGGAACATGCATCTGTTCCCGGTCGAGCCGGGCGGCCCGTCATGGACTATTTTTGACGGCATTGAGGCTTGCAGGATTGAAGGTGAGGACGCCATAGGCGCATATTTCCGCATCACCTTGCCGCCAAATCCATGCTACGACAACAACCCGGATGCCGCTGATGCATTCCCGAGTGCACTCGGCCTGGTGATCCATCAGGGCAATGCCAAGGCGCCCGACGGTGATATCGTGATCCGCGTGGCCTCTGACGGCAATATCGTATTTATCGACGAGAACAGCCCCGATGTTTCCAGCGCGCCACCGTCTGACGGCGCTTCGTTGAGCGGTCGTGCCGCGCATTGGGTCGATATCGACACATTGCTGTGGAAGCCCGGCGATGACGTGACCAGCGTCGAATTGTTGTGGTCAGCGGATGCATCCATCCGAGTCAATGGCGGCGTAATCTCCGGCAATTTCGAATCGGCGGTGCTCGGAGCCGGCACCAACCCGCAGCCGGCCAACCAGCTGCATCTGTCGAGCTATCCGGCTTATTCGATGCCGGCTTCGGTAAGCAGCAACGCGCGTGAAATTGCCCGCTACCAGCTGGTAGCGGTGGGTAAGGACTCATTCGGCATTCCGGTCGCCACGACCTACGTGCAAATCCCCGGCTTGCTGGACGATCTGTATGCCGCGGCGGCAACCCAGCTTGATCTCGGGGTCAGCTGGGCGGGCACGATACCGACCATCCGCCTGTGGGCGCCGACCGCCTATCCGGACCCGGGGGTCACGCTGAATCTGTACTCCACGCCGGATACGCTGGCCGAGCAGGTAGCGATGACGCTCGATCCGGCCTCCGGCGTCTGGAGCGTGACCGGGGAGGCCAGCTGGGACCGGATGTACTACGACTTCACGCTGGAGGTCTACACCTATGCCGAGTCGAGAATCGTCACCAACACGGTGACTGATCCCAATTCGCTCAGTTTGAGTGCCAACAGCGTGCGCAGTCAGATCGTCAATCTCGACGACCTCGACCTGCAGCCGCCGGGCTGGGACGGCCTGGTATTGCCGGCTTACGGAGAGCCGGAAGATATCGCGATCTACGAATTGCAGATGCGGGACTTCAGCGTGGCTGACAACACCGTGCCGGAAGCTCAGCGCGGCAAGTACACGGCCTTTGCGCTGGACAATACCGATGGTCACAACCATCTGCAGGGCCTGGCCGATGCCGGTCTGACTCATCTGCATCTGTTGCCGAGCTTCGATATCGCCACGATCAATGAAATCGAGGCGGAACGAGTAGAGCTCGACGACCTGGTGGATAAATTGTGTGCCGCCAACTCGGATGCCGCCGTGCTCTGTCCGACCTATAACGGTCTGACCATCCGCGAACTGCTGGAACAGAAGACGGCCGAGGATCCGACCTCGACCTTCCAGCAGCGGGTAGTCCTGTGGATGAATGAGCTGGACGGCTTCAACTGGGGTTATGACCCGTGGCACTACGGAGTGCCCGAAGGCAGCTATGCGTCCGATCCGGATGGGGTGACGCGAATCTACGAGTACCGTCAGATGGTCAAGGGCCTCGCTGACACCGGTCTGCGCCTGGTGATGGACGTCGTTTACAACCACACCAATGCCGGTGGTCAGTCAAGCAAGTCGGTGCTCGATCGTGTGGTGCCTGGCTACTATCACCGCTACAACGAGAACTCGGGATCGATCGAGAGTTCGACCTGTTGCAGCAACACCGCCAGTGAGTTCGCGATGATGGGCAAACTGATGACGGATACGCTGGTCACCTTCGTGGAAGACTACAAGGTTACCGGGTTCCGCTTCGACCTGATGGGCTTCCATACCAAGGAGCAGATGCAGCAATTGCTGGCCGATCTGCGGGCCATCGACCCGGATGTGTACATCTATGGCGAGGGCTGGAACTTCGGTGAGGTGGCCAATGACCGGCGCTTCGTCCAGGCCACGCAATTCAACATGTCCGGTACCGGGATCGCGACCTTCACCGATCGCATCCGCGACGCCGTCCGCGGCGGCGGGCCGTTCGACAACGGGATCGCCCACGTCACCAACCAGGGCTTCATCTCGGGTAGCGGTTACGATCCCAATGCAGAGAATTCTGCTGATGACCCGAACTTTATCGCTGAGGCCTTGTGTTCGGCGGATCAGATCAGGGCCACCATGGCCGCGAGCCTGTCGGACTACAGCTTCGTAGATCGCACCGGCGCCACCGTGACCGGCGCCGAGGTCGGCTACAGCGATTGCGGCAGCAGTACCCCGACCAGTTATGTCGCGGATCCGGAGGAGATCATCAATTACTCCGCTGCTCATGACAACGAAACGATCTGGGATATCTCGCAATACAAGCATCCGACGGATACCAGCACCGAGGACCGGGTACGGGCACAGAATATCGGGCTCGATATCATCCTGCTGGGTCAGGGCGTGTCGTTTGTTCATGCCGGGCAGGACCTGCTGCGCTCCAAGTCCACCGATCGTGACAGCTTCAATTGGGGCGACTGGTTCAACAAGCTGGACTTCAGCGGCATGGACAACAACTGGGCGGTCGGTCTGCCCAGCGAGGAAAAGAACCTGAATAACTACCCGGAGGTTATTCCGTTGTTCCAGAACCCGCTGACCGATCCGGCACCGGCAAACATCGCTTTCGCCAGCGAGCATGCGCTGGAGATGTTCCGGATCCGCGGTTCCACGGTGCTTTACCGGTTGCGTACCGCAGATCAGATCAAGGAACGGTTGGAGTACTTCAACACCGGACCCGATCAGATCCTCGGCTTGATCGCACAGGGCCTCGACGGATGCAGCGGCAACGGTCTGGATCCGGAGTTCGGCTATGTGATGACGATCGTCAACGCGAACGATGAAGATCAGACGGTCGACATACCGGAATTTGCCAATGACGCCTTTACCCTGCATACGGTGCAGCAGAACTCGGTCGACACAGTTGTACAGACAGCATCGCATGATGCCAGCGGCTTCTTCGTCCCGGCCAGGACCACGGCGGTCTTCACCCGCGCCGAGCAGTTCAATTGCTCGCCGTTCGGGGTGGACGTTTTCGTCCGCGGGCTCAACCAGGACTGGGCTGACAGTCCGGCTAACCAGCTCACCTATGAAGGTGGCACCAGCTACACCGGTCGTTTCAGCATCGGCGCGCTGACTGCGGCGGATCTTTCGTTCAAGGTAGCGTCATCCGACTGGGCCACGGTTAATTGCGGCGCCGGTGCCGACCCCGGTGTCAATCTGGATGTACCGTATGCGCTCAATTGTGCTGACGGCTCCGGCGATCTGGCCTTGAACGTAGCGGAGACCGGTGATGTCCAGATCAGCGTCGACGCGAGCGATCCGGACAATCCGGTGTTGACCGCGATCAAGGCGCCGCCGTATGCGGTGGACATCTTTGTCCGCGGCTTTAACGGGGACTGGGCCGACAGCGCTGCAAATGAACTGGTCTTTGTCGGCAACGACAGCTATCAGACCGAGTTGGCGCTGACCGACCCGAATGCGGCAGGTGCACTGAGCTTCAAGGTCGCATCTTCTGACTGGTCTACCGTGGACTGCGGCAGCAATGGCAACAATGTTGATCTCGGCGTGGCCTACGCGCTCAACTGTGCCGGCGGAGGGGATATCACTTTGAATGACGGTGGCGCCGGTCAGTACTCATTCCATGTCGATGGAACCGACCCGGCCAATCCCGTATTGACCGTAGAGAAGACACCGTATGCTGCAAGGATCTTCGTGCGTGGGCTGAGTCAGGACTGGAGCGAGGCGAATCCGCTGCGCTACACGGGCGCCAATACGTATGCGGCCACCGTCGGATTGACTGGCCTCGATGGTGCGGATCTGAGCTTCAAGATTGCATCGGCCGACTGGTCGACCGTGGATTGCGGGAGCAATGGTGCCAGCGTCGACCTCGCCGTGAATTATGTGATGAATTGTGCCGGCGGCGGCGATGTGGCGCTAAACGCGACTCAGACTGGCGCGTATGATTTTGTCCTCGATGCGACCAACGCGGTGAATCCGACCCTGAATGTGACCGGACCCTGAGCTGAGGGGACGACCAGGCCTGGCCCGGCGTCCGCGGACGCCGGGCCTTTTGTTTGACCGGCCGGTATTGCCGACGCAGACTCTGGCCCTTCGGGCAAGCGTGGCTCGCAACAATCAGCCGCGAGCTGTGCCGACTCGAATTGAGCGGATGATGAGTCGACGATGAGCAAATCAAAAAAACAGCGGCGTCGGCCCGGACAGCCGGACCAGACGCAAACCGGGCCAAAGCAGAAACCCAGGCACCAGTATCTGACAATCGCATTGCTGTTGCCGCTGGCGTTGCTTGCGGCGGCTGAAGGAGTGCTGCGCTGGACCGACGCCGCACCACAGGTCCCGCTGTTCATCACCCATCCTCAATATCCGCAATTCAGTCTGGCGAATCCGGCGGCCGCCGGCCGCCTGTTCTCCCGACCCGAGGCCGCGCCCAACGTTTCTATCGAGACCGGATTCTTTGACACACTGCGTGGGCCGGAGACGTTCCGACTGGTGGTGCAGGGCGGGTCCAGCGCCGCCGGGTTCCCGTATGGTTACGGCGCCTCACCGGCGGCCATGCTGGAACAGCGACTGCGGCGAGAAAATCCCGGTCGCAGGATCGAAGTCATCTCTACCGCGATGTCAGCGGTCAACACCTACGCTTTATGGGAATTCACCGATGAGATCATCGATCTGCAGCCCGATGCGGTGTTGATTTACGCCGGGCACAACGAGTTTCTCGGCATCCTTGGCGTCGGCTCTGCGTACAGCTCGAGTCGTTCGCCAGCCCTTACCCGACTGATTATGCGCCTGCGCGGTCTGAGCCTGTATCGGGTTCTGGAGCGTATCTTGACGCCAAGCGCTCGCCAGCATGTCGATGCCCGCGAGGCGCAGGGCGGCACGCTGATGGCCCGCATCGCGGCCCAGCGTAGCATCCCGTTTGGCTCTGATCTGTATCGGCGCGGGGAAGAGCAGTTTCGCAGCAATCTTGGTCTGATTCTCGAGCGCTACCATAAGGCCGGGATCCCGGTCTTTATTGCCACCCTGGTCAGCAACGAGTCGGATCAGGCACCATTTATCAGCAAGCCCGGCGCAGAGGGAGAGATCTCGGGGTTTGCCCGAGTGGTCGACGCGGGTGCTCCGATCGGGGATGAAGGTCTGGAGCGTCTGCAGGCGCTGGCCGACGACGGCAACGCGGACGCGGCGTATATTCTCGGTCGGGCGCTCGCGGCGCAGGGACTTGCCGTGGAGGCCCTGACTGCCTTTCAGCAGGCGCGGGATCTTGATCAGCTCCGTTTCCGGGCGCCGACGCAATTCAACGAGATTATCCGCGAACAGGCGAGCGCGAATGACGCGGTCGTGGTCGCAGTTGAGGACGATTTCCGTTTGGCCTCACCGGATGGCCTGATCGGTCATGGGCTGATCACCGAGCACCTGCATCCGAATGTGGACGGATACTTTATTCTGGCGAGTGCGTTTCACCGCGCTGTCACGCAGAGCGGCTTGCTCGACCAGGACGGATCCGAGCCGGTGGATGAACTTCAGGCGCGCCTGGAAATTCCGCTCAGCGCGGTCGACCGCCTGTTCGGCGGCTACAAGCTGCAACGTCTGATGGCAGACTGGCCATTTGTCGAGACTCGACGCGAACCTTTACTGACGGCTCCTGGCAGCGAAGAAGAAATCCTCGCCCGCGAGTTGTACGAGCAGAAGATCGACTGGCTGAGTGCACATCGCCGTTTGCAGAACTTCTACCTCAGAGACGGTAACCAGAGCGAATATCTCAGGGTCACACTGATCCTTGCCGACGCGTTCCCATTCAGCGCGGAAGATCAGTTTCAGGCGGCCACCGCGCTACTCCAGGCCGGCCGTCCATTACAGGCGGTACGCTACTTCTATCAAGCTACCGCGATACGCCCTGAGCACCTGCCGACATGGCTGGCACTGGGTGATGCCAGCATGCGTAGCGGGCTGCCGGAGCATGCCCGACGGGCCTATCAGCGCGCGCTGGAAATCCAGCCGGGAAACGATCGGGCGCGCGCCGCGCTGGCAGGGCTGGGTCCGGACTGAGTCACTCCCCGGGCGTGGTCTCGCGCCGCAATTTGTCGATGAAAACCGGCGCCCGTGGATGATCGGGCTCCAGCGCCAGCACGCGCTCGAGAACCTGGATCGATTCCTGGCGCAGGCCTGATTGATAAAAGCCTTGTGCCAGCCCCATCAGGTAGCGAGTATTGCGAGGCTGCATCCGCGCAGCACGATGTAACAAGGCCAGTGCACGATCCGGTTGATTCGCTCTGAGCATCAGGGTACCGGCGACGAATGCCGGCTCAGGATCGAATGGAAACGCTGCAGCCAGGTTCCATGCAATGCGCACCGACTCGGTCAAGTCGCCGTCGCGTTGATAAATGCCGAGCGCCTGGTTCATTGCCGTATTCCAGGCCAGCTGGCCCTCAAACCAGGCCTGCGCCACCCGTTCCACGTCGTCGGCCGGTGCCGGCAATTCGAAGGCTTGCTTCTGTTGCACAAACGGCCAGTCGAGTTTGAGCCGAGCGACCCGATATTCGCCGGCCAGCCGGTCCACCCTGGTGACCGGAATCTCCAGCCGCGCCAGTTCCGCATCAATGTTACGTTCCGGCACGCCGAGAACCTGATTCGCCATCAATACCTGGAACATCGCGTCAGCGAGCACGAAATAGCCCGCAACATTGGGATGCAAGTGCTCGAGCATCAGCTCGTTGCCTATCAAACCGGATGCCGAACGTCGTGCCATCTCAGACTGAACATCGACCAGATAAGCGCCCTGTGCGCGGGCGAGCTCGACAATGATCAGGTTGAAGGTTTCGGGTGCCCGAAAGCGCAATTGGTCGAGGTCCTTGGCCTTCAGGAAGTCGGCGCGGGCGGGGCCGGGTTCATCCGCTGCCAGTCTCGCGCGAGCCCTCAGGTACCAGCCCTCGGCATTGTCCGGCGCCAGCTCGACCAGGCGCTGTGTCGCTCGCAGGGCCTGTTGTGGCTCGCCGTGCTCAAGACCGGCAAGAGCATCGGCGCGCAATGCCTGCCATTGTGCTTGGCGCGCGGGAGGTAGCGTGGCCGACAGAAAGGGCGGCTGGTCTTTTTCATTGGCGGCCAGCGTGCCAATCAGCACCGGGATCTGATGTTGCCGATAGATCCCCAGCAAGCGCTGCATATTGCTTTCGAATTGCTTCGCAGTGATGTGGAACAATTCGCTGTCGCTTGCGATCCGGCGCTCTCTGGCGACTCTGGACATCAAGGTGCCGGTGCGCTGATCAGGCGCCGGCATCATCGAGCCGTACAGGCGGAAGCCCGCTTCGACCAGGTGGATGCGGCGCAGTGACATCAGCAGCCGGGTCAGGTCGGGGGACAGGCTGGATGAGTAGGCCGAGCCGGCACCCAACACGCCAAGGAACTCGTTATGTCCGGCGTAGATCAACACCGCATCGGGTTGCAGGTCGATGATCTCGTCGGCGAAATCCAGCAGCGTGTAACTGTTTACCGCCGACATCGCGGTACCAATGACCTCGACCTGACGTCCGGGAAACGCCCGCTCCAGCCGCTGTTGCAACATGCCCGCTGGAGAAGCCCACTTGCCATACGGGAAGCCTGCTGCGCTGGAGCCCCCCTGGACGACAACCCGGATCGCGCCGGGCGCCTTTTTAGCAAGGAAGAACGTGGTGTCGATGCTGACATCCGGTGCGGACTGCGGGTTGGCGAAAAAGCGCTGGATCACCCGCTCGTTGGGTTGCAGATAACCGGCGACCGGTGCAGTGACAAACAACGGCTCCCGCTCGCCAATGCCGCCGAGACGCAGCAACGCCTCAAGCAGCCCGAGCAGGACCAGGGGCAGGCTAAGCGCGATCAGATAATAATACAGCCGGGTTTGGCGGGTTTGGGCCACGACCGCGCACTCCTTGTGGCAGCGCCCAGCGCGTTGGCAGCTCGGCGATGTTGGCGAGTTGCATTGTGCCAGCGTGCCGCTTTCTGCTAAAACGCAGGCTCGGCGTCTCGGTTTGGCAGCGAATATATCAGGTAAAAATCTATGATGGAGTTCCTGACTGATCTGTGGGATTTTCTCCGGGTCAGGAAAAAGATGTGGCTCTTGCCGATCATCCTCGTGCTGGTTGTGTTGGGGGCACTGGTCGTGGTCAGCCAGCAATCCGTACTCGGCTCGTTTATCTACACACTGTTCTGAGTGTTGCACGCCGCGCCTGCGGGAACTACCTATGGAACCACCCCGATACGGGTGGGAGTATCGTTGGAAGACTGCCCGCCGGGGTTTCGCGTTGCAGCATCGGTTGATCATGCCGCGATCATTGCGGACGATGCCGCCCCAGCTTCGCCCGGGCGATCTATCAGAAGAACGAAACCCGAAAGAGGGCAGGGGCACTTGCGAAACATGAGGCCGGCTCGCTCAGCCTATTCAGATGTCGTGCGGGTGATACTCGCGTCGTCGGTTTTCGCTTTTGCCTGCCTCGCCTGCGGCTGCACGTCTTCCGCAGGATCGGCTCAGCAGTCCAGCCACAAATCCGCTGCAGACCGGAGCGACGCAATCGTCCGCGTCGTGCCCCAGCAAGACTGGGCCGATGCGATCATTTACTTCGTGCTGATCGATCGCTTTGCCGACGGCGATCCAGGCAACAACAGGAACGTCGATCGAAGCAACCCCGGCGGCTGGCACGGTGGCGATCTCAAGGGTCTGACCGCACAGCTCAACGAGATCGCCGAGCTTGGCGCTACCGCGATCTGGATCAACCCGGTGCAGGCCCAGATGCCGGGGGGCGTATTCGCTTCAGGACCGCCGGAGACGGGCACCCAGGGCGGCTTCGAGCACACCGGATTTCACGGCTACTGGATAGACGATTTCAACAGTGTGGATCCGCACTTCGGCAGCGAAGCAGATTTAAAGGCGTTTGTGGATGCGGCGCATGAGCGCGGTATCAAGGTGCTGCTCGACGTGGTGTACAACCATGCGGGCTACGGTACGCGCTATGTGACCGATCCTCGGTACAAGGGCTGGATCCGGACAAAGCCGGTGGATTGTGCGGCCGATGCGCTGACCTGCCAGGTTGGCGGGCTGCCCGATTTTGTCACTGAAGATCCCGAGGTCCGCACCTACCTGCTCGAGGCCAATATCGGCCTGGCCAAGCGCACGGGGGTTGACGGTTTTCGTCTGGATACGGTCAAGCATATCGACCACGACTTCTGGCAGGAACACCGGGCCCGCACCCGCGCTGAATTGGGTGACGACTTCTATTTGCTGGGCGAGGTTTGGGGCGGCTCCTATCAGGTCATGGACGAGTGGTTCATCAATGACGAGATGGATTCCGGTTTCGACTTTACATTTCGTGGCAGCTGCCGCGGGTTTGTCGATGGCAAGGGCCGCACGATCGCCTATGCTTCTTATCTGGAGAAGCGGCACCGGATCAGGGAGGGCTATCAGACTGCCCAGTATCTGTCTTCTCACGATGAGCCCCTGATGCTCTATGAGCTGGGAAATGACCTGGATAAATTCAAGGTCTGTGCCGGTCTGCAAATGACCACGCTGGGGACGCCGGTGATCTTTTATGGAGAAGAAGTAGGGCGTGACGGCAGTGTCTGGCCGAAGAACCGAAACGATATGCCCTGGGGCGATCACCCGGTCAGGCCCGGCATGGGCAAGGCCCGCAATGAAGCGCTGCGTGAATACTACAAGACGCTGATCGAGACTCGCCGGCAACACCGGGCGCTGACGCGGGGGACCTTCGAGCGCCTCTACTGGGAAGGGGATCTGCTGGTATTCAAGCGCAGCGATCCGATGTCCGGCGACGAAGTCATCGTTGCCGTCAATCGTGGCAGTGACCCGCTGAATATCGGCGTCCCTGCGCCGCAGAGCTGGAGTGCGGGCGCGATGGAGGCGGTGACGGGGACCCCAGCGGTGATCGACAACGGCGCACTGAAAGTGTCGGTCCCGCCGATGGCAATCCGCGTTTATGCGCCCTGACGGAAGATGACAAAGGAGCCCGCCGGATGGCGCAAATAGTTTTCAAGGGTGTAGCCAAGCGCTTCGGTGACGTCAGCGTGATCGAGGATCTCGATCTGGTGATTCGTGACGAGGAGTTGATGGTCTTTGTCGGCCCATCAGGTTGTGGCAAATCCACAGCCCTGCGCCTGATCGCCGGTCTGGAAGAAGTGACAGAGGGAGAATTATCTATCGGTGATCGCGTGGTTAACGATGTCCATCCCAAGGACCGGGATGTGGCCATGGTGTTCCAGAGCTACGCGCTTTATCCGCATATGTCGGTGCGCGACAACATCTCGTTCGGACTTCGGATCCGCAAGATGGAACAGTCCGAGATCGATCGCCTGGTCAATGATGCGGCCGAGATTCTCGGCCTCACTCCGTTGCTCGACCGCAAGCCGAAAGCCTTGTCAGGCGGACAGCGCCAGCGTGTAGCGCTGGGCAGGGCGATCGTGCGCAAGCCCTCGGTATTCCTGTTTGACGAGCCCTTGTCGAATCTCGATGCCGAACTTCGTGTGCAGATGCGCGCCGAGATCGGCAAGCTGCAGCAGCGGCTCAAGACCACCACCGTCTATGTGACCCATGATCAGATCGAAGCGATGACCCTGGGTCACCGGATAGCTGTGCTCGCACCGATGGGCCCGGACCGCAAGAGCAACCTGAAACAGGTTGGCACGCCGCTGGAACTTTACGACAGCCCGAAGAATCTGTTCGTGGCCAAGTTTATCGGCACTCCGCCGATGAATGTTGTCGAGACCGACATCGACCGCGCAGCGCAGTCTCTGCGGCATTCCGGTTTCAGCATGCCGGTAAATGCGGAAACGATGGACAAGCTGGCCAGCCTGAAGGGCGACAAAGTGTTGCTTGGAATACGTCCCGAACACATCGGTGAAGGCCGGGATCATGACTGGACGAACCCGGTGCATCTGCGCGGTGCGGTCGAGATCGTCGAGACTGTTGGACACGAAGTCATCATCCACGTGCGCTGCGGCGAGGACGCGATCGTGGCGAAGCTCGGTGCCCATCGGATCCCTGGATACGGAGAAGAAGTTGAACTGGTGATGCGCAGCGACGCGATTCATTTGTTCGATCCGGATACGGAATTGAGTCTGACCAGCTAGTTTGCGCTCCGGATATGCGTCGGGGCCGAGCGGTGCGCGCAAACAGACAGGACAAGCAGAAAAGCGAGGGAGCCATGGAAACGGTAAGGAATTTGAGTAACAAGCTGGCGCAGCGTGTAGCCATGCTGGCCGGGGTGTTTTTGCTGATGGCCGGGAATCTCGCCGCAGGTGCCGAGCTTGTCGTCTGGCATGCCTACCGCGGCGAGGAGAAAGCGGCGTTCGAGAAAGCGGTGGCCATGTTTAACCAGGCCCATGCTGCAGACGGCATCAGCGCCCGCAGCCTGGCGGTGCCGTTTGACGCTTACGCCGACAAGATTACCGCCGCGGTTCCCCGGGGTCGCGGACCCGATGTATTCATCTTTGCCCAGGATCGCCTCGGTGGCTGGGTCGAAGGCGGACAAACGGTCGAACCGATCGATTTCTTCATCGAAGACGAGACCCTGGAGATGCTGATCCCGGATCTGATGGATCCAATGACCTTCCGCGGTACCGTCTACGGCTTGCCCTTCAATTACAAGAGCATCACGCTGATCTACAACAAGGCGCTGATCTCTGATCCGCCCAAGACCACGACCCAACTGGTGGCGACGGCGAAGAAATTTACCGACGCGTCGGTCGGCAAATTTGGACTGGCCTACGAATATTCAAACTACTTCTTTCATGCTGCGCTGATGAATGCGTTCGGCGGCCACGTTTTCGACCCGGGTCCGGTGCCGACGCTGAATATCCCGGAGAACATCAGGGCGATCGATCTGATGATGCAGTGGTACAAGGAGGACGGCATTTTGCCGGCTGATCCCTCTGCAGCGCTGATCGGCAGTCTGTTCAACAGCGGTAAGGCCGCGATGGTGCTTTCGGGCCCCTGGTTCCTGTCCGAGGTCGAGGACGACGTGGACTTCGGCCTGGCCATGTTACCGATTGTGGACGAAGCGGGCGGGGAGCCGATGAAGCCGTGGCTGACGGTCGAGGGTATCTACATTTCCGCCGGATCCAGGCATAAGGAAGAGGCCTACGAATTGCTCAAGTTCATGGTCAGTGATGAGGCTGCGCTGGTGATGTCGACGGAAGGCGGGCAATTACCTTCCAACCTGAATGTCTATGAGGATCCGAAGGTCGCTGAGGATCCGGTGTTATCTGCATTCCGCATGCAGCTCGAGACCGCGGTGCCGATGCCGAACTATGCCGAGATGACGCTGATGTGGTCGCCGGTGACGACGGCGATGAACAAGATCGTCAAGGGTTCGGCCAGCGCCGAGACCGCAATGGGTGAGGCCCAGGCGACGCTGAGCGACAGCATCGCTGCGTTGCGCAAGGGCCGTTAGTTCCGGTCCAGACTGAACACCCGGCAAGGAGCTGATTGTGAGTATTGTCGCCCAGGGGGCCCCGGAAGATCTCAGGGAGATTCACGCGCCAAGGAGTGGTGTGCTGAGCTTCCTGTTGCATCCGGTGGCGCTGGGAACGCTGCTCGCGAGTCTGCTGGCGATTTTCCTGAGCCAGTGGTTTCTGGGTCAGGTGCGGACCGAACTGGCCGAAGATCGCTGGAACCGCGATGTGATTATCGAGCTGTCGGCGCTGGCGGATACGGTCGCGGCGCTCGACGCCCGGGATCCCAAGGCAAGCCCGGAGGGAATCCAGGCGATCCTGCCGCAGATAGCGGCGGCCAGTGGAGATGACACAGAACTTCGCGTACTGAGGCTCAGCGGTGCTCGCCTGCTGGCCAGTACCGACGCGAGGGATTCAGCAGAGAAGCCGCTGCCGCGACGTCTGGCGCGAGATGAGAAATGGTTTTTCGACCTGGCCCAGGGGATACGCGCCTCCGTCGAGACCAACCGGGACGAGGGCGTGTCCCGGCGCCGACATATAGAAGTCGAAGAACTCGGCGCAGGCCGGTTGCGCATCACCGCGCCGTATTTTATCGATGGCGAGATGGCCGGCGTGGTGCAGACCGAGCGTGCTCGGCCAGCACTGCAGGCCGGCGCGCCATGGGGGTTTGCCGCGGTGATGCTGATCCTGCCTTACCTGCTGGTGCTTGGCCTGCTGGCAGCTGCGGGTGCCGAGCGCCGTGGAATTGATGTGGCGACACAAAAGCCATGGGCCCTGTTTCTTGGTGCCGCGCTGGCCTTGTCGCTGGCGTTCGCCATGTATGCGTTTCAGGGGCTCGGTTCGGCGCGAGTGTTCCAGGCCGAGCTGACCCGGCAGCTGGCCGGTGAGTTCGTGCAGATGCGCGATCTGGTCGGACGGCTGGCCGGCGGCAGCGGGGTGACGGTCAGTCCTGGCGTCGAGAATCGCTGGGATGTCGACCTGTTTCAGCGGCCGATGGGAGTGATTGACGATCAGGGGGAAATCGATGATCAGGTGCTGAATCTGCGCGTGGACGAACGGGCCGAAGCCCTGCGCAGCGGTTTGCTCGGCAACTGGATCCTGGGCATGGCCGTGCTCGCGTTTGTCGCGCTGGGTTACGGACGGCGCCTGAGACGCACGGTACGGCAGCATCGGTATGCCTATTTCTATGTCACACCAGCGATCTTTGCGATGTTGATCCTGGTGTTCTTCCCGTTCTTCTACGGCGTCGCCCTGTCGTTCACCGAACAGACCGTGCTCAACGTCAGTGAGCCGTTGTCCGACTTGTTTGTCGGGCTCAAAAACTACGTCGATATCCTCGGCGATTTTCAGGTATTCCAGTCCACCGCCGAAGGTGCGGTGATCGACTACCAGAACTTCTACTGGACCCTGTTTATCACTATTTGCTGGACCGTACTGAACGTAGGTCTGGGCGTGACCTTCGGCATGTTGCTGGCTTTGGCACTGAACACCAAGGGGCTCAAGTTAACGAATTTTTATCGGGTGATCCTGATCCTGCCCTGGGCGATCCCGAACTACATCACAGCCCTGATCTGGAAGGGCATGTTCCATCAGCAATTCGGGGTGATCAATCAGGCTATCCAGATGTTCGGCGGCGAGCCCGTGGCCTGGTTCGATGGCGTGTTTTCTTCGTTCATGACCGGGCTGATCACCAACGGCTGGCTGAGTTTCCCGTTCATGATGGTGGTGATCCTCGGCGGGCTGCAATCGATATCCCAGGACATGTATGAAGCCGCCACTGTCGAGGGCGCCAGCCGTTGGCAGCAGTTCCGACACATCACGCTGCCGTCGCTGAAACCCACGATCATCCCGGCGGTGATCATCTCGGTGGTGTGGACCTTCAACATGTTCAACGTGATCTACCTGGTCTCGGGGGGAGAACCGGCCGGCGCCAACGAGATCCTGATCACCAAGTCTTACAAGATAGCGTTCGAGGAATATCGCTACGGGTACGCGGCGGCCTATTCGGTCGTGATCTTCGCCATCCTGCTGATGTACGGCGTGTTCCAGACAAAAGTCACCAAGGCAACGGAGGCCAACGCATGAGTGCCCGAAATGCTTACCGCGATGGCTCCCATATCGGGCTGCATATCTTCCTGATCATTTTCGCGCTGATCGCGATCTATCCGGTGCTGTGGGTGTTTACCGTCGCGTTTTCCGGTCAGCAGAGCCTGGCATTCGTCGAAGTGCCCAGCGACCCGACGTTTTTCGATCGCCTGCGCGCGATCATGCCCTGGCCCGAGCAATATTCGCTGCAGAATTTCCGCGATGTGCTGACGGAACAGCCGTTTCTCCGCTGGATGCTGAACAGCGCCATCGTCGCCGGAGCGACGACGGTGCTCGGGGTCTTTTTAGCCTGCACCGCCGCCTATGCGTTTTCCCGGTTTCAGTTTCCGGGGCGCAAGGCCGGGATGATGTCGTTTTTGATCTCGCAGATGTTCCCGGGCACGTTGCTGCTGGTGCCCATCTACATCATCATCGTCAGCTGGTTGCGTCTGGGCAACAGTTACCTGGGGCTGGTACTGGTCTACTCGGTAACCGCGATCCCGTTTTGCGTGTGGATGATGAAAGGATACTTCGACACGATCCCGCTGGAGATCGAAGAATCAGCGATCATGGACGGCGCCTCCCGGCAGGTGATTTTCTTCAAGATCATCCTGCCGCTGGCCAAGCCGGCGGTAGCCGTGACGGCGCTGTTCTCGTTCATGACCGCGTGGAACGAATTCATCCTGGCGGCGACCTTCCTCGAGGAGGAGATCAAGTACACTGCGCCGGTCGGTCTGAAGTTCTTTGTCGGTGGTTTCGCCTCGAACTGGGGGTATTTCGCCGCCGGCTCCATCATTATTTCGTTGCCCGTGGTGCTTCTCTTCCTTTACTTGCAGAAGTATCTGGTATCCGGCCTCACCGCTGGCGGGGTCAAGGGATGAGACCTGACCGGGCCCTCAGAACCCATCAGTAGGTATTTGTATCAATTGAATAATCGCTGTACTTCAGTTAATTAGGATGTCCAGCTCAGGAGGAGAGAGCATGACCACAATAATCAGACATTTGCTTGCGGGCTGCGCGCTGGGTGCGATGGCGGCTGCGCCGGCTTTCGGCGCCAGTATCGAGTTCAAGGACCCGACCGGTGACGATAATGGCCCGGGCAACTACGTCTACCCCACCGACGCGGTCTATTCGCCGGGCTCCTTCGACATCACCAGCTTCGAGGTGAGCCCCAAAGGCAAGAACGTCGAATTCAAGGTCTGCGTCAACAGCAAGCTCGATGATCCCTGGGGCATGGGCGTCGGTTTTGCGGTGCAGATGGCGATCGTGTTTATCAATACCGGCGCGCTGGATGCGGGCCAGACCACAGGTCTCCCCGGTCTGAATATCCAGTTCGGCCCGGAAGACACCTGGAACCGGGTTGTGATTCTTTCGCCACAACAGCAATCACGGGTGATGTCCGAGGCGAAGATGAAGGCGCCGTTTGAAGTCGAGTCGGGCGCGCTGCTGGTGCCACGCAAGACGCTTGGCAAGGGCAAGTGCATCAGCGGCCGGGTACCTATGGAAGATCTGGTTACGGTTGATGCCAGCGGCATGGCAGACCCGTTTGCATGGAGCTATCAGGTGGTGATGCAATCCAACGAAGGCTTCCCGGACAAGACAGACCTGCTGAGCCGCAAGGTCAACGAATTTGAAGGCCAGCATCGCTTCGGCGGCGGCAACGACATGAATTGCGACCCGCATGTGATGGACATCCTGGCGCCTCCGGCGCAAGGGACTGAAGCTGAGATAAAGGCCCAATACGAAATGCTGGCTTACAAATGTGATGCAGACGGCAATCCCGTCGAGATGGCAACGCTGCAAATGATCAGCGCCACGGGCGAGTGAATAAAAGTAGAACAAGCCTTCGGGGGAGAGTAATGAAAAACAGAAACCTGGTGCTAGCGGCGGCGGTAAGCGCGGCTCTCTGTGCCCCGGCATCGGTCGCAACGGCTGGTGAGATGGAGTGGTTCGGCTCGGTTTACGCCAAGTTCCTGGACGGTGACCGCAACCAGGAGTCCGCGCTGTATAACAATGCGGAAACCACTCCGGGCGAAGCGGGTGGCGACCAGGGTCAGGGCATCGAGTTCGAACTCATGTTCCGCAATCAGGTGTCGAAGCAGGTCGAGATCAGCGGTCGTCTGAAAGCCCGGTTCAACCGCAATTTCTGGACTAATTTCGGCGGTTTCGGACCTGAAGAGGCGGACGAACGCTCGGCGCAGTATGTGAAGATGCGCGGTGTCCGCGCGGTGATCACGCCGGGGTACGAGTGGATCGATTCGGCCACGATAGGTTCCAATGATTTTGGCATGTTCGACCCGATGACCCAGGGCAAGTACCGCTATATCGATCGCGACAATGCCTCCGGCATCCTGCTCCAGGGCTCGATGCTGGAAAACGACCTGCGCTGGGATTTTGCCCGTGTATCGCTGCCCAAGTTGTTCGCGGGTCCGCGTTTCGTCACCCGGGGTGAGGACGACGCGACCAAGATGGAAGCCAATGATGCCGCGCTGGTCGGTCAGATGCGCTGGAACGCAAGCACCGATCTGAACACCACCGGCATCCTGATGTATGTCTACGACAAGGAAATCTCCAGAGACGAACTGCTCAACGACGGCAACGACAACGATATCCGTGACGGGACGGATACGGTCACCCGGTATGACAACACGGTCCTCGGTCTGAAAGCCGAATACGCAGGCTTTGATTATGTGGATATATCCGGTTCGTACTATTACTCCTGGTACAACGTCGACGACACCGAGTGCGACGGCGTGTACAACGGCAACTGCCGGTTCAGTCCGCTGTTGAATGAAAGTGCCAACGACTATTCCTGGTTTATCAACCTGGACGTGTCCGATTTCCTGGTCTCGGATCTGACCTTCAACATCCAGGGATTCTGGATCGGTGCTGACTACATGTCGGTGCAATCGGCACGACGCGAAGCTGACGTGCTGCTGACTTCGGGCTGGATGAATACCTTCCAGTGGGGCCGCCCGGACTACAACTTCGGCAATATCGAGAACGGTAACGCCACCGCCGGCCTGGGTTATGGCGGCTGGGACGGTGAGACCCAGCAGGTCGTATCGCTGATGGCCGACAACGACTTCACCGATTTTGACGAGCCGGTCGCCTACGACGTGCATGGCTACAAGGGCATCACCATCGTGCCCAAGTACACCTGGAACGATATCGAGTTCTCGGCGGAATACTCTTACTTTGACTTCGACACCAACTGGCAGGCTTGCGGCGGACAAATCGATAACGCGACTGGCCAGGGCTACAACACCAACTGTGGCAAATACCCGCGCAACGAGGGCAACCATGCCTGGGGGCTGGGCGGCGACTATCGAGCACCGTATTCCCCGTACCAGGATCGGGAAGTCCAGCAGTTCGGCTTCAACATGGACTACGTGTGGGATATCGCCAACGGTATCGATCTGGGTTTGCGCTACCAGTTCATCAAGGATGATGACCATCGCGTGACCTCGCAGAAAGGTCTGGTGGACGCCTATGGTGACGGCTATCCCGATGGCGTGGTCAACCCGGACTGGGTGCCGAACTTCGCCACTCAGTGGGGCACCTGTGTCGGTTGCGACGATCGCAAGGCAGAGTATGCCTTGTACGGCTTCAGCATCGGTTATCAGCTGCATCCGGACCTGTATGCCACTGTGCTCTACGATTATTGGGACGTCGAACTGGTTGATGGCACGATCGACACCGCGCCGGTGGGCATGGGTTTTGAAGGCAGCAACGATTTCGGGTACATCGAGTACCTGACCGGTGATTCGACCAAGAACCGGATCGGGCTGGTGCTGAACTACTTCCTGTCAGGCGTTGAGTTCGGCGCTGCCGCGGACTGGTTCTGGGGTAACTATGATCCCAAGTTCTATGTCAACGACAATGGCACCCGGGCACGTTTGAATCCTACCGGTGACTTTGTAGTGACGCCGTTGGGCAACATTTCCACCGATGACGTGGACCTGAACCAGTACCGCCTGAAGGCGTTTATGAAAGTGAGCTTCTGAGCAGGCTCTGTTAGCATCAAGGGCGGCCCTGGGCTCCAGGGCTGCCTTTTTTATTGACGCCATGATTCACCGCAAGCACCCTTCACCTTCAATCCTCGCCGGCCTGGTGCTCGGGCTGTGCCTGACGACCGTCAGCGCCAGCGGCAAAGAGATATTCGCGCTGAGTGATCCCAAGGGCGACGATTTCGGCGCCGGTGATCTGGTCTATCCCAACGATGGCTGGATCGAGATCGGAAGTCTCGACCTGGTCGCATTTCGCGCCTACGAAGGCAAAGACGGCACCTGGTTCCGGGCGCGTCTGGCGCGACCGATCGCCAGCCCCAAGGGCTTGTCTACCTATCTCGGCAAGGAGCCACTGAGCAGCCTTGCCCGGCATGGTTTCTATACCTTCAATATCGATGTGTATATCGATCAGGACCGCAAAAGCGGTTCCGGGCGCGTTGACACCCTGCCGGGGCGGCAGGTGGACATTGCCGCTGACAACGCATGGGAGAAGGCTGTCGTCCTCAGTCCGCGCCCCGAGGTTGCGCGCGCCTACTACAAAGTGCATCTGGAGAAGCAGGCGGAGGATGCGCTGCGTAATGAATTCGGCAAGGTGACCAAGGAGCAGCTGCAGGCCTCCGAAGAACAAGTCGAAGCCGATCTTGAGCGGAATTTCCTGTTCCCCAGCAATATCCGTATCCGTGGCAGCCGCGAGATCGAGTTCTTTGTGCCGGACAGTTTTTTGGGCGGTAAGGCCAGCCCCGACTGGGCCTATTCGGTGCTGGTCACCGGTTGCGAAGTCGAGCAATTATCCAAAGTTGTCAATCTGACCCCCGGCCAATTCAATCTGATGGTGATACCTGCTGCGTTCGGACGGCATTCCGATCGATTCGGCATCGTCAATGATGGCGATATCAATCAGCCGCCGGTGATCGACCTGCTGGCGCCGAGTGTTGCGGATCAGCAGCGCGCGCTGTCTGACTACAATGTCACTGAGAACCGCCTGGCGGTGGTGCCCGGATTCAGTCCCGGGGGCGTGGAGTCGGTGGCCGGCAGCACGCCGCAAACGGTCAACAGAGGTTCCTCGGGCACGTCCAGCGTGTCCGCCGCGCCGCCCGGGCGCGAGTCATCCAGCGGGCCCGGTAAGGGGGCGGATGCCAGTGCCACCGCTGTTGCCGGCCGTCGGCCGTCAAGTGCTTCCGCGACGCAAGATGACGGGCGGCGCACCATTCCTGATCGCTTGAGGACGCTAAACGCGTTGCGCGACGATCACCTGATTACTGCCGACGAATACGAGGCACTGAGGCAAAAGATCCTTGCCGAGCTTTAGCCCAACGGAAGCGAACAGGCGTGACCGGAGAGGTCGATGACAGACCCAGGTTTGATCGAGTGGCTTAGACAGCTGCGCGGCATCGAGCGCAGCTATTTGGATTATCGTGGCGAGGCCCGGGAGGTGTCGGAAGACAGCTTGCTGCGCTTACTTGCTGCGATGGGTCATGACATCAATGACCAGCCAGGGCTCATGGCACGGGCAAGAGAACTGGACGAGCGAAGCTGGCGTCAGGTTCTGCCCCCGGTCGTGGTCCGGCGCCCGGGTCGCGACCGCGGCTTGCAGTTTACCGTGATGCGGCCCTTGCTGCCGCGGCTGCGGTGGCGGGTGTGGCTTGAAGACGGGTCCACACGCGACGGTGAAATCGAGCCGCCGATGCTGCCGCAAGTGGGCGACAGGGTGCTCGACGGCGTCGGTTTTTGTCGTTTGGCGTTCGAGCTGCCGGCCGATCTGCCTCTGGGCTATCACCGTTTGCGACTGGAATCCATGGACGGGGATCCGCTGGCCGAGACGCGTCTGATCCTCGCGCCTGAGCGTTGTTATGAGCCGCCCGCGGTCGCCGAGGGGCAGCGAGTCTGGGGCATGGCCGTCCAACTTTATGGTGTGCGTTCAGGTCGCAACTGGGGTATCGGCGATTTCACCGACCTGGCCGAGCTGGCCAGAAAAGCCGCGGGTCTGGGCGCTGACCTGCTGGGCCTGAATCCGCTGCATGCGCTGTTTCCCGCCGACCCGCTGCATTGCAGTCCGTACAGCCCTGCCAGCCGGCAGTTTCTTAACACCGTCTATATCGATCCGGAGGCCATACCCGAGTTCGCCAGCTCTGAGGAGGCCGTAGCGTTGGTCTCCAGCGCTGCATTCCAGATCCGGCTAACCGAGCTCAGGGCGCCGGCCCGGGTCGACTACGCGGGCGTGTGGGCGGCCAAGGAGGAAGTCCTGCGCCTGGTCTACGCCAATTTTGCCGCGAATCCGGATCCAGATCGCCTTCTTGAATTTGACGAGTTTATCAAGAGTAATCGCCAAGTACTTGAAAAATTAGGCATATTCTACGCTCTTCAAGCGCATTTCTCTGAATCGGGGCGACCAGGTGGATGGCAGGCGTGGCCGAGTGCCTATCAGTTGCCAGACAGCGATGCCGTGGCCGCATTTCGGCGCTCGCACCGGGACCCGATCCGGTATTACATGTTTCTTCAGTGGATCGCCGCCGAGCAGTTGGCGGCGGCCGAGCAGGCGGCCGCGGATGCAGGCATGCAGATCGGGCTTTACCGGGATCTTGCAGTAGGTATTGACCCAGGCGGCGCGGATGCCTGGTCCGACCGCACGCTTTACGCTGAACAGGCGAGCATCGGCGCGCCGCCGGATCCGCTGGCACTGCAGGGTCAGGATTGGGGTATCCCGCCGATGCGGCCGGACATGCTTGCCGAGCGGGCATATCAGCCGTTCATCGATCTGCTGCGCGCCAATATGGGTCACGGCGGGGCTTTGCGCATTGACCACGTAATGGTTCTGTTCCGTCTGTGGTGGGTGCCGGCCGGGCGTCCCTCCAGCGAAGGCGCCTATGTGCATTATGATTTGCCGGCATTGATGGCCATTCTGGCGCTCGAGAGTCAGCGCCATCGCTGCCTGGTGATTGGCGAGGATCTTGGTGTGGTCCCCGACGCCATCCGCCGGGCGATGCCGGAATATGGCGTCTACTCTTATCGGGTATTGTTTTTCGAGCGCGAGCCCGATGGGCGTGCGCTGGAACCCCAGCACTATCCCGCTCATGCGTTGGTGACGCTTTCAACCCATGATTTGCCGCCACTGGTGAGCTTCTGGCATGGCACTGACATCGAGCTGCGGGACCGGCTCAGACTGTATCCGGACGAGGGCACGCGACAAATGGTCGCCGGGGCTCGCATCGACGAACGGCGGATCATCCTCGAGGCCCTGCTCCGGCACGGGCTGCTTCCGCCATCGGTGCTGGACGATCCTGAATCGGGGACCAAGATGAGTGCCGCATTGAGCTCTGCCATCCAGGCCTACCTGGCGCGCAGTCGGGCGGCCTTGATGGTGGTGCAACCCGAGGACATGCTGGCGATGGATACGCCAGCGAACGTGCCCGGCACTTCGCATGAGCACCCGAACTGGCAGGGCAAGCTGACACAGGACCTGGAGGACTGGCTGGAACGCGCCGATATCCGCGCGTTGGCGGCGCGAATTGATGCAGAGCGCAAGGCCGGCGGCTGATCCCGCCTCGGGAGCCAGCGGATGAAACTCCAGGTTGCGTCGAAGAAGGATTTTCCGACCGGTTTGATCCTGCCATGGGAGAAACCGCTGCTGGAATGGGATGTGGACAGCCTGGTATCCATCTCTCATGGTCTGTCGCGTAACATCGTGCGCTTTGTGCGCTATCGGGATGTGGTTTACGCGATCAAGGAAACCAGCGACCGACTGGCGCTGCGGGAATATGCGCTGCTGCGAGGGCTGGAGGAAACGGGCCTGCCGGTGGTGCAGGCGGTTTGCGTGACCACCGAGCGCAGCAGCCTGAGCAATGCCAGTCCCGCGGTGACCGAGCGCGGGCTGCTGGTGACGCGTTATCTGGATCGATCGTTGCCGTTGCGCAGTCTGATCACCAGCGGTGCCAGCCTCGAGCAGGCGGACAATTTGCTTGACGCGGTCGCCGAGCTCCTTGTGCGCCTGCATCTGGCCGGCTTTTTCTGGGGCGACTGCTCGCTTTCGAACACCTTGTTCCGCCTCGATGCCGGCCTCTATGCCGCCTATCTGGTCGATGCGGAAACCGGTGAACAGCACCGCAGTCTGAGCGCCGGGCAGCGACGGCATGATCTGGACATCGCCCGGGAGAATCTGGGCGGCGAACTGCTCGATCTGGAGGCAGGCTTCGGCCTGCCACGGGGGGTTGATCCGGTCGATGCTGCGTGGTCAGTCGAAGCACGGTATCAGACGCTGTGGGAGGAGATCGTGCGCGATGAAGTCTTTCCGCCCGACCAGCAATATCGCATCGATGCACGTTTGTGTCGCCTCAACCAATTGGGCTACGACGTCGACGAGCTGGAGATCGAGACGTTGCCGGATGGTCAGTTGCGCATGCATGCCGATGTGGTCGAGGCCGGACACCACCGTCGCCTGGTGCACTCCCTGACTGGTCTCGAAGTACAGGAGAATCAGGCTCGCCGCTTGCTCAACGACATGTACAGTTTCAGCGCGTGGCAAACCGGTGTTCAGGAACAGGATATCCCGGTCACCACTTCGGCGTTCCGCTGGTTCGCTGAAGTTTATCGGCCGACGCTGGCCGCGATTCCGGACGCCCAGCGCTCAAAGCTGGATGACGCGGAAATCTTCCACCAGATCCTCGAGCATCGCTGGTATATGTCTGAGCGCGAGGGTCGCGACGTCGCTCTGGATGAGGTGATTCCGTCTTATGTGGAGGAAGTGCTGGCGCTGCTACCCGATCCGCAAGTGAACACCAGTCCGCTTGGCGCATCCGACGAACCCTCAATCGATGAATCGTGAATCGACGACGCGGCTGCAAATCAACGAAGTCTGACGCCGGTTTCTTTATTGCGGCCGCGGAAACCTTCATGCGACGATACCGCCAGCACTGCCAGGCAGGAATACCCAATGACGGATAAAGCCGCGCCCGCTCTCGCGTCGGCGCTTTTGCTGGCCATTTCTCTGTGGCCGGCGCCCGGCAGAGCGGAGATTGCCACCGCGGCTGGCTGGCAAGCCGATTGCGCTGCATATATCGCAATCCTTTCCGGTACCGGCGGCGGCGATGATCTGGATATCACGTATTGTCTGGGTCAGACGCTCGGCATTGTGGCGGGATTCGAAACCGGAAGCCGGATCGGGGCATTGAGCATGGCGTCGCTGATGACGGTTCTGCTCAACCTTGACGCAGCCAGCGTATTCGAGTTGTTCGAGAAAACCGATACCGAGGCGTTGCTGGGCTATTGTGTCACCGAACAGCCCAGCGGAAGCCGCTACATCATGATCGTGGCGGACTACCTCAACCGTCATCCCGACAAGGGCGACCTGCCGGTCACTGCGGTCTTTTTCGAGGCGCTGCAGGAAGCATTTCCCTGTGCGGGCGAGGCCGCCGGGGCAACCGAAGGCGGCGAAGGCGCGGGTGAAGAAGATAATGACAAATAAGATGATATATGCACCATAAGAGGTTAAAAAATATATAATTTTCTAAATCTCTCCTCGTCAGATTTTGATCCGGAAGCGGGCCGCTTGACGGTCGTTACCGCGACCCGCCGGCTGGCGCGTCATTTTCGCCTTATGGATGACCAGCACCATCTGACCCGGGGCGAACCCGCATGGTTACCGCTGGATGTGCTGCCCTGGGAAGCCTGGGTGGAGCGCCAGTGGCGCGCAGCCCGCGACCGGGGCAACGCATCATGTGACTATCATCTGCTGACCACGGAGCAGGAACGGATAGTCTGGGAGCAGGTC
The DNA here is from genome assembly GCA_963809565.1 of uncultured Gammaproteobacteria bacterium. GTDB lineage: Bacteria > Pseudomonadota > Gammaproteobacteria > Steroidobacterales > XN24 > CAMYOC01. The sequence goes on from CAWEKE010000003.1 coordinate 1,382,192, forward strand.
ATGCGCGATCTGCCGGCCGATCTCCCGGGCATCGATACATTACTGCTACCAGCTCAGGCAGCCCGCGAGGCGATGCAGGCCTGGGCGTTGACCCGCGACTACGCCATCGCCGGGACCGAACTGGCGCGGGAGGCCAGGGTGGATACCGGACTGTTCCTGCGCATCGCGGAACGCTTTGTCGATTTGCGCCGGCACCGTGGCTGGGCAGTGGCTGCCGACCTGGTCTGGCAGCTGGCAGGGGTTGCCGACAGCCTCGGCGATCCGCCGCGGCACCTGCTGTTCGCCGGCTTCGACGGTTACACCCCTGCCCAGCAGCATTTGTTCGAGCGACTGCGCGCCGCAGGCCATCAGGTGATCGAATGGACGCCGCGGTTTTCGAAGGGGCGGGGCAGCGTGATCCGCGGTGACGATCCCGACTCGGAACTGAGAGCCGCTGCCCAGTGGGTTGCACAGATGATCCGGGCGCGACCCGAAGCATCGATAGGCCTCGTGGTGCTGGATCTGGATCAGCGCCGCAGCGAACTCGTCGACGTACTGGAAGACACCCTGGATCCCGGCGCGGTGCTACCGCATGCCGTGGCTGATGCGAGGCCATGGAATCTTTCTCTGGGCCTGCCGTTGTCGCGCTGGCCGCTGGTCGATAACGCGCTGCTGGGGCTGGCTTTATGGTTGGGCAAAGGGTCGCACACCGAGTTGGGACGGCTATTGCGCTCGCCCTATCTGGGCGAAGGCATCACCGAGGCAGGCCCCCGCGCACAGCTGGATGTCTGGCTGCGGCACCAGGGTGTCTATCAGCTGGATCTGGCGGGGCTGTTCCGATTGACGGCCACGGGAACGGATGCCCGCAGGCCGGCGGTGCCCGCGCTGCATGGGCGTCTGGAACAAGTGCAGACCTGTGACGCGACACGCATGCAGTCGTTTGATGGATGGGCCGAATCATTCCGTCGGGTGCTGGCGTATCTGGGCTGGCCCGGCGACCGGAGCCTGGACTCGGCCGAATACCAGACCGTATCGAAGTGGCAGGAACTGCTCGCGCGTCTGGCCGGTCTGACCGCCGTCAGCAGCAAGGTCAGCGCCAGCACCGCGCTGGAGCAGGCGCGGCGGATGGCTGCGGACAGTCTGTTTCAGCCGGAAACGCCGCCGGCACCGGTGCAGGTGCTTGGCTTGATGGAGACTCCCGGTCTGGTATTTGACGCAGTGTGGGTGGCCGGTCTGCACGACCAGGCCTGGCCGCGGCCGCTGCGCCCGAATGCCTTGTTGCCGGTCGGGTTGCAGCGCGAGGCCGGAATGCCGCGCTCGGGTGCCAAAGCCGAGCTTGAATTTGCCGTGCGACGGACCGCGGCCCTGGGGCAGTCGGGTAGCGAGGTCGTGTTCAGCTGGCCGCTCCGTGATCAGGACGAGGTGCTGCGCCCGTCGTCTTTGCTTACCGGTTTACCGTCGATGGACCCGGAGCCGGAGCAGCCCGGACTTGCGTCAATCATCCAGCTCAGCTCCAGACTGGAATCGCTGGATGACACTCGCATTAGGCCGTGGCCGGTACATTCCCGGCTGCGCGGCGGCAGTGGCGTGCTCCGCGCGCAATCTGCCTGCCCGTTCCAGGCCCAGGCCAGATATCGCTTGTACGCGGAGCCGGTCGAAACCCCGATGCCGGGCATCGCTCCGCTGGTCAGCGGCGAGCTTGCCCACCTGGCCTTGCACGGCCTGTGGCAGCAGTGGGTGAGCCCGGAGGTGCCCCGGGCCATGGCATCCGCAGATCTGCAGCAGGCGGTGAGGGATGCGCTGGCAGGTGCAACCCGACAGGTGCTCGGCGGCGCCAGAGATATCCCCCCGAGCATGCTCGAACTGGAACAGGAGCGTCTGAGCCAGCGCATTCTTGAGCTGCTGCGAGAGGATCTGGATCGTGAGTCTTTTGCCATAGAGGCGCTGGAGTCCGAGCAGACCGAGGAGCTTGCCGGACTCGGCTTCCGTTTGCGGATCGATCGCATCGACCGTCTGACGACCGGGAAATTCCTGTACATCGACTACAAGACCGGCAACAGCGCGACCGGCGACTGGCTGGGGGAAAGACCGAGAGAACCCCAGCTTCCGCTTTATGCAATGGCCGGCGGATCGCAGGTCGCTGGCGTCGCGTTTGGCAGTCTGGCGGCCGGAGAGGTCGGGTACTGCGGCTTCGCCGAAAGCGACATCCCGGGTACCGCGATACGCGACCCGGGGACTGGACGCAGGCCGGCAGCTGAGGACTGGTCTGCGTTGCTGGCCGCATGGCGGCAACAGTTGTCGGTATTGGCTCAGGGCTTCGCCGACGGTGATGCGCGCGTAGACCCGCGGCGGGTCAGCGAGGACTGCCGCAGGTGCGATCTCTCGGTGCTGTGTCGACGGCATGAATTGAGCGAACGGGGCGCGCTTGGTGATGACTGAACTGGCTGACCGCGATGCCCGGCGAGCGGCTCTGGACCCTGCCCGCAGTTTCATCGTCCAGGCTCCTGCCGGGTCGGGCAAGACCGAATTATTGACCCAGCGATTCTTGGCCTTGCTGGCGATTGTCGATGCGCCGGAAGAAATTCTCGCGATGACCTTCACCCGCAAAGCCGCCGGAGAAATGCGCCAGCGTATCGTCGAGGCGCTGGCTCGCGCCGCGAATGCAACGGAACCGGAGCAGGCGCATGAAGCCCTGACCTGGAAGCTGGCGCGGGCTGCACGCCAGCGCGACGCGGAAATGGAGTGGTGCCTGGATCAGTCTCCGGGCCGCTTGCGGGTAATGACTATCGATGCGCTGCACGCGTTGCTGAGCAGACAAATGCCGATACTGTCCGGCGCCGGAGGTGCTCTGGCTATCAGTCAGAGACCGTCGGGGCTGTATGAGTTAGCCGCTACGCGGGCTCTGACGCGGACAGACGAACCTGGCGTTGCTGGCCACGCCAGCCTCGCGTTGCTGCGCCATCGCGACAACCGTTTTGACCGTGCCCGTGACATGCTGGCCGGACTGCTCGCGCGGCGCGACCAGTGGCTTGCCCGGGTGACCGGCCCGGGGGCCATGGATGAAGCCGATCGCCGTGCCTGGCTGGAAGGAAGCATCCGCCGACAGGTCGAGCAGGAGTTGCAGCGTTTGCGTCAATCCATCCCGAGAACGGTTGCCGCTGTGCTGCCGGCCTTGTGCGCGTTTGCCGCGGCGACGCTGCACCAGCAACAGAGCGATTCGCCGCTGCTCGCCTGTGCCGGTATGAACACCCTGCCGGAAGCGGATGCCGACGCGCTTGCGGTCTGGCAAGGCGTGGCCGAGCTGCTGCTGACTCAGGCCGGTGACTGGCGCAAGACGGTCAACGTGCGTCAGGGCATGCCGGCAAAAAGCCCGGAAAAGGAACGTATGCTGGCGCTGCTGGAAGCGCTCGACGACGGGCAAGCATGGCGGCAGCTGTTGCACCACACCCGGGATTTACCGCCCTGGCACTATGATCAGGCGCAGTGGGAAATCCTCAACAGCTTATTGACGTTGCTCCCGATCTGCGCAGCGGAACTCGAGCTGGTCATGCGCGAGCAGGGCGAGGCGGACTACGTCGCGGTGGCACAGACCGCACGGCGCGCCCTGGGCACCGAAGATCAACCCACAGACCTCGCGCTGGCGCTGGATTATCGAATCCGGCACGTCCTGCTGGATGAGTTCCAGGACACATCCGGCGGGCAGGTGCAGCTACTGCGACAACTGACCGCCGGCTGGGAGCAGGGCGACGGACGCAGTCTGTTTTGCGTCGGTGATCCGATGCAGTCTATCTATGCGTTCCGCGAGGCGGAGGTCGGATTGTTCCTGCAGGTAAGGCGTGACGGCCGGATCAACGAAGTGGCGATCGACGATCTGGTCCTCGAAGTCAATTTCAGATCGGATCATGGGCTGGTTGAATGGGTCAACGAATCCATGGGCAGCATCATGCCGGAGACCGAGGACCCGCGTCTGGGCGCAGTCACCTTCGCCGGAGCCAGAGCCTGGCATCCGGACGGTGAGCTGCCGCCGGTGCGTTTCCATGCGTTCGTGGCTGAAGATGGTGTCCGCGAGGCGGAGCGCGTGGTCCAGGTTATCCGCGATTTGCTTGCCGGGCATTCGCCCGATGACGCAGACGCAAATCGACGGATGGACCAGCACGATGGTCAGGTCAATCGCCCGGCCGTCGCCTCGCGCGATGCGCCGACCATAGCCGTGCTCGTGCGTGCGCGGAATCACCTGGCGGAGATCGTCCCGATGCTGAAAGCCGCGGGCATCCGCTACAAGGCGCTGGATATCGAGCCGCTGGTACAGCGACCGGTGATCCAGGATCTGATGGCTCTGACCCGTGCATTGACCCATGCTGGCGATCGAACCGCATGGCTGGCAGTGTTACGGGCGCCCTGGTGCGGATTGAGCCTGGATGACATCGAGACGCTGGCTGGTGATCGGTCGAAAACGGTTCTCGACTCGCTCAAATGGTGCATCCGGCAACAGCAGACTGCGCCATCCCTGGCGCCGGATTCGATGCGCCGTGTTAACACGCTTTGCGCGACCATCGAAACCGGTCTGGCAATGCGTGGACGGCGGCCCTTGCACCGTCTGGTGGAGGGCGTCTGGCTGGCGTTGGGCGGACCTGCCACGCTGCCAAAGGCATCTGATCTGGAGGATGCGAAGAACTACTTCCAGCGTCTGCGGACGCTGGAAGCAGGCGGTGACCTGGATGACGTCGCTACGCTGGAGGCACGTCTTGATGACCTGTATGCGGCGCCTGACCCGACCGCCGACGAACAGCTTCAATTGATGACTATCCACAAGGCCAAGGGTCTGGAATTCGACTACGTGTTGCTGCCTGGCCTGCAGCGGCGATCTGGTAATGCGCAAACGCAGTTGCTGCACTGGCTGGAGTTCTCGCGGCCGGATGGCGGCTCGGATCTGTTGCTTGCCACGGTCGAGGAACGCGGTGCGGATCGTGATTGCCTGCACCAGTTCCTGAAGCGAATGGAGGCACGCAAGATCGAATACGAGCTTGACCGTCTGCTGTATGTCGCGGTGACCAGGGCACGACGGCAAATGCATCTTTTTGCGACGCTGAAACCTGCCGCCGATGACGGCGCCGGCGACGCCGAAGTCAAACCTCCGCAGAAGGGATCGATGCTCGATTTATTGTGGCCAGGGCAGAGTAAGCATTTTCTCGCAAATCTCGAACTGCCCGGAAGCGGTGCAACAGCGCAGTCCGGGGAGATCCCGGCATCAGCGCCGCAGCGACTGTTGCGTCTGGCCGCGGATTGGTCGCCGCCGCCGGTCCCGCGGCCGCCAGTCTGGCGGGCTGCGCCGACGCCGGATGCGCCAGAGGCTGGGCGTGTCGAATTCTGGTGGGCCGGGCGAGTCGGACGCGCGGTCGGAACAGTTGTGCACCGGTGGCTGGAGCGGATCGCCAACGATGGCCCGGCGCAGTGGCCGCGACAGCGAATCGCTGACTCCAGCGGCACACTGCGCCGGGCATTGGTGGAGCAGGGGCTTGGCGGGGAGTTGCTGCCTGATGCGCTGGCACGGGTGATGTCCGCGCTGGACAACACGCTCGCCGATGAGCGTGGTCAGTGGATCCTGTCCGCTGCGCATCAGGATGCGTCCAGCGAGTTTGCGATCGCCGGCCACGTCGACGGTGCGGTGGCGCATCTCAGCGTCGATCGTTCATTCCGCGATGCGCACGGGCAGCGCTGGGTTATCGATTTCAAGACCGGTGCTCATGAAGGCGGCGATCTGGATCTCTATCTGGATCGGGAAGTGGAGCGTTATCGCCGTCAACTTGAACGGTACGCCCGGCTTGTTGCCACTTTGTATCCGGACGAGCCGGTCCAGGTGGGCCTGTATTTTCCGATGCACCGCGCCTGGCGCAGCTGGGTCCCGAATCCGGCTTCAGAGTGAGCCGCGTTGCAGGAACGGATAAAAGCCGAGCGGATCCGGGCTGCCAAGAAATTGTATGCCCTGGCGGATGTTTTCCGGGGCGTCATCGCGCGCCTTGACCCGGCCGCTGATCGTGTAGCTGCCGTTTGCGGCCAGTTCCAGACGACCATCTTCGAGAATCAGCGGGCCCGATAGCGCGTGCAGCATGCCGCTGAAAGGCGGCCCCTGGTCCGGCGGCAGCGTCAGTTCCAGCGTGCCCAGATCGACGTCGCCGAGACCCAGGGGCTGCAGAGCGTCTACCACGATCTGTCCGGTCAGCGCGGTGAGTTGCCCTTGCTCCAGCGCCAGTGTCGGCAGATTGACGGTAAGGTTGCCACGGGTGCCGGCCAGGGGCACCAGATCCGCAATACCTTGTAGCGGGCTTGCCGCAGTCAGATCGGATACCTGCACCGTGCCCGCGCTCGACACTGCAACCTCGGCACGGGCAAAGCCGGAAACCCGGCGAATCTCGATCTGCCAGCGCGGACGACCGCTGAGCAAACTTAGGGTGCGGGCGTCCCAGCTCAATCCGCCGATCGAATGACCGTCGATACTCAGCTGGCTGGCTGAGCCCTGCCAGACGGTCCCGGTGACGCCGTTCAGGGCTACGTTTGCCGGCAGGAACCAGCCCGCTGCAACCCGCGCCGGCCACAACATCAGCATGAATACCAGAACCAGGATGACCCCGAGGGCCACCAGAAGCAGGGGCTTTTTCATCAGCCCGGCTGCCTCAGGATGACGCTTGCGGTGACTGTGCCTTCTGCCTTGCCGCGTTCAAATGTCGCCGACTCCATGTCGAGTCCATAGCTGCCCTGCAGCTGCCCCAGCCACCGGGTGACCGCGTCAAACGAAGCCGATTCCAGTCGTACGCGGATCGAGTCCTCGCCGACCGGCTGGTTGCGAGTCAGCGCAGCGCCGATTCCGGCTTCCCGGGCGCTGCGATCGATCACAACCACCAGCGATTGATCCGGGTTGCCTGCAGCGCTGACGATGCCGCCGCTGGCTTTGATCTCCGCGGCGGCGCCAAGCATCCATTCGAGATCTGCCTGTTTGCGTGCAACGCGCTCTGCACTGGCTTTGGCACTCGAGCCCAACGGATACAGCACCATTCCCCAGAACAGGATGAGACCGGCCACGACCGCCCCGATACTGACCACCAGGCGCTCGCGCGGAGCGAGATTGTCAAACCAGTCCCTCATGCGCCGGTCTCCGAAATCTGGATTCGGCCTTCGACTTCTTCGCCGCGCGGGTTGGCCGAGAGAATATCTGCCTCCAGGCTACCGCTGGCCTCCACCTGGCGCTGGACGCGGTCGAGGGCGTCGACCCCCGGTGCAGCCAGTTTCAGTTCCATGACTCCATTGCGGAAGCTAAGCGACTCGATTCGCGTTTGCGGTTCAGACACAACAGCACGGCTGACCACTTCGAGAATGGCGAGAAATGGCGCCTCGCTGTCGCCGCCGGCACCTCGTATCGCCCGCAATCGCGTTTCCAGCTGACTGCGCGCATTGACCACTCGGGTGACGTCGGGCATCGCTTCGCGGAAAACAGTCTGGATCGACTCATCCAGCTGTCGCTCCTGCGCCTTGAGCTGGAACAGCTCCGCACCCTGGCGGATCACCAGCAAGACAATCAACGCCAACAGCAGGGCGGCGGCCGTGCGCCATGGCATCAGCAGGCGATGGATACCGGTGCGTGGCGCGAAATCCCCCTGCAACAGGTTCACCCCGGGTGTGCGCATCGCGGCGGTCGCCAGTAGCGGCAGCGCACCATCCGGGAGCATCTTGATCTCGACACTGGTCAGGGTTTCGCGTAAAGCCTCGAGGTCGGCAGCATAACGCGGATGATCGGCGGCATTGACGTAGACGGTGAGATGGGCGCCACCTTCGATTTTCGTATCCCTGGGATCGCCGAAGATCATGAATTCATCGACCGTGTCGCCTTCGATACGCAAAGGTGACTCTCCGGGCCGGCGGATAAAACAGGTGTTGTCCTCGATGACCCAGACGGTGGCGGTAGGTGACGACGGCAGCATCGATTGCTCGGCCATGATTGCCGATGGCTCTATGCCGGCGGCTTCCAGCAGTCGGATCCAGGATTGCAGACGGTCGCGACGGGTCGCAGCGGCCGCCAGCCGGCCGTCTTCTTCCCGACGCCCGGCAGCGAAATGCAACAGCTCCAGATCTTCGGCTACCTGTTCCTCCAGAGCGAATGGCAGAGCCTGGCGCATGCGCGCGGCCCCCTTGACGGGCAGATCCACGCTGGTGACCAGCACCTGATCGGCCGGCACCAGAACGAGCACCCGCCGTTGTGCCGCGTCCGTTGCGGCTTGCTCAAGGCTGCCGCGGGCCACGCTGCCGGCTCTGGAACCGTTGGCGTCCATGGCCAGCCAGCTTGCCGGCGTGGCGTCCGGGCCCAGTCTGATAATCAGAGTTTCCGCCATGCTCAATAGGTTCCGTAACTGCGCAACAGGGAGCGAATCGATCCTGCGCCTTGACGCTCGAGCAGACTGTACATGGTGAGTTCCGTACTGCCAATATTGACTCTTACCGTCAAACGGAAGAAACGGCTGGAAACGCCGATGGGCAGAGCCAGGCCTGCCGGGATGATTTCTTCCAGTTCGGTGAGATCCTCGTAGCCTTCTTCGGGTCGATCTTCGATCACCCGGGTGGCGTCGCTGATCGACATGTCCGCCGACAACGAGGCCAGGACCGGTGCGCTGGCGGTATTGACATTGATGGGCGTGCCCCTGGGTAGAGCGGTCACGAAAGGCAGCAGTGTGTCGTAGGTTTCCTTATTCATTTCCGGCAGGGACATCAGTTCGGAAACGCTGGTGACCGGCATGTTGGGCGTACGGTAGGCGGGGATCTGGCCCAGATAGCTCGAATCCTCCGCACCGTCCGGAAACGCCGGATCGATATTGGTGTCGATCCAGTCCGCGGCGAAACCGGCCTGTCTGGTGTCGAGATCGAGCAATTCCAGCAGCCGCCGGAATTGTTCCAGTGCGGCGGGATCGATTTCGCCATTCGCGTCAACCAGATTATTGATATTGAATCGACCCTGGAGGTCGATCAGGCTGCCGTCGAGGGCGCCGCCCTCTATCGGCAGCGGCGGCAGATCGGTAGCCCACACTTCACCCGGATGATCGACGCTGTTGTCCTCAGCATCCTCCGACAGAATTCGCGTGGCCCAGGATTCCGCGCCCAGCGCATACATCTGCGCCTGCTCGGTGAACAACGTCGCCTCGGTCCGCCGCAGATTGAGGTCAAAATCTGACATTGCGGCCGCGACCAGGACCGTGGCCAGAGCGATGATCAACAGGGCCGTGATCACGGCGACGCCGCGCTGCCGCCCGGGTAAGCGCATCATCCGGCAATCTCCACCAGGCGCGTCACCTGGCCCCAATCCTCGAGGTCGAGCACGACTTCCACGGCTCGAGGCAGTCGGCGATATGACTCCGCATCGGGTATCGCACCGCCGACACCCAGATCATCGCTTGGCCACACTTCGCTCCATTCGCCATTTTCCAGCAGGAAGCGGAAGCGGATTTCGCGCACGCCGCCGAGCATCTCAAGCTCTTCCGGTTCCTGATCCAGCAAGCGGTCGAGCACCGGCCATTGCACGCGGATCAATTTCTCTTCTTCTAGCCGATAAGCCACCCGTTGCAGGGCCGGGCGCGCGCGGGCCAGCGGGTTGGGCCAGCCGCCGCGGGTAAATTCCACTGCGTTGATCTCAAGCCCGCTGGCCAGCAGTGCCGGCTGCCAGCCGTCTCCCAGTTGTTCGCGGATCGGTCGCGGCTGCAGCTGGGAGAGATCCAGCGCAAGACGACGCATTGTATATTGGACCTCGCGCAGGCGCTGCGCGGATTCGGCGACGATGGCCTGCTGGCGAGCCACGGCGTTGAAGCCGCCGTAGGCCATATAGGCAAAGATCGCGAATACCGCCATCGCGACGAGTATCTCGAGCAGGGTGAACCCGGCGTTGCCGGGGTGATGACGCTTCACCCGGCATCCTCCCCGGAATCCGTGTTCGCGTCGTTGCCGGGGGCGTTATCGCCGACCCCCGGGGCAAACCCGGCACCGCCCCAGCCAGCGCCAATGCGTTGCGCGGCAGGTAGCGTCAGAAACCCGGTCGCCTGCCCCAATATCGTATCCGGATCGTCGGCATAGGCGACGTCCACGTCGATGCGGCGCAAGTCGTCGACTCCGGTTTCCGAGACCCGCGCCTGCCAGCGGTACTCGCCGTTGGCAAATTCGACGTCGCCGTCAAACTCACCCACATCCGGCAGTTCGCCGCTGAGGCGGACGCGGGTGATTTCGTTCAACGCGACCCAGCTGGCGAGCGTACGTTCCTTCATCTGGATGGTGCCGGCGGTGATGCCGATGATCTGATTGAACAGGCCGACGATTCCCAGGGCCACGATCAGCAGCGCGACCATGACCTCCAGCAGAGTGAACCCGCGTTCGCGACCCCGGCTAAAAATCATCGGGGCCTCGCTCGGTCAGTTCCATGCGCCCGTCGAGTTCCCCGGCCAGCTCGAATTGCAGATCGCCGAATTCACGACCCAGGAACAGCTGGAACGGCGTCAGTTCGCCGCTGGAGAGGATCGCGATCTGAGGCTGGATTTCGGCTTCATTTCCGGCGGGCTCAAGCACCACTTCCTGATCCTCGACGACCAGAGAGAAAAACAGCCCTTCCGGCAGCACCCGCTCGCGGAAACTGCGGTCGGCTTCTAATGGCAGCCAGCCGTTGGTGTCGCGGGAGAACACCAGGAACCTGTAGCGGTCCTCCTCCACATACAATCCGAGATCCTTGCCCTGCATCAGCGATTCTTCGCCAGCCAGCCGCATCAACGCCTGGAGACGCAGCGACTCGCGCTGGATCTCATCGTCTCCGCCCAGAGCGCCCACCGAGACCATTGCTGTAGCCGCCATGATCGCAAGGATTACGATCACGACCAGCAACTCCAGAAGAGAGAAGCCCTGCTGAGCGTGGCGCCGACCTGTTGCGGACAGGATGCTCGTGATCAGTCGATGTTCCAATTGCCGATATCAGCGTTGATGCCTTCACCGCCAGGCTGGACATCAGCGCCCAGGGTGAATACATCGAACTCGCTGGAACCGCTTTGACCCGGATTGAGATATTGATACGGGGTGCCCCAGGGATCTACCGGGACCTTGTCGAGATAACCGCCCTTGCGCCAGTTGCGGATGCTCGGATCGGCCGGCTGGTTGACCAGCGCCTCGAGTCCCTGATCCGTGGTCGGATAGCGGAAGTTGTCCAGCCGGTAGAGCTGTAACGCGCTCTCGATCGCGCGGATATCGCCTTTGGCGCGGCTCACCTGCGCGTCGTCGATGCGGCTGATCACGTTTGGCGCGACCAGCGCCGCCAGGATGCCGAGGATTACAACCACGACCATGATCTCGATAAGAGTAAAGCCTTCTTCGCGGCGCAGCCGCGCATTTGCCATACTCGTTCTGGATTCGCTCATACTTCGTCCACCCGTTTGTCTTCGGTCCGGCGCTGCTGCCGGCTTGATAAGGACTCAATGATATCAGGATTAGACCCCGATCAAGGCCCGCAGCCACGCGCCCAGGGTAGCGCCGGGACACCGGGCCGGGCGGTCTGGCTGGTTGTCTATGCCACGCTGATCCTGATCTTCGTGCTTGCTGTACTGGGTGAGCCGGCGCGGGCGCTGCTGCGCTACGACCGGACCAGTCTCGAGGTGGGCCAGCTGTGGCGGCTGTTCAGTGCCCATCTGGTGCATCTGGATTTCGTCCATGCGCTGCTCAATGGCGCAGCTTTGTGGCTGCTGGTAGCGGCGGTCGGACGCGGTGTCGCGGCCCGGGACTGGCTGCTGATCGTGGCCGGGGCCATGCTCGGGGTCGATGCGGGTCTGTACTGGTTGATGCCACAGCTGAGCTGGTATGTGGGTCTGTCGGGCGTGCTGCATGGCGCACTCGCCGGCCCGGCGCTGCTGCTGTGCCTGCGGCTTCGACCGATGGGATTCTTGCTGTTGCTTTTGCTGGCCGGAAAGCTGGCCTGGGAGCAGGCGGCGGGGCCCTTGCCCGGCACCGCCGATCTCATTTCAGGTGCGGTGGTCACCGAAGCGCATTTCTTTGGTGCAGCGGGTGGGATAATCGGCGCGCTGATCGCATGGATAGCCGGCTCGCTGCGATCGGTATAATCGCGCTGGAGCGGGCGTTTGTCCGCCGATGATCGTGCTGATGGCCGTCCAGTTACAGGAGCAAGTCTGATGACACTGGCGATGATATTTCCTGGCCAGGGGTCCCAATCCACCGGGATGCTGGGCGAATTGGCGGCCGCGGAACCTGCAGTGCAGACGACCTTTGGACAGGCATCTGCGGTGTTGGGATACGACCTCTGGGAGCTGGTCACGGCGGGTCCCGCCGAAGAATTGAACGTGACCGAGCGCACCCAGCCGGCCTTGTTGAGCGCGGGCGTGGCGGTATTCAGGGTTTGGCAGGCGCACGGTGGTCTGGCGCCGGCGATGATGGCCGGACACAGCCTCGGTGAATACACCGCTCTGGTTTGCGCCGGCGCAATCGATTTCGAGACGGCGGTCGATCTGGTCCGCTTTCGCGGTCAGGTGATGCAGGCGGCTGTCGCGCCGGGCGAGGGTGCGATGGCGGCGCTGCTCGGGCTGGATGATGAACAGGTGGCGGCCGCGTGTCAGCAAGCAGCGGAAGATGAAGTGGTTGCGCCGGTTAATTTCAATGCGCCCGGGCAGGTCGTGATCGCCGGCGCCAGGGCCGCGGTGGCGCGCGCGGCGGCACTGGCGCGGGAACTCGGCGCCAGACGGGTGGTGGATCTTCCGGTCAGCGTGCCCTCGCATTGCGCGTTGATGAAGCCTGCGGCGGAGCGACTAGCGGCACGCCTGGCCGCCGTAGACATCCGCCAGCCGCAGGTGCCGGTCATCCACAACACGGATGCGGCGGTCCATCGCGATCCTGATGAAATCCGTCGCGTCCTGGCCGAGCAATTGTATCGGCCGGTGATGTGGGTCGATTGTGTCCGGGCCCTGAAAGCATCCGGCGTCACCGCGTTGATCGAAGCCGGGCCAGGGAAAGTGCTGGCCGGGCTGAATCGACGTATCGAACGCGACCTTGTGTGCTATCCGGTGTTTGATCCGGGCACGCTGGCCGCCGCCATCGACGGTCTCAACGGAGGATCAGAGAAGTGAGCGACAATTTGCTTTCCGGGGAAGTGGCGCTGGTTACCGGCGCATCGCGAGGCATCGGCCGCGCCATCGCCGAAGCCCTGGTTCGCGCCGGGGCGAACGTGATCGGCACCGCGACCAGCGAGTCCGGAGCGGCTGCCATCGATCAACACCTGAAAGGCCTCGGGATCGGCGGCCGGGGCGCAGTACTGGATGTGACCAGCGAGCAAGCGGTGCTCGATCTGATCAAGGAGATCAGCGGGCGCGAAGGGCCGGTCACCATCCTGGTCAATAACGCGGGGATCACCCGGGACAATCTGCTGTTGCGGATGAAGGCCGAGGAGTGGGATGAGATCATGCAGACCAATCTCAGCGCGTTGTATCGTACCTGCAAAGCGTGTCTGCGCGGGATGATGAAAGCGCGGCATGGCCGCATCATCAATATCGGCTCGGTTGTCGGGCTTATGGGTAATCCCGGCCAGACCAATTACAGTGCCAGCAAGGCCGGGATGATAGGTTTCACCCGCTCGCTGGCGCGCGAAGTCGGGTCACGCGGCATCACCGCCAATACGATAGCGCCGGGCTTTATCGAGACCGACATGACCCGGGCCATGAGTGAGGAGCAACGCGCCGCCATGGCCGCGCAGATTCCGTTGCAAAGATTGGGCGTGCCGGAGGATATCGCCGCTGCGGTCGTGTTTCTCGCCTCGCCTTCAGGGGCCTACATCACTGGCGAGACCCTCAATGTCAATGGCGGCATGAGCATGTGCTAGCCGTGCTGCGCTGCGGTGCCGGTTGTCCTGCATATCCGGGCAGCCCTTGATTTCCGGGGCCCCCGGGGGTCTCGGCCGGCGTGTGGATTGACTTAGACGAATTCTCTACAATACGCGTCTCGGCTGCGACCGTAGGAGTGGGCTGGCCGGATTTATCCATTGCTTCTTGAGGAAGAAACAAAAGATGAGCAGCATCGAAGAACAAGTAAAGAACATCGTTGCAGAGCAGCTGGGTGTCAAAGAAGAAGAAGTCACCAACGATGCGTCATTCGTCGATGATCTTGGTGCCGACTCGCTGGATACGGTCGAGCTCGTGATGGCCCTGGAAGAGGCTTTCGAGTGCGAGATCCCGGACGAGGAAGCTGAGAAGATCACGACAGTGCAGCAGGCTATCGATTACGTGAAGCAGCGCGGTACCGACAGCTGATCGATATCGGCATTGCTGAATTTCCTGACGGTCGACCATCGGCCCGTCGTTTCCTTATCTGTCCTCACCTTCAGAGGTAGATCCGCTTGAGCAGGCGTCGCGTAGTAGTCACCGGCCTTGGCATCGTTTCGCCCGTCGGCAGTACGGTGGCGGACGCGTGGGCGAACATCCTGGCCGGCCGTGGAGGCATCGGGCCGATCACCCGGATGGATGTTAGCCGTTTCTCGACCCGCATCGGTGGAGCCGTAAAAGGCTTTGAGCGGGAGCGCTATCTGTCGGATAAGGATGCGCGCAAGATGGACGAGTTCATGCACTATGGCGTGGGCGCCTGCGCCGATGCTATCGCGGACTCGGGATTCCAGATCGACGACAGCAATTCCGAGCGGGTAGGCATCGTATTCGGCTCCGGAATCGGCGGCATCGAGACCATCGGTTTTGCTCTGGAAAAATACTTCGAGGGCGATCGCTCTCCACGCAAGATTTCCCCGTTTTTCATTCCCAGCAGCATTATCAACATGGTCGCGGGATATGTCTCCATCGCCTACGGCATTCGTGGGCCGAATCTCGCCGTGGTCACAGCCTGCACCACAGGCACCCACAGCATCGGACTGGCAGCGCGCACGATCTGCTACGGGGATGCCGATGTCATGGTCGCCGGAGGCTCGGAGATGGCGACTGCCACGCTGGGACTCGGCGGATTCTGTTCAGCCAAAGCCTTGTCGACGCGGAATGACGATCCGGACACCGCCAGCCGCCCATGGGATCGGGATCGGGACGGGTTCGTCCTCGGCGACGGAGCCGGTGCCATGGTGGTTGAAGAGTACGAGCATGCGCGGGCTCGAGGCGCGACCATCTACGCAGAGCTGGTTGGGTTCGGGATGAGCGGCGACGCGCATCACATCACCGCGCCGCTGGAGTCCGGCGAGGGGGCGGCGCTGTGCATGCGCAATGCGATGCGTGATGCCGGGATCAATCCCGAGGATGTCGATTACGTCAATGCACATGGCACTTCGACGCCGCTGGGTGACAAGGCGGAAACGGTTGCGATCAAGCTCGCTTTCGGCGACTGCGTAGACAACCTCGCGGTCAGTTCGACAAAATCCATGACTGGCCATTTGCTCGGCGCCGCCGGTGCGGTGGAGGCGATCTTCAGCGTCCTGGCGATCCGTGACGGAGTCGCGCCGCCGACCACCAACTACGAAAATCCCGACCCTGAGTGTGATCTGGACTACGTCCCCAATGTGGCGCGTGAAATGCCGATCCGCATCGCGTTGAGCAATTCCTTTGGCTTCGGTGGAACCAACGGGACGCTGGTATTCAGGGCTCTCGACTGACAGCGGCTGGCGCCGCTGCGTCCATGCACGGGATTAAGGAAAGCGTGCATCGCCGCGGGATCCCGTATCACGCCGGGGTAGCTCTCGCGCTGCATCGGGCCTTGCCCAAACGCTATCCGTTTTTGCTCGAGAGCGCGGCCAGCGGCACACCTCAGGGCCGTTTCGACATCTTGTTTGCGTTCCCCGGCGAGAGCCTTGAGCTTAAATCCGATTGCAGTCTGACCGGTGCGAACTCGGTCGGCGCTGTGGATTTTCTTCACGCGCTCAATGGCTGGTGGCAGCACGAACATCTCGAGCTGGACGCGGACGATCTGCCGTTCCGCGGCGGCTGGTTCCTGTTCCTTGCTTACGAACTCGCGGCCCAGATTGAGCCTACATTGCGTCTCCAGGCCGAGCCGGATCTGCCGGTGGCGCTTGCGGTACGTGTTCCTGCTGCGCTGATTCTGGACCGTCTACAGCAATGCGCCTGGCTGGTGGCAGAGCCGGGCGCCGAACACCTTGTCGAGTCGATGCTCGCAGACGTCGAACATCTTGGCGTGATCGCGGATCCGTCGTCGACTGTTGGCCCGGCGCCTGAGGTACTCGCGACCACGCTGGCTGAGGATCCCGCGCAACATTACCGGGACGCCATCGCCAAAACCCTGGGATACATCATCGATGGCGATATTTTTCAGGCTAATCTGTCGCGTCAATGGTGCGCCCGGCTGGCCGGGGGCGTATCTGCTCTGGATGTGTATCTCCGGCTTCGCCGGAGTAACCCCGGCCCGTTTGCCGGTCTGCTCTGCCGGGACGACTTTGCCGTTGTCAGTTCTTCGCCGGAGCGGCTGCTGCGGGTGCGTGACGGGATCGCCGAGACCCGGCCTATCGCCGGCACTCGTCCGCGCGGCAGCGATGTATCGACCGACGACGGTCTGTTGCGGGAGTTGATCGGTCATCCGAAAGAGCGGGCCGAACATGTGATGTTGATCGACCTGGAGCGCAACGATCTTGGTCGCATCTGCCAGGCCGGCACGGTGGAAGTGGATGAACTGATGGTGATCGAGAGCTATGCTCACGTGCATCATATTGTGTCCAACGTCCGCGGAAAGCTGCGCCCGGATGTCTTGCCAGGCGATGCCATCCGCGCGGTCTTTCCCGGCGGCACGATTACCGGCTGTCCGAAAGTGCGGTGTATGGAAATCATCGATGAACTCGAACCGGCGCCGCGCGGCGCATATACCGGCTCCATGGGATATCTGAACCGGGACGGAAGCCTGGATCTCAATATCCTGATTCGCACGCTGCAGATTCACGGCCGCGACATCCGCTTCCGTGCCGGCGGCGGTATTGTTGCCGATTCGGACCCGGAGGCAGAGCTTGCAGAGACCCGGGCCAAGGCTCGCGGCCTGCTGTTGGCACTGCAGGGGGCTTGAGCTGATGTGGGTCGACGGCCAGATGACCGATCGTGTGCCCGTCTCGGACCGCGGCCTTAATTATGCTGACGGTCTGTTCGAGACAATGCGCATCGTCGATGGCGCGATACCGCTGATCGAGGATCACCTGGAGCGGCTGGCGCGGGATGCGGCGCGTTTGCGCTTGCCGGTTCCGGACCGGTCCGCATTGCGCCGTGAACTGGGTCGCGCGGCGGCCGACACCTCCGCCGGCGTGCTCAAGCTCGTCTTGACCCGCGGCAGCGGTGGGCGTGGCTATGCGCCTCCGCCAGCGGCGACATGCAGACGGATCATCAGCATCCACCCGTTACCGGAATATCCCAGGGCGTGGTATCAGCGGGGTGTCTGTGTGCGGATCTGTGACACTGTGCTGGGAACCAGCCCGTCGACCGGTGGCCTGAAACACCTGGGCCGCCTTGAGCAGGTGCTGGCCAGCCAGGAGCCGGCTGACGGAGCGGCGGAGGGCCTGATGCGCGATGTGGAAGGCCGGATTATTGAGGGCATCCGTTCAAATCTTTTCCTGGTGCAGGCGCAGCGCCTGCTTACCCCGGATGTCCGCCTCAGCGGCGTCGCCGGCGTCATGCGGGGGATGATCATCGAACTGGCGCCAGCGCTTGGTCTCGAGGTCGAGATCGCGCCTGTGCGGAGTGAAGATCTGATGCGCGCCGAAGAACTGTTCCTGAGCAGTTCGGTATTCGGTGTCTGGCCGGTGCGCGAAATACGCGGTATGCGACTTCTCGGTTCATCACCGGCGCCAGCCGGGACCGGGGGCAGCGGCGCGCGGCATCCAGCGGTCGAACCGGGGTCGGCGTTGGCATGCGATACGACCCGACGCATCATGCGGGCGATTGCCGCCCTGGGAGTGCAGCAATGGGCCGTTTGACCCGCTGGCTGGGGATACTGCTGCTGATCATGCTGGCCACGGCGGCAGCCGGGGCGTGGACGCTGCACAGCTATCTGGATCGCCCGCTGGCCCTGAAGGCGTCACAGATATTCGAGATTCCTGCCGGCAGCAGTCTGTCCTCGGTGGCCAGAGATCTGGAACAACAGGGTGTATTGCAGCACCCGAAATGGTTCGTGTTATACGGACGCCTGAGCAAACAATCGTCTCGGCTGCGCGCCGGCGAATACGGCCTGGAGCCGGGACTTACCCCTCGCGAGTTGCTGTCCCGGTTTGTGGACGGGGATGTGTTAATGCACAGCCTGACCGTGATCGAGGGCTGGACCTACCGACAGATGCTGTCGGCGATGTATGCGCATCCGGCGCTGAAGATCGAAACCGAGGGCATGGAGTTGTCCCGGATTGCCGCCCGCCTGGGTCTGCCGGAGGCGTCGCCCGAGGGCTGGTTCTTACCCGAGACCTATCGCTTCCCGCGCGGCACCTCGGACCTGGAATTGCTGGCTCAAGGCGCACTGGCGATGAGCCGGGCGCTGGAGCAGGCATGGGCCGGGCGCGCCGACGACACGCTCCTCGAGACCCCTTATCAGGCTCTGATCCTGGCCTCGATTATCGAAAAAGAGACCGGACTGGCCAGCGAGCGCGCGCGGATTTCGGGCGTCATGCATCGCCGTTTGCGGCGCGACATGCGATTGCAAACCGACCCGACGGTGATCTATGGCCTGGGAGCATCGTTCGACGGTAACCTGCGGCGTGCGGATCTGGAACGGGATACCCCGTTTAATACCTATACGCGCAAGGGCTTGCCGCCGACCCCGATCGCGCTGCCCGGGAATGCGGCTTTGCTGGCCGCGGTCAACCCGGCCGACGGAGACGAATTGTTTTTCGTCGCCAGCGGAGACGGCGACGGGAGCCACGTTTTCTCCGTCACACTGGAAGAACACAATCAGGCCGTGGCGCGGTATGTTGAAAAACTGCGGGCGCAGCGGGAGTCAAAGCGATGAGCGGACGGTTTATCACTCTGGAGGGGATCGAAGGCGTCGGCAAATCCACGAATCTGGAGTTTGTCGCGAATTTGTTGCGCGCCAGCGGGCGGCAGGTGGTGGTCACGCGCGAACCCGGCGGCACTCCGCTGGCGGAGCGGGTCAGGGAACTGTTGCTGGACCACGCTGATGAGCCGGTTCCGCCGCTGGCGGAATTGATGCTGATGTTTGCCGCTCGAGCCATTCATCTGGAGAATCACATTTTGCCGGCGCTCGCACGTGGCCAGTGGGTGGTTTGTGATCGCTTCACCGATGCAACGTATGCTTATCAGGGCGGCGGGCGAGGTCAGGCTGAGCGTCGTATTGCCGAACTGGAGAATTGGGTGCAAGGCACTTTCCGTCCGCACCTGACGCTGCTGCTGGACGCCGATCCTGGCATCGGCCTGGCCCGTGCAAGCCGGCGCGGTGAGAGTGATCGTTTCGAGATCGAGCGGCAGGAGTTCTTTGCCAGGGTCCGCGCTGTGTATTTGGCCAGGGCGCAAGCAGAACCGCAGCGAATCCGGATTATCGATGCGGCACAGTCGCTGAGTGTGGTCCAAACCCGGATTACAAATGAAATTAATAAGATTTTATAACGCACTGTAAATAATGCAATTATTTTGGCATCAAAGGCATTGGGAACAGTTCGAGCGCAGCCTCGAGAGCGAGCGTGTTGCGCACGGCATTTTGCTCGAAGGGCCGCTGGGTTTGGGCAAGACCCGATTCGCTCGCCGCATGGCGGCGCGCCTGCTTGGACTGCCATCGACCCTGGACGAGGTTGAGGACCTCGCCGCGCACCCGGACCTGGTCACCGTCGAGGTGCCCGAGGACAAGAAACAAATTGGCGTGGACCAGGTACGCGAGTTGTGCCGTGGTTTATCGATGACCAGCCACGGCGGCGGGTACAAGGTGGCGATCATCGATCCTGCGGACAAGATGAATGTCAGCGCGGCCAACTCCTTGCTCAAGACACTCGAGGAGCCGACGCCGAATACGATTCTTATCCTGGTGCGATCGCGGCTCGACACCTTGCCGGCTACCGTCGCCAGCCGCTGTCAGCGGGTCCGCTTTTCGATCCCCGATCGGCAACAAAGCCTTGCCTGGCTGAAATCCGTGGACCCGGATCGCGATTGGGCGCTGATGCTGAACGCAGCGGGCGGCGCACCATTGGCGGCCCTGCGCGCTGCGCGCAACGGCGAGGACGAGTTGGAAAAGCAGTTTGCCGTCGACCTGCACGCGATCGCAGCCGGGCGCAAGGATCCGGTCAGTGCCGCGTCCGAGTGGAACCGCATGGGCATCGAGCTCAGTCTGCGCTGGCTCAATGCCGCGGTATGTGAATTGATCAGAAAGCGCATGGCGCCCGCATCATCGGATACTATTTACTTGCAAAATATTGACGAGACCATACCCTTGGGGCGGCTGTTCTGTTACCTGGACGAAGTGCAGACGGTGTTAGCTCGTCGCGATGGCGCGCTCAATGCGCAGATGATGCTGGAGAGCTTGCTGGTGCCCTGGGCCAGACGGCTGGACGCTATGCAATCCGGAGTGGGATTCTGATGTCGAACAAGCCCGGTCTTCTGACCCTGACGATCAAGGACAAGAGCGCCTTGTATCTGGCCTATATGCCGTTTATCAGGAACGGCGGTCTGTTTATCCCCACCAACAGCCAGTATGGACTCGGCGACGAAGTGTTCATGCTCTTGAATCTGATGGGCGAAGACGAGAAGTTGCCGGTCGCCGGGCGCGTGATCTGGGTGACGCCCAAGGGTGCTCAGGGCAAACGCACTGCGGGTATTGGCGTCCAGTTCAGCGATCAGGACAACGGTGCTACCCAGCGCAAGATCGAAACCTATCTTGCCGGCGCGCTGGGCGGCGACAAATCAACCCATACGATGTAACGCGCTCCGCGTTGCCGACCGCGCCGGCGTTCCTCAGGTCAGCAGACATTCAGCACTTGCTGTAGCGGTTCGGGTCCCGGGCAATAGCGGCTAATCGGCCAGCGACAATTCCCCACCGGCATGCTGGTTCAGGCCGCCTTCCAGGACGAAGGTATCGAATCCACGCTCGCTAAGGACATAAGCGGCGGCTGAACTTCGGCGTCCTGTGTCGCAGCACAGGACGTATGGCGTGTCCTTATCCAGGCTGTTGAGCTTCAGCCGCACGAAATACAGGGGAATGTTGATCGCGCCGTCCTGATGCAAGTTCTCAAACTCGCTGGGCAGGCGGACGTCCAGCCATTTGCCGCCCTTGGCGACGATCTCCGCGGCGCGCTCGAAACTCACCCATTGCAGCATGGGTTCATTCATCAGCGTCTGAAAGTCTTGTTTCTTCAGACGCATCAGCGAGCCATCGGTCAGCATCGTCACCGTCGCGTTACGTTTGGCCTCGGAGATCAGCGCTTCCTCGCCAAAGGTATCGCCTGAGCCCAGCTCGGCCAGACGGATCCCCTCTTTGTTTAACGGCGTTTCCCGGGTCACCACACAACGACCATCAGTGATGACGTAGAAATAGTCACCTTCGTCGCCTTGTTTGATGACCAGATCACCGGCCCGGTAATTGACCTGCTCCATGCGCATGAAGATCGCCTGGATGTTGGCCGCCGGAATGCGATGGAATGCCTTGGTCTGGAGCAGGGTGGTCATCCAGTCGGACGACTCGGCCATCATCGAGGTGCGCAACTCGCTGACCTCATAGGACCCGGTCTGATCCCAGGTCAGCATCACGTCCACCAGTTCTGTGTCCACGGCTATATACTCGACCGGGCCGCGGGCACGTGCGCTGACCATGCGCGGTACCACCGGCGCAATCGGCGCTCTGCCTTCTTTGGCTCCGCCGTGAATGATCGCCAGCACCTCATCGCCATCGCGCAGCTCGACTTCGCCGCTGATCACGTACACGGACACTTTGCGATCGTCTCCACGCTGGAACAGATAGCTGCCTGGCGCGGCCTCGTTGACAAAGGTTTTTTTCGCCAGAGCCCGCAAATTGTCGGACTTGAGGCCGTCCATAGGCGAGAGCCCCTTAAGGACGCTCGGATCGATCGGCTTTTTTGCCATCCGTCACACCGTCTGAACCTGTTGCTCGGTTTTGACCCACCATGGGCCCTGCCGGATCCCGACAGGACGGAAATACTACCACAGCAAAGCCGCGTCGCCGCTTACGCTGCGGGCTTTTTGGCCGCCGTCGCCTCGCTCACCTTTGACCAGGAGCTATCCGCTTTGAAGCGCTCGCCGTAGCGGTCGGCCAGGGACCCCAGCGTCGCCACCACATCATCCACGCCGCGCTGCCGGGCGTAGTTGATGGGACCGCCGCGGAAAGGCGCAAAACCGGTACCGAAGATGACGCCGGCGTCGAGCAGGTCGAGGTCATCGACGACGCCGTCATGGAATACCGCGACCGCCTCGTTGACCATCGGCAGCACCAGCCTGTCCTGCAGATCCGCCGGCTCGATGCCGTCGGTCTTGCCCTTGACGGGCTTGCCGTTCTCCCAGCGATAGAATCCTTCGCCGGTCTTCTTGCCGAGTTTCTTGCTCTCGACCATGCGCTTTAATTTATCCGGGATCGGCACGCCATGCGCGTCGCCCAGAATCCGGGCTACATGCAGCGCCACGTCGAGGCCCACGGTATCCGCGAGTTCCACCGGGCCCATCGGCATGCCGAACGCTTTCGCCGCCCGGTCGATGACCGGCAGGGGCACTCCCTCCTGGCCAGCCAGCAGGGCTTCCATCATGTAGGGCATCAGCACACGATTGACCACGAACCCCGGAGCACTCAGGCAGGGCAGCGGCAGTCGATCTATCCGCCGGGTAAATGCGATCCCGCGCTGGATCTCTTCGTCCGGGGTATCGGGTGTGTGGATCACCTCGACCAGCGGCATCATCGCTACCGGGTTAAAGAAATGCAGGCCGATCAGCCGGCCCGGGTTCGCCAGCGCGTCACGCAGGTCCTCCAGCCGGATGCTCGAGGTATTGGTGGCCAGGATGGCCTCCGGCTTCATGCGCGGCTCGAGTTCTTTGTACAGCGCCTGTTTCGCCTCGGCATTCTCAAAGATCGCCTCGATCACGACGTCGGCTTTTGGCACCCCAAAACCTTCCACGTCAGGCATCAGCCGATCCAACGCAGCCTGCACCAGGCGCGGCTCGCGCAGACGTTTGTTGAACAGCGCCCGGGCTCGCTTGATAGCGGGTGCGATGTACTCGGGGGCGCGATCCTGAAGGGTTACGTTCAGGCCGCGCAATGCACACCAGGCCGCGATGTCGCCACCCATCACGCCGGCGCCCACCACATGCACGTGGCCAAAATGGTCCTTGCGTTTGCCGCCAAGGGCCTTGAGCCGGTCCTGCAGCAGGAACACTCGCACCAGATTACGCGACGTCGATGAACACATCAGTTCTGCGATGGAGCGTGCTTCGCCGATGTACATGCTGGCCGGGTCGGCACCGTGTCGACGCCACAGATCGATGATCGCATAGGGCGCCGGGTAGTGATCCCGGCGGGCCTTTTTCGCTACCTGCTTTTCCAGCAGGCGTGCGACCAGCTGCCGCGCCGGGCCCGTGTTCAGCAACTGCGCCTTGATTCCCGCTTTCCGCGGCGATGGCGGGCGCACCGCCATCAGTTGTGCGGCGCGTCGCAGGTGCCTGGCGGGCACGATCTGATCGACCAGACCCATGCGCAGTGCCTGTCGCGGCCGGATGTTGCGGCCGGTCAGCATCATATCCATGGCGGCCAGCACGCCCACCAGGGCAACCGATCGGACGGTACCGCCGAAACCCGGGTGGATGCCGAGTTTTACCTCTGGCAGCCCCAGGACCGCCTTCGGATTATCAGTCATGATCCGGTGTCTGCAGGCCAGAGCCAGCTCCAGGCCCCCGCCGAGTGCAAAACCGTTGATCAAGGCGATGGTCGGGCAGCGCAAATCTTCCAGCCGGTCCAGCACCTTCTGGCCCGAACGCACCAGGTCGTAGGCCTGATCCGCCGACTCCAGAGCGGTGAATTCCTTGATGTCGGCGCCAGCGACGAAACCCGATTTCTTGGCCGAGAAGACGACCACGGCCTTTGGCGTCTGTTTGTACAGTTCGTCGAGACGATCGTTGAGTCCGGCCATCACCTCCGCAGAAAGTACGTTGGTGCCAGCGTCGGCCTTGTCCAGCCCGAGCCATGCGATGCCCTGATCATCCGTTTCCAGGGTCCAGTGTTGGTGCTTGGTCTTGTCAGTCATGATGCTCACTCTGCTCCCCGGGCAAGCAGCATCGCGCCGCCCTGACCGCCGCCGATACAAAGAGTCGCGATCGCGTGGTCCCCGCCGCCTTGCTGCAACGCATTTAGTGCATGCAGAACTATTCGCGCGCCGCTTGCGCCGACCGGATGTCCGATGCTGATGGCGCCGCCGTCTGTATTCAGGCGTTCCTGGTCGAGAGTGCCCAGCGCTCCATCGAGTCCAAGCTGGTCGCGGCAGTAATCTTCGTCTTCCCAGGCGGCGATGCAGGCCAGTACCTGGCCGGCAAACGCCTCGTTGATCTCCCAGTGGTCCAGGTCGGCGAGTCCCAGCCCCTGACGCTGCAGGATCGGCGTGCTGGCGTGCACCGGGCCGAGACCCATCTCGGCCGGATCCAGAGCCGCCCATTCGCTATCCAGAATCCGTCCCAGCACCGGCAACGAGTGTTGCTCCACTGCACGGGCGCTGGCGAGTACCAGCAGCGCGGCGCCATCGGTAATCTGCGAGCTGTTAGCCGCGGTGACCAGGCCGACCCGGCGGTCAAAGAACGGCTTGAGTGTCGCCAGCTTGGCTTCATCGCTGTCCCGCCGCAGGCCGTCATCTGTCTCATGCGCCTTGCCGCTGGGGTCATACAGGGGTGCCACTTCGTGCATGCGGCCTGCATCGATCGCCGCCGCCAGCCGGTGATGACTGCGCACGGCGAAGGCATCCATGGCCTCGCGGGTGATGCCAAATCGATGCGCGATGACCTCGCAGGTCTGGCCCATGTTGATGCCCGCGATCGGATCAGTCAGTCCTTTGAGGAGACCAATGACCGGTGAAAAATGGCCCGGCCTCAACTTGAGCACCTGTTTCAACTTGTCGCCTGGCGATCTGGCTGCGGCCATGCCGGCCAGCCAGTTGACCATGTTGTCGTTGAACAGGACGGGGGCGCGGCTCATGGATTCGGTGCCGCCGGCCAGGACCAGATCGGCGCGGCCCAGCGCAATATTGCGCGCCGCAGAGTCCAGCGCCTGCATGGCCGAGGCGCAGTTGCGCATCACCGTCCAGCCGGGGACCTTGTCGCCGCACCCCAAACGAAGCGCCGCGATGCGGCCGATGTTCGGTTCGTCAGGGCTGGGCATCGCGCAGCCGAGAATCACTTCGTCGAGCTGGTCCGGGTTGAATTTCTGCCGGGCGAGCAGAGGCCGACCGGCGCCGACCGCCAGATCGGACGCGCTGAACGCCCCGGGTTTGCCACGCGCCTTCAAAAACGGGGTGCGGGCACCGTCGACCACGTACACCGGCTGACCGCCGAAGTTGCCATGGATCTTGCTCATCGAATACTCCTGTGACTGCTCGGTCCGGCTTGTCTGGCCTGATCGGGCTCTGTGAGGATGTCTTTTCCGGCCAAAAACAAGCCCCAGAGCCCTGCCGGTAGGACCCGGGCGGGGAATCTGACTATCAATCAGCCCATGCTAGAAAGTTTAGCGGTGCGGCGCAACATTTGCCGCATCAGGCAGCAGCGACGGCGGCCTTCGAGACCTTGAAATCGCAGACTAAAGGCAGGTGATCGGAAAATTCCACCCTCGGGATCTGAAAGTCGAGCAATTCAATCCCCTTGCCATACAGGATGAAATCCAGTTCCTTGCGCGGCGCCTGACTGGGGTATGAAGGCAACTTGCCGGTGTTGGCACTGGTCAGGCCACAGGCCTGCATAAACAGGTAGATCTCGTCCTCACCCCAAAACGTGTTGAAGTCACCCGCGACAATCACCGGCTTTTCACAGGCGCTGACGAACTCGTGCAGATGGCGTAACTGAGTCTGACGGTGGCGATATTTCAGTGAAAGATGGACGAGGAAAATAGCAACTTCCTCGAGCTCCAGTTCGATGATCAGACGCTTGATTCCGGTGTCAAAATAGTGGAAACGCTCGCCATGGACCCGCGGCGCGGCGAGAAACGCGTTGCCTTGCTTGCGCACGATCGGCAGGCGGTTGTTGATCGAACTTTCGCCATATTTCGATTCATAGATCGTGTAATGTCCGAGTTCCCCGGCAATGATCTCGGCCTGATTGAGCATGCCGGTACGAATCGAGCCGGTGTCGACTTCGACCAGGCCGACCACATCTGCATCCATCGACTTGATGAACTCACGAATCTGGATCAGGTTTTGGCGATTGCCGCGCAGGTAGCCGGCGCCCGGGACCGGAAGATTGAACCCCGGGCCGGCCCCGGCTGCGTAGCGGATGTTGTAAAGCAGGAAACGCATATTGTCCGTTATTATGGCGACGAAATACCGCCCTGGCAGAATCTTAGATGACCCTCGCCCGAAAGTAACCACCAGTGCAGCAAAGCCGGGGCTGGATTTGGCCCTCGCGGCATCCGGTCGGGTACACTTCCGGGGAATCGGAGGAGGAATGAGCGGATGAGCGATAAAGACCCCTTCCGGATATTCGCGAGCCATGGCTGGGAAACTGATGAGGACTACCTGAGGCTGTTCGAATATCTGGAAAGCACGACCAATTTCTATTACGAGAACCTGCTGCCGCCGGGAAGCTCGCCGGAAGGCGAGTCTATCGCCCAGCGGCGAACACGCATCCTGGATGCGATGAAGCGAGCTGAAGTGGTGGTGGTCTGTACCGGGCAGTACGAGCCGTTCCGTGACTGGATCGACTTCGAAATCAGCGCCGCCAAGGCACATCGATTGCCGATCGTGCTGGTCGAGCCATTCGGTCCCAAAGATGCCCCGGCCGAGCTCAAAAGCAAGGCAGACCAGATCGTGGGCTGGAGTTCACGCAGTCTGGAAGACGCCATCCGCGTGCAAGCGCGCCAGGATCAGTCGAAGCGCTTCGATATGCTCGATTTTGATCTGTAGCTGGCGATGAGGTTGTTTCGTGAGGGCTTGTGATTGCCGCTGGAGTAGCAATGCGCGTCGTCCGTGAAACCGAGCGCTACATTATTCTCGACGATTTCCTTGAGCCGCGCGATTTTCAGCTCATGCTGGAGTATGCCCAGCTCAACGACTACGCGCGTAATCCGAAATGGGTAAAGCCCTGGGATCTGGCGGACCGTCCACCGTGGCAGTCTGGCGAGACCGTCTACCATCCTTACAAGAAGCTGCCGCCCGGCGATCCGCGGCGGCAGTACCCCACCGGCAGCGCGCTCGATCTGCTGCTAGACCGGATATTGGGAACCCGGTTCTACCGCAGCAACTTCAGGCAGGACTGCAAGTCGATGACCGCGCGCTCCTATCTTCATCAGCAGGGCGCATCTCTGGACTGGCATAACGATGCGGGGCGTTTCGCCGGCGCTTATGCCTACTATTGTCACCCGCGCTGGCATGCAAGCTGGGGTGGTGAGCTGATGCTGATCGAAGACGACATCCCCGACGAACTGCTGCCGGAGAAGGAGATCATGCGCGACGGCGAAATTCATCGCGAACGCAACTGGAACGTGATCCATAAAGAGGATCTGTCGGCCTTGTTGTTCGAGCGCACCAGCAGCACAGAGTTCATATTTCCGGTGCCAAATCGCATCGTGATGATGCGTCGCGGTTTATGGCACAAGATCGGGCTGGTGAAGAACCAGGCACCGATGGCGCGCTGCTCCGTAGCCGGCTTCTTCCTGCCGGACAACTAGTGTGAACAGGCCCTAGCAACGATATGCGTGCGCAAGCCTGCAATGGACAAGCCCGATGGCGCGATCCAGAATGCGATCGGGTTTCCTGATTTTGCGCGGAGCATGAACCGTGAGTGACTCACGACTCCAGACCAGCCCAATTTTCGGTACCCCGACCTGGCGTTATCCGGTTCCGGAGATGGCGCCTTTCCATGAGCAGATAAAAAGCGAATTGGAGGGGCTCTGGCAGCAGGGGTATTTCAAGCGCCATGGTTCCGGCTATGGTTACCAGACCAGGGAGGAGTTGTTTACTCCGGCTAACCTGGCAGCCATTCCCTACGTGCGTGTACTCAAGGAGAAGTTCGTCGAGGCCTGCACTGCGATCCTCGCTCAGCGGCATGGTCACTCGAAGCGGCTGCCGTTCGATGTCTATTGCGTTCAGGGCTGGGTGCTGATCCAGACGAATGAGGCATGGGTGGACGGACCCTGGCACCATCATCATCCTGCGACGCTCAGTGGTTGTTACTACCTTCAGGTCCCGGCCACCCGGGATCCGACCGAGGGCCTGCTGATGTTTCAGCGGCCGGAGCCAAACAATATTTTCTGCGAGAACATGGCGGCGGTGCGCCCGGTGGAAGGTTGCATGACCATTTTTCCGTCTTATCTGATGCATCGTCCGATGCCTACGCCGTCAGCGCAGGAGTGGCGGATTGCGATATGCATGGATGCGTTTGTGCATTGGAACAAGCGCTTCGAAGACCCGATGAGCGCGTATGACGATGAACAGAGTTATGCAGCGGCAGCTCGCGCCAGTCTCGGAACGCGTTAATTAAATTAAAGAGAGGCCGCGGCCGCGCCAGAGATAGCCAGTAGGCAAGCGATGCGTGTCTTGTTGCCAGGATTGAACTCGGACAGTTTGCTGAGGTCTGCAATTGAGGCAGGCCGCAGCGAGATGTCCGGCATCTGATCGGACCGGTTCCCGTGGCATGCGGCCGACGCCGGATGCCCTGCGCGGCCGTAAGGGGGATTCCTGGTGAGCGTCAGGCGATGCCGGAACACGGCTTTTATTGTTGAGGGGGTTTTACATTGAGCAGGGGTCGGCTGTTTGTTGCGCAGTGGCTGCTGATCGGCATCGGCGGTGTGTTGTTGCTGGTCTGGACCGGTGCGTGGTTGCACGCACGCTGGAACAGTCACCGGGATCTCGCCTCGTTCGAGGCCGCACGCTCAGCACTGATGCAATCGCAGCAGGAACAGAGTGCCGCGCTTGCGCCGACGTTGCCGAATCCGGATGACGCGTCCGTGTTGTCCGATCCCGCCAGGCCGGTTGCCGGACCGCTCAAATCGCTGACGGAGCAACGCCTGCCTGATTCTGCAGATCCGGATACAACGGATTGGTCGCCGGCCCGGATAGAGCATTACCAGGCCAGTTTGCAGCAGCACACCGGGCTGCCAGAGGCGCTGTTGCGAATTCCGGTCATCGATCTGGAGGTGCCGGTGATCACCGGCACCGACGAACTGACCTTGAATCGCGCCGTGGGCAGGATCCCCGGTACTGCGCGTGTTCAAGGTGCGGGCAATCTCGGACTGGCAGGGCACCGCGACGGCTTCTTCCGCGGACTGAAGGATGTTGCGCCCGGAGATCTGATCGAGGTTGTGACGCTCGAGGGCAACCGGGTTTACGCGATCAGCGATATCTGGATTGTCGATCCCAGCGATATCAGCGTACTCGCGCCCACCGATCAGCCCAGTTTGACCCTGGTCACCTGCTACCCGTTCTATTTTGTCGGGCATGCGCCCCAGCGGTATATCGTTCGTGCGGTGCTGACCAGCGCTGATGAGGCGGTCACCGTGGCCGGTCCCGGCTAGCTGTTCCGATTCCGGTTTTTGGCCGGTGGCGGCTTTTCTTTGCTATTCTTCTTAGACGGGCCAGCCGGCTCGTTTCCAATCAAGAATTACTCAGGAGAGATCAAGATGTTGAGAAAGACCCTGGCCGCCATTATCGGCGGTGTGGTACTTGTGTTCAGCGGAACGCTGTCGGCCCAGCAGGCCGAAGTCGTCACCGTCACCCAGACCGAAATCAAGCGGATCTCCGGCGAGGTCGTTGACGTGCGTTCGAATCTGCTGACGCTGCGTGCAGACGACGGCAGCGGCCGTTCGGCTTACCGCATTCCGCGCGGCGCCTCGATCAGCGTCGCCGGCGTACCCACCAAACTGCAGGATCTGCAGCCTGGTCAAAAGATCCGTATCTACTATCGCGAGACAGAAACCGGTCGCGTGATCGTCCTGAGTCCGCCGGAAGAAGTGGAAGTCGTGACCGTTATTGAGGAACCGGAAGTTGTCGAGGTGGTTGAAGAAGACGTGGTCGTGATGCTGCCATCCACCGCCAGCGCGTTGCCGTTGCTGGGTCTGCTGGGCCTGGGCTTCGTCGGCCTGGGTGGCGGTGTTGCTGCCTGGCGCCGTCGGCGTGGCTGAAACTTCCTTTGCCTGAGCGCCAGTGGGGCGGCCCGATCAGGCCGCCAATCCATCCGGCACCAGGCAAAGAAGAAACCGAGGGCGCCCACGAGGGCGCCCTTTTTCTGCCCCGCGAAGGTATCGTTCAGGCTTGTTCGATATCGGTCCTGCCCAGGCGCAGCGCGTTGAAAATCACCGAGATCGAGCTGGCGCTCATCGCGGCTGCGGCGACCATGGGATTAAGCAACCATCCGGTCAGCGGATACAGCACACCGGCTGCGACCGGAACGCCGATCGCGTTGTATACAAAAGCCAGGAACAGGTTTTGCTTGATATTGCGCATGGTCGCCTGACTGAGGCGGCGGGCTCTTACCAAAGTGAGCAAATCGCTGCGCATCAACGTCACGTCGGCACTTTCCATCGCTACATCTGTGCCGGTACCCATGGCGATACCAACGTCTGCCCGCACCAGAGCCGGGGCGTCGTTGATACCGTCGCCGGTCATCGCGACGACCCGACCCTGGTCCTGTAGACGGGCGATGGCGTCGCTCTTGTCTTCGGGCATGACTTCGGCGATCACCTCTTCGATTTCAAGTCGTTTGGCCACCGCTTCTGCGGTTCGCTGGTTGTCGCCGGTCAACATGACCACGTTCAGGCCCTCTGCGCGTAACGCCTTAACAGTCGGTAAAGCAGAGTCTCTGAGGGGATCACCGACTGCAAACATGGCCTGCAGCACACCATCCACCGCGACCAGGCTGACCGTATGCCCTTGTCCGCGCCAGTGATCGATATGTTCCTGTGCGTCGCCCAGGTCGATCTGGCGGCGCTCCATCAGCTTGCCGGAGCCAATGCAAACGGTATGACCCGAGACCTCACCCTCGATACCGAGTCCACTCAGAGCAGAGAAGGAATCCGCTGCGACCGGACTCAGGCCACGGTCGGTCGCTGCGGCAACCAGGGTCGCCGCCAGAGGATGTTCGCTCGCGGTTTCCAGAGACGCCACTAGCGAGAGCACGTCATCGTCCGGCATCGGGCCAGTCCCTTCGAACTCCAGTAACCGGGGTTTGCCGGCGGTCAGCGTCCCGGTCTTATCGAAAACTACGGTATCCACCCGCTGCAAGCGCTGAATAGCGTCCGCGTTGCGGAACAGGATGCCATGTCTGGCCGCGCGGCCGGTGGCGACAGTCACGGACATTGGGGTCGCAAGACCCAGCGCGCAGGGACAGGCGATGATCAGGACCGCCACCGCGTTGACCAGCGCGTAGGACAAACGCGGCTCCGGGCCGACCAGCGCCCAGACGATAAAGGTCAGCATTGCTACCCCGATGACCACGGGGACGAAGATGGCGGCCACCTTGTCGGCCAGAGCCTGCACCCTTGCACGACTTCGCTGCGCTCTCGAGACCATACCCACAATGCGTGCAAGCATGGTCGACTCCCCGACAAGTTCGGCAACCATCAACATGGACCCGCGGCCGTTCACGGTCCCTCCGATCAGCGCGTCGCCGCTGGTCTTGCTCACCGGCAGCGACTCTCCGGTCAGCATGGATTCGTCCACATCGCTGCTGCCTTGGCTGACCTTGCCGTCTACCGGAATCTTGTCGCCTGGCCGGATGCGCAAGCGATCTCCTGGCTGCACCGCGGTCAACGGTATCTCTTCCTCGCTGCCGTCTTCATTTATCCGATATGCGCGTGCGGGTGCGAGCTCCAGCAATTCACGTATCGCGGCTCCGGTTCTGGCTCGCCCCCTCAGTTCCAACACCTGTCCGAGCAATACCAGCGCAATAATGACCGCCGCTGCCTCGAAATAGACCGGCACGCTGCCGTCCGCATCGCTCAATGACGCGGGAAACAGCTGCGGAAAAACTGTCGCGATCAGGCTGTAACCATAGGCCATGGCAACGCCCAGGCTGATCAGCGTAAACATGTTCAGGCTTCGATTACTCAGCGAACGCCATCCGCGCTGGAAAAAGGGCAGGGCGCACCACAGCACGACCGGACTGGCCAGCAGCAGTTCTACCCAGTCCAGTCGTGAAGCCAGGGCCGCGGGTAGCAACGGCGTGATCGCCGGTCTTGCCATGGCTATTACAAGCACCGGCAGGGAGAACACCGCTGCCACCCATAGCCGCCTGCTCATGTCCTTTAGTTCCGGGTTTTCGGTTTCAATGCTCGCTGACGAGGGCTCCAGCGCCATGCCGCACCTGGGACAATCGCCCGGCGCATCGCGGACGATCTCCGGGTGCATCGGGCAGGTCCATGTCTGGGCGCCGATCTGCGGCAGCGCAGCTTCCAGCGCCATGCCGCATTGCGGACAATCGCCCGGCACACTTGCATGGACCTCCGGATGCATCGGGCAGGTCCACGGGCCGCCGCCGCTGGCGCCGGTATCTGCGGCCTGCGATCGATGCGCGGGATTGGCGTTATTGTGCCGACCCTTGTCGGCGCTTTTGTGGTCGTGACCGTGGCAGCATGATTTTTCGTTCATGTCTCATATTTTACGCCCGGCCGCCAAATCTCGGCGATAGCCCACCCGGGAATCTACCCCATACCATTTTCAGTCAGAAAACATAGTCTTTGGATAAGGGGCAGCGTCGGACAGGCGCTACCCCGTCTCAGGGGGGTCTGAGAGGAGGGTGATCGACGGCGCAATGCCTGACGATGACCCGCCAGTACCGGCGGGACGGGAAAATCCCGCAGGAGGCTTCAAATGAGAACTCGATTCAGCATGATGGCTGTTATGGCCATGCTAATAACCCTGGTTTCGGCGGATGTTTTGGCCCAGCGACAGGGCGGCCAGCCCAATCGTGGCAGCCAGGTCGTGCGCCAGCAACAGGTCCAGCATGACCGTGCGATGGATCGCGATCGCATGGCCCAGCGCAGCCAGCAGGTCGAGCGCAGCGCACCAGCGGGCGCGCAGGCCAAAAAAGGCCAGGCTAGCCAGGATCAGCTCCGGAAAGGCGAGAAGGAGGGGTCATACGGAGCCAGTGGCGACGGCGATCAACTCCAGCAGCGCGACCAGTTGCGTGATCAGGACCGTATCCATCAGCCCACAGAAGCGGCGGACGGGTCTGCCATCTATGGCTCCGGGATGATGACCGAGCAGGAGCGCAACCGTTATCAGGAGCGTCTGCAGCTGGCCGGGACCGATGCGGAGAAGGCCCAGCTCAAGGCTGAGCATCAGACAATGATGCAAAATCGCGCGAAGCAGCTCGGCGTCGATCTGCCAGAACCGGCGCAGGGAAAAGGCCCCGCCGCCCAGGCGCAGGAGCAGAATCGAAACCGCAGCGAGATCGGCAATCCTGATCAGGGTGAGCTGATGCGGTCGCGGAGTGAAGAACAGGTGCAGCAGAGACTCGACGACCCGGGCATTCAGCCCGATGCCGAATCTGAATGAGGGAGGCGGACAGGGCCGGTTAGTCCGGCCCTGTCCTCGCCGAAAACCTGATGCTGTATCCCGGCAGCGAGCGATACTGTCACCCGCTGCCGGCTCCTTCACTGGAGTCTGATCATGAACAAGCGCGTGATTGCGCAGCCACGGCTGTGGCTGTGGCTGCTTGTGCTGCTGGGCGGCGCCGACGCCGCCTCAGCAGAAGAAATGAATACCCGTCTGGGTATCGGCACCGAGTACACCAGCGGCGACTACGGCGGCTCATCGTCAATCGATGAAATCTATGTTCCGATGACCGGAAGCTGGGACAACGGTCTGATCGGTCTGCGGCTGAGCGTCCCGTGGGCGACGGTCCGCGCCCCGCAGGGCACGCTGATCGACGGGCCTGATGGCCAGCCGGTGGTCGGTGACGGGCCGCGGCAGACTGAGAGCGGGCTCGGCGACGTGATTGCCGCAGTGACCTGGATCAATGCCGCTGCTTACGCGCCGGCCGCGGTATCGATGGACCTGACCGGAACAGTCAAGTTCGGCACCGCAGACGAGGACAAGGGCCTCGGCACCGGCAAAAATGACTATTCAATCCAGACCGACGTGTACAAATTTTTCGGTCCGACCTCGCTGATCGTAACTGGCGGCTATACGGTCCGGGGAGATCCCGACGGGTACGAACTGAAAAATGTGTGGTTTGCCTCGGGCGGCGTCGCCTTCCAGGTCAACGAGGACACCCGCAGCGGTCTTTTTCTTGACTGGCGCCAGTCCGCGGTGGACGGCGCAGACGATCCGGCGGAGCTCAGCGGTTTTCTCAGCAAGCAACTCGGGCAGAGCCTCGACCTCTCCGCTTATGCGCTGGTCGGGTTGAGCGACAGCAGCCCGGACTGGGGCGGCGGGCTGAGTCTGAATCGCCGCTTCTGAAAGCGCTTGGGACGCCTGCGCCCGCCGCCGCTTGTGTTGCGTTGCCGCAGCAGCGGGTTGACGCTGTCGGGTCAGTGTGGTCTGCTGCCGGCCAAGCCGGGGGGCGGGGTGCACCAGGTGATCCAGGCCGGGAGCGCGGATTAGCTCACTGGTCGCCAGTCCTCCACCTACTGATCCATTATCCAGGCCGGAGGGAGCCCCGTTGGGCGAAAACGCCGATGGCAGCAAAGCCCGACAGACTGGCCCCTGAGGGCACTGAGCATCCACCCGCGGCAGCTGCACGTCAGCCGCTGATCTGGGTGGTGTCTGGTTACCGCGCCGGGGAGAACACTCAGGTAGCGGCGCTGGCCGACCGACTCGGAACTCCCTGGGTGCGGAAGGATCTCGACTTCAATGCGCTGGCCGGGCCCATCGGCCTGGCCAGAATGCATAGCCGGGCCGGAGTAGAGATCGACAGTTCTTCAATTCTGGCCCCACCCTGGCCCGATCTGATCATCTCCGCCGGACTTAAAAACGAACCGGTTTGCCGCTGGATCAAGCGCGCCAGCGGCGGGCGCACAAAGCTGGTTTTCCTCGGCCGGGTATGGGCGCCGCGTGAGGCCTTCGATCTTATCGTCACGACTCCCCAATATCGTTTGCCACACCTGGATAACGTGCTGCACAACCTGTGTACCCAGCATCCGATCACGGCAGAGAAAATGGTGATCGAGCATGAGCGTTGGCGCGCACAATTTGGCCCGATGCCGGCACCGCGCATCGGTGTGCTGGTGGGCGGCGACAGCGGTCCTTATGCGCTGGGGCGTCATGCGGGTCTCCGCCTGGCGGAGGAACTCATGTCTCTGCACGCGCAAGTCGGTGGTTCGATCCTGGTCACCTCCAGCGCACGGACCCGGCCGGTGGTGATGGATGTTCTGGAGCAGTCGCTGCCGGCGTCCAGTTTCGTGTATCGCTGGCGGCCACGGGGACGGACCAACCCTTTTCTTGGCATCCTTGCGCACGCCGACTTGCTGGTTGTCACCTGTGACAGCATCTCGATGATCAGCGAGGCGGCGGCCACCGGGAAGCCGGTCTATATGTTCCAAATGCGGACCCGGGGATCAGAGGACGCGACCCTGGCAACACGCTTGTATCGTGCGCTGCTGCGCTGGGGGCCGCAGAAACTGTCCAGGGATCAGTCGCTGTGCCACCGAGGCTTTCTCGAAGCCGGTTATGCCAGTTGGCTGGGCGCCGCAGAGCCGGAGCGTCGCCGCTCCCCCGATGAAGAGATAGTGCGGACGCTGGAACGTGTCCGTGCGCTAATCAGCGGCCTGGAATTTCAGGCCCAGCCGTCCGCGATTGCGTTTCCGACACTGCGCCCTTCGCCAGTCGATAGACACGATCCGCAATCTCGGCCAGCGCAGATTGATGCGATACGGCGAGAATCGTAATCTGATTTTTCAGGCTACTCAGAATCGCGCAGATCGCCTGTTCGGTTTCAGGATCCAGCGCGCTGGTCGCCTCGTCCAGAATCAATAGCTTGGGATGATGCGCCAGCGCCCGCGCGATCATGATTCGCTGGCGCTGACCACCGGATAGCCGCGCGCCCCGTTCACCGACCACGCTGAGGATGCCCTCGGGCATGCGGTTTACGAAGTCCCAGGCGCCGGCGGAGCGGAGCGCCTGCTCGACATCGCTTTCATTCAGCCCGGACGCACCCAGCGTGACGTTGTGCATGACTGTGTCATGCAACAACAGGCTCTCTTGTGGCACATATCCGATGCTGCGCCGCCAGCTCGCCAGATCCAGCGTATCCAGCGGCTGGCCGTCGATCAGCACGCGTCCCTCGCTGGGCTGGACCAGGCCGATCACCAGATCCGCGATGGTGGTCTTGCCGGCGCCGGACTCGCCCAGCAGACAAGTCAATTGCCTGGCCGGGATTTCTATCGAGACCCGGTCCAGGACCGTGTTCTCGCCATACACGAAGCTCACATTTTCAAGCTCGATCGCCTGCTCAAGCTGCGGCTGCGCTGAGCCGGTGTGCGTTTCCGCCTGCCGCGTGGCGTCGGCAATAGTGTCCTGGATGGCCCAGTAAGCGCTCTCGGAAATCACCATCCGCTGATATTGCTTCTGTACCTTGCCCGCCTGCTTGAGCAGGTTGGCGAGCACCAGCGCCATAAACAGAATCGTGGGCAGGTCCACCGAGAACTGCATCAGCGCCAGGTAGATGCCGGTGGCCAGCACGATGGTGTACATGGGTTCCTGCGCCGCCTCCAGCGCTGCATCACCAAACACCTCACGGCGCAGCGCTTCGCGCAGCTGGTTGTTCTCAACGCTCAGCACTTCCTCTGCGGAGCCTTCGCGGCCCATCGCCTTGAATGACTTTACCGACTGCAGGATATCGGTCAGCGTGCCCAGCAGGGACCGGTACCAGCGTGTCTGCCCCTTGCCCCCGCGCTCGGCCATGCGGACGAAATAGTGGGAGGCCGCGACGATCACGAAACTGGCACCGAAACTGATCAGCGTCGCTCGCCAGGACACCAGCACCGCCACGGAGGTGTACACGGCGGCTTCGACAAACAGCGCCAGCAGGCGCACCGCATACACATAGGCATTCGACGCACGCCAGGCCTCCGTCGCCATCGAGTTGGCCAGTTGACCGGTTGACTGATTGACAAAGTATTGCCAGCGCGAACTGGTGATCGCCTTGAGCAATTCGGTGCGCAGCCCGGTGCTGACCTCGGCCGCGATATAACCGCTGCGCTGCTTGGCGAAGAACACCAGCATGCCCTTGAGGCAGACCACAGATACGATCACGAACAGCAGCACGCCGATCGTCGGTGAGAGTCCCACCTTGTCCAGCGCATCGAAAATGAAACGCGACAATGCGCTGTCCGCCTCGCCACCTTCGGAGGACTCAAGCGTGATATTCAGCAACGGCAGCAGCGCTGACAGACCGATGCCGTCGGCCACGCCGGCCAGCAGCAGCGCAGCGACCAGGATCACGCTCTGTCCGGGGTAGCGTTTGACGAACTCCCTGATCAGCTTCATGGTGAGCTCGGCGCCGAGGATAAAAGGACCAGGATCATTGTTGGTGGGGCCGGTGGCCTGGGGGCAACCGCTACTCCATAATTCGATCGACAGCCGGTGAGCAAGTGGCGTCGTCTCCGGTTTAGTGCCCGCATCGCGCGGACTCTCATTGGGGTCGCAGTTTAAGGTCGTCAGGGATGCAACTCAATCCGACAACGGTATTTGATGGAATCTGAGCGCCGGGATATCCGCTGCTGGGTCCTCAGCGGCCCCAAGTCAGGCGACCGCACGCAGATGCTCGCGCTGGCCGAAGCGCTTGCTGCGCGGCACGCTGTCGTCTGGTCCGAGAAGACGCTGCGATTCCGTGCCTGGGAGCTGATGCTGCACCTTTGGCCCCGACCGACCCTCGCCGGCCTGAAAAATGCTGAGGCGGCAGGATTGACGCCGCCCTGGCCCGATCTGGTGCTGACTGCCGGCCGGCGCAATGAACTGGTGGCTTTGTGGATCAGGCAGCGTTCCCCGTCTACCCGAGTGGTACATCTGGGGCGACCCTGGTGCAATCCATCACGTTTCGACGCCGTGATCTCGACACGACAATACGGCCTGAGCGCGGGTGGGAATGTCATCGTGAACCCGATGCCATTGCATCGGGTCGACGATGATCGACTCAGCCGGGCCGCGGCGGAATGGGCACCCCGTTTTTCCGCATTGCCCAGGCCCTGGACGGTCCTGCTGCTGGGCGGTGACAGTGGCCCCTTCGTATTCACCGCGGCCCAGGCCGAGCGATTGGCCCAGTGGACCAACCGGCTGACCAGTCAGGATGGAGGCAGCGTTCTGGTGTCGACCAGTGCGCGGACGCCGCCCGCATTCGCTGAACATCTCGAGTCGGCTGTGGAGAGTCCGTGCTTTTTTTATCGCTGGGATTCCGCAGCGGCCAATCCGTATCAGGCGTATCTTGCCCTGGGCGATCGTTTTGTAGTGACCGCCGAGAGTATGTCGATGGTGAGTGAGGCGGTGGATACCGGCCGCCCCGTATATCTGTTCCCGATCAAACCCATCGGCAATCGGCCCTGGTGGCTGCGACCCGAGAATTTTCGCTGGAAACCGCTTAGCCACCGCGTTGCGATGGTGCTTGCGCCGGAGCGGATGCGCAGAGACGTGAACCGGGTGATGAACGGGCTGGTTGACTCAGGCCGCGCCCGCTGGCTGGATGACACGCCGGCCCCGTTTCAGCCGCAAGCCGTCGATGCAGACAAACGCCTTGAAGACGCAGCGCACCGGGTCTTTGCGTTGCTCGATGATCGCGCCGGGAGCATTGCGACAACCGGGGACCCGTAGGCCTTGCCCGACGGGCGTCGGTCGGCTCTAGTTCAGGGCCAACGGCGGGTTCGGCGGCAGCGCCAGTGGTGGCGTACGCTCGATGACATCGAATGCGTCATGGCGGACGTGGTTGTGCGACATCTCCTCGCGCAGCATCTCTTCAGTGACCAGTCCCAATTCGACACACTCGCGCAGCAGCCCGAAGAACAGCCGCTCCTGGTTCTGGTCCGGATGCGCCGAGTAGTTGCCCAGCATCCCGTATTCGCCGAACAGTTTGCGTCGGGCGCGCATCAGCCAGCCCAGAGGCGGGAAGGCGCGGAATCGCTCGGCCGGCCGCCAGTCAATCGGCAGACCGGTTTTCCACGGCTGCGTCTTGCGTCGGGTCGTATGCAGCAGCTTGGTATTCGGGCTCAGCTTGTCGAAGTCATTCCACTCGTGCTCGAAGAAGCCGATCTTGCTCCGGTCCTCACTCTTCAGGCAGATCCAGTCGTGGTAATCGAGCTTGAACTCGAACATCGAGCGAAACTGTTCCTCGCAGTGCCAGTGCTTGAGTCTGGCGCAATCCAGCAACATCACGCTGGACGCATAGCACTTGTCCACCAGGCCCTTTGGCCCGGAGCGCTTGCGGCACATGATCGAGTAGTCGCCCATGTCCCGGGACAGCAATTCCCAGATATCTGCGACCGCGAAGATATCCGGATCGATGACCACGGCCCGACCCTGGTAGCCCATCAGTTCCGGCGGCATGAATCGCAGCGGAGTAAACGACTGCAGGTCTTCGTTCAGCCACACCCGTTGCACGCCATCGCGCAAATACATGCGGCCTTCGAATTCAGCCAGAAAGGGATAATCCGTGGTCTTGATCAGCCTGACCTCGAATTTCGATGCGTTTTGTGACTGACGGCGGAGCGCATGTTGTGCCACGATCGCGCCGACGATCTGCTTGTGATTGGTATGAATAAAAACGCAATGGTCCATTGCCGGTAACTCCTGTCGCAAGCCGTGGCCGCGGCGCGTCGAGCGCCCGATGAGCGGGTCATCGATGGGGCGCGTCCAGTGTTGTCTGGTGCGGTTAGTTTGCGCCGTAGTTTAGCATTTTTCCCCGCGCACTCTCGACGTCGGCCCGGGCGCCGGACAGGACCGGTCCAGGCGGCGGTGGAGGCCACTGATGACGTGGAATGCATTACTATTCCGCAGCGACCATTTGCTCTGCGGGGCGCGACCGGAACGGGAGCCAGCATGTCTGTCATCGGTCGGTGTGCAGATAGTCAGCGCTGATCAGGGCGCGGGCAGCGTGGAATAAACTACATTAATTATGATCCATAATATTCTGATTTAATTACCTAAATATCGAGATGGGAAAGCGACGGAGACAGATTGCCAAGCTGGCCGACTACAGCGGCTTGTCGTTGCTGGCCGGCTATGCTCATGCGCTGGGTCAGCCCAATGCGGTATTCATCTGGATTCCGAAAACCGCCGGCACCAGTGTGTTCAGCCTGCTGAATGCGCCGAAACTCAAATCCCTGCACCTGGCCAGATTCCGTTTCCCGAATCGCGGTATCGTGACCTTCGGTCATATGGACTATGCCGAGCTGGTCCGTCGTGGCGCCGTATCGAAAAGATTCGATCGATCCGCATTCAAGTTCGCATTCAGCCGCAATCCTTATGACCGGGCCGTGTCCCTGTTTTATTACGTGCGGCGGTATCACGTATTGGAGGAGACCGAAACCTTCCTGTCTTTTTGTCGTCGACTTGCTGCCGGCGAATGCGACGATATCGGCCTCTACAACGTCAAGGGGATGAGTCAGTGCAACCCGCAAACGCGCTGGTTGCGCGATGTCGATCTTGACCTGCTCGGCCGCATGGACAGGCTTGAACAGGACAGCCGCACGATTGCCGAGCGGCTGGGGATTGCATACCAGAGCACTCCACATCTGAACCCGACAGATCATGGCGACTACCGCAGTTACTATTGCGAGGAATCGCGCCAGATTGTCGAGGACTTCTACGGAGATGACTTCAGACAGCTGGAATATGAAATGACGTTCGGTTCGGCAGTCTGAAGCAGTTGCAGGATTGCAGTGGGAAGATTGAAGAGTATCGGCTTACGAAATTCGGTTTGGCAGATGCCAGGGGGATGAGCGATGAATTATGAGGAACTACTGCCCAAGCTGATCGATGTCAGCATCACATATGGCCTGCTGGTACTGAAGGCGGTGGCGATATTCGTTATTGGCCGTTTGGCAGCAAAGGTGGTTGCCAGCATCGTAGACAAGGTGATGAAGCGCTCCAAGATGGACGAAATGCTGCGCAAATTCCTGCGCAATATCGTCTACGCGGTGCTGCTTACATTTGTGGTGATCGCATCGATAGGCGCGCTCGGCATCCAGACCGCCTCTCTGGTGGCGATATTGGGTGCTGCCGGTCTGGCGATCGGCCTCGCGCTGCAGGGTTCACTGGGCAACTTCGCCGCCGGTGTGCTGATGATCATCTTCCGTCCGTACAAGCTCGGAGACCTGGTTTGTGTGGCCGACACTGAAGGCTTTGTCGAAGAAGTCGATGTATTTACCACCACGCTCAGATTGCCGGATCGCACCAAGATCATCATCCCCAATGGCCAGATCATGGATGCGAAAATCACGAATTACACCGACGCGGAAACCCGGCG
Source organism: uncultured Gammaproteobacteria bacterium (assembly GCA_963809565.1). GTDB lineage: Bacteria > Pseudomonadota > Gammaproteobacteria > Steroidobacterales > XN24 > CAMYOC01. Next base: position 1,423,732 of record CAWEKE010000003.1, read on the forward strand.
TCTGGATCTGGAGGTCGGCATTGGCTATGGCGACGACATCGACCACGCCAAACAGGTGCTGCTGGAGGCGATCAAAAAGAGCGAGTACACGCTGCCAGACCCCGAACCCAAAGTGACCGTGGCCAGCCTCGGCGACAGCAGCGTCAATCTGGCGGTGCGGCCGTGGATAAATGCGCAGGACTATGCGCCGGCGTCCCATGAATTGACCGAGGTGATCAAGAAGACGCTGGATGCAGCCGGTATCAGCATCCCGTTCCCGCAGCGGGATGTGCACATGTACAACCATCAAAAGACGGAGTAGGGCGAACGCCCGGCTACGGGCCCAGCGACCGATGTCAGATTGCAGCCGGCTCAGTCTTACGCCAGCCAGGCGCGCAATTTTTCATAGACCTCCGGGCGATTGAGCAGTTCGAGATGACCCGTGCCGTAGAGGGTCGAGTGATCGCTCTCAGTAAAGGATAATGCCTGCCCGGGGTCTTTGTGCAGTCCTAGCGCGCTGTTCAAGGGCACAAGTCCGTCGCCGATCAGTCGTTCGCTCAATGCGCTGCGCCGTGAGGCCAGGGTTGCGGCCAGCGCGAAACACTCGACCCCCTCGGGCAGAGGCACGAACTCGTGCTCGCCGTCGGTGATGCTGCCATGGCGCAGGTCAGTGATCCCGGCGCTGCGCCGTTTGCCGATATGCGCAAACGGTGCGGAGTAGGGGCTCAGGGCGAGGGCGGAATCCAGCCAGTGACCGCCACGTTCGAGCAGCGTGCCATGATGGGGCGTGCCAAGACACACCAGTTTGCGCAGGCTTTTCAGCCAGGACAACCCGGTCAGTTCCGCCTGGTGACAGGCGCTGCGACCGACGAGGCCGCCCATGCTGTGTCCGAGGATGACCAGTTCCTCCACCGGCACCGGCCAGGACTTAACTAATTGGTCCAGTTTATTGGCAAGCTCACGGCCGTTGTGCGCGACCTTCAGGCCGCTGTTGTAGCGCAGATAGATCGCGGCAAAGCCCAGGTCCTCAGCGAGACGCTGGCCATGATCGTGGCCTTCCCGTTCCCAGTGTCGCTCATTCAGGCACAGGCCATGGACCAGCACCAGGATCCTGCCCGGATAAAGCGCTGCCGGATCACACATTGGCGGCGCTATCTGATGCCCGGGATCAAAATGCTGGCCCTGGGAATGCAGGCTCATATTGATCGCCAGCGGGTTATTGTTGTGGTCGAGATAGTCACCATAGATGCCATTCAGTGCGGACAGGAATGCGTCTCGGCCTGATGTAGATTCGCCTTCGGGCAGAAACCCCTCCAGCGGTGCCAGACCTGCGTCCAGGCCGCGGCCGAGCAGCCGGATGCTTCCCTCTACACTGCGATAGACAAGACCAGTGAGGCCGCGAGGGCCGCCCGGTACAGTTTTGCCGAAGGGGCCCGGCCTCATCTGGATGGTCCGGTGCATGTTCCCCACGAGGGCCGCGATGCTCGCTGTCGCATCAAACGCCAGGCGGCTGGCGCCACGAATATCCGACAGCAGTCTGCGTTCGGGAAGCGCCATGTGTAGACCCTCTGGTCTCGATGCGTGTGGAAAGAAGCCAGGCGGCTGCGGTTGTTCTGTGTCGGTTGGGCTATCTCATGGCCCATGGACTTCCATGTCCGCCAATGTGCGCCCTGGTGGAGTATATGCTATTGGTTCAAGCCAATAACGCTGGATGAGCGCGGCCCCATGGCGTTGAACAAAAATCTCGATCTAAAAAGAGATAAGTGGCTTAACTTATTGTTATTAATATTATTATAGGCGTTTCCGTGAGCGGTAGCACATCAGCCCCGGAAGAGATTGCCGTCCCCGCCAGGGATGGCTATCGTCTGGCCACCAGCCTGTTTCGACCGATACGCTCGTCCGGAAAACTGGTGTTAATCAACAGCGCAACCGGCGTGCCGCGCAGGTTTTATCGGTACTTCGCCCAGGCACTGTCCGAGGCCGGCTATACGGTGGTGACCTACGACTATCGCGGCGTAGGCGAGTCACGGCCCCGGTCCTTGCGCGGGTTTGTCGCCAAAGTCAGGGACTGGGTCACGCTGGACATGGCCGGTGTGGTGGACTCCCTGGCCGATCGCCATGAGCCGCGAAAACTGTTTCTGGTGGGCCATAGCGTCGGCGGCCAGCTCGCCGGCATGCTGGACAATGCTGACTGTATCGACGGCATGCTCACCATCTCCGCGCAAAGCGGCTACTGGGGTTATCAGGGCGGTAGGCAGAAGGCGATGGTGTGGATGCACGCTTATCTGACGTTACCGCTGTTATCGCGTCTATTCGGTTACATGCCATGGAGCCTGGTCGGCGGCGAAGATTTGCCGAAAGATGCCGCACTGGAGTGGGCCCGTTGGTGCCGCGACCCGGAATACCTGCTCGGGGACAGCACGCTGCCGCTGGAGCGTTATGCGCAATTCGCCGCGCCGGTACTCGCTTACAGTTTCGGCGACGATAACTGGGGTACGGCGCGGTCGGTGGACGCGATGATGCAGGCATACCCAAATCTGCAGCGCCGCCACATCGAGGCTGCGCAGGCTGGCCTGGCATCGATCGGTCATTTTGGATATTTCAAGCCCGATGCCCGCATGTTGTGGAACGAGGCGATCCAATGGCTGGAGGAGCTCAGGTGAAAAAAGCGGCGCGGGCGCTGAGCTGATGTCCTGGCGGACGTCGCAATCCGCGACGTTGCCGCATAGAGTTGACTGAAATCCGGGGTAGTGCTGGCACGCAAACGGGAGAGTTTATGGATATTGGGGTAATCGGCCTCGGGCGGATGGGCGGCAATATGGTGCGGCGGCTGGCACGCGGGGGCGTCCGCGTGACGGGCTGGACCCGCGACCCGGACGTCACCCGGGAAATCGGCGAGGAGGCGGGTTTTGTTCCGGCAGACTCTTTGGAGATGATGATCCGGCAGCTCGATACACCGCGTATCGCCTGGGTCATGGTTCCGGCCGGGGATCCGACCGAAAGCGTGGTTGAAACGCTCAAGGGCCTGTTGCAGCCGGGAGACGTATTGGTCGACGGCGGCAACTCGATGTTCAAGGACTCTCAGCGTCGCGCCCTCGACCTGGCCGGGATGGGCATCGGATTTGTGGATGCCGGTGTGTCCGGCGGTATCTGGGGTCTTACCGAGGGCTACGCGCTGATGGTCGGCGGAGAACACGAGCACGTCAAACGGGTGGAACCGATGCTCAGGGTACTGGCGCCGGCCGCGGATCGCGGCTGGATCCATTGCGGGCCGGCGGGCTCGGGCCATTACGTAAAGATGATCCATAACGGGATCGAATATGGGATGATGCAGGCCTTCGCCGAGGGATTCGCGCTGATGGAGAATCGAACCGAGTTCGGCCTCGATCTGGCCGCGATCGCGGAGACCTGGCGCCACGGCAGCGTGGTGCGGAGCTGGCTGCTCGACCTGACCGCGGACTTTCTGGCGCGTGACGCCAAGTTGAGCGATATCGCGCCGTTTGTTTCCGACTCGGGCGAGGGTCGCTGGACGGTGATTGACTCGATCGAGCAGGGCGTGCCGGCCCCGGTAATCACGATGGCGATGGCGGCGCGGTTTGCCTCCCAGGGCAAGGCCGACTACGGCAATCGGATGCTGTCGATGATGCGCAACGCCTTCGGAGGTCATGCGGTCAAGGACGCGGCGGAGGAGGGCGGCGAGTGAGTGGCGACGTCGGACCCGGCCCGTGTCACTTTGTGATCTTTGGCGCCACCGGTCATCTCTCACGCACCAAGCTGCTGCCGGCCCTGTATCAACTGCATACCGCTGGCCGTCTCAACGAGGGCATGGCGATCGTCGCGATGGGCCGTCGGCCATGGAACACCGAGCAATGGTGTGCACAGCTTCGGGACTGGTTGATCGAGGCGGGCATCGGCGCTGACAGCGAAGGCTTTGCTGCTTTCGTAGCGCGTTTTGATTACGTCGAAGGCGATCTGAATGATCACGCGACCTACCAGCGTCTGATCGAGACCCTGAGCCGGCCCCGTCCGGGCGCCTGCGAGAATATCGTGTTCTATCTGGCGGTGCGGCCGGACGATTTCCTGCCCGCAATAAGCGGTCTCGATAGCGTCGGTCTGAACAGCAGTCATGGCCGCCATCGTATCGTGGTGGAAAAACCTTTCGGGCGCGATCTCGAATCGGCGGTCGCGCTGAACCGCGAACTGCACCAGCATTTCGAGGAAGATCAGGTTTATCGGATCGACCATTATCTTGGCAAGGAAACAGTGCAGAACCTGACCGTGCTGCGTTTTGCCAATACCCTGATCGAGCCGGTGTGGAATCGCAATTATGTGGACCATGTGCAAATCACCGTGGCCGAGGCGGCCGGTATCGGCACCCGCGCCGGCTATTTCGATCATGTCGGCACCTTGCGCGACATGGTGCAGAATCATTTGCTGCAACTGGTCTCGGTGGTCGCGATGGAACCACCGGCCACGCTGGACTCGCGCGACCGGCGCGATGAGAAGGTCAAGGTGTTCCGCTCCATCCGTACGTTGACTGAAGAAGACATCGTCAACGGAGCGGTGCGCGGCCAGTACGCCGCGGGCACCGTGAGCGGGCAGGCGGTGCCCGGCTACCTTGATGAGGAGGGTGTCGGCGACGGCTCGCGTACGGACACCTTTGTCGCGCTGCGGCTGTTTATCGACAACTGGCGCTGGCGCAACGTGCCGTTCTATCTGCGCACCGGCAAGCGATTGCCGATGAAGAAATCGGCAATCGCGATCCGCTTCCGACATCCGCCGCAACGGCTGTTCCAGTCCACGGCGCTGGCCGGCATCGATGCCAACTGGATACGGCTGGAGCTGCAGCCGGAGGAATGTATCGAGATTGATCTGTACGCCAAGGAGCCGGGGCTCGATCTCAAGTCCAGGACGATGCATTTCACCACTCGTTACCGCAACGAAGACGACCCGGCCGGGGATGCCTATGAGACGCTTCTGCTCGATGTTATCGAGGGCGACCGCAGTCTGTTTATCCGTTTCGACGAAGTCGAGGAATCCTGGCGTGTCATTGAGCCACTGCTCAAGGCCTGGGAAGCGGATCCGACTCCGCCAGCCAGCTATGCCGCCGGCAGCTGGGGTCCGGCCACAGCGGGCGAACTCGCGTTGCGACCGGCGCATCGCTGGCGCATCTAGCGACGCACAGCGCGCAGTCGGATTGAGCAGATGAGCGAGCAAATCCAGCGCTGGCATGTCTTCGCAGAAAGCGAAACATTATTGAGCCAGGCGCAGCAGAAGCTTGTTCAGGCCGCGCAGACCGCGATCCAGCGACGCGGTCGCTTTGATCTGGTGCTGGCTGGCGGTAGTACGCCTCGCGGACTGTATCAGCGTTTGGCGCTGAGCCATGCCGGCGATCCGGACTGGCATGTATGGTTCGGCGATGAGCGCTGCCTGCCGGCAGGACATGTTGATCGCAACGAGACCATGGCGCGGCAAGCCTGGCTCGATCAAGCAGATATCCCCGGGGACCAGATCCACGGCATCCCGGACGCTGCCGATCCCGAAACCGCGGCGAGCAGTTATTCGAGATTGCTGGCCGAGGTGGGCGAGTTCGATCTGGTGCTGTTGGGCATCGGCGAGGATGGCCACACCGCTAGCCTGTTTCCTGGCCAGGATATCGGGCTCATGCCGTCGGCAGCCGATGCGGTGCCGGTCTACGAGGCACCAAAGCCACCTCCGGAACGGGTCAGCCTGTCAGCCCGACGACTGAGCCAGGCGAAAAACGTAGTCGTCCTGATCACGGGCGCGGCAAAGGCGGACGCGGTGATGCGCTGGCGCCGGGGCGAAGATCTGCCCATCGCCCATGTCAGGCCGTCTGCCGGTGTCGATATCCTGATTGACGAAGCTGCCATGGGCGTCACCCGATAACGGCCTGGTTGTTTGCGGGCCGGGACGGCGTGACATCCAGTATTCCCGAATCGGGGTAGGGTTTGGCAATCGCGACCAGGGACCGAGACTGGAGCGACGCCTGACGCTTGGTGGCCATCAAGCCGTTAGATGGATCGATATCTATTAGTGCGCATAATGTATATTATGTTAAATCAGAGGAATATCTCGGATGAAATAGAGCCGAGATTAACAGGCATTCATGGATAGCATATTAAGTACAGCCTCTAAGTCATTGTTATTCCTTACTACGCCACGTTTGGCTGCGGTAGTATCTGACTGGGCCACCGCGCGTCCCTGTTGCGGGACGGCGCTGCTGTACAAGCCTGTTCCCTGGATCGGTCCGTCTGGCGCCACATTCATATGAGTTAGGCCGGCCGGACCGGTGCCGGTGATTGTGAGTCCCAGACTCGCCGCGTATGATCGACAACCGCTGTCCCCTCATCCAATGGAGTACAAAAGAATGCGCAGGAACGGTAGTTTGGCGGTGTTGATAGCGGCCCTGGCCATGTTGTTTTCTACGGCCGGTTGTTCCTCATTCCAGTCCAGCCCGCAGTCGGATATCGACCAGGCGGTTGAATTGATGAGCGACGGTTATACGCAGTTGGGCAAGGTTGCCAATAATCTGGATCAGGACCAGATGGATTCTGCTAAAAAGCATTTCAACAGCGCACTGCGGGACTTCGATGAGTCATTTGAATATTTTGCCAAGGCGTCACTCCCGGCAGATGACAAGCCTGCACTGGATAATCTGAAGAAAGGCTTCTCAGAGCTGGAAAAGTGCGTCAAGGCGTTGGAACGCAATGACCTGGATCAGGCGCAGACCGATTACGACAATGCCCAGCTGTATTTCTCTATGGCCGCAATCCTGCTGGATTAGGCACCGGTTCGGACGCTGGTCGGAGCCAGTGCTGCAGAACCAGGACCTCGGCTGACATCGAATGCGGCAAAGCAGCAATGCGGCATGCCGGGAGACGGCTGTCCGGCTGACGGCGATCTGCGGCTTGAAATGTAGCACTTAAGCCAGGCGGCGCTCCCCGCGGTTAGCCACTTGCGGCTTCCGGTACGATCAGCCCGTCGTTGGTAAATCCGCGCCGCTATTCCATCATCGATTCGCCGGTCGCCAGCGCACTGCGCAACAGGTCGATCACTCCGGCATCCGGACGCTCAAGCGCGACCACCCGGTCATAGGCGGCAAATATCCCGGTCCAGTCATTGGTCTTCCAGCTGGCGAACTTTGGCAGTTCGATTTCAGAAAAACCCGCCGGTAACGGGTACGCGGTGATATAGAAATAAGGATCCGGATGTGAGGTATCGCCGAAAGCGAAACCGAAGCTCATCTGCTCGTCGGACAACTCCGGGTCATACGGATCCTGGCCGGGCACCTTGCGGCCGGAAAACCACATCATGGAAAGATCAAAATGATGCGGCCAGAGCTGGACCGGCGTGGTCTCGTTACGTTGTTCCGAGCGGAAACGCGTCAACAGACGGTCCACCCACAACGTGACCTTCCACAGGTTGCGCATCTCGTCCAGGCAGTCCTCCGGCAACGAAGTGTCGTCAAATTCGTTCGGATCGACATCGAGCACGATGCCCCAGCTGGCGAGCCGGGCCACAAAATTGACCGCCAGGCTTCGCGCAGTCAGGTTGGTCAGCAGCAGCCGTTTGGCACGGCCATCGCTGGACATCAGCGTGGCATGGCCGTCGAGCAGATCCAGGCGGATCTCGAACGCGCCCCAGGGCACATGGATCGGACCCGTGGTCAGCCCGCGGGCGTGGGTGCGCAGGCTCAGATGCGACCACAGCTTCTGTCGATACGATGCGGCGCCACGGATTTTGCCAATGACCTGCGTGTAGGCATGGATTGCGTCACGGGTGGCGCTCCAATTAGCGCCGTCCAGCAAGGGTAGACCGATCACGTCCTTACTCATTGCCCGCCTCTCTCGCTGGCCCGGTTGCAGCCTGGCATGGCTCGATCGCGATACCAGGCAGGGGCCATGAACCTGTCGTTTGAATTCATTGTTTCGCCTGTCAGTTCCGGACCGAAGTCCGCGGCGATCCAATCATAGAACATTATGTGAAACCGTGGTGACTGTTGCTGCCTGCAGGGTTACCGTGGCGCGGCGACCGCTTGCCGTGATCGCGACCGGGAAGCCTCTCCGGCTGTCGTTAAGCGCTGTTCAACCACGCTTGCGCAGGAACGCGCTGCCCAGGGCCCGTCTGCGCAGATAAGCGTAGACCTCGAGCAAGGGCAATTCCTTCGGACACACGTCCTGGCAGGCCATCAGCCCGATACAGCCGAACACGCCCTCATCGCTGGCGACGACCTCAAACCAGTCGTTGGCACTGCGTGTATCCCTGGGGTCCATCATGAATCGGGCAACGCGATTCATCCCGGCCGGGGCCAGGAATCCGGCGCGCGTGTTGGCGACGCCGCAGCTCGCCACACAGCATCCGCACTCGATGCAGCGATCGGATTCGTAGATCGCGACCGCCAGTTCGTCGTCCATAGGTTCTTCGATGGCATCGGGATCAAAAGCCTCGCGTTCGTGGATCCAGGCCTGTACGCGCTGGCCCATCTCTCGGAACCAGGTCCCGGTGTCCACCGACAGGTCGCCGATCAGCTTGAAGGCGGGTAACGGGTGCAGCCGAATCGTCTCGGTCAGATCCGAGGTCAGCGTCTTGCACGCCAGCGTCGGCCGGCCGTTGATCATCATGCCGCAGGACCCGCAGACCGCGGACCGGCAGGCGAAGTCGAATTGCAGACCGGGATCCTGTTCCTCACGGATCCTGTTCAATGCGCGGAACAAGGTCATATACGGCTCTTCCCGCAGAGTATAGGTTTGCATGCGCGGCGCGGAGTCCGGATCCTGCGGATTGAAGCGGAAGATTTCGAAGGTGAGCTGCCGGGCCCCGTTGGTCTCCGCTGCCTGTTTCACTTCGGTCATCGGCATCTCACTGGTGTCGGCCACGGTCTTTGCTCCTCATGTCTTCGCCAGCCCGGCGCGGGCCTCTGCGTCATGCCATGCTCCAGGACGCAGATTGGTCCCCATCGGATCGCGGGTGGGCAGGAGCCCCTGCTCCTGCTGACGCTCGAGCACCGTCTCGTTGTACTGTTCGAGGCTGATATCCATGTCCACATGACTGGAGTGGCCGTATCCGCGATCGCCGGGAGGGAGGTCAATCAGGCCGACAGGTTCATAACTGAATCGCGGGGACTGTTCCTCCGCGCCCCAGCGGACCAGGGTGCGCTTGAGCCAGTTGCGGTCGTCCCGTGCCGGAAAATCGATCCTGCTGTGTGCGCCGCGACTTTCTTCTCTGGCCAGCGCGCCCTTCGCGCAAACCAGCGCCAGGCGCAGCATGCCTTTGAGTCGCAATGCAAACGTCAGCTCAGGGTTGTGTCCGGGATCCCGGCAACGCAGGACCGCGGTATCGAGGCTGGCATGCAGGTCACTCAATTCTTCGACCGCAGCCTCGAGTTCGTCGCCATGGCGGAAGATGCCGACCTTGCCCATCATGATCTCGCCCATGGCATCCCGGATCTGGTACACGCTGGGACCGTCCCCTTCGCGGGCCAGCCAGTTCGCCACCGTCTGCCCGGCCTCGTGCAGGAAATCAAGCACCAGGCCGGTTTCGGTTTCTATCTGATGATCGGCCGCGAATTCCGCCACGTGGCCACCGACGATGCGGCCGGCGACCAGCGTCTCCGCGAGGCTGTTGCCGCCGAGCCGGTTGAAGCCATGCATGTCCCAGCACGCGGCCTCCCCCGCCGCAAACAGGCCGTGCATGCCATAGGCCTGTCCGTCCTTGTTTACCCGGATGCCGCCCATCGAGTAGTGCTGCGTGGGACGCACCGGAATTAGTTCCTCCCAGGGCTTGATCCCGAGGAAATCGCGGCAGATTTCATAGACTTCACGCAGCTTCGTGGTCAGATGCTCTTCCCCGAGGTGGCGCAGGTCCAGCCACAGGTGAGCGCCGCCTGGATGATCGACACCCTTGCCATCGCGAATCTGCCCCATCATGTGACGCGACACGACATCCCGGCTGGCCAGTTCCTGCTTGGCCGGCTCCAATTCGACCATGAAGCGTTCCATGTCACGGTTCAGCAGATAGCCGCCGTCGCCGCGGCAGCCCTCAGTGACCAGGATGCCACTGGGCCAGAGCCCGGTCGGATGAAATTGCACCGCCTCCATATTGCCCAACGGCACGACGCCGGTGGCCAGCGCAATCGCGGCTCCGGTGCCCTCGTTGATGGTGGCGTTGGTGGTGTAGCGGCCATAGATCCGGCCATAACCGCCAGTCGCAATCACGGTGGCCTTGGCCAGAATAGCCCCGATCCGGCCGCTGCGCAGACACCGGGTTACCGCCCCATGGCACTGCCCGTTGTGGTGAATCAGCGATAGCGCCTCAGCGCGATCACGGACTTCTATGCCCAGCCTCATCACCTCGCCGTCGATGGCATACAGCGCGGCGTGCCCGGTGCCGGCGGCGGCGTAACAGGCACGCCATTTGGCCGTACCGCCGAAATCCCGATGCATGATCAGCCCGGCCTTTTCCGCCGGCTCTTCGATGATGACTGTCTCGCCCTTGATGTGATACTTGTTGCTGCCAGGGCGTAGCCGGGTCCACGGCACTCCCATATGCGCCAGTTCGCGCACCGCGATGGGCGCATTGTCGGAAAAGATACGCGCGACTTCCTGATCCGCGCCCCAGTCGGAGCCTCGCACCGTATCCAGAAAATGCAGGTCCGGGCTGTCGCCAGCCGCTTTGAAACAGTTGCCCAGCGCCGCCTGCATGCCACCCTGGGCCGCACAGCTGTGACTGCGCCTGGGCGGGACCAGAGACAGAATAATCACTCGCTGGCCCAGCGCCGCGGCTTCCATTGCGCAGCGCTCGCCGGCCAGACCGCCGCCGATTACCAGTACATCTGTCGTCTCGATCCGTTCCATGGTCAAACTCCGGGTCTCAGGCGTCGGAACTCAATCGCCGAGCAGGAACGCGAATGGTGGCGGTAGCAGTTCCGCAAGCACGGCCAGCACCAGCAGACCGAGGCCGATGAAAAACCAGAACAGGAACTTTTCGATCCGCAGCAGCTGGGCACGGCTCAAACGCGACCCGGCGCCCCACTTGATCGCCAGGCGGTAGAGCCCGATACCGGCATGGAATTCAACGCACAGCAGCAATACCCCGTAAACCCAGACCAGTCCCCCGGCGGTGCGCGCCATGGAGGTCGCCGCTTCTATGCCGACGCGCTCACCATATAGCGAGCTGAATATGTCCATGCCGATCAAAATCAGATGGAAGCTGCCGAGCACCAGCATGATCATTCCGGTGCGGACCTGCCAGATCCACAGCCACGACTCGACATGGGGTTTGAACACGGCGGCGCCGGTGGCGCGGGTCCACTGCAGCTCGGAGTCGTGCAGTTCTTTGGCCAGATGCGCAAATCGACGCCGTTCGCGCAGTTGGGCGGGTATTTTCCGGGCCGCCATCGCCGCATGGAGCAAAAATAACGCGAAAATTATGACCACCGTCGGTTGTGCGACATAGGTGATCTCGAGGCCCTCAGCCAGCCAGTTGAAGCTGCGGGTTCCAAGCAGGATCGAGGCGACGAAAAACATGTGGCCCCACATAAACAGGGCCAGGATCAGGCCGCTGAGGCCACTGATCAGCTCATAGATCGCCTGGCGTCTGGATTCGGCCGGCCAGCCCGCCTGCTTGCGATTGCGAACGGACTGCCGGTCGAGGGTCTCGGCGGCTGAACTGATTTGAGGTGATCGAGCCATTAGATGCCCATCCTGCCTTCTTTGGGGGCGCAAGTGAACCCTTTTGGGGCTGAGAAATACGCGCCGGTGCTTTATCATTGGGCAAATAGAATCCGAACCGGGAAGATCACTCTGCCGGCCGTGGCAGGGGGCTGCCCATGAATCAGACTCACCACACTTTTACACAAGACATTCACGCAATTACCAGGCTCGCCAGACGCCGCCCGCGACCGCAAGGGCGGGATACGGTCTGGCTTGCACGGAGATTCTCATGAGCATGCACTTCTCTTTGCAACCCTATGGGATTTCGGTGGGCACCATCCACCGCAATCTGTCTCCGGCGGCGCTGTACGAACACGCGCTGCGCCACGATCCGGGCTCGGCGATCATGTCCAGCGGCGCGCTGGTCGCGATGTCCGGGGACAAGACCGGGCGCAGTCCGCTGGACAAACGGGTGATCGAGGAGCCCAGCAGCAAGGACGACATCTGGTGGGGCAAGGTGAACATCGCTCTGGACGAGCGCAGCTTCGATATCAACCGGGCCCGTGCGGTTGATTACCTGAACACCCGCGATCATCTTTATTGTGTGGATGCATACGCCGGCTGGGCGCCCAAGTACCGGATCAAGGTCAGGGTGATTTGCGCCCGGCCGTATCACGCGCTATTCATGCACAACATGCTGATCCGGCCCACCGATGAGCAACTGGCGCGCTTCGGCGAGCCTGATTACGTGATCTTCAATGCCGGCGGGTTCCCGGCTGGCGAGCTCACCCCGGGGATGAGCTCGAAAACCAGCGTGAATCTGCATTTTGGCAAGGGCGAATTCATCATTCTCGGTACCGAATATGCCGGCGAGATGAAGAAAGGCGTGTTCACCATCATGAATTACCTGATGCCGAAGCGGGACGTTCTGTCCATGCATTGCTCGGCCACCGAGGGTGAGCGAGGCGACACGTCGATCCTGTTCGGACTCTCGGGGACCGGCAAGACCACCCTGTCGGCAGACCCGAAGCGCAAGTTGATCGGCGATGACGAGCATTGCTGGAGTGACGACGGGATCTTTAATATCGAGGGCGGATGCTATGCCAAGGTCATCGACCTGTCCGAACAGGCGGAGCCGGATATCTACCGCGCGCTGCGCTTTGGCTCGGTCCTCGAGAACGTGGTCTTTGACCCGCGGAGCCGCGAGGTCGATTATCACGATGTCAGTGTGACCACGAATACGCGTGGTTCGTATCCGATCGAATATATCGAAAACGCGAAAATCCCGTGCATCGGGGGTCACCCGCACAATGTCATTTTCCTCACCTGCGATGCATTCGGCGTACTGCCGCCGGTCAGCAAGCTGACGCCGGGACAGGCGATGTATCACTTCATCAGCGGGTATACCGCAAAAGTCGCCGGCACCGAAGTGGGCGTCGAGGATCCCGAAGCCACGTTCTCGCCCTGCTTCGGCGGGCCGTTCCTGGTCTGGCATCCGACCCGGTATGCGGAACTGCTGGCCGACAAGATCCGCCAGCATGACGCCAATTCATGGCTGATCAACACCGGCTGGTCCGGCGGACCCTTTGGCGTCGGCAAGCGTGTCAAGCTGGCCTACACCAGGGCGATCGTCGATGCGATCCATAACGGCACGTTGAAGAACGCACCGACAAAAACGGACCCGGTGTTCGGGCTCGAAGTCCCGGTGGAGTGCCCTGGAGTGCCCACGGAAATCCTGATCCCGCGCAAGACCTGGAGTGACGAGGACGAATACGACAAGTCACGCCTGCGTCTTGCCGGCTTGTTTCAGAAGAATTTCTCCGCTTATGCGGACGCCGCCAGCGCTGAGATTCTCGACGCCGGACCGAAGGTTTAGACACGACCATCCTGGTCGCTGAAGGGATGACAGATGGCGATCTATATCGGACATCAGGCGTTTATCGGACCGCTGGAGAGCATGGAACAACTGGTCGACCGGGCCGGGCTTTACGCGATTCTGATTCGGCCGGGACGTAGACAGCAGGTGTTGTGTCTGGAACAGACCGCCAACGTAAGTTCGGCCGTTGCCTTGCGTGTGGGGCACGGAGAATTCGCCGCCTCGACTGAGCCGTTGCGCTTCGCGGTGCTATATACGCCTGGCGTACAGGCTTCGGGGCGCAAACGCATGCTGGAGGATATCCGCCGGCGACTGGATGCGGGCAAGCCGCCGCCCGGCGATTAACGGTCAGAATATAAGGATCAGGCCTGCTACAGGGTCTGGAAGAACTCGAGCATCTGGCGGCGCTGATCCGTGTCGGGTAGCGGCCCCATACCGGCGGTCAGATTATCCAGCATGTGCGTGGGCCTTGAGGTGCCAGGTATCACGCAGGTCACCGCGGCTTGTCCGAGTACCCATTTCAAAAAAAACTGACCCCAGCTCAGAGCGCCGAAATCCGCGGCCCAGGCGGGCAGGGTTTTTCCCTGCACGCGCGAGAAGGTCTCGCCGCGTTCATACGGCCGGTTGACCAGAACCGCCACACCCTGGTCCGCGGCGAGCGGCAATAAGCGTTCCTCGGCATCGGGAGTCGCGATCGAGTAGTTCAGCTGCACGAAGTCCAGCGGCTCATTGCGCAACAGAGATTCCAGTTCCGCGAAGGCATCTGTCCGATAATGGGTAATGCCGATGTAGCGGATCCTGCCCTCCTCTTTCCACGCACGCAGCGTCTTGAGATGGGTACCCCAGTCGACCAGATTGTGCACCTGCATCAGGTCCATCTTTTGCACGCCAAGCAGCTTGAACGATTCCTCCATCTGAGCAATGCCCTGGTCACGGCCGCGGGTCCAGACCTTGGTAGCGAGGAACAGCTGCTGTCTGATCCCGGCAGCCTCGCTGAGGTCCCCCACTACGCCTTCGGCCCGGCCATACATCGGTGACGTGTCAACCACGCTTGCGCTGTGCTCGAGCATCAGGTTCAAAACCTCGGCCAGCTGCGCGCGTTCCTGGACGTCGTGCCCCACATCGAACACTCGCGACGTGCCCAGGCCGACGCAGGGCAGCAATTCGCCAGTTGACGGGATCGATCGCCGGCGCACCGTATCCTGTGAGGCCAAAACCCGGGTCCAGGGTGCGAGTCCGGCAACGTAACCGGCGGCCATCAATTTCAGCCACTCGCGCCGACTGATGCCAGACGCGGAATCAACTTTCCTGGCTCGCATGATCATGACCTCAGTGTCCGGTACCTGAGTCTTTCAGACTAGGTTCAGCGGTGATCGGTTCCGTCGGCATCGAATCTTCATCATCCCGGTTTTCCAGACTGCGACCGAGCCGCCAGGCGACCAGGGCCCATAAGCCGGCTACCGGAGCCGCCACCAACGCGGTTTGACCTATGCCCAGGCCGAGTGCAGCCAGCCCAGCGTAAACCCATGCGCTGACCACGTCGCCGCCGCGGTAGACCACTGTATCGATAAAGTTCTTGGCCTTGTATTTGGCCCGCCGACCCACCACGGTGAACAGCATCTCGCGGCAGGGGCGCATCAATCCATAGTTACCGCCCCGCCTGATGACCTGTGCGGTTACCAGCATCGACAGTACCGGGGCTACCCCCAGGCCGATGAAAACAACCACCATCAACAACGGGACGGTGGCCAGCGCGGCCGGCAAACCCATCCGTCTGACCAGCCGGCTGGTGCCGAATATCTGCAGCAACAGCGCGCTGACGTTGACCGCCAGATCTATAGCAGCAAATACCGTGGTGCGTTCCTCAGAGCTGGCAAACAGCTGTGAGACGATTCGGGCCTGCTGGAAGTACAAAAACGTCGCGATGCTGGTGGTGAGCAGCATCAATACACAGATGCCGAGCAGATAAGGCGAGCGCAACACCAGGTAGAAACCTTCCAGGATCGAGCCACCCATCGGTTGTTCTGCTTCGGCCAGCCGCTGTGTGCTGATCTGATGCCTGGCCGTGTGCACTACCCGGTGCATGCATACCAGGGCAAGGGTAAACAGTACGGCCGACACCAGCAGCAGATTGTCTGCGCCAAGTAATGACGAAAGCTGGGTGGTCAACGCGGGACCCGCGATGGCGCCGGTGCTGCCACCGGCGGCGACAAAGCCGAACAGTCGCGCTGCCTGCTGGCGGTCGAACAGGTCGGCCATCAGGCTCCAGAAAACCGAGACCACAAACAGATTGAGCACGCTGGCCCAGATAAAGAATGCGCGTGCGGCGACCACTTCGGCGACGTCGCTGCGCAAAAGCAGCCAGAAAAACACCATGTTGGCGATGAAGAAAAGATACACCGCCGGCAAAAAACGGCGGCGCGGATAGCGCGAGGTCAGCGCCCCGAAGATCGGTACCGCAACCAGCATCACGGCGAAGGTTCCGGTAAACAGCCACTGCAAATGATCGACGCCGCCGCGCACGCCCATTTCGTCGCGCAAAGGACGGATTACGTAGTAGCCCGCAAGCAGGCAGAAGAAATAGGCGAAGGCCCACAATGCGGGTGCGAGTTCGCCCGGCTTGCAGCCAAGCAGACGGCTGATCCGTGTGGTGACGACTGAAGTTGGGTTGTCGGGGCTATTCAAATGCATTCCATCCGGCCAGAGAGAAACGTGGTCTTGCCATCAGCCGAGCGCAGCCGGAAGTGGCGATCCTGATCGCCCGGCCCGGCTTCAAGCAATATCGTCGTCGGCAGCATCAGCGGCCGTTTGAAATTGACTGTGATACGAACGTTGCTCGCGTCCTCGGGCAACAGGGCCGATGCGCAACGAGCCAGCGACCACATGCCGTGGGCAATGGCTGCCTTGAAGCCGAATGCTCTTGCGGTGATCCGGAAAAGATGGATCGGGTTGTAATCCCCCGATGCTCTGGCATAGCGGCGCCCGAGGTTGGCCTGCAACGGGTAACGATCTACAGCCGTAAATGGCGCGTCCCCGGTCGCTGCAGCATCCGGCGTTTGCGCAGCCCGGGGCCGCGCATCCGCGGCCAGAGCCGGCCCCTTGCTGCGCGCAAGAAAGCCGGTCTTTTCCTTCCAGGCGGTGGCTCCATCGCTGCTGACAACGGTATGCAGGCAGAACTCGGCGCCCCGGTTGGTCAGCGTTGCGCCATCGATCCAGCTCTCGATATGCAGTCTCGCGCCTGCAGGGATGGGCTTATTCTGCTCTATCTCGTGCCAGACGTGGACCAGGCCCGGCAGCCGCACCGGAAACGCCGGCGACAACAGCATGCGCAGATGCATGCCGGCGGCCAGCACATGAGGAAAGCTGATCGGCAGCCACGGCGAGGGACGATAGCCGCAAACGTCCCGATACCGCTCCAGCGCTGCAGTGGCCGGGATCACCTGTCTGATCCGGGCTTCAATCCGACCGGCCAGCCCTGACTGCGCCAGGCCCCCGGGCCGCCGATCGATCAACGACCGCAGATACAGCGGCCCGACGGCCGGCGGGCTCGCCAGGTCGATACGCTCGAAGGGTCTGGAGACACTACTCGCCGAAGCCGTTAAGGCTTCGTCCGAATCAGGCACCGAGGGCGCGGACCTTGTCGACGTAGCGCTTCATCGCATCCTTGGCCGAGGTGCCTGCAAGACCTTCCCAGGCCTCGAATTTAGCCCTGGCGACGAAATCGAAGAAGCCTGGCTTGTCACCACTTGCATCGCCGTCGGTCGCCTGCTTGTACAGCGCATAGAGTTCCAGCAGATCATCGTCGCTGGGGCGCTTGCTCAGGCCCTTGACGTCCTTGCTCGCCTGTTCGAATTTCGCCTTGAGATCGTCTGCCATACTCGGTCCTCCCATGGGCCTGCTACTGGATCGTTCACGCTCTGGCGGCTGGCCCAGGCCTAGCTGGCCCGATGCAACGTTGTTTGTCGTGATCCCGGTCGCGTGCGGTCGTGTTTACTCGACCACCTGATCGATAACGATGTTTACTTGTTGGCCGGCCTCACGGGAGTATTTCACTTCGCCGAACAGGTCGCCAGGTTTTGCTGCTGGCGAACCGCCCATCGAAACTCTTGCGACCAGCTGCAATTCAGGCATGGTCGAAATCTGCACACCCTGCATCATCGCGTTGGCATCGGACATTTCTATCGTCAGCGGTAATTCGTTGGAGCCGCGCCGAACCACGGCCAGCGGCGGCCCACCGGCAGTGCCGCGGGCAAAAATAAACAACGGCGCGGGATTCTTCAGGCGATCGGCCAGGGCAGGCGCGACGCTGATGCTCAGCTGGATGACATCGGGTCCGGACGGTTCTGGCAGCGTGGCTGCAACCGGCTTCGCCGCCGCTTGCTCACTGCCTTCGGCCGGCACCGCCTCCGCCGACGGAGACGAATCGGCCTGCATCGGATCGGACTGGCCCGGTTCCGCCTGCGCCTGCGGCATGAATCCTGCTGCCATGTCTGCCGGCATGCCCAGCCGCTCCTCGATGATCCGGCGAATCGGCGCAGGCGGGTTACGGGTCAGCAGCTCCGACCACAATTCGCGTCCCCGCTCCTCGTTTCCGGACTCGAAAGCGACGTAACCGCCATACCACATGACCTTGGGGTTGTCCGGAGCCTGCTCCACCATCTCGGTAAAGATCTGCCCGGCAAGACCGCTGGGCCCGGCCGGATCGCTCAAAAACAGGGCTTCCGCATAGTCAGCCCGGGCGCTCGTGTTGTCGTTGCCGAGCAAATCCAGCGCGTTCCTGTAGGCTTGGGCTGCATCACCAAACCGTTCGATGGACATATAGGTCCGGCCTAGCATCTGCCAGCCCTCGGCGTCATCGGGCTGGGCGGCAAGACGGCTCTCCAGCGTTGCGATGGCCTCATCCATCGAGTGCGCCTGCTCCACTGCATCGGCAGCGGCCGTTGCCGGGTTTCCGGCCCAGTCCCAACTCGACCAGCGGGCGTAGAGCGTCAGCGCGAGCACCGGGAGCAACAAGGCGACCGCGATGCCTGTGCCAAGCGTTACGCCTGGATGGCGGTCGCCCTCATGACCGCGAAAGAACGACCGCATCAGCGGCACGATAATAAGAGCCGACCCGACCAGGGCGATGGCCAGGGCGATAATCCAGAATGTGGTCACTTTGAGTCTCTCGTTTCCGGGTCCGGGGAGGCTTCTTCGCCAAGATCGGGGATGTCACTGGCCATGCTGCGCCGGCGGATGACGCTGCCGACGGCGAGCAGGCCAATGATCAGGAACAGCGCCGGTGCCGTCCATAACAATATGGTGCGCGCAGTCAATGGCGGACGGTACAGTACAAAGTCGCCGTAGCGATCGGTCATGAACGCCACGATCTGCTCGTCTGTTGAGCCGCCGATCAACATCTCCCGGGTCTGATCGCGCAGATCCCGCGCGAGGTCAGCGTTGGAGTCGGCGACGGTTTGATTTTGACATACCAGACAACGCAATTCGTTGGTCAGGCGCTCGTAGCGTGCCTGTAGCTGCGGGTCAGGCAAGGGCCCCTGATCGTCGATGGCCCAGACCGGCGTAAATAGCGTTGTGATCAGCGCGATGGTGATCAAGGTGCGTTTCATTTGCCGCCGCCCTGCATTTGCTGGATACGGGGCATGAACTCTTCACGCCAGGCTTTACTGGTCATCGGTCCCAGGTGTTTGTAGACGACGATGCCCTGTGGATCCATCAGGAATGTTTCCGGCGCTCCATAGACACCCCAATCCAGGCTCGCGGTGCCCGACGGGTCGTAACCGACGGCCACATAGGGATCGCCCAGCTGGTCCAGCCAGCGCAGCGCGCCGGTGCGCTCGTCACGATAATTGAGCCCGTAGATCGGGACACCGCCCTGTTTGGACAGCTGCAGCAGCATCTCGTGCTCCTGCCGGCAGCCGCCGCACCAGGTGGCCCACACGTTGAGCAAGGTCGGCCGGCCTTTGAGATCGGCATCGCTGACGCGCTGCTCCAAATCCTTGAGCTCGGGCAGGTCAAACGCCGGCGCGGGTTTACCGATCAGCGGCGAGGGAACTTCACTCGGATCCAGCTGCAGGCCGACAAAAAAGAATCCGCCGAGCACGAGGAACAAGCCTATGGGAATCAGGTAACGCATCAGACCGTCGCCTTGCCTTCAGTCACAGGAACCTCAGCCGTTCGCTTGGCCCGATAACGCTGATCGGTAGCCGCGATCGCGCCGCCGAGGGCCATTACGATGCACCCCAGCCAGATCAGGCGGATCAGAGGCTTGTACTGGATTCGCATGCTCCAGGCGTTGCCACCTAGCGGCTCCCCCATCGCGACATACAGGTCTCTGGACAAACGCGGATGCAGGTCGGCCTCGGTCATCGGATTTTTCTGCACCCGGTAAACCCGCTTCTGCGGATGCATCGTGGTGACCAGGTCCCCATCGCGGGTCACTGCGACAGTCGCTTCCTCGGCGCTGTAGTTCGGACCTTCGACATGCCTGATCGACTCGAGATTGAAGACATAGCCCTGCAACTCCACGCTTTCACCAGGCTTTAAACTGATGTCCTTTTCGATGCTGAACGCGGAAGTGACAATGACGCCGAGCACGAACATGCCAACGCCGAAGTGGGCCAGATTCATGCCAAACATGCTGCGCGGATAGCCGCGCATGTTACCCCTGGTGCGTAACCAGCGGACGGGTTCCAGCATCGAGGCCCCCATTGCCCAGAAGGCCGAGATAAGCCCGATCGTCAACAGCACCCCGCTGCTGCCGTAGAACACGAACGGAACCAGGATGCCCAGTACTACGGCCGCAATGCCGACCACGCCCAGTTTGCTACGCAGCCGCTTCGTATCGCCCCGGGTCCAGGCGGTATGCATCCCGACGCCGATCATGAACACCAGCGGCAACATCGGCACCACAAATACTGCTGAAAAGTACGGCGGGCCGACCGAGATTTTGCCCATGCCCAGCGCGTCCAGGAACAAGGGATACAAGGTGCCGAGGAGGATCAACGTGGCGGCGACAACCAGCAGCACGTTGTTGATCATCAAAAACGATTCCCGGGATACAATCTTGAATCCGCCCGGCTCCACCAGTGATGGTGCGCGCCAGGCATAAAGCAGCAGCGAGCCGCCGATGAAGAACGCCAGCAACATCAGAATAAAGACACCGCGCGTGGGATCGGTGGCAAACGCGTGCACCGAGACCAGTACGCCGGAACGGACCAGGAACGTACCCAGTAGCGAAAGGGAAAACGCTGAAATCGCCAGCAACAGGGTCCAGCTCTTGAACAACCCGCGCTTTTCGGTGACTGCCAGCGAGTGCAGCAACGCCGTGCCCACCAGCCAGGGCATGAACGAGGCGTTCTCGACCGGATCCCAGAACCACCAGCCGCCCCAGCCCAGCTCGTAATAGGCCCACCAGCTGCCCAGTGCGATACCCAGGGTCAGAAACAACCAGGCGGTCAGCGTCCAGGGGCGGGTCCAGCGCGCCCAGGCGGCGTCCAGCTTGCCCTCGATCATGGCTGCCACCGCGAAGGCGAAAGCCACGGAAAACCCGACATAGCCCATGTAGAGCATCGGTGGATGGATGGCCAGACCCGGATCCTGCAACAGCGGATTGAGATCACGGCCGTCGAGCGCGGCCGGGATCAGCCGCTCGAACGGATTGGAAGTCGCCAGCGTAAACAGCAGAAAGCCCACACTGACCAGACCGAGAACGCCGATCACTTTGCTGGCCATGGCCTGCGGCAGCTTGCCGCTGAACATACACACGGCCAGCGTCCATCCCGACAGAGTCAGCGCCCACAACAGCAAGGAGCCTTCGTGGGCGCCCCACACCGCGCTGATCCGGTATATCAGCGGCAGTTCGCTGTTCGAATGCGAGGCGACGTAAAGCACCGAGAAATCGTTGACCACGAATGCGTGGACCAGGAAACCGAACGCGATCGCCACAAATACGAATTGGCCGGTAGCTGCAGGCCGCGCCACGGCCATCCACGAAGGCCGCGAGCTAAGCGGACCGGCGAGGCCAAAGAAGCTCTGAGCTACCGCCAGGCACAAGCCCAGGATCAAACAAAAATGTCCGATTTCTGCGTACACGATCAGCTACCCCCGCCTTCGCCATGAACCTGTTGAAGCGATGCCGCGACTTCCGGGGGCATGTAATTTTCATCATGCTTTGCCAGCACTTCATCCGCGGCAAATTTTCCACTGACCGGGTCGAACTCGCCGTGCGCGATGATCCCCTGCCCTTCACGAAACAGATCCGGCAGGATGCCGCTGAACACCACGGGCACGGTTTCCCGATTGTCGGTCAGCACGAATGCCACTTCGATATCGCCCGGTGCGCGTTGCACACTGCCGTTGACGACCAGACCGCCGACGCGAAAGCGGCGGTTCTGCGGCGGCTCTCCGGCCGCGACCTGGGTCGGGCTGTAGTAGAACAGGATGTTCTCGTTCATGGCTTTGAGCAGAAAGCTTGCGCCCAGGGCCACTCCGCCCAGGACCAGGCCGATCCCGATCATTCGCTGGTGACGTGATTTCACGATTGTTCCTCCGCAGCCATTCGACGGCGCGCGTTATCCATCAAAATCCGAAGACGGCGCCGTGCCAAAAACACGTTGCCTGCTATTACGACAATGGTCAGAGCAAAACTGCTCACCACATAAGCCGTGTGTTTGCCAAAAACCAGAAATTCGGGCATTTCAGGCTGCTCCAAGGGCTTGTTTCAGCCATTTTTGGTCACGCGAGCGCCGGATCACTTCAGCCCGTGTCCGGATCAGCAGCACGGCAATAAAGAAACACATAAACCCGAAAATATTCATCAGCAGCCAGGTCAGCATGTCGCCGTCCATGGCCGGCTTGCCCATTTTCGATATGGTCGCTGGCTGGTGCAGCGTGTTCCACCATTCCACCGAGTATTTAATGATCGGGATATTGATCACGCCGATGATCGCCAGCAATGCGCTGGCGCGGTCGGCGCGATTTTCGTCGTCTACCGCAGAACGGAGCGCCATGTAGCCGAAATACAGGAACAGCAGCACCAGCTCCGAAGTCAGGCGGGCATCCCACACCCACCAGGTGCCCCACATCGGTTTGGCCCAGATCGAGCCGGTGGCCAATGCCAGGAAAGTAAATGACGCCCCGATGGGCGCGGCCGCGGCGGCGACCGCATGGGCCAGTTTGATGCGCCATATCAGGCCTACCGCCGCCGCAATGGCCATGTTGACATAGACAAACATGGACATTGATGCGCTCGGCACATGCACATAGATGATGCGGAATCCCTCGCCCTGCTGATAATCCGGCGGGGCCAGATACAGACCGCCCAGCGTACCAGCGGTAATAAGGATCGCCGCAGCCCATCCGAACCACGGTGTGAGCCGTACCGAAAGCCGATAAAAGTGCGGCGGGGAACCGAGTTTATGTATGAATTTCCACATGGATCGCTATTAAACCGAAAACCAAACTTAGACTCAATCCAGACTTATACGCATAGCCGCAGCCATCGCGAACGGAGCCAGGCTGAGGGCCAAAAGCAACAACGCAGCGAGAAGATAGATTGCGCCGACCGACTCCATGCCGGTCATCGCCAGATCGGTCGCCCGGGCGCCGAATATAAGCACCGGCATCGCTATCGGCAGGATCAACAGGGACAGCAAACCTCCGCCGCGGCGCAGGCCAACGGTGAGCGCTGCCATCATACCCCCGATCAGGCTCAAAATCGGCGTGGCCAAGGCAAGTGCGCCCATGGTCACTGGCACTGCATTCGAGGGCAGGAACAGGCCGTAGGCAACGATCGGGGAAATCAGTACCAGCGGCAGGCCGGTCATCAGCCAGTGGGCGGAAGTTTTGGCCAGCAGCATCAGCGCCAGAGGCTGCGGCGACAATGCCAGCTGCTCCATCGTCCCGTCGTCCACGTCCTGGCGAAACAGACTTTCCGAGGCCAGCAATGAGGCCAGCAGGGCCGCGACCCATACTACGCCGGGCGCGATAGCTTCCAGCAATTGCGGCGAGGGATTGAGCGCCAGCGGAAACAGCGTCGTTACCATGATGAAGAACATCAACGGATTGGCCAGCTGTCCCAGGTGACGGAAAGCCAGGCGCATGTCCCGGCTGATCTGCAACACGAATGCCTGACCCAGCCCGGGGACGTCCATCAGCTCATCTCCAGCTGGCGGATGCGGCCGCCGCTGACGCCATGACTCTGATGCGCAACCAGCAACACCAGGCCGTCGTCAGCCAGATGCTCGGTCATCATCTGATCGACAAAATCCCGGCCGGGAACGTCGAGATTGGTATAGGGTTCGTCCAGGACCCACAACCGGGCGCGACAGGCCAGCGCCCGGGCCAGCGAGACGCGGCGTTTTTGACCGGCCGACAGGCCGCGCGCCATCACGTCGCGAGCGGCGGTCAGTCCAACCTTGTGCAATGCCTGGTCGATATCCGCATCGCTGACATCGCGGCGCAAACGCAGATCAAAGCTCAGATTCTCGGCCGCGGATAATTCGCCCTT
This sequence comes from uncultured Gammaproteobacteria bacterium, assembly GCA_963809565.1. Classification (GTDB taxonomy): domain Bacteria; phylum Pseudomonadota; class Gammaproteobacteria; order Steroidobacterales; family XN24; genus CAMYOC01. The sequence goes on from CAWEKE010000003.1 coordinate 1,447,769, forward strand.
GAGACTCTCGCGGTGGCCGATATAGGTCATCTCGGCGTGAAAATCCGCGCGGTTACGCATCACTTTCGTGCCGCGCCAGCTGACCTCACCGGTTTCAGGCAAAGTCAGGCCACACAATACCCGCAGCAAGCTGGTCTTGCCGCAACCGTTGGCGCCAGTGATATGCAGTAACTCGCCCGCACCGAGGGAGAACGACAGTTGATTAAACAGACGCCGCTCGCCGCGCCACAGTTCCAGATCGGTAGCCTCGAGCAGAGTCTTGCAGCCGGTGCTTGAAGGATCGGCGCTCATGGATTCCTGTTTAAAGTCCTTACTCAGTAATGGCCCGACAGCTGCAATGCTGTGGTGCTGGTCCGGTGTCATGACGAGTCGCTGGCAATCGCGAATTCAGGCCCGGGGCTGTCGGCAGCCGGCGGCAGTATACATGCCGGCCTGCTTGCAATAACTGACTTGGATCAGCGAGAAGACACACCATCCGGGCGGCTCCGCGACGCGGGCTCTGCCCGGGTCGATGACTGTTGAGCATTGGCAGATGTCAGCTGATCGCGAGCGCCTGCAAGCCTGACAGCAGGGCCCGACTGTTCAGGCCGCACTCTTGCTGCGATTCCTTCTCCACAAGGCACGCCAATCGCGGCGGAAAGTCTCGGCATTTTTACCGAACTTGCGCTGGTAGCGGCGCCAGACCCTGTTTTTCAGGCCCCTGCCGCCCAGTCCCTCCGGCTGATCCTCGAGCAGATCACCGAGGATCTGTGCCAGCCAAAGCTGACGGCGAGTCCCACCGCTTTCGGTCGTGTCGTCATTGATGGACTCGGTCAGCGCGTGATAATGCTGCCGCATCAGCGACTGATTCCGGTGGACGGCGGTGCCGATTGCCAGACCGGCGGTGATCCCGCCAAGAACCGATGCGCGCTGCGCCGGGTCCTCCGCACGTTCCAGAACCTCGGCAAGCAGCTGCTTGGCTTCATCCAGCAATTGTTGATGTTTTTCCAGGCTGGGCTTGGGCACCAGATCGCTGTCGACCGCGAAGGTGGCCCGAAAACGCTGGTTCAGCTCGTTGAGTTGCCGGAGTACGGCCGAGGCATCCTCTGCGTTCTCCATCGACTCAAATATGTTCTCTCCCTCTGCGGGGAGATCGTGCGCACATGCGCCGTCTGCGACTGTATCTGTCATGCGGGTGCCGTTTATCCGAAAGCGTCAGGCAAGGCTGACCAAGCCTGTCATTATAGCCCGGACGGAGGCGCACCTGGGAATCCCGGCCGGTGCCCGTGGGTCGGGCGCGAGCCTGCGCTCAGGGTTACCGGGGCTGGCAACGCACGGATTCGGACTGGAAATTGCCGGTCTCCGGCAGAGACAAGGCCCGGGGAGCTGGCTGTTGTTATTTGGCCCGTCGATCCTGACGCTCGCGCCGTTCCAGATGCTCGCGATTCATGCTGAAGGCGAAGTTGCGGTAAAACTCGTCCCGCCGATCCTCCTCCTCGCGTCGGTCCTCGTGATGCTGGTAACGGCACTGGCACATCGATTGGTCGCAGTCGGCCAGCGGCAGAAATGGCGGTTTGTGAGTCAGGAATCGCTTGCCTGACAGGGCCTTCGCGGCCTCACAGGCGTCTTTACAGGTTCTTATCGAGACTGCGCGAAATTCAGCCTCGGCTGAGTCCTGCTCTTTTGCCCGGCTTGAGCCCCGAATAGAAAATAGCGCCGATTCAGCACCGTCGATTTGTGGTTGCAAGTTTCGGAACATCCACATGGATCCGACCACGGCTGCACCGACGACGATAATGAATACGATCGTAAGCATTCAGGTATCTCCCACCTTGAAGGCTTCCGAGTATGGTCATCGAGGCCCAGGCGATCTACGACATGGTTCGCATTTCTTCTCCGAAACAAACCGGTGCCGGGTTGCCGGATTTTCCAGGTTTGTGGCTAAAAAAACGTTGCTCTGGCCGCGGCAAAGGATTAACAGAAATTCTCGAAAAGAGCGATAACCATATGTAAATAAGAACTTTATTCTTCTTATTCCTCGATAACTCCTGGTCCTGGCCAGGCGCGGTGCGTCGATCCCGAGACGCCGCGCCTGGCGGGTTTCTGGCGGCGCTGAACGCAAAGACCCGCAAAAAACCCCGCCGAAGCGGGGTCTTGGCAATGTTCGTGAATCCTGACCGGCGAGAATCCGGTACTCCGCCTAGTCTTCGACGACGATCCGGGGATCCCACAGCCCGCCGCCGACAATCCCGATGTCATACTTGTACGGATCATCGGAAGCCGGTCCGGTCACGGTCACCGTGATTTTGTCATTGCTCGAGTTTTTCTTGTGTTTGCCATCGGGATCCGCCGGAAACGGCGCGCGGTCGCCAAAATTCACGAAAAACTTCTTCGCCTGCCCCACCAGCTTCCACTCGATCTCATCACCCACACACACCGTCAGGTCTTCCGCATCCTCTCCCTTGTGCGTGACTTTGAACGGCGTCTCGTCGCTGTTGACGCTGATCTTGAGCTTGAACAGCTCTGTCTGACCGTCGCAAGCATTCGCAGCGCTGGTGGCGGCCAGCATCAGGCCCGCGACTATCGTGGTCATGCTCCCCAATCTTGTCTTGTTCATGCTTTTCTCCGTTATCGTTATTTTGGGTTCACGCCACCCGACTTTCTCCGGGACAGTGTAACAATGCGCTCACCCGGCAGAGTTCGTTGCGGCGGCGCGGATGCGGCCCGGATGCCATCCGCCCAGCAGTTCCGCAATCCGCTGTCCATATTGGTGCCCGGGGCGGGAATCGAACCCACACTTCCTGTTCGGAAAGCGGATTTTAAGTCCGCTGCGTCTACCAGTTCCGCCACCCGGGCCGCGGCTTGCGGCTAAGCTTACTTGACCCTGATACCAGTCGTCATGCGCTGCCCAATCTGCCGCCACTCAGTAAAGCGCACCGCCAAACCCGGGCCCGGTTCCTAACCTGGAGCTGGTCGCGATCAACACGCCGGACCGCAGGCGCCGGGCCTGCGGAGCATAGAACCACGCGGGCGCGATCGCGGCTACAATCCTGATGTGTGCTTCGGCGTCGGCTAAGGACGGTGGTGAGTTTGCAGATCGAAATGGAGGCTAGGACCGGAATCGAACCGGTGTACGCGGCTTTGCAGGCCGCTGCATCACCACTCTGCCACCTAGCCATGGGTCTGCGGACGCGGAAATCTACCACAAGCCGCTGCCGACTGCAGCCCGCATATGCGCGGTCTTGCCGAAAGTGCGTTCAGTCATCAGACACACGGAGCTGACCCGACATGATTGTAACCTTCAAGACGAAATCGTATCCGGACATCATCATGTTCGGCGACGTAGCGAAAACCCTGCTGCGCATGATGGGCCACAGCGGCACCGTGCCCGGTGCCGTGCGGGCCGCGGACACGGCAGCGGCTCGGCAGCGTTTGCGCGCTGCTCTCGACGAGCTCGGTGATGATTCCGCCCCTCCCGACGTGCCCGCGGATGATCAGGAAGGTGCCAGGGAGGAACCGCGGATCAGCCTGGAGCAGAGAGCCTTCCCCTTGCTCGAATTGCTGGATGCGGCGAATTCGGGTGGCCACGACGTCACCTGGGACTGATGCGCCTTGTTCCGGGGATCGTCATCTGCTGATCGGACAGCCTGGGGTCGCTTGGCCGGCAGATCGCCGCCTCTCAATCGGGGCATTTGTCGGCACAGCACGGGACCCGTGTGCCAGATCCCGGACCGGTTCGCGACTGGCGTCGACTGGCGACATTACGGGCGAAAGCGCCGGCCGCTCTGCCCTCTCTTGCAACGCAAACAAAAAGGGCCTGGCTCATTGAAAACCAGGCCCTTTGAACTTGGAGCGGGCGAACGGGCTCGAACCGTCGACCTGTACCTTGGCAAGGTACCGCTCTACCAACTGAGCTACGCCCGCATGGAGACGCGCAATTCTAGCCGCCGCTCGGCCCCTGTCAAGGGCAGTTGTCGTCGCTTTTGAGGTGCGGCCAGGCCGACATCATGTACTGGACCATGGACCAGAGGGTCATGATCGCGGCGGCCAGCAGAAACCCGTAACCCAGGTCGTACATGGGCAGAATGAGCAGATCGTGCTCGTAGAGCATCATGATGAGTGCGGTGATCTGAAAAGTGGTTTTGTACTTGCCCACTTTGGACACTGCGACGTGGTGCCGCGCGCCCAGTTCCGACATCAATTCCCGCAGCGCCGAGATGGCGATCTCACGGCCGATTATGACCGCGGCTGACAAGGCCACCAGCAGCCGTGGATCGGTCTGCACGATCAGCACCAGGGCGGTCGCAACCATCAGCTTGTCTGCCACCGGATCGAGGAAGGCCCCGAACGGAGAAGTCTGGCCCAGCTTGCGGGCGAAATAGCCGTCCAGCCAGTCGGTGATAGCGGCCACTGAGAATACAATCGCCGCGCCCGGTCGCGCCCAGTCGTAAGGCAGATAGAACACCACGACGAAGGCCGGGATCAGAAGGATCCGAAAGAAAGTCAGCGAATTCGGCAGATTCAGGGTTGGTTTCAAGTTTGCTCAATCCGCTGGGTGCAGCGTGTGGTATATCTTTTGAGCCAGCGCACGGCCAATGCCCTTTACCCGGCTCAAATCCTCGAGGCTGGCGTTCGTTACCCCATGCAAGCCGCCAAATTCCTTCAGTAAGGCGCTGCGCCGCTTTTGGCCCAGGCCGGCTATGTCTTCCAGTACTGATCGCTGCCGAGTCCTGGCTCGCTGATGGCGGTGGCCGGCAATGGCGAACCGATGGGCTTCGTCGCGGATCTGCTGGATCAGGCGCAGCGCCGGGGAGTTTCGCGGCAGTATAAGTGCCCGTTTTCTCCCTGCCAAGAATAGCTGTTCCTGGCCTGGCTTGCGGCTGCGGCCCTTTGCCACCCCCAGAATTTCAAGGCCCTCGATCTGCAATTCATCCAGGACCTGTTCGGCTTCGCCCAGTTGACCCTTGCCGCCATCGACCATCAGCAGGTCTGGCAGGACCGCCTCGCCTCTCTTGATCCGCGTATACCGCCTGGACAGCGCCTGCCTGATCGCGGCGTAGTCGTCACCGGCGGCCACATCGGCAATATTGAACCGGCGATAGTCGGACTTGATCGGCCCCTCAGCGCCGAACACCACGCATGAAGCCACGGTCGATTCGCCCTGGGTATGGCTGATGTCAAAACATTCAATCCGGCCGGGCAATTCGGCAAGCCCCAGGGCTTCCTGCAAGGCTTCGAGTTGCGCCTGCATGCCGGCCTGGCTGGCGACATGCAGCGCCAGACCATGACGGGCATTGTCCGCTGCCAGTTCCAGCCAGCGAGCGCGCTCGCCGCGGACGCGGTGACGCAGGCGCACCTGGCGTTCCTGGCGCTGACTGAGCGCGTCTTCCAACAATTCGGCATCGACGACTTGTCTATCGGTCAGAATCTCGTTCGGGACTGGCCGGCCGTCGTAATACTGGGCGATGAACGCGCCGAGGACTTCCGCCGCTTCGGTACCTGCAACCGTCTTCGGCAGCCAGCTTCGACTGCCCAGATTGCGCCCTCCGCGTACGAACATGACCGCGACACAGAAGATGCCCCCCTCCTCACTCACCGCCAGGGCATCGATATCGCCGCGGTCTCGATGGGCTCCGGCAAATTGCTGCTGCACGGTCTTGAGTCGCGCGATCTGATCCCGGAAACGTCCGGCTTCCTCGAACGCCAGACGTGCAGAGGCATCCTCCATACGCGCGACAAGTTCATCAATCACCTCGCCGCTGCGTCCTTCCAGGAAGCTCACCGCATGCTCCACATCGCGGGCATAGTCCTGTTCTGGAATCAGCCCCACGCACGGTCCGGAGCAGCGCTGGATCTGATGCTGCAAACAGGGCCGGCTGCGGTGGGAGAAAAAGCTATTTTCACAGGAGCGCAGCCTGAACAGCTTCTGCAGCAGGTTCAGCGATTCTCTGACTGCGCCTGCAGAGGGATAGGGCCCGAACAGACGCCCCGGGATCCGACGGCTGCCGCGATAAAAAGACAAGCGCGGGTAGGCGTGATCGGATGACAGATGGATATAGGGATAGCTCTTGTCATCGCGAAGCAACACGTTGAAGCGCGGCCGGTGTTCCTTGATCAGATTGTTTTCCAGGATCAGGGCTTCGCCTTCGCTGCCGCTGACGCTGACTTCGATGGCCTGGATCTGCTGGACCAGAAGTCCGGTCTTGCCAGCGGGGATGCCGCTGCGGAAATAACTGCTGATCCGCTTGCGCAAGTCCCGGGCCTTGCCTACATACAGCACCCTTCCGGCATGATCCAGGAACATGTAGACACCGGGCTTGTGCGGCAATCGCCGCAGCACCGGCCGCGGGTTGAAGGCGTCCGTCCCGCCGGCCTGTTCCGGCGCGTCGCTCACGCGGCTGGGCGGCAGCCGGCAATGGCCGCGGCCTGGGCGACGACAGCCTGAAACATGGATTCAGTGAGGCGGCGGGTTTGCGTGTTGTAACGACTGCAGTGGTAGGAGTCGACCATGAACAGAGAGCCCAGATGGTGCTCTGCTCCATGGACGAAGCGGCAGCTTGCCAGCGGCCGACTCAGCGCTTTGAGCACGGCATCATGCGCGATGCGGCCGAGCGCCAGAACCGCCGCGCCATTGGGCAGCTCGCCGAGTTCCGCAGCGAGGAAACGATTGCACTGGCGGATTTCGCCGCCGACCGGCTTGTTCGCCGGCGGCAGGCACTTCACTGCATTGGTGATCCGGCAACCGGTCAGCACAAGTCCGTCGTCGGCGCTGTCTGAGCCCGGGTGACTGGCCAGTCCGAGCGCATGCAGCGTGCGATAGAGCAACAACCCGGCATGATCCCCGGTGAACGGCCGACCAGTGCGATTTGCGCCATGCATCCCCGGCGCCAGCCCGACAATCAGCAGGCGCGGATTGGGATCGCCGAAGGCAGGCACCGGCCGTGCATGATAATCAGGATGTTCGGCTCTCACCTGGTCGAGAAAATCCGCCAGGCGCGGGCAGCGCCGACATTCGGGATCAAAGCAGGGAGTCGCGTCCATGGTGGCGATGCCTCAGGCCTCCATATTGCGAATGATCGCCCGACCAAAATCGCGGGTGCCAACAAGTTTGGCCCCGGGCACCAGGCGCTCCATCTCTTCCTGCACTGAGTGCTTCTGCTCTTCGCCAGTACGTGGATGACGGATGGCTTCGCGCAACCGGGCCAGATCGAAGGTCATTTCCTTCTGTTCTATGGTGGTGCGCACGCCGTGAAGAATCAGATCGGCGGCCTCCTTCCAGCCCATATAGCGCAGCATCATCTCGGCGGAGAGGATCAGCGAGCCCGGGTTCACACGATCCTTGCCGGCGAAGCCAGGCGCGGTACCGTGTGTCGCCTCAAACACCCCGATGCCGTCACCGATGTTGCCGCCGGGTGCGATGCCGATCCCGCCGACCTGAGCCGCCAGCGCGTCAGAAATATAGTCGCCATTGAGGTTCAGGGTCGCGATGACGTCATATTCTTCAGGACGTAACAGGATCTGCTGCAGGAAATTGTCCGCGATCACGTCCTTGATCACGATCGTGCGCCCGGTCCGGGGATTGCGGAAACTGAGCCACGGACCGTCTCCAATCGCTTGCGCACCGAACTCGTCGCTGGCCAGCTGGTAGCCCCAGTTGCGGAACGCACCCTCGGTGAATTTCATGATGTTGCCCTTGTGGACCAGCGTCACCGAGCTGCGATCCTGATCCACCGCATAGTTGATCGCCTTGCGGATCAGACGCTGCGATCCTTCTCTGGAGACCGGCTTTATCCCGAGTCCGCAGCTGGTCGGAAAACGTATTCCCGTCACCCCCAGTTCATCCTGCAGGAACTTGGTCAGCTTCTGTCCCTCCGGCGATCCGGCGGCCCACTCGATGCCCGCATAGATGTCCTCGGTGTTCTCGCGGAAGATCGTCATCGAGACCAGCTCTGAGTCCTTCATCGGGGTCTGCACGCCGGGGAAATACTGGATCGGCCGGACGCAGGCATACAGGTCGAGGTTCTGACGGATGGACACGTTGAGGCTGCGAAAACCGCCGCCGACCGGTGTCGCCAGCGGTCCCTTGATGGAGACCACATAACGGCGCAGCGCGTCCAGCGTTTCCTCTGGCAGGAACTGACCCTGATAGCGCTCGGCGGCTTTCTGCCCGGCGAATACTTCCATCCACGCGATGTCGCGCTGCCCGGCGTAGGCTTTGGCCACCGCAGCATCGACGACGTCTTTCATTACCGGCGTTACATCGGCACCGATCCCGTCCCCCTCGATGACCGGGATGATCGGGCGCGCCGGCACGTTGATGGTGAAGTCCGTGTTGACGGTAATGGCCTCGCCGTTCGCGGGGAGCTCGATATGGTCGTAATGCATTATTTCCCTTGGTTCCCGGATTCGTTGCCGGGTACGTCCGCAGATTCGTCCGATGATGACCGTTAAACTGAGCATTATCCCCGATGCTTCGGCCGGGCCTCAAGGGCGGTCCCCGGTCATGATGCCCGCCGGATATCCCCGCCGCTTGCTCTCGGACCGCGTGCCGGGTCCGACGGGAGCGCCAAAAAAAAGCCCCGGCGACGGGTGCCGGGGCTGTCGATGGTCTGGCCTGGGGCCCGTTTTACATCGCCTTTTCGAACTGAGCCTCTTCGGTGGAGCCACTCAGGGCGGTGATCGAGGATTGGCCCGCGGTGACGACCTGGGTCACTGCATCGAAGTAACCGGCGCCCACTTCACGCTGATGCTTGGTAGCCGTGTAGCCATCCTTTTCACTGGCGAATTCCGCGTCCTGCAGTTTGACGTAGGCGGACATCTGGCTTTCCTTGTAGGCCTTGGCCAGCGTGAACATGCTGTAGTTCAGTGCGTGGAAGCCCGCCAGCGTGATGAACTGGAATTTGTAGCCCATCGCGCCGAGTTCGCGCTGGAACTTGGCGATCGTCGCGTCATCCAGATTCTTCCGCCAGTTGAACGACGGCGAACAGTTGTACGCGAGCAGCTGGTCGGGGTATTGCGCTTTGATCGCTTCGGCGAAACGCTTTGCGCCGGCCAGATCAGGTACTGAGGTCTCGCACCAGATCAGGTCTGCCAGCGGCGCGTAGGCCAGACCGCGAGCGATGGCCTGATCCAGGCCCGCGTTGACGTGGAAGAAGCCTTCGGATGTGCGCTCGCCGGAGATGATGAATTCGCGGTCACGCTCATCCACGTCAGAGGTCAGCAGATTTGCGGATTCGGCGTCCGTGCGGGCCACCAGCACCGTGGGCACGCCGCAAACATCGGCGGCCAATCGCGCGGCAGCCAGCTTGTTGACCGCGTCCTGGGTTGGCACCAGCACCTTGCCGCCCATATGACCGCACTTCTTGGCGGAGGACAGCTGATCCTCGAAATGCACACCCGCGGCACCGGCTTCGATCATCTGCTTCATCAGCTCGAAGGCATTCAGCACGCCGCCAAAACCCGCTTCGGCATCAGCCACGATCGGTTTGAACCAGTCGACACTATGGTCGCCTTCAGCATGCGTGATCTGATCGGCACGCTGCAGACAACGGTTGATGCGCGCGACGACCGATGGCACCGAGTTGGCCGGGTACAACGACTGATCCGGATACATTTCCCCGGACAGGTTGGCGTCGCCGGCTACCTGCCAGCCCGACAGATAGATCGCGTCCAGCCCTGCCTTGACCTGCTGCATGGCCTGGTTGCCGGTCAGCGCGCCGAGCGCATTGACGAACGGCTTTTCGTGGATATAGGTCCACAGCTTCTCGGCGCCCAGTCTGGCCAGCGTATATTCGATCTGTACCGAGCCCCGAAGACGCAGGACATCATCGGCGGTGTACGGGCGTTCGATCCCCTTCCAGCGGGCATCCTTCGCCCATGCTTGCTTCAGTTTGTCGGCGGATTTGTCGGTCATGGCTAATTCCTCTAGGCCTGTGCCCCAAGTTTTCGAAATCGGTCAGTCGATCGCCTCGTAGGCAACCAGGGTAAGAAAATCAATGAACTCGTCTTCACGGGTGATGCCATCGAGCAGGCTGGCCGCCTGTTCGTAATGCCCGTCAGCAAACGCGCGCTCGCCGACGTCTTCGCGAATCGAGGCGAGTTCCTCGTCGCGGAGGGTTTCGTACATCTCCAGCGTGATCCGGCGCCCGTCTTCGAGTTCGCCGCGTGGATGGCGGATCCACTGCCAGATCTGGGCCCTGGAAATCTCCGCCGTGGCCGCATCTTCCATCAGGTTGTAGATGGGCACGCAGCCGTTCCCGCCGAGCCACGCGGCCATATACCGGATAGCGATATTGATGTTGTGGCGCAGGCCGCTCTCGGTGATATTGCCCGGCGGAATCGCCAGCAGATCAGCAGCATTGACGGTGACGTCCTCGCGCCGTCTGGACAGCTGATTGGGTCCGGGCATGTGCTTGTCGAACACTTCCATCGCCAGCGCAACCAGTCCCGGATGCGCGACCCAGGTGCCGTCATGGCCGTCACCAGCCTCGCGCTCCTTGTCCTGACGGACCTTTGCGATCGCCGCCTCGTTGGCTGCCTCATCACCCTTGATCGGGATTTGGGCTGCCATGCCACCGATGGCAAGCGCGCCGCGGCGGTGGCAGGTCTTGATCACCAGCTGGGAATACGAGCGCAGGAAATGCGTGGTCATCGTGACCTGACCGCGCTCGGGCAGAACAAAATCAGGATACTTCTGGAACTTTTTGATAAAGCTGAAAATGTAGTCCCAACGGCCGCAATTCAGGCCGACGATATAGTCTTTCAGCGCATAGAGAATCTCGTCGATCTCGAACGCAGCGAGGATCGTCTCGATCAGCACGGTGCATTTAATCGTGCCATGGCGAAGGCCGAGATGGTTCTCAGAGAACTCAAAAACCTCTGTCCACAGTCGCGCTTCCTGATGACCCTCCAGCTTCGGCAAATAAAAGTAGGGTCCGGTGCCCCGCTCCAGCGCCGCATTGGCGTTGTGAAACAGATACAGGCCAAAATCGACAAAAGCGCCCGGGACCCGTTTGCCGTCAACCAGAATGTGCTTTTCAAACAGGTGCCAGCCGCGCGGCCTGACGATCAACACCGCGTGTTCCTCGGCGAGTCGGTACTGCTTACCCTCCGGGCTGGTGAAGTCGATCTCACCGGTGACCGCGTCGCGCAGGTTGATCTGTCCCTGAATCACATTGAACCAGGTGGGCGTCAGCGAGTCCTCGCAATCGGCCATGAACACCTTGGCGCCGGAATTGAGCGCATTGATCACCATCTTGCGGTCTGTGGGGCCGGTAATCTCTACCCGCCGGTCCTGCAGATCGGCAGGAATCGACCCAACGCGCCAGTCAGATGCGCGGATCTCGCGCGTGCCGGCGAGGAAATCCGGGAAATTGCCCTGATTGATCTCTTGTTGCCGCTGGCGGCGCCGGTCCAGCAAGCTCTCCACTTTGGGGGCGAAGCGGCGGGTCAATTCGGCAATGAAGCGCAGTGCGTCCGGGGTCAGAATCTCGTCGAACCCGGGTTCCATGGCGCCGAGAATCTCGTAGTCCGGAGTCTTTGCCTGCTCCGACTGAGGGGTCATAGACTGGCTCCTTTATCAAATAAAACAATACCTTGAGGCAGGTACCTTATACTTTGCCTCAATAGACGATTGACGTCGCTTCTGCACTGCACAATATAGTGTTTTGGGCAGAGTATTGCAAAGCAAAAACCGCCGCAATTCGCCATTGGTCCCAGACCGTCTGCGGTGATCGTCCAGCGTATACTCGCGCGGTGATTTTACTGCTGTTGAACAAGCCGTTCCGGGTACTGAGTCAGTTTTCGCCACATGAAGGCAAAACCACGCTGGCCGACTTCATCGACCTGCCTGACGTTTATCCGGCAGGTAGGCTGGACTTTGACAGCGAGGGTCTGCTGTTACTGACTGATGACGGCCGTTTGCAGGCGCGGATCACGCACCCGAAGAACAAACTGCCCAAGACCTATCTGGTCCAGGTCGAGGGTGAGCCGGGATCGGCAGCGATCGCCCGGCTGGCGCAGGGAGTGGTGATTGGCGGACGCCGCACCCGGCCGGCTGCGGCCCGGCTTGTCAGCCAGCCCGAATGGTTGTGGTCCCGGGAACCGCCGATCAGATATCGCAAGACGGTGCCGAACGCCTGGCTGGAGCTTGTGCTCGGCGAGGGGCAGAACCGTCAGGTAAGGCGTATGACTGCGGCGGTGGGACATCCCGCGCTGCGTCTGGTGCGCACACGGGTTGGACCGTGGCCGCTCGCAGACCTCCAGCCTGGTCAATGGCGACGAGCGGATCCGACGCAACTGGCTGGCTTCTGAACCACGGCGCCCGACGGACCCGGATAATTCGTCAGGCGTCCTTGCGGCCGCGCAGACCGGCAATCCGCATCGCCAGTTCCAGCGCCTGCTCGTAGTTCAGCCGCGGGTCCACCTGAGATCTGTACGCCCGGGCCAGATCCGCGTCGGTCAGACCGCGGGCGCCGCCGGTGCATTCGGTCACGTTGTCACCGGTCAACTCGACATGCACCCCGCCGAGATAACTGCCGGCCTCCCGGTGAATCTCGAACGCCAGTTCGACTTCGCGCAAGATGTTGTCGAAACGGCGTGTTTTCAGCCCGCTCGCTGTCGACTCCGTGTTGCCATGCATCGGGTCGCAGCTCCACAACACGGTGCTGCCGGTGGCGCGCACGGCGTCGATCATCGGCGGCAGCCGGGTCTCGATCTCACCGGCGCCAAAGCGATGGATCAACGTCAGCCGTCCCGGTTCGTTGTGCGGATTGAGCCGGGCGATCAACTCCTGCAGCCATTCCGCGGTCATTCCCGAGCCGACCTTGATCGCCAGCGGATTTGAAATCCCGCGAAAGAATTCGACGTGAGCGCCGTCAACATCGGCGGTGCGCATGCCGATCCAGGGGAAGTGGGTGGACAGGTTGTACCAGTGCCCGCGACGCTCGATAAAACGCGTTTGCGCCTGCTCATAAAGCAGATGCAGGCCCTCATGGCTGCTGTAGAAATCTATCCTGCGGGTGTGGTGAACCGGGGTTCCGGCAATCGACTCAAAAAAGTCCAGCGAATCGGCAATCGATTCGACGATACGCCGATACTGTTTCGCCAGCGGTGAGTGGGCGACGAAATCGAGATCCCAGTATTCCGGGTGATGCAGATCGGCAAAACCGCCGTCGACCAGGGCGCGAACAAAGTTCAGAGTCAGCGCAGCCCGCTCATAGCCGCGCATCATCAACTGCGGATCGGGAATCCGGTCTTCGGCGGTGAAACCGTTCCGGTTGACCAGGTCGCCGCGGTAGCTTGGCAGCGTCAATTCGCCGCGGGTCTCGGTGTCGGCAGACCTTGGCTTGGCATACTGGCCGGCCATACGACCGACCCGGATCACCGGCTTCTTCAGCCCGTGCAACAGCACGACGCTCATCTGCAGCAGGATTTTCAATTTCTTGGCGATGCGGTCCGAGTTGCACTCATCGAAGCTTTCCGCGCAATCGCCGCCCTGGAGCAGGAAGCGCTGTCCCCGCTGCGCCTCTGCGATCTGCTGCTTGAGTGCTTCGACCTCGCCGGACACGACCAGCGGCGGCAGCCGGCTCAGACTGGCGATGACGGTTTCTACCGCGGCGGCGTCCGGGTAGCTGGGTTGCTGGACCGCCTTGCGACTGTGCCAGCTGGCCGGGTGCCAGGATGTCTGTTCGTGTGATCGGGTCATAGTGCCCCAATCCTACCCCGAGATGCCGCAATGCAAAAGAAAAGCCCGGCTTGCTGCGGTGGACCCTGTCGCGGCGAATTGGCAGAATGCCCGCCTCTCCGCTGCTCGGAATCGCTCCGGGAAGCAACCCGACAAGCCGATTTTGGTTTCTTTTGGAGGCCTGTATGCATCGTGTTCTCGTCCTTGGCGCCGGCAAAATCGGTGCCTTGATATCCGGTTTGCTGGGTGAGTCCGGTGATTATCAGGTCCAGCTGGCCGATCTGGATGGTGATGCCGCGGCAGCGGTAGCCGGGGCTCATCAGCTCGATTCGGTCAGCGCCCATCAGCTTGACGCTGCAAATACCGGGGATCTGAAGGCTCATCTTGGCAAGTACCCTGCCGACGCGGTGATTTCGGGCCTGCCCTACTTTTGCAATGAGGGCGTAGCCGCGGTGGCGGCGGAACTCGGGCTGCATTATTTCGACCTTACGGAAGACGTGGCTGTGACCCGCGCTGTGCGCGCCATGGCTGAAGGCGCGTCGACCGCCTTCGCCCCGCAATGCGGTCTGGCCCCCGGGTTTATCAGCATTGCAGCCAATGAGCTGATCCAGCATTTCGAGCGTATCGATACCGTCAAGCTGAGGGTCGGCGCGTTGCCGCAAAATCCCAGCAATGTCCTCAAGTATTCCCTGACCTGGTCCACGGATGGTCTGATCAACGAGTACGGGAATACCTGCCAGAGCGTTGTCGACGGAAGGACTGTCGATGTATTGCCGCTGGAAGGCCGCGAGGAGATCGAGATCGACGGCACCTTGTATGAGGCCTTCAATACCTCCGGCGGTCTTGGTTCGCTGGGCGAGACCTACGGCGGCCAGGTGCGGGAGATGAATTACAAGACGATGCGCTACCCGGGGCATTGCGAACAGATGCGCTTGCTGATGAACGGCCTGCGTCTGAACGAAGACCGGGATACGCTGAAACGCATACTTGAGAACGCGGTACCGCGCACGCTCCAGGATGTCGTGGTCGTCTACGTATCGGTCAATGGCTGGCAGGACGGCGAATACCGGGAAGAGAACTATGTGAACAAGGTCTATCCTCAGGTCATTGTCGGCCGGCTATGGTCCGCGATCCAGGTTACGACCGCCTCCGGCGTGTGCGCGGTGCTCGACCGAGTGGTGACCAATGCCGATGACTACCACGGCTTTGTCGCCCAGGAAAATTTCCGTCTCAAAGATATTCTGGACAATCGATTTGGACACTACTACGCCCACGGCGGGACGAGCGCGGTTTCGGCCACGCTGGTCGCCACCGGAGCCGCGGGGCATCAGCGTCAGAAGGGAGTGAACTGATGAAACAGATTCTCGAACAACTGGGCCTGCAGGAAGAAAATCCCGGCGCCTGGAGCGGGGCCCGGGCCCTGGCATGCGACGGTGGCGAGATCATCGAATCGGTGAACCCGGCTACCGGCGAGGTCATCGGCCGGGTGCGGGCTGCTACGCGCCAGGACTATGACGCCATCGTGCAAAGCGCGAGGGAAGCATTCCAGCAGTGGCGCCTGGTGCCTGCACCGCGACGCGGCGAAGCCGTGCGCCTGATTGGAGAGGCCCTGCGCCGCCACAAGGACGCGCTGGGCAGCCTGGTAACGCTGGAGATGGGCAAGATCAAAGCGGAAGGCGATGGCGAGGTCCAGGAGATGATCGACATCGCGGACTTTGCCGTGGGTCAGTCGCGCATGCTCTACGGCAATACCATGCACTCCGAACGGCCCGGACACCGGATGTACGAGCAATGGCATCCGCTGGGTATTGTGGGCATTATCAGCGCGTTCAATTTCCCGGTCGCCGTGTGGTCATGGAACGCATTGCTCGCGGCGATCTGCGGTGATATCTGTATCTGGAAGCCGTCTCCGAAGACGCCGCTTTGCGCCATTGCAGTACAGAAAATCTGCAACGAGGCGCTGGAGGGCAAAGGCTTTCCACCCTTGTTCCATCTGTTCATCGAAAGCGACGTCGCGCTGGCCGAGCATTTTGTCGACGATCCGCAGATCGATCTCGTGTCGTTTACTGGCTCCTGCGCCGTGGGTCGCCAGGTCGGCCACCGGGTCGCCTCACGCATGGGCCGTTATCTGCTCGAGTTGGGCGGCAATAATGCGATCATCGTCGACGAGCAGGCCAGACTGGAGCTGGCGGTGCCGGCAATCGTGTTCGGCGCCGTCGGCACCGCCGGCCAGCGCTGCACCTCGACCCGTCGCGTCTTGATCCATGAGAGTCAGTTCGAACGTCTTTCCCATCAGCTGGTCACTGCCTATCGCCAGGTGCGCATCGGTGACCCGATGGCCAGCGATACGCTGATGGGGCCGCTGATCGATCAGCATGCGGTGATACGGTTCGAGGCAGCGCTGGAAAGAGTCATCGCCAGCGGCGGGCAGGTTCTGACCGGCGGTCATGTGGTCGATCGCCCCGGTAACTTTGTCCAGCCGACCATCGTCAAGGCGATGAATGACTGGCCGGTCGTGCAGGATGAAACCTTTGCGCCCATCCTCTACCTGATCCCGTTCCATACCATGGACGAGGCTCTGGCCATGCACAATTCAGTCCGCCAGGGATTGTCCTCGGCGATCTTTACCGACAATCTGCAAAACGCCGAGCGTTTCCTCTCCGCAGCCGGCAGCGATTGCGGGATTGCCAATGTCAACATCGGTACGTCAGGTGCGGAAATCGGCGGTGCGTTTGGCGGTGAAAAGGAAACCGGTGGTGGCCGCGAGGCCGGATCAGATTCGTGGAAGGCCTACATGCGCCGCCAGACCAATACCATCAACTACAGTCGCGAACTGCCGCTGGCTCAAGGCATCAAGTTCAATCTCGGCTGAAACGAGTGCCGGCGTGTCGCAACCGGCACACGAACCAGATCAGGGGCGATCACGGCAAGGCAGCAAATTCAGCAGATGAGCAAACACGTCATATTTGCCGCGCCGTTTTTGCTGGATGCGACGACGCGCTTTATCGCCGGCGCGTCCCAATTGCCCGGTATCCGGTTGACCCTGATCAGTCAGGATCCGGCGGAGCGTCTGCCGGCTGAAGTGCGCCGGAGATTATCCGGGCACTGGCGTGTGGACGACGCGCTTGATCCGGCTCAATTGATCGATGCTGCCCGGCAACTCGAGCAGCGCTTAGGCAAGGCGCACAGGTTGATCGCCGCGCTCGAGCAGCTGCAGGTGCCGCTGGCGCGTGCTCGCGAAGAACTGGGCATCGCGGGTCTGAGCGTGGATGCAGCGCTGAATTTCCGCGACAAATCGCGGATGAAAACGGTGCTCAGAGATGCCGGCGTCCCTTGCGCGCGGCACGCGCTGGTCGGCGATCGCGCCGCCGCCGAAGCATTTGCTGCCAGAGTCGGTTTTCCGCTTGTTGTCAAACCGCCCGCCGGAGCCGGTGGCAAAGGCACGTTCCGGCTGGATCGGGCAAGCGATCTTGCAGCCTTTCTGGACCGGTATCCGCCGCAGCCCGGGCAGCCGTCGCTGTATGAAGAGTTTGTGCACGGGACCGAGTACTCCTTCGACAGCGTGCTGATCGATGGCCAGCCGGTATGGCACTCGATTTCCCGCTACATGCCCTCCCCGCTCGAGGTGATGGAGAACGCGTGGATTCAATGGTGCGTATTGCTGCCCAGAGATATCAGCGGACCGGAATTCGATCCGATACGGGATGCGGCAGTTTCCGGCCTGCGCGCGCTCGGTCTGCAAACCGGTCTCAGCCACATGGAGTGGTTTCGACTGGCCGACGGTCGGATTGCGGTATCCGAGGTCGGCGCCCGCCCGCCGGGGGCGCAATTCACATCGCTGCTCTCCTACGCCCACGATATCGATTTCTACCGTGCCTGGCCGCAGCTGATGGTATTCGGGGAATTCGACCCGCCGCCGCGCCGCTATGCTGCGGGTGCTGCGTATATCCGTGGCCAGGGTAGCGGACGGGTGAGCAGGATTCTTGGCCTCGAACTGGCCCAGCGCCGTTTCGGGCCGATCGTGGTCGAGGCCAGCCTGCCCCATCAGGGTCAGCCACCGTCCGGCAGTTATGAAGGCGACGGTTATATCATCGTGCGCCATCCGGAGACCGGGGTGGTGGAGAACGCGCTGCAGGAAATCGTGCAAACGATTCGCGTGGAGCTTGCCTGACCGGGACCGGGCCTGAGAACGCCTTCAACTCAGGCAAGGTTATCCGCACACTTTTTGATGGAACCCATACACAGATGAAAAAAGACAGCACCCGTTGGCATTCTGATCATCTTGCCCAGGATGTTGCGTTGGTACGCTGGGGGCACTTTGGTACCCCGGTGATGTTATTCCCGACAGCCGGCGGTGATGCCGAGGAAGTCGAGCGCTTCCAGATGATCAGGGTGCTGGAGCCGTTGATCGAGGCCGGGCGAATCAAGGTGTATTCGACGGACAGCGTGGCGGGACGGGCGTGGATTTCAGGTGATCACTCCGGCGAGTATTGTTCGCGATTACAATCCTTGTTCCACGCGTTTTTGTATCGGGAGGTCGTCCCGGCCATCCGCAAAGACTGTGATTCGGACGATATCGGGATCATCGCAGCCGGCGCCTCGATCGGGGCTTACAATGCTGTCGCGACGGTATGCCGGTATCCTGACGCGTTCAGGATGGCGATCGCCATGAGCGGGACCTTCGACCTGTCCAAATATCTCGAAGGGCGCTTCAACCAGGATTTCTACTTCTCGTCACCGCTGCACTTTGTTCCCGGCCTCGACGGAGAACTGCTGGAATTATTGCGCACCCGGCTGATTCTGTTGCCGACCGGAGAGGGCGATTATGAGGATATCGGCGAATCCTGGCGCCTGGCCTCGGTCCTCGGTGCCAGGGGGATACCCAATCGCGTCGATTCCTGGGGCCCCGACTATCACCACAATTGGGTGACCTGGCGGGAAATGTTGCCCAGGTATCTGGACAAGTACGCCTGAGTACACGGATCCGCGCCGCCGGGCTACTCGGCGTAAAGATGCAGCTCCGAGCCGACCGCGTCGGCCATGGCCAGGGTCTGGTCCAGGTCCGGATGGCGCAACATGATGAAGCCGTCTGATACCAGCGTCTTGAGCCAGTCCCTCCTTGGTGTGCCCGGGGACGACAGTGTGTTCCAGACCACGTGCTGCCCGAACTTTTGCTGCAGTTCTTCGCTGCCGTCGATGCGCGTGATGCGGCCGACACCCCGCGCCCGTTTATAGACCGTCGCGACATTGTAATTGCGCCGGTAGGGGGTCTCGATGCGGCCGTGTGTGATCGCTTCGCCCCAGGCCCGGAACACATCAAAATCACAGGCGTATTTCATCTGATCGACCTGATGCGCACCCGGGGGGCGCGCACCGATCTCGCCAAAGACGACCTCTCCGTCGGCCTTTCTGTACCACTCCATGTGGGTGAACCCGGTATCGAATGCCAGCGCATTGATGACCTCGAAGCCCATCTTCACGCCGCCGGCAAGCCGCGCATCATCCACGTCGCGCAGAGCGATGACCTGCGGGCTGATCCATTCGTTGCTGCGCGCAATCAGGGGGCGCGGCCGATACCAGGCGATGTTGTAGTACGCGATTGTTCCGTCGATGGTGATGGTGTCGAAAGTAAACTCCTCGCCGTCGATGAATTCTTCGATGCTCACCTCCGATACATGGCGCAGCCGCGGCAACACCGCACGCAACTCGTCCGCATTCTCTATCCGGTAAGTGTCCGCGGACCCGGCGCCGGCGATAGGTTTGAGGATAAGCGGGAACCCGATCGACTCAGCGGCTTCCCAGCACCCGGCGACGCTATCCACCGCGCGATGTCGCGGGGTCCGCACACCGGCGGCATCCAGCGCGATCTTCATCGCCTCTTTGTCGCGGAATCGATGCGCCTGCTCTATCGACAGACCGGGAACGCCAAAATGCTGGCGCAGCTCGGCGGCGAGCATGATACCCGGCTCCCACAGGCATTCGATCCGGTCCAGCTGGCGACCCCTGAGCTGTTGATGAAGCTCTGCTATGACGTCCTCGCTGCGCCACAGGGAGCGGACCTGGAGATAGGCGGACAGCGAATGACGCACCAGGTCAGGCAAGGCTGAAGGGTGCTGGTCGCCGACGCCGAAAACGCGGGCGCCGCATTCGGCCAATCCACGTGTAAACTCCGGCATATCGGCCGGATAACCCGGTGAAATGATTAATACGTTCACGACATTATTGTCCCGTTTGATGCTGCTTCTGCCGCTGGCCAGCCCCGGGGAAACGGCCGGGGAAACGGCGGGCGCCGCTGGCGAGTTAGAATATCACCTTGGGCTGCCTGATCCGGACTTTCCTTGACTAAAAAAACAAAGCTGAGAATCTGCCTGTCCAGCTCGGAATTGGCTCCGCTCGCCAAGACCGGCGGGCTGGCAGACGTCGCCGCAGCGCTGTCCTCCTACCTGCATCGGTCCGGTCACGATGTCCGCGTGCTGATACCGTTTTATTCGAGTATGGACACCTCCGGTCTGGCCATCGAGGCGGTGACGAATCTGCAAAACGTTCCGATCCGGATCGGCGCCTGGCAGCTGCATTACTCGATCGACCGAACCACCCTGCCGGGCACAGACTTGCCGGTGTACCTGCTGCGCTGCCCGGCTCTGTATAACCGTGATCATATCTACACCGCCGGCGGCGACGAGCATATGCGTTTCGTCCTGCTATCCAGGGCGGCAATCGAGATGTGCCAGCGGATGCGGTTCGCGCCTCACATATTCCATTGCCACGACTGGCATACCGCCTTGATCCCGTTGTACCTGCGCAGCGTATACGCCTGGGATCGTCTGTTCGAGAAAACACGTTCGGTGCTTACGATCCACAATATCGGCTATCAGGGCACATTCCCTGCCGATGTTCTCCCGGATCTGGGACTGGATGGTGCTGAGCATCATCTGCATCAGGATGACCTCAACATCGGCCGGATCAATTTCATGAAGACCGGCGTGATGTATGCGCACTTGCTGACGACGGTCAGCCCGACCTACGCCCGGGAGATTCAGGGCGCGACTTACGGTATGGGGCTGGAGTCGTTCCTGCGCGAACGAATGGGTTCGCTGATTGGCATACTCAACGGCGTGGATTACGCTGAATGGGATCCCCGAAGCGATTCCCTGATCCCGGCAAATTTTTCGCCGCATCAACTTGAGGGCAAGGCAGAATGCAAGCGCGAGCTGATGCGACAACTTGGTCTGGCGCCTGACCATGGACAGCCCCTGTTTGGTCTGGTCAGTCGCCTCGCCGGTCAGAAGGGCATCGATCTGATCGAGGACGTCGTTCCTGGACTGCTTGCGCGGCGGGATTTCTCCCTCGCCGTGCTCGGCAGCGGGGAGCACCGCTACGAGGATTTCTTCGAACGCCTGCAGCAGGCATTCCCGGGGCGTGTCTGTTTCTATCGCGGGTACAGCAACAAGCTCGCGCATATGATCGAGGCCGGCGCTGACGCGTTTCTGATGCCGTCGCTGTACGAGCCTTGCGGTCTGAATCAGATGTACAGCCTGAAATACGGCACCATCCCCGTGGTTCGCCAAACCGGCGGGCTGGCCGATTCGGTGGAGCTGATTGACCCGCGGGCCGGCACCGGTACCGGAATCGTGTTTGAGGACTACTCCGGGTCTGCCCTGCGCTGGGCCATGGACGCAGCACTGGACCTGTATCGGGATCAGGCGCTGTGGCGCAAGATCATGCACAACGGGATGGCGATGGATTTTTCCTGGGAGCGTCAGGGTGCGCGTTACGTCGATCTGTTCAGGAGCCTGAGTAACCAGTGATGAACGTTATCTTTGTCGAGCCCTGTTTTCCTGACAACCAGCGCGAATTCGTCCGCGCTCTGCATGCCGCCGGCGCCAATGTTATCGGCATTGGTGAACGACCGGCAGAGTATCTGGGCGCGCAGATGAAATCCTGGCTGGCGGAGTACGTCCAGGTGCGCTCGGTGGTTCATGAGCCCTCCCTGCTGGAGGCGGTCAAGGCGATCCAGCGGAAAGTATGGGTGGACAGACTCGAGGTCACCGTGGAGGCACACATCAGCGCTGCGGCTGCGGTACGCGAAGCGACCGGCATACCTGGAACCTCGACCGAAACCGCGTTCCTGTGCCGCGACAAGCCGGCGATGAAGGAAGTGCTGCGCAAAGCCGGCATCCCCTGCGCCCAGTCTACCCGCGCACGGTCACCTGCGGACGCGCGCGCGTTTGCGGCGGCAGTCGGTTACCCGCTGATTATCAAACCTCCCGCCGGAGCGGGTGCTTCCGGGACCTACAGAGTCGACGACGATCACGCGCTGGAACAGGTTATTGTCGAGTGCGGTCTGGCCGATGGCCATGCGGTGGCGGTCGAGGAGTTTATCGAGGGTCACGAAGGATTTATCGACACGCTGACTATCGGCGGCAAGGTGACCCACGAGTTCGTCACCCACTACTACCCGAATGTGCTTGAGGCGATGCGCAAGCGCTGGATATCACCGCAGATGGTGGCGACCAACCGGATCGAGGAGCCTGGCTACCGTGAGGTGCGGGAGATGACCCGTAAGGTCATTTCGATACTCGAAATCGGCACTTCGGCCACTCATATGGAGTGGTTCTATGGACCCAAGGGCCTCAAGTTCTCGGAGATCGGGTGCCGCCCGCCCGGGGTCTGTCACTGGGACGTCTATTGTGCGGCCAATGACTTTGATCTCTATTACGAATGGGCATGCGCGATCGTCCATGGCCGACCGCATACGCAACCCTCACGCCGATACGCCGCGGGCATGATCGCGTTGCGTCCCGATCGCGACGGCCGGATCAGCGGATATTCAGGGCTCGAGCGGATCAATCAGCGTTACGGTGACTGCATCGTGGCCGCACACCTGCCGGACATCGGTACGCCCACACAACCGGTCGAGGCAGGCTATATGGCGAATGCGTGGATGCGTCTGCGCCATCCCGATTACGACCAGCTGCGCCAGATCCTCAACGATGTCGGTGAGACGGTCAAAGTCCACGCATCCTGAGCACTATCGCCGTCCACCGACAATGGGTTTCGCCATGCCAGGCGCAATGACGCGCTAGCGCTGCAGGTCCTCGTAGACCATGCGCACGAAGCTTTCCGGCTTGTTGAAACCGTTGCCCCAGACAGGATCCCAGTCCGCAGTCGGCGTCGCGGCCTGGACCTCTTCGAGACTCTTGCCGGCATCGATCATCGCCTGGATACGGTCAGCGGTCGCCTGGAGCATTTCGCGGTAAGCGAGCAACTGTGCCCGGTCACCCAGCGGCCCGTGTCCCGGGATAACCGCCGTATCCTCATCGATCAGGGCCAGGGCGGCATCCACCGCAGCGATGGTGCCGCGGATGGAGCCGCCGCTGTGGATATCGATAAACGGATACAGCCTGTTCCAGAACACGTCGCCCATGTGCACGACGTCCGCTTCGTCGAAATGCACGATCGCATCCCCGTCTGTATGCGCGTTGACCACATGGAAAGCACGGATAGCATTGCCGTTCAGGTGAAACGTGACTGCGTCAGAAAAGGTCACTATAGGCAAGGCTGCGGCGGGCGATGCTGGCACTTCACGCTGCAAGAACGGCATCAGCTGATCGCTGGCCAACCTGAGGCGTACGTTATCGTGGGCAACGATCACCGCTCCCAACTCACCGAAATTCTCGTTGCCGCCGGTATGGTCGCTATGCCAGTGGGTATTGAGTATGAAACGGACCCGGTCCCCGGTGACCTGCGCAATCGCCTGACGGATAGCCGGGGTCAGCGGCGCATACTGATCGTCGATCATGAACACCCCGTCCTCGCCGATGCACAGGCCGATGTTGCCGCCGCGGCCTGTCAGCATGTAGACCGGACCGGAAATCTGATCTACCTGGACGACGATTTCCTCGGTCGCCGGGGCAGCCGGAGCCGCCTCCTTCTCCGACTCGGAATGGGCCAGCGCGGGCTGCGAAAGCCAGGCCAGGATGTTCAACACAAGAAGTCTCGGGATCATGGGGCTAGTTCTCCGTTGGCTATCAATTGCCATCAAGATGTTCAAAACGATTGAGTTTGCGGTTCTTCCTGACATCTGCCGGGTCGAATACTTGTCCGTTCATGGTCACATAGACGCCGGGTCCCAATACCTGAACCGCGGCCACCGCCATGCCGATATTGAAGATCGCGTCGCTGACCTGAAAGCGTGCCGGATTGAGCGCGCCGGTCAGCACAATCACCTTGTCTTCGAGGCCAGACAAGGCCCTCGCCGTTTCCACCATGGTGTCCGTACCGTGCGTGATCACGAACAGGCGTCCGGGATCCGCCGCGACGGTGGCGCGGATCAGCTGACGGTCCTGCTCGGTAAGTTCGAGGCTGTCCTTGCGCATCAGCGTGATCACCCGGTGCTCGAAATGGGTCTGGCCCTGATTTAACATGTGTTCAATCACCGACTCGCCGACCTCATAGCGGCTGTTGGCGTCGTAATACACCTTGTCGATGGTTCCGCCGGTAGTAATGAACGTGATTTCCATGGCCGTATCCGTTTCGTTCAGGGGACGCTCAGCGAGCGTCGTCTGGTCGCTGATGGGCGCCGCAGTATAGCCGAATTGGCTCGCAGGTCTGGCCACTCTCCGGCCTGGCTGATGCTATCGTTAGGACATATGCAGTCGAGTTTTCGCCAAATGATGATCGGTATCCCCGGCACGCTGGTGCTGGCGCTGGCGCTGTTCGGCATGGGACTGGCCGCAGCGAAAGCCGATACCGGGCCGGAGGTGTCTGCCGGCGCCGGCAACCAGGCCGCGATTCTGCTGCGTATCGAGGGTCCGATCGGACCTGCCACCGGTGACTACGTGCGCCGGGGGATCGAAGGCGCTGCCGGCACTGATGCAGTGATCGTAGTCCTGGAGATGGATACGCCTGGCGGGCTGGACAGCTCCATGCGGGATATCATCAAGGCGATCCTGGCCTCGCCGGTGCCGGTGGCCAGTTTTGTCTATCCGGGTGGCTCGCGTGCCGCCAGCGCCGGCACGTATATCCTCTATGCCAGCCACATTGCGGCCATGGCGCCCGGGACCAACCTTGGCGCGGCGACCCCGGTCCCGGTCGGTGGCAGTCGACCCAAGCCGGTATCCCGACCATCCGCAACCGGGAAGGATGAGGCAGACAGCGGGGATGGCGAATCGGGAGACGCCGCCGGGCCGGAATCCCCCGGAGATGCCTCGACAGCCAAGGCAGTCAATGATGCTGTGGCCTATATCCGCAGCCTGGCGGAAATGCGGGAGCGCAATGAGGACTGGGCGGAACAGGCGGTCAGAGCGGCAGCCAGCCTGCCAGCGGAGGAAGCACTGGATCTGGGAGTGATCGACCTGATCGCCAGCGATGTACCCGGCTTGCTGCAAGCCATCGACGGCCGCTCGGTGGAGACCGTCTCCGGGATCGTCGAGTTGCAGACCACGGGTCTGCTGGTGGAACGCATCGAGCCAGACTGGCGCACGGAACTGCTGGCCGTGATTACCAA
Source organism: uncultured Gammaproteobacteria bacterium (assembly GCA_963809565.1). Classification (GTDB taxonomy): domain Bacteria; phylum Pseudomonadota; class Gammaproteobacteria; order Steroidobacterales; family XN24; genus CAMYOC01. Next base: position 1,472,941 of record CAWEKE010000003.1, read on the forward strand.
TCCGACGGTGGCCTATCTGCTGCTGCTGGTAGGGCTCTATGGCCTGCTTTTTGAAGGCTACAACCCGGGCGCGATCCTGCCTGGCGTCGCCGGCGCCATCTGTCTGCTGCTGGCCGCGTACGCGTTTCAGATCCTGCCGGTGAACTATGCCGGCCTGGGTCTGATCGCCCTGGGCGTGATCCTGATGATTTCAGAGGCGTTCGTGCCCAGTTTTGGCGCCCTGGGTATCGGCGGAGTAATCGCCTTTGTGGCCGGCTCGGTGATCCTGATGGATACCGAGGTGCCCGGGTACGGCGTGCCGCTCGCGCTGATCGGCTCCATTGCGCTGCTTGGCGCAGGGCTGGTCATGGCCACGATCTTCCTGGCGATCAAGGCCAGACGCCGGCCGGTCGTCAGCGGCGTCGAGGAATTGATCGGCGCACGCGCAGAGGCGATCTCTGCATTCAAGGGCCAGGGCCAGGTGTTTTTGCACGGTGAGAGGTGGAGCGCTAACTGTACCAAGGCTGTAGAGGCTCACCAGGCACTCGAAGTCACGGCTGTCGAGGGGCTGACCCTGACAGTAGAACCCATCGACAACACGGAGCACTGATCATGTTCGAAAATTTCGCAATTTTCGCTCTCGGGTTCGTGGTCTTGCTGCTGATCAGCGCGATCAAGATCCTGAAGGAATACGAACGTGGGGTTATCTTCCAGCTCGGCCGATTCTGGAAAGTAAAAGGGCCGGGTCTGATCATCGTCATCCCGTTTATCCAGGAGATGGTCAAGCGTGACCTGCGGGTTATCGTGATGGACGTGCCGACCCAGGACGTGATCTCGCAGGACAATGTCTCGGTCAAGGTCAATGCCGTGGTGTATTTCCGCATCATCGATCCGGAGCGGGCCGTGATCCAGGTAGAGAATGTATTTGAGGCCACCAGCCAGCTGGCGCAAACCACGCTGCGTTCCGTGCTTGGCCAGCATGAACTGGACGAGATGCTTTCCGAACGGGACAAGCTGAATGCCGATATCCAGTCCATCCTCGACCGTCAGACCGACGCCTGGGGCATCAAGGTCTCCAACGTGGAGATCAAGCATGTCGATCTCGACGAAAGCATGATCCGCGCGATCGCCGCGCAAGCCGAGGCCGAGCGGTCCCGGCGGGCCAAAGTGATAAACGCCCAGGGCGAGTTGCAGGCATCGCAGCACATGCTGGATGCGGCGCGCACCCTGGCGAAGCAGCCGGAAGCCATCCAGCTTCGATACCTGCAGACTCTGACTCAGGTGGCCAACGATCGCAGCAACACGATTGTGTTCCCTCTGCCTATGGACATGATGCAGGCGCTGATGGGCAAGCTGATCCGCGAGGGTAAGGACCAGAACTAGGCCTCGCTCCAGGCTATCGAAAAGGCGCCCGGCCCGACCTGCGCCGCCAGCGTGGCGCTCATCACTGCAAGGTGTAATTCGATCCGCCGGCGGGCGGCGCGGGACTCAAAATCCTTATACGCGGGCAGAGAGCGTACCAGGCGCGGGTCACCGCCAAAGCTCATGATGATGGCGGGACCTGAGCCCTGCTGTTCCAGTCGACTCGTCGCCGCTTGAAGCAGGCGCTCCATGCCGTGACGGAAACTACGCACACGTGCGTGCTGGCGCCAGTGGCCGCCATCGAACTCGAGTATCGGCCGAACGCCGAGCCACCGACCGAGGCGATAATCCAGGGCGCCCACGGCCGCCTCCCGGGCCTCCGGCCGGCGAAAGCGCAGATAGCCGGGATCCGCCGGCAACAGATGACACCGGACGCGACCAGCCAGCTCCTGAATCCGCCGACGCACGCTGTCGAACTTCTCGCCGGGGCTGTGCAGAGCGCATGTCGCGGCCTGAGCCAGCAAGGCTGCTCCCGGGCCGATGGTCCCGGTGTCCAACACCCGCATCGCAAAGGACTCTTCGATGCCCAGCGCGTGGCGCCGCTGACGATAGTCCTTCAACACAGCGTAGGAGGCCTGACTGGCATTGGCGAAAAATCCGATGTTTCTCGCATCCGAGCACAATACCAGCAGGCGGTCGTAGCGGAGCACCAGATCGTCAAGAAAGCGCTTGCGAACTGCGGCCGCGCTGATCGGCTGGATTGTGGGCACTCTGGACCGGTCGCAGATATAGCGCTGGTAAATCTCCCGGGTCCGGTCCGGATCCCGGTCATCGATCACCGTGCGCATGCGGTCCAGGACCAGCGCCGCCGGCAACACCGCCACCTGATGTTCGCGGACCCAGGCATGGGTCAGATCACAACAGGCATCGACCACGATCCCCATCTTCATCCGTGTACTCCTGGTCCGGCGACGGCCTGGCAGCAGACCCGGCCGCTACATGGATTCTCCCGGATTCCGACAAATGCGGCCACTGCCGGTAAGTTCGCGTCGCTGACGGTCAAGAGCGGCTCGACTCCGCGAGGAACTTGTCCCACTGTCGCTCCAGTCGCTGAGGCGAGATCTTGATCGAGGTGCCCAGAGCCTGGGCGAACAGTGATACCCGGTACTCCTCGACCATCCAGCGATACAAGACCAATGACCGGGGCATATTGCCCGGCCCGGCATGCTGCAATCGATCAGACAGCCTCGTCTGAAAAGGCATCACACTGCTGGTCAGCGCCGCGTCCCGGGGATCTCCGACGATCAACTTGTCCAGCCGGAGGTGGACCGCTTGCAGAAACCTCGGGCACTGCTGCAGCCATGCCGGAGGTGTGTGCAGAAGGAATCCGGGATAGACCAGGCCATCGAGCTGGGTCTCCAGGTCGCGAACGGCAGCTACTGTTACACGACTGCCTGAGATCTCCTCGACCCGCAGCCGAGCCCGCCGCCAGTGCTCGAGAATCCGCGCGACCAGTTCGGCCAGAGCGCTGCCGGCCGGCACAAACCGGGATACGCCGGAATCAAGCAGCCGGCGAAACCCGCTTTCGTCTCTTGGCACTTGCTGGTCGTCCGGCAGGAAGGCCTCAGCGGCGGCGAGTATGACCAGGTCACCGTGCAGATCTCCACCGTCCGAGCCGAGACCAGGGGTAAGACTCAAAACCCTGTTCTTCGCCAATTCGCGCCGCAGATATTTTTCCTCGCGACCGATTTGTAAACGCAGCAAACCCAGAACGCCCTTGCGGTGTTCAGCAAGCGCCTCTTCTTCGGCGGCAAAATAGGCCATCGAGACGCCCGCGCCGTCGTCGTGCAAAGCCGGAAAAAGATTCCGCCGGTGACCATCCTGAACGACGCTGGTCATCCGCGGCAGCGTGTCGAATTGCCAGTCAATATGGGTACCGGCCACGCCGCCGGTGCCGCTTGCTGCGCGCGGTCTTGCAACTGGTCCGCCTGGCGCCAGCCGGGCCTGCAATTCGGTCAGATCCCTGCCCTCGCCGCTCACGCTCCCGTCTGCTTCCACCACGCGGATGTTGCAGCGCAGATAGTCAGGCAAGGTGATCGACTGCAGGGCGCCTGGCGGTACCGGCACGCCGGCGGCGCGCTGCAGGGCGCGGGCCAGGCACGGCTCCAGGCGCTCGCCTGCGGATGCCTGGAGCAGGGGCATGCACGCAGCCACGGTCTCGGGCACAGGGACCAGACGCCGCCTGATTGCCTTGGGCAAACCCCGAACCAGGGCGACGACTTTCTCCTCGAGCATGCCAGGCACCAGCCACTCCACGTCTGCTTCCGAGATCATGCCCAGCAGGTCGCGGGGCACCACTACCGTCACCCCGTCGTCGTCGGCGCCGGGCTCATAACAGTAGGTCAGCGCCAGGAGATTGCCTTCTATCTGCAGGGTATCGGGAAACGCTTCGGGCTCCAGCGGCGGAAGATCACTGGCGAGCAGGTCATCCAGTTCCATGAACAGAATACGAGGGTCGCGTCTCTCGGCCCTCTTCCGCCACGCCTGGAAATTCCTCGCGGTACAGATGCCCGCCGGTACGCGCTGGTCGAAGAACTCGGCAATACGTCCCGGGTCAGCGATCAGATCGCGGCGCCGGGTTCGGGCCTCCGTATCCTCCAGCCTGGCGAGCAACTCGCGATTATGGGTGACAAATGGAGCCTGGATTGTCGGGTCCATGGCGCTCAGTCCATCCTCGAGGAAAATCTGCCGGGCAGCTGCGGGGTCGATGCGCGAATAATCCACCCGCCGCCCGCTGGCCAGCACCAGGCCGTAAAGCGTGACCGTCTCGCTGGCCGTCACCTGTCCCCGATTCGGGACCCAACGTGGGTCGTGGTACTGACGTCGGACCAGATGAGCCGCCGCCGCCTCGATCCAGTCAGGCTGTACCTGCGCGACGGTGCGGGCGAAAACTCGCGAGGTCTGGACCAGCGACGCGGCCATCACCCATGGTGCTTTGGCCGAACTCATCACCGATCCGCGGCCGACCAAAAAGGCGCTGTCCCGGGGTCCACGGTAAAGGCCGTCTTCGTCGCGCCTGCCGATCTGTCCAAGGAATCCGGACAGCAAGGCCTGGTGGACCTCATCGGCGCTGGCGGCTCGGCGGCCCGGGCGCAAATCCATCTGCGCGAGTTGCTGCAGCAACTGCTGGTGCACGTCGTACCATTCCCGCATGCGCATGAAGGACAGAAAATGATCCTTGCACCAGCGCCGCTGCTTGTTGACCGACAGGTGGTGGCGCTGCTCCAGATAGTCCAGCCACAATTTGTAGATGCTCAGGAAATCGGAGCCCTCGACCTGCCAGCGGGCATGGCGTTCGTCAGCTGCGCCCGCATGTTCGAGCGGGCGCTCCCGGGGATCCTGGATGCTCAACATTGCGACAATCGCCAGCACTTCCTTCAGGCAGTCTGACTCCGCAGCGGCAAGCAATATCCTGCCCAGGCGCGGGTCAACCGGCAATCTGGCGATGCGCCGGCCGATCCCGGTAATTTGTCTGTGCTCGTCCGCGGCGCCGAGCTCGCGCAGCAAGCGATAGCCATCCCGGATAAATCGTGGGTCGGGCTTGTCCAGAAACGGGAAATCCTCGATGTGGCCAAGTCCCAGGCTCTCCATTTGCAGGATCACGCTGGCCAGATTGGTACGCAGGATTTCCGGGTCGGTGTATGCAGGTCGGGCGTTAAAGTCCGCTTCTTCGTATAACCTGATACAGATGCCGTCACTTTCCCGGCCGCAACGTCCCTGGCGCTGGTCGGCGCTGGCGCGCGAAATAGCCTCGATCTGGAGTCGCTGAATCTTGCTGCGATAGCTGTAACGGCTCACCCGGGCACGGCCGGGGTCGACCACAAAACGGATGCCGGGCACGGTCAGCGAGGTCTCTGCGATGTTGGTCGCCAGCACCACCCGTCGGCGGCCGCCGGAGCGGAACACCCGGTCCTGCTCCGCGGCTGACAGGCGGGCAAATAACGGCAGCACCTCTACCCCTTTCGGATGATGACGACGCAGCGCTTCCGCAGTCTCGCGGATATCTCTTTCGCCGGCCAGGAAAACCAGCACATCACCGCGTCCGGGCTGCGCGCACAACTCATCGACGGCCTCGAGGATCCCGGCGACCTCACTGCGACCGCCATCATCTTCATCGGCGCCCAACGGCCGGTATCGGGTCTCCACCGGATAGGTCCTGCCGGACACCTCGATCACCGGGGCATCATCGAAATGCGCTGCGAACCGACCCGGGTCGATCGTGGCCGAAGTAATGATCAGCTTCAGCTCCGGTCGTCGCGGCAGCAGTTGTCGGAAAAAACCGAGCAGGAAATCGATATTCAGACTGCGCTCGTGGGCCTCATCGATGATCAGCGTGTCGTAGCGCCGCAGCCAGCGGTCGTGCTGGATCTCTGCCAGCAGGATGCCGTCGGTCATCACCTTCAGCTGGCAATCTGGTCCGGTATGGTCGGAAAATCTGATCTTGTAACCCACGCGTCCGCCGAGCGGCTCGCCCAGCTCGCTGGCGACGCGCGCAGCCGTGGCACGGGCCGCGATTCGTCGCGGCTGGGTGTGGCCGATCAGGCCCTGCACACCGCGGCCGACCTGCAGACAGATTTTAGGTAATTGCGTGCTCTTGCCAGAACCGGTTTCGCCGCACAGGATCAGCACCTGGTTAGCGTTGATCGCAGCCGCAATCTCCTCGCGTCGTTCACTGATCGGCAGCGTTTCAGGAAACTCGATCGCCGCCTGGTTTCCCGCGCGCAGCCGCGCCCGCTCGACCGAAATCATGATGGCCTGCTCCAGATCCTGCACCCGTTCCGGATCGGTGCTGCGCGGGCGTCGCACTCTGCCCAGGCGCCGACGCAGTGCCGGCTGGTCTGCGTACATGGCTTCCGCGATCAGAGTTTCGAGGGTGCGGATTGACTTGCCGGATTCCGACACCTCAGGGTCCGGAGAAATAGACTGAAACGCTCATCTTTCGTCTGCTTTGACAGCCTGCCAAACTATTTCCAACTCATCGACGCCGGTCTCATCCAGCTTGCGGCCGGTCTTTTCCAGGATCTTTTCCATCGCTCTGAAGCGGCGCTCGAACTTGGCGTTGCCGCGGCTCAGTGCGCGCTCCGGATCAACACCACAATGACGACACAGATTGGCGACGCTGAACATCAGGTCGCCGATCTCCTGTTCCAGCGGAGAGCCGTCAACCAACCCGGATGCGTCGCCCGACCCGCTTGCTGCCTCGAGTTCCGCTTCTACTTCCTGAATCTCCTCGCGAAGCTTGGCGATCACACCGTGCACGTCCGGCCAGTCGAAGCCGACACGCGCTGCCCTGCGTCCGAGTTTGCCTGCGCGCAACAACGCCGGCAGGCCCCGTGTAATGCCGTCGAGCTGACTCCGGTCGTCCTGCCCGGTCGCGCGTTCGGCTGCCTTGATTCGTTCCCAGGCCCGCGACTGGGTCGCGGCATCATCGATCTTCGTATCGCCAAATACATGCGGATGCCGCCGCACCATCTTGTCACAGATGCCTTTCACCACGTCCTCAAAGTCGAAAGCTTCGCACTCCTGAGCCATGCGCGCGTGGTAGATCACCTGCAACAGAAGATCACCCAGTTCATCGCGCAGGTCGGCCAGGTCGTTACGCTGGATAGCGTCCGCGACTTCGTAGGCTTCCTCTATGGTGTACGGTGCGATGCTGGCGAAGTTCTGTTCAATATCCCAGGGGCAGCCCCGCTCAGGATCCCGTAGCCGGGCCATGATTTCGATCAATCGCTCGATGCTGCTCACGATCCGGTTTCCTCATACAGTTGCTGCCGCAGGCTGATCAGCATGCCGGCAGTCGCGCCCCAGATGTTGTACTCGCCATAGGGAATCTCGAAATACGGCAGGCGCAAACCGAGGAACCGGCTGTACCGCTGTTGTACCCGGTGACGGTCAAGCACGTAGTCCAGCGGCACCTCAAAGGCCTCGGCGACTTCGGTCGTGTCCAGTTCGAGCGTGAAGCCCGGCCGGACCATCGCCACCACCGGCGTAACGCTGTAACCGGTGATGGTCAGATAGTTATCAAGATAGCCGACCACCTCGATCCGGTCTGCGCCTAGCCCGACCTCCTCCCGGGTCTCGCGCAGAGCCGCGGCAGCCGGGCCGGCGTCGTTGCTTTCCAGACGGCCACCCGGGAAACTGATCTGGCCCGGATGATGTTTCAGGTCTTCGGCGCGCCGGGTCAACAGCAGCGACAAACCTTCCGGTCGATCGATAATCGGCACCAGCACAGCGGCAGGCACCAGTCGTCTGATCCGGAAGCGGCGCAGCAAAGTGGGCAGATCGCCGTAGCCGGGCATCTTTACTCGGTTGGCCGGGCGTGGCTGAGTGCCCGTCAATCTGCAACGAATCAGAGCCTTGAGTTCGTTGTTGACGTCGTCGGTCAACGTCACTACTTGTGGATACCGCCGCGAGTCAGCGCAGCCGGATCGAGCAGCCGCGCCAGGTCATCGTCGGCCAGATCAGTCATCTCCCTGGCGACCTCGCGAATCGGCCGGCCCTCGGCGTAGGCGCGTTTCGCGGTGGCGGCCCCCAGTTCGTAACCGATCACCGGATTCAGCGCGGTGACCAGTATCGGGTTGCGCTCCAGCGCTTCCTGCAGGCGCTCTTGCTTGACTTCGAAACCCTGAATCGCGCGATCTGCCAGCAGGCGCGCAGCGGCAGCCAGAATCTCGATGCTCTGCAACAGGTTGTGGGCGATAACCGGCAGCATCACATTGAGCTGGAAGTTGCCTGACTGACCGGCAATCGTGATTGTGGTGTCGTTGCCGATAACCTGGGCGGCGACCATTGCGGCGGCCTCCGGGATCACCGGATTGACTTTGCCTGGCATTATGCTGCTGCCGGGCTGCAGGGCCGGCAACGCGATCTCGCCCAGACCCGCGAGCGGTCCGCTGTTCATCCAGCGCAGGTCATTGGAGATCTTCATGATGCTGACCGCGACAGTTTTTAGCTGGCCGGAGACTTCCACCGCGGCATCCTGACTGCTCAGGCTCTCGAAATAATTACCATTGGGGACAAAATCGATGCCGGTACGCCCGCCGAGCTGGCTGGCGAAACGGGCGCCAAATTCGGGGTGGGCATTGATCCCGGTACCCACAGCAGTGCCACCCTGAGCCAATTTGCTGATCCGCGGCATTGTGCCCTCAAGCCGAGCGATGCCGCTGCGTATCTGTGCCGCCCAGCCGCCGAGTTCCTGGCCAAGGGTCACCGGCATCGCATCCATCAGATGCGTGCGCCCGGTCTTCACGATCTCCGCGCACGCCGCAGCTTTGGTCTCCAGCGTCTTCGCCAGATGCTCCAGGGCGGGCAGCAACACATCGTTCAGCTCAATGGCTGCGCTGACATGGATCGCGGTCGGTATCACGTCATTGCTGCTTTGCCCCATGTTGACGTGATCATTCGGGTGAACCGCGGTATCCCGGCCCTCGCTGGCAAGATGAGCGATGACCTCGTTGGCGTTCATATTCGTGCTGGTGCCCGAACCGGTCTGGAATACATCGATCGGGAAATGTTCATCGTGCTGCCCGTCGATTACCTGATCGGCGGCGGCCTGGATCGCGGCGCTGACGTCCTCCTCCAGCAATCCCAGCTCCAGATTGGCCCTGGCCGCGGCCCACTTGACCAGGCCGACAGCGCGGATAAATCCACGCGGCATGCGCAGATCGCTGACCGGAAAGTTGTCCACCGCGCGCTGGGTCTGCGCGCCCCACAGCGCATCGGAGGGGACCTGTAATTCACCCATGCTGTCGCGTTCGATCCGAAACCTGTTATCGCCCATGAAGAGTCTCCCGAAGCGCAAGAAAATCGTTGTAGAGCGCCGAGCGTGCGCCGGAATCCAAAGGCGTGGAGCGGGTCCCGATGGCGTCTGCAACGGGGTCTGTCCGGGGCTGATTCGGGGCTGTTCCGTTCGGCGAGAAACCCTGCTCAGGGCATCTGTTGTATCATTCCCAATCCTATCATTTTTGATGCGGTCGGGCATGGATTCGAGCACCCCCAACGCCACCCTTACGGCGATCTCGCCGGTCGACGGGCGCTATGCCGGCAAGGTCGCTGCGCTAAGACCGATATTCAGCGAATTTGGCCTGATCCGTTTCCGGGTCAAGGTCGAGCTTGAATGGTTGCGGGCGCTGATCGCGGAGCCGGACATCGATCTGCCCCAGCTGTCGTCGTCAGCGGCTGCACTTGTAGAACGGCTGGCAAACCACTTCACCGAACAGGATGCGGCGGCGGTGAAGACCATCGAGGCGACGACAAATCACGACGTCAAGGCGGTCGAGTACTTCATCAAGCAACAGCTCCGTGAGGCCGGGGCGGAACAGCGCTTGCTGGAATACACGCATTTCGCGTGCACTTCGGAGGACATCAACAATCTGTCCTATGCACTGATGCTGACTGCGGCCCGTGATGACGTGCTGTTACCGGCTCAGGCCATGTTGATTCGCAGACTATCGGCCCTGGCCCGCGACTGTGCGTCGATGCCGATGTTGTCGCGGACCCATGGCCAGCCCGCCTCGCCGACCACGCTGGGTAAGGAGTTCGCAAATGTCTCCTGGCGCCTGTTCCGGCAGCGAGATCAGCTCGCCGCGATAGAGATTCTGGGCAAGATGAACGGCGCAGTGGGTAACTACAATGCACATCTGGCCGCCTACCCCGATCTGGATTGGCCCGGGCTGAGTCGCCGATTCGTCACCGGGCTGGGTCTGCAATTCAATCCTTTCACTACTCAGATCGAACCGCATGACTGGATCGCCGAATACTGTCACGCGCTGCAACGTTTCAACACTGTCCTGATCGATCTGTGCCGCGATGTCTGGGGATATATCGCACTGGGCTATTTCAAGCAGCGGACCGTCGAAGGCGAAGTGGGTTCGTCGACCATGCCGCACAAGGTCAATCCGATAGATTTCGAGAATGCAGAGGGCAACCTGGGGCTGGCCAACGCCTTGCTGGGACATTTTGCTGCCAAGCTGCCGGTCTCACGCTGGCAGAGGGACCTGACCGACTCCACAGTGTTGCGCAACCTTGGCGTAGCCGCGGCGCATATCAGCATCGCGTTTGCGTCGCTGCAAAAGGGTCTCGGCAAGCTCCAGCCGGAGCCGGAACGTATGGCCGCGGATCTGGAGCAAAACTGGGAAGTGATGGCCGAACCGGTACAAACGGTGATGCGCCGTTATGGCATCGACAGTCCCTACGAGAAGCTGAAGGTATTCACTCGCGGCCGCCGGGTCGGAGCTGAAGCGATGCGTGAATTTATCGCCAGCCTGGACCTTCCGGAAAGCGCAAAGGCCGAACTCATGGCCCTCTCCCCGGCCAGCTACATTGGCAACGCTGCCGATCAGGTCGGGGAGTTGCCCCCGGACCCATGATCTGCTGGCCAGCGGGGCTGGATGCCGATCGGTTTCTGGCCGAATACTGGCGGCGGCGTGCGCTGTTCGTCCGCGCCGCATTCAAGACCTGGGTCTGTCCGATTACGCCGGAAGAGCTTGCCGGTCTGGCTTGCGAGCCGGAGGCCGAGTCCCGCCTGGTGGCAGGCAATGAGGCGGCTGGCTGGACACTTCGCGACGGGCCCTTCGAGGAGTCCGATTTCCTGTGCGCCGAAGACACCGGCTGGACCCTGCTGGTCCAGGACGTGGAGAAGCATCTTCCCGGATTGCGCTCAATCCTGGCAGCGTTCGGATTTATTCCGACCTGGCGGATTGACGATCTGATGGTCAGCTATGCGGCGCCCGGGGGCAGTGTTGGCCCGCATGTGGATGCCTATGATGTATTTCTGCTGCAAGGTCTGGGGCGCCGGAACTGGTTCCTGGAAGCCAGACCATCCGATCTTCAATGCCGGACGGATTCCTCGCTCCGGGTACTGCGTAATTTCCAGGCTGAGAGAGAGATTTCAATGGCTCCTGGCGACATGCTTTATCTGCCACCAGGCGTCGCCCATCACGGCGTCGGCGACGAAGCCTCGATGACCCTGTCGATAGGTTTCCGGGCGCCGACAGCCGGTGAAATCGTCAGCGCCGTGGGTGAATTGCTGAATCGCGACCAGCCCGAACTGCGCTACGAAGACCCGGGACTGAGCAGCAGGGAATCGCGTGGCGGCGAGATCGGCCGGAATGCACTGGACAGGAACGCCCGGCTGTTGGCACAGAGCTGGCCGCCCGACCCCTTGGTCGGTGATGAAGCGTTTGGCCGCGTAGTCACCGGCAGCAAGCCCTGGTTGCGCGCCGGGCGGGTGCTGGAAGTTTGTACGCCCGGGCAGGTTGAAGCGCGTCTGGGCGCTGGCCATCTGCTGGAACGTGCGGCGACCGGGCGCTTCGCCTGGAGCAGCCGTGACGATCAGGTGCTGCTGTTCGCGGATGGCGCGAGCTGGCGGCTTGGCGCCGGTGCGGAGGCCCTGGCCGCCCGATTGTGCGATGCAAGTGATCTGGACCAGCAGCTGCTGCCCGCCGCTGGCGAGTTCAGGCAGCGGGTACTGATCGTGCTGGCCGATTTGCTGGAGCTGGGCAGCCTGGAATGGAAGGAGAATCCGACGATGGATAAGGGGCTCTTCGATGAGTGATTTCACCGTCCGCAAGGCAAGCTGGGCCAGCGATGCAGCCGTGATCAAGCGAGTCCGGGAAATGGTTTTTGTGGTCGAGCAGGCTGTACCGGCGGAGCTGGAATGGGATGGTCTGGATGAAATCTGCATTCAGGCCATAGCGGAAGACGCAAATCGTGACGCAATCGGCACCGGAAGACTCCACCCATCAGGGAAAATTGGGCGCATGGCAGTTGTTGCGGACTGGCGTGGCCGGGGAGTCGGCGCAGCCATCCTGCAGGCGCTGCTGACTATCGCCCGCGACGAGGGCATCGACGAAGTGTATTTGCATGGTCAGACCCGGGTACTGGATTTCTATGCACGATACGGGTTCGTCGCCGAGGGCGACGAGTTTGAAGAAGCGGATATCCCGCACCGGCTGATGAGACGCAAGATCTAGAGCAATGTTGAGCGAAGGGCAGAACCTGCAGGAGCAGAAACCAGCGACTACTCGCCGGGTGCTTTCGTCGAAGGACGAAGTGCTAAAGGCGATGGTAGAGGTCGCGCGGCTGGCCAAACGCAGCATCACTATCATGACGCTGGATCTGGAGACCAATCTTTATGACCACCCGCACTTCCTGGATGCGGTCAAGCATCTATGCCTGTCGCGAAGTTATGCACGCATCCGTGTCCTGATCACCAATCCTCGCCGGACGCTGCGTGATGCCAATCGATTCGTCTATCTGGGCCGGCGCTTGAGCAGTTTTGTAGAGTTCCGCAACATTCACGAACATTACGCCAGTCATCACGAAGCGTTCATGATTGCGGATGATTCCGCCATCGTGTTCCGCTCTGACAGCGATCGTTGGGACGGGATTGCGGATACCCATGAGCCGATCATGTCTCGGCACTATCTGAATATCTTTGACGAAATCTGGGCCGCCAGCCCCTCCTCCCATGAATTCCGCCACCTGCGGCTCTGAAGGACCGGGTTCTGAAGCGATATGTCGTATATAAAACATAAGCTTAGGCGATATTTATTGAGTGCTTTCTGGCTTCCTGACCTGCGCTCTGCCAAACTTCAGGCATGAGCTTTCGTCCGGAGATCACGGTTGCTGCGCTGGCCCGGCGCGGAGATCAATTCCTTATCGTTGAGGAGCACGCATCCGGCCGCATCGTGTTCAACCAGCCTGCGGGACATCTCGAAGATGGCGAGTCGCTGGCCGAAGCTGTCATCCGGGAGACCCTGGAGGAAACCGCCTGGGTGGTAGAACCGGAGGCCGTGACCGGCGTCTATCTGTGGCGCAATCCTGCAAACGGCAAGGCTTTTTTGCGCGTCGCCTTTGCGGTCCGCTGTCTGCAGCGGGATCCGGACCGGGCACTTGATGATGGCATCCTGCAGGCACTGTGGATGAGCCCTGCACAGCTCAGGTCGGCCCAGGCCAAACTCCGCAGTCCGCTGGTGATGAGCTGTATAGACGATTATCTGGCGGGACGTCGTTACCCGCTGGATATGCTTCGGGCTCTGCATCTGCTGCCGCCAACGAGTATCGCGGCGGCCCGCTGACAGGAACCTCGAGCGCTTGTCAGCCGCAAGCCGGATCCTTTCGACCACCAGCCCCAGGGCTGTGCTCCGCGGGTCCGGCCGGGCTGTTTGACGGAGTCTCCGGCTTGCCGCCTGACGGTTAACAGGCCGCTGTCCATCTGCCCTGCTCCGCTCTGCCTGGCCACATGCTGCGCGATGCGAATAAAATTGCCGGATGACACGTTCAACGGGAAATCGCGTGATCGTCGGGATGTCCGGAGGCGTCGACTCTTCGGTAGCCGCATTACGTCTGCTTGAGGCGGGTCATGAAGTCCATGGCCTGTTCATGACCAATTGGGAGGAAGATGAACAGGCTTATTGCACGGCGGCTCAGGATTTCCAGGATGCCCGGGCGGTCTGCGAGCTGTTGTCGATACCCCTGCATCGGGTCAATTTCGCGGCGGATTATCGGCAACGCGTGTTCCGCTATTTCCTGCATGAATACCGCGCAGGTCGGACACCGAACCCGGATGTGCTGTGCAACCGCGAGATAAAATTCGGCGCTTGCTTCGACTACGCACGCCGCCTTGGCGCCAGCAAAGTGGCAACCGGGCACTACGCACGGACGGATCAGCACGGACGTCTGTTGCGCGCCGCCGATGAGGCCAAGGACCAGACCTATTTTCTGCTCGGCATCGACGCCCAGACCCTGCGCGATACCCTGTTCCCGATCGGCGATCTGCAAAAACAGGAGGTGCGCAGGATTGCGGACCAGCAGGGACTGCCGAATCACGCCAAGCCAGACAGTACCGGCATCTGTTTCATCGGCGAACGTCCGTTTCGCGAGTTTCTGTCGCAGTATCTGCCGGAGCGACCAGGGGAGATCGTCACGGATCAGGGCGAAGTTCTCGGCGAGCATCGGGGATTGATGTACTACACCATCGGGCAGCGCCAGGGCCTCGGGATCGGCGGCCGATCGACCATGCCGGAGGCGCCGTGGTATGTGGCCAGCAAGGACCCGAACCGCAATCACCTGGTTGTGGTGCAGGGGCACGATCATCCCGCGTTGATGAGTCATGGCCTGACGGCGGTGGACGCGCACTGGATCGCGGGGCGAGCTCCGGCTTCGTCGATGCGCTGCCGGGCACGGATCCGGCATCGTCAGGCACTGCAGGATTGTGAATTTGAGCTGACCCCACGGGGGCTGACGGTACACTTCGAATGCCCGCAACGCGCGGTTACTCCGGGCCAGTTCATCGCGTTTTACCGGGCTGAGGAGTGCCTGGGCGGTGCAGTTATCGATCACGCGCTGCCGCTGGGCGCCGGCAGCGGGATTGAAGCTGCCTAGTCCATGGTCTGAATAGCGGTGCAGAATGCTCCCGGGACAGGCCGTTGCCGGTCACGTTCCCGACGGCCTTTCCTGCATGCAGCCGTCCATCACCAGCCTGCGGCAGCCCTGCCTGGCGGGATCGCCTTCGCCGCTGGAGCCGCCGGCCGGCAAATCGGTTGCGGCCGGTCAGAGATCCGTACCGGCCGAGAGTCTTAATCCCTCCCGGGATTGTTTATAATGCGAGTTTGGCCACCTCGTCCCGCTGTTCTCCTGGAGGAAACATGACCCAAACATCTGACGCGCGCTCGGTCCTGAAAGTGGACGATCGCCAATTCGAGATCTATGCCCTCGATGCGCTTAAAGGGACTCGGGTCAACCGGCTGCCTTATGCGCTGAAGGTTCTGCTCGAGAATCTGCTGCGCCATGAGGATGGGGTCAACGTCACCAGGGAAAACATCCTTGCGCTTGCCAACTGGGACCCGGCCGCCGAACCCTCGGAGGAAATCGCCTTTACCCCGGCGCGGGTGATTTTGCAGGACTTTACCGGTGTGCCTGCGGTGGTTGATCTCGCGGCGATGCGGGATGCAGTGGTGCGACTGGGCGGAAGTGCCGAAGCGATTAATCCACTGTCGCCGGCTGAACTGGTGATCGATCATTCAGTGCAGGTGGACAATTACGGGACCCGGGATTCTCTGCAGAAGAACAACGAAATCGAATTCGAACGCAATCGCGAGCGTTACATGTTCCTGCGCTGGGGTCAGAATGCGCTGGACAATTTCAAAGTCGTACCGCCAAACACCGGCATCGTCCACCAGGTAAACCTGGAGCATCTGGCGCGGGTCGTGTTTGAAAAGGAAGTCGATGGCGTTACGGTCGCCTACCCGGACACGCTGGTCGGGACCGATTCCCACACCACGATGATCAATGGCCTGGGAGTGCTTGGCTGGGGCGTAGGCGGCATTGAAGCCGAGGCCGCAATGCTCGGTCAGGCGATCACCATGCTGGTGCCTCAGGTGATCGGTGTCGAGCTGACCGGGACGCTGCCCGAGGGTGCGACCGCCACGGATCTGGTGCTGACGATCACCGAGATGCTGCGCGCAGAAGGCGTCGTCGGCAAGTTCGTGGAATTCTTTGGTGACGGTCTCAAGGACCTGCCGCTGGCAGATCGGGCGACCCTGGGCAACATGTCGCCGGAATTTGGCAGCACCTGCGCGATCTTCCCGATCGACGCCGAAACGATACGTTATCTGGAGCTGTCCGGACGCGATCCGGCGCAGATCAAACTGGTCGAAGCTTACGCCAGGGCGCAGGGCATGTGGCGTGAGGGAGGTGACAAAGCCGCAGACTACACCAAAGTAATCGGCCTGAACCTTGGCGATGTCGAGCCCAGCATCGCGGGCCCGAAACGGCCGCAGGACCGGATCGCCCTGAGCCGGGCTGGTGACGCATTCCGTGACCAGATGGACAAGATCACGGCCGCGCGAACCGCCGCGGGAAAGGCGGGTGACGTCCACTCCGCGAAAGTCAAGCTTGACGGTCGTGAGCACACGATTGCAGACGGCGCGTTGCTGATCGCGGCGATCACCAGTTGCACCAATACTTCCAATCCGGCAGTGATGGTTGCCGCTGGCCTGGTGGCGCGCAATGCACGCAAGCGTGGGCTCAAGGCCCGCCCGTGGGTCAAGACCAGCCTCGCGCCAGGCTCCAAGGTGGTCACCGAATACCTGGCCCGGGCCAAGCTGCTGCCCGATCTTGAGGCGCTCGGTTTCGATGTCGTCGGTTATGGCTGCACGACCTGTATCGGCAACTCGGGACCCCTGCGTCCGGAGATCGCTGAAGCCGTGACCAGCAGTGATCTGACCGGCTGCGCAGTGCTTTCGGGAAACCGGAATTTCGAGGGGCGGATTCACCCGCTGGTGAAGCTGAACTATCTGGCCTCCCCGCCGCTGGTGGTGGCATATGCACTGGCCGGGACCATGGACATCGATCTGCTCAAGGACTCGATCGGGACCGACGATACGGGCGCGAGCGTCTATCTGAAGGATATCTGGCCGTCGGCTCGCGATGTCCACGACACCGTGCTGGCTAGTATCGATTCCAGCATGTTCCGCAAGAGTTACGCGAGCGTTTTCGAAGGTGACGACAACTGGCGTGAACTGCCGCTACCCGAGGGCGATATCTACGCCTGGGACGCGGAGTCGACATATGTTCGAAACCCGCCCTACTTCAACGGCATGACGCTGGAGACAAAACCGGCTGGGGCTATCGAGGGCGCCAGAGTGCTTGCGTTGCTCGGTGACTCAGTGACCACCGACCACATTTCTCCGGCCGGCAGCATTGCGGAAAACAGTCCCGCCGGACAATATCTGATCGGCAAGGGCATTGCGCCGAAAGACTTCAATTCCTATGGCTCGCGCCGTGGCAACCATGAAGTGATGATGCGCGGAACCTTTGCCAATATCCGCCTGCGTAATCAGCTTGCACCCGGCACCGAGGGCGGCTGGACCCGGCATCTGCCGGATGGCGAGCAGATGTCGATATTCGATGCGGCGATGAAGTACGCTGCCGAGGGAACGCCGCTGATGATTATCGCGGGCAAGGAATATGGTTCCGGGTCATCTCGCGACTGGGCCGCCAAAGGCACTAATCTGCTTGGCGTGAAGGCGGTCCTGGCGGAGAGCTACGAGCGAATTCATCGTTCCAATCTGGTCGGCATGGGCGTGCTCCCGCTCCAGTTCCTGGAGGGAGAGAGTGCCAGCAGCCTGGGTTTGAGCGGCGAAGAGACATTTGATCTTCACGGTGCTGACGATCCGACTGCCAGGGAGCTGACGATCACCGCCAGACGCGATTCGGGCGAGAGTGTCGAGTTCAAGGCGCGGGTACGCATCGATACGCCGAAGGAGCGGGAGTACTTCCTTAACGGAGGCATTCTGCACTACGTGCTGAGACAACTGGCGAGCAAGGCCGTGGCGGCCTGACAGCGAGGATCCGCCACCAGCGCTGCAACATGATTCGTCTCCGATGACTCGCATTCCACAGCAGCTGGTGGAGTGCATGGCCGCCGCGCGCCAGGTGCTGGTGGTCAGTGGAGCGGGCATCTCCGCCGAGAGCGGCATACCGACGTTCCGGGACGCGATGCAAGGTCTCTGGTCCAGATACAGACCTGAAGACCTGGCGACGCCCGCTGCGTTCTTACGGCAGCCGGAACTGGTCTGGCAGTGGTACCAGTGGCGGCGGCGGCTGGTCGCGGATGCGCAGCCCAATCGTGGGCATCTGGCACTGGCGGGATTGCAGAATTGCCTGTCGAGCATGATGCTGGTGACGCAAAACGTGGACGGATTGCACCAGCGAGCCGGCAGCAAGGACGTGATCGAACTGCACGGCAATCTGTTCGAAAATCAATGCTCGTCTTCGGCTTGCGGACACCTGGAGGCCAACACGGATCTGGACGCGACGGCCCCGCCGCAGTGTCCGCATTGCGGTTCACTGATGCGGCCTGCAGTGGTCTGGTTCGGTGAGGCTTTGCCGGAAGCGGCGCTTGCACGGGCCCGGCACGGGGCCAGTGAGTGTCAGCTGTTGCTTTCGGTCGGGACATCGGCAGTGGTCTTTCCAGCCGCGGATCTTGCCTGGATGGTGAAGCAAGCGGGCGCGGTGCTGGTCGAGATCAACCCGGCGACGACGCCGCTGACGGCGGTGGCCGATTTTGTACTTTCAGGGCCGGCTGGAGAGATCCTGCCGGCTATACTCCGGGCGCTTGTTCCGGAACCCTCAGACGGAGCGCATACGTGACACAGACACTTTCCGGCAAGGTTATTTTCATCAGCGGCGGCAGTCGGGGCATTGGCCGGGCGATCGCGCTCCGCGCCGCCAGAGACGGTGCAGCGGTGGTTATCGCAGCGAAGACGGCAAAGGCCCATCCCAAACTGGAAGGCACGATTTTCACCGTGGCCGAGGAGATCGAAGCGGCTGGTGGTGAAGCATTGCCGCTGCAGGTGGACATCCGTGATGAAGAACAGATAAAGGGCGCGGTGGACAAGGCCATGCACCGCTTCGGCGGTCTCGATATCCTGGTCAACAATGCCAGCGCGATCAATCTGACCGGGACACTGGAAACGCCGGTGCGGCGGTTTGACCTGATGTTCGGTGTCAACGTACGCGGTACGTTCCTGACCTCGCAGTGTTGCCTGCCGGCGTTGTTGCAGGCGGACAATCCACATATTTTGAACCTCGCGCCGCCGCTGAACATGAAGCCGAAATGGTTCCAGCACCACACTGCATACACCATGTCAAAATACGGCATGAGCATGTGCGTACTCGGCATGGCGGCGGAGTTTGCCGATCAGGGTCTGGCCGTCAACGCGCTGTGGCCGCGAACCGTGATCGACACTGCTGCGCTGCGCATGCTCGGCGGCGCGATCAGTCCGGATCAATGCCGTAAACCGGGCATCATGGCGGACGCGGCGCATTACGTGCTGACCCAGGACAGCCGCAAATACAGCGGCCGCTTTCTGATCGACGAGGAAGTCCTCGGCGAGGCCGGAGTGACGGATTTTTCCGGGTATTCGGTCGAGCCCGGAGCGGAATTGGCGCAGGACCTGTTTCTGGACTGATCCGGATGGGTTTCGGCATTGCCTTTGAAGGTTGTGCGGGTCGCGCGGCTTTTCACGTTGGCGTCGTTGAGGGCCTGCTCGCAACCGACCTGCGGCCTGACTTCATTGCCGGCGCCAGCGCCGGTGCAATAGTCGCGGCTTGCGTTGCAGCCGACCAGGCTGACGATCTGCGCGCGAAATGGCTGGCAGTAGCCGGTAGCCGCGTCTATCGCCCGGAGCTGATTCGCCGCGGACGCTGGCCCTGGCGGATGAGCGAAATCGTCGGTGGAATGCTGGCGCAGACCTTTGGCGAGCTGCGCCTGGCGGATCTGAAATACCCTGCGGCAATCCCGGTGACTGTGTTCGAGCGCGGGCAGCGCCGTCGGTGGGTCCTCACTCGCGCCGATGACGTGCGTGTTGCCGATGCAGTGCTGGGTTCCTGTTTCGTACCGGGCCCCTACTCCACGCTGGTACGGATAGGTGGGAAGCTGGCCTGGGACGGCGCGTGGATGGTGCGCACCCCGGTTGATGCGGCGTTCATGTTAGGCGCCCGACGAGTCCTCGCTGTCGTGGGTCATGCCGAGGGCCGCCTGAAGACCGGATATCTACTGGAACGCACGGTGGATCTGCCGGCCGAAACGCGGCTTGTGCACCCTGGTTCGACGCTTGCGCTTGGGCCCTACGACACCGACCCGGCACGGATGCGCGCGGCGATCGACATCGGCCGGGAGTCGATGCTGCGTTTCGCCGAGACTCACCGAGACTGGCTGACTCAGGCGTCGTAGAACAGCCATCCCGGGACCTGGGTCCACGATTTCGATAGCTCTGCTTCGCGCCACTGGTAGTCGGGTAAATGCTTCTCCACCAGCTGCCAGAACCGTCTTGAATGATTCAGGTGCTTGAGATGACAAAGCTCGTGAATCATCAGATATTCAACCAGCGCGGGACGCAGGAACAACAGGCCGCAATTAAGATTGATCCTGCCGGCGCTACTGCAGCTCCCCCAGCGGCTCCGTTGCCTGCCAATGCGAATCCGCGTGGGCTGCAGGCCGGTGCTGCGGGACAGGCGCTGCATCTCCGGCAGCAAGAGATCCGCGGCCTGGCTTGCGACCCACCGGCGCAGCAAGCGCCGCGTTACCACCGCATCGCCTCCGGATTGATGTACGCGGAGCTCGCCACCAGGCCTTTGTTCGAGTCGCGACCGGCCGCCGGCTTCCACATAGCTGACCCGATGTTGTTGCGGGCGATATGAAAACTCGATGGATTGGGGCGGCGACAGATCGCTGGCACAACCAAGCCTGGCCATTTCATCCCGGGCCCGGTCCATCCAGGCCTGGCTTGATGCTACGAAAGCCTGTACCTCGGCTGCTGCGACCCGCTGCGGTACGACGACTTCTACCGTGCCATGGGGGAATACCCGCATGCTCAAACGCCGGGCGCGGCGGCTGCGGCGGAAGCGCAATTCAGGGGCAGGTGCGCTGTCTCCGAACAGAGAAAGCTGGGCAGGATTTGAACTAGCCGGGCTCGTCACCGGCGAATGATACCGCGGTGGCGCCGACGACGGGACCGATCCGCGCCGATTCGTGAACGAAAAGCTCTACCGGGCGCTTGAATTCCAGCTTGCCGCGAATTTCAGAGTCACGGCCGATGATCACCCGCGGTGGTTTGCCCATCGGATCACCGCTGGCGTCGCGGATCAGAATATTGCCGTGCACCAGGCTGCCCTGAACGATCTCCATGCCACCGTTGACATTACTGAGATCGCCGCCGACTTCCGAAGCGATCAACTCGATCTTGCCGTTGACGGTCCCGACATCACCGGTCACCGCACTGCCGTTGCTCAGTCGAACCGAACCGTTGACCAGCCTGATGCTGCCCTTCACCCGGGCGTCGCGGCCGAGCTCAAGATCGCCATTGACGGTGTTCAGATCTCCGGCTTCGGCGCCCTCGCCCAGGCTTACCGTGCCGTTGACCGTGGCGCAATCGCTGACTCGTGCGCCGTCCTCGATCGTGATCTTGCCGTTCATGGTGCGGAAACGACTCCCGCTGGCGTCCGCGTTGGCACCGACGGTGACATCGCCGTTCATGGTCATGGCGTTGCCGGCATGCTCCGCACCCGCCGGCACCTGGATGTCCTCGCTTTCATAGGAGTTGCAGCCTGCGAGCATCAGTGGTGCCAGCGCCCAGACGATGAGCAGGCGCTTTGGAACACGCATGTTGATCATGAGTTCTGCCACTTGACTCCTACAGCTCGGCTGCCAGCCGGCTCGCCTGATTGATTGCGGCCTTGGCGTCTACCTCTTTGGCTTCAAACGCCCCTCCTATCAGGCTGTGACTGATCCCGGCCCGTTCAAGTTCCCCGGCCAGGGCCCTGAGCGGCTCCTGGCCCGCACAGATAATCACAGAATCGACTTCGAGCAAACGCGGCACCCCATCGATACTGACGTGCAGACCCGCGTCATCAATTTTCTGATATTCGACGCCGACCATGGTCTCGACCCCTCTGACCCGGATCGAGGTCCGGTGAATCCAGCCCGTGGTCTTGCCCAATCCCGCCCCCGGCTTCGATTTCTTGCGCTGCAACAGAAATATTTTTCTCGGTGAGGATTTTGGCTGGGGGTCTATGCCGTCGACCCCGCCGCGCGCGTCCAGATCCGGATCGATGCCCCATTCACGATTGAACGGTGCCACGGCAGGTGCGCCATTGGCATGGGAAAGAAACTCGGCGACATCAAAGCCGATGCCCCCGGCGCCAATAATTGCAACGGATGCGCCTACCGGGCGGCCGCCCAGCAAAACGTCAACATAGGACAGGACCTTCGGATGATCGATGCCGTCGATGGCCGGGGTCCTTGGAACCACGCCGGTAGCCAGCACCACGTGGTCGAAATCCGCGGCAGAAATCTCGGCAGCGGCTACCCGATGACCCAATCGCAAATCCACCCCGGTCAATTCGATCTGCCGCGAAAAATACCGCAAGGTCTCGTGGAATTCCTCTTTGCCAGGTATCCGCTTGGCCATGTTGAACTGCCCACCCACCGCAGAACCGGCTTCATACAGAACGACCTTGTGACCGCGGCCCGCCGCGATCGTGGCGCAGGCCAGGCCGGCCGGACCGGCGCCGATCACCGCGATACGTTTCGGCTGCGAGGCCGGCAGATAGTTGAGCTCCGTCTCGTGACAGGCGCGAGGATTGACCAGGCAGGAAGCGGTCTGGCCCTTGAACGCATGATCCAGGCAGGCCTGGTTACAGGCGATACAAACGTTGATCTCATCTTCGCGGCCTTCCATCGCTTTCCGCGGCAGATCTGGATCCGCAAGGAAAGGACGCGCCATGCTCACCATATCCGCGTCGCCCCGTGCCAGCACTTCCTCGCCAACCGCGGGTGTGTTGATCCGGTTGGTGGTGATTAACGGGATCGAAACCTTGCCCATCAACTTGCGTGTGACCCAGCTGAATCCGGCGCGCGGCACCATCGTGGCGATGGTCGGGATCCGCGCCTCGTGCCAGCCGATGCCGGTGTTGATCAGGCTGGCACCAGCGGCCTCGATGTCGCCGGCAAGGCGCTCGATTTCGGGCCACGAAGAGCCGTCTTCGACCAGGTCAAGCATCGATAAACGATAGATGATGATGAAATCGTGACCCAGCGCCTCGCGGGTCCGGCGGACAATTTCCACCGGGAGGCGACTGCGGGCGTGAAAGTCTCCGCCCCATCTGTCGCGGCGATGATTGGTGCGCGTGACCAGAAACTGATTGATGAAATAGCCTTCTGAACCCATGATCTCGACGCCGTCGTAGCCGGCTTCTCTGGCGAGCGAGGCGCAACGGACAAAATCACGGATCTGCTTTTCAACGCCACGGGTACTCAGCGCGCGCGGCTTGAACGGGGTAATCGGCGATTTGATCGCCGACGGGGCCACCGTCAGAGGGTGATAGCCGTAGCGCCCGGCATGCAGAATCTGCATGCAGACATGTCCTTCCTCCCGGTGCACCGATTCAGTGATCAATCGATGGCGATCAAGCTCGCCGCGACGCGTAAGCTTGCCTGCGAAAGGCGCAACCCAGCCGGCTCGATTGGGCGCAATGCCGCCGGTCACGATAAGTCCGGCTCCGCCGCGGGCGCGTGCGCCGAAATAGGCGGCAAGCCGTGGATAGTCCCGGGCCTTGTCTTCAAGGCCGGTGTGCATCGATCCCATCAGTATGCGATTGCGGAGAACGGTAAACCCCAAATCGAGGGGTGCAAGCAAATGCGGATACTTGGCGTGCGTCACTTCAGGTTACCTTCTGACCAGACAGTCGGGACTATACGGCAAGCCACTGCAGCGCAACAATTGTCCGCAGCGATCCGGTGCGCGACCCCGGGGTATACCCGGTCTATAATGCCGAATTGTCTTCCGAAACCAGCAGCGCCGACTTTGCTGCCGCAGGATTGTCACGGGACGGGTCCCCAGCACCATGCCAAAACTGTCTTTTTACGACTACGCATTTCTCGTTACCGAGACCGCCGACAGCCCGAAACATGTCGCCGGATTGCAGATTTTCCGGCCGCCGCAAGATTACGCAGGCGACTATGTGGCCGATCTGCTGGAAGCCCTGCGCGAACGTCCGCCAGGACCGCCATTCAGCATGCGTCTCCAGGGTTCGATGCTGGGCATGCCGCGGTGGGTTGAGGACGAATATTTCGACCTGAGCTATCACCTGCGGCAAACTCGCCTGCCTCATCCGGGCAGCCGCCAGCAGTTGATGGATGTAGTCGCAAGGCTGCATTCGGTTTTGCTGGATCGGCAGCGGCCCCTGTGGGAGATGCATGTCATAGAAGGTCTGGATGACGGCTGTTTCGCGCTCTACAGCAAGATTCACCATGCGTATTGCGACGGTGCCACGCTGGTACGACTGATGCTCGGCACACTCAATCGAACGGCCGAGGATCAGAGCGTTCGGGCTAGTTGGGAGCCATTGGAAAAGGCCAGCTATCGGCATGAAGATAAGGGCCTGTTGCCCAGACTGGGACAAAGCGTCGACCAGTTGCGGCGCGGCGCGTCCACCGCGATCGAATTGACCGGCCTTGCCGGACGGTTGGTCCTGCAGCGTCTCGGGGCCAATCCCGGACATCTGCCGGTGCCGTTTACGGCTCCGCGTACCAAGCTGAATGCGGCAGTCTCACGGGCCCGCCGGGCCGCGATCGGACAATTGCCAATGGACGGCATCAAGGCGCTTTGCGAACAGACCGGTACGACGATCAACGACGTACTGGTGACGATTTGCGATATCGCGCTGACCCGTTATTTGCGGGAGCATGACGATCGGCCCAAGGGACCGCTAGTCGCGCAGATGCCGGTCTCCCTGCGTCGGGACGGCAACGAAGAAATGGGCAATCAGATCGCCATCATGCCGGTGACCCTGGGGCGCTCATCCCATGATCCTTTGCGGCGGCTGCACGAAGTCAGCCGTTCCTGTGCAGAGGTCAAGGAAGAGTCGATCAACCTGTCGCGGGATACGGTTTCGCTGTACACGCTATTGATCCAGGGCGTGGCTCAGGCCGGCGAGTTTCTGGGCATGAATGATGCGTTACCGCCTTTGGGTAACATCCTGATCTCTAATGTGCCGGGCCCCCGGTTCCCGCTTTATTTGCGAGGATCGAGGCTGATCAGCTCATATCCGTTGTCAGCGATACCACCAGGGCTGGCGATGAATATCACCTTGTTCAGTTACGACGGCAAGTTCGATATCGGGCTGATCGCTGGCTATGACGCGATTCCCGACATCAATGCATTGCCGATCTATATGGAGGAAGCGTTTGCGGCGCTCGGCGCCGCGGCAAGCAGACAAGCCATGCGCGCCAGCAAGAGCCGTGGCCGCTCGAAGCGGTCGCGGCAGCACGGCAAGACGGCCAGGACAGGCAAGGCGAGCACGGCCGGAACCAGGAAGAGAAAAGCCGGACCGAAAGCAAAAACCGTAGCAAGAGGCGCCGCGTCCGCCAAGGCAAAGGGCCCGAAGTCTGGCGGCAACGGCGCTGCAAAGCGGACCTCCGCATCCAGGCGAAAAGCAACAGCGCGCGCGCAAAAGGAAGCCAGGCCTGGAGACAAGCCGGCGACAGACCCGGCAGCGGCCAGCGCCGTCAAGTCCTCATAGCCGGCGAATCCGGGGCCTCGACGGGATGCAGCTGACCGACATTGGCGTCAATCTGGCGCACGATAGCTTTGACCATGATCGCCAACAGGTGCTTGAGCGGGCTCGGGCCGCCGGCGTCACCACCATGGTGGTGACCGGAAGCTGCCGCGAATCCAGCTTGCAGGCGCTGCAGCTTGCCCGAACTCATAAAGGCGAACTCTATGCGACTGCGGGAGTGCACCCGCACCACGCGGACGATTTTGCGGACGCCGATCTGGTCTGGATACGAACGTTTGCCGACCAGCCTGAGGTCAGGGCAATCGGTGAGTGCGGCCTCGATTTCTTCCGCAATTTCTCTTCTCCGGCGGCTCAGGAAGATGCGTTTCATCGCCAACTCGCGCTCGCCGGTGAGCTACAGATGCCGGTGTTTTTGCATCAACGTGATGCCCATGACCGATTTTGCGCCATCCTCGGCGAACACCTGAAAGGCATACCTCGCGGCGTCGCTCATTGTTTCACCGGGGGTATGCAGGAACTGGAGGATTATCTGGCACTGGGTCTGTGGATCGGCATAACGGGATGGATTTGCGACGAGCGCCGGGGCGCTCACCTGGCCGAATTGGTTTCCCATATTCCGGCCGATCGCCTGATGCTGGAAACGGATTCGCCTTATCTGTTGCCCAGGGATCTCAGGCCGAGGCCAAAAAGTCGGCGGAATGAACCGCACTACCTCTCCCATATCGTCGAAGTGGTCGCCAGGGCCGCCGGGCGCCCGCCGACGGCGGTGGCCGCGGAAACCACCGCCAATGCCCGGCTGTTCTTCGGATTGCCCGATTGATGTCCGGGCGGGCTCAGAATATGATTAATAATTCAATTAAGAATAAGCTGATAAAACGCTGTTTTTAAGATACTTATTATCCGCAGGCAGAGACTGATTTTGAGCCATGGGAACGGATTTGCGCTGACCCCCTGACTGAATAAGAATGGATCCCACCTAGCCCCCGCCGAGGACTGAGCATGGACACGACCCGGATTTCCACCTTTGTCGATCAGATCTGGGACGACAGTATTTTGCCGGAGTTGTGCGAATACATTCGGATTCCGAACAAATCGCCGCTGTTCGATCCGGACTGGGATAAAGCCGGCCATATGGACCGGGCCGTCGCGTTGATGGAGCGTTGGTGCAAAGCGCAACCGCTGGACGGCATGACAGTCGAGGTCGTAAGGCTTGCGGGTCGCACCCCGGTCCTGATGATCGAGGTGCCGGGCCATAACGACGATACCGTGCTGCTCTATGGCCATCTGGACAAGCAACCGGAATTCACTGGCTGGGACGAGGATCTCGACCCCTGGGTGCCGAGCTTGCGCGACGGCAAGCTGTATGGACGGGGCGGGGCCGACGATGGATATGCGGTATATGGATCCCTGGCTGCGATTCGCGCCTTGCAGGAACAAGGCCAGGCGCACGCCCGTTGCGTGATCCTGATCGAGGCATGTGAGGAGTCCGGCAGTTTTGACCTGCCGTTTTATATCGACGAGTTGAAGGATCGAATCGGCCATCCCAGTCTCGTCGTGTGTCTGGATGCGGAGTGTGGAAACTACGAGCAGCTTTGGTGTACGACCTCGTTGCGCGGCAACGTGGTCGGCACACTTGAAGTCTCGGTACTCACCGAGGGCGTCCACTCCGGCGGAGCCAGCGGCATCGTTCCCTCGACATTCCGGATCATTCGCGCGTTGCTCGGACGTATTGAGGACACTGCCAGCGGCCGGATCCTTCTGGAAAGCCTGCACGCCCCGATTCCTGAACAGCGACTCGAGCAAAACCGGGCCACAGCCGAGGTTCTCGGCAACTCGGTATTCGAGCGCTTTGCCTGGGCTGGCGATACGCGGCCACTGAGTCAGGATCCGCTGGAACTACTGCTCAATAACACCTGGCGCCCGACCTTGTGCGTGACCGGTGCGGCCGGGATTCCGAATCTGGACAGCGCGGGCAATGTGCTGCGGCCCGGCACGGCGATAAAGTTGTCCTTTCGCCTGCCGCCGTCGCTGCCGGCTGAAGCCGCAGGGCTGGCGATCAAGGAGGCCCTGGAGACGGACCCGCCGTATGGCAGTCAGGTTGGATTCAAACTGGAGTCTGCAATGAGCGGCTGGGACGCACCACCGGTGGCTGAATGGCTGGAAGCCTCTATGCACAAAGCGTCCAATGCATTCTTTGGTGCTCCGGCCATGTATATGGGGACCGGCGGCAGCATTCCGTTTATGGGCATGCTGGGCGAACGCTTTCCGGGTGTTCAGTTTCTGATTACCGGCGTACTCGGGCCCAAATCCAATGCACACGGGCCGAATGAATTCCTGCATATCGCCACCGGCAAACGGGTGACCGCCTGCGTGGCTCAGGTGCTGGCGGACCACTATCATCGAGATCAGGCGCAAGCTGCCTGAGCTAGGGGCTGCGGTGCGGGCTGGCTGCCTGGCTC
This sequence comes from uncultured Gammaproteobacteria bacterium, assembly GCA_963809565.1. Classification (GTDB taxonomy): domain Bacteria; phylum Pseudomonadota; class Gammaproteobacteria; order Steroidobacterales; family XN24; genus CAMYOC01. Next base: position 1,500,888 of record CAWEKE010000003.1, read on the forward strand.
AGCTGAGTCCAGCCGGGCTGGAACGCCTCTATCGCTTTGCCGTCGCCACTGTCACCGAACTCGCGTTCCAGGTCGGCCAGGGTGCTGATCTGTGGCAAGTTGCCGCCGGGGAACTCTACCTGACCGGAAAACACCACTCTTCCAGTTACCGGCACCGCGCCAACAAGACGCTCGACCGCGTGAACCCTGGCCGCCAGCGCCTCGAGCGGGTTCCTGAACGCAAAACGCCGCTGGCCGTCCATGACTTTCCATTGCTCCAGTCGCGGCCCGCCAAACACCGCTCCGCTGGCGTTGCGCAGGTCGACGACAAGCACGCCTTGGGCCGTAAGCATCACATGTTCCAGATGGATTTCGCCCTCCAGGCCATCGTCGATCACCACATCTTGCAGCTGCTGCCGGCTGATACGACGAAACACGCTGGCCGGGCGAGCGCGAAGACGCCTCCGCACCCATAGCATCGGCAATATCATGACGCCAAGGAAGACGGCACCCAGGCCAGCCCAAAGCAGTTGTTGCGTGGTAATCGATTCCATGGAATTACCTGGATCCCGGCTGCCGGTGGCAGATACCCTAGGCCTGTGGCGAATTGTAGCGGCCCGTCCGCTCCGCGTCAGGATTCCCCCAGGCTGAGGCGGCGGATTCTTTGCGCCTGCCGAAAGCTGTCGGCGGAAAAAATGGCCAGACCTGTCCAGATACAGCCAAATGTAATGGCATGCGCCCGGGTAAACGGTTCGTCATAGACAAACACCGCCAGCAGAAAGCTTAGCGTCGGGCCGAGGTACTGGAACAAGCCGAGGATGGTCAACGGCAGTCGTCGTGCGGCCTGAGTGAACCACAGCAGCGGCAGCATCGTTACCGGTCCGGCCGCAACCAGCAAAAGATCCAGACCTGGACCCCGGCTCAGAAAGGCACCCTGGCCTTGCATTCCCAGCCAGACGATCACGCCCAGCGCCAACGGGAACAGGAAGGCAGTCTCTATAAACAAGCCGCCGAGTACCGGCACATCCATGCGTTTGCGTAACAGGCCGTAGAGACCAAAGCTGAAACCCAGCGTCAGTGCAATCCAGGGCAGCCGGCCGATGCTCAGCGCCAGATTCAAGGTCCCTGCCGCGGCCAGCAGCACGGCAACAATGCGCGCGCGGTTGAGCCGCTCGCCGAGGACCGTCATTCCGAGCAAAACGTTGACCAGCGGGTTGATGTAATAACCCAGGCTCGAGTCCAGCACCCGGTCGGTATCGACCGCATAAATGAATACCAGCCAGTTCGTGGACACCAGCAGCGCGGTTAACAGCAGCGTCGCCAGAGTGCGCCCGCTACGGAGCACGGGCAGCAAACGTGGCCAGTCCCGTCGCGCGGTAAGAAACACTGCGCCGATCACTACGGTCCAGAGGATGCGATGGGCGAGGACGTCCGGTGGCAACACGCCATCGAGCATCTTGTAGTAGATCGGGACGAAGCCCCAGAAGCCAAACGCCGCGAGCGCATATCCGGCGCCTGCGCGAAATACCGCGGGATCTTCGCTCAAGCGCTGAGGTTCTCGGCCTGCGTGCTCAGGACCCGCGCGCCCTGCGCGTTTATCGTGGAAATCCAGTGCTCCGCACTAACCCCATGGGCAGAAAAGGCCGCAACCATTTCGCTGGCAACCACGCTGGCCTGCTCCGCCTCACACCAGGCGAAGACGCTCGGCCCGCTGCCGGAAATGGACGAACCCAGCGCACCGGCCGCCAAAGCCGCTGCCTGCACCGCGTCGAAGCCTGGAATCAGCCCGCGCCGCTGGGGCTCGATCACCACGTCCCGCAGACAACGACCGATCTGCTTCTGGTCGCCGCGCAGGCAGCCGGCGACAAATCCCGCCAGGTGCTGCGAATGTTCGACATGGCGGGCCAGGGGGACTGTCGTCGCCAACATGGCTCTGGCATCCCGGGTGTTGACCGTCAGCGCAGGATGGACCAGCACACAGCGCAGCTCCGGGGGCACCGGGAGACGAGTGACCATCGGCGGATCACCGTTTTCGCACAACACCAGGCCGCCGAACAGACACGGCGCAAGATTGTCCAGGTGGCCGGCGCCGCTGGCCACTGTTTCACCCAGCAAGGCATAGGTCAGCTCGCGCTCGGGTTCCAGTCCGAGTTGCCACAACGCATTGGCCGCAACCACTGCTGCCACCGCAGATGCGGCCGATCCACCCATGCCTGAGCCCATCGGGATTCCCTTGTGCAAGGTGACGGCGATCCCGTCGTCAATGTTGAAGTCGCGAGACATCGCGAGCAGCGGTTTCAGCGCAGTATTGGCGGAAGGATCGGTGGGCAACGAGTTCACTCTGCCGCTGACTGCCTCGAGCCGGATGCCTGGTTGTGAATCCAGGCGCAAGCGGATCGTGTCGCCGACACCGTCCAATGCGTGACCCAGGGTGTCGAAACCGACGCCGACGTTGCCCACCGAGGCGGGGGCAAAAACAGTGATCGAGGCACTGGTGTTCATGTTCGGCAATTCTGGCGCTTGTGTCTGTAAGGCAGGGCTTGCATCGGCTTGCGATCAGGACGCTGTTGCGAGCCAGCGCGGCTTCCAGGCGTGCCGAGCGATGTCCGCACAAGGTCCCGCGCCCTGCTCCGCGCCAGGGCCCGGGCGCGCTAACCATAGCCAGCAAGCGATCCGCGTGCAAGCAGGGCACGGATTCGCGACCCGCTGAGCAGAAATCCCCGGCGGCGCGGGGTATCATCAGAAATCACGTTGATTCCTGTATATCGGCCCGCCGAGGAGCCCGCAGCCATGACCTCAACCGCTCAACAAACGCAGCAGACCGCTTCCGTCGACGAGATCGAGGCCGCTGAGACTGATCCCCGGACTTTCGATCTGGACAGCCCTGAGTGGTATCTGAACCGGGAGCTGACCTGGCTGGAATTCAATCGCCGGGTGCTACATGAGGCACAGGATCCGCGTAATCCCCTGCTTGAACGGGTCAAGTTCCTGGCGATCATGAGCTCCAATCTTGACGAGTTCTTCATGAAACGTCTGGGTGGCTTGAAACAGCAGGTCGGGGCCGGGGTCCACGAACGCTCGGCCGATGGCCGCACACCCGGCGAGCAGATCGCCGCATGCCACGCAATGGTCCGCCTGATGAAGACGGATCAGCTGCGGCTTGGCCGCTCGCTGCGGCGTGACCTGGCCGAACACGGAATACGCATCAGCCGCTATTTCGAATTGAGCCAGGAAGAACAGGCCAGGATGCGGGAATATTACATCGAGAACATCTATCCGCTGGTCACGCCCATCGTGATGGACCCCGCCCATCCGTTCCCCTTTATCTCCAATCTGTCGCTGAATCTGCTGGTGACGATCGTTCGCCCTGATGGAAAAGGGACCGCGTTGGCACGCATCAAGGTTCCCCTAGGTTCAGGAGTCAACCGCTTTCAGGCCGTCGAGGAAAATACGCATTTCGTTCCGCTGGAAGACGTGATCGCCCACAATCTGGATCTGCTGTTCCCCGGACTCAAGATAGAACGCTGGGATGTATTCCGCGTTACCCGCAACGCCATCACCGAGCGCTCTGAGGAACAGGCGAATGATCTTCTGGAGCTGATCGAGTCAGAATTGCGCGATCGCAAGTTCGCGCCCGTGGTCCGTCTGGAAGTCTCGCCTGGCATGCCAAAGGTCCATCGCGGCATGCTTGCCGCCGAACTCGGTCTGGACGAGGCGGAAGACGTATTCGAAGTGGAGAGCCTGATGCAGAAGCGCGATCTGTTTCAGATCGCGTCCATCGATCGGCCCGAATTGCACGATCCGCCGCATCACCCGGTCGACAATGCGCGCATCGTCGGCGCGCCAAACCTGTTCCATTTCATTCGCAGCGAAGGCCCGGTGCTGCTGCAGCATCCCTACGAGTCCTTCGCTACTTCAGTAGAGCGCTTCGTGCGCGAAGCCAGCCAGGATCCCAAGGTCCTGGCCATCAAGATGACCCTGTACCGGACCGCGGAGAAGTCGCGTATCGTCGATTACTTGCTGGACGCCGCGCACAACGGCAAGCAGGTCGCGGTAGCCGTCGAGCTCAAGGCGAGATTCGACGAATCCGCAAACATACGCTGGGCCAACCGCATGGAGCAACACGGTATCCATGTCTCTTACGGTGTCGTCGGTCTGAAGACCCACAGCAAGGTGGTTTTCGTCCTGCGCCAGGACTACGACGGGCTGCGCCGCTATGCCCATCTCGGTACCGGCAATTACCATTCCGGCACCGCGAGGATCTACAGTGATCTGGGAATGTTGACCTGCGATCCGGCGATCGGCGACGACCTGACCGAGTTGTTCAATTTCCTTACTACCGGCTTTGTCCCCAACCGTGATTATCAGAAATTGCTGCCGGCGCCCAAACATTTGAAAAAGGGCTTGCTGGCACGTATCCAGCGCGAGATCGACCTGCACAAACCGGACAGCCCCGGGCACGTCCAATTCAAGGTGAATGCGCTGGAAGATACGGACATCACCAGGGCCCTGTATCAGGCCTCTCAGGCAGGGGTCAAAGTCGATCTGATCGTCCGCGACACCTGCCGCCTGCGGCCAGGCATTCCCGGGCTGTCGGAGAACGTGCACATCATCAGCATCGTCGGCCGGTTCCTCGAGCACACCCGGATCTTCTATTTCCGCAACGGCGGCGATGAGGAATATTTCATCGGCTCGGCGGATCTGATGCGACGCAATCTTGAAAGCCGGGTAGAAATCGTCACCCCGGTCGAGGCACCGCCGTTACGCAAATTGTTGCGCGAGATACTCGATGTTCAACTTGCCGACCATCGAAGCGCATGGGAGATGCAGCCGGATGGCCAGTATGTGAAGCGCAAGCCCCCCGGCCGCACCCGGCCGGTGAGCTCCCACGAGAAGCTTATCGCGCTGGCGGAGAAACGGCTGAAGCAGGCACGCCAGCTGGGCAAGAAGGTGCGCAAGAACAAGCCGAGAGCTAACCGCAAGTCGGGCGGAAAGGCTTCGGGATAAACGGTCGTTCGCGGGCTGGCCGGCGACAGCCGTTGCCGACCGGCCTGGTCCGCGTTTCGTTGCCCAGGTTGGTGGATCGAACGGAGTTTCACTTGCAGTGCCGTCGATCCGACCCGGGCACTCGATTGACGAGCCCGCTCAACGCTGTTTAGCGCCTGAGATTACTAGCGACTCATTTCCTGCAGCGCGCGCAATACGTCGCGCAGTGTGATGCGTCCGACCACGCGGTTGTGTTTCATCACCGGGAAGCCCCGGTAATAGTAGCGGTCTCCTTCGACGAACATCTTGGCGACCTGCATGATGCTGTCGTCCACATCCACGGTGGCGAATTCAGTCCGCATCATATCGCCGACATTCCCACCCCATGAGGCATGATAGCCGCCGTGGATCGCCGCTTTGAGCGCATCGACCTCGGACAGGACGCCAACCAGCGAGCCGAGCTTGTCGATCACGAAGCCGCCCGCATAATTCTTGTCAACCAGCTGCCCGACCGCCTCGAGGATGTCCATATCCGGCGAGAAGGTCAGGAAATGTTTGCTCATGTAATCGCGTGCTTTGTGCGACATTGGACAGTTCTCCCCAGGCGGCCGGCTCAGAGCTCCCGGCCCTGATCCTCCGCCATCCGCGCGCGGCGCGCGGCGCAGGGATTGCGGCAGGCGCCGCCGCAATCGGATGCGACTCCGGCGACTCGATTCAGGCCGCCGCAGCTACCCTGGATCCGCCGTCCGGACAGAATCAGGCCCGATGCGAGCCCAAGCATGGCCAACGCAAACAGTATGAAACTCAGCAAAACCGTGGTCATCAGTCGCTCGCCTCGTGCAACTTAACCGCCAAAGTCATCGAGCAGGATATTCTCGCGTTCGACACCGAGGTCGGAGAGCATTTCCAGCACCGCCTTGTTCATCATCGGCGGGCCGCATATATAGTACTCGCAGTCTTCCGGCGCCTTGTGGTCTTTCAGATAGTTGTCAAACAGAACTTCATGGATGAAGCCGGTGTACCCGGTCCACTCGTCCTCGGGCAGCGGATCCGACAAGGCCACATGCCACTCGAAGTTGTCATGCGCAGCGGCCAGACCGTCAAAATCCTCCACATAAAACATCTCTCTCTTGCTGCGCGCCCCGTACCAGAAACTCATCTTGCGCTTGCTTTGCAGCCGTCCGAGCTGGTCGAAAATATGAGCCCGCATCGGCGCCATCCCTGCGCCGCCGCCGATGAACACCATCTCCGCGTCGGTATCCTTGGCGAAGAACTCCCCATAGGGGCCGGAAATCCAGACCTTGTCGCCAGGCTTGAGGCCGAAAATATACGATGACATCACGCCCGGGGGTGCGTCCGGGACATTCGGCGGCGGGGTAGCGATACGTACGTTCAGCATCACAATCCCTTTCTCCTCCGGATAATTCGCCATCGAATACGCCCGGGTAACTGTTTCATCAGACCTGGCGACAAAGCGGAACAGATTGAACCGTTCCCAGTCACCTCGGAACCGCTCCGGGATCTCGAATTCGGAATACTTCTTCTCGTAGGGCGGGCACTCGATCTGAATATACCCGCCGGCGCGAAAGTTCAGATCGACCCCTTGCGGAAGGTCCAGCACCAGCTCCTTGATAAAGGTCGCCACACTCCGGTTCGAGCGCACCGTGCACTCCATCCGCTTCACCCCGAACACCTCGCGCGGGACTTCGATTTTCATGTCCTGCTTGACCGCTACCTGGCAGGACAAGCGGTCGCCACGTAAGGCCTCGCGCTTGTTGATCAGGCTGGTTTCGGTGGGCAGGATGGCGCCGCCACCTTCGAGGATCCGGACCCGGCACTGACCGCAGGTTCCGCCGCCGCCACAGGCCGATGCCACAAACAGCTTCGCCTCGGCCAGCGCTCCCAGCAGCTTGCCGCCCACTGGCGCCTCCAGCACCCGCTCGCCATTGACCTCGATTTTGACCGTGCCGGTAGCCACCAGGCGCGCACGGGCAAACAGGATGATGGTGACCATCGCCAACACGACGATGGTGAACATCAGCACCCCGAGAACCACAGTCTGCATCAGTCGCTTCCTTTTGCCCTGTCCTGCTGCCGGCCTACAACTGGATGCCCGAGAAAGACATGAAGGCCAGGGACATCAAACCCACGGTAATAAACGTGATGCCAAGACCCTGCAAGCCATCCGGAACATCACTGTATTTGAGTTTCTCCCTGACCCCCGCCAGAGCCACGATAGCGAGCGCCCAACCCAGCCCGCTGCCAAACCCGTAGACCAGACTCTCGCCGAAATCGTAGTTGCGCTCGACCATGAACAAGGATCCGCCAAGGATGGCGCAATTGACGGTGATCAGCGGCAGGAAGATTCCGAGCGCGTTGTAGAGCGCCGGGAAATACTTGTCCAGAGCCATTTCCAGGATCTGCACGATCGCCGCGATGACTCCGATGTAGGTAATCAGACCGAGGAAGCTGAGGTCCACGTCCGGGAGGCCCGCCCAGGACAGTGCGCCCTCGCGCAGCAGATAGGTAAAGATCAGATTGTTAGCCGGCACGGTAATGGTTTGCACCACCACCACAGCCAGACCGAGGCCCAGTGCGGTGCCGACCTTTTTCGATACGGCCAGAAACGTACACATGCCGAGAAAGAACGCGAGCGCCAGATTCTCGATGAAAATCGCCCGGACCATCAAAGCAAGATAATTCTCCATCACAGCGCCTCGGTCCGGTGGACGACGTGGATCTGGTATTCGGCCTTCTCTACCTGCGCCGGCTTCCAGCTGCGTACGGCCCAGATAATCAGCCCGATCAGGATAAATGCGCTGGGGGCAAGCAACAGCAGGCCGTTCGGGTTGTACCAGCCGCCCTCGGTCACCAATGGCAACACCTGATGCCCAAACAGCCGGCCGGAGCCGAACAACTCACGCACGAAAGCCACCAGCAGCAGGATCAGACTGTATCCGAGACCATGCCCTATCCCGTCGAGAAAGCTCGGCCAGGGCTTGTTGGAGGATGCAAACGCTTCGGCCCGGCCGAGCACGATACAGTTGGTGATGATCAGGCCGACAAACACGGACAATTGTTTGCTGATCTCATAGGCAAAGGCCTTGAGAATCTCGTCGACGAGGATCACCAGCGAGGCAATGATGGTCATCTGGATAATGATGCGGATGCTGCTCGGCATGTAGTTGCGGATCAGGCTTACCGCCACATTTGCCACCGCCAGCACCGCGGTAACCGCCAGACACATGACCACAGACGGCGCCAGTTGCGTGGTCACAGCCAGGGCCGAACAGATGCCCAGCACTTGCAGAGTGATGGGATTGTTGTCCACCACCGGCGACAGAAGAATCCCCTTGTCGGATTTGCTCATATCGCGCTCTCCCCGCTTCTGATGCGCTGCAGGAACGGCCCAAAGGCCTGATCGCCCAGCCAGTATCGGATCAGCCTGCTGACGCCATTAGCGGTCAGCGTTGCACCCGACAAGCCATCAATCTCATAGACGGCCGCAGGCCGGCCCGGCTTCACCGCACCCTTGATCACGTGCAGCGCCACCCTGCCGTCGGCGTCATACACCCTTTTACCCTTCCAGCCGTTTTGCCAGCGGGGATTATTGATCTCGCCACCCAGGCCAGGGGTCTCTGCATCCTGATAGAAAGTGATCCCGGACACGGTCGTGGCATCATCCTGCAAGGCAAGAAAGCCATACATGGTCGACCACAGCCCGTAGCCGCTGACCGGAAGGATCAACATGTCCGGCTCGTCCGATCTGCGAACCACATAGACCGGCATGAAGCGTGGACGCCGGCCCAGACTGGCAATATCGTCCCCGGGCGCGATCGCGACACTGAGGGCCGGATCCTGGGCGGCTTTCTGGAAGTTGTAGGTCTCCGGGTCGATATCGGAGGCCACCTGTCCCGTTTGCAGGTCTATGATCCGGGTTTCCACCTGACTGAATGACTCTTCCACCGAACGGCCCGGATCATCGAGCCCGGCAACGCGCAGAATCTCCTGCTTCATCGCTAATGCCGCGTTGCGCTCCTGCAGGGGCCGCAATGCCACCGCGGTGGCGGAAACCACGACCGAGCAGACCAGACACAACACGGTGGCGATAACCACCGTCTTCAGCACGCTGTCGTTAGGCAAGCTGGCGAACCAGCCCTTTTTTGCACGGGGTTCAGGCATGACGGCGACGCCTCCTGCGGATATTCGCCTGGACCACGAAATAGTCGATCAATGGCGCGAGCACATTACCGAACAGGATCGCCAGCATCATGCCTTCCGGATAGGCTGGATTGACCACCCGGATCAATGCGCACATGACGCCGATCAACGCTCCGTAATACAGCTTTCCAGTGGAGGTCATGGAGGCCGATACCGGGTCGGTGGCCATGTAGACGGCGCCGAAGGCGAATCCGCCGAGCACGAAGTGCCAGTGCCATGGCAATGCGAACATCGGATTGGTATCGCTGCCGACGAAATTGAATAACAGACTCATCGCGACCAGCCCGATCACACAGCCAGCCATGATCCGCCACGATGCCACTCGCGTATACAGCAGGAAGAAAGCGCCCAGCAGGCAGGCGATGGTCGACTCCGCGCCGATCGTGCCCTGGATGGTGCCGTAGAACGCATCGCTCCAGCTTATGCCGGCAGCGGTGATCGCCTCCACACCGCCGGTGAAAGCCAGCGACAGCGGCGTGGCGCCGCTGAAGCCGTCTACCGCGGTCCACACCAGATCGCCGGAGTTCTGCGCCGGATAGGCGAAGAACAGGAATGCGCGGCCAACCAGCGCGGGATTAAGAAAGTTCTTGCCCGTGCCGCCAAAGACTTCCTTGCCGATCACCACCGCGAAACTGATGCCAAGGGCAACCTGCCACAGCGGGATCGTCGGCGGCAAGACCAGCACATACAGCAGCGAGGTGACAAAAAACCCTTCATTGACCTCATGGTTACGGACCAGCGCAAACAGCACTTCCCAAAAGCCGCCGACGGCCATGGTCACCACATAGGCGGGGAAGAAGTAGAGAAAGCCGTGCCAGAAGCAGGCCCCGATGCTGTTCGCATCGTAGCCAATGCCGAGTGCGGTGATGATCTCCCCGCGCCAGCCGCCAATCCCGGCCAGGCCCATCTGCTGCAGCGCGATGTTGGCCTGCAGGCCGATGTTGTACATGCCGACGATCGCGACGGGCATTGCTGCCAGAAACACGTAGATCATGACCCGCTTCAAATCGATGCCATCGCGGATATGCGGTGCGCTGCGGGTCTTGTCCCCCGGCGAATAGAAGATGGTGTCCACCATCTCGTAGAGCGCCTGGAAGGTATGCAGACGGCCGCCCTTGGCAAACAGTGGCTCGATGTTGTCGAGGAATTTGCGCAGACCCATCAGCCTTCCTTCTCGATCTGTTCCAGGCTGGTGCGCAACAATGGACCGAAGTCATGTTTGCCAGGACAAACAAATGTGCACAAAGCCAGGTCTTCCTCATCCAGTTCAAGCGCACCCAGCTGCTGGGCGCTGTCGGTGTCGCCGACCAGGATCGCGCGCAACAGTTGCGTCGGCAGGATATCCAGCGGCATCACCCGCTCATACGAGCCGATCGGGACCATCGCTCTTGGGCTGCCGTTTTGCGAAGTATCGAGATCCATGCGGCGCTTGCGCCACAGGCTGGAAATGAACACATTCGTCACCGAGAATTTTTTCGGCCCGGGACGTATCCAGCCGAACAGCTCGCGCTCGCCCGCCTCACGGATCACGGTAATCTGCAGATGATAGCGACCGAGATATCCGGCCCAGCCTGCCGCCCGATAGCCTGACAACACGGAGCCTGACAGCGCCCGGCAACTGACGTCCTGGAGAGCGCCCTCGAGCAGCGTCCCGACATGGGCACCCAGACGCGTGCGCAGCAGCCGCGGCTTGAGCACCGGCGGCCCGGCCACGGAGATGACCCGCTCGGTATTCAGCTTGCCACCGGTAAACAGACGTCCGATGGCGATCACATCCTGATAATTCAGGTGCCAGACCAGTCTCGCGGGACCGGCAGAGTGTAAAAAGTGAATATGCGTACCCACCAGGCCAGCCGGATGGCATCCGGAAAATTCCGCGTGGGTAAACTGCTCGCGTCCAGGAACCGAAATCTCTGCGCCCAGCGCGCTACACACGTAGACCGGGCCATCGACCAGTCGTGAGACCACATCAAGACCGTCGTGGAAATCCGCCTGCGCCTCGGCGATCACCACCGCCGGATCCGCGGCCAGCGGATTGCTATCCATCGCATTGACGAATATGGCCGACGGACTCGTATCCGGATTGGCGACCTTGCTGTAGGGCCGCGTGCGCAGTGAAGTCCACAGACCGGCTTCCAGCAACTGTTCAATCACGGTCTCTCGCTCGAGGCTGGCAAGCTGTTCCCGAGGCCAGGCGCGATACTCGAGCTGCGCTTCATGCTCGTCAAGCTCGATGATGATGGACTGGAGAACCCGCCGGGCCCCGCGGTGGATGGCTTTGATCGTGCCGCCGCCGGGCGCCACGATTCTGACGCGTGGGTTGTTTTTATCCGTGAGCATCGGCTGACCCAGGGCGACGCGGTCGCCCTCTTCCACCAGCATCGCCGGCTTCAGGCCAACAAACGAACGTCCCATCATTGCGACTTTCCGCACCCTGGGACCGTCGTGGATGATTTGCTCCGGCTCGCCCTTGAGTGGAATGTCCAGACCGCGCTTCAACCTGATTTGCATTCTGTTTGGGCACCTTGAGCTGGCGGCGGAGGATGAACCGGTCGACATGGTTGCGGCGACTTTTGCCAGACCGGGACTCGATTCCTCCGGATTCGAGCGTCGCCGTTGATTCTAGCGGCGGGATGAGCATTTGCCTAGCGCTCACCGGCCTGGATCGGCGATGCTAGTATCAGCAGATGCGCGGCATGACCCCGGAAATCAGGCAATGAGCGTCTCGATCGAGCGTCGCGGTGCGGTGACGACGATCACCATCGAGCGACCCGCTGTAAGAAACGCGGTTGACCCGGATACCGCAAAGGCTCTGCACCAGGCGTTTGTGGAATTCGAGCATGAAACACAGGCGCGTGTCGCGGTGCTGACCGGCAGCGGAGATGCATTCTGTGCCGGCTTCGACCTGGGCAGTCTGGCCGGCGCAACGGATACGATCGCGGACTGGCTGGAGCAGCTCCATTTTGACCAGGCAGACGGCCAGTGGCCTTTGGGTCCGATGGGCCCAACCCGGATGAATCTGTCAAAACCGGTCATCGGCGCGATCAATGGAGCCGCCGTTGCGGGCGGTATGGAACTGGCTATGTGGTGCGATCTGCGCATCATGGAATCCGGCGCCTACATGGGCGTGTTTTGCCGGCGCTGGGGTGTGCCTCTGATCGACGGTGGCACGGTTCGCTTGCCGCGGCTGGTGGGCCAGGGCCGGGCGATGGAGCTGATCCTGACCGGCCGCCGGGTCAATGCCGATGAATGCCTGCGCATAGGTCTGTGTGAGCAAGTCGTCGAGGATGGCGCCTCACTGGCCACAGGGCTCAGGCTGGCCGAGCAACTGGCAAGCTTTCCGCAGGCCTGTTTGCGGGCTGATCGGCAAGCAACGCTCGCTCAGCAGGGTCTGGAGTCGGAGCTGGCCCTTCGCCGCGAGTATGACAACGCGGTGGAGATCATCCGCCGGGAAGGTATCCGCGGTGCCAGACGCTTCGTAAGCGGGAAAGGCCGGCATGGCGAATTTGATGATATCTGAACGCCGTGTTGGCCGCCGGAAACAGCCTGTCAACCGTGTCAGGCCAGCGCCGGGCTGGCGCCCGGTCGTGCGCGTCAGGGAAAGGAGTTATTCATGCGTTTAGTGTTTTCCGCAATGCTGCTGGTCTTGCTCGCCTCGCCTGCTCAGGCGGATGAGGGGATGTGGACGTTTGATAATTTCCCCGCGCGTACCGTGCAGCATGAATACGGCGTGCGCATCGATCAGGACTGGCTCGACCAGGTGCGCCTGGCGACTGTACGGCTGGAAAACGGATGCACCGGTTCGTTTGTTTCCGCCAATGGGCTGATCCTGACCAACCGCCACTGCACCTTCAGCTGTCTGAGCGAACACACGGATGCAGATAAAAACGTGTGGCGGGATGGCCTGGTGGCGCGCCATCCGGGCGAAGAGAAACGCTGTTCGAGTCAGCAAGTCTCGGTGCTGATCGCGAGCACGGACATCACTGAACAAGTCGCCAGCGCGATTTCCGAACTGGATCCGCCCGAGACCGGGGAAACGATGCCGGCCACAATTGCCGGAAGCGACGAGCCGGAGGATGGCGACGCCATTGGAGAACTGGATGAAACAGCTTCGGCCCTGGTTGTGCAGGAAGCCAGTGACGCGGCGATCAACGAAGCACGCAACAAGATCCTGACCCGTCTGGAGCAGGCTTGCGAGGCAGAAGCCAAGGGCAAGTTATCCTGCGAGGCCGTGGCTCTCTATCATGGTGGTCAGTACTTCCTGTATCAGTACAAACGTTATTCCGACGTGCGTCTGGTATTCGCCCCGGAAGTCGGTATCGGTGCGTTCGGCGGGGATCCTGACAACTTCAATTTTCCGCGCTGGTGCCTGGATGCCGCGTTTCTTCGCGTTTACGACGACGACGGTCAGCCTGCAAAGACGCCGGATTACCTGCGCTGGCACGCTGCGGGCGCGAAAGCCGGCGAGCCCGTGTTCGTCCCCGGGCATCCCGGATCCACCCAACGTCAGCTGACGGTTGCGCAGCTCGAGCTGCTGCGCAACGTAGGTCTGCCGGAATGGTTGCTGCGTAATGCAGAGCTGCGCGGGCGCTACGCGCAGTTCTCTACCGTCGATGAGCAGGCATATGGTGAGGTCCAGGAGGCTCTTACACGGATCGAAAACGACCTGAAGGTGAGAAAAAACGAACTGGCGGCGCTGCTCGACGACCGGCTGATGGATCAAAAACGGCAACGCGAGGCTGCGTTGCGCGCGGCGCTGGCTGCGGATCCGATTCTGGCGGCAACGGTCGGAGACCCCTGGCACCAGATCGGTCAGGCGATCACCGAATATCTGAGCTTCCGCAAACAATATTTGTATATCGGGGCGGGTGCAGGATTCGGCGGCAAGATGTTCAGTTACGCCCGCACCCTGGTGCGCGGCGCCGCGGAACGGGCCAAACCCAACGAAGAGCGTCTGCGCGAATATCGCGCAACCGCCTTGCCCAAACTGGAGCAGTCCCTGTTTGCCTCGGCGCCAGTCCATCCGCGGCTGGAACAGATCCAGCTGGCGTTCTCGCTGTCCAAGATGCGGGAGGAGCTGGGCCCGGACGATCCGAATGTGCAAAAGGTCCTCGGCAACCATACGCCAGAGCAACTCGCGAAGATTCTGGTTGAGAGCTCCGGCCTCGCGGATCCGGCTTTGCGCCGCGAGCTCTGGGCCGGTGGCGCTGTGGCGGTTGCGAAATCGGATGATCCGATGATCAGGCTGGCAAGAGCGATGGATCCGGAGGCCAGAGCCTTGCGTAAACGGTATGAAGACCTCTATGAGGCGCCAGTCAAGCGCGCCGCTGAGAATCTCGCTCGCGCCCGATTTGCGATCGACGGGACCAGTACCTATCCGGATGCCACCTTCACGCTGAGGCTGAGTTACGGCGCGGTCAAGGGGTGGAATGAACTCGGTCACGAGGTCGATCCGTTTACCTATCTGGGCCGCCTGTATGAGCGTAACACCGGCCAGCCGCCGTTTGACGTGCCGAAAATCTGGATCCAACGCAAACGTGATCTGGATATGAAAACGCGTTTCAATTACGTCGCCACCATCGATGCCACTGGCGGCAACTCAGGCAGCCCGGTGATAAACAAAGACGCACAGCTTGTGGGGCTGTTATTTGACGGTAACGCGTATTCGATAGCCGGCGCATACTGGTATGACCCAGAACTGAACCGGGCCATCTCGGTGCACCCAGCCATCATTCTTGAGGCACTGGAGAAAGTGTACGATGCGGACTATGTGCTCGGTGAACTGTCTGAAGCCGCGGGACAGTAGTTGATCGCGCCGGCGCATCCGGTGCCAGACGTCAATTGTTTGCCGGCGACGGACGCAATGGCGATCCGACCAGAGGGCGCTTTCCGCGTGGCGACGCTGCTGATCGCATTTCTGCTGCAGATCGGTTGTACGACACCAACGGCCACGACCACCCAGGACGCTGCCATGCATGATCCGCAGATTCGACCGCCTGTAGCCAGCGTGCGCCCGTATAAACTGGTTGCACACCAGCAGGCGCGGGTGGACGAGTATTACTGGCTGCGTGACGACCAGCGCAGCGACCCGGAGGTGATCGCTTACCTCGACGCCGAGAACGACTACGTTGAGGCGGTGATGAAGCCCGCGGCTGCGCTGCGAGAGCACATCTTTAAGGAACTCAAGGCGCGAATTCCGGCACGGGAGTCCGGCTTTCCCTATCGGCTCGGGGACTGGTACTACCTCTGGCGATATGAAGCCAGTTACGAGCATCCGGTCTATCTTCGCCGCCATGGTGCCGAGGATGCTGCGGATCAGGTGATCCTGGACGTGAATGCACTGGCCATTGGTCACGAGTTCTACACGGTCACCGGTCTGACTGTGTCAGAGGATGCGCGCCTGCTGGCCTATGGTGAGGACACGCTGAGCAGGGAAATCTACACCCTGCGCGTCCGCGATCTGGAAAGCGGAAGCTGGCTGTCCGAGCGGATTGAGAACACCGCCGGCGACTATGCCTGGGCGAATGACAATCGGACCTTGTTCTACGTTACCGAAGACCCGGTGACGCTGCGCGCCGACAAGGTCTTCCGCCATCGTTTAGGGGATGATCCGGCTCAGGACCAGCTGATCTACCACGAGACCGATACCCGCTTCTCGGTCAGCCTGGACAAGAGCCGCGACGATCGCTGGATCATCATCGGCGCCAGCGCAAGCCTGAGCGATGAATACTGGCTGATTGACGCTGACGCCCCGGACACCGGACCGCACCGGGTTTTCCCGCGCCAGGCCGGACATGAGTACGCGATCGAAATTCTCGGCGACGAGGCATTTATCCTCAGCAACTGGCAGGCACGCAATTTCCGTCTGCTCAGCGCCAGGCTGGAAACCGTCGATCAACGCGAGACCTGGAAGGATTTGCTGCCCGCACGCGACAATGTCTTGCTGGAAGATTTTGTCGTGTTCCGCGATTACATCGCGCTTGGCGAGCGCAGCGACGCCTCGTTAAAGCTGCGGATACTGGATCGCCGGGACGGATCCTCGAGGTTGGTGGAGACAGAAGAGTCGGTTTTTACGATTAGCCTCGACCTGAATCCCGAGCCGGATACCAATGTGGTGCGCTATGAATACGAATCGCTGCGAACGCCAGCGACCCTGATCGACGAGGATATGAGCACTGACGCCAAACGTGTGCTCAAGGTCGAGCAAGTCGCTGGCGGCTACGATCCCGACGCGTACGTGACCGAGCAGCTGATGGTGCCTGCGCGGGATGGACAAAGGATTCCGGTCACCCTGCTCTGCGCCCGCGGCGTGAGTCCGGACGGCAGTCATCCCATGTTGTTGACCGGCTATGGCGCATACGGGCTGTCCTATGATCCCGTGTTCAACCCCAACCGCCTGAGCCTGCTGGACAGAGGTTTCGTGTTTGCTATCGCTCACGTTCGCGGGGGTCAGGAATGGGGCCGGGACTGGTACGAGCAAGGCCGGGTGCTAAGCAAGAAGAATACCTTCAATGACTTTATTGACGTCTCGGAATACCTGCTCGCCAATGGCTGGTCCAGCAGAGACGGCCTTGTCGCCCACGGGGGCAGCGCCGGTGGTCTGTTGATGGGCGTGATCGCGAACCAGCGGCCGGATCTGTATCGGATGATTATCGCTGACGTCCCTTTTGTCGATGCAGTGACCAGCATGTCCGATGAAAGCATCCCGCTGGTGACCTCCGAGTACGAGGAATGGGGCGACCCACGGGTGCCGGAGCACTATGCGTACATGCTCTCGTATTCGCCATACGATCAGGTGGCCGAACAAGATTATCCCGACATGCTGGTGCTGGCCGGCTTGTATGACTCAAGAGTGCAGTACTGGGAGCCAGCCAAGTGGGTCGCCAGGCTGCGTGCGCGCAAGACCGACCAGAACCTGCTGCTGTTCAGGACCAACATGGAGGCCGGTCATTTCGATGCCGCAGGCCGGTTCGAGGTGCTGCAGGAAACCGCGCTGGAGTACGCGTTCATATTTTGGCGTTTGGGTATCCCGATACAAGCTGGACAATGAGCGAGATCTGGACTGTTGTCTCGGTCGCGGCTGCCGCCTTCGTCGCCACCAACATGGACAATATGTTGCTGTTGACCGGACTGCTGGCAGCTTCATCCAGACAAACCCCCGTGCTGATCGGATACCTGCTTACCGCGTTTATGGTCATTGCGCTCAGCCTGGTGATCGCCTTGCTGGGGGATGTGGTGGATACCCGCTATGTGGGTTTTCTGGGTCTGCTCCCGGTGGCTTTGGGAATGAAGGGGATGGTTTCACTGATCCGTGGTGCTCGCCGGATATCAGCCAGCGCTGCACCCGTCACCGGCGTCTGGCCCACCGTGGCCGTAGTGTTGCCGATGAGCGGCGACTCCCTGGCGGTCTACATTCCGCTGCTGGCCGATACCCGGGCGGCCATGGACGTCCTGATCATCGCAACATTGAGCGTGTGTGCGGTGACGATGGCGTTTGTATCCCGCGCCCTGGTCACCAGACCGGCGTTGCGTGAGCGGATCGGATCCGCAGGCGCCTGGATCATGCCACCGTTAATGATCGGCATCGGAGCCTATGTACTGCTCGATACGGCCACCGACGTGCTCATCCGATAGTCTGCTGCCGTAGATTGCCAGCGGCAACGGGTGATACGTTTGCCTGGCCGCTTAGACACCGCCTGTCGAATAACGCGACAGCCATGTCCGGGCTATTATTCGGAGAGGCGGATCGGCCGCGCTGGCTCGATGTTCGGCTGTCAAATGGAGTTGGGCCCGAAGCCCCGGCTGAGCCTACACTCGGATAGGCTGATTAATGAGCATGACCCAAGAATGTTGAATGCCCTGTTCCTCTGCGATGATCCCGAGACCGTCGTCCGACTGTCGGACGTGTTCCGTGAATCGGGCTTCTCCGTGACTGCGGTGAACTCCCTCGCCGAGGCCCGTTCGGCCATGCTGAGGGAGGCGCCGGACGTCGCGCTGATGGACTACGAACTCCTCGGGGCTGAGGGCCTGCAATTTCTGCAACAGAGTCGTCTCGGCAACATCATCGACCTGATTTTGATGACGGCCGATCCGAAGCTGGCTGGCGCGGTTCGCGGCATGCGGGCTGGCGCCTCCGACTATCTTGAGAAACCGGTGAGCGCAGAGGCGCTGCAATCGTCATTGGCCAAAGTGGTCGCTGCGGCCGGCAGGAGTCGCTCCGGCAATGCCGGCGATGAAGACAATTTCGGTACCATGCAGGGTAATTCTCCTCCAATGCGGCGACTGTTCACGCTGCTGCGCAAGGTCAGCGTGACCGGGATGACTGTACTGCTGGTCGGTGAGAGCGGCGTGGGCAAGGAACTCGCCGCCAGAGCCGTGCATCGAATGAGCGACCGCTCCGCCGGTCCGCTCGTTCCGGTCAATTGTGGTGCGATTAGTCCGGAGATCATGGAAAGCGAATTGTTCGGTCATGAGAAAGGCAGTTTCACTGGCGCCAACAAACAACACGTCGGTTTCTTCGAGCGCGCCAGCGGCGGAACGCTGTTCCTGGACGAGATCACCGAGATGTCCCCGGAACTTCAGGTCAAGCTCCTGCGGGTGCTGGAGTCCGGCCGTTTGCGCAGGGTCGGCGGCGAGGTGGAGACACCGATAGACGTCAGGGTGATTGCGGCGACGAACAGAAGTCCCGACGAGGCGATGGAAGACGGGGTTCTGAGGGAAGATCTCTATTACCGCCTGGCGCAGTTTCCATTGCGGGTTCCGCCACTGAGAGAGCGAGGTGATGACGTCATCATGCTGGCCAACAGGTTTCTGGCGGAGTTTGGACAGAACAACGGCGTGGAAAAGACATTCTCCACGGAAGTGCTGGAGCTGCTTCGGGTTCACAGCTGGCCCGGCAACGTCCGTGAGCTCAAGAATGCGGTCGGCCGCGCCTACGTGCTCGCCGATGAGGTCATCCAGCCGGACGACCTTCCGCCGGGTGTGGTCGAAGGCGCCCCTGTCGACGGCAATTATCTGAAGATCCCGGTAGGCATGCCGCTGGACGAGGTCGAACGGCGGGCGATCCTGGCGACCGTCGAACAACTGGATGACGACAAAAAGGCTGCTGCCAGGGCGCTGGGTATCAGCCTGAAGACTCTGTACAAGAAATTAAAGAGATATCGCGGCGAATAGCGCCACTGCTGGCAAGCCTGCTCTGATCCGGTCCGATCGACTCCAGCCTGGCACGATTCGTGCAACACCAAGTGGTGGGAACTGGATGGATGCAAGCCATGACCATACGGGTTAGCGAGCTGATTGGAATAAAGGTGGTCGATCGCCATGGCCGGTCACTCGGTCAGATTTGTGACCTGATCCTTGATGATGCTTCATCCGGTACCTTGTGCTACGCCATGATATTACTGCCCACTGGTACCGCGGACGGACGCACCCGCACCGTGGCGCTTCCCTGGAGTCTTCTCGCTGCTGCCGAGCGTCCATCCGAGACCGGGCGCAGCAGCCTGGCGCTGGACGTATCCATCTCGGCGCTGGCGAAGCTGCGAAACCTCGCCAATATCGAATCACGGTGATGGGGCATTTGGAACTTTCTTCCTGACACCGGGAAGAATCTTCCACTCCAGCAGGATCGCTTTCAGTCCTGGTCAGCCCAAACCAGCGGCAGGCGTGACGTTCAACGGCCTGGCACAAAGATTGCATCTCAACTCTTAGAGAGACGAAAACGGCCGACGTGAACGGTTCTGCGCAATCGTCCGTCTATGGGCACGATCTGACGCCTTTGTCGAGTCAGATCTGAAAGGAGAGAAAGAGATGACCAGCAAAGACACTAAAGACATTTATGAGTTGTTTACCGAGGCGCTCGACGTCACCAATCGCTCGCTCGAGAAAAATCGGGGATCCGGTTTCTACGGGACCCTTATCTCGGCCTGGGACAAATATCTGGACGGACACAAGGCCGGTGTTTCCATTTATGACGAGGATCCCGGGAAGCCCTTTGACTATTTCACCATTCGCTACATGAAGGGGAAATTCGAGATCCAGTCCCGGGGCAAATCGGAGCACGATACCGAATGGAAGGTATCGCGTAAGTATCTGAAGTCGCTCGCCGACGATCCGCAGACTTATATCGATCATCCAGCCAAGCTGGATATCGACTGGCTGAAGGACCGTCTGCCCGACGCGGCCATGAGCATGCTCAAAAAGGCGAGCTAGACGGAGGCCAGCGACCAGTCAATACCACTGGTTAAAAAAAGGACTTGGCGCAAGGTGGGTGAAATGGCATCCCACCTTGCGCCTTTTGCGATCGACCGTCTCGACCGGCCGATGCAGCACTCATATTGCAATAACTGGAGAATCTTGGTCATGTCACGAAAAATTGAGACCGATGAAATTCAGACATTAGACCGTCTGATAGAGGGATTCGAGACCGCGATGCTGACCACAGAGTCTTTAAGTGGCCAGCTGCGCGCCCGGCCGATGATGATCGCGGACCACCTGGACGGGGGCGCACTGGTGTTCGTCACTCGAGCGGAAGACGAGAAGCTGGAGGAAGTACTGCACAAGAATCAGGTGGCGGTCACGATGCAATCGAATGGTCAATATCTTTCAATCAGCGGCACCGCAAGATTGGAGACGGATCGAGTCAAGCTGGATGAGTTGTGGTCTCCGTCGTGGAAGATCTGGTTTCCCGAAGGCCGCAACGACCCCGAATGCTGCCTTATTCGTGTGGAGCCAACGATCGCTGAGTACTGGGATCGCACCGGCGCGAACCGACTCGAGTTCTTATGGGAAGCAGGCAAGGCACTGTTGCGAGGAGGAAAAGCACACGACGAAGCACTGGCCGGTCACGGCAAGGTCAAGCTCGGCAAGACTGGATAACCGCGACCGGATAAGGTTTGTGGCAAAGGGAATACCCGGCCTGAGCGGACTGATCTGATAGCCAATCTCAGATAGTTAACCAAACTCTGCCGGGACAGCCCGACTCATGCTGCCAATCGTTGCCATGAGGCCCCTCGGACTAACAACATCATCGACAAAACAAGGCACAAACGAGTTAGGAGTTTGGGAAGCCCCCCATAAGGCGGCCGGAAAGCGTCAAATCGCGTGTTAACTGTTTGTTTAATTGGTGGGCCGTGTAGGATTCGAACCTACGACCAGCGGATTAAAAGTCCGATGCTCTACCAACTGAGCTAACGGCCCCCGGAACGCGAAGTCGGCTATTCTAGCCCAACTACTGCAATGCAGGAACCCGCCCCAATCTGGCTTGGCAAGCGAGCCACGGCGGAGCTTTCGACCCGCAACAGCTTTCTGCTAGCCTGAGGTTTCCAGACCTGGGATCGGGGTAAAAAGAATATGTGCCGCTGGATTGCCTATGTTGGTCCTGCCATTCCGATGAGACTGCCCCTGATCGATGCCAGTCACTCCCTGCTGGTGCAGAGCCTGAACTCTAACGAGGGCGCTGAGGCCGTGAACGGCGATGGCTTCGGCGTCGGCTGGTATTCCAGTCACCTGGGTACCCCGGGCGTTTATCGCGATGTGCGTCCGGCATGGAACGACGAAAATTTTCATTGCCTGGCCTCGCATATCCGCTCACACCTGTTTATGGCGCATGTACGTGCAGCCACCGGCACCACCAGCATCAATCGCAGTAATTGTCATCCGTTCCGCCATGGCAAGTGGCTGTTCCAGCACAACGGATTGATCCCTGAATTTCACCGCGTGCGCCGCGAATTGATGATCCGGCTCGATGAAGATCTGTTTCCTGAGATTCAGGGCTCGACCGACTCCGAGGTGCTGTTCTTTCTCGCGCTGACGCTGGGGCTGGAGAACAACCCGGCAGATGCGCTGGCGCGGACCGTTGGCATGGTGGAGGAATTGTTGACCGAAAAGCAGATCAACGGGGAGTTCCATTTCACCATCGCCACGTCGGATGGTGACAGTTTGTACGCGGTGCGTTATGCCAGCGAGGGCGCGCCGCGGAGCCTGTATTACGCAACGGACCTGGAGATCCTGCAGCGGCTTGATCCCGGGCTGGGCGCAATACCCGAAGGCAGTATGGTCGTGGTCTCGGAGCCGCTTGGACCCGCACTGGCGTGGAACAAGGTCCATCCCGGATCGCTGCTTCAGGCATCTCGCGACGGCATCACCGTAAGCGCATTCGGACCACGTTAGCGCGCGCAGGGCCAGGTTCTTTAAGGCGGACCCCCCGGAGCCGTCGAACTCAATCCGATTGGTAGCGCGTGGGATCCGCGATTCGTGCGGCATCGAAACCGGCCCGGCGCAGCCGGCAGGAGTCACAACGACCGCAGGCACGACCGGCATCATCCGCCTGATAGCACGACACCGTCAGGCCGAAATCGACGCCGAGTTCCACACCGCTGCGGATGATCTGCGCCTTGCTCATATCGATAAGCGGCGTCTCGATCCGCACCGGCTCGCCCTCGACACCGGCCCTGGTCGCCAGCGCAGCCATATTCTGGAAGGCCTTGATGTATTCCGGGCGGCAGTCCGGATAGCCGGAATAATCAACCGCGTTGACCCCGATGAAAATCTCTTCGGCGCCGAGTACCTCCGCCCAGCCCAGGGCCAGGGAGAGAAACACTGTGTTTCGTGCCGGCACATAGGTCACCGGAATTCCGCTGCCGGCCTGCTCGGGAACATCAATGCTGACGTCGGTCAGCGCAGAGCCGCCGATCCCGGCAAAATCGATGCCCATGGTTCTATGCTCCTTCGCTCCGAGACGCCGGGCCAGTTTGCTGGCCGCTGCGAGTTCTGCTCGGTGCCTTTGGCCATAATCGAAACTCAGCGCATACGCTTCGATGCCACGCGCAACCACCATCGCCAGAACCGTTGCCGAGTCCAGGCCTCCGGAGACCAGCACGACCGCTCGCGAGGCTGTGGAAACCCCTGTGCTCACCGCCCCTGTTCCTCGCCCCATAACACTTTATGCAGCTGGACCTGAAGACGCGCCGGGAGGCGATCGGCAATCAGCCATTCAGCCAGTTCCGCCGCGTCCTGCTGGCCCCAGCTGGGTGACAGGAAAACACTGCAGCGCCGATCCAGCTGCTCGCGCCTGATCACGTCTCGCGCCCAAGCGTAGTCCTGGTGATCACAGATCACGAATTTGACCACATCACCGGCGCGCAGGTGATCCAGGTTCTGCCACAGATTCCGTGACTCCTCTCCGGATGCAGGTGTCTTCAGATCCAGCACCCGCTGCGCCCGTTGATCGAGTCCAGAGATATCCAAAGCGCCGCTGGTTTCGACAGAAACCTGCAGGCTCGCATCGCAGAGACGGTTGACCAGAGACAGACAATTGCGCTGTGCCAGCGGCTCGCCACCGGTGACACAGACGTGCTTTACACCGTATTGGCTGACGCTGGCGAGTATCTCGTCGAAACTCATCCACTGCCCGCCATGAAACGCGTAGGCCGTATCGCAATAGACGCAGCGCAACGGACAGCCGGTCAGACGAACAAAGACCGTCGGCCAACCGGCAGTCGTGGCCTCGCCCTGCACGGACAAAAAGATCTCGGTGATCTTCAGTCGTTCAGCGGCCGGTAGCTCGGTTTTCCGGACTTCGGCCTTAGTCATCGCCATTCGATTGCGCCATTCGACTGCGGCCGCGAGCGCAAGCCGGCTACCTGCTCAGCCAGCGCCAATCTGTTCCAGACGCTGGCTTGCCAGCCTCGCCGCGGTCGTTTCCGGATAGCGGCTGACCACAGATGCCAGCGTCTTGCGCGCCTCGCTCAGCTGGCCGAGCTCAACCTGGCAATAACCGATCTTCAGCAAGGCATCCGGCAATTTGCGGGAATTGCCGTAGTCGGAAACGACCTTGCGAAACGCCGGCAGTGCAGCCTTGTAGTCCTGACTGACGTAATACGTCTCGGCCAGCCAGTACTGACTGTGCCCCGCCAGATCGCTTTTCGGAAACTCCGCAAGATACTCCTGAAAAGCCTTCCGTGCTTCCTCGTACCGGCCCTGTTTCAGCAGTTCGAATGCGGCTTCGTAACGGGATCGCTCGCTCGCTGCCGGACTCGCGGCCGAGGCGCTCACGGCAGCCCCTGCTGCGGCACCGGCGGCCACGGCGCCGGACGTGGACGATGCCGGCGACGCGGTGCCCGCGCCACCCTGCTCGATACTCTGCAGACGGCGATCCAGATCCAGATACTGGTCTCGCTGACGATCCGCGGCAGCCTGATCTTCGAAATTCAGCGTTTCAATCTGACCACGCAATTCCCGTAACTGACTCTGCATCTCGTCCATCTCGCTGGCCATCTTCACCAGACTGTCGTTGGCGGTCAGGCGTTCGATCCGGTTGAGGCGATCCTCGATCTCGGTCAGCTTGACCAGCACGGGATCCTCGGACGGCGGCGTGGTCACGCAACCGGCAGAAAAGCACGCGGACAGCAGGATCAGGGTGGCGACGGGAGACTTCATCAGGTTCACTCCGAGTAAACGATCTCAACCCGACGGTTGAGCTGCCAGGCCTCTTCGTCGCTGCCCTGGGAAGCGGGCCGCTCCTCGCCATAACTGACGGTGGTGATCTGTGCTGCTGCAACGCCCTGGAGCATCAGTGCCTGGCGCACTGCCTGCGCGCGTCGCTCCGCAAGACCGATGTTGTATTCGCGTGATCCGCGCTCATCCGCATGGCCCTCGAGGCGTACGTTGAGCCCCGGGTTTCCGGACAGGCGCCGCGCGTGCGCTGCCAGCGATTCAGAGTACTTGGCGCTGATCCGTGCGGTGTCGAAATCGAAATAGATCACCGTGTCCTGGATCAGGATCGTATCGCCTGGCAGCATGCCGGGCTCAAGATATTCAGTGCCGCCGCCGATCGCCGTGGTGCCGATGCCGGATTGGGTGCTTATCTCCTCCTCGGTGACGATGGTCTCGGTGACGTCGTCCGGCTTGGTCCCGCTCTTGGCGCAGCCGGCGATGACCAGGCTGGCGGTGATTAACATGAGAAATTGTTTGGCTTGCATGTTGGTTTCCAATGAAAGTGAAATTCAGGTTCAGACCAGATCAGCTGTCAATGCTACCAGCCCTTAATACTTTGGATACGGCGACCATGCCGGCTCGCGGACGTCTCCCGCAGCAGCAGCCAGACTCTGGCTGATACGTCCGTCGGTCGACACCGCCGCCAGCGTTCCGCGACCGGCCTGCCGGGTCGCATAGATAATCATCGTGCCATTCGGCGCCACGCTGGGCGACTCGTCCTGACGTCCGTCGGTCAGGATCCGTGTCGCCTTGCTCTGCAAATCGACCAGCGCTATCCGGTAGTTGCCCTGATCGTTGTGCACCACCACCAGGCTTTTGCCGTCGGGCGTGACCCTTGGACGCGCATTATACCGTCCTTCGAAGGTCACGCGTCGCGGGCTGCTGCTGCCATCTGCCGGTACCACGTAGACCTGCGGTCCGCCGCTGCGGTCCGAGGTGAAATAGATTTCCCTGCCGTCTGCCGACCATGCCGCCTCGGTATCGATGGAAGAATTGGTCGTCAGGCGGCGCAATGCGCCGGTAGCCGGGTTGAGCACATAGATATCGAGATTGCCGTCCGCGCTGGAAAGCGTGAGCGCCATCGAGCGCCCGTCGGGCGAAAATGCAGGCGCGCCGTTGATCCCGGGCCGGGCCGAAACCTGGGTTCTCTTGCCGGTCGCCAATTCCTGCACATAGATGCCGGAGCGTTTGCCTTCAAAGGATACGTAGGCCACGCGCCGACCGTCAGCCGACCAGGTCGGCGACATCAGCGGCTCACTGGATTCCGCGATCATCTGTGGATTGGCCCCGTCCGCGTCAGCGACGAACAGACGATACACGTCGCGATCTCCGCTGCGCATCACGCTGATATAAGCGATCCGCGTCGAGAACGCGCCCGGGGTCCCGGTCAATTTTTCGAAGATCATGTCGCTGGCCCGATGCGAGGCCGCGCGCAAGGTGTCGGCGCTGGCAGGTATCTGGAATCCCAGGACC
Source organism: uncultured Gammaproteobacteria bacterium (assembly GCA_963809565.1). GTDB lineage: Bacteria > Pseudomonadota > Gammaproteobacteria > Steroidobacterales > XN24 > CAMYOC01. Next base: position 1,527,039 of record CAWEKE010000003.1, read on the forward strand.
TGGGTGCCGCGGAATACATCGAACACCTGGAAACGGACCAGGTATCGATCCGCGCTCTGATCGAGCAGTGTACCGATGACCAGAAAGTCGGTCTTGAGTAACCGCCAATCAGTAAAGTTCACCGCCTGCGCCGTGGTCGGCTTGCTGATCATGTCGTCCGCCGGCAAGGGCGCGAAGCGGCCGCTGCGCTCGAGGTCGCCGGCGATCAGGCCAGCGACGTCGATAGGCGCGGCACCGGGGCCGTCATAGCCGAAAGGCACCACCGCAATCGGCACCGCTTCGCTGACGCCACGATTGATCTCGATCCGCAACTGCGCCATGGCCGGCGAGCTCGCGATCAGGGCCAGCACGATGGCCAGGCCGGTCTTAACGTTTCGTAGGCTCATGGGACCTTGTCCCCTCCTCATTTCAATCGCATTTGCGTGAGCGTCTGTTGACGAGACGCTACCGCGAATCCTAATCAGGCCTGAAATCCAGCACCAGGTTCCGTTCGAACAGCGACGGATCCGGCGGCTTCGGCAGTGGTGAGGCCTTGAACACCGCGGCTTCGATGGAACGTTTGATCGTGTCGTTGGCGTTGCACGAGCCAAATCTCACCGCCACCACCTCGCCGCCCGGAATCTGGGTCACAAATAATTCGCACCTCAATCCCGCCCGGGCCTCCGGGGGCCGGATCCAGTTACGCGTCACGCGTTGCTGGATCAGGGCCGCATATTGCTCGCGCAACCCCGAGTTCCTGATATCTTCCTCGTCGGCCAGCGCATTAGCCAGTTCAGCCTGCAATTCTGCCTGCCGCTTTGCCGCCGCCTCAGCCTGACGTTTCTCCTCCGCGCGGCGTTTTTCTGCGGCCAGGCGTTCGGCCTCCTGCTTTCTGGCTTCCTCCTGTTTCCGCTTCTGCTCAGCGGCAGCTGCTTCCTTACGCTGCTGTTCGGCCTCGGCCTGGCGTTTGCGTTCAGCGGCGACCCGGCGCTCCTCGGCCAGCTTGCGTTCCTGGGCGACCCTGGCGGCTTGTTCCTGCTCGACGCGCAGCTGGTCCAGTCTCTGCTGCTCCAGCTCCGCTGCTCTCCGCTTGGCCGCCAGTTCCTGATCGCGCTGGCGCTGCACCGCCCGTTCAGCCTCCTGCTGCCGTTGCTGCTCTGCGCGGATGGCGCCTTCATCCACCACGGTGGCCTTGATCGATATATGCGGCGGAGTCACCGGCATCTGGTGCAGCGCAAAACTGACGGTCAGCATCACCAGCAGACCCGCATGCAGAGCGGTGGACCAGCCCATTGGTACCAGGTGTTCACGCAAAAACGGGGGCATCGCGTGCGCCGTCCTACTCCGTATCCTGCGGCGCGGCGTCGAGTTCGCCCAGATCCAGCGGTTCGACATCCGCCGGATCGGTCAGGAATCCGACTTCTGCTGCGCCCGCCTGCTGCAACAGCACCATCGCGGTGACCACCTCACCGTAGGCGACCAGCGTATCCGCCCTGACCAGCACCGGCGTCTCCGGAGCCCGGCGCAGCACTGCCGCGGTGCGTTTGGCTACCGTGCGCTGATCCAGCGGCGTCTCGGGATCGTCGCCGACATTGAGGAACATCTGCCCCTGGCGGTCGATACTCAACACCAGCGGCTCCGCGTCACCCGGATCCAGCGGCTCGGCGCCGGCCTTGGGCAGTTCTACTTCGATGCCCTGGGTCAACAGCGGGGCGGTGACCATGAAGATGATCAGCAATACCAGCATGACGTCGATATACGGCACCACATTGATTTCGCCCATCAGGCGCCGCTTGTGGTCAACGCGTGGCATTGCTTGGTCCTTCGCGGCGGCTGCCGCGCGCATAGCGCTGCAGGATGCTCGAGAATTCCTCTACAAACGTGTCGTAACGGCTCTCCAGCCGGCCCACCTGATCAGCGTAACGGTTGTATGCGATGACCGCAGGGATCGCCGCAAACAGACCCATCGCGGTCGCGACCAGCGCCTCTGCAATACCGGGAGCAACCATGGCCAGCGTCGCCTGTTGCACGTTCCCCAGGCCCCTGAACGCGTTCATGATGCCCCATACCGTGCCGAACAGGCCGACATAAGGGCTGGTCGAGCCGACAGTGGCGAGCATGGCCAGGTTCTGCTCCAGGCGATCCGCCTCGCGCATCTGCGATACGCCCATGGCTCTGCGACAGCCTTCCAGAATCGCACCGGGGGTGATCTCGTCCTGCTCACGCAGGCGTCCGAATTCGCGAAATCCGGCCTCGAAAATGCCCTCCATGCCGGATGCGGGCTGGTCGCGCCCGCTGATGCGACGGTACATCGCGGACAGGTCGCCGCCGGACCAGAACTCCGTTTCGAAACGGTCCGCGCTGCGCTGCGCCTCGCGTACCGTGCCGCGCTTGCGCAATATCACCGCCCAGGAAGCGATGGAAGCAAGCAGCAGAGCCAGCATCACGAGCTGCACGATCAGGCTCGCCTCCAGAATCAAGCTGAGGAATGACAGGTCGTTGGTCATTGATCGCGCTCCATGGCTGCGAGTAACTCGGTGGGAATGGGTCGGGGGCTCATACTGCTGGCTTTGACACATGCCGCGTCGACCGTTGCGCTTACCAGCATTTCGGCCTGTCTCTCATCCCGATAAATGCTCTGGCTGAACGTCATCGAGGCGCGCCTGTGCCGCGCCAGCTCTGCGGTAACACATAACAAATCATTAAAACGGGCCGGCTTTCGATAGCGGATCTCCACGCCGGTGATGACGAACAGCAATCCGCGCTGCTCAAGCATTGCTGTCTGGTCACAGCCGAGGCTGCGTAACCATTCAGTCCGGGCCCGTTCGAGAAAGCGGAGGTAATTGGCGTAATAAACCACGCCGCCAAGGTCCGTGTCCTCGTAATAGACCCTTACGGGCCAGCTAAACATGTTCTGCCTTCCGGGATATTGAGCTTGCAGGGCGGTATTGTGATGGAGACCGTAGTCCGGGTCAAAAGTTTATATTTTGCAGTTAGTTATCGCTGAAAAGTGACATGCTTTCAGAGGTCTTGTCGGCGTTCGGCGGCGGCAGCCCGAAATGGGCATAGGCATGGCGGGTGGCGACCCGGCCACGCGCGGTCCGCATCAAAAAACCCTGCTGGATCAGGTACGGCTCGAGCACATCCTCGATGGTGCCGCGCTCCTCGCCGATCGCCGCGGCCAGACTCTCTACGCCGACCGGCCCGCCGTCGAATTTCTCGATGATCGTCAGCAACAGCTTGCGGTCCATCACGTCAAAGCCATGCGGGTCGACATCCAGCATCTCCATCGCCGCCACCGCCACCGCTTCGGTGACCTGGCCGTCGGCCTCGACCTCGGCATAGTCACGCACGCGCCGCAGCAGGCGGTTGGCAATCCGCGGCGTGCCCCGGGCGCGGCGCGCGATCAGCCCTGCCCCTGAAGCATCCGTGGACAAGCCGAGAATTTCCGCGGAACGGGTGACAATCCGGGTGAGCTCCTGCTCGCTGTAAAACTCCAGACGCTGGACTATGCCGAAGCGATCCCGCAGCGGAGAAGTCAGCAGCCCGGCGCGGGTCGTCGCGCCGACCAGCGTAAACGGTGGTAAATCCAGCTTGATCGAACGTGCTGCCGGTCCTTCCCCGATCATGATGTCCAGCTGGAAGTCTTCCATGGCCGGATACAGGATTTCCTCGACCACCGGGCTGAGGCGGTGAATCTCATCCACAAACAGCACATCGTGGGGTTCGAGGTTGGTCAGGATTGCGGCAAGATCACCGGGCCGCTCCAGCACCGGTCCGGCGCTGTGGCGCAGATTGACCCCGAGCTCGTTGGCGATGATGTGTGCCAGCGTCGTTTTGCCGAGTCCCGGCGGGCCGAAGATCAAACAATGATCCAGCGCCTCGCCACGTTGACGCGCGGCCTTGATAAACACGCCCATCTGTTTTTTGACCGCCGGCTGGCCGATGTACTCGTCCAGCAAACGCGGCCGGATCGCCCGTTCAATGGCCTCTTCGTCACCCTGGGTGGCGGCGGAGATTATGCGGTCCTGCTCGATCATGACGCCCTACTTTACCGTGCCCTGCAGCGCGCGGCGGATGATTTCCTCGGTGGCGAGGCCATCGCACTTCACGCCCTTCAGCATCCGGGTGGCCTCAACCGGCTTGTAGCCAAGTGCAACCAGCGCGCCAAACGCCTCATCCTGAGCGCCTGCCGGGGCATTCGCGCCGACCATCCCCGGGCTTCCGGGTATGCTCGCGTCCAACCGATCGCGCATCTCGATGATCAGTCTTTCCGCGGTCTTTTTCCCGATCCCCGGGACCTTGACCAGGCTCGCGGTGTCTTCGGTACGGACGCAGCGGACAAAACCCTCGACGGTTATACCGGAAAGGATGCCCAGCGCCATCTTCGCGCCGATCCCGGAGATCCGTAACAGATTGCGAAACAACTGACGTTCTTCTTCGGTTGCAAAACCGAACAGTATGTGGGCGTCCTCTCGGACTACCAGATGGGTCAGGAGCGTCAGCGTTTCGCCTACAGCGGGCAGGCCGTAAAAGGTCGACATGGGCGCTTCGACCTCATAGCCGACGCCGCCTACATCGATCAGCAATTGCGGCGGATGTTTGGCCGCCAGTCGCCCGCGCAGGAAGCCGATCACCGGCGGCGTCCAGCGCCGGCTCTGGCACCGGTCAAATTGCGCATCGTGCGCATGTGGACATGACAAACTGCTACGGCGAGCGCGTCACCGGCGTCACTTTGCAGTTGGCCTTCGATACCGAGCAGGCGTTTGACCATGGTTTGTACCTGAGCCTTGTCGGCAGCGCCGGTGCCGGTCACCGTCTGTTTGATTTCACGCGCGGCGTATTCGTGGATCGGCAAGTGGTGACGAAAGCTCGCGCACAATGCCGCAGACCGGGCATGGCCGAGCTTTAGCGCGCTATCGGCATTGCGATGCATGAATACCCGCTCCACGGCCACCTCGTCGGGCTCGAATGTTTCGAACACCTCGCCCATCTGGGTGAAAATCTCCTGCAGGCGCTGATTGAAACTCTCGCCCCGGGTCCGTACGCAACCGCTGGCGATGTATTCGAGGCTCTGACCGGCTGCCCGAACCACCCCGAACCCGGTCACCTGGGAGCCGGGATCGATGCCCAGGATGGTGAGCGTGACGCCCATCCGCGCTAGCGTCCTGGCCCGGTCATGCGCATCGCTCCACGGCTTGCACAGCGTCGATCACTGGGTCCGGCAGGAACACCCTAGCTGGCCTGCTCCAGCAGATCAGGATCCATGTCGGCGTTGGTATAGACGTTTTGCACGTCATCCAGCTCCTCCAGCATGTCCAGCATTTTCAACATCGACAGCGCCTGGTCGTCGTCCAGATCAGCGCTGGTCGTAGGCCACATAGTAACCTCGGCGGAATCAGGCTCGAGCCCGGCGTTGCGCATGCTCTCGCTGACGACTTCGAAATCGCCCGGTTCGGTGACCACATCGACCGAGCCGTCATCGTTGACCACGACGTCCTCGGCGCCCGCCTCCAGTGCGGCGGCGAGGATCGCGTTGTCGTCAGCACCGGCGCCATAGCTGATCACACCGCAGTGCCTGAACAGGAATGCCACAGACCCATCCGAACCCAGATTGCCGCCGAATTTGCTAAACGCGTGGCGCACATCCGCAACGGTCCGGTTACGATTATCGGTCATGCAGTCCACCATCACCGCGGCCCCGCCGGGCCCGTAACCCTCGTAACGCACCTCCTCGTAATCTGCGCCCTCCAGGCCGCCCGCACCGCGCTTGATCGCACGTTCGATATTGTCCTTGGGCATGCTCTCGGCTTTGGCCTTGTCGACCGCCAGCCTCAGCCGGGGGTTCATGGCCGGATCCGGATCTCCCATCCGCGCTGCGGTGGTGATCTCGCGGATCAGACGGGTAAAGATCTTGCCACGCTTTGCATCCTGGGCACCCTTGCGATGCTTGATGTTCGCCCACTTACTATGTCCAGCCATGAAAAACCGTCAGCTCAATAGGTGATAAATAAAAAAATCAGGCAGCGCCGCAATCGCCGGTCTGCGACCTTTCGCTGGACCTGGCATCTGTCCCCTGCCTCAGAATCGGGCCCGCACGCCAACAATCCAGCCGCTGTCGATGTTTCTGGAGCCGGCCTCGTCGAATTTGCCCTCGGCCTTGCGCCAGCCGGCGTAGATATCCGCATTCGGAATCACCGAATATCCGGCCCACGCGGTGAAGTCGAGAAACCTGTCCGTGTCTCCAAATGACAGCACATTCGGCGCGTAGTACAGGCTGCTGCCGACCAGGAAACGGTCATATCTCGGAAACGTGTAACGAACAAACCCGCCGATGCCGAGATTCACGCCGTCCTCGTCGCTAACATCATCATAGCTAACATAGCTCAGACGCAGGCCGATCCCGGCTTTCAGCGGCCCCGGTCCCGACAAGGCTTTGCCTGTAACATGTCCGGCAACGCTGACCGCATCGCCGTTATTACTGTGTAGCCAGGAGCCGTCAAACATCAGGTTGTTGCTGTCCACCGGAATCTCTACGGTGAGACGGGCAGCGTTGTTGTTGACGTTCAGGTCCGCCTCGGCAGCGATAGCGGCAGTTCCTAAAAGAGTACACAGGATGGCCAGAGCCAATCTCGAGTTCAGCAACAGTTTCATGAATCTTCCATTAGGTTTGGCGCCGGCTGGCGCGTTCGAAGGGCGTATGATAGCGACATTAACGGTCACCGCACAGGAGCCGCCGACATAGCCGGGAAAGTCCAGGAAGACCAAGCCGACGCTGCGGTCACCATGCGGGCGGCCGAGGCCTTGCACGCGGAGCTTGGCGCGCCCGGGCAACCGGCTGCGGCGGTCCGGGCGGCCGCGGAAGGCGCCGAGTTGGTGCAGATCCTCGACGGGCTGAACCCGGACCCGGAGATCCGTGCCGCGGCGCTGCTTTATCCGCTGGCGGCGGCGGGCATGCTGCCGGCCGATCAGCTTGCCGCTCGCTGTGGTGCCGAAACCCGGCGGCTGGTACGGGAACTGGTCAAGCTGGGATCGTTCGGCCTGCCCCCTCGGTGGGCCCCCGGCAAACCGCTGCCGCCGTCGCAGGCAGAAACGCTGCGCCGGATGCTGCTGGCGATCGTCGCCGACGTGCGCCTGGTGACGGTCCGCCTGGCCGAACAGTTACGGCGGCTCCGGGGGGCCAAGTCCGCCGGCGACGCGGCACGCGAGCGCATCGCTACCGAGACCCGCATCATCTTCTCGCCGCTCGCGAACCGGCTTGGCATCTGGCACCTGAAATGGGAACTGGAAGACCTGGCCTTCAGAGCGCTGGAACCGTCGGTGTACCACGGGATTGCCGCGTCGCTGCGTGAGCGCCGCTCGCAGCGCGAGAAGCGCATCTCTGAAGTCATCCATTACCTCACCGGCGAACTTGAAAAGGCAGGCATCAAGGCGTCGATCAAGGGTCGGCCCAAGCATATCTACAGCATCTGGAGAAAGATGCAGCGCAAGGAAGTCGGTCTGGAGTCGATATTCGACGTCAGTGCGGTGCGCGTGCTGGTAGACACCATTGCCGACTGCTACGCGGTACTGGGTATCGTGCATAGTCACTGGCCTTACCTGCCGGGCGAATTTGACGACTACATCGCCAACCCCAAAGGTAACGACTACCGTTCCCTGCATACCGCTGTGATCGGACCCGGCGAGCAGCCACTGGAAGTCCAGATCCGGACTCTGGAGATGGACGCCCATGCTGAACTCGGTGTCGCTGCCCATTGGCGCTACAAAGAGGGCGGCGGCGCCGCGAACCCGGCCTTCGAGCGCAAGATCAACTGGCTGAGACAATTGCTGGAGCCCACGGATGAGGATCCGGAACGCGATTTCATCGAACGCATCAGCGAGGAGATATTCGAGGATCGGGTTTACGCGTTTACCCCGGATGGGGACGTCGTGGATCTGCCGGCCGGCGCAACGCCGCTGGATTTTGCTTATCACGTGCACACCGATGTCGGTCATCATTGCCGTGGCGCCAAGGTCAATGGCCGCATGGTGCAGCTGAACTATGTCCTGAAGAACGGCGAGAAGGTTGAGATCATTACCGCGCAGTCGGCTCATCCCAGTCGCGACTGGCTGATTCCGCAGCGGGGCTACTTATCTTCTCCTCGAAGCCGCAACAAGGTCCGTGCGTGGTTCAGGCGTCAGGATCAGGAACTCAACCGGAAACAGGGCCGAGCCGCGCTGGAAAAAGAATTGCAGCATCTGGGGGTCAGCCCCGACCTGCAACGTCTGGCCGATGAACTCAGGCAGAGCGGGCCCGAGCAACTGTATCTGGCCATCGGCCTTGGCGATATCACGCTGGGCGCGGTCGCCCACGCGGTGGACCGGATCCAGCCAGCATCTGCCGACCAACCTGCGCTAACCGAGAGCCGACGGCAGCCTGCGCGATCAGCTGCATCGGACGGCATCGTGGTTTCCGGCGTGGGTGATCTGATGACCCATCTCGCGCGCTGCTGCCGCCCGGTTCCGCCGGAAGATATCGCCGGATACCTGACCCTGGGTCGCGGAGTGAGTATCCATCGACAGGATTGCAGCAACTTCCTGCGTCTGCGCGAGAAGAGTCCTGAACGCATCATGGCCGTGGACTGGGGCACGGCCGGTGAAGGTGGCTTTAGCGCAGAAATCACGGTCGACGCCTACGACCGGCGTGGCCTGTTGCGCGACATTTCTGCGGTGCTGGCCGATGAACGCATCGACATCATTGCGAGCAATACGCGTACCGACCGCAGCCGCAATGTCGCGACGGTAGATCTGACCGTGGGGATACGCGGCATGGACCAGCTCAGCCGGCTGCTGCACCGCATCGGCACGTTGAGCAACGTATTCTCGGTCCGCCGCCGGGGTTAGGGCGCCCGCCCTCCCGGATCAACGCTGTTTCCCGATCAACACTATTTATTGATCGCGTGGATAGCTCTGTTGTCTACCGCCAGCGCTGCTTCGTGGACGGCTTCGGACAATGTCGGATGCGCATGGATCGTCCGTTGCAGATCCTCGGCGCTGGCGGAGAACTCCATCCCCAGCACGATCTCCGCGATCAGTTCGCCAGCCATCGGGCCGATAATATGCGCACCGATGATCAGATCATCATCGGCCGCGGCGATGATCTTCACCATCCCTACGGCCTGCTCCATGCCCTTGGCCCGGCCGTTCGCGGCAAAGGAAAACGTCCCGATCTTGTACGCAATCCCGGCTTCCTTTGCCTGTTCCTCGGTCTTGCCGACCCAGGCGATTTCAGGTGCGGTATAGATGATCGACGGGATCACGTCGTAGTTCACCTCTGCAACCTCACCGGCGATCAGGTCGCCCACCATCACGCCCTCTTCTGAGCCCTTGTGCGCCAGCATCGGACCCCGCACTACATCCCCTACGGCCCAGACGCGATCAACGCCGGTACGGCATTCATCATCAACTTTGATAAAGCCGCGCTCATCGGTCTGCACGCCAGTGCCATCGGCCAGTAAACCGTCGGTATGCGGGCGCCGACCGACCGCCACGACGACCTTGTCGACTTCGATATCGTGAGCGCCTGATTTATCTTCGTAGCTGAGCCCCAGGCCCGTCTCGCCGGTCCTTGCCGCGGTGACCCTGGCGCCAAGCTTAATCTCGAGCCCCTGACGCTTGAACTGTCGCAATGCGTCCTTGGCGATCTGTCGATCGGCCATGAACAGGAAATCATCCATCGCTTCCAGCACCGTGACCTCAGCGCCGAGTCTTTGCCACACGCTGCCGAGTTCCAGACCAATCACCCCGCCGCCGATCACGCCGAGGCGGCGCGGCACGGCATCGAACTCGAGCGCTCCCCAGGAATCCACGATGGTGGTTCCGTTGAACGGCACCGATTTCAGCTCGATAGGTTCGGAGCCGCTGGCCAGCACCACATGTTCGGCTTCCAGGATCTGCTCAGCTCCTTCGTGGGGCACATAGCGGACTTTGCCATCGCCGAGAAATTGTCCGCTGCCCTCGAGCCCGGTGACCTTGTTCGCTTTGAACAGCGCGGTGATGCCGCCGGTGAGCTGCTTGACGATCCCGGCCTTGCGCTTCTGCATCGCCGAGATATCCATCGACACCTCACCGGTGCTGATGCCATGCACGGCAAACTCTTGCCTGGCGCGGTGATAGAGTTCCGAGCTTTCCAGCAGAGCCTTGGAAGGGATGCACCCGGCATTCAGACAGGTCCCGCCGAACGCGCTGCTGCCGTCATAGTTTTTCCACTTGTCGATGCAGGCTGTGCTCAGCCCGTTTTGCGCAGCGCGGATAGCCGCCACATAACCGGCCGGTCCGGCTCCAATGACGATAACGTCAAACTTTTCGCTCATTCGATTCACCTGTAATTACTGCTCGCCTGGCGACCGCCGCGGACACTTCGCGTCGCCGGCACATCTTCGTGGCCAATCAGTGTGTAAACGCGTCCGCCGGATCAGACCTGGATCAGCAGTCGCGCCGGGTCTTCCAGGGACTCTTTCACACTGACCAGGAACTGTACCGCTTCCCGTCCGTCGATGATCCGGTGGTCATAGGTCAGGGCGATATACATCATCGGCCGGACTCGAATCTCGCCATCGACCACCATCGGACGCTGCTGGATTTTGTGCATGCCGAGTATGGCACTCTGCGGCGGGTTGATAATGGGCGTCGACATCAGGGAACCGAATACGCCGCCGTTGGTAATGGTAAACGTGCCGCCGGTTATCTCGCCAATCTGAATCTGTCCGTCGCGGGCACGCGTCGCGTAGTCGATGATGCTTTTTTCAATATCAGCGAAACTCAGCGCCTCCGCATTACGCAGCACCGGGACCAGCAGACCGCGCTCGGTGGACACCGCGATGCCGATGTCATGGTAATCATGGTAGATGATGTCGCTGCCTTCCACCGAAGCATTGACCACCGGGAACTTGCGCAGCGCCTCGATCGCGGCCTTGACGAAAAAAGACATGTAACCGATGCGCGCACCGTATTTCTTCTCAAACGATTCCTGGTACTGCTTGCGCAAGCGCATTACTTCGGACAAATCGACTTCATTGAACGAGGTCAGCATCGCGGCGGCCTGCTGCGCCTCGACCATCCGATCGGCGATGCGAGTGCGCAGCCGGGTCATCGCGACCCGACGCTCACCGCGGCTGCCGGCAGCCGGTGACGATGCCGCGGAGGAACCCTGCTCAGGTTTGGCGGCTGGCTTGTCTTTGGACTGCAGGAATTGCATCACGTCCGCTTTGGTAATCCGGCCATCGCGGCCGCTCCCCGGGATCCGCGACGCATCCAGGCTGTGTTCCTCCACCAGCCTGCGCACCGCCGGGCTGAGCTTGTCCGCGCTGCCGCCGCGGTCTTCTTCGCGCTCGCTTTGACTGGCCTGTGCCTGAGGTTCCGGGGTTTGCGGCGCGGGTTTTGCAGCCGGGGCAGCCGCCGCTGGCTCGCTGGCCTCACTCCTGGCCTCGCCTTCCTCAAGCAGGGCCAGGATCTCCCCGCTGGTCACCGTGGTGCCGTCTGCGATGCGTATCTCTTTCAACACGCCCGAGGCCGGCGCCGGCACTTCCAGCACCACCTTGTCTGTTTCGAGATCAACAAGATTCTCATCCCTGTTGACCTGGTCTCCCGGCGATTTGTGCCAGGAAATTAGCGTGGCGTCCGCCACCGACTCCGGCAACTGAGGGACCTTCACTTCGATTGTCATGCGTTCTTCCTGATTCTTGATGATTCGGTATGCGCAGCCGACGCATCGGCCGCCAAATCCAGAGCGGCATTGACCAGGCCATCCTGCTGAGCCTGGTGAAGTTTGTAATACCCGGCCGCAGGCGCGGCAGCACCCATGCGACCGGCGTAAAACAGTTCATGGTCGTCGCCCAAGGGCTCCTGCAAACGGTGGCGAATCTGGTACCAGGCACCCTGATTCTGTGGCTCTTCCTGACACCAGACAATCTCATGCGCCTGCGCGTATCGGTTCACCACACTGGCGTAGCTGTCGATCGGGAACGGGTAAAGCTGCTCGATCCGGACGATGGCAATGTCCACGATGTTTTCGGCCTGGCGCTTCTCCAGCAGGTCGTAATAGACCTTGCCGCTGCAAAACACCACGCGCCGCACGTTTGCCGGATCGAGCTCCTCGGTCTCCGGAACCAGTTCCTGGAAACCATGATTGCTGCCCAGTGCGGCTAAATCCGATACGGCGAGACGGTGACGAAGCAGGCTCTTGGGTGTCATCACCACCAGCGGCTTGAGAAAACCCCGGCGGATCTGACGCCGCAGCAGGTGGAAGATCTGCGCCGGCGTTGAGGGCACGCACACCACGGTATTGTTCTCTGCGCACAGCTGCAGGAAGCGCTCCAGCCGCGCCGAGGAATGTTCGGGTCCCTGCCCCTCGTAACCATGCGGCAATAACAGCGTCAGCCCGCAAATCCGGCCCCATTTCGACTCGCCGGAACTGATGAACTGGTCGATCACGACTTGCGCGCCATTGACGAAATCGCCGAACTGGGCCTCCCAGATCACCAGGGTGTGAGGATCGGTCGTCGCGAATCCATATTCAAAGCCGAGCACTGCCTCCTCAGACAGCAAGGAGTCGGTGATCACGAAATCGGCCTGCTTCTCCGCGACATGGCGCAATGGCAGATACGGTGGTTCGCCGTGCTGATCGTGGAGCACCGCATGGCGATGGAAGAACGTGCCGCGACCGCTGTCCTGTCCGGTCAGACGGATGTTGTTGCCTTCGGTGAGGATGCTGGCATAGGCCATGGTCTCCGCGAATCCCCAGTCCATCGGGATCTCTCCCGCCGCCATGCGTTGGCGATCCGCCATGATCCGGGCGACGCGGGGATGCATCTTGTGTCCGTCAGGGACGCGACAGATGGCCGTGGCCAGCGTCTCCAGCTGCTCTGGCGGCAATCCGGTGCGCGTCGGCGCATCCCAGTCGGCCTGGGAGAAGGGACTCCAGTCCACAGTATACGGGGTGCCGATCATGCCCAGAGACAGCGGGGACACCACCCGCCCGTCATCCAGACCCTGGCGGTAGTCATCCACCAGCTTGCGCACTTCATCATCGCTGAGCAGCCCCTCGCCCACCAGCTTCTCGGCGTAGAGCCTCCTCAGCGTCGGGTGGCTGCGGATCGCCTGATACATGGCCGGTTGCGTCGCGGCCGGCTCATCCGCTTCGTTGTGTCCATGCCTGCGATAGCAGACGAGATCGATCACCACATCTTTGCGGAAACGCTGCCGGTAATCTGCGGCCAGCCGCGCCACCATGATCACGGCCTCGGGATCGTCGCCGTTGACGTGGAATATCGGTGCCTCGATCATTTTCGCCACATCGCTGCAATACAGCGTTGAGCGCGCGTCGCGTGGGTCGCTGGTAGTAAACCCGACCTGGTTGTTACATATGATGTGCACCGTGCCGCCAGTGCCGAAGCCGCGGGTCTGCGACATCTGCAGCGTCTCCATCACCACGCCCTGACCGGCAAAAGCGGCATCTCCGTGGATCAGCACCGGCACCACGCGTTGGCCCTGCAGATCCGCGCGGAACCCCTGCCGCGCACGCACCGAGCCTTCGACCACCGGATTGACGATCTCCAGGTGAGACGGGTTGAACGCCAAAACCAGATGCACGTTGCCGCCGGGGGTACGCATGTCGGACGAAAATCCGAGATGGTATTTGACGTCCCCCGAACCGGTCCTGGTCTTCGCGTCGTAGGTGCCCTCGAATTCAGAAAACAACTCGGTGGGCGACTTGCCCATCACGTTGACCAGCACGTTGATCCGGCCGCGATGAGCCATGCCGATCACGATCTCTTCGACACCGTTAGAACCCAGGTGTTGTGCCAGGTCGGACAACAGCGGAATCAGGCTCTCCCCGCCTTCGAGCGAAAAGCGTTTCTGCCCGACGTAGCGGGTGTGCAGATAGCGCTCGATCCCCTCGGCCGCGGTCAATTCCTGCAGGATCCGGAGTTTGTCCTCGCGGCCAAGGCTGCGCTCGGCAGCGACCGCCTCAAATCGTGTCTGCAGCCACCTGCGTTCATCGCCGGAAGTAATGTGCGCCAGCTCGGCGCTGATCGTGCCCCGATAGATCTTGCCCAGGTCGTCGAGGATCTCAGCCAGCGTCATGCTGACACGGTCAGCCACATTAACGACCGCAAATCGCCTGGCGAGATCGTCCTGCTGCAGACCGAAACGGCCGGGGTCGAGCTCCGGCGGCATTTGCGGCCGCACCAACGCCAGCGGATCCAGATCGGCCAGCAGATGGCCACGCATCCTGTAGGCTTCGATCAATTCCATGACGGCGGCCTGTCTGGCCAGTGCCGCGTCGTCGGGCGCACCGCCAGCGGCAGACTGCAGTGGACGCAGCGCCTGCTTCCGCAACGCCTCCTCCACCGGACCTCTGGCGGTCTCCGGCCCGGAGCGCGGGCCGAGCCCGTCGAAATAGCCCCGCAATTCTTCACTGACCGAGGCCGGATTTTGCAGATACTGTTCGTAGGCCTGCTCGACAAATGGCGCATTGCCACCGAAAAGCGGACTGCTCAGATACCGTTCTTCCAGGCTTTTGCTCATCGCCCTCTGCCGATGCCCAAATCCAACTGATCTAATCCCGAACTATCGACCGGCATTCAGGCGCCGCCGACCGGCCTGGAAACCGGGTGTTTCCCAGGCCAACAGCATGCTGCGTCTTGCCAGGATCGACCGTCGCGCGTCGGGATACTCCGGGGGTGTCCCCAAACGCGCTAGTTTAGCCCATGCCCGCCTGCGATAAAACGCCACAACGCCAATCAGTCCGCATGGGCCGGCGGCGCGCCAGGCGCTAGAATCACCTGCTTTCGGAGAATCATCGCGACATGCCGGTCACACCATTACCGTTGCTTGAGCCGCCAGCCAGCTTATGCCTGCTGCGTCTGTCTGCGCTGGGCGACGTCTCGCACATGGTCCCGGTGATCCGCAGCATTCAGGCCCGGTGGCCGGCGACGCGAGTCAGCTGGTGTCTGGGCACGCTCGAACACCAGCTGGTCGGTGATCTCGAAGGCATCGAGTTTCTAGTGGTCGACAAGGCCTCCGGCTGGCGCGGGGCGGCAGCATTGCGCCGGCAATTGCGCAGGCGTCACTTCGATGTACTGATGCATGCCCAGGTGTCCCTGCGGGCAAATCTGCTCAGCCTGATGATCAACTCGCCGTTGCGGCTGGGCTTCGATCAGCAGCGCTCACGCGATTTTCACGGTCTGTTTATCAACCGACGTATCCCACCACAGCGTGGCCAGCATGTGCTTGACGGATTTTTCAGCTTTGCCGCCACGCTGGGCGTCAGCCAGCGAGTGATGCGCTGGGATATTCCGGTGCCGGCGGCAGCAGAGCAGGCAGCCCGGGAGCAATTGCCCGGTGATGAGCCGGTCCTGATCATCAGCCCCTGCTCCAGTCATGAGTTGAGAAACTGGCGCGCCGAACGCTATGCCCGGGTGGCCGATTATGCGGTCTCGCGTTACGGGTTCCGCGTAGCCTTGTGCGGGGGCCCATCGGCCGCCGAGAGGCGAATGGGCGACGCGATTGTCGACGCCATGCAGCATTCGCCGCTGGATTTGATCGGCAAGGATACGATCAAGCAGTTACTGGCCCTGCTGGGCCGCGCCAGCCTGCTGATCTCACCGGATTCCGGCCCGATGCATCTGGCTACCGCGACAGGCACGCCGGTCATTGGACTCCATGCGGCCAGCAACCCGCGCCGCAGCGGCCCGTATCTGAGTCAGCAGTGGTGTGTCGATCGCTACGACGCCGCGGCTCGCGCCTTTCTCGGCAAGCCGTCCGAAGCAATCAGATGGGGCACGCGTATCGAGCGGCCGGGCGTGATGGATCTGGTGACCGTCGATGACGTCGTGGAGCGACTGGATGCGTTCATGGCAACGCAGGCGCCGGCAGGGGCATAATCGGGCCAGCCCTCCTGGCGGCATCGGAGCAGCAATGAGCGAGATTCGTATCCCTGTCTCAGTCGGAGAACTCATCGACAAGATGACGATCCTGGAGATCAAGGCCGAGCGCATCGTCCGTGCCGGCGCTCTGGCAAATGTGCGCCGGGAACTCGAGCGCCTGACCCGGATATGGGAGAACAGCGCGCTGTCGGATCAGGATATTGAGCTTGCGCGGAACGAGCTCAAATCGATCAACGAAACGCTGTGGGACATCGAGGATCGGATCCGCCTGAAAGAGGCTGACGCCTGCTTCGATGAGGAGTTCATAGAATTGGCGCGCTCTGTTTATGCGCACAATGACCAGCGCGCTGCGATCAAGCGCCGCATCAATCTGGAAACCGGATCCGATCTGATCGAGGAGAAATCCTATGCGGGTTCGGTGGCACCGCTCGAATAGCTGAGTACTCGCCGGACTGAGTCACAGGCCGGGGAGACGGTCCATCGGTGATGACACTGGCGCTCGCGGGCCAGACCGGACCAGACAGACTCCGCGCCGGGCCATGGATGCTCGCGCTGCCGGCGCAAGTTGCGCAGTCCTGCTACTCTTTTTCAGAGACCACAAAATCGGGGCTGATTGCCCCGGGCCGACTTTGGAGGAGAAACATGTCCGTCGCCCGCATCACTGAAATAACAGCAGAATCAAAGAAGAGCTTCGACGACGCAGTCAAGATGGGCATAGAGCGCGCCCACAAGACCCTGCACTACGTTCGCAGCGCCTGGATTGCAGATCAAGAAGTGACTGTAAAGGACGGAAAAATAGAGGATTATAAGGTCCGAATGAAAGTGACCTTCGTGCTAAAGGACTGACTCCTGAGTCCGATCAACATGCCGATGATTGTTGGTCGGGCCATCCCCTTGCCTGAGTAACTCAGGCAGCGGCACGTCGCAGAGCCGCCGGATCGGACAGATCCAGCACCTGTCCGCGGCTTGCGATGCCGACGTCGGCCTGCAATTCGGATCGGAGCAACGCGGCCAGCGCCTGTTGCGCCATGGTTTCCCCGTGAACCAGGAATAAGGGCGGCCTGCGCTCAAAGCCCGCGTACCATTGCAGCAGTCCCTGCTGATCGGCATGGGCCGATAGCCCGCCTATGGTATGGATTCGGGCTGCGACCCTGACTTCCTCGCCCCACAACCGGATATGCTCCGCGCCGTCCACCAGTCTTCGGCCCAGCGTCCCTTGCGCCTGGTAGCCGACGATAATGACCTGACATCCGGGCCGCCAGACGTTGTTTTTCAGGTGATGCTTGATCCGCCCGCCCTGACACATCCCGCTGCCCGCGATAATCACCGCGCCGTGATGAATTCCGTTGATGGCCATCGATTGTTTGGCCGTCCGGGTAGTGCTGAAATGCGGTAGCAGGCGCCCTTCGTCTCCGCGCCGGCGCCACAGCGCCGCTGCCTCCGCATCGTGCAGATGGGCGTATCGGGCATAGGCTTCCGTCGCCCGTATAGCCATCGGACTGTCCAGAAACACCCGCCAGTTGGCAAGACCCCATTCCCGCTGATGCTGGCTGAACAGGTAGAGCAGTTCCTGGGTCCTTCCGACCGCAAACGCGGGGATCAGGATGTTGCCGCGCTGGTGCTCCGCCTGCTGGAAGATTTCCCCCAGCTCCCGGATTGTCTCGGCCCGCGAACGATGCAAACGGTCGCCGTAGGTGCTCTCCATCAGCACCAGATCCGCATCCGCCACCGGCGTGGGATCCTGAAGAATCGGCGCGCCCTGTTGTCCCAGATCGCCGCTGAAAACCAGCTTGCGCTGCAGTCCGCCCTCCCGCAACCAAATCTCAACGATGGCGGACCCGAGGATATGGCCTGCGTCGCGGAAGCGGATTTCTACGCCGGGCAGAATGCGCTTTCGTTCATCGTAGCCAAGTGTCTTGAAACTCGGCATCGCCGCTACGGCATCTGCGGCTGTGTAAAGCGGTCGCAGCGGCGCCAGGCCTTTGCGCTCACGCTTGCGATTCTCAGATTCGGCCTCTTTCTCCGCCAGGAAGCCGGCATCCTTGAGCATGATCCGGCACAGATCGCGGGTCGCGCGCTGGGCATAAACCGGCCCCTGAAAACCATTGCGTATCAGCAGCGGAAGACGGCCGGAATGATCGATATGAGCGTGGCTGAGCACCACGACATCGATGGTGGACGGATCAAACGGCCAGGGCTCCCGGTTGCGCTGCTCTGCCTGCCGGCCCCCCTGGATCAGACCGCAGTCCAGCAGGATCTTGCGGCCACCGACCGTCAACAGGTGACAGGAGCCCGTGACCTCCTGCGCTGCGCCGACGAACTCAAGCTTCATGTGCTGGCTGCCTGCAGATCTCAGGGCTCCTGCGGGCTGGCGTAGAACTCTACCAGCGCCACTACCTCCTCTTCGTTGAGCGCATTGAGACGCTTCAGCATCGCCGCTTCACCGAGACGGCGTCCGCTCCGATAGTCCGCAATCGCGTTGGCGATATAGGTGCGATTCTGCCCGCGCAGGATGCTGGCCTCGTCCATCGGATCCGAACCGCCAAGCGTGTGGCAGCCTTCGCAATGCTTGTCGTGGACTTGTTTGCCGACTGCCGCCAGACGGGCGTCGTATTCATTGGCTGCGGCTCCAAACGGACGGGCCGAATAAAACCGGGCCAACATATCCATCTGGCCATCGGTCAGCGGTTCAGAGACCAGACACATGTCCAGTGGTGGGCAGGCGCCGTCTGCTGCGCAGACCGGCTGCCTGCATGGCCGGGCATGACCACGGAAATCGTACAGCGAATTGGCGATCACGACCTCCGGCAAGCCTGCGATATTCGGAACGTCCGGCCAGCGACTGATCCCGTCCACACCATGGCATGGCGTGCACTGCTTGGTGGGCGGTCCTGGATCGGCAGCCGCGGCGCCTGCGGCAACGAGCATCAGCGCCAAACAAAAAACACGCATCCTGGCCTCCCTTCCCGGCGACGGGACGTATTATGGTTCTACATAGTACTTAGCAGTACCGGCGCTCACCTGCAAACCGACCGTGGCTAAGGCGATCTCCGGGAGCCGAAGGGGAGGCAGGCCCGGCTTGCTCCCGTCGGCAGGTGCCGCGTATCGTCTGTGGTCAATGAACGTCCACAGCAAAGTAATCGGCGTGGGCCGCTGGTCCTCCCTGATGGTCTCCATTGTCCTGGTCGCCGCGTGCCGCGGTGCCGCTAACGAGCCAGCAACCGCAATGGCGGAGAAACCGGCGTCTGACATTTCCGCGCCAGCGACGCAGGCAGAGTGCAGCGACAGGATGGCTGCCGAGGCCGAGTACGTCTCCTACCTGTTCTCACACAACCATTCTACCGTCGGCGCGGATGCGGCAGTCGTGTTCGTGGAGTTTCCCGGTGGCCTGGATCCAGCGCCGGAGTTTTTCGACCGTATCGAACACATACCGGCGCCCACCGCTCCGGCCAGCAAAGCGCAGACCGACGAGGCCGGTACATTGCGGGACCCTGCAAGCGGGCAGCGGGCGCTGATGATCCGGATCACCTCCTCCCGATTGCTCGGGCCGGGTCAGGCAGAAATGCAGGGTGGCTATTATGAGGCAGCGCTCAGCGCTTCCCATGCCACCTACCAGATGCGCTGTACGGACGGGGTGTGGAAAGTGACCGCCACCGGGCCATTGAAGATTTCTTAATCCGGTTCAGCCACCGGCGGCGCATTGGCCCGGAACCGATCTCCGGCGCTCCACAGCGTGATCAGCGTCACAGTTTTTACCTGACTACGCATATCCTGACCCAAAGCGGCAAAATTCCGCATTGCGGCGGCTGGGTATTTTTGTTCTAGTCATGGTTCATCGATCCACAGCCGCCCCCCGGCAGGATGTACGAATGAGACAATCCCGCCGCTGCCCCAGCCTGGCTGGACAGCGCACTGCCGTTGCCATGGCTGTCCTGATGCTGATTGCCGTGCCCGCGACAGTCATCGCCGGGGCGCCACCCGCTGCGGCGGAAGTCCGGATACTCAACCATGAGAGCCTGCCTCAGATCAGATTTGACGAGGCCGCTGATGGCGCGAGCAGAGCGTCGCATGCGCAAAAAACCGGTCGGGCAGAGGCTCTCAGTTTCCAGGCGTTTGGCCGCGCGTTCAAACTGCAGCTGCAGGACAACGCCGCGCTGCTGAAGGAAACGGCAAGGCAGGCGCAGAAAGCGGGTTCCCTAACCGGCTATCGCTTGTTCCGGGGATCCGTCGAGAATCAACCCGGGTCCTGGGTACGACTGACGCTGATCGAGAACCGATTTACCGGCGCCAGTAACGTAGTCCGCAAATGGACCGGCGCGATTTGGGATGGCCACAGCCTTTATTCGATTGCCCCGGCGGAGAGCCTTGCCGATGCGCTGGTCCAACCGCTGGACCCGGATGCGACGCATGTGATCTATCGGCTTGAGGACACTATCATCGAACAAGGTTCCATGACCTGTGGAACCGCGATCGGCGCGAATCCGGACCGGTCTGCAGCATCCGCTTATCTCAAGCTGGTCGCCGAACTGCAGGACAGCGCAGCGTTGGATGCAGCGGGTGCCACGCGGGAGATATTGCTATCCGCGATTGGCGACGGACCGTTTGTGGAGAGTTTCGGCGCCGATAGCGAGGCAGCTTTGCTGTCGCGTTTCAATATTGTCGACGGCATTTTCAGCGAGCAGGTTGGCGTGCAGATTCGGGTCAGCGACCTGCGTCTGTATCAACCCGGCGACACCACGTTTACAGAGAGTGAATCCGGCGCGCTGCTGGATCAGCTGACCGAACTCAGGGCCTCCTCGCCGAGCCTGCAGGCTACCGGCGTGACCCATCTGTTTACCGGCCGGAATCTGGACGGGACGACCGTGGGTGTCGCCTATCTCGATGCGCTGTGCAACAACCGTTATAGCACCGGTCTGTCGGAAGCCCGGCGAAATCTGACCAGTGATGCGCTGATCGCCGCGCATGAGATCGGGCACAATTTCGGTGCGCCCCATGACGGTGATCCTGACGACGCCTGCGCCAGCACCCCCGAGACTTTCATCATGGCGCCCAGCGGCAACGGCAGCGATCAGTTCTCTGCCTGCAGCATCCAGCAGATGCAACCGACGATCGCCGCTGCCAGCTGCCTGAGGGCAGTGAGCTCCGTTGACGTCAGCGTCGGCCAATTGTCCGGGACCAGCCAGGGACTGATCAGTCAATCAGTGCCTTACACGGTGCGGGTGCTTAACAGTGGAAGTCAGGCGGCGAGCAATCTGAGCCTGGACGTCGCAGTTCCCGATGGTCTCCAGGTTGTATCCACCCTGCCCTCGCTTGGCAGTTGCGCGGCGGCCGCCGGTGGGGTGAGCTGCACTATCGCGTCCCTCGCCGCGGGAGCTGACGCCAGCGTGGTATTTGGCTTTAACAGCGACACGCCCGGCGACTATCCGCTGACCGCCACCGTCCAGGCGGATGGCGATCAGTCTCCGGCGAACAACAGCTCGACCGGCTCGATACAGATGCTGCCCGCAGTCGACCTGAGCGCCCAATTCAGCGGCGGCAGCGTCAACCTGATCCAGAATGCCGGCAGCAGTGCCGGCCTGACCGTACGCAACAGTAATCTGTATGCCGCCTCCGCAGTGACCGTTTCGGTTTCGGCCGTGGCGGGGTTGACCTTGACCTCGGCCACGACACCCGCAGGCAGTTGCACAATAGTCGGCGGGGTGCGGGCTGACTGTCAGATTTCCGGCCTGGCAACCGGCGCCAGCGCCAATGTGAATGTCAGCGTCACCGCGGCGCAGACCGGCAATTTTGACCTGATCGCAACGGTCAGTGCGACCGAGCCGGATGTGGACGACAATAACAACATCAGCACCAAGGCCTATACCGTTTCGGCGCAGGCGCCCGCGCCAGAGGCCGGTAGCGGTGACGGAGGTGGCGGTGGCGGCTCGATCGATCTGATCTGGCTGCTGCTCGCGCTGCTGGCCGCGCCCAGGCCAGTCCTGCGCAAACGCTAGATCCGCGACGATCTGATCTTAGACCAGCATATTCCTGGCGCTGGCAACGACCTCTTCGGCACGTTTGCTCCGCTCCCTGGGCGTAGCGCTTGAGTCCGGAACTGCCTGGCCTCGCTGAACCGCGGGCTTCGCGGCGATGGCGGCGAGCCAACGTTCCAGGTTATTCAGGCCTTCGACACTGACCCCGGACCACTCGTGGCTTCGCGCCCACGACCAGTTGGCGATATCCGCGATCGAATAATCGCCTGCCAGGTATTCGACATCGGCCAGCCGATGGTCCAGCACTTCCAGCAGACGCCGGACTTCCCGTTGATAACGATTGATCGCATACGGGATCTTTTCCTCAGCGTAGCGATAGAAGACGTTGGCCTGGCCCATCATCGGGCCCAGCCCACCCATCTGAAACATCAGCCACTGCATGACCAGCGACTGCTCATCCTGGCTGCCACCGGCCAGTCGACCTGCCTTGCGCGCGAGGTAGACCAGGATCGCTCCCGACTCGAACACCACAAAGTCATGATGGTCGTGATCGATGATCGCCGGAATGCGACCGTTGGGGTTGATGGTCAGAAACCAGCCCTCTTTCTGTTCCCGCAAACCCAGATTGATCGGGCGCACCGTATAGGGCAGATCGAGTTCCTCAAGCGCGATGGATGCCTTGATGCCGTTCGGGGTGGCGGCGGTAAACAGCTCGATGCTCATTGGCGAAGACTCCTTCAGAGCGGATGCTCCGGCGTGGAACCGAAGCTAACGCAAGTTCTGGCGTGAGGATACCTGCCTCCGTCGGCACACAGTGTTCCCAGGGCACTTGACGTTCGACTATCTGCCTATGGCAGGCGTGGTGGCCGTCTACTAGTATAAAAAATGACCAATCCGGTCGAAGGGCCTTACGCCGACAGGAGGAAGTCATGGGTCTATTGGGTAGCCTTTTCGCCAGCAAGCCGGATTTCCCGGCCATCGACCCGGGCAGCATTGCCGCCGCGCGGGTCGCGCAAGTAGAAAAACAACTGGATGAACTCGCCGGCCAGGTCAGGGATCGCCTTGAGGTCGTCCCCGCGGAACATGCGGCCTATGTGTTTATCGGCAAGCCGCCGAAGAAATTCGGTCTGGCGTGGATTCACGACGGCAAAATCAGCGGTCTGAACAAACTGGTCGAAGAACACGGTTTACAGCCGCTGGAAGTGGAAAAAGTGGTGGAACAATTGCGTGATGCGTACGAGCGCAATGCAGACGCAAACCGCTTCCGCGCCACGGTACACGATAAGGATGTGGTGGTCACACCCTCCGCGCAGCTGGAGCAGGAAGTTCACGAAATCATCGATAAGGTCGTCCGTCACTGATCCGGTACCTCAGCGCCGCCTGAGCACCCGGTGTTCGAGCGATCCGGTCCAGTGAGCCCGGATCGTGGCCAATGCTGTGGCTTTTTAGTTACGGCCAAACGTGGATTAGCGTAACCAGGACCCGGTGTCGGGCACTCTCCTCAGCGAGATATCACTGGAAGATAAATGCCTAACTCTTCGTTTAACCTTCGTTTAATCTACTTGTGTGATTAACAATTGGTGCCCCGACCAGGACTCGAACCTGGGACCTTCCGCTTAGGAGGCGGACGCTCTATCCGGCTGAGCTACCGGGGCAGAGGGCGAAGTTTCCTTTGAATGGCGCTGCGTTTCAAACCGGCAGCGCTCACGCGCTGCAGGACGCTCCCCTCGGCTGGCGCCTCGGGCCCGGCCACTCGCCGATAGGCGAGCGGCGTTCTCTCCTGCCCGAGCAGGGCTCGGGCTTGCCGCTACGCGGCAATCGTCGCTCACCCAGCTGAGCTACCGGGGCTCTTTATTTTTCAGTGACTTACGTGCGCCTCCGTTGGGCTGTTCCGGGCTGGGCTGCATATGGGCTGCACGCGGGCTGCAGCCGGGAGCAGCATCGCGAATCTGCGCAAACCAGGGTTGTTTGGGTGGGCGGCGTTCATCACGGCGCCAAGGGTACAACAGGCCGCTTCAGTGAGTAAGGGTCGGCTCCGCGTCGAGCAGCTCTGTGGCGGTCAGCGCCAGCAACGCGGTCGCGCAATCAGGACAGGTGCCGCGGTCGTTGATGATCTCCGGCTGGTCGCCAGTTTGGCGGTCGCCGGCTCTAACCGCCGGTCATGAACAATCTTCTCGGGCTGGCACATGTCGATGCAGAGGCTTTCTCTCTTTAGGTCTTGGTGGCTTTGAGTTTCAAACCGGCGTTCCCCAGCCATACAACCCGAACCCGCGTCCCGATCTGAGCAGCTGATTTAAACCCTCAGCCGCGGTGGCGCATCAGAGTTTGAAACGGGCTTGTGCGACCAAAGCCCCCTGGCAGACATCTGGTCGAGAAAGGAGTTGTAGCCCAGCGCATGAGTTCGGCAGAACCACAAACCAAGTCTGGCAACCCGCTCAGGGTGGCGATTCGGGATACCGCCGCCCAGGATCGGGTGCTTCAGAGCGCCTCACTCTCCCCTCGTACCCGCTGGATGATCGCCCTTGGGATCCTTGCGCTGATCGTGGTATCGGCTGTCGTGTATCCGGCCGCGCAACGTTTCGCTGCCGCGGATCGCTCGGTGCCGCTGGATCGGCTCAGGCTCGCCACGGTTTCGCGCGGCGATTTTGTGCGCGATGTCGCGGTTCGCGGGCGCGTGGTCGCTGCGGTCAAACCGACGGTCTATGCCCCGGCTGACGGTGTCGTCACCCTGGCCGTCGAAGCCGGTGACACTGTTGACCACGACCAGGTGCTTGCCCTGGTTGAGAGTCCGCGACTGGCCAATCAGCTCGATCAGGAGCGAGCGACGTTGCAGCGAATGGAGACGGAGCTGACCCGGCAGGAGATCGAGAAAAAGAAACTGGAGCTGAGCAACAAGCAGACGGCCGATATGGCCGGTGTCAAGGTCGTCGCGGCAGAGCGGGAACTGCGCCGGGCACAGGCCTCTTGGGACGAGCAGATCATCAGTCTGCAGGACTATGAAAGAGCCAGGGACGAACTCGCCCGAGCCCGACTCGAGTTCGATCACGCGCATGCCAACGCCACTCTGGAAAGCGAAAGCCTGGGTTTCGAGCTGAGAACCCGTGCGCTGGAAATAGAGCGCCAGCAATTACTCGTCGACGATCTGGAACGGCGCGTCGCCAGACTGGAAGTGCGTTCACCGGTCGCTGGTATGGTCGGCGCGCTCGCGGTCGAACAGAAAGCACAAGTCGTCGAAAACCAGCCGTTGATGACGGTCGTGGACCTGACGGCCTACGAGATCGAAATCCAGGTGCCGCAGGAATACGGTGACGATCTCGCGCTTGGCATGCCCGCCGAGATCAACTTTGGCGGCGCCAACGTCGCCGGTGCAATCACCGCTATCTCACCCGAAGTCAACGAGAACCAGGTGACCGGACGGGTGCGCTTTGTCGACCCGCCGCCGTCCGGACTGCGTCAGAACCAGCGCGTATCTGCGCGGATACTGCTGGAGTCACGTAACAACACACTGACCGTGCAACGCGGACCGTTCTTTGACAGCGGCAATGGCCGCATCGTCTATGTCGTCGAAGACGGCATGGCCTACCGGCGGGATATCCAGACCGGTGCAACCAGCATCGCAGATGTAGAGATTCTCGGCGGGCTCGACGAGGGCCAGACCATCATCATCTCGGACCTGGCCCAGTTCGAAGGGGCCGAGACCGTACTTCTCCAGAACTAAGACCAGGAATGAGGGAAACGACATGCTCGAAATGCAGCACATCAGCAAGATCTACCGGACGAATACCGTGGAGACCCATGCCCTCCGCGACTTCAACCTGCAGGTCGAAGAAGGCGAATTCGTTGCGGTCAGCGGGCCATCCGGTTCCGGCAAGACGACATTTTTGAACATCGCCGGCATGCTGGAGGACTTCACATCGGGGACCTACACGCTCGACGGAAAAGATGTGAGTAATCTGAGCGACGATGCCCGGTCCGGCATACGCAACGAGAAGATCGGTTTCATCTTCCAGAGTTTCAACCTGATCCCGGACCTGAATGTGTTCGACAATGTCGACGTCCCCTTGCGCTATCGCGGGTTCTCCGCTGCTGAGCGCCGTAGCCGGATTGAGGAAGCAGTGGAACTGGTCGGCCTCGGTTCGCGCATGCGTCACTTGCCCTCACAACTATCGGGCGGCCAGCAGCAGCGCGTAGCGATTGCCCGGGCGCTCGCCGGCAAACCCAGATTCCTGCTGGCTGACGAGCCGACGGGCAACCTGGATTCTGAAATGGCGGACAGCGTGATGGCGCTGCTGGAGGGCATCAATAAGGCCGGCACGACGATCATCATGGTGACCCATGATATGGAGCTAGCCGGCCGAGCCCCGCGCAATGTCTATATGCTGGATGGTCTGGTGCAGAGTTCGAGTGACGCCGTGCTCGACTCGCATCCTCAGCCGGTTGCGGCCCCGCTTGCCGCAGCCGCGTCCTAGGAGCAGGCATCGTGTTGCGCTACTACGTAAGACTTGCGTCCAAGAGCCTGCTGGCGACGCCGGCCATGACCTCGCTGATGGTCGCGACCATCGCATTGGGCATCGGGATATTCATGGCCGCGGTGACGATTTACTACCTGATGGCCAACAATCCGATCCCGCACAAGAGCGATGAACTCTACGCGGTGCAACTGGACAGCTGGGACCCGGCGCAGCCGTATCAGGAGAACCGGCCTGAACAAGCGCCCTGGGAGCTGACCTACCGCGACGCGATGGCATTGCGGGAATCTGGCATCCCGCTCCGGCGGGCTGCCATGCACAAAGTGTCGCTGGTGATACAGCCGTCGCGTTCGGATTTGAAGCCGTTCCAGGCCGAAGCCCGATTGACCGATGGCGACTTCTTCGCAATGTTCGATATCCCGTTTGTTTTCGGATCTGTATGGAGCCGTGAAGCGGACGAAACCGGGCAGCGACTGGTGGTGATCAGTGAGTCGCAGAACGATCGGCTGTTCGGCGGAGATGACAGCACCGGTCAGATCCTGCGCATCAACAATGAGGAGTTTACCGTTGTCGGCGTGAGCAAGGACTGGAACCCGATGCCCAAGTTCTACGACGTCAATAACGGCGCGTTTGACGACGCCGAACAGATCTTTGTCCCGCTGAACGTTGGCCGGGAACTCGAGATCTTCTCGTCCGGGAACACCAACTGCTGGAAGGACGAAGACATCAATACCTTCGAGGAGTTTTTGAACAGCGAATGCGTATGGTGGCAATTCTGGGCCGAGCTGCCGACTACGGAGAGCAGACAGGCAATGCAGGCATTTACCGATGCCTATGTGACCGAGCAAAAAGCGCTCGGGCGTTTCGGCCGGCCGTTGAACAATCGCATCACCAACGTGGAAGACTGGCTGGAAGCACGCCAGGTAGTACGCAATGACAACAAGGTGCTGATCGGGATCGCCTTTCTGTTCCTGGTCGTATGTCTGTTCAACATCGTCGGACTGATGCTGACAAAGTTTCTCGGCAAGGCACCCCAGATCGGTATCCGCCGCGCGCTGGGTGCCAGCCGCAGCGAAGTATTCCGACAGCAGTTGATCGAAGTGGGGACATTGGGCGCCGCAGGGGGTCTGGCCGGGCTCGGGCTCGCCTGGCTATCGCTCAAGGGGATCCAGCAATTGTTCCCCGGGTTCGAGCATCTCGCCAGACTCGATTTGACGCTGGCCGGGATTGCCATCATCAGCGCTGTGCTGGCGACGATCGTTGCCGGCCTGTACCCGGCATGGCGAGTGTGTCGGGTGGCCCCCGGCGCCTATTTGCGGCTGCAATAGAACCTGGCAGAGGAATCAAATTATGGAATTCGGACCCATCTGGAGAGCTGGCCTGCGCAACAAGACCGGCCCGGTGCTGATGGCACTGCAGATCGCGCTGACTCTCGCAGTGATCGTCAACGCGGTATTTATCATCGAGCAAAGAATCGAAAACATCGCCCGGCCGACCGGAATGGACGTCGAGAATATCGTCACTGTCCAGAGCTTTGGTATTGGCGAGGATTTCGATCTCAAGGAGAGCGTCGCCGAAGACCTGCGCGCGCTTGCGCAAATACCGGGCGTGATCGCGGTCACCAGTTCGCAGCATGTGCCACTCTCGGGCAGCGGCTGGGGAACGGAATTTTCCGGCTCTGTCGATGAGGATGCACCGCGCGCCAACGCCGCCCAGTACTTCGTCAATTCGGATGCATTGAATGCGCTGGGTGTGCGGCTCGAATCCGGGCGCGGCTTCTCGCCGGATGATATTGAATATCCTGAAAATTACGGAATTCCCTATAACCGGGCGATCATTACCCGGGCTTATCTGGACGCATTGTTTCCGGACGGGGACGCTACTGCTGGCGCAACGATTTACGACAATCTGGGCAACCCCGTTGAAGTGATCGGCGTGCTCGAACAAATGCACGGGGCCTGGGTCGGATGGGATCAACTGGAGAACGTCGTGCTGGTGCCGCGTGTGATGCCGAATGATTCCACCTACTACATCGTGCGCACCGAGCCCGGGGAACGCGATCGGGTGATGCCACAGGTGGAGCAGACTCTGCTGAGCACCAACGATCGTCGTATCGTGAAGTCCCTGCGCACCCATAGCGAGATCAAGGACAATAGCTATGTGGGTGACCGGGGCATGGCTGTCGTGTTGTCGATCGTCGTTGGCCTGATGATCGTGGTTACCGGCGTCGGCATCGTCGGTCTGGCCAGTTTCTCCGTGCGTCAGCGGATCAAGCAGATCGGTACGCGCCGGGCGATCGGCGCAAGACGTCGCGACATCATCCGCTATTTTGTCCTTGAGAACCTGATGATCACCACGGTCGGCGTCGCTCTGGGCGCGGTGTTGACGCTCGCGGTCAATTATTTGCTGGTGGTGAACTTCGAACTCGAACGTCTGGACCCGCTTTACGTTCCGGCCGGCATACTCGCTCTATGGTTGCTTGGTCTGCTGGCCGTGGCAGGCCCGGCGCGCAAAGCCGCGTCGATCTCTCCGGCCATCGCGACCAGAACGGTCTGACTCTGTCCTGATCTGATCTGATCACGAGCTGAACGGGATCCGCACCGAGGCGGCACATCCGCGCCATGGTGACCGCCCGGGCCACGGTTCAGGCCACAGGGCGCTCGTTTTCCGGGATCCGGAGGGGGTCATGCGACCTCCTCCCGCCCGGGCGGGCAGGTTGAACAAGGCTCTCGCAGCCAGGTCTTCACCTTCCCCATCTCGCCCGCGCTCAAGCTTGGTTCAGCGCCCGGACGTAGTAGTATGCGGTGATCAGACGGCGACGGATCGATGCATCCCGACGTCAGGAACGACCCAGATCGCAACATCGCGAGCCATCTGCCGGTGGCAGCAGTTTGCCCACTCTGGTAACCGGACCGTCTGCCTGATCTGGGAAGAAATGCTCATGCGAATGTCGGTAGAGAATCTGAATGAAATAAGAGCCTGGGCGCTGCGTAACCAGGACGCGCTGCCGGATCTGGCGCTGCGGCTGGTGTTCGCCAGCGATCTGGCCAAATCGGTCATCGAACAGGATTCCGCGACCGACCTGCAGCGCATCGTCGAAGTCGGCTATGACATCGCGAATCTGATGTGGCGCATCCGTCAGGCCAGCGGCTATAACCCCAGCCAGGACCCTGACACGGCCAGCAGTGAGCTTGCTGCCGGCACGCGGGTGTTCGTCGATGCAATCCGTCGCGGCATCAGGAGCACCGCCGAGATTATTGAATACATCGACAGCAAGATCGGCAAGTCCGTCGAGGTCAGCGAAGTGGTCGGTCAGCATGATGTGCTGGAAATGCCCGAATTCGCTTACCGCACGATCGAGATCGGGATGGACCACGGGGCATACACGTTCACGGACATGGGCAAGCATCCCTGTCGGCAATCGCGGATCAAGAACCTGGCTTCATCAATCGGCAAGGCCCGGCGTATTTAGTGGCGTATTTAGTATTGGGCCGGTCAGCTGAGCATCTGTTTTCTGACGGATTCAGCGCTGCTGTGTAGCGACCGCCCGCCTATTCCCGCATGGCCGGGTAGTCGATGATTGCAGCGGGAGGCCAGACAAATCCGGCCTCCTCGATACGCTGGCGAAACACCGGTGCCGCGGCGAGATCGAATGGCGCGCCGCACATACAATCGAAGACCACTGACCCGAGCATCAACTGGCCGTTCGGCAGCTGATCAAACCAGCTCGCGGTCCGGTTGGCAGTTTCACGGTCGCCGACAATCGCGCTCAAAATAAGCCGGACATACATCCTCCGCCATTGGCCGGAACTCTCAATCGCTTTTGTGGCCTGCTCCCGTGCCTGGGCCGTATCCCCGGAGGCTGCGGCGACATAGGTCAGAAGGGTCGCACGGCCCCATGAATCATGACTGCTGGCCCGGTCCGCTGCCTCGTCCAATTTACCCATTGCGAGCAAGGCCCTGACCGCGATGTCCTGAAGAAAGTCCGCATCCAGACCCAGCGCCAGACCACGATCCGCAAACTCCAGGGCCAGCTCAGGCTGTCCAGACCAGAGCGCCGCGGCTGCAGAATTGAAGTAGCTGAAAAAATTCAGCGGATCGCATTCAATATATCCTTGATTCTGGATCAAGGCCTGATCGGCAAACCCCCACGCGGGTGCCATCTGGATCCAGACGCCTTCAGCGCAAGTGGTAAATGCCAGTGCCGACGCAAAACGTTCCGGCAACGCGCCCCAGTTTGATGAAGCCAGGGTCCGGTCGACTTCGATCAATGCCTTCTGTGCCGGGCTGCGCGCATACATGCTCGCCGCGGCCAGATCCTCCAAGTATGCAACGCCGTGTGCGTCGCGCTCCGATGGCGACACGTCCTCGGCTGTGGAACCGTGAGCGTGGACATCGCTACGCAGGAAGTAGGCATCGGAAAAACGAGGCTCGAGCCGGATCGCTTCGGAGAACAAGTCTGCCGATTCTTCCAGCATAGGCATGTCGATCTCATTCGAATGGGCATCGTAAAATCGTTCCTGCCCGCGCTGGAAGTAGATAAAGGCCTCTACATTCCGGACCCCGGCTGACCGCATGCGCTCTCTTTGTGCATCATCCAACACAACGCCGAGGGCACGAGAGACGCTTTCGGCAATGTCGGTCTGCACCTCGAACGTATCCTCGAGGGTCCGGTCATAGGTCTCCGACCACAGGTGATAGCCATCCTTTGCGCGGATCAGCTGAGCGGTGATCCGGGCCTTGTCACCGGAACGGCGGACACTGCCCTCGAGCAAATGTGCGACGTTCAAGGCTTCTCCGACCTCGCGCAGATCCGCGTTCTTGCCCTTGAACTGGAACGACGAGGTTCGCGCGGTCACCTTGAGGTCGGGGATGCCGGTGAGCACATTGAGGATCTCCTCAGACAAGCCATCGGCAAAATACTCATTCTCCTGGTTGCCACTCATGTTCACAAACGGCAACACGGCGATGGATCGGTCGGGAGCAGGCGCGAATTTTCCTGCGGCAAAGGTCGCCGGATCTCGCGGATCTGTCACGGCGGCCGGCGTTTCTTCCGTGGCCGGCGCTTCGGCAACCGGAACTGCCTCGGGTACCATCCGGTCTACCACCACCGCGGCGATCGCCAGCACCAGCAACACAACAATCAGCGTGTTGATCCTGTGGCCGGTGTGCGCGGTCATGGACTGACTGCGGTCGAGATCCTTTTCGCGCTTCAATCCTTCCGGCGTAAACTCGAAGATCCACGAGAAAATCAGCACCAGTGGGAAACCGATGGCGAGGAACAGCACGACGGCTTTGCCGATCCACTCCGGCAGTCCGAGCAGGGAAACGCCGACGTCGGCCACCTGCAGCAGCAGCCAGGAGGCGACCAGGTAAAGCATCGCTACCCGGAACACATTGCGGCGCTTGAGTTCGGCAAACAAAGACATTGTTAGTAGTTCTGTTTTCGGGGGTCGCACGGGATGATGGAGCAAGCTCAATGATTTGTCGATTCGAGGGATCAGAGCCTCGCGCAGAGCCCGATCACTGGCCCAATGACCCCTGCGTTGAGCGTTGGGTTGAGCATTGGGATATCAGGCCGACATCGCCGTGGCGGCAAGCCCAGCCATCCCGGGATCGGCGCCTGTCCAGCGGCGAGGATTCTGCGCAGACGGCAGGGGTTTCAGCCGGGAAGGAAGTGGTGGAGCCGAGCAGAATCGAACTGCCGACCTCCTCATTGCGAACGAGGCGCTCTCCCAACTGAGCTACGGCCCCACTTCCGGCGCGCTAGTTTACCACCGGCGGGAGCCCTGTCCAGCCACCCCTGACAGCCCGGCGCCCGGGAGGTATGCTTGCCCATCGCTAGCTCGCCGGAGTCCGCTGTGAACCCTCATATTCGCCCTGCCATGCCTGCTGACCAGCCGGTGGTCGTAGATTTCAACGCCCGCCTGGCGGAAGAATCGGAAGGCAAGAAGCTGGATCTGCAACGTCTGGAACCCGGCGTTCGCCTGGGTCTGGCGGATCCCGAGCGCAGCGTCTACTTCATTGCCGAATGGGACGGCGTACCCTGCGGCCAGATCATGTATACGCTGGAGTGGAGCGACTGGCGTAATGGCTGGTGGTGGTGGATTCAGAGCGTCTATGTGGATCCGGAATATCGCGGCCGCGGCGTATTTTCCACCCTGTATCGGCATCTGGTCGGGCTGGCGCGCTCGCGGGCGGATGTCTGCGGCGTGCGTCTGTATGTGGAAACCGAGAATACGCACGCTCAAAACGTCTATGCGGCGCTGGGTATGGGCAAGACCGGCTATCGGGTCATGGAACTGTCGTTTATCGAAGCAAGCCTGTCAGGGGAGGCAACGGACAATGCTGAAGAAGGGTGACTCCGCGCCGGCCTTCGACCTGCCTGATCAGGACGGCAAGCGGGTGAGTTTGTCAGACCTGCTCACCAGCGGTCCGCTCTTGCTGTACTTTTATCCGGCCGATTTCACTCCGGGCTGTACCAAAGAGGCGTGTGCAATCCGCGATATGCATGAGGATATCTCGGATGTCGGCATCCGGGTGGTCGGCGTCAGTCCTCAGGACGAAGCCAGCCATACGCGTTTCCGCCAGCGCCACCGCCTGCCGTTTACGCTGCTCGCCGACACCGACAAACAGGCGATAAAGGCTTATGGCGTCGATGGCCCGCTGGGTATCGGCGTCAGGCGTGCCACTTTTCTGATCAATACCGAAGGGGTCATCGAGGACGTCGTGCTGGCGGATCTGCTTGTCGGCCGGCATAGCGACTTCATCCGCCAGGCCGTCGCGCACTACCAGGGCTGAGAGCCGAGCGGCTTCAGCCCTGCAGCGTCAATGTGACGCGGCGGCGATGGGATTGCTGGCGATGCTCCCACAGATATATGCCCTGCCAGGTGCCCAGATCGGCCCGGCCTCCGGCTACCGGCAGCGTCAGGCAGGGCTGGGTGATCACGCTGCGGATATGGGCAGGCATGTCGTCGGGTCCTTCGTCGTCATGTTCGTAGACCGGATCACCATCCGGGGCCAGGCGGCTCATGAACGCTTCGAGATCGCGCCTCACCGCTGGATCGGCATTCTCGCAGAGCATCAGCGAAGCGCTGGTGTGATGTACGAACACATGACACAGGCCCGCTTGCAGCCCACTGTCGCGGATGTGATCCTGAACCAGCGCAGTCAGATCGAAGGTGCCACGTCCGCGTGTATTGATCGACAGAGTAATATTATTAATCATATGCTTATAAGGTATAGTTAATTTATTTTCGATATTTCGAGCAACGGCTTGAATTCATGACTCCCACCCGATTCGCCAAATTGCAGCGAGTGCTCCGCGCGCGGCAGCCTGATCTCACGGTGCTGATGGACGCGGTACACAAGTCCCACAACATCGCCGCCATCCTGAGAACCTGCGACGCCACCGGCGCATTCCGCGCGCACGCGGTCGATCCGGAAGGTGACGTGTCCCGCTCCCATATGGCTGCGGGCGGCACCGGGCGTTATGTCGGCCTGGACCTCCACGACACAGTGCACCAGGCCTGTGGCATCCTCAAGAGTGACGGGTTCCGCATCGTTGCCGCCCATTTTTCAGACAAGGCACAGGATTACCGGGAATATGACTACACGCGCCCCACTGCCTTTCTGCTGGGTGCGGAACTAGACGGGGTAAGCGCCGTGGGCGCCGAGTTCGCAGACGCGCATGTCGTGATCCCGATGGAAGGTCTGGTCGCCTCTTTGAATGTATCGGTGGCCGCCGCGATCCTGCTCTACGAAGCACGGCGCCAGCGCGAGGCCGCGGGTCTTTATCACGAAAGCCGGTTGCCAGAAGAAGAGTATCACCGGGTACTGTTCGAATGGACTCAGCCGGAGATCGCGATGCGCTGCAGAGAACACGGCCTGCCCTACCCGCCCCTGACCGCGGATGGGGATCTGGCCGAGAACCCGTTCAACGCCTGATCCCGATGCGGATCGACGGTTACTGCCGGTCACCGACCTGGCTTCGCTCGACGTCCTGTTTTCGGCTTATCGCGCTTGCCGAACTCAGAGAACCATTACCAAGCCGCGTGTGGCCGACGCCGCCCGGCGCGCTCCAAAATCACGACTAATGCCACAACTAATAACGCAACGGGAGTACGCGAGTGCTTTCCAGCAGGCCCGTGGTCAATATCAGCAGCCGGGAAAAATCGCTTTCTTCAATTGTGTTCGCCTTACCACCGAGTCGCTCTATCAGCTCAGGCACGGTATTGCTGTGCCCGACGACCAGAACGATTTCACCTTTGTGCCGCTTGAGCAGCCCGGGCAGTTTGTCGAAATCGGCGGTGGGCACCTCGATCAACTCGGCCCCGGTGATAGCCGCCACACCTACACCTGTGGCTCGGGTCCGCGGTAATTCATTGACATAGACCGCCGCCAACGGAACATCCTTAAGGATATTGGCCAGGCTCTCGGCGCGCAGCGCGCCGACCGCGGTGAGCGGACGCTGCGCTTCGTTTCCGGTGGTATCCGCATGGCGGACGAGGATCACCGTCACCGTGCCAAGCGAATTCCAGGTCCAGCTGGCCGCCAGCAGAAATACCAGGCCGCCAATCATCGACAACCATACCGGTGTGAACAGCGGACGTCTGCGCAGGCTGCGGTTGGATTTCTTCATGGGCCTGGCCTGTCGCGGCGTGAATCCTCAGGATCCAGGACTTCGAAGTCTCCTTCCAGCGTAGTTCCGGACCCCGGCTCACGCCGAAATGGAGAGCCTGGGGACGGTGCGCCCCGAGATCTTGAACCTGGCGCCGACGGCCCGGCCTGCCGGGTTTTGAGCCACACCACGATCGCGATAATTGCCGCGGCAATCAGTGCTGATACGAAAAACACGAAACCCAGCAGGATAGATATCGCGAGGACGCCCAGCGCAACCACACCGGCGAGAAAACGCGCCACAGGTCCGGGTGGGCGCCCGTTGATCAGGAAAGGATTCGGGGTTTGCATACGGTTGAGATTTTAACCCAGACCAGCAAGCTGTGGTGATCCGTTCAGGTACCGTCTGCTGGTGGCTGATCCGTGATGCCTGGATGGTAAAAGCCTTCGAACCAGGTTGACCAGGTTTCTCCACTGTCTGTCGATTCCTCGAAGAATTGCCGGACCACCCCGCCGTCCATCGGCGTCCACGTACCACGGAAGTCCCGATGATCGCCATTGGCCAGATAGTGAATATCACCGGTCAACACCATTGAACCGTCTTCCAACGCCCCCCGAATCTGAATCTGTATGCCCAGTCCGTTCCAGATTTGCACCCACTGCCGAGCATGGGCGTCGTAATAGTTCACGCTCATCCCTGTGTTGCCGGTGGCGCTGCTCCAGTGCTCGACCAGCACGCAGCCCTGCTCCTCGATGGAGATTCGATTGTTGCCATAAAACGTCCCGTCGCCGCCCTTGACCTCCCAGTCGCCAGCCCAGAAGTCGAACTGACGAAACACCGGGTCATATTCACAGGGCGCGGCGTTGCGTCTGATCTGATCGAGACTGGTTGCGAAGCCCGGCACATCGGAAAGCGCGGCCAGGGCCGGATCATCAGTGATCGCCGACGGATCAGAAAAGCCTGCCGATGCTGCATTCGTCAGCGCAGTGACCGCCAGCTTCCCATCGCCGCTTGCTGCTGCCAGCCGGGCGCGCTCGACGTCTACATAGGAAGAAGGAACACCCGCGGCAAGCGCCAGCTCCAGATGCTCGCCCGCCTCCTGAAAGCGGCCGACATGCCGCAGCGCTGTCGCCAGCCGGTACTGGGCCCGGCCATTCTGCGGTTCTTCCTCAACCAGCGCGCTGTAGGCAATCACTGCCTCAGGCCATTGTTGCTCCTGATAGACGCGGTCCGCTTGTTCCGCATCCGCGGCTCGCGCGCCTTGTGCGGTGAGACAAAGAAGCAGAAATATTGAAAACAGGGATTTGTTCAGCAAAGGGTATCCTCCGCGCCGATATCAGCCGGAGCCTGGATCGCCTGGCCGCGACAATTCGCCGACTCAAAAACCCGGTCTCGCCGCGATGAGTGCGGCCGCCCCGGATGCAGGTTCAGACTATCACGGCCAGCCCTGGTTCCCCTGCGCCGGCTGACCGGTACCAACGCCCGCCTCGAAAGGGCCTCGGGCAATCGGGTTTGTTGGATCAGGTCGAACAGAGGTTTGCACAGCGTGGACCAAAAAAATTGTTCACGCCAGATAAGGCGGCAGGACCAAACTCCCGCTTCAGCAAAAAAAACGCCCCAGCCGGGCCTTTGTGCCGGCCAGGCTGGAGCGATTTTGTCTCAAGGATCCGCTGTGTGTGCAGCGAGCCGTGTTAGTCGCCGGTGTACGGCAGCGGTTCCTGTTCGAAGGTGCTGTCATCAGGCGCCTTGAGTGGCGATTTGAGCGTGCCCGGCATGATCTCGAAGCCCAGCTCGAACTGGATCAACGTACTCTTGAGCTGCTCGAGGACCTCACGATTGCCTTCGACTTTCACCTTGCCGGCATCGATCTGCTGATCGAAGGTCGCTGCGCCCATCATCACCTGTTCCAGATCGACGCGATCGATGGTCAGCGTAAGGTCCGGATCGCTGGCCTGCTGCCCCTTGATATTGGTGAGCACGGCGTTGCTCATCTCAACCACGAATTCCTCACCGTTATCCGGGGTTAGCAGATTGATCGTGAACGCCATGCCGTCCGCTTTATCACTGTCCGTGCGTATCCCGAGGAAGTCCAGATACAGGTCCGTGGTCATCGCACGAATCAGATCGGGCCCACCGGTCTTGGGGCTGGCGCCCTCCGGGATGCCGGAGCGTAGTTCCAGCGCTGCCGCCAGGAAGCTGTTGCGCACGCTGGGACTCTCCTGCTGATAGCCGAACTGCTCAAACGCGTCAGCCAGCAGGTCCTTGGCCGGCTGGTTTCCTGGTTCCGCATAGACGAGTTTGTTCAGTATCTCCTGCGCATGCCGATACTTGCCCTGATCGTAGAGCTCCTGCGCCTTGGCCATAATCTTGTCGGAGCCGCCCATCATCTCTACATACAAGGGTGCGGAGTCTTCCGGCGACAACGGGATCAAGGTCGTCGGGTTCGCGTCCCAGTAGCCCAGATAGCGGTTGATCACCGCCCGGCTGTTGTGTTCCATCGAGCCATGATAGCCGCGCGCGAACCACTGCTGCTGCAGACTGGGCGGTGGCGCATAGACATTCTGTATCTGGTTGATCGTGACGCCCTGGTTGGCCAGGTGCAGCACCTGGTTATTCAGGTGGCCGTACATATCGCGTTGCCCGCGCATCACTTCCTGGATGCGCTCATTACCGAAACGCGGCCAGCTATGCGCACTGAACATGACCTGGGCTTCCTGGCCATAGCGATACAAGGCCTCGTTGATCTGCTTTGACCATTCCAGCGCATCGCGCACCAGCGCACCGCGCAGCGTATAGATGTTGTGGATCGTGGCAGAGATGTTTTCTGCGGCCCAGAACGCCTGCATATCCGGGAAATAGGTGTTCATTTCCGCCGGCGCCTCGGTCCCCGGCGTGTTCTGGAAGATCATCCGGACGCCGTCGACGGTCATCTCTTCGAAGTCGTCCTCGATGATCACATTCGGCTCGATCAGACCGAGATTACCGGCCGCGGTGTTCTTGCCGATCGATT
Organism: uncultured Gammaproteobacteria bacterium; assembly: GCA_963809565.1. Taxonomy (GTDB): domain Bacteria; phylum Pseudomonadota; class Gammaproteobacteria; order Steroidobacterales; family XN24; genus CAMYOC01. Next base: position 1,565,018 of record CAWEKE010000003.1, read on the forward strand.
GATCCACATGGCCATATGGACTGGCAGGCAACAGGACGCCGTACTGGTAGAACATTCGCCGGCTCATCGCGTTACCGGCGTAAATGTTCTCTGCCACCGCGTGGTCCATGAAGCCTATCGGCGCAATAATCTTGACCTTGCCGCTGCGGACATCCGCCTCATCGACGACACCGCGCACGCCGCCAAAGTGATCCGCGTGAGAGTGCGAGTAGACAACCGCGACCACTGGACGCTCACCCAGCTGCTCATTGACGAATTTGAGGGCAGCAGCAGCCGTCTCCTTGGCGGTAAGCGGGTCAAAAACGATCCACCCGGTGTCACCCTGAATAAAGCTGATGTTTGCCAGATCGAACCCACGCACCTGGTAGATCCCGGGCATGACTTCGTAGAGGCCGTAATTCATGTTCAGAATGGCCTGGCGCTGCAGCGAGGGATGGACGCTGTCGAAATCCTTGCCCTGAAGCAGGAAGTCATACTTGCCCATGTCCCAGGCCACATTGCCTTTCTCAGCCATGATCTGGGTGTAGTCCGGGGCGGCGATAAAGCCCCTGGACTGCTCTTCGAAGTCGCGCTTGTCCGCAAACGGCAGAATCTTTCTTTGCTGCTGCTGTTTCTCGATGGTGTACTTTGAGGGCAGCTTGCCCTTGGGGCTGAAATGGCCAGTCTCTGTTTCGGCCAGGCCGACGGATGACATGGCGAGCATCGCGGCGATGCCGATTGCGGTCAGAAGCTTCATTCGGTTCTCCATGATCGGTATTGTCCCGGCGGCCAGGCCACAGGAACGGAAGTGTAAGAAACTAAATACCCTTGGTGCCTTCAATGCTTCGGGACGCGGTTGATAATGAGCGCGCAACTGGCAACGGCACAGGTCGCCCATGACGACATTAGAGGATGCTTAAGATGCCTGAAGTGCCGACTTCACGCGGCCAGTCGGGCCTGTCACAGCCGCGAAGGTCGCCTATGAAAACACGGCGAGCATTCATGCGTCTAATGCATTAGATGAAACGCTGTGATATATTTTTTGCATTAACATCACACTCAGACAACTCAATCATGCGCGGGCACTGGCCAACCATCGGCACTTTGGCCAGGCAGCCGCTGCGTTAAACCTGTCCCAGCCTGCTCTGACCCGAAGCATCAAGGCGCTGGAAGCCACGCTGGGCGCACAGTTGTTCGACCGCACTGCTGACGGCGTGATACCAACACCGTTCGGAGAATCCCTGCTCGCCAGGGCGTCAGTCATTATCGGTGAAACGGTCGAACTCAAACGCGAAATTGACGCGATGCTGGGTCTGGAGTCCGGCTATCTCGATGTTTCGATGGGGCATTATCCATTAGAGATACTCGGCCCTGAGGCCGGCGCCGCACTGATCACCGGTCACCCCGGGCTGCAGCTACGGCTTCGTAGCGGTGACTGGCGGGAAGTCACCACCCGTATCCTGAAGCGCGAGTCCGAGTTGGGCATCGCCGAAATAAGCGAGGCAGCAGCGGATGATCGGCTCGTGGTCGAGCCCTTGAGCCGCCACCGGATCTATCTTTACTGTCGTAGCGGTCACCCGCTGACCATGCGCAGCGTCCCAATCCGATTCCGCGACCTCCTTACTTATCCCTGGGCCACCAGCCGCGTACCTAAACGTATCGCCGGCGCGTTTGCCGGTGATGATCTTCGAGCTGGCCAAACAGACCCCGCCTCCGGCGATTTCGTGCCTGCCGTCGAAGTCGAGGTCTCGCTGGCGTCGCGGCGCCTGGTCGCCAACAGCGATGCGATCGCAGGCGAGCTTCTGGTTCAGATCAAACGCGAACTCGAGGCTGGAATACTGGCCCTGGTCCCTTTCCAACAGGACTGGATGCGATTGAATTACGGCTTTATCACGCTGCGGGGCCGGACCCTGTCACCAGTTGCCCGGCAATTCATGGACGAAGTCCGCGAACTGGACCGTCAGGTGGCCGCCAGAGAACTGGAACTTCGGCGCCGCTTTGTGCCTTAGCATTGACTGGCGGCCGGCTGTATTCTGCGGGCGAAGCAACAACGGAAACTCGCGGGACGCCGCGGCGAGACGACCCTGTCCACCTGACCAGAGCGGCGCTGACGATATGTGGGTGAAACCGCCGTCAAATCACTCGCCCTACTTTGGAAACAGCAACTGGAATTGCAAACGCAAACCCCAGTCTGAGCCGAATTCCGGCTTTTCTACGTTGTAGAAGGCCTGCATCTGCCCATTCATCGCCTGCTTGCCGACCCGGAAAATGCGACCGAAACCGCCGCCAAGCGGCACGGTCCAGGTGTCATCGCTGCTCGCTTCCCAGTTGGCGGTGATGACCGGCGAGGTAGTCAGATACCAACCGCCAGCCATGTTGTAATTGATGAAGGGTTGCCATGTGAAGAGATTGACCTTGTCACTCCCACTGCCGCCGAAGGACCAGACGTTGCTGAACAAGGAGCCGACCACCCAGTGACCCGGCATGGCGAGCAGCACGAACGACGGTCCAGCGCCCCATTCATCCGAACCGAGGTCATCGTCTGTTGCGGTGGGAATCAGGATCGCCGGACCGACGCCCCAGATCAGTTTCCCGCTGTCTTTGGGTGACAAAAACGCAGTAAACGTGGTGTCGCCCAGGCCATTAGTCCGATCGCCGTTCGGCGTGAACTCGGGCTGAGATATGACCGGCACGATGGTGCGGGTGATTACATTCCATTTCTCGTTCAATGAAATCGGCCAGACCGGCTGGATATTCAGCACATTTTGCGTTTTTTCTTCCGGCCCGAAGTTGAAATTGGTGTCATTCTGGAACGGCAGGCTGATCATGTTCGCGACCGGATTCTGTGCCGCCCGCGCCAGTTCCTGGACGCTGTGTTTGCCGGCACTGCCCGGATCGGCGTCGGCGGCCAGGCAGGGAATTGCAGCGAACAAAACTGCCGCCGCGAACCAGTTATATCTCGTGCGCATGAAATTGACCTCGTTTGGGGGGTGATTTCGTCTCTAGCGTCGCGCTGGCATTGCTGGAACTCGATGGCTGCAGATCAGAGCAATCGTCTATGTCGTCCTGACGATTGAATTATACGTCTGGCATTTGGCACTGCACAATGACATCCGGGCGTTGCTGAGGGAGAGGGAGGGATTATTCGCCGCTGCGCGGCTCACCCCTCAAGGGGGCCGCTCACGGCCTGCGGCCGCTGCGCGTTCCCTTCGTCGGCTGCGCCAACTCCGGGTCGAACCGAAGGGTTCTCATCGGGCCTCCACACCCCTGATAACTTAAACGGCCCCGTGAAGGGGCCGATTAAGTTATTGGCGGAGAGGGAGGGATTCGAACCCTCGAGCGGGAGTTACCCGCTGCTGGTTTTCAAGACCAGTGCATTCGACCACTCTGCCACCTCTCCGTGTCGAGTCAGATCTAGCGCAAGGCGCGCATTCTCCCGCGACCCGGCGCTGCCCGCAACAACGTGAGCCAATTCTTAGAAGTCCGGGACGCTGCGGTTTATACTGCCCCATCGTTTTTGCCCACGCTGCCAGCGAGAACCTCTTTGAGATCGTCCTGCTCAATCCCCGCTCTGATTCTGGTCCTGTTGGCGACGCCGGCAGTCATGGCCCAGATCGCCCCGGCGGAATTGAAACCGGTAGACGCGATCGCCGCGCTCGATCGGCTGGAGCAGGAACTGGGAGCCATTACCGATTCCCAGGACGATGAGGATGTCGAGGCGCTGAACAGTCTGCGCGCCACTGCCGGGGAGTATCTGGCCAGCGGCGAATCCTGCGCGGCGCGCACGGCCCCCCAGGTCGAGAGTCTGAAATCCGAGCTGGCGATTCTCGGTGAGCCGGCCCCGGACGAAGAAATCGATATCTGGGAGCAGCGCAAGAAAGTCAGTGAGGAACTGGCGCGCCTGACCGCGACGCGATCCAACTGCGAATTGCTCGTGGTCCGTGCGCAACAACTGATAGAAGAAGCGGACATCGCCCTGAACAAGATTTCTGCTCAACGCATGTGGAGTCGGGGGTCCCCGCTGCTGGCGGAACTGGGCTATGCGCTGGACGGCCTGCGCGAGCTGCCCGGACCAGAGGAGATCGGCGCTCGCTGGCATAGCCGATTCGATCTTTCGGTCCGCGCGACCTTGCTGATAGCAGTGATCCTCGCAACACTTGCATTCCTGGTCGGCGCCAGCATCAAGCGCAAGTTCGAAGTCTGGGCCGTGCGCAACAAGTTTGACGAGGGTCCGCCGCAGTTGCGTCATCTGCTGCTGCGCCCACCCTCACAGAACGCACCGCTGCTGATGGTCGGCATCACGCTGAGCCTGGTGACTTACCTGGCGGCCAGCGAACCCAGCCAGAGCCTGCTGGTGATGCGCGTCGCGCTGAGTCCGCTGCTGATTGCTATCGGCGTAGTGCTGATCCGGTGGAGTACCAACCGTCTGTCACCGGCGACGATGATCGAGGGCATGATCGATCACGTGCCGGCTTTGCGGGCGCGTATGCGCGCCAGTCTGATCACACTGGTCGCGGGCTATGTGATTCTCGGCCCGAACTGGCTGGACGACCCGCCGTCGCCGAACCTGCTTTTTGCTTACGTCCTGCTCAACCTGGCGCTCGCTGGCTGCCTGCTCTCAATCGTATTGATCGCGCGCCGGGTCAGCGGACTGCGTCCCCGGTTCCGTATTTTCCGCCTGCTGGTGATCGTCTGCCTGCTGGTGTCCGCCGGCGCCGATCTGATCGGGTACTACAACTTCGCCAACTATCTGCTGCGCGCGGTACTTACCTCGCTGTTTGCAGCCTTCCTGCTCTGGCTGCTGCTGTGGATGAGCGGTTCATCGGTGGCCGCCATCTCCAAGGGTGGCACGCCGATGGCATACCGGGTGCGATCGTGGCTGGGCCTGTCGCCGTCGGACCCCCAATCCGGTCTCGGCCTGTACAACCTGGCCATCGATCTGGGTTTGTGGATTACGTTTTTGTATGTCGTGGCCAATGCCTGGGATAATTCCGGCAACCTGCCTGAGTATGTGTCTGGCGCAATCCTCGACGGCATCGAGGTAGGCACAGTCCGGATCGTCCCGATCCATATACTTTACGGCCTGGTCGCTTTTGTCGGCATCCTGATCGCAACCGGCTGGGTAAAGCAGTCAGTTCAACGACGCTATATCAGCCAGACCCGCATGGACCGGGGGGCGCGCGACGCGCTGCTGAAGATCACCGGTTATGTCGGCTTCGTGCTGGCGACTTTGATCGGCCTGAAGCTTACCGGGATCAGCTTCGCCGGGCTTGCGATCGTTGCCGGCGCGCTGTCGGTTGGTATCGGTTTCGGCCTGCAGAATATCGTCAATAATTTTGTTTCCGGGTTGATCCTGCTGTTCGAGCGACCGATCAAGTCAGGTGATTTCGTCACGGTCGGAATGGTCGAGGGCACGGTCAAGCAAATAAGCATCCGCTCGACGGAAATCGAGACGCTGGATCGGCAAAACGTGATCGTGCCGAATTCGGAGCTGGTCTCGCAACAAGTCACCAACTGGGTCCTGCACGACCCGCATGGACGCTTGTTGATCAAGGTCGGCGTCGCCTACGGGTCAGACACGGAGAAAGTCCGCGAAGTCCTGGTTGGTGTTGCAAATGAGCACCCGCAGGTGCTCACTGATGGCGTCAGCGCACCCAAACCCAAGGCCCTGTTCATGGGTTTCGGCGACAGTTCGCTGGACTTTGAATTGCGCGTCTGGATACGTCAGATACGGCAGCGCTTCGACGTGACCAGCGATCTGAACTTCGCCATAGACAAGGCATTCCGCGAGAACGGCGTAGAGATTCCATTCCCGCAGCGCGACCTGCATCTGCGGAGCTGGACCGAGACGGCGCAGCCGCCGGCGCTCAGGCGCAAGGACGATTGAGCATCCTGCTCGCGCCACTCGGCCTGTTCCTGGGGCTGTTGCACATCATCGCCGATTATCGGCGCGCCTGGCGACTGACCTATTTGCTAAAGCCGCTGACCATGGTGTGCTTTGTCCTGCTCGCCCTGCTCGCCGATCCAGCTGTGCCAGAGTATCGCGCCGCCGTGGTAGTGGCCCTGCTGTTGTCGCTGGCCGGTGATGTTTTCCTGATGCTCAGGCCGACGCGCTTTCTTGCCGGGCTGATCGCGTTCCTGTCCGCGCATGTGACCTATATCACCGGCTTTGCCCGGCTGGCGGATAGCCTCTGGTGGCCGGGTCTGCTGGTCCCGGCGCTGGCAGGCTTTTTGATGGCCCGGCTGTTGTGGACCGGCGCGGGCGCGCTCAGGCCCGCCGTGCTGATCTATATCGCTGCAATTGTGCTGATGGTCGCCAGTGCTGCATCCGCCTGGTGGGCGGCCCCCGGTGCCGGACGTCTGGCGCTGTTGCTTGGCGCCGGTCTGTTCATGATTTCGGACGCCTTTCTCGGCTATGCCCGTTTCCGCCGTCGCACCCCGAGCGCGCAGGCCCTGATCCTTGGCACCTATTACCCGGCCCAGTGTCTGATCGCGATCTCAGTGGGTATTATCCAGCTTACGCCCCAAGCCTGAGAAATACCTGCATAGAACCGTTCCTGCAAGCACTGTTCTTGAGCTATTCTGTAGACAGCAAACACACCAGGGAGCCGCCGATGGCCTCAACTATCCTGATCAGGAATCTGCCCGACACCATCACCGAAGAGACCTTGCGCGAAGCATTGGGCAACTATATTCCGGTCACCAAGATCGAATTGATGCCTGATCCGGCGCCGGACACCAGTGACAAGCAGGCGGTAGTCCATGCAGATTTCAGCACCTTCGAGGCCGAGACCTTCGCCCAGCGTTTCAATGGCCGGATCATCCAGGGTCGCAAGGTAGCGGTATCGGCGATGTTGTTCATGGGATAGGTGTTCATGAAATGAAATAAACGGACGGGCCGAGGCATGAGCAAGATAACCCGCATCAAGAAAGTGATGACGCCGTTTCCGCACTGGATCGACGCAGACGAACCCCTGCTGGCTGCGCGCGACATGATGCAGCAATTACGCGTGCGTCATTTGCCGGTCAAAGATCGGGGCGTACTGGTCAGCGTGGTCACCGACCGGGACCTGAAATTCGTCCTCGATCCGCAATTGGGCTTGCCGCCAAGAGAGGCGATGCGCGTACGGGATATCTGTGTGTTTGATGTTTACGTCGTTGATCTGGAGAAGCCTTTGTTCGAAGTCCTCGAAACCATGGCCGAGCGCCGCATCGGCTCGACCCTGATCACCCGCAACGGGACGCTGTGCGGAATCTTTACCGCAACCGACGCTTGCCGCGCATATGGACGATTTCTTCGGGGCGCGCAATGCCCGGCGGGTGATCCCGCGGCCGCCTGACCCGGATCACGCCGGACCGATTCGATCGCAGCCCATATACGGGCGCAGCGCCGCCGGAATGCTGACGCTGCCGTCGGCCTGCTGGTAGTTTTCGAGGATCGCGACCAGGCATCGACCCGCGGCCACGCCGGAGCCATTCAAGGTGTGCACCAGCTCCGGTTTTCCGGTATCCGGATTGCGTACGCGGGCCTGCATGCGTCTGGCCTGGTAATCCAGGCAGTTGCTGCAGGAAGAAATCTCGCGGTACGCGTTCTGACCAGGCAACCAGACCTCGAGATCATAGGTCTTCGTGGATGCAGCGCCGACGTCGCCGCAGCACAGTTCGACCACCCGATAGGCCAGCCCCAGCCTTTGCAGCACGGTTTCGGCATGCCCGGTCAGCGTTTCCAGCGCTTCGAAAGAGTCGCTGGCCCGAGTGACGTGGACGAGCTCAACTTTCTCAAACTGATGTTGTCGGATCATGCCCCGGGTATCGCGTCCGTATGAGCCCGCTTCTGAGCGAAAACACGGGGTATGCGCCACCATCCGCAGCGGCAAGGCCTCGGCTTCCAGGATCGAATCCCTCACCAGGTTGGTCGCCGGGACTTCCGCGGTCGGGATCAGGAAGAAGTCACCCTCGCCCGCTATTTCAAACAGGTCCGCTTTGAACTTGGGCAATTGGCCGGTTCCGGTCAGGGCACCGGAATTGACCAGATACGGCACGTAAACTTCAGTGTATCCGTGCTCTTCGACATGCAGATTCAACATGAACTGGATCAGAGCCCGATGCAGCCGCGCGACCTGGCCACGCAACACGACGAAACGCGCGCCGGATATGCGGGCTGCAGCTTCGAAGTCCAGCAGGCCGAGATCGACGTGGTCTCTCGGCGAGAAATCGAAGGCCGGTAGCTCGCCCCACCGACGCAGTTCCCGGTTTTCCGATTCGTCTGCGCCATCCGGCACGCTGTCATCGATCAGGTTGGGCATCTCCATCGCGATCTGGTTGATGCGGTCCTGCGCTGACTGGAGTGCATCTTCTGCCTGTTTCAGCCTCTCGCCGAGATCAGCCACATTGCTCAGCAGCGGCTGAATATCGGTACCCGCCGCCTTGGCCTTGCCAATTTCCTTCGATTCCCGGTTGCGCCGGTTGCGCAGCTCATCGGCCTCGATTTGCAGACTCTTGCGTTGCGCGTCGAGTACGCGGAACCGTTCCACGTCAAACGTATAACCACGCCTGGCAAGATTGGCCACTACAGCCTCAAGATCTGTTCTCAGCAGTTTCGGGTCCAGCATTTCAAATATCCATAGAGGCTTCGATGTCCTCCAGGTCCCGATCAAGGTCCCTGGCTGCGGACACATCAGTCCCGGTTCTTGTTCCGCTTGTCGCGGCGCGCTTCCTGGTCCTGTCGCCGCAATCGTTCCAGTTTCTCTGCGATGCGGATCTCAAGGCCCCGCGGTTGGGGATGATAATACCTGGCCGGCTCCATGTCCTCGGGGAAATAGTCCATGCCGGCGGCAAACCCGTCGTCTTCATCATGCGCATATCGATAGCCGTCGCCGTAACCCAATCCCTTCATCAACCCTGTCGGAGCATTGCGCAGTGCCAACGGAACCTCCAGCGAACCGAGGCGACTGACATCGGCAGACGCTGCCTTGAACGCCGCGTAGATCGCGTTGCTCTTTGGCGCGCAGGCCAGATAGGCCACTGCCTGGGCGAGAGCCAGTTCGCCCTCGGGAGTGCCGAGGCGGTCGAATGCGTCCCATGCAGAAAGCGTCATGCTGACTGCCCTCGGATCGGCGTTGCCGATATCCTCGCTGGCCATGCGCACTACGCGTCGGGCGATATAGGCGCGGTCGCAGCCACCGTCGAACATGCGGCAAAGCCAATACAAGGCGGCATCCGGATTGGATCCGCGAACGGACTTGTGCAGGGCGGACATCTGGTCGTAAAAGTCCTCGCCCCGTTTGTCGAAGCGGCGACTGCCGCCGGCGATCACGTCAGCCAGCACCTGCTCGCTGACCTGCAATCCCTGTGGTGATTCCTCGGCCAGCTCGGCCGCCAGTTCGAGGAATCCAAGACCGCGGCGTGCGTCCCCATCCGCTGCCTCTGCAAGCAAGCTCAATTGCGGCTCGCTCAACAGCAGCCGCCCGCCCCCGATGACTTCAGCGACATCGTCCAGCGCATCGCGCAGGATCGCCACCAGGTCCTGCTCTGACAGGCGCTTCAGCACATAGACCCTGGCCCGGGACAACAGCGCCTTGTTGAGTTCGAACGAAGGATTTTCCGTCGTCGCGCCGATGAACACCAGCGTGCCATCCTCCACGTACGGCAGAAAGGCGTCCTGCTGCGCCTTGTTGAAACGATGCACCTCATCCAGAAACAGGACGGTGCGAAACTGCTCGCTCTGCCTTAGCGACTGAGCCTCGGCAACCGCGGCGCGGATATCCCTGACCCCCGCCATGACCGCTGACAACGCGATAAAGTGCGCGCCACAGGCGTGGCTGATAATGCGTGCCAGCGTGGTCTTGCCGGTGCCCGGCGGGCCCCACAAGACCAGGGAATGCAAGGAACCGCCATCCACCATCAGTCTCAGTGGTTTGCCCGCTGCCAGCAGATGAGACTGGCCATGGAACGTGCGCAGATCCTGAGGGCGTCGGCGATCCGCCAGCGGTCTGGGATCCGGGTCGCGCCTACTTGCCATGCTCGTCAGCCATGCCTACTGCTCATGCCGGGTCGGATCGCGGCCCTGTTGGTCAGGATCATCGCGCGTACGCAGCGCGCGTTCGATGCGGGCGCACCAGCCGCCAGGAAACAACAAACCCAGGCTCAGACCCATCCCGATCCCGGTGAGGTTGGCGATCAGATCCAGGAACTCGGCCTGTCTGTACCCGCTCAGACCCTGGAGGGCCTCGATGATCAGACCCAGCGCAAACAAACCGGCCAGAATCCGCCAGTAACGTTGGCGCGGGTACAGGCCCGCAAACCAGATCGCGAGCGCGGCATACGCGCTGATATGACCCAGCTTGTCCGAGCCACCCATTTCCGGCGGCGACGGGATCAAGGAAAGGACCGCCACAAGGGCCACCAGAGATGCGCCTCCAAGCCACCACCATGCCGTCCAGCGCAGCGGATACATCGGTGCCGCCGCGAGCCTCAATCGTGCTCTGCGCCGATGACATCCACTCCGGGCGGGGGCGTGAAGCGGAACAAGGCGGGATCGATCGGCTGATCTCTGCGCATATCGGAAAACTCGATCAAACTGCGCTGGCCGATGCCGTCGACCAGTTCCATACTGACGATCTCGCCCTGGTTCAGGCCCACGGTCAACGATTCGAATTCCGGGCTGGGCTGGAGCGGCAACAAGGTCACAAAATCCGTCTCGCCCACGCGGACCACATCGCCCACGGCAAAACTCTCGTCCAGATCCGCGTCACCGCTGAGCAACATGGCGGGCGTGCCACGCAACGACTCGTCGATTGCGCGTACCGTGACCTGCTCGAGATCGCTGTCATACATCCAGATACGCTCGCCATCCGACACCACCAGCTGCTCGGCAGGCTGCGCATAGTCCCAACGGAAGCGGCCCGGTCGCTGCAGGTAGAAGCGCCCGCTGCTGACCTGCGCGTCCTCGCCCTCGTCGGTAGCCAGAGCCTGGACGAAACCGGCTTCCAGCGTCGTGGTGCCGGCGAGGAACTCCCTCAGGCTGGCGACCGCGCCATTTTCATCGGCCGACGCGCCCAGCGAATTGGCGCCCAGTAATGCGAGCAGTAGCCACTTAGCTAACTTGAGCATGAGTTGTTTGGCCTCTCGGCTAGGGCAAAGGTTCAATCTTCGGGCGGCGGCGGGGCCAGAACCTGGCGTGAACCGTTGCTTTCCAACGGCCCCACGATACCCGCGTCTTCCATCGCTTCGACCATTCGCGCCGCCCGGTTGTAGCCGATCTTGAGGCGACGCTGCACGCCTGAGATCGATGCCTTGCGGGTCTCAGTGACGATGCGCACAGCCTCGTCATACAGCGCATCCATCTCGGAATCGTCGCTGCCCCCGCCGTTGTTTGCACTCAGACCGGGCACCGGTTGCGACGGGCCCTCAAGCACTTCGTTGATATACACCGGAGAGCCTGAGCCGCGCAGGTGCTTGACCACCCGGTGCACCTCCTGGTCGGAGACGAATGCGCCATGGATACGCTGCGGCACCGAGGTGCCCGGCGGCAGATACAACATGTCGCCATGACCCAGCAGGGCCTCGGCGCCCATCTGGTCGAGGATAGTGCGCGAGTCAACCCGCGCCGAGACCTGGAACGCGATTCGCGACGGGATGTTGGCCTTGATCAGGCCGGTAATCACGTCCACGGACGGTCGCTGGGTGGCCAGGATCAGGTGGATACCCGAGGCCCTGGCCTTTTGCGCCAGGCGGGCGATAAGTTCCTCCACCTTTTTGCCGACCATCATCATCATGTCGGCCAGTTCGTCCACGATCACGACGATGAACGGCAGCGGCGTCAGCGTCGGCGGCTCCGGCAGTTCCTCATCGTCGAGGACCTCGGGTGGCGTATACAGCGGATCCGGAAATGGTGTGCCACGCTCGATCGCGTCGCTCACCTTGCGGTTGTATCCGCCGATATTGCGGACGCCGAGCGTCGCCATCAGGCGATAGCGCCGCTCCATCTCGGCCACACACCAGCGCAAGGCATTAGCGGCTTCATTCATGTCGGTGACGACTGGAGCCAGCAGATGCGGGATGCCCTCATACACAGACAACTCAAGCATCTTCGGATCGACCATGATCAGTCGCACATGCTCCGGCGTCGCCTTGTAGAGCAGACTCAGCACCATGGCATTGATCGCCACGGATTTGCCCGACCCGGTGGTGCCGGCGATCAGCAGATGCGGCATCTTCGCCAGGTCAGTGACCTCGGCATTGCCGCCGATGTCCTTGCCCAGCGCAAGGGCGAGCGGCGAGCGCAATTCATCATAGGCCCGCGATTTCAGGATCTCGCCGAGCGTCACCAGTTCGCGGACTTCATTGGGGATTTCCAGCCCGACCACGGACTTGCCCGGAATCACTTCCACCACCCGCACGCTGATCGCGGACAACGCCCGCGCAAGGTCCTTGGCCAGGTTGCTGATCTGGCTGACCTTGACCCCTGCCGCGGGCTGCAGCTCGAAGCGCGTAACGACCGGTCCGGGATGCACCGAGACCACTTCCACCTCGACGCCGAAGTCGCTCAACTTCAGCTCTACCAGGCGTGACATTGCTTCCAGAGCATCTTCGGAATAACCCGCCTGGCGGGCCGGCGGATCGTCCAGCAGCGATAAGGGCGGCACTTCCGCGGCTGCCGGCGGATCAAACAACGGCACTTGCCTCTCTTTCTCAACCCGCTCGCTGGTCTCTGCTTTCGGCAGTACCGGTTCGATCCTCGGTGGCTTGCGGGTCGCCGCCTTGCGGGTTTGCCTCCGTACCTCCTCATGCCGGGTCTGCGCCGCTTTGCGGCCGGCGACGAAGGTCCTCGCCGCATCGATGCGATCGCGGGTCCAAGAGATGGTCCGCAAGGTGGCGTGACCCACGTGATCCATGATCGCCAACCAGGATACGCCGATAAACAGCGACACACCGGCCAGCCACAAGGCCAGCATCAGCAATGTGGCGCCAAGGAAACTCAGTGCTTCAGACAGGCTTTGCCCGAATGCCGCGCCGAGCACCCCGCCTCCGGTATGCGGCAATCCCTGACCGGAGAAATGCAGCGTCGCCAGCCCACAGCTGGCGATCAATGTCAGCAGAAATCCGGCACCGCGCAGGCTCAGGTCGCGGCGGCTGATCGCCTGTACGTCAGTCCTGGTACGAAATACCAGCCAGCCCGCGTAGATGAGCATCAGTGGAAACAGATAGGCCGGGCGCCCGAACAACATGAAAAACAGGTCAGAAACATAGGCGCCGACCGGGCCGATCGCATTCGTGATCAGCTCGTTGGTCCCGGTGGAGGAAAACCCCGGATCACGGGGTGCGTAGGTCGCCAGCGCCGCGAACAGGATCAGCGCCAGCGCGGTGAAGATCCACAACGCGCCCTCGCGCAACGCACGATGCGTGGACAAACCGAGGATTGCGCCGCGGGAGTTGGTTTGAGTTGCCCTTGTCAAATTACGAACTCACTAAAGCTTTATAGTGCAAGCTATTGTTTATGAACAGCAAATCTTAATTGATCAACGACTGTATCACAAGCAGCACTGCGGATGACGCGTGGCGGGCGCCTTTGATCGCCTCGCCTTTTTACATACCATTGATTCCGCTGTCATCTCACCGATCGGCTGCAAGGCACTTTGCCCGGCCCGGGAGCAACGAGATTCACCATCCGGAAACCAGCCGGGGTCAGCCACAAAGGCGATTCTCCGGGTCCGATAGGCGCAACCACAGGAAACATTCGACCATGAGCGAAACCCGACACTGCCGGCTGTTGATCCTGGGATCCGGTCCAGCCGGTTATTCCGCCGCTGTCTATGCCGCACGCGCCAATCTTAAGCCTGTGCTGATTACTGGCATAGAGCAAGGTGGCCAGCTGATGACCACTACCGAAGTGGAAAACTGGCCGGGTGATGCTGAAGGTCTGCTGGGACCGGATTTGATGGAGCGCATGCGCAAACATGCCGAGCGCTTCGACACTGAGATGGTGTTTGACCACATTCATACCACCGATCTGAAACGCCGACCTTTCCTGCTCAAGGGCGATAACGGCGATTACACCTGCGACGCACTGATCATTGCCACCGGCGCGACCGCTCGCTATCTCGGCCTGCCGTCGGAGGAAGCGTTCAAAGGACGCGGCGTCTCGGCTTGCGCGACCTGTGACGGATTCTTTTATCGCGATCAGGAAGTCGCGGTCATCGGCGGCGGCAACACCGCGGTGGAAGAAGCGCTGTATCTTTCCAATATCGCTTCCCGGGTGACGCTGGTCCACCGCCGGGACAGTCTGCGCGCGGAGAAGATTCTGCAGCAGCGATTGTTCGATCGCGCCGGCGACGACGGCAATGTCAGCCTGTTATGGGATCACGTTCTCGACGAAGTACTCGGTGACGACAGCGGCGTGACCGGCATTCGTGTGCGCAGCACCAAAGACCCGGAGCAGACACGCGAGATTCCATTGACCGGCGTTTTTATCGCTATCGGCCACGCGCCGAACACCGGAATTTTTGACGGCCAGCTGGAAATGACCGGCGGCTACATCAAGGTCCGCTCCGGACTCGAGGGTAATGCGACTGCCACCAGCGTCCGGGGCGTATTCGCTGCCGGCGATGTGATGGATCAGATCTACCGCCAGGCAGTGACGTCTGCCGGCACCGGCTGCATGGCTGCGCTGGACGCAGAAAAATACCTGGACGCGCTCGCCGAGCAGCCAGCCGAAGACGCGGAGAAGCCCGTCGTCGCCGCTGTCTGAGACGTGACCGCCGCCCAGTCGCTGTCCCCTCGTATCCTCCATTCCATCGGCGAAATCGCCGCGCCGGACTGGAACGCCTTGCAGATCGGCGGGTCACCGTTTTTGCGCCACGAGTTCCTGTCCGCAGTGGAAGATAGCGGCAGCGCCTGTGCAGCCACCGGATGGTCACCGCGACATGTCGTTCTTGAAGACGAAAAAGGCCGCGTCCGCGCCGCGATGCCGTTGTATCTGAAGGACCACTCATGGGGTGAGTTCGTATTCGACCACGCCTGGGCCCAGGCCTACGAACGCACCGGGCGGGACTACTATCCACGGCTGGTGAGTTGCGTGCCATTCACACCCATCAGCGGTCCCCGACTGCTTCTGGGCATGGATACCGAGCCTCACTCGGTATGCTCGCAACTGCTCGAGGCTGGTCAGAAACTCGCGGACAGCGAGGGCGCCTCATCCCTGCATGTACTGTTCCCTCCGCGAAACGCCACCGCCACACTCTCCCGCGCAGGCTTCATGCTGCGCAAGGATTGCCAGTATCACTGGCAGAATCGGGACTACGGCAATTTCGGAGAATTTCTCGCGTTGTTCCGCGCCGACAAGCGGAAAAAGGTAAAACGCGAACGGCGCAGGGTTGAGGAAGCAGGGATCGATTTTCGCGTGGTCAGCGGCGCGGAGATCAGCCCCGCGCTGCTCGATCAGGTCTATCTGTTACACGCCGGAACTTTCCTCGAACGGGGCCAGACCCCGTATCTGACCCGTCGCTTTTTTTCGATGCTGCACCAGCAGTTGCCGTCCGCGCTGGTGCTGTTCCTCGCACTGGACGAGGGTGTTCCGGTAGCGTGCGCGATCTGTTTGCGGGACGAATCCACGCTCTACGGCCGTTATTGGGGATGCAATCAGCGCTATCACAGCCTCCATTTCGAAACCTGCTTCTACCGGGGTATCGACTACTGCATCGAGCATAAATTGGACCGTTTTGAGCCCGGCGCGCAGGGTGAACACAAACTGCGCCGGGGATTCGAACCGACCCTGACCTGGTCTGCCCATTGGCTTCGGGATCCCGTGTTTGCCGCCGCAGTGGATGATTATCTGACCCGCGAACGGGCCTGGATGGATGACTATATCCATCGCGCCAGGGATCAGTTGCCGTTCCGCCGCGACAGCAATGATCAGCCGCCAGGGCCAGCATGATTCCGTGGTTAAAGCCGGCCCCCGAGGAGCAGTGGTTTCCCGACAATACCAGCGCCATGCGGATGCCAAACGGTCTTCTGGCTGCCGGCGGTGATCTGTCCCCGCGGCGTCTGCTGGCCGCCTACCGTCGAGGCATCTTTCCCTGGTATGAGGCCGGACAGCCGATCCTGTGGTGGTCGCCGGATCCGCGCACCATCCTGTGGCCCGGCGCGATGCATCTCTCGCGACGCATGCGCCGCCGCCTGCGCTCGCCGGCGTTCGAGGTTTCGGTTGATCAGGGCTTCGCGGCGGTGGTGACTGCCTGCGCCAACCGCGACGCCGGCCCTGGTTCCGGTTTGAATAACGGAACCTGGATCACGCCGGAGATGGCAACAGCCTATGGCCGTTTGCACAAGCTGGGCCACGCCCACTCGATAGAGATCTGGAAACAGGGCGCTTTGGCCGGCGGTTTGTACGGCGTCGCGCTGGGGCAAGTGTTCTTTGCCGAGTCAATGTTCAGTGCGGTTACCGACGCGTCCAAAATCGCGCTGGCTTGCCTCAGCGGACTGCTGCACCGGCACGGCTTCGGCATGATCGACTGCCAGCTGCCATCCGCTCATCTGTCCAGCCTCGGCTGCGTGGAAATTCCGCGGCAGGATTTTCTTGAGCGCATCGCCAGACTATGCTCCGCATCGCCCGCCCCGATCCAGTGGCAGCGGCCGGCAGCGCCGGTGTCGTCCGTGTGTCAGGGCAGCGACGGAGATTGAATCCTGAGCAGCGAAATTGCAAACCCGGCCGGGATTCTGCACAATGCGCCCGCTTTCGGGCTAAGCCCGGTCAAACCAGTTGGCAGATGGCAAAAGAAGAAGCAATTCAGATGGAAGGCACGGTCGTCGAGACCCTGCCCAACACCACCTTCCGTGTGGAGCTGGAGAACGGCCATATCGTAACCGCCCATATCTCCGGCAAGATGCGCAAACACTACATCCGCATTCTGACCGGTGACAAAGTGACGGTAGAGCTTACGCCTTACGATCTGAGCAAGGGACGCATCGTCTATCGCACACGCTGAACGTTCCTGTTCAGCTGGGGGTCGGGATCGACGATTCCAGTTCCTGTGCTTCCAGCGCCAGCGAGTCACCGTCCGGCGCGACAATTATCCGGATATGTCCGCCCGAGGCCAGACTCCCGAATAGCAACTCCTCCGCCAGCGGCCGCTTGATCTGCTCCTGGATCACTCTGGACATCGGTCGCGCGCCCATCTTCGCGTCGTAACCCCGATCTGCAATCCAGGCACGGGCCGCGTCATCCAGCTCCAGCGTGACCATCTTGTCTTGCAGCTGCGCTTCGAGCTCGACGATCAGCTTGTCCACAACTCGCACCACGGTAGTCCGATCCAGGGCCTGGAACTGGATGATGCCGTCCAGACGGTTACGGAACTCCGGCGTAAATAGTTTGCGGATCGCTTCGAGTCCGTCACTGCTGTGATCCTGCTCGGTAAATCCTATCGATGGACGGCTCATATCCTGAGCGCCGGCGTTGGTCGTCATCACGATAATCGCGTTTCTGAAATCCGCCTTGCGTCCGTTGTTGTCGGTCAGGGTGCCATGGTCCAGCACCTGGAGCAGGAGATTGAACACCTCGGGATGGGCCTTCTCGATCTCATCGAGTAACAGAACACAATGAGGATTCCGGGTCACCGCTTCGGTGAGCAATCCACCCTGGTCATAACCGACATAGCCAGGCGGCGCGCCGATCAGCCGCGACACGGTGTGGCGCTCCATGTATTCCGACATATCAAACCGGATCAACTCGATACCGAGACACATCGCCAGTTGCCGGGTGACCTCGGTCTTGCCGACACCCGTAGGGCCGGCGAACAGGAAACCACCTACCGGCTTTTCTGCGTCGCGCAAGCCCGAGCGGGACATCTTGATCGCGGATGCGAGGGTAGTGATGGCCTGATCCTGACCGAAGATCACCAGCTTCAAATCGCGCTCCAGATTGCGCAACAGGTCGCGATCGGACGCCGATACCGACCTTGGCGGAATCCGCGCCACCTTGGCGACCACCGCCTCAATCAGTTCGGGTGTGACCTCGGCCTGGTCGACGCCTCGGTACTGCAGGCGCAGACTGGCGCCCGCCTCGTCGATCACATCGATGGCCTTGTCCGGGAGATGGCGGTCATTGATATGCCGCGAGGACAACTCGGCCGCCGCGCGCAGTGCGTCCTCCGAATAGACCACGCCATGGTGTTCTTCGAAACGGGATTGCAGACCCTTGAGGATCTCGACCGTCTCTTCAATCGAGGGCTCCGGCACGTCGATCTTCTGAAACCGCCGTGCCAACGCATGATCTTTTTCGAAGATCCCGCGATACTCCTGGTAAGTGGTGGACCCGATGCAGCGTAGTTGCCCGTTGGCCAGCACCGGCTTGATCAGGTTGGATGCGTCCATCACCCCGCCTGAGGCCGCGCCTGCTCCGATCACGGTGTGGATTTCATCGATAAACAGGATCGCGCCAGGCTTCTCGCCCAGGCTGGTCACCACGCCCTTGAGTCGCTTCTCAAAATCGCCACGATATTTTGTGCCGGCGATCAAAGACCCCATGTCCAGGGCATAGATGGTGCAATCCGCAAGCACATTCGGCACCCGCTCCTCGACGATCATCAGCGCGAGGCCTTCGGCCAGCGCCGTCTTGCCGACCCCTGCTTCACCGACGTACAGCGGATTGTTCTTGCGCCGACGACAGAGTATTTCCACGGTCCGTTCGATTTCCAGCTGGCGACCGATCAGGGGATCGATTTTCCCCTCCTGCGCGAGCCGGTTGAGGTTCGTGGTGTACTTCTCCAGCGGATCGCCGCCGGCTTCTCCCTCGGCGCCGGTTTCGGCACTGGAGGGCTCCTGAGCTTGTCCCTGGTCTTCCTCGATCTTGCCCAGGCCATGGGAAATAAAATTGATCACGTCGAGCCGGGTCACATCCTGCATGCCGAGCAGATACACCGCATGCGACTGCTTTTCACCAAAGATTGCGACCAGCACGTTGGTCGCGGACACTTCGCGCTTGCCGCTGGACTGGACGTGGAACACGGCTCGCTGCAATACGCGCTGGAAACCCAGCGTCGGCTGAACCTCCTGGTCATCGTCTTCCGGCAGCCGCGGCGTGGTCTCGTCGACAAAGGTGGCCAGGTCCTCGCGCAGACGACCGATGTCCGCGCTGCAGGCGCGTAACACCTCGACCACGCCGGGAACCTCGATCAGGGCCAGCAGCAGGTGCTCTACGGTCATGAACTCGTGGCGTTTGTCGCGGGCGCTGCGGAACGCTTCGTTCAGACAGAATTCAAGTTCGCTGCTTAACATGGCTCAGGCCTCTTCCATGGTGCAAAGCAAGGGATGTTGATGCTGGCGCGCATATCCGTTGACTTGCGCAACCCGCGTCTCCGCAATTTCATAGGTGTAGACACCAGCCACGCCACGCCCCTTGGTGTGCACCTCCAGCATGATCCGCGTAGCGCTGGTCCGATCAAGATTGAAAAACTGTTCCAGCACTTCGACCACGAACTCCATCGGCGTAAAGTCGTCGTTGAGCAGTATCACCCGATACATCGAAGGCCGTTTGATTTTGGGCCTGGCCTCTTCCAGGACCAGGCCATGATCCGGGCCTATCTGCTGCTGTTTGTCTCCGATTCCCAATTCAGGCTCCAGGAAAAACCTGCGTGGCTATTGTCTGTCGATTAAGCTCAATTGTAACGGCAGCAGCAGGGATTATGACAAGGCCCCGGAAAATGAGCACTTGTGACTGCCGCCGGGGTCCGATTATCATTCATCGCGCATCTGAAGATTCGCCCCTAAGTCACGCAAATCGGGATTTTTTAAAAGATTTTTATCGTGCCTGATCTGTCCGCAAGAACCGCGCAATTCTTCCAGCAGCCGCCACAGCAGATCTGGCTGAAGGCGTCCGCGATCCTGCCTCCATGGGTGGTGCTGGGACTTGTGGCCCTGATCGCCTGGCAACTGGCGCGGATTGTCTGGCTGCTGGTGCCGGCCGGCGCACCGGGACCGCTGACGATTCCAGCCACCGGCACAACCCAGAGCGCAGACCGGGGCGGACCCGCGGCAAACATCGAATACATCGTCAATGCGCACCTGTTCGGCCGCTACGACATGGCCACCGCGGTGGTCGAAATGGACCCGGTGGACGCTCCTGATACCCGCCTCAATCTTGAGCTACGCGGCACGATTGCCGCCGAAGAAGCCGATCGCGCCCTGGCGATCATTGCCGAGAGCAACCGGGAAGAGAAGGTATATGCGATCGGCGACGCGGTGGCCGGAGGCGCCTCGCTGTATTCGGTGTATCCCGACAAGGTGATTCTCCGGCGAGCAGGGCAACTGGAGACCTTGCGTCTGCCCAGAGCCGATGATTCGGGCGGGACAAAAAACGCGCCGAGGCGCCAGGCGACACCGCCGGCGCAGGCCACCAGTATCCGTGAGATCGTCTCTCAAAGCCCGGCGAAGCTGACCGACATAATCCGCCCGCAACCGGTGTTCCGCGATGGCCAGCAGCAGGGTTATCGGGTATATCCCGGCCGCGACCGGCAGCGCTTTACCGCGCTGGGCCTGCGACCGGGAGACCTGGTCACGCAAATCAACGGCGTTTCGCTGGACGACCCGGCCAGAGGCATGGAGATATTCCGCACACTCGGCGACGCCAGCCAGGTATCGGTAACCCTGGAACGCAGCGGCCAGGCTCAGGTGTTATCCCTGGACACATCTCAGCTCGCCGGCGCCACCATGGATGAACAGCCGGTCCGGCGGACAAAAGATGATGATGACGAAGATGAGTAGGACAAGATCGGGTAGCATGAGACAGTCGGGCTGCGGCAGTTCCGGCAACAACAGCGAGTAACCGGCACAGCCATGAGAATAATCAGACCGCATCGAACATCATTGAGTGGCAGACTGGCCCTGCAAGCCCTGCTGGCATTGTCATTGTGTTATTCAGCCGCGGCCGTCGCTCAGGCGCCGACCATTACGCCTAATTACAAAGATGCCGATATTCGCCAGATCATTGAAGCGGTCAGCGAAGTCACCGGACAGAACTTCATCATCGATCCCCGGGTCAAGGCCGAAGTGACCATGCTCTCGTCCTCGCCGATGTCCCCCGAGGCGTTCTACGAAGCCTTCCTGTCCATTCTCGAAGTGCACGGCTATGTGGCGGTGCCGGCGGGCGATCTGATCAAGATTGTGCCGGACGCCAATGCGCGACAGGTGCCTGGCCGCGATCTGCCCTCGGGGCCGATGGCCAGGACTGATGAGCTGGTTACCCAGGTGATCCAGGTGGAAAACGTCGGCGCGGCCCAGCTGGTGCCGATCCTGCGCCCGCTGATACCGCAGTATGGCCATCTCGCCGCCCATCCAGCCTCTAACATGCTGATCATTTCCGACCGTGCGGCCAACGTAGACCGGATGATGCGGATCATCCAGCGCATCGATCAGGCCGGTGACGAAGAGATCGAGGTCATTCGCCTCGAGCATGCCTCGGCCACCGACATCGTCCGGGTGGTGACCTCTCTGACCCAGGCCGCGAATCGGGGCGACAGCGCCGCAGCACCGATCGGTCTGGTGGCTGATGAACGTACCAACAGCGTGCTGATCAGCGGCGACCGCGCGGGCCGCCTGCGTACTCGGGCGCTGATTACTCACCTGGATACGCCGCTGGAAGCTGGCGGTAACACCCAGGTGATCTACCTGCGCTACGCGGATGCCGAAGATTTGGCGACCCGCCTCAAAGAGCAGATCACTCAGCTGGTGCCGGGCACGGCCGCCACTCAGGGCGGGGCGCCTGCTGCATCCCGGCGCAACAGCGACGTCACCATCTGGGCCGACCCTGCGACCAACGCGCTGGTCATCACTGCCCCTACCGAGGCCATGCGTACCTTGCGCTCGGTGATCAGCCAGCTGGACATCCGCCGCGCACAGGTACTGGTGGAAGCTATCGTGGCGGAAGTCTCCTACAACCGCGCCGCCGAGCTGGGCGTCACCTGGGCGGTCGACGGCAGCCAGGGCGGCAACCTGATCGGTTTGACCAATTTCACCAGCGCACTCAACGTGGCGGACATCGGCGGCGCGGCGCTGTCCGGTGACAACAACAATCTCGCCCAAATCCTGCAGGCCATCCCGGACGGCCTGTCGCTGGCCGCGGGAGATTTCTCCGGCAGCACACGCTGGGCAGCAGTGATCAAAGCGCTGCTGGGCGACGCAACCACCAACGTGCTGGCCAATTCGTCGCTGATGACGCTGGATAATGAAGAAGCAGAGATCACCGTCGGCCAGCAAGTCCCGTTCGTGACCGGGCAGTTCACCAATACTGGCGCGGCTCAGGGATCGGTCAATCCATTCCAGACCATTCAGCGCGAGGATGTGGGTCTGAAGCTCAAGGTGACGCCGCAGATCAACGAGGGCGATGCCATCATCCTCGATATAAACTTGGAGAATTCCAATCTCAGCCGTGCCAACACCGGCGCCGTGGACCTGGTGACCAACGAGCGCACGATTTCGCAGAAAGTCCTGATCGAGGACGGGCAGCTGCTGATCCTTGGCGGTCTGGTAGACGATCAGGTGATCGAGATCGACGAGAAGGTGCCACTGCTCGGCGATATCCCGGGCGTCGGCAACCTGTTTCGGTCGCGCAGCTCGACCGTGACCAAACGTACGCTGATGGTGTTTATCCGGCCGGTAATCATCCGCGACCGTGCCAGGGCAACTATCGAAACCAATTCGAAATATCGCATCATGCGCGAGATCCAGCTGGGTGAAAGCGTGGACGGCGACGTGTTGATGATGAAGGGTGAAGCCAGGCCGATGATCCCCGCGCTGCCGGCCGAACCTGATCAGGCGCCGATCTCGGTAGACGAGCAAGGCATCCCGGCCGAGCCAGTGGGCGCACCGCTCGGTGAGGAGTAAGGCATGGCAGGAGAACTCACGGAAGCGGCAGCCTCCCCGGTCGCGGAGCTAGAGGCTGCCCCGGAGCCTGAACCGCGGCGACGTCTGCCCTTCTCTTTCGCCAAGCGCCACGGCGTGCTGGTTCTCAGTCTGGATACCGATCAGCCGCTGGCCGTGTTTCGTGACGACGCTCGTCCCGCAAGCATCGCCGAGGTGCGCCGCGTGCTCGGCCGCAAGCTGAGCTGGCGCAAAGTCCCCGGAGATGAGTTTGACCAGTTGCTGCAGGAGTCTTACGAAAGCGGCTCCAACAGCGCGATGGAGATGGTCGAGGGCCTGGAGGGCGAAGAAGACCTGTTCCGGGTCGCCCAGGAACTGCCAGAGCCTTCGGATCTGCTGGAGAGCGAAGACGATGCACCGATCATCCGTCTGATCAATGCGGTACTCGGTCAGGCGGTCAAGGAAAACGCGTCTGACATCCATATCGAACCTTTTGAGAACCGTCTGGTTGTCCGCTTCCGCATCGACGGCGTTCTGCATGAAGTCTTGCAGTCAAGACGCGCGGTTGCGCCACTGGTGGTGTCGCGCATCAAGGTGATGTCGCGTCTGGACATCGCGGAGAAACGCTTGCCGCAGGATGGACGCATTTCATTGAAAGTGGCGGGACGTGCGGTCGATGTGCGCGTATCGACAATACCGGCCGGTCACGGCGAGCGCGTGGTCATGCGTCTGCTCGACAAGCAGGCGGGGCGACTGAAACTCGACAGCCTCGGCATGGCGCCCGGCACCGAGAGCATGATCGACGAGCTGATCCGCAAGCCGCACGGGATCCTGCTGGTGACCGGGCCGACCGGCTCCGGTAAAACGACGTCGCTGTATGCGGCGCTGGCGCGGATCAACGATCGCAGCCGGAACATCATGACCGTGGAAGATCCGATCGAGTACTACATCGACGGCATCGGTCAGACCCAGGTCAATACCAAGGTCGACATGACGTTCGCGCGCGGCCTGCGCGCCATCCTGCGTCAGGATCCTGATGTCGTCATGGTCGGCGAGATCCGCGATCTGGAAACCGCAGAGATCGCGGTTCAGGCCAGCCTGACCGGCCACCTGGTGTTGTCGACCCTGCACACCAACACCGCGGTCGGCGCGATGGCCCGTCTCCGGGACATGGGACTTGAGCCGTTCCTGCTGTCATCCAGCATTCTCGGAGTGATGGCGCAACGACTGGTGCGGGTGCTGTGCCCAGGCTGCAAGACCGAGGTAACTCCGACCGAGAGCGAGCGCCGGCTGCTCAATCTGGAACCCGGGGCGCACCCGGCGATCTTCCACGCTCGGGGTTGCGAAAGCTGTAGCGGGACTGGTTACCGGGGCCGTACCGGCATTTACGAGATGGTGATGGTCGACGACGACATGCGCGGCATGATCCATGAGGGAGCCAGCGAACAGGTTCTGGAGAGGCACGCGCGGAAGTACAGCCCGAGCATCCGCGATGACGGTATCCGCAAGGTCCTTGAGGGTGCCACGACCCTGGAAGAAGTCGTCAGAGTCACCCAGGAAGCCTGATGGGGGCGTTTGAATACACGGCCGTAGACAAACGCGGCCGACAAAAACGCGGTGTTCTCGAGGGTGACACTGCGCGCGCCGTGCGTCAGACCTTGCGCGAACGCGGGCTGCTGCCGGTGGCCATCGCTGAGGTCACCGAAAAGAATCCGTCCGGCTCACGCGGCTTCAGCCTGCGGCGCGGCATCAGCCCCATGGAGCTGGCCCTGGTCACTCGTCAGCTGGCAACGCTGGTGCGCTCCAGCATGCCGCTGGAAGAGTCATTGCTCGCGGTCAGCCAGCAATCCGAGAAGCCGCGTTTGAAGAGCATCCTGCTCGGCGTCCGCTCCAGAGTCATGGAGGGTCATTCACTGGCTGACGGTCTTGCTGAGTTCCCTCAGGCCTTCCCGGAGCTTTACCGGGCCACGGTAGCGGCCGGGGAACACTCAGGGTTTCTGGACTCGATCCTGGAGCGGCTGGCCGATTATGCCGAGAGCCGTCAGCAGCTGCGCCAGCGCATCAGTCACGCGATGATCTACCCGATCATTCTGACCGTGATGGCCTTGCTGATCGTCTCCGGCCTGCTGGTCTATGTGGTCCCTCAGGTGGTAGGCGTATTCGAGAACTCCGGGCAAGAGCTGCCGGGGCTGACTTCGGGTCTGATCGCGTTGAGCGACTTCCTGCGCGCCAACGGGATCTGGTTGCTGATCGGGGTGGTAATACTGGGGTTTGCCGTGCGCCGCGTGCTCAAGCATCCCGGACCCCGGCGCAGCTATGACCTGCTGCTGCTGCGCTTGCCGATCCTCGGTCGCCTGGTTCGCGGAATCAATACCGCCCGATTCACCCGGACGCTGAGCATCCTGGCCGCCAGTGGCGTGCCGGTGCTGGACGCGCTGCGCATATCGGCCGAGGTGATCAACAACATTCCGATGCGCGAAGCCGTCGATGAAACGGCGGTCAGAGTGCGCGAGGGAGCTCCGATCGGCGCCTCGCTGGGCGCGACCCGACTGTTCCCCCCGATGACCATGCATCTGATCTCCAGCGGCGAGGCCAGTGGCGAGCTGGAAAATATGCTGGAGCGCGCGGCGATCAACCAGGAACAGGAAGTCGACTCGTTGATCGCAACCTTGCTCAGCGTGATGGAACCGGTGCTGATATTGCTCATGGGCGCCATCGTGCTGGTCATCGTGCTGGCTATTTTGATGCCGATTTTCGAGCTCAACCAGCTGGTCCGCTAGACCCGTTGTCCCGGTCATCATGCTGTCGCCTGTCCGGGAAACGGTTGCGGTGGACCGGCTTTCGGGATATATAGCGCGCAGACACCGGTCCACGGTGAGACATTTGATTTAGGCAGGCGATCGAAACCTTATGGCGAAGGGCCCGAAAAAAGCAGAACCGGTCGAAGAACTCGACGAAGATCTCGAGGACGAGGATTCCGGAGACGATTTCAATGGGGATCTGGACGACGACGAAGACTCCGATGATTCCGGAGAGCTCGCCGGCGTGGACTTGCTGCTCAATGCCAGCGCCACCGGGGCCCAGAGCGCGCGTCGACGGGTAGAGGATTACCTGGAGATGAAGCGGGCTGCGCGTGAACTCGGCGATCTCGAGGATTTCGATTTCGATTAGCGTCCGGTCCGCTTGTAGCACCGATTGCAGACCCGGCGCCGGGCTAGTGGAAGTCGCGCGACCGGACCAGCAACCCGCCCAGCAATACGCTGCGATCCCGCAGCCGTTCCGCTACCAGATGCAGGACCTCTCCTTGCCGCTGCACGCGGCCGGTCACCTCCAGCAATCGCGACGCCAGTAGTGCCCGCCGTTGTCGTACGGCAATGGTTTTCCAGACGATGATATTGGCGTAACCGGTTTCGTCCTCCAGCGTGACGAAGGTTACGCCACCGGCTGTCCCCGGCCGCTGACGATTGATCACCAGCCCGGCGCAGCGGACCCGACTGCCTTCATCCAGCTGCCACAGATCCGCCGCGGTACGAATTTTTTCGCCCGCCAGGCGTTCTCTGAGCAGACTCATGGGATGGCGTTCCAGGCTCAGCCGCATGCTGCGATAGTCCGCCACGATATCCTGACCTTCGCTGGGCCGGCGTAACAACGGCGTACCTTCGACCATGACGCCATCTCCAAACAACGGCAAAGGTTCCTCCACTCCCGCCACGGCCCAGCGCGCGCGATGCCGGTTTCCGGCCAGACCGCGCAACGCACCGGCAGCAGCGAGTGCACCAAGATCTCTGCGGTCGAGTCCGGAACGGCGCGCCAGATCGCTCACGTCGCGCCAGGCGCCAGCGCTCCGGGCAAGCACCAGATCTCTGGCTCTGTCCGCAGCAAGATCCTTGACCAGTCGCAGACCCAGACGCAACGCCGGTTCACCATCCGCTGCTTTTTCCAGCGTGCAGTCATAGTCGCTATAGCGGACATCCACTGCGCGCACTTCGACGTCGTGACGCGCTGCGTCCTGCACGATCTGTGACGGCGCATAGAAACCCATGGGCTGGCTGTTGATCAGGGCGCAGGCGAACGCAGCCGGCTCGTGACGCTTGAGCCAGGCTGAGACATACACCAACAGCGCAAAGCTCGCTGCATGCGACTCCGGGAACCCATATTCGCCAAAACCAAGGATCTGGTTAAAAATCTGGCGCGCAAAGCGCTCCTGGTAGCCCCGTGTCCGCATGCCCTCGATCAATCGGGCCTCGAATGGTCCCAGACCGCCTTTGCGTCGCCAGGCTGCCATCGCGCGACGCAAACGATCAGCCTCGCCGGCGCTGAATCCGGCGGCCACTACCGCCAACTCCATGACCTGCTCCTGGAATATTGGTACGCCGAGCGTGCGCTGGAGTACGCCGCGTACTTCCTCACTGGGATAGCTGACCGCCTCTTCGCCATTTCTGCGGCGCAGATAGGGATGCACCATGTCTCCCTGGATCGGTCCCGGGCGAATGATCGCGACCTCTATCACCAGGTCGTAGTAACAGCGCGGGCGCAAACGCGGCAACATCGCCATCTGTGCCCGCGATTCGATCTGGAACACACCCAGGGTGTCGGCGTGGCAGATCATGTCGTAGACCGCCGGATCTTCCGCGGGCACGCTGGCCAGACTCAACTTCCGGCCACGGAAACCGGAAATCAGATCAAAACTGCGACGGATCGCAGAGAGCATCCCCAGGCCCAGTACATCAACCTTGATCAGTCCCAGGGCATCGAGATCATCCTTGTCCCACTGGATCACGGTGCGCTCTTCCATGGCCGCGTTTTCCACCGGCACCAGCTGCTCCAGTTCGCCGGCGGCGATAACGAAACCGCCCACGTGTTGCGACAGATGACGGGGAAAACCGACCAGCTGTCGCACCAGCCAGAGCATGCGCGCGATCATCGGGTTATCCGGGTCGAAACCGGCCTCGCGGACCCTTTCATCCTCGATCCGGCGGCCGTCCCACCATTGCATCGCCCGGGCCAGCTGATCGATCTGCAGCGAATCCAGACCCAGCGCCTTGCCGACATCGCGGATCGCGCTACGTGGCCGGTAACTGATTACCGTGGCCGCGAGCGCGGCGCGGCGCCGGCCATATTTGCGGTAGATGTACTGGATCACCTCCTCGCGCCGCTGATGCTCAAAGTCGACATCGATGTCCGGCGGCTCGTCGCGCTCCCGGGAGATAAAACGCTCGAACAGCATGGACATCCGCGCCGGATCGACTTCGGTAATGCCGAGACAAAAACACACTGCCGAATTGGCGGCCGAGCCCCGGCCCTGACACAGGATGCTCTGACCGCGGGCGAAATCGACAATGTCATGCACGGTGAGAAAATATGACTCGTAGCCCAGCTCCGAGATCAGCGCCAGCTCGTACTCGATCCGGGTTCGCACGGCGCCGGGCTCGCCCCCGGGCCAGCGTCGGGCCGCGCCCTCATCCGTCAGTCGACGCAGCCAGCTGGCCGGCGTGTGCCCGGCCGGCACCAGCTCCGCCGGGTATTCATAACGCAGCTCCTCAAGACGAAAATAGCAGCGTTCAGCAATACGCAGACTCTCGGCCAGCATCGCCGGCGGATAAATATCTGCCAGTGCATCGCGTGGCCGCAGATGGCGCTCGCCGTTGGCGAACAAAACCTGGCCCGTCGTGCCCAGCGGTCGCCGCAAACGGATCGCAGTGAGCGTATCCTGCAGCGCCCGGCGTTTGCGTACGTGCATGTGCACATCGCCACAAGCCACCAGCGGCAGATTCAGCTCCCGGCCCAGTGCCTGCAGATGTTGTTGGCGTCGGCAGTCCTCGCCATCGGCAAGCAACTCCACCGCAATCCAGCAACGCCCGGGGAATTGAGCGCTAAGCCAGCCACCCTCTTCCGCCGGTGTTTCAGTGCCGGCCAGCCACAAGGCAAGACAGTGATCCAGTGTCGCCGCAAAATCCTTGCGCGTCAGCCGATAGTGCCCTTTCGCAGCCTGGCGCCGACCCCGCGTGATCAGACGGCATAGCTGACCATATCCCTGACGATCCGTGGCCAGCAGCACCAGGCGCAAGCCATCTGTCAGCCGGAACTCGCTGCCGATGATCAGATGCAGCTTGTGTTCACGGGCAGCCTGCCAGGCCCTGACCACCCCCGCCACCGAACACTCGTCGGTGATCGCCAATGCGCGATAGCCGAGAGCGGCAGCCTGTTCTACCAGTTCCTGCGGATGAGAGGCGCCGCGCAAAAAGCTGAAATTCGACAGGCAATGGAGCTCCGCATAGTCGGCCGCCATCAACCGAACACTCCATGCAAAAACCAGCACCGCGGCTCGCGGCGTTCGCGGAAGACCCACAGGCTCATGCCGCTGCTACTGAGCGCCTCGTAATAATCCCGGGACACATCCTTGCCATCCCACCATCCGCTCTCGATGCGCTCGGGCCCGCGGCGCAACTGTAATGGCCCATCCATCCACGGTTGCCGCGCTCTTGTCGTCAGCAAGCGCGGCGCCTCCAGAATCCACAATGGTCTGGCACGTCCTCCGATAGCTGCGCAGCGTGTGCCGGGCTCAGCGTAATCCCATGCGGCTTCGGGGCGGTGTTCGGCGAGCAAACACAAACCGGTCACCGCGTCGGTGCCAAGCCGGGCGCGCAAGCGATCTACCAGCCGGCAGGCGTCCTGTTGCGGCCGCTCGCCCGCGCCGACATCCAGTTCCAGCTTTTGCAGACTGCCCGGAAGCGGCGTCAACAGGCCACTGTGCAGGCTCACGCTGACCACGGGGGCATGCAGACATGCCTGTTCCAGCCGCGGTGTCAGCAACTCCGCCAGGAACCCGGCATCCGCTGTCGGTTCTGCCAGGCCGAAAGGAAACCGGGTGCTGTCTCCGCTGTTGTGCCGGAACACAAACTCGGGTCGCTGAACACCGGCCTGGCGCCGGCGCAGGAACAACGCCAGTTCGTCCAGCAGACGGCACATGCCATGACCGATCATGTCCCGGTCAAACGTTTCCTCGGGCAACTCGATACTGCCGCGATACCCGGCGGGTGGGCGTACGCCCTTGCGCGGTTCGGCAATATGCCCAAGCGCTCGATCCAGATCCGCGAGACAACGTGCGCCCAGACGCCGCCTGAAGCCATCCCTGGGCAAGCGCATGCAGTCGCCGAGCGTCTGCACGCCCATACCCTCCAGCATGCTGCATTCGCGCTCTGACCAGCCGGTACACGACAGGGGCAGACGTGCTAATGCCCCGGGCAGCAACGCAAGTTCGGTAATGTGCTGACCATCCGCCGCTGTTGCCAGCCACAGAGCGGCCCGGGGAGTGGGCGCGACAGCGTGATGCATGCTGAACCCAAGCTCGCTCAGACCGTCACAGATCTGCCGCAACAGGGGCTCAAGCCCACCGAACAGCTTGAGGCTGCCTTGCAGCTCCAGCAGCAATCGCTGCGGTGTCTCCAGACTGACCAGCGAGGTGTACTGCATTGCCCAATGGGCCAGGCGTCGCAAGCGCTGCGTCTCGCTGCGCACATCCCGCTGCAGAATACGCAACTCCGGGCATAGCGCCAGCGCGGCATTGAGCGGCAGACCAGGAACGACCCCCTGGTCTGCTGCGATCGTATTGCAGCGGCATATCCGGGCGCCGCCACCATCGCCTTCGACCACAGCAACGGGTGTTCTGCCGGCAACCGCCGCGAACACTTCCAGCGGCAGCTGATAGCAGTCCAGGGCCAGCCATAACTGATGACGCTGTGCCGGCTCTGGCCGGCCTGCCAATGCGTCCTGCGCCGACCGTGGCGCGGGAAACAGGGGCAGTGAGGCCTGGGAACCGGACATGAGAATAACCGCGGCTTTCAATGCCCGTCATGGGGGAACAGCTCACGCAGCGGCAAACTGACCGGATGCCCGCCGCGGCTTTTGATCAGATCCAGGCAACCATGCGCGCCTGCGCGCAGATACAGCTTGAGTACTGCCGGCGAAGCGCCGCCCAGAGCCTCTGGCGGACGGAACAAAATACAGGGTACGCCCTCGTCTTCTGCAGCCAGCTGCAGGCGTCGGAGCTGACGGTGGGCGGCATTCCGCGACCAGGCCAGCACGACCTGGCAACTGGCCGAGACCAACGCCTGTTCCGCGGCCCACAAGGCTTCGCTGTCGATATCAGCATGAACCAGAAGCAAGCGTGCCACGTCGATACCGGCGTCTGCCAGCGCCGGCGCATAGGGGATATACGGCGGCGCGATCCAGGCGATCCAGCCTTGCTGGGCATGCTGCTCAGCGCTGAATTGTCTTAGCAGAGGCACGATCAGCTGCAGCTCACCCGTGCCCCAGCGCTCGACCACGATCTCGGTCAATCCGGCCCGCGGCCAGCCGCCGCCGGGCAAGATCGCATCCAGCGCGTGATAGCCGCTGGGGAAGACCGGTAAATCCCGCGGCGCCTGCCGGCCGCGCCAGATGCGCGGATCCGACAACAAGCCGTCGAGAGGATTCTTCATCCGGTCATATCCCGACGCAGGACGCCGACCACGATCCCCTCGATCATCAATTCCTGTTCGCCCATATCCACCCGGATCGGGTCGAAATCCGGATTCTCCGGTAACAGCCAGACAATCCGTCCTTCCTGTCGATAGCGTTTGACCGTCACCTCGTCGTCGATACGCGCGACCACGATCTGGCGGCTGCGGACTTCCGGAGTGCGATGCACCGCCACCAGATCACCATCGAAAATACCGGCATCGCGCATGCTCATGCCGTGGACCTGCAGCAGGTAATGCGGCTTGGGATGAAACAGATCAGGATCCACCTGATAACGCGCTTCGATATGCTCCTGGGCCAGAATTGGCTGACCCGCAGCCACCCGTCCCACAAGTGGCAGACCGAGCTGCTCGCGCAGCGTGTCCTTGAGACGAATACCCCGGGACGCCCCGGGCAGAAGTTCGATGGCGCCCTTACGCTCCAGCGCGCGCAAGTGATCCTCGGCGGCATTGGCCGACTTGAATCCCAGCGCCAGCGCGATTTCAGCCCGGGTTGGCGGCATGCCCTCGGTTTCCACGGCCTGGCGGATCAACTCCAGCACCTGATACTGGCGGGGGGTCAGTTCGTACATGGCGAGCACCTGCTGTATGGATAAACAGTTACTGTGACTATATACAGCAGCAGCGAGTGGGCGGCAAGCTCCCTCGGCCACCATTTCAGCAAGATGCTCAGCACAGGCAGTGTTTGCGCGGGTCGCTTATGATTCGCGCTGCGCAGACCGTGCTATCAGCCCTGACAACATCCGAACCCATCGCCGCAAGTCATCCACCCGGGAGCGATCATGGCCCAGCAACACCATCCCCAAGCCATCATCATCGGCGCCGGACATAACGGCCTGGTCTGCGCCTGCTATCTGGCCCAGGCCGGGGTCCGCGTCACGATGCTCGAGCGCCGTCATGTAGTCGGCGGCGCCGCGGTCACCGAAGAATTCCATCCCGGCTTTCGTAACTCCGTGGCCAGCTACACAGTGAGCCTGCTCAATCCGCGCGTGATCACCGATCTGCGTCTGGCCGAGCACGGTCTGCGCATTCTCGAGCGACCGATGAACAATTTGCTGCCGTTGCCTGGCGGCGACGCTTTTTCAGCCAGAGTTGACGATGCAGCGCTGCGTCAGGAGGTCGCCCGTTTCTCGCCCCGCGACGCCGACCGCCTTGCTGAATTCCAGCACATGCTGGAGGTCGTCGCCGACCAGCTCCGCGCAACTTTGCTGGAGACTCCGCCGGGGCCCGGCGGCGGTTTGCAGGCCTTGCTTGCGGCGCTGCGTCTTGGGCGAAGAACCCGTGCACTGTCCGCGAGTGCGCAACGTGACCTGCACGAAATTTTCACGCGCAGCGCCGGTGAAATCCTGGATGACTGGTTCGAATCCGAACCGATCAAGGCGCTTTACGGATTCGACGCCGTAGTCGGCAATTACGCTGGCCCTTACGCTCCAGGTTCGGCCTATGTACTGCTCCATCACGCGTTTGGCGAAGTCAACGGCCGCCGCGGAGTCTGGGGCCACGCAGTCGGCGGCATGGGTGCGATCACTCAGGCCATGGCAGCGGAAGCCAGCCAGCGCGGCGTCACCGTGATCACCGATGCCGAAGTCAGCCAGGTGCAGGTGCATGCTGGCCGGGCCAGCGGCGTAGTACTGGCCGACGGTCGTGAATTGTCTGCGGATATGATCATCGCTAACGTGAATCCGCGTTTGTTGTATCTGCAGATGATCGACAGCAATCATCTGGATCCGGAGTTCCACGGCCGCATCCGGCGCTACCGCTGCGCATCTGGCACGCTGCGCATGAATGTCGCACTGTCTGAACTGCCGCGATTTGACTGCCTGCCAGGCGCTGGCACGCAGCCCGGACACCAGTCAGGAATTGTGATCGCGCCATCCTTGCAGTACATGGAGCAGGCCTGGCTCGACGCGCGCCAGCACGGCTGGTCACGACGTCCGGTGGTGGAGATGATGATCCCCAGCACCATGGATGACAGTCTGGCACCTGACGGACAGCATGTCGCGAGCCTGTTTTGCCAGCATTTTGCGCCGCAATTGCCAGACGGCCGCGCCTGGGACGATCATGCGCAGGAGGCTGCCGATTGCGTGATCGACACGGTCACCGAATACGCACCCAACTTCCGTGCCAGCATCCTCGGCCGCATGGTGCTGACGCCAATCGATCTGGAACGCAAATTCGGACTCATCGGCGGCGATATCTTCCATGGATCTCTGGGTCTGGACCAGCTGTTCAGCGCTCGACCGGTACTGGGTTACGGCGCCTACCGGGGGCCGCTCAGGGGGCTTTATATGTGTGGTTCGGGCACCCATCCGGGCGGCGGCGTCACCGGCGCCCCGGGTCACAACGCGGCCCGTGAGATCCTGCGGGATCTGCGCAGACCGGGACGTGGCCACCTCCGGGCCTGACCTCCTCGCCCGCTTGCTCCCGCGGCTGTTAGAATTACAGTTTTTGCCGCGCCGATCATGGAAACATGATCATTGATACATTCAAGACTGGATTCAGGGCCGGTTTCGAAGCCGGATTTGCAATCAGGACCAAGCCCCAGGGAGGAAAACCATGACTACTGCCAGCGCCCGCCATATCCTCGTCGAGACCGAAGCCGAATGTCAGCGTCTGATCGATCAGATTCGCGAGGGAAGCGATTTTGCTGATCTGGCGAAGAAACACTCCAAGTGCCCTTCCGGCGCAAGGGGCGGCGATCTCGGCTCTTTTGGGCGCGGCCGCATGGTGCCCGAGTTCGATCAGGTTGTGTTCAGCGGCGAGATTGGCCAGCCATTGGGCCCGGTCAAGACTCAGTTCGGCTATCATGTACTTGAGGTCACCGAGCGCAGCGATTGAGCTTGAGCCTCTGCGGCCACGGGCATGGCCACAAGCGACCCGGCACGGCAGGATCAGTCTGCCACCCGGGTCGACAAAGCCACATCCGTGACGTGCGCCGGCACCTGAATCCACGCGATTTCTCTTGCTTAGAGACCGTGGTTTAGGTAGTTTGTCGGCGGCGAAATGCCGGTTTCTGCAGAATCGGCGCTTCGAGTAATCGTCTCGTCATACCCGATATCGGAGATTTGATAATGAAGAACAGACTCGCACTTACCGCCGCTCTGGCGCTTATGGTTGGCATGACTGGCTGCGCC
The DNA here is from genome assembly GCA_963809565.1 of uncultured Gammaproteobacteria bacterium. Classification (GTDB taxonomy): domain Bacteria; phylum Pseudomonadota; class Gammaproteobacteria; order Steroidobacterales; family XN24; genus CAMYOC01. Next base: position 1,599,501 of record CAWEKE010000003.1, read on the forward strand.
AGCACCGATTCCGTGAAGAAGGCCCAGGCCACTGCCGACGAAGCCAAGTCGATGGCGTCCCAGGCTGCCAGCGACGCGTCCTCAGCCAAGTCGGCTGCGACCGCTGCTGAAGCCGCCGCTGCCGATGCCAAGCGCATGGCCGCCAACGCTCAGAACACGGCTAACAGCGCAGCGCAGGCTGCCGCCGGCGCACAGAGCTGCTGCAACGCGAACACGGAAAAGCTTGACCGCATGTTCAAGAAGTCCATGTCCAAGTAAGGACATCGTTCGCTCAACGAAGCGGTTTCGTTTCGTGAAAAGCCGCGGCGCAAGCCGCGGCTTTTTTTTGCTCCTGAATCAGCCGGGCAGGAAGCGTTGCAGCACCAGCATGACCCACGCCGTCACCAGAACGATGCAGATCAGATTCAGCCAGATTCCGGCTCGCATCATGTCCCGCATCCGGACATAGCCGCTGCCGAACACGATGGCATTAGGCGGCGTCGCCACTGGCAGCATGAAAGCGCAGCTGGCGGACACCGCGGCCGCGGTCGCCAGCAGCATAGGCGGCAAACCCACGCCCTCCGAAACCGCGGCAAATATCGGTACCATCGCGGCCGTGGTCGCAGTGTTGCTGGTCAGCTCGGTGAGAAATACCATCAATGTCGTGGCCAGAATAACCAGCAGCACCGGCGACAGATGATGATAATCGCTCAATTGCTGGCCCAGATAATCGCTGACCCCTTGTTCCTGCATCGCAGCGGCCAGGCTGAGGCCACCTCCGAACAGCAACAACAATCCCCATGGCACCCGTTTCATTGCCTCCCAATCCATGACCCGGCGTCCGCCGCCAGCCGGCAGAACAAATAACAAGACCGCGGCGAGGATGGCGATACCGGTATCACTCAATCCGGCCAAAGGCTGGGTGCCGGCAATTTCGATCCGGGTCAGCCATGGGCGTGTTATCCATAACACCGCGGCCGACAGGAACACGACCAGTGTCCAACGCTCTCCGGTATTCATCGACGAGGGCACACCCGCCAAGCTGACGCCGCCGGCGAGTCGATAGCCCGCGCAGTCGAACAAAAACCGGGTGAGGAGAAGCCAGATCAGGCACAACAGGATCAATACCAGCGGCATTGCCAGTACCATCCATTGCGCAAATCCGATGGCCACACCGAGCTGGTCACGGGCAAACGAGGCCAGGAACAGATTTGGCGGCGTGCCGATCAGCGTGCCAATACCCCCTGCCGACGCGCCGTAGGCAATCCCGAGCAGCAAGGCCAGTGTGAATTGACGTTCCGCAGATTGATCGACCGCACCGCTGTCGCCTTCAGCATCGCTGCGGCGGATGATGCTCAGCGCAATCGGCAGCATCAGGATGGCCGTGGCGGTGTTCGAGATCCACATGCTCAGAAACGCACTGACCAGGATAAATGCGCCCACCACGTGATCCGCCTGGTCGCCAACCATACGCAATGCGCGTAGTGCGATGCGCCGGTGCAGGCCCCACTTCTCCGTGGCAATCGCAATCACAAAACCACCCAGAAAAAGGAAGATCAGTGGATTGGCATAGGGCGCAGCGGCATGCCGCCCGTCAGCGATACCCAGCAGAGGGAACAGTGCCAGCGGTAACAGCGCGGTCGCGAAAATCGGGATCGCCTCGGTCATCCACCACAGCGCCATCCACACTGCCATGCCCGCGGTGGCCCGGCCGCCGTGACCCAGAGCGTCCGCGCTTCCCAACCACAGATAACACAGCAAACCCAGAATCGGCCCGGCTGCCATGGCCAGCGGTTTCAGCCTGCCCGGAGCTCGGTTCCGGCGTTGCACTCCCGCGCTCTTGTCTGGCGAATCAGGTCCCAATGTCTGTCCTCTGTACTTTCCACAGCGCCCTAACAGCGCCCTAACCAAGAATAGCGCGCTATTGACGCTCCCGGGCGCACTGCGTACGCTTCCCGCAGCGAAGGAGCTGGAGACCCAAATGACCATGCGCGTCACTTTCGAAATCAGCGACAAGGACTTGCGCCACTTCCGCGAGTGCATGCAAAAAGCGCGAAATGCGGTCCGCGATGCTGACGAGAGCGACATCATCGATGCGGCCCGCGGGCTGTTCGAGGAAGTCGCCGGGGCTAGTGCTCCCGCTTTTATCCGCGAGCGGGTGGCCCAGCTTGAGGCCATGGTCGGGATGCTGACCGACGAAGACTGGGCCATGCCTGAACCAGGCCGCGGCCGGGTACTCTGCGCTTTGGTCTACTTCTGCGATCCGGAGGACCTGATCCCTGATTCCATCCCCGGAATCGGTTATCTCGACGACGCCATCATGATCGAACTGGTATTCCGTGAGCTCAAGCACGAGATCGAGGGCTACCAGGACTTCGTCGCGTTCCGGGCCAATTTTGCCACCAAGCTGCGGGGCAGCGGCGAGGCAAGAAAAACCCGGCTGGCTAACAAACGCGGTAAGCTTCTCGACCGCATCGAAAGACGTAATGCCAGCGAGCTCGAGGCCGGGACGCGGAAGAAAGGGCTGTTTTCCCGCCGCTAGCCTGCCCGCCCCTTGACGGGGACCCCTGCACTGCCGACACTTTGCTGCAAAGCCGCAACCGCGGCCGGTTCTGTTTGGTACAAAGCGGGGGGTCCGCATCATGCGTCGGGTGGTCTTTAATCAGAAGGGTGGCGTCGGCAAGTCCAGTATTGCCGCCAATCTCGCCGCCATCAGCGCCAGCCGAGGCTACTCCACCCTGCTGGTGGATCTCGATCCACAGGCGAATGCATCGCAATATCTGCTGGGTGCGGACTACGAATCCAGCGATCGCAGCATCGGTGACTTCTTCGAGGATTGCCTGAGCTTCCGTCTGCTCGAGCGTGACCCGCTCAGTTACGTCGAGGAAACCGGTTTCGACGATCTGCACCTGATCCCGTCATCGCCTGATCTCAATGAGCTTGAAGGCAAGCTGCAGGCCAAACACAAGATCTACAAGTTGCGTGAATTGATGGAAGATCTGTCTGCTGAATATCAGGCGGTTTACATCGATACGCCGCCAGCATTCAACTTTTTCACTCTGTCTGCGCTGATTGCAGCTGACGGCTGCCTGATACCCTTCGACTGCGATGACTTCTCACGCCGCGCCTTATATCAATTGCTGGAGAATGTCGAAGAAACGCGCAGCGATCACAATCGCCGTCTGCACGTCGAGGGCATCGTGATCAACCAGTTTCTGCCGCGCGCCAATCTGCCGCGGCGGCTGGTCGAAGAACTTTGTCAGGAAGGCTTGCCGGTGCTCGAGACGCGCCTGTCATCGTCGGTCAAGATGCGGGAGAGCCATGACCGTGCGGTCCCGCTGATCTATCTTGCGCCAAAGCACAAGTTGACCGGCCAGTTCGTGGCCCTGTTTGAAGAACTGCAGCAGAGATTCGAATCCTGAACGGGCCGCGTCAAACCTGGTCTTGTTCGCGCATCCCGAACATCGCGGATTCGCTTTTCTGCAATGCGCGGCGGTAGTGACCGTAGGACTCTTCGTAGTCGTCCATCGATGCGCGGATGACCTCTGCAGCGCGCTCGCGACCGTAAGTACCGGTAATCTTGATCGACGAATCCATCGCATCGCTCATCTTGTACGTACCAAAATAGTGCTTTATCCGCTGGACCTGGATATCGGGCAGCTCGTCAATCTCGTTGACATTGCTCCAGATGTAGTCGTTGCGTAATACCGCGATGATCTTGTCATCGGCCTCACCATTGTCCAGCATCTGGATGCCACCTATGACCCGCGCATCGATTAGGATGCCGCCGCGGTCAATACGCCTTTCGCTGATTACACATATATCCAGCGGATCGCCGTCGGCCAGCTCGGCCCCCGGGGTCAGGTCGCGCACCCGATCACCGCAGAAGGTCTGCGGGATGAAACCATACAGGGCCGGCGGCTGCGCGGACGTCCGTTGCGGCCGGTCAACTATCGTATAGCCGGTTTCCTTGTCCACCTCGTATTTGACCAGATCGAACGGCGTAATTTCGATAAACGCACGCACATCCAGCGGCGGATTTCTGCCCGGGGAAAGACCGTGCCAGGGGTGCGGCCGCCAGCCGTGAAACTCGGGTTTGGGATCTTGATTGGACACGTTCCTAACCTCGCCGGAATTCAGTAACGAACCAGGGCCGAGCCCCAGGTAAAACCGCCGCCGAACGCTTCCAGCAGCAGCATCTCTCCACGTTTTATCCGCCCGTCGCGAACCGCAACGTCGAGCGCCATCGGGACCGAAGCAGTGGATGTGTTGCCATGCTCCGCAACGGTCAGAATCACCCGCTCCATCGGCATATCCAGCTTGCGCGCAGTGGCCTGAATGATGCGGATATTGGCCTGGTGCGGGATCAGCCAGTCGATGTCCGACTTCTCCAGCTGATTGGCCTCGAGGGTCTCGTCGACGATTCGCCCCAGGGTATTCACCGCTACCTTGAACACTTCGTTCCCACGCATCTGGATATAGTCCCGGCGGGCATGGAAGTCCTCCGGCTTTTTCGACACGCCCGAGGGAAAAAACAACAGATCCTTGTAGCGGCCATCAGCATGAATATGGGTCGAAATAATACCGGGCTCATCCGATGCCTGGAGCACGACCGCACCGGCGCCGTCGCCAAATAACACGCAGGTATGGCGATCGTTCCAGTCAGTCATCTTCGACAGCGACTCAGCGCCTATCACCAGGGCGGTGCGCGCGGCGCCGCTGCGGATAAACTTGTCCGCCACGCTCAGCGCATAGATAAAACCGGTGCACGCCGCCTCGAGGCTGAACGCGGGGCAACCATGGATGTCCAGGCGATCCTGCAGCAGGCAACCCACGTTTGGAAATACCTGGTCCGGCGTAGTGGTACCGACAATCAGCAGATCGATATCGTCGGGTCCGACACCGGCGTCTTCCATCGCCCGGCGCGCGGCATGTTCGGACATGTCGCAGGTGGTCTCGTCATCCGCTGCGATGTGGCGGCGCTCAATCCCGGTCCGCGTCCGGATCCACTCATCCGTGGTATCGACCATCTTCTCGAGGTCGGCATTGGTCAACACGCGTTCGGGCAGATAGCGCCCGGTACCGGCAATGCGAGAGTAGATCAAAACACGTCCTCCGGAATCTTCTGTCTGGTCATCAACTCGCCGATCTGCCCGGGAGCGTCTTTTCTGATCTCGATCAGCGCGGTACGCAGCGCGTTTCGGAAGGCAACTTCATCGGCGCTGCCATGGCTCTTGATCACGATGCCCTGCAAGCCTACCAGACTGGCGCCGTTATAAAGCCGTGGATCGAGTTTCGCCTGCATGGAGCGCAACATCGGCTTTGCCAACAGGGTTGCCAGACGCTGACGCCATGACTTGCCAGCCTCATCTTTTATGCTTTGAAACAACATGCGCACAAGGCCTTCCATGGTCTTCAAAGCGACGTTCCCGGTGAAGCCGTCGGTGACCACGACATCGACCCGTCCGGACATGATGTCGTTGCCCTCGACGAATCCGACGTAATTCAGCTCGCTCTCTGCGAGCAATTTTCCCGCTCCGCGGATCGCTTCGTTGCCCTTGTTGTCTTCGGTGCCGATATTGAGCAGGCCGACCCGCGGATGTTCAACACCGTGGAGCTCCGTCGCGATCACGGTGCCCATGACCGCAAATTGAAGCAGTTGTTGCGGAGAGCAATCTGCGTTGGCGCCGAGATCCAGCATCTGGGTGTGGCCATGGCGCGCGGGAATGGCAGAGATGATAGCCGGGCGGTCGATACCCGGCAGCGTCTTCAACACAAACCGCGATATCGCCATCAGCGCGCCCGTGTTGCCGGCGCTCACACAAGCGTGAGCGCGACCTTCCTTGACCAGGTTGATCGCCACCCGCATCGAGGAATCCTTCTTGCGCCGCAATGCATCGGCGGGCGCTTCGTCCATGCCCACGACCTGGCTTGCCGGCACCAGTTCGAGCCGGGCACGCAGCTCGGACGCGAGCGGGAGCAGGAACGGCTCAATCCGGGCCGGGTCACCGACCAGAAGGATGGATACGTTTGGGTGTCGTTCCAGGAACGCGAGCGACGCAGGCACGACCAGCTCGGCCCCTGCGTCGCCTCCCATGGCGTCGATAGCGAGAACCGGCTGCTGCATTCCCGGTGCTCCGTTTGCGCGACGCGGCCCCAGGCGGCGCCGCGATCAGTGCTCTAGTCTTCTTCGTCTTCAGTCACGGGCGCGGTCGCGACGACCTTACGACCCCGATAAAAGCCGTCAGCGCTTACGTGATGGCGGCGATGCAACTCGCCGGTCTTCGGTTCGATCGACACCGCCGGTTTGCTCAAACCGTCGTGGGAACGACGCATATCCCTGCGCGATGAACTCTTTCGATTCTGTTGTACAGCCATTCCTCTCTCCTCGACCGACCCCGCGCAAACGCGGTCCGTCCGGCCTATCGTTTCAAATTCTTCAGCGCCGCGAACGGGTTTTCAGACCTGACCGGTCCGTCATTCCCTCGCAGCGATTCAAGCTTCGCCAGCAACTCTCCACATTCCGCCGGATCCGCATGCATTGGCACCAGCGGCAACGCCAGCAGCAACTCATCCTCGAGCAATTCGCCCAGAGACACCGGTCCCGCCAGCAGCGGCCAGGCCTCCATCTGGTCTGGCACGGCCTGCTCTCCACCCTCTGCGGTGACGGCCAGGTTAAGCTCCTGCTCCATCTCCACCCACACGGTTTCCAGGCAACGCTGACACCGCAATGGCAAACAAGCCGACAATCGACCCACGACCGTAGTCACAGCAGAACCGCCTGCTCCGGGCAAGGGCGCTACCTTCACATCCACGTTTACCGCCCCTTCTGGCTCCAGAACCGCTGCGGCAAGGCGCGGCCATGCCTGAATCGGGACGCTAACACGCAACTCGCCCTGGACGGGCGCATCCGGTGAAAGAAGGTCCGTCAGGGCGAGAGGCATAATCGGCGAATATTATCCTGCATTGCTTTCACTGTCAAAATTGTGGTCCACTGCAATCCCTTGTTTTTGCGACAGAAGTCGTCACTGCCGGGCAACTATGACAATGACACAAACTGATTCTGCACCGACCCTGGTGCTTGCCTCCAGCTCACCCTACCGGAAACAACTGCTGGAGCGTCTCGGTCTGAGTTTTTCGGTGGATGCTCCGCAGGTTGATGAACGGCCGCTGGCCGGTGAAGCCGCTGCCGCCCTGGTCAATCGTCTGGCCCTGCTCAAGGCGCGTACAGTGGTCCATCGGCAACCCGGCGCGATCGTCATCGGCTCCGACCAGGTGGCGGTCAGGGACAATGAGGTGCTGGGGAAACCCGGGACGGAAGCGGCCGCAATCGATCAATTGAGTCGCAGCTCGGCTATGCCGGTCGAGTTTCTCACCGCGGTCGCGGTGATCGATGGAAGACAGGCCACACTGGATCCGCTGGTCCACCTGGACGTTACCCGGGTACAGTTTCGTGCGCTGGAATATGCCGAAATCGAGTCCTATGTGGCGCGCGACAAACCACTGGACTGTGCCGGCGGATTTCGTTGTGAAGGGCTCGGCATCGCGTTGTTCGAGCGTATCGATTCCCGCGACCCGACCGGTCTGATCGGGCTGCCGCTAATCTGGCTCTCAGGTGCGCTGCGCGAGCTCGGCTTCAAGTTGCTCTAACCATTGCGGAATCTGATCGACGCCTGCCAGACAGGCCGCTGGAGCGAGCCTCCGGAGCCGCTCTTCGGAATGCGCGCCCCAGGTGATGCCCAGGCTGACCACACCCGCCGCCTGTGCCATTTGCAGGTCGTATTCCGTATCCCCGACCATCAACATCGTATCCGGGGCGGCCCTGAGCACGGCCATCAACTCGCGGAGCATCCGTGGATCAGGTTTCGAGCGAGTTTCGTCGGCCGTCCGGGTTGCATCGAATACCGCGCCCAGCCCCGTTCTTTGCAGGTCATAATCCAGCCCGGCTCGGCTTTTGCCGGTTGCGACCGCCAGGCTCCAGCCTCGAGCCTTCAGGTCGCGAAGCGTCTCCGCCACGCCCGGATAAAGGCTTGACCCCGTTCGCTCGCGCTGTACGAAGTGCTCGCGATAGCGATCGACAAACGGCAAGTATTCGGTAATCCCCTGCTCCGGGAAGAGGGCGGACCATGATTCCCGCAAGCCCAGTCCGATAATGTTCCGGATCGCATCCGGACTCCGTTCAGGCAAGCCCAGTTCGAGGATCGCCGCCTGAGCGGCCCGCACGATAGCCGCAGTCGAATCCATCAGGGTCCCGTCCCAGTCAAAGACGAGTACCTTCCATGGCCGCCTCAAACCTCGGTTCAAGCGCCGCCCTCCAGCCGATCGATAACGTCTCGCAGGTCTTTCGGCAGCGGCGCACTGAAGGCCCTCCATTCGCCACTGCCCGGATCCTCGAAGGCCAGTGCATGCGCATGCAGAAACATGCGCTTCAGTCCGATTCTGGACATCTGCCGATTGAATACCGGGTCGCCGTACTTGTCGTCTCCGGCCACGGGATGGCCGGCCGCTTCCGCCTGGACCCGGATCTGATGAGTCCTGCCGGTTAACAGACTCACCTCCATCAAGGTGGCGCTTGAGAAGGACTGCAGCGGCCGAAACCGGCTGGCCGACGCCTTGCCTTCGATGCCTACCTCGACATGCCGCTCGCCGCCGCGCCGTTGGTGAGTGCTCAACTGGTCCTCAAGCAGGACCTTGCCAAGTTGCCAGTCGCCCCGGACCAGCGTCATGTACTGTTTTTCCATCGCTCCGGCCCGCAGCAAGCCATGCAGACTACGCAGGTAACTGCGTCGCTTGGCAATCAACAGGCATCCACTGGTCTCCCGATCCAGTCGATGGACCAATTCCAGGTAGTGACAATCCGGCCTGCTGGCGCGCAAAGCCTCGATAACCCCGTAACTCAGACCGCTGCCACCGTGCACGGCCATCCCTGAAGGCTTGTCCAGCACCAGCAACTGCTTATCCTCGAACACCACCCGGCCGGCAAGGAGCTCCAGTGCGGCAACAGACGGTTCGGCACCACCGCCGGCATTGTTGCTGAGCCTCACCGGTGGAACGCGCACCACATCGCCGGCCTGGAGGCGATAGGCAGGCCCGATCCGGCCCTTGTTTACCCTCACCTCCCCTTTGCGCAACATCCGGTACAGCCGGCTTTTGGGCAGGCCTTTGAGCCTGGTCGTAAGGAAATTGTCGATCCGCTGACCCGCCTGATCATCGCTGATCGTCACCAACTCGACCGATACCCTTCTATTTAGCTGCCCGGCAGTCAAAATATTCCCCTTTTCAGGACCTTATGCAGGATCATTGCCGTTGATTGGGAGGGCGTTGCGTTGCTATAGTACCGTCCGAGCGACGCCCGAACCGCAGTTTACGCCGGCATTCGGTCGGTCGCGAGACGGAATACATGTGGCGACCCGGACCGTTTCGGGTTGCCGAAGTTGTTGGAATTGAACGTTCAATCCATCGAGATGCCGGGGAACCGGGCGCAGCGGCCACGAGCCATGCGCGCCAAACACGGACTCAGGCAGGACCAGACACTATGACAGCAATCCTTTTGCTCACGCTCGCGTTGGCAGCGAGCGCATGGCTTTATGTGCGAAGCGAGGGTCAGCGTGACCCCGGACGCACCGCAGTTGTCGCGTTGGACCCCGCCCGTTCAGGTTTCTCGGCCCTTGCAATGACAAGAGCCGATTACAATGAAAAGAATGCTTGTGAACGCAACTCAGGAAGAAGAGTTGCGCGTGGCCATGGTCGACGGCCAGAGGTTGATCGACCTCGATATCGAAACCCCGGCCAGGGAACAGAAAAAGGCCAATATCTATAAGGGCCGGATCACCCGCATCGAGCCCAGTCTCGAAGCCGCCTTCGTCGAATACGGATCTACCCGCCACGGTTTCCTGCCGTTAAAGGAAATCTCCAGCGAGTACTTCGTCGCCGGTGCCGACACCAGCGGACGGGTCAATATCCGCGACGTCCTGAGAGAAGGGCAGGACATTGTGGTCCAGGTTGAAAAGGAAGAGCGTGGCAACAAGGGCGCCGCGCTGACTACCTATCTCAGCCTGGCCGGCCGCTTCCTGGTCCTGATGCCCAACAATCCACGGGCAGGCGGCGTCTCCCGGCGCATTACCGGAGCCGATCGGGATGAAGTCCGGGATGCGTTGAAAGAAGTCGAAATCCCCGACGGCATGGGCGCAATCGTGCGCACTGCCGGCGTTGGCCGTGGCAACGAAGAGTTGCAGTGGGACCTGGATTATCTGCTGCAGGTGTGGGAAGCGGTCAAGACATCTGCGGTGCAGCGACCGGCCCCATTCCTGATCTATCAGGAAAGCAACACCATCATCCGCGCGTTGCGCGATCATTTCTCCAACGAGGTTGGCGAGATCCTGATCGACGGCGAGACTGCATTCAAGGAAGCGCAGGAATTCGTCGAGCGGGTCATGCCGCACAACCTGCGCAAGCTGAAGTTCTATCAGGACCCGGTCCCGCTGTTCACGCGCTTTCAGATCGAGAGCCAGATTGAATCGGCCTTCGCGCACTCTGTCGATCTGCCTTCAGGCGGCAGCGTGGTCATTGACCACACCGAGGCGCTGGTGTCCATCGATATCAACTCCGCCCGATCGACCAAGGGCGAAGACATTGAGGCGACGGCGCTGAACACCAATCTGGAGGCCGCCGAGGAGATTCCGCGGCAGTTGAGATTGCGTGATCTCGGTGGTCTGATTGTCATCGACTTTATCGACATGGGGCCGCAAAAAGCTCAGCGCGAGGTAGAGAACCGCCTGCGTGAAGCGGTGAAGATGGATAGAGCGAGAATCCAGATCGGTCGGATCTCGCGTTTTGGCCTGCTGGAAATGTCACGCCAGCGTCTGCGGCCCTCGCTGGGTGAGTCTGCGCATAACATTTGTCCGCGTTGTCTGGGACGAGGCACAGTCAGGGGCGTTGAATCTCTGTCCCTGTCGATTCTGCGTCTGCTCGGCGAAGAAGCCCGCAAAGACCGCACCGCCAAGGTTATTGCGGAGTTGCCGATCGATGTGGCGACCTACCTGCTCAACGAAAAACGCGCCTGGCTGACCTCGATCGAGGAGCGCGAGAACGTAGAGATGGTGATTGTTCCGCGGAGCAATCTGGAATCTCCACATTATCAGTTGCGCCGGGTTCGCGACGATGCGGCCACCTTGCCCGAGAACGCACCGGTCAGCTATTTGCTGCCCGAATCAGAGGCCGAGACCAGCGATGTGGTTGAACGCGCTATCCGCAGTCAGCCGATGGCGCAGAAACCGGCGGTCGGTACGATCGTACCGAGTACCCCGGCCCCGACGCCTATCACTCGCACACCCGTAAGCGACGAAAAGACCGAGCCCAAAGGCCCCGGACTGCTTGCGCGCCTGCTGGCCTGGTTCAGGACCGAAACCAAAGAAGAAAAGCCCGCCCGGTCGAAGTCGAAAGCAGACTCAGGCAAGAGCAGACGCAAACCTTCGACCAAAGACAGCAAATCGGATCAGCGCGGTGCGCGCGGTGGCCAGCAAGGCCGCACCCGAAATCGGAACCGTCCCGACAGGGAAGGCGCTGGCGAGAATGGCGAACAGCGTGCCGGCGGCGGCCGCGGTCAGCGCAAGAAGGCGCCGCGGCAAGATTCACAGGACAGTTCCAAGGCAACGCAAGCCGCGGAAACCGGCGCCGAAGCAACACCGAAAGAAAGCGGAGCAAATGCCGCTGCGCAAACTGCCGATGGCAAGCCGCGCAGCCGCCGCGGTGGACGCCGTCGCCGCCGCGGTGGACGCAAGCGTAATCCGAACGCCGCAACAAACGCCAATGAGAATCAGCAACAAGGCCAGCAACAGGGCCGGCAACAGGGCGATCCATCCGCACAGAAACCGTCCCCGGAGCCCGCTCCGCAGGGCGCCGGCGACAACCCGCAAGCGAAGCAGGATTCAGGCAGCCCGCCGGGCCAGAGCGACCGCAGACAGGAAGCGACCGGTAGTCCGGCGGCTACCCGGCAAACACAGGCCGCACCGGCGGCGAAGTCGGATTCCCGGTCGGCGCCACGCGAGCAGCAGGCAGGGGATGCAAGCCCAGGCCGCGATGCTCAGACTACCAGGCCTGCCGCCTTGCCGGCTGCGGCGCCGCAAGGGCAAGGTTCTCGGGAGCCCGCAGCCAGCCCGGCGGCGGCCTCGAGCTCCTCAGCGAGCGAAGCGAAAGTCAGCTCGCCCAGTGTTGTCACCCCGTCTCAGGATCAGGCGAAAGCGCCGTCGAGCCAGCCGGCGCCGTCTTCGACGCCCGCGAGGGCCCCGTCTCCGGAAGGAACAACGCCGGCATCGCGCTCCGATGTTGCCGCGCCGAGTCGCAGCGACGCTCCGGCGGCGACTCCTGCCAGAGCCCCGGCCTCGACGGAGACCAGGGTGCCGCCGCCGGCCCAAACCAGCGAGCCTGCTGCGGCGAGAACCTCGACGGCTGCATCGGCTCCGGCCGCAACGCCGGCACAGCCCCCTGTGCCACAAACAACCGCGCCACAAACAACCGCGCCACAAACAACTGCGCCACCATCAGGCAAAACTCCGCCCTCAGCACCTGCTGCGGCAGCGCGGCCGCACCCGGCAGCCGGACCGGGTCCGGTTGCGAATCCGGTACCGCGCGCAGTCGGACCGGTGAGCAACCCGCCGCGCTCGAATCTGCCGCCGCGCCCTCCAGGCCCGGTCAGCAATCCGCGTCCTGACAGCGCGACGGTCGCGGCCTCGGACGCTCCGACACCGGCCCGGGCGCCGGGGCCGATCAGCAATCCGAAGCCGTCCGACAGCCCCGTGCGTCCCGGCAAGCTGCCGGAACCCGCAGCGGCCAGACAGTCAAAGCCCGCAACGGAACGGACTCCCTCCGCGACGAAACCTGAGAGCTCAGCGCCAGGCGGCGGCGAGTAACAGCCAGGGATTGGAGCTGATCCGGATGCTGGAGACGCTGCGCTAGGAACGGCGCAGCGTCTCCAGCAGACCGCTTGCCGCGGATTCCACCAGATCCAGCACTTGCTCAAAGCCATTCGGCCCGCCGTAGTAGGGATCCGGGACTTCGTCGATGTCCGTATCGGCGGCGTACGACATGAACAGGCGCAGGCGTCCCCGCAGCTCCGGCCGGCACAGCGCTTCCATAATCGCCAGATTTTCCCGATCCATGGCCAGCACCAGATCAAAACGCGCGAAGTCTTCCTCGACGAGCTTGCGGGCGCGCAGTGCTGACAGATCGACCCCGCGCTTGCGGGCTGCAGCCACCGCTCGTGCATCCGGTGGGTGGCCTACGTGATAGCTGTGAGTGCCGGCGGAATCCAGCTCCAGCCGCAGATCCGGCGCCTCCCGGCGCGCCATTTCGCGCACGATCCCCTCCGCGCTGGGAGATCGGCATATATTACCCATGCACACAAAGAGGATTGAGGTAATCTCTTTTTTCTCAGTCACTTGAAATGTACTCTTAATGTTAATTAGTCCGCCAATAGCCCCTGGTCCTTCACGCTTGAGCTGGGCCCGGCGCGAGACCCGACCGCGGCAGTACGGCGCGGGATCGCCGGCGCCCGGGCTCAGTTAATACCCATCCACGAAAGACGCGAAACCCGCGGGCGAATGCCGGATGGAATGCTACCGGGCAATCCCGCAGGTCACAGCTTGCTATCCTTAACGCTGCGCCCGCAAGGGCGCAATCAGGAAACCACAAGCGGTCCGCTGATGGCCAGCGCACAGCCAGCCTCACGGATCCGGGAAGCCTGGCATACCAAGGTGCAGCTCAAGCGCCGCAGCAAGGATCACGTGAACGCCGAGAATCAGAATTGCAGTGCGGCAGCAGGCCTGGCCGGAACGGAACCGCTCAAACCGGCAGAGGCCTCGGTGATTGCCTGGTCTCGGGTCTCATCTACACCGGCGCGCGCCCGGGTTCACCGGTCAACGTCGGTGTTGGGGCAGAGCGCTGGGGCGGAAGCTTCGGCGATAGCGTCGGCATCAGCGTCCCGCTCGGTGGCGGTTCGCGCACCTACGGCAACCTGGCGGTGGACTTCATCGACGTGGAGCTCAACGCCCAGGTCTGGCGCGGTACGCTGGAAGCAGCGTTCCCGACGCCGGAGCCGGATGATGCGCAGGTCGCGCCGGCCGTGCAGCAGGTGCTGGCATCCTTGCCCGCGCCTGCAACTGCCGCCGGCCAGGTAGCCGGATCGCCCTGGGGCGTTACGGCCCCTTGCGCACTGACTGGTTGAGCAGGGCGCCGTCGTCCGCGACGCGGAGCAGGCTCCAGTTCAGCACGTAAGGCGTCACAACCCCGTCGGAGGGCATGGCTGCAACGGCCGTGTCATGACCGCCCATCCCGCCGGGGCCGCAGCCGCCGCTCTTCAGGCTGACGCGCAGCTGGTAATTACCCGGTTGGCCGGATTCGGGCAGCGGGCAGGCGAGCGCCGGATCGCGTTGCCAGCCGGGACGCGCCGGGCGATCGGCCCAGCAGATCATCGTGCCCGCGGCATCCAGTACCTGCAGGCACAGGCCGCCCGGGCCGCCCGAGGCGCCGCCGCAACCGTCGCCTTCCTCGTGCGTGCTGCCGTCGTCATGCGAGGTGTTGCCCCCGCTGCTGGCCGCGGCCTCGGTCTCGTGCTCCTCGCCGTGGTCGCCGCCGCGCCGGCCCTTCACCTGGAAGATGTCGGCGTCGACGTCGGCAAACAGCACTTCGCCCCCCTTGCTACTGAATGCAAAGCTGTCGGCCGGGTTCCAATAGGCGTCCAGCAGGCCGGCCAGCGAATGGGTGTCGGATTCGCGCACGACCTGGCCCAGGGCCGGGGTCGTAATCAGCGTCGCGGCTGCGCAGGCCAGCGTCGCCAGTCCCAATAATTTCGTGTTCATTTCTGCCCCAGAAAAAGAATGGGGACGGCCCGCGCGGGGCGGGCCGTCCGTGCCAGGACCCGGGATTGCCCAAGCGCCGCGTGGCGCTACGGGGCGTTCTCCAGGCCGCAGTACTGCATGAGATCGGCCGGCACCGGGTGCTCGTGTACGAAGAAGATCACCGCGCGTGCGTCGTCGACCGCGCGTGCGAATGCCCAGGCACCGTCACCTTCGAAGCCCGTGTACTCGACCGCGTCGAACAAGCCGCCCTCGTAGTCGTCGAGGTCAGCGAGCGGCGGGAACACCAGCTTCAGGATCGGTTCCTTCACGATCGCAACGTCGCCCACGATGTAGTACGGCAGCGTCGTGCCATCCGGTGGCACTTCAGGATTGCTTTCGGGGTCGAGCACCTTGAGGTAGCACACGTCGCCGGCATAGGTCACGGCGCGGTTGTACTCGAACCTCGAGAAGTCGAAGAACTTGTTCTTCGCCGTGGGACCCGGGTCGTCCAGCGGGTCGCCGAACACGGCCTTCGCCGCAGTAGTCATGTCCGTGCCCAGCGTAAGGATCTCGCTGACATACATCAGTTCGTCGAGTCCGACCTTGCCGAACTTGTCCGACGCACCACCCAGCATCGCCGCGGCCCGGTCCATCAGGTCGAGTGCTTCCTGGTAGGTCGCGCCATCATGACCCGGCCGGAAAAGCAGTCCCTCGACGGCTCCGCCCTCGACCTCGGGGTGTGAGAGTTCCGCAGTTTCGAGCAGGCTTTCGAAGCCGGCCAGGTTCTCCCGCGGCGCATCGATGGTCTTCACCACATCGATGTCGAGCACGTCATCGTGGTAGCTGATCTGCAGGCGGCCGGCCTCGTCCAGGCCAATCGTTACGCCCGGTGTCTTGAGCGCGGTCACCAGCTCCAGCAGCGCCATGTCGAGGACGTTCTCCGGCGCGCGCACGGCGCTGAGGCGGCCGAGGTCCGCCTCGGTCATGCACGGGCCGTATGCCTCCGGGATCTCACCGTCCACGAACGGGATGTAGCGGGCGTCGATTTCCAGTATCGAGTAGATCGATTCAGGGACTACTGGCACGAGGGTGATCTCGGGGTCGTTACCTGCCCAGGCGTCATTGAGCGGGCACCCGTCCTTCGGCCCGAACATGATCGGTTGCCGCACGTCGGTCCATTCGTCCCCAGGTGCGAGCCCTTGGGTAAGGATCGGCACGCCGTCGATGTCGCGGTCGATTTGTACCATCTCGGCGTAGACTTCGACGGCGTCACCGCCGCCGCCACCACCGGGACCACCACCGCCACCGCCACCACCGCCGCCGGGGCCACCGCCACCGCCACCACCGCCTTTACCGGGCGGGGGCGCGGCCAGCGCCAGGGTCGTCGCAAATGCCACGACGAGTGCTAACGTGATTTGTTTTGCCCCCAACATGATTGGTCACCTCCGTGTCCCGGGAGAACGGTCTGCGCAGTGACCGGCTCTCCTTTTGAGAAGGCGGCGCAGGCACGCCACGGAGGGGCTGAATGGCCCTGGGACCGGGGCCTGCGCCAGGCCTGCGCCGCCCCGTGACATAGGTATGGCCCTTGGTTGAGAAGTGCGCCATGGGGTGCATCACCCACGTCCGCCCTGGGTGCTAGACTCAGGCGATGATTCCGGCGCATTCGGCCGGAATCGAGGCGAGGCCGATGGCCAGGGACAGCACGAGCGACACATCGATCAGGCGCTGGCTGCTTGCGGCCGTGCTGGCCGTGGTGGCGATGCTCGCTTGGCTTTCCTGGCACGCCATCGACGCCTCGGTCACCGTCGGCAAGTTGGCGGATAGTACGTATAAGGGGCCTTATGTCGGCATCGAAGCCATCGCAGCGAGCTGAAACCGGGCCGCTGAGGGTAGATCGAGGCCGCCATCCGGCGGAGCCGGCTCGACCCCTCGTCGTTCAGGCGCGTGAATCTTCCCCTTTCACCCGGAAATGCCGGCGCATTACGGCGCAAACCAACACCCACCCGTCCCTGCACGGTGGCCCGGGTGGTGACGAACAGCACGAAGCGGTCAGACCAAGCGATCGCCCTTCGGCGGCGCCCGGCTCGGATGTGCCGGATCAACGGGCTCCGTAGTATGGCGGAGATGTTCCAGAATCCGCTCGATGACTGCGGGTTCCTCGATGCTGGCGATCACCCGCAGCTCCCCGCCGCATTGGCGGCAGGTCTCAATGTCGATGGCGAATACCCGCTTGAGGCGTTGTGCCCAGGTCATCGCCTTTTGTCGGCCAGTGGCCGCTGCCTCACCGCGCTCGGTGGCAGCGACGGCGTGTGTCCTGGGCACAACCTGTGCCCGTTCCGGGCTCGCCGGCGCGAAAACGCCATGGTAACGGGTCAGGTGCGCGCGGGGTTTTGGCGCCAGCGCGGCGAGTCGCGCAATTGGGCCTCTGCAATTCAGGATGTGACCGAAAAGGACGATTCGACAATCGTCGCCACGATCAATCCCCGAATAAAAGATGGCTACAGGTGGCAACTTGTAGCCAGAATTGTACCCAATGCCTCTAAGCTACTGTTTCCAAAAGCACAAAAATATATTGCCCATGCACACAAAGAGGATTGAGATAATCTCTTTTTGCTCAGTCACTTGAAATGCACTCTTAATGTTAATTGATTAGTAAATAGCCCCTGGTCTAAGGCACTTGCGCCGGCACTTGCGCCGAGGCCCGGCATAACACCCGACCGCGGCAGGACGCAGCGGGATCGTTGGCGCCCGGGATCAGGTGATACCCATCCACAGAGGACGCAAAACCCGCGGTCGAATGCCGGATGGAATGCTAGCGGTCAATCCCGCAGGTCACAGCTTGCTATCCTGTGCCCAGGGCCCGCAACGCGCAATCAGGAAACCACAAGCGGT
Source organism: uncultured Gammaproteobacteria bacterium (assembly GCA_963809565.1). Taxonomy (GTDB): domain Bacteria; phylum Pseudomonadota; class Gammaproteobacteria; order Steroidobacterales; family XN24; genus CAMYOC01. Next base: position 1,617,206 of record CAWEKE010000003.1, read on the forward strand.
CCGCCGATGGCCAGCGCACAGGCAGCGCACGGCCAGCCAAGCGGATCCAGAAAGCAGGCATACCGAGGTGCGGCGCAAACAGCGGAGCGAGGATCGAGTGAATATCGAGGATCAGAATTACCCGGCCGCAGCAAGCCTGGCCGGAACACAACCGCTCAAACCCGCAGAGGCTGCGGAGTTCCTGCTGCAATTACGCGCGCTGGTCGGAACCCGGGTGCGCTATCAGGGGATGGATTGCATGATTCGCGATGTCGTGGAAACACCTCCGCTGCTGGTGTTGCAAAGACATGCGAGCGATATTCAGATCCAGCCTGACAGTTATGGTCATCCCCGTTCCCTGGGGACCGGATTACTCGATGTCCCGGTGATGGATGAAGCTGGTGTTCTGAGCGCGGAAATGCGTCTGATCTTGGTCTCCGAAACCCGCGAGTGAAGCTGGACCAGATCAGGCAGACCAGTCCTGACGGATCATTTCGGCTGCCTTTTCCGCGATCATGATCGTCGGAGCATTGGTATTTCCGCTGACCAGCGTTGGCATGATCGACGCATCGACCACCCTCAGCCGCGCCACACCCCGGACGCGCAGGCGTTCGTCGACCACGGCCATTTCATCCTGTCCCATCTTGCACGTCCCTACCGGATGGTAGACCAGCCCGATACGCTCCTTCGCCTTGCGCAACAGCTGCTCGTCCGTTTGCGCATCGGGGCCGGGATGGAGTTCCTCGCTGCGCCAGTCATCGAATGCCGGCGCTGCCAGGATGCGGCGCGCAAGCTTCAAGCCTTCGACCAGCGTGCGGCTGTCGTGCCCGTCAGCCAGCAGATTCAGATCAATGATCGGTGCTGCGGCCGGGTCGGCCGAGCGCAGGCTCAAACGGCCCCGGCTGCGTGGCCGGAGCACACAGACATGACAGGAGTAACCCTCGCCGCTCATCAGCTTCAGATCGCGACCGCTGTCGTCGAACAGCAGCGGCACAAAATGCATCTGTACATCAGGCACCTCCAGATCCGGATGGGTCTTCAGAAATGCCCCGGTATCGGTAATCGATGCAGCCAGCTTGCCGCGACGTCTGAACAGATAATTCAGGCCCTCCGGCAACATGCGCAACAGGCCACGTGCCGAGGCCGAAAAGCCGTCCTTCCTGAGACTGCCCTGAAGCACACAAGCGTCTGCATGCTCCTGTAAGTTGCGTCCCACGCCCGGCAAATCGTGCTCGGCTGCCACGCCGATCTCTCGCAGATGATCCGGATCACCGATGCCTGACAACATCAACAATTGGGGTGAGTTGAAAGCGCCGCCGCTGAGGATCACTTCGCGTCTCGCCTTGACCGTCACTTCGTCGGCAAGCGGCTCGCCCCATCGGCCGCGTCGGCGGTACACGACTCCGATCGCCGTACCCGCCTCGAGCTCCACCCGGGTAGCCAGTGCCCCGGTGATTACGGTGAGATTGGCGCGAGATCTTGCCGGCCTCAGGTAGGCGCTGGAGACGCCACAACGGCGTCCATCGCGGATCGTGAACTGGAACACGCCGGCGCCTTCAAATTGCGGGCCATTGAAATCATCGGTCAGCGGGAAACCGGCCTCGGCGGCGGCGCGCACGAAAACCTTGCTCAGCGGATATTGCGGCTCGCAGTCGCTCACCGTCAGGGGGCCGTCAGCGCCATGATATTCCGACTCGCCACGGATATTGCCCTCAGAGCGGCGGAAAAAGGGCAATACATCAGACCAGGCCCAGCCTGGGTTCCCCAGTTCTGCCCAGTGATCATAGTCGCTGGCATGACCGCGGATATACACCATCGCATTGACCGCGCTGGATCCGCCAAGGGTCTTGCCGCGTGGGCAGAAGATCGGCTTGCCGTTGCGCAACCCTGGGTCGGGCGCGGATTCGTACCGCCAGTTGTACTTCTTGCTGAACATGAAATACGAGAAAGCGCCGGGGATCGCGATAAACGGCGATCGGTCTTCCGGACCCGCCTCCAGCAGGCAAACACTGGTGCCCGGATCCGCAGACAATCTGCTGGCCAGTACGCACCCGGCCGAACCAGCGCCGACGATCACATAATCGAATTGCTTCATCCCGTCTCCCGGACCATCCGTCGATGCCGCTGTGGCTCGCGATCGGCGCGTTCTACGGCCGCGGTCAGCCGACACCCACGACAAGGCCGCAGGCGCGCGCGCCTATGGACCCAATAAACGGCGCACTTCTTCAAGCTGAGCCAGGGTGTCCACTCCCGGACCAGGGATCTCGTCAGCGATCTCGGTCAGGATGGTGTAACCGAGCCAAAGCGCCCGTAATTGTTCCAGCCGCTCGATCAGTTCAAGCGGGCATGGCGGAGCCGCGGCCAGCGCGCGCAGCGCCCCGGCCCGATATGCATACAGGCCAATGTGCCGCAGCGCATCCCGGCAACGCGTCTGGGAAGACAGGCCCGACGCGGCCGTCTCCCGATGCCACGGAATCGGCGCGCGGCTGAAATACAATGCGCTGCCGTCTTCCCGCGCCACCAGCTTGACCACATTGGGATCCATGTATTCAGCGAGATCATGGATCGGCGTACACAGGGTCGCCATATGGGCGTCGGCGCGTCCGACCAGTAACTCGGCCACTTGCGTAATCACCGCAGGCGGAATTAGCGGCTCATCACCCTGCACGTTGACCACCAGCTCATCGTCATCCCAGTCGAGCTGGCGGCTGACCTCGGCGATGCGATCAGTGCCCGATCCATGCTCGCTGGCTGTCATCGCCACCCTGGCGCCGAATTTCTCACAGGTATCGAAGATGCGGCTGTCGTCGGTGGCAATCACCACCTCATTCGCGCCGGCCTGGCCTGCTCGTTCCCAAACGTGCCGAATCATCGGTTTACCGGCGATATCCTCGAGCGGTTTTCCAGGCAAGCGCTGGGACTGATAGCGGGCCGGGATGACAACGTTGAATTTCATTGCGATGACCTGATCTTTAGTGTCCGTGTTCGGGTGCCCGCGCTCGCCCCTCTAGTCACCGGTGCCGCGTGCCTCCAGCCGGTCCAGATCCTCGAGGCTGAGTTCTCTGGCTTCCTCCACCAGCATCACCGGAATCCCGTCACGCACCGGGTAGGCCAGCCGATCACCGCGACAGATCAGCTCCTCCGGATCCTTACGATACCGCAGGGTTCCCTTGCACACGGGGCAGGCCAGCAGATCGAGCAATTTCTTGTCCATGTATTTATCCTGTTTTGGCGTAGTCGGGATTGCAGCATGCCAGTATCGGCGCCAGCAGACGTTCCTCATCACCTGGCGCGAATCCGGGCTCAACCGGCAGATACCAGAAGCGATCATCCGCGAATGGCCGGCATTTTACGGCATCCTTTTCGGTCATAAGAATCGGCAATTTGTCACCGAAGGCAAAGTCTGCGGCGCTAAAGCGGGCGTGATCGGGAAACGGGTGGCGAACCGGCTGCAGACCACTAGCTTCCAGATCAGCGAAGAAACGCTCAGGGTGACCTATCCCGGCGACGGCATGCCAGTGCTGTCCATGGATTTCGGCGAGTGTCTTTTTCTCGCCGCTGAGCAGGTGAACCGCAGTGTCTCCACGCAATTCCATGCGTACTTCCGCACTCCCTCGCGCCTCGCCACCATTAATCACCACCCTGTCCACGAGATCCAGACGCGAAATCGGCTCCCGCAAAGGCCCTGCGGGGAGCAGGCGGCCATTACCGAAGCGCCTGCTCCCATCGACCACCGCAATCTCCACATCCCTGGCCAGAGCATAGTGCTGCAAACCATCGTCGGCGAGAACCACCTGGACCCCATGCTCCACCAGCAGCGCGGCGCCGGCGGCGCGATCAGCCGCAACCACTACCGGAGCGCCGCTGCGCCGGGCCAACAACAACGGCTCGTCGCCAACCTGATCGGCATCTGCGTCAGCAGCAACGAACCTGGGGCTCTGCGCCGCGTGGCGCGCGCGGTAACCTCGACTGACTATCCCGACGCGCAAACCTCGCTGGCCCAGGGCCCGGGCCAGCCACAGGACCAGCGGGGTCTTGCCCGTGCCGCCTACTGTTATGTTGCCAACCACGACTACCGGCACCCCTGGGTGCGAGCACCGCAACAGGCCACAACGATATGCCAGCCTGCGCGCCGCGGCGCCGACGATAAACAGCAGACTGAGGGGCAACAGCACGCCGCCACCCGAGCCGCGTTCCCACCAGACGCGCTGCACCCATTGGCGGAATTTGAGCACGCTCAGGCTGCCTGGAACTGCATCCTGTGCAGCGCCGCGTAATGACCATCCTGAGCCAGCAATTCGGCATGTGTGCCGGACTCTACGATGCGGCCCTTGTCCATCACCACGATCCGATCTGCACTCTCGATCGTCGTCAAGCGATGCGCGATCACCAGCGTGGTGCGGTTCGTCATCAAGGTCTCCAGCGCCGCCTGGATGTGACGCTCGGCTTCGCTGTCCAGCGCCGAAGTCGCCTCATCCAGGATCAGGATCGGCGCGTCTTTCAGGATCGCCCGCGCGATAGCGATGCGCTGGCGTTGCCCGCCGGATAGCAACACGCCCCTGTCGCCGACGACTGTCTGCAGCCCCTCAGGCAGCTGACGCACGAATTCCATCACATGCGCAGCCTCTGCGGCAGCTTCGACCGCTGCGGGGCCAGAATCCGCGGCACCGCCATAGGCGATATTGTTGTAGATCGTGTCATTGAACAGCTTGACATCCTGACCGACCAGGCTGATCTGGCGTCGCAAATCGGCAAGACGATACTGACGGATCTCTATGCCATCGAGCTGGATCGAACCGCTGCCGGGATCGTAGAAACGGGGCAACAGGCTGACCAGCGTCGTCTTTCCGCTGCCGGAGCGGCCGACGATTGCCAGACGCTGACCGGCCGGAACCTGCAGATTCACATTACGCAGCACCGGACCCTTGTCCTTTTGATAAACAAAACCGACATCCCGGTAGCACACCTCTCCTGCAGCACGCTGCAGCCGCAGATCACCACCCTGGTCTTCCACCGGCTCGTCGATCAGCTCGAAAATGCTCTGCCCGGCAGCGATACCCTGCTGCAACGGTGCGTTGACATTGGTCAAACGCTTGAGCGGCGTCATCATCAACAACATGGCGCTCAAAAACGATCCGAAGTCACCGACCGTGATCACCTGATTGCCGGTGTTCAGCGTCGCCACATAGACCACACCAGCGAGACCCAGGGCGGCGATGAACTGGATCACCGGAGTACTGCCGCCCTTGGCTGCGGTGAGCTTCATGTTAAGGCGCTGGTTTTCCTCGTTGACGATGTCGAAATCCCGACTCTCCTTCTCCTGGCCGCTAAAGATCTTTACCACCTTGTGCGCCTCGAGAACCTCCTCGGCAGCGCGGGTGACGTTACCCATCGAAGTCTGAATCCGCGCGCTGTAACGGCGGAAGTGATGACTGACCAGGCGCACCAGAGCGGCGATGATGGGACCGACGACGAGAATAAACAGCGACAGACGCAGATTCACCCAGAACATGTAAGCGACCAGACCGGCGATAGTCAGCGAGTCCCGCACCAGAATGGTGATCACCTGAGAGGTGCAATGCGCAACCTGTTCGATGTTGTAGGTCAACTTCGACAGCAGCATGCCCGAGGAATTGCGATCGAAGTAAGCGGTCGGCAGGTGCAGGAATTTTTCAAATACTTCATGCCGGATCTGCTTTACCACCCGCCGGCCCACGACCGCCATGCAATACGTGGAGGCAAAGCTGGCGATTCCACGGACGATAAAAATCCCGAGGATGGCCAGAGGCATCAGCCGAATGTAGGTCGGATCGCGCTCGACAAAGCTCTGGTCGAGGAGCGGTTTGATCAGCGCCGCAAACCCGGTTTCGGTGAGCGCGTAAACCACCATGCCGCACAACGCCATCACGAACATCACCCAATGCGCGGAGGTATAACCGAGCAGGCGGCGATAGATGCTGGCGCCGCGCTCATCACGGCGGCGGCTCATTTGACGTCGCCTACCGGCTGCTCCACGGTGGCGATATTGATCCTGCCGAAGCCGAGCCGGCCTGCCATGTCCATCGCTGTGATGACCGATTGGTGAGCGGCTCGGGCATCTGCCCGGATGACTACCGGAAGATCGCGCCTCTCGCCCGCTTCCTGAGCCATCGCCCGGCGTAATGTGGCCGGCCTGCGGTTGATAACCTGCCGGCCATTGACCAGGTAATCCCCCTGAGCGGTGATGGTGATCTCAAGGCTCTCTTCTTCCAGGCTCGCCTGGGGTGCGGTCTCCGCTTCCGGGAGTTGCAGCCGAATCTCGGTCTCGCGTACGAAACTCGTGGTTACCATGAAGAAGATCAACAACAGCAGGACGACATCGATCAACGAAGTCAGATTGACCTCGGGCTGCTCACGCACGTTGGGTCGAAGATTCACCCCTGGCTCACCGGCCTGCTCTCGCCGCGATGTATGGTGTCGACGAGTTTCATCGCTTCCTTCTCCATCTGCACGACCAGGCCGTCGACGCGCCCGCGCAGATAGCGGTAGCCGATCAGCGCCGGGATCGCGATCGACAGACCCGCGGCCGTGGTCAGCAACGCCTCTGAGATACCACCCGCAAGCACCCCGGGGTTGCCGACGCCATGCGTCGTAATCGCGGTAAAGACCTTGACCATGCCGATCACGGTTCCGAGCAAACCGAGCAAGGGGGTGATCGCGGCGATCGTGCCCAGCGTGTTCAGATAGCGCTCCAGTTCGTGAACCACATGGCGGCCAGTATCCTCGATGCTCTCCTTCATGATCTCGCGACTGCGGCCCCGGTTAAGCAATCCAGCGGCCAGGATCTGGCCCAGCGGCGAGCTTTCTGCCAGGGCGCGCAAGTGCGCTTCATCCAGTTTACGGTTGTGTGCCCACTCCCACACCTTGACCGTCAGGTCATCGGGGAGCACCCGGCGGCGTCTCAAGGTCCATAATCTTTCGATAATGATGGCCACCGCCACCACGGAACACAGGAGTAGGGGCAGCATCAGCAAGCCGCCAGCGCGTACGATCTCAAACATCCTTGATGCTGTCGTCCTTGTTGGTGCGGGCGAGGACCCCGCTGATGTGACGCATGATACTGCGAATTCCGCTGACCAGAAAATCCACCAGCGGGATCTGTGCCGGATCACACTCTCGCCAGCGCCAGAACCGTCGCGCCTGACAGCGCCAGCCGACCACGCGCGGTTGCAGGCCGTCGCCAGGCGCCACCACCGTGACCGCCCCATGCTGCCCGGTCACCAGCGCCTGCGCGGCGCCCCATCGCCGAAGCACGTCAACATGGGGAAACCTCCAGCGATTGCCGTATCCGGCTGGATATACCACCCATCGGGGTCTGGTCGCCGCAACAAACTCGGCGCTGGATGAAGTGCGGCTGCCATGATGTGGGGCCACTAGCAGGTCGACGTCGAGATCTCCTGCAGCCGCAATGATCTGGCGTTCGGCGCCGGCCTCGATGTCACCGGTCAGCAGCACCGTCGCGCCATCGCCACCGGCGGCTGCGACGCGCAGTACGCAGGAATCGTTGTTGCCCCCAGCCACCGTTGTCGCGGGCGGATGAACAAAGCGGAAATCGACCTGATCCCAGGACCATGCTTGTCCGCTCCGGCATGCACCGTCATCCAGGATCGGCATACCCGGATAAATACTGCCGGCGACACGGTGTATGCGCAGCCCGTCGATCAGTCCCGGCACACCGCCGCGGTGGTCGAGATCCGGATGACTTACCACCAGCAGATCGACTTCGCCTACGCCCGCAGCGCGCAAAAACGGCACCACATTACGAGAGCCGCTATCGTTCCCGGCCCACGCCGGACCGGTGTCGAAGACCAGCGTGTGTTGCCGGGTCCGGATCACGGCCGCCAGGCCTTGACCCACGTCCAGCACCGTCAATTCAAAACCGCCCCGCCCCGGCTGCGAGCCTTGCCAGAACAACAGCGGCAACATCAGCGCGCAAGCAGCGACCATTCTGCTCCCGGCGCCGGATAACAGCGCCAGCAAGGCCCCCAGGACAGCCGCCAGCAGCGCAGACGCCGGCGCCTGCGCCGGCAGCAAGGCGCCGGGACTGACCGCGACCAGCCAGGACAGGAGCGCCAGTAATTGCGCCAGCACCGCATCCGCGACACCGAACAGCGCAGCCCCGAGCGGAAACCAGACCGTGCTCGCCATCCCGGCAGCCAGGACCAGAGGCACGAACAACACTGTGAACAATGGTACTGCCACCAGGTTGGCCAGCGGTGACAGCAACGGCAGTTGGCCGTAAATTGCCACCACCGCCGGAGCCAGCGCCACACTCACGCTCACTTGTGCTCCGAGCACGCCTCGCGCGAGACCTGCCCCACGCAGGGCCGGTGCGACCAGCAGCAACCCGGCAACGGCAGCGAAGGACAGCCAGAAACCCGGGCCCATCGTTGCCAGCGGGTCAGCCAAGAGCACCGCCATCATCGCTGTCGAGTAAGCGGCCCATGGACCCACCGCGCGACGCCGGGCGAGCATTATCATGACCACCACGGTCATCACCAGCGCACGCCTGGTGGGCAGCTGAAACCCGGCCAGTCCGGCATAGGAAAACGCCGATATCAGCGCACTCACGATCCCGGCTGACTGGCGGACTCCGAGCCAGCGTAACGGCAACAGCCGCCATGCGAATCGGCCGAATACCGCGCCGACCGCCGCGGCGATGCCTACATGCAGACCCGAGATAGCCAGCAGATGGGCAGTTCCGGTCTGCTGCAGCAGTCGCCGTTGCTCGGCGCTGATCGTTCCGCTGCCGACGAGTAAAGCAGCGATCATTCCTCTCCGCGGGCTTGCCGGCAGCGCCCGGTCTACCGCGTTGACCAGAGCGTCACGGACCCTTGCCCACGAATGATCCACCCGCCCCAGCCGGCGGTTGAATCCCGATTCCCTGACATAGCCGGTCGCCCCGATGCGCTGACGCAACAACCAAAGCTCGTAATCGAACCCGCCTGGATTGGACTGGCCACGGGGTCCGCGCAGACGCAGATTCAGACGCCATCGCTCACCTGCCTGCGGAAAAACCGGTTGCCGCTCCGGGTCTCCACGCCGATACCAGCTGATCAGCATCCGCGGCGGCAGATCCTGCTGGCCTTCAACTGCGTCCCGGGTGAACACAAACCGGATCCGATCCGGACCTGGCGCAGGCAAGCCGACAATCCGGCCGGTAACCACCCGGTCTGTACCCGCAGGCGGCGTTTCCAGGCGCTGATCCAGCGCCGAATCCGCGGTCCAGATTGCCCATGCGGCTCCGGCCAGCATGCCGATCACGGCTGGCATGATTAGCGAATTGAATCCTGACCCGGGCGCTGTGTTAGCAAATGCCAGCAGGGCCAGGACACAGATTCCAGGCAACCAGGCGGCTTCCTTGTCGAGCATGACGGGAAGCCCGCACGCGGCTAGGATACCGAGCAGAAAACCCAATGTGACGATGCGCATCTGTCCTCTCCCGGCCGGGTCTGGTTTCCGGGCGGCGGCAACGCGCGAACTTCAACTGCGGAGACGCCAGATAGCATGCCCAGGCGAACCCTGAGCCGGATTCTTCCGAGCCACGCCAATATCAGTGGACGCTGGTTCTTGCGGCCGTTTCGCGCCGTGCTGCATGACCCGGCGTTATGGGCCACTCATCGTAGGAATGTGCTGAGGGCGCTGGCAGTGGGGTTAATGGTCTGCTTTATCCCGTTTCCGATACATACAGCGCTGGCCGCTGCGCTGGCCGTGCTGTTCAGGATGAACCTGCCGGTGGCAATCGTGGCGACGCTGGTCAGCAACCCGCTGACCATGGGTCCGATGTATTACGGTGCTTACCGGGTTGGGCTGCTGATTCTTGGTCAGGAAAGGGTCGCCGGCCCTGTTTCGTTCAGCATGGACGGCATGATGGCGAACCTGGGCGAAGTCTGGGCGCCATTGCTGCTGGGGTGCGCTATATGTGGCGCGAGCATCGCCGCGGTCAGCTATCTGGTCCTCAACCAGATTTGGATCACAAGCGCCAGGCGGCGCTTCCGCAGCCGCGGCAGGCAACGGCGCGCGACTTGAAGACTAGGCTGCCGGTACCAGCCTGCCGTCACTGAGCGTCAGCACCCGGTCCATACGGGCTGCAATGGCGGGATCGTGGGTCACCAGCACCAGGCTGGTCCCGAATTCCTGATTCAGCTCCAGCATCTGCTCAAACACCTGCTCCCCGGTACGCCCGTCAAGATTGCCGGTGGGTTCATCGGCCAGCACCAGCGCGGGTCGGGTGATCAATGCTCGCGCTACCGCCGCGCGCTGGCGTTCACCGCCAGACAACTGACCGGGGCGATGATCCAGCCGCGCACCGAGACCGACTCGTTGCAACAAGGCCGCCGCCTGCTCCGCTGCCGCCCGCGGTGCTTCGCGCCTGACCAGAAGGGGCATCGCCACGTTCTCCAGCGCGCTGAACTCTGGCAGCAAATGATGAAACTGATAGACGAAGCCCATGTGACGATTGCGCAGCCGGCCCCGGGCAGCTGCGTCGAGATCTGCCAGATTCTGTCCCATCACCGTGACCGATCCGGCGCTGGGCTGATCCAGGCCGCCCAGCAACTGCAGCAGCGTGGTCTTGCCCGAGCCCGACGCACCGACGATAGCGACCAGGTCCGCCGCCCTGATCTCAAGCTCAACACCACTGAGCACCGACAATTGTTGCCCGCCTTCGCGAAAGGTTTTGCCCAGATCTCGACAACTCAAAACCGGCGTCGATACAGGTATTGATACAGGCGTCGGGACGCTTTCATTCATAACGCAAAGCCTCTGCGGGATCGACGCGGGTAGCACGCCAGGCGGGATAAAGGGTCGACAACACGCACAGAGCCAGCGCAATCACGGATACCATGGCGACATCCGGCCAGCGGATTTCGGAAGGCAGATCGGTAATAAAGTAAACATCCGGAGCAAGGAAACTGGTGTTGGATATGCGTTCCAAAGCGTGGATCAGCGTCTCGGTATTCAGCGCAATCCCGACCCCGAGCGCGACCCCCGCCGCGACGCCAATCACACCAATCAGGCTGCCCTGAATCGAAAAGACCGCCATGATGCTTTTGCTGCTGGCGCCCAGCGTGCGCAGGATCGCGATATCTCCCTGCTTGCTCTTCACCACCATCACCAGCGTGGACACGATATTGAAGGCAGCCACCGCGACCACCAGCAGCAGGATGATAAATAACATGCGCTTGCTCATCGCGATAGATCGGAAGAAATTTCGATGCTGTCGGGTCCAGTCGGTGACGTAATAAGCGCCGCCGAGATCCAGAGCGACGTCCCGCACCACGACCGGCGCCTGAAACAGGTCAGCAAGACGCAAGCGGATGCCGGTCACCTCATCGCCGAGCCGGAACAATCGGGCCGCGTCGGCCATATGCACGAATGCGGTGCCGCGGTCGTACTCGTACATGCCAGCGGAAAACACACCCGTCACCAGGAAGCGACGCAGACGCGGCATCAGCCCCGCAGGGGTGACGATGCCCTGGTTGACCGCGAGAATGACGCGGTCACCCGGCACAACATCGAGGACCTCGGCCAGCGCGGAGCCCAGCACGATGCCGTATTCACCGGCACGCAGATCCTCGAGCTCGCCGCTTAGCATTTTGTCTGCCACTCCGGATACGCGCTGTTCCTCCAGCGGCAGGATGCCGCGGACCGCGACCCCGCTGACCCGATCACCATTGACCAGCATCCCCTCCCCCTCGATAAACGGCGCGGTCTCCAATACTCTGGGATCAAGCCGGGCCTGAGCGGCGGCCGCCTCCCAGCCCTGGATGCCCCCTTCGTACGCAGTGATCGCGGCATGCGAGGTCATGCTGAGTATGCGCAGACGCAACTCCTGTTCGAAGCCGTTTACCACCGACAAGACCACGACCAGTACCGCGACTCCGACCGCGATACCCAGCATCGATATCAGAGAAATAAACGAAATAAAGCGGTTGCCAGTGCGCGACAAGATGTAGCGGCAGCCGATAAACGTCTCGAAAAGCTTGCCGCCGGACAAGCGCTTGCGTTGATCAGCCGTGCTCATAGCGGAGCGCTTCGGCAGGTTCCACCTGGGCTGCGCGCCAGGCCGGATACAACGTTGCCAGGGAACACAATGCGAACGCCAGCCCGAGGATCGCGGCGACATCCGGCCACCGCACCTCGGATGGCAAGCGTGCGATGTAATACACATCGGCAGGCATGAATTGCATGCCAAGCAAACGTTCGATCCAGGGCACGATGGTCTCGATATACAGCGCGAGCGGTACGCCAAGCGCGCCGCCAAGTGCGGTACCGACCAGGCCGATGACGACTCCCTGGACCAAAAAGATGCGCATCACCGCGCCCGGCGTCAGGCCCAGCGTGCGAAAAATCGCAATCTCACCGCGTTTGTCAGTCACGACCATCACCAGGGTCGCTACGATATTGAACGCCGCGACCGCGACTACCAGCATCAGGATAATGGTCATCATCGTTTTCTCGATGCGCACCGCGCGGAAATAACTGGCGTTCTCCTCGGTCCAGTCGCGCGCGCGGAGCTCATCGGCGGAGTGTTCGGTCAAGCGCTTGGCAAGTACCCGGCTGACGCTGGGCGCGCTGAACATGTCAGCCAGCTCAAAACGCACGCCGGTGACCTCATCCTTCAGGCCCAGCGCTGCCGCTGCGTCCTCGATGTCCACCAGTGCCAGCAATCCGTCATGCTCCTCCATGCCGACTTCGAACAGCCCGGAGACCACAAACCGCCGCAGACGTGGCACCAGGTTGGCCCCCTGCCCCCGGGGCACCATCAGCACTACCGAGTCGCCAGGCATCAACCCGAGCTGTGCGGCCAGCAGTCGGCCAAGGATGATGCGATTGGATCCCGGCTGCAGGTCCTCGAGGCGACCGTCGACCAGATGGTCTCCGATCCGTGACACGCCGACCTCGAGTTCGGGGTCTATGCCACGCACCACCGCTGCTTTCAGGCTCGCGCCGTTGCCGAGCATGCCCTGGATCTCGACGAACGGCGCGGCGGCGATGACACCAGGCACGTCCAGGACCTGCTGCCTTATTCCGGACCAGTCCTCGAGACCACCATCCGCGGCACTGACCGCGCCATGCGCAGTCATCGCCAACAGGCGCTGGCGCAGTTCGTTTTCGAACCCATTCATCACCGACAGCACCACGATCAGCGCGGCCACGCCGATCGCGACCCCGAACAGGGACATCAATGAAATGAAGGACACAAACTGGCTGCGGCGACGAGCGCGCAGGTAGCGCAATCCGACAAAAGTTTCCAAAGGGCGGAACATGGCGCGCAATTAAACCACATCCCCATACGCAAAGAGCCTCTGATCGAAATGACTCTGGCCAATGTCCCTGTCAGCGGGATCAGATCGCCCGGCGCAGTCCGGCCGCCTGTTGCCCGGGCCAGCCCGGATCGGTGCAGGTGGTCACCCGGGACGGCGGGGCCAGGCACATTCGAAGAGTGTGACGTACATACTGACAAGGCTTGTCCAGCGTTGTTATAGTCATCCGGAATCTGTCTGGAGATTTCGAGCATGAACATGAAGTTAGCCGCTCTTGTCGCCTCCGCCCTGATGATCACCGGCGTTGCCCGGGCTGATACGCTGCTGGTCGAGAACGTGGATCAAACCGCGGCCACCAGCGATACGCGACCAAATCGGGGGATGACCAAGGCCCGGGTGGAAGACCGCTTCGGCGCGCCGGTGAAGAAAGTCGCAGCGGTAGGCGATCCGCCGATCTCAAGCTGGGAGTATCCCGACTACGTGGTGTACTTCGAGTACGACCGCGTCCTGCACGCCGTCGAAAAGCCGCGACTGGCGGATAATTAACATAAGATTAGCAATCTAACTTACTGATTTATAGATATATATGAGAGGCTCGCTGTGCTGCTGCAGCGGGCCTCTTTTGTTGTCGTCCATGGTCGCCGCCGGCGCCCGTAATCGACCATATCCTGTGAGATAATCGCCGCTTTGCGATCGGTCTTCCTCGCTCCAGGCCCATGTCACAAGCGAACGCGATATCTCGCCACCGTCCATTGATCACCGCTTCAATCGACCTGCCGGCGCCCCCCGATGCTCACGACTGCCGGTCCTGGGGGCAGGCTTACGGCTGCGCAAAGGCCCTGGCGCTGGTGGAACTCGCGCTGAACCGGCAGACGCCGGTGCTGGCTCTGGTCGCCGAACCAAGGGCGGCGGATCGGCTGTGGGATGAATTGCGCTTTTTCGCGCCAAAGGACCTCGCTGTAGTCCTGTTCCCCGATAGCGAGACCTTGCCCTACGACGCGTTCTCGCCGCACCCGGACATCACCTCACAAAGGCTGGCCGCGCTGAGCCGGCTCGCGAAGATGAAGCGCGGTATCGTCGTGGCGGCCGTGCCCAGCCTGCTCCAGCGCCTGGCCCCGCCAGCCTGGGTGGTCGGCAGCAGCCTGGGGATGGCGGTCGGCGAGAAGCTGGACATTGCTGCGTTCCGCAAGAGTATGGCGACCTCAGGCTATGCCACAGTTTCCCAGGTCTCCGCCCATGGCGAACTGGCGGTCCGCGGGTCTCTGGTGGACATCTTCCCGATGGGCTCGGATCGCCCATATCGAGTGGATCTGTTCGACGATGAAATCGACAGCATTCGCCGCTTCGACCCGGAGAGCCAGCGCTCGGAAGCGCCGCAGGACTCAGTCAGCATCCTGCCGGCACGCGAATTCCCGTTCACTCAGGAAGCCATCGCCTCATTCCGACAACGCTTTCGCGACATGTTTCCGGGAGATCTAAGCCAGGTGCAGGTGTATACCGATGTCTCCGACGGCATTGCGCCCGGCGGTATCGAATATTACCTGCCGCTATTTTTCGAGCGCACCGCGACCCTGTTCGATTATCTGCCGCCTGCGTCGACCATCGTGGACCTGGACCAGGCCAGCGACCTGGCCGGCGAGGCGTGGCGTAATATCGAGGACCGCTACCAGCAGCTGCGCCACGACCTGTCACAGCCGCGGTTGCCTCCTGCGACTCTGTTCATCGACGCAGACGAATTCGCCGCCACGTTGCGCAGCTTTGCGCGCATCGAGCTGCAGACTTTTGCGCTCGGTGACGGGGCCAATCTTGGCACCAGCGCGCTGCCACCGGTCCAGCTTGCCAGCCGGGCCCCGCAACCGGCAGCGGCATTGCAGTCCTTCCTCTGTGCATTCGACGGCCGCGTGTTGTTTACCGCTGAATCACCAGGGCGCCGCGAGATGTTGCGCCAGCTGCTGGCCGAGTACGCGATCGCGCTGCCGATATTTGAAACCTGGTCGGACTTCGTCGCTGCGGACGCAACGACCGGGCTGGCTATTGCTCAGCTCGAGCAAGGCGCCTGCCTGCCAGCAGCGGGTCTCGCCGTGGTCCCGGAGGCGCAGCTGTTCGGGGAGCGCGTGCGCCAACGCCGCCGCCGGCGTCGCGAGCGGGATCCCGAGGCGATCATCCGTGAATTGGCCGATCTCAGCATAGGCGTCCCGGTGGTGCACGAAGAGCATGGCGTCGGACGCTATCTGGGTCTGGAGACGCTCACCGCTGGCGGTCATAGCGGAGAATTTCTGGCCCTCGAATATGCCGGCGGAGACCGCTTGTATGTGCCGGTCCAGTCCCTGGACCTGATCACGCGCTACATGGGCGCCGCCGCGGAGCATGCACCGCTGCATCGCCTGGGCAGCGAACAGTGGCAAAAGGCCCGCCAGAAAGCCGCGCGTCAGGCTCGCGACGTAGCTGCGGAGCTTCTCGACATCTACGCCCGCAGGGCCGCACGCAGCGGCAAGGCGCACCACTATGACGAGCGCGATTATCGTGCCTTCCGCGAGCAATTCCCGTTTGACGAGACTGCGGATCAGGCAGACACCATTGAACAGGTTCTGAAAGACCTTGGCGCGCCGATGCCAATGGATAGAGTGGTATGCGGCGATGTCGGCTTCGGCAAGACCGAGGTGGCGATGCGGGCAGCCTTTGCCGCCACCCAGGCCGGACGACAGGTGGCGATCCTGGTGCCGACCACGCTGCTGGCCCAGCAGCACTTCCAGACTTTTTCCGATCGCTTTGCCGACTGGCCGATCAAAGTGGAGGCGCTGTCCCGATTCCGCAGCGGAAGCGAAACCGCGCGCATCCTCGCCGAGCTGGCGGCGGGCAAAGTCGACATCATCATCGGCACCCACAAGATCCTGCAAAAGGATGTCCAATTCGCGGACCTGGGCCTGGTGATTATCGACGAAGAGCATCGTTTCGGTGTCCGGCACAAGGAGCGATTGAAGAAGCTGCGTGCCGAAGTAGACGTATTGACGCTTACCGCAACACCGATCCCGCGCACTCTGAACATGGCCATGGGAGGCCTGCGTGACCTGTCGCTGATCACTACGCCACCATCGGAGCGTCTGGCGGTGAAGACCTTCGTCAGCCAATGGCAGGATGCAGTCATCCGCGAAGCGTTCCTGCGCGAGATTCGTCGCGGTGGTCAAATCTACTTCCTGCACAATCGTGTGGAGACCATCGAACAGACGGCACGCAAGCTGGAAAAACTTGTGCCGGAGGCGCGGATACGCATCGCGCATGGTCAAATGCGCGAACGTGATCTGGAGCAGATCATGCTCGACTTTTACCATCGTCGCTTCAATGTGCTGGTCTGCACCACGATCATCGAAAGCGGTATCGATGTGCCTACCGCGAATACGATTGTTATCGATCGGGCCGATCGCCTCGGACTGGCACAATTGCACCAGCTGCGCGGCCGGGTCGGCCGCTCCCATCACCGCGCCTATGCCTATCTGCTGACACCGCCGCGCAAAGCGATGACAGCCGACGCCATCAAACGCCTTGAGGCCATCGAATCGCTGGAAGACCTTGGCGCCGGGTTCATGCTCGCGACCCACGATCTGGAAATACGCGGGGCCGGGGAATTGCTCGGCGAAGGCCAGAGCGGCCAGATCCACGAGGTCGGCTTTGCGATGTATACCGAGATGCTGGAGCGAGCGGTGACGGCGATAAAGAATGGCCAGGATCCGGACCTGAGCCGCCCGCTGGAACATGGCACTGAAGTCGGGCTAGGCGTCAGCGCATTGCTTCCGGCAGACTTCGTCCCCGATGTGCATACGCGGCTGGTACTTTACAAGCGCATCTCCGCGGCCAGCGATGCTGCCGCTCTGCAGGATCTTCAGGTCGAGTTTATCGACCGCTTCGGCCTGCTCCCCGAGCCCGCGCAGATGCTGTTCAAACTCGCCGAACTCCGGCTCAAGGCCAGCGCGCTGGGCATCCGCCGCCTGGACATTGGCGAGCGCGGCGGGCACCTCGAGTTCGCGGCACACACCCGGGTGGATCCGGTCAGGCTGATCCGGCTGATTCAGGAGCAATCACGGATTTTTCGCCTGGACGGCCAGACCAAGTTACGATTCAATCTCGACCTGGCTGACGTAGAGCGCAGATTCGCCTGGTCGCATGAGTTGCTGGACGATCTCGGCACGCAATCCGCAGCCGCCTGAAATCTGCCGGAGGATGACTGATGCCCGACCCGTCACTGACCTGGCGAACGACGATCGGCTTGATCGCGCTGCTGATGGCCGGCAGTGCTGGCGGGCAGGACGCGGCGTTGCCACGTTTTCAGATCGAGTTGATCGTGTTCGAGAATCTGACCACGCCGCCAACCCGGGAAGCGCCAGTCATTCCGGAGATAGCCCGGTCTCCACCGGTGATCGAGCAGCCTTATCTGCATTCCGGAAGCGGGGATCAGGGTACCCCGCCACCCTCCCCGTCACCGCTGGGGAAAGCCGGTCCGGAAACTGATCAACCCAGCCCGATCTTTTTCGAACTCGCCCGCGAGCTGACGATGAACAACATCGCTGCCAGCCTGCAGCGAAATTCGGCCTATCGGGTTGTGCTCCACGACGCCTGGATTCAGGACGGTTTCGAAGGAGACGCAGCGCAACCGGTTGACATCTCGCTGCTGGAACAACTGGAGTCCGCGGCCAGCGGGGGCCGGAGGAATGCAGCCAGCAACGCGGCGATGCTGGCCGGCACAGTGACTTTCTATCGGGGCCGCTATCTGCACCTGGACCTGGATCTGAGCCTTGGAGAAGGAGCCGGGCGCCTGCTGCAGGAACGCCGGCGCGTGCGCCTTGGCGAGACAGGTTACTTTGATGCACCCAAGCTCGGCGTCATCGCGATGGTGACCCGGGCAGATCAGAGCGGGGAAGCCGGCTCTGAGTAGAATCCGGAAATCAATCCACAGCAGCCATCCAGCAACGAGAGTCCGGGAGTAACGTTCCAGGGCGAGCGGCTATCCACTCGCAAACCCATCGACGCTTATTCGCCAGCAGCAGCCGGGTCCTCGTATCGCCCGGTCACGACCCGATCACCACCATCGACAAGCGCCTGTTCGAGCTGACTTTCGAGTCGCTCCAATATCTGCTCGAGCGAGCCGGGGCTATCCGGCGACACGCTCAGGGCGGCGCCGCTGACGGTGATAAAGCGACTGGTCGGTGAATGCGGGTGGTGGATGCACAACGCCTTGACCCGTTCGCAGATACCAGCGGAAAAGTCTTCCAGCGGAGCCTCCGTGGTGCTGCTGGCAAAACAGCCAAAGCGTTGCTCATCATAACGGGAACAGAAGTCACTGCTGCGCTGGAACCCGGCACGGACCGCGCGTGCGACCTGGCGCAGGATCGAATCCCCGGCGCGACGCCCAAAAGTCTCCAGATAGCGGTCAAAATGATCGATATCGAACAGGAACAGATTCAATGTGCGGGCTTCACGAATACATACATGCCACTCGCGGATCAGCGCCTCGTCAAAATACACTCGGCTGTGCAGCCCGGTAAGCCGGTCATCCGGAGTCTTTGCGCGAGCCTCCTTCAATGCTCGCTGACGATGTCGCAGCCGGTCCTTCAATTCATGCAGCGCGCCGACGTCACGCGCGATCCCGATCCACCAGGCGATCCGGTCGTTCTCCATCAGCGGCTGCAGATGCAGCTGGTTCCAGAACAAGGTCCCGTCCTTGCGATAGTTGCGCAGCAGGACCTCACAGGCCTGACCGTCTGCGATCGCGGCCCGCAGCTCCGATATCGACCGTTGCCGCCGGTCCTCACCCTGCAGAAAACGGCAATTTTCCCCCAGGATCTCGTCCGCACTGTAGCCGGTCATCTGTTCGAAGGCGGGGTTCACGTAAACGATCGGCACGTCGCTCTCGCGGGCGTCAGCCACCACTACCCCGTCCCGCGAGGCGCTGACGATCGCTTGCAGCAACGTGTTGTTGAGTCTTCGGCTCAATTTTCCTTCCGCTATCCAAGATCCATCATCAATCGTTCCAGGAGTCGACGCACGTGCTCCATTCCCTGTTCCATATTCTGCTCGATTTCACCATGGATGCCCTGACGCCCATCGCCACGCCCGGCGGCCATATTCACCACCACGGCACAACAGGCATATTCGATTTCGAGCTCACGGGCCAGCACGGCTTCAGGCATCCCGGTCATTCCTACCACGTCACAACCATCTCTTTCCATGCGGTTGATCTCAGATCTGGACTCCAGGCGTGGGCCCTGGGTGGCGCCGTAGACTCCGCCATCGCGGACCGGAACCGCTGCGTTCTTGGCTGCCTTGATCAGCATTGCCCGCACCGGACTCGAATAGGGTTCGGTGAAATCAACATGTATCACCTCCCCGCCGAGACCTTCATGGAAGGTCTGAGCTCGACCCCAGGTGTAATCGATGATCTGATCGGGCAACACCAGCTCACCGGGCGTCAGGTCCTCCCGGATTGCGCCGACAGTGTTGATCGCCACCACCTGATCTATGCCCAGCCGGCTCAGCGCCCATATGTTCGCGCGGTAGTTCACCTCGTGCGGCGCAAGTGTGTGGCCACTGCCGTGCCGGGCCAGAAAATAGCCCTCTGCACCCCCCAGGCGACCATGGACGATCGGCGCCGACGGGGCACCGAACGGCGTGGGCACAACCTGGCGTCCGATGACTTCCATATCGCGTAGCCGGTCCATGCCGCTGCCGCCGATCACACCTACAGGGCTTCGACTCATTGCTGCTCCTCCGCCGTCGGCGCCAACGCGTAGATACCGGTCAGATCCCGAAAATTCTCCCGATAGTCCATGCCACAGCCGAAAACATAACGGTCGGGCACTTCCAGGCCGACGTAATCCGCTGCCACGCCTTCCACACAGCGGTCATGGAGTTTTCGCACCAGGACTGCGGTGCGCACCTCAGCGGCACCCTGGTGCCGGCAATAGGCGACGATACCCTTGAGCGTGACCCCTTCGTCCAGGATGTCATCGACGATCAACACACTGCGCCCCGCCAGCGGCAGCCGCGGCCGCGCCAGCCAGTTCAATTCGCCTCCGTGGGTGGTTCCGGTGTAGCGGGAGGCATGGACATAATCGAGCAAATGGGGGATGTCCAGGCGGGTGCTAAGCCAGACTGCCGGAATCATGCCCCCGGTCATCACCGCCAGCATGATCGGAGTTTCATCACCGGCGAACCCGGCTGCGATGGCCGCCGCCATCCGGTCGAGCGCCCGCTCGACTTCCCGTTGCGAGTAGAGCTGAGTCGCGTCGCGGCGAACACGGGCCAGCGCTTTACGGCTGTCGCTCACACCATTGTCACCGTCGATCTGCTCCATCATCCGTCCAAAACCAGGTCAGGTCGCTCCAGCAGATGCGCCACCACGCCGCATGCCCGGCTCCAGCTATCCGATGCACACAGAGATTCCCGGGTCTGTGCGCCGCGCCCGTGCAGATGTGCCAGACGAACCTGGCTGGCAGGTTCTGAGTACCCTTCCAGCGATTCAACCACCCGCACCGCGGCCCGGCGATCATTGCATACCAGGACCATGTCGCAGCCGGCCGCCAATGCTCGCTGCGCGCGCTCGGGCATCTCACCCATCGCTGCCGCTGCAGCCATGCTCAGATCATCGGAAAATATAACCCCGTGAAAACGCATCCGGGTGCGCAATTCCTCGGTCAGCCACCAGCGGGAAAATCCTGCGGGCGTCGGATCCAGTTCAGAATAAACCACATGCGCGACCATTACTGCTTCCAGACCGGCGCCGATCAGGCGCTCGTACGGCCGCATGTCCTCGGCAATATCGGCATACGGCCGGTGATCTTCGGGTAACGCGAGATGAGAATCTGCGACCACCGCACCGTGCCCGGGAAAATGTTTGCCGGTGGCCATCATGCCGGCGTCGCGCATACCGCGGACGAATCTTCCCGCGAGTTCCGCCACCACCTCCGGCGAGCGGTGAAACGCGCGGTCACCGATCACCGTGCTGATGCCATAATCCAGATCCAGCACCGGTGCGAAACTCAGGTCGATGCCTGAGGCGCGCAGTTCAGCAGCCATCAGCCAGCCGGCAGCGGCTGCGCTGTCTCGCGCCGCATCCCGATCGATATCGTACTGCCGTCCGATCAAATGGACCGGCGGCAACAGGGTGAATCCGTCGCGAAACCGTTGCACCCGGCCACCCTCCTGATCGACCGCGATCAGCAGCCCCGGCTTACGCAGGGCGTGAATCTCGGTCGTCAGCGCCGCCAACTGCTGCGGCGACTCATAATTGCGGGAAAACAGGATGACACCGCCAACTGCGGGATGACGCAGCAATTCTCTGTCTTGCGCCTCCAGTTCGACGCCAGCCAGGTCCAGCATCACTGGTCCGAGTGTCATAGCTGCTCCCTGATATCGACAGCAGTCCCGACCTTTACAAGATCGAACAGATCGAGGATATCCGCATTCTTCATCCGCACGCAGCCATGCGACGCAGGCTGACCAAGCGGCTCGCTTTCCGGCGTACCATGTATGTAGATGTATCGCTGCATGCTGTCCACCGCACCGAGACGATTGCGTCCGACCTCGGTGCCGCTGAGCCAGAGGATTCTGCTCAGGATCCAATCGCGCCCCGGATAACGTCTGGCCAACTCCGGACTCCACAGCTCGCCCGTTGGCCGCCGGCCAACCAGTACAGCGCCAGGAGGCAGCCCCGCGCCGATTTTGGCGCGGATCAGATGCAAGCCCCTGGGTGTCCGCTGGCTGTTACGCTGTTCGCCAGCGCCAAGCACCGCCGTGGAAACCAGGTACGACCGGATCTCGTTGTCGTCGGCAAACAGATGCAAACGCTGCGCGGCGAGATCGACGACAATCCTTGGGGATCCAGGGTCAGTCATGAAACCAGCTCTGATAGGGCTCGTCCGCCAGCATCAGATTGTAGTAACGCGGTTCGCCAGTCACTTCCTCACCCAGCCACGGCGGCCGCAGAAAATGCTCCTGCTCGCTGTCCAGTTCAATTTCCGCCACGATCAGACCGCGATTGCGCCCGCCAAACTCGTCTATCTCCCAGCGCTTGCCGCCGAAATCCACAATATGTCGCACTTTCTCCACCTGGCGATCTGGACAGTAATGCTCGAGCATATAGCGCCCATCGTCGATCGGCAGCGGATACTCGAATTCGCTGCGGCTGGCACCGATCGTCATGCCCTTCAGATTCAGGCTGGCCTGGTCGCCGGCAATGCGGACCCTGACCGAGCAACGTTCGCCGTCGGCGAGATAGCCCTGAACCATCGCCTGCGACTGGCTCACCTGCCCGCGCCAGTCCTCGGTGGATAACAGGAACTTGCGTTCAATTTCCGTTCCCATCCCATCAATCCCGCTCGAACAAAGCGATGGACTCCACATGCGCGGTATGCGGGAACATATCCATCACGCCAGCGCCACGCAGATGAAAGCCGAATTCTTCTACCAGTGTTCCGGCGTCCCGGGCCAGCGTGCCGGGATGACATGACACATAGACCACACGCCTGGCCCCGGTGCCCGCAATCGCGGGCAGTATCTCCTGTGCCCCGGCTCGAGGTGGATCCAGGAACACCGCATCGGCGGCCTGAGCCAGCCACGGCAAGCCGCCACAATCCTCGAACAGATTGGCGACATGAAACTCGACAAGCTCATCCAGCCCATTGTGCGCGGCATTGTCCCGGGCGCGCCGGATCAGCGCAGCATCGCCCTCGACGCCGACGACGCTGGCACCGAGGCGTGCGATCGGCAGGGTAAAGTTGCCCAGACCGCAGAACAGGTCGAGGATGCGCTGACCTGGCTCCGGCGCCAGCAGGGTCATCGCCAGGCTCACCATCCCGCGGTTGAGTTCCGCGTTGACCTGAATGAAATCCGTCGGCAGGAAGCGAAAATCGAGATCGAACTCCGGCAGACAAAAATGCAGCTCCGCAGCGGTTTCCGATAATGCCCTGACCGTGTCCGGCCCCTTCGGTTGCAGATACAGATCCACGTCGTGTGCACGTTCGAATGCCCGCATCTGCTCCAGGTCATCGTCACAAGGCGGATCCAGCACGCGCAATACGAATGCGCTCCTGTTGTCTGCCACACAGACCTCAACCTGTGCCAGGCGGCGGCGGATGCGCAAACCGCCGATCAGCTCAGCCAGAGGACGGATCAGATCGCCGGCCGGTGGCGCCAGCACCGGACAGGCGTCGAGATCGGCAACATAGGACTTTGCCCGCTCGCGGAAACCGACCAGCACGCGGCCCTTTTTCTGCACATAGCGGACGCCCAGGCGTGCCCGCCGGCGATAGCCGGAGACCGGGCCCGTCAACGGCGCGAACGTCGACTCGGGTCGCACCTTGCCGATCCGCTCGAGATTTTCCAGCAGGACTTTCTGCTTGGACTCGAGTTGCCCCGATGCCGACAGATGCTGCAGGCTGCAGCCTCCGCAGACGCCAAAGTGCGCACATATCGGTACTACACGATCTGTCGCGGCTTCCAGCACATTGATCACATGACCCTCGTCATGATGGCGACGGCGGCGCGACCTCAATATCTCCACCGTCTCTCCGGTGAGACCCCCATCAATAAACAGGGTCTTGCCTTCACTGCGGGCCACGCCGCGTCCGTCATGGCTGAGACCAACAATTTTCACCTGTTCCGGCTCAGGCCTGGCAGCGGCTCTCATCCGTGCTCCTCCCAGCCACTCAGGAAAGCCTGCAGGTGCGGCCGCTTGTCCTCGCCCAGCAACGCCCTGACCCGTTGCAGCTCGACATCGTGTTCGCCCTGGTTCAGCCGGCCGCGCATAAGCTCAAAACGCAAATAGACAAGATACGTGTTCAACACGTCGGTCTCGCAATAGTCGCGAATCTTGGTGATCCCGCCCTCGAGGAAACTAGGCCACACCTTGTCGCCACTCATACCCAGCTTCCCCGGCAGCCCCAGCAACACGGCGATCTCGTCCAGCCTGGCGGCCGCGCGGGGCTGGAACCCGGCCAGCACGTCCATGAGATCGGTATGACGCCAGTGATAGCGGCTGAGATAATTGTTCCAGCGAAACGACTGCTCGGTGTCACCGGTTTCCCAGTAACGTGGCGCGGAGATGCGGTGACGGAGCGCGCGATAGTGCAGCAACGGCAGATCAAAACCCGAGCCGTTCCATGACACCAGATCCGGCGAATACCGCTCGATGCCATCATAAAATCGCTGGATCAGCTCCGCCTCGTCGGAATCAGGCTCGCCAAGCGTCCACAGCCGCAGCTCCTGGCGACTGCGCAGCAGCACGGATATGGCCACGATCCGGTGCTGATGCAGCGGCAGGAACTCATTGCCGGTCTTCTCGCGACGCTGCGCGAACATCACCTTGGCGACGGTGTCGTCGTCCATCCCCTCCAGCCGGTTGTAGCGACGCCCGAAGTCGACGTCAGGGACAGTCTCGATATCGAACACCAGGCAATGCATCAGCCTATCTCTCCCCACGTCCCCGGACGCTGGCCCAGTCATGTAACAACACCGCCACGGCCACCACCAGCCCCGCTTCGTCGGTCAGCGTGATATGACCAGCGCCGATGCCAAGCTCGCGTCGGCGGCGGTCGCCCCGATCCGAATAAATAATTTCCGGCTTGCCCCAGCTGTTCTGCACTACACCGACGTCGCGGATCCACATGCCATGAGCGAAACCCGTACCCATGGCCTTGACCACGGCTTCCTTGGCTGCAAAGCGCATAGCCAGAAAACGCGCCGGGCGCCGCTGTCGCCGGAAAGCCTCGAACTCTGCCGGTAGCAGCAGACGCTGGACAAAATGCTCACCAAAACGATCGAACGTACGTTGCACCCGATCAAGCCGGATGACATCCGTCCCGATGCCGAATATCACCGCAACCGGGCCTCGATCATCAGTCGCTTCATCTCGATCACGGCGGTCGACAAGCCGTCAAAAATCGATCGGGCAATGATTGCGTGACCGATGTTCAGTTCCCGAATCTGCGGGATCCGGGCGACTGGCTGCACGTTGTGGTAGTGCAAGCCATGCCCGGCGTTGACCTGCAGCCCGATCCGATCCGCCAGTTCTGACGCGACGCGAATACGGTCCAGTTCCTGCTGGCGGAGATCTTCGTCCTCGGCATCGGCGTAGGCCCCGGTATGCAATTCGATCACCGGCGCGTCCACGGCCCGCGCCGCCTCGACCTGATCTTCATCAGGATCGATGAACAAAGACACACGCATGCCGGCGCCGCCCAGGGTCTGACAGGCTGCCGCGATCCGGGATTGCTGGCCGATGACATCGAGTCCGCCCTCGGTGGTCAGCTCTTCGCGCCTTTCCGGCACCAGGCAGATGTCACGCGGACGGATATCACATGCGATAGAGAGCATCTCCTCGGTGACGGCCATTTCCAGGTTCATGCGTGTTTGCAACACTCCGCGCATTGCGCGCAGGTCACGGTCCTGGATATGACGCCGGTCTTCCCTCAGGTGCAGCGTAATGCTGTCGGCACCCGCCTGTTCCGCCATCAGCGCAGCATAGACAGGATCCGGATAACGCGTCCCGCGAGCCTGCCGAATGGTGGCTACATGATCGATATTAACGCCGAGGAGGATGTTCTTTTTCATGTGTCGAACTCGCCGCAGGCTACAGAGATAGAGTTGCCGGGCGCTATTCTGCCAGAAACCGGTCAGCGGCGGCGCCCGCCCGCATGGCCCGCAACACCGCCCGACTCTTCAACGGCCGGTCACCCAGGTACAGATCGAGGGTCTGATGCAGCAACTGGCGCGCGTCGCGCAGCACGGCATCGCCGTCGAGTTTTTCCGCCGCGAGCGCGAGCAAGGACGCGCCCTGGATCAGCAGGCCCTGACAATCGCTGGCGGCGGCGCGCACCGGGCCTCTCTCCGGCAGGTATCGATAGCTCTCACCCGGTTCGAGCACGCAGCCTTGCTCGTCGGCCTCCAGATTGAGCCCATAGCCCATGGCGTCCAGCAGCCGCTTCTCGAATACTCTCAATACCGGCGCCTCGGGTCGGCCTGCGCCGAGTTCGCCGATCGCCCACTCATAATCGGAAAAGGTCTGTGGATGTGGATCATGTTTTTGCAGCAATCTAAGCAGTAATTCGTTCAGATAGAACATGCTCAGCAATCGCTGCCCGGTCGCGCGCACGGCCACTCCGCGCGGCTCTGCGGCAACCAGGCTCTGCAACTCGCCGCTACCCCTCCAGCTGACCAGCAACGGACGAAAAGGATCCAATAACTGTCGACTGCGGCCCGGCCTGCGACTGCCACGCGCAACCACTGCAACACGCCCGTGGACCTGGGTGAACAGGTCTACTATCTCGCTGCTGTCACGGAACGGGCGATGATGCAGTACCCAGGCTGCTTCCAGTTCGGTCTGCCGCCGGGTGTTCATTCGGACTCGAACCCGAAATTCTGGATTTCCCGCTCGCGATCTGCCCAGTGCTCTTTGACCTTCACGCGCAGGTCCAGATGGACCCGGCTGCCGAATCGTCGCTCGAGTTCGGTTCTGGCCGCCGTTCCACATGCCTTCACCTGCGCACCACCCTTGCCGATGACGATGGCCTTCTGGCTTTCGCGTTCGAGCCACACGATCGCTGCAATTCGCAACAGATCGTCCGACGACTCCATCGCCTGGACTTCTGCGGTGAGTCCGTAGGGAATCTCATCGTGCAGGCGCAGCATGAATTTCTCACGGATAATCTCGGCAACCTGGAAGCGTTCGCTGCGATCGCTGATCTGCTCCTCCGGATACAGCGGTGGCCCAGCCGGGAGTCGCGCCAGCAGCGCCGCGCGCAGGGTCTCTATGTTGGTACCGCGATGCGACGATACCGGGATGATTTCCTCGAAATCTGCCCGCAGCGCCATTTTCTGCAGCACCGGCATCAGAGCCGAGCGTGGCTGTACCTTGTCGACTTTGCTGACTACTGCGAGCATCGGACGGCGGCTGCTGATTGCCTGATCCAGCACGTCCTGATCCTCGTCCGTCCAGTACAGGGCCTCGAATACCAGTACCAGCAAATCCGCGTCCACCATCGAACTGCTCGCCGCCCGGTTCATCGCCTGATTAAGCGCCCGCTTGCGGTTCCGATGCATGCCCGGTGTGTCGATATAGATCGTCTGGGAATCGGCGCGAGTATCGATGCCGAGAATGCGATGGCGCGTGGTCTGCGGCTTGGGCGTTACGATACTCACTTTCTGCCCCAGCAAGGTATTGAGCAACGTCGATTTGCCGACGTTGGGGCGGCCCACGAGCGCGACGAAGCCGCAGCGAAATTCAGCCATCTGCTGTCTCCAGCATGGAGATCATCGCCGCCGCTGCGGCCTGTTCCGCCTGCCTGCGGCTACGACCCTCGCCGGTAGTCTGGAGCTTTGTATCCGGCAGGCAGCAGGAAGCGGTAAATCGTTGCCGATGGTCTTGTCCGGAAACCGCGTCGATGGTGTAGACGGGCAGTTCCCGGCTCCGTGACTGCAGCGCTTCCTGCAAGCGCGTCTTCGGATCCTTGAGCTTCTCGTGGCTTGGCAGCGCGCCCAATCGCTGGCGCAGCAGGCCGACCACCACGTCGCGCGCCGCGTCGTAGCCACCGTCCAGGAAGACCGCGCCCAGCACCGCTTCGAGGCCGTTGGCAAGGATCGACGCCCGTCGATGGCCGCCGCTCTTGAGCTCACCCGGCCCGAGCCGGATATGTTCTCCAAGGGAAACCTCGACGGCGATTTCAGCCAGCGTTTCCTTGCGCACAAGATGCGCTCGCAGCCGGCTGAGATAGCCCTCGTCGGCGTCGGGAAGGGAGTGATAGAGGGTCTCCGCGACTATCATCCCGAGCAAGGCATCACCGAGGAATTCCAGGCGCTCGTTGTTGACTCCCCCGGCGCTGCGATGAGACAGCGCCTGGTCGAGCAGGGACTGGTTGTGAAAATGATAGGCGAGCGTCTGTTTTGACCAGCGACCGCTCTCGCTCAATTCACGATCTCGACCTTGTTGTCAAACGTCAGCACCAGGGACAGGTTGCCGATATAGTTGACCCGGCCTTCATAGGACGCGTCGACGAGATAACCCTCTCCGGAGCGAGTGATCTTGATGTCCTTTGGCGATATACGGCGCACGCTGTCGACATCAAAGCGACGTTCAATGGCCTTGCGGATGTCGACAATTGAAGGTCGGTTCCCGTCCAGCTCTGTTTTCGTCTGGGCCAGGGCCGATTTGACATCCATGCTCTCCAGATAGACTGGCGCCAGCTTGACCCCCGCGAGGATAAACAGGCCGATAAACGCGGCCAGAATCAGGAAACCGAGAACGGTGATGCCGTCTTGTCTTCGATACATGGAAAAGTCCTCCAATGCCGGATTTCCGCTTACTGGATTCGGCTGCCGATCCGGCCCCAGTTCGGACCGGAATTATCGCTATCCCAGTTCATCCAGATGGCAACTGCCTTGCCAACGAGATTCGCCTCGGGCACGAAACCCACGCCATCGTACCGGCTATCACGACTGTTGTCGCGGTTGTCTCCCATCATGAAATAGTGGCCCTGGGGAACCCGAAACTCCCCTTCCCGACCCATACGGCCGTTGGCCAGCAGCACTTCATGTTCGACATCGCCGAGCGTCTCGAGGCCCAGCATGGCCCCGACCGCGCCCGGGCCACGATAATCGCCTTCGATACGCAGCGGGACCTCCTGACCGTTAACGAAGATTCGCTTGTTTCGATACCGGATGACATCACCGGGCAGACCTACCAGCCTCTTGATGTAATTGACCTTGGGTTCTGAAGGCAACCTGAAGACCACCACATCGCCGCGCTGGGGATCGCCGAGTTCGACAAACCTGGTCTTGGTCACCGGCATGCGCAATCCATAAGTGAATTTATTCACAAAAATGAAATCACCGTCCCTGAGAGTCGGCAACATCGAACTTGACGGGATGCGGAACGGCTCAAACAGGAACGAACGGACAATCAGCACGAGCAGGATGATCGGAAAAAAGGAGCGACAGTACTCGACCAGCGTCGGCTCCGTGTCCGGCGCCCCGGCGCGAGCGCGGGCCGCTGCGAACCAGGTCCGGTCGAGCAGCCATACAACACCGGTGACGAACCCGGCAACCACCATTGCCAGCTCGAAATCGAAGTCCTTCATCAGCAAATAGACTGACGGCAGCAATGCGAGCAGAAACACTACCCGAGCGCCACGGAACAGGGCCGGGGCCGGGGCCGGAACATCGGCCTGAGCGGCGGCATTGCGCGAATACCGCAGCAGTATCGCATCGGCAGCCCACAACAGGCCGCTGCAGAGCAATACTAGATACAGGGTAAGACTGATGTTTCCATCCTCGCCGGGATTCCGGCCCGGCCATTCACAAACGCGGGCAAGTATTGGTTATTTCTTTTCCACCTGCAACACCGCCAAAAACGCTTCCTGGGGAATTTCGACCGAGCCGACCTGTTTCATCCGACGCTTGCCGGCCTTCTGTTTCTCCAGCAATTTGCGCTTGCGCGAAACGTCGCCACCGTAACACTTGGCCGTCACGTTCTTGCGCAGCGCCTTGACCGTTTGCCGCGAAATGATCTGGCTGCCGATTGCTGCCTGGATGGCCACGTCGAACATCTGCCGCGGAACCAGCTCCCGCATCCGATCCACCAGGTCACGCCCCCGTCGCTGCGCCGTCTCCCGATGCACGATCAGGGACAGGGCATCCACACGTTCGCCGTTGATCAGGATATCCAGCCGCACCAGCGGCGCCGCCTGATAGCGCTCGAAACGGTAATCGAACGATGCGTATCCGCGGCTCGCGGACTTCAGCCGATCAAAGAAATCGAGCACCACGTCAGCCATCGGCAACTCGTACACCAGCGACACCTGGTTACCCAGGTACATCAGCTTCTTCTGCACGCCGCGCTTTTCGATGCACAGCTTGATCACGGCTCCGACATGCTCCTGGGGCACCAGGATGCTGGCCTCGATTATCGGCTCCCGAATCTCGTCGATCCGAGCGGTGGGCGGAAGCTTTGACGGGTTATCGATATAACTGAGGGTGCCGTCGGTTTCCAGCAGTTCGTAGACCACCGTCGGTGCGGTCGTAATAAGGTCCAGATCGTATTCACGCTCCAGGCGTTCCTGCACGATCTCCATGTGGAGCATGCCAAGAAAGCCACAGCGGAAGCCGAATCCCAGAGCAGTTGAGGTCTCTGGCTCAAAGTGCAGCGCGGCGTCGTTCAGACGTAATTTCTGCAGCGCTTCACGGAAATCTTCATAGTCGTCGGAGCTGACCGTAAACACTCCCGCGAAGACGCGCGGCTGCACCTGCTTGAATCCCGGCAGCGGTCGCAGACACGGGTTCTTCTCCATGGTCAGGGTGTCCCCGACCGGCGCACCGTCGATCTCCTTGATCCCGGCGATCAGGAACCCGACCTCTCCCGCTCTTAGCACATCTCGATCAGTCATCTTCGGGGTAAACACCCCGACTCGATCCGCCGGATAGCTGCGACCCGAGGACATTACCTTGACCCGGGCCCCCACCGGCAGTCGACCGTTGACCACCCGCACCAGCGACACCACGCCCACGTAGTTGTCGAACCAGGAGTCCACAATCAGTGCCTGCAGCGGCGCGTCCTCGTCGCCTTCCGGCGGCGGAACCCTCGCCACCACCGCTTCCAGCACATCATCCACGCCAAGCCCGGTCTTCGCGCTGACCAGCAATGCATCTGTGGCATCGATACCGATAATGTCCTCGATCTCACGGCAGACACCTTCCGGATCAGCAGCAGGCAGGTCGATCTTGTTGATCACCGGCACCACTTCAAGACCCTGCTCGATCGCGGTGTAGCAATTCGCCACGCTTTGCGCCTCGACACCCTGCGCCGCATCAACCACAAGTAATGCGCCCTCGCAGGCCGCCAGGGACCGGGAGACCTCATAGGAGAAGTCCACATGGCCGGGGGTATCGATCAGATTCAGACGATAGGTCTGCCCGTCACGCGCGGTATACGCAAGCGACACGCTTTGTGCCTTGATGGTGATTCCACGTTCGCGTTCCAGGTCCATCGAGTCCAGAACCTGGTCGCCCATCTCGCGGTCGGTCAGACCCCCGCAACGCTGGATAAATCGATCGGCGAGCGTTGATTTGCCATGATCGATATGGGCAATGATAGAGAAATTGCGGTTGCGCTTGATTGACATGGGATAGGCGGGCAAAGCCCCGGATTAGGGCGCGGCGCGCATTATATACGCTTGTGCCGCCGTTCTCCGGCTCGGCGCCGCTTCAGTGATGCTCCAGCAACCTGCGTACGCGCTCCGGGATCAGTCGAAAATGGCACAATTCCTCATCATCGGCCACCAGAACCGGGACTTTGGGCCCGAAACGGTTGCGCAAGCCATCATCGGTGTCTACATCGACCACCTCGAGTCCCACGTCATACCCGGACAGCAGCGGTCGCAGTTCGGCCAGCATCTGGTCGCACAGATGGCACTGCCGGCGGCTGTATACAGTAAATGTGAGCTTGCCCACGGCCGCTAGCCGTTATCCGCCGCGGCATTTTGCTTGCCGTCTGGATAGCGGCTCGGCGCGGCCCTGGTTGCCGGGAGCTGTGCGATCAAACGGGGACCGAAACCTGCCCCGCCCTGCTGCCGCTGACCAAAACGGCGGGCCAGGGCCAGGCCCGCGAATAATCCGGCCAAAGCGCCAAGCACCCCGCCGGGCTCCTGCCAGCCGGCCGGCGTCACCCGGGTAACGATGACGGCCATGATCAGCATGGTCAGCAAGGGCAGCAGATACATCATCAGCGAGGCCTTGAGCAGATCGACCTCGGCAATGCCTATCTGAACATGGTCGCCGGCACGCAACCGGTGTCCGACCTTGTCCACGCGCACTTCGCGCAAGCGCTCCCCGAGCAGGCGGCTGAATACCCCGCCGCCGCAGCCCCGCCCTTCGGCGCAGCGCTGGCAGCCGGCCTGACTGTCACAGCTGACCCAGGCCGAGTCATCAGCCACCCGGATTACCGTTGCCGTTTCAATGATCATCGGGGATCATCGGGACTGGACCGCTCCCGCGGAAATCGATCTGGCGATCATCTGGGTCGTCACCGGCGGTACCTCACCCATCGCAGTGACCTGAAATCCATCCACCATCGTGGAATACGCACTGGCCGCACCGATCCGGGTCTCGCCGCTGAGCTGTTCCGAGCCCTGGCCGGGTTCTTCAATAAACACCGATACCGACGCCATGCCATCGCTGTAGACGAGATGGTCGGTGGCCTCTGCCGCCCCGGCCATCCGCTCGACCATATTCGCAGTCAGCTCGAAGCCCGGAGGCAAGTTACCGGCAACCCAGCCGGTGACGCGCGGAGATGGCTCCGCCTGATTGCGCTCTTCCTGGACATACCAGGTGAAATCATCGGTGGAGATGGTCGGTTTGAGCATCTCGGCGGGAATCGTATCCGGCAGATTAATACTTACAAACATCAGCTGTTCGGCAACTTTGCGATAGATATCAATCAGCTGGGCCTTGAGCAGCATGCCCGTGTCGCGATCCATCCACAGCCTGTAGCCGTAACGATATTTGTCACGCGGGCGTATCTCGAAGCTGATTGCCTTGCGCCCCAGTCGCGTCGCATCGCGCAAGCGAACGAACTCGTAGTGATCGAACAATCGTTCTGAGTAGCGTGGCAACGCCGAACGCAACGGGCTGTCCGCCTGGCGCTGTTCTACCAGCACGGATTGCTGGTCAGCGAAAATACAGGTCACCTGGTCCTCATCCCGGATGATCTCGCGTCCGGACCCGTCCAGGGAAACCAGACGCTCGGTGACCTTACCGTCCTGCACCCGGTGGACGACGTTCATCGTCTCCACCCGGCCGTCTACGATATGTACGAACGTGCCCTCGTAATTCAGGGAGTCAACGGCCTGATCCATCCGCTGCAGCAGTTCCCGAGCCTCCGCTTCTGTGCCGAATGCCGGCGCCGCGGACAGCGACAGGAAAAACGCAAATAGAAGGAGTCGGGCCTGGCTCATTGAATCTCTGCGTCGAGCTCTGCCTGATCCCGATTGAGATCCTCATCGAGAACATCGCTTTCCGGAACCGGCACGCTGATCATGCGGACCAGCGAACCCTGAGCGCCAAGCATGGTCGCGTATTCGCTATGATTCAGGTAGTAGCGGCTGAGCCGATCCGGCGACCCGGCACGCCGGGTAAGCGGCACCGCAACCGAATATTCCGGGACCGGCGAGGTCTCGGCGACTTCGGCCACCGGCGCCAACTCAAGCTCGGCGTCAAAATCTGCGGAGCGCAGACCGAGCACGGCCGCTACCGCAACCGTGGCCGCCACCGCGGCGCCCGCAAGAGGCCGCCGCCAGCCGGCAGCCGAACGTGGCTTTACCGCGACCTGATCGGCCGCTGGCTCCTGATCAAGCCTGGCGCTGACCCGTTCGCTGAGTTCCATCGCCCGCGGTGTCACCAGCTCGCCACGCACGGCGTCGCCGATCAGGCAATAACGCGCCACGGTATGGCGCAATTCCTGGCTGCGCGTGAGTCGCCGGACGACGAGCTCGCTCTGCTCCTCATCAAGCTCATTATCCAGCCATACCGAAAGCAGCTCCCCGGTTTTGTCGCTCATGTTCAACCTCATTCCATCAGCGGTCTTACCCGCTTGTCGATGGCATCTCGCGCCCGAAAAATTCGTGATCTTACCGTGCCCACCGGGCATTCCATGGTGGCGGCGATCTCCTCGTAACTCATACCTTCGAGTTCCCGCAACATGATCGCGGTCCTGAGGTCGTCCGGCAGTCCCTCTATCGCCTGATTGACTGCTTCCCGGATTTCCTCCGACAACAGAACGCGTTCCGGGGTATCGATGTCCTTTAGCCGCGCATGCAATTCGTATTGCTCTGGATTCTGCAGGTCCAGATTGTAGTCAAGGGGTCTGCGTCGGGCCGCCACCAGGTGGTTCTTGGCGGTGTTGATCGTGATCCGGTATAGCCAGGTGTAGAACGCGCTGTCGCCGCGAAACCGGGGCAACGCCCTGTAGGCCTTCAGGAACGCCTCCTGAGACACGTCCAGCGCCTCCGCCTGATCTCTCACATAGCGCATGACCAGCTTCACCACCTTATGCTGGTAACGCGACACCAGCACGTCAAAGGCGGATCGGTCTCCTTTCTGTACCCGCTCAACCAACGCCTGGTCGCTGTCTTTTTTGCCCATGCGGGCAAACCCCTTTGGCAATACGGCTGCCCGCTCGCCAATGGGATAGACCCACTGGCCGGTGGAAAGTTCTGTTCGGTCGGTGCCCTGATGGCAGCTATGTGATGGACCGCAAGGATTCTAGCAGACCCGGGGATCTCAGCCATTAACCGAGTCGGGGTCCAGCCTGAGCCGCACCCTCAGCCTGCGACATGCTTTGTGGCCGACCAGGCCCGGGAAGATCAAAGCCGAAAACCGCTTGCCGCTGTCAAGGCGCCAGGTCAGCGCCAGACCGAGGCCCGGCAACTCGCGCCAGGTCTCAAGCCGGGCAGACTCGAGCCCGGAACCTCGGCGTCGCGCCAGGCACCAGCCATCGCGGACGCTCCATCGCGCCCATCGGCGCCGCGCTCTTGCTGTCGCCAACTCTCTGCCCGCGGCCAGCACACAAACAACCGCAAGGACAGCCCTGAGCGCCGGATCGATGCTGGCGGCGGTCACATTGGCCAGGCCCAGGCCCAGCAGGGCAAGCGCCATTATGCCCGGAAGCGACGACCTCAGATCAAGGTCGATATCCGCTTCGAATCCGTTCAAGGACATCGCCCAGAGCCTCGTCATCGGGTTCGGTGCGGCCAGTCAGGAAGTCCAGGATGTCCGGGTCCTGCATTTCCACAAGCTCGCGAAACGCGGCCTGATGCGGCGCACTCGCCCCGACATAGTGATGATCCAGGTAATAAAGCATTACAACGTCAAGCTCGCGCATGCCGCGACGGCAACGCCATCTCAAACGGGAGATGTGCCGCATCGCCGACCTCCCCTCGCGGTGACCATTGTCGGTTGGTGGCGAAGCTCACTACCAGGGTGCATTCCTGCCCTCAACGACAACAAATCCTTCCGATCGTATCAATGGCGCCGGGTCGCCAGCAGCTTCTTGGTCTCGGCGATCGCTTTGGCCGGGTTGAGACCCTTCGGGCAAGTCCGGGTGCAGTTCATGATCGTATGGCAGCGATAAAGACGAAACGGATCTTCCAGGTGATCCAGGCGCTCGCCGGTGGCCTCGTCGCGACTGTCCACGATCCAGCGATATGCAGCAAGCAACGCTGCCGGGCCGAGATACCGGTCTCCATTCCACCAATAACTGGGGCAGCTGGTGGAACAACAAGCACACAGGATGCATGCTGCCGGCTCGTTGATCTTCTCCTGATCTTCCTTGGTCTGCAGGCGCTCACTGTCCGGGGGCGCAGGTGTGTGACTCTGCAGCCAGGGCTTGATCGAGGCGTACTGTGCGTAAAAATTAGTCAGGTCGGGAACCAGATCCTTGACCACCGGCATGTGCGGCAGCGGATAGATCT
Organism: uncultured Gammaproteobacteria bacterium; assembly: GCA_963809565.1. Taxonomy (GTDB): domain Bacteria; phylum Pseudomonadota; class Gammaproteobacteria; order Steroidobacterales; family XN24; genus CAMYOC01. The sequence goes on from CAWEKE010000003.1 coordinate 1,652,997, forward strand.
TTACGTCGCCGCCGACCTCGTCTGCGGCCTTGGTGCAGGCCAGAGTGTTGGTGCCGTCGATATTCATCGCGCATGAACCGCAGATACCCTCACGGCATGAGCGGCGGAAGGTCAGCGTCGGGTCAACCTCGTTCTTGATCTTGATCAGCGCGTCCAGGACCATCGGCCCGCAGCGATCCATGTCCACCTCATAGGTATCCATGCGGGGGTTGGCGCCGCTGTCCGGGTCATAACGATAGATGAGAAAGCGCTTGATCCGTTTGGCCGACGGTTCCGCACGGAATTCGCGCCCTTTGCCGATCCTGGAATTCGCTGGCAGTCGAAACTCAGCCATGCACGCTATCCTCTTTCCGCTTGTTGTTCAGGTTGCCGTGACAGTTCAACGTTGTCGGCATCAATAGACCCGGGCCTTCGGCGGCACGACCTCGACCTCGTCGGTCAGCGTATTCAGGTGCACCGGTCGGGCGTCCAGCCGGACCTCGCCCTGCTCGACCCAGGCCAGGGTGTGCTTCATCCAGTTCACATCGTCACGATCCGGATAATCTTCGCGTGCATGCGCGCCGCGGGATTCCTTGCGATTCTCTGCGGAACAGATCGTCGCCAGCGCCTGACTCATCAGGTTTTGCAGTTCCAGACTCTCGACCAGATCCGTGTTGAAGATCATAGAGCGATCGCTGACCTTCAGGTCCGCCAGCGTCGCATGGACTTCACGTAACTGCTCTATGCCCTCGCGCATGACCTCGCCGGTGCGGAACACGGCAGCGTGCTCCTGCATCGTCCGTTGCATTTTCAATCGGATCTCGGCAGTGGGCGTGTCGCCCTTGGAGTGGCGGGTCGCGTCAAACCTTGCCAGGCAGGCGTCCCCTGCATCTGGCGGCAGCGGCGCATGCTTCTGACCGGGTTTGATCAGTTCCGCGCAGCGCTTCGCCGCGGCGCGACCAAATACGACCAGATCGAGCAATGAATTCGAGCCCAGCCGGTTGGCGCCGTGAACCGACACGCAGGCCGCTTCGCCGACGGCCATCAAGCCAGGCACGACAGTCTCCGGATTCCCGTCCTTTCGGGTCACGACCTCGCCGTGATAGTTGGCCGGAATTCCACCCATGTTGTAGTGCACGGTCGGCAGCACCGGGATCGGCGCCTTGGTAACGTCGACGCCCGCGAAGATGCGTGCCGTCTCGGCGATGCCGGGCAAGCGCTCGTTGATGACCTCCGGACCGAGATGCTGCAGATGAAGATGGATGTGATCACGGTGTTCGCCCACGCCCCGCCCTTCACGGATCTCGATCGTCATCGAACGGCTGACCACGTCGCGGGAGGCAAGATCCTTGGCATTGGGCGCGTAGCGTTCCATGAAGCGCTCGCCTTCCGAGTTGGTCAGATAGCCGCCCTCGCCACGTACCCCTTCAGTAATCAGACAGCCGGCGCCATAGATGCCGGTCGGGTGGAATTGCACGAACTCCATATCCTGCAGCGGCAAGCCCGCACGCAGCACCATCGCATTGCCGTCGCCGGTGCAGGTGTGCGCCGAGGTACAGGAGAAAAACGCCCGTCCGTAGCCGCCAGTGGCAAGGATCGTCATGTTGGCGCGAAAACGATGCAGCTCGCCGGACTCCAGATTCCATGCCATCACACCGCGGCAGGCACCATCCTGATCCATGATCAGATCAAGCGCGAAGTATTCGATAAAGAACTCGGCGTCGTTTTTCAGCGACTGCTGATACAGCGTATGCAGCATCGCGTGGCCGGTCCGGTCCGCCGCGGCGCAGGTACGTTGCGCAGTGCCTTCGCCGAAATGCGTGGTCATGCCGCCGAAGGGCCGCTGGTAGATGCGCCCTTCCTCGGTGCGCGAGAACGGCACGCCATAGTGCTCGAGTTCGATCACCGCATCCGGCGCCTCTTTGCACATGTACTCGATCGCGTCCTGATCACCCAGCCAGTCCGAGCCCTTGACCGTGTCATACATGTGCCAGCGCCAGTCGTCCTCCCCCATGTTACCGAGCGCGGCGCTGATCCCGCCCTGCGCCGCTACAGTGTGGCTTCGTGTAGGAAAAACCTTGGTGATACATGCGGTGCGCAAACCGGCCTCTGCCAGGCCCATTGTGGCGCGCAGTCCGGAGCCGCCGGCCCCGACCACGACGACATCGTAAGTGTGATCGATGATCTTGTAGGCGGAACTCATTTATCGGACTCCGAAGGCGACTCGCAGAATGGCCACGATGGCCACCGCGGCGAGCAAAAAATGAACAAACTGGAGCAACAGCAGACTGGTTATCCGCACCCAGCCCGCAGTGTAGTCCTCGATCACGACCTGCAGGCCAATCGCCGAATGATAGGCGAGGACCCCGGTCAGCAAGATCATCAAAACAGTATGCAGCGGTTCGGCCAGCCATTGAGCCACGGCGGCCTGACTCCCGAGTTGCAGGCTCATCGCCGAAAGCAGAAACCAGACTGCGAGCAGAGCCAGTGCCACCGCGCTGACTCGCTGCGACCACCAGTGCGCCGGACCGTCGCCCGCCGCGCCAAGACCCAGCGCCCGCGCCAGCGGGCTACGCAGGCTCATGCCCCGCTCCCGGACATCAGGCCCATCCACAGCGTGACCGCCAGTAACGCAGCTCCGATGAGCACCGCCCAGCCGCTGCGAATGACCTGCTGGATTTCGAATCCCAGGCCCGCGTCCCAGAACAGGTGTCGAATACCGTTCAGGAAGTGATAACAGAACGCCAGCAACCACAGGAACAAAGCAAGTTTTCCTGCGCCGGAACCCAGCACTGCCACGGCGTCTGCGTAAGCCGCGGGCCCGCCGGCCAACGCGCTGAGCCAATAGGCGAGGCCGATGATGCCGATGGCCAGAAAGATACCGCTAATCCGGTGCAGGATAGACAGCACCGAGGAGATCTGTGGCCGATAAATCCCGAGATGGGGGGACAGGGGCCTGTTACCTGCTGCCATGGGCAGATTCCTCCAAAACAATCCGAGTCCGGTTTCGCCTGCACCTGCCCCCGGGCCGGGACCACGGCGCCGGGCGGCTAAAAGTCTATACAGCGGCCGTTTTTCTCCCAGTCCCCGTAACGGGTCGGGTCGGGACCGTCGCGGCCGCCGATTTCCCTGGGTGCAAGTTCCCCGTGTTTGCCGGGCACATCCTCCGGGAGCAGAGCCCTGTCTCCGGTGCCTGGCTGCGATGCGGGCGCATCGCTGGTCACGTCCTTGACTGCCGGATCATCCGCCTTTGTGTGCATAGCATCAATTTTGCCAGACACGGGGGCAAGACTCCACCATGAACCGAGGATTCCCTGAACACTGGCATTGTGACGGAAATCTGTCCTAGCATGCAGCGCCGGAGTCAATTTACCGATCAGCGAGCCCAAGCCCATGCCCAGCTTTGCCCCTTTGCCCGACTATGCATGTCTCGTGGTCAGCGGAGAAGATGCGGTGTCCTTCCTGCAGGGCCAGTTCAGCAGCGACCTGCACGCGCCCACGGCGGCTGTCGGACAACTCACCAGCCTGAGTACCGCGAAAGGCCGGGTCATAGGCATGCCCAGACTGATCCGCAACCAGGCCGCAGTCCATCTCGTGCTGCCGGTAGCGCTGGCTGAGCGGATGCGCACTCATTTGCTGCGCTTCACCCTTCGGGCCCGGGTAGGAATATCGCTGGATACGGGAACCCGGATTTACGGTCTGGCGGCCGAGGCCGGGGACCTGGCTGCGGTCGCCGAGAGCATGCTGCTGATGTCGCTGCCCGAGGGTTCCGCGCTGTCTCTCGCTGTGGACCTGGATGGCGGAGGTGACAACCCGCAGGCTTTACGCGGCTGGGCACGAATAAGCCGCGATGGCTGGGAAGAACGGGAAATCCGTGCCGGTTTACCGGAGATTGTCGAAGCGACCAGCGAACGTTTCGTGGCCCAGATGATCAATCTCGATCTGCTCGGCGGAATCAGTTTCACCAAAGGTTGTTATGTCGGTCAGGAGATCATCGCGCGGGCACACCACCTGGGACGCATCAAGCGCCGGATGCGGCTGTTCCGTTGCGCTCAAGCCGGGGCCAGCGCGGGCGATCCGGTGTTCGACGGGGATCGACAGATCGGCACCGTGGTGCGGGCGGTAACCGTGGATGCGGAGCATTCCCTGCTGCTGGCCAGCTTGCCTTCGGCAGCGGCGGCAGCGACGCTCGGTGCACAGGGCGCAGCGCTCGAGCCTCTGTCCCTGCCCTATGAGGTTCCCGCAACCGGGTCCGGGGATTAGCGCGTTCTAGTCGGCTCCGCCGCCGACGTACTCTGGCCGCAGATGCGGGAACAGCAGCACATCGCGGATCGAAGGGGCGTCGGTAAACAACATCACCAGCCGATCGATGCCGATCCCCAAACCACCCGCCGGAGGCATCCCGTATTCAAGCGCGCGTACGTAGTCCGCGTCGAAGAACATGGCCTCATCGTCACCTTCGTCCTTGCGCTCGGCCTGAGCCTTGAACCTGGCCGCTTGATCCTCGGCATCATTCAACTCGGAAAACCCGTTGGCAATCTCCCGTCCACCGATAAACAACTCGAACCTGTCGGTAATAAACGGGTCCGCATCGTTGAGCCGCGCCAGCGGAGAGACCTCGGCGGGATAACAGGTGATGAAGGTCGGCTGCTGCAGCTGACTCTCAACGGTATGCTCGAACAAGTCCGTCTGCAGCCGCCCCGCGCCGGCGTTTGCGTCGACCGGGTGACCGCGATCGCTGAGGGCTTGTCGCAGATATTCAGGATCGCGCAGCCGTTCGCGGTCCAGTTCAGGGTTGAACTGGATCAGCGCGTCCCCCAGCGGCAAACGCAGGAATGCCGGACCCAAATCATAATTTTCGCCCTGGTATTCCAGCCGCGTCGTTCCCAGGGTGCACTCGGCCATGGTCCTCAGCATGTCCTCGGTGAGATCCATCATGTCCTCGCAATCCGCAAACGCCTGATAGATTTCGAGCATCGTGAATTCAGGATTGTGGCGCGTGGACAGGCCCTCATTGCGGAAGCTGCGGTTGATCTCATAGACCCGCTCGAGGCCGCCGACCACCAATCGTTTCAGATACAGCTCCGGTGCGACCCGCAGATACATGTCGATGTCCAGCGCGTTGTGGTGGGTGATAAAGGGTCGCGCGTTGGCCCCGCCCGGGATGGTCTGCATCATCGGAGTTTCGACTTCGAGGAACTTGCGCGCGTCGAGGAACTCGCGGGCAAAGCGGATCATGTCGCTGCGCAGCCGAAACGTACGCCGCGTCTCCGGGTTCATGATCAGATCCACATAACGCTGCCGGTAACGGGTTTCCTGATCGGTGAGTCCATGGAATTTTTCCGGCAACGGCCGCAATGACTTGGTCAGCAGCAGCAGATTGTCGACCTTGACCGACAGCTCGCCGGTGCGGGTTTTGAACAGCACCCCTTCGGCGCCCAGGATATCGCCGATATCCCAGCTCTTGAATTGCTGATACACCCCCTCAGGCAGCGCATCTCGAGCGAGGAACAACTGGATATCGCCGCTGACGTCACGCAGACGCAGAAAGCTGGCCTTGCCCATCACCCGCTTGGCCATCATCCGGCCGCCGACTGCGACCCGGATGGCCGCCGCTTCAAGTTTCTCGTTGTCCCAGTCGCCATACGCGCCATGCAGATCCTCGGCCTCGGCGCTCTTGCGGAATCTGTTCGGGAAGGCATTGCCCTGCTCACGCAACTGGTTCAGCTTGCGCCGCCGCTCTCCGATCAGTCGGTTCTCTTCCTGGTCTTGCATGTCGTGTCCTCGGCGCCGCAAAAACCGGCCGGATTAAAGGCCCTGCTTGAGGCTGGCTTCGATGAAGATATCCAGACCGCCATCCAGCACCGCCTGGGTGTTACCCACCTCCACCGAGGTGCGCAGGTCCTTGATCCGCGACTGATCCAGCACATAGGAGCGGATCTGGCTGCCCCAGCCGATATCTGCCTTGCTGTCTTCCACCACCTGAGCTTCGCTGCGTCGACGATGCATTTCCATCTCGTAGAGCTTCGCCCTGAGCTGCTTCATTGCCGTCGCTTTGTTCTTATGCTGCGAGCGATCGTTCTGGCATTGGACCACGATACCGGACGGGCCATGCGTGATGCGCACCGCGGACTCGGTGCGATTCACGTGCTGACCGCCAGCGCCGCTGGCTCGATAGACATCGATGCGCAAATCTGCAGGATTGATCTCGATGTCCACCTCGTCTTCGATTTCAGGAGACACGAATACGGCCGCGAAGGACGTGTGGCGCCGATTGCCGGAATCGAATGGCGATTTGCGAACCAGACGATGAACACCGGTTTCAGTGCGCAGCCAGCCATAGGCGTACTCGCCGTCCACCCGCACCGTCGCGCTCTTTATGCCCGCTACTTCACCCGGCGAGACCTCGATGATCTCGGTACTGAAGTCGTGCGCCTCCGCCCAGCGCAGGTACATGCGCAGGAGCATCTCTGCCCAGTCCTGGGCTTCGGTGCCCCCGGATCCTGCCTGAATGTCGACAAACGCGTTGGCAGCATCCATCTCGCCGGAGAACATGCGGCGGAATTCCATCCGCTCGACTTCGCTCTCCAGCAGCCGGGCCTCTTTGTCGATAGCCGTCGCGGTGGCAGTGTCCTCCTCCTCCGCAGCCATTTCCAGCAACTCTGCGTTCTCGGCGACGCCGCCAGCCAGCCGATCCAGATTCTCCACGACGCCGGCTAATTGCGCCTTGCGCCGCCCAAGTTCCTGGGCGCGTTCCGGCTGGCTCCAAACATCGGGATCTTCCAGTTCGCGCAGGGTTTCTTCCAGTTGTTCCTTCTTGCCAGCGTAGTCAAAGATACCCCCTGAGGTCGTCGATCCTCGAGCGTAAATCCTTGAGCCGATGACGCAGCTGACTGAGTTCCATGAGTCTGGTGTCCTGATGCCCGACTAAAGCGGAGAATCTTAACATGCCGGGGCCGTTTCGAGCTGCTGCGAGCCCGGCCCGCTACAGCGCTCAGCGCCCGCCGCTACGCAATGCTGATCTGTTCGATCACCAGCTGCGGGCTGCGCAAGCCGCGGAATTCATTGACGTCCAGCCGGTATACCAGGCGGACCCGATCGGGAAGCGGCGACGGGGCAGTCTCGAGCTGGTTGAACGCGAGCGCATCGATCTCCCGGCCGCCGCCTGGCAGTCGCACCCTGAGCTTGAGATGCCGGTTGCTCAACACGCGATGGGCCGCGACTTCGAACACGTTATCGAACAGCGGTTCCGGAAATCCTTGCCCCCACGGTCCCCCGGTCCTCAGCATTTCGGCGGTGTGCAGATCGAGCTGGTGATCTGCGAGCTCACCATCACTCAATATTTCCCGTTCCAGATCCGACGGCGTCAGGCGCCGCTCGGCGGCACCGGCAAAGGCGGCCGAAAATACCGGCAGCGCGGCGCGCCGCAGCGTCAGCCCCGCCGCCATCGCGTGACCGCCGAAACGTTCGATCAATCCCGGATTGCCACTGTCGACTTCGGCCAGCACATCGCGGATGTGCAGACCCGGAATCGATCTGGCGGAGCCTTTGAGCAGCTCTTCGCCATCCAGCGCAAATGCGACGACCGGCCGGTGGTAGCGTTCTTTGATGCGGCCGGCGACCAGGCCCACGACGCCCTGATGCCAGCTCTCGTCAAACAGGCTGAAAGCCACCGGCAGATCGCCGTCGATCACGATATCCGCAACTGCCTCGAGAGCCTGCTGTTGCATCTGGCCCTCGATACTGCGCCGCTCGTCGTTCAGGCTGCTCAGTGTCGCGGCCAGCGCCATGGCTTCGCGCTCCGATTCGCTGAGCAAACAACGGATACCGATCGCCATGTCGTCCAGGCGGCCGGCGGCGTTCAGACGAGGTCCGGCGACAAATCCCAGGTCCGAAGCTACACAGGAAGCCGGATTGCGGCCCGCATCGAGCAGCAGCGCGCGGATACCCGGGCAACCATGACCGCTACGAATCCGGCGCAGGCCGTGCTCGACCAGGATGCGATTGTTGCGGTCGAGCGGCACCACGTCAGCGACGGTCCCGAGCGCGACCAGATCGAGAAGACTCGCGATCAGCTGGCGCGCAGGTGCGGGCTCGAGCAGCCGTGATGCCAGCGCCGCCATCAGATAGAAAGCGACCCCCACCCCGGCAAGGTTCTTGCTGAGAAAGGTCTCATCTTCGAGATTGGGATTGACGATGGCGCTGGCCTCCGGCAACCGGACCGGGGGCAGGTGGTGATCCGTGATCAGCACGTCGATGCCAGCGACCCTGGCCGCCGCTACTCCGTCCACGCTCGAGATCCCGTTGTCTACGGTAATGATCAACCCGGGCTGGCTGGCAGCAGCTACCGCTACCAGCGGCGCGCTCAGCCCGTAACCAAACTCGAACCGATTCGGCACCAGGAAGTCCACACCGGCAAACCCGAGCGAGCGCAAGGCGCGCACCACCAGCGCTGAACTGGTTGCACCATCTGCATCGAAGTCTCCGACGACCAGCACAGGGCTACCGGCCGCACGATGCGCTAACAACAAATCTACCGCAGCTGCGCCGCCTGCCAGCGAACTCACCGGCAGCATGTCCCTGAGTTCAAGACCTGCGTCGTCGCTGGTACAGATTCCTCTGGATGCGTAAATCCTGGCAAGCAACGGGGGAATCCCGCGCAGTTCACCCGGGTCCACCGTACAGCTACGGCGCCGGACGGTGACGGCTGCCGCGGATGAATTTTGTGCCTTGTTCGTCAGCGCGTTCACCATCAACCTGTTGCCGCGATCCGCGGACCCCGTCGCCAGAACCTGAACAGATCCAGACGATTCACTACCGCGCAGTCGCCCGCAACCGTGGCGATGCAAACGCGTCTGATCCGGCCCTGCCGCAGGTCACGCAACCACGGACTGCACCAGTCGCGTTCTATCCTGCCGCGAAACTGTGCTGCGCTCTCGCCGGGCACCGGCGAAACCAGCGCGAACTGAGGCGTTGCGTCCCTTGTGGGGCGGTCTGTTGCGCCGTCTGTCGCGTCCCTGCTCGCACCTTCTGTCGCACCTGAAGACGCCGGACCCGAGAAGCTGTCGTCCGTGATCCCGGCTTCGGCCTGGTTGGCGAGGATGGCCAGGCCGGCCGCATACGGGTCGGCGCCGCTGTCGCCTTCGATCTGCGGCCTGGCTAGCAACACCGGCGGTTGCGGACCCTGATCATCTGCATACCAGCCCCAGGGCCAGAGGCTGTTGAGCGGCGGCAAACCGGTATCGATGCGCTGCAGATTGATCGGATGTTCGTGCAGCATCATCTGTACTTCGGTAATCAAGCGATTGAGCGGCCGACATCCCGGACCGCTGGGCATGAACTCCAGCACGTGCTGCCCCTCAAGCTCTCCTGGCGGCCACCAGCGGCCGGTTGGGGCCTCGCCCAGGGTCAGATACCAGCCATACGGTTCTCTCCGGTGCAAACTCGCAGCGTGGGTCTCAAGACCGGCATTCAGATGCGCCAGCAGGCTATCCGAATCTGCCGCTGACAGGTCCGCAATCCGGGCGCTGGTCAAAAAGAGCCGATCCGCGCTCGGGCTCAAACTCACCGGGTCCGCGCGGATTACCACTTTGCGACGCTCCGAGGCGGTCTGATCCCATCCTGCCTGACCCCAGCCTCCAAGAAAGCCGACCGGCCCGGGCGGCCAGACCCGAATCGCGTCGTGACGACCCGTCAGCAGCAACCCGGTGACCGCCTCGCGGCCAGCGACGCCGAGCGTTCTGACCCGGGCCCGCCTGAGCAGGCGGAACATATCCGGACTGGCGTCTGCGGAGCCCTCCGCCGGTGAGGCCCAATCCGCAAGCTCCATACCGAGACCGCCGGAATCGATCAGCAAGGTACGGCCACAGTCGGCAGATTCAATCAATCGCATAAACGTCAGGCTTGTGAGATCGCGCAAAAACGCTATGGTAGGCCAAATGCGATTCAGCCTCGACCAAGCCCAGGGTGCACAGCTGGTCAGCGCATGGGCGCCTGGAGAAATCACCGTCGGCCCGCATCGGTTCCGGCACAGCGTGGTGCTCAAGCCCGGCATCGACCCGCTGCCATGGCCGGTGCGGGAGTCCGCCGCATTGACCACGGAGTCGCTGGCCCTGGCGCTGGATCTCGAGCCGGATGTGCTGCTGTTAGGCACGGGCTCGACCCTGGTGTTTCCGGATCCTGTGGTGCACGCCCACGTGCTGGCCAGGGGGATCGGGATGGAAGTGATGGATACCGGAGCCGCTTGCCGCACCTACAACATCCTGGTCGCCGAGGATCGCCCGGTGGTGGCCGCGATCATTATCGACTAGCCAGGGTTCGATCCGCTCGAGTCGATCAGCTGACGGGCGACCAGTTCAGCGCAACTGGAACCCGGGTCGTCTGGCCTGGTGTCGTCAGGCCGTGGCCGGAAGCGAAACAGGCGCAGCGCGCCGAAGGCTCAGTCGAACAGCGCGTCTTCGGATACGCCATGGCTGACCATCATGGTGCGCAAGCGCGCGAGCGCGTCCATCTGGATTTGGCGCACCCGCTCTCGGGTCACTCCGATTTCGCGGCCGACCTGTTCGAGCGTGCGTTTCTCAAATCCGTGAATCCCGAAACGCCGCTCAACCACCGCGCGCTGTTTCTCGCTCAGATGCTCCAGCCAGGTCTCCAGCAGATCGTACATATCGCGCATCTGCAACAGGTCCATCGGATCTGCGCACTCCTCATCAGCAACAGCATCAAGCAGATTGCGTTCGCCTTCACCCGCAAAAATAGAAGTCGTCGCTGCGACCCGGTCGCTCAGGCACAGCAGCCGGTCAACATCCTCCGCCGGCTTGTCCAGCAACTCACCAATCTCGTCCGGTCGAGGCTCGCGATCCAGTTCCTGGGCAAGTTGCCGCGAGGCACGCAGATAGGTATTGATTTCCTTGACCACATGGATCGGCAGTCGAATGGTACGCGTCTGATTCATGATCCCGCGTTCGATGGTTTGCCGGATCCACCAGGTCGCGTAGGTTGAGAAACGAAACCCTCGCTCGGGATCGAATTTCTTCACCGCGTGGATCAGACCGAGATTACCCTCCTCGATCAGATCAAGCAGCGGCAGCCCGCGGTTCATATAACGCCGGGAGATCTTGACCACCAGCCGCAGATTGCTTTCGATCATCCGTTTTCGGGCGGATTCGTCGCCACGCAGCGCGCGCCGCCCGTAATAGACTTCTTCCTCGGCGGTGAGCAGCGGCGAAAAGCCGATCTCGCTCAGGTAGAGACGGGTGGCGTCCGGTTCTTCGGAATTGCGGCGCCGTTTGCGCGGGGCCCGCGGTGATCGCCTGGCTGCGACTTCAGAGCTGTTGTCTTCAACATCGGCGCATTGCTTGTGCTCCGATCCCTCATCCAGCTCACAGTCAAATCCATCAGCGCTTTGAGCGTTGGTGTTGCCAGCGGCAGTACGCCCACGATTCGCGGCCATCTCCCCCCCAGGTAGGGCACGTCAGGCATCAAGCTGACCGTTCGTTGTCTGCCGATCATCTCGCCGGCAGATAGCGCAGAGGGTCAACCGGCTTGCCATGAAGCCGGATTTCGAAATGAACTACCGGGACCTTGCCGGGCCCCTCGCCCATCGACGCAATTTCCTGTCCGCCTGCGACCCGGTCGCCCTCCTCCACGAAGAGCTTGCGGTTATAACCATAGGCGCTTAAATACGCGTCGTTATGCTTGATGATAATAAGCTGCCCATAGCCTATAAGTCCACTTCCGCTATACACGACCTGACCGGCCGAAGCCGCTACGACGGGCTGCCCCGAGCGGCCGCTGATGTCGATTCCCTTGCCACCGAGAGGACCTTCTCCATAGCGTGATCGCAACTGGCCACCCGCCGGCCAGACCCAGTCTTTGGGCGCGCTGGCGTTCACCGCCGGCGCCGTCGCGGGTCGTTTGCCGACCGCTGTCGAAGACGAGGGCGAGGCCGTCGATGTCGGCCTGGCAGGCGCCGGATGCGACGTTGAAGAGGGCTTCCAGCCCTCCGGGGCCGACAGCCGGATCTGCTGACCTGGATAGATCAGATTGCCGCTGCCCAACCGGTTCCATGCAGCCAGGTTCTGCGGATCCAGGCCATACTGCCAGGCAATGCCATAGAGCGTATCTCCCTGCCTGACGACGTATGAATCGGGGTTCCAGCTGGCCAGTCCGGCGCAGCCGCTGAGCAGAACAGCATTCAGCAACAGGATCTGAATCCGTCGCAATCGCATCAGTGGCGCAGGATGAAGTAGGCCACTACCAACAACGCGACGACCAGCCAGCCGAGCATCTCGACGTTTTGCCGCAGGCGGTGCTCCATCTGCGCGCCGCCAAGCCGAATCAGATAGGCGACCAGAAAAAAACGCGCGCCGCGTCCAATCAAAGAGGCCAGGATAAAGGCCGGGAAGAACATGGCGAGGGTGCCGGCCGCGATGGTGAACAACTTGTACGGGATCGGCGAAAATCCCGCAGCCAGGATGGCCCAGAAGCCCCACTGCACGAACCACTCCTGAACCCGCAGATAGGGCTCCCAATAGCCGGCCGAATGCATCCACGGCGCGATCAGGTCGAGCGCGAAATAACCGATCACATAGCCGGCGGCGCCGCCGGCGACAGAGGCCAGTGTCGTCATCAGTGCAAGGCCCACCCAGCGCTGTGGACGCGCAAGTGTCATCGGTGCCAGCATCACATCCGGCGGGACCGGAAAAAACGATGACTCGGCAAAACTCAGAGCGCAGAGATACCACGGCGCTTTGCGGTGTCCGGCCCAGGCAAGTACCTTGTCATACAAGGGTCCGAACAAACGCATTATTGACGCCCGGTCAGCAGCGGCACGAACAGGACGTAATCCAGAATGGTTTCTTCATAATCGTCTCCGCGGCGGCAGATCTGCAGCAACTCCTGACGCCCGCGGGGTCCTACCGGGATGATCATGCGGCCGCCGTCGGCGAGTTGCTCCAACAATGCCCTGGGTTTCTCGGGCGGAGCCGCAGTGACAATAATACCGTCATAAGGGGCATGCGACTTCCAGCCCTCCCAGCCGTCGCCATGACGGAACTTGACGTTGTAAATATCCAGCCGGCGCAGTAATTGCCGGGCCCTGCGCTGCAAGGGACCGATGCGTTCAACGGTAAAGATTTCGTCGACCAATCCAGCCAGCACCGCGGTCTGATAGCCGCAACCGGTGCCGATCTCCAGCACCTTCGACGGGCATGGCGGCGCCACCAGCGCCTCGGTCATGCGCGCAACGACGTATGGCTGCGAAATGGTCTGTCCCTGACCGATTGGCAAGGCAGTATCCTCATAGGCGCGACTGGCCAATGCCTCATCGACAAACAGATGACGGGGCACATCGCGAATCTGATTCAGCACACGCTGATCGCTGACCCCCTCGGCCTTGAGACGCTCGACCAGACGCTCCCTGGTCCGCGCCGAGGTCATCCCTATCCCCGATCGGTCCAGCGGAGAGATCACGCGTTTGCCCCTTGCAGCCAGGTCCGCAAGCCCGGCAATTCAGGATGCCGGGTCAGGTCAACCTGCAGCGGCGTAATCGACACCTGATTTCGGGCGATCGCGTAAAAGTCGGTGCCCGGCCCGGCATCGGCTTCCGGGCCCGCCGCACCTACCCAGTAGATCGGCCGGCCTCTCGGATCCTCGTCGCGGATCACCGCTTCAGCGCGATGGCGGTGACCCAGCCTGGTGGCGACCCAATCTCCCAGTTCCACTTCACCTATATCAGGCACGTTGACGTTGAGGATCGAATCTTGCGGCAGCGGGTGATCCATCAGGCGGCGCACCAGGTCCCGGGTCACCCGGCCGGCGGTCTCGAAATGACCTCCTCCACGGCTGACCATCGACACAGCCAGTGCGGGCAAACCCAGGAACCGGCCCTCCATCGCGGCCGCGACGGTGCCCGAATACAACACGTCGTCACCCAGGTTGGCGCCATCGTTGATCCCTGATACGACCATGTCAGGTTCGTCATCGAGCAGACCGGTCACCGCCAGGTGCACACAATCGGTCGGGGTACCGTTCACAAAGTAAACGTCTTCCTCCACGCGGGTGACCCGAAGCGGCGCATCCAGGGTCAGTGAATTACTGGCGCCGCTGCGATTGAGCTCGGGGGCCACTATGACAACCTCGCCCAGTTCACGCAGATAGCGTGCAACACAGAGGATGCCCTCGGCACGGTAGCCGTCGTCGTTACTCAAAAGGATTTTCACAAGCTGGACAGGACCCGGAAAAACTGGCACTAACTATACCGCAAGGAGCGGATTGATTATGCCCCCAGTCGATGACGAAGACATCGCTTTGTTCCGACGTTCGGTCGGCGAGGTCAAACGCCTGCAGTCGGACAGCGTCGCGCAGCATACGCCGTCGCCGCCGCCGGCGGCCCGATTCCGGCGTCAGGATGAGGCAGATGTGCTGCGGGACAGCCTTGAGGGCGCGATCGATCCGGGCGAACTGGAAACCGGAGATGAACTGTCGTTCAGGCGCCCGGTTGTGCGACCCAGCGATTTCAAGCGCCTGCGGCGTGGCCATTTCAGTGTCGCCAGCGAAATCGATCTGCATGGACTCAACGCAAACCACGCGCGCCTCGCGCTGGCTGAATTCCTGTCTGAGGCCGCTGCACGCGGTCTGCGCTGTGTGCGGGTTATCCACGGCAAGGGGCTGCGCTCAGGCCCCAACGGGCCGGTGATCAAGCGACGTATCGGGCGCTGGTTGCGACAGCGCGATGAGGTGCTGGCCTACGCGTCGGCCCGGGTCATGGATGGCGGCACGGGCGCGATCTACGTGTTACTGCGCAAGAAGTCCTGAGTCGCGCTGGCATCGCTGACCTCAGCCACTTCCCTGAGCACTGTCGTGGCGAACCCGCCCTTGAGCAGATTGAAGCTCAGGGTCAGCGAGTCATCTGACATTTCCCATGCAAGGTCGCCGACAGTCAATCTCAGCGGACGGCGTTCCTGATCCATGCCGGCTTCGATCGCCACCGCGGCAGCGGCCGGATACTCCGCTGCGATCTTCTTCTCCAGCGCGGCTACCTCACCGCCCGAGGCCAGTTCGCCGCGACCCCACATCGGGCCACTTGGGTGGATGTCCTGGGTCCGGATGCGTTGCTCCAGCGTCGCGTCGACTGCAGCCACATGGAAAACGGAGCGCGTGCCGTGCAGCGCGGCGACGTCGCCGCTCAGCAGTCGATTCCAGCTCCCATCCCTTACCCGCGCGGACAGGATTGCATTGAATATCTGGCTGCGGGCCGCGGACAGCGCGAAGCCACGGTCTCTGCGTCCCATGCGTTCTCCGGCGGCGAGACGCCGCACCAGTTCGATATTGCCACCGCGGCGTCCAAAGCGCTGCTCACCAAAATAGTTCGGCACACCGCTGGCCGCTATCAGCGCCAATCTCGGTTCCAGCCGCTCGCGCCACTCGCTGCCGCCAACCATGCCGCTGATCCTGATCCGGAAGTGATTGCGCCGGTGAACGCCACGGCGCAACTTGCGCCGATGGCCGGCGGCGCACAGCAACTCGACCCCGATGCCGCTCAGGTCTGTATCCTCCAGGCGCCGCATGGCCCGCGCGGGCACACTGAACCATTGTTCGGTGACAGCGTGCCGGTCCTTCAGCCCGGAATAGCCCACTTCTCTTACGGCTATTGCGCCGGCGCTGGCCAGCTGGTCGGCGACCCATTGGGTGTTGCAACCGGTCTTGCGCACCAGCAACAGGCAATGCTCACCATCGCCATCGGGCTCGAAACCCAGATCCTCGCGTACCTGGAAATCTTCCGGACGGACCCGGATCCGGCCACTGATACCCAGCACCGGCCAGGCTCGTGCCAGCTCCCCTGCCGGGTCAGAATCAGCGTTCAATGCGCGATTCCGGAACCGGCTCTGATGGCGCCGCGCCGGGGCCCAGCCGCCTGAACTCTGGCGCGCAGACCGGCCGCTGGTTCATCGAGCCAGAAGCAGGACCACTGCATGAGCAGCGATCCCCTCGCCGCGCCCGATCGCACCCAATCCTTCGCTGGTCGTGGCCTTCAGGTTTATCTGAGCAAACGCAATCTGCAGATCGGCAGCAAGGTTAGCCGCCATCGCCGGCAGATGGCTGGCCAGTCGTGGACGCTCGGCCACCACCGTCAGGTCAGCATTGGCGACCCCAAAGCCAGCCACCGAGACCTTCTCCATCACCGAGCGCAGCAGTGCCCGGCTGTCCGCGCCGCGCCAGCGCTCGTCATGGTCCGGGAAGTGCGTGCCGATATCCCCCGCTGCGATCGCCCCGAGCAAGGCGTCACATAAGGCATGGACCACCACGTCACCATCGGAGTGAGCCAGCAGGCCACGCTCATGCGGCAGGCGCACGCCACCGAGTATCAGGTGATCGCCCGGGCCAAAGGCGTGAACGTCAAAGCCATGTCCTATCCGCATGCTGCTTGCTCCCTGGCGGTCAATATCGCCGCCGCCAGCAGCAGATCAGACGCCCGTGTGAGTTTGAGATTGTCCGCACGGCCTTCCACCAGCATCGGCCTGCCACCTTGTATCTCGATCGCGCTGGCTTCGTCCGTGACGCTCAGTTTTCTGGCCCTGGCGCCTGCCAGCGCGCTGCGCAAATCACCAAGCCGGAACATCTGCGGGGTCAGTGCCCGCCACAGGTTGTCCCGCTGCACGGTTTCGGTCACACGTCCCTGGTCACCTCGCTTCAAGGTGTCCTCTACCGGCGCTGCCAGCAGGCCGCCGTCGGCGCTTGAACTCACGCAGGTGATCAATTTTTCCAGATCTTCGGCATGCAGGCATGGGCGCGCTGCATCATGCACGAGTATCCAGTCCGACGCCTGCCCACGGATGCTGATCAGGTCCAGCGCATTGGCCACGGATTGTGCGCGCTGCTCGCCTCCGACAACCTCGAGTACGCGCTCGTCTGCCGGTCTGCACTTCGACCAGCCATGATCGCCGGCGGCCAGCGGCACCACGATGCCGGTCAGGTCTGATCTGGCAAGAAACGGCGCCAGCGACCATTCGATCACCGTCCGGCCCAGCAGCTGCGCGTACTGTTTTGGCTGCTCGCCGCCGAATCTGCTGCCACCGCCGGCCGCAGGGATGACCGCCCAAAGGCGCGGCGCGGCGTTGCTCATGGCGTCCCGGAAGCGCCTGATCCTGAGGTCTCGTCCGGCGCCGCGATCTGGTACAGCGTTTCGTCAGGCCCGACCATTCCCAGATCAGTGCGGGCGATCTCCTCGACCGCCTCAAGGCCTTCCTTGAGATCCAGCACTTCCGCTTCCAGACGGGCATTGCGCTCTTCCAGAGCCGCATTCTCCTGCTGTTGCAGGGCTGCGGCCTCGCGCAGGCTCCACAAGCCGCGATAGCCGTCTTCAGACACCCACAGACGGTATTGCAGCATCAATACGAGCACGCCGAGCAAGATGAGAATAACCCGCATCAGGCCAGGTCGATCCCGCTGCTACCGCCGCCGCGCAGAGTGCCGCCCCCAACCTCAGACATTGACCGGGAACGCATGCCGGCCCGGAAAACGTGCACCATCACCCAGCTCTTCCTCGATACGCAGCAGCTGATTGTATTTGGCGATGCGGTCGGAGCGCGACATGGAGCCCGTCTTGATCTGGGTCGCCGAAGTGCCGACCGCGATATCCGCGATAGTCGTGTCCTCGGTTTCACCGGAACGATGCGAGACGACCGCACTGTAGCCTGCGTCGTGGGCCATGCGGATCGCCGCCAGTGTCTCGGTGAGCGTTCCGATCTGATTTACCTTGATCAAAATGGAATTCGCGATCCTGCGCTCGATCCCCTGGGCAAGGATGCTCGTGTTGGTCACGAACAGGTCGTCACCGACCAGCTGGATCCGGTCACGCAAACGTTGACTGTGCAGCTGCCATCCGTCCCAGTCTCCCTCCGCCATGCCGTCTTCGATGGAGATGATCGGATAGCGGCCGACAAGATCTTCCAGATAATCAGAGAACCCGGCCGCGTCAAATTGCCGGTCCTCCGAGGCCAGATTGTAGACCCCGTCCCGGTAGAATTCGGAGCTCGCGACATCCATGCCGAGACAGATGTCGTCACCGGCCCGGTAGCCCGCCAGGTCGATAGCCTCGAGGATCACCTGCAGCGCCGCTTCGTTGGACTCCAGATCGGGGGCGAATCCCCCTTCATCGCCCACCGAGGTCGCGAGTCCGCGTTGGGCAAGCACCTTGGCCAGGGTGTGAAAGACCTCCGCGCCATAGCGCAGCGCCTCGGAAAAAGTCGGCGCGCCCACCGGCAGAATCATGAACTCCTGAATATCCACCGAATTGTCCGCGTGCTCGCCGCCATTGATGATGTTCATCATCGGCACCGGCATCACAAACTCGGATTCGCCCAGGCAACGGAACAGTGATCGTCGCGACGAGGCCGCATTGGCTTTCGCTGCGGCCAACGATACGGCGAGGATCGCATTGGCGCCAAGACGGCCCTTGTTCTCCGTACCATCGAGTTCAATCATCCGCTGGTCCAGAGCAGCCTGGTCGCCGGCCTCCATCCCGCGTACCGCACTGGCGATCTCGCCGATGACGTTTGCAACCGCACGTCGCACGCCCTTGCCGCCGTATCGGCTGCTATCGCCGTCGCGTAACTCCACCGCCTCCCGAGTACCGGTGGAGGCGCCGGAGGGCACGGCGGCGCGGCCAAAATAGCCGTCATCCAGAATGACATCTGACTCAACGGTAGGGTTTCCCCGTGAATCGATCACCTCGCGTGCGCGAATCTCCGTGATCTTTGGCATCTTCCTGTTCTCCTGAAAATAATTCGCTCGCTGCAGCCCGAGATCGGGCACCGGCCTTGACGACCAGCGCTCAGCTATCGAGCAGGCTCTCTTCAAACGGTCGCTGCTTGACCGTTCGGTCGAGCGTGCACAAAGTCTCGAGCAACTGCTCCATACGATCCAGCGGCCAGGCATTGGGCCCGTCGCTGAGCGCCTTGGCCGGATCCGGATGCGACTCCATGAACAGCCCGGCCACGCCCGCCGCTACCGCGGCCCGCGCCAGCACCGGTACGAACTCGCGCTGGCCACCGGAAGCGCTGCCCTTGCCGCCGGGCAGTTGCACGGAATGCGTGGCGTCGAAGACTACCGGCGCCCCGGTCTCGCGCATCACTGCCAGGGAGCGCATGTCGGAAACCAGATTGTTGTAGCCAAAAGTGAAGCCGCGTTCACAGACCATGATCGACTCGTTACCCGTCGAGCGGGCCTTGTCGACAACGTTGCCCATCTCCCAGGGTGACAGGAACTGGCCCTTTTTTATATTGACCGGGATGCCCTGGCTCGCCGCGTTAACGATGAAATTCGTCTGCCGGCACAAAAACGCCGGCGTCTGCATCACGTCTACAACGCTGGCTACTTCCCCCAACGGGGTATCCTCGTGCACATCGGTCAACACCGGCACGCCCAGCTGGCGCTTCACCTCGGCGAGGATCGCCAGACCCTCTTCCATCCCGGGCCCGCGAAAGCTGCCGATGGATGACCGATTGGCCTTGTCGAAAGACGACTTGTAGATGAATGGAACCCCGACCCGGGCCGCGATCTCCTGCAGCCGTCCGGCGGTTTCCATCGCCATCTCCCGGCTTTCGATCACGCAAGGACCGGCGATAAGAAAAATCGGTTTATCGATACCGACTTCAAAGTCAGCAATCTTCATGCCCGTGCAGCCTCCGGGAGCGAGGCTTCACGGTGCGCCCGCGCCGCGCCGATAAAGCCGGTGAAAAGCGGATGTCCGTCGCGGGGGGTGGACTTGAACTCCGGGTGGAACTGACAGGCGAGGAACCAGGGGTGATCCTGCAACTCGACCACTTCCGCCAGCCCGTCCAGCGACCAGCCGGAAAACACCAGTCCCGCGCCCTCCAGCGCTTCGCGGTAGTTGTTGTTAAATTCGTAGCGATGGCGGTGCCGCTCGGTGATCTGCTCGACGCCGTAAGCGCGGGCCGCCAGGCTGCCGGGCTTGAGCTTGCATTCCTGACCACCCAGACGCATCGTTCCGCCCAGGTCGGAATCCTCGCTGCGCGCCTCGATGCTGCCGCTGCGGTCCTGCCACTCGGTAATCAGCGCGATCACCGGATGCGGCGTCTCGCGGTTGAACTCGGTGCTGTGCGCATCAGTCAGCCCGGCTACATCGCGGGCAAATTCGATCACTGCGACCTGCAAGCCGAGACAGATACCCAGATAGGGAACGCCTCGTTCACGCGCGAATCGCACCGCTTGTATCTTGCCTTCGATACCGCGCTCGCCAAAACCGCCCGGCACCAGGATTGCATCCATGCTCTCCAGGCACCCGGTCCCCGAACGCTCAATCTCCTCTGAGTCCAGATGATGGATATTGATCCCGGTGCGGGTCTGTATGCCGGCGTGCTTGAGAGCCTCGTTGAGCGAAATATACGAATCCTTGAGATCGACATATTTGCCGACCATCGCGATATTGACCTCGGCCTGCGGGTTCTGCCTGGCCTCCACCACCCGTTCCCACTCGCTCAGGTCCGCCGGGGGAACGTCCAGCCCCAGCTTGTCCACGATGATGTCGTCGAGACCCTGCTTGTTGAGCATCATCGGGATCTTGTAAAGATCGTCGACATCCACCGCGGCGATCACCGCTCGCTCCTGAACGTTGGTAAACAGTGCGATCTTGCGCCGCTGCTCTTCCGGTAACGGACGGTCCACGCGACAGACCAGCACGTCGGGCTGGATACCGATCGAACGCAGTTCCTTTACCGAATGCTGGGTCGGTTTTGTCTTGATCTCCTGGGAGGTGGCGATGTACGGCACCAGAGTCAGGTGCACGTAGACGACACGCTCGCGCCCGAGCACTGATCCCATCTGTCGGATCGCTTCCATAAACGGCAAGGACTCGATGTCGCCGACGGTACCGCCGATCTCGACCATGCACACATCGGCGTCGCCGGCACCCTTATGCACACAGCGTCTGATTTCGTCGGTGATGTGCGGGATCACCTGGACCGTTGCGCCCAGATACTCGCCACGCCGTTCCTTGCTGATCACATTGCTGTAGATGCGGCCGGTGGTGAAGTTGCTGTCCTGGGAGGTGCGGGTGCGCACAAAACGTTCGTAGTGACCCAGGTCCAGATCAGTCTCGGCGCCGTCATCGGTGACGAAAACCTCACCATGCTGGAACGGGCTCATGGTGCCGGGATCTACGTTGATGTAGGGGTCCAGCTTGATCATGCTGACCTTGAGACCACGAGCTTCCAGGATAGCGCCGAGGGAGGCCGCAGTGATCCCTTTGCCAAGGGATGAAACCACGCCGCCGGTCACGAAGACAAAACGGGTCATGATGAGGAATCCGCCTAAAGAGGGGGCGCGCAAACGCCGGAACAAGACGGAAGGGCAAATTACCAGAACACTGGTTCTGTCACAAACCCGTCACCTCCCGGTCGCCGGCTGCTCCCAGCGAATCCGCCAGCCGGCCTGGCCTGGAGGCACCAGGGCGCCAGGCGCGAGCCAGCGGTCGGCGATCGCGAGCAGCTCATTCTGCGCAAACACCAATGGTGCCCCGGAGCGACTCCACGGCGGAAGGTCGGTCTCCTGAAACAGGCTTTTGAGCCGCCGATGATGATTGCCGCCACAAGGCAATACCCGTTCACCCTCGTTCCGGTAACGGATTTTCAATGGCCCCTCGCCAAGCCAGCGTTCCCTGATCCCGCCCGCCGGGTCGCGGAACCAGAGCAGCCGACCGAAACCGGGCCCGAGATCCTGCGGAGCGCGCGGATCCGTCCAGGTCACCGGCAGCGGATCGCGCGCCAGCTGCTCCAATTGCGTCGCGTCCAGCGCGTAGATGCGTTGCCGATGCTTGCGCAGCGAGGCGCCCGGCCAGTTCACCTCGGCTTTCGCATCAGCGGGCGCCGGCAGCAGTTGCTCGACCGCAGTCTGCAGACGACGGAATCCCGGCAGCGGCATGCCACGCTGGCGTAACCAGGCCCTTAACAGGTTGCGCTGGCGGGGTTCACTGAGCTGGCCCAGCGCCATCGCATCCAGACTCCCGCCCGCGGCCACGATGTTCAGGTCGATCGCTGCCAGCTCGTCCAGCAGGGCCCGGGCTTCACCGCAGTGCGCCGCACTGCGGCCAAAACCCGCGGCAGCGGCCGGCCAGCGTTCGCGCAGACGCGGGATAACCGAGATGCGCAGAAAATTGCGCCGCGGACCCGGGTCGCGATTGCTCGGATCCTCTTGCCACTCGAGATTGTGTTCCCTGGCCCAGCCCTCGAGTTCATCGCGGGTAAAACCCAGCAGCGGACGAATCAGCCAGCCCCCGGCAAAGTCAGTGGCCGCCGGCATCGCGGCAAGGCCAGCCGGCCCCGCGCCGCGCAACAGCTGCAGCAGCACCGTTTCCATCTGATCGTCAGCATGATGCGCGGTCGCCAGGCACTCGCGGGGCTGCAGGCGTTCACCGAGCGCCGCGTAGCGGACCGCACGCGCCGCGGCCTCCAGGCTCTCTCCCGACCGTCGCGGAACCTGAACCCGGACCTGATCGAGTTCCAGATCAAGAGCCGCACAGCCAAGTTGACAGGCCGCTGCCCAGCGTGACGAATCGGCATGCAAACCATGATCCACATGGATCGCGCGCAACCCTGCAACACTGCCCTGCCGATACAGCTCGGCCATTGCATGGAGCAGGACCATGGAGTCGACACCGCCGCTCAACGCCACACACAACAGGGGTCGGGAAGGGATGCCGGACAAACCTTGCATGGCATCGCGCAGGCGCGGCACCGAGAAATTCATGCGTCGGCTGCCCCTATTCCTCCGTGAACCGGCCGAAAGACGCGATACGCTGGTAGCGGGCCGCGAGCAGATCGTCCAGCGGCTGGCGTGCCAGTTTGCCCAGATGACTGACCAGCGCATTGCGCAGCGCCTGCGCCATCGCGTCAAGGTCCCGATGGGCACCGCCCAGGGGCTCGCGCAGCACTTCGTCCACCAGCCGAAGACCGCGTAATCGATCAGCAGTAATGCCCATGGCCTCGGCCGCATCTTCGGCCTTGTCCGCGCTCTTCCATAAAATCGAGGCGCAGCCTTCCGGAGAAATCACCGAGTAGATGCTGTACTCGAGCATCAGGATTCGGTCGCCGACGCCAATCGCCAGCGCGCCGCCCGACCCGCCCTCGCCGATCACGACACTGACGATCGGCACCGCCAGTTTCGACATCTCGAACAAGTTGCGCGCAATCGCCTCGCTTTGGCCTCGTTCTTCGGCACCGACGCCCGGATACGCGCCGGGCGTGTCGATCAATGTGATCAGCGGCATCCGGAAGCGCTCCGCCATGCGCATCAGGCGCAGCGCCTTGCGATATCCCTCGGGTCGGGGCATCCCGAAGTTGCGCCGGACTTTCTCTTTCGTGTCCCGTCCTTTCTGCTGGCCGATGACCATCACCGGATCACCCTCCAGACGCGCGACGCCACCGACGATCGCGGCGTCGTCCGCGTAACACCTGTCGCCATGCAGCTCCTCGAAATCAGTAAACAGGCGCTCGATGTAGTCCAGCGTATACGGCCGGGCCGGATGACGTGCCAGCTGCGCGATCTGCCAGGCGCTGAGGCTGGCGAAAATGCTCCGGGTCAGAGAATCGCTCTTGTTCTTGAGCCGGTTGATCTCCTCGCTCAGATTGACCACCGAGTCGTCACCGACATAGCGCAGCTCGTCAATTTTCGCTTCGAGCTCCGCGATCGGTTGTTCGAAATCGAGGAAATTCATATTCATCGCTGGTTCCCGCTGCGCTGAATTCCACAGAGCGTATGGCCGGCTACACTAGCGAGCGCCGCAACCAGTGGCAAGCGCAGTGTGGTCTCTAGCCATCGAGTCGGCGTGCATAAATCAACCGCACGTTATCACCACCGACCAGCCGCCCGAGCTGCTGCAGCAGCTCGCCGGTGGGTTTGACCTGCCAGTCCTCGCCCAGATTCAGGCGTGCCGCGGCGCCCTGACCCTCATAGACGACCGCGACGGGGCACCGGCCCTGACGGAATGGTTGCAGCGTGCCGCGCAATTCCTCGACGAACCGCTCGGCCGACCCGTTTACCTGCCAGCGGATCAACAGCCGGCTGGCGCGCTGCTCGCGGGCCTCGTCGATATCCGTAATCCGGCGCACATTGATACGCCAGTCGTCGAGGAAGTCGTCGTAACGCAAGCTCCCCTCAACAACCAGAATGGCGTCGGGCGCAACGATATTGCGATACTCCTGAAAGGTCTCATCGAACAGGGTCGCCTCGATGCGACCGCTGCGGTCGTCGAGTACCAGGCTGACCCGGTTGCCGCGCCGGCGCATGCTGACCACCAGCCCGGCAACGACGACCTCACGCCGACTGTTCCCGAACTGCCGTTCGCCCGGCGGTTCGGCACCGACGAGATCGGCGATACGCGCACTGGTCAGCTGCGGCAAGTCATCCCGATACGCGTCGATCGGGTGCCCGGTCAGGTACAGGCCCAGGGTTTCCTTCTCCGCCGCCAGGCGTTCGGCATCGCTCCAGTCCGGCAGCGTCTCCAGTGGCAGAGACTCACGCTCTGTCGCACCGCCTGCGACCGGCATCCCGAACATATCCTCCTGGCCAGCCGCCTCGGCCTGGGCGTGCTGATCCGCGCGCCGCATGGCCAGCGGCAGCTGGTGCATCAGCGTGGCGCGGTTGGCGCCGAGGCTGTCCAGCCCGCCGGAGCGGATCAGGGCTTCCATGACGCGGCGGTTTGCCTTCTGCATATCCGCTCTTGCGCACAGGTCCAGCAAATCGGTATACGGCCCGTGGTTCGCACATTCATCGATCAGGCTCTGCACCGCGCCCTGGCCCACGCCCTTGATCGCGCCCAGACCGTAGCGCATGGACATCGGTCCCGAGACGCTGAACACATACTGCGAACTGTTTATGTCCGGGGGCTGAACTTCCAGATTCATCTGCGCACACTCGTCGATCAGGGTGACGATCTTGTCGGTATGGTCCATGTCTGCGGACAGCACCGCGGACATGAAGGCGGCCGGATAGTGGGCTTTCAGCCACGCGGTCTGATAGGACAACACGGCGTACGCCGCGGAATGGCTTTTGTTAAAGCCGTAACCGGCGAACTTCTCCATCAGGTCGAAAATATAGGTCGCGGTGCCGCCCTCGACTCCCCGGGAGGTCGCCCCCTCGACAAAAATCGAACGCTGCTTTGCCATCTCTTCGGGCTTCTTCTTGCCCATCGCCCGACGCAGCAAGTCCGCCGCGCCGAGGGTGTAGCCGGCAAGATCCTGGGCAATCTGCATCACCTGCTCCTGGTAGAGGATGACGCCGTAGGTCGGCTTCAGGATCGGCTCCAGGCTAGGGTGAAAATAATCGATGGGTTCCTGGTTGGTGCCGTGTTTGCGGTTGATGAAATCGTCCACCATGCCCGATTGCAGCGGTCCCGGGCGGAACAGCGCAACCAGTGCCACGATGTCGTCAAAGCTGTCCGGCTGCAGGCGTTTGATCAGATCTTTCATGCCGCGCGACTCGAGCTGGAACACCGCCGTCGTCGCGCAGGACTTGAGCAGCGCGAAGGTCTGCGCATCGTCCATCGGTATGCGGGTGATATCGAGCGGCGATTCTGCCGCCTCCTTGCGGATCCGGTTCACCCGCCGCACCGCCCGGTCGATGATGGTCAGCGTGCGCAAGCCGAGGAAATCGAACTTGACCAGCCCGACCGCCTCGACATCGTCCTTGTCGAATTGACTGACCTGACTTCCGCCGGGCTCTTCAAAATACAGCGGCGTGAAGTCGGTCAGCGGGCCCGGCGCGATGACTACGCCACCCGCGTGCTTCCCGGCATTCCGCGCCAGCCCCTCGAGCTGGCGCGCCAGATCAATCAGCGTCCGGACCTCGTCCTCCGCCTTGTACAGCCGCTTGAGTTCCTCGTCCTGCTCCAGGGCCTTGCCCAGGGTCATGCCGACTTCGAACGGGATCAGCTTGGCTACCTTGTCCACAAAGCCATAAGGATGTCCGAGGATCCGGCCGACGTCGCGCACCACGGCCTTGGCAGCCATGGTGCCGAAGGTGATGATCTGGGAAACGCTTTCGCGCCCGTAACGCCGGGCGACATAGTCGATCACCCGGTCGCGACCCTCCATGCAGAAGTCGATATCGAAATCCGGCATCGATACCCGTTCCGGGTTTAGAAATCGCTCAAATAAAAGATCATAAGCAATTGGATCTAAATCAGTTATTCCAAGGACAAAGGCCACCAAAGAGCCGGCACCGGAGCCTCGTCCGGGCCCCACCGGGATATCGTTTTCCCTGGCCCAGCGGATGAAATCGGCGACGATGAGGAAGTAACCCGGAAAACCCATGCCGCAGATCACCTCGATCTCCCGCTGCAGGCGCTGCCGGTAAATCGATTCTGCGGCGTGCTGCTGTTCCGGATCCGGGTTCTGCCCGCACAGAACCGGCAGACGCCTGCTCAGCGCGTCACCGGCGCTCTTGGCCAGGAAGCCGGCCGCGTCCATGCCCTCCGGCACCGGGAAATCGGGCAGTACGCTGCGGCCGAGATTCAGCTCCAGGTTGCAACGCCGGGCGATTTGAACGGCGTTGTCGATGGCTTCCGGCAACTCGGAGAACTGCTCGGCCATCTCCGCGCCGGTTTTCAGGTACTGCCGATCCGTGTAGTGCTTCGGGCGGGCCGGGTCGTCCAGGGTGAATCCCTGCTGGATACACACCCGCGCCTCGTGCGCGCCAAAGTCTGTGGCGTCCAGAAAGCGCACATCATTGGTCGCCACCACCGGTATGCCGGCGCCGGCGGCGAGCTTGACCGCAGCCTGGTTGTACTCCGGCTCATGCTCGCGACCGGTGCGCTGGAGTTCCAGATAAAAACGATCTCCAAAGCGATCCAGCCAAAAGGCCAGACGCTGCCGCGCCTCCGCTTCCCGGCCAGCCAGCAATTCCCGGCCCAGATCTCCGTGACGACCGCCGGAGAGCGCTATCAGGCCTGAACTCCGATCCACCAGCCAGGCCCGTTGCATGACCGGACGACCACGGCGGCGAGGCTCGGCATAACTCTTGCTGACCAGTTCCGACAGGTTCCGGAACCCGCCCCGATCCTGACATAGCAGCATCAGGCGCGAAGGCGGGAGACTCTCCCCCTCGTCGATCAGCGCATCGACGCCAATAATCGGCTTGACTCCCGCCGACAGCGCGCTGCGATAAAAACGCACCATCGCGAACAGATTGCCCAGATCGGTCAGCGCCACCGCCGGCATCCCCCGATCCACAGCGGCCGCGATCAGCGGCTTGATCCGGACCACGCTGTCCGCCAGCGAAAATTCGCTGTGCAGGCTCAGGTGGACAAAAGGAACGCTCACGCCGCTGCTCCCCGTATCGCCTCGCGCACCGGGCGGAATGACCGCCGGTGGCAGGGACACGGCCCAAGTTCCGCGAGCGCCGCCCGATGCGCCGGGGTCGGATAGCCCTTATGCCGTTCAAACCCGTAACCGGGATAAACGCCATCCAGCTCCCGCATGAATTCGTCCCGCGCGACTTTGGCCAGGATCGAGGCTGCGCTGATCGCGGCAACGCTGGCGTCACCTCTGATTATCGCCTCCACCGTACACGGCAGACGCGGGCATCTGTTGCCGTCTACCTGCGCGTGTTCCGGTGCCAGGTGCAAGCCGAGGACAGCTCGTCGCATCGCCAGCATGCTGGCGTGCAGGATATTCAAGGTGTCGATCTCGCCGGCATCTGCCCACGCCACTGACCAGGCCACAGCGCCGGATCGGATCCGGACGGCCAGCTCATTGCGTCGTCCAGGCGTAAGTTGTTTTGAGTCCGCCAGACCGGCAGGCACCGACGACGGATCAAGCACCACGGCGGCGGCCATTACCGGCCCGGCCAGCGGTCCGCGTCCGGCCTCGTCCACGCCGGCCCAGCGCGAACCGGAGAACATCTGCAGGCCGGGTTGTCGAACCGTAGTCATGATGCCGCCTCATTGCCGCTCAAGCCGGGACACAGTTCCAGCACCGCATCGGCCGCGCGCTGGTCTGCACCCTGGCGCAGATCCCGACGCAAGGCCTCGAACGTCTCGATAGCGCGCTGCCGCCTCGGCACGTCCTCCAGCCATGCCAGCACCGCAGCACCCAGGGCCTGCGGAGTCACCGCGCTCTGCAGTAATTCCGGGACCAGGTCGTTTCCTGCAAGCAGATTCGGCAAACAGAACCGGCCTATCTTCACCAGGCGGAAGGTCTCCAGTATCCACTGGCTGACACGGGACAAGCGGTAGGCTACTACCATCGGCCGCTTTATCAAGGCGGCTTCCAGCGCGGCGGTGCCCGAAGCCAGCAAAACCACGTCCGCGGCAGCCATCGCCCGCAACGAGTCCCCGTCGATCAGGGTGACGGGCGCGCCGCCGCCGCGCCGGGCCAGTTGCCCGGCAAACTCCGCGCCGGTGTCTGCATTCGCGGCCGGGGCGACGAAACGCAGATCAGGCCGGCGCTGGTGCAGCCAGGCTACGGCCCCGGCGAAGTCTTCGCCCAGCGCGCGCAATTCACTCATCCGGCTGCCCGGCAGCACCGCGACCAGTGGGCCCTGGGTCGCCAATCCGAGCTGCTGCCGGTACTCACCCGGATCCGGATCCATCGGGATGCTGTCCGCCAGCGGGTGGCCGACGAATACTGCGTCCACGCCGGCGCGAGCATATGGCTCACATTCGAACGGCAGCAGACACAGCACCCGGTTCGCTGACTGGCCGACCTTGTGGATGCGTCCCGGACGCCAGGCCCAGAACGACGGGCTCACATAGTGAACCGTGGTCACGCCAGCCCGCTTCAAGCGACGCTCCAGGCCGAGATTGAAGTCAGGCGCATCGATACCCACGTAGACATCCGGTGGGTTGGCCAGCAGGCGCGTGCCCAGTCGTCGCCGCATGCGCAGCAAACGTGGCAGATGCGCAAGCACCTCGGTCAGCCCCATGACCGCCAGCGCACTGCTGGGAAACCACGCCTTGCAGCCGGCCGCCACCATCTCCGGTCCGGCCACGCCTTCAAATTGCGCATCCGGACGTCGTTGCCGGATCGCCCGGATCAGTCCGGCGCCGAGCTTGTCTCCCGACGCTTCGCCGGCGAGCAGAAACACTCTCAGAGGCATCACATTCCCGCCGCGACCACTCGTCGCTAGCGCACGACGCCGCGCGTGGCCGAACGTAACGAGTCGAGCAACAGTTGCAGCTCAGGCTTGCCGGCGGCAGCCTCGGCAATCGCGTCGATCGCCTGCGCCAGTTTCAATCCGGATCGGTAGATGGTCTTGTAGGCCCAGCGGATGTTGCGTATCTGCTCCGCGCCGAATCCGTGGCGGCGCAGACCCTCTGCGTTGATACCGTACGGCACCGCGGGCTGCCCGGAGACCATCAGATAGGCGGGCACGTCACGCGTGATACCGCTGTACATACCAAGAAAGGCATAGGACCCGATCTGGCAGAATTGATGCGCGCCGGCAAAGCCACCGAGGATGACAAAATCCCCGACTTTGACATGCCCGGCCAGAGTCACATTGTTCGCCAGCACGTTCTCATTGCCCAGCACGCAATCGTGGGCAATATGCGCGTAGGCCATGATCCAGTTGTCGTCGCCAAGCCGGGTGACGCCCTGATCCTGGATCGTGCCGCGGTTGATCGTGCAACCCTCGCGGATGGTGTTGCGATCACCGATTTCCAGCGTGGTGACTTCGCCGCCGTATTTCTTGTCCTGCGGATCGTCACCGATGGAGGAAAACTGAAAGATGCGGTTGTCCCGGCCGATGCGGGTTGGACCCTTGATCACCACATGCGGCCCGATGCGCGAGCCCGCATCGATCCGTACGCCCGCGCCGATCACGGCGAACGGACCCACCTCCACGCTGCTGGCTAATTCAGCGCTGGCATCGACTATAGCGCTGGGATGGATCAATCGGCGCCGCCGCGAGGGGCGACCATCATCTCGCAGCCGGCCGCCACTTTGCCATCCACCGAGGCCTTGGCGGAAAACCGCCAGATGCCCCGCAGGATGCGCTCGAACTTGACGCTCAGCGCCAGCTGATCCCCGGGCAGGACCGGCCGACGGAATCTGGCTTTGTCGATAGACACGAAATAGAAGGTCATGTCCGGATCGGTTTCACCGCCCTGAGTGGCAAAGGCCAGTAGACCGGCGGCCTGTGCCAGCGCCTCGATAATCAGCACACCCGGCATCACCGGTCGTCCCGGAAAATGGCCCTGAAAAAACGGTTCGTTGACAGTCACATTCTTGATCGCTTCGAGCCGCTCGCCGGGCACACACTCAGTCACCCGGTCGACCAGCAGGAACGGATAACGATGGGGCAATAACTCCATGATCCGGTCGATATCCATGGTCAGCATGTCACTCATCCTTCGCCTCCCCATCATCGTCAATGCCAGCCGCCAGGGTCAGCGCCCTGACGCGCCTGGCCAGTTTGTCCAGCTGCCGGAAGCGCGCGCTGTTGCGGCGCCATTTGTGTGCCTCGTCGAGCGGCAGAGCGCTGGAGTATACGCCGGGCTTGCGTACCGAGTGGCTGACCAGCGTCTGACCGGTGATCACCGCATCGTCGCAGATCTCGAGATGCCCTGCGATACCGACGGCGCCGCCGATCATGCACCGCGCGCCTATCACCGCGCTGCCGGAGACGCCCGTGCAACCTGCGATCACCGTGTGCTCGCCGATACGCACGTTGTGACCGATCTGGATCTGATTATCCAGTTTGACCCCGTCGCCCAGCACCGTATCTTCGATCGCGCCGCGGTCGATCGTCGTGTTCGCACCGATCTCGACATCGTCGCCGATCCGCACGCCACCGAGCTGCGGCACCTTGACCCATGCCTCTCCGTCCCGGGCGATGCCGAAGCCGTCGCCACCGATCACCGCTCCCGGCTGGATAATCACCCGCCGGCCCAAACGCACGCCGTGACAGATGACCACTCTGGCCAGCAGCCGGCAATCTTCCGCCAGCTCGGCTCCTCGCCCGATGATGCACCCGGGCCCGATAAAGCACCGCGGACCGATGCTTGCCTCTGCTTCGATCACTGCTCCGGGCCCGATCCAGGCATCTGGCGCCACCGATGCGGTATCGGCCACACAGGCCATGGGAGAAATGCCGGTCGGGGCCGGCGCCTCAGGCACCAGCAGGGCGGCGACCCTGGCGTAGGTAAGATAGGGGTTGTCGCTGAGCAGCGCGTTGCCGCTGAAGCCTTCGGCGTCGCCCGGCGAGAGGATCACGGCCGAGGCCCGGGTGTCTTTCAGCAAGCGGCGATAGCGGGCATTGGCAAGAAACGTGATCTCGCCGGGATTCGCCGCGGCGAGAGTGCCGACCCCTTCGAGCCTGACCTCCGGGTCGCCCTGCACCGCACAGCCGAAACGTACCGCAATCTCGCCCAGGGTGCAGGCCATTGCGTCAGCCGATCAGTTGCCGCCGGTCGTGGCTTTGTTCCGGTTTTGCAGGGCCGCCAGTATCTGGTCAGTGAGATCGACCGCGGTACTGGCGTAGACCACGCCCACCGCCTCGCTTAGAACGATGTCGTAACCCTGGGCGCGGCTCACCGTCTGCACTTCCTCGATCAGCATCCGCTGCAATTTGCCTAATTCTTCATTGCGCCGCAGGCTGAGGTCCTCGCCAAACTCGGTCTTGCCGCGATTGAGTTCACGCTGCAAATCCCGCGCTTCGCGTTCCAGTTGCTGACGCTCGTCATCGCTCATAAAGCTCTCGCTCTGCGTCAGCCGCTCCTCCAGGCTCTTGAACTGCTCCTCCTGGCTGCGCAACTGGCGCTGCCGCGGTGCAAACTCGTCCTGCAAGGCACGCTGGGAGCTCTGCGCCTGCGGCGACTCGTCCAGCAGGCGTCCGAAATTGACCACACCGATCTTCACGCCCTGGGCGCCGGCGGTCGCCGCGCCCAGCAGGAGTGTCGCCATCAGTGCGTATGCCAGTATTCGATGTGCCTTCATGCTCAGATCTTCCTTTTTGCTAAATCGGATCAAAACTGGGAACCAATAGTGAACTGGAATTGCTCAACCTGATCCAGAGGCTCGTCATTCAGCGGGATACCATAGCTGAAACGGAATACGCCCATCGGGGACAACCACTCCGCAGAGGCTCCAACCGAGCGGCGTAGCTCGTTCAGGTCATAGTTGAAGCTGAAATCCTGTTCCACGACTTGCCCTTGATCGTTGATAACGGGAAAGCGGGTGTTGTCGTTGGAGAATACATTACCGATGTCGAAGAACAAACTGAAGCGGGCCTTGCCTGCTATCTTTTCCGGGGTCGGCAGGATCAGGTCCCACTGATTGGCCATCAACAGGTTGCCACCATAAGGATTTCCATTCGTATCGTAAGGACCAAGACGGCCTTCCTGATAGCCTCTGACGGTATCCGGGCCACCGCCGAAGAAACGCTTGTACGGCGGTAACTCGGTGGTTGAGCCGAAGTCCTCTCCCCACGACACCTGACCCGAATTCTTCAACGTGAACTGGCCAAACAGAGGCCAGTATTTCTGCCATTCATAGCGGATCGTATAGAACTCCACCTCCGATCCGTAGCCGGTCGTGGTCAGCGCCAGCTGCTGCCGTGCGCCGCGGTCTGCAAACAACGAACGGTTGCGGCTGTCGTAGGTCCAGCCGCCAAGCAACTCGTAGGTATAGAAATCCGTCTTGTCAAAGATGATCAGACCGCCGGGCACCTGGATAATCTCCTGCGACGGGTTACCGTTCTGGCTGACCCAGAGACGTTGCTGCAGCGAGCTGCCGTTGCTGGTCGAAAGCTCGGCACTTTGGACCGCCACGCCGAACCGGATTCGCGAGTATTCTGATATCGGGTAGCCGTATTCCAATGCCGCGGTCCAGCTGGTCGTGGCGAAGTCCGACGAGCCATTGGTGAACTGAGTGACGTCGCGATAGGTCAGCGATACCGTGCGCGATACGCCGTTCGGCGTGACATAAGGATTCGTGTACAGCGCGCGATAGACGGTCGTGTACTCGCTGGTATTGATATCCGCCTCGATGCGGTTTCCGGTGCCCATGAAATTGGTGTGGACAATATTGCCGTTGAGCAACACACCCTGAGACCCGGAATACCCGATGCCGCCGCCAAACGAGCCGGGCTGACCCTCGGTGATTTCCACGTCGACGTCCACCAGATCATCGGTGCCGGGGACCGGTTGCGTATCGACGCTGACCTCTTCGATGAACGGCAATCGGCGCAAGCGCTGTTCCGACCTTTCCACCGCCCGGTTGGACAGGAATGCGCTCTCCAGCTGGCGCATCTCGCGCCGGAATACTTCATCCTTGGTCTTTTCCGAACCACGGAAACGGATGCGGCTCACATAGGCGCGCTTGCCCGGGTCGACATAGAACGTGACCTGGACTTCCTTGGTCTCTTCATTGATCTCGGGGATAGGCTCGACCCGAGCGAAAGCAAATCCCTCTTCGCCCAGACGATAGCTGATCAGGTCCGACGTCTGCGTCAGCATGCGCAAGGAAAAAGTCTGTCCCGGCTTGGCCAGAACCAGCGCCTCGAGCTGCTCCTTCGGTACGATCAGCTCACCGGCCAGGTCGACGCCGGAGATCACGAAAGGCTCGCCCTCCTCGACATTGATGGTGATGAAAATGTCCTGCTTGTCGGGCGAGATCGCGACCTGGGTGGATGCCACTTCAAAGGCGGCGTAGCCGCGATCCATGTAATAGGACCGCAGCGTTTCCAGGTCACCGAGCAGGCTCTCCCGCGCATAGCGGTCGTCCTGCCGATAAAACGACAGCCAGTTGGGCGTGCTCAGCTCGAACACCTTGCGCAGTTCCTCGTCGGTGAAGGCCTCGTTACCGACGATATTGATCTGCCTGATGCGAGCGCGCTTGCCCTCGTTGATATTGATCGCAATGATGACCGTGTTGTCCGTGGACTCTTCCACTTCCGCGTCCACGACCACGTTGTATTTACCACGACTGTAATACTGGTCGGTGAGCAGCTGGGTGACGTTCTCCAGCACTGCGCGATCGAAGGTCTTGCCTGTCGCAAGGCCGATATTACGTAGCGACTCCTCCAGTTCCTCGGTCTCAATATCCTTGTTGCCTTCAATCGTGAAGGACTTGATCGATGGCCGCTCCCGTACCGCAATCACCAGCGTGCTTCCGTTTTGTCGCAGCTCGACGTCCGAAAACAGTCCGGTGCCGTACAGCGCCCGCAACGCCTGTTCCACGCGCTGCTGATCCATGGTGTCGCCGATCGCCACCGGCAAATAGTTGTAGACGGTGCCTTCGGATATTCGCTGCAGGCCCTCGACCTTCATGTCGCGTACCACGAATGCCGTCTGCGCCAGTGATGCAACGCTGAACATCAGCCCGATAATCAGGGTAAGAGCAGCGAATAATCTGTTCATCATGTTGGCGGCGTCAGCTCAGCCCGCCAGGCGGACGATGTCATTATAGAAGGCGAAACTCATCAGCATCAGCAGGAGCAGGATGCCCACCTGCTGGCCGATGATTTGCGTCCTCTCCGATACCGGGCTCCCCTTGATCATCTCCGCG
The DNA here is from genome assembly GCA_963809565.1 of uncultured Gammaproteobacteria bacterium. GTDB lineage: Bacteria > Pseudomonadota > Gammaproteobacteria > Steroidobacterales > XN24 > CAMYOC01. The sequence goes on from CAWEKE010000003.1 coordinate 1,687,502, forward strand.
ATCTGATAGACGATCTGCCCACCGTCGAGCATCGGTATCGGCAACAGATTGAGGATGCCCAGACTGATACTGACGATGGCCAGAAACGCGAGGAATGCGGCCAGGCCGACGCTGGCTGTATAGCCTGCAGTCTGAGCAATATTGATCGGTCCACTGATGCTCTTTGGCGACACATCGCCGGTGATCATACGGTAGAGCATTCTGACGGTCAGCGCCGACATATCCCAGGTCCGGCTTATCGACTGGGCTATCGCCTCGAGCGGGCCGAATCGCTGCTGGGTAATGATCTCGTCATACAGACCCTCGGGCACCACCACCCCGGCTCCGATCAAACCGATCTCCGCTGACCCCGAGGCACTGGTGCCGATAAGCAGATCAAGGCTCTGCCGGCGACCGTCACGCTCGATCTCCAGGGCCACCTGCTGAGCAGGACGTGCGCGCACAAAGTCCACCCAGCTGGACCAGTCGTCCACCGCCTGGCCGTCAGCCGTCAGGATGCGATCACCGACCTCGAGACCGGAACGAAGCGCTGAACCATCCTCGCTCAAACTGCCGATTACCGGGGGCACCACGGGCCGCCACGGCTGGATTCCGAGCTGCGGAAAGATATCCGCATGCTCGGTCAATTCGCGCCGGTCGCCGGAGACCGTCAGTAACAAGTCCCGGGTCTGACCATCGCTGCCCACCACTCGCAGGCGCGCCTCGCCATCACCGACCAGTCCATCCAGCAGACCGATACGCGCGTCCATCATGGTCGGCGTCTCGCGCTGGTCCACCGCCACAATGCGATCGCCAGCTCTCAAATCCGCCCGCTCAGCGCGGGAACCCGCCTCCACGCCGCCGATCACCGGCTGCAGCGCTGAAACGCCGGTGATAAACATCATCCAGTAGGCGATGATGGCGAAGATGAAATTAAACAGCGGCCCGGCAACCAGGATCGCGATACGTTTGACCGGAGTCTGCCGATTGAACGCGCGGTGTTTCTGGTCCTCCGGCACCGGTCCCTCGCGCTCATCCAGCAACTTCACATAGCCTCCCAGCGGGATGGCGGCGACCGCATATTCCACCGGGTCCCGGCCCGCGACCCGACTCCAGACCGGCTTGCCGAAACCGATACAGAATCGCAAAACGCGGACGCCGAGCTTGCGCGCGACCCAGAAGTGACCGTATTCGTGCACCGCCACCAGCACGCTGATGGCGACGACGAAGGCCAGGACTGAAATGACGATATCGTTCATGGGTCTTTAGAGGCTGAATCTGCCGATTGTTTCCCCGGCGCAAATGCGCGCTTGCGCGTCGATTGCCAGTATCTGCTCAAGAGTGGACGCGTCGCCGGTACCGCATTCTGCCAGAACCGCCTCGATTATTGCGCTTATGGCGGTGAACGGCACCCGGGAGCCGAGAAACGCCTCTACCGCGACCTCGTTCGCCGCATTGAGCACCACCGGTGCCGCGCCACCGGTCCTGGCCGCGGCCAGCGCCAGCACCAGACAGGGAAAACGCTGATGATCCGGCGCGCGGAAATCCAGCCGCGCTGTGCTCAGCAGGTCCAGCGCCTCGACACCGGAATCCAGACGCTGGGGCCAGCCCAAAGCGTGCGCGATCGGAACCCTCATGTCCGGATTACCCAGCTGCGCCAGGGTCGATCCATCACGGAATTGTACCAGTGAGTGGATGATGCTCTGTGGATGAATGACCACCTCGATTTGCTCAGCGGAGACCCCGAACAGGCAGCAAGCCTCGATAACTTCGAGGCCCTTGTTCATCATCGTGGCCGAGTCCACGGATATCTTGCGTCCCATGTCCCAGTTCGGGTGGGCGCAGGCCTGTTCGGGCGTAACCTGGTCGAGCAGGCCCGGGTCAGTGTCCAGGAATGGGCCGCCGGAAGCCGTTAGCAAGATGCGCTGTACATCCTTGATCGAGCCGGCCGCATCATCACCGAGGCACTGAAAAACAGCATTGTGCTCGCTATCAATCGGGATCAGCGTTGCCCCGTGCTCACGCACCGCTGCCATCAACAGCGGGCCAGACATCACCGCTGCCTCTTTGTTAGCCAGCAATACGCGTTTGCCTGCCCGCGCCGCGGCCAGCGTCGGCAGCAGACCGGCAGCGCCGACGATCGCGGCCATCACATATTCCGCATCGGGCAGAGTCGCGGCTTGCTCGAGCGCCGCGGCGCCCGTCACCAGGCGGGTAGGCAGATCCGCATTGCGCAGGCCTGCTTCCAGCGCCGGCAAGTGGCTCGAATCCGCCAGCACCGCCAGTTTTGGCGCGAACTCACGACACTGCTCGAGCAACAAGCTGTGGTTGGAGTGAGCGGTGAGCGCTTCGACCTGAAACTGGTCGGGGTTTCGCCGGATCACATCCAGCGTGCTGAGCCCGACACTGCCGGTTGAGCCTAGAACCGCGATCCCGGTCATAGGCCACGGATCCCGCCAAAAACAAGGATAAACAGCGGCAAGGCCGCGAGCAGGCTGTCGATTCTGTCCAGCACCCCGCCGTGCCCCGGAAAGATGCTGCCGCTGTCTTTGAGCCCCGCGGCTCGCTTGAGCATGCTGATCGTCAGGTCGCCGAGCACGGAGAATGCAGCGACAATCACCGCTCCTGCGATGGTCATGGCCAGATCGGTTTCAAACCACAACGCGCCCAGTGCTGCGACCACGGCCACGACCAGCAAGCCGCCTGCAACGCCTTCCCAGGTCTTGCCCGGGCTGACTTTCACCGCCAGCTTGTGACGGCCGAACGCGCGGCCGGAGAAAAACGCCCCCACATCGGCGGCGGCCACCAGCAGAAACAAAAACAGGGTCCATTGCGCGCCCCATTCCTGTAACAGGGCGAACAGGAACAACCACCCCAGCGGCATCACCAGCAGACCGGATCCCAGGGAATATACGCGCGGCACCGGGGTCGGGAAACGCAACATCCAGATCAACCCGACAAGCCAGACCATCAGATCCAGCCACAACGGAGCTGAAGGATTTCCAAACCAGAAATGTTGCAGCAACCAGCCAGTGGCTGCGGCAAGCAATACGAAGACGCCCCGGGTACTGGCCTGCCGGCATCCGCCGAGTGCCGACCATTCCCATGCGCCGATCGCCATCAACAAGCCCAGCAACGCACCGGCGACGTGGAGCGGCACGACAAACAGGATCAGCAGTAACGCTGCACCCAGCACAAGCGCGGTCAACAGACGCTGGCGGATCATGAAGCAGATTCCAGCGTCTGTTCCGGCGTGCGACCAAAACGCCGCTGACGATTGGTATAAAACTCCAGCGCCCGATCAAATTCCTGTTCGTCAAACGCTGGCCACAGACAATCGGTAAAGTACAGCTCGGAATAGGCGAGATTCCACAACAGGAAGTTGCTGATCCGGGATTCGCCGCCGGTGCGAATCAGCAGATCAGGATCAGGCACCGCACCCAGTGCCAGACGCTCGGCGATCGTCCCCTGGACTACATCTGCGGCGCGCAGCGTTCCGGCTTCGACCTCACGCGCAATCGCCTGGGCGGCCTGAGTGATATCCCAGCGGCCACCATAGGACAGCGCGATAAGCAGGCTCAGACCCTGGTTGTGCTGCGTGCTGGCCTCAGCCCGCGACATACGCTCGCGCACCGCTTCCGACAGCTGCTCGCGCTCACCGATAAAGCGCAACTGCACACCCTGGCGGGCCAACTCCTCCACCTCACGGTCGAGCGCCTCGACCATCAGTTTCATCAGCATGCCGACTTCCTGTTTCGGCCGCTGCCAGTTCTCGCTGCTGAAGGCGAACAGGCTGAGCGCGTTTATCCCTTTGCGGGCACAGGCTTCGACGATGCGGCGCGCAGACTTGACGCCGGCACGATGGCCAGCCTGCCGCGGCATCCCGCGCGAGCGCGCCCAGCGCCCGTTTCCGTCCATGATCACGGCCACATGCGCCGGCAATCGATTCTCGTCGGATAAGTCAGGGCTGGTCATGGTCAGGAGCGGATGGTCATCAGACCTCCATCAATTCCGCTTCCTTGGTCGCAAGGAGCTGCTCGATCTCACCGATATGCTGGTCGGTCAGGGTCTGTGCTTCATCGTGAAAGCGGTGATCCTGATCTTCAGTGATTTCTTTCTCCTTAAGCAGGTCCTTGGAACTGTGCAGGGCATCCCTGCGGATGTTGCGGATCGCTACCCTGGCATTCTCTGCTTCGTGACGGACCACGCGCACCAGGTCCTTGCGCCGCTCTTCCGTTAACGGCGGCAGCGGTACGCGGATCACCAGCCCGGAGGTTGCCGGGGTCAGTCCAAGATCACTGGTCATGATCGCCTTTTCGACTTTCTGCACCATGGTCTTTTCCCACGGCGTAATGGTCAGCGTCCTGGCATCCTCGACGCCGACACTGGCGACCTGATTCAATGGTGTTTCATTACCGTAATAGTCGACCATCACGTGGTCCAGCAAGCTGGTATGCGCACGTCCGGTGCGCAGCTTCTGCAACTCCTGGTGGAACGCGGCCACGCTCTTTTTCATACGCTCGATTGCGTCTTTTCTGATCTCATCCAACATCCGAGCCTCTCCTTTCAATCCTGCTGCGCGGCTGCCTCATTGGTCACCATGGTGCCGATATCCTCACCGTGCAATATACGCAGCAGATCACCCTTGTTATGCACGTTGAACACTCGCAGGGGCAGATTATTGTCGCGACACATCACGATAGCCGTAGCGTCCATCACCCCGAGCTTGTCGGTCAACACCTGGTCATAGGATAGTGCGACATAGCGCTTGGCGTCGGGATGCACCAGCGGGTCGGCGGTGAAGACACCGTTGACCTTGGTCGCCTTGAGGAGCAGATCGGCGCCAATTTCGATCGCCCGCAGGCTGGCAGCGGTATCTGTGGTAAAGAACGGATTTCCGGTGCCGGCGGCAAGCAACACCACCCTGCTTTTCTCCAGATGGCGCATGGCTCGCCGGCGGATGTAGTCTTCGCACACATCATGGACCCGCAGGGCCGACATGACCCGCGCGTGGACCCCCAGTTTCTCCAGCGCGTCCTGCATCGCAAGAGAGTTCATCACCGTGGCGAGCATACCCATATGATCGCCGGTGACCCGGTCCATCCCGGCCTCTGCCAATCCGGCGCCGCGGAAGATATTGCCGCCGCCGATAACCACCGCGACCTGAATGCCCATTTCGCGGACATCCCTGATTTCGCTGGCGATCCGGATCAGGGTTGAAGGATCGACACCATAGTCCACCCCGCCCAGCAAGGCCTCGCCGCTGAGCTTGAGGAGGATGCGCTTGGGAATACGTGATTTCCTGTTCATGGCACCCGCTTTTGCATCGCTCAAAAAGAACCCCGCGGCAGAGGCGGGGCTCTCAGACGTAGTCTAACGCAAAACAAGATCCGCCGAGTGCTCAGGCGCCCCGCGCCTGGGCCATCACTTCCTCGACGAAATTGTCCTGCTTCTTCTCGATACCTTCACCGACCTCAAAGCGGGCAAAGGCGACGACTTTCGCATCCTTGTCGGCCAGCAGCTTGCCGACGCTGAGGTCAGGGTCCTTGACGAAGGGCTGACCCAGCAACGTGATCTCGGCCAGGTACTTGCGCAGCCTTCCGACGACCATCTTCTCGACGATGGCGTCCGGCTTGCCTTCGTTACGCGCCTGCTCGACGAGAATCTCTTTCTCTTTGGCCAGCGTCTCGGCCGGCACATCGGCTTCGGAAATGCACAGCGGGTTGCTGGCAGCGATATGCATCGCGACGTCACGGGCCAGCTCGTCGTCACCACCCTGCATGGCGACCACAACACCGATGCGCTTGCCGTGCAGATAGGCGCCCACGCGCTCCGCGCCGCCGATGATCTGAACCCGGCGCACGTTGACGTTTTCTCCGATCCTGGCGATCAACGCGCGTCGCGCCTCTTCGATGCTCTCCGCGCCTTCGATCGGCATCGCCAGCAGCGCATCGCGGTCGCCCGCATCACCCGCCAGCGCCACGGCCGCAACGGCATTGGCGAAACTGGTGAAATCTTCGCCGGACGACACGAAATCGGTCTCGCAGTTCACTTCCACCAGCGCCGCGCGGCTGCCGTCTTCGGACTGGCTGATAGCGACCAGGCCTTCGGCGGCGATGCGGCCGGACTTCTTGTCGGCCTTGGCCAGACCGGCCTTGCGCATGTTCTCAACCGCGACGTCCAGGTCCCCGTCGGCCTCTACCAGTGCTTTCTTGCACTCCATCATGCCGGCGCCAGTGCGCTCGCGGAGTTCTTTTACCATTGCTGCAGATATCGTCATTGCCTGTACCTCAATATTCCGTCGCCCACCGGCCCGGACCGGTTCACCGGCGGCCAGCAGGGAAATTCGCCATCGGGCGCCGGGTCCTGCCCTTGCAGCACCCGATCTGGCCAGCGCTCAGGCCGCGGGGTCCGCGTCCTTCTCGTCGGCCTTGGCCGCCTTCGGCTTCGCCTTGGCTTTCGCTTTGGTCTTGGTCTTGGCTTTGGCCTTGGCTGCGGGCTTGGCCGCGTCCCCGGCAGCGGCTTCAGCTTCCGGCTTTGGCGCCGGCTGTTTCTCGGCGGCCTTTTCCGTTACTTCGCTGGCAGCCGCCTTGGCCTCATCGCTCTTGGTCGCGGCGCTCTTCGCCTCGGCGCTCTTCGTCTCGGCGACGTTGCTCTCGGCCGCTTCGGGCTCAGCTTTGCTGGCCGCAGCAGGCTTGGCTGCATCGGGCCTGGCCCTGCGCGCGGCGGTCTTCTTGCGCGCCGGCGCCTTCTTGCGCGCCGCGGCCTTCTGCTCGCGAGGCTTGCCGGATTCGTCCAGCTCGACAAAATCACTGGTGCCCTGGGGGACGTCCGGCACGCTGTCCTTGCCTTCGAGCACCGCATCGGCGATGCCGGTGGTGTAGAGATCGATCGCGCGCATCGCGTCATCATTGCCCGGGATCACGTAGTCGACGCCGCCGGGCGAGCAGTTGGTATCGACCACTGCGATCACCGGGATGCCGAGTTTGTTCGCCTCGGCCAGCGCGATCTTCTCGTGCCCGACATCGATCAGGAACAGCGCATCGGGCAAGCCGCCCATTGCCTTGATGCCGCCGAGGCTGCGCTCCAGCTTTTCCATCTCGCGCCGGAGCTGCAGGACTTCCTTCTTGTTCAGCGCTTCGAACGTGCCGTCTTCAGCCTGCGCCTCGAGATCGGTCAGCCGCTTGATCGACTGTTTTACCGTCTTGTAGTTGGTCAACATGCCGCCGAGCCAGCGGTAGGTGACGTGGGGCATCCCGCAGCGCATGGCTTCCCGGCGCACGCTGTCGCGGGCCGCACGCTTGGTGCCGACAAACAGCACGCTGCCGCCGTCCGCGACCAGCTTGCGCACGAAACCGGCCGCCTGCTCGTATAGTGGCAGGGTCTGCTCGAGGTTGATGATATGGATTTTGTTACGGGCGCCGAAGATGAAGGGTGCCATCTTCGGATTCCAATAACGGGTCTGATGACCAAAGTGCACGCCTGCTTCCAGCATCTGGCGCATAGATACGTTTGCCATGTTGTTCTCCAGGGTTAGGCCTCCATGCACCCCATCCGGAAACCCGCGGCCGGAGTTCATTGCGAACGCTGGTAGCGGGCACCCAACCGGGTGTGTCGGTGCATGTGTGGGTTTTGATTGCGAAAAAGAAGCGAGCTTTATACCATAACGTTCTCCGCGGAACAATCTCCCCCAGACAGTAAAATCAAGGGATTGCGGCGGCCTCCGGGAGGCCGGCCCAAGCCCTGTATGGCAAAACCGGGATCCTGATGAAGGCAACGATCAAAACAGCCGAGGAGCAGCAGCTGATGCGCACAGCCGGGCGCATGGCGGCCGAGGTTCTGGACATGATCGGCGAGCATGTGCTGCCGGGAGTCAGTACCGGCGATCTCGACGCGATCTGCCACGAATATATCGTCAGCCATCTCGACGCAGTGCCAGCGCCGCTCAACTACCGCGGCTTCCCCAAGTCCATCTGCACCTCTGTCAATCATGTCGTCTGCCACGGCATCCCCGGCGAAAAGGTCCTCAAGACCGGTGACTGCCTGAACATCGACATCACGGTGATCAAGGACGGTTTCCACGGAGATACCAGCCGGATGTTCTTTGTCGGCCCGGCGACGGTGGCCGCCAGGCGCGTCAGCGACGTGTCACATGAGGGCATGCGACTGGGGATCGAGATGGTGCGGCCAGGCATCCAGCTGGGTGACATCGGCGCGGCGATCCAAAAACATGTGGAAGCGCATGGTTGCTCAGTGGTCCGTGAATACTGCGGCCACGGCATCGGTCGGGAATTTCACGAAGATCCCCAGGTACTGCACTACGGCAAACCCGGTACCGGCATGACGTTACAGGAAGGCATGACCTTCACGATCGAGCCGATGGTCAATGCCGGACGCCGCCATGTACGTCTGCTGCCGGACGGCTGGACGGTCGTCACCAAGGACCATTCCCTGTCTGCACAGTGGGAGCACACGGTGCTGGTGACTGCCACCGGCCACGAAGTCCTCACCCTTGGCGCCGACGGCAAGATCTGAAGCCGCCGTGGAAAATACCGCCGAGCTGTTTCCGCATCTGTCCGAGCTGAGCGCCGAGGGCGCGCGGCTGGAGACCTTTCGCGAGGTCCTGGCCCGGGGCGACGCGGCGTTGCGGGATCGTTTCGAGCTCGATGAGCCGGTGGATCATCTGGTTCGCGACCGTGCCCGGCTGGTGGACAGCGTCCTGACCCAGGCCTGGCTGCGTCACGCCGGGGATCTGAGCGGCCAGCTGGCCCTGGTTGCGGTGGGCGGTTATGGCCGCGGCGAGCTTCATCCCTGCTCCGACATCGACATCATGGTGCTGCTGCCACACCGCGACGATGCGGCCTGGCGCGAGCCGCTGGAGAATTTCATCACCTTCCTGTGGGATATCGGCCTGGAGGTCGGACACAGCGTCCGCACTACCGAAGATTGCGTAGCCCAGGCGCGCGCGGACATCACCGTGGCCACCACCTTGATGGAATCGCGCCTGCTCCAGGGACCCAAAGCCCTGTTCGAGTCCATGTGCGAGGCGGTCGGGCCCGAGCACATCTGGCCGACGCCGGAGTTCTTCGAGGCCAAGCTCAAGGAGCAGGTGGAACGGCACCATCGCTACCACGACACCGCCTACAATCTGGAACCCAACGTCAAAGGCAGCCCCGGTGGCCTGCGCGATATCCAGATGGTGGGCTGGGTAGCCAAGCGCCACTTCAACGCGAGCACCTTTCATCAGCTCGCACAACTCGGTTTCCTCACCGACTACGAATATCGCAAGCTGCTGGCGGGCCAGTCCTTTCTCTGGCGTATCCGCTGGGCGCTGCACACCATCACTGGCCGCCGCGAGGACCGGCTGCTGTTCGATCACCAGATTGCTCTGGCCACGCGTTTTGGCTACGAAGACGCGACCTACACGCTGGCGGTTGAGCAGTTCATGCAGAAGTACTACCGCACGGTGATGGAGCTCAGCCGGCTCAACGAGATGCTGCTGCAGTTGTTTCAGGAAGCCATACTTCTGGATCCCAATGCCAGCGCCGAACCGATCAATTCACGTTTCCAGGTGCGCAACGGGTTTCTTGAAGTCACCAAAGACGACGTGTTTCAGCAGCATCCAGCAGCCCTGCTGGAGATATTCAAGGTGTTGCAGGAAACCCCGGACCTGCGCGGCGTCAGCGCAGCCAGCATCCGCCTGATCCGCAAGCAGCTCAACAGCGTCGACGAGGAGTTCCGGCAGAACCCCCGCCATCATCGCTTGTTTCTCGAGATCATGGGTGCTCCCAGAGGCGTCACCCATGAATTGAGACGGATGAACCGATACGGCGTCCTTGGCCGCTATATCCCGGCGTTTGGTCGCATTGTCGGCCGCATGCAGTACGATCTTTTCCATACCTATACCGTCGACGCACATACATTGTTTGTGGTCAGCAATCTGCGCCGCTTCGCGCTGTCCAGATTCGACCACGAGTTTCCGGCCTTGAGCCAGATCATGCGTGAACTGCCCAAGCCCGAGCTGATCTATCTGGCCGGTCTGTTTCACGATATCGCCAAGGGGCGCGGCGGCGATCATTCCGAGCTTGGTGCCGTGGATGCCGAGACCTTTTGCCTGGAACAGGGCTTGTCACGCTACGACGCGCGCCTGGTGGCGTGGCTGGTTTCCAACCACTTGCTGTTCTCGATTACGGCACAGAAGAAGGACATCCATGACCCTCAGGTCATAAGAGATTTCGCCGCCCGTGTCGGCGACCAGACCCGGCTCGATTATCTTTATCTGCTGACCGTCGCCGACGTGCGCGCGACCAATCCGAAATTGTGGAATTCCTGGAAAGCCTCTTTGTTCGGCGAGTTCTATCAGGCGACTCAACGAGCGCTGCGGCGCGGCCTCGAGAACCCGATCGACAAGGAAGAACTGATCGCCGAGACCCAGGCCCAGGCCATCGATCTGTTGCGCTCGTGGCGTCTGCGCGAGCGCAGAATCCGCAAGGCATGGCAACCGCTGACCGAGGAATACTTCCTGCGCCACACGCCGGTCGAGATCGCCTGGCATACCGAGATGCTGATCTCTCACGACGCTTCAGCCGGGCCATTGATCGCGGTGCGCGCGCAGAGCGATCGCGGTGGCACCGCTGTGCTCGTCTACACCGAGTACGAGCGCCGGACCTTTGCTCATATCACCGCCATGCTGGGCGAGCTCGGCCTGAACATCGTTGACGCCCGAATTACGCCAACTGCGGACGGCCACAGCCTTGATACCTATCAGGTCCTGGAGAGCGACGGTACGGCGATAGACGACAGCGAACGTGTGCGACAGATCGAACAGGCTCTGGGCCGGGCCCTGCAGCGGCGCGATGACAAGACCCCGATTGTGACCCGGCAGGCGCCGCGACAGGTACGCATGTTCTCTACGCCGACGCGTATCAGCTTCAGTCTCGACGCCCGCAACCGGACCCTGATGGAACTGATTGCCGGCGACCGGCCCGGTTTGCTCTCCGAGGTCGGTCAGGTGTTGCTGGAGGCGCGCGTCGGCGTGCATACCGCCCGCATCATGACTATCGGCGAGCGCGCCGAGGACATTTTTTGCTGCAGCGACGCCGATGGCCAGCCGCTGACTGAAGCTCAGTGCGAAGCCCTGCGTCTGCGGCTGACCGAAAAACTGGATAAACCGGCCTGAAACCCACCTGCGGAGCGCGCATGAACCCCCTGCTGGAAAGACTCCACCCCTATCCGTTCGAGCGTCTTGCAGCACTGATGGCCGGCGCCAGCCCTCCAGCAGGACTGCCGCATATTCCTTTGTCCATCGGCGAGCCCCGGCATCCGTCACCCGATTTCGTCGGCCAGGCGCTGGGCGCAGCCAGCGACACCCTGGGCACCTACCCGGTAGCGCTCGGCACTGAAACGCTGCGGCTTGCTATCGCTCGCTGGCTTGAGCGTCGTTTTTGCCTCGGCCCCGGGTCGATAGATGCAGCCAGCATGATCCTGCCGGTGAACGGGACCCGCGAGGGCCTGTTCAGCTTTGTTCAGGCCGCGGTCGATCCGGCGGCGAACAGCCTGGTGATGATGCCCAACCCGTTTTATCAGATCTATGAGGGCGCTGCGCTGCTCGCGGGGGCCGAGCCGTGTTATCTCAACACGGTGCAGAGCAACGGATTTATTCCGGATCTCGAGGCGGTCAGCGAACGGCAATGGCAACGTTGCGCAGTGTTGTTTCTCTGCAGCCCCGGCAACCCGACCGGCGCGGTGCTCGACCGCGTGTTCCTGCGACGGGCGGTGGAGCTGGCCGACCAGCATGATTTCATCATCGCGGCCGACGAGTGCTATGCCGACATCTATCTTGACGAAGCCCGGCCGCCGCCGAGCCTGCTGCAGGTGTGCGCTGAGATCGGGCGCACGGATTTCCGTCGCTGCGTCGTATTCCACAGTCTGTCGAAACGCTCAAGCGTCCCGGGTCTGCGCTCAGGTTTTGTCGCAGGCGATCCGGAGATCATGGCCGCATACCGTCTGTACCGGACCTATCACGGCTGTGCGGTACCTTTGGCCGTGCAGCGCGCCAGCGTCCCGGCCTGGGAAGATGAGGCCCACGTGACCGCCAGCCGGCGGCTGTACCAGCAGAAATTCGACGCAGTGATACCGATTCTGGAACCGGTCCTCGACTTGCAGCGTCCCGCCGCGGCGTTTTATCTGTGGGTAACGACGCCGGTCGACGACGAGACCTTTGCCCGGGAATTGTTCGCCACCCGGAACGTCACCGTGTTGCCCGGGCGTTATCTGTCCCGGCCCACCGGAGATGGCGACCCCGGCGTCGGCCGGGTGCGCATCTCGCTGGTCGCGACGACTGAAGAATGCATACAAGCCGCCCGGCGCATCCGTGAGTTCTGCAATACGCTCTGAAAGGCCCAGTGGTCAGCGCGGGATCAGTGCACGATCGGGGCGGGATCAGGCGATGACCACAGTGCCGGATCAACAAGCCGGCGAAAACGGCACACGAATCAGGCAAGGAAACAAGCCCATATGAACGACGCCCGAGACATCATCGAACAGGCTTTTGACCAGCGAAGCGAACTCTCGCCCGGGAGCGCTGCGAAATCCACAGTCGCAGCAGTCGAGTATGCGCTGAGCGGTCTGGACAATGGCACGCTGCGGGTTGCCGAACCGGTCGCAGATGGCGAGCCGGACGCCGAGACTGGTCACGGGACAAGCCGATGGCGCGTAAACGAGTGGCTGAAGAAGGCGGTGCTACTGTACTTCCGCCTGCACCCGAACCAGGTCATCGACGCCGGTTTCACCCGCTTCTACGACAAGGTTCCGCTCAAGCACCAGGACTACGGGCGCGAGCAGTTTGAACGCGACGGCGCCCGCATCGTACCGCCGGCGGTGGTTCGTCGCGGCGCCTTTATTGCAGCAGACGCGGTGTTGATGCCTTGTTACGTCAATATCGGCGCCTGGGTCGGACCCGGCAGCATGATCGATACCTGGGCCACGGTCGGCTCGTGCGCCCAGATCGGGGCCCGGGTCCACATTTCCGGCGGTGCCGGCATCGGCGGCGTACTGGAACCGCTGCAGGCGGCGCCGACCATCATCGAGGACGACTGCTTTATCGGCGCCCGCTCGGAAGTGGTCGAGGGCGTGATCGTGGAGCGCGGCGCGGTACTGTCGATGGGCGTTTTTATCGGGCAAAGCACGCGTATCTATGATCGGGAGCGGGATCAGGTGAGCTACGGCCGGGTGCCCGCGGGCGCCGTCGTCGTCCCGGGAAGCCTGCCGGCCGACGACGGCCGCTACAGCCTGGCTTGCGCGGTGATCGTCAAACGGGTCGACGAGAAGACCCGGCGCAAAGTCGGTATCAACGCCCTGCTCCGCGCCGCAGCCGAGTAACCCCGACAGGATTTCCGCTTCAGGGCGCCAGTTCGCGGTCCAGCTTCGAGGTCTTCACGTGGCGCACGTCCTTGCCGCGGACGATGAACACCACGTAGCGCCCGATATTCTTGGCATGATCGCCGATACGCTCCAGCGCCTTGATCACCGTCACCATCTCCGCCGCGCTCGCCATCAACGCCGGGTCCGCGATCAGTTTGCGGTGGATCTCGTCCAGCGCCTGTTCGTATGCGGCATCGAGCTGGGCGTCGGATTGAGCAGCCTGCACCGCGCGGAATTCGTCGGTATCGTCAAGCGCCTCGATGACCTCCCGAAGCAACCGGGTGGCGAGGTTCGCCATGCTCTTCAGCCGGGCATCGAAGGCCTCATCCGGAGCCACGTCCTCTGCGGCCAGCCGGCGCGCAATCTTGGCGATCTTCTTCGCCTCATCACCGCAGCGCTCAATGTCCGTGGCGGCCTTGTGATAGGCCAGAACCACTCTGAGGTCCACGCCCATCGGCTGACGTTTGGCCAGCAGATTGAACACCAGTCCTTCGATGCCGGTGTCGTAGCGATTGACCTCCTGCTCCCGCTCGATCACGGTTTCCCACAATCCGGCTTCACCCTGCAAAAACGCCTGCACGGCCACTGCTACCTGATCAATGACCAGGCCGCCCATGGCCAGCAACTGGCTGCGCAGAAGGCCAATGTCGGCATCGTAGGTGCGGACCGTGTGACCTTCGACGATACCGGAACCTCTGTCTGTCAAGTCGACCTCCTCCCGGCGATCCGTGAGACCAGCATCAACCGAAACGGCCGGTGATGTAATCCTCGGTGAGCTTATGGCTGGGATTGGTAAAAATTGTGTCCGTGTCGTCTACCTCGACCAGGTGCCCGAGGTGGAAGTAAGCGGTTCTCTGCGATACCCGGGCGGCCTGCTGCATCGAGTGTGTGACGATGCAGATAGTATAGTTCTCCCGTAACTCATCCATCAGGTCCTCGATGCGCGCGGTGGCGATCGGATCCAGCGCCGAGCAGGGCTCATCCATCAGGATGACTTCCGGCGACACCGCAATCGCCCGGGCGATACACAGCCGCTGCTGCTGCCCGCCGGAGAGACCAGTGCCGGGCTGATCCATCCGGTCTTTGACTTCGTCCAGCAAACCGGCGCGGGCAAGGCTGTTATGCACGATCTCATCCAGTTCGACCTTGTCCCGGGCCAGGCCGTGAATTTTGGGTCCGTAAGCCACATTCTCGTAAATCGTCTTGGGGAACGGGTTCGGCTTCTGGAACACCATCCCGACCCTGGCACGCAGCGGCACCACATCCACATCCCGGCCATAGATGTCCACGCCGTCCAACGTGATCGAACCGCTCACGCGGGCGATATCGATGGTGTCGTTCATCCGGTTCAAACAGCGCAGGAAGGTGGACTTGCCGCAACCGGACGGACCGATCATCGAGATGACCTGATTCCTGCCGATGTCCAGATTGACGTCGAACACCGCCTGTTTGTCGCCATAAAACACGCTCACGTCGCGACAGGTGAAAACCGGGTCGGGGTGAGAAATATCGCCGATGGTCTGCTCCGGCACTTCACCGCTGCGCTTTTCGCTCATCGCAGCGCTCGCGGCGGGGCGACTGCGCTGTGGCGCCGGTGAGGCGCGGCCGTCCGCATCAGGGCTTGTCTTCATAACTGTGGTTTCCATATCCGCGGTCTCTGCAAGTCGAACCATATCAGGCTACCAGCGCCGTTCGAAACGCCGGCGCAGGAAAATGGCGATCAGATTCATCGCCACCAGAAATCCCAGCAACACCATAATCGCCGCCGATGTCCGCTCCACGAACGCTCGCTCGGGACTATCCGCCCACAGATACACCTGCACCGGCAGCGCGGTGGACGGGTCAAAGAAACCCTGCGGCACGTCAACAATAAACGCCACCATGCCGATCATCAGCAGCGGCGCGGTCTCACCCAGCGCCTGGGCCATGCCGATGATGGTGCCGGTGAGCATGCCCGGCATCGCCAGCGGCACAACATGATGGAAGGTGGTCTGCATCCTCGACGCGCCCATGCCGAGAGCGGCCTCGCGTATCGAAGGCGGTACCGACTTCAACGCGGCACGGCTTGAAATGATGATCGTCGGCAGGGTCATCAGCGAGAGCACCACGCCACCGACAAACGGCGCGGATCGGGGCATGCCGAAGAAATTAAGAAACACGGCCAGTCCGAGCAATCCGAAAACGATGGACGGCACCGCGGCCAGATTATTGATATTGACCTCGATCAGATCGGTCCAGCGGTTCTTCGGCGCAAACTCCTCGAGATACACAGCCGCCGCGACGCCGATCGGGAACGACAGCAGCAGGGTCACCACGAGCATGTAGAACGAACCCTTGACCGCGCCCAGTATGCCGGCCAGCTCCGGGTCTCGGGAATCACCGCGGGTGAACAGCGCGGTATTGAATACTCGCTGCAGACGCCCTTCGGATTCGAGGATATCGATCCAGCGCAATTGCAGATCCGATATCACGCGCTCGGACTGCAGCAAATCGCGATCTATCTTGCCCTTCAGCAACATGTCCACGTTCGCGCTGGCCCACACCGATATCGTGCGCGTCTCACCGATATTACCGGGATCGGCCAGCACCATGCGCTGTAACACATACGGCGCGTCATTGGTCACCAAAGCGCCCAGTTCCCTGCGCTCTTGCCGTCCCGACGAGTCCGGGAGGATGGCCTGAAGGCCGGCCCGGACGATGCTCGCGTAGTTGGCCACTGCCAGCACCTCCGGATCGCGCAAGCCCTCCGGATCTATGACTTCAGGATCGAAAAAGACGTCGAAGGTCAATTCGGTCTGCCGGAACGCGCTGGTGCCGTTGCCGATGATGCTGGTCAGCAGCAATGCCACGAAACTCAGGCCCAGTATTACCGAGAACAAGCCATAGGCGCGGAAACGCCGTTCGGCACGGTAACGCTTGCCCAGGCCCTCATTGACCCTGGCCATCGTGATCTCTGCCGCCCGACGCCCGTCCTGTCCGCGCCGGTCGCCGTTGCTCTCGCGGGCGCCGCCGACGCCGGCGTGCTTATTCATACTGCTCACGATATTTCCTCACCACCCGCAGCGCGATCACGTTCAGGGTCAACGTCACCACGAACAGCATCAGTCCCAGAGCGAACGCGGACAGCGTCTTGGCGCTGTCAAATTCCTGGTCGCCGGTAAGCAAGGTGACGATCTGAACCGTAACCGTGGTCACCGCTTCCAGCGGATTGAAGGTCAGGTTAGCGGACAGTCCCGCGGCCATCACCACGATCATGGTCTCGCCGATGGCGCGGGATACGGCCAGCAATACGCCGCCAACAATACCCGGCAACGCGGCCGGGATAATCACGTTGCGGATCGTCTCCGACCGCGTGGCGCCCAGGCCGTAAGCCCCATCCCGCATGGCTTGGGGCACGGCATTGATGACGTCGTCGGACAGCGAGGAAACGAACGGGATGATCATCACGCCCATCACCAGGCCCGCGGCCAGCGCGCTCTCGGAAGCGACGTCGAGACCCAGAGCCGCGCCGAATCCGCGGATCTTCGGCGCCACCACCAGAGCTGCGAAAAAGCCATAGACCACGGTCGGGATCCCGGCCAGAATTTCCAGCAAGGGCTTGGCCACGCTGCGCACCTTGCGCGAGGCATACTCGGCAAGATAGATCGCGATCATCAGACCGATGGGGACCGCCAGCGTCATCGCCACTGCCGAGATCAGCAGCGTGCCGACAAACAGCGGCACCGCGCCGAACGCACCCGCCGACCCGACCTGATCTGCACGGATTGCGGTCTGTGGACTCCAGCTGAGTCCAAACAGAAATTCGGTAACCGGGACCTTGGAGAAAAACACCAGCGACTCGAACAGCACCGAGAGCACGATGCCCAGCGTGGTCAGGATCGCAATGCTCGAGCACGCGATCAGCACGATCTTCAGCACGGATTCGACCTTGTTCCGGGCCTTGAGGCCGGCACTGACCAGCCACCAGCCGAGGCCTGCGCCGAGGACGCCCAGCGCGATCGCAACGATGCCGCGAGCGATACTGCTGGCCCGGGTCAGCTGCTGATAGCGCTCCGCAGCCGCGCGTATGGTGTCGTCGGTCGCTTTGGCGGTGAAGTTGCCTTCGACAACGTTGCGGATCTCGTTCATCACCAGGCTGAATCGTTCCGGCGGCAGCTCGCGGATCTCGCTGGGCAGCCCGGAAGCCACCATGTCCGAGACCACGGTCGGCTCGATGACCTTCCAGGAAAACAGCAGGAACAAGGCCGGCAGACCGCACCAGATTGCGGTGTAAAGGCCGTAATGGCCCGGCAATGAATTCAGCGCAGCAGAGCCGCGGCCGGTTCCGGCGATGGTCAGCGCTTTGCGCTTGCCGGCAAAAAAGGCCAGCACGCCGAGCCCGACCAGAAACAGGAGCACCGTTGAAACCGGCATGGCCGTTTATCCCCTCAACCTGACGCGAATCCCCTTGCGCTAATCATAAGCGGGTTCACGCGATTCTTCTGGTGCAGAACGGCAGCGGGATGTCGCAGCCCGCTGCCGCTTGCGCCGTCGTTGTCTGTAATTACTCCGCGTCGAGCGTCATCGGCGTCAGATTCTTTGCAGCGGCCGCGAATTTCTTGCGCTCGGCTGCAGGCATCGGGATCAGACCACGATCGCTCAGGTATCCGTCAGGTCCCCAGGCCTTCTCGCTGGTGAACTCGGCCAGATAGCCTTCGATGCCCGGGATCACGCCGACATGCGCCTTCTTGACATAGAAGTACAGCGGGCGCGAAACCGGATAACTGCCGTCGGCGATGGCGTCAAACGTCGGTTCGACGCCACCGACCGGGTTGCCCTTGACCTTGTCACGGTTCTGATCCAGGAAGCTGAAACCAAAGACGCCCAGAGCCGCCGGGTTGGCGTTCAGCTTCTGTACGATCAGGTTATCGTTCTCGCCGGCCTCGATATATGCACCGTCCTCGCGCACCGTGTGGCATACGGTCTTGAAGTCATCCTTGCCCAGCTCCTTGATCCAGCCAAAGCTCTTGCAACCACCTTCCATGGCCAGTTCGGCGAACGCATCCCGGGTACCGGAGGTCGGCGGGGGTCCCAGCACCTCGATCTTCACATCCGGCAAGTCTGAATTGACCTGCTTCCAGGTCTGATACGGGTTGTCGACCAGCGAGTCGACGCCGGTGGCGGACGTATTGGCCGGATCCGGCACCTTCTTTGCCAGCGCCAGGAACACATCACGCAGGCTCAGGTCGAAGTTGGCGGCCATCTTGTCATTCGCGATGACGATGCCGTCATAGCCGATCTTGACCTCGACAATTTCCTTAACTCCATTACCGGCGCAGGCATCCACCTCGGAAGCCTTGATCCGGCGCGAGGAATTGGTGATGTCCGGAGTGGTGACCCCGGAGCCGGAGCAGAACAGCTTCAACCCGCCGCCAGAACCGGTGGATTCGACCTTCGGCGTGCGGAATTTGGTGCCGCGACCGAAGTTCTCCGCGACCACCGTCGAAAACGGGTAAACGGTGGATGAACCCACGATGAAAATATAGTCGCGAGCGGCCTGGGCACTGACAGTGCCGCTGGCAATCATGGCGGCTACGCCGGCAACGATCAGGGATTTCTTGATCACGTCATATCTCCGTAACATGTTGAAATTATTTGGCCTGCCGGATTCTGGTCTGAAATGCGACCCGGTTCGACCTGCGATGAGAGCTTTATACGCGGACTTTGTTACGAAAATGTGTCAGCTACCGTCCGATAATCCAGACCCGAAGCCGACACTGAATTTGCTACTATGCATGCTGTATTGCACCGCAACGTCCGGGGGGATTGTTGTCCATGGCCATCACCATTTTCGGTATCGCGTCCTGCGATAGCTGTCGCAAGGCGCGCAAATGGCTGGATTCAGAGGGCTTGTCCTATCGATATCACGATCTGCGACTCGACGGCGTCCCGGAACAGGCGTTGCTGGCGTGGGTCAAACGGGCCGGCTGGGAAGCCATGCTCAACCGCCGCAGCGCCACCTGGCGGCGCATTCCGGATGTCGACCGCGATATCCAGGATGATGCCCAGGCCGTGGCTCTGATGCTCGAATATCCCACCGTGATCAAGCGGCCGATCGTTTGTGCCGGCCGCGAGCTGCTCATCGGCTTCAACGACGAGGCCTATCAAAACGCACTACGGGACGCCGCCGGGTGAGCCTTACGCTTGAGCTGGCCAAAGCGCTGATTCAGCGACCTTCAGTCACTCCTGACGACGGCGGCTGTCAGGCGCTGCTCAGCGAACGCCTGGCTGCGATGGGATTCGTAGTCGAGCCGATGCCGTTTGGCGATGTCGATAACCTGTGGGCGCGGCGCGGCACCAAAGCCCCGCTGGTTTGTCTGGCCGGACACACCGACGTGGTACCGACCGGCCCCGAATCCGCCTGGAGCCACCCACCCTTCTCGGCGAAGGTCACCGACGGCTGGCTCTACGGTCGCGGCGCGGCAGACATGAAATCAGCGCTGGCAGCGATGATCGTCGCTTGCGAGGAATATCTCGGCCAACATCCGGAACCCGCCGGTTCGCTCGCGTTTCTGATCACCAGCGACGAGGAAGGCATCGCGGTGGACGGAACGCGCGCGGTAGTGGAGCGCCTGCAGGCGCGCAATGAGCAGATCGATTATTGCCTGATCGGCGAACCCTCAAGCCATGCGATGCTCGGTGATGTGGCCCGGGTCGGGCGTCGCGGCTCGCTCAGCGCAGAATTGACGGTGCATGGTAAACAAGGTCATGTGGCATACGCCCATCTTGCGCGCAATCCGCTGCACGACCTGGCACCAGCGTTGACCGAGCTGTGCGCTACCGAATGGGATCGCGGCAATGACGCATTTCCGGCCACCACCTTTCAGGCGACCAACATCAGCGCGGGCACCGGAGCGATGAATGTGATTCCCGGCGAAGCACGGCTGCGCTTCAATTTTCGCTATTCCACCGAACAGACGATGACCGGCCTGCAGCAGAGGGTTGAGCATGTACTCGACCGGCATGGGGTCAACTACGACATTCTGTGGCGCGATGTCGGCCGCCCGTTCCTGACGCCTGAAGGCCCGTTGACCGACGCCCTGCGTCGGGCGATCAGGGACGAACTGGATATGGAGCCGGAATTGTCCACCGGCGGCGGCACCTCGGACGGTCGGTTTATCGCGCCCACCGGGAGCCAGGTCGTCGAATTCGGCCTGCTCAACGGGACCATCCACCAGGTCGATGAGCGGACCCCGGTCGCGGATCTCGATCGTCTGAAGACCGTTTACCGCCGCGTGCTGGAATATCTGCTAGGCGGCTGAAGCAGATCTGCGCAGGCGCCAGTTGCCGATCAAACCTGCCAGGCCAAGGCTGACCAGGCAGACGAAAACCCATCCGGGCATGCTCAGTCCAAGGAAGCGCCACACCACTTCGGCACATTCACCGGAGCCCCTGAACACCATATTCAGGGCCTCGCCCAACGGGAACGCATCGAGCATGTAGTCCAGCCCCGGCCCACAGGCCGGCACCTGGTCTGCCGGCAGACTCTGCAGCCACACATGGCGGGCCGACACCGAAGCACCGAGTCCTGCCGCCAGCAACAGCAACAGGCCAAACACTCTGGACCCGAACTGGCCCGGATTGAACACGGCTGCGAACAGGAAAACCAGACCCAGACCGATCGTTCCGACCCTCTGCAACACGCACAGCGGGCAAGGCTCAAGGCCGAGTACATGCTGTACAAAAAGCGCGAAACCCATCATGCCGGCACACACCGCCGCCCCGGCCAGGTTGAATCGTCTACGTGTCATGGTGCCCGGATACTCCGCCCGATGATTGGATTGATACGGCCCCGCCGATCTGCATGCTACTCGCCCGCCGCCGGCTCATCGCCTAAGTGCAGATGGCGAATGTCCTTGCCGTGCACCATGTACACGACATACTCGCAGATGTTGACCGCGTGATCTCCGATCCGTTCCAGCGCTCGCGCAACCCATAGCGTGTCCAGCACCCGGCGGATACAGCGCGGGTCCTCCATCATCATGGTGATGGCCTGGCGCATGATCGCCTCATATTCCTCATCCACCTGACGGTCTTCCTCGGCCGCCGCCATCGCGGCCTCCGGATCCAGGCGTGCAAGAGAATCCAGCGCACGATTGAGCATCGCGCGGACCATCTTGCCCAGATGCTTGATCTCCCGATAGCGGTTCTCGGGTCGTTCCTGGGCCGCCAGGCGTGACGCCAGAAACCCGATCTTCTCTGCTTCGTCACCGATCCGTTCCAGATCAGTGATCGACTTGATCACCGCCATGACCAGACGCAAATCGCCCGCGGTGGGCTGGCGGCGCGCGATGATGCGACTGCACTCCTCGTCAATCGCCACTTCCATGCGATTGACCTTGTAATCGTCGTAGGCCACTTTTTCGCCAAGCTCACCGTCACCCTTGGACAGAGCCCGGATCGCCAGACCGAGTTGCTCCTCGACCAGGCCGCCCATTGCCAGCAGGCTGGTTCGGACCGTCTCCAGCTCCTCGTTGAACTGCCGGGAATAGTGATGACTCAATTCTTCTTTGCGCATAGGACCTGCCTGTATTTCGGATGGATGCTGCCTTGGCCACGGCCGGGTGATTATAGCAACCCTACCGGAACCGCCTGCGACAAAAAAAACGGCCCCGGTCAGATGACCGGAGCCGTCTGACTCACACGCCGGACATCAGGTCTTACTTGAAATCCGTAGCAATGCGGAAGATGACTGCCGTCGGCTTGTCATCATCGCCGCCGAGCACCGGCGTGTCCTGGGCATCGATAAACACGCCGTTGAGCATGAAGCGCAGGTAGGGATTCACGTAGTAGTTCACTGAAGCGGTCACGTTGTTTTCCTTACCGCCGTTGACGCCGCTGTCATCCAGATCGATCGTCGAATAACGCAGCGCGAGCTCCCAGGCATTGGTCGCCTTGGTGCGACCGAACTGGCCATTCTTGTAGGAGCGGGTGACTTCACCGTTCAGGAACCAGCTGGCATAGGCATACCAGCCGCTGAAGTCCGGATCGCTGCCGCTGTCGCGGTCCACACCCTGCATCATGTACTCACCCTGGAGCGAGAACGGCCCGCGCACCCAGGCGGCTTCGCCGCCAAAGGTGCGTGATGCTGTTGACATCGCTCAGCGTGCCGGTGTCGACATAACGTACCGAAGTCTGATGCGACTCAGGCCGGGTGCGAACGCGCCACTCGTTATCACTGTTGGGGGCATCCTGATAATTCGCGGCGGCGCCGAAGTGCAGCTGGTTTTCTCCGATCTTGGGACCATAAGTCAGGCGACCGGCAGCACCATAGCCTTCGTTAACGCCCTCGGAATCTGACTCTTCCTGACCAAACACAGACGCTGCGTAATGCCAGGCACCCTTGTCACCGGCGAGCCCAACACCGATGCGCCGGGAGAGCGAGAAGGCCGTAACCGGCAGCGCGCGCTCGATAAACGTTGTGTACTTGGAGCTGGTCAGCTCGTTCAGGCTGAACTCCTGCTTGAACTGGCCGAGGGTGATGGTGCCGAAATCAAAACCGCTGTACCGGACGTACACGTCCTTCAGCACGGTCCCGTTACCGGCAAAGTCAATCTGCGACTTGTAGGACCAGTCATCGGCAATCTCGCCTTCGGCAAACAAACGGGCCCGGCGAAATTCAGTGCCACGCCCCAGCTTGACGTTGTCATCGTCGTAATAGGTGGTATCCACCTGGATCCGGCCACCCATGGACACGGTCATCTCGGCCATTGCCGGCACTGATGCGCCGAGTCCAAGAGCGACTGCGCTCATCACGCCGATCGCACGTTTGTGAGAAATCATCTCTGGCTCCTTGTCTCAGTAAAATGAAACATAAAAACAAAACACGAATCTGAAAAGTGTTGGCCGGGCGCGCCTGGTCATGCTTCCTGATGTTCGAACACAACAGACGGTTTTGGCTTTGGTCGGGCGCAGTTTAGGTCCCGAATGTTGCAGAAATATGACGTGTGAAGATGAATTTCAGGCTGGATTTTATGGCCTTCAGGCACTAATGCCTTGAGCCAGATCAGGTTCTGAGGCCAGTCCGCGATCGCGCTGGCGGATCAACCCTGTGGTGTTTTGGCCACACTCCGCGGCGGGGTCAGTCGGGAGACTGGGGAAATGACAACTGAAGCGGCTGCCCTGGCCCAGTTCGCTTTCCACTTCCAGCGTCGCCTCATGTCGCTCGAGTACGTGCTTGACGATGGCCAGACCCAGGCCAGTACCACCAGAGGCGCGGTCACGGCCCTTGTGAACGCGGTAGAAACGCTCGGTCAGCCGTGGAATTGCGTCCGCCGGGATACCCCGGCCGGTATCGGAAACCGACATATGGCCACCGTCTTCATCGACCGACCATCGGATTTCAACCTGACCGTCGGCCGGCGTGTATTTGACCGCATTGGCCAGCAGATTCGAAAACGCAGAATATAATTCGTTCTCGGAACCACGCAGACCCTGGTCGCTGTGCACCTTCAGCTCGATGATCTGCGGCCGTTGGGTCAGCACCAGGGATTCCTTGCGGATCAGCGCCAGCAATCCTGGAACATCCACTGTTTCATCACCGGGTCCATGGGCGCCGGACTCAAGCCGTGACAGGGTCAGCAGATCATCGATGATGGCGCGCATCCGCGCCGCCTGCTGCGTCATGTCAGACACCGGCTGACGCCAGTCCTCGGGCACCGTTTCATCGGACCTCATGCTGTCCAGGTAGCCGGTGATGACCGTCAGCGGCGAACGCAGCTCATGCGAGGCATTGGCGACAAAATCCCTGCGCACTTTCTCCATACGGATGCGGTCTGAAATATCCCGCCCCAGCAACAACTGCTGACCCTCACCCCCGTACGGCACCAGCCGCAGCAATATCCGCGCTCCGGGTTTTGCCAGCGAACGGAATTGCACCGGACCTGCGTCGCTGCCGTCGCGCAGATAGCGGATAAATGCCGGATCTCGAATAAAGGTGTCTATGCGCAGACCGCGATCGGCCTTGCGGATGCCCAACAGCTCGGTCGCGGCATGATTGAGCCAGATGATTTCGTTGTCGCTATTGAGGACCACGCTCGCATCCGGCAACGCGGCGCTGGACTTGCGGAACTCCTTGATCGCCCGGGTCAGGCCTTTCTTCCGCTGGCGGCTGCGGCTGCGCAGGCGGTGCATGCCCGCGTACACGAGCCCCCAGATCCCCGGCGCCGTGCGCGGCAGCTTCCCCTCACGCAGACTCAGCCATCGCTCAAGCCGGTAGATATTGTAGAGATGCCAAAGGACCACGGCGGCCAGAACCGCTATCAGCCATACGACCGCCCCGCCGAAAACCAGCCCCGCGCCCAGCGCCAGACCGGCGATCAGCAACAGCCGGCCAGCAGCCAGGATCCATGCCTTGGACATCATCAACCCGCCCGCGTGGAAAACCTGTAGCCGGCGCCTCTTACGGTTTGCACAAAGCGGTCGAAGCGGGTCGGCTCGAGCGCCTTGCGCAAGCGCCGGATATGCACATCGACTGTGCGCTCCTCGACGTATACATTGCCGCCCCAGACCCGGTCCAGAAGTTGACCGCGACTGTAAACGCGTTCCCGATGACCCATGAAGAATTGCAGCAACTTGAACTCTTTCGGCCCCAGGCTCAGCTGTTCGCCATTGGCCATGACGCGGTGACTGTCCGGATCCAGCTCCAGGCCGTCCGCGTTGAGGATTTCGCCGGAACCCGCGCCCTGGGTCCGGCGCAGCACCGCCTCGATACGCGCCAGCAGCTCTCGCGGTGAAAACGGTTTGGTGATGTAGTCGTCGGCACCGCCCTGCAGGCCACGCACCTTGTCGTCTTCCTCGCAGCGCGCAGTCAGCATGATCACGGGCACTTCCCGCGTGGTTTCGTTCTTTTTCACCCAGCGGGTCAATTCGAGCCCACTCATATCGGGCAACATCCAGTCGATCAAAACGAGATCCGGATTATTGTCGACCACCCTGGCTTGCGCGGTTGCGCAATCGGCGGCCTCAAGGATCTGGAATCCGGCTCGCCGGAGACCGAACGCGATCATGTCCCGGATCGGCTTCTCATCCTCTACGATCAGTATGGATTTGGCGCTCATGCTGTTAATCACCCGTCATCCGTTGTTCATTCAGCGCGCATTTCATCACCGCTTTGTTACAGATTCTTGACACCGCAGAATCAGCTACGCCACGCGACTTTGTCTCTAAGATACAGCGGTAGCGCCTGCTCTGCCGCCACCGAGTCTCCCCGGCTGCCGGCGGCCCGGGCGGTCGCGATCAGATCGCGCGCCTCGGGTAACAAACCGGGGAAAACCGCTACCAGGGACTCGCTCGCGGCGGCCAGCTCCGTGCAGGCGGTCCAGCCGCTGCCGGCTCCTGCCCAGCCGGGCTCCGCCGGCAACGGCAGTCTGCCGGGATCGGCGATCAATTCCTCTCCGTGCAAAACGGCGACGCCAGCCGCATCGATGGTGAACCGGCCCCAGTAACATTCACCCATGCGCGCGTCCACGCACACCGCCACGCGGTCATGCCCGGCCGTGCGCCAGACGCCGACTGCGATGCCAGCCAGGGTCGAGACCGGCACCACCGGTCTTTCCAGTCCCAGTGAAAGCCCCTGGATCACACCGGTGGCGATGCGCACGCCGGTGAACGATCCGGGACCCCGGCCGAACGCCAGCAAATCGAGCTCGGCGGGTCTGAGTCCGGCCTCGCGCAGGCATTCGTCCACCATCCCGAGCACGCGCCTGGCATGCACCCGGGGTTCGTCTGAATCGCGGCAGACCAGTTCTCCGCCAACATCAAGCGCCACAGAACAGCGATCGGTGGCTGTTTCCAGCGCAAGGATGTTCATGCGTGGGCGACCCCGCTATCGCTGTCGTACTGCTGACTCCGATCCTGCTCAAGAAACGCGCAAGCCGCATCGCCGTCTCTGATGATCGGCATCGGCGGCAGACTGGCGAGGAACGCGCGTCCGTAGCTGCGTCCGCTCAGACGCGGATCGCAGATCATCACCACGCCACGGTCGTCATAGTCCCGGATCAGGCGGCCGACGCCCTGCTTTAGCGCGATCACCGCCTGCGGTAGCTGAAAGTCCCTGAACGGTTGACCGCCATTCCTGCGGATCGCCTCCAGCCTCGCCTGCAACAGCGGATCGCCGGGTGAGGCAAACGGGAGACGATCGATCACCACCAGCGCCAGCGCGTCACCGCGAACATCCACGCCCTCCCGGAAACTGCTGGTACCGAGCAGGATCGCGTTACCGCACTCGCGGAATCGCTCAAGCAATTTCTCTCGCGGTGCATCCCCCTGTACCAGCAGCGGAAACTCTGCCAGCGAATCTCCGGGGGTACGCAGCAGCGCTGCGGCCTCACGCAAGGCTCGATGGCTGGTAAACAAAAGGAACGCACGGCCGCCCGCAGCTTCGACCAAAGGGCGCGCGGCTTCGACGACCGCGGCGGTATAACCGCCGGAGGCCGGCTCGGGCATTCCGGTCGGCAGATACAGGCGCGCGTTGCGCCGAAAATCAAACGGGCTGTCCAGTCTTAGCCAGCGCGCTTCGGGCAAACCAAGGCGGTTCGCGTAATGCGAGAAGTCATCGCCTACGGCCAGCGTGGCAGAGGTAAAAATCCAGCTGCCGCCCTGCTCGCGGATGCGCCGGCCGAGACCGTCCGCGGCGTCCGGCGGCGTCATGTGCAACGCAAAGCCACGACCAAACGACTCGAACCAGCGCACTCCGTCGGCCTCGGCGCCTGCGGCAATACTGGCCAGCCCGGCGGCCGCATTCTCGGCCCTGCGGATCACCGCATCCATGCCGACACTCTGACCGGCGAGTGTTTGCAGCGCCTCGGCCAGAGTTGCTGCCGCGTCTGCCAGTTGATCGCAATGCTCGTCGATACCGGGCTGGGCGTCATGCCAGGCCTGGCGCCCGGCTCGACCGGGCCTGCTGGTCAGCGCCATGCGCGCATCCCTGAGAGTCTGGCTCAATTCGGCAGCTGGCGCTT
The DNA here is from genome assembly GCA_963809565.1 of uncultured Gammaproteobacteria bacterium. Lineage (GTDB taxonomy): Bacteria > Pseudomonadota > Gammaproteobacteria > Steroidobacterales > XN24 > CAMYOC01. Next base: position 1,714,903 of record CAWEKE010000003.1, read on the forward strand.
TCCAGTTCGGCCAGACTGGCCCCCGCACGCAAGCCTTCGGCGACGCAGTCACGGCAGATATTGTCCAGCTGACGGGCACTCACCGAGACGCCAAAGAAAGTGACAGCGGTCTCGGGCAACTGATGCGCCTCATCGACAATGACCGCGTCCGCCCCCGGCAGCAGTTCGCCAAACCCTTCTTCTCTGAGCACCATGTCGGCCAGCAGCAGATGATGATTCACCACCACAATCTCCGCCTCCAGCGCCCGCCTCCGCGCTTCGACGAGATGACAAGCCTGGTATTCCGGACAGCGGCTGCCCAGACAGTTATCGGTGGTGGATGTGACCTGTGACCAGACTCTTGCGTCTTCAGGCACACCATCGACGGCGGCAATATCGCCATCCCCGGGGGCCAGGGCCCATTGCTGGATGCGGGTAAACCAGCGGGCTTCCTCCCGGCTGGGGAAACGCGCTTCCTCGGCCGCAAGCGTCAGGCGATGGCGGCAAAGATAGTTGCTCCTGCCTTTGAGCAGACGCACGTCTGCCGGGCGGCCGATGGCCGCGGATACCACCGGAAGGTCACGCGCGAACAACTGATCCTGCAAACTGCGTGTGCCGGTGGATATCACCACGCGTTGACCGGACAACAGAGCCGGGACCAGATACGCAAACGTCTTGCCGACACCGGTGCCGGCCTCGACCAGCAGAGCGTCGTGATTGGCCAGGCTGTCCGCCACGCCTGCAGCCATCGCCTGCTGCTCCGGCCGCCGCCGATACGCGCTCACTGCACGCGCCAGAGGCCCGTCCGCAGCGAACACATAATCCGTGTTGTTCATGCCCGGCCCTCCGGCGCGCTGACCGGCGGACTTAATGGCAGACTCACTGGCAGGCACATCGGCGCGTTCCTCTGGCAAACCCGATCATCGCTTGTTGCCCATGCCCGCCTGCTGTTGCAGATCCAGGGCCTGAGCAAATGCAGCCGACCCGGGCGGCGCAAAACTCTGGGCACGCCGGGCCAGCTCAAACGCCTGTTGCTTCTGACCCTGTTGCAGACGCAGCCTGGCCAGCGCCAGCCACAGCTCGGCGTCATCGGGGGCAATCCTGACCGCCCGCTCCAGGGTCGCGGCTGCCTGTTCGAAATCTCCCGCGCGACTCGCCGCGGCGGCCTGGGACTGCAGCGCCACCGCGGCACTATTGCGCGGCGCCGCGCGCGGCCGATGCACCCGCGTTTGCGGCCGGCGACGGAACCGGAGGACGGCGTCATGTCGCCGTCTTCCGCCGCAGCGGGTTTCTCCACAGCCCCGCTCGCGACCGCGTCCCCGGCGCGCATCGTGCCGCCGGCGCTGGCGCAGCCCGCCAGCAGGCTCAGCACCAGAAGCGGAATCAGTGTGAGCCCGGGCCTTATCTGGTCAGTTTCTGTAGCCATTCCCCAACCCGCTCCTTTAAACCGCGACGCTGGGGTCCGCAGTCTGGATTCACCGCCAATTGCGCATCCTCGGGCAGCGCCAGCAGGATCGCGTCCTCGCAGCCTTCCCGGCTCAGCGTGCCGTCAGCATAATCGATCCATACCTCGGCTATTCCAGGCGGCGGCAGCGGCGCAAAGGAACGACCACCCAGGCCGGCGATCAGATCGCTCCAGACTACCAGCGCGCCCCTGGACCCCGACAGCCCGGTCGGCGTGTTGTCATCCTTGCCCAGCCACACCACGGCCAGATTATCGCCGCTAAAGCCGGCGAACCAGCTATCGCGAAACTCGTCGGAGGTGCCGGTTTTTCCCGCGGTGATCAGTCCTGTCGGCAGACGGGCCGCGGCGCTACGGCCGCTGCCACGCGCCATGACCTGCATCAGACCGCGGTCGAGCTGATACACATCGCCGGGCGCAAACGCCGAGCTCAATTCGATCGGGTAGCGGCTCAGCGGCGCCCCTTGTGCGTTCAGGACCTCGCGCACCGCGCGCAACGGGGTGCGGAATCCACCGCTGGCGAGCGTGGTGTAGATGCCGGCAACCTGGAGTGGCGTCATCTCCACCGTGCCCAGCAGCAGCGACGGGTACGGCGCCAGATCCTGGTCGACGCCCAGGCGACCCAGCACATCGATAACCGCCGGCAAACCAGTTTCCATGCCGAGGCGGACGGTCGCCATATTCAGAGACTCGGCCAGCGCACGGACCAGCGTCACTTCGCCCTCGCCGTCACCGGAAAAATTGCTCGGTCGCCAGATGTCGCCGTTTTCCAGCGTGATTGCCAGCGGTTCATCGGCCACCAGATCCGCCAGGTTCCGACCCTGCTCGATGGCGGCCAGATACACCGCGGGCTTGATCAGAGAACCCACCGGGCGCGTGGCCAGCAGTGCGCGGTTGAAGCCGTCGAATCCGCGCCGCCTACCGCCCACCACCGCCTGCAGTTCACCGGTTTGCGGATGACTGACCACCACCGCCCCTTCAAGGCCTGCACGCCCCGGGTCCTGCTTCTCCAGCGCAGTGATCGCCCGTTGGAGACTGGCTTCGGCGCGTTCCTGTATCGGCAGATCCAGCGCGGTAAACACCCGCAGCCCGGTGCCGCTGAGTTCCTCGGGCGGATAGTCCTTATCCAGCTGTTTACGCACCACATCCAGATAAGCGGGGTAGTAACCGGACCCACCGGGTTCACTCAGTACATCCAGCGGCCGGGTCATCGCGCGTTCCGTTTCCGCGGCATCCACGACGCCTTGCTCAGCGATCAGGCGCAGCACCAGATCGCGCCGCTGCGTGGCTCTCTCCGGATGCGTCCACGGGTTATAAAACGTCGGTCCGCGCACCAGAGCGACCAACAGCGCCTGCTCATGGAGTTCGAGTTCATCCAGCGGGCGACCGAAATAGAACCGGCTGGCCAGACCAAAGCCGTGGATGGCCCGCCTGCCGTCCTGACCAAGATAAATTTCGTTGACGTAGGCGGTCAGGATCTCCTGCTTGTCGTAGATGCTCTCCACCCACAAGGCCATTACCGCTTCCCGGGTCTTGCGCCGAAAGCTGCGGCGGTTATCGAGGAAATAGCTCTTCACCAGTTGCTGGGTCAGCGTGCTGCCGCCCTGACGGACTCGTCCGGCGCGCAGGTTGGCCCAGGCAGCGCGGGCGATCGCCTGTGGATCGAGTCCATGATGGCTGAAAAACTTGCGGTCCTCGACCGCCACCAGTGCGGCGAGCAGGGTTTCCGGGATCGCCGCCGGCTCGATGACCAGCCGGTCCTCACCGTGGACCGGGAAGATACTGCCGATCTCCATCGGGTCGAGACGCATCACCGTCATCTCGACCCCGGCCCCATCGCGGATGCGGCGGATACCGCCGGCGCCAAAATCCAGCTGCACCGTGAGCGACGGTTCTTCGCCATCCCAAAAACGAAAACCCCGCGTACGCAAGCGCAGACTCTGTGCCGATGGCCAGTATGCGGAGGCAGCCACCTCACCACCGCTGGCACGCCGGTAACCCAGTTGCCGCAAACGCTCGATCAGCTGTTCCCGGGAGATAGACTTGCCCGCGTACAATTCCAGCGGACTCGCATAGACGCGCGTCGGCACCGTCCACAGACGCCCCTGAAATTCGCGGTATACGATCAGCCCTTCCGCGCAAACCCACAGCGCCACTGCGGCCACCACCCAAAGCAGCAACATCCTCAGGATCCGGTTTCGCGACTTGTGGTCCCGGGACTTGCGCAGCGACTTGCGCGCCGGTTTACGCCCGGTCGACCTCGATTTGGTCCCGGGTTTGGATTTGCTCGTCGAGCCGCGCTTTGAGCTGCTCTTCGAGCCAGATCTTGAACGGGGTTTTTTGCTGGTTGCCATCAGGGGAGAGCCGGATTTGGACGCGATTGTTACAGAAGCGACCGGTCAATAGAACCGCCCCAGCCGCACGCGGCCGATCCAGGCGGATATCGCGTTCCGGAACACCCTGTCCACGACTGCCTCGCGCCGGGGACCCGGGTTGCGCCGCAGGGCCGCCGGCCCGCTTGTGGTCAAGCCCCCATGTCCGGGGCGACCTGGAGAGCTATTGGTCCGGGGTGCCGCCGGCCGCCGCGTCGTTCAGCGCTTCAGCATCCGAATCGTCGGCGGGCTGGTCTCCAGTCCGCACTGCATCGGAATTGCTTGCGGGACCACTCGCCGCCGGCTTGTCCGGTGCCGATGTTTCCTTCTGCCTTTGAGCCTGCGCTGGCGGTTCAGGCACGGCCGGTTCAGCGTCATCCGCTGCCCGCGGTTGCGCCCTGGCACGAAACGTGACCAGACCGCGGGTATTCGGATACAGCACAGCATCAAAACGCCAGCACAGATGACTGGCTCGCCCAGCCTCTGCATCCGCTTCCTGGTGGAAGCTGAGACCCCCGTCAGTCGAGACAGTGAAGTCAGCGCCTGGCCCGGTACCGCTGAAAGCGACATACTCAAAACCTTGCGGGACCTCGTGGACCAGCGCAAGACCTGCGGCAGGCTCGGTCTGCGGGTTGATGAAGTACACGGTAAACACGAGTTCCTCCGCCGCAGTTGCAAGACTTGCCAGGGACGCCGGAAATTCCTCGCTCACGGTCACCATGCGCTGGCCGCCGGGCTTAAGCTGCACCCGCGCAAGCTCGACCCGCAGAGCCGCCAGTTCGCCGACCACCGGAGGCGGCTCCATGGGCCGCCCGGCCACGCCTTCCTCAGGCCTGGCGATCGAGCCGTCTATCGACGCATCGATGTGCCCGTTTGTCGGCTCGTCTGTCAACTGATCTCCGCTGTTGTCGGTCGGCTCGTCAGGCCTGACATCAGTCAGCACTTCATCTACTTGCGCAGGTACTTGCGCAGGCGGTGTATCGACCTCGGCCTCGAGCATCGATCCCGCGGGCTGGTCTTCGCGGGTGTCTGAGGAAGGGTCCGCGGCTGCGGCGTGAGCGACGTTCGCAAACCCGCTCAGCACGAGCACCAGGGTCAGGGGCAGGCCAGTGACGCAATATCTGTTCATGCAGCTAGCTGGCTGGACGGAGCCGTTTCAGGGTGCTCGAGGCGAGCTGACGGAGCAGCGTAACTGTGTCCACAACTCGGCGCCTGGTTGACATTGCGCCGGAATCGGCTATATTTGACGCAGTGCAACATATTGCATCGCACCACAACCAGGGGTAAGTCATGATCACCAAGATTGAACAGTTGGCCCGCAATGTGCGCGCCGAGTACGGCACGCTCGCCAATCGCGCCATCAAGCGCATTCGTACCGCGACGCTGGATACCGCCGATATGGTCGCCAGCTCGCGCGCGCCGGTGCGTAAATTCACCGACGCCGGACTGCAGATTAACCGCATTTCTCACAAGGGCCTCGAGAAGCTGGTCAAGCAGCAGGCCCATTTCGTCGACAGCGCCATTGAAGGCGGTGCCCGTCGTCTGGAACTGGCCGCCCGCGCCGATAGCCTCCGTGCTCTGGTCGGCGACCAGATTTCGATGTTGCCGAAGTCCCGCCATTGGGCGGTGCTGAACGCTCGCAAGACCATCGAGATCGTCAAGGACGCCGGTGATGAGATCGGCGGCGTGCTGCGTGCCACTGTCGCCGCGCCGGCCAAGAAGACCCGCAAGACCGCCGGAAAGACAAAGACGACGCGTAAGGCAACGGCCAAGACCCGTCGCCCGGCCGCCAAGAAAGCCGCGGCGAAAAAGCGGACGGCTAAAAAGCGGGTCGCAAAGAAGACCACCGCGAAGCGGGCGTCGGCACGCAAGAACACGCGTACAACCGCTCGCAACGTGACCCGCAAGAGCAAAGCTGAGCTCAGGAAAGTCGGCTCTGCGATCGAGAAGGTCGGAGCTGACATCGAAAAGGCCGCCGCCTGAAAGGATAGGCCGGAACCGTTGACGTTCCAGGAGGCCCTCTTTTGAGGGCCTCTTTTTTTGTCTGCCCAAGCCCCCGGCCCAGCAGCCGCCCGCACTACTTGCGGGTTGGCTTTTTGCGGCGAGTACCCTTGCCCACCGTCTTCCTGGTGACCGCCTGACCACTCTCGAGCGCGCGCCGCAACAGGCCCTGCCACTCGTCCATGGACAGCAGCCCGGTGGGAACAAAACTGCGCAGGATGGCCACCGGATCCAGACCCTCGGCACCGCTGTGCAGACCATTCCGGATCGCATCCAGCGCATCCTGTTGCAGGTCAGTGACATCGGGCAGGCCGAGAAACTCCCGGAGTTCGGTCGGTTCAACCTCGACTTCGACGCGGATCTTCATTGCATCCTCCAGCAAGCTCGGGAACGGGAATCAGGTTGACTGCAATCCAACGATAGCGTTGCGCCGGGCTCGCGGCAGCTGATGTGCCGGAACCGATTCTGCAAACGATCAATCTTCGACGATGTAGCGGATCGCCTGCGCCGATGTCGGCTGGACGACCCGGCCGAGGCCGATTACGCCTTCGCCGGTCAGATGCAGGCTGTCACGGCGCACGAACAACTCTTCGCGGTGGCGGGTGACGACAAATGTACCGTTGGTTGATTGATCGATCAGCATGAACTTGTCCCGGTTCATCTCTATCCGGCAATGGATGCGCGAGATCAGAGTCCCTTTGACCACCAGATCATTGTCATCCGCACGGCCGATAGTGATGTGCTGCTGGTCGACATTGAGCAACACTTCCTGGCCCTGGTAGAGAACCCGCAAGCGCCCGGTCTTGCGTTGTTGCTCATTGGCCCAGGTGATGGTCGGGAGCATGCTGGTGACGTCTTCCTTCTGCCACAGCACCTCGAACAACGCGATCTCGCCGGACTTGCCTTTGACATGCGCCAGGTCGATCTGCCGCACCGAGGCGCGCCAGTCTGCTGACAACTGATCCACCATGTTCGAAGTAGTGATGATCTGACGTGCCTTGGCCTGGCTGGTCATGCGGTTTGCGGTATGTACCGTGGCGCCGAATACGTCGCGCTCTCCGGGCAGGACCTTGCCGTAGTCAGCGCCGACGCGGATGGCCAGCGACACGCCTTCACCGGCCGAGACATCGCCTTTGACAATCGAAGACTGCATCTCGCGGGCAGCGTTGAGCGCGTCATCCGCGGTGGGGAAGGTGGCCATCACTTCATCGCCGATGGTCTTGATCACGCTGCCCTGGTTCTGCTCCGTGGCGTTCTTCATGATGTCGAGGCAACGGGCGATGGTATCGCGCGCCTTGAGATCGCCGAGAATCTCATACAGCTCAGTGCTGCCGACGACGTCGGCAAACAGGACAGCAACCTCTATCTCGCTAGACATCAGAGCAGACTGGATTCTGACAAGAGCGCCGGGGGGATGGCGGTGAACGCAGAATAATCTCCGCGGCAGGCCGAATCAACAACCGCGTTTGCTCCGGGTTCATCGCAGGGCAGCCACATAGGCGATCCAGGCCGGGTCATTCTCGCCTTTATCGGCGGCCGAATATTCTCCATTGCCTTCGCCATCATCGTCGGTTCCCTCCCAGTACACCTGGGTTCGGGAGAACCCGGCCTCATCGAGCAGATCGATGAGTTCGGGCAAGGTCCACAGGCGCCAGTGATAGCTGAATGCGCGTTTTATTTTCGATCCATCGGGGAAGCGGAAATGTATGTAGCAGACATAATCGCCGCTGATCGGCTCATAGCTGGCCTGCTCCCAGACATAGGTAAAGCCGTCATTCCTGGTCTTTTCCCGACTCTCTTCATAGGCGCCAGCGCCGCCGAACGCGTCGATAAAAAACACTCCGTCCTCGGCCAGGCCTGCATGCACCGCACGAAAGTAATCCAGCAACACCTTGCGCTGCTTGAAATACCAGTAGCTGAAATTAAACGCGACAACGATATCGGCGGGCTCGGTCTGCACGGTGCGCACGTCCGCCTCGAGCAGTGTGACCCGTGCGCGGGCCTGTTCCGGCAGCTCGGCCAGATGATGCGTGCGGCCCCAGTTGAGCACTTCCGGATTGATATCGACGGCAACCGCCTGATGATCAGGGTTCACCGCTACCCAGCGGCAGGCCGCATTGGCCGTACCACAGAAGTCCTCCCGAAGCGTGACCGGCTTGCGGCCGCGCAGCTCCGCGAACGCCTGTTGCAGGAAATCCACTTCGTACTCGACATTTTGTACCGACTCCTCGTAGAGCACATGGATATCAGCCTGCGACGCGAGCGTCTTGCCGTCACCGTGCTTTTTTTTCCGGCTACCGCGTTTCTTGCCTGCCATCAATATTCCTCGGGCGTGCGCCCGGAACCGGGCTCGATTCATTGTATCGCAAAGCCGGCCAGCTTAACGGCAGCCGGGTTGCCTCGCTGAGTCGTTGGATAACCGGCCGGGCGGCGTTGCTTCGAACCACAGCGATACGGTTCCGCCGGGTACGCGAATGAGCCGGCAGACACCGGCCCGCGGGGAATGATCCCGCAGGATGATCTGTTAAAGTCTTCGGGGCGTGTGTTCAGGGAGGGCGATGCGATGGCACAGCTACAGGGCGCGGCGACGGGGCAGAAGCGGATTCTGACGCTGGCCAGGCTCATGCTCCTCGCGTTTGTCGCCCTGGCGCCCGGTCATCTGTTCGCAGCCAGCCCGTCAGCGGCGGCTCCGGCTGAGGCTCCGACTGAGCAGCGGATCGACGTCCCGCCCTATCCGTATCCTGCGGATCTGCTCGAACAAGCCGCGACCCTGCGTGAGCAGGCCCTGAACGACAGTGACCCGTTTGCAATCGTCACCTCGCTGAGCAGCGAGATCGGGCCGCGACTGGCCGGCTCTGACGGCGACCGCGCCGCGGTCGCATGGGCGTTGAATTTTCTTCAGAGCCTGAATCTTGACCGGGTCGCGGCCCAGGGCGTACTCGTACCACGCTGGGAGCGAGGCGAGATCCGCGTAAAGATCCTGTCACCGTCGGTGCAGAACCTGACAGCGGTAGCGCTGGGCGGTAGCGTGGGCACTGCCGAGGGCGGCCTGGAAGCGCCGGTACTTCGGGTGCCTGACCTGGATACTCTGCGCTCGATGACGGCCGACCAGGTCGCCGGACATGTGGTGTTTATCGACCAGGGTCTGGAACGCAGCCGGGACGGCTCCAGCTATAGCCGAGTAGTCGCGAACCGGACGCACGGCGCATCGGTGGCGGCAAAACTGGGTGCGGTCGGGCTGGCAATCCGATCGGTCGGTACCGACAGCAACCGACTGCCGCACACTGGCCGGGTGGTTTACGCCGATCGCGTGGCGCGTATCCCGGCCGTGGCCCTGTCCGCACCCGACGCCGATATCCTCGCGCGCCAGTTCGACGACGATGGCGCGGTGATCATCCAATTGATGCTCTCCTCGCGTTCCCTGGGTACCGCGCGCTCGGCGAACGTGATCGGCGAAATCCGCGGGCAAACGCATCCGGATGAGATCGTGCTGCTTGGCGCCCACCTGGACGCATGGGATCTGGGGACCGGGGCGCTGGACAATGGCACCGGCGTGGCCATCGTCACCGAAACGCTGCGCCTGATCTCAATGATGCCCGAGCGGCCCGCGCGCACGGTCCGCGTAGTGCTGTTTGCCGATGAAGAGATCAGCCTGAGTGGCGCAAAGGCATATGCCGCGCGCAATACCGGCGCAAATGAAACCCACGTGGTGGGCATGGAACCTGATGGCGGCAGTGGTCGAATCTGGCGACTCGACGGCGTCGTCCCTGAATCTGCGGCAGCGATGCTCGCGGGCATGGGGCCAGTGCTGAAGCCACTGGATATCGAGCCGGGCGTCGTTCGCAGCAGCGGCGGCGGAGAGGATCTGGCCTTCCTGCGTCAGCGCGGCATGCCGGAGATCACGCCGCGCCAGGATTACAGCTACTACTTTGACTACCATCATTCAGCCAATGACACGCTGGACAAGGTCGACCCGGCCGCGTTGCGCCAGGTCGTCGCCGCGTACGCGGCCATCACCTGGATCGCAGCCAATACCGCGGGAAAATTCGGTCGATTGCCGGTCGCGACTGCTGGCTCGACACCGGCAAAGAAACCGGACACCGGGGAAGAACAGGTTCAGCAGACGGACCAGCAAGTGGATCGGCGGATTGAACAGGCTGAGCAGATGGAACGTCAACAAGCCCAGGGACAGCCGCAGATGATAGAGCCTGCAGATCCGGAAGCAGACAGTTCGGCTACAGACTAATCGAAATATTGCTGAAGTTCGACCGGAGTGTGGCCGGAATATGGCTGGGATATGGCTGGGATATGGCTGGGATATGGCTGGGATATCCACGGCGACGACCGTTCAGTCCATGCCCGGTTCTACCGCCGCGGTGCTGGCGGCCTCGATCCGGCTCAGAGCAGATTCGATCACCTCGACACCCGGCTCCGGACCGGGGCGCAAGCTCGCTCAGTGTGCGCCGCCAGGCGCGCGCACCCGGCTGGCCGGCGAACAGCCCCAGTCCATGCCGGCTCATTGCGGACAAACTCTGGCCCGCCGCGAGTTGTTGCTGGATATAAGGTATCCATGCGCGGACGACCGCCGCCCGATCCTCTGGTGCGCTGCCACCGAGCACCTCTTTTTCAATCGCTGCCAGAAACCACGGGTTCTGGTAGGCCTCACGGCCGATCATCACCCCGTCGACCTCGCTCAATTGAACGCGTACCGCGTCGAGGTCGCGGATACCGCCGTTGACGACCACGGTCAGCTGCGGGAAGTCCCGCTTGACCCGGTGCACGTATTCGTAGCGCAACGGGGGCACTTCACGATTCTGCTTCGGACTCAGACCAGACAGCATCGCCTTGCGCGCGTGGATCACGAACACCTCGCAACCCGCAGCGGCCACAGTGGCCACAAAGTCGTGCAGGAAACCGTAGTCCTCGCGATCGTCGATACCGATCCGGCACTTGACGGTCACCGGCAATCCGACCGCCGCGGTCATCGCCGCGACACAGTCTGCGACCCGGCCGGGCTCAGCCATCAGGCACGCGCCGAAACCGACCGGACTTGACCCGGTCACTGGGGCAGCCGACGTTGATGTTGATTTCGTCATAGCCCAATTGCTCGGCGATGCCGGCAGCGCTGGCCATCTCCGACGGGTCACTGCCGCCAAGCTGCAGCGCCAGCGGATGCTCGGCATTATCAAACGCAAGCAGGCGCTGACGATCACCATGAACCACTGCAGCAGCAGTCACCATCTCGGTATACAGCAGAATGCTCGGGGAGATCAGCCGCAACAGATAACGGCAGTGCCGGTCTGTCCAGTCCATCATCGGCGCGACCGCCGCGAGTCGTTGGGCTTGACTGATCACGATTCAAGAACGGACTGATTGGTTACCGGAAGATGACCCAGGCGAGCAGGCCTAATCCAGTCTGGCGGTTTCCTTAACCACGAAATCGACCACCGCCTGCAACGCCTCGTGCTCGCTGGCGCCGGCATCCAGCGCCTCCTGATAGGCGGCGACCTGGCGGTGAGCGCTGGTCCCGCGTTTGAGAACATCGCGCGCGCGCTCGACCTCGGTAAGACAGCCCAGCTCCACCGCGTCCTCCCGGATGATGTCTATCAGCTCGTCGATCAGTTCCGCATAAGGGATGATCTGTCCCTTGGCCAGATCGACCATGCCCTCGTCAAAACTGTAGCGCATCGCCCGCCATCGATTCTCCATCAACAGCATCGGCGAATACATGCGCCAGCGCCGATTCGCACAGCGCAAACGGTAAAGCATCCGCATCAGGCACACGGTCAGTGCGGCCAGCGTCACCGCATCTTCGAGCCGGGTGCAGACGTCGGTCACCCGCATCTCCAGCGTCGGATAACGATCGCTGGGGCGCAAATCCCACCAGATCTTGGTCGCGTCCTGGATCAGCCCCGCATTGATCATGACCCCTACGTGACGGCGATACTCTGCGAAGCTGACAAAGCGTTCCGGCAAGCCGGTACGCGGCAGAGCATCGAACACCGTCAGGCGATAGGATTTCAGCCCGGTGTTCTCGCCTTCCCAAAACGGCGACGAGCAGGACAAGCGCCAGCAGGTGCGGCAGGAAATACGAGAACTGGTTCATCAGGTCGATACGCAGCTCGTCGTCTTCGATCCCGATGTGGACATGCATGCCGCAGATCAGCAAACGCCGGGCCGCCGCCTGCATCTCGGTCGACAGCGTGTTGTAGCGCTCTCGTTCGGTATGTTTCTGGTCCAGCCAGCGTGCGTACGGATGGGTCGAAGCCGCCATCGGCGCGAGCCCGTGGCGGCCAGAGACTTCCACGATCGCCGAGCGCAGGTGAGTGAGCTCTGACGTCACTTCCTGGATATTCGAACAAACCCGGGTGCCGACTTCGATCTGGGCGCGCAGAAACTCCGGGCTGACCTGACCGTGGAGCAGTTCCTGGCACTCGGTCATCAGTGATTCGGGCGGATCGGCACACAGGTCCCGGGTTTCCACATCGACCAGCAGGTATTCCTCCTCCACGCCGACGGTAAAACCCGGTTCGCGGCTGGTCACGTCTGACTCGCGATCGGCAATACCGAGTAGAGGTTTTCGTCGCTCAATATTTCCTGCAGCACGCGCCCAAGAATATTGGCCCAGCGATCCGCGCCCTCCGGCGTGTTGATCAGATCCTGGCGGATTTCGATAGACACGTGCGGCAGTCCTCCCGGCTCTGCATGATGATCGATAGTGTAGTCCGCGGGTGCCCGCCCGGAGTACGGTTCGTTGTCACCGACGACCATACCGGGCACCTGGCGCAAATTGTCCATCAGCGGCACCGGGATCCGTGGATCGGTATCCCAGAGCACGCCGATCTGCCAGGGGCGCGAAGTGCGATTGAAAATCGGCGTGAAACTGTGAATAGCAATAAGCGCCGGGACCACGCCATCGTCGAGAAAGCGCTTTAGCCGGGTGTCGATACCCTGATGGTAGGGGTGAAAAATGCTGCGCGCACGCAGCGATTTCTGCTGCGCGTCCAGATTGTGATTCCCCGGCACAAACTCGCCGTCGCTGACCGCGAGGATGCAGGTCGGATCATCCAGGTGGCGGTTGCAGTCAATCACCAGCCGCGAGTAGCTCGCCAGCAGCGCCGGCGCGTCCAGAATCCTGGACAAGCGACGGGTGACATCCCCGGCGCCGATGTCGCAGGCGATGTGGCGTCGCAACGCGAGTTCGTCCAGACCCAGATTGTTCAGTCGTGCCGGAATACGACGGCTGGCGTGATCGCAGACCAGCAATACCCGGGCAGACCCGTTATCGTTGATCAGGTCGAAAGCGCCGGGCTCGTCTGGTCCGAACAGGCTATCGGCGGATACCTGCTCCGAACTTCCTGAGGTGGATTCGAAAGCGATCTCGCGGCGTATTTCTTCGGTTTGTTCACCCGTGGCGATCGGCATCGGGTGAGTGTACCGCGATTCTCGGTAGCCGCAAATGCGGCGGATCAAACCAGCCTGAGCCCCGGGCCGGTGCCGGTATCCGCCAGGCGGGATGCGCCGCCGTTGGCCAGTCTTTGGAAATCGGTGACCGGCGCCGGCTCTGCAAAATAATAGCCCTGAGCGTATTCCACTCCGATCGCCCGCAGGGTGTCCAGCACTTCTTTCGATTCGACGTGCTCGGCCACCGTGCGGATGCCCATCGCGCTGCCGACCTGGGTGATGGCCTTGACCATCGTCTGATCGATGCGATCTTCGGTGATCTGTTTAATGAAGTGGCCGTCGATTTTCAGATAGTCGACCGGCAGATTCTTCAGATAGGTAAACGACGACAGACCGCTGCCAAAATCATCCAGCGAGAACTCGCAACCTCGGCGTTTGATCTCCGACATGAAATGCGCCGCCACCGAGAGGTTACTGATCGCCGCAGTCTCGGTGATTTCAAAACACAATGCGCCGGGGGCGAGCTGATGACTCTCCAGTTCATGCAGCACAAAGGCCAGGAACTTGTCGTCGTTGAGCGAAGTGCCGGACAGATTGATAGCCAGCGAATACCCGCCCGCGACACCGCCGCGGCCATTGTCTACCAGACCCTCGAGGGCCTGGCGGATTACCCAGCGATCCAGTGTCGGCATCAGGTTGTAGCGCTCGGCGGCAGGGATAAACGCGTCCGGGGGTACCAGCGCACCGCTTTCGTCGCGCATCCGCAGCAGCAGTTCGTAATGGCCGCGTTGGTCGTCGACATCGCCGATCGGGACGATGGGCTGGTAGTACAGCTCGAAACGACCGTCCTCGAGGGCCCGGGTGACCCGCGATACCCATTGCATCTCGGCATGCCGCTCGGCCGCGTCGCCATGCTGATACACGTGCAGGCGGTTGCGGCCCGAATCCTTGGCCGCGTAACAGGCGACGTCAGCCGCCGATAACAGCGCAGCGACACTGTCGCTGTCGCCGGACATGGCCACCACGCCAATGCTGACGCCGATATCGAACACCGCTTCCTGCCAGAAGAAGCGATACTCACGGATCGCCTGGCGCAACGCATCGCCGATTTCCACCGCACGCTCCAGACCGCAGTCCTCGAGCAGGATGCCGAATTCATCACCGCCGAGGCGGCAGACCACATCACTGGCGCGGACCCGGCGGGATATCAGGCTGGTGACCTGTTGCAGCAGCTGATCCCCGGCCGAATGACCGCAGGTGTCATTAACGATCTTGAACTGATCGAGATCCAGATACAGCAGCACATGGGTCAGATTGCGCTCCGCGCGAACCGCTTGCAGCGCACGCTCCAGACGCACCTCGAACTCGCGCCGATTGATCAGACCGGTAAGCGAATCATGGGTCGCCTGATAGGCGAGCTGATGGCGCAGACGCCGTTCCTTGCCCACATCATGAAACACCATGACCGCGCCGACGACCTTACTGCGGTGGTCCCTGATCGGCGCCGCCGAATCCTGGATCGCGATCTGCGTGCGATCGCGGCTGACCAGCATCGAGTGCTGTCCCAGTTCGGTCACCTTGCCCTCGCGCAGCGACACGAAGACCGGGTTCTCCAACTCCTTGCCGTTGCCCTCGTGCACGATCTTCACTACTTCGGAGACCGGCCGCCCGGCGGCGTCTTCAGCGCGCCAGCCGGTGAGCTGTTCGGCAACCGGGTTCATATAGTCGATGCAGCCGTTGGCATCGGTACTGATCACCGCGTCCGCGATCGACTTCAGCGTCACCTGAGCGCGCTCTTTCTCCTCGAACACCGCCAGTTCGGCACGCTTGCGATCGGTGATGTCCGACAGCGTGCCTTCGTAACCCCGGATCGCGCCGTTAGCGTCGCGCACGACCCTGGCATTCTCCAGCACCACGATCTGGCTGCCATCGGCCCGGCGCAGACGCAGCTCGGCGTTACGGACCTCTCCTTTCTCGTGCAACATCTCGAGAATTCTCGCCTGGTCGCGCTGGTCGCCATACAGATTGGTGGTCGGTCCGATCGCTTTCAGCTGCTCCTCGCTTTCGTAACCGAGCATCTTGACCAGCGCCGGGTTGGCCGAGATAAAACACCCGTCGGCCGATACCTGATAGACGCCGTCGAGTACGTTCTCGAACAGGCCGCGGAAACGACGCTCGCTGTCCCGGATCGCCTTCTCGGCCAGCTTGCGCTCAATAGCGATGCCCGCCAGACGGGTCATGCGGTCGAACAATTCGAAGCTCTTACGCACCGGAGCACGCTTTTCGCTGTAGAACACCGCGAACACGCCCAGAAGATCTCCGTCGGAGGAGCGGATTGGCGTTGACCAGCTCGAGCCCAAACCCAGGGAGATCGCCAGCTCGCGGTGGGTGGCCCACAACGGGTCCGAGCCCATGTCGGCCTCGATCACCGTTTCGACCAGCGTCTTCGACGGCGCCGGGGCGGCGGTCAGCGCCGCCACCGGCAGGCTGTCCATCGCTTCGATCAGCTTGTCCGGCAGATTCGGTGCCGAGCCGACCGTAAGATGCTTGCCATCGCTGCCGAGCAGCAGCGTCGCGCATCGGGCCTTGCCGGTCACCCGCTCCACCGTCTCGGCGATGATATCGAGCACCTCACGCAGCGGCCCATTGGCCGCGATCCGCTCGAGGATGTCCTTCTCACCGGAGGCCAGCTGCTCGGCCCGCTTGCGCTCGGTGATGTCCGTCATGCTGCCGCGCACCAGTCGCCGCTTGCCGCTGATGATCCGGGCCAGACGCACCTCGCACGGGAACACGTGACCTCTGGTGTCCTTGTGCAACCACTCGAATACCGGATTGAGTCCTGCCAGCGCTGCATCGATGTGACCGCGAGCGGAACCGAACGACGCGCTGCCGTCGGCCTGGAATTCCGGGCTGACGTCCGGCGGGCCCCAGGTCAGCAGTGTCTCCCGATCCACCTTGAACATCTTCAACACTGCGTCGTTGAAGTCGACGAAGCGACCGCTGTCCACGTCCACCACCACGATCGCCTCGGGCGCGCTGTCCACCAGCGACCGGTACCGGCTCTCGCTGTCGCGCAGCGCGGCCTCTGCGTTGACCCGTTCGGTCATATCCCGAACGCCGACGATGAATATCCGCTCATCCTCCACCATCGCGTGACTGACGACGATGTCGCACGGGAACTGTTTCCCGGACAGATGCCGGCACTGGACCTGCAAGGTCGCGATGCCTGAACCGTCTTCTTCGTTGCCGGCCGCCAGCTGGTCCAGATAGGCACCGGGCGTGGAGTCATCGGGGAACGGCAATACCAGCGAAAGATGGCTGCCGACCAGGCTGCCGGGCTGGTAACCGAAGATGCGTTCGCCGGTCAGGTTGACCGACAGGATCATGCCGTCTTCGTCGACGCTGAGGATGCCGTCCTTGACATTATCGACCACGACTCGCAGACGCTGATCACGCAGCGTCCGGTCGTCAGTGCTGTATTCCTGGAGGTGGAGGCGTAGCCGGGCAATCTCCTCTTTCAACGAGCAGATTTTCTGGTCGAACAGGCCATATTGCCTCAAGACCATGGGCAGGAAACGCTTCAGGGTCGCCTTGTAGTCCCCGGCGTTGGTCCTTGCCCGCTCTAGCTGTAGACGCAGGAGCTTTTTCATCACGGCCCTTATAAGCGCGATCGCCACGGGGCATAGCGCCGTGGCGTTCCGAGGCAGTGACTATAGCTTTGCGTTTGCCGGTGCCGGCGTGATCAGAGTCACGAATCAGACATAATCAGCGAATCGGCGCCGGTCGATATTCCGGGAAAACAAGGTTCCATATAACCATGTTATTCAATAATTTATAATGATTATCTGGAATTCACTGCATGTTGATCAGGCGCTCTTTCGTGACTCGCGTTTGCGTTCGTGCTCTTTGCGGAAACGCTTGCGCAGCCGGATCGAGGTCGGGGTCACCTCAACCAGTTCGTCATCCTCGATGAACTCCATGGCCTGTTCCAGCGTCATCCGCACCGGCGGAGTCAGCAGCAGGTTGTCGTCCTTGCCCGCGGCGCGGACGTTGGTCAACTGCTTGGCTTTCATCGGGTTGACGATCAGGTCGTTGTCGCGGGAGTGGATACCGACAATCTGCCCTTCGTAGATCGGATCTCCGGGACCGACCATCAGACGGCCGCGCTCCTGAAGATTGAACAAGGCATAGGCCAGGGCCTTGCCGTCACCGTTGGCCACCATCACCCCGTTCGCGCGCTGATGCGTTCTGGGCCGGGCCGGGCCGTAGTGATCAAACACGTGATACAGGATGCCGCTGCCGGAAGTCATCGAACGGAATGTCGACTGAAATCCGATCAGACCGCGACTGGGGATCAGGAAATCCAGGCGTACCCGATCCTTGCCGTCCGGCCGCATGTCCTGCAGTTCCGCGCCCCGCCCGCCCAGCGCCTCCATGACCGCACCCTGGTGAATGATCTCGACATCCACTACCAGCGTTTCGTAGGGCTCCTGACGCTGACCGTCCACCTCTTTGAACACCACGCGTGGGCGGGACACCGCCAGCTCATAACCTTCCCGGCGCATGTTCTCGATCAGCACCGCCAGATGCAGTTCACCGCGACCGGCGACGCTGAACTTCTCCGGATCCTCGGTGGGCTCAACCCGCAGCGCGACGTTATGGATCGCTTCACGCTCCAGACGTTCGCCGACCTGACGGCTGGTGACATAGCGTCCGTCCTGGCCGGCAAACGGCGAGGTGTTGGCTTCGAACGTCATCGAGATCGTCGGCTGATCCACGGTCAGCGGAGGCAGCGCCTCCGGTTTTGCCGGGTCACACAAGGTGTCGGAGATGGACGGGCGCGCGAGGCCCGAGAAGGCGACGATGTCTCCCGCCTCGGCCTGTTCCACCTCAACCCGGTGCAGACCCATGAATCCCAGAACCTGCAGCACCTTCTCCTGGCGGACCTTGCCGTGGATATCCACCACCGCCACCGACTGGTTGCGACGCAGACGGCCACGGGCGATGCGGCCGATGCCGATCGCGCCCACATAGCTCGAATAGTCCAGCGAGCTGACCTGTAACTGCAGCGGGCCGTCCGGCTCCACCTCCGGCACCGGGCAGTGGTCGACGATGGTCTGAAACAAGGCTTCCATGCCCTCCTCCATGGTGTCTGCACTCATACCGGACAAACCGGCCAGCGCCGACGCATAGACGACCGGAAAGTCCAGATGCTCATCACTGGCACCCAGGCTGTCCATCAGATCGAAGGTCTGTTCCATCACCCAGTCGGGCCGCGCCTGGGGCCGGTCCATTTTATTGATCACGAGGATCGGCTTGAGACCATGGTCGAACGCCTTGCTGGTGACAAAACGGGTCTGAGGCATCGGTCCCTCGACCGCGTCGACGACCACCAGCACCGCATCCACCATGGACAGTACGCGCTCGACTTCACCGCCGAAATCCGCGTGCCCGGGGGTATCAACAATATTGATCCGGTATTCGCCCCAGCGGATCGCGGTGTTCTTGGCCAGGATGGTGATGCCGCGCTCTTGCTCCAGCGCATTGCTGTCCATAGCGCGCTCGGGGAGCTCGGTGCGCGCATCAAGCGTGTCCGAAGCCTGCAGCAGCCGGTCTACCAGCGTGGTCTTGCCGTGGTCTACGTGGGCGATAATGGCGATATTTCTGAGCTTGTCGATCATGATGGGCTTCCAGCGGGGGCGCGGCATTATACGGCCTTTGTGGCGACGGCGTATTTAATTGGCCCATCCACGGCAAACCGCCACGACAAACCGGTATCGCAAACAGGAAGCTCTCCGGCGAAGGACGCCGTAAGGGTCTCGGGCTAACGGGGTTCAGTGCTCGTCGGCCCGGGATCGGGCCGATCCTCCGGCCCGGCTCACGCCGACACCGCGGCGGAGACGGTGCAGACTGGGGAGAACGGCTGAATTCGGCCTCGGAACGCGGGGACTGTCTCAACAGGGGCTGTCTGACCCCGACCCGGCCAGGAGGGCAGATTGCTCGCCTGGCACGCCCGATCTCAGTCGCCCTGTGGATCCTGCCCCGGCTGAACCGGCTGACCGCGTTTCAGGATTTCCTGCGCCGGCATCTCGTCAAGCGGCGGATCTGCGCCGGGCGCTGCACCGGAGCCCGCGTCAGCAGGCGAGAATCTGCCGCTCTTGTTCGTGATCTGGCTTTGGCTCTGGCTCGCGTTCGGCTGTGTGCCCTGACCCGTTTCATCGCCTGCTCCCTGCGGGCCGACGACATCCTGGTCGAGCCGCGACGGCGCCACAAAGCTGCGCGCCTGGCGCGCCTCGCCCTGGCGCAGAACGGCCAGCACCCGGGGCGGCGACCGCAAGGGTTCGGGCAGCGTCCAGGTCACGGTCCCGGCCAGACCGGCTGGACCCGACGGCAACACGCGCGTTGCCTGGCTATCCGGGCCACTGGGGCCACCCGTTATCAACATCAGCTCGACACCGTCGTGGGCGGTCCCGGCGAAGACCTCGATCTCTACCACGCCCTCACGACCGTCCTGCAACCAGGCCAGGTCCACCGAGGCCGAGGGCTTGCTGGTATGCCGATCCTGCTTTGTCGCCGCCGGTTCGCCGCCGGCCACCGCGACAACGGACAAGCCGGCCAAACCGATGCCGAGCACGATCGAAAGCAATACTTTGGGAATCATCATCATTGCACCGTCATTGCACCGTCACTGGCGTCAGGCAGGTCTTGCTGTTCGGTCGCCCGAAATCATTGACGCCATCGATATTCGCGTATTCATAGACCTCCAGCACGTAGGTCCCTGGCGCCATGACCCGGGTCAGCGTC
Organism: uncultured Gammaproteobacteria bacterium; assembly: GCA_963809565.1. Classification (GTDB taxonomy): domain Bacteria; phylum Pseudomonadota; class Gammaproteobacteria; order Steroidobacterales; family XN24; genus CAMYOC01. Next base: position 1,734,925 of record CAWEKE010000003.1, read on the forward strand.
TCCTGTCCCGCGGTGACGCTTTCGGCCAGGACCAGGAAGCCCTGCTGGAACACCACCAGATCCGGGTCGCTGTTGGCGGGGCCGGTCACCTGGATGGTCCGGGTCCCTGAACTACCCAGATTCAGCCGCAGGAAGCGGCGCGTCGACAGCCCGTTGAAAGTGCCAAAGGTCGGGATGCTGCAAACTTCCCTCGCGCCGCCATTGACACTGATATCAGTATAGATCGGCAACACGTCGACGTTGTTTGCATCGTTGGTCTCGGCGCTGCCCCAGATATCCATCCCGACGCCGACGATGGACTGGTTCTGCAGCAACGCGTCGATATTCGCCTCATCCGCCGGGTGCGCCGCCTTGATGGCGGTGAGCAGCGTATAGATCGAGGTCAACGCCGGCGTGCTCTTGTTCACCGTGGTCATGCCGTTGAAGATCGGTGCGAAACCAAGGCTGACTGCATCGATGCCATCACTGACATCGTCGTAAATGTCATAGAGCACGCTGTGGACCGAACTCTCGTTGTACCAGCCACTACTGGCGCCGGCAGCGTTGCTCTCTACATCAAACGTAAAGCCCTGCCCCTGGGTGGCGCCAAGCGAATCCTTGTACTGCGGATCGCCGAGGACCATCGCCGAAAACGCGTTTGACCAGCCCTCGGAAAAGGCCAGACGCAGATCCAGTCGCGCGTCGATCGAGTGGCTGCCGCCGGTGCTGTCGGTGCGTCCGAGCTGGTCCTCCAGATAGTGGCCCCATTCATGGACGATCACGTGCTGGTCGTATTCGTCGGTATCCACTTCCTGTTCGGCGAGAACGTAGATCTCCCCGGCGCCGACGCCGTCATAGAAGTACGCAGTGGTGACAATGTCGCCGTTGGCCGGATCAAAGTTCGCGCTGCTGCGGTTGAAGGTACTCCAGTTGATCTGTAGCGGCGGCAACTGGATCGCCGGCGATGCGCCGAGCACCAGCTGCACCGCCTGGTAGACGGAATCCAGGATCGCGAACGGCGCAGCCGCTCGAACATCGCCATAGGTCAACAGCACCGGATCCCAGCCGGAGCCTGCGTTCAGATCCAGCGTGATGGGCGCCGACTGCGTGTTGAACACGGAACTGGTCAGCGTATACAACGCGCTTCCGCTGGTATTGTTCAGCACCTGTATGTCCCAGGAGGGAACACCGTCACGCTTCATCCGGGCCTTGGCGCGGACCGTGACCAGGGTATTGGCGGGCAGCAACAAACTGTAGTTGCCATCCGCATCGGTGACCGTGGTTTCCAGCACCGGGCCGGCCTGCTGGATCGCCTCGACCTGTACGCCACGCGCCGGCGCCTGGAAGATGTTGGCGTAATCCAGGCCGCCGCCAGGCAAATGCGGCACACGGTCGAAGGTGACGCGGCCGCTGACGATCACGCCTGACGGCCCCACAGTAATCGTCGCCGAATCCGGGACACTGTCGAAACGCCCGTCACTGACCACCAGCGTCGCCAGATAACTGCCCTGCACATCCGGCGTAAAGCTCGGCGACACCGCGGTCGGATCGCTCAGCTGCGCATTGCTGCCCTGCGGCGACTGCAGGGACCAGCCAAAGTCGAGCGCGTCGCCGTCCGCATCCGAGCTGCCGCTGCCGTCCAGCACCACCGGCGTGCCGATGACCCCGGACAGGTCCGGTCCGGCATTCGCCAGCGGCGGCGTATTGACATCGATCACTACCGTGTCGGCATCCTGAGCCTTGCCGTCACTGACCGTCAGCGTGGCGGTGTAAATACCGCCGACGTCGGCACTGAAATTCGGCGATACCACCGATGGGTTGCTCAACGCCGCGCTGCTGCCGGCCGGGGTTTGCAGCGACCAGCTATAACTGATCGCATCGCCATCGGCGTCGCTGCTGGCGCTACCGTTTAGCGTGATAAGGCTACCGGTCAGTGCGTCCTGATCCGGTCCGGCGTCCGCGTTCGGCGGCGTATTGGCCGTGATCGCAACACTGGCCGGCGCGCTGTTGACCTCGCCGTCGTTGACCACCAGCGTGGCCAGATAGGTTCCTGCCACATCGGCGACAAAACTCGGCGTCGCCGTGGTCGGCCCTGACAGGCTCGCGGCACTCCCCGGTGGCGTCGACAACGACCATGCAAAGCTGAGCGTGTCCCCGTTCGGGTCGCTGCTGCCGGAGCCGTCCAGATTGATGCTGACACCGGTTGCGACTGAAGTGGCGTCTGCCACGGCTACGGCCACGGGCGGGTCGTTCAGGCTGGCCGCGGTGACCAGCACCGTATCCGGTGCGCTGGTTTGCGTGCCGTCGCTGACGATGAGCGTCGCGGTGTAGTTGCCCGGTATATCGGCGGTAAAGCTGGGTGTCGCCGTGCTGGCCCCGGCCAGGCTCGCGTTGCTGCCGCCGGGTTTCGCCAGCGTCCAGGCATAGGTGAGCGGCTGCCCTTCCGGATCGAAGCTGGCGCTGCCGTCGAGGTTGACCAAATCACCCTCGTCGACATTCTGATCCGGTCCGGCCCTGGCCACTGGCGGATCGTCTGTGTTCGCGTTAATCAGCACCGAGTCCGGCGCGCTGTTGCTGTTGCCGTCGTTGACCACCAGCGTCGCGGTGAATACGCCATCGACATCTGCGGTAAAGCTCGGCGTGGCAGTGTTGGCGTTGGCCAGCGTGGCCGCGCTCCCCGCCGGCCGCGACAAGGTCCAGGCAAAGGTCAGCGGATCGCCTTCGGGATCGCTGCTGGCGCTGCCATTGAGCTGAACCGGACTGCCGGTGTCCACGGTCTGATCCGGACCCGCTTTGGCCAGCGGCGGGTTGTTGGCCAGCACCGTGAACGTCGCCGAATCCGGGCTGCTGTCGTCCGCGCCGTCATTGACCACCAGCGTGGCGGTATAGACGCCGGGAATGTCGGCGGTAAAACTGCTGGTCACCGTGTTCAGACTGGACAACACCGCGGCGCTGCCGTTGGGCCTGCTCAGGCTCCAGGCATAGCTCAGCGGATTCGGACCACCATCCGGATCGAAACTGCCCGCACCGCTCAGCGAAACCACGGCACCTTCGACGACGGTCGCGTCATTGCCGGCCGCAGCGACCGGCGGCACATTGCTTGCCGGCGCGGTCGCGGTAATCACGGCAACATCCGGCGTGCTGTTCTGCGACCCGTCGTTCACCGTCAACGTTGCGGTGTAGGTCCCCGGCACGTCGACATCGAAACTCGGTGTCTCGGCGCTCGGATCAGACAGCGTGGCGGTACTGCCATTGGGCCGGCTCAGCACCCAGGCAAAGGTGATCGTATCGCCGTCGGGATCGAAACTGCCGCTGCCGTCAAGAACCACGGTTTCGGGCACGATCACAGATTGATTGCCGCCGGCGTTCGCGACCGGCGGACTGCCGCTGACGCTGATCACCACAGAGGCCGGTGCGCTGTCCTGGCCGCCATCATTGACCACCAGCGTCGCGACGAAGTTGCCGATCACATCGGCGGTGAAACTCGGGGTGGCGGTATTGGCGTTGGCCAGCGTGGCAGAGCTGCCCGCAGGCCGCGCCAGCGTCCACGAGTAAGTCAGCACTGCGTTTTCAGGATCGAAGCTTGCGCTGGCGTCGAGATTGACCAGATCACCGGTACTCACGGACTGATCGGGTCCGGCATCCGCGACCGGCGGATCATCGGTGCTCGCGGTCACGGTGATCGAATCCGGCGCGCTGTTGAACTCGCCGTCGTTGACCACGAGGATGACCGAATAATTGCCGTCGACATCCGGGGTGAAGCTTGGCGTCACGCTGCTGACGTCGCTCAGCACGGCACTGCTGCCGGCCGGCCTGGACAATGCCCAGGCGTAGGTCAGTGGATCGTTCTCGGGATCGCTGCTCGCGCTGCCGTCGAGATTGACCAGATCACCGGTGATCACATTCTGCTCGACGCCTGCGTTGGCTACCGGCGGATCGTTGATCTGTCCGGCGACCGCATTGATCAACACCACATCCGGCTGACTGGGCGCCTCGGCATCGTTGACCACCAGCGTGACTGCGTACACGCCCTCGACATCGGCGGTAAAGCTCGGTACCGGCGAGGTCAGGTCAGACAACACGGCAGCACTGCCTGACGGCCGGGACAAAGACCACAGATAGCTAAGGCTGTCGCCGTCCGCATCAAAGCTTCCGCCGCCGTCCAGCAGCACCTGATCGCCGACATCGACGGTGCGATCCGCACCGGCGTCGGCCACTGGCGGCGTGTTCGCCGCCTCGGGATTGGCGGTGATCTGCACCGCGTCGGGAGTGCTGTTGATCTGGCCGTCATTGACGATCAGCGTCGCGGTGTAGATGCCGGCGACATCGGGCACAAACACCGGCGCCACTGCATTCGGGTTGGACAACGCCGTGGTGCTCCCGGGCGGCCGGTTCAGTGTCCACGAATAGCCCAACGCGTCTCCGTCGGCGTCCGAGCTTCCGGCACCGCTCAACTGGACGGTGTCATTGACCGTGACGGTCTGATTGGCGCCGGCATTCGCCACCGGCGGTGTATTGACCACGACCGCGGTCGCGGTCACCAGCGTCGCATTCGGCGCGCTGTTGAGCTGGCCATCGTTGACCACCAGCGTCGCGGTGTAGATCCCTTCGACGTCCGGGGTAAATCCGGGCCTGACTGAAGTCGGGTTTGACAGCGTAGCAGTGCTGCCAGCCGGCACGCCAAGCGTCCAGGCATAGGTCAGCGGATCGCCATCGGGGTCGCTGCTGCCGCCGCCGTCGAGGACCACGGCAACGCCCACCGCAACGCCCTGGTCGGGTCCGGCGTTGGCCAGCGGCGCACGATTGCCTGCTGCGGTAATCCGCACCTGGTCGGCGAGACTGTTGACCGTGCCGTCATTGACCACCAGCGTGGCGGTGTAGAGACCATCTACATCGGCGGTGAAGGTCGGCCGTACCGCTGTGGGGGTGCTCAGCGCGGCGCCGCTGCCGGCCGGGGTCTGCAACGACCACGCATAGCTGATCACGTCCCCATCGGCGTCCCGGCTGCCGCTGCCGTCCAGGGTGACCAGCGCCCCGGTTTGCACGGTCTGATCTGCGCCGGCGCTGGCAACCGGTGCACTGTTGCCGGTGCCTCCGTCCCCGCCACCGCCGCCTCCGCCGCCACAAGCGGCCAGCGTGCCGAGCATCAATACCAAAACGAGGCCGCGAAGCGCGCGGACGCCGAACAGATTATTTCCAGTCGAATTGTTTCCAGTCGAATTCAAGGCCAATCTCTTTTCGTCAACGTCGTCGGCACGGCGGCTTTGTTGGTGCCTGGCGGCTTGCTCATACGGCTTGTCCATAAGCCGCATCCAGTATTTTCTATTGTTGCAGCCATTTCTGACCAGAAAACGCCTTATGTTCAATGGCAGGCGTGCCGGTGGCGTCGCTTCCCCGCTTTCCCCTGCTTTCCCTGGGACGGGGGCCAGGCCGGTGCCAAAGCTACAGACCCTCGCCGGCCCGCATGGTTGCAAATCGGGCTGGCGCCCGCGCTGCTTTCCGATCGCGGGCACCAGGCTCACAGATCACGGCTGCAGCGGCGCCTCCTGCAGCGCCGAGGCCTGCTCCCTGAGCGCCAGCACGTGCTCTTCCCAGAATCGCGCCTCACCAAACCACGGGAAGGCTCGCGGAAATGCCGGATCTTCCCAGCGCCGCGCCAGCCACGCGCTGTAATGGATAATGCGCAGCGTACGCAACGCCTCGACCAGCCACAGCTCCCGCGGGTCAAAATTCGAAAACGCGGTGTAGCCTTCCAGAATCTGGGCGAGTTGTAAACGCATCTCATCCGCCTCGCCGGAGAGCAGCATCCACAGATCCTGGACCGCGGGCCCGGTCACACAATCGTCGAGATCCACGAAATGGGCGCCACTGTCGGTCCACAGGATGTTGCCTGGATGACAATCTCCGTGGATACGCAGCTCCCGATAGTTGCCGGCCGTGTCGAAACGCGCAAAGACCGCCTCCATCAGCGAAACCGTGAGGCTGTCATAGGCTTCTTCGAGATGCGCAGGCAGCCAGCCGTGCTCCAGCAGCCAGTCGCAGGACTCACTGCCCAGCCGGGCCGGGTCTATCTCCAGCCGGTGGCGGAATTCGGCGCGCGCGCCGACCAGATGAATCCGCCCCAGGAATCGGCCCACCGCATTGCGATCCTCGCGCGTGCTCAGCTCGGGCCAGCGGCCGCCGCAGGACGGAAATACCGCGTAGCGGTAGTCCTGATGATGCAACAGAGTCCCGCCGCCGGGATCCAGCGGCGCGACCACCGGGATTTCGGCGGCGGCCAGTTCCAGCGAAAACGCATGCTCCTCGAGGATCGCCTCGTCGCTCCAGCGCGCGGGCCGATAGAACTTGACCACTACCGGACGGGCATCCTCGATCCCGACCTGATAGACGCGGTTCTCGTAGCTGTTGAGCGCCAGTTGACGTCCATCACAGCGAAAACCAGCGGCTTCCACCGCGTCGAGCACGAGTTCCGGCGACAGGCCCGCATAAGGCACGCCCTCCCCGACAACGACTGTGTCCGCCTGTGAAGTCATCGGGCGACGGTAGCACAATGCACAGCGGGCTCCGCACGGGCGTCAATGCTCGCGGACCCCAACTAGTTGCAACCGTTCAGACTATCGATCCAGGCCGACACCAGACTCACGCCATTGGCATCGACCACGGCCGAACCCAGCGGCGGCATGCCATTGATATCGCGCAGGTCCATGCGCGCTGGCAGCACCGATTCGCTGGCGTTGCCCGGCGCGATGATCCGCCCCCCCGGAATACCGACATCACCGTTCTCCGGGACCACATCGCAGGCGTTGGTGTCGGCCAATGCGGTGTCGAAACGCAGGTCCATCGAGGAAGGCGTCGGGCCACCCGGTCGATGACACTGACTGCAATTGGTATGCAGGTAGGCTCGCGCACGGTCACCCAGCGGCGCCGACCCGTCAAAGGGATCAGTCAGACGAGGCAGACTGGCTGGCGGGGCGGGCAACGCTGCGCTGAACAGGCCGATGTGATCAAAGGTCGCCAGCTGGTTCGCGGTGCGGCCTGTGCTCGGGTAAGTGAAATCAGCGTTGAGCTGGGCGGTCTCCGGCCCCAGCGCGAAACCGGCCGCCGCGGTGTGGCACTCCATGCACTGGCTCTCGCTGGGATAGATCCAGGTCTGGCCATTGACGTCCCTGAGCTTGCCGCCGCGCACGCGCAGCGCCTGCGTCTGCGTGTCGTTCCATTCGTAGGTATATCCGGCCCAGACGCCGTCCGGGTGGCGCATCAACAGCCGGGTCTCGATCAGCTGTCCGCCCAGCCGGAATTCCTTGACCACCACGCTGCCCGGCGGGAAGCTCCAGTCGCCATCGGCATCGATGGTCAGCGTGTCCGCGTCGGGCAGCGCCAGCCAGCGATTCTTCTGCGCGCCATCGGACCAGAACGGCGCGTTGATGGTGTAGGGGATCAGCCCCGAGGCCGGCGCGGCAGGATTGGCCGGATTGACGCAGCCGGTGTCCGCCAGGTCATCGGGCACCGTATCGGGGTTCACGTTCCCGGAGCCTTCCAGACGGAGGATCTCACCGCCGTAATGCAACACGTAGATCTCACCCGCAGCATCTTCCCCGAAGGAGGAGATATTGAAACTGGTGTCGAGCAGTTCCTCCAACTCGTAGCCGCCCTGACCGTTGTCGCGCAGCGCCCACAGGCGGCCGGAGCCAAAATCGCCGAACACATACCGGCCAAATAATGCCGGGACCGCGTTGCCGCGATAGACGAAACCGCCGGTGATCGAATTGCCGAGGCTGTGATCGTACTCAGCCACCGGTTCCACCAGTCCGCCGCCGGCACAATTGCCGGGCTCGAAGTCATGCATGCCCTCGCGGCAGTCCCAGCCGTAGTTGCCGCCCAGCTCGACGATGTCCACTTCCTCCCACTGGTTCTGCCCGACATCGCCCGCCCACAACGCGTCGGTGTCGCGATCGAAACTCCAGCGCCACGGGTTACGGAAGCCCCAGGCATAGATCTCCGGGCAGGACTGGGCGTTGCCGGCCGGACCGCAACGGGGATTAGCAGCGAAGGGATTGTTCGCCGGGATCGTGTAGCCGGGCGACGGCCAGGCCACACCGAGCACGCCGACGCGCAAAAACGAGCCGAGCAAGCGAGTCGTGTCCTGTGCGCGTTGATTGGGATCGCCCCCGCTGCCACCGTCTCCGAGGCCGAAATACAGCAGGCGATCGGTGCCGAAGGCGATGTCGCCGCCGTCATGGTTACCGAAATCCTGGTTCACCGACAGGAGGGTCTGCTCGGTGACGTTGACCGGCAGCGTACTGTCATCATTGACCACGAAACGCGAAACCAGCGACACCATCGGCCCGCCAGGATTGCCGGTGTAAGACAGATACACTTCCCTGACCGCCGGCCAGTCCGGGTGGAAGGCCATGCCCAGCAATCCTCCCTCGGAACTCGCGTTGACCTGGCTGCTGATATCCAGCCATAACTGGTGAGCGTTGACGCCGGGCAGATTGTCAAACACGCGAATGCGGCCGGCTTTCTCCAGCACAAACCACTGACTGTCGTCACCCGGGGCCTGCAACAATTTCGTCGGCGAAGACAGCGCCGGCAGGTTCGGATACGGCGTGCCCAGAGTCACCACGGTGTTGCCGTCGCCCGCGGCGGCGCCAGACAGGTGGCATTGACCGGGCGCGCGTCGAGCCCGGAGAGCGCTTGCGGCGCGTCATCGTCGAGGATCGTCCCGCTGGCCAGGCCATCCGCGATCGTGGCGTTGACCGGGGCGCTCAATTCGATGGTGAAACTGCGGTCGCCGTCGTCGATCGCGTTGCCGAATACTGTTACCGGGATCTGACGACTGCTTTGCCCGGGCGCAAAGCTCAGCGAGCCGCTGGCCGACTGATAATCGACGCCCGCTCGGGCGCTGCCATCGACGTTTCGATAGCTGACCGTCACCGTCTGCGCACTGTCGTCGGAGAGACTGACATTGAAGTTCATCTGGCTGCTGCCGGCATCGCCCTCGACCAGGCTGGTATCGGCGATCGAAATCGTCGGTACCACGGGTGGCGGTGCGACCACCGGGTCGGACCCGCCTCCGCCTCCGCAGGCGATCAGCGTCGAAAAGACCAGCGCCAGGCCGCCGCGACGGCACGCAGCCGAGCGTGCCCGGGGTCGAGCCGGCGGGAAACCGGAGTTCGAGGCTATCGGGGGGTCAACGATGGGGTTGAATTCAGCCGGGGCGTCTGAAGGGCTAAGGGCTCTATCGAACAAAACCGCGCTCCTGCCGGCACCATGTCCGACGTAATGATCTGCCCCCCGACGAAGCCGATGATACGAGAATTGGGCACAGTGCACTATTTCGCCGGCCTCAGATCCAGGAGCAGGCCCGGCTTTGAACGGTACCCATGGCGATCGCGGACCCGACGCATGGACCGCGCCTTGATTGAGAACTGCGTCACCGGGACGCCACACGGCTCTTGGTAGACTTCCGAAAATTATTCCCTGTTACCCGTTCTGAGGAGAAGCGCCTTGTCCGCATCCAGCAATAGCCCGGCCATCCTGGTCACGGGTGGCGCCGGTTACATCGGCAGCCACGTCGTGCGCCAGCTCGGTGAAGCCGGCGAGCACGTCGTTACCCTGGACAACCTCAGCACCGGATTCCGGGACGCTGTGCTTTATGGCGACTTCGTCGAAGGCAATGTCGGCGACAAGACGCTGGTGTCCCGTCTGCTTGCCGAACGCGGTATCGACACCGTGATGCATTTCGCAGCGCATACCATTGTGCCGGAATCGGTGGAGAACCCGCTGAAATACTATGGCAACAACACCTGCGCGACCCGCAACCTGCTGGAGTGCTGCCGCGATGCCGGTGTTGCGCATGTCGTGTTTTCTTCCACCGCCGCGGTCTATGGCCTGCCACCCGGCGGCGTGGCCCGGGAAGATACGCCCACCGCACCGATCAATGCCTACGGCACGTCCAAGCTGATGAGCGAGTGGATGCTGCGCGACCTCTCCGCCGCGACCGCGCTGCGCTATGTCGCGCTGCGTTACTTCAATGTGGCGGGCGCGGACCCGGAGGGCCGCATCGGCCAGTCCACCGCCAAAGCCACACTGCTGATCAAGGTCGCCTGCGAGGCAGCCACCGGCCGGCGACCCTCAGTCACGATTTTTGGCACCGATTACGAGACCGACGACGGCACCGGCGTCAGGGACTACATCCATGTGGAGGATCTTGCCTCTGCTCACCTCGACGCGCTGAGCTATCTGCGCGCCGGCGGTGAATCTCAGGTGCTGAACTGCGGTTACGGCCACGGCTACAGCGTGCGCGAGGTTCTCGATGCTGTGTCGAGAATCAACGGCGCGCCGCTGACGATCGAGGAAGCGCCGCGCCGCGCCGGTGATCCGCCCAGCCTGGTTGCCCATGCGGAACGGGTGCGCGAGGTACTGGGCTGGTCTCCGCGTCTCAACGACCTGGACGCCATCGTCACCCATGCGCTGAACTGGGAGCGCAAGCTGGCTGCCGAACGGCGCTGAGACGCAGGCCGGGACTCATCGCGGGAGCGCGATTTGCGCAAACACGCCGTCCTGCCCGCGTCGGGTTGCCGCTCAGTCGGGTTGCACCAGCGGTCAATTTATAATTAGATATTTCACATTAATTATATAATATAACTTATTGTTTTAAATGATTTATATTGCCTGATTACTCACCCGATTTTCGATCCGATTACGGACGCTTCACGGAAAAAGTGTGAACCACGTTCTTGCCATAACGCGGGCCACCGTCTAGTTTCGCAGTCGACTGAAAAAGGCAAACCCGTCGAAAGGCGGGGACGCAAAGCCACCGGTCTAAGGGCTTCCCTCCACGGAGGGGCTTAGGACAGCGGGGTTGCCGGTAGGAGACCTCCCCCTCGCTGGAGGTCCGCGAGCCTTGCTCGCCTCCCCCTGCAATCCCGATCCCTTAGCCGAATTGCGTCAGGCCATGTTCAGTCACATGGAGGAACGGTATCGCCTTATTTTTTGGCGCATCGTTCCGGGGGTTTGATTTGGAACAGACCAGCTGAAAAAGGCAAACCCGTCGAAAGGCGGAGACGCAAAGCCACCGGTCTACCGCACCCATGCAAGGGTGCCAGGACAGCGGAGCTACCACTGGGACAGGGACACGGGACTGACACGGACGCCAGACCCGGCCGCTTGCGCGAGCGGACCACGTCAGCGAGAGCATAAGCTCGCTGTCGGCCCATCAGCTGGACTACCGAGTTGCCGGTAGTCCCGGGAGGGGGCATCGGCCACCGAGGTGGACCGTGAACAAGGCCGATCGCAACCTAACTCACTGGCTCGTCAGGGCCTGCATCATCGCATTCATCACTTTTTCTGCCGCCTGCGGTGGCGGTGGGGGCGGAGGTGATAGCTCACCTTCTGTCGGAACTTCCCCTCCCCCCCAACCGGCTCCGACCCCGCCGCCATCGCAGCCGGATCCTGGTGAAGAGATCATCGTCAACCAGCTTAGCGGCAGCGTCGGCGACGGCCCGATCACCGGCGCCGCAGTCCGGGTATTCAACAAGCAGGGAACGCTGATCAACACAGCGGCCTCTGGCGAAGAAGCCTCCTATACGGTGACGGTGCGCGAGAAGGGCAAGTACTATCCGCTGACCCTCCACGCCTCCAATGGCATCGATGTGGTCACCGGCACGGCCCCGGATTTCGACCTCAGTTCGGTGGTTGCCAAACCGTCCAGCAAGACCCAGGGCAACCTCAATCCGCACGCGACGCTGATCGTCCGCGCTGCGCAGAACATGAGCGGCGGGCTGCTGGATAATAATCTGGCCTCCGCCAGAGTCAGCGTGATGAGCCACCTGAACTTCGGCATGGACCCGGCCATCCTGTCTGACCCGATTACCACGGAAGTCAATGACAGCAACGCTCCGGTCATAGTGAAATCCAGCGAAACCCTGGGCGAAATGGTCCGCCGTGCACGCGATGCGTTGGCCACCACCGGTTTCCGCATCGGCAACTCGGTGATTGACGGCAACGCGGTTATGGATGCATTGGCTGCCGATATCATTGACGGGGTGGTAGATGGCCGCGGCGGGCCCGACGCAGATCCACGTGTGGCGGCGGTCGCCAGCCTGGCTTCAGCCGTGGTCCTGGTCGAGGCATTGACCAACAAACTCCATGTTGGCGGCAGCGATGCAACGGCGCGCATGGACGCCGCTATCCGTACAATCCGTCCAGGGGCCCCAGCCAGCGCCACCACGGCCAATGTCACGATACCGGCGGCCATGCTGACCCAGACCATGGTCGTCGTCGAGGCAGCGCTGGCATTCTCCGGCGACCCGGAGTTGCAGGGACTGCTCGATGAGCTGGGCGGAATTTCCGCCGGGACCAGCCCCGCCAGCATCAACAACATCACCGAGAGCAGCCAGGCGTCGTTGGCCAATGCTGTGGAAGACGCCGCCTTTGCCTCGGACAGCGAGATCGAACTGATCAACGCAGCTGTCCGAAGCGCCTCACCGGAACCGCCGCCGACCGAACCGCCGCCGACCGAACCGCCGCCGACCGAGCCACCACCAACCGGCAACGGAACTGCTACGGTGTCATGGGTCGCGCCCACCGAGCGCGAAGACGGCTCGCCGCTGGACAATCTGGCCGGGTTCAAGATCTACTACGGCCAGTCCCAGAGCCAGTTGAGCGAAGTCACGGTACTCAACAACCCCGGGTTGTCGATGTATGTGATCGACAGTCTTGCAGAACAGAGCACCTGGTATTTCGCTGTCTCTGCGTTTGACGCCGACGGCCGCGAAAGCGCGCGCTCGGCTGTCGCCAGCAAGACCTTCCAGTAAAGACCGCAGGCAAGCCCAAAACCGGCCTCCGTGGATTCATTATCCACGGAGGCTGTTGCGCGTCCGGACTCCCTGGAAAAGCGCTCCAAGGCTAGCCCCTGAGCGAGAACCACCCCTTTCCGCGCAAATTTTGCGCAAATTTTCTGTGACGCGGGTCACACTTCCATGCTAAACCCTTGGTTTGCAAGGGCCCGGATTCGGAGGGTTGGCAAGCGGCAAACTACCGGTTAGAGTGCCGGCCGTTGTTGAGTACATTATGTCCAACCCACCCATCATCTGGTAGCAGGCTGGGATAAGCCTCCCAATATGTAGGGATTTCAAAAGGTTTCTAAATGAAGTTAATGTCTCTGCGGGCTTCGCGCCGGCCACTCCTGACCTGTGTCGCATTGGCGATGCTGATGCTGGCGGGGTGTGGCGGTGGCGGCTCAGGCAGCAATGAGACGGTCGGCGGTATCGACCCGATCACGCCGCCGCCGGTTCAGCCTCCACCGGTCGAGCCCCCTCCTCCTGTCGAGCCCCCGCCCGACCCTATTGAAGGCACCGCGCTACTTTCGTGGCTGGCGCCCACCGAACGGGAAGACGGCACGCCGTTGACCGACCTGGCAGGGTTCCGCATCTTCTATGGCCAGAATCCCGACGACCTGGACGTGGTGGTCGAACTCACCAACCCGGGCCTGAGTTCCTATCTGATTGAGTATCTGGGCCTCGGCACCTGGTATTTCACGATGACCGCGTTTGATGACGAGGGTCGTGAGAGCGCGCGTTCGGACATGGCGAGCAAGACCATCAGCTGAGCGGTCAGGTGAGCCGGAAGATATTCCGGACTGGCGTGTCAAGAAATTCAAAGAGGCCTGAACCGCTTGCCGGGTTCAGGCCTTTTTCGTTTACGTCCAGGCTGCGGCCCCGGACTCAACAATTGAAAATATCAGTCAGGTGACGAAGCGCTTGAGCCGCGGGAAACCAGGTCTGAGCACGGATGTGTTGTCCGCGATCATCAAGGAGTGACAAAGGGGGCGGTTTCGCCTAGCGCGAGCCTTTGCGCCAGAGCACGACCTCAGCGGTCTGCAACAGGATCAGCAGATCGAACAGCAGGCTGCGATTCTTCAGGTAGTAGAGGTCGTATTGAAGTTTTTCCAACGCATCCTCATCCGAGGAGCCGTAGGGATAACACAGCTGGGCCCAGCCGGTGATGCCCGGCTTGACGCAATGCCGCTCGCGGTAATACGGGAGTGTCTCGGCCAGGCCTTCGACAAACTCCGGGCGTTCCGGACGCGGGCCGACAAAGCTCATCTCACCGCGCAACACATTGATCAATTGCGGCAATTCGTCGATGCGATACTTGCGCAGGAAGGTGCCGATCCGGGTGACACGCGGATCGTCAGTAGCGGCCCAGACCGCCTCGCCGTTGGCTTCCGCATCCACTTGCATGCTGCGGAACTTGAGCAGCTCGAAAGGCACACCTTCGAGACCCACCCGGGTCTGGCGGTACAGAATCGGCCCCTTGAATCCGCTCTCCATCCAGACCGCCAGCGCGGTCAGCACCATGATCGGCCAGGTGACCATCAGCAGCAGCGTGCTTGAAACGAGATCGAACGCGCGCTCCAGCGCATTCCGGATCGGGCCATGACTCATTCCATCAGAGAAAATCAGCCAGGACGGGTAAAGCAGACTCAGCTGCACCTTGCCGGATTCACGCTCAAGGAAGGTCAGCAGATCGACGATCGAAACCCCGGCCAGTCGGCATTCCAGCAGGGCCTCGACCGGGAGCCCGCGGCGACGGTCGTCCGGCGCCACCACGATCTCGTCGATGTCATTCTTACGAACGAAATCCAGCAGCGAGCCTGGGACATCAAGCAGGCGATCGACATCCACCGAGCGCTTGTCGCCTTCCGACCAGACAAAACCGACCACATCGAAGCCACGCAGATCCGCGCGCAGACGGATATGGGTCAGACTGGCCGCCTTCTCGCCGGCCCCCAATGAAAGAATGCGACGTCGAAACATCACATCGCCGACGGTGCGCAGGAAAATGAAACGGGTAATCGCAAGCCCGGCGAAGGTCAGCAGCCCTGAGGAGACGAACACGCCGCGACCCAGATCAAGCGACGGGATCAGGTAATAGGCCAGTACCAGCGCAGGACCGGCAAACGCCATCGCCACGGCCAGTCGCAAGATCACGCCGGCGCCGCTGGGCTGGCTGCGGGAACTGTAGAGCCCCAACGCGATAATGCAGGTGAAGATCATGCCGGCGAAGACCATGGCCTTTGGCAAAATCGCGCCGACTTCGCGCTGGATGACGGCCTCGTTGCCGCTATACCACCACTGGGCACCGAGGTAGACCGCGGCGATCATCACGGCGATTTCCACCAGGGCAAGGATCAGGATCGGCACCCGGATATACTGATTGAACAGGCGCACCGAAGCAGGTCCTCTTGAGCCACCGCGACGCTTGCGGATCGTCTTGGCCGCGTTATCACTATCGGTGACACTGTCTGCGACTATCCGGTCGGCCGCCACGTCCGCCGACGCGGTCGTGGCCGGACCGGCGCTGGCCGGCGACGGCACGGGCTTCAGATGAGGCGGCTTCCCGGCGGTAGCCAAATAGCCTGCATCACGACGAGTCTCTCCCCCGTCGTCCGGAGGATAGATTTGATAGCCGCTCTTCATATCATCGAACATTACGGGCTTTGCCGTTACGGAAGTGTGACAGGGTTCACACAACTCACCTGTGAGCTGCCGGCGCCGTCGCCGCGCGCAGAACCGCAAACGCCAGCCGCGCGCCTCGGGATTCCCCGCCTTTACTCCCCCCCCACTAAATAGCTAGTGGCTCAGCGTATTGCGGCTGTTTTCCAGAATCAAATTAAGGTTTGTTAATACACCCGTCGAGTTAACATAAGGCTTAGAGTGGATTTCTCGATTTGAAAAGATGAGTAGCATATAAGTCACTGTCTAAATAGATAAAGTGCCTCTTCAGCTCAGGTTGTCAGTACGGTAAAAATTCGCAAGCCCAAAATCTTACGGCCCCTTGAATCCGGGCCATTGTCCCCCACTTTTGATGACATCGGCCGCAGTCTGACAGGCCTGAAGGACGCCAGGGCATGCAATTCAAGGACTACTATCAAACACTGGGCGTGAGCCGCGACGCCACCCAGGATCAGGTCAAACGCGCCTACCGCAAGCTGGCGCGGAAGTATCACCCGGACGTCAGCAAGGAGGCCGATGCCGAAGCCCGTTTCAAGGATCTGGGTGAAGCCTACGAGGTCCTGAAGGACCCGGAAAAGCGCGCCGCCTACGATCAGTTCGGCAAGGACTGGAAGGCCGGCCAGGAATTCAGGCCACCGCCTGACTGGGACGCAGGCTTCGAGTTCTCCGGCCCGGGCGGCGGCGGTTTCAGCGATTTCTTCGAGAACCTGTTCGGCGGCGCGCGGCGCGGCGGCCCGCAGGGGTTTGAACGTGGTTTCGACGGCGGTTTTCAGCGCGCGCGGATGCGCACACGCGGCGAAGACCATCACGCCAAAGTACGAATCAGCCTGGCGGATGCTTTCGCCGGCACGTCCCGGACCCTGAGTCTGCGGATGCCCCGACTCTCACCGGACGGTCACGTGGTCACCGAAAACCGCTCGGTGCGCGTGTCCATCCCCAAAGGGGTCAAGGCCGGACAGCGCATCCGGCTGGCCGGTCAGGGGGCACCCGGCACGGGTGGCGGACCCAACGGCGACCTGTATCTGGAGGTCAGCTTCGAGCCACATCCCTATTTTGTCGCCGACGGCCGCGATATCCTGCTGGAGGTGCCGATCACGCCCTGGGAAGCGGCGCTGGGCGCAACACTGCAGATTCCCACACTGGGCGGCAAGGTGGATTTCAAGATCCCCGCCAACTCACGCTCGGGCAACAAACTGCGGCTGAAGGGTCGGGGCCTGCCCGGCTCCCCTGCCGGCGATCAGATCGTCAGCCTGAGGATCGACACGCCCGAAGCAAAGACGCCGGAACAACGCGCGCTGTATGAAAAGATGCGCGACCTCTTGCCGATGAATCCGCGCGCAGCGCTCGGGATGTGATGGGGGTATGAAATGAACACCCGAAACACCCATCCTGAACACGACATCATTCGCGGGGAAATCCTCGACGAAGCGTTCGAGTGTGACCTTGAAAGCCTGTGCCGGATCTGTCATCTGCAGCGGGAGCTGATCGTGGAAATGGTCGAGCTGGGCATGGTCGATCCACGCGGCGGGCGAGATCAGGAATGGCGATTTACCGGCATCGCGGTGCGCCGGGTGCAGATCGCCTCGCGTCTGCATCGCGAACTCGGGGTCAACCTCGCCGGCGCCGCGCTGGCGCTGGATCTGCTGGAAGAACTGGAGTCTTTGCGGCAGCGTCTCGGCCCGCTGGCCTAAACCTCGATATCCGCCCAGCGCCGGGCCAGCCAGAAACGGCTGAAGATGCCGGCCTGCAATCCGCGATACAGACTCTGCAGCACCCAGATGGCGGTCAAACCCAGCCCCAGCACCGGGCCCAGCAGATAGGCCAGCGGCAGAAACACCAGCCACTGGACTCCTACCGAGACCATCATCACCCTGCGCGCATCACCGGCGCCGAGCAGCGCATGCATCAGCACCATGCCGACCGCATCCAGCGCCATGAAGCCGCCCATGATCTGTCCCGGCAAACGCGCCGTATCGATCGTCAGCGGGTCGTGGATAAACACGCCCAGAATCGGATCCGGCCAGATCACCAAAGGCAAACCCAGCACGCCCATCAGCACCGCCCCGACCTTGGTCACATCCCAGCCCCACTGTGCGGCGTCGTCGGGTTGCTTGCGCCCCAGCGCCTGGCCAACAAGCGTCGATGCGGTCAGCCCCAGACCCAGACCAGGCAGTAGCGCGACCAGCATCACCGTGACCAGCACGCTGGCTGCGGCCAATTCGCGGGTGCCGACCTGACCGATGATCCAGAACAGCACCACAAAACCGGTCGAGAAAAACAATTGCTGGATGCCGGTGGGCAGAGACAAAGTAAACATGTTTCGGATGTCCGCCTTGGGCGGCAGACGCTGCAAAAAGCCGTGTTCGCGGGCATGGCGAAATCCCAGCGTCACGTAGACCGCCAGGCCAACCCCGGTGGCGAGCGCAGAAGCCAGCCCGGCACCTTCCGCGCCCAGCGCCGGGGCGCCCAGGTTGCCGAAGATGAATACCCAGTTGAGGAAGATATTCGTCGCGTGCATCACGATCAGCGTGCCCATGTACAGGCGCGAAAGATCCACCGCGTTCCAGTAGCCGCGGAACGCGAAGTTGCAACCGACAATAGTGATCGCCAGCAAGCGCCAGCGCAGATACGGCACGCCCTGCTCGATGACCTCGGGATCGCTGTTCAGGTGCGGATACAGATCCGGTATCAGCGTATATAACACCACGGTGATCACCGGCGCGCCGATCACCACCAGGAACAGGCCGGCATTGAGCGGCAGCGCCATCTCGTCAAAGCGGCCCTGCCCCTTGCGCCGGGCGGACATCACCTGCACCCCGGTAGAGATGCCGAGGATCAGCGCCATAAACATGAAATTGGCGAAGCCGCCCAGGCCAACCGCGGCCAGCGCCGCATCGCCAAGGCTGCCGACCATGGCCGTATCGACCAGATTCAGGATGTTCTGCGACACCATGCCGCCAATAATCGGCAGCGCCAGCAGGAGAATGCGTCTGAGCCTGATTCGGTCAACCATCAGGGGGAAGTTTCCTTGACATCGGGGGTGGCGGCTGCGGGTATCAGACCTCTTGCCCCGCCACAGGTTCGCGCAAGCATAGCTCAGCGCAGCATCCGATCGTGCACCTTCGACCGCAAATCCAGCCATCGGCATCAGCCATCTTCATCGGCATAGGCCTCGCGAGTGTTGTTGCGATTCGTGCTGAATCGGCCGGGATAGGTATTGCGAATCATTCGTATTCGCGTTAATCTCTGACCATCGGTGAACATGAGGCCCAACACCAGCGGCCACGAGGTGGGATCGAAGCATGTACGTTTGCGTTTGCCACGCGGTTACGGAAAGCGAAATCCGCGAAGCTGCGGACGAGGGTCTGGCTAGCGTCCAGGAACTCGGCCATTGCCTCGGCGTCGCCACCGGTTGTGGCCAGTGCGCGTCGATGGCCGGCGATATCCTGAACGACCAGCGCCGGACCCGGGCCGGGTACTGCCGTCAGCGCGATTCCCTGCCGCCCCGGCTGAGCCCCTCGCCCGCCTGAGATGGCTGCCTGAGATGGCTGTGTGAGATGGCTGTCTGAAATTGCGGCCTGAAAAAGCCGGCCTGGAAATCCGGCCGGAACCCAGGAACTCGCGTTCCGAAACCGATGGCCCCCGGCCAGTCCCGAATCAGGCAGTTTGCCTGCTGGCGAATACTCTTCAAGCTGACTCCCTGCGCGATACAATTGGCCGATCAAGCCATGCCCGGCCCGGATCAGCGCCGCTGGCCGCTTGCACCGCGGGCCGCGGTCATCTAAAAGGTTCATGTCAAAAAGGAGTCCTGCATGAAAGGCGACAAAACCATCATTGCTCATCTTAACGTTGCGCTGCGCAATGAGCTGACCGCGATCAACCAGTATTTCCTCCATTCGCGCATGTTTCGCGACTGGGGACTGAACAAACTGGCCGAGCATGAATACAACGAATCCGTCGATGAGATGAAGCATGCAGATCAGCTTATCGAGCGCATCCTGCTGCTTGAAGGCCTGCCCAATGTGCAGGACATCGGCAAGATCATGATCGGGGAAAATGTACATGAAGCGCTGAATTGCGACCTCAAGCTGGAGCAGATCGCGATCCCGGATCTGCGCGCAGGTATCGCCGATGCGGAGACCGCTAAAGACTTATGTGAGCCGGGATTTGCTTGCCGCCATCCTCGCATCGGAGGAAGAACACGTAGACTGGCTGGAAACCCAGCTCGGCCTGATCGAGAAGACAGGTCTGCAAAACTACATTCAGGCCCAGATGTAGCCGGTTTGAAGGTTTCACACCGGCCCGGGTTCTTGATCGGCCAGTAGCGTAACGCAGGAGTCTGCAGCGATGTCCGGCATCTTCATCTTTACCGCAGACACCGAAGAGGCGCAAAGGTCTCTCAGCATCTCTATCGAATCCCGGATTCCGCGCGATCGCGTGATCGGCAACTTCAGCGACACCACCTACGCCGAGCTGCTGCAAATCGAGAACAACACTCAGGGCTTTTATGCCTGGGGTGTGCCGCCCGGGCCGATCAACATCATGAACTGGCTGTATATGAGCAACGGCGACATGGTGCTGGGCGAGGTGGATGGCGTGTACCGCTACGCGGCCGAGGTCGTCGGGCGGTATGAAAATCCCCGGGCTGCCAAAGCGATCTGGGGGACCGATCCGGACAGCGGGGACAGCCGCGAATACATCTTCTTTTTGACCCAGCCGGTGCAGATCAGCGTGCCCGTGGGTCAGCTCAAAGACTGGCTGTCGGATAAACACGATCCGTTCACCCGGGTGGACGAGCATTATCTGCAGGCGATCCGCAGCGATTTCGGCACCCTGAAACGCTTCATCGCCGAGAACGTGATGCAGCGCGAGCAGAAAGGACCGTCGCTGGATATCTCGGGCATTTTCAAAACCGTCGAGGACACCGCCACCGCGACCGGCATCTTCCAGGCGGTCAGCGTGACCGATTCACGCACCCGCCACTTCGAAGCGATCATCCGCCGCCGCGGCCACCCACGCTTCCGCCAGGCGCTGATCAAGGCCTATGGCGGCAAGTGCGCCATCTCCCGCTGCGAGGCGGAAGACGTGCTGGAAGCCGCATTGATCAGCCCCTTTCAGGGCGACAAGACCTACCACGTCTCCAACGGCCTGCTGCTGCGCTCGGACCTGCACACGCTGTTTGATCTCGGGCACATTGCGGTGGATTCCTCCACAATGCGCTTGCTGTTGGCCAAAGCCTCTGCTCAACAGCACCTACAAGGTGCTCGACGGACGCCGGCTGACCGTACCCGAGAGAGAGGAACTGGCGCCCAGCATCGAGGCGCTGGATGCCCATCGGATGACCTGGGGTTTGTAGATAGACCGGGGGATTATTCGGGCAGGTGAATCGCGTTTGGTGAACCTTGAAGCTTCTCCATCCGATAATCCCGGCTGCTGAAAAACCGGCCCACAAAGTCCGAGTTTGTCTCGATGATTACAACCGGCCTGTCCCGATCGATAATGCTCGCGGCTCCCACCAACACTTCGGCGTCATGCCCTTCTGCGTCGATTTTTATCAATGCGATGCGGTGATCAATAGAGAGGTCATCGATACGGGATTTAAATACTGCTTGACCACCAGCCTCAGTGAGATGGGCCTGGTAATAGTTTCTGGAGCCACCCTGATCCTCTGGAACGCTGATATGACCCAGGCCACTTTCCGAGGAAGCCGCAAGATTCAGTAAGGTCACGTTGCGATTCCTGAAGTGCAACACATTTGATGTCAGCATTTCGAATGTCCGAACCACAGGTTCGAAAGCCAAAACATGGCCGTCAGGCCCGACAATATCCGAAAACCGTTTCGTATAATGCCCAACGTTGGCGCCGACATCGATCACCCAATCGCCCGCCCTGATCCACCGGTCCAGACACTCGGATTCAGGTTCTTCAGTCCGGAATGAGTCTCTGGCTATCTGGTGCGCATAGCGAATCCGCCGCATATGTACTGCAGACTGTGGGGTAGCTTCCTCGCCAGGCTTACCAGGAGACTGTTCAATTACGGTCCTTTTCGATACCGAGGCACGGAGCACAACTGCCGCACAGGTCTTGGAAATATCTTGCGGGAGCCAGGTTGGCCGGCTCCACGCTACAATAGTGCTTCGGCGATCGCTTGAAGCAAATTCTGTCACAAAACAAACTACCGAATGTTACGTAGCCTGACCCAGCTAATGCGTGCGATGTTCCGGAGCCTCCGGGACCTGGCGCCGATCGTCATTGTGATCGCCTTCTTCGAACTGGCGGTCCTGCAGCAACCCTTGCCGAATGTGGGCGGTCTGCTCGGCGGCCTGCTGTTCACGGTACTGGGTCTGACGTTCTTCATCTACGGCCTCGAGATGGGCCTGTTTCCCATCGGCGAATCGATGGCCTACGACTTCGCCCGCAAGGGCAATCTGGCCTGGCTGTTGGCCTTCGCGTTTGCGCTGGGCTTCGGCACGACCGTGGCCGAACCGGCGTTGATTGCGGTGGCCGGCGAGGCAGCGCAAGCGGCGGCCGTGGCAGGCGTCATCGACCAGGATGGGGCCGCCATGGCCAGCTACGCCTATGGTCTGCGCATGACCGTCGCGCTGTCGGTCGGGATCGCCATCGTGATCGGCGTATTCCGGATTCTGAAGGGCTGGCCGATCCAGTATTTCATCATCGGCGGCTATGTGCTGGTGATGTTGATGACCACCCAGGCGCCGGAGGAAATCATCGGTATTGCCTATGATTCCGGCGGCGTCACCACCTCCACCATCACCGTGCCGCTGGTCACCGCGCTCGGCGTCGGCCTGGCCTCCTCCATCCGCGGGCGCAATCCGTTGATCGACGGCTTTGGTCTGATCGCATTTGCGTCGCTGACGCCGATGATCTTCGTGATGGCGTACGGAATCCTCATCTGATGGAACTGATCTTTCACGCCGGCAGGGTCCTGCTGGGCACCGCCCGGGATGTATTGCCCATCGCCGCGGTGATCGTCGGGTTCCAGGTGCTGGTGCTGCGGCGACGGGTGAAGAATGCAGGTCGTGTCGCGCTTGGGTTTTTCTATGTGCTGATTGGTCTGTCATTGTTCCTGCTCGGGCTGGAAGAAGCGCTGTTTCCGCTGGGCCGCCTGATGGCCGAGCAACTGACCGCCCACCAGTTCATCGATAACAGCTGGCCGGCTGCGCTGATCCCGGGTTTTGACTGGCTCGATTATGCCTGGGTCTATGCGTTTGCCTTCGCGATAGGCTTCGCCACCACCATCGCCGAGCCGTCGCTGATCGCCGTCGCGATCAAGGCCAGCGAAGTATCGGCCGGCGCCATCAGCGTGCGCGGCTTGCGCGGCTCGGTCGCACTAGGCGTGGCGATCGGCATATCGCTCGGGACCTATCGCATCGTCGCCGGCGACCCGATCCACTGGTACATCATCGCAGGCTACATCGTGGTCGTATTCCAGACCGCGCTGGCGCCAAAAATGATCATCCCGCTGGCCTACGATTCCGGCGGCGTCACCACATCGACGGTCACCGTGCCGCTGGTGGCCGCGCTGGGCCTGGGGCTGGCCGAGAGCGTGCCGGGGCGCAATCCGCTGATTGACGGCTTCGGTCTGATCGCGTTTGCCAGCCTGTTCCCGATCATGAGCGTGATGGCGTATGCCCAGCTGGCCGCCTGGCGAGGCAAGTCACGGGCGACAGATACTGACTACGAGCGCCATGTCGCTCCCGATATTCCCGATTTCCCACAGGAGTAAGGACCATGCATTTCAAACTCATAATCGCGTTTGTCGACGATCGCAAGACCGAGGCGGTCATGAACGCAGCAAGGAAGGCCGGCGCCACCGGCATCACGGTCATCGCCTCAGCCCGGGGTGAAGGCGTGAAGCCGCAGAAGACCTTCCTCGGCCTGTCGCTGGAAACCCAGCGCGACGTGCTGCTGCTGATGGTGGAGGAACACCTGAGCAGGCATATACTGGAGCGAATCGGCGATGCGGGAGAGTTCGACAGCGAGTCGGGCCAGGGCATCGCGGTGCAGATCGATATCGAAGACGCCGTCGGCGTCAGTCACCAGGTCCGGGAGCTGACCCCGGTTGTCGAGGAAGAGATATGAACGGAGAGAAGATCGTTCGTGCCGAGGACGTAATGAAGCAGGACTTCGTGCTGATCGACGGCATGGCCACGGTCAAGGAAGCCCTGGATGCGGTACGCGAGAAGAAGGCCCGCTGTATCGTGGTCAAAAAGCGCCACGAGGATGACGAATACGGCATCCTGCTGTTCTCCGACATTGCCAAAAAGGTGATCGGGGGCCGACGCGCGCCGGAACGGGTCAATGTCTACGAGATCATGTCCAAGCCGGTGATCAGCGTCCGGCCAAATATGGATGTGCGCTATATCGCGCGCTTGTTTGAGACGTTTGGCTTGAATATGGCGCCAGTGTTGCATCGGAGCGAGGTGATGGGCGTCGTTGGATACGAAGACATCGTGCTGCACCGGCCAGAATAGTCGTCAGCACTAAGGTTGGCGCAGCTGCCGTATGTCTGCGAATGTGACTGACTGCACATAGTCAGATGAAAATCAGTTGCATGATGCTTATTTGCCAGCGCGGTGTTTGACGAGATCGGGCCGCGGGTAAAAGATCAGCACCGACAGGTTCCACGCGGGATGAGCGGAGGCGTTGGTTGACCAAGAACCAGG
This sequence comes from uncultured Gammaproteobacteria bacterium, assembly GCA_963809565.1. GTDB lineage: Bacteria > Pseudomonadota > Gammaproteobacteria > Steroidobacterales > XN24 > CAMYOC01. Next base: position 1,759,115 of record CAWEKE010000003.1, read on the forward strand.
ACAATATCGACGTATCCGTCGCGGTCCCCCTTTATAACGAGGAGGAAAGCGCGCCAGTCCTGCATCAGCAGCTCAAGGATGTTCTCGACGCGCTTGATCTGGAATATGAAATCCTGTTTGTCGATGACGGCAGCAGCGATGATACTTTCGCCGTGGCAGCCGAACTGGCCCGCACCGATCATCGCCTGCGAGTAATCAAGTTCAGGAGAAACTTTGGCCAGACGCCGGCCATGGCCGCAGGCATCGACCACGCACGAGGGCGCATCATCATTACCATGGATGGTGATTTGCAGAATGACCCAAAAGATATTCCACGCTTTATTGAAGAGATCGAGGCGGGGCACGATATCGTCGTCGGCTGGCGTTTTAATCGTCAGGACAAATTGGTCAGTCGCAAGATTCCATCTCGCATCGCGAACTGGCTGATCGGCAAAGTGACCGGTGTGCCGATCAAGGACAACGGCTGCTCGCTTAAAGCCTACCGTGCTTCCGTGATCAAGAGCGTCAAACTCTATTCCGAGATGCATCGCTTCATCCCGGCGATGGCCAATCTCTCCGGGGCGCGTATCGCGGAAATCAAAGTGCGCCATCATGCCCGGCGGTTCGGCGAGTCCAAGTACGGGCTGTCCAGGGTGTACAAGGTGCTGATCGATCTGGCCGGAATCAAGACCATACGCGCCGCCTCTGCTGCGCCTATTCTCTGGTTTACCAAGCTGGCAACCCCATTTCTGCTTATTGGGCTGGCCACGCTTGTGACCTCGTTCGGCGCGGGCGGGACTTCCGACGGCTATTATTCCACTGTGCTGGCGGGCACTGGACTGTCACTGATCGCCCTTGCACTGTTTCTTGTGTTTAACGGGGCTATCGTTGAGCTGATCTTCCGTACTGGTGACATCAGTACCCGAGACCTGGTCAGAAATACCCTGAGGAAAATTTAGCTTGCCATGGAATCCACAGTTTCGAAATCTGACCCACCCGCCCGTAACCTCGATTTGTCGGTAATCATTCCGTTTAGCGAGCGCTGGTACATGCTGTCCGATCTGCTCGCTGAGTACCGCGACGCGCTCGACAAGCTGGATCTGAGCTATGAAATCATCTGTGTGCTGGATGGCCACCATGAACGGACCTTCAACGAACTTTGCGAGCTAAAGGAACAGGGGTTCGGGATCCGGATCATCCAGCTGGGCAAGAAGTTCGGTGAGGCGACAGCGCTGGAAGCCGGTTTTGCCGAGAGCGGCGGCGACTGGATCCTGACATTACCGGCCTATTATCAATTCGAGGCGGCTGATCTGCCCAGCTTGTTTGACCTCCGCGACCAATATGACATGGTCATCGGCCGCCGCTGGCCGCGCACGGACTCGCGTATCAACCGCTGGCTTTCCGGCGCATTCCACGGGATCGTGAACTGGATGACCAACTCAGACTTCAGCGATCTCAGCAGCGGAGCCAGACTGATGCGTCGCCGGGTGATGGAAGAGATTCCGGTTTACGGCGATCAGCATCGCTTCCTGCCCGTGCTTGCCTCCCGGCGAGGTTTCCGGGTCGGGGAGGCGGATGTGCGCCAATCCTCCAGGGAGCAGTTCCGGCGCGTCCCGGCCATCGGCGCCTATCCCCGCCGCATGCTGGATCTGCTGACGGTCTTCTTCCTGGTCAAATTCACCAAGAAACCGCTGCGCTTCTTTGGATTGATCGGACTCGGTGTTTCGTCGATAGGTGGGCTGTGGACGTCAGTCCTGGTGGTCCAGAGGCTTGCGTTCGGAGACGCGCTGGCACAACGCCCCGCGCTGCTTCTGGCAACGCTGCTGATTGTGCTCGGCGTCCAGATCTTTGCTCTGGGCCTGGTCGGTGAGATTCTGATCTATACCCATGCCCGGGACATCCGCGAATACACCGTCGAGAAGATCGTCAATTGAGCGGTGGTAGCGCTGTCATATCTCCGCCGCCGGGCCGGGAATAAGGTCCAGGCTGACCCAGGCGATTAGCAAAAGCCAGTTTCAACACGCGCCTGGCGACCGCGCGCGCGGTTGTGTACTTGATGCCCCAGACGGTAAACAGACCATGCTTGCCGTGGGCGCCGTGATCTGCAATCAACGGCCGCCCGGACAGGCGGTGGGGATCGGAAGGCGAGACCGGCAACTTCCCCTCCAGTACAGAATGCACCTTCGCCGGGGACAGACCCAGTGCGGGCACCGCTTCGCTGACTTCGTTGATGAACCTGTGAATTTCACCCTCCGGAACCTGGGCATCCTCTGAACCAGGCGGCAATGGCGCATGCCCGGTACCGACCAGCGCACGTCCGCGCCAGGGCACGATGAAGAAGGTCTGCGCACCGGGACGTCGGGCTGCAACGGCAGCGGCCGCATCGCTGTTGTAAGGCACGTCAAACAACACGTTCCAGGCCCAGGACAGCCGCCGCGACTGGCCCAGATCCAGCCCTGCGCTTTGCGCAAACGCCAGACTCCAGTGTCCGGTCATATTGACCACTACCGATGCAAGAAATGTGCTGTGCACGCCGTCCTCACCGGAGACGGCCTCTACACCTGTCACGCGCGCACCGTCGTCGAGCACCGAGATCGCCTCCATTGCCTCGTGCGAATCGGCACCCAGACTCTTGGCCCATCCCAACAGCGCGCTGAGCAGCCCTTCAGGCTCGATAGCCATCGCGTCGTACCACAAGGCCCCGGCCCTCAGACCGGCCGTCTCGGCAAACGGCAACATACTGCGAACATCCTCGGCTGAAAGGACGCGCCCGCGAGGCAGGTGATTTCCAGATGGCACGCCACGGTTGCGATGCGCTGACAAAACGTCATTTGCAGCCAGCGCCGCCCGCATGATCAAGGGCGAATGGGAATGGTCCCGGTAAAGCGGCATCACACAAGGCAACGGCCGGACCAGTTCCGGGAACAGCTGCATGTACCAGCGTCGTTCGCGTACTGATTCGTAAAATCTCGGCAGGTCCATCGTCTGCAAATATCGAAGCCCGCCATGCAGAATCCGTAACCAGCCCCCGGTGGTGCCCGCGCCCCACGTGTCCTTTTCCAAAAGCACCGACCGCAAGCCTCGACGGCCGGCTTCAAGGGCAAGAAAAATCCCGTAGATGCCGCCGCCGACGATGATCAGATCGTACTTTTGCGGAGACTGTGCCATGCCACTATCCGTGCAACGCCCAGGTCAGATCAGACCCTGGGCCCGGTACCAGTCGCCGGTCCGTCTCAGCCCCTCTGCGAGATCTACCTGCGGGGAATAGCCGAGTAAGTTACGCGCCTTGTCGATCGAAAACGCCCGGTCGAGCTCAAAAAACTCAACCCGCCGGGGATAGATCGGCGGCGACAGGCCCACAGAACGAAATACGCGATCACAGACGACCGCGGCAAGCTTCACCGGCCCCATCGGCAAGCGAAACTGACGCAGGCGCGTGTCCAGGGCGGCAGCGATCGTCTCCACCAGCTCATTCAAGGTCGTATAGCGCGCTCCGGCAATGGTAAATACCTCACCGAGGGCTTCCGGGCGCGTGGCCGCCAGCATGAAACCCTCCACCAGGTCGTCGATATAGGTCATGTGATACAGACTGTCGCCCTTTCCGACCATCACGAAATAGCCTTTGGCGATCGGCTTGAACAACTTGAGGAAACGGGTGTCACCGGGCCCGTATATGCCGACGGGCCGGACCACAGCCCCCTTCAGGCCCTTGGCAAAGTACTCCAGCGCCAATTGCTCTCCAGCCAGTTTCGATTCCTGGTAGTGATCACCCGGATGAAACCGGTAATCCTCGGACGCGGGAGGGTCTTCGATCTCACCCTGCACGCCGACTGTGGAACAGTGGACGAAGCGGCTGACGCCGCGCTCACCGGCCTCCTCCAGCAGGTTACGCGTGGCATCGACGTTAACCCGCGAAAATTCGCCATGGTCGGCGTGTTCGGCGCGATAAGCCGCCGCGATGTGGAACACGACATCGACATCCGGGAAGGACTTCGCCACTGCGGCGCGGTCGGTGATATCGGTAACCACGCATTGCACTCCAGCCTCCTGCAGCGCCCGAGTGTTGCTGCTCGCCCGTGCAAACGCGGTAACCGACCAGCCTTCATTCAACAGGCGACGACATACCGCGCCGCCGGTGAACCCGCTTGCGCCCGTGACCAGCGCCTTCATGATTGCTCACCCAGTTGTTTGATCAATTGATCAAACCGTTGCGCGCTCAGTTCTCTACCCATGAAGCCACTTCTCCTGCCATGCCTGGAACACGATCAGCGACCACAGTATGTGACTGTGATTCGCCTTGCCCGCAAGGTGTTCTGACTTCAGACGGGTGACCACTGCCGGATCGAAAATTCCGTCTGAGGCCAACAACTGCGGATCAGTATACCGCTCGAGGAACGGGCGGAACTGCCCGCCCAGCCAGTTCTTGATCGGGATGCTGAAGCCCTCTTTCGGCCGGTACACACAAGATCGGGGGATCTTTGTCGCGGCCAGCTTTTTCAGCAGATATTTTGTCTCACCGCCCGCGAGCTTGAGCTTGCCGGGCATCGAGAACGCCAGTTCAACCAGGTCCACATCCAGCAGCGGCACGCGAACCTCCAGTGAGACTGCCATGGACATGCGATCGACCTTGACCAGGCAGTTATCCACCATGTAGCTCTTGGCGTCCACATACAGGTCGCGATTGACGTCATCCAGATCACCCGCGCGTGAGAACAGATCCACGATGTGTTGCCCCGCAGGCCGCTCCAGTTGCTGCCGAAAATCCGGGGTCAACAGCGTTTGCCCAAGGGCATCGCCAAGAAACAGTCGCCAGCGCGCGTGGCCAAGGCCTGCCGGGTAGCCGTTGCCTTCGACGAACCGCTTTACTTTGTTCACCAGGCCCTTCTTCTTCTCCGTGGGCGGCAGGTGCTCGGCCACCGCACCGACAAGAGACCGGATGACGCCGGGAACCCGGGCATATCGTTCGGCCATGCGCTGGGCGAGATAGGTCTCATAACCACCGAACAATTCGTCACCGCCATCGCCGCTGAGCGAGACCGTGACGGACTCACGGGCGAGGCTCGAGACCAGATAGGTCGGGAATATCGAAAAATCCCCGATCGGGTCGTCCATGTAGTGCATCAGACCGTCAAACAGATCGGCGACATCCGGCTGGATCAGTCTCGTGTCGTGGTCTGTATCCAGGTGCCTGGCGACCTGCTCCGAGTAGGCGAGCTCGTTGTAGGTCGGGTCGTCAAAACCGATGCTGAAGGTCTTTGCCGGGCCCATGGCCGCCACCACCAGCGACGAATCGACGCCACCGGAAAGAAACGCACCCAGCGGCACGTCGCTGACGAGTTGCCTCTGCACGGCGGCAGACAGCGTCTCGTCCAGCCGCTCCAGCCATGCCGTCTCGTCCCGGCCCGAATGCTCCGGCGAGGTCGGGATATCCCAGTAGCGAACCGGCCCCTGTATCTCGCCACGGCTATTGGCCACCAGCATATGCCCGGGCGGCAGCTTGCGAATTTCCCGGAACAGCGTCTGTTCACCGGGCACATACTCCCAGGACAGAAAATCCACCAGCGCAGTCGAGTCCAGCGTCCGGCTGACCATGCCGCTGGCCAGGATCGCCTTGACTTCGGAGCCCCAGATGACGGCCTCCGGAGTGACTGCATAAAACAGCGGCTTGATGCCAAGATGATCACGCGCCAGGATCAGACGATCCCTGGCCGAGTCATGCAAGGCGATGGCAAACATGCCGTTCAGGCGATTGACAAAGTCGTCACCGAATTCTTCATAAGCGTGAACAATGACTTCGGTATCACTGCGCGTAGAGAAGCGATGCCCTGCTGCTTCCAGTTGCCGCCTCAATTCGCGAAAGTTGTAGATTTCACCATTTAGCGTCACGCGGACCGTGCGATCCTCATTGAAGATCGGCTGCGAACCGCCCTCGATATCGATGATCGACAGGCGCCGCATGCCCAGTGCGACATGATCGACAATGCCGACGCCCTCCCCGTCGGGACCGCGGTGCACGATGGTGTCGCACATCGCTCGCAGAGCGTCCCATCTGCGGGTACGAATCCCTGACTTCGTCCCGCAAACCCGGTGATGCCGCACATCAGGCAGTTCCCAAGGTCATGGCTATCGCTTGCTTCGGATAACGATTCGTCACGAGTCTCAGCTTCCGCGCCCACTTGCGAGCCTGGATCGCGACCTGGTTACGAACGAATGCCGGGAGCCGCTCCAGATGTCCATATCGCCGCGGCGCCCTTTGCGAATCTCCCAGCAGGTTTCGCAGGGATAAAAATATCTTGTCTTCAGCGAGGTTTTCGTCCCACTCGAGACCAAAGCTGCCGACCCGGCCTGCGTCCCAACGGAACGGGAACGGATCGGTGCCGGGCAAAATGCGAAAACCCCTTGCCCGACCCTCAGCGAATGCGGGCGGCTCGGCCGTGATCGCCAGGCGACCACCGTTGTCACCGAGAAAAAACGCGCAAGGAGGACTGGCTATCAACTCCGCGACCAGCTTGCCCCGCCGCCCCGTCCACTTGCCGAAGCCCCAGGGCAATACGGGCATAGCGCCGGCCTCGGCTACCCGCGCCAGGGTCTCAGCTGTTGGATGTCCATCGGCAAATCTGTCTGCCAGTCCGAGCGCCAGGACCTCCAGACCTTCCCCGGTTACGATCTGGCGTCCGGCAATAATCGCTATCCGGCGATTGGCTGCATCCGTCGCGAGCACCGTCATGGGTTCGCCGGCCGACTTAAATCGCCAGTGACCTGCGCGGCCGACCGGTTGACCGCGAAATATCCGCACTGATCCGCTGAAACCAGTCCGCATCCGAGGTTTCCGTCAGACACAGGACGCCGGACACGCGACCGCAGGTGTTCGGCAGAACACCCAGATTGGCTGCCGCCGCGTCCAGGAATCGACTCTGGTCAAAACAGGCGTGCATATGCACGTGAGTATCGACCCGGAGACGTTCTGCTGTGCTGGTTTCGGTCATAAGCTGGATTGTAGCGGGATTGGCCCGGCAGTTTGACCAAAGCAGGCACGTCCTGCGTGGTCACAGGTCACAATCCGCCCGCGCCACGGATCACAATTTCTCCTGGCTGAATCAACTACCGGTTCAGGCGGGCTGTGGGGAGGATGCGAGAGCGTGCTGATTCCGTCGGGCAGACCCGCCCCAAATCCCCACGGAATGACCAGGATATTTCTATCCGTGGATGCGGATGTCACTCGCCGTCATTGATTGAAATCCAATACAATTGACAGCGCCTGACAGCGCCTCGTCGTTCTGTTCGCCGTAACCCATGTCCCGAACAAGAGCCCGAGGGAGACAGGAGTGCGGAGATCAGGGCATCGAGCAATTCGTGAATGGAGGTCGACAACAATTAGTAAACAGGCTTCACATGGTTTACTGGCGCTTCTGGTTGCGGCAATTGTTGTCATACACAGCATTCGTCTTGATGCGGATGTGCCCGCCTGGTTCGCCCCTAACGATACTGGCCTGCATATCGACGAAGGATACAAGACCCTGTCGCCAAGAAACCTGGCACTTTTCGGGACTACGCACTGGAACCCGGCGGACGATTATTCTGGCTGGATGGAAACCAGCCCGCTTACGCAATGGCCCTTCTATTTATGCTTTTCAGGCAATAAGCGTGGATGCCGAAAGCGCGCGATGGATCACCATTACCTACTTTGCTCTCCTTGTCCTCGCCACTTGTATTTTCGTCGTCCGCCGCAGCCCAGTCTTCCTGACCGCGCTCGCGATTTTCCTGCTGGGCATCGACCCGGTGCTTTTCCACTACTCGAGGATCGCGATCTTCGAGATCCCGATCACTGCCTGGGTTTATTTGAGCCTGTTCCTTGCTCTGAGCATCGATGCCGGCCGGCCGCTTAGCCGCATTGCCGTGCTGATCATTGCCGCGGTTGCCGGTCTGTTCTTGCTGAAGGCAGCGGTCCCCCTTTATCTGCTGCCGCCGATTGCGGCACTGTCGATGCTTGCTCTAATCCAGAATGTCCGGACCACTTCGGGCAGAGTCGGGCTCGCGTTGTTTGTAGCGAGTTCTGCACTGCTTACCGGTTGGCTCACCTACGATGTATGGATTGACCGGATCGTGTTTCCAGATCTCGGCGGTTTCACCGGCAGGCTGTTTCTCAACCCGTTGAGCGAACTGACGCCGATCGCCCTGACCGCGGGATTTTTGGCCATGTTTCACGGCGCGGTCACCGACCCGGGACGGTTCCTTCGTGACCCCTATCGGCTCGCTTTAGCTGCGATCACCATCGGCGTGCCGTTGCTTCTCGCCGTCTTCTCTTACGCGCCGCCCCGGTACTACGTCGCCGTTGTGCCGGCCTGTTTACTACTGTTCGTGAACTGGCTCAGTGATGGTTGCTGGAAATGGCCGCCGGCAACCAGACTTGGTTTCTGGAACATTGCAGCCGGGGTCTTGACTGGCACGTTGGCCGGGTTCTTTGCTCTGAGGGCCCTCGATTACGCGGTTTTGGCCAGGCTGCCTATCGATCTCGGTGACACTCCCGGAATAAGCGGCATCTCGATGCTCAACCATCTCGGGTGGCTCATGCCGGTAGCCGCATTGCTGGTCTTGCTGGGACGCAAGACGCTTGTCCGCCCCCCTGCGGCTGCGGTTTCGACGATCGTCTTGATTATTGCGTTCGGAGCCACGTCCGTAGCCAATATTTTCGCCAGCATCGGCGAGCCCAATTATGGTTCTGCGGAAGTCCGTGCCAGCCTGACGAGGGCGGTGCCTCCCGGCGCCAGCGTCGCGGGCGATTGGGCTCCTTTCTTCGCCCTCGGCACCGATATTCCATCACTCTACTCCAACAACCAGACCAATCGCGTCGCTCGCTGGCCCGAACTTCGCCCGGACTTTTTCCTTGACAGTGGCACCCGGTTCGATGCCTCAACCCTGAACTCACTGTCCGGTCACGACACGATTAAGCTCGGGGAGCCGATCCCGCTGGGCACCCACGTCAACCGTGCGATACGCCTGTGGCCCGTCATCTACCTGGATCCGGGAATATCCGGGTTGCGCGATAGCGAACAGTAGTTACTTGCCCACCTTTGGGACTCGATCGGGGAATCGATCGAGCACAGCGAATTTCGACTAAAACTGTTAGCGGGGCCGGTTGTGACGAATCGCTCAATTTTTGCACTGTGCCAATGCTATGCTGCCATGTCAGTGTCTTCGGTTCCGCTGTTCGAGATTTTTGGCCTGACAACAGTTCAACGGGCAGCCAGTCAGAAAGAATAGTTGGCTATGATCGTCGTTGTAGAACCATTCCGGGAATCATTGGAGCATGCCGCATTCAACTCGGCCCTGCTCGATACGATTGCCCATGCGTTCCCAAAAACCGAGCTCACGTTTATCGCCCCTGCCAACCATCTTGTTCACGTCGAGCAGGAACTCGGCGGATGGCCAGCAGGCATCCGCCACGTCGGGATCTCTGTGCCGTCCCGGCATGCCACCTTCGCACAGCGATTGCGCGGAGACTTCCGCACTATAGCGCTCGTTAATCGCTTCGCTGACGATCAAGACACCAGTCAGCTCGTCTTCGCCTCTGTTCTGCCTAGTATTCTTTACGCTATTGCTCTAAGAAAAGTGAGTCGGCGTCTTCGCGCCCGGGTCCACGCGATCATGCATGGCGGATTGGCGGAACTGGCGCACCGTCCGCCGCGTAACCCGTTTTCCAGGCTCATTGGGCTGCGGGCGGCCATGCCGCTGGCTCAAGCTGCGGGCGTCGGATGGATTGTCCTCGAGCACGCGATAATCAAGCAATTGGCCAGGATTGCGCCGCGTATTGCGGACCGCGCAGCCGTGCTGCCTCACCCGGTGCCGCTGGGATTTCTCGATCACGGCCGTTCTGCCGAACCAGCGCTTTGCCGACCGTTAAAGGTAGGGTTCCTGGGCCTTGGCACACCGCAAAAAGGTCTGGATAACTTTCTGCAACTTGCTCATCGATTCGCCGAGGAGTCGCCCGGGATGGTCGATTTCCGTTTCATTGGACGAGTACACGAAAACTTTCGCGATAGCGCGGCACCGTACCTGAAGTACCTGGACGCAAGACCAGCCAGCGCCCCGTTACGCCGATCCGACTTTGTACAGGCCTTGAAGCAGCTTCATTTCTCATGCTTTCTTTTTCAGGGGCACCACTACGATCTGACAGCCTCGGGTGTTCTTCTGGATTGCATTGGTCTCGGGATACCCATTCTGGCCCGACCTCATCCGCTGATCGACGAACTCACCGCCCGGCATGGCCAGATTGGCCTGATCGCCGAGCCGGGCCAGGAATTCGAAGTGCTAAAGGACTTTGTGACTGAACCCGACGCCGTTGCATACGCTAAGTGGCGAGAAAATCTGGCCGATGCGCGCGAAAGCCGGACACCCGAAGGTCTCGCCCAGACGGTGAGAGACCTTTTGTCTGAGTAGCCGGCAAGCCAGAGACCGAATAAGGCGATCGTACCGGAATGTACGAATACGACTCTTCACTGGCCTATGTCTCTTTATCCACGGCCCAGAATTTCCTTGATTTGGGTGACAATGTCCATGGACTGGAATTAAAGGTTGATGATATTTACAAGGCCTCTGAAATTGCGGCAAAACTCGAGGAAAAACTTGGCTTTGGATACGTTGTAAAAGACTGGATCTCGATGAATAAAAACCTTTTTTCAGGCACTTAAGCTTGAAAAAACTGCCATGTTCATAATTCTGGCCCTCATCGTCCTGGTGGCAGCCTTTAATATAATCAGCACCCTGATCATGGTGGTGATGAGTAAAGGCAAGGATATTGCCATTCTCAAATCAATGGGTGCCACCTCCATGGGCATCATGCGGATTTTTATTTACGAAGGGCTGATCATTGGACTCACTGAACAGCTATGGCGTGATTGGAGGTCTCGGACTCTGCAAGGTGCTCTCCAAATATCAATTTATCAAGCTGCCAAGTGATGTTTATCCCATTACTACTCTGCCGATTAAAGTCCTGCCGATGGATGTAACCCTGATAGCAATTTCAGCAGCACTCATTACACTGCTGGCAACCATATACCCTTCCTGGCAGGCTTCAAAAATTGAACCTGCTGTAGCATTGCGGTATGAATAAAAAAGGTTTCAAGGCAAAAGGTGACAGGTGTCAAGGGGCCGAAGGGTCTGTCTGTAAATCATCGGGTTGTATCGTAACCCGGAATCGAAGTCAGTTTCGAGTTTGACGACAACGGTTCAAGGGATATAAAAACAAGAGATAAATAGAAGGATTGTGCTGCTTTGGCAGCAGGATAGTGTATGCAGGAAAAAGACAAACAACAAACAACGACAGAATCAGTTGCTTTCCAGGCCAGAGGTATTGAGAAATACTACGAAGAAGTAGGCCATAGGATTGATGTCCTGAATGGTTTAGATCTGAATCTTGCCGGGGAGAGATGATTGCCATTGTAGGTGCTTCCGGCACCGGCAAAACCACCCTGCTCCACATCCTGGGAACCCTTGACCGGCCAACAGCAGGCACACTTCTTTATGGAGGAGTGGAAGTTCTCAATAAAAATGATATTGAACTGTCCGCCTACCGCAACAAAACGGTGGGTTTTGTTTTCAATCCCACCACCTTCTTCCTGAATTTACAGCCCTGGAAAATGTCATGATGCCGGGACTCATCGGAGGACTGGGGAAAAATAAAATGGCTGAAGAAGCAGCTGAAATTCTTGAAAAAGTTAAATTGTCTCACCGTATACGGCATAAGGTCGGAGAGCTTTCCGGTGGAGAACAGCAGCGGGTTGCCATAGCCCGGGCCATAATTATGAAGCCTTTACTGCTGCTGGCTGATGAACCAACTGGAAACCTTGACACCAAGAC
>CAWEKE010000004.1:0-226665 GCA_963809565.1 uncultured Gammaproteobacteria bacterium
ACCGGCACAGGGCTTGCCGACCAGGTCTACCTTCTGGCTGTCACCCCGGACAACATTCCCAAGGGTTATCGAACGGGAAAATGTCGATGCTGTGTTGCTGTCGTTTGGCGGCCAGACCGCGCTCAACTGCGGTCTCGCTCTCAACGACAGCGGAGTTCTCGAGATCACCGGCTCGAGTGCTCGGTACCAGCGTAGCGCCATCCGCGACACCGAGGATCGACGCCTGTTCGTCGAGCGGCTCAACGAAATCGGGGTCGCGACCGCTCGCAGCATCGCCTGCCACTCCGTCGCGGAGGCGCGAACCGCGCCTGAGATCGGCCTGCCGGTTATGCTTCGAGGCGGGTTCTCGCTGGGCGGCAAGGGCAGCGGCATCGTCGACAACGCGGACGACCTGGAGACGCGCTGCGCCGGGCGTTCGCCGGCGGTGCCCCACAGGTGCTCGTCGAGGAGAGCCTGCGCGGCTGGAAGGAGATCGAGTACGAGATCGTCCGCGACCGCCGACAACTGCATCACCGTGTGCAACATGGAGAACTTCGATCCCATGGGGATCCACACGGGCGAATCGATCGTCGTGGCGCCGTCGCAGACGCTGGACGACACGGAGTACCAGCTGCTGCGCTCCATCGCCATTCGCACGGCGCGGCATCTCGGCATCGTCGGCGAGTGCAACATCCAGTTCGCGCTCGACCCGATGTCGCGCCAGTACCGGGTGATCGAGGTCAACGCACGGCTGTCACGATCGTCCGCGCTCGCCAGCAAGGCGACCGGTTACCCGCTCGCCTACGTCGCGGCCGAATCGCGCTTGGGCCAGTCGCTGCCGCAGATCCCGAACGGCGTGACGCGCAAGACGACTGCGTTCTTCGAGCCCGCCCTGGACTACATCGTCTGCAAGATGCCTCGCTGGGACCTGACGAAGTTCGGCGGTCGCTGCAAGCAGCTCGGCAGCGAGATGAAGAGCGTCGGCGAAGTGATGGGTATCGGCCGGACGTTCCCGGAGGCACTGCAGAAGGCGCTGCGCATGCTCGACATCGGCGTCGACGGCCTCGACCCGGAGGCCTACGACTTCGACGACCTCGAGCAGGAACTGCGGCACGCGACGCCTCGCCGCGTGTTCGCCGTCGCGCAGGCCTTCCGTCGTGGCGACAGCGTCGAGCGTGTCAGTCAGGTCTGACTCAGATCGACCCCTGGTTCCTGCGGGAGATCGCCGGGATCGTCGAGCGGACCGACAGCTGCAGCTTGCTCCGCCAGCCGCCTCCTGCGTGACGCCCTAAGCGGCTACAAGCGACTCGGATTCTCCGACGCGATGATCGATCGCCTGACCGGGTCCGCCCGTGGTGCGACACGCGCCGCGCGGCAGGCCGCCGACATCCGGCCGCACGTCGCCCAGATCGATACGACCGCAGCGGAGTTCCCCGCGGTCACGAACTATCTCTACAGCACCTACCACGCCGCGCAGTCCGAGACGCGGCACAGCGACACGCCGAAGATCATGATTCTCGGCTCCGGCGTCTATCGGATCGGCTCCAGCGTCGAATTCGACTGGTCGTGCGTCAACGCCGCCCAGGCGGCGCAGGCCGCTCGGTTTCGAGACGATCATGGTCAATTACAACCCGGAGACGGTCAGCACCGACTACGACACCTGCACGACGCTGCTCTTCGACGAGATCAGCCTCGAGTCCGTCGTCGAGGCCTGCGAAAGGGAACAGCCGGCGGGCGTGGTCGTCAGCATGGGCGGGCAGGTCCCGAACAATTTGGCGCGCAGGCTGCCCCAGCATGGGATTCGATCTGCGGGACCAGCGCGGATGACATCGACCGAGCGGAGGACCGCAGCGAAGTTCAGCGCCCTGCTCGATGACCTGGGCATCGACCAGCCCAGGTGGACGCAATTGACGGATATCAGACGCGAACCGATTCGGTCGTCGACTTCCTTGGCGGATTCCCAGTGCTGGTCCGCCCGAGCTACGTCTTGAGCGGAGCCGCGATGAGCGTCGCTCACGAACGGCACGAACTGCTGGAGATCCTGCGGCGCGCCAAACGTGTTTCACCAGATCATCCGGTCGTGGTGTCAAAGTTCGAGACCCACGCCGAGAGATCGAGATCGACGCAGTAGCCGACAACGGCAAGCTCGTGCTGTGGGCGGTCTGCGAGCACATCGAAGACGCCGGCGTCCACAGTGGCGATGCCACGCTGGTTCTGCCGCCACAGATGCTCTATATGCCGACCGTACGCCAGGTAAAGCGTATCGCGGCAAAACTCGCGCTAGCTCTGAGAATCACTGGCCCGTTCAACGTTCAGTTCATGGCCAAGAAAACGCGGTAAAGGTCATTGAGTGCAACCTGCGGGCATCGCGCAGCTTCCCTTCGTTTGCAAGGTGATGGGCGTGAATTTCGCAGAGGAAGCCATGCGACGAATGCTGGGCGTGGGCCGGAACCCCGGTGAACAATTGCGCTCGATCTCGACTATGTCGGCGTCAAGGCGCCGATGTTTTCTTTCTCGCGTCTGAACGGGGTCGATCCGATGCCTGGAGTCGAGATGGCCAGCACGGGTGAGGTCGGATGTCTCGCGGAAAGATATCCATGAAGCGCTGCTCAAAGGTCTGATTGCGACCGGATTTGAATTCCCGCGCCAGGGAGTGCTGCTGTCACTGGGGCCGGTGGCGGGAAATACGATTTCTCTGAAGAGGCACTTGCGATTTGGCGGGAGATAAAACTCCCGATCTTCGCAACTGAAGGTACCGCGGAGATGCTAAATGACCTCGCTATCCCGTGTTCCGTGGTGGCCAAAGTCCCGGGCGATGGCCTGGACGCAATCGAGCTAATCGACAGCGGCGCGGTTGATCTGATCATTAATGTTCCCGTGAATACGATCGGCTTGGAAGACCCGATGGCTATCTGATCAGGCGACGGGCTGTCGAAATCGGGATTCCCCTGATCACCGACCTTCAGTTGGCGAGGGCCATCATCGCGGCGCTGACACTCCAGAACCAGGACGGACTGGAAGTCAGTTCACTGGCAGACTACGCGGCACGATCAAGTCACGAACTGGAACAGCCATGATCGAACCCCCTGAACGTGAAGATGGCTCTGTCCGGATTGCACTCGATGTTCGGTACAGGACCGGAAGCGGCGCTTCCAGCTACATCCATAACCTGGTACCCAGGCTCGCAGCGCAAAACACAAAGTATGATTTTGTTGCCATACACTTCCCCGGGCAACAAGTCCCCGGGACCAGCCATATGGAATCATTGATCTGCCCGGACAGGGGCGTCGCCGCACAGATTCTTTGGGATCAGTTTGTTCTGCCAATACGCCTGAAACAAAACAACATCGCTGTTTACCACAGCCTCAAGATGCTGGGTTCGTTCTTTTCGCCATGCCCGCAGATTAAAGTCGCTCACTCCATCACCAGCCCTTACAAGGGAGAGTTCCCGGCCACCTGGCAGCAGAATGTTTATTGGATCGTGATGGGTAACCGGCTCTACCGTCGCAGTGACCGCCTGATTGCAGTCAGCCACTACGTCAAAGACTTTCTGGTCGAGGCGCTGCACATCCCGGTTGATAAAATATCGGTCATTCACAATGCTATCGACTCGCGTTTCAAGCCTGACGGCGCACCGGGAAGACAGGTCTCCGGAACAGGTAGTGTCCAGCCCTATTTACTGACCGTCGGTAATATCTTCCCGGTCAAGAATCATATAACCGCAGTGGAGGCGTTCGCCCGTATCGCCGATCAGTTTCCGGATCTCAACCTGGTCATGGCGGGCGGCACCCATCACCCCTATTGTGCCGAGCTGGAGAAGATCATTGTGGCCCGTGGGCTGACAGATCGCGTCCAGCTTCTCGGGTTCGTTACAGCGGATCGACTTGTAGAACTATATCGTGATGCCGAGTTGCTCCTGATGCCTTCGTTGACGGAAGGCTGCCCGGTAACTCTGCTCGAGGCCCTGTCCTGCGAAGTCCCGGTTATCGGTTCGCGGCGAGGCGGGATCGAAGAAATCGGGGACAATGCGATTGTGCTGATCGATGATCCATACGATATTCCTGCCTGGGCGGACGCCATCCGGAACCTGCTGACAGATCCGCCGGCCATGGCTCGGTTGCGCGAAGCCGCAGCAAAGCGTGCAAAGTGCTTCGATTGGGACGTCTGCGCGCAGCAGACCATGGCTGAATATGAAATAGCCATGGCTGCGAGGCCCGATTCCAGCACCGGCTAGGCTATTTGCCGTGCGTTGCGAGTAAGACCGTAGCCGATCAGAACTGCGTTTGCGGACACACCGACCGCCACATAAAGCAATACCGCCATGTAGTCGCTATCCATCGCTGCGCCGGCAAAGATGGCGAGGCAGCGCAGAATCAGGGCGGCAATCTCGTTGATCAGCAGAACGCGTTGCAGTCCAAGAACCGTAATCAGAGAAACGCTGGGGATGTTCACGAAACCGCTGACAACCAGAAGCACCAGCGCAGAGGCGTAAGTGCCGGCCCGCGCCCAGTCAGCCCCGAAGACGAAGGAGAACAAGGGCTCCGCAAAGACCCCTATCAATAGCGCGGGCACGATCGCTATTCCCGCCAGGATAAGCGTCGCTTTTTGCGCCAGACGCCTGCCGTCGCCGGTCCTGTCCTCCTCGATCAGGTCCGGATAGAAAGCCTGGCGGAAGGCCTCGCCGATGAGATCGGCAGGGTGCCTCAGGACACGATGAGCGAGGAAGTACAAGCCTGCCATCTCGATGCCAAAAAGCCCGGCAAACAGAAACCCGGGAAGATTGTGCGCGATCGAGTTGATAGTCACCTGGGGAGCAGAGAATTTCGGGAAATGCGAGTATCGTCGAGTCATCGCGATTGCCCGCTTCCACGTCACTCGTTGCAGCTCTGCCAACGAAGGCAGGGAACGGCGCACCATCACCAGCAGACCGGCGATCGGGCCAGTCACCTGGCCCAGCAATAGTCCTGCAGGGCCCACCCCGACGAATCCCAGGCTCAGTTGTGTTGTTGCAATCAGAAAACCCTGGCTGGCGGATGCCCTGGCAATCGTCGGGAAACCGCGGAGCCTGACCAGCCAGGCATTCATCACTCGATAGGCCGATCCCGCAAGAAATGCCAGAGGCAGAAGCCACAGATATGCGATCACCGGTCGGTAGCTTTCGAACGCGTCGAGTAGCGGATCCAACAATTGGGTCCCCAGCGCGATAAGCATCGCCATGACCACATTCACTAGTCCGCAGACGGCAGCAAGTACGACCGCGTGCTGGCGAAGCGCAGGCAGCGGGATGGCCCCTTCCAGGCGCAGCGACCCCGCAACAACCAGCGGCTGAAGCAAGGCCATGAAGATAGCCAGGATGCCGAAATCGCCGGTGTCATACAGCCGCGTAAGCACCGGATACGCGGCAAAAAGCGCCACCTGCGCCAACCCGGTACCGGTCGCCAGCATCAGAATGCTGCGGACAATGGAATTATTCGAGGCCGCGACCGTTGTCAATGTGACCAGGACCCTGATAGCCGACTGGCCATCGATCTGTTCGGCGTTTGTTGTTCACGAGCGGGTTTCTTCATTTCAGCAGCACGCGGAGATATTGCTCTGCGATTCTCGGCAGATCGAACTGAGCGGCACGAGAGCGCAATCGGACCGAAGGGATTTTCGAATCAAGAGTCGACGAAATCGCTCGTGCAAAGGCTTCCGCGTCGCCGACCGGCGCCAGTATGCCGTATCCACCTTCATCAAGGATCTCATGAATGCCACCGACGCAATCCGAGCCCACTATCGGCACCCCACATGCCAGAGCTTCCGTCAAAACATTCCCGAAACCTTCCCAACGAGATGTCAGCACAAACAATTTTGCCCTCGAGATCCACGCATATGGATTCTGAACGAACCCCGGAAACAGGACATCCCCTTTTACTCCCAGGTCATCAGCAAGCTGCAGCAGGCTGGACAACTCTTCTCCCTCGCCCAGGATAACCAGTCTGCAAGAACGGGCACCGCGCACGAGGGCAAATGCTCTTATCAGTGTTGCGTAGTCCTTTTGCGCGACTAACCTTCCTGCACTAATGATCACTGGCATATCACCGTCGGACAACCATGGATGCGGTGAAGATTCCATCGTCAGACGACTGATCCCCTGTATGTCTACCGGATTGTTTATGGTCACCAGGCGCCGGGCAATTTTCGGGAAGGCAGTGACGGCATCCGCGCGCACGTCCTCAGAGACCGCTATCACCTTGTCGGCTCGCCGGAAGACCGATGGGGCGAGAGCCAATGCCAGTCTGATCGCCAGGCTGGGTCGGTCACGATAATTGTCGAGGGTATTTTCCAGACGAATGACCAGGCGCGATTTTGATCGGGAAAGAAAATGACCGGCGCAAGCGGAAACATTGGCGTGGATCAGCGTGCTCAGAAGACTGCGTGGCTTGCGACTGACGAGATAAGCAGCCAGTTCCGGCGCCGCGAGCATTGCCTGGTTGACTCGCAACTGGTGCAGTCGAATGCCCGGTCCGAAGTTGGTCCTCAGGGGACCGGTATCCCGACAAACAAGAAAGTCTACATTCACGCCCTGGCGGGCAAACTCCTGCGCAAGGTTGATAACTACCCGCTCCGCTCCTCCGCCGGCAAAAAATGGGATAAAAACGGCGACATCTGCGGGTTCGCTAGACATTAGTACTCATTCCTGGCTTGCGCGGCACCGGCTGTACGTTACCCGGGATGAGGAAGATATTCCGGAACCCGTCCGCAAATCATGCATGGGTCGATTCTAGCTTGAATAATCCAGGACGCACATTTCGATTTGCCGACTTCCGCCTGGCCCGGAGTCCTTCGCAATGCGGATCACAATCCCGTCTGGGGAGTCCCTTTTCTTGCAGATGATTCTCCCGTACCCCTGCCATCGGTCCCTCCCCGCGCTTCCGGGAACCGTCTATGGGTCGGTTTCAGGCAGCAACATTGGAAATTGGCATCGACACATCCTGTGCCAGCAGAACGGACCTGACCGGTTCCATTTGTTACTCCGAAACTCTATTCTTTAGCCCCAGTTCAGCGTCGGTTAGTTCCAGCCGGCCAGTCACAATTCGGCCAGGGCCGGAGCCCGGATGGTTCAGGCCCCAACGGAGTTGCCCGATTGCGGATATATCGGGATGATCCGGGGTCGAGATCAAACCTTCTGCAAGAGCGAATGACATGTTGGCGCGATTGAAGAGCTTACTGACCAGGTACCTGTCCTATCAGGCGCTTGACCGTATGCGCTCGATCCTTTGCGGACTGCTTTATTACAGCGGCGTGGGCTGGGTGGCCTCGCGTGTAGGCAGCCATCGCGGCGGGGCCGTACTTGTTTATCATTCGATCGGTGGAAAAAACGTATTCAGTGACAGCGTCGTCAATACTGCTCGTTTCCGCGAACAGATAGAATTCCTGGCGAATCGATACACGGTTGTACCCTTATGCCGGATGATTCAGCAGGTAGAGAACGGTAGTGACATTCCCGATGATTGGGTCAGCATTACCTTCGATGATGGATACCGGGACGTTTTCATCAATGCGCTTCCGGTGCTGAGGGACAAGGAGATCCCGCACAGCGTGTATATCCCGTCCGGTTTTCTGGACGACAAGGCCGAACTGTTTGCCGACTCTGTACAGCGCGCACTGAACGCATGCAAAGAAACCCGGATCACGCTCAATCTGAACGGCCGGCGCGTTGAGTACCAGCTCAATACACAAGCTCAGCGGGACGACGCTGCGCTGAGGATCGTACTCTCCATCAGAGACCAGGCTCCGGAACAACGCGATGCTCTGACCCAGTCTGTCCTTGCCGCCGTTGGCATGCCGCCGCCCGGGGAGCAAATCTATCTCTCCTCATCTGAACTCGAGAGGCTCGGTCGCTTCGCGGAGACCGGATCACACTCAGTAACACACGCCAACCTGGCCTCACTGTCGGCCGACGCATTATCCGACGAGCTGACGCAGTCAAAGCGCGACCTTGAATCGATCACCAGGCAGCCGGTGACCGGGCTCGCCTATCCTTTCGGGAAACCGTGGTCCTACAGCCCGGAAGTCCAGGCGTGCGCCCGTGAAAACGGATATGTGTATGCCCTGACCACAAGATGGGGGAAAGTGAACCGCGAAACCGATCTGTTCTCAATCCCCAGGATCGGGGTGGGTAACAGCACCATTCGTATGAAACTAAATCTTCTCGGCGTCAATATTTGATAGTGTGGGATGTCACTGCCGGTGCACCGGCAGTGAGCTCAGCGCTGCTGGTCCTTCTCGACTCTTACCGCGACGGCCCAATCCGAACTGTACGGCGCACGCCAGATGTGGGGACCCGGGCCGCTCATGTCGATGGGCATCTCCGCGTACGGTTTGAGCGCATCAACAGCGACTAACTCAGTCGCGGTCATACCATCGCCGAGCTCCATGTAGACGGTATCTGTATCTTCCGCATAGTAGATAAGTTGTGAGTCTCCATCCGTTCGGGCAGCGACGGTCGAGCCCCCGTTTGGAAAAGGGGTGAGTCCCGTCGTCTGCCGTTGGACAAAGAAATCCGAGTACGTCTTGACCCACTCCGGGTGCGGGAAGACCTCCGAACCATGATCCGCCCCATGCACCTCTCCGAGAGCAAGATTCCCCCAGATATTAGCGACGCCACCGGCCATGCTTGAACGCCACAGGCCGCGCCGGACATCGGTCATTGTGTAATTCTTGTTTCTGGTTTTGGGATTGGACCTCAGCCTGAATCTGTCCTCCGAAAACGCCGGCTTATCTGGCCGGCTTCGGATCGTGTACAGATACATCTGGTAGTCCGGCCGATGTTGTTCATACGATGAGTAGTCCAGTGACTCAGATAGTTGGCCCATCGTGTTCTTGTGCGCTCTCGCGCCCAGCAGATGATCCCAGCCCAGCTGGGTCTTCATGTAACCGTACCATTGGTCGAGTTGCTCGCGGTTGACCCACTCCCATAGATCAAAGCCGTATCCCATCGTCCAGCCCGGCATGGGCCCGAGCCGCGCAGCAATGTACCGCTGCAACCTTCGATCTACTTCACCATTAATGCCGCCGTCCAGAAAAGTCGGGGTCCAACGGCGCTGATCATCGCCCCAGGCCCACAGATGAGTCGTGCCTCCGCTCTGGTATACACGAGAAATAACCAGCTCCAGCGCCTCGAAGGTCCTCGGGTCCGGGTTCAGATCCGGAGGGCGGGATATCCCCATCCGATAGGCAATCTTGTAATCCAGCCGTGGCGTCCGATCGCACACCGGGTCATCAATCTGAAACCACCGGCAATAGACCGGAACATGGAATCCAGAGAAACCATGCTCACCCATAAAGACCTCAATATCCCGGTCAACCTTCTCCGGGTTCTGGTAAAACCCGTGAGGTTCACTGTACATAACCAGCTGCGGGACGAACGCCTGACCAGTCCCGCTGCGAATCCATCGGGATCCCGACGCCTTTACAAACCCGGGCCCGGCGAGTTCGGGCGCCACCATGACGGATCCGGTAAGACCGTTCAGATCTGCATCATCACTGCGGGTTGCAAAATTCCACATACCCGGCTGCGTGGCGGTAAAGCGGAATCTCCAGTTATCGTCCCCATCGAAGAACATCCCGGTAGTCCGGGATTCACCGCTGGCTTCGTGCCGGAACTCCACTGTGGCAACAAGATCATAGGGGTTACCGGTGTACGTATGATTTGGCAGTGACCATTCCAGAGTAGATTCAAACAGCAGACTATCACGCTGCCCGAGCGAAGTGGCCAGCACGTCTGACGATGCGGCGAGTATGGCACCGAGCAACACAATGCTGCGAACAATGAACCCCGACCGCGCCGGACGTCCACATCCGCCCGTTGTCGGGATCGAATATTGCATCGAAACTTTCGTCGAATTTTTCATCGGGGAACGCCATCCACGCCGGCTGCCAGCCAGATTCCCAACGGCAACGAAAAGGCAGCTGTGTAACATGGACCTACAATATCAAATCACAACGGTGGGGCAATCCCCGGCGCCGGCCCGCGGCTCAGGGCCTGCTGGTCCATGAGCTGCCGCAACGCGATTTATCCAGGTCCGGGAAACTCGCAGGGCCGGAACAACTCTTGTCAGCAGCAATTCAGACCAGACCGAGGTTGTGTGGGCTACTCCCGGGTCACCAGCAAATCGCCCAGGATGATGGCGTCCAGCCCACTCTGCAGGAACGCCGTCACGCCTTCCTTCGCGGTGTTGACGATCGGCTCTTCATGCATATTGAAGCTGGTGTTGATAACGCATGGAAGTCCGGTCAATTTCTGGTATTCAGAGACAATCCGATAGTAGGACGGGTTATCCTGCTCGCGGATCAATTGCGGACGCGCAGTCCCGTCGACGTGGCAAACCGCCGGACACTTTTCGATCATCTCTTCCTTGCAATCGAAAGTTACAGTCATGAACCTGGCAGTTTCTTCCGCACCGGCCACACGCTTGTAACAATTGTCCCGTTCTTCCCATAGCGTGACGGGCGCGAATGGCATGAACTCTGTTCGGCGTAATTTGTCATTCAACCACTTGTTTACGCTCGGATCGGAGGGCTGGTACATGATCGTCCGATTACCCAGCGCGCGCGGCCCATACTCCATCCGCCCCGCACAGCGAGCGATAACCTTTCCATCCGCCAACATTCCGGCGGCAGCGGTCTCAACAGCGGCTCCTGACTCCACGATCCTCAGACCGGCGTCCCGTGCGGCAGATTCCGCATCACCGGAAGAGATATCACCACCAAGGTACACATCCTGAATGACCGAGCTCGGACGGTACCCGACCGACCGATTGTTCTCGTACAACGCGGCGCCGACTGCCAGGCCGTCATCGCCCATTCCGGGATGAACAAAAACACTGTGGACATTGCTCAACTCGTGTATGCGTTGATTGAGCTTTACGTTGGCGAATACCCCGCCGGCAAGCGCTACATCGGAGCAACCCGAAACGTTAACCCAATGCTCGCAGAAATCGCTGAGCGAATCCTCGAGAAGAACCTGGACGCTGGCGCTGAGATCTTCCCGACTGAAATCCGCAGGAAGCTCCTTTTCCAGTTTGGCGATGGCCGAAAGATCGAACGCCCGTCCGGTGTTCCTGATCACCCCTTTCTCGGCTGACACATAACGTTTCAGGAGATCGAGATAGACGGGCTTGCCGTACGCCGCGAGGCCGGTGATCTTGCCTTCGTGCTTGTGCCCCTGGAAGCCGCATAGATGAGTCACGTATGAATAATAGTTGCCCACGGAGTCGTAACTGTCCGACATCGACAAGTCGGTAAATTCGCCGCGATCAACCTTGAACACCCGGGAGCATTTACCATCCCCGGCACCGTCCTGAGTTACGACCGTCGCAACCTCCATGCCGCTGGTGAAATAGGCAGACGCTGCGTGGCACACATGATGATCGATAAACTTCACGTCCGCCGTGATGCCAAAATCATTGCGCAGGACCTCCGGTATCTTGCGTCGGCGTTCCCCGGTAAGTCCACGTTTCAACCCGTAGTAGGCTTTTCGCGCGATGTCGATATCCCCAACGACGCGCGACATTGCTGACCCCAGGGAAAGAAAATGATTTCGAAACCCGGGCTTTGACTCCCGGAAATAGTCGCGGTACGGCTCAGTATGCTCGCGCCAGAACAAGTTGACCGTGGCCACGGCCACCCGGTCTATCTGCTCTGGGGACACACCTGCAATGCGCATAACTTCGGCAACACTCAGCCGCGGGAAGCCCATAGACATCTTGTTTCTGTCGAGCCGCTCTTCATTGACAGCGGCAACGATTTGGCCGTCTATGCAGATAGCTGCGCCGCTGGTAAAGCTGTCGGTGATACCCAGAATTATCAATTTATTCTCTCAACTTCTTTGCGTAGTTGGTGCGTGGCTATCTTGCCCGATTTATACGGTGTGTCCCGACTAGCCGGTTGCGAATATCTATTCCGTAGACGATTATCCAGCAATCGGGCCTGCGGAAACAACGGCGTAACGCCGCGGGATCCGGGTGCATTACCGAGATTGCGCCAAACCTGGCGAATGTGCTGTCTGTCAACCCAGAATGCTAGACGGCTGCCATCACGCTGCCCTAGTGCATTGATCACATTTTCCGGCTTCGGGCTATGCGCAAGCCCGGAGATCGATCCACAGAAACGCGATGCGGACCACACCATGAATGCCCCAGTTTGATTACTATGCGGATATTTCACTCATACTGAACCGACGGACCCTACAATCCAGGTCAAATCCCTATTCGACATGACGGTCGAGCCAAGCACGCATCCGGGCGCATGCCACGCAGAGTGGCAGAGTTAAACCCAATTTGCGCCGGAAACCACGCTGTCTGAATGGCATCGGAGCTGTATATTCATGTCGGGAGCACGCCCTATCTAATTGGCAGAACCATGCGAACACTAGTTATTGCACCCCAACCATTCTTTAGTCCTCGCGGGACGCCGTTCAGCGTCTACTACCGCACGCTGGTCATGTCTCAACTGGGCGCCAAGATCGATCTGCTGACCTACGGCGAAGGTGCAGATGTGGACATACCGAATGTGCGCATCATTCGTATTCCCAGGTTTCGGTTTCTGGGGCCGGTTAAAACCGGCCCATCGATGCTCAAGCTATTCCTGGACTTTTTTGTAGTGCTTTGGACCGTGGCGCTGATGGTCAGGACCAGATATGCGGTGGTCCACGCCCATGAAGAGGCAGTTTTCTTCTGCCGCTTCCTGAAGCCGATTTTTCGATTCAAGCTTGTCTATGACATGCACTCCAGCCTGCCGCAACAGCTAAGGAACTTCGACTTCACGAAATCCCGGATTATTGGCGGCCTTTTCCGCTGGCTGGAGGACAGCTCGATACGGACCGCTGATGCTGTTATCACAATTTGCCCGGATCTTGCGGATTATGTCGCGACGATTAATGACGATCCGGAAAAACACTTCCTTATCGAGAACTCGATTTTCGATCCAGTTCGCTTGCAATCCAATAATCCCGGCAAGGTTGATGACGACGGCACAGCAGTCGCAATCAGGCCGCCTGTTGATCTCCCGGAGGGCCGGGAGTTAATTGTCTATGCAGGGACACTGGAGCACTACCAGGGCATCGATATTCTGATAGAAGCGTTTGCCAATGTCCTTAAGTCCATTCCGACGGCATTTCTGGCAATCGTTGGAGGCACAACTGAGCAAGTCGCAAAGTACCAACAGCAATCGCACGACGCCGGTATCAGCGACAACATCTTGTTCACCGGACGGCTTTCGCAGGAGATGGCCAATTTGTATATCAATAAAGCTGGCCTACTGGTCTCCCCTCGTAGCGAGGGGACGAATACACCCCTGAAGATATATCAGCAACTAGCGAGCGGCATCCCGCTACTTGCTACCAATATCTATTCACATACCCAGGTTCTAGATTCAGATGTGGCTGTCCTGGTCAAACCAGACGCAGAGAACATGGCCAATGGGATAGTCGCGGCACTGGGTGACCCGCTAGAGCGCAAGCGACTGGTCAGCAACGCTCAGGCACTCTACGCGCAGAAATACTCACGCGAGAGTTATGTTAAGAAAATGGAAGGTCTGTTCTCACTGCTTGAAGCCTAGAAGGGGTCGGTCCTCAACGTTTATGACTGACGAATCACGGCGCCACTGTCGCCTCTCCGGGCACATAGATCCGCCCACGACCCGAAAAGCCCTCAACAGGAACGTATCCATGGGCTTCCGCAAAGCCAACGAGTGCTCCATCCAGACGCGGGTCTTCCAGGCTTTCAATGCCAACATAAATTGCAGCGGGCGGCCGCGCGGCCAGAACGCCGGTCAGGGTATTAGGCGTAACCCCAACTAATTCGTGAATTTGATCAGGTGATAGTTCGTCGCCAGTGCGAAAAAAGAAGGGTCCACCTGAGAACTCCGGATATACCTCGTATCCAGCAATGGCCGGTCTGATTGGTGAAAGAGTCGCAATCGGCCCATCTACGCCGAGGCGCTCGAGGCTAACTCGAATTGCCGCCGACTGCTCCTCTATTCGGGCCACTTCGGAACCGCGCCGAAATATGTCGAAATGCTCAAGGGCTCCTGGCAGGCTTCCGACAAGAGCAACGACGACTAGCAATTGCTTGCCACCTGCAATTCCAATGCGTTGAGCGACGTTCGCGAGCCCCACTGCCCCCAAAATGAGGAACGGTATGATCAGTACAAAATATTGAATATTTCCCGCCTTGGGCAAAAACGTGAACGGCAACGCTAGTACCGCCAGGAGCAGGGGTAACAACGTATTGTTCGAGACCAACGCCTGAATACTTGCGCTCCATGCTTTACCGCTTACAAGGAACAATCGGACCAGCCAGTAGGCAATTACGATTACGCAGCCGAGACCGATATCTCTGAGGAGATAATTCACTAACCTAGTAACGCGCGGCCGCGGGGCCAGTTCCCATGACGCGCCCAAATACTGATACCAGGCTTCCGTTGCGTATGAGCCATGGATAAACACTCCGTAGAGGAAGTTGTCCCTGGCAAGTAAACCGAACGCTATTATCGGAGTTGCACCGACTAACATCCCGAGAAACAGGGTCAATGCGTCGGCCGCCGGAAAAACCACCCCCTTTGCTCTAACCAACATCACGGCATACAGCAGTGTCGCAATTGGAACAAAAGCGAAAGAGATCTTCGTTGCTACGGATGCGGACGCGAATATGCCGGCAAACAGCAGCGTCGCGCGCTTCGCCCTATGGCTGCTCAGTGCCACCAGAAACAGGGCGCAAGAAAGCACGGAGAATGCCACCGCCATCATGTCATTCCGGGCGAATCCCATTATCGGCACGATGACGGTGGACATACCCAACATTAAGCCAGCCATCGATGCCAAAACAATCGACCTGGTCAGCGCCCATGCCGCTGCCATGATTGCCCCAAACGCGATCAACGTCATCGCAAAGGTCACCAATCGTCCCACCAGAAACACGTTTCCGTCAGACATCTGCAACCCAATTCGCGTAATCAGCGGATACAGAGGCGTCTGGGTGTAGATGAAGTCCCGATAGAGCGTCAAGTTCCTGGCGAATGAAGTTGCACTGAGATAACTCTCTTCATCGTGATTGTATTGTCCGTTCATGGCAGATGCCGCAGCGATAAAGATCAGGACTAAAATAATCATGCCCAGGGTCGTAAACTCAGCCGTCCTATTTATTCTCGGTTCAATATGGCTGCTCATGGTCATGAACTGCGAAACGTTTTCAGTTTCTTCATAGTGCAATCTACTTGTCCGACGAAGATTTGATAATTCCACATATTGACGGCCCAACATTGGATGAATCATATTACTGTGCGCGCCACAATCGATGATACGACAGTCATGAGATGGCCTGACAGTTCATGTGGACGACGGCCACGTCTGAGCGGGAGACTGCGGCCTTCTTGAATACTCTTACAGAATCACGGTATCCGCAATTCGTAGGCCCCCGCTCCAGACGTGAAAATCCTCACCGCAGAATATTGAATACATTGGAGAACCGGCGGGTAAGCCCCCTTACAGTCGTGAACCAGCCGCTTAATGATCATTTTGGCAATTGACATCAGGTGATTTCGATCGCCGCCTGCAGCCTGTTTCTCAGTAGACAGCTTTATTCGCGCACAATTGTGGCGGATGATGGGCACACTTTCCCATCCTGGATATCGCGGATCGCGGGGCGCTGGCCAGCTGTAAGGCCATGATCAGTTACCGAATCCAGCGACATTACCAACACCCACGCAGAACGCCGCGGCGTGCAGATCGAATGAGGAACCTCTGAGTGAAAATGCGGCCCGCGGTATTTCTCGGATTCCTCATCAGCGCAATCGCGCTGTATTACTCTTTTCGAGACATCGATGCTCACCACTTGTGGTTAACACTCCTCCAGGTTCGAGTGAGCTACGCCATACCGTTTCTTGCGCTGCTCTTCGTTTTTTACGCATTAAAACTGGACCGGTGGCGTATTCTCCTTGCAGCAACTGCCGAGAAGCCCGACCGATCTATACTGATTGGGCCGATGACTATCGGTTTTGCGGCAAACAATGTATTTCCGTTTCGCGTGGGCGAACTGATTCGCCTCATTCTCACTTCAAAATCAACAGGTGTAAGCAAGAGCGCTGTTCTTGGTTCACTGGTTGTTGAGCGGATATTTGATTTGATTGCAATTCTGCTGCTCGGAGCATTTTCTCTCGCTGGCGTCACCGAGCGACAGAATCATCTTCCATATGAAACGCATTACCTGACCGCAGCGTTTGTACTGGTGGCGTTGATATTTGTTTCGGCGCTGAATTCGAACAATATTCTGCAACTTTGCAAATTCCTTATGAAGCCATTTCCTGGGCGCGCAAGGGATTACCTTGGAGCGCGTCTGGATTCGATCGAGCCAATAATGATTGCAGTCAGGTCGCCGTGGAAACTCACAATCGTTCTGCTCAACTCACTTCTGCAGTGGGGCTTCCTGTGTCTGACAATTCTGCTTTCCTGCCTGGCGGTGGGAGTAGAAATCCCGCTCTCCGGCACAATATATGTGATGATTCTAATCACCATTGGCATCAGTCTGCCGAGCACCCCCGGGTTCGTTGGCATTATCGAATATTGCTTTGTGCTTGGTTTAACGGCATTTGATGTGCCAGGCGAGCAAGCGTTGGCGGCAGCGATCTTTTACCATGTCCTGACCTGGCTGAGCATCACATCGGCGGGAACTGTGTTTCTAAGAAGAACGGCAATGTCCTGGAATTCCGTTCGCGACGAAGCCGGGGCTCGATCAGCGGACTAGCTCTGGGTGCCTAGACCAGGCCCATTTCTACCAGGGCCTGCTTCAAGCGTGCCATGGTCTCTGCGGGCACTTTGGGACGATTGGACACTTTGAACTTCTCCGGTTGCTGATGAGCCGACTTCCGCAATTCGACTCCCGCAGTGCTTGCGGTGATGCGTCCCACGAATTCACGTGGTGACGCGCAGAAATCTTCATACTGAACCTCTATTACCTGCCCTGCCGGCATCAGCGCTCTCTGTCGCGCCATGCAGTCCGAATGAAACTTGATTTGACGACATACGTCCTTAACGTGGTCATCGGGTTCAGCATCCGGATGCTGCGTTCCGTATGCACGCGAAGGGTCGCCCGCGATCTGCTCACGGGCACGCAGGAGACTCTGTGCCAGATCAAAGGGTTGTCGATTAATGAAGATGAACCGCGCCTGTGGCAATAAAGGTGCGATGAGATTCGCGCATAGATTGAGTCGGTTTACTTTGTTAATAACAGGCAGGCCATACAGGTGCTGTAGCGCGCCAAAGAATTTCGGTATCTCCTGCTCAGATCCAGGCGCCAAAGCTTTGGGCACCTCGGATCGGTCAGCACCCAGCCAGCGATCCCAAATGTGTAAACCGTCATTCGCGCCCCTTAATCCGCGACTCCTGCCGTAGAACGCCGAGAAACTCCCGTTTCCCGCTATCGATCTCTTGCCCCACATGGCGTTAACGGTGAGCGGCGAGCGCGGGAAAACTGAGGTCAGGTTATTGAGATAGCAACTGTTGACACAGTTGATCAGATATTGCGCGACAAGGGTCGTGCCGCTGCGCGGCGGCCCTGCAACCAGAAAAATCGGGAGCGACGGGGGTCCGGCCCCTTTTATACGTCTTTTCTCGAATGTCTGCAGCAAGAAATCCACAGGTGCACAGGCAACTCCGAGGGCCGCAAAATACAGCGCGGATCTCGCCGCGGGATTGTCAGAAAATAACAATGAAACTGCCAGCTTCACCGGATTCTTCGTCACTGCTGGTATATATGCTTGTTTCATTGCTGGGGTCAGTAATTGCTGGATCCTTGTTTGATCACAGCTACAAGAAAGCTCATGAATCCGCGCTATGTCAAAGCCTTACACCAAGTGATGAAATTCCGGCTTCAGATTGGAGAGCGGACGCGCCTCAGGATAACGCCTGACATGCTCGCCGATGGTGACCGGTTCGAAGCGTGTCTGCAGGATGTCAAAATACTGGCCCACAGGCGTCGGCTTTTCGTCTGCTGGCATGCTCATAGCCCGAAACAATCCGAGATCTTCGTCATCATCGCCACCCAGGAAATCCAACGGATCTAGCAGGGTGAAGGAATGTGGCATCACCCGGCGCATCAGTGCACACCCTCCCCTTCGGCCACTCGTGTATCGGAGCGCGCCACTGCGTTGACCGTGCTTAAACTGATTTGCGCAGCAATCGGGAGATGGTCTGAACCTATTCGCTTAAGAACACGAAACTGATCAGAAGAAATGTCATTGGTGTGCAATACATGGTCTATCGGGACACCCAACAGACGGCTTGGCGGCCAGGTTGCTGCCACTCCGTAACCCTGGCGGGCATTGTTCAGACGCGATTTCGCAATAAACTCCGCGTAGTACGGGCTCCACATCGCGATATTGAGATCCCCGAGCACCACGGTTGGCCGCCTGGATTGGCTGACGTAGGTCGCCAGTTGACCCAACTGAACGTTCCGCAACCCGGTGAATTCCCCGGTCATCGGCGGAAATGGATGAACCAGGATCACCTCGGCCTGACCGTCGTCGGTGTGCAGGTCCGCGACGATGGCCGGCGGCACGTCATCGCCAAAGTGAACCAGGCGAGCGCCGGATAGCGGATAGCGACTGTATAACGCAAGACCCCAGAAGCCATCTGCCGGCGCCTCGAAGCGGTAGCTGTACATGTCCTCCAGAGAGGAAAGTCCGGCATGCAACGCTGGCGTCAGCTCGATCAGACCCAGCACGTCAGGCTGCTCCTTGTCGATGAGTTCGAGCAGCCTTGTCGGATCCTCCAGACGAGGAGATACATTGGAAACCATGAGTTTCAGACGGAGCCCGTCCCCGCCAGTCGATTCTGTCTGTCCCGGCAGGTACCAGGGGACGATCGCGGCGAGGCTTGCTAACAGACCAACGCTGGCCAGGCCAAACCATGACCACTGGCGACCGGCAAGAAAACCCGCGCAACACAACAAAAACAAGACTGCGAAATGCACCCTGAAGCTCGACAGGTTGTCGAACATGAAATGCCAGCTGCCGAAGTACGAAAGCACCATCGCGATGGCTAGCGCCACGAATAAAAGTTTGGGCGGCGGAGCCAATCGCAAGCCTATGCCCCCTGCTGTGAAAATGTCGGCCGATAGTCTTTTAAGGGCCGGCCCGATTCGATGTGATCAACGTGCTGCCCCATGGTGACCGGAGTGAAGTGCCGGGTCAGCGTATCGAAGAACCCGTTCATCAAGTCCAGCTTGCTGGTCAGCGGCAAACTCATCCCGGGAAACCCTGCGAGATCAGCATCATCCTCCCGTCCCATGAAATCCAGTGGGTGCAGCAATAAAGACGGCTGGGTACGCGTGAGCCGGCACATGAATATGGCGGTATTGAGGTAAGCCATCGCCAACGTCCTGGAGAACTTGCCCAGATAGATCAGATAGCTGAAATGTATCGGGGTTCTGAACACCGGCATCGTCGTCACCGGCAATTCGAGCAAGGCCTCGAGATCGAGTTTCCAGAGATAAGGCTTGACCGGCCGGAACGCATCCGAGAAGGATCCAAACAGCGCCTTGCGCTTCTTCTTCTCTGCCGGGGACAGATCCGTCGTTGCGAACAGGTACGCCCGTGCAAGAGGGTTGAGGATGTTTGGGAACGCAGTCGCATCGTAACGATAGCCGCGCCGCTTCAGCACCCGGAGCGTGGTCTCGGTCAGGCTGTAGCCCGGACCGCGAAAGCTGTTGACACGCACACCGGTGACATCCGCGATCGCCTCCTCAGCCATTTTGAGGTCTTTCTCGAATTGCTGCTCGGTATAAAGATGCAAGCCACGGTTCATGGAAGAAACTGTGGTTACCAATCTCGTGCCCGGCGTCACTCAGGCTGGCGATGGCCGCCCGGTTCTTCTCCATCGCTGCGTCTTTTCCGACGATGAAAAAGGTGATCTTGACTCTGTGACGGTCCATGAACTCAAGAATCCGCGGACAAATCAGATCCAGATAGCTGGGAAACTGGTCCCAGTCAGGATTGCCATAGGTCCGCAGATACGACCATTTGTTGTCGAGGTCCAGCGACAGACTCATCAACGGCTTGCGGTTCATCAGGTTAGCCTCCCAACGGCACCGGTACGCCGTTCTGCTGCAGCGACTGCCCGGCTGCTTCCAGAACCTTGACCACACGCAATCCGTCCAGACCGTCGCTGAGCGGCTGTGTGCGCTCGCGCACGCAATTCAGGAAGTGTTCGCACTCGACCCTCGGAGCGGCTCACCGACCCGGATGTAGGGCACCGTGATATCACCAAATCGCAGCCCCACATATTCGGCAAAGGTGTCGTAGTCCGTGTTCACCTCGGCACCCTTGTCGTAGATCTTTGAGCTTTTCGTTGGGCTCCAGATCGTCGAATACGGCCATGCGCTTGCTGCCGACAATGGTAATCCGGCGAGTCTTGTGCGGATCCAGCCAGCTTACATGGACGTGGCCCATCGCCTTGTCGTTAAAATTCAGGGCCAGAAACACCACGTCTTCGACACCTGGCTTCAGATAACTCTGACCGCGGGCCGAAACGTCGCTGGGTGTAAGTCCGAGCAGATAAAGGATGACCGAAATGTCGTGCGGCGCGAAATTCCACAGCGCGTTCTCGTCCGTCCTGACCGTCCCCAGGTTAAGACGCTGGCTGTAGATGTAGCGGACTTTGCCTAACTCGCCGGCGTCCACCATCTCCTTGAGCTTGCGCACCACCGGGTGGTATTCGAGCAGATGTCCGACCATCAGGATCCGGTCTTCCTTTCTGGCTAAAGCCACGAGCTCATCAGCGTCTGCTGCAGACAGCGCAAAGGGCTTCTCCACATACACATCCTTGCCCGCCAACAATGCCTGCTTGCAAAGCTCATGGTGGGTAGGCGCGGGAGTGGCGATGATGATCGCGTCAAGGTCGGGGTCCGCGATCATCTCCTCGAATCGGTCGGTGATTTTCTCGGCCTGAAACTGGAACTGCAGTTCCTCAAGCCGGCCTTTGTCGAGGTCACACAGATATTTCAGATGCGCGCCCTGGATCTGGCCGTAGTTTCTCGCCAGGTTCTTGCCCCAGCCGCCGACTCCGGCAACACCGACACTCACGATTTTCTGATTGACGTAGGTACTCATAGTCGCCGCTTCCCTTGTTTGTCAGTCTTCTTCATGAAATCCACTTGATGCAATCCTCGACGATGCGCCCGGCTGCGTCACCGCAGCCGTAGTTTTCGTCGAGCTTTTTCAACACCTCGTCATCAAACAGTGACTCCGAGTTCAATATTTGATCCACCACCTCGACGATTCGCTCACCGCCGTCGCCCACCAGACGATTAACCCCGATTTCCACGGTCTCGGTCCACTCCGTTTCTGCGCGGGCTGTCAGACAAGGCGTGTGCAAAAATGCCGCTTCCTTTTGCATGCCGCCGGAGTCGGTAATCACCATCGCGGCGTCACGAACCATCGCAATACTGTCCAGATAGCTCAACGGAGAGATAAGGCTCAGACCCTCGGGGGGCCTGTAATTAAGACTCTCCAGCACCGCCCGGGTCCTGGGGTGGACCGGAAATACCAGTGGCAAGTGGCGTCTGGCCGTCTCCTCCAGTGCCTTCATCAATTTTTCGAGTTCCGGGCCAGTGGTGTTGACCGGGCGGTGGACGGTAACCAGTCCGTACCCACCGACCTCCAGACCCAGGTCTCGCCGCATGCTGCTTTTCGCATCGGCCAGCTCGATGTTGTGCAACACCGCGTCGAGCATGACGTCACCGGTCAGTACGGCCCTGCGCCCGAGACTCTCCTGTTCAAGATTCTTCAGCGCACACGGCGTCGGCGCATATAGCCGATCCGCACAGTGATCGGCCACCAGCCGGTTGATTTCTTCGGGCATCAGACGGTTGAAGCTGCGCAGTCCCGCCTCTACATGGGCCACGGGGACGTGAATCTTGGCTGCTGCCAGTGTCGCCGCCAGGGTCGAGTTTGTGTCGCCATAGACAATTACCGCAGACGGCGCCTGTTCTGAAAATGCTTGTTCAAGCTTCACCAGCATGGCTGCAGTTTGCACAGCGTGGCCGCCTGAACCGACCCCAAGGTTGAGGTCCGGTGCAGGCAATTCCAGATCGGTAAAAAAGCTCTTCGACATATTTTCGTCGTAGTGTTGGCCGGTATGGATGACGCTATGAGTGATCTCCTCGTGCATACCGAATGCACGCGCGACCGGCGCCAGCTTCACGAATTGTGGACGTGCGCCTACCACCGAAATCAGCTTTAGCGGCCGTCCCCCCTGACCTCTTGATCGCGACTGGGAGCGCCTGTTTTTGAGCGAATCCGGCATTCAAGCGCTCGTCACGTCTGCCGCTTGAAAGTATTCTGCACAGGTCTCGACGACGTAGCGCTGCTGATCGGCGCTCAATTCCGGATATATCGGCAGCGACAACACGCTGCTGGCAGCAGTCTCGGCCCGCGGGCAATCACCGCTCGTGTAGCCGAGACGGGAAAAACACTTCTGCAGATGCAGCGGAACCGGGTAATAAACCTCTGAGCCAATCTTGCGTTTGGCCAGATGCTCTCTGAGCCCGTCACGATCAGGCACGCTCAGGGTGTACTGGTTGAAGATATGACGCACCCCGGGCAGAACGACCGGAGCCCGGAGTTCAAGGCCGAGCGCGCTGAAAAGCTCGTCATACCGTTTAGCGTTCTGTTGGCGGCCCGCGGTCCAGGCATCGAGATGCTCTAGTTTGACCAGCAGCACTGCCGCCTGGATCGCGTCCAGCCGGAAATTGCCGCCCACCATCGCGTGGTGATACTTGGGCTTTCCGCCGTGCAGTCTGAGCACCCGCAGCTTCTCCGCCAGAACGGCGTCATTGGTAACGCACATGCCGCCGTCGCCAAATGCACCGAGGTTTTTGCTCGGAAAGAACGAGAAGCAACCAATATCCCCGATCGATCCCGCGCGACGGCCCTGCCCGTCCTCGCTGCCAATCGCCTGCGCCGCGTCTTCGACTACCAAGAGCCCGAATTCACCGGCAATTTCCATCAGCTCCTGCATATCTGCCATCTGTCCGAACAGATGCACCGGCATCAGGACGCGGACCCGGCCGCCCGTCAGCCTGTTGATCAGCCCGTCCTCGCCTTGTTCGCAGTGGGATGTGCAGAAACTCCCTCACCGACGCCGGGTCCAGGTTCCAGGTCTCGGGGTCGATGTCACAAAATACCGGCCGCGCGCCCAAACGGGCGATGACGCCGCCGGTGGCAAAGAAGGTAAATGTGCTGGTGATGACCTCGTCGCCCGGGCCGATATCCAGCGCCATCAGCGCAACCAGCAGCGCATCAGTGCCGGAGGACACGCCGATACCGTGTTCGGCCTGACTGTAGGCCGCGATCCTCTCCTCCAATTCGACGACCTTCGGCCCCATCACGAAGTGCTGGCTCTCGCAGACTTCGCGGATCGCGGCTTCGATGGTCTCTCGAAGGGGGTGGTATTGCGCACGCAAATCCAGCAACGGGACACTGCTCACCAGACTATTCTCCTGTTTTGCGTTGGGTATGTTCATTACAGTTCCTCAACTTTTCCGTCGGTCTTCATGTACCGCTTATCGCAGGCCTTGCACCGGATTTCCTCGCCGCCCTCTGCGTCAGGTGCCAGGTTCAATTTGACGCCGCAGCTGCATACATAGCCTCTCACCCGACCAGGGTTACCGACGACCAGCGCGAAATCCGGCACATCCCGGGTCACCACGCTGCCGGCGCCGATAAAGCAGTAACGACCCAGTGTGTTGCCGCAAACTACAGTGGCATTCGCGCCGATCGTGGCGCCATGCCTGACCAGCGTTGTCTTGTATTCGCTTTTGCGCTCAATATGGCTGCGCGGGTTGACCACGTTGGTGAACACCATCGACGGGCCGCAAAACACGTCATCCTCGATCACCACTCCGGTGTAGATGCTGACGTTGTTCTGAATTTTGACGTTGTCGCCGATTACGCATCCGGGTGAGACCACGACGTTCTGCCCCAGATTGCAATTCTTGCCGAGGCGGGTGTCGGGCATGATGTGGCTGAAGTGCCAGATCCGGGTCCCCGCGCCAATCTCGGCGCCGTCGTCTATGCAGGCAGTCTCGTGGGCGAAATAATCACTTTTCATCAAAAATTTACCTCACGCCGCCGCTACCTGGTGAATCTTTCGATATCCGGCGTAAAACCGGTCTACCGCGCCGATGACTTCGTTGTTGTTCAGCGTCGAATTGACGAACTGCGAAGTATTGAGCACAAAGAACCCCGGATGCCGGGTGGTCGCCTTCGGAACCAGTTTTGAATAGCCGAGCACCTGCAGCGGCTGCACGCGTACCGCCCGGTTTATGTGGATGCTTTCAATCTGCTCAGTATCGAATCCGGGCAACATCTTGCGGACGCCGGCCATGAATTCCTGCTCGATCTCCGCGTCGCTCTGGCGCAGGTACGGATCGTCGGACAGTACATATTTGGGCAGATAGGTCAGGTAACGACCACCGGTATTCTTTGGATCAATCACGGTGTTCATGCCGATCATGCCGGTAAACGGGATCCGGCTATCGGCAATATTCACCACGTAGAACGGCACCAGAGGCTTGCGACTGATAATCACCGGGCAGACGACGCCCAGGTATTCCACGTCGTGGCCAGGCGCGCTGACCTCAAGCATGTCCTTATCCGCTATCTTGCGCAGGACCGAGACCGGGCTGGTGCAGACCACGTGGTCAAATTCTTCGCTGCCTGTTGCTGTTTCGACACGCAGCTTGCCATTGCTGTCCGGCCGTACAGAGGTGACCAGGGTGCCGGTCCGGATATCGCCGCCCGCGGCGCGGATGTCCGTCTCGATCTTGTCGAAGACCATCTTGTAACCACCAACGACGTGACCCAGTTGTTCTGCGTTGGCCGATTTGTCTCTCGCCGAGAACATGCGTTTGATATATGACCAGATGAAAACCGCAGATACCCGGGAATAGTTTTCTCCGAGCTTGGCCAGCAACAATGGCTTCCACAGCTTCTCGTAGGTCTCACGGCCGGAGATCCGCAACAGGAAGCTCTCAACAGTTTCCTGCTCCAGGCGCTCCCAGTCATTGATCCGTGAGCAATACAGCATGGTCCAGGCGAGCCGCGCTTTGGACACCAGCGATAACAACGGGAACTTGAGAAACTCCAGGTTGCTGCTGATCGAGTGCAGGGTGTCGTCGACGTAGAAACCGGTATAGGTGCGCCGCCACTCAAGATGTGCTGCAAGTCCAATATCGGCAATAAAGCGGATCAGATATCGATCTGTCGGCAAAATGACATGATAAAAACGATCCCAGTTGAATCCGCCAAAATCCTGCCAGGTAGCCAGACCCCCGAGTTGCCGCCCGCCCTCGATCACGGTCACCGAATGCCTGTCACTGGCCAGACGGTATGCCAGGGCCATCCCCGTCAGGCCACCGCCTATCACGCAAATCTTCATCGCGGTACCGGATTACCCATCACTACTTGCCCGCCGGATGTTCGTAGACCAGCTCCCGCTGCCATTCGATGGTTCGGGCCAGGCCTTCATCGAGCGGCACCTCTGCCCGGACGCCGAGGACGGCTTCGGAATGCGAGGTGTCGGGCACGCGGCGCATCACATCTTCGTACTTCTTGCCGGAAAACGACTCATAGGGAACAAACTCGACCTTTAGCTCGCCGGCGGTTCCACTCGCCTGCTTGATCCTTTTGGCGAGCTCCAGGATCGTGACCTCCTCCTGACTGCCGATATTCAACACCTCTCCATTTGCCTGTTCGCGCATGATCGCCGCGTAAATGCCTCTGATCGTGTCGGAGACGTAGGTGAAGCTGCGTGTCTGCTGGCCATCGCCATGGATCGGAATGACCTCGTCGTTGAGTACTGCATTGATGAACACCGGCGGCGGTCCACCCCACCAGGACAGCGGCTGCCGGGGTCCATAGGAACCGAAGAAACGCAACAGCGTCACCGGGAACCCATAGGCGTCCTGGTAGGCGAACGCGAGATGCTCATCGAAAAGCTTGGACACCGCATAGGCCCAGCGTGGCGATTTCGAGGAACCGATGACACTGTCGGTGCCGTCCTCCTTGAACGGTATCTCGGGATTTCTGCCATAGACGTCCGATGTGGAGGCCAGCACACATTTGATGTCGCGCTCGCGAGCAAACTCCAGCACATTCTCAGTGCAGTAGTAATTCACCTTGAGCGTATCGATGGCCTTGCCATAACGCGGAATCTTGAACGCCGCCAGATGGACTGCGACATCGATCTCGTCGGTCAAATCCTCGAACACGGCTTTGTGCATGGCATCGGCCGCGATGAAGCGAAAATCGGGGTTTGCCAGTGCCTCGACAATGTTCTCTTTCCGGCCCATGGAAAGGTTGTCGATACCGACGACCCGGTGCCCATTGGCCAGCAAGGTCTCCAACAGATTGGACCCCAGAAATCCGGCAACGCCGGTAACAAGAACGGCTGGCTTCGACATTGTTTGCCCCTGCAGAGTTTTCGGCCTCGAACGCTATCGCGCCGGGGCACGAGCAATTGATCTTAAGTCCTTATTCTCTCTGATTTTTCCATGCCCAAATCGGACAGGCTTCACAGTTAACCTAGTCGACAGGACGTTTCAGCTTTCGCAAGCCGGCGGAGCCCAGATGGAAGAGATCTTCGAAATAGCGTTTGTTCTGCAATGCGATGGCGCCCAGACCGAGAAGCTGGATGGCCAGCATTGCTGACAACATCGCGGTGACAAAGGTATGGGGGTAATTGGTGTATGCCAGCGCAAAAGCGCTGGTCAGCACATGGTCTGAGCCAAGCCCGCCAAGTTCCTGAACTGCCTCGAAGTAGTGCGCGAACATCCAGAAGCTGGCGTATAAAGAAAACGCGCCGATGGCCAGACCCGGTAATACCAGAAACAAGAATGGCCGAAAGATGAATCCCGAGATCGCGGTCGAGAATACATGTGCAATCAGACGCATGCTCGACGCACGCGTCTGGCCGTACTTGAGCTGGGGACCCCAGTCGAGCCGCCCCGGGACCTCGTCGATCCTGGCACGGAGCACCATCGCCTTGTACAGAGTCTCGGGCATGATATCCATGCCCATCGAGCGCAGGTTCAGTGAGCGAATAAACGGCCCGTCATAGACGCGCACCATAGAGGTCAGCGTGGAAAAGTGGCCCCGCACGAAAAAGCTAAGGAACTTGTTACCCCAGATACTGAGCGTCCGACGCAGTAGCGGTACGTTTGCGATGGTACCGCCCTCCATATACGGCGAGGCCAGCACGATCTTCGCATGAGTCACGCGGATCTTGTCTACCAGTTCGCCGATGTGTCTCGCGTCGTAGCTTAGATCAACGTCGAGGGTGACGACGTAGTCGCCGCGGGTGTTGGCGAAGCCGAACCTGAGTGCCTGACCCAGGCCAAAGTTGCCTGGATGATGCAGAACGCGGGTGTTCTTGTGAGCTGCGGCGAAACGATCTGCAATCTCGCCGGTGTGGTCTTTGCTCCCATCATTAACGATCAGGAGTTCCCATCGATAGCGATCCTCCAGAGTGACCAGGTACGAATAGATCTCGCCGAGATGGGCCTCGAGCAAGGCTTCCTCGTTGTAGGCTGGCAGGACAACGGAAATCAGCGGATGCTGCGACATTATTGTTTGTACCTGGGCTGACGATATCCATGGGAGGGTTAGATCGGTCCCTAATCATGAGTCTAGTGCACCAGCAACAGCGACCAACTCTGTCACAAAATCAGGGGGTTGCGTGGAATTTCTTACAGCATTTATGGCGCTCGCGAGGGGATTCACTGGCTGTCCGCGACAGCTTGGTCAGCGGGCGGCGTCGCTGCGCTCATCAATGGGCTCTCAGCCGCCTCGAGAATCCGATAATAAAAAAGCCCGGCCCTTTCGGGCCAGGCTTGTTTATTATGGCGTCCCCAAGGGGATTGACTCGCTGTCTGCGACAGCTCGCCCTGCGGGCGGCGTCGCTGCGCTCCACCGTCTGTCGCGAAACTACGTTTCGCTCGGTTCGAACCGGAGGATCTACCTCAAATCAGCTGAGTCGATAAATGAAAAGGCCCACGCAAGGTGGGCCTTTTCATTTATTGGCGTCCCCAAGGGGATTATTCGCATCCTGCGGATGCTCACCCCTCAAGGGGGCCGCTCGGCAGCTGCGCTGCCTGCGCGTTCACTCGCCCGCTAACGCGGGCTCGGGTCGAACCGCGTTCGATTCGCTTCGCTCACAAAGGGTTCTCAGCCGCCTCGAGAACCCGATAATAAAAAAGCCCGACCCTTACGGGCCAGGCTTTTCAATTATGGCGTCCCCAAGGGGATTATTCGCATCCTGCGGATGCTCACCCCTCAAGGGGGCCGCTCGGCAGCTGCGCTGCCTGCGCGTTCACTCGCCCGCTAACGCGGGCTCGGGTCGAACCGCATCGATTCGCTTCGCTCATCAATGGGTTCTCAGCCGCCTCGAGAACCCGATAATAAAAAAGCCCGACCCTTACGGGCCAGGCTTTTCTATTATGGCGTCCCCAAGGGGATTCGAACCCCTGTTACCGCCGTGAAAGGGCGGTGTCCTGGGCCTCTAGACGATGGGGACTATTCGGGAAATCGTACGTCCCCTGGGCCACCAGGCTGGCTTTGGGACTGAATAGTTGGTGGAGCCAGACGGGATCGAACCGACGACCTCTTGCATGCCATGCAAGCGCTCTCCCAGCTGAGCTATGGCCCCACGCGAGGGCGCGATTTTACGGAAGCCCCTATGGGCGGTCAACCGCTGGCTTCGGCCGCTCCGGCGCGCTGCTCGACGAACTCGATCGCCCGGTTCAGGCGCTGCAAGGTGCGTTCCCGGCCCAGCAGCTCCAGCGTGATATCGATCGGTGGCGACACCGGACCGCCTGAAACCGCCACCCGGACTGGCTGGGCCACCTTGCCCAGCTTGAGCTCGAGGCTCTCGGCCGCGTCGTGGATCACGCCATGGATCGGTTCCGCCCGCCAGTCTTCCAGCACAGTCAGACCGTCGCGGATTCGTTCCAGACCGGCCAGGGCCACCGGCCGCAGATGCTGTTTGGCCGCCTTGTCGTGATAGTCAGCAAAATCCTGGTAGAAGAACAGTGCCGATTGCGCCATCTCGTGCAGGGTCTGCGCACGCTGGCGGAAGGCCTCGGCGACCTGCTCGGTTTCCGGCCCGCCCTTGGTATCGACACCCATGCGCTCGAGCTGCCACCACAGGTCCAGTCCCAGCTGCTTGGCATCGGCCTTCATGATGTATTGCTGATTGAGCCACAGCAACTTGTCCGGGTTAAAGCTGGAAGCCGCCTTGTTGACGTGCTCCAGGTCGAACAGCGCGGTCATCTCCTCGATGCTGAAGATCTCCTGGTCGCCATGGGACCAGCCCAGACGCACGAGGAAGTTGAGCATGGCCTCGGGCAGATAGCCCTCCTGGCGATACTCCAGCACGCTGACCGCGCCGTGGCGCTTGGATAATTTGCTGCCATCGGGACCCAGGATCATCGGCACATGCGCGAACACCGGCGGCTTGGCGCCAAGCGCATGATAGATGTTGATCTGGCGCGGGGTGTTATTCAGATGATCGT
Source organism: uncultured Gammaproteobacteria bacterium (assembly GCA_963809565.1). Taxonomy (GTDB): domain Bacteria; phylum Pseudomonadota; class Gammaproteobacteria; order Steroidobacterales; family XN24; genus CAMYOC01. The sequence continues at coordinate 29,589 of CAWEKE010000004.1, forward strand.
CGCCACGGATGACATGAGTAATACCCATATCCATATCGTCCACCACGACCGAGAAATTGTAGGTCGGCACGCCGTCCGAGCGGACCAGCACCAGATCGTCCAGTTCCTTGTTCTCGAACACGACGCGGCCGAAAACCTTATCCTCGACCACGACCTCGCCATCATCAGGGGTGCGGAACCGGACCACCGGCTCGACGCCCGGCTTCGCTTCGGTTCTGTTCCGGCAGCGGCCATCGTAGCGGGGCTTCTCCCCCTTCTCGCGCTGAGCCGCGCGCATCTGGTCCAGCTCGTCCTTGCTGCAATAGCAATGATAGGCATGGCCCTCGGCCATCAGCTTGTCCGCCAGTTCCTTGTAGCGAGGGAAACGATCGGTCTGATACAGCGGGCCCTCATCCGGCCTCAGCTTTAGCCACTCCATCCCGTCGAGGATCACCTGAATGGCTTCTTCGGTAGAGCGCTCGCGGTCGGTATCCTCGATACGCAGCACAAACGTGCCGCCGTGGCGCCGGGCGAATAACCAGGCGAACAACGCAGTGCGAACGCCGCCGATGTGGAGGAATCCCGTGGGGCTGGGTGCAAATCGTGTCTTGACTGTCATGTTCTGGCAGACCGGTAGGTGGCAACGCGGTGCGAGACCCGGGATTCTATCAAAACCCGACGCTAGCCGACGCTGTGATCCCGCTTTATTCGCTGGCCCTTTAGTCGCTATCCGCTTGTTCGCTGACCGTGGTAGAAACCTGGCCCGGATTCCGCCGTCGCCACACCACGAATGTGGACACCGCCAGGACCAGCAGCGCGACGACGGACAACACCACTTGCCAGTGTTGCCCGCTTGAGAGTCCACGACCCAGCAACGCAAACGCGACGCTCGACGGCGCGATTCCGAGCAGCGTGGCGGCGGCGAAAACCCGCGTCGGGATGCGCGACACGCCTCCGACCATGCTGGTCACCAGCGCATTGGTACCCGGCATCAGACGCAGCAGCAACACCAGGGAAAAACCGCTGCGATTGATAAGTTCTCCCCAGCGCCCCAGGCCATGCCCGAACCGGGCCTCAACCCAGGGCCGGCCGAAGCCACGTGCCACGCGGAAGGCCAGCACAGAACCACACGTGCTGCCGATCATGGCCAGACCCAGCGCCAGCGGCAGGCTGAACAGGCTGCCCGCGAGCACCGTTGGATAGACCCTGGGCAAACCGCTGGCCGAGAACCCGACAAACACCAGCAGGAACACCGGCACCGCCAGCGCCCTGTGCTCGGCTACCCAGCCCTGCCACACGGGGCGGTAGTTATCGGCGAACCAGTGATGCGCCGGCGTCAGATAAAACAAGGCGATCAGCGTCAGCGGGACCGCAAGGAATGCGGCCAGCGTGCGCCAGCCTGGCGTGGCCACCGGCCCCGGCGACAGGTCGCGCCCGCTCATCCCATCGTCCTGGTCATATGGCCAGCATTGTCATCTGGTCGTCCTGTTCATCGACAGCTCCAGCCACTCCGGACGGCCATCACCGGCGACTGGGCCTGGTTTGCGCGGTTTTTCGGCGCCATTTTTGGTTCCTGAACGAACTAAATTGCGATCCAGTTCCTTGAATTGATCAAGATACCGCATTAATAATCCCACTTAAGTTATTGTTTCTTATTTGTTATACGGGGTGCGGCCCGGCGTGGCCGCAATATCCGAGTCCTGCGATTGAGGTTTTGTGCTCGTTCGGTCATACCTTTGCATTATGTATCGTTTACCGGTCGGCTGATAAACTTCGCCCGACTTCAGCGCCACACTTTCTGCGGGCATCATGCCCAGGACGCCTAATTGAAGCCAAAACAGTATTTACATCTGATCACCGGATTTCTGCTCGGCAGCGTGCTGGCCCACAAGGCAGTGGGCGCGGATGCCACCAGCATGGTCGGCACATCCGGCACACGCTCGGTCACGCACCTTGAGCCGCCGAAGAGGATCGACTGGCCGCAATTAAAGTTCTCCCGCGAGCCTCATCTGCAGCAGGCGCTGCGGGAAAAAATCAAGGCGGTTGGACTGGAGCGGCCGGCATCCCAGCAAAAGCTGGCTGTCGCGCTGGTCGACATTACTGATCCGATGCGTCCCCGTGTGGCCACGATCAACGCACACGAGATGATGTACGCAGCCAGTCTGCCGAAAATCGCGATCCTGCTCGGCGCATTCCAGAAAGCCGCTGACGGCCAGCTGGATCTGAATGCGGAGAATATCGACCTGCTGACCCAGATGATCCGGCGCTCGTCGAACACCGCCGCCAGCACAATGCTCGAACGGGTCGGGTTCAATTATCTGGCCGAACTGCTGCAATCCGAACGTTATGCGCTCTACGACCCGGAAATGAACGGCGGTCTCTGGGTGGGCAAGGCCTATGCCAAGGCCGGGGCGTGGAAACGGGATCCGATGTACAACCTGTCGCATGCGGCCACCGTGTTCGAGGTCGCACGCTTTTACTACCTGCTGGAAACCGATCGCCTGGTCAGCCCGGAAGCCTCGGCGCAGATGCGCGCGATCCTCGATAATTCAGCCATCAACCACAAGTTCGTGCTCGGTCTGAGCTCGACCCATCCGGACTCGAAGATCCGCCGCAAGTCAGGCTCATGGCGCGACTTCCATGCCGACAGCGCGGTGGTGGAACGCGACGGCCGGCGTTACATCGCGGTCGCGTTGGCCCACCACCCCTCCGGCGGACGCTGGCTGAGCCAGCTGATCGTGGCCATGGACGACCTGATCTATTCACCGGCCAATATCTCCCATGACCGGATGGCGGATTTGCGCGTGGAACCGATGGAACCACCGCGACGGACGGCCGCTGCCGCTCTTTGATCCCCACGCCTGATCGGATCCCCCCCGCTCCCGGCCAATAGTGCTTTGGCGGTGGCGCTCGTGGCGTGGTTGCTTATGGCTGTGATTATGGTGCCGTCTGGACAACGCCTGCCGGAATAGCCGCTTGATGGACCGCGTAGCGGCTCGGCCGGCCGGACCTGCCGCCATGCTCCACACTTCGTCGACCGCGATCAGCGCCAGTCATGGTCGCCAACCATCGCTGGCCAGCGGGTGCGGTCAACCCGGAGAGCCGGGTCTCTAATCCGGACTCAGCCGGGGCGAGTTGGGCGGCAATGCGGCTTCCGGCGCCGTTGGCGTGAGCACTTCTACATCCAGTTCCACCGGGTCGATGCGTTCACCGATATCCGCATCGGACCCCGGGTCCGTCAGGATGGCCTGATCTGCTTCTGCCTGCTGCGCCGCTTGCTCGGCCGCTGCTGCTGCTTCCTCGGCCCTGACTGCCTTGCGTTGCGCAAGGCGTTCAGCGTGACGCGCTTCGATCATGCGATGGATACGCATCGCCAGCGTCTGATGCGCCACCGCGGAGTTTTTGTACAAGACATTCGAACTCACCGCCACCAGATAGTGCACATCACCGGTATCGCCAGGCCCTTCCACCATCGCCACCGAGGCCAGCTGGTTGCGCTTGTTGCCCTGATACTTCTTGCATACGAAATCCGGCTCCGGCTGACAGCTGTATAGCGATCCGGATTTGAAATAGACCGCGTAGTCGAGCAGCGCAGGGTGAGACGCGTAACGGATCCGCTTCTGGGTCATATAAAGCAGGCGCTTCATCTCGGTGCTGGACCAGGCGTCGACCATGCGTCCCTGCTCGACCAGCATCAGCAGATGCACCAGTTCCCGCGGGTTGCCGTAACTCGACGTCCCGGCCACTTTCTGCTTGCCGGTACGGGTAAAGAAACTGCCCTGACGCAGCAGATCCGGGTCCAGGCCATTGCGCACGACTGCGCTGTTCATCGCGTCCAGAAATATCTCACCCAGCGCCTTGGGTCCATGCTCGGCGAAGAACGCCTGTTCCTGTTCCAGGCTGATCGGGTAGTCACGCCCAAAATGCTTTAACAGGATCAGCTGTTTCTCGACTGTGGAGGCAGCGCCGTTGTTGCTTGCTGAAAGCATCCAGTCCAGCCATTCGAAAAGACTGCCCGAGTCTCCCGGGTGGATCTTGCGGAAGGAAAAATCCATTGTGTCCGGAGCCCAGAACACGACTTCGTGGTGGTCGTAGTTGACGAAATCATCGGCCACGATCCAGGTGTCCTTCAGCACCCGCTCGCGCGCGGCCAGATCATCGGGATAGACGTCAGCCAGTGTCTGAAAAAACGCAAGCCCGACCAGCATCTTGCCGACGCTGCCGACGTTCTCGCGGATACCCCCGTTGTATTCGGCGTAGATCGGCTGATCGGGATCCGTGACGTCGAGTACCGCCAGCCCATAACGGCCAGCATCCTCTCCGAGGAAACTCTTGAGTTGCCGGACATAATCCGGATCGGAGTCAAACTCGAAGTCGTAGTCGGTGCCGGTCAGGCGAGGTATCACGGCTTCGCTCGGCAGCATCGCGCCCGGCGCCAGTCTGCGGCCGTTGACCTCGCCGCGCTGCGCCCGATCGTAATAGTCCAATCGCCGGATGCCGGTCTCATCATAGGCGTCGATCGGATAGGCCTGCACCGCGGCGGCGGTCACGGTCAATCCCAGCAACAGCGCCGCACAATGGCTCGCCACAGGCTTCATCACCGTGCTCTCTGGCTGGGCTCTCATAACTCGGCTCCCGACTCTGCCCGGGTCCCGGGCGGTCTGTCCATCGGCACGCTCTGTGCCGAGTTCTCGGCCAGACCCGCATCCAGGGATTGTAAATACGTGCTGCGACTGGCGCGTTTGTTTTCGACGAAGGGCCGGATCTGAAACAGGTAAAGCTTGCCGTCGAGGAATCCGAATTCAACATCGGCCACTGCCCGGGCCCGCTCGGCCTCGGGCATATTCTCAAACCAGCCAGGCAACTGGTCGACGAGTTCCAGCAACTGTTCGATGTTGGCATCGGTCAGCACCCGTGATGCACCCGAGGCCGGAACCATCTCCGAACCGCCCGAGGTCTTGAGAACACGCTTGGCCGGGGCGGTGGCCGAACCCAGCAGGCGCACCTGACCGTCGGCACGCCGGATCAGCAAGGTCTCGGCCGCCTGCCCTTCCACTCCGCCGCCCACGCCCTCGTTGACGGCCACCGTGATGTAGTCGCGGGAGCCGGTCTCTACATCGGCGGTGATCAGCACCCCGGACTTGTCCGCGTTGACGCTTTCATGCAGCAGCACCGAGACGTAGACGTGCTCCGGATCGTTCATGATCGACTGGCGCCAGCCATACGCGCGCTCCTGGAACGGCGATGCCCACACGTCGCGCATCGCGGCGATGATGTTGTCCTCGCCGACGACGTTGGGCACGGTCAGATTCAGACCAGCACCGGTAAAGCCGGCCAGGTCCTCGACGTTGGTGTCCGAGCGCACGAACACACCGTAGCTGCCATCGGGTCCGAAGTTCTCGCGCAGAGATTGCCGGAACGCGGCCAGCTTCTCAGGGTTGGGCGGCAGCGTCTTGAACCAGCCCCGCACCACGGCCAGCATCTCCCTGGCACGGCGATCCCGTTCGATGGGATCTTCGATCGCGTCGATCTCGTCATATTGGGTGCTCATCCATGCGAACAGCGTCGGTCCGTCCGGACTCACCCGCCGCTCGGTCAGCGCGTGGCTGAACAGACCAAAGGGCACCGCGACGGCTGGCGAGACATGACCGGGGAACTTTCGATTCAGGTTACCCACTTCTGCGGCCTTGGGTCCGACCCGGACGCCGGAATCCGCCGGTCCAAGTTCGGTAGACGGAAGCAGTCGCTGAGTCTCCAGATCCAGACGCGCCACGTTGATGGAGATCTTCTCCTCGGGCGCATGCTCCTCGGCATGCGCCGGCGGCGCGTCCTCATCCAGCCGGATCTGCACCACGCCGCCGCGGCTGGCGGCGATAAAGACCTTGCGACCCAGATACGGCTCCAGACGCGGTAGCAGGGGATTGGCCACCACGATGTTCGGTACGCCCAGATTGCGCGCCAGCAATTGCACATGGGACAGCGCGTTGCCTTCGTTCTCGGTGATGATGCCCGCGACCACCGGCAGTTCGGAAATGGTTTCCGGGACGATCACGATAGTGTCCGCGGTGCCGCCGGGACGCGTCAGCGCCTGCTCCAGCGTCAACAACACACCCCGACCCACGCCGGGATTGAGGCTGCGCAGTCCGGTTCCGACGGTCTCGCCAAAGATCTGCTGGCGCACCCCAGCCAAAGTCATCGCATCAACCACCAGCGGATTGAGCAGGCGCGAGTAGACCATCATCGTACTGCCACGCATGCGATCCGGAATAAAGATTTCGGCCAGCGGCTCGATCTGCGCCAGCCTGGCGATGGTCTGCTCGAAGTAAAACGCCAATCGCCGCGACGCCCAGCCCGGCGCGCGGCCAAGATAGGCGAGTTCGCTGCGGTACTCCGACAGCGGAATTTCATTCCGCGACAATCCGGCGATGCTGGCTTCCAGATTATCGAGTTCGAACCGGGTAAGCAGACCGGTGCCATAACTGGCGCGAGCGGTCGCCTGCATCAGCTCAAGCGTGTGTTCCCGGGTCAGGCTTCCGCCATCGGCGTCGATCAACTGGGCGAGGCCGAATACCTGGGCTTCAAGCCTGATCAGCAGGTCGATGCCGTCCAGCGGATGACCGCTGACGCCGATGCCGTCGCGCAAGCGGGCCATGATCCGGCCGAGAATCCTGATCCGTTCTGCCGGTGCCGTCGCAGCGGCCAATTCACGCGCCTGGAGCCGCAGATCCAGAGACAGGCCGTTGTCACGAACCTTTTGCGCATAGGCCTGGATCAACGGCGTCAGGTCCGGCAATCGCGCCGCTTCATCGATCGCCAGCGCCAGTGCTTCATAGTCATCGGCCAGCCCGGGCAGGCCTCGGCTGGCCGCGTAGGCGCGCACGCGCCCGGCGTCCGAGGGCTCGGGCCGGCCATGGATCTTGTTGCGCAAATCGCCGAAACCCGGATCGGCTTCGTTCAACGCGGTGGCCATACCGCGTATCTCCATGCCGCCGACCCCGCTTTGCCCATGCGGCACCAGCCGGGCTGCCTCGACCAGCAACAGGAAACGGCGCTGCAGCCATGCCGGCTGCCGGGCCAGAGACGACAGGATTTCGTAGCCGCTGACCTCCTCTTCCTCGATCTGGAACGCGCCGCGGTAGTAACGGGCGCCGCGCATGATCCAGCCGTCGTCCAGGTCGATCAGGTATTGCTCCAGCACCAGGAAGCGGAACAGGGCTTGCTGTTCGGGCGTATCGCCGAAGTCTTCCGGCCCGAGCCCGGCCAGCACATTGGCGATCGGAAAGCCGGCCGCGCGGATCGCCTTGGTGGTGTCGCTCCACTCGCCATGCTGCCGCCCCCCGCCGTGATCCACGCATGCATAGGCCTTGGGCGGCAGGATCTCACCATCATTGCAGAACCAGCGGATACGGCTGAACGGGCCCCGCTGCTGGGCCTTCATCGCTTCGATGTCCGCACGGAATTGTGCGGCCTCGGGCGAAACCGATGTGCCGGGCTGGGACGCGTACAACACACCAATGTTTATCGCGCTGGTCAGCAGCAACACTGCGACGCAAACGTTCCATCGGAGCACACGCTGCGAGCTGGTCAAAAAAGACATGAAACAGACCTGGTTGATCATTGATTGTGGCGTATCGCCGGGGCCCGATAGTAGCAGTCCGCAGATGCGGATTCAGCACAATCGGCGTCTTCCCCGGGGCGCCGGGACTCGGAACAACCCGGGGCTCCGGTGTACACTGTTTTCCCGCATCCCGCTCCACCGGCACGGAAAACCACGCATCATGGCCAAGCCTAAAGGTCAACTCTCGTTTGTCGAACGCTGCATGTCCGCGTTCACCAAGATGGGCCCCGGCGAGGGTCGCGGCGTGTTGCTGTTTGCTGCCTACGCATTCCTGTTGCTGGTCTGTTATTACATCCTGAAGACCACGCGCGAAGTGTTTATCCTTACCGAACACAGCGCGGAGACCGCCAGCTATGCGATCGCCGCGCAGGCCTTGCTGCTGGGTTTCATTGTCCCGGTCTATGGACTCGTGTTTCGGGCCACGCGCAGCATCTACCTGATCCGCTGGGTGACGCTTTTCTTCGCCGCCAACATCGGCATCTTTTACCTGATGGGCAACGCGCAGATGGAGATCGGCTTCATCTATTACGTGTTTGTAGGGATCTTTGGCGTGATGATCCTGGCGCAGTTCTGGGGTTTTGCCGCGGACTGCTACAACGTCAAGAGCGGACAACGTCTGTTTCCGGTGATTATGGTCGGCGCGTCAGCGGGCGCACTGGCCGGCGCGCAGGTATTCAAGCTGCTGACCTGGATGGGCATCGACCAGATAGAAATGCTGCTGGTAGCCGGCGTCATATTGTTGCTGACCCTGATGCTGGGCGAGGCGGCCCGCCGCGCCATTCCCGGCAGCGCGCGCAGTGTTTATTCCGACACTGACCAGACCGCCGCAGGGGAAGACAAACTGGTCCAGGCACTGGGTGGTTTCGCCCAGGTGTTCCGTAGCCGATATCTGTTGCTGATCGCGGTGCTGGTGATCCTGTTGAACTGGGTCAACAGCACAGGCGAGGTGATCCTCAAGGACTTTGTCCAGCAGTGGGCCACGGACCAGTTTGAGGCGGGCAACGTGGCCAGCCGCGGCGAGGCCATCGGCACCTTCTTCGGCAATTTTTACTTCTGGGTCAACCTGTTTGGATTCCTGATCCAGGCCTTCCTGGTGTCCCGGATTTATCGGCTGGTCGGCGTCGGCGGTGCATTGATGATCCTGCCCGCGATCGCGGCGGTCGGTTACGGGCTGATCGCGTTTGCGATGGCCTTCATCCCGATATTCAGTATCGTGCGCATCGTCAAGATCATCGAGAACAGCGTCGATTATTCGGTGATGAATACGACCCGGCAGGCGCTGTACCTGCCTCTGACCCGCGCGGAGAAATACGAAGCCAAGACCGCGATCGACACCTTCTTCTGGCGCTTCGGTGACATGATCCAGGCTGGCGCGTTCTTTGTCGGTCTCAACGTGTTCGGCATGACCATCATCCAATTCGCGATGGTCAACATGGCGCTGGCCCTGGTATGGCTGGGCGTGGCTGTCTATGTGGGCAGACTCTACCGGCAACAGATTCACACGAACGTGACCAACGTGGCTCCTGAACTGAACAAGCCTATGCCTGACCTGCAGGTGCAGCCCGGACAGGTCATCGCTCACGCATTGGGCGAAGATACGTTTATCGACAAGGATCCGGGCGACGTCCTGACCTACACCGCACAACTGGCCACCGGCGCTCCGTTGCCGTCGTGGCTGGACTTCGAGCCAAATGCCTTGCGCTTCCGCGGCAAGGCGCCGGCAAGTGCCTCCGGTCATCTGGAGATAGAGGTCATCGCCACCGACTTCGAGGGTCTGAGTGCCAGCGGCACGTTCTTTCTCTATCACCTGGGGCCAGAGACAGACAAACAGATATGATCGAACTCCTGTCTGATCCCAACGCCTGGCTGGCGCTGGCCACGCTCGCGGCCCTCGAGATCGTCCTCGGCGTCGACAACATCATTTTCTTGTCGATCATTGCTTCGCGCCTGCCACCGCATCAACGCGCCAGAGCGCGCCGGCTTGGACTGCTGCTGGCGATGGGTCTGCGCATCCTGTTGCTGCTGACCATCACCTGGATCATGGGCATGACGCGGCCGCTGTTCACGCTGTTCGACGACCCGGTGACGGTCCGCGACTTGATTCTGATCCTCGGCGGCTTGTTCCTGATCGCGAAAAGCACGATGGAAGTACATGCCCAGCTCGAAGGTCCCGAAGTCGAGGAGACCTCGGCTGTCGTCGCAACCTTCGGCGGCGTGCTGGTACAGATCGGCCTGATTGACCTGGTGTTCTCCATCGACTCGGTGGTCACCGCCATCGGTCTGGCCAAGGATGTCGAGATCATGATCGCCGCCGTGGTGATTTCCATCGGCGTGATGATGGTTGCCGCAGGGCCGGTTGGCGCCTTCGTCGACAAGCACCCGACGATCAAGATGCTGGCGCTCTCGTTCCTGTTACTGATCGGTATGGCGCTGATCGCCGACGGCGTCGGCCTGCATATCCCGAAGGGTTACATCTATTTCGCGATGGCGTTTTCGTTCGGGGTCGAAATGCTGAACCTGCGGGTCAGGCGCAAACGGATAGCCAGGCCGATCAAGCTCAAGCGACATCGGCCCCCTGAGCCCGCCGGGGACGGGCCCGAGGCCTGAAACCGGGCCCGGTCGCCCTGTCTTAATGCAGGGGTCAGAGACGAACGACCTTTACCCCTGTTTCCTGGCCCCCGTTTCCTGGCCCCGGTTTCCACATCAATTGACCCGGACCGGCGCTGGCTCTTAAAATCCGCTCCCTGCGCAAGTCGGGCGATTAGCTCAGCGGGAGAGCGCTCCCCTCACACGGGAGAGGTCGCTGGTTCAATCCCAGCATCGCCCACCATCAAACACCCCGGCCATCCTGAGACAGAAGCCGGAGGCGTTTGTTTGTCTCTGGCCCCCCGGCAGACCCTGCCCCCCGGCAGCGCCAACCGACCCGACAGGCCCCGCGACGGCGCCTGAGCGATCAGTACTTCGCCCCATACCAATCTTGCGCCAGATCAAGCCTGAACCGGCTGAAAACTGCTAAGTTTAACTTGACGGCAGGGGCCCGATTGCGGCCGCTTTTCTGTGGTCGACGGCTTCCTGCCAAAGACCTCATGGGAGCGTGTGAACGTGGCAAACCCCTACCCTCGCCGCCGTTTCGAGACCATACGCGAGGCCATGGACGCGGTCCTCGAAGCCGAGCGCGATGCCCAGGCCGCTTTGGCCGTCATCCACAAACAAGCGGACGAGATTGTCGCCGGCGCCCGGGAAACGGCACGCAAGATCCAGGCTCGCACACAAAACCGCATCACCCGCATGCACACAGCGTGCGAAACCCGGACCGCCGATCAGGTGATGGAAATGAAGCGCAAGGCCGTCGAGGCCCTGGGCTCGGCGAACCGCAGTCCTGAAGGATCCGCGGCCATCCAGCAAGCGGTGTTGCGGCTGGCCGAGCGCATGACCACACCGCATGGTGGCGATGCGTGACCGCCAGCAGTCAGCTCGCTTATGTGCAGACCCGGCTCCAGGCCCGGCATGGGCAGAGGCCGACGGAAGAGAGCTGGCGCCTGCTGGAAGCGACTCCGGACCTGGCGGCGTACCTGCAATCTGCCCGGCGCACGACGCTGGCCCCGTGGATCGCGCATATGCCGTCGGAACTGGACGTCCATCGAATCGAGCGCTCACTCAGGGACGACTGGGGCGGATTTGTCCGTGAGCTGGCCGGCTGGGCGCCTGCAGAATGGGCAGCGGCTATCCGCTGGTTCACCACTGCGCCCTATCTCACCCATCTGGTGTACCTGAGTCGTGGAGAGTTCGTCGCGCCGTGGATGCGCGACGACCCGGTCCTTAACCCGTTCGCGATGGAGGACCCGGCGGCGCGCGCCGGCAAACTGGAAGAGTCGCCGATGGCGCCGGTACTGAGCGACATCAGCCTTGGCGCTCTCCCGATCAGCGCGTGGATGGAACAGTGGCTCGAACAGACGCCGGAGAACGCTGGCGAGATGCTGAAGCCGCTCACTGCGCTGGTCAGGATCGTCGCCGAGCATTTTCAGGCGCTCGCTGAGCAGTCCACGAATCCGGCAGCGGCGCGGGGGCAGCGCGAAGCGGTGCGAGGTGAATTGTTGCGCCGATTCCGCCGTTTTGCGCGCACCCCGGTCGCGATCTTTGCCTATCTGGGTCTGGCGCTAATGGATTTCGAACGGCTGCGCGGCGGCCTGGTCCTGCGTGCGCTGTTCCCGGATCCGGCGGGGAGGCCCACATGGGCATGAGACCGGCCGCGGCCAGCTGGTTCGAGATCCTCGCGCCGCGGGAGCAGGTGACCCTTGCGCTGCGCTGCCTGGCCGAGACCGGCGCCGTCGAGCTGCAGTGCCATAGCCACACCACCAGCCGGGCAATACTGCCCGATCTGAACCGGGGGCTGGAGGAATTTGGCGAGCTCTCCCGGCGTTATGGGGACTGGTGGCCACGGCCGCAGGAGCAGCCCGTTGAGACGGCCAGCGAGCCGGCCGTGCAGTTGAGCAGTGCCTTGGAAACCTTGCGCGCATGGGCTGAGGAAGCCGCGCCGGTGATCGCCGAATTGCAGGGCACGCGTCGCATGCTCGCCGATCTGGCAACGCTGGCCGACGCCTTTTCGGGAGAACTTGAGCGACTGCCGAATCTCCATCAACTGGCGGCGGCCGGGCCCTATCTGGAGGGCCGCCTGTACGTGCTGCCACCGACCGCCGTGCTGCAGCAGGCGCCGCCGTCTGTGCTGATGCAGACGGTGCAGACGGAGCAAGGACGGTATCTGTTCGCGGTCGGTCAACGCTCGCAGATCACGGTCCTTGACGAGCAGATGACCGCGCTGCGCGCGCGGCCACTGACCTTGCCGGCCTGGCTGCCCGCCGAGCCGGGCGGCGCCCAGGCCGCAGTCCGGGCCAGGCTGGCAGAAGGCGCTGAGGCGGAAGCCGAGCTGAGCCGTCGCCTGGCGGATATCCATCAACGCCACGGCCTCGCCGATGCGCTGGGCCGGCTGCGCCTGCTCGAATGGTACGTCCACCATGTGCCTGAGCTCCCGACCACCGATCATTTCGCGTGGATCACCGGCTGGACCAGCGACCTTCAGGCCGAGCGACTGGAGTCGGCGCTGGATCAAAAAGGCCTCAACTGCCTGCTGCGCCTTAGCGAACCGCCACCCGATATGGAACCGCCGACGGTGTTGCGCAACCCGGGCTGGGCGCGGCAATTCGAGTTGTTCGCCGGCTTGCTCGGTATGCCCGGCCGCGAGGATGTCGATCCCAGCCGCATCGTCGCGCTGATGGCCCCGCTGATGTTCGGCTACATGTTCGGCGATGTCGGACAGGGCGCGGTCCTGTTGATCGCGGGCCTGCTGCTGAGAAAGAAATTGCCGGCGCTCGGCCTGCTGGTGCCCGGCGGCATCTCGGCGATTATTTTTGGATTTGTGTTCGGCAGCGTATTCGCCAGCGAAACTGTTATTGCCCCGCTGTGGCTGCATCCCATCGAACAGCCGATCCCGGTGCTGGCCGCCAGTCTGATATTCGGCGTCTTTGTCGTTTCAGCCGGGCTCTGCCTGGACGGTCTGCAGTTCCATTGGCGTGGCCAGGCCACAGAGTTCTGGGGCGCCCGACTGGGGTTGAGCCTGACCTATGTCGGGCTGCTGAGCGCGTTCTGGAACCCCGGCGGTTTGTGGCTCGCGATGTTGGGTGCGGCCTGGTTTATCGTCGGCGCCGGCCTGACCGGCCGCGAGCGCGGCGGCGCCGCGATAGCTGAGGCGGCAATCGAATATGCGGAGCTGGTGCTCCAGGTCGCGGTCAACACGATTTCATTTGTGCGTGTCGGCGCGTTCGCGCTGGCCCATGCCGGTCTTTCGGCCGCCGTCATCGGCATGGCCGACGGCTTCGACTCCGTTGTCGGCCGGCTTGCGGTACTGGTATTTGGCAACGCACTGATCATCGGCCTTGAGGGTCTGGTGGTCGGCATCCAGACCACCCGTCTGGTGTTGTTCGAATTCTTCATTCGTTTCCTCCGTTCCAGCGGGCGCCGCTTCAGGCCCCTGCCGAGCCCTGACGAGTCCGCCGGGGCGGAGGAGACGTCCAAACAGCATCAAAGGAGATCATCATGAAACTATCCGCCTCGCTCCTGATCGGCGCCTCGGTGGTGGTTGCCGTCGCAGCAGTGGCCGGCACATTGTTGCTCGCTTTCCCGGAGGCCGCCTGGGCCGAGGAAGTCCTGACCGCTGTCGCTGTCGACCCGAATGTCGTGCAATGGGGCTTTGCCTCCGCTGCAGCATCCGCCGGCCTGTCAGCCGCAGCCGCGGGCTACGCGGTGGCGCACGTCGGCAGCGCCGCGGTGGGTGCGCTGGCCGAGAAACCGGAACTGATGGGTCGCGTGCTGGTGGTGGTCGGACTGGCCGAGGGTATCGCCATATACGGTCTGATCGTGTCGATCCTGATCCTGAACCGGCTCGGCTGAGATGGCCACGCCCTGGTTTATCGGCGACGAACTCACCGCTGCAGGCTTTCGCCTGGCCGGGGCGAAGGTGATGATCGTCCAGGACCAGCGAGAGGGCCTGGACGACAGCAAGCTCGATACCGAGGCGGTGAAGGATATCTTCGCCCGCGGTCTGGCCGAGGCGTCGTTGTTGACGATCACTACGGCAGTCGCCGCGCAATTGCCGGCGGAGCGCATCGCTCGCGCCATCCGTACCGCCCAGCCACCGCTGGCGGTGGTGCCCGACGCCCGAGACAGCTTGCCGCTGCCGGACCTGGCCCGCCGGGTGCGCAGCGCTCTGGGAGTGGAATCATGACCGAATTCGAAGGTGTCCTCGCCTATCAGGTCCGCTCGATGCTCGACGGCATCGCGCGGGATCTTCAGGCGCGGCGCGAGGCCGCGCTGGCCGATGCCACCAAGCGCGCACGCGAGTTATTGGCGGAGACTCGCCACAAGGCGCGCGAACGGGTCGCACAGGCGGTGGCGGAAGAACGATTGTTGATGGCACAAGGCATCGACAAGACCGCGGCTGCGCTGGCGTCACGCCAGCGTCGGCGTCAGCAGGCAGTGGACGTGGATCGGCTGGAACGCGGTCGGCTGCTGCTGAGCGAGGCGCTGCGCGTGCGCTGGCAGGATCCGGCCACGCGGCGTGAGTGGGTGCGCGCGGTGATCCAGGACGCCTACACAGTTCTGCCCGCGGGCAACTGGCATATCCACTATCCAAAGGATCTCGACGAGGCCGTGTTGACGGATCTGGTGCGGCAGGAGGCCGGCAAGCGCATCTCGGGCAAGGCTGACGGTGACGCAAATGAAGCCGGCACGAGCCCGGGCGTCAGCCCGACGTACAAGGCGGTCGACGATATCGAAGGCGGTCTGCGCATCCTGCGTGGCGCTGCCTGTCTGGAAATGACCATTGCGGGATTGATGGCTCGGGGGGAGGAACTCTCCAGCGAGCTGCTGGCAGAGATTTATCAGCAGGAACCAGCTCCTGCTGCGGAGAGAAAACATGGCTGAAGCTGCCATCCGCTGGATCGGTGGTCCAGTACTCAAGGCCCTGGTGGACGGACGCTTTCACGTCCACGAGGCGATCGAGGTCGGCGAGCGGCGTTTGCTGGGTGAAGTCATCCAGTTGAATGAAAACCTGCTTACCGCTCAGGTCTACGAGGACACCACAGGGCTGAAACCCGGCGACCCGGTCGTGGGCACCGGGCTGCCGCTGTCGGTACCCGTCGGCCCTGGACTGCTGGGCCGCATCATGGACGGCTTGCTGCGTCCGCTGGCCGAGGCCTCGGTGCATTTCTACGCGACCGGCACGGTAGGACAACGCGACGCCAGGCTGGGTTTCACGCCGACGGTCACCGTAGGTCAGCAATTGGAACCGGGCGCCAGTATCGGTGATATCGACCGGCCGGGACCCGCTTTGCGCTGTCTGGTGCCGCCTGAGGTCCGCGGCACCGTGGAGTCCGTCGTCGGCGCCGGCAGCTACGCCGAGACCGACACGCTGTGCGTATTAGTGGATGAACATGACCAGCGCCACGATCTGGCGATGATCCATCAATGGCCGGTGCGTCGCGCCAGACCGGTAAAAAAACGCATGAATCCGGAAGCACCGATGGTTACCGGCCAGCGCATCCTCGACACGCTGTTCCCGGTGGCTCGCGGCGGCCGCGCCGCCCTTCCCGGCGGCTTCGGCACGGGCAAGACTGTGTTGCAGGAAAGTCTGGCCAAATGGTGCGATGCCGACGTGATCATCTATGTCGGCTGTGGTGAACGTGGTAACGAAATGTCCGAAGTGCTGGACGAGTTCCCGACTCTGGAGGACCCGCGCACCGGGAGACCGCTGATGGAGCGGACGGTCATCATCGCCAACACCTCCAACATGCCGGTGGCGGCCCGCGAGGCCAGCGTGTACACCGCCGTTACCGTGGCCGAGTATTTCCGCGACCAGGGATTGCATGTTGCGCTGATGGCGGACTCGACCAGCCGCTGGGCTGAAGCCCTGCGCGAGGTGTCCGGACGACTGGGAGAGCTGCCGGGTGAATCCGGTTACCCGGCCTATCTGAGTTCCCGTCTGGCCGAGTTTTACGAGCGCGCAGCGAGGGTCAAGACCCTCAACGGCGATGAAGGCTCGGTGACCATTATCGGCGCCATCAGCCCGCCCGCCGGCGATTTCTCGGAGCCGGTCACCAGCCACTCCAAGCGCTATGTGCGCAGTTTCTGGGCGCTTGACCGCGGCCGGGCGCAGGCGCGTTTTTATCCCGCCATCCACCCGTTGACCTCCTACGCCGAAGACGTGGATGTGCTGGCCCGCTGGTGGCAACTCCAGGGCAACCCGGATTGGCGTGAACATCGCCAGCGCCTGCTCACATTGCTGGAACAGCAGGAGAAGCTCGAGCGCATGGCGCGCATCGTCGGCAAGGATGCATTGCCGCCGGCGCAACAGCTGACCTTGCTATGCGCGGACCTGGTCAATGAGGGCTTCCTCTACCAGTCCTCGTTCTCCGAGATCGATCGCTACTGCTCGCCTGCCCGGCAATCGGCCATGCTGCGTTTGCTGATGCATTTTATCGACCGCTCCGCCGAGGCTATCGATGCCCGGGCCAGCGTCGACGATCTCGCCGAGCTCCCGGTATTGCGTCGACTGCGCCGACTGGGTGAGGAGATGGCGGAAGACGACCTGGATCTGGCAAAGACCCTGTGGGCCGAGATTGACGAGCAGTTCGAGGCGCTAAAAGGAGCCAACGACGATGCGCGGTGAACTGATGCTTAATGGCGCCGTACGGCGCATCGAAGGCCCGCTGCTCTACGTGCAGCGCGGCGCACAGGTCGGTCTCAATGAAGCGGTGGAAATCATCGGCGTGACCGGCACACCACGGGTCGGCCGGATCGCAGCACTCGACGACGCCAGCATGATCATCGAGGTACTGGAATCAACCACCGGTCTTGGCCTCGAAGACACGCGTATCCGGCTGAAAGCGGAGCCTCTGCGCTTTTCGGTCGGTCCGGGCCTGCTCGGGCGTGTTTTCAACAGCGTCGGCCAACCGCTCGACGGCGGTCCGCCGATCCCGGCCGCGCAGCGCATGCGTATCGATGGTCTGGCGATCAATCCGACTGCTCGCGCCCTGCCCCGCGACTTCATCGAGACGTCTGTCTCTACGATTGACCTGATGAACAGCCTGGTGCGAGGGCAGAAGCTGCCGTTGTTCTCCTGCGGCGGCCTGCCCCACGATCGACTGGCCACACAGATCGCGCAGCGCGCACGCTTGCGCGGCAAGACCGCTGGCCAGTTTGCGATCGTGTTCGTCGGCATCGGCGTCCCGCATGACACCGCGGAAGCGTTTCGTCTGGCCATGGAATCCAGCGGGGCGCTGGAACATACGGTGATGTTCCTGAACCGGGCGGACGAGCCCAGCACCCAGCGCTTGTTGACCCCGCGCTATGCGCTGACCGCCGCCGAGTATCTGGCGTTTACCGAGGGCCACCATGTATTGGTCATCCTGACTGACATGACCAACTACTGTGAAGCGCTGCGCGAAGTGTCCGCCAGCCACGGCGAGATCCCCAGCCGCAAAGGCTACCCGGGATACATGTATTCAGACCTGGCCTCGCTGTACGAACGTGCTGGTTGTATCAAGGGACTGCCGGGCACGCTGACCCAGTTGCCGATCCTGACCATGCCGGGAGACGACATCGGGCATCCGATTCCCGATCTCACCGGCTATATCACCGAAGGCCAGATCGTGCTCGCCCGTGATCTGGACCACAAAGGGGTCTACCCGCCGGTGTCGGTGCTGCCCAGCCTGTCGCGCCTGATGGATGCGGGTACCGGCAAAGGCTATACCCATCGTGATCATCCGAATCTGGCCCATCAGTTGTTTGCCGCCTATGCCCGCTCAACCCGGGTACGGGTACTGGCCAGCGTGATGGGCTCCGAAGGCCTGTCGGAGACCGATCGACGCTATCTGGAATTCGGCGAGGCTTTCGAGACCGATCTGGTCAACCAGGATGGCCCACGCACGCTGGAAGAGAGCATGGATGTAGGCTGGCGCCTGTTGCGCCTGCTGCCCGAGGCTGAACTGTCCCGCCTCAACGACGAGCAAATCGCGCAGCACATCCGGCGGGAGACCGCGGATGCCTGACGTCCGTCAAATCTCGCCGACGCGCAGCGCATTTCTGGAATTAAAGGACGAGCGTGACCTGATCCGGGAAGGCTATGAATTCCTGGACGAGAAACGGATGATCGTCGCTCAGGAAATGTTGCGCCGTCTTGCCGATTGGGAGGCTTTGCGAGACGAGTATCTGCGCCGGCACCGGGAGGCTGTCGCCCTGCTCGCCGCGGCGGTCAACCGCCATGGCTTTGATGGCCTGGTGGTCTACCCCGCCGCGCGGATCCAGCAATGGTCGCAGAGCTTCAATACGCAACGATTCCTTGGGGTGAAATTGCTGCAGGCGAGCGAAGCGGAAATTCGTGGCGAAACTCCGGCGCTGCCGGTCGTGCCCTCGGCTGAGGCCTACGCATGCCAGCGCGCGTTCACCACCCTGCTGAAGCTGGCTTCCGGGCTGGCCGTCGCCCAGGCCAATCTGGAACGGCTGATTCGCGAGTACACACGCACCGAACGCCGCGCCCGGGCACTGGAAAACGTCATGCTGCCCGAGATCGACGAGAGCCTGCGTTTCGTCAACGAGCAACTCGAGGCCGTGGATCTCGAGGAAGCGCTGCGGGTCCGCTTCGTCGGCAAGTAAACTGAAGCAACCCGGCCATACACCTTGCCTGGATCCGTGATGGGTCTTTGAGAGATGGTGATTGCGGGACATCCCCGGCCATGTCTGCCGGACTGATCCGCCGGCGCCAGGATGTCTGCCTCAGCGGCAACGCGTCTCGGGCCAGTGGTCCGGAATTGTTGCCAACGACCGGTCCGCTCAGAACGGTTTTTCCAGTCGTTTCCGATCATGCGCGATGCTGGGCACCCGGTAGGTCTCGGCATCGGGATCGAAGTTGCGGTGCATCGGATCGCGACCGCTGATACGCATGATCAGGCCGGTGGGCAGGATCGTGATCACGAATGTGGCGGTAAGAATGATCGGCGTCACGATCCGGCCCATCATATGGCCGAAGCGCATCCACACGCGGTATACGGGTTTCAGTGAATCCGGCGCGGCCAGCGCCCAGATCAGGAACACCGCGCCGACTAGCCAGGGCCACACCGGCCACGCGCGTTCAAAATGCCAGGGCAGGAACAAACCGAACAGCAGCGGCCACGCGGCCGCCATGATCAGACCGAACTCGCGCAGATCGGCCCGGTCAAGATCCGGGATCACATGCGGGGATTTTCCGGAAGCCTGACTCACGACCGGGCTCCCGATCCGGCTCCACTGGCGACGCGCGGATGTCCGATGTTCTGGCCCGCAATCTCGCCGACGATATGGCGGCCTTCAGCGCTCTCTTTGTGCCGGTCATTTCGGCCTTCACGTTGTCCGTCTTTCAATCCGCGCATCAGTCCAGCTCCAGTTGCCCGCGCCACTCGTCGCTTTCCGGCCATTCCGGCTGTTGATCCTTGAGCATCAGACAGTCCTCGACCACCAGCGCGTCCATCTCGGTGCGCATGAAGCAACGGTAGGCGTCATCCGGCGACCCGACGATCGGCTCGCCGCGAACATTGAACGAGGTGTTGACCAGCACCGGACAGCCGGTCCGGTTCTCAAACGCCTTTAGCAACTTCCAGTAGCGGGGATTGGTCTGCTCATGCACAGTCTGGATCCGTGCCGAATTGTCCACGTGCGTCACCGCCGGAATCTTCGAGCGCGGCAGCTTGAGTCGCGCCAGCCCGCTCAGGGTCGCGTCTTCCGCGCTGACCTCGATGAGTTGAGACGCCGCCACATCGGCGACGATCAGCATGTAGGGACTGGCGCCGTGATGATCGAAGTAATCACCAACCCGATCGGCCAGCACCGACGGCGCAAACGGCCTGAACGACTCGCGGTACTTGATCTTCAGGTTCATCACGGTCTGCATGTCGCGGTTGCGTGGGTCGCCAAGAATCGAGCGCCCGCCCAGCGCGCGCGGCCCGAACTCCATGCGCCCCTGGAACCAGCCGACAACCTTGCCCTGTTCGAGCAATGCGGCGACCTCATCCAGCAGAGCTGCTTCGTCCAGCTCGCGATAGTTTGCTTCTCTGGCATCGAGCGCGGTCTTTACCTGCGCTGGATTGAACGCCGGCCCCAGATAGGAACCGGCCATCGCGTCCGGACGCTCCGGCACCCGTGGTTTCTGTTCGTACTCGTGCCAGGCCAGTAGCGCAGCGCCCAGCGCGCCGCCCGCGTCGCCCGCGGCCGGCTGCACCCAGATATCCTCGAACGGCCCTTCACGCAACAAACGCCCGTTGGACACGCAGTTCAGGGCCACGCCCCCGGCCAGACAGAGATTGCGCTCACCGGTTTCGGTCTGCAGCGTGCGCGCCAGACGCAACACGACTTCTTCGGTGACCACCTGCACCGATGCCGCCAGATCCATCTCGCGCTGCGTGATCTCCGTCTCCGGCGCCCGCGGCGGCCCGTCGAACAACGCGTCGAAGCGCTCGTTGGTCATGGTCAGGCCGGTGCAGTAATTGAAATAGCTCATGTCGAGACGGAAGCTGCCGTCGGGCTTCACGTCCATCAATTGATTGAAAATCTGGTCTCGGTAGCGCGGCGTGCCGTAGGGCGCCAGACCCATCAGCTTGTATTCGCCCGAGTTCACGCGAAAGCCGCAGTAATAGGTAAACGCGGAATACAACAGCCCCAGCGAATGCGGGAAATCGATCTCCCACAGCGGCTGCAACGCTGAACCCTTGCCGTGCCAGGCTGAGCCGGTGGCCCATTCGCCTACCCCGTCCAGACACAGGACCACCGCGGTTTCAAACGGGCTGGGATAAAACGCCGATGCGGCATGGGCCTGGTGATGCTCCGAGAACAACAATCGCGGCAACGCCTTCTTGCTGCAGCCGCCAAGCTCGGCCAGCTCATGTTTCAGGGTCGCCTTGAGATACAGTTTTTCCTTGAGCCAGATCGGCATCGCGGTCAGGAACGACTTCAGGCCCCGCGGCGCGTAGGCGAGGTAGGTCTCCAGCAAGCGCTCAAACTTCACCAGCGGCTTGTCGTAGAAGATCACGTGATCCAGCTCGGTCAAAGCCAGGCCCGCCTCTTCCAGGCAATAACGAATCGCCTGGGCCGGGAAATCCGGGTCGTGTTTGCGACGGCTGAACCGCTCTTCCTGAGCCGCAGCCACAATTTTGCCGTCACGCACCAGCGCGGCTGCGCTGTCGTGGTAATACGCGGAAATCCCGAGGGTGGTGATGGCGTCGCTCATTGCTGGGTGCGTATGGTGCCTGCGCCGCGCCCGGCACTCAAGCACCGGACGGCCAGCCGGATTCAGTCCGAGTTATCCAGCAATCCGAGTATTTCCGCCGTGCGCGCTTCCATCAGGGCCGGATCAGCCCTGGACTCGACATTCAGACGAACCAGCGGCTCAGTGTTTGAGCTGCGCAGGTTGAAACGCCAGTGCTCGAATTCCATCGACAGTCCGTCGACAAACTCGACGGACACCGGCTCGGCCTGGGTTTCGTAATACACCTGCACACGCTTCAGCGCGGCGGCCGGATCGTCAATCTTGCGGTTGATTTCGCCGCTGGCGGGGAACGCAGCCATACGCTCGGCCAGCATGGCTGACAGGGGCCGGCCGGCCCGCGAGATCAGCTCGGCCACCAGCAGCCACGGGATCATGCCCGAGTCGCAATAGGCGAAATCGCGGAAATAATGGTGCGCGCTCATCTCACCGCCGTACACCGCGTCCTCGAGTCGCATCCGTTCCTTGATAAACGCGTGCCCGGTCTTGCTCTGCACCGGGATGCCGCCGTGACGGCTCACGATGTCGATGGTGTTCCAGGTCAGGCGAGGGTCATGGACGATCTTCGATCCAGGGTGTTTGACGAGAAATGCCTCGGCCAGCAGACCGACCACGTAGTAGCCCTCGATAAAACGCCCCTGCTCGTCGAACAAAAAGCAGCGGTCGAAATCCCCATCCCACGCAATGCCGAAATCAGCCTTGCTGGCGATGACCGCGCCGGCCGTGGCGCCGCGATTCTCCGGCAGCAGCGGATTCGGGATCCCGTGCGGAAAGCTGCCGTCCGGCTCATGATGGAGCTTGATGAACTTGAACGGCAAGATGCCGTTCCAGCCTGTCGATGGTGACGCCAGCGCCGCCGTTTCCGGCATTGACCACGATCTTGAGCGGCTTCAGCGCATCCCGGTCAACGTAAGTCATCAGGTGCTCGACAAACGCGGCAGAGGGGTCAAGGTGACGCATCCGGCCGGGCTTCGCTGGGCGCTCGAACTCGCCCTGCTCTGCCAGAACCCGGATGTCGTCCAGACCCGAGTCACCGCTGATCGGACGGCTGCCCTCGCGCACGAACTTCATGCCGTTGAAGTCGGCCGGGTTGTGGCTGGCGGTCACCATGATGCCGCCATCGGCAGCCAGATGGCTGGTCGCGAAATAGACCTCTTCGGTCCCGCAAAGGCCGATATCCAGTACGTCGGCGCCGCCATCGATGAGCCCCGCAGAGACCGCATTGGCCATCGCCGGACTACTGAGCCGGATGTCGCGGCCGACGACGACTTTCTTTGGCTTCAGCGCAGCCGCGAACGCGCGGCCAATACGCCGGGCGACGTCTTCATCCAGTTGATCAGGGATTCGGCCACGGACATCGTAGGCCTTGAAACAGCTCAGTCGCCGGTACACGGGAACCCGCCCCCCTCTTGGTTCAACGCCCCTGGTTCAAGGCCCTTGTCCCCAGGCCCTCAGTCCTTCACCCCTCAGCCTACAGCGACTTGTCCATGCCCGCCAGACAATAGCGGCCGGTTTCAGCCCATGGTCCGGTCCTGTTTAAACTTGCGATTCGCCGGCGTCGACAATCGCGACGCGCTGCCGTCGGCATTCACTTCGAACGATCTGGGCGCCCAAGCCCTGGTCTTTCTGGTCTCTATCGCCTGGATTTCTCTTGCCCCGGATCCCTGTGGCCTGAATCTCTGCGGCCTGAATCTCTGCGGCCTGAATCTCTGCGGCCAGAATCTCCAGTTACGAGAATCTCCGGGGCCTGACACGTTGTTGCGCTAGTCCTTTTTGTTAGCGCTGCCGTTACCGCCAGGGGCGCGGCCATAGGTGTCTTCGAACCGAACGATGTCATCTTCCCCGAGGTAGGCACCGGACTGAACCTCGATCAGATGAAGCGGCACCTTGCCGGGATTCTCGAGGCGATGGTTGACCCCCATCGGGATATAGGTCGACTCATTCTCGCCGAGCAGGAACTCATCCTCACCGCGGGTCACCCGGGCCGTACCCTGGACCACGATCCAGTGCTCCGCGCGGTGGTGATGCATCTGCAATGACAGCACCGCGCCCGGATTGACCGTGATCCGTTTCACCTGGAAGCGATCGCCCTGATCGATCCCGTCATAGCTGCCCCAGGGCCTGAATACTTCGCGATGTAACGCGGTCTCGCCGCGACCGCTGCGTTTCATCGCTTCGACCAGTATCTTGACGTCCTGGCCACGACCCTTGGGCGCGACCATCACCGCGTCCTTGGTTTCCACGACAATACAGTCTTCCAGGCCGACGGTAGCCACCAGGCGTCCCGAGGCATAGAGCAGACAATTACGCGTGTCTTCGGCCAGTACATCGCCGATCTTGACGTTGCCCGCGGCGTCCTTTTCTGACACGTCGTGCAGCGAACTCCAGGACCCGACGTCGCTCCAGCCGGCATTCAGCGGCACCACCATGGCCGCATCGGTTTTCTCCATCACCGCATAGTCGATGGAGTCGGCGGGACAGGCCTTGAACGCTTCTTCGCCAAGGCGGATGAAGTCCAGATCTGCCTGGGCCTGGGCGACCGCGCCGACACAGGCCGAGACCATATCCGGTGCATGCGCGCGCAGTTCCTCGATATAGCGCGACGCGCGGAACATGAACATGCCGCTGTTCCAGAAATAATCGCCTGAAGCACAGTATTTGGCAGCGGCTTTCGCATCAGGCTTTTCAACGAATTCCGCCACCGGCGAAGGCTCACTGCCGGCCTTCGCGCGGATATAGCCGTAACCCGTTTCAGGGCGATCCGGCACGATGCCGAAGGTGACCAGCGCCCCCTCCTGTGCCAGGCGGGCACCGGTCTCGATCGCGGCATGGAACGCGTCGGTGTCGCCGATCACGTGATCGGCCGGCAACACCAGCAGGACCGGGTCGTCTCCCTGCCCGCCCTGCTCCAGGATCCGGGCTGCGGCCACGGCCGCCGCCGGTGCGGTGTTGCGCCCCTCGGGCTCAAGCAGGATCGCGGCCGGTTCGATATCGATGCGGCGCAATTGTTCGGCCACCAGAAAGCGATGTTCCTGATTGCACACAATCACCGGGGACGCCATGTCAGGCACACCCTTCAGGCGCAGCAAGGTCTGCTGGATCATCGTGTGCTCGCCCACCAGCGGCAACAGCTGCTTTGGATAAAGCTCCCGGGACAGCGGCCACAAGCGAGAGCCGGAACCTCCTGAAAGGATAACTGGAACAATCACTTAGACGCCCTTCCTAAAGTCAATGAGAGATACGCCCCAGCCTACATGACAATCCTGAACGTCTCCAAGCGCTGGTTCACAATTGGTGCGTCGAGTCTCCGCGTCCGATGCCGTAGTAACGGAAACCGTGAGGCCTCACCATGGCCAGATCATAGACATTGCGGCCATCGAAGATCACCGGCTGCTTCAGCAATTCCTTCATGCGGTTGAAGTCGGGGCTGCGAAACTCACGCCATTCGGTAACGATCGCCAGACAGTCCGCGCCATCCAGCGCCTCCTCGGCTGACTCACACAGGGCAAGATCTGATCGCTCGCCGTAGATCCGGTGCGCTTCTTCACTGGCCACCGGATCGTATGCGCGGACGCTTGCACCCGCCTCCCACAGCGTTTCCATCAACACGCGACTGGACGCTTCGCGCATGTCATCGGTATTGGGCTTGAACGCCAGACCCCACATGGCCACCGTCTTGCCCGCAAGATCCCCATTGAAATACGCAGATATCTTGTCGAACAGGACCCGCTTCTGCCGATCGTTGACCGCTTCTACCGCCTCGAGCAGTGCGGCCGGGTGACCGGCCTTGCGCGCCGAGTGGGCCAGCGCCTTTACGTCCTTGGGAAAACACGAGCCGCCGTAACCGCAACCCGGATAGATAAAGTGATAACCGATACGGGGATCCGAGCCCATGCCAATACGTACATGCTCGATGTCCGCACCCATCCGCTCGGCCACATTCGCCAGTTCATTCATAAAACTGATCTTCGTCGCCAGCATCGCGTTGGCGGCGTACTTGGTCAGCTCCGCAGAGCGGATATCCATCGCAATCAGCCGGTCACGGCTACGGTTGAACGGCTCATAAAGCAGTCGCAGCAACTCGGTGACCCGCGGATTATCGGTGCCAACGACGATGCGGTCAGGCCGCATGAAGTCCTCCAGCGCGGCGCCTTCCTTCAGAAACTCAGGATTTGAAACCACATCGAATTCAAGCTCGACGCCACGTTTCTTGATCGCGGCGGCCACCTCCGCGCGCACCCGATCGGCGGTCCCGACCGGCACCGTGGATTTGTCGACCAGGATGCGGTACTCGTCCATGTTCTCGCCGACGCTGCGCGCCACCGCCAGCACGTGCTGCAGATCGGCCGAGCCATCCTCATCCGGCGGCGTGCCGACGGCGATGAACTGGAACAGGCCATGATCCACGCCAGCCTTGATGTCGGTGGTGAATTCCAGACGCCCGGCCTGATGATTACGCCGGACAACCTCGTCAAGGCCAGGCTCGTAGATCGGAATCTCGCCCTGGTTGAGACGTTCCACTTTGGCCGCATCGATGTCCACGCAGACCACGTGATTACCGACATCCGCCAGACAGGCTCCCGTGACCAGGCCGACATAGCCGGATCCAAATACCGTGATTTTCAATTGAAGGCTCCGAGTATTACTGAGGCTGACAGGTCAAAATACCTGTCAATTTTAGCCCAGCGCGAGGCCGAAAACCGGACCTGAGTCTCAGGCGATGTCTTCGCCTTCCTGGCGGCGCGAAGGCAGCGGAACCACGGAACCGGATCGCGCGGCCACCGGATGGTTAGCACGCCAGACCCGATCGACCAGACCACCCGGAGGCGTGTATTCGCGCACCATCTGTTTGAGGGTGGACGACATCAGCTCACAATTGTGATCCCGGATCGCGGTCTCCAGCGTCCGGATCGCGGACTCGATAGCGGACCAGGACACCGAATGCTCCTTGGCCCGCCAGATCCGTTCGTGCTCGGTGCCGGTGGCGTTGCCGCTGATCAGCAGCTCCTCATAGAGCTTTTCCGCTGGCCGGAGTCCGGTATACCGGATCTCGATATCCCCATCCGGGTTGTTTTCGTCAGCGACCTCCAGCCCCATCAGATGGATCATCTTGCGCGCCAGGTCATCGATCTTGACCGGCTTGCCCATGTCGAGCAGGAAGACTTCTCCACCCTGCGCCATCGCGCCGGCCTGAATCACTAACTGGGCCGCCTCCGGGATGGTCATGAAGTAACGGACGATATCCCGATGGGTCACGGTCACCGGCCCACCGTTGCGGATTTGCTCGCGGAACAGCGGCACCACTGAGCCCGAGGACTCGAGCACATTGCCGAAGCGGACCATGCAGGACCGCATCTTGCTGCCACGTGCGACCAGTCCCTGCAACAACATCTCGGCAAAGCGCTTGGTGGCCCCCATGACATTGGTCGGGTTGACTGCTTTATCGGTAGAAATCAATACGAAGTTGTCGACCCCGGCCTTCTCCGCAGCGAGAGCGGTCCTCAAGGTGCCGAAAATGTTGTTCTGAACACCGGCTGACATGTTGTATTCGACCAGCGGAACGTGTTTGTACGCAGCGGCGTGATAGAGGGTGCTGACATGAAAAGATCGCAGCATGCGCTCAAGGAATGACTGGTCCAGAACCGAACCCAGGATGGGGACCAGTTCCGCTTTCAGGCCATCGTGCTCGAGAATCCCGCGTAACTCTCGCTCAATGCCATAAAGCGCGAGCTCCGACCGCTCGAGCATGATCAGCCGCGTCGGTTTCTGCCGTACTATCTGCCGGCAAAGCTCAGATCCAATCGAGCCACCCGCGCCGGTGACCATCACGCTTCTGTTTTCTATGCACGCGTTAAACAGATCGGGCCGTGGCGGAACTGGATCACGACCCAGCAGGTCTTCGACGTCTACTTCACGCAATTCATCCAGCCGTGCCCGACCGGACAGCAAATCATGGATATCAGGCACGGTCTGGACATGAATCGGGTACGGTTCAAGCTGGCGCAGGACATCTCGTCGGCGGCGCCTGGAAGATGACGGCATCGCGAGCAGTAATCTCTCCACGCCATGCTCCACCAGCAAGCGCGGAAGTTCTGAAGGCGCCCTCACCTTCACACCACTGACCACGCTTCCCTGTAAAGCTCTGGAATCGTCTATAAACGAAACTGGCACGCATTCATTGCCGGTTGACAACACGCTTGCAAGACGCGCACCGGCTGCCCCGGCACCATAGATAATGACGTTCTCTGCAACGCCCGCCTGACGATGGAGGAAGTCCCGCATCAGAAAACGAGATCCGCCGACATAGAGAATGCCGAATGCCCAGTAGACCGGAACGGCACCAATCGGCACCAGCGGATCACCGGCCGCGAATGCCAAAAGGAACGATGCACTGAGAGAAACGCCGAGAACTACGGACAGAATGGCTCGGCTGCGAAGAAATCGCACGACCGCGCGATACAGACCCAGGGCCCAGAAGACCGGGACCGAAAGCAAGGTGACCGCAATAAGAACACCCCACGGCAACGCCTGGATCGAGGTGTTCGGGCCAGCTGTCACCAGCAAGGCCATCCCGAGTGAGACGGACATAAAGAAAAGGTCGCTGGAAACCATGAGCGACCTTTTGGCAGATCTGGAAAGACCGATCAGGATGGCCCGTGTCCAGCTAATCATCTTTTCCAAACCTTGATGCATCCCGCCATTTCCTCAGAAACCTAGCGGATATTTCCGCAATTCCGCCAAATATGCAACAAAATGCGCGTATGCGGCATATCTTACAAGCTCAGGGGCTTAGTTTACATATTACGCGGGATACAAACGACAGCCGCTATTAGGAAGCATAGCGGCTGTGGCTCTGCAGACCCTCAACTTGTCTCTTTGATCGGCTATCCTGACGCCTGTCCAAGCACCCGGCTGACCCGCAAACATATATCCTCATTTTCTGTTTTCGTTATGGTCGGGTGGACCAGAAAAGCCAGACTTGTCTCCCCCAACCTCCTGGCATTGGGAAGCCTTTGCTCGGGCCCGATGCCCGCCTCCACAAACGCCCTTTCAAGATAGATCTCTGCGCAGCTCCCTTGCATACACGGTACACCGGCCTTTGAAATGGCTTGCATGATGGCGTCTCGACTCCACCCGTCAGCCAATGCATCCGGTTTTACAAATGAGTAAAACCTGTAGTAGGCGTGCCCGATATGCGAAGGCGGCTGTGGTACACGAATCGCATTCACGACTGAGCAAGCTGCCGCCAGGCGCCCAGCATTAGCGCGTCGAGTCTCCACCCATTCGCAGAGTCTCTCCAGCTGGATCAGTCCGATCGCCGCCTGAACCTCGATCATGCGCCAGTTGCTCCCGAATGACTCGTGCACCCAACGGAAACCCACCGGATGTGACCGCTGGTATACAGCATCCCACGACTTCCCGTGGTCCTTGTATGACCACATGCGCGACCACACGGAATGGCTGTCCGTTGTGACCATGCCACCCTCGCCGCCGGTCGTCATGATCTTGTCCTGACAAAACGACCACGCAGCGACGTGACCAATACTTCCTACGCTGCGACCCTTGTACGTTGCTCCATGAGCCTGGGCGCAGTCTTCGATAACGAAGAACTCTTTCTCGCCTGCTAAAGCCATTATCTCGTCCATCTCGCAGGGCCAACCCGCAAGGTGAACACAGATCACAGCTCTCGTCCTGTCGGTGAGGACCTCGCTGATCGAGTCTGCAGTGATGTTCTGAGAATCGGGATCCACGTCGGCAAATACGGGCGTTGCACCGACTGCGACGACGCATGACGCAGATGCGATAAAGCTCCGCGGAGTAACGATGACTTCATCGCCTGGGCCGATCTCCAGACCTCTCAATGCCAGTTCCAGCGCAAGCGTGCCATTGGCGACAGCGACTGCATGCTTACTGCCAATTCGACTTGCAAACTCTGACTCGAACCGGCGACACAGATCGCCGGTCCAGTAGTTGACCCTGTTGGACAGCAGGACCTGGCGAACAGCTTCTGCCTCGTCCTCGGAGAAACTCGGCCACGGCGAGATTGGCATATTGAGCACC
Source organism: uncultured Gammaproteobacteria bacterium (assembly GCA_963809565.1). Lineage (GTDB taxonomy): Bacteria > Pseudomonadota > Gammaproteobacteria > Steroidobacterales > XN24 > CAMYOC01. The sequence continues at coordinate 59,090 of CAWEKE010000004.1, forward strand.
GGAATTTACCTATGCAGCGGTTTCGCAGGATTACCCACAACAGTGGAATCCGGGGCGACGTCTCTGGTCACAACCGCGCCCATGCCTACAACCGCCCCGCTTCCAATAGTCAGCGGCTCGCCCGGCGAACCCTGCCTAATGATGGCACCAGCACCGATATAGGCGTGGTCCTCAACGACAACATTGCCGTTACATTTAACACCGGGAGCGAAGGTAACAAAATCGCCAATTTGGCAGTCATGCTCAACATAACTGTAGAGATTGGCATGAAAATACCGCCCGATTTTCACATTGGAGGTAATCGTAACAAAGGGGCTCAAGAGCGCACCCTCCCCAAGTCTGACATCATCCATTAACACACAGCTGCTGTCCCGGACGCTCCACGGCTGAATGCCTTCCTCGATACTTCGATCGACAAGGCGCTCACGAATGTGGCTGTCTGCAATAGCAAAAGCGACGTACCGATCGCCAGCGGGAGTATTCAAAAACTGGCTTAGCGTGAGAACCGCATGCCCGTTGACACGAGGCGCCACCGGAGAGTCATCAATGAACACCAGGCGCTCTGCGCCCAGGCCAGTGTCGGCGAACTGAATGCGAGCTGCTGGCATCACGCCTCGCCCGCAGCCACTGGCACCATATACTGCGTATAAGGGATCAGCCATTGCCTTGCCTGCCTGCTGACCCGGTGAAACGCGGCATCGTGGCATCGCCCTGCGCACTGATGCCCTCTCTTCGAAAAATCTGTGCAAGCGTCATGGCAATGATCTTCAGATCGAGCCAGAGCGACTGGTTATCGACGTACCATACATCGAGGGCAAATTTATCCTCCCAGCTCAGCGCGTTGCGTCCGTTCACCTGCGCCCATCCCGTTATTCCCGGTCGCACTTCATGTCGCCGCCATTCATGCCTGTCATACAGCGGGAGATATTCCATCAGAAGCGGCCGCGGGCCAACCAGGCTCATGTCTCCGCGCAGGACGTTCCAGAACTCCGGCAATTCATCGAGGCTCGTCGAACGGAGAAATCGGCCAAGTGACGTTAGCCGCTGGGCGTCCGGCAGCAATTTTCCTTCGGAGTCTTTGGCGTCGCTCATTGTTCTGAATTTGAACATAAAAAACGGCCGGCCCTGGAGCCCGGGACGCATCTGGCGGAAAATTACCGGGCGTCCGAGACCGATTCGAATGATCACTGCCAGCAACAGCATGACTGGCGCGGCGACCACCATGGCCAGCGCCGAGAGGATGACATCCAAAGCTCGTTTCACAGTCTCATCGCCTCAATCATGACTGCGTTGATCTTGCGAACGTCATACCGCTCCTCCGCGAACCGACGACTCATCCGGCCCATCGATTCAGCAAGATCGGGTTTATGGATGAACTTAAGCATTGCCGCCGCAATTGCCTGTGGATCATTCGCGGGCACAAGATATCCATTCACCCCCGGCGTGACAGTGTCCCTACAGCCCGGCACATTCGTTGTTATGACCGGGCGTCCCATTGCCATGGCTTCGAGAACCGTTCTCGGCATACCCTCGCGGTAACTCGGAAGCACGTACACACTCGCTGCACCAAGAGCGGGCCTGACGTCATCCACCTGCCCGAGAAATTCAACCGCTCCGTCCTTGTTCCACTCCGCGAATTCTTCCGGGGCAATTGCGTCCGGACCCGTATCAAACCAGCCCACTAATTTGGCATTTATCCGTTCATCGCGTGCCCGGACGAGCCTCGCGGCTTCAATATATTCCCGAATCCCTTTCGCCTTCAGTATACGGGCTATCATCAGAAAGACGGGTTCGTCTGGCAATGGTACGGGCTGGAATTTCTCTGTGTTGACTCCAGACCCATTGACGACAACTGTTTTCCCCGGATCGCTGATCAGACCTGACGAGAGGAAGTAATCGCGGTCGTCCGCATTCTGGAAGAACACCAATCGGCAAACCTTGCTCGCATTCTTGTATGCCAGTCTTATCAAGCGTGCAAGCCAGTGCGGGCCAGCGTCCGTTGGTGCAGCCGAGTATCCCAGGCCAGTTATCAGGGCAAAGAAACCACTTACTCCAGCGAGTCTGCACACCAGTGCTCCATACAATATGGGCTTCACGGTGTATGCCATCACCGTATCGGGTTTCTCCACTCGAATGATGCGATAGAAATCCCAGATCGTCCTGAGATCGGTGAGTGGGTTGGTTTCAGTCCTTCGCATGAACACGTTGCGAGGACGCGCGCCTAAAGAAATCAGTTGTTGACCAAGCTCAGATTCTATCCCTGGCGCGCATGCGACAACCTCGTGACCACGGTCAACAATCGCCTTGATCAGATCTCCCCTGAAATCGATCAATGACGGCGCGTAGCTGGCCAGAATCAGAACCTTGGGCATGAACACTTCACCCCAAGGAAGAAGCTGATACCAAGGCGTCGACACCACCTGACCCATCAACCTCTGCACGGGATTTCAGCCAGGACTGAAACATCAGAATGGCCCAGAGTTGAGATTGCCAATTTCTCTGGCCGGCGCAATGCTGACGCCAACGCTCAAGGATGGGTTCAGATTTAAACAGGCCGTGATCGGCCAATTCAGACGGTGCCAGAAGATCATCAGCCCAGGCACGAAGCGGCCCGCGAAGCCAATCGCCTATCGGTACGCCGAATCCCATCTTGGGCCGCTCGAATAGGGCGGTCGGCAGATAGCGTGACAGAAGATCTCGAAGGATTGCTTTGGACTGACCGTTCCGTACCTTGTGCTCCATTGGCAGGCTCCATGCCAGCTCGGCTATCCGGTGATCCAGCAACGGGACTCTTGCCTCTAAACCGACGCTCATGCTGGAGCGATCCACTTTGACCAGAATGTCGTCTGGCAGATAAGTCTGAATGTCTGCAGCCATCATGTAATCCCTGAATTCGAGGTCTCGCATCCAGCCCGGCGGCGCGTTCAAAAGACCGCTTCCCTCATGCACAATTTCAGCGTTTATCACCATACTCGGGCAGGGCCAATGGGAAATCATGCGTTGATAGAAGGCGTGTCGATCAGGCGTTCTGAGCACCGCAGCCGCTTTCCTGAACTTGTCAGGGAGCGTCCCTGCCCTCCCGTACTTCTCAAAAATCCGTGCTGCAGCCTTGCTGTTCAATCGCGCGGGCGTAACTTTCGCCAGGCCGTCAAGCACTCCTGCAGCCCCACGACGCATTTTATGGGGCATCCATCCAACTCTTCGCCAAACATCCACTGCCAATTCATAACGCTTATAGCCTGCAAAAAGCTCATCGCCACCATCACCCGACAGCACCACCTTGACTCCACCACGAGCCAACCGGCTGACCAATACTGTCGGGATCTGTGAAGAATCGGCGAATGGCTCGTCGAATATCTCCGGCAGATCCGGGATAATCGCTCGCGCCGCCGCGGGGCTCACGTATAACTCATGGTGTTCACAGCCCAGATGCCCGGCTACCGCCTTGGCCCACTTGGCCTCATCGTAGTCGGCCTCTGAAAATCCTATGCTGTAGGTTTTGACAGGATTGGCAGCCTGCGCTTGCATGAGAGCAACGACCATAGACGAATCGATGCCACCAGACAGGAACGCACCCAGAGGCACGTCGGCGATCATTCGCATATCAATCGCCGTGCGTAACGTCTGGTCCAGACAATCAAGCGCCTCGGAGTAGCTGCCGCCGAACCTCGGCGCGCCCGGCCCCAGATACTGCTGGGGCGACCAGAAGACCACCTCAGACACTGCAAGATTACCGCCCGGTTGCCGGGTGAAATGCAAGACTGAACCCGGCCGAAGCTTCCGTATGCCCTTGTATATTGATCGAGGCGCGGGCACGTAACTGTGGCGGAGATATCCAGCAAGAGCCAATGGATCGATCTCTCCCAGCACGCCGGGCAGCAGCCGAAATGCCTTCAATTCAGAGGCAAATACAATGGAACTGCCCCGCGTTGAAAAATACATCGGCTTGATGCCTAAGCGGTCTCGGGCGAGAGTCAAGCGCTCGTCCCGGGCATCCCAAAGTGAAAAAGCAAACATTCCCACAAACTTTCGGAGCGAGGCTTCGATACCCCATTCTTCCACAGCAGCCAAAATGACTTCCGTATCAGAATGACCACGAAACATGTGGCCCTTCTTCTGAAGCTCCGTCATCAATTGGCGAAAATTGTAGATCTCGCCGTTGTACGCGATCGTATAGCGTCCGCTTTCCGATCGCATGGGCTGCGATCCCTCTGCCGTCAGGTCCTGGATCGACAAACGCACGTGACCGAAAGCGACAGAACCAGAAGGATCGGCCCAAGACCCCTCTGCATCGGGGCCCCTGTTGCTGAGCGTGCGTGCCATCATTAATGCCAGCTCGGAATTGGCTCTGACGTCGCCGACGGGGCCAAAGAATCCTGCAAGTCCGCACATATGGTTATTGATCTCGCTGCTGTGCAGGTCCTGGCCTGGCCAGGAGTTGACGATAGAGCTCGAAGTATTGCCCGGCTATCCGATCGATTGAAAATCGCCGCATTATGCTTTCTCGACCGCGCAGACCAACTGCCTCCCGAATATTCGAGTCCTGGTTGAGCCAAAATTCCACGCTGTCGGCAAGCGCGTCTGGGTCATCCGGCTTAACGATGCTTCCATGATTCTCAACGATTAGATCACAGTCGCCAACATTGGTCGCAACCACAGGCACGCCACAAAGCATCGCCTCAGCCACAACGTTGGGAAACCCTTCCGTGAGCGAGGGATTCACGAAAATATCTGCCGCAGCCATCAAGCCCGCTGCTTCGTCGGTCTGGGGCTGCAAAATTACTCTATCTCCGAGTTCTGCCAGGCTGCCAAATTCTCGAAATGGTTCGCGGTCCCAACCCACATCCCGTCCTGCTATAACGAATTTGCAGTCGTGACGCCGGCCAACGATCTGCTCAATGGCACGGAGCAGGATCCTATGTCCCTTCATAGGATGGGCCCGACCCACCGATAAGACCAGATTTTCGCTATCCGAAAGCCCCAGCTTCTTGCGAGCTTCCATCCGCCGCGCGGGATCAGGACTGAATCTGCCGTGATCAAATCCATTAGGAATTACGCGAGCCGCGTTTGGACAATACCCGAGCGCAACATGCTGACGCAGGCCAGACTTTGAGTTGAATACAATGCCGTCGGCAAATCGGGATGTACGGGCTCCGAGCTTTACTATATTTCGGGTCGTCCGCCCAAGAAGATCCGGCCGGTGGAGAGCCGATCGGATATTCCAAACAACCGGGATACCCATTCCTGTTGCACAAAGCTGGGCGATGACGTTCCCGTGATACATCCACCCCTGCACCAGCGCCGGAGATCGGGCGCGTAAAATGCGCGCCAGTCGGGGCAACTTCCAAACCATGTCTTTTGGACCCGAGGCGCCCATGTGGACGACGCTGATACCGAGATCGCTCAACATCGGCGACACGGCACCGGGTGGACCCAGCGATACCACATCCCAGACGTGGCCTCGACGAACTGCGCATCGGCAGAGCTTCAGCAACATAGACTCGGCTCCGCCCATCTCCAACCCTGTGATCAGGTGTACGATTCTGTCAGACACCGCGACCACCGCGAGCCCGCAGGACGCGCTCCAGGGCCCGCTCTGTTTCAGCAGCCGTCTTGTCGATTGAGAATAGCGAGACGATCCTCTCGCGGGCCCCGCGGGCGCATTGGTGCGCACTCAAACGCATTGACTCTATCGCTTCTGCGAGGAGCGTTGCGTCGCCGTAAGGGACCACGATGCCGGTGTCTCCGATTATCTCTCTGGAATCACCAACATCTGTAGCGACGCATCGACACTCGCAAGCCATTGCCTCCGCGATTGCGTTGGAAAACCCTTCACTTACTGAGGTCGAGCAAAGAACATCTATCGCTGAATAAACGGCTGGCATGTCCCCAGCTTCGGCGCAGACAATCGACCTCGCCGCCATCCCGGTCAATTGGAGCCTCGCGCCAAAATCCGCAGCGCCATCTCGCACGCCGATAATAGCGGCTCCATAATTGGCGCAACCGGTGTCTAGCAGCTCAAGAACAGTGAAAAACAATTTATAGTCTTTCTGATCTGAATCCCGACCAACAATGCCTATCAGAAACGTCTCGCTCGAAATATTCCATTTCTGTCTTTGCGCGCGGCCCTCATCAGCACGTCGCTGAAATGTGTCCGTGTCGATTCCGTTGAAAACGACTTCAAAAGCGGCCGGGCTAAATCCTGCCTTCCGATAATCGCTTCGCCCGGCATGACTGTTAGATATCATCAGGGGGACACTGCGGGAGACTAACGCCATTGCCCTGATCGGGATGTGTCTTCGCCAGTCCCCATACGAAAAAGGGTCCGAGTCCCGCACTCCCCAAACGAGCGCGAGTTGTCCCTGCCATAACGCCGACAGCCAGGCGATCAGATTGGAGAGTTCAAGGGCGCTGTAGATAATCTCCACTGACCGGCGCCGCAGCAACTGCCTCAAACGCCAGGGCGCTGTTAGCAACTGCGCCAGCCTTCCGAGACGAAATCTCGATGCCTTCGGGAACAGTGCAATCAGATCATCGCCGAAAGTATCTTTTGCGCCGGACCAGTATCTACCCCCGGGAAAAATCGTCACAAAAAGCACATTGTGCTCTCGAGCCTGTAACGAGCGCCCAATCTGAAGGAACTGTCTCTCGGCACCGCCTCTGTCCAGGGAGCCTATAAACATAGCCAGATTCATGTCACAAATCTCAACTTTCTCTTCTGCACTCGGCAACCATCGCAAGGGCTCCACATCGTGTCAGGGCCCATTGGTTCTCCCGCGCTCGGCACCTGCGTCATAGATCTGGAGCCGCGCGAAAGCGAGAATCGCTACGATGGCAATGATCCAGTGAAATTGAGCGCCGACAATCATATAGGGCACACCCACACGGACGAAGTAAGCCCAGAGGAATCCGACAAGTACGAACAGCAGCATCCGGATACCGGAATCCAGCGTGGCTTCAGGACGCAGCACGCGCGCCGCCGCTCCGCCAAGAGCTCCATAGAACAGTCCGCCTACTATGACTCCGGGGAGATATCCGCTGTACCAGAAGAATCCGATAAAGCCCGGCGGGACCTCGGCGATCAGGGGCGTCGGTATGCCGGTTATCAGAAAGGTCGAGTGGTCAGCCAATCTCTCTGGCAGGGGCACGGCCAGGATTCTCTCTGGAATCATCTCTGGAATGGTCAGTAGTATGTCTGCAAAGGCTCTCGGAGTTTCCGAAAATCTGTCAATAATGACGACTGCTTCGGTGAATGGCAGCGAGAAATCCTTCCACAGCGCTGCATAAAGTACGGGTAGCGTCTCGCCTCCTTTGGCCATCATTGCCGATATACCGGTGACAATTCCTCCCTGGTCGCCAGCCAGAGAAATTGCGACAAGATCCCCAACGACCAGCCAGATACCCGCTGCAAGAATCATGAACAACAGCGGCGCAGCGAAATGCTTTCCCCTTTGATTGGCCACCAGAAGAAAAACCGACAGGGCAAATATTATCCAACCTCTTCTGGACCCATCGGCAAGCAATCCGGCAACGCAAAGAGGGAGCAGAACGGCCGCAAGGAAGATCATCAGCGTCCGTAATCTCCTGGAGCCCAGCGTGAGGTAGGAAACGATCAGGATAAGAAATCCAATTTGGGGGAGCAGGATGAACTTCTTGAGGAAGAGCACTTCGCTACCCGAGGAAACTGCCCCCGCCCGGATAATGGCACCGGCCTTGATTGCGTACCAGATATCCCCGTACTGCGACCCGTATCCCACCAGCGCTGCCGCGCCTACCAGCGCCATTAGTAAGCCCATGACCGGCAGACTCATGCTCCCACTGGGCCGAATTCTGACGATAAGTCTCCCCGGGAGACGGAAGCCGACGAGGTACCCGAGTATTACACATAGCCATGCGACCCAAATGGTCAGGGCCTGAAAGGCGCGAGACGCCGAATCCGCGTGCAGGAAATGGATATTTATTAGTGGAGGGAACGCGGAGAATTGCTCACCACCCAAAAGTAGATGGATCGGCGCGGCGACGAAATAGAGCAGAAAGGACACATTGAACAACAGCAGGTAATCGTAGATCACGACCCGCTTTCTGATCAGCTCTAAAGCGAAGATTACTAAGCCAAGACTGCCATATGCGAATAGCAGGATGATCTGATCAGACGACGTCATGACCAGGCCAGCTCGGAGATTGACGTTTCTTTCCGATAGCAGCTGCCACCTGAATTGATAGCTTGCTCACCTGTCTGGCTAACCCATTGCGATGTCATCAGCTCTTTGAAATCCGGCTGCGCTTCAGGATTTCCGCGAGCCAGTCCCTGGCCGCAAAAAGAGCCCGGGCTGAAACCCAGGTCTGCAACCCATTGCGGCGGTAAATCACATAACAAGCGAAGATATTCCAGCTCACAAGTGCAGCTGCGGCCGCCGATGCAGCGCCTGCAATCCCATAATAGGCCGTCGCAACAGGAGTGATAAGCAGGAACAGGATACCGACAACGACGAGTGACACGGCGCTCACTCGATGGTGGCCGAGCATGCCCAGCGCAACCCCATTCGCCCCCGTCAGACTGTTGACAATCTGGCCGACCGCCAGTATCCGCAAGACTATTGCGCCTTGCCGAAAGTCATCGCCGAACGCACTCAGCAGGAACTCCGGCCAGACAAGGAAAATCCCTCCAACCAAAGCACCCGTCGGACCCGCCAATGCGACTACGGAATCCAATACATGCTGCAGCTCCTTCCTACTACCTGTCGACTGGGCACCGCTGATCAGAGGCGCAGCTGCATGCTGAACTGCCACCAAAACAAACTGGACATACATGGCCAGCCGGGCTGCGGCGGCATACGGGCCGGCCATCTCGTCTCCCAGTACGATGCCAACTATCAGGATATCGCCCTGGGTCAGTATGAAGAAGGATACATTTACCATGAGCAGGGCCCACGACAGGTCAAACCACTCCCGCGTAACAGATCGACCATAACTGGCACCGGCCTCTGGGGCCGGGCTGAAACGCCACAGCAAGAACGTTCCGATCGCATATGCGCTACCGAGCGTGACGACGGTCAGACCAAGTGCGTCGACAGTAGACGTACCGTCAGTGAGATTTGTGAAAGCAATGATCATCAGCATCAGCAGTAGCGGCCTGACAATCATTTCGGGTGTCAGCGCAGCAACAACGCGCCCCAGCGCCATCAAGGCTGCGACCCGTAGATTCCCAAGAGAAATGAAGACGACGGCCGCGGGGATCAGTCCGATGATCGCAACATGCCCAGCCAGTGGCGATGCGCTCAGGATTGCAAGTCCTCCGCCAAGAACTATCCCGACTATCAGAGATGAAACAAAGACCAGTCTTGCGACGGCTCGCCTGAGATGGAAATAGCCCTGGAGGCGGCCCTCTGCCAGATATTTCGCGGCGAATCTCAGTATCACCCCGTCGCAACCAAGCATTGCGACAGTCACACCGAGATTGACGGCTGTCATGGCAAAAGCATATGCGCCGAACGGCCCGACTCCAATCACCCTTGCCACCAGGACCTGGGCGCCCAGCGCAAGTACCGCGCCTAGACCTTTGAGAATTACCGCCGCCAGCCCCGGGGCAAACGAAGCCGAGGCTGGCCTCGCCGTTTCAGCCGCTTTGATTGGCGCCCGTCCGTGCTGCTCTCCGCTTCCATTTATTGGTCGCATTACTCATCGGCTGACTCGCTGATCTGCAGACAAATCAGCGAGCCGGCTTCCTGATCGCTGCGGTGAGCAGCCCGGCAGATAGTCCTAGCAGAAAACCCAATATGGCAAGAGTAGGAAAGTTTGGCCAGATAGGATCATCCTCATCCGGCGGTAACCCGACATCGAGCACTTTGAAGGCATAATCCTGGCGTACGCTGGCAAACATGATCCTGTTTATCTGGGACTGCATTAGCTCAAATATTGCCTTGCGAAGCTCCGCGTTACTCGCCCTCTCCGACTCCTGCTCCAGATAAGCGAGGCTATCCTGGCCCTGCTGGATCGCATCCGCTCTCATCCGGGCATTGAGTCTGGCCACAAGGTCATTCGCCCAATCAGCAGCGAGCTCCGGGCTGGTCCATTTGACGGCCAGAGTTACAATGCCGGTGCTACGATCTTCCGAAATGCGCAGCACTTTCTTCCTGAGAATCCGTACTCCGTCGTTCGGCGACGGTTCTGAATCGTCTTCCCAGACACCATGTTCGCTGTCAAACCTGTCCGGGAACAGGATGGGAAGCAACTGCCTTTCCCGGATAAATTCGCGCAAGAATGATGACGACTTCAGCACAGCCAAAGCCTCTGCTTTCGTGCCCGCGTCCTGCCCCTGCAATCCTACAAGAGAGCCCAGGCCACTATTCGACAGCAATGAAGCCATTCCGATATTGCCCGCTTCATCCGATGCCTCAATCAACACGGTGCTGGCTTCATACCATTTCTCTGCCACCAGACCGTACAAGACCAGCACCACCGCGCCTGTTACGGTCAGGGCGAATATCGTCCACCTGTTTGACCTCACTCGATGCAGCATACGCTGCATGCCATCGTCCAGAGCTGCGGCATCACTGCGGGATAACGCTTCCTCAGTCATTCCGAGCTCCTGGCATCTGCATCCACTCGTGACGCCGACCGCAGTTAATTCCATGACGGCGGTTGTCGTCCATGAATCGCAAAGAGTTGAACTTATGAGTCATCAATGTCATCCGGACATTTAGCCAGGTTTTCTCGCGATCACTGCGGCATAGGGCGAGAAGTTTGAAGTATTGGGCAAAGCCTGACCGGCCCATTCCGCTGCAAACAACGGCGCTCGCAAGACCGGATACAATCTCGGGAAACGGCCCTTCACTGTTTCATACATGCAGCAGGACCAAAAACCGATCCTGCCAAGATACTCGGCGGCCACCAGCTCCAAATCGGTTCGGCTCACGGCTGCGACAAGATCGTCAAGACTCATGAGGTTATGGACCGAGTGTTTCTCGGGCGATATCTTCTTCATGATTGGCCCATAGACGCCCGCGTGGTTGGGTATCAAAACGACTACCAGCCCCCCGGGCGCGCACAAGTTGCCATGCCGTTTCACAACATCTGTGGTGTCTTCGAAATGCTCGACGAATCCACTTGAAAAAACCACGTCCCATTGACCAGCATCGACATCCGACACGTCAAAAAAATCTGCGTTCTTTATTTCAGCACTAATGCCTTCACCAGCCAGATTCGCAGCAGTCTCCTCGGCACACCAGTCGACGTATTCGATTCCGCCCACCTGGTAACGGAAAACGGTATTGAAGTACCACAGCCAGCTGCCCGGATGGCATCCAATTTCAACACATCGCCAATCCGCATTCTGCGGCAGATGTTGGCTCAGGAAGCGATGGATGTCGCGCTTTGAAAGATGCCTCGGGTCAAAGGTTATCGTGGCTCTGTCTGTCGACTCCCATCTGTCGGACCAATGTTCTACATCGGAGAGGCGCTTGGTGCTCATATGCTTCTCACTGGGCCGCTCGCCTCTGTTTCCAATATTGACATGTTCCTGATTAGACGGAGGAGCGAAAGCGCCTACAGAGACCCGATCGCTGCAACCGAGATTGCCAGGTTATAAAGAATAGTGGTGGAGGTACGCCACAAGGCAAGACTCGGCATCCTGTCGACATCCAGCGGCGCAACAATAGTATCGCCGGGCCCGATCCCCGCACTGGCCCTTTTCCGGAACCACTTGTTGCCCCCACTGCCTGCCAGCACCGAACCATCGGCTCTGACCACATAGATTCGCTTCTTGTCCGCATTGACCGTCAAGCCACCGCTCAGGGATATATAGTCGTCCCGGTCAAGACCTGGCTGGAAAAGATGCGACGTCGAATACTGAACTTCTCCAAGCACTGTCACCTCCTGGGTCTGGCCCGGGATGATCAGTACATCGCCATCTTTTAGGACGAGATCGTGCGCGTCACTCTTGTGCGCGATCAATGCGGGCAGATCGATGACAAGACGTCCTACCGGCTGTGCGGTCCTCATTTGGGATAACAGTGACTGGCCAAGGCTCATGGACTGGCCGATATTCGCGTCTTCAAAGCGTGCGGCCTGAAGGCCTATCGTTGCCAGATCAGATTCGATTCTGTCGGCAAGGCGGTTCAGTTGTTGGCGCTCTCTTTCTTTGAGTTCCTCACGCAGAAAAACGCTGCCCTGCGGAAAAGCAAACTCAGTCAGGCCACCTGCACGATTCAGCACCGATAACAGGGTCTCTCCCTGCGTGATCGCGAACTCGCCAGGGAAATTGACCTCGCCCTTGATCTCCACCGACCATTGTTCACGCCACAACGGCGTCTCTTTGATGTTGAGCACGTCATAGGGCGCCAATTCGATGTCCGCTGCTGCGTCCCCTGCCAGCACCGCCACCAAATCTATGTCGAGTAACTCACTGCTGCGCCGGTTGTCCTGCCCAACTTCGTAGCGGACCAGCTCAGCCTGGAACCCGTAAGCGGAGTCCTTCAGGTAAGCGCCCGCCCTGACGAGATCGCTTACCCTCATGCCGGCTTCAAGCGGATAGTTACCCGGCGCTCTGACCTGTCCGGAAATCGCGACCTCTCGTGCGGGCTGGCCATAAAGAGATTGCAGCCGCAGTTCCTCGAGGATTGGGTCGATCTGTTTTTGACGGCCGGTCTCAAGATCGAACACGAACACCTCATCGCGCTCGTGGAGCATCACATCCTGCTCCGTACCCTTTTCGATCAGGGCGCGCCCAAGGTCGGCTGAGAGAACATCAATCGGACCACCGGGCTCGGCCTCGCGGCGTATCAGCAGGTACCGCCGATCGGCTTGAGGCTTGAGCATGTCGACCGACGGGATCAGATCAGACAGGCGCATGTTCTGGCGCCACTGATAAGTGCCCGGCCGATAGACGTGCCCGCTGAGTCGTACGCTGTCTGAATAGCGGTCGAGCACCGGGTCGACCTGGATAATATCCCCGTCCATGATCCGGGTCGCACGGTCCGCGGGATCAGTCAAATCCAGGGTCAGCACCACTCTTTCAGCGCTGGCGGATATGCGTTCAAGTCTGGCCTGGCCTTGATAACCGATCGGCGTCAGACCGCCAGCCAGATCCAGCGCTTGCGCCACCGTGGTCTCGCCATGCAGCTCATAAATGGCGGGTCGCTTGACTTCGCCGGCGACACCGACGGTGTCACCCACCGGCGGTACAAAGATCACGTCCCCGGGCTGCAGTCGGATGTCGTCGCTGGTATCACCATGCAGCAGCAGGTCGTAACCATCGATCCGTTTTACGGTTTGACCGCCTCGCTTGATCTTGATGTCGCGGAGACTGCCGCCCTCGGCGACGCCACCGCCGATAAACAACGCGTTGGTCACCGTGGACAAACTGCTGACGGTGTAGGAACCGGGCCGGTTCACATCGCCCAGCACAAACACGCGCATGGATCTCAGCTCGCCCATGGTGATGCTTGACCGAACACCGATCATCTGCTCCCCGATGCGGGACTCGATGACCTCCTTCATCTCACTGAATTCGAGTCCGGCCACCGAGATCGGTCCGATCTCGGGAAAATTGAGTATCCCGTCGCGGGTCACCGGCAACTCATATTGTGCGTTCACATTGCCAAACAACTGCACGCTGACCACATCGCCGGGCCCGACCACGTAGTCCTGGGGCACCGGCACGTCGGTAGGCGGCTGGAAGGACACCGCGCGACCCTTGAACATCAGATAGCCAAACGGCTGCAAAGCTCCCGGCCCGGTTTTCTCCAGCGGCAGGTAAGTCAGCGTGGCTTCGTAGATATCGAGACCATCCTCGGCGAGGATGCGTTTCGCCGCCTCCTCAACGGTCAGGCCACCCAGAGGAATACTGGCCACGCCCGGAAGGGTCAGGATTGCCTGAGCATCCAGCTGAAAAGTATTGCTGCCTTCCAGTTCTGCGAGCCAGCGGTCTTCTTCGAGCAAAAGACGCGTGGCCAATTGCTCTTCGGGTGTCAGCTCTTCCGGCAGCATCAGGGTCAGGACAATACTGCTCTCCGGGCCGAGACGGGGTTCCTCATCCTCAAGATCGGCCTTGTCCTCTTCGGGCAACGGATATTCCGGCGGAATATCTTCCTGATCCTGGTTGAGCGTTCGCTGTCCGGATGTTGTCTGACCGGGTTTGATGCCCATGGAGCGCATCAGCGCCTCGCGCTCGCTGGGCGAGAGCTGCTGCAGCATGCGCATTTGTTCCTGGGTCAGCTGCTGTGCTTGAACGGGGGTCAGGAGCGCAGACAAGCCAAGAAACAGTGCCAGGCCCAGAGCAGTTACCGCGCTGCCACGTTTGGTGATCTTCGACATCAATCTCTCAGGTTCGAATGTTGTTTGGGCTCAACGCGGCTTCTGTGGACAACCGTGGCGGCTCCCAATAGCGACCGCGATCCAAAAACCCGCGGCATTGTACCGTTTCCGGGAAACCATGGCGTGGCTGTCCCGGATAATACTGTCTGGCTCCAGACTGGCCGCATCCCATGCTCGATCTGCCCAGGCTCGGGCTGCGCATGCTCGATCCCGGCACATCCGCAATTCGGCACGGAGAATACTGGCACTCGTCAGTGTCCCTGGGGATCCCAGGTCCACTGCAGGAAACCCTGAAAATCATCATCTGTCGACCCGGTGACCTTGTTGTCCGCATGCTGGAAACCAACGCCGGCCGCTATCCATCCGAGATTCAGATCCCTCAATTGCAGCCTGCGCTTGTGGGACAGCTGTGCGCCCCAGGTCTCGGTTTCGTCCTTCGCAGCCCAGTTGATCGCATCGTAACCCTGACCATCGCCATCCTTGTTGAGCTTTTGCCAACGGATCAGTGCATTCCAGGATTTGTCCGCGCTCTCCACCAGGCTAAGTCCCGCAGAGACCACCAGGCTGTCGCCATCAGCCGCCGCGCCAATGGGTCGCCCGTCATAGCGATAGCCCGACTGATAGGTCCCGTGGTTGTAGGCCAGGTTGTATGCGGGCTCGCTCTCCCAGAATTCAGCCAATGTGTCGCTGACTTCGAGATGGGCGGTATAGGAACCGGATACCCAGCGGGTATTCATTTCACCCCACCATTCGAATCCGGCCTGGCCAAACCACTGCGAAGGCAGGTTGTTTGTTTCGTCATTGGCCACCCACTGACTATAGATGGCCCACGGACCATTCCCCCAGGGGGAGGCCCAGCGGAAATCTATCGCGGCCAGCTGGTTGCTGGGATCGTTGCCGGGGGTAATGTCACCTTCGCCCGTGTTGTCGTTGGCGACAATGATGTCCCAGACCGCGTCGGCGTCACAGGGTCGCCCGGAACCACACCAGATCGCGGACCGGGTCAAACCAATCTCGAGATCCTGCAGTGGCCGGAAGCCGACCCGGAACGCCAGCAGGCGGGCATTGGGTACCACCCGATCATTGCCCAGAAAGCCCCAGAACAGGGAGTAGTTCCACGGACCGATCCAGCTCAGCCACTTGGTCTCGAAGGCTTTCGCGACATTGCGCTCGAGACCAAACCCGCCGATCGCATGGGGCACGCTGGAGTAGATCAGGGTGTTATCCCAACTCGGCCCCCACCAGCGGTCGATGGCCCCGGCGGACAAAATCTGGTTGCCTAATGAGACCGCGGCATAAGACCCATCCCAGCGCCAGTTCTGGTCATCGGGTTCCGGGCTTGAGACATAGCTGCTTTGGACGCGGATCGCAAAGCGATCACCCATCCACGACGCGCCGGCCCGGATATCGGATTTTTCCCGCGGCGTGTCTTCGAAGGTACGCAGCCAGAAATTGTCCGTGCGGGCACCCAGTTCGGCATTCGGCTGTAGCCCGGACAGGGACTTATTGTCGCGTATCCGATCGCGCAGGCGCTCGAGAGCGGCGCGCTGGGGTTGTGATAAGTCATTGATCTGACTGGAAGTTGCCTCGGATACGTCGGCGTCGAGCGTGGCCCAGGTCAGTGGCCAGGTATTCACCGGCGAACGGATGATGCCCGCATCGGCGAGCATCTGGACATCGTGGCGCAGGATCATATCGCCCGGCGGGGCCCAGGGATCAGCGGCAGCCGCGCACGACAGCAATAGCCCGGCGGTCAGGCCCAGAAAGGCTCTGGTTTTGGTCATTGATTTCCCCGTGCATTAACCCGTCGGACACCGCGGGCTGGATACCCCTCGGATCCGGGGGACCCCCGAAGGCATGCATGATAAGGAGCGCAGGAGTGTTAGCGCAAGCGGCGCAAGGCAGCAGACGGCAGTTCACCAGTCCAGCCCGGTGATTCCCGAATACCGCCGGATAAGACGTCCAACGACCGCGGATATCCTCGCGTATCCGGGCCACTATGCGGGTTTACCGGGCGCCGGATTCCATCTCCTTCGCCAACTTCTTGCCCAGTTCCACGCCCCACTGATCAAACGAATTGACCCCCCAGATCGCGCCCTCGACAAACACCTTGTGCTCGTAGAGCGCGACCAGTTTGCCCAGCGTGGCGGGGTCCAGGCGTCGGAACCGGATCAGATTGCTGGGCCGGTCGCCGGGGTGGATCTTGTGTGGGATCAGCTCCCGGATGCGTTCGCTGGCCAGGCCGCGGGCCGAAAGATCGGCCTTGACCTCTGCCGCGGTCTGACCAAAAGCCAGCGCCTGGGCCTGAGCCTGCATATTGATCAGGCCCAATCGGTGCTGATCCTGAAACCGGCTGGAGCCCTGATCCGGCGCGATGAAGTCCACCGGCACCACCGGGGTGCCCTGATGCAACAGCTGATAGAAGGAATGTTGCGCGTTGTTGCCAGCCTCGCCCCAGATGATCGTGCCGGTCGGCACGCCGACCGGTTTGCCGTCGCGCCGGACTCGTTTGCCGTTGCTCTCCATATGCATCTGCTGGAGGAACGCCGGGAAGCGGCCCAGCCGCGCGTCATAGGGCAACACAGCCTGGGTCCCAGCGCCGAGGAAATCGTTGTTCCAGACCGCCAGCAACGCCAGTAAGACCGGCAGATTGCTCTCCAGCGGCGCGGACAGGAAATGCCGGTCCATGGCCCGGCCACCGGCGAGAAACGCGCGGAAGTTGTCCATGCCGATACCCAGCGCCACAGCCAGCCCCACGGCCGACCAGATCGAGTAGCGCCCGCCGACCCAGTCCCAGAAGCCGAATCGATAATCCGGATGGATACCGAATGCGTCCATCGCAGCATGATTAGTGGACACGGCAGCGAAATTCCGACCCACCGCCTTTTCGCCCAGCTGCTGGACCAGCCAGTCACGGGCAGCGTGCGCGTTGGTCAGTGTCTCCTGGGTGGTAAAGGTCTTGGAGCAGATCACGAACAGCGTGGTGCGCGGATCTACCTCATCGAGCACATCGGCCAGCTGTGTGCCGTCAATATTCGATACCGTATGCACGCGGATGCCCGGCTGGCGATGATGATGCAGCGCTTTGAGCGCCATCTCGATACCGAGATCTGAACCGCCGATACCGATATTCACCACGTCGGTGAATGGCCGTCGGCTGCCGTGACCACGGATCTCGCCGGCGTGGACGGCAGTCACAAACGCCGCCATCGAATCAAGCACCGCATGCACATCTTTTGTGCAGTGTTGGACGCCATCGTGAAATTGATCGCGCCGGGCCGCACGCAACGCCACATGGAGCACGGCCCGGTCTTCAGTATTGTTGATGTGCTCGCCGGCGAACATGCGCGTGCGCAGCGCTTCCACGCCTGCCTCGCGCGCCAGCGAGGTAAGTAAACGCAAAGTTTGTGTGGTGACCCGCTGCCGGGAGAAATCCAGGCGAATACCCGCCGACTCGGTCACGAACTGTTTGCCGCGCGTCGGATCGCTGGCGAACAAATCGCGCAAATGCACCGGCGCGATCTTTTTCTGGTGCGCCTTGAGCGCGCTCCACGCCGCCAGATCGGCAGCCGGCCGGGTCGTGTCGTTCACCGCGTTATTCCCCCGAATTCGCCGAGAAAACCACCCCTGGGGCTGACTCGGGCTGGCTGAGACTCACTCAGGCTGTCTTTCCGCCCTCGTACTGCATGAACCAGTCGACAAAGCGTTTCACGCCCTCTTCCACCGGCGTGGCGGGCCGGTAGCCCACGTCGCGGACCAGATCCTCTACATCCGCCCAGGTATCAGGCACATCCCCGGCCTGCAGCGGCAGCAGGTTCTTCTGCGCCTCGCGGCCCAGGTATTGCTCGAGCAGGCCGATATAAGTCATCAGCTCCACCGGCCGGCTGTTGCCAATGTTGTAGAGCCGGTAGGGCGCGCGGCTGGTACCCGGATCCGGGGCGTCGCTGTCCCAGTCCGGGTTGGACTGGGCGATGTGGTCCATCGCGTGCACGACGCCACCGACAATGTCATCGATATAGGTGAAATCGCGCTTATGGTTGCCGTAATTGAACACGTCGATCGGTTTGCCGGCCAGGATCGCCTTGGCGAACAGGAACAGGGCCATGTCCGGTCGGCCCCACGGCCCATAGACGGTGAAGAATCGCAGTCCGGTGGTCGGCAGACCGTAGAGCTCGGAATAGGTATGCGACATCAGTTCGTTGGCCTTCTTGGTCGCACCATAGAAGGACAGCGGATGATCGACGTTCTGATGTACCGAGAACGGCATGCGGGTATTGGCGCCATACACCGAACTCGTGGACGCGTAGACCAGATGCTCGACCTCGTTGTGCCGGCAGCCCTCCAGCACGTTGGCATGGCCGACTACATTACTGTCTACGTAGGCCAACGGATGCTCGATCGAGTAGCGCACCCCGGCCTGCGCACCCAGGTGCACCACCCGGTCAAATTTCTCCGCGGAAAACAGCGCCGGCATGCCTTCGCGATCGGCGAGATCCAGCTTGACGAACTTCCAGTTGGGCTTGTCCTCGAATTGCGCGATCCGCGCCAGCTTGAGGTTGACATCGTAATAGTCGTTGAGGTTGTCCAGCCCCACGACCTCATCGCCCCGTGCCAGCAGATGCGCCGCCGTGTGGAAGCCGATAAATCCGGCCGCGCCGGTGACCAGTACTTTCATGCCTGACTCTCGCTGCGGGCCTGTCGTGACCCGGATTAAACTGATGCAATTAGTGCAACTGATGAAACCGGCCGAACTCTGCCGACCCGCTCCAATCTCGCGCTCGATCCCTTCGGAACCGGCAATTCTCTACAGGCGTCCGTCGGTCTCGCTTGCAGGCAGCACATATTTAACGTCATACAGCACGTGCTCGGTCCGCCCGAGACGGCGGATCGCGTCCACCCCCAGGTCACGGAACTGCCGATGTCCGACCGCCAGAATGATGGCATCGTACTGACCGGCTTCGAGCTGCGCCACCATGGTCACCCCGTACTCACGCTTTGCCTCGTCCGCATCCACCCAAGGATCGTGCACGTCCACCCGGGCACCGAGATCTTCGAGCTCACGAATCACGTCGACCACGCGAGTGTTGCGTAGGTCCGGGCAATCCTCCTTGAAGGTCAGGCCGAGCATCAGGATGCGGCTGCCCGAGACGTGGATTCGGCGGCGCAGCATCAATCTGGATACCTGCTCCGCGACATACAGACCCATATTGTCGTTGATCCGGCGCCCGGCCAGGATCATCTCCGGGTTGTAGCCGATTTCCTGGCTCTTGTGGGTCAGATAATAAGGATCGACGCCGATACAGTGACCGCCGACCAGGCCCGGGCGGAACGGCAGGAAATTCCACTTGGTGCCGGCGGCGACCAGCACTTCCTCGGTATCGATACCCAGTCGATTAAAGATCAGCGCCAGCTCGTTGATCAGCGCGATATTAACGTCTCTCTGGGTATTTTCGATCACCTTGGCCGCCTCGGCCACGCGGATCGACGAGGCCTTGTGTGTGCCTGCGGTGACAATGCTCGAGTAGAGCGCGTCAACCAGGTCCGCGGCTTCCGGCGTCGAACCGGAAGTGACCTTGACGATGGTCTCCAGACGGTGCTCTTTGTCGCCCGGGTTGATTCGCTCGGGGCTGTAGCCGGCAAAGAAGTCCTGGTTGAATACCAGCCCGGACACCTCCTCCAGGATCGGCACGCAAACCTCTTCGGTAGCCCCCGGGTAAACAGTCGATTCGTAGATCACGATGTCGCCCTTGCCCAGGACCTTGCCAACAGTGCGACTGGCAGATTCAAGAGGGCTCAGGTCCGGTCGTTTTGCGCTGTCGATGGGCGTAGGTACGGTGACCACGAACACGTTGCACGAGCGCAGGTCTTCAAGTTCGCTCGTGTATTCCAGCTTCACCGCAGCCGCCAGTTCTTCCGGCGAGGTCTCCAGCGTATGGTCGGTGCCGGCCCGCAGTTCCTCGACGCGTTCCCGGTTGATGTCAAAGCCGACGGTCGACAGCGTGCGACCGAAGCTGGCGGCAAGCGGCAGGCCTACATAGCCGAGCCCGATGACGCCGATCCGGGCCTGATCAAGATGCAACATGAGTGAGAGTCCTTTTATCAGGGAACAGCAGGGGTCAGCCGCAGACCGGCGGGTGCCGGCGACAACGCCTGCGAAAACGCCATTTTAGGGGATTTCCCTGGGCCACTCCATGACACAGTTCGCACAGTTCCCACCATACCGACTCCATCGGTCTGGCGCTGACCTGGAAATCGGCGTGACCTGAGAACACCATCTGCTAGTATTGCGGCAAGCAGTATTGCGGTTCGGGCCGAAGACGAAAAACAAGGAGGTCAGCCGACCCGTGAGCCATCACCTCAGTCTCGCCGCGATCCTGATGGCCGTCTGGCTGCTGTTCTCCGGCCACCTCGATCCACTGTTCCTGACCCTCGGCGCCATCTCGGTGCTGTTCTCGGTCTATATCGGCTATCGCATGGAGGTGGTGGACCAGGAAGGCCACCCGGTAAGAATCACCACGCGTGCCCTGATTTTCTTCCCCTGGCTGTTCTGGGAAATCATCAAATCCAATATTGATGTGGCCAGGGTGATCCTGTCGCCGTCGATGTCGCTCCAGCCTCAGGTGTTCACGGTCACCGCTGCGCAAAAGACCGCGGTCGGCCGGGTCATCTACGCGAATTCGATTACGCTGACACCGGGTACCGTCACCATTGATGTGCGCGGCAACCAGTTCGATGTCCATGCCCTGACCCGGGCCTCCGCTGAGGGCGTGCGCGGCGGAGACATGGACCGGCTGGTGTGCCGGATGGAGGGCTCCCGCTGATGTTCACGGCCGCCGCCGTCGCCATCCTGATCACCATGGTCATGGCCGTGATCCGGGCGATCCGCGGGCCGACGGTCTACGACCGGATCGTGGCGGTCAACATGTTCGGCACCAAGACGGTGCTGATCATCGCGATTATCGCGTTCCTGACCGAACGTTATGACTTGCTGGATATTGCGCTGGTGTACGCGCTGATCAATTTTATCGGCATTGTCGCGGTGCTGAAGTTCTTCGAATACGGCGAATTCAGCCGCGGCGGACGAGGCCGGTCCTGATGGACGGTATCCTGTATATCCTGGGCTGGATCCTGGTGATTATCGGCTGCATTTTCGGTTTCATCGGCGGTCTCGGCATCGTGCGCATGCCGACGTTCTTTACCCGCATCCATGCCGCCGGGATGACCGAAACCATGTGCGCGCCACCGATTTTTCTGGCGATGGTGCTTCAGTCCGGCTTCAGCCTGGTCACGTTCAAACTGGCCGCGATCATGCTGTTCCTGTTCCTGACCAGTCCCACTGCGTCCCATGCCCTGGCCAAAGCAGCCCTGCACGGTGGTATCGATCCCCGTGCCACTCACGATCCCGAGGCGCCGCCGGAATGATCGAACCCATCATCGACGTTCTGCTGCTGGCGTTCATGATCGTCATCGCGCTGGCCATCGTGCGCATGCGCGACCTGTTCGGTGTGGCGATGCTGTTCAGTCTGTTCAGTCTGCTGTCCGCCGGCGTGTTTACGGTGATGGACGCCGCCGATGTGGCCTTTACCGAGGCTGCGGTCGGCGCCGGCGTGTCCACGATCCTGATGCTGGCCACGCTGACCCGCACCGAGCGCAAGGAAAAGCGGCAGCCGACACGCACGCCGCTGGTTGCCCTGACCGTGGTCTTCGTCACCGGCGCCCTTTTGGTATTCGGGACCAGCGATCTGCCACGTCTGGGAGACCCGGATGCACCGATCCATCACCATGTCGCGAATCGCTATCTCGAGCAATCTGGAACGGAAATCGGGATCCCCAACGTCGTCACCTCGGTGCTCGCCAGTTATCGCGGTTACGACACGCTGGGAGAAACGACCGTGATCTTCACGGCGGGCATCGCAGTCGTGGCCTTGTTGGGCCTGCGTCGCCGACGGCCGCGAATCGCCGGCAATCCTGCAGGCAGTGAGAGCGGTGCGGATGACGCCGATAATATTGCTGGCGACAACGGCGGCCAAAGCTGATGCTGCATCACACAGTCCTGCGCGTCGTATCCAAACTGCTGATCCCGGTCATCATGTTGTTCGCGCTCTATGTGCAGTTCCATGGCGATTACAGTCCCGGCGGCGGCTTTCAGGCCGGGGTCATTTTCGCGGCAGCCATCATCCTTTATGCACTGCTGTTCGGCCTGGACAACGCGATGCAGGTGATGCCGCCCGACACCCTGTTGCGCACGGCCGCCCTCGGGGTACTGATCTATGCCGGCGTCGGCGTCGATACGGTATTGGTTGGTGGCAGCTTTCTGGACTACAACCGGCTGGCGCATGACGGGCCGCATGGTCAGCACATCGGCATTTTCCTGGTCGAAATGGGCGTCGGCATCACCGTGGCCTCGGTGATGATGTTGCTCTATTTCGCCTTCGCCGGCCGCGGGTCAGGGGAATGAGATTTTTCCAGCTCTACAATTACGAAATCGCAATCTTCCTGGCGATGATCGGGTTCTATGTGCTGGTCTCCCGACGCAACCTGGTAAAAAAAGTCGCCGGGCTGTCCATGTTCCAGACCTCGGTGTTTATCCTTTACATCAGCATGGGCGTAGTCACCGGCGGCGCGGTACCGATCCTGGTTGACGGCCCACAGGTCTATTCCAATCCCCTGCCCCACGTGCTGATACTGACCGCGATCGTGGTCGGCGTCGCCACGACCGCGGTGGCCCTGAGCCTGATCATCCGGATCAAGGAAGCCTACGACACCGTGGAGGAGGATGAGATCCACGAGCAGGACCGCTCGTTCTGATGTCTACCGATCTGGTGACTCAGCTGCCGGTCATTCAGGTGGTGTTGCCGCTGATGGCGGCGCCGATCTGTCTGCTGCTGCGTCGCCCCGGCCTGGTCTGGGCGTTTTCGGTGCTGGTTTGCTGGCTCAGCCTCTGGGTCGCGTGGACCCTGCTGCAGCTTGTATTGGCCGATGGTCCGATCAGCTACGCGATGGGCGGGTGGGCCGCACCATGGGGCATCGAATATCGCATCGATATTGTCAATGCGTATCTGGCGCTGATTGTCACCGGTATCGCCTCGGTCGTTTTCCCCTATGCCCGCCGCAGCGTCGAGCGCGAGATCGCCGCCGGGAATATTACCTATTTCTATATTCTCCTGTTGCTGTGTTTTACCGGCCTGCTCGGCATGACCGTCACCGGCGACGCGTTCAACCTGTTCGTGTTCCTGGAGATTTCCTCGCTGTCGACCTATGCCCTGATCAGCCTGGGCAAGGACCGCAGGGCACTTACTGCCTCGTTCCAGTATCTGGCCATGGGCACGATCGGCGGGACCTTCGTTCTGATCGGTATCGGCTTTCTGTACGTGGTCACCGGCACGCTCAACATGGCCGATCTGGCGGCGCGACTGCCCGCGGTGACGCAGACGCGAACCCTGCACACCGCGTTCGCGTTCCTGGTGGTGGGGATCGGCCTCAAGCTCGCCATGTTCCCGCTACACCTGTGGCTGCCCAACGCCTACGCCTATGCGCCCAGCGCGGCTACCGCATTCATTGCCGCGACTTCCACCAAGGTCGCGGTCTACGCGCTGCTGCGATTCGTTTTCTCCATTTTCGGCACCCACATCGCGTTCGAAGACCTGCCCTTCGATCAGATCGCCGATATCCTTGGCGCCGTGGCCATCCTCAGTGCCAGCGCAGTGGCGATTTTCCAGGACAACATCAAGCGCATGCTGGCGTACTCCAGCGTGGCGCAGATCGGATATATCCTTGTCGGGCTGGGTCTGGGCACGGCCGCCGGGCTCCAGGCCAGCCTGTTGCATGTTTTCAACCATGCGCTGATGAAGGGCGCCCTGTTTATGGCGATGGGGTGTTTCGCATACAGCCTGGGATCGGTACAACTCGCCGATCTGAAGGGCGTCGCCCAGCGCATGCCGTGGACCTTCGCCGCCTTCGTCGCCGGCGGTTTGAGCCTGGTCGGCGTGCCGCTGACGGTCGGTTTCATCAGCAAATGGTATCTGGTGATGGCGACGCTGGATCAGGGACTGTGGTTTCTTGCGGTGCTGGTCCTGGCGGGTTCGCTGCTGGCGCTGATCTATGTCTGGCGCGTGATCGAGGCCGCATGGTTCGGGGCCCCTTCGGCCAGGGCGGCGGATTGCCGGGAGGCGCCCGTGTCCATGCTGATCGCCACGTGGGTGCTGGTCGGGGCGAACCTCTTTTTCGGGATCAACACTGAGCTGACAATCGGCGTGGCCAGCAAGGCCGCCGGGGCGCTGATGGGCAGTATGCCGTGAGCGCCGAGCAAGCGATGCTGCTGGCTGTTGGCCTGCCCTGGCTGGGCGCCCTGCTGATCCTGTTTCTCGATCGCTGGCCCAACATTCGCGAAGCGGTGACGCTGCTGACCGCAGGCTCTGTACTGGCATGTGTGCTGACCCTGCTCCCGGTCGCGATGGCCGGCGCGAGCGGCAAGCTGATCCTGGTTGAACTCGTTCCGGGCTTGAGTCTGTCGTTCGCGCTGGAACCTCTGGGCATGATCTTCGCGCTGGTCGCCAGCGTGCTGTGGCTGGCTACTTCGGTTTATGCCATCGGCTATATGCGCGGCCACCATGAGAAACATCAGACCCGGTTTTACGCCTGTTTCGCCATCGCAATCTCCAGCGCGCTGGGTGTGGCCTTCGCCGACAACATGCTGACCTTGTTTGTTGCCTATGAAATTCTGAGCCTTTCCACGTATCCGCTGGTCACCCACTCCGGCACCGAACAGGCACGCCGCGCCGGGCGTTTGTACCTGGGCATCCTGATGGGCACCTCCATCGGCTTTCAGTTGCTGGCTATCTTGTGGACCTGGCATCTTGCAGGCACGCTGGATTTCACCGACGGCGGCATTATTGCCGAGCATCTGCAGGGCCCGCTGGTGTCGGTCCTGCTTGCCTTGTATGTATTCGGTATCGGCAAGGCTGCGGTGATGCCCTTCCACCGCTGGCTGCCGGCCGCGATGGTCGCACCAACCCCGGTCAGTGCGCTGCTGCATGCGGTGGCAGTGGTCAAATCGGGCGTGTTCGCGATCCTCAAGGTCTGTGTGTATATCTTTGGACTGGATTTTCTCAACGGCACCGGTGCGGCCGACTGGTTGCTGTACTTCGCCGGCGCCACCATCCTGCTGGGGTCCCTGGTGGCGCTGGGCAAGGATAATCTGAAGGCCAGGCTGGCCTACTCCACCATCAGCCAGCTGTCCTATATCGTCGGTGGCGCGCTGCTGGCCAGCAGCCTGGCGGTGACCGGGGCGGCCATGCATATTGCGATGCACGCCTTCGGCAAAATCACCTTATTTTTCTGCGCCGGCGCCATCCTGGTGGCCGCGCACAAGACCGAGATCAGCGATATGCACGGCCTCGGCCGATCGATGCCAATCACCATGGGGGCATTCCTGATCGGCAGCCTTACCATTATCGGCCTGCCACCGACCGGCGGGACCTGGAGCAAATTCTATCTGGCGCTGGGATCGCTGCAGGCCGGACAGACCTGGATGCTTGCGGTGTTGATGATCAGTTCGATCCTGAGTATCGCCTATCTGCTGCCGATCCCGATCCGCGCCTTCTTCTCCAAACCAGCCGCCGACGCGCCGCAGGGTATCCAGGAGGCGCCGTGGCCCTGTCTGATGGCGATCGGTTTTACGGCCACAGGCTGTATTGCATTGTTCTTCTGGCCGGATCTGCTGTTCGAACTCGCGCGCCAGATCGCAACCGCTCCGTGAGAGTGAGAGGAAACCGATGAGCAAAACTGGAGACAAAACGGGATTTCTTGACCAGCCCGCAAACGTTACCCGTCTTTGGCGCGGTTTCGTTGCCGCCTGCGTATTGGTGGCCGCTCTTGATCTGCTGGGTCTGCTCGAGTTTTTGTATCACCGTCACAGCAGTTTCTTTGTCGAGGGTATGCCCGGATTTTATGCCGGCTGGGGTTTTGTCGGCATCAGCCTGTTGATCCTGCTGGCCAAGGGGCTCAGGAAGCTGGTGATGCGGCCGGAGGACTACTATGACGGCGATTGAGTTGCCGCCATTCCTGCTGTTCCTGCTGGCCGCGCCTGTTGTCGCGTTAACCCGGGGCTGGCTGCGCAGCGTGATCATGCTCGCCACGCCGGTGATCAGTGGCATTGCGCTGCTGAATCTGCCTGCCGGCACCCTGATCCAGGCGCAGATTCTGGGCCTCGACCTGACCGTGGTCAGGGTGGATGAGCTGAGCCTGTTGTTCGGCTACCTGTTCCATATCGGCGCGTTGATCGGAATCATCTACTCGCTGCATCTGAAGGACACCCTGCAACACGTGGTGGCCATGCTGTATGCCGGCGCGGCAATCGCGGCCGTGTTCGCCGGCGATCTGATCAGCTTCTTTCTTGCCTGGGAATTACTGGCGCTGTCGTCCGCCTTCCTGATCTGGGCCAGACGGACACCCGCAGCGCTGGCCG
Organism: uncultured Gammaproteobacteria bacterium; assembly: GCA_963809565.1. GTDB lineage: Bacteria > Pseudomonadota > Gammaproteobacteria > Steroidobacterales > XN24 > CAMYOC01. Next base: position 85,869 of record CAWEKE010000004.1, read on the forward strand.
CCGGCCTGCGCTATCTGATATTCCAGGTGGTCTCCGGCGTGATGCTGCTGGCGGGCATCGTCAGCTATGTTTTTGCCGGCGGCGAGCTGGCTTTCGATTATATCGGGCTGAATAGCACCGGTGGCTGGCTGATCATGCTGGCGATCGGCATCAAATGCGGCTTCCCGCTGCTGCACATGTGGCTGACCGATGCTTACCCGGAAGCAACCCCTACCGGCTCGGTGTTCCTGTGCATGTTCACCACCAAGGTCGCCATCTATGCGCTGGTGCGTGGCTTTCCCGGCGCTGAACCGCTGATCTATATCGGCACGCTGATGACCTTCTTCCCGATCTTCTTCGCGGTGATTGAGAATGACCTGCGCCGGGTGTTGTCCTTCAGCATGATCAATCAGCTCGGTTTCATGGTCTGTGGCGTCGGATTGGGCAGCGCGCTGGCGCTAAACGGCGCAGTCTCCCACGCGTTCAACGATGTGCTGTTCAAGGGCCTGTTATTCATGGCCATGGGCGCGGTGATGACCATGACCGGCCGCACCCGGGCTTCGGATCTGGGCGGGCTGTTCAGGTCGATGCCCCAGACCACGGTACTGTGCATCATCGGCGCCGCGTCAATCTCCGCGATACCGCTGTTCAGCGGCTTTGTCAGCAAGTCGATGATCATGCAGGCGGCGCTGGATCAGGACCGGCTGATTATCTGGTTTTTCCTGCTGTTCGCATCGGTGGGCGTGCTCGAGCATGCAGGCATCAAGATTCCGTTCTTTGCTTTTTTTGCTCACGATTCAGGCCTCAGACCGGGTGAACCGCCGGCGAATATGCGTCTGGCGATGCTGATTGCGGCCGCGCTGTGCGTGTATATCGGCTGCTGGCCGTGGACGCTCTATGGGCTGCTGCCGTTCGATGCCAGCTACAACCCCTTCGAAATGACTCATGTCATCACCCAGATGCAGTTGCTGATGTTCGGCGGATTGGCGGTCTTCTGGATGATGCGCAACGGCAGTTACCCGGCCGAAGTGCGCGCCATCAATCTGGAAGCAGACTGGCTTTATCGTCGATTGTTGCCGCGCAGCGTGCGTGAAGTACTCACGCTGTACAGGCCCGTGCGGACCGCATTGCGCAACGGATTGCAGGACCAGGGTAACAGGCTGATCAGCTTGCTGTTCCGTTCCCACGGCCCCGGCGGCACGCTGGCCAGGACCTGGCCCATCGGCAGTATGGCGCTCTGGGTTGCGGTGCTGTTGGCGATGATGGTCCTGGTCTATTACGTCTAGGGAACAGGCGCAACGACCACAGACGTCTGAACCAGGTCAGACCAGCGAGGCCAGTGGGCAAAACAGATCTGATCCGGGGATGGCTTGCGGGCATCGCCTATTCCGATGGGGCCGGGTTTGATTGCGAAGCCGAACGGCGACCGGTGACGCGGCCGCCGGGCAGCGTCCCGGGTTCAGGACTCTCTTTGCAGTTGCCGCCAGACACACACGCCACCGGCCGCGCTGTCCAGACGATCCAGAGCCGCCTCGTGGGCCGCCAGTTCTTCGGCGCTCGGCTCGATGACCGGCAAAACCAGCCCCTGCCGATCCAGCTTGCCGATCTTTGCGCGTCCGCCTGCGCCGGAACGTCTTTCGGTATCCAGAGACAGGGCCGCCTGGCCGCCGGTCATGGCCAGATAGACCTCGGCGAGGATCTGGGCATCCAGCAACGCGCCATGCAGTTCGCGGCCCGAGTTATCGATCTGATAGCGGCGACACAGCGCATCCAGGCTGTTCCGTTGCCCCGGATGCATTTCCCGGGCCAGCACCAGGGTGTCCAGCACCGGACATAAATCGCGGATGGTGGCGGCCACGGCATCTGCACCACACAGCGCGAATTCGCTATCGAGGAAGCCCACGTCGAAGGGCGCGTTGTGGATCAGCAGTTCAGCGCCGCGCAGGAATTCTCTCAATTCATCGACGATCTCGGCAAAACGCGGCTTATCGGCCAGAAACTCAGCGCTGATGCCGTGAACTTCCTGCGCCCCGGGATCGATATCCCGTTCCGGATTCAGATAGTAATGGAATGTATTGCCGCTGGGCCGCCGGTTCACCAGCTCGACGCAGCCGATTTCAATTATCCGATGACCCTGATCCGGATCCAGTCCCGTGGTCTCTGTATCCAGAACGATCTGTCTCATGGTTTGCGTTGTCCTTCACGGCATCGATACTGACGCCGCCTGAATGATCCCTGCTGTTGCCAATGCGGTCGAGCGACCTGACGCCGCGCCGGTCGCCTGAACCTGCAGTGATGCGCAAGCGCCAGGCTTCGCCCGAGCCGCTGCTCACAAGGCATCGACACCACGATTGGCCAGCGCGTCGGCGCGTTCGTTGCCTTCGTCTCCGGCATGGCCCTTGACCCAGTGCCAGTGTATCTCGTGCCGGGCCGCCTCGCTGTCGAGAGCCTGCCACAGATCCTGATTCTTCACCGGTTTGCGGTTGGCGGTCTTCCAGCCTTTGCGTTTCCAGTTCTCCAGCCACTGGGTGATGCCCAGACGCACATATTGAGAGTCGGTGAACAGATCCACCCGGCAGCCCCGCTTCAGCGCGGCCAGCCCCTGGATCGCGGCCATCAGTTCCATGCGATTGTTGGTGGTCTCGGCTTCGCCACCAAACAGCTCTTTCTCATGATCGCCGAAACTCAGCAGCGCGCCCCAGCCGCCCGGACCGGGGTTGCCGCGACATGCTCCGTCCGTATAGATCACCACGCGATTCAACCCGAATTCCTCGTCGACGGCTCGATCAGCCCGCTGCCGACCTTGGCCGGCGCCCGCCAGCGCAGCCGGGTCGGCGTCACCGCATACATACGCTTGACCGCGATCAGCATGTAAGCGCCATAGGACAACTGGACCCGGCGCATCCGCTCACGCAGATTCTCGCCGGCATGACTGTAGGGGAAATAATGCCGGGACAAGGTCACGTCAAACGCCAGCAGATTCATCCAGTCGCGCAGGCGGCGCTCGCTGACCAGCTGACGCAAACCCGGCGGGTAGCCCCCGGGGCTCATCAGGCGCCTGAATCCGAGCGGACTGAACGGATTGAATCCCAGGATCACAATCCTGCCGCCCGCGCACAAGGCGCGCTCTGCCTGGCGCAGCACTTCGTGCGGATATTGGGTCATCTCCAGGGTGTGTGGCAGCAGCAATGCGTCCACCGCGTGCCCCGCCACCGGCAGATGTTCGGCCCGGCCAACAAAAGAGACGCCAGGCTCATTGCGGTCATGGCACAAGGCCCGGCGCGCGGTCCCGGGTACAGCCAGGAACGCATCCGGTTCGCCCCAGAGGCCGAGCTGCAGAAACTGCCCGCCAAACAGACGGCCAAGCTCGGTGCGGACGAATTCACGCTCGGCACTGGCAAACAAGGCGCCGGACGGTGTCTGCAGCCAACGTCTGATCGGTGTGTCGTCGGAGATCATTGGCCAAGGATAACCACTTCCGGCCGCGCCGGAAATTGTGAAGCCGATTCTTGGACCTCGGCCGGCGGGCGGCTAAGATACGCCGCATGCTCAAGACCACGCCAGTGCCTGCGTTCAACGACAATTATTTGTGGCTGATCCACAGCCCGGATGATCCGCGGCGTGTCGCGGTGGTTGATCCTGGCGATGCCCGCGCCGTGATCGACGCGCTCAGCCGCGACGGGCTGAGTCTCGATACGATCCTGATTACCCATCATCATGCGGATCATGTCGGCGGCGTGGCTGAACTGGTCGAGCGTTTTTCCGTACCCGTGTTCGGGCCGACCGGCGAGCTGATCCCCTGTCGTACCAAGGGCCTGACCGGCGGCGACCAGATCAGCCTGGATGGTCTGGGCCTGGCATTCGAGGTCATCGACTGCCCCGGCCACACGGCAGGACACATCGCCTACTACGGGCATGATTGCCTGTTCTGCGGTGACACCCTGTTTAGCGCAGGCTGCGGGCGGCTGTTCGAAGGCACGCCGGCGCAGATGAACGCCTCACTGCACCGCCTGGCGGCCCTGCCCCCGGCGACCCGGGTCTATTGTGCGCATGAATATACGCTGAGCAATCTGCGTTTCGCCGCGGCGGTGGAGCCGGACAACGAGTCCGTTCAGGCCTACACCAGCCGGGCCAGGGATTTGCGGGATCAGGACTGTCCGACCTTGCCCACCACGCTGGCCCTGGAACTCGAGGTCAACCCGTTCTTGCGCTGCATGCAGCCGGCGGTCATGGCCGCAGCGGCGCGGCACGCCGGGACCCCAATGCACGACGAGACCGCCGTTTTCGCGGAAATTCGAGCCTGGAAGGATGGATTCGCATGATATCGCTGACCAGCAGACCTTGCACAACCGTTGCCCTGCTGCTGGCCAGCGCCGGCTGTGCCGCGCCGCCGGTCCCGCAAGCCCAGGCGCCGGTGGAGCAAGCTGTGATCCTGCCGGAGCCGCCGGCTGAGCTCGTTTCCTACACGATCGTCGCCACCCTCGAGGCCGGCCTGCTGCCGAGCGTGCCGGAAGTCCCGATGCGTGAGCCGGACCTGCTCAGCCAGCTGGCTACTGAACTCCAGTTCAGCGGTATCCAGCGGCCGGCGATAGACGTCCAGCGCGCGTGGTATGCCCGCCATCCTGCCTATCTCGACCGGGTGTTCGAACGCGGCGCCCCCTATTTGCCATACATCACGCGCGAGCTGGCGCGGCGTGGCATGCCGGCCGACCTCGCGCTGCTGCCGATCGTGGAAAGCGCTTACGATCCGTTCGCCTATTCCCACGGTCGCGCCGCCGGGCTGTGGCAGATGATCCCCGGCACGGCAAGCCGTTTTGGCATCAAGCAGAACTGGTGGTACGACGGCCGGCGTGATGTGCTGGACTCGACCCGGGCGGCGCTGGACTACCTGCAGTTCCTGCACCAGGAATTCAACGGCGACTGGCTGCTGGCGATCGCCGGCTACAACTCCGGTGAAGGCAATGTCGCCCGGGCGATACGGCGAAACCGTGCAGCCGGCAAGCCGATTGACTTCTGGAATCTCAAGTTGCCGCGCGAGACCAGTGCATATGTGCCCAAGCTGCTCGCGCTGAGCCAGCTGGTCGCTGATCCGGGCGCGTTCGGTCTGAGCCTTCCGGAAATTGCGGACCAGGAGTACTTCGTCAGCGTCGAGCTGGACGGGCAAATGGACCTGGCGCTGCTGGCCGAACTGGCCGGGATCACGCTCGACGAGTTTTATGCGCTGAACCCGGGCTATAACCGCTGGGCTACTGACCCGGACGGACCGCATCGAGCGGTCGTGCCGCAGGCGGCCGCCACGCAGCTCGCGGATGCGATAACGGCCCTGCCTTCCAACGAACGTATGCGCTGGGTGCGCTACCGGATCCGCAATGGAGACTCGCTGATCACCATCGCCAAACGCCATGACACCACGCCCGGCGTGATCCAGGATGTCAACGGCATCAAGGGCAATACGATCCGCGCTGGCGACTATCTGATGATCCCCACCGCCACCCGCCAGCTCAGCGCTTACAGCCAAAGCGCCGACAGTCGCCTGGCCCGGACCCAAAGCAAGCCACGGGCCAGCTCCAAGCTCAGTCATACCGTACAAGCCGGCGACAGTCTGTGGAGCATCGCGCGCCGCTATGGCGTGCGTACCCGTTCGCTGGCCAAGTGGAACGGCATGGCCCCGGGCGATACCCTGTCGGTCGGCCGGGCGTTGGTGGTATGGACCGATCAGCAGGTCAGCGGCGCGCCGGCCACGTCACCGGTCGATCGGACCCGCAAGATCCATTACACGGTGCGCCGCGGCGATTCGTTGTACAAGATTGCGCAACGTTTCCGGGTCACCATCGATCAGATCAAGAGCTGGAACAAGCTGGCGGGCAGCAAGTATCTGCAGCCGGGTCAGAAACTGACCATGTACGTGGATGTGACCAGCCAGTCCAGCTGAGTCAGGCTAGCCCCGGGGCCGGGCTGATCAGTCCGGCAGCACCATGCCGACATGGCTGTAGCCGGCGTCGACGTAGAGAATCTCGCCGGTGATCCCGGCAGCCAGGTCAGAACACAAAAACGCAGCCGCGTTGCCGACATCCTCTGTGGTGACGTTTCGCCGCAGCGGCGATTGTTCTTCCACGAGATTGAGGATCTTGCGGAAACCCGCGATGCCTGCCGCCGCCAGCGTCTTGATCGGGCCGGCGGAGATGCCATTGACGCGGATGCCTTCGGGCCCGAGATCCGCCGCCAGGAACCGCACATTCGCTTCGAGGCTGGCTTTGGCCGGACCCATGACGTTGTAATTAGGTATCGCTCGCACCGCGCCAAGATAACTCAGGGTCAGCAAGGCGCCGTTGCGCCCTTCCATCAGCGGACGCCCGGCCCGCGCCAGCGCGGCAAAACTATAGGCGCTGATTTCGTGGGCGATGCGATAGCCCTCTCGCGAGACCACATCCACGTAGCGGCCGGTAATCTGGTCTCGCGGTGCAAACCCCACCGAGTGAACGATGATATCCAGCCCGTCCCACCTGGCGCCGATATGCTCAAAGGCCGCATCGATCTGTTGGTCCTCCGCGACATCCAGCGGACAGACAATATCTGAATTCAGTTTCGCCGCCATGTCTTCTACGCGCGGCTGCAGTTTCTCGTTTTGATAAGTGAAAGCCAGCTCCGCGCCTTCTCTGGCGAATGCCTGAGCGATCCCCCATGCGATAGACCGGTTGCTGGCCAGACCGACAATTAATGCGCGCTTGCCTGCGAGAAACCCCATCTGACTCTCCCCCCTAAGTGGCCGGGTGCCGGTGATAACTGTCCTGCGGCTGCGGTACGGAATCCGTGCCGCGACCGCTGCGAGATTACCACAGCCATCAGGCTGTGCTGCTGCCGGTCGGTTGGTCTGCCAGCACGTGATCCTCACCTTCAAGACGGGCGACGATCACCGCGCCGCAACTGTCGCCAAACACGTTGACACTGGTGCGCATCATATCCAGCAGCCGATCGAATACCAGCAGCACACCCAGCGCTTCCAGGGGTAGCCCGATTGCGGTCAGGATGATCGCAATGGCTACCAGCGAGGCGGATGGCACACCGGCCACGCCGATAGAAGTGACCAGCGCGGTGATGACGATGACGAATTGCACACCCAGGCCCAGCTCGAGGCCATAGGCCTGAGCGATAAACATGGCTGCGACGCATTCATACAACGCAGTGCCATCCATGTTCACGGTCGCGCCCAGCGGCAACACGAAACTGCTGACCCGATTGGAAACCCCGGCATTCTTTTCCAGACAATCCATGGTAACCGGCAGCGTGGCCGAGGATGAGGCGGTGGAAAACGCGGTCAACAGCGCCGGCGACATGGCTGGAAACATGCGATAGGGCGAGACTCGTCCGAACAGTTTCAGCAACAGCGGCAGGGTCAGCAGTGCGTGCCCCAGTAACGCCAGCATGACCGTAAGCGTGAACACGAGCAAAGGCCCGGCGGCCCCGAAACCGGTCTGTGAAACGGTCTCTGCCACCAGCCCAAACACGCCGATGGGTGCGAACTTCATCACCCACTCAGTGATCCGCATCATCACCTGGAAGACGCCGTTCCAGAAGTTATACAGCGGTTCACTGGCGCCATGGTCCACCCGGCTGAGGAAGTAGCCGAATAACAGGCTGAAAAAGATCAGACCCAGCATCTTGCCGTCGGCCGCTGCCTGAATCACGTTGGTGGGCACCATGCGCAGAAAGATCTCTGCCAGTGCGCCGGAGTCAGCCTGACCCACAGAATCCGGCAGCGACGCCGCTTCATCCAGTGCCAGCATCGGCCCGGCGGGTTGCCCGTCGACAATCCCGGGCTGAAACAGATTCACCAGCGCGAGCCCCAGCAAAATCGCCAGCAGCGATGAACTCAGATAGAAAACCAGCGTCTTGCCGCCGAGACGACCGAGATCGCCTGACGAGCCAATGCCGGCAACGCCGACAATGATCGAAGACATGATCAGCGGCACGATCAGCATCTTCAGCGCGTTGAGAAACAGGGTGCCGACAAACGCATAGACCCCGATTACACGCAAACCCAGGAGTTCTCCGTCTGCGCCGGTCAACCAGCCGGCCAGCACTGCCAGCGCCATCGCGATCAGAATCTGCCAATGGAGCTTGAGTTTGAGCATTTATCCTCCGCAGAAGACCTGGTCTGTATTTGCCATTCGGATCGCCCGGTGGGCGACGTCGGCCACGATATAGCAGGGATCGGACCCTGTGCAAATCGACGATTGAGTCTGATGCTTTGAAAAAAAGGGGCCCTGACGGACCCCTTTTCTCACCGCGCATGCCGGCTGCGCAGCCGGGCGAGGTTTTCTATTCAAACTGTTCGGTCGATATCAACACCCTGGCGTCCGACCGCAGTTGGCCGACATAGCCGGCAACATCGGCATTACCAGCCTCACTTTCGAAGCGGGCCGTCAGTTGACGCTGCTCGTTGGCTTTCAGCTGGTCCGGTTGACCGGGAATCATGTCGCTCAGCAACACGATCGCGAAGGAGCCGTCGGCCAGTTCAACGCTGTCAGCCACGAGACCCCCGTCGACCGGTTTGAGTGCGAATGCGGTCTGCTGCACATCTGCCGGAACCTCGCTGGCGTCGCGACCGATCAGCCGCGGCGCTTCATAGATAGCGTCGGCGCCGCTGGCAATGGCTTCTGCGTCGCCGCCATCAATAATCCGCGCCTGAATCGAGGCTGCTTCGGTCTGCAAAAACTCCCGGGTCTTGTCCCGACGCAGCAGCGACTCTATGCGTCCGCGGACCTCGGCAAGCGGTATCCTGGCGGGCTCATAGTACTCGGCAACCCGCAGCACCACCGCGCGACCCTCGCCGAGTTCCAGCGGCACGCTGTTTTCGCCCCTGGCCAGCACTGATTCAGAAAATGCCGCCTCGCGTATCACCGGATCCGCGGCGATACCCGTTCCACTACTGCGGGTCACGTCGTCGATCCGCTGTACCGGCCGGCCCAGCGCCTCGGCGGCGACGGCCAGCGTATCCGGGCTTTCAAATGAGAGCTGGCCGAGAGTCTCCGCCTCGGTGTAGAACAGATCCTCGGCCTTGCGGGTACGCAGTTCGGCTTCAAGGTCGCCACGTACCTGGTCAAAGCTCTTGGTCTCGCCGGCACGCAGGTCGGTAAGGAGGATCAGGTGATATCCGAACGGGGTCCTGACCGGTTCACTGACCTCGCCAACATCCAGTGCGAACAGCGCTTCTTCAAACGGCGCCACCATCACGCCACGCTCGACCCAGTCGAGGTCACCACCGCTAGCCGCTGAACCCGCGTCCTCGGATGACTCTTTTGCCAGCGTGGCAAAATCCTCACCGGCCATCACGCGTTCGCGCAACGACTCTGCTCTCGCCAGCGCCTCTTCCTCACTGGTATCGTCATCGATATTGATCAGAATGTGACTGGCCCGGCGTTGTTCGGTGCTGACAAAAAATTCTGAATTGCTGCTGACTTCCGCGTCATAGAAATCGCGCAGCTCCTGATCGCTGACTTCGACGCCGCTGGCGATCTGTTCCAGATCCAGCTCGATGTAATCGATGTCCACCGTTTCCGGTTTCATGTAACGATCAGCGTTGTCCGTGTATTCGGCCTCGATCTCCTCGTCACTGACATCGACCGTGCCGAGATAGTTTTCGATCGGCAGCACCAGCCAGGAGACTTCGCGTTGCTCACGCTCCAGGCTGACCCGCTGCTGGAACTCCAGAGGGGTCACGAAAGCACTGGTAAAGATGCCTTCCTGCAGCTGGCTGATCTCGAGATTCTGACGCTGTTCAGCCTCGAAACCTGCTGGTGAGTAGCCGGCATTTGCAAGCATCGCCCGATAGGCGTCCATCGAGAACTGACCGCCGACCTGGAACACAGGCATCGTCCGTATCTCCTCGGTCAAGGCCTGATTACTGACTCGATAGCCGAGATCACGGACCCGCTCAACCAGCAGCCGGTTCTGGACAAAACCTTCGATAACCTGGTTGCGGACCTGCTCCTGCACGCCCGGCGGCAACTCCGGGCCATAGGCTTGCTGCAGCTGGGCGAGCTGATTTTGAATCGCTCGTCGCACCGGGGCCACCGGGATCTCCTCACCATTGACCACTGCGGCGTAGCTTTGGGCATTGAAACCGATGTCGATACCCCACACCGCAAATACAAAAGCGAGCAGGGCGAGAATAACGCCGGCTACCCAACCGCTGATCTTTTCTCTAATTTTCTGCAGCATGTTGCTGCTGTCTCCATTTTGACCATGGCTGTTCAGCAACAGCCTTAATAGAAAGGGCGCCGCGGGGGCGCCCTTTCCAATTTTGGCGGAGTGGACGGGACTCGAACCCGCGACCCCCGGCGTGACAGGCCGGTATTCTAACCAGCTGAACTACCACTCCATTTCCTGGTGGGTGCTGAAGGGATCGAACCTTCGACCTTCGCCTTGTAAGGGCGACGCTCTCCCAGCTGAGCTAAGCACCCCGCTCGTGGGAGGCGCGCTAGTTTACGGCATCCTTTAGCGCTTTGCCAGCCTTGAACGACGGTACATTACTGGCCTTGATCTGGATCGTCTCGCCGGTCTTCGGGTTGCGTCCGGCGCGGGCAGCGCGGTGCTTCACAGCGAAGGTTCCGAAGCCAACAATCGCGATCTGATCGCCCTTGGCAAGCGTTTTGGCGATGGTGTGCGTCACGGCCTCCACGGCCTTGCTCGCGTCACTCTTGGAAATGTCGGCCGCTGCGGCCACGGCGTCAATCAATTCAGCCTTGTTCATCTGTATACCTTTCTAGCGTTGAAAAATTTATCCACAAGCACCGGGATACCCTGCACATGAAATCCCCTGCTCCCCTCCGGATCTCTCGGACTGTCTCACGGCCTCAGCCCAGATCTCGACTATCCGTCACGCCAAACCATCCAAAGCATTTAGGCCCGCGTGGCGCGGGCCGTTGGATGCAGTTGCGGGCAGGCGCATCTTATACCAGCGGCAAAAAAGAACTGTCAACAAACGTCCTCACCGGCCGCCCCGCCCGATGGCGTGAATTTAGGCTCAGGACGGTCAATAAACGAGCGCGCGGCCGCTCAGTGAGCGGTCACGCCTTCCGGATTGGCTGCGATGGAGTCCTTGGATTCGGACTCAGGCTTGTCGTCCTTGCCCTGCTTGGACAGTGGCGTCGGCGCCCGCTCCAGGGCGATCTCAAGCACTTCGTCAATCCATTTAACCGGACGAATATCAAGGGCGCCCTTGATATTCTTCGGAATCTCCACGAGGTCTTTCCTGTTGCCATCGGGAATGATAACGGTTGTGATTCCACCCCGGTGTGCAGCCAGCAACTTCTCTTTCAACCCGCCGATAGGCAGAACTTCGCCTCGCAACGTGATCTCTCCGGTCATCGCCACATCAGCCCGCACCGGGATCCTGGTCAGTGCCGATACCAGCGCAGTGCACATCCCGGTTCCCGCGCTCGGACCGTCCTTGGGCGTAGCGCCTTCAGGAACATGGATGTGGACATCCGAGGACTGATGGAAATCGCTGGCAATCCCCAGCACTTCGGACCGGCTGCGGACCACGGTCATCGCCGCCTGGATCGATTCCTGCATCACGTCACCGAGTTGCCCGGTGTTGATCAACTTGCCCTTGCCGGCCATCACCGCCGCCTCGATGGTCAACAGCTCACCGCCGACCTCGGTCCACGCAAGACCCGTCACCTGACCCACGGCGTTGAATTCCTCTGCTCTGCCATAGCGGAAGCGTCTCACGCCCAGATACTTTTGCAGACTGGCCGGGCGCACTGCGATCCGTTTCCGCTTCGGGTTCTGCAGCATCTGCTTCACCACCTTGCGGCAGATCTTGGCCAGTTCCCGCTCCAGGTTTCGAACCCCTGCTTCACGGGTGTAGTAGCGGATGATGTCGCGTACCGCCGTGTCGGACAAAGACAGCTCGCTGTCCTTGAGTCCGGCGTTGGTCACCTGCTTGCCGATCAGATAGCGCCGTGCGATGTGTACCTTTTCGTCCTCGGTGTAGCCGGGCAAACGGATCACTTCCATGCGGTCCAGCAAGGGCGCCGGGATATTGAGGCTGTTCGCAGTACAGATAAACATCACATCTGAGAGGTCAAAATCCACCTCCAGATAGTGATCGTTAAACGACGAATTCTGCTCCGGGTCCAGCACCTCGAGCAGCGCTGACGATGGATCGCCACGGAAATCCATCGACATCTTGTCTATCTCGTCGAGCAGGAACAACGGATTACGCACGCCGACCTTGGCCATGTTCTGCACGATTTTGCCGGGCATCGAACCAATGTAGGTCCGACGATGCCCACGGATCTCTGCCTCGTCACGGACCCCGCCCAGAGACATACGCACGAACTTGCGGTTGGTCGCACGGGCGATGCTTTGCCCCAACGAAGTCTTGCCGACGCCGGGAGGGCCGACCAGGCACAGGATCGGACCTTTCTGCTTCTTAACCCTCTGCTGCACGGCGAGGTACTCGATGATCCGCTCTTTGACCTTCTCCAGACCGTAATGGTCTTCCTCCAGCACCCGCTCCGCCAAAGCCAGGTCCTTGTGGGTGCGCGAACGTTTCTTCCACGGCGCCCGGACCAGCCAGTCGATGTAGTTGCGCACCACCGTCGCCTCAGCGGACATCGGTGACATCATCTTCAGCTTGTTCAGTTCGGAGACGGCCTTTTCCCTGGCCTCGGTCGGCATCCCGGCCTCCTCGATTTTCTTCTCCAGCTCAGCCACTTCATTGTGGCCATCGTCCATGTCACCGAGTTCTTTTTGAATGGCCTTCATCTGCTCATTCAGGTAGTACTCGCGCTGGCTCTTCTCCATCTGCTGCTTGACCCGGCCGCGGACGCGCTTCTCGATATGCAGCAGGTCGATCTCGCCCTCGATCAGGCCGAGCACATGCTCCAGCCGCTTGCGCAGATCGACGATCTCCAGGACTTCCTGTTTATCGGCAAGCTTCAGGGACATATGTGCGGCGGCAGTATCGGCCAGGCGGCCGGGCTGCTCGATGCCCGCCAGCGACGTCAGGATCTCCGGCGGCACCTTCTTGTTCAGCTTCACATAGCTTTCGAACTGGGAAACGATAGAGCGAACCAGAACCTCGATCTCGCGCTCCTCATATTCGCCTTCCTCATCCAGCACCCGGATTGAGGCAGTGAAATACTCATCTTCACGGAGATCCTCCAGCGCGACCCGCTGGTTCCCTTCAACCAGCACCTTTACCGTGCCGTCCGGAAGCTTGAGCAGCTGCAGGATGGTAGCCAGCGTGCCAAAGTCGAACAGGTCGTCGATCTCAGGCTCGTCCACATCGGCCTGTTGCTGGGCGACGAGCACGATCTGCTTGCCGATCTGCATCGCCTGATCCAGCGCCAGGATTGACTTTTCCCGCCCCACGAACAGCGGAATCACCATATGCGGATACACCACCACATCCCGTAATGGCAGCACCGGCATGCGCTCGGCGGCGGCCGGGGTGACGATGTCTGGCTCGAAAGTCGGTTCCTTGGACACGATTTGATTTACCTGTTGCGGTTAAATGAGGTCAAAGTGGTCATGCGAGACGCGTCGGCAACGGCAAACCCGTCGCCAGTACCGAGGATATGCGGCCGGTTCAGACCGCTTTCAAGGGCCGTCCAGCGACCCCTGAGCGGATCAGAATGCTGACCCGGCGGGCCTTTGTTTCTCTTCGACCGCGGCGGAGCGACTCGCCTCATCCGACTCGTAGATGATGTATGGCTGCGTTTCGCCGTTCACGACGGCTTCATCCACGACGATCTTGGTGACATTTTCCTGAGACGGCAGCTCGTACATCGTTTCAAGCAATACCGTCTCCAGTATCGTGCGCAGGCCACGTGCTCCGGTCTTGCGCTGCATCGCCTTCTTGGCCACGGCACGAAGGGCGTCATCGCGGAATTCCAGCTCCGCACCTTCCATCTCGAACAGACGTTTGTACTGCTTGGTCAGCGCGTTACGGGGTTCGACCAGGATCGTGATCAAGGCCTCCTCGTCCAGCTCCTCGAGCGTTGCGACCACCGGCAGGCGACCGACAAACTCGGGAATCAGGCCATATTTGATAAGATCCTCGGGCTCCACATCGTGGAACAATTCGCCGATGCTGGCCTGGTCTGATTCGCCCTTGACCTCGGCGGCAAAGCCGATGCCACTCTTGTGCGAGCGATTCAGGATCAGTTTCTCCAGGCCGGCAAAAGCGCCGCCACAGATAAACAGGATATTCGAGGTATCCACTTGCAGGAACTCCTGCTGCGGATGCTTGCGTCCGCCCTGAGGCGGAACCGAGGCCACGGTACCCTCGATCAGTTTCAGCAGGGCCTGCTGCACCCCTTCACCGGACACGTCACGGGTGATCGAAGGGTTGTCTGACTTTCGGGAAATCTTATCGATTTCATCGATATAGACGATGCCTGTCTGCGCCTTTTCCACATCATAGTCGCATTTCTGCAACAGCTTCTGGATGATGTTCTCGACATCTTCGCCGACATAGCCCGCCTCGGTGAGTGTGGTGGCGTCGGCGATCGTGAACGGCACATTCAGCAACCGCGCAAGCGTTTCGGCGAGCAGGGTCTTGCCGCACCCGGTGGGACCAATCAGCAGGATATTGCTCTTGGCCAGCTCCACTTCGTCCTTGCCGTGTTCGCGCGCGCGGGTCTCCAGTCGCTTGTAATGATTGTAAACCGCCACCGCCAGCACCTTTTTCGCTTCCTGCTGACCAACCACATACTGATCCAGTACGTCCTTGATCTCCTGGGGCTTGGGTAGCTTGTTCGAGCGGGCGTCCGACTTGTCTTCGAGTTCCTCGCGAATGATGTCGTTGCACAGTTCTACGCATTCGTCGCAAATGAATACGGAAGGTCCCGCGATAAGTTTGCGGACCTCGTGCTGGCTCTTGCCACAGAATGAGCAATAAAGCAGCTTGCCTTCCTCATTCCTGCTCCGAGTGTCGTCAGACATTCTTCACCTGTAATTCGCGCCTCGATTGAGGCCTGTATATCATGTACGGGCTACGCCTTGCAAAGCGGCCGGATCAGCGTAGATGACTGCTTCTACGAGTCTTTTTCGCTGCTGATCTCCACTCGTTGGGTCAAAACCTTATCCACCAGCCCGAACGCCACCGCCTCCTCGGGTCCCATGAAATTGTCCCGGTCGGTGTCCCTGGCAATCTTCTCGATATCCTGTCCGGTATGTCGGGCGAGAACCGCATTCAGCGCGTCTCTTAACTTCAGGACCTCTCTGGCATGGATATCGATATCTGTCGCCTGGCCCTGAAACCCTCCCAGCGGCTGATGGATCATCATCCGGGAATGCGGCAGACAGAAGCGCTTTTCCTTCGCGCCGCCAGCCAGCAGCAAGGCCCCCATGCTGGCGGCCTGTCCCACGCAAATAGTGCTGACATCGGGCCTGATGAACTGCATGGTGTCATAGATCGACATCCCCGCAGTGACCACTCCGCCGGGTGAATTGATGTACAGGTGGATGTCCTTGTCCGGATTCTCAGACTCCAGATACAGCAGCTGGGCGACGATCAGGTTGGCCATATGATCCTCAACCTGGCCAACGACAAACACCACGCGCTCTTTCAGCAAACGCGAATAGATATCATAAGCGCGCTCGCCGCGGGCGGTCTGCTCGACCACCATCGGCACCAGGTTTAGTGCCTTCGTATCCATATCCAGCCTCCGTTAAGGACTCCTGAGTCCTATGGTCGTGCCATGCGCCAGCGGTTGCAAGCGGGATCTGGCAGAAACAACTTGGCCCTGCCCGACTTTAGCCGGGCAGGGCCACGCATAATCAGTCGGGATGAATTCACGCTGACTGCATGAGATCCGCAAAACTGGTGGGCTGATCGGTGGCGTCGGCGCGTTCGATCAGCCAATCCACGACCTGCTCTTCCATGACCTCAGCCTCGATCTGGCCCATCATCTGCCGATTGCTGGTATAGAGTTTGATCAATTCTTCCGGGTTGCCGTAGCTCGCAGCCAGCTCCATCAGACGCTGACGCACCCGTGATTGATCCAGCTCGATCTTGGCCTGCCCGATCACTTCCGCGACCAGCAGCCCGAGCTTGACCCGACGGCCGGCCTGCGGTTCGAGCGTCTCCCGCGGCGGAAGATTCGACTTGTCCGACGGGTCCAGACCCATGCGCCGCGCTGCGCTTTCCTGCATCACGCGAATCTCTTCGTCGACCAGCACCCGCGGCAACTCGGCCTCATTCGAATCCACCAGTAGATCGAGGACCTGTTGCTTCATCCGCGCGCGGGAGGCCATGGCCATCTCGCGCGCCATGTTATCGCTGACTTCCTTGCGCAGACGGTCTACACCGCCCTCGGTGATGCCGAATGCCGCGCAGAATTCGTCGTCGACTTCGGGCAGTTTCTCTTCTGCGACCTCCCGCGCGGTGACATGGAATATCGCCGTCCTGCCCGCCAGCTCCGCGGCGCCGTAATCATCAGGGAAATCGACGCTGACGTCCTTTTCGTCACCGACGCGCATACCCAGCAGTCCGCTCTCGAAATCCGGCAGCATGCCGCCGCGTCCGAGCACCACAGGCACCTTTTCGCCCTCACCGCCCGAGAAGGGTTCGCCGTCCAGAGTGCCGACGAAATCCACCGTCAGCTGGTCGCCATCCGCTGCCGCGCGGTCGACTGCCACCCACTCGGCGCGCTGGCGCCGCAGGCGATCCATCATGTCGTCGATATCCGATTCGGCAATCTCCGCGACAGGTCGCTGGATCTTCATCCCTTCGTGGCCACTGAGCGAGATCTCGGGGTAGATCTCAAAGGTAGCGGTGTACTCCAGATCCACGCCTGCTTCGACCTTCGACGGCTCGATCCGTGGCCCACCGGCCGGGCGCAGTTTCTCCTGGCCAAGCGCCTCGACGAAACTGGCGCGGATCATCTCGCCCAGGACTTCTTCACGCACCTGACCGCCGTAGCGCTGGCGCACCACCTTCATCGGCACCTTGCCGGGGCGAAATCCCTTGATTTTCGCCGTCTTGCCGTAGCGCTGCAGGCGGCTGTCGATTTCGCTCTCGATCCGCTCTGCCGGCACCTGAATCGTCATGCGGCGCTCAAGCCCCGCGGTTGTCTCCACCGAAACCATCATCCGGGAATGTCCTCTGTTCAAAGCCATGCGTGACGCCGGAACGCCATAAGGTCTGGTGCGAAAGGAGAGACTCGAACTCTCACGGGTTACCCCACCGAGACCTAAACCCGGCGCGTCTACCAATTCCGCCACTTTCGCAGCTTGCCGATCCGGCGGCGGACGCCACAATTGCTTGCCGCCGGGCTAGCGAGACATTATATCTCAGGTTGAGGACAGTGAGCGCCCCCCGCGGAACCCGCTGACAACAAGTCATAAACAGAAAGACCCGGCCTCGCGGCCGGGTCTTCGACGTTGGTGGGGCGTCAGGGATTCGAACCCCGGACCGAGTGGTTAAGAGCCACCTGCTCTGCCGCTGAGCTAACGCCCCGTTGGAGCGGCGAATCTAATTCCCCACACCAGCGTTGTAAAGTGGGGTGGACGATGGGACTCGAACCCACGACGACCGGAATCACAATCCGGGGCTCTACCAACTGAGCTACGCCCACCATTGTTTGCCAGGGCCAACGTCAGCCAGGCAATGGCGCGCCCGGCAGGACTCGAACCTGCAACCCTCGGCTTAGAAGGCCGATGCTCTGTCCGGTTGAGCTACGGGCGCCTGCGCCTGCCTTCATGGCTGGAATTGGTCGGGGCAGAGGGATTTGAACCCCCGACCCTCTGCTCCCAAAGCAGATGCGCTACCAGGCTGCGCCATGCCCCGAGTATCCCAGCAGACCGGGATTCAGCCCTGTCGACCTCCGCCAGCCGGTCGAGGACGGTGGATGATACGGCCCACTTTGGTAGCAGTCAATTTGGCTTTCCCGCGCGTGTTGAGGGCGCCGGCAGACGCATGCGACAATTCGCCCTCCTTCGGTCCCGGACCCAACACCCATGAGCGCACGCCTGATCGACGGCAAAATGATCGCAGCCGGAATTCGCGAGCAGGTCCGCCAGCGTGTCGAGGAGCGGGTCGCCCGGGGCCGGCGCCGGCCCGGGCTGGCCGTGATCCTGGTCGGGAGCGATCCCGCATCGGCCGTTTACGTGCGCAACAAACGCCTTGCGTGTGAACAGGCCGGACTGATTTCCAGGGATTACGATCTGCCCGGGGACGCGTCTCAGCGCGAGGTGCGTTCGTTGATTGAACGGCTCAATGCCGACGAGACCATTGACGGCATCCTGGTCCAGCTACCGTTGCCGGAGCAGCTCGACAGCACCGCAGTCATCGAATACATCGACCCGGGCAAGGATGTGGATGGCTTCCATCCATACAACGTTGGCCGCCTGGCGCAGCGTATCCCGCTGCTGCGAGCCTGTACGCCGTTCGGCGTGATCAAACTGCTTGAGCATTGTGACATTGACCCGAAAGGCCAGCACGCCGTGGTCGTCGGCGCGTCAAATATCGTCGGCCGACCAATGAGTCTGGAGCTGTTGCTTCATGGCGCGACCACCACTGTCTGCCACCGCTTTACTCAGGACCTGAAAAGTGAAGTCGAGCGCGCGGACATCCTGGTCGTAGCGGTAGGCAAACCCGGCCTGGTACCCGGGGAATGGGTCAAACCCGGCGCCGTGGTGATCGACGTCGGCATCAGCCGGCTGGAGGACGGCAAGCTCGCCGGCGATGTGCAGTTCGAAGCGGCTGCAAAACGCGCGGCGTGGATCACGCCGGTGCCCGGTGGCGTGGGACCGATGACGGTGGCCATGCTGCTCAGCAATACCCTCCAGGCGGCAGATCTGAGAGACGCAGCCGCGGCATGAGAGTGGCCTGCCGCCGTCGCTGAAACGGCGGCCCCGGCGGCAACACCCAATGTCACTTCCGGCGTGCCGGACATGGCCTGGCCGGACCGGTGCAGAGCACAGGCTACATCCGTTTCCAGCTGGTGCCACCGGCACCATCTTCGAGCACGATGCCCTGAGCCGCCAGCCGGTCACGGATGCGATCAGCCTCCGCCCAATCCTTGTTCGCCCGGGCCAGGTTGCGCTCGGCAATCAGCGCTTCGATCTTCGCCTCGAAACCGGCCGCGTCCCCTGCAGCAGCGTCGCCGACCTGGTCGTCACCTTTGAACCAGCGCTCCGGATCCTCGACCAGCAAGCCCAGCACACCGCCGATTTCCAGCATCGCGGCGGCCAGCGCGGCGGCACGGTCATCGTCTCCGGCAGCACGCGCGCTGTTCAGCGCCCGGGCCGCATTCTGCAACACCGCCAACGCTTCAGCGGTATTGAAATCGTCGTCCATCGCCTGGCGAAACGCGTCCAGCACCGAACCGTCGGCCTCCGGGCCTGGCACCACGCCGCGCAACGCGGTGTAGAGACGATCCAGTGCGGACCTGGCCTGGTCCAGATTCTCCTCGGTGTAGTTCAGCGGACTTCGATAGTGACTGGACAACACGAAGCAACGAATGACTTCGCCCCGATAAACTTCGAGCACTTCCCGGATGGTGAAGAAATTGTCCAGTGACTTGGACATCTTTTCTTCGTCCACCCGGACAAAACCATTGTGCATCCAGTAACGGGCGAAACCGGCGTCCGTTGCCGCGCAGGATTGGGCGATTTCGTTTTCATGGTGAGGGAATTTCAGATCCATACCCCCGCCATGAATGTCGAATTCGTCGCCCAGCGCGCGGGTCGACATCGCGGAACACTCTATATGCCAGCCCGGTCGCCCCGGCCCCCAGGGTGACGCCCACTGCGGCTCTCCCGGCTTTGCGGCTTTCCACAATACGAAATCCAGGGGATCGTCCTTGGCCTTGTCCACATCGATCCGCGCGCCGGCCCTGAGGTCTTCTGGACGTTTGCCCGAGAGCTGACCGTAATCCGGGAAGCTGGTGACGCGGAAATAGATATCGCCATTCGCTCCCTGATAAGCATGCCCCTTCTCCAGCAGTATGCCGATCATGCCGAGGATCTCGTCCATGTGTTCGGTGGCCCTCGGTTCAAGCTGCGGGCGCTCAATGCCGAGGGCGTCAAAGTCCCGGTACATCGCCTCGATAAACCGCCCGGTCAGCGCCTCCATGGTCTCCCCGTTGCGCGCAGCACGCTGGATGATCTTGTCGTCGATGTCGGTAATATTCCGCACCTGGGTCACGTCGAAACCGCGCCAGCGCAGGTATCGTGCGACGATATCGAACACCACATAGCAACGCGCATGTCCGATGTGGCACAAGTCATAGACCGTGACCCCACAGACATACATCTTCACTTTGCCCGGCTCGATCGTGACCAGCGGTTCCTTGTGTCCGCTCAGAGAATTATGCAGCTGGATCATCGTCATCTCCTCAGGACACCGGCCCGGCATCGGCCCACCGGTTCAGCCTGGCAGCCACTATCGCCTGCGGCATGACCTGCAGCAACGGGCCTAGTTCAGGCCCGTGTTCACGACCGGTCAGCGCCAGGCGCAGCGGCATGAAGAAATCCTTGCCTCTGGCCCCGGTAGCCTCCCGCGTGGCGGCCGCCATCGCCCGCAAGTCTCCGCCATCCGCGCTGACCTTCCCGCAGACCGAGAAAAACACCGGACCAACAGCCTGCAGGCGCGCCTGCACGGATGCCGACAGCTCTATTTCCGCAGAAAAAATCAGCGCCGCCCATTCGGACAGCTCCTGCGGGAACAGCACATTGGGTTGTGCCAATGCCAGGAATTCAGCTCGACTGGCGCTCGGCACCTGCTTCAGAGCATCGCCGGCCCAGGACTCCAGATCGGCCGAAGGACAGTGATGCACCGCCTGGGCCTGCCAGTGGCGCAGCTGTTCCTCATCGAAATGGGCAGGTGCGCGCCCGATCCTGGCGACATTGAAATGCGCGGCAAGACCCGCCAGGTCCATGGATTCTCCGGTTTCGAAGGCATGCCCGAGCCGCGCGATGTAATTCAGCACCGCCCTCGGCATAAAGCCGGCTTCACGCAGATCGCTCAGGCTGACGCTCCCCCGGCGCTTGGACAGCGGGGACCCGTCGTTGCCCAGCAGCAACGGCAGATGCCCGTAGCGTGGCACGCCCAGCTTCAGGGCCTGGAGAATCAGGATCTGTCGCGGGGTGTTGCTCAGATGATCGTCGCCGCGCAGCACATGGGTCACGCCCATCAAGCCGTCGTCTACCGCGTTGCCAAAGAAAAACGCTGAACTGCCGTCACTTCGACGCACCACGAAGTCGCCGATTTCCTCCAGGCCAAAACGCTGCGGCCCGCGTACCAGGTCGTCAAATTCGACCGCGCCTTCATCGGGCACGCGGAAACGTAACGCGGGCCGCTGGCCTGCCTCGCCCCTGGCGCGTATTTCGGTATCGCTCAATTTGCCCCACTCGCGGTCATAGACCGGGGGCCGGCCAGCCGCGATGCGCTCGGCGCGAAACGCCTTCAGCTCTTCGGCTGTGCGCCAGCAGGGATACACGAAGCCGCGCTCCTGAAGGCCGGCCAGCAACTCCCGATAAATCGAGCCACGCTGGCTTTGCAGGTAGGGCCCGCGCCCGCCGGGCACACCCTCACCCGCTTCTGCGACGGCGCCGGGCCCCTCATCCCAGTGCAGCCCCAGCCATGCCAGGTCCTGCTGGATAGCGCGCAGATGGTCGTCTTTATTGCGCTCGGCGTCGGTGTCCTCTATGCGCAGGACAAATCGACCGCCAGCGCTGCGCGCGAGCAGATAATTGAACAGCGCCGTGCGGACGTTGCCCAGATGCATACGTCCGGTCGGGCTGGGAGCGAATCGGGTGCGCAAGGTGTCAGGCATAACCGCCAATGTTACCGGATGCCGGCGCCGGGTGAGAGCAGATAATGTAGCGTCACAGTCTGCTGCCGGCATTGCCAGTGCCGGGGGGCTTCGTTTACCTTCGGACCCAGCATCCCGATGGCAGACCCGGCAGGGGAAGGTAATGCGTGTTTTTTGGGCTTTGCTGCTTGCAGCCGCAGCCACCATAACCCAGGCAGATGAAATGGACACACCTGTTTACCCCAGAGTCCTGGTTGAGACCAGTCATGGCGATTTCATTCTCGAACTGGACGGGCCACGTGCGCCGGTCTCGGTCAATAACTTTTTGAGTTACGTGCGCGACGGCTCCTACGCAGGCGCACTCTTTCACCGCGTGGTGCCAGGATTTGTGGCACAAGGCGGCGGCTACGACGCACAGTTCAATGAACTGCCTGTCCGCGAGGATATCGCCAATGAATCCGGTAACGGACTGAGTAATGAGCGTGGCACCATCGCCATGGCCCGCCATGCAAATCCTCACTCCGCGAATCGGCAGTTCTACATCAATCTCCGCGACAACGATGCGCTGGACCCGAGCCCCCGCCGATGGGGCTACGCGGTTTTCGGCCGCGTCGTGGACGGGCTGGAGGTGATCGACTCGATCGCGGCGCTGCCCACCGGACCGGCCGGACCGTTTCGCTCTGAGGCGCCCCAGTCGCCGGTGACGATCAAGAGCATGAAGCTCCTTGCGGACGACTGAGCATGCACAGCCTGCTGATTTCAGACCTCCATCTGGACCCGTCGCGGCCCGAGATCAGCCGCCAGTTCTTCTCCTTCCTGGCCAACGATGCGACCCGGGCATCGGAGCTGTACATCCTCGGCGATCTGTTTGAATCCTGGATCGGGGACGACGATCCGGATCCGGGCAAACAACGGGTGGTCAAGGCGCTGCATCAGCTCACCGACGGCGGAACGCCCTGCTATTTCATCGAAGGCAACAGGGACTTCCTTACCGGCAGCGTTTTCGAAGCCCGCAGCGGTTGCCAGCGGCTTGAGGATCCGAGCGTGGTGGATTTGTACGGGACTGGCGTGCTGCTGACCCATGGTGACTATCTGTGCACCGACGACGTGGATTATCAGCGCTTCCGTACCATGGTCCGGGATCCGCTGTGGCAGCAACACTTTCTCGAACGTTCCGCCGAACACCGGCTGGCCATGGTGCAGCAGGCCCGGGACGCCAGCAGGATAGAGACGTCCGGCAAGCCCGCCGAAATCATGGATGTCAATCAATCCGCAGTTGAGCAGGCGTTCCGGGATCACAGCGTACGCACGATGATCCACGGCCACACCCATCGCCCCGGCATCCATCACTTCCTCGTCGATGGTCAGCCCAGCACCCGCATCGTGCTAGGCGACTGGCACCGGGAGGGCAGTGTGCTGCGCTGGGACGAGGAAGGCTTTCGTCTGTTGCGGCTGCCGCGCTAGAGCCAGGCGCGGAACCCGCCCGACCGGGATTACGATGGGCGATAAAACAACCGGAATCCGGCTCAGGAGTTGGGCCTCCGGTCCGGCGGCATCGTGCCAGAAACAAGCCCGGACGGGGTCGGATTGCAGCCGGCCGGGGGTCCGCAGAACCTGTCGGCGGCAAGATCTGACATTGCAAGCTCGATGTGAGCATCTATATTGGGTAGAGACCCCCATGGTCTGAGGTCTGCCCCTTGCAAGTCAGTCAGCTGTCGTCGCACTCCGTACCTGGCCGGTACTGGCATCTGGAGAGCGATGGAAGGGTTCAATGCGACTTGTGTCCCCGCAAGTGTGTGCTGGTCGATGGTCAACGCGGTCATTGTTATGTTCGCGTTTGCCGCCGGCAGCAGATGTTCCTGACCACCTATGGGCGCTCCAGCGGGTTTTGCGTCGATCCGATAGAGAACAAGCCGCTGAACCATTTTCTGCCCGGAACCAACACCCTTTCCTTCGGCGCGGCCGGTTGTAACCTGGCCTGCAAGTACTGCCCGAACTGGGACATGGACAAGGCGCGGCGCACCGATGCGCTCGCCAGCGAATCTCAACCCGAGGCGATCGCGGCGTCAGCGCGCGAACATCGATGCAGCAGCATTGCGCTGACCTATAACGATCCGGTCATCCTGCTGGAACACGCGGTAGACGTCGCCGCCGCATGTCGCGCTGAGGGGATTTCGACCGTCGCAGTCACGGCCGGCTATATCAATGCGAAACCCGCGGCGGAGTTTTTCAGGGCGATGGATGCAGCCAAGATCGATCTGAAGGCGTTTTCCGAGGATTTCTATCGCAACATCTGCGGCGGCCAGCTGGGTACGGTCAAGGACACGCTTTGCTACCTGGTCAATGAAACCAGTGTCTGGGTAGAGATCACCTCGCTGCTGATTCCAGATGAAAACGATTCAGATCAGGAAATCTGCGCAATGTGCGAGTGGATCGGCACTGCGCTCGGGCCCGATGTGCCATTACATTTCACATCATTTATCCCCGCGTTCCAGATGCTGGATCATCCACCGACACCTGAAGCGACGTTGGCGCGGGCGCGGCGACGAGCGCTGGAGAGCGGTCTGCATTTTGTCTATACCGATAATGGCGAAGACGGTCCGGGTGGAATCACTTATTGCTCACATTGCGCAGAGCCCCTGATCCGCAGACAACGGCGCCGTCTTTTGTCTACAGATCTTGACCCGGCAGGCCGTTGCCCGCATTGCAATACGCCTTGCCCCGGCGTATTCGCCGGGCAGAACACTTCGGGCGCATCCCCTGCGGCTTGTTGAGACTCTTGTCGAAGGCGAGAGCGGGTTCAGGCGGCGGGCAGGCCGCTGTGAAAGCGGACGATCGAATCCGGCGCCGAGATCAGCTCGTTTTCTACCTCGCGCAGCTGCGCCGCGCGCGCCTCGATCTCGTCTTCGGACAATCCCTGGCAATAGCGATGCGCAAGCTGCAGATAGTGCTGATAGTGCCGTGCCTCGCTGGCCAGTAAGCCGCGATAAAAAGACGCCAGCGGCTCTTCCAGCTGCGGTGCCAGGAGTGCGAAGCGCTCGCAGGACCGGGCTTCAATAAACGCGCCTGTCAGCAGCGAGTCGACCAGCCGCTCGGGTTCTGCTGTGGCGCCCGCGGCCTTCAGGCCCGAAGCATAACGGGCCGCGGATACATGCTGCCAGCGGTGTCCGGTCCGGCTCATGAGCTTACGCACCTGCTCGAAATGCCGCAGCTCTTCGCGTGCCAGCCGCGACATCCGCTGCACCAGATCCTCGCGCTCGCCATACCGATTCATCAACGCCAGCGCCGACGCGGCCGCCTTCTTTTCACAATTTGCGTGGTCGACAAGCAGCACGTCCAGAGAATCGACTGCGGCCTCGACCCAGCCGGGCGGCGTCGGTGCGCCGAGGAATGACATCATCTCCGCTGCGAGCACGGACCTCATGCGCGGGACTGTTGCAGCGCCTTGATGCCTTCGACAAGGTCTGACGCGCTTTGGAAACGATCGACGGGTTCCTTGGCCATCAAAGTATCCAGCAATTCCTGAAGGGCTGCGGCTTCTTCCGGCAAACGCGGGATGGCGGCATGACTGTGTTTGTAGATGACCGACATCGGCGATGCCGCGACGAACGGCTTCATCCCGGTCAGCATCTCGTAGAGGATGACCCCCAGGCTGTAAAGATCGCCACGCTCATCGACCGGGTCTCCGTGTCCCTGCTCCGGGCTCATGTAGTACGGCGTGCCAAAAATCTCGCCGGTATGGGTAATGTCCAGAGCGGTGCGCAATTGTTTGGCGAGACCGAAATCGATCAGGGCCAGCGAATCATCCTCGCGCACCATGACATTGCCGGGCTTCAAATCCCGATGCAGTATGCCGATCGCGTGCACGGCAACCAGCGCCCGCGCCATCTGATCGAGGAACTCCAGCGCCTGGTCGGCGCTCAGCCCGCGGCCGATACGTTTGCGCAGATCGCCGCGGGGGAAATACTCCATCGCGATATAGGCGTGATCATCGGCGATGCCAAGATCGTAGATCTTGACGACGTTGCGATGGTGTACCTCCGAGATCAGCTCGTACTCCTGCAGGAACCGTTCAAAATCACTCTTGCCCTCGGCCACATCCGGCACCTCGGTCAGGACTTTCACCACCACGGGTTCGCCGTTGCTTTCGTTCTCCATCAGATAGACCGAGGAAATCCCGGTGCGCGCCAGCTGGCGCACAAAGTGATGACCCTTGAGCACGAATTTGCCGGGCTCGGCGGGTTTCTGCTGATCCGCAAACGACGGTTTGGCAAAGCGCGCTGTCGACTGACGACCCCGGCGCAAGGCCTCACGAATAGCGGCCATCAATTCGTCATGTGCCAGATGCGTCTTGGGCAGGAAGTCGTCGGCACCTGCGCGGATTGCCTCGACCGCAGCGGACTCGTCGCCCTGAGGCGTCAAAAGAATAACCGGCGGACAACCCGGTCGCCGCTTCAGCTCTCTGAGGACCTCCATCCCGGAACCGCCCGGCCAGCGGTGGTCGAGTAATACAAGATCGCAGGCAGATGGGGACAGGCCCTCGGGCAAAGGGCGCGCACCGGCGGGATCGTGGCCGATCACTTCCGCATCGGCCCACTCGGCGGTCAGGTGGTGACCCAGCCAGTCCCGGTATTCGGCGTGATCGTCAATTATCAGGAAACGTATGCTCACCGCCTGTCCCTCTGCTCGAGCCGCCGACAGTGTACCTGCTTCATGCCTTCAGGCCGATAACCAGATCGGTCACGTTGGTGCCGGTGGGGCCGGTGGATATCAGATCGCCACTGGCTTCGAGAAACGTGCCGGCATCTGCGCCAGCCAGACACCGAGCCGCGTCCAGGCCCATGGCAGCGCCACGCGCGACAGTTTCGCTATCCACCAGCCCGCCCGCATCAGTGGTATTGCCGTCGCTGCCGTCGGTGGCCGAGCACAGCACCGTCAGTCCGTCGTGCCCTGCAATCCGGATGGCGCAACACAGCGCCAGATGCTGGTTCCGGCCGCCGCGACCCACCTGCTCAGGGAGCCTCGGCGTGGTCTCGCCACCCCAGAGATGGATCCCCGCAGGCCCGGATTCCAGCGCAGAGACAATAAGGTCCGCAGCAGCCTGCGGCTCGCCACCAAGCAACCCGGTATGACTGCAGACCCGGGCTCCCGTTGCGCTCGCCGCGTCGGCGCAGGCGGCCAGGGCCTGGCTCAGCCCGGCCACGATGTTGTGTTTGACTTCGGCGGCGGCGGACGGGTCCGCATCGTCGGGTGCCAGCAGCGCCCGCAGCCAGGCGGGCAATCGTCCGGGCAAGGCCGCGGTCGTGCGTTTGAGCAAGCCGGAACCGATATCTGCCGGGTCATCGCCGGCAACATCCGACAGATAACAAGCGCTGACCCGCCTACCGTTCAGCGCCCGGGCAAGACCGCCACCTTTGATCTGCGAAAGGCGGCGGCGGACCGCATTGATCGAGCGAATATCCAGACCGCTGGACAACAGCCAGCGGTTCGCCCGCCGCAGGTCTTCCAGGGAGACGCCCGGCGCCGGTACCTCGACCAGACTCGAGGCGCCCCCGGAGACCAGAACCACGACCTCGGATTCGATTTTGAGACTCTGGATGAAAGCCAGCAGCCTTGCGCCTGCGTCTACGCTGCTTTGATCCGGCAGCGGATGACCGCTCTCAAGCACCCTGATTCGCGGGTCACGGCCCAATCCAGGCTCTGCGTATCCGCGGCGCGTGATCAACAACCCGCGACCGAGGCTCTGGCCACGGACCTGCAGCAGCCCCTTGCTCATCGCGCAGGCCGATTTGCCAATCGCAATCAGGTTGAAAGCGCCGCTGCCGCATTTCCCGGCGCGCGCCGCCCGGACCATACAGCCTTCCCCGTCGACGGCGGCCAGCCCCGCAGCCAGAATCTCGAGCAGCAGCGCACGCGACAACGCCTGACCCGCCGGGCTCAGGCGCTGCTGGCGGTCTTGGGCAGCGCCGTCACGTTGAGCTCCCGTGCCTGCTTGGCGGAGTCGGCCCGGCTGGACTCGATCCGGCTGAGGTAGACCTGGGTGATATCCCCGGTGACATACTCCCCGGAGAAGCAGGAGGTATCGAATTCCCTGATCTTGGTCTTCTGATGTCCCACCGAGCGGACCAGATCGTCCAATGTCTGATAGATCAGCCAGTCGGCGCCGATGATCTCGGCAACCTCCTCCTCGCTGCGATCATGGGCCACAAGCTCCCTGGCCGCGGGCATATCGATGCCGTAAACGTTGGGATAACGAACCGGTGGCGCGGCTGAAGCGAAATAGACCTTGCTCGCGCCGGCTTCCCTGGCCATTTCGATGATCTGCCTTGAGGTGGTTCCGCGCACGATCGAATCATCTACCAGCATCACGTTCTTGCCGCGAAACTCCAGATCGATGGCGTTCAACTTCTGCCGCACCGATTTCTCCCGCATCGCTTGTCCGGGCATGATGAACGTACGGCCGATGTAACGGTTCTTGATGAACCCTTCGCGATACTTGACGCCAAGACGATGGGCCAGCGGCAACGCGCAGGTACGGCTGGTATCGGGTACCGGTATCACCACGTCGATGTCATGGTCCGGACGCATGGACAGAATCCGGTCTGCAAGCGCTTCGCCCATGCGCAGACGCGCTTTGTAGACCGATATGTTATCCAGGATCGAATCGGGACGCGAGAAATAAACGTATTCGAAGATACACGGACTATGTCGCTTGGCGGGCGCGCATTCGTGCGTGTGCAGACCGCCGTTGCGGTCGATCAATACCGCCTCGCCGGGCTTTACGTCACGCACCAGGTCAAAGCCCAGGGTGTCGAGCGCCACGCTCTCCGAAGCGATCATGTGCTCGTCTCCTGCCGGCGTGGTGCGACGGCCGATGACCAGTGGCCGGATGCCATGGGGATCGCGAAAACCGACCACGCCTACTTTCATCACCAGCGCGGCCACTGCGTAGGCGCCTCGGCAGCGTGCATGCAACTGAGCTACCGCGGCAAATATCTCCTCGGGGCCCGGCTCACGACTCGCGCATGCCCGCTCCAGCTCGTGAGCAAACACATTGAGCAACACCTCGGAATCCGAACCGGTGTTCAGATGACGACGGTCCTCGCTGACCACCAGTTCTGCGAGTTGCTCGGTATTGGTCAGATTGCCGTTGTGGCCAAGGCAGATGCCGAACGGTGAGTTGACGTAGAACGGCTGCGCCTCGTCCTTGCTGCTGCAACCGGCGGTCGGATAGCGCACATGCCCGATGCCCATTTGCCCGGTCAGCTTGAGCATATGCCGCTGCTGGAAAACATCGCGCACGAGTCCGTTGCGTTTGCGCATGTGGAAGCGCTCATCCGCGGTGACGATTCCTGCCGCATCCTGTCCACGATGCTGGAGCACTGTCAGCGCATCATAGATCGCCTGATTCACAGGTCCCTGACTGACAATGCCCACCAATCCACACATGTCTCGATCCCCTGCCTGATGTCCTGTCCGAACTAGCTCTCTGTGTTTGGCGTCAGCGATTCAATCGCCGGCGTCACCGCGTCATCCAGATGCTCCATGCCTGCCTGGAAGTTTTCCAGCAGCCATCTCGCGACCGGCTCGCCTACCGGTACCAGACGTGACTCCTTCCACCAGGGTTCCTGATCCAGCTCCATCAATCTGAAAACCAGAACCAGGATGCCGATCAACAGCACCCCTCGCACGCCACCGAACACCATCCCCAGCACCCGATCCGTCCCGCTCAGGCCGGTTTTGGCAACCAGGATCCCGATCAAGGCATTGAGCAAGCCGCCGGCGATCAATACCAGCACGAATGTCAGCAGCCGCGCAGCCCACAGTCTGAGCGCCTCGGACGCGATCGAGCCCAGCATCGGTTCCAGCAGGTGGGAATAGTTTAGCGTGATCCAGAGCGCGGCAATCCAGGTGACCACTGACAAGGCTTCGCGAAAGAAACCACGGAACAGGCCGATCACTACCGAGATCACAAAGGCGGCAATAATGATGTAATCGATGGTCAACACCGGGCTCGCTCCGCGGCCCGCACTGCAGACAACCCGCCCTTGTGCCGGCGCCGCTTAGTCATCCGTCGCCACCACGCGGCCGGGATACCCGGCCTTGCCAAGCCGGCTCGCCAGCGCATCAGCCGCGGAACGGTCGGCGACCGGCCCGACACGCACCCGATGCATGCTGCGGCCATCCGCAACCAGACGCGTTCGGAAGGTCGGAAAGCCGGCGGCCTTGAGCTGACTCTGCAAACGCAGCGCATTGTCCTCGCTGGAGAAACTGCCGACCTGCACCGCCCAGTCGCCGGCATTCTTCACCTCCTGCGCGCTGCTCGATGGTTGGCTGGCCCCGGCGGGAGAGCCTGTCGCGGTCGGTTCAGTCGCGCTCGATTTCGTCGCGGTCGATTGCGTCACAGTCGCTTTCGTTGCGGGCGGTTCCAGCGTGGTCGCAGCCGGGGGTTTTGCCTCCGGTTTCGACACGGACTTTTCAGCGGACCCGGATTCAGGCGCTTCGCCGTCCGCTGCCACCGCTTCGGTCTTGCTCGCTGCAACCGGAGTCAACGGGGAACCGGATGCCTGCGTGGCCGGCCGCTCGGCCGGTACGTCCAGACGTATGGTGTGGGTGCGTTTGCCACTGTCGGGAACCGGCAATTCGAGCCCGACCCGAACCGGGACCTGCTCGTCGGGACCATCCAGCAACAGCGGGATAAACAGGATCCCTACCACTACCAGCACAGTGGCTCCGACCAGGCGCTCTTTCAACTGCTGATCCATCAGGATGGGCTTGAGTTCTCGGGGTCGTTCCCGGCATGTTCGGAGGCGTCATAGTATAACCCAAGGCGCTCCATCACCGGCGCCACCAGGTGGAAAGACCCGAAGGCGACGACACGGTCTCGGCTATGGCTCGCCGCGCGCGCGATATCCACCGCCTCGGCGACCGATCCGGCCTGCTCTAATCCACCGACTCCGGCCGCAGCCACCTGCGCGGCGGTTTCAGCTGAAGTGGCGCCGCGTCCGTCCTCCAGGCCAGCGACGATCCAGTGATCGATCTGGTCTCTTATCTCCGTCACCACGCCGCCAATGTCCTTATCAGCCAGCATGCCGAACACAGCCATGGTGCGTCCGTCGGCAGGCCGCTCGCGCAAGAACTTTGCCAACTCGCGCGCGCCGTCCGGGTTGTGAGCCAGATCAATCACCCATTCCGGGTCTCCCGGGACCACCTGCAAGCGGCCAGGGATTCTCAGCCTGGACAAGCCGGATGCGACCGCGTCGCCGCGCTGCAATAGGCGATGATCGAGCTGCTCGAGGGACTCGAGCGCACAACTGGCATTGCCGAACAACGGTCCGGCCAGCAGGCCGGCAGACAGACCCGGTAAGCGATGGCGGCTGCCGTTGAAACTCCATTCGCCGTCGCCTGCGGCATAATCGAAATCCCGGCCGAGGCGGAAAACCGGCGTGCCCAGTTCCTCGGCCCTGGCCAGGACCGAAGCCGGTGGCTCCCGATCCCCGAGTATCAGCGGCCGGCCGGCGCGCAGGATGCCGGCCTTTTCACGCCCGATTGCCTCACGGTCACGACCCAGCCAGGCCTGATGGTCCAGTCCGATAGAAGTGATCACCGCGATATCGGCATCGATCAGGTTGACCGCGTCGAGGCGCCCGCCCATACCCACTTCCAGCACAGCGACATCCGGCCGGTGTTGGGCAATGATGGTCAGCGCCGCCAATGCGCCAAACTCGAAGTACGTCAGACCGCCGCCCTGACGGGCTTCCTCGACGTCCTCGAAGGCCTCCATCAGAGCCTGATCCGCGATCGGCACACCGTCGATGCGAACCCTTTCGTTATAGCGAAACAGGTGCGGGGAGGTGAAGCTGATCACACTGAGACCGAGGGCGGCCAGTACGCACTCCAGCACGGCCACGGTACTGCCTTTGCCATTGGTCCCCGCAACCGTGATCACCGCTGTGCTCTCGGCCAACTGCGGCAAACGCCGATAAACCTGGCGCGGTCTGGCGAGTCCCAGTTCGATAGCCCTGGGATAAAGCGTCTCCTGCCAGTGCAGCCAGCTATCGAGATTCTTGAACTTCACCCTGAGTTCCAGCGTCAGGACTTGGCTGACCGGTTAACAAGGCCAGTAATGAAGCCAGACGCTGACGCATCTCACGCCGGTCCACAATCATGTCGAGCGCACCGTGGTCGAGAAGAAACTCGCTGCGCTGGAAACCCTCGGGCAGGGTTTCCCCGACGGTTTGCTGGATCACCCGGGGGCCTGCAAAACCGATCAGCGCCTTGGGTTCAGCGACATTGACATCGCCGAGCATAGCCAGGCTGGCCGAGACGCCGCCGGTAGTGGGGTCGGTCATCACTGAAATGAACGGCACACCGGCATCCGCCAGGCGGGCGAGCGCTGCGCTGGTCTTGGCCATCTGCATCAGCGAGAACAGCCCTTCCTGCATCCGCGCGCCGCCACTGGCGGAGAAACAGATCAGCGGCACACGCCTGGACAGGGCGACATTGACCGCGCGCACAAACCGTTCGCCGACAACGGCACCCATCGAGCCACCCATAAAGCGAAATTCAAAAGCGCAGGCCACCACGGGCATCGCCATCAACTGCCCTTCCATCGCGACCAGTGCGTCTTTCTCGTCGGTGTCGCGCTGGGCCAGCGTCAATCGGTCCCGGTAGCGCTTCGTATCCTTGAATCGCAGCGGGTCCTGGGGCTCAAGATCGGCGCCGATCTCCTTCTGGTTTCCAGGGTCAAGGAATGTCTGCAGGCGCGTGCGCGCGTCAATACGCATATGCTGGCTGCACTTTGGGCAGACATAGACGTTGCGCTCGACTTCATTTCGGTAGAGAACCGATCCGCACGCGTCACACTTTGTCCACAGGCCTTCCGGGACTGAGCGCGAGCGGCGCTGGGTCTTTATTCTGGACGGCATCAATTTGTCGAACCAGTTCATCGGCATACCCCGTCATGGTGACGCATTAGATTGCCCAGGGCCTGTTCACACTAATTGAATCGTGCCTGTTGCCCCTGAAAAAGGGCCAATCAAGGCACGACGAACGTGGTTTGGTTACTCCAAATGAGAGAGGAGTAACGCCGAGTGGCCCTTTTTCAGGGACAACCCGAAGGGCTGGGCACATTTTTCCGCTCAGCGGCGTCATCAGTCGCTCATGTATATTCAATACACTACGCTCCTTCTGCCTTGCTGAGCGGAAAAATCAGCCCAGCAGGCATGATTCAATTAGTGTGAACAGGCCCTAAGCATCCCGCACTGCCCCGAATCAGGCGTTGCGCACGATAATAGCGCAATCCCCGCTCAACTTTCGGCACCTGGCGTCGGCAGGATCTGCGCGTCAGGCATGGCCGCAGGACGGTCGGGGAAATCCGGGTAATCGACACGCCGCAGATACAGGCCACAAGCGGCCGCAGTGGCGCCGGCCTCCCGGCGATCGGCCCCGCGCAAAACCTGATCCACCCACTCTGCAGAAGCGTCGCCGCGCCCCACTACCACCAGCGTGCCGACGATGTTGCGGACCATATGATGCAGGAACGCGTTGGCGGTGATATCCACGCGCAGCAGCTGGCCCTGGCGGATCACGCTGATATCGCTCACTGTACGCAATGCGGACTTCGCCTGACACTCAGCCGCGCGGAAGGCGGAAAAATCGTGGCTGCCCAGCAGGTTGCGCGCGGCCTCGTGCATTGAGTCCGCATCCAGCGGTCTGCGAACCCACCAGGCCCGCGATCGCAGCAGCGCCGGCCGCAAGGGCGAGTTCATGATCCAGTAACGATAGCTGCGTGAGCGGGCGGCAAACCGTGCATGGAAATCCGGTGGCGCGGTTCGTGCCCAAATGATACTGACGTCGCCGGGGAGGTTGCTGTTGACGCCCAGAGTCCAGGCACGCTCTGGCCGCCGGGAACGGGTTTCAAAGTGGGCAACCTGCTCGATCGCATGAACACCCGCGTCGGTGCGCCCGGCACAGACCAGGGCGACCGGATGATCCGCCACCTCGGAGACGGCCTGCTCGAGTACTCCCTGAACTGTCCGCGTCCCGATTTGCGACTGCCATCCGGAGAATCCGGTGCCGTCGTATTCGATGCCCAAAACCAGGCGCATGGTCAGATCAACGTGAGCACGAGAATCAGAGCCAGCGCCGTGGAAAAGACCAGAGCGTCGGCGAGCCTGATGGGATCGAGGACCGGCAGCGCTGCCGGTGCCGCGGCCGCGCGACCCGACTCTATGTCGCCGATCAGACTCGCAGCAGCGCCAGCCCAACCGCTGAACTGGCGCGGCTTGATGCCCGCACGACCCGTGGCCTGGGCGACGACTTCTGCGGTCCTGGGCACGGCCTCCAGTGTCATCGCGGTGCGCAAGGCGAAGCGCTCAGGATCGAGTCCCAGCCAGCGGAAGGGTCGGAGCAAGGCCGCGATCGCCGCAGCGGTCAGCGCCGCGGGCGTCGTTTGCCTGAGTAATTCGACTGCGCTCACCAGGATCACCAGCACCCCTGAGCGACGCAGCGCCAGACTCCACTCATTCGCACTCGGCCAGGCCCAGCTGCCGCCAGGCCGGGGCTCGGGAGCGACCAGCAGGTAAATCACAGCGATGGATAGCAGCAGCCAGCGGATCCGGCGCACCGCCTTGAGCAGGCGGGCCAGCGCTTCACGGCCGTGGCGGGCGGTCAGCAGTACGATGACCAACAACATCGATAACTGGCCAACGAGGCTGTAGCGAAACAGCGAAGCGCCAAGGGCTACCAGCAACAGCAGGCGCAGGACCGGATGCAGACTCATCCGCGGTCCACACGGGCGCTGTCAGACCAGCAAAGGATGTCGGCTCCCTAGCCTAGTCCGTCCAGCAGATCCCTGGCCTCGCTCTTCTGGCCGTCATCCCCTTCCTCGAGCACTTCGCCGAGGATGCTGCGAGCACCGTCCGGATCACCCATATCGATATAGGCCCGGGCCAGATCGAGTTTGGTTCCGACTTCACTCAAGGTGACATCGGGAATCTCGACCCGCGGCATCTCCCGCGTCGCCTCGGCATCCTCGTCTGCACCGCGCAGGATGTCGTGGCGGGGCGCCACGCGGGTCGCCTCATCATCACCGAAAATATCAGCGATCAGGGTTTCCGCATCCTCGGCACTGCCGGCCACCGGCATCTCCGCGGTCTTCTCCAGGTCCCGGCCAAGCGCGGCGGTAATGTCCTCGAGATCCAGACCAGCGTCGTCGTCCTCGTCCAGCGCTTTTACCTCGGCGGTGTCATCTTCCGAGGATTCTGCTGCCGACTCTTCCTCCGGCAGCTCCAGCGCCTTCATAATCGATGTGCCGCCGGTCTCGGCATCCGCCCCCGGCTCCTCGACCTGGGTCATTTCCCGCGTGTCTTCGTCGAGGTTGCGATCTTCCAGCTCTTCCACGCTGTAGGCACCGGATACGTCCGAGGCCAGCTCTTCGGCCGCTTCCAGCATCTCGGTGATGCCGGTCTCGTCATCCTCGTCGGTCACCGCCTTCTCGAGAATCTCGGTATCGCCGCTGTCCGCATCTATGGTCCCGGTATTACTGTTTTCATCTTCCAGGACTTCAGTGTCGCTGGCTTCGATGTCAAGGAAGCGGCTGTCGTCATCACGGACGATGATCTCGGTGATTCCAGTGCCCTCGATATCCATATCATCAGGTCCCCGGGTGCTCTCCTCGAGGTCCTCGAGATTGACGTCCAGACCCAGATCCTCGATCTCCATCTCGGCGGTGGCGTCAGGCATCACTTCGCGCTCCTGGGTCGCATCCCACGGCGCAGGCGCAGGCAGCTCGCCGGTGGCTCCGATGTCGAAGTCCAGCACATCGTCGTCCTTGCTCTCTTCGCCGGGCTCGGATGGGCCAAAATCGAAATCCAGATCGTCGGCGCCGGCTTCAGACCCCTCTTCGCCATCGCCACTGACCGCCATGTCGACTCCGGCATGCCCGGCGCCCTGATCTTCGAACAGAGGCTGGTCTGGCGCAATCTGGCGGCCCATGATGGCTACCCGGCTCCATTCACCGGCTTCCGCGGATTCGAGTTCCTGCAGCGCCTTGGCCTCGGTAACGAATTCGTCACCCTTGCCCCAGACAAACAGGATGTCCAGCATCTTCAGACGCAGATCAACACGATCCGGCTCCCGGCCGATAGCCTTGCGGATCAAATCCGCGGCCTGGTCGTACAAGCCATAGGCCATGTGGAAGTCTGCTTCCGCCAATGGATCAGACTGTTCCAGATTGATGCCGGTGGCGCCGGCAATGGTGTCTTCGAACGGGTACTGGTAGTCAGCCCCGGTGGGTTCATCGACCGGCGGCTCGACACGCGCCTGGTCGGCCTTGGGCTTGGGCTTGGGCTTGGGCTTGGCAGCTCCGGTATCGCCGAAATCGAGCCCTGCGTCTGCGGCCGCGGCCGCGGTCACTCCCGCGGCAGCCAGACCAGCCGCGCCGGGATGAGTTTGTTCTTCAACCAGGATGGCCGGCGAGGTCTCCGCCAGATCCCTTGGTTCCCGTTCGGGCTTCGGTTCCCAGGCCTCGAAGGCTTCCTCGGTCCCGGCCTCCTGGCGCCGCTTCCAGACAAAGAACAGCGCCGCCAGCAAGGCGGCAAAGCCGGCAATCCATACCCACATCGATGAGAGCAGCCCGCCATCGTCCTGTCCACTGGAGATCTGCGCGGCCGGAGGCTTGCTCACCGCCGGTGATGGCTCGGGCTGGGCCGAATCCGCGGCGACGATCTCTTCCTCAGCCAGCACTTCCTCGGGCGCGTCGGATCCCGCGGTCTCGGCAGCGGCCTGCTCGGCTGCCGCGACGGCGGCTTCGGCTTCCGCCTCGGCTACTGCGCGCTGGACCGAGTCCGGGTCAAACTCGGCTTCAAGTTCCTCCCCGGTTGCGACCTCGCCTCCATCGATGGCGGCCAGGCGCTGCTGCAGTGCGGCGATTTCGGCATCCTTGACACTGATCGCTTCGCGTGTCGCCTCAAGTTCGCCGCGAAGACTTTGTACCGCGTTCAGCAATTCCTGATTCAGCGCTTCCTGTTCTGACGACGCCTGGCCAACAGCGGCAGCGGCCCCTTGTGCTCCGGGCTCCGACGGCGGCACCAGTTCCAGCCGCGGCTCGTCGCTGACCTGGGGCCTGGATGGGGCGGAAGCTGCCCCGGTGGCGCCTGAACCGGCGGCAGCGGTCGAAGCACTCCGCCAACGGGTATTCTGGCGTCTGACCTCTGCGGTGGCCTCGGCAGCAGAGACGCCGAGAATTTCATCACGCCCGGGCACGCGTAACCTCGCGCCGGCACGCATCCGGTTGATATTGCCGTCGAACGCATCGGGATTGGCCCGGAACAGGGCCATCATCATCTGGTTAGTCGAAATTGCAGGATCCGGACGGACTTCCTGAGCGATGCCCCACAGGGTCTCGCTGCGCTGCACCGGCCCATAGCTGGTCGGCGCATTTATTGCTGGCGCCGGGCGCGGCTCTGCGGCAGGGCGGGCCGGCGCTGGCGCCGGGCGCTGAACCATGCCGGACGCGGCGGAATCGCGGGCCGGGACTGGCGCGTCCACAGCCGGCGGTTCCGGCGTCGGCAGAAACAGCGGCGGGTCGAGAAGAACCGTGTATTCCCTGAGCAAGCGGCCGCCTTGCCAGGTCGCCTCGATCAGGAAGGTTACGAACGGCTCCATGATCGGTTGATCGGAGCGGATGCGAATCAACGCCCGGTCGCCGCCGAGCCGTTCCACAGTAAATTTCAGCCCGCTCAGGAACGCAGGCCGGTCAATGCCGACCCTGTCGAACTCCGGCAGGGGCGCAATCTGAACTTTGAGCGAACTGAGTTCATCTGCCCCGGACAGGGAAATCTGAATCTCGGCATCCAGCTTCTCATTCAGATACGAATTGAGCTTGATTTCGCCCAACCCGAGAGAATTTGCGCCGGTGGAAACCAGCACAAGGGCCAGTACCCCCAGCCAACCAAATCTACGAGCCATCGTCACTCCCTGTTTCCGCACCCCGGCCATGCGGGACCGTCCATCCAGCGTCCGGATTGAATTATGTGTTTGGATATTGTTGATAAGGCTCTTTACAAGATGCGCCTAAATATAACTTATAGAACGCTTTTTGCAAGAAATTCAGCGATCTGCACGCTGTTCAATGCCGCGCCCTTCCTGACGTTGTCGGAGACCACCCAAAGATTCAGCCCCAGTGGGTGCGAGAGGTCCTCGCGAATCCGCCCTACGAACACCGCATCCTGATCCGCGGCCTCGGTTACCGGCGTAGGGTAGCCGCCCGGCTCGCGCCGGTCGAGTACCTCCACGCCGGGCGCCGCTTCGAGCAGGCTACGCGCCTGCTCCGCAGAGATCTTGTCCCGGGTTTCAATATGGACGGCTTCCGAATGTCCGAAAAACACCGGCACACGTACCGCGGTCGCGTTGACCCGTATCTCGGCGTCACCGAGGATTTTTTGTGTCTCCCAGACCATTTTCATTTCTTCGCGGGTGTATCCGTTGTCTTCGAAACTGTCGATCTGCGGCAGTACATTAAACGCGATTTGCTTCGCCGTGGTCATCTTCTTTATCGGGCGGCCGTTGAGCAGCTCCGCGGTCTGTGCCGCCAGATCCTCGACCAGTTCCCTGCCCGCTCCGGACACCGCCTGATAGGTCGCGACATTGATCCTCCGGATGCCCACTGCCTGGTAGATCGGATTCAGCGCCACCAGCATCTGGATGGTCGAGCAATTCGGGTTGGCGATGATATTCCGCGGGCGGTGACGGGCTATCGCTTCGGGATTGACCTCCGGAATCACCAGCGGAATATCGGCTTCGTTGCGGAAACGCGAAGTGTTGTCGATGACCACGCAGCCCGCGGCGCCGGCCCTGGGCGCATAAATGTCCGAGACCGAGGCGCCGGCTGAAAACAGTCCGATATCCGCCTTGGAGAAATCAAAATCAGCGACATCCCCGACCTGGAACTGGCGGCCCTGGCAACGTACTGAACGGCCCGCAGATCTCTCGCTGGCCAGCGGATATAGTTCCGCCAGCGGGAACTTGCGTTGCTCGAGGATCGACAGCATGGCCTCCCCGACCAGGCCTGTGGCGCCGAGTACCGCGACCGAGAATTTCTTCGACATCTACTATTGCTCCATTACCGCAGCAGAAGGCGGCACAGCGCTGCGCATCAACACGGCGACAATCATCGCGGCCATCGCCGCCAGTACGGCGGCAATCACCCAGGTCATGAATGGCCCCGTATGCTCCCAGGCCCAGCCGGCATACAGACTGCCCACGGCACCGCCAAGACCAAAACCGAGACTGCTGTACAGCGCCTGGCCCCGGTTCTGCAGCCGTCCCGGAAAGTACCTGTGAACCAGGCTGATGGCAACGGCATGGAACACACCGAAGCCGGCCAGGTGGAGAGACTGTGCAAAGAACAAGCCCGGCACAGACGTCGGAACCCCGGCGGTAAGCAACCAGCGCACCATCGTGGCCATGAATGCGAACAACAACAAACCCCGGGGATCGAATCGTGCAAGCAGCCAGGGCGCGACAAGAAATACGCCGATCTCCGCAATCACCGCCCAGGCCCAGAGTATGCCGGCGCTGCCGGACGAGTAATCCAGGTCAGTCAGGTAGACAGTAAAAAATACGTAATAGGGGCCGAAACTGGCCTGCAGCAATATCGCGGCCGCAAGAAAGCCCAGCACCTCGCGACGTCTCAGCACCGCCATCAATGAAGCTTGCCCGGCGCCTTCCACCCGTCTCCGCGCAGCCTGCGGCGTGGCCAGCGCCGATGCACAGGTCAGCACCAGCAGCGCGATGATGAACCAGGGCACCCGGGTCACACCGTCTCCACGGAAGGCCCATCCGCCAATCAATACTGCGGCGATAAAACCCACCGAGCCCCATAGTCGCACCAGGCCGTAACGATGGCTCATCGAGCCGAGATGATTGAGCGTGTTGGCCTCGACCTGCGGCAGCAGACCGCTCCACGCGATGCCAAACACTGCCATCACACAGGCCATCGGCAACAAGCCGGGCTGCAATAACACCGCGGCAAACACAAGCGGAGCCAGCAGCGCGCAGGACAAAATCACCGCGCGGCCGGCGCCGCAATGGTCGGCCACCCAGGCCATCAGTCCCGGAGAGACCACGCGCATCACCATCATCGCCGCCATCAGCTGACCGATGGCCAGCGCATCGAAACCAGCCTGACTCAGATACAGCGGCCAGTACGGCAACAGGATGCCGATAACGGCAAAATAACTGGCGTAGAACACGCCCAGTCGACGTCTGGGCCATGTAGACCCGCCCGTCCGTTGCGGACACCGGGCCCTGCTCGATGACATCCGCGATCAGCCGGGGATAATCGGCGTGGCGCAGTTCACGTCGGCGTTTTGCGCCCGGTGGCGCAGATAATGGTCCATCAGTACCAGCGCGAGCATCGCTTCGGCGATAGGCGTTGCGCGGATACCTACACAAGGGTCGTGGCGACCGGTGGTAATCACCTGCACCGGGGTGCCTTTTATGTCTACCGAGTCGCAGGGCAGGCGCAGGCTGGAGGTTGGCTTGATCGCCATGCTCACCCGGATGGTCTGTCCCGAGGACAGCCCGCCGAGGGTGCCGCCCGCGTGGTTGGTACGGAAACCCTGCGGCGTGATTTCGTCACGGTGCTGTGTTCCCTTCTGGATCACCGACTCGAAGCCGTCGCCGATCTCAACCGCCTTGACCGCATTGATGCCCATCATCGCGTGGGCGATATCGGCATCGAGCTTGTCGAACACCGGTTCACCAAGACCCGGAGGTACCCCGGTGGCCTGGACATTGACCCGCGCCCCAATCGAGTCACCTTCCTTGCGTAGCGCATCCATGTACGCCTCAAGCTCGGGCACTCTTGTCGGGTCGGCGCAGAAGAACGGATTGTCGTCGACCGAATCGAGGTCCCTGGGCTCAAGCACCAGCGGCCCCAATTGCGCGAGGTAGCCGCGAATCTCAACCCCTGCCTGACGATGCAGATAACGTCGGGCAATGGCACCGGCCGCGACCCGCATCACGGTTTCCCGGGCCGACGAACGTCCGCCGCCACGATAATCACGGAACCCGTATTTCTGCGTGTAGGTGTAATCAGCGTGCCCTGGCCGGAACAGATCCTTGATTTTGTCGTAATCGCGAGAGCGCTGATCCTGGTTTTCAACCAGCAGACCGATCGG
Source organism: uncultured Gammaproteobacteria bacterium (assembly GCA_963809565.1). Lineage (GTDB taxonomy): Bacteria > Pseudomonadota > Gammaproteobacteria > Steroidobacterales > XN24 > CAMYOC01. The sequence continues at coordinate 126,814 of CAWEKE010000004.1, forward strand.
CGTGCCCGTGGTGTGCCCCTCGAACACGCCTGACAGGATCCGCACCTGGTCAGGTTCGCGACGTTGGCTGGTGTGCCGGGACTTGCCCGAGCGGCGGCGCTCGACATCCTGCTGCAGAACCTCCTCGCTCAGCGGCAGCCCGGGCGGACAACCGTCGACGATGCAGCCCAGCGCGGGTCCATGACTCTCGCCAAACGAGGTGACGGTGAACAGCTTGCCAAATGTATTGCCCGACATGATCAGTCTCCGCTTAACTCGTCGCGCCTGAGCAGGAACACCCCGGAGCCTCCACGCGCAAAATCAAGCCAGGTAAACGGCAATTCGGGGTATGCGTCGATCAGCGCAGCCTCTGCGCTGCCCACTTCCACAATGAGGATGCCTCCGGGGCGCAGATGAGCCTTCGCCCCGTCGAGGATCCGACGCACGATGTCCAGCCCGTCCTCGCCGGCCACTAGTCCCAGCGCTGGCTCATGGCCGTACTCGGCCGGCAGCGCTTCAAACTCCTCCCGGGCCACATAAGGCGGGTTGCTGACAATCACGTCATAGAGCTGCCCGCTCAGATTCTCGAACACATCGCTGTGCACGATCCGCACCCGATGGCCCAGCGCCTGCGCCTGCACGTTCTCGGCCGCCAGCGTCAGTGCTTCCGCAGAGATGTCGGCTGCGTCGACCTGGCTGGCCGGCAAGTGCGCGGCGCTGGCGACCGCGATGCAACCGCCGCCGGTACACAAATCCAGCACGCGTTTAACCGCATGCGGATCGATCCAGGGCGCAAACCCCTGCTCGATCAATTCGGCGATCGGCGATCTCGGTACCAGTGCGCGCTCATCGGCGATCAGACGCAAACCGGCGAACCATGCCTCACCGATCAGATAGGCGGCCGGACGTCGTTCCGCGACCCTGCGCTCGATCAAAGCAGCGACCTGCGGACGCTCCTGCCCGGTTAACCGCGCGCGGTAGAATTCGTTTGGCAACGGCAACGGCAAGTGCAGAGCGTGAGCCACCAGTAACAGCGCCTCGTCCACCGGGTCGTCCGTCCCGTGACCGTAATGCAGACCGGCTGCGGCGAAGCGACTCGCGCCCCAGCGCACGAAATCGGTCACTGTTTTCAGTCCTGAAATCTGTTCCACGACGCGTTTGGTCACCATCCGCAAGCTGCCGGACCCTGCCCGGCGGACACGAAGCGCATGATACCTGACCGGCATCTCAGCGTGTGGGATAATCCGCGACCATGAACAGACCGCTCCGCATTACTGTCTTTGTCGTTGCTGCGCTGCTTGCGGCGCTGTTCGGGGCGTTGTTCGCCCAGCGCATGGAGCGCCCCGCCGAGCTGCGCGCGCTGGTCCTGGAAGCGCCGCGACAGCTACCCGATTTTGCATTGCTCGATCACCGCAAAGAGACGTTCGGGCCAGACCGATTGCAGGGTAAGTGGACCCTGTTGTTTTTTGGCTTTACCAATTGTCCCGACGTCTGCCCGACCACGCTCGACACGCTGGCCCGGGCAGTAAAGTTGCTGCAGGACCTGCCAGCGGCAGAACAGCCGGTCGTGACCATGGTTTCGGTCGATCCGATGCGAGATACGCCGGAGCAACTCGCGGCCTATGTCCCGTTCTTTGATCCAGCGTTTGTCGGTGTAACCGGCCCGATGGACCAGATCATGGCGCTGACCCGGGGTCTAGGCGTGGCCTTTGCCTACACGCCGGCCGCGAACGGCGACAGCGGCAGTTATACCGTGGACCACACCGCCTCGATCTTTTTGATCGATCCAGCAGGCAGGCTGGCTGCGGTCTTCAGCACCCCGCACAGAGCGGATGAATTGAGCGCTGAGTACCGCTGGATACTCGGGCAGCAGGGATAGACCTGATGAAAATTTCGATACGCGGCCCCCTTGTGCTGGTCGGCATGTTTTGCCTGGCCATGATCGCGGCCTGCGGCCAGCCGGCCGCGGACCGCTCGCCGCAGGCCATAGATCCCTGGATCCGGCTGGCGCCGCCTGGCGCAGGCATGCTGGCCGGATACATGGTGCTGGAGAATCCAAGCGACCGCGCAGTCGAGCTGGTGTCGGTCTCTTCACCCGCATTCGCCAGTATCGAGGTCCACCGCACTGAAGTGACGGACGGCGTTGCGCGCATGATCGCCGAGCCCCGCGTATCGATCGACGCAGGTGAGCGCCTGATTTTCGAGCCAGGCGGCCGCCACCTGATGCTGCATGGCCCCACGCAAGCGCTGGATGAGGGGGCGCTGGTGCCTCTTGAACTGGTGTTTGACGATGGCACGCATCTGCGGATCAACGCCATCGTCCGGCGCAGCGCGGTTACCGACACTGACAGCGATCCGCATCAGCATCACTAGTGTCGTCCATGCGAGATCGTCTGTTTATCCTGCTCCAGTATCTGCTGCCCCAGCACGGGCTGTCGCGGCTGATTCACCGCGCTACCCGCATCCGGGTACGCTGGTTCAAGAACCTGATCATCCGCGCCTTTGTCCGCGGTTTCCGCGTCGATATGAGCGACGCGCGAGAAACCGATCCGACCGCCTATCCCAGCTTTAACGCGTTCTTTACCCGCGCTCTGACCGCCGAGGCGCGTCCGCTGCCGGATTCCCCCACGGCCATCGCAAGCCCGGTGGACGGCAGCGTCAGCCAGAGCGGGTTGACTCACGCGGGACGTGTGTTCCAGGCCAAGGATCGCGATTATGCGCTTGCCGAACTGCTTGGCGATCCCGAGCTGGCGGCAGCGCTGAGCGGTGGCGCATTCAGCACGATCTATCTGGCGCCCTACAACTACCATCGTATTCACATGCCGCTGGATGGCCGGCTGCAGAGGATGATTTATCTTCCCGGGCGGCTGTTCAGTGTCAATGCCGCTACCGTGCGCAGCGTCCCGAGGTTGTTCGCGCGGAATGAGCGCGTGGTGTGTTGTTTCGAGACCGCTGCCGGCCCGATGGCGATGGTACTGGTCGGCGCGCTCAATGTGGGCAGCATCGAGACCGTCTGGGCTGGAGAAGTCGCCCCCGGGCATCCCCGCCGCCGGGAATCAGCCGATTACCCGCCGGGAGGCGTCACGCTCAGCCGCGGCGAGGAAATGGGGCGCTTCAACATGGGCTCGACAGTGATCATGATGTTTGCGCCCGGGCGCGTGTCACTGGATTCGGATCTGACCCCCGCAGCCTCTGTAGTTATGGGCCAGACCGTGGGCCATATCACCGACGCGGCAACCGGTAACGCTGATCAGAGCCGTGGCTGAGACTGCTGCGGCCGTCGAAGACCACATCGTCGGCTGCGGTCGAATCGCCGGGCTGTCTCGCCGATCCGGTACCGGCTAGCGGCCAGACACGACCGGATACGCAGCCATATAAATCTCGGCCAATCCTGCCACCCCGGCTGCGTCGTCATGATCAAAGCGTCCGCTCAACGGACTATCCAGATCCAGCACGCCGATCAGCTCATCGGCGCTGTCAATCAGCGGTACCACCAGCTCCGACCGGGAATCGGCATCGCAGGGGATGTGCCCGGCAAAGCTGTCCACATCCGCGATGATCTGGGTCCGCCTTTGCTCAGCGGCGGTGCCGCAAACACCACGGCCCAACGCGATCCGAACACACGCAGGTTTACCCTGAAAGGGACCCACCACCAGTTCCTGTCCGCGCAGGAAGTAGAAACCGGCCCAATTCAGGTCCGGCACACCGTGGAATATCAGCGCCGCCAGGTTGGCTGCGTTGGCCACCGCATCGCGCTCGCCATCAAGCAGCGCGACGGCCTGGGCCTGGAGGCCCGCATAAAGCGCGGTCTTGCTGTCGTATCGCTGTTGGTCCAGCTTGAACATCGTCATCCCCCGCGTAATCTAGCTCGCGCCACGTTAAGCGCGGCCGGCATCAAAACTCAGCACTTCGGCGATATCGTCGCAACCCGCGAGCCACATCACCAGACGGTCGAAACCCAGGGCCGCTCCGGAACAATCCGGCAGCCCGGCCTGCAGAGCGGCCAGAAGCCGCTGATCCACCGGCGCGCACGGCAGGCCCGCTGCTGCTCGCCGCTGCAGATCCTGCCGAAACCGCCGGGATTGCTCACCGGGGTCCGCAAGCTCATGGAAACCGTTAGCCAGTTCCATGCCGCCAAGAAACAGTTCGAAGCGCTCGGCTACCGGCGGGTCATCATTCCGGATCCGCGCCAGCGCCGCCTGACCGGGAGGAAAATCGAACACGAAGACCGGCGCATCCGCGGGCAGCGCCGGCTCGATGACGCTGGCCAGCAGCAGGTCAAGCAGACCGTCGAAGTCCTGCGCCATATCCGCAGCTAACGGAACCGCGTTACGCTCAAGACAGACCACAAGCTCAGTGGCTTCGCAGGCGAACGGATCAATCCCCGCGTGTTCGACAAACAGCGCGCGATAACTCAGACGGCGCGCTGGCCTCAGTGCGCGGCGGCCGACGGCAAGTTCGCTCAGCAGGGACTCGACCTCGTCCATGAATTCATCGGCACCCAGACCGATCCGGTACCACTCCAGCATCGTGAACTCGGGATTGTGCCGGCGCCCCAGTTCACCGTCTCTGAACACTTTGCAGATCTGATAGATATCGCCGCTGCCGGAGGCGAGCAAACGCTTCATGCAATACTCGGGAGAGGTATGAAGATACTGCGTATGACCACCGACGCGCGTCGCCAGACTGTGCAGATTGGGATCGCTGACCGCGGCGCCCGACAGCGCCGGCGTCTCGACCTCGATGATGCCGCGCCTGGCGAACCAGGCGCGCAACTGCTCGAGCAAAGACGCCCTGAATCGAATGAGTTCGAGGCTGGCTGACGGGCGCCAGTCTTCAGGCGGGCGCATCAAGCTCTCCCCGGACGGTGTTTCCGATCAGTCCTTGACCCTGGAGACATACTCGCCGGAACGGGTGTCGACACGGATCACCTCCCCCTCCTCGACGAACAGCGGCACCCGGACCACGGCTCCGGTCTCCAGCTTGGCAGGTTTGACCCCGCCCTGAGCGGTGTCCCCGCGCAAGCCGGGGTCGGTCTGAACTATGGTCAGTTCGACAAAATTCGGCGGCGTCACCGACAACGGGGTGTTATTCCACAGCGTGACCTGGCACATATCCTGTTCCTTGAGCCACTGCCGCGCTTCGCTGACCGCGTTCAAATCCGCCGCATGCTGCTCGAACGTATTGGGCACCATGAAATGATAAAACTCGCTGTCCGCGTAGAGAAACTGCATATCGGTATCGACGACGTCGGCCGCCTCGACGGTATCGCCGGACTTGAAAGTCTTGTCGACCACCCGCCCGGTCTTGAGGTTGCGTATGCGCACCCGGCTGAAAGCCTGGCCTTTACCGGGCTTGACGAACTCGTTCTCGACGATGACGCAGGGGTCATTGTCAATCAGGATTTTGAGGCCGGAGCGGAACTCATTGGTACTATACGAAGCCATCTGGTCACCGAGGTAAATGTCAGCGATGCTGACCGCCGAAGACAAGTCCGCCATCATAACCTGTCCGCCCCCATCCAGTCAGCAGCCGACCTGGCGAAAAGTCCTGGCGGCTGCGGTCACGGATCCAGCGGAACTGCTGGCCCTGCTGGACCTGGATCCGGGGCTGTTGCCCGCGGCCGAAGCCGCGCATCGGCGCTTCCGCCTGCGGGTCCCGCGGGGGTTCATCGACCGCATGCAGCCGGCAGACCCCGACGACCCGCTGCTGCGCCAGGTGCTGCCGCTGGGCGCCGAACTGGAGGAAGCAGAAGGTTTCGTGCCCGACGCGGTTGGCGACGCAGCGGCGACCCGCGCGCCGGGATTGCTCAGCAAATACGCCGGCCGGGCCCTGTTTATCGCAACCGGGGCCTGCGCCATCCACTGCCGTTATTGTTTCCGTCGCGAATTCCCCTACGGCGCCGGTCTCGCAGCGACGGCGGACTGGGCACCGGCCCTGCAGCGTCTCGACCAGCTGCCCGGGGTCAGCGAGCTGATCCTGAGCGGCGGTGATCCGCTGGTGCTTGGCGACGACCGCCTGCACAAATTGAGCGCTGCATTGCAGTCCCGGCCAGGGATTCGCAGATTGCGCATCCACAGCCGCCTGCCGATCGTATTGCCGGAACGCATCGATCCGGGCTTTCTGGACTGGGTCGGCTCGCTTCCGGTCCCGCTGGTGATGGTGGTGCATGCCAACCACGCCAGGGAGATCAATCGGCCGGTCGTGGAGGCCGTGGATGCCATGCGCGGCGCGGGTGTGACCGTTCTGAACCAGTCGGTGTTGCTGGCCGGCGTCAATGACTCGGCCAGCGCGCTGGTTGAACTCAGCGAGGCCCTTTTCGCCTGTGGTGTGCTGCCTTATTACCTGCATCTGCTGGACCGTGTTCGCGGCGCAGCGCATTTCGAGGTGCCGGAAGCGCGGGCATTGGAACTGGCCCGCTCGATGGCGGCGCAACTTCCCGGTTATCTGGTCCCGAGGCTGGTACGCGAGGTGCCGGGCGCCCCTGGCAAGAGCCTGCTCGATCTGGCCCTGACCGATGAACCTGTTACCCTCGGCCGCGCAGTGTAAAATCTGCGTCAGTCCGCCAAGGAGACCGAGGCCATTAATCAACCCGCTCAATCCGCCGATCAGGCGCCGGCGCTGGATCTGGCGATCGCACAGCTGACCTCCGACAGCGAAGCGGTTCCGGTGCTGGTCGTCTCCGGCAGCCCGGATAACGCCGAGGCCATCAACAGCGTGCTGCGCAACCGGGGGATCCCGGCCCATTGCACCCGCATAGCGACTGCAGACCTTTTCCGGGAACACGCCGGGACCGGCTACAGCCTTGCGGTGGTGTTTGCGGACGAAAGTGCGGACATGCTTCAGGAAGTACTTAAGGTCCGTGACCTGATGGACAAGGACCTGCCAGTGGTCAGCTGCCGGCAGCTGCTCGATCCGGATGTCCTCAGCGCCGACATAGTGGCCGGCGCGGCCGACCTGGTGGTTCTCGGCCAGCGGCAACGCCTGTACAAAGTGCTGGAACGCGAAATCCGGCGCTCCCGGATGGCCTGGGCACTGCGCGAAGCGGTGGCCGTAGCCGGCTCCTATCGCGAACAGCTGAAGACTTTCATGGCCGGGTCGGCAGACGCCATTGCGCTGGTTCAGGAAGGCATCGTGATGGAGACCAATCCTGCCTGGAGCCAGCTATTCGGCTATAACGACGAAGCGGCGATGCTTGGCACACCGCTGATGGACCTGGTCTCGGCGGATTCTCAGGCGGCGTTGAAAGGCGCGCTGATCGCGTTTGATCAGGGGCGCTGGCCGGGCGATGCCTTGCGTTGCACCGGCGTTGACAAAAACCAGCGCCCGCTGGATCTGCAGCTATTGCTGGAAGCCGCGGAATTCGATCAGGAGCCGTGCGTGCGCATCAGCATTGCGGCTGGCGCGCGGGAGGACGGGCCGCTGCTGCAGGATTTGCGTGACGCGGTGAACAAGGACCCCCTGACCGGTTTTTTCAGTCGCCAGCATTTCGTCAAGCTGCTGGAGGAGAGCCTGGCGCAGCCGCTGCGTGGCGGTGTACGCGCATTGGCGGTGATCCGGCCCGACGCGTTTGGCAGTCTGGTCGAGATGGTCGGCCCTATCGCCAGCGAGGAAATTCTGGCGCGGATGGCGCAGGTATTGCGGGAACACCTGCAGCCGAAGGACCTCTATGGCCGATTCGGCGGCACTGCGTTTTCCGTGCTGATCGCTCGGGGCAACAACCGTGACGTACGCGCCTGGGCGGATGGACTGTGCCGCAAGCTGGCCGCGCAACTGTTCGAGATAGGCGGAAAATCGGTTGCGATGACCTGCACCGTGGGCCTGTCAATGGCAGACAGCCAGCGCAAGAATATCGACGACCTGGTCGCGCAGGCATTGGAAGCGTGCAGCGCGGGCCGCGCCCGGGGCGGCAATTGCAGCGAGTCCAGCAATGCCGATGACGCCAGCACCCGGCTGGAGGAAAGCGACCGCCTGTGGCTACCCCGGATCAAGCAGGCATTGATCGAGAGCCGGTTCCGGCTCGCGCGACAACCCATCGGCAGTCTGACCGGGCAGGATGTGGGCCTGGTGGATCTGCTGGTGCGTATGATCGATGAGCAGGGCGACGAAGTACTGCCCAGCCATTTTTTAGGCGCCGCACAGCGCCACAAGCTGATCAAGAACATCGACCGCTGGGTGATCGCCGCCAGCCTGGCATGGCTGGCCTCCAATCCGGAGATCAAGGCTTTTGTGCGCCTGTCGCAAGCCACCGTGCTCGACGAAACCCTGCCGCGCTGGCTGGCGCAGCAATTTGCAGGCGCCGCGGTAGAGGCCGGACGGATGATCTTCGAAGTTGCGGAAGTCGATGCCGACAGCCAGCTCAAGGCCACGCGCGATCTCGCCGAAACGCTGCGCGAGGCGGGCTACGGATTCGCGATCGAGCACTTTGGCGTCGGCGCGCGGCCGCAACAGGTGCTCAATCATGTCCCGATGGACTACCTGAAGATCGACGGCTCGCTGATGCAGGGATTGTCGCGGGACGCGCAGCTGCAGCAGACGGTCGGCGATCTGGTGGCGGAAGCTCGCGAGCGCAATATCCGCACGATTGCCGAACGCGTGGAAGACGCCAACACCATGGCCGCGTTGTGGCAAATCGGCATCGAGTACATTCAGGGCTACCAGTTGATGGAGCCGGAAGTGGTGCTTTCGGAAGAACCGGATTCCTGAGCCGGAGCCGCCCGCGCCTTCCTGCCTGCCCTCAATCAGCCTCGATTCGATCCACCTTTCTCCAGCCTCGCGGCAACAGCGCACCACGACGACCGCGCGTGCCCAGATAGTGTTCAAGATCGGCGGGCTTCAAGGTCATCACCCGCTGACCGCTATACACCCTGAGATTGGCCGCTGAGGCCAGGGCGACTGCTGCGATCATGCGCTCCTCGCCCGCGGCAAACTTCTTCCCCGGGATGCCGAGGATCTTGTTGCCTTTGCCGCGTGCAAGCTCCGGCAGTTCGTCCAGCGCAAAACATAACAGGCGCCCCGCATCACTGACCGCCGCCACCAGGCCGTCCTGATCCTCCGGCGCCGGACTCGGGATAAGCACGCGGGCGCCTTTAGCTACCCGCAATACCGACTTGCCGCTGCGGTTGCGCGAGTAAACGTCCTGGAGCCGGACCAGAAAACCGAAACCGGCGTCCGTGGCAAGCAGCCAGCGCTCCTCAGGCGGACCGATCATCAGGCCGGCGAAACCCGCACCGTCGGGGGGATTGACACGGCCCGACAGCGGCTCGCCCTGCCCCCTGGCTGACGGCAGAGTGTGGGCCGGGATCGTATAGGCACGGCCGGTACTGTCGACAAACACCACCGATTGATTGCTGCGGCCACAGGCCGCGGCGAGGAACGCGTCACCCGATTTGTAGTTCAGCTGCGCCGCATCGATCTCATGGCCCTTGGCCGCCCGGATCCAGCCGTGTTGCGACAGCACCACGGTGACCGGTTCGCTGGAGATCAGGTCCGATTCATCCATTGCCTGCGCCGCATCCCGCTGGATGATTGCGGTGCGCCGGTCATCGCCAAATTGCGCGGCATCCTGCTGCAATTCCTCCCGCACCAGCTTTTTCAACCGCGCCTTGCTGCTCAGGATCTTGCTCACCTGGTCGCGCTCCGCCGCCAGCGTCTCCTGCTCCTCGCGGATCCTGAATTCTTCGAGACGAGCCAGGTGACGCAGCTTCAGATCAAGGATCGCGTCGGCCTGGATGTCACTGAGCTTGAAGGTCTTGATCAGCACCGGTTTGGGCCGATCCTCATTGCGGATAATCCGGATCACTTCATCGATATTCAGATAGGCGATCAGCAGGCCTTCGAGAACATGCAGTCGGGCTTCGAGTTTCTCCAGCCTGAACCGCAAACGACGCGTGACCGTCTCCAGCCGGTATTCAAGCCATTCCTTGAGCAAGCCCCGAAGATCGAACACCCGCGGGCGCCCGTCCAGACCGATGATGTTCAGATTGGCGCGTACCGTCCGCTCGAGGTCCGTGGTCGCAAACAGGTGGTCCATCAAAGCCGCGGTATCCACTCGATTCGAGCGCGGCACGATCACCAGCCGGATCGGATTCTCATGGTCTGACTCATCACGCAGATCTTCCACCATCGGCAGCTTCTTGCCGCGCATCTGATGCGCGATCTGCTCCAGCACCTTGCCGCCGGACACCTGGTGCGGCAGCGTAGTGATCACGATCTCACCGTCTTCAGTCTCCCAGGTAGCGCGCAGCTTCAGCGTGCCGTTGCCGGTCTCGTAGATGCGACGGATATCCTCGGCCGGGCTGATGATCTCGGCTCCGGTCGGAAAATCAGGACCCAGGATGTGCTCACACAGCTGTGCCACCGTGGCCTTTGGCTCCTCCAGCAGACGGATACAGGCTGACGTCACTTCACGCAGATTGTGCGGCGGCACGTCCGTGGACATACCCACAGCGATGCCTGAGGCCCCGTTGAGCAATACATTGGGCAATCGGGCAGGCAGACGGGCCGGCTCTTCCATGGTGCCGTCAAAGTTGGGCGTCCAGTCCACCGTCCCCTGGCCCAGCTCCGACAGCAGCACCGAGGCATACGGCGTCAGCCGGGCCTCGGTATAACGCATCGCGGCAAACGACTTCGGGTCGTCAGTCGCGCCCCAATTGCCCTGGCCATCCACCAGCGGATATCGATAACTGAAATCCTGCGCCATCAGGACCATGGCTTCATAGCAGGCCGAATCTCCGTGCGGATGATATTTGCCGATCACGTCGCCGACGGTGCGCGCGGACTTCTTGTGCTTGGCGCCCCCGGCCAGGCCGAGTTCGCTCATCGCGAAGACAATGCGTCGCTGTACCGGTTTCAGGCCATCGCCGATATGCGGCAACGCCCGATCCAGAATCACGTACATGGAATAATCGAGGTAGGCCTTTTCGGCAAAATTGCGCAACGGCAGCTGCTCGTTGCCCTCGAGATCCAGTTCCAGGATTTCCATCTGTTCCCCTTCGGACAGCCGGCTGGCCGTCAGCTTCAGATTTCCGCCAGATTACCTTTGCTTTGCAACCAGGCGCGGCGGTCGGAGGCGCGCTTTTTCGCCAGCAGCATGTCCATCAACTCGCCGGTGTCGTCACGACCGCTGATAGTCAGGCGCACCAGGCGTCGCGTGTCGGGTGCCATCGTCGTTTCGCGCAACTGCATGGGGTTCATTTCGCCAAGACCCTTGAACCGGGTGACGGTCACCTTGCCCTTGAGCTTTTCTGCAGCGATGCGGTCGATCACGCCGGTCCGTTCCGCGTCGTCCAGCGCGTAAAACACCTGTTTGCCAACGTCTATCCGGTACAGGGGCGGCATGGCCACATAGATATGACCGGCTTCGACCAGCGGCCGGAAATGCCGCAGGAACAACGCGCACAGCAGCGTCGCGATATGGGCGCCGTCCGAATCCGCATCCGCCAGCACGCAAACCTTGTCATAGCGCAGGCCCTTGAGATCCGCTGAGCCCGGGTCGACACCCAGCGCAACGCTGATGTCGTGGACTTCCTGCGACGCCAGCACCTCGGCCGACTCGACTTCCCAGGTGTTGAGGATCTTTCCGCGCAGCGGCATCACTGCCTGAAACTCGCGTTCGCGCGCCTGTTTGGCAGAGCCGCCGGCAGAGTCTCCTTCCACCAGAAACAGTTCGGTACGGCCAGCGTCCTGGCTGGTGCAATCGACGAGTTTTCCGGGCAAAGCGGGACCACTGACGACGCGCTTGCGGACGATCTTGCGGCTTGCCTTGATGCGGCGCTGCGCGCGGTCGATGGCAAGACCGGCGATCTTCTCGCCGGCATCCGGGTGCTGATTCAGCCACAGTCCGAGACTGTCTTTCACCACCCCGGACAGAAACGCGGCGCACTCGCGTGACGACAGGCGCTCCTTGGTTTGTCCGGAGAACTGCGGGTCCTCCATTTTTACCGAGAGTACAAAGCTGACCGGCTCCCAGACATCCTCCGGGGTGATCCGCAAACCACGGGGCAACAGACTGCGGAATTCACAAAACTCCCGCAGCGCTTCAGTCAACCCGGCCCTGAGGCCGGTGACATGAGTCCCGCCCTGGGGCGTGGGGATCAGATTGACATAGCTTTCACCGGGCGTGCCGCCACCATCGGCCTGCCAGACCAGCGCCCACTCGGCGCTCTCGCTACCGCCGTCAGCGCTGCCGACAAACGGTACGTCGGGTACCCGTTCAGCATCGCCCAGCGCCTCTTCGAGATAGCTCGCCAGGCCGTCGGCGTATTGCCAGGTGTCCTTCTCCCCGCTGGCCTCGACCAGCAGGGTCACGGTCAGACCCGGACACAGGACAGCCTTGGCGCGTAACAGATGGCGCAAACGCGGGAGCGAAAACTTCAGCGTGTCGAAATACTTCTCATCTGGCCAGAAACGGATCGTGGTGCCGGTATTGTTGCGTCCGACCTTGCCCACGACTTCGAGATCGCTCTGTTTCCTGCCGCCCTGGAAACTCATATTGAATTCCCGCGCACCGCGCCGGATCCAGACCTCAAGATTCCGCGACAGCGCGTTGACCACCGACACGCCTACACCATGCAGACCGCCGGAGAAACGATAGTTCTTGTTGGAAAACTTGCCGCCTGCATGCAGCCGGGTGAGGATCAGCTCCACCCCCGGGACCTTCTCCACCGGATGTTCGTCGACAGGCATGCCGCGGCCGTCATCGTCGACCTGCAGAGAGCCGTCTTTGAACAGCGTCACATCGATGCGCCGGCAGTGGCCAGCCAGCGCTTCGTCAACGCTGTTATCGATGACCTCCTGGGCAAGATGATTGGGGCGGGTGGTGTCGGTATACATCCCCGGCCGGCGGCGGACGGGGTCGAGGCCACTCAGAACCTCGATATCGGATGCGTTATAGGCCTGACTCATCGACTAGGGCTGATCCTCCGGGCCGCGTAAACATTGCTGGAATCCCGGGCGCGGATTCTATCGCGCCCGACGTGGCTCCGCTAATAGCGGTCTTCCAGCCCGCAGCTGCGGCTGGATTCAGGCCAGATCGGCGATCAGCGCGCGCTGATTGTGCTCCGGCAGCGGTGACAGTTCGACCCGCAGGGCCGGGTGATCGATACCCATGCTCAGCGCGCTGCCGGATTTGAGCGCGGCGACCATCTCGGGGCTGAACTCGAAGCGCAGGAAATGCACCGATGAGGTCTTCTCTCCGGAATCGCGTTCCATGTCTTCGTCGGCGATGGCCCATACCTTGTCATGGCTGTCCACCTGGACCCAGACCCGGTCCTCGACGCCGCGCAGCTCGGCCAGCGCCTGACGGCGCTCATCCACATCCGCATATTCCAGCATAAAGGTCGCCTTGAAATTATTCCCGTCCGGGATCAGCGGATTGTAGGCGCTGAGTTCTTCCTGGATGCCCTGCTCCTCGAATATCCGCTCCACTCTGAGCATCTCCTGGACCTGGTATTTGATCGTCAACAGGTCTTCGAAATAGAGCGTGGCGTTGGGGCCCAGCGCCACCTTCCGGTCGCGTTTGTGATCCATTACCTCGCGGCGGAACTTGTCGCGGATCCGCGCGTATTCCTCGAGGCTGTACAAGTCTTCCCTTCGCAGAGCGGTCATAGGTCTTCGATCCTCCTCGAACCCGTCAGATACCGTAAGCCATGCGCAGCAGGCTCATTGGATGGGTTGCGTGCATGCCGCCGCCGACGCCATCGGCGATCTGGTCGCCCGCCATAGGGCAGTCGCTGGTGAAGTGTTCGCATTCCGCGTCTTTCACCCGGTTGACTACCGGTCTGGCGATCTTGACCGAATCGGCGCGAAATTCTTTCTTTACCGCATAGGTACCGTCATGGCCTGAGCAACGCTCGATCGCGGTCACCGTCGTATCGGGTACCAGCTGCAGGCAATCACGCGTCTTCAGGCCGATATTCTGCACCCGCAGATGACATGGCACCTGGTAGGACACCTTGCCCAGAGGGCGCGAGAAGTCGGTGCGCAATTTTCCGCCCTTGTGCCGCAGCATCAGATACTCGAACGGGTCAAAGATCGCACGCGCAACTTTTTTCACCGCCTCGTCGTCCGGGAACATCAACGGCAATTCCTGCTTGAACATCAGCACACATGACGGCACCGGCGCGACGATGTCCCAACCCTCATCCACCATTGCCGCCATCACCGGTATGTTGCTGTCTCTGGCTCGCGCCACCGCTTCCAGGTCGCCAAGCTCAAGCTTGGGCATGCCGCAGCATTGCTCGGACGGCAGCAACCGGGTGGCGATCCCGTTGTGTTCGAAAACCTTGACCAGGTCTTCGCCGACTTCGGGGACATTGCGATTGCCGTAGCAAGTGGTGAACAAGGCCACACGGCCGCGGGTATCGCCCACAGCCTCTGCTTGCGACGTCGACTGGTGATGCCTGAGACGCTTGCGCAGACTCTTGCTGTGATAGACCGGAACCGGGGCTTCATGATGCACGCCGAGGGTCTTTTCCAGTAACTTGCGTCCGGTCTTTGAACGATTGACCGCGTTCACCGTCTGCGCAATCACCGGAATACCGGCCAGCGATCCGACCCGGTCGGTAGCGCTGAGTATGCGATCACGGGTGGAAGCGCCTTCGCGCTTGAAGCGCACCGCCTTGGCCCGCAGCATCAGATGCGGGAAGTCGACGTTGAACTCGTGGGGCGGCACATACGGACATTTGCTCATGTAACACATGTCGCACAGATAGCAATGGTCAACGACCTTCCAGTAGACCTCGCGGGAGATGCCGTCCACCTCCATGGTGTCAGACTCGTCGATCGCGTCGAACAGCGTCGGAAATGAATTGCACAGGCTGAAGCAGCGTCGACACCCGTGGCAAATATCGAACACCCGCTCCATCTCGCTGAACAGCGCGTCTTCGTCGTAAAACGCTTCTGACCGCCAGTCCAAGGGGTGGCGGGTTGGCGCCTCGAGGCTGCCTTCGCGACTCGATCCTGATTCCGTGCTCATCTTTTTTCCCCTGGCACAAGGACGATTGCCGGCGCAAGGCCGGCAATCTGTTCAAAATCCCGATCCGGATTAGCTACCCAGCGAATCGAGCGCTTTCTGGAAACGATTGGCATGGCTGCGCTCAGCCTTGGCCAGTGTCTCGAACCAGTCGGCGATCTCGTCGAAGCCCTCTTCGCGAGCAGTCTTGGCCATGCCCGGATACATATCGGTGTACTCGTGGGTCTCACCGGCAATCGAGGCCTTCAGATTCAATTCAGTGTTGCCCATCGGCAGGCCGGTGGCCGGGTCGCCCACCGCTTCCAGGTACTCCAGATGTCCATGCGCATGCCCGGTCTCGCCTTCCGCGGTGGACCGGAACACGGCGGCAACGTCATTCTCGCCTTCCACATCAGCCTTGGATGCAAAATACAGGTAACGGCGATTGGCCTGGGACTCGCCCGCGAAGGCGTCCTTCAGGTTGGTTTCAGTCTTGCTGCCCTTGAGAGAGGCCATGGTCAAATCTCCTTTGTTTTGCTGGCGGACTGGCCGGTTCCTAAGCCCCGGCCCCGGTTATTAGAATAATTCTAAAATCATCAATTGATGTTAGGTATGCGCTGTTTTGCTGTCAAGCTAACTCCAATTCTAGCACCTGAAATTGACCCTACACCGCCAGCCCGGTAATGTACTCGCGCTCCGTTCAAGGCCCCGCACATGCCCCCGAAAAAAAAACCAGAAATCGACTTTGAGGCCGCGCTGACGGAGCTCGAGGCACTGGTTGCGCAAATGGAACAAGGCGATCTCCCGCTGGAAGATGCGCTGCGTCAATTCGAGCGTGGCGTGACGCTCACCCGGCAGTGCCAGCAAGCCCTCAAGCAAGCAGAGCAAAAGGTCGAAATCCTGATGGAAAAGGCCGGCACACTTGAGGCCGAGCCCTTCGACCCGGATCAGTGAGCCTGCTGCAGTCTCTGCAATCCGGTCGGGACCGCATCGAGCGTGTCCTCGAAAATTGGTTACCCGATCCGGAACGCGACCCGCATCGCCTGCACCAGGCCATGCGCTATGCGGTCCTTGGCGGCGGCAAGCGAGTGCGGCCTCTGCTGGTGTATCTCACCGGCGAAGCCCTCGAAGTTCCTGCCGAGCGGCTCGACGGTCCGGCCGCAGCGGTAGAACTGATCCATGCCTATTCGCTGGTCCACGACGATCTGCCGGCGATGGACGATGACGACCTGCGGCGCGGCCGCCCCACCTGCCACCGCGCGTTTGATGAAGCCACCGCGATCCTCGCCGGCGACGCCCTTCAAGTGCTGGCGTTCAAGATCCTCGCCGACGATCCGGCGATGACCCCGGATCCGGTTCAGCGCCTGGCCATCGTCAGTGTTCTGGCCCAGGCCAGCGGCCCCGAGGGCATGGCCGGTGGGCAGGCCATTGACCTGTCGGTCGAAGGCACACGCCCGTCGGCAGAACGGATGGAGCGGATGCATGCCTGGAAGACCGGGGCCCTGATCCGGGCCAGCGTGATCATGGCCGCGCACAGCGGAACTGCGCTGAATGCCGGGCGGCTGCAGGCATTGTCACGTTTCGGAGAACACCTGGGGCTCGCGTTCCAGATCCAGGACGACATCCTCGACGAAGAGGGCGAGACCGGAGTGATGGGCAAGACGGCCGGCGCGGACAGCGCCAGGGCGAAGCCCAACTATCCAGCAGTGGTCGGACTCGAAGCAGCGAAATTGCGGGCAAGAGTGCTGTGTGACCAGGGCCTCGAAGCGATCGACTGGCTGCCTGAGCGCGCCGATGGCTTACGCCAGCTGGCCCGCTATATCGTGCATCGGGACCGGTAGCCGACCATCCGTCGACAAGTTGCGGGCTTGGACATGGCCCGGCGTCTCCCGGATAATCCCGCCTAAACACAGCGACCGGCCCGAGCCGGTCGGGCCGGACCGACGGCCACGGGAGATCTGATTTCCGGCCCTATGGACATCTCTAGCAAATACCCTCTGCTGGCCGGGATCGAGGATCCGCGGGACCTGCGCCTGTTGCCGACCGAAGAATTACCGGCGCTGTCCGCTGAGCTGCGCGCCTTTTTGATCCAAACCATGGGCAAGACCGGCGGTCATTTCGCCGCCAACCTGGGCAGCGTGGAACTCGCCATCGCCTTGCATTATGTGTTCGATACGCCCTATGACCGTATTGTCTGGGATGTCGGGCATCAGGCCTATCCGCACAAAATCCTGACCGGTCGCCGGGATCGCCTGAGCAGCATCCGGCAATTGCACGGTCTTGCACCCTTCCCGAGTCGCGCGGAGAGCGAGTACGACACGTTTGGCGTCGGTCACTCCAGCACCTCGGTGAGCGCGGCGCTGGGCATGGCCATCGCCGCCGCTCGCAAGGGCGAGCACAGGCGTGTGGTCGCGGTAATCGGCGACGGCGCGATGACCGCAGGGCTCGCCTATGAAGCGCTCAACCACGCCGGCAGTCTGGACGTGGATCTGCTGGTGATCCTCAATGACAACGACATGTCGATCTCCGAGAACGTCGGCGCCATGTCCAATTACCTGGCCAAGGTCCTGTCGGGCAAGCTTTATTCCAGCCTCCGTGAGGGCAGCAAGAAACTGATCCGGCGCATGCCGACGGTCTGGGAGCTGGCGAGGCGCTCCGAAGAACACGTGAAAGGGATGGTCCTGCCCGGCACCTTGTTCGAGGAATTAGGCCTGAATTATGTGGGCCCGGTGGATGGCCATGATCTGGACGTTCTGGTGCAGACGCTGAGCAATCTCCGCGATCTGAACGGTCCGCAGTTTTTGCATGCCATGACCCGTAAGGGGCAGGGTTACGAGCCGGCGGAGAAGGACCCGATACTCTGGCACGGCCCGGGTCCATTTGATCCGGCCACCGGGGAGATCTTCAAGAAGAAGGCAAGCGGCCCCAGCTATTCCAGGATCTTCGGCGACTGGCTGATCGACATGGCGGAGACGGACCCGTCGATCATCGGCATCACGCCGGCCATGCGCGAGGGCTCCGGCATGGTCGAGTATGAGCGCCGATTTCCCGAGCGCTATTTCGATGTCGGTATCGCGGAACAACACGCGGTCACGCTGGCCGCCGGTCTCGCCTGTGACGGCATGCGGCCGGTGGTCGCGATCTATTCGAGCTTTCTGCAACGTGCCTATGACCAGCTGATCCACGATGTCGCCCTGCAGAATCTGCCGGTGCTTTTTGCCATCGACCGCGGCGGCCTGGTCGGCGCTGATGGCCCGACTCATCACGGCGCATACGATTTGAGCTACTTGCGCTGCATACCCAACATGACCGTGATGGCGCCGGCTGACGAGAACGAGTGTCGGCAGATGCTCTACACCGGCGCGACGCTGGGCAGGCCCGCGGCGGTCCGATATCCACGCGGCACCGGGCCTGGCCGGCGGATCGACAAGACCATGACCGCGCTGCCCGTCGGCAAGGCCGAGATCCGCCGCCAGGGCCATGATCTCGCCCTGCTCGCCTTCGGGGCGATGGTGCCGGTCGCGGAACATGTCGCCGGGGGATTTAACGCCACGGTCATCAATATGCGCTTCGTAAAACCGCTGGACGAAAAACTTCTGCTTGAACTGGCGCAGACACACAAGGCCTTTGTGACGCTTGAAGACAACGCCGTCGCCGGCGGCGCGGGCAGCGCGGTAAATGAGCTCCTTGCTGCACGGGAAGTGCTGATCCCGGTGCTCAATCTGGGCATCCCGGATCGTTTCATCGAGCACGGCTCGCGCGAACAGTGCCTCGCGGCGGCTGGCCTGGACCCCGATTCCGTGCTGGCCGCGATCCGCGCGTGGAGGCCCGAAGCCCCCGATATGGCGGTCAGCCAGTTACGCTGAAGGGAACTAAAGTCTCGTCAGACTCTCTGTTGACCTGTAATATTTGTTCCGCAGACCGGCCACAGATCGCGCGCCGCCATCAGCGGCCACCCGCTTCGCCCGCTGTTTCGAGTGGCAGGCGACTCCCGAGACAGGAATTCCAGGAACCTTACTGATGCTCCACACCAAAAAAGACGCCGCGGCCGTTGCCGACCCGATTGCCGATGTACAGGGCAGCGCTGACCTGCGCCAGATCCCGATCAACAAGGTCGGGATCAAGAACATCTTCCATCCGGTGCGGGTCCGGGATCGCAGTGGCGGCGAACAGCACACGATCGCCAATTTCAACATGTACGTGAACCTGCCGCAGGATTTCAAAGGCACGCACATGTCACGGTTCGTGGAAATCCTGAACAATCACGAGCGTGAGATTTCGGTGAAGTCATTCCGCGAGATGATGGTCGAGCTGACCGACCGTCTCGATGCTGACGCGGGTCATATCGAGATGAGCTTCAAATACTTCGTCAACAAGAAGGCCCCGGTAAGCGGGGTCGAGAGTCTCCTTGATTACGAAGCGAGCCTGATCGGCGAGCGCCGCAATGGCAGCAACATCATCTACATCAAGGTGGTGGTGCCGGTCACCAGCCTGTGTCCATGCTCAAAGAAGATCTCGGATTTCGGCGCGCACAACCAGCGCTCTCACGTCACCATCCTGGCGCGCATCGACAGCTTCATGTGGATCGAGGAATTGATCGATATCGCTGAAAGCGAAGCGTCGTGCGAGCTCTACGGGATCCTGAAACGACCGGATGAAAAATACGTCACCGAACGCGCCTATCAGAACCCGAAGTTTGTCGAAGACATGGTGCGCGACATCGCGGTGCGTCTTAATGCGGATGAGCGGGTTCGCGGCTACGTCATCGAATCCGAGAATTTCGAGTCGATCCACAATCACTCTGCATACGCGTTGATCGAACGTGACAAGGACGCCGAGGCGAAGCCCGAAACCGACTGAAACCCAGGACCGGATCGGCGGTCAGGTGTGATCGCGCCGTCCGCTTTGCAGACGCTGGATCAGACTGCGCAGGAACACGCGGTTGAAACGCAGCTGGCACGATGTGGACAATGTCTCCAGCAGGGTTGAACTGACCCTCAACAACACGCCATCGGTACGCGCGCGGATCGTCGCGGTGCGCAGCGCATCGCGCACGTAGCTGGTTTCGCCAAAGCACTCTCCAGGATTCAACGTGCCGACGACCTGGCCGTTGGTTTCGACCTCGACGCCGCCCTCGACCACGACATAGAAACGGTCGTCCAGCTCACCTTCCTTGACGATGTCCTGACCCGCGACGAAGGTCTGCCAGTCACCCGCGCGCAACAACTCACGGATCTCGGCATGGGAAAAGTCGTGGAAGAAGGTCAGGCCGCGCAACGTATCGTAGCGCTCCTGATCGTCCAGCGCGGGAACCTGCTGACGCAGCTTCTGATGCAATCGCGTGAGCTCGGCCGCGAATTCCAGGCCAGTGGCATAGCGCTCTTCAGTACGTTTGCGCAGCGCCGTCATCACCACTTCCTCCAGCTCTTCGGATACGTCCTCACGCAGGGTGTGGATCGGCCGTGGAGTGGCGTAAACGATCTTGTGCAACAACTTGGCCAGGCTGCTGGCACGCAATGGACGGTAGCCGGTAATCAGCTCATACATCACCGAGCCGAGAGAATAGACGTCAGACTGGGCGGTGATCTCCTCTGACTTCACCTGCTCGGGCGACATGTAACTGGGCGAGCCAGCGATACCGTCGATGCGTGAAATCTCGGCGTCGCTGGTGATCGCGATACCGAAGTCGATGATGCGCACGTCGTTGTCGAGCGTCAGCATCAGATTACTCGGCTTGATATCGCGGTGCACTACTCCACGGCTGTGAGCGTAGTGCAAGGCGCGGGCGCACTTGAATACGATCTTGAGGACGTCGTCGATGGGCAGCAGATTATCCGGCTTGCAATACGCGGCCAAGGTGCGCGCGCCATGCACATGCTCCATCACCACGTAATAGCGGCCCGCCTCTACGCCGGCATCGTAAAGCGGCAGGATGTTGGGATGCTGCAGGCGACCCACCATATGCGCTTCGGTGAAGAACATCTTGCGCGCGGTGCGGGCCCGGTCCTCCTCCTCGTCGATCTCGGTGTTATAAAGTTTGATCGCGACGTCGCGCCCGTAGTACGGGTCGTGGGACAGATACACCGTTCCGGTGCTGCCCGTCCCCACCTTGTTTATGATCCGGTATTTTCCAATCTTTTCTGGCACCGACGACGATCTCCATTTCGCTCGAGGTCTGTTGTCCTGGCTTGTTCATGGTGCGCCTCAGGCGCCCACGGCCCAGCGGGCCGCGAGAAGGAGCGCACCCGCAAACAGACCAGCTACGATGTCGTCGAGCATAATCCCAGTACCGCCGCTTATTCCGTGATCCAGGTCCCGTATCGGCCAGGGCTTGAGTATGTCGAACAGCCTGAACAACGCGAAACCGGCCACTACCCAGAGCCATCCTGGTGGCGCCGCAAGCATGGTCAGCAAATAGCCGGCGATTTCGTCCCAGACAATGCCCGGGTGATCATGCTCACCAAGACGACGCGCGCTCTCGCCGCAGATCCAGAAACCAATGGCGCATACAGCTACTACAACCGCGATCCTCGGGCCCAGACCCAGCGTCCGCAGCATCAGTTCGATGGGCACGGCAATCAGCGTCCCCGCAGTCCCGGGAGCACGAGGTGCGAGGCCGGCGCCAAAACCAAATGCGAAAAAGTGAACCGGGTCGCGCAGCACCTGAGAAGCAGTAGGTCGTTTCATGTCCGGTCCTTATTCAGTTCGGTCGCGATTGAAATGGGTCCAGCGTTTCAGCGCCGGGACGGTGACCGCCTTGCCATCACGATGCAAGTCAACGCCCGCTGTGTCGCGGATGACACCGATTACAGTTAACGGACATGCGCACTGCCTAACCAGAGCGGTCAGCTTGTCGGCGGTCGCGGCCGACTGCGGCACGGTGAAGCAGAGTTCGTAGTCATCACCGCCACCCAGGGCAAATGCCACCGCCCCTTCCTCACTATCAATCTCGACCGCGGCCGGTGCTAGCGGCAGCTGCTCCAGGTTGATCGCTGCCCCGACGCTGCTGGATTCGACCAGGCGCTCCAGGTCGATCAACAAGCCGTCGGAGATATCAATCGCGGCGCTGGCGAACCCGGTCAAGGCGCGGCCCAATTTCACCCGCGGCGCCGGCCACAGAAACGCCTGACGCAGCGGCAGGCTGAGCGGTCTGACGTCGTCGAGCAGATCAAGGCCCGCCGCTGCGGCGCCCGGCGTCCCGCTGACAACCACGAGATCGCCCGGTCGGGCGCCTGATCGGCTGAGAAAATCGTCGGGATCGATCAGGCCGGTGAGATGCACGGTCACCGACAGAGGTCCGCGAACCGTGTCGCCCCCGATCAGCGCCACGCGGTGAGCGAGAGCCAGATCACGAAAGCCGGCGGCAAAGTCGGCGAGCCAGGCCGGATCTGCGGATGGCAAGGACAGAGACAGGCTGGCCCATGCGGGCTCAGCGCCCATCGCCGCCAGATCACTCAGGTTCACCGCCAGCGCCCGATGAGCCACGGCCGATGCAGGGATCCCGGCTGGAAAGTGCACGTTTTCATTGATGGTGTCGAGGACACTGACCAGATGACGTCCCGCCGGCGGCACCAGCACCGCGCCGTCGTCGCCGACGCCGAGCTTCACATCAGCGCGGCGCGGGTAGCCGGTGGTCAGACACCGGATGATGTCGGCTTCGCTCAAGCCGTCCAAGGCTCAGCTCCGATACCACTTCGGATAGAGCTCTTCCACTACCGGGCCGTCACTGCGCAGCGCGTGACAGCTGCCGATATGCGGCGGGCGGCGGTCAGTCTCAGGCAGCTTGCGTTCGCGGCTGAGCCGCGGATAGATGGTCTGGATCGCGACCACCGCCAGTTCCTGCAACAGGCGTGTCAAATGCGTACAGCCTTGCACCTGGCCCAGCCGGTCCTTGAGCTCCCGGTTCCAGCCGGGGCGGATACGCGTGCCGACCATGCAGGAATAGTCCGGGGTAATGTCCGGGCAGGTCGGGAACGGATGGCTGTCGGTGACGGCCTCCATGCCACGAACTTGCAGATGATCATCCAGGGTCATCCGGATCCACATGTCATGCACCGGCATGCCCGCGGTTACTTCGCCGCGGAACCGGTTATCGAAGCTGTAGGTCTTGGTGTCGACCATGCGGCCCTCGATATCCCACAGCCCGTCGGCGCGGCGATAACCGCGGCACTCGATATCACGCCGGTGGATGGCTTCGCGGTCCGCAGGAGTACTCAGTGGCATGTCTATTTCTTCCGGTCGGCGATCTCTTCGGATCGATGATTGCGCGCTGCCCGATCCAGCAGCGCATTGACGAACTTGTGTCCGTCCTCGGCACCAAAGCTGCGGCACAGCGATACCGCCTCATTGATCACCACCCGATAGGGAACCTCGGGTCGATATATCAGCTCGTACATGCCGATCAGCAGGATGCTGTGTTCGACAGGATCGAGCTGTTCCACACCGCGATCCGCCAGCGCGCCGATTTCCATGTCCAGTTGCTCGCGGTGTTCCACGACCCTGGTCACCAGCTCGTAGAAGAAATCCTTTTCGACCCGTGCATGTTCGTCATCTTCGGCAAACTGCAATGCCAGGTCCCTGGCGGCGACGGGATTCACCTGCCACTGGTACAGCGCCTGCATCGCGCGGCGACGAGCCAGTCCGCGAGGCCCGCGCCGTTCACTCTGGACGGTAGTCAATCCTAGACCTCGAGCTGGCGCAGCAGATTCGCCATCTCAATCGCGCTTGCGGCGGCCTCGGCGCCCTTGTTGCCAGCCTTGGTTCCGGCACGCTCGACTGCCTGCTCGATGGTATCCACGGTGAGCACGCCAAAGGCCACCGGCAGGTCATGGCTCATCGATGCCTGGGCCACGCCCTTGGTACATTCCCCGGCAACATAGTCGAAGTGCGGCGTGGCACCGCGGATCACCGCACCGAGCGCAATGATCGCGTCAAAGCGGCGGCTCGCCGCCATGCGTTTGACAGCAAGCGGTATCTCCCAGGCGCCTGGCACCCGCGCCACGGTGATGTCCGCCTCAACCGCACCATGGCGTATCAGCGTGTCCACCGCGCCACGCAGCAACGGTTCGACGATGAAATCGTTGAACCGCGCCGCCACCACCCCGAAGCGGATATCCCGCGCCAGCAGCTTGCCTTCCAGGGTCTTGATCTTGTCCATGTTGTTGCCCGCGCTCCTAGTTCACGTATTCGGTAATCTCGAGGCCGAAGCCGGAGATACCGGTCATATGTTTCGGTGCGCTGAGCACCCGCATGCGGTGGATGCCGAGATTACGCAGGATCTGCGCGCCGATACCGTAAGTTCGTAACACCTTGGATTGCCGCCCGTCGCTGATCCGACTCGAAGGACGTCCGGCCAGCCGTTCAACCGAATCCATCACATCCCGCGGCGACTCATTGGCACCGCGCAACATCACCACCACGCCGCAACCATCCTCTGCCACCCGCGCCAGCGCATCGCGCAGCTTCCAGCTGGCGTCGTCGGACGGGATACCAAGGACGTCGCGCAATGTATCCAGCACCTGGACGCGGACCAACGGCACCGTGGCCTCCAGATCGCCACGGATCAACGCCAGATGGAGATCCTGGTGCACATGATCCTCGAACACGGCCAGCCGGAAGTCACCGAATTCGGTGGCAACCGTCTGCTCGAACACCCGCTCGACCGATTCTTCCTTTTCCAGCCGGTAACGGATCAGGTCCGCGATTGTTGCGATCTTCACATTGTGGTCGCGGGCGAACCTGAGCAGATCCGGCCGGCGCGCCATCGTTCCATCTTCATTCAGGATCTCCACGATGACCGCCGCAGGCTCCAGTCCGGCAAGACGGGCAAGATCGCACCCTGCCTCAGTGTGACCGGCCCGGGTCAGCACGCCGCCCGGCTGAGCCATCAGCGGGAAAATATGCCCGGGCTGGTGCAAATCTTCGGCCTTGGCATCGGCTGCCACCGCGGTGAGTATGGTGTGTGCCCGATCGTGTGCCGAGATACCGGTAGTCACACCTTTCGCCGCTTCAATCGATACGGTGAAATTGGTACTGCGGTCCATATCGGTGCTGCTGACCATCAGCGGCAGGCGCAATTGCCGGCAGCGATCCCGGTTGAGAGTCAGGCAGATCAGACCGCGGCCATAACGGGCCATGAAGTTCACATCCTCCGGCCTGACCTTGGTCGCGGCCATGACCAGATCACCCTCGTTTTCACGGTCCTCATCATCCATGATCACGACCATGCGACCGGCACGAATATCCGCCAGCACTTCTTCGATCGAGTTCATGGCAGGCTCCTGACGCAGATCAGTGACTTTTTGCAAAACCATTCTCCCTCAATGCGGCCAGGCTGACACCGCCCGCCTCGCGCCCCGCAAGCAAGCGCTCCAGGTAACGGGCCACGATATCGACCTCCAGATTCACTCGCAGGCCCGGTTTCCAATCCGAGGCGTTGGTGACCTCGAAGGTGTGGGGCACGATATTGATCGCGAACACCGGCCCGTCCACTTCATTTACCGTCAGACTCACCCCGTCGATACAGATCGATCCTTTGCGCGCGATATAGTGCGCCAGCTCAGCCGGCGCGCGGATCCGGTACTGCACCGAGCGAGCTTCCTGGCGTCGCTCGAGGATCTCGCCGACGCCGTCGACATGCCCGGTCACCAGATGGCCGCCCAGCGGTGTCGCCAGGGTCAGCGCCCGCTCCAGGTTGACCCGCTGACCCGATTTCAACTCACCCAGCGTGGTCAGCTTCAGACTTTCGCGCGATACATCCGCGGCGAAACCTGTGGCGCTCAGCTCAACCGCCGTGAGACAGACGCCATTGACCGCAATGCTGTCGCCGAGAGACGCGGACGCGGGATCCAGTTGCGGGCAGTCGATGCGCAAACGCACATCGCCGCCGCGGGGTTCGATCGCCCCGACCACACCTTCGCTGTGCACGATCCCGGTAAACATCTAGCTGGCCCTCGCCGCCACTCGCGCCCTGATCCTCAGATCCGGACCCACCTGGCGAATATCAACAAGCTGCAATTGTACCCTGTCGGCCAGCGATTCAAGTCCGGGAACCTCGACCAGACCGCGAGCATTGATTCCCAGAAGCTGCGGCGCCAGATACAGCACCAGTTCGTCGATCAGGCCTTCACCCAGAAAAACTCCGGCCAGGCGCGAGCCGGTTTCCACCAGCACATCGTTGCACTCCAGCTCCGCCAGCCTGGTCATCAGCAGACCCAGGTCGACTTTCTTCGCTGCGTTCGGAAACAGTTCCACCCGCGCTCCGGCTCGCTGCAGGCGCTGCTGCCGCTCGGGTTCGCTGATCGCGCCGGCAATCAGCGTGGTTCCGGGCAGGGTGAGCAGACGTGAACTCGGTGGCGTTCGCAGCCGGGAGTCGACAACGACCCGCAGGGGCTGCCGGCCACCGGTATCGATGGCCGGCGAACGTACGTTAAGTGAGGGATCGTCGGCGATCACCGTCCCGACCCCGCAGATGATCGCGGAACTGGCGGCCCGCAAGTGCTGCACATCCTCTCTGGCCGGCGGCGCGGTGATCCACTTGCTCTCCCCGTTCGCCATCGCGGTGCGCCCGTCGAGACTGGCGGCCAGCTTGAGCACAGCGCGAGGACGTCCCCGCTCCATGCGGCTGACAAAGCCCGCATTGAGGCTGATCGCCTGCTCGCGCATCAGCCCGTTGCTGACCCTGATTCCGGCGTTTCGCAGGCTCGCCTCACCCTTGCCCGCGACCAGCGGATTCGGATCCTGCATTGCAATGACCACATGAGCGACTCCGGCATCGATCAGCGCATCAACGCAGGGCGGCGTGCGCCCGTGATGGGCACACGGCTCCAGCGTGATATACACGGTGGCGCCGCGTGCCGGGGTTTCGCAGGCCTTGAGCGCCACAATCTCGGCATGGGGACCGCCGGCCAGCGCATGCCAACCGCTGCCGATAACCCGCCCGTCTTTGACGATGACGCAACCGACCCGCGGGTTAGGGTGGCTGGTGTAAAGGCCGCGCGCGGCAAGACGCAGGGCGTGGCTCATATGCCCGTGATCGACAGCGCCAAACACGAACTCAGTCCTCGTCGCCGGGCAACAAGGACATCTGCTCGCGGGTCGCGGCAGCCGCGACCGCGCGCAGGCGTTCCACTTCATCGCGGAACTCCTCGACATCCTGGAACCGGCGATAGACCGAGGCAAATCGCACGAAGGCCACCTCGTCGAGCATGCGCAGTTCGTCCATCACCAGGTCACCGACCCGCCGCGCGGGGATTTCGCGTTCACCCACCGTGCGCAGCTTGTGCGTGATACGAGCGATCGCCGCCTCCAGATCCTCAGCGCTGACCGGACGCTTTTCCAACGCGCGGATCATGCCGGCGCGGAGCTTTTCTTCGTCAAATGGCTCGCGGCTGTTGTCGCTCTTGACCAGGCGCGGCATTACCAGTTCGGCCGTCTCGAAGGTAGTAAAACGTTCGCTGCAGTTCAGGCACTCGCGCCGCCGACGCACCTGGGCGCCCTCGCCGGCCAGGCGTGAGTCTGTCACCTTGGTCTCCGGGTGGCCGCAGAATGGACAATGCACCAGAGATCTCCTGCCGCTTCAGTCCTGATAGACGGGGAAACGGCTGCACAATTGCAGCACCTGAGCGCGAACCCGATCCACCGTCTCCTCGTCACCCATATTGTCAAGCACATCCGCTATCAGACCGGCCAGCGTCGCGCACTCGGCCTCGCCAAAGCCGCGGGTGGTGATCGCCGGTGTACCCAGGCGTAAGCCGCTGGTGACAAATGGCGAACGCGGGTCGTTGGGCACGGAGTTCTTGTTCACGGTGATGTTGGCCCGTCCAAGCGCCGCATCGGCGTCCTTGCCGGTGATGTCCTTGTCGATCAGATCGACCAGGAACAGGTGATTGTCGGTGCCGCCGGAAACGATCTTGTAGCCGCGGTCGATCAATACCTTGACCATGGTCCGCGCATTGGCCACCACGGCCGCCTGATAGTCACGGAAGGACGGCTCCAGGGCCTCCTTGAACGCCACCGCCTTCGCCGCGATCACATGCATTAGCGGCCCGCCCTGGGTGCCCGGAAACACCAGCGAATTGAATTTCTTGGTCAGCGCCTCGTTTTCACGCGCCAGAATCATGCCGCCGCGCGGTCCGCGAAGCGTCTTGTGCGTCGTGGTGGTGACCACGTCCGCGTACGGCACCGGGCTGGGATACACGCCGGCGGCTACCAGGCCGGCGACATGCGCCATGTCGGCCATCAGATAGGCGCCGACTGAATCGGCAATCTCGCGAAACCGCTTCCAGTCGACGATTCTGGAGTAGGCCGAAAAACCGGAGATGATCATCTTTGGCCGATGCTCGGTGGCCAGCGCCTGCACCTGCTGGTAATCGATCTCGCCGGTGCTGTCATCCAGGCCGTACTGCACGGCATGGTAAAAGCGACCAGAAAAGTTGACCTTGGCTCCGTGAGTCAAATGCCCGCCATCGGCCAGGCTCATCCCGAGGATGGTGTCGCCAGGCTCCAGCAATGCAGCAAATACCGCGACATTTGCCTGACTGCCGGAGTGCGGCTGGACGTTGGCATAATCCGCGCCAAACAGTTGCTTCGCGCGGCTGATCGCCAGGTCTTCGGCCACATCAACATACTCGCAACCGCCGTAATAGCGCTTGTGAGGATAGCCCTCGGCGTACTTGTTGGTCAGCACCGATCCCTGAGCTTCGAGCACCCGTGGGCTGGCGTAATTCTCCGAAGCAATCAGCTCGACATGTTCCTGCTGGCGCAACAACTCCGCCGCCATCGCAGCGGCAAGCTCGTCGTCATATCCGGCGATCGTCATCTCGGGGCTGAACATCGGGGGCAACTCCAGTTCGGTGAGGGCGGTGGAAAAGCGGATATTGTAACGCAGCGCGGTGCTCAGGGGGCCGCCTTGCGCACGCGCCCGCAATGGCTTGCGGACGTCGCCCGGGGCCTAGCCGCGGGACAGCAATTCCTTGACCACCCGGGACCAGCCGACCGCGATATTGCCGCGGTTGTAGCCACCGCCACCCAGCGCAACCAGGCGTCCCCCGCAATGGCGCTCAGCGATCTCGCACAGGCTCGCAGTGGCAAGGCCGTGGGCATGCTCGGACAAACCCAGATGGGTCAGAGGATCACCAGCGAGGCTGTCAGCCCCGCACTGGAATACGATGAACTCGGGTTTCGACTCATTCAGATAGGCTTCCACTTCGCTCCATGCAGCGCGGAAATCGTCGTCGTCGGCGCCCGGTGCGAGGGGCAGGTTGAGCTTGGTGCCGACGGCCGCACCTTCGCCGGTCTCGTCGCGGGCGCCGGTGCCGGGGAACAGGTAACGGCCGTCCTCGTGGATATCCGCAAACAACACATCCGGATCATCGGCAAAGCCGTAATAGACGCCATCCCCGTGATGCGCGTCGATGTCCACGTACGCGATGCGTCGGAGTCCGTGACGACGACGCAAGCCCTCGATCAGCACCGCACAATCATTAAATACACAAAACCCGGAAGTGCGGTTGCGGGCGGCATGGTGCAGACCCGCAATCGGCACGAACGCCCGTCGCGCGGCGCCGGCCATCACCATCTCGCCGGCGCGCAGGGTCGCGCCGACTACCGCGCGGGAGGCTTCATAGATACCGGGAAAGGCAGGGGTGTCGCCAAAGTCGAGATAGCCCTCGCCGATCAGAGACATCTCCTCGACAAATCCGACATGGTGCGGCGCATGGAACCACTCGACTTGCTGCCGGGTCGCCGAGGGCGGCTCATCGAAGACCACCCTGGACTCCAGGTTCCGGTGCACCAGACCCCGGATGAACGCGTCATATCGATCCGGACCGAAAGGATGGCCGTGGCCAAAGCCATAGCCTGCCGCCGCCTGGCCAGAGACGATGCAAACCCGGGAATCGCTGGGACCGTTCATGCTCAAACGAGATTAGCACAGCCATGAAAAAAGCCAGCCCCGCCGCGTTGCAATGCGGCGGGGCTGGATCGATCGGCAGAGCAGATCTAGGGCCGATACTTGACTGTGCTGACGGCAGCGCTCTTTACGTCACCGCTCTTGAAGCGGATCGGATTGGCATCATTGGTCAACCAGTCGGGCAGCATCGGGTAAACATAAAACGGGTTCCCCGGTATCGCGCTGGTGCCGCCCGGCCACACCGATTGTGACACCGGCCCGGACGGCGCTACGTCGGCCACCCAGCGATTGGTCGGGCCACTGCCGAACATGAAGCCGTTCACACCGGTAGCCCTTGCGCTGTGAGAAGAGGCGTCCGGCGTGCCGAAACCGCCGTCAGTCGGAATGCCGGCGAGCCCGTTCAGCGGCGCCGGGAAAAAGCCGAACGCTTCGGGAACGCTGAATGGCTGGCCCAGCGGTGAGTCAAACACGATCCGGTGGAGATAGCCCCAGCGATAGTCATCGAGGTCCGTGCTGCCAGCAAATGCTGCGGCGTATTCGCCGCTGGCCAGGCGGTCCAGCGCGGCGGACAAGCTACTCAACATGAGCACCTGCACGTCGGTGGCCTGGTCGCCGGCGCCGCCAGTGAAGAAGTCCACGCCGGAAGCCGACTCGCCCCCGTTTTCGACCAGATTGCGCAGGGCCGTCACCACCAGCGAAGAGCCCGGCGAATAACTACCCAGGCCGATAGCCTGCAATGTGGCGTCTATGGTCCCGCTGACGAAGCTGGAGCGCCATACGCTGTATATCGTCGTCGCAACGCTGGCGCTGATCTCTTCGGCGTCCAGGCTGCCGCCCGGATCGCCGTCCACATCCTCGGCATCATAACCCTCGGGGATACCGGTCTTGGCCTGATAGTCCAGACCCGCCCACAACTGCAGCCGGTCCACCGCGTCCGCAAGGCGCGGGTCCGCTGCTGCCGCTGCCAGAGCCGGATCTGCCCCCATGAGCTGACCGTCGTAGTACGCCTGAACGACCAGCGGCGCGAAGAACTCGGCGTCCAGCAAGCCAACATCGGCCTGGATGTCAGCCATCTCCTCTACGGATAACTTCTGATCCCCGCTGGACAGCGCCCGTTGCACCCGTTCGGTGATACTGCCCGCGCGGAAACCCGACGCGTAACCGGGATTGAGATAGAACACGCCGCCGCCATCGCGGAACTGGTTGAGCACATCGTTATCCAGCGTCGTGCCGGCAGGATCGTTATTCGCATTGACAAAATAGCCATTCCGCGGATTGACCACCTGGGGCATTTCTGATGGCCCGAGAATCTCGTACGGAGTGACCTGTCCCGGATATTCGTTCTGTTGCGGCAGCCACTGGTGCAGGTCCAGATTGCCCTGGCGGATAAAGAACGGCGGTACCCCGCCGGCCGCGTATCCGAGCACCTGAAGATCCGTGCGAATGGGCATTTCAGCGCTGGTGAAGTACGCCAGATTGCCGGCCCGATCCGCGTAAGCCCAGTTCTGCGAACCGAAATCGAAACGTTCCAGACCGGCACGGAAATCCTCCAGGTCACGCGCCTGGTTCCAGATATAAAAGCTCTCCAATTCGCGCGTAGGACCAAAGCCCGTGAATTGAGCGGTCAGCACCGATCCGCCAGGAAGCAGATCGCCGAGGACTTCAAGAATCACGCCGTCGTAACGCGCCGGCACCGTCAGACTTGCCGGCGGGATACCCGGCGTCCCCGGCGGAACATCGACGATGATCCCATCGGGCACGCCATCACCGTTCACGTCCGCATTGATCCTGTACGACTCCGGTACCGGGACGATGTGTCCCAGCGCACCGCCAGGCAGGGCGATACTCAAGCCCAGCGGCGCGCCCGGGTCGGCCACCAGCGTGTCGAGGAACACGTCGGTGACATCCATCGGATTAGTCGTCGGACCCCAGGCGATATTCCGGTTTTGCCCGGTAATGATGAACGGAGCGCCGGCAAAGCCATTGCCTATCGCATCGTACCCGGGCGAACTGATATGCATCGGGTAAAACGTGGTCGGATTGTCCAGTGACAAATGTGGATCGTTGGCGATGATTGGATGGCCGGTCGCAGAATTCTCACCGGTCACCCCCCAGTTGTTGGAGCCCCGGTCCGAGCGTTCGTTTTCCAACAGGGTGTTCAGCAGCGGGACTTCGCGGACTTTGCGCAGATACCTTGCCGCCAGCTCGGTGGCATGCGGATGCATCCTCGGTATGCCTTCGGGTCCGGCGCTTTTTTTGCTGCGCTGCGTCCCGGCCGCGGCCTGGTCCGCCGAGCTGGCCTTGGGTGGATATTGAGGTCCGTCGCCGCCGGCGTCGGGAACCGTGCTCGCCGGGTCAAAAGGCTGCGACCGGTAAAGATCCTCGGCAAACAGCAGGTACCCGCTGTCCGGGCCGAGCACGGCCTGAAACGCGCCCAGGGTCTGAGTGTAATCAATGTCTTCAAGATCAAAGGACAGGCCGAAAGCGATCAGCTTGCCGATCACGATGCTGTCGACCGGTGTCCATGGTTCCACACTGCTCAGGCTCAACGCGACGTATTCAGGTGGCAGTGCGCCTCCCGCCTGGGCGAGAAACCCGTTGACGCCTGCTGCATAGGCGCTCAGGGCGGCGGCAACCCCTTTGGCAACGTCGTCTCCGCTGTTTGCGTCTGCCTGTATCGCTGCCCAGGACCGCTCTGCGGAGCGTCTCAAACCGATGGTTCGCAGTTGCACATCGCTTGGCAGGGCTCCCTGCCCCAGCAGTTCAGCCAGTGTGCCGCTGGGCTGGCGCCTGTTCACGTCCATCTGGAACAGCCGGTCCTCGGCGTGGGTCCAGCCCTGCAGGAAATACATGTCGTGTTCATTGCGCGCCTGAATATGGGCCAGGCCGTCGATATCCCGGATCACTTTAGCCGAGGACTTGAGCCCGGGCAGGCGGATCGCCTGCATACCGGTTTGACGTGCGTCCAGCGCGCCTGACTCGACTCCCTGCTGAGCCTCAGGTGCAGCCGGCGGCGCAGCCTCGACCGTGCCTCGGCCGGCCGCGAACAGCAGGACAAATGCAGCGGACAACAACCCGATTCGATAATTCATCTCCCCTCTCCCGTTCAGTTTGTTGTCCCCTTTTTATAACTGTTGACAAACCCGCGCGCCAGTTTCAGGCGTGTTGATTCCGGTGATGGTGGCGCAGGCCGCGCCCATGCCGGATAATTTCGTCTTTTGACACCTGCGCAAAGCTTCCATGGCCCAATTTATCTACAGCATGAACCGCGTCGCCAAGATCGTGCCGCCAAAACGGCACATCCTGCGCGATATTTCCCTGAGTTTTTTTCCTGGCGCCAAAATCGGCGTGCTGGGGCTCAACGGCGCCGGAAAATCCACTCTGCTGCGGATCATGGCCGGCCTGGATACCGAAATCGAAGGCGAAGCCCGGCCTCAGCCCGGGATCAAGGTCGGGTTTCTGCCCCAGGAGCCTCACCTGGACGAGAGCAAGGACGTCCGCGGCAATGTCGAAGACGGGGTGGCGGAAATAAAGGCGGCGCTGCAGCGCCTGGACGAGGTCTACGCGGCGTATGCGGAGGCGGAGGCGGACTTTGATGCGCTGGCGGCGGAGCAGGCCAGGCTGGAAAACATCGTCCAGGCAGCCGACGGTCACAATCTGAACCGCACGCTGGAAATCGCCGCCGATGCGTTGCGCCTGCCGCCCTGGGACGCCGAGGTGGCCAGATTGTCCGGCGGCGAGCGACGGCGGGTAGCACTGTGCCGTTTGCTGCTGTCACGCCCGGATATGCTGTTGCTGGATGAGCCGACCAACCATCTGGATGCCGAATCGGTAGGGTGGCTGGAGCATTTCCTCGACGAGTACCCGGGCACCGTGGTGGCGGTCACCCACGATCGTTACTTCCTCGACAACGTAGCCGGCTGGATCCTGGAACTGGATCGCGGCTACGGCATCCCTTGGGAAGGCAACTACTCTTCCTGGCTGGAGCAGAAGGAACAGCGACTGGAGCAGGAATCGCGCCAGGAAGCGGCCCGGGTTCGCGCGATGAAACACGAATTGGAATGGGTCCGCACAAATCCGAAAGGTCGACACGCCAAGTCCAAGGCACGACTGCAGCGTTTTGAAGAACTGTCCTCGAGGGAGTTTCAGGCACGCAACGAGACCAACGAGATTTATATCCCGCCCGGTCCGCGTTTGGGCGACCTGGTGGCCGAAGCCAAAGACTTGCGCAAGGGCTTTGGCGATCGGCTGCTGTTCGACGGCCTGTCGTTCAGTCTGCCGCCCGGGGCCATCGTCGGCGTGATCGGCCCCAACGGCGCGGGCAAGACCACCCTGTTCCGGATGCTGGCCGGCCAGGAGCAGGCCGACGCCGGTACGCTGCGTCTTGGAGAGACGGTACAACTGGCCTATGTGGATCAGAGCCGCGACAGTCTGGACGACAGCAAAACAGTGTGGGAGGAAATTTCAGGCGGTCAGGACATTATCCAGGTGGGCGCCTATGAAACGCCGTCAAGGGCCTATGTCGGCCGGTTCAACTTCAAGGGCCAGTCCCAGCAGCAACGCATCGGCGAACTCTCCGGCGGCGAACGCAACCGGGTCCACCTCGCCAAGGTTCTGCGTTCCGGCGGAAATTTGCTGATGCTCGATGAACCAACCAATGATCTGGATGTGGAGACCCTGCGCGCGCTGGAGGAAGCGTTACTGAATTTCCCCGGATGCGCTGTGGTGATCTCTCATGACCGCTGGTTTTTGGACCGCATCGCCACCCACATGCTCGCCTTCGAAGGCGACAGCGAGGTGGTATGGTTCGAGGGCAACTATGCGGACTATGAAGAAGACCTGAAGCGGCGCAAGGGCGAGGACGGAGCGCAACCTCATCGTATCCGCTACCGCAAGCTCAAAGCCTGATCCGCGCCGGAGGACGGTCTGCACCCTGCTCAGGAGATCCGGCCGGCGCACCTGATCAGGCTCATGCCTTTAAATTTTATTGGAAAAACTTATTTGAATCATAGCATTAACAACGAAAGCTCGAAATTTAACGAGATCATGTCGAAAGCAGATCGACTGATCTCCGAGCGACGGCTTGACGAGGCGAGCGCTTGCTTCGAGATTGTCCTCGACCAGCAACCCGATCACCTCGAAGCGCTGTTAAAGCTGGCGCAGACGGCTCTGTTTCAGGGCCGGATCGAACCCTGTCTGGCCACACTGGATACTGCGATCCGGCACCACCCGCACAACGCGGAACTGCGTTTCCGGCGCGGCACGATATTGCACAGTCTGGGGCGCTTCGAGGAGGCTCGCGGAATCTATCTGGAAGCGGTCAAGCTGCAACCTGATCATGTGCCGGCATTGCTCAAACTCGGCTCCTGCTGCCTGGCGCTTGGCGATACCGAGGCGGCGGTGCGTGCCTACCAGGGCGTGGTGACGATCGCCGGACCGGTTGGCCGGGCATTGCAGGATCAGCGCTTGCCGGAGGCAATCCGCAAAGATGCCGAACTGATGCACAAGA
The DNA here is from genome assembly GCA_963809565.1 of uncultured Gammaproteobacteria bacterium. Taxonomy (GTDB): domain Bacteria; phylum Pseudomonadota; class Gammaproteobacteria; order Steroidobacterales; family XN24; genus CAMYOC01. The sequence goes on from CAWEKE010000004.1 coordinate 162,166, forward strand.
CGCTGACCGGCAAATACCGGGATCTGCTCGAATCGACCCGTGTGTATCTTCGGGAAAAGTATGCGGCCAGCGAATTGCATCGTATTGACGCTGCGCTGGCGATGCTGGCCGGCCAGCGCAAGCGGGTCTACGAGCATCCTCAGCAACGACCGGAGTTCTTTTTCATTCCAGGATTACGACCGATTCCCTGGTTCGAGCGAGAGGACTTCGACTGGGTACAGAGAGTCGAGGACGCATACCCCGCCGTGCGTGCTGAACTGGAAATGCTGTTACCAGACCGCTCAGGTTTCACCCCCTATATTCACGGCACCCAGGGCCAGCAGGCGACGACGCCGCAAGGCACCGACTTCTCCCACCTTGCCGGCAATCTGTCCTGGAGCGCGTTCCATCTGCATCTCAAAGGACGGGTCGGTGAGCACTGCGAGCGTTGTCCGCAGACTGCTGCTTTGATGGACAGCCTGCCGCTGCCTGAAGCAGAAGGCTGGATGCCGGAGACGTTTTTCTCAGTGCTGGCGCCAGGCGAGCACATCATCCCGCACTACGGCCAGATGAACGGGCGACTCACCGTGCACCTCGGCCTGATCATCCCGCCGCAATGCGGTATCCGGGTCGGTGACGAGACCCGGAACTGGGACGAAGGCAAAGTGCTGGCGTTTGACGACAGTTTCCTCCACGAAGCGTGGAACCGCAGCGACCGCGAACGCGCTGTATTCATCTTCGAGGTATGGCACCCGGACATGAGCGCGGCTGAGATCGATGGCGTACAGCATTTTCTGACTACTCGTACGCGCTGGCTGAATGAGGTCGGAGCCGTCGATGACGCGGGATAAAACGTCGATCCCGGCCAGGATAATTTCTGCAGCAACACGATCCTCAGCGCGCTGCGCAGCGGAGCCCGGGACTTGCCGGACGCAGCGCATCCGGGGGCGATCCGCCGCCGGATGAGGCCAGTTACGGGCTAGTTTCGCGCCGACAGATACTTCTCCCGCCGCACCTGTTTTACCCCCAGACCCCTCTCTTTCAGTTCCGCTACTGCTGCGTCCACCATATTCGGATTGCCGCAGAGATAAACAATATCCCGCTCTGGATCCACCTCCAGGCCGGGGAACTGATCCTGCACGTAACCTTTGTGCTCCCACGCCTCGGCATCAGCGGGCAAATCACGGCTGTAACAGGCGCGGAAGCGGAAGCTGTCGACCCTGGCGGCCAGCCGGCGGAATGCCTCTGCATACAATAATTCTGCGCGGCTGCGGACACCGAGGATCACCTCAGCCGTGTAAGCGGTGCCGCTAAGCAGGCGCTCCAGCGTTGGCAGCATCGAATGATATGGCGTGACGCCGGTGCCGGTGGCGATCAGCAGATAGCGGCATGGAGGGTCATCGCGCAGCACAAAGCGCCCGTAGGGGCCGCTGGCCTCGATCATGCCCCCGGACTTGAGGCCGAAAAGCTTGCCGGTGGCGAAGCCCCCCTCGACCGGGGCCACTGCGATCTCGATCAGATCGGAAGTGCCCGGCGCCGTGACGACGCTGTAACTACGGTGGGTGCGTTGTCCGTCACGGTCCCAATGCAAATTGATGAACTGCCCGGCGACGAATTCGAAGGGCTCACGATCAGCCCTGCGGAAGGCGAACTGGCGCACAGTCGGCGTGAGTTCCACGCTCGAGTGCAGCGTCAGCGGGAAGGTATTCCAGGTCATATCGGTTCCTTTTGCGAGGCGCTCTTTTAGGGCCTGTTCACACTAGTTGAATCATGCCTGCTGGGCTCATTTTTCCGCCCAGCAAGGCAGAAGGAGCGTAGTTTATTGAATATACATGAGCGACTGATAACGCCGCTGCGCGGAAAAATGAGCCCAGCCCTTCGGGTTGTCCCTGAAAAAGGGCCACTCGGCGTTACTCCTCTCTCATTTGGAATAACCAAACCACGTTCGTCGTGCCTTGATTGGCCCTTTTTCAGGGACAACAGGCACGATTCAACTAGTGTGAACAGGCCCTAGGCGCCGGCGACTGCACAGCGTTGACCGCTTGGCCCACGCGGTGTATTCAATCAGCTTGCACAACAATCACCACTGATATTAAGAGGACAAGGAGATGGCCCTTCCCCGAAGCATGCTGGTCGCGACGGCACTGATGCTGGCGATGTCGCTGCCGGTCCAGGCCATGGATGCGGAGACGTCACAAGCCCTGGACGCGGCCCTGAACGGCAGCCAGCGCCCGGCAGAGAGCAAGGCGCGTGATGTCTATCGCCATCCCCGGGCGACGCTGGATTTCTTCGGGCTGGAAGCCGATATGACCGTGATCGAATTGTGGCCCGGGGGCGGCTGGTACACGGAAATTCTGGCCCCGACCCTGCGCGGCAGCGGCAAGTTGATCACCGCACACTACGGCGAAAACAGCGGCTCCGAATATCGCACCCGGAGCTATCTCGGCTTTGTCGAGAAACTGGCCTCCGGCGGCAACGTATATGATCAGGTCGAGGTGATCGGGTTTGGCCCCGGCGCCGGCAACGCTCTCGGCCAGGACGCGAGCGCGGATATGGTGCTGGTGTTTCGCAACATCCACAGCCTGATCCGCAGTGGCCTGCTGGACGAATTCCTGCAGGCAGCCATGGACGTGCTCAAGCCGGGCGGCATCCTTGGCATCGTCCAGCACCGCGGCGTCGAGATCGAGGATCTGACCGTCGACGATGAGACTATCCTCACCATGGCCGCCAGCGGTTACGTGCCGGAGAGCTATGTCATAAAACAGGCTGAAGCCGCCGGCTTCAAGCTCGACGGCAAGAGCGAGTTAAACGCCAATCCGAAAGACCGCAAGGATTATCCGGAAGGGGTCTGGACCTTGCCGCCGTCGTTACGCCTGGGTGATGTTGACCGGGATAGTTATATCGCAATCGGCGAAAGCGACCGCATGACCCTGCGCCTGATCAAGCCGCCTGGACCAGACCCGGACTAACCATAGCGGGCGCGGAAGCCGGCCAGCAGTTCGACAAAAACCTGGCGCAGCATATCCTGGGCGGCCTCGAATCGGGGACTGCCAAGTGCTGTGTCGGGCCGCCCCTCTTCCATGTAGACCCGCTGACACATCTCGATCTGGATCGCCTCCACATCCTCAACCCGCCCATAGTGGTCGGTGATATAGCCGCCCTTGTACGGATCGTTGATTGCAACACGCAAACCCTGCTCGGTGAAAGCCCTTGCCAAAGTCTTGCGCAACCAGCTTCCGCAGGTCTGCCCATCGCGATCGCCAAGGTAGATATCGTCCCTTAATTCGTCGTGCAAACGATTGGCCACGCTGGCGATACTGTGTACGTCAATCACTACCGCGCGCCCGAACTGCTGCCTGAGGTCCCTCAGAGATTGGAGCAATGCAGCGTGATAGGGGGCATGATAAAGCAGGCGCCGGCGCTCGATTTCTTCTGCATCCGGAGGATCCCGGAAGATCGGTTCGCCATGAAATGTTTCGGTCGGCACGAGGCTGGTCTCAAAGCGACCCGGATACAGCGGCGCCGCTGTCGGACTGCGATTGAGATCGACCATGAAACGGCTATAGACCGCGTGGATAGTGGTGACGCCGAGCTCAGGAAGAAAATCGTAAAGATGATGCAGATGCCAGTCGGTCATCGGCAGCTCGGCCATGACCGGATCGGCAAAGCTGGCGTCGACTTCCGAAGTCACGCGGACACCGGTATGCGGCATGCTGACCAGCACCGGTACCCGGCCAACCGCAGGCGGACGGATTTCAAACGGCACTATGGTTTGTTCTGACTCCGGCGTGTCCTTGATCATGAGCTGCCCAGTTGCTGCAATGCGGAGGAATATGCTGCCTGAATTTCCGTTTCCGATTGGTGACACCGGTCGCTGACCACGCGGCGCCCCCCAACGTAAGTCGCCGCAATATTCTCGCCGCTGCCCGCGGTGATCAAGCCATCAAGCGCGGTCGCGGCAGGCAGGCCAGCCAGCGGCGAGGCTGTCGGATCCAGCACCACCAGATCCGCATACGCGCCAACGCGAATCTGGCCCACGTTTTGCGCGATAGCCGCGGCGCCAGCCAGGGCGGCGAGACGCCACAACGGCATACCGAGTCCTTCGTCTGTGGCCAGACAGGCGCGGCGGCCAAGCGACAGCCGTTGACCATATTCGAGCAAGCGCAGCTCCTCTACCGCATCGATGCGGACATTGCTGTCAGAACCGATGGCAATACGGCCACCCAGACCCAGGTAGTCTCGCGCCAAAAATATGCCGTCGCCCAGATAGGCCTCGGTGAGCGGACACAGTACTGCGGTCACGCCGGCATCCGCCATCAGCGCCAGCTCAGTGCCGCTGGCATGCGTAGCGTGGACCAGGTTCCAGCTGGAATCCAGTTTGACTGCTTGCGCCAGCAACTCGACCGGTCGCATGCCGGTCGCCTCCATACACTCCTCGACTTCGCGCAATTGCTCGGCGATGTGGATGTGTTTTGGATATCCCGCGGGCAGCACGGCATCGGCGCCAGCCAGCAATTCTTTCAGCGCTGTGATGCTGACCGCGCGCAACGAGTGCGGCGCGATACCCGCCGGGACCGAAGCCACAGACTCCAGCAGCGCGAGGTAATCATCGATGCGCTGGTGGATAAAGCGCTGCTGCCGGGCACTGGGCGGAACATCGAAGCCACCTTGCTGGTAAAGCACCGGCAGCATCACCAGTCGAATGCCTGCCTCGGCTGCGGCCTGGATAACGGCCTGCGCCATTTCGGGCCCGCGACTGCCGTCGGCCCGATGGTGCAGATAGTGGAACTCCGCCACGCTGGTAAATCCGCCGCGCAACATGTCCGCGTACGCCCGCGCGGCCACCGCGCGCAATTGTTCGGGACTGATATCCCGGGCCAAACCGTACATTGCCTCGCGCCAGCTCCAGAAGGAGTCATTGCCTGACGCGCGCTCGCCCCGCCCCACCAGCGCACGCTGGAAACAGTGGCTATGAGCATTGGGCATGCCGGGCAGCGCCAGCCAGCCGTCAGTCGCCCCGGTATCCGTATCGGTGTCGTCCTCGAGGGCGATGATCAGTCCGTGTTCGTCCACAACCATGCGTTTATGGCTTTCCATCCCGCGCGGCGTGAGAATATGCTGAAAACGCAAACTGTGGCTCATCAGGGTCCCCGGGAAGAACGTGCACGACATCCTGTTCGACAAGCTGCGATTCTATCCGATGACGGATTCGCCAATCAGCGGATCGCTGAACCCGGCGCCAGCGGACTGCTTTGCGGTCACCGCTGGCTGCATATCGGCGATCGGCGAACGCGTGCCCGCGCGGCAAACCGTTGATCTGAACGGGTGCGTCGTATTGCCGGGCTTTATCGACTGCCACACGCATCTGGTCTACGCCGGCAATCGCATGATCGAGCATTCGCTGCGCCGCAGCGGTGCCAGCTATGCAGACATCGCCCGGGCCGGCGGTGGCATCCGGTCAACGGTGCGCAGCGTGCGTGCCGCGAGCGAAAAAGAACTGGTGGACCTGGCTCTGCCGCGGATCGACGCTTTGCTGCGCGAAGGCGTGACCCGGGTCGAGATCAAGAGCGGGTATGGCCTGGACCTGGATAACGAACTGAAAATGCTGCGCGCGATTCGCGAACTCGATCGCCTGTCCCCGGTGCGCGTACATGCGACCTTCCTCGGCGCCCACGCAGTGCCTGAGGGCATCGACGCGGACAGCTATATCCGCCAGGTCATCGATCAGATGTTGCCGGCAGTGGTTGATCAGGGCCTGGCCGAAGCGGTGGATATCTTCGTCGACAACATCGGTTTCTCGACGACGCACCTGCAGCAGATGGCGTCCGCCGCGAATCACTACGGACTGAAGCTGCGCGTACATGCGGAGCAACTCTCCGCGAGGAGCGGCTCCGGTCTCGGCGCCCGCCTCGGCGCCTTGTCCTGCGATCACCTCGAATATGCGCAACAGAGCGATATCGATGCAATGGCATCTGCCGGCACAGTTGCTGTGCTGTTACCAGGTGCATTCTATTTTCTCGGTGAGACCCGTAAACCGCCCGTCGCCGGACTACGCGCCGCCGGCGTCCCGATGGCCATCGCCACCGATCACAACCCGGGGTCATCTCCCATGCTCAGCCTGTTGACCAGCGCTCATATGGCGGCCACCCTGTTTGGTCTCGACACGGCGGAAGCAATGGCCGGGATCACCGCCCATGCAGGCCAGGCGTTGGGGCAAACGGACGCGGGCAAGCTCGCTCGCGGCAGCGTCGCCGATTTCACCGTGTGGGATATACCGGGTCCCGAGTTCCTTCTTTATCAACTCGGCGGTTTGCAACCGGTACAAACCTACATAGGCGGGGAGTCTGTATGACGGAATTGATCATCACCGGCCAAGACCTGCGGGTGTCAGACGTACTGAATTTTGAGCAGCAGCGCCCGCATTTGATGCTGGCCGACGATGCCCGTCAGCGCATGCAGGCGAGCGTCGAAACCGTGCGTCGGGCGGTCACCAGGAACGAACCGCGTTACGGCATCAACACCGGTTTCGGCGCTTTCGCTAATACCCGCATTTCTCCGGCGCAGGTCGAGGAATTGCAGTACAACCTGGTCCGCAGCCACGCAGCCGGCGTTGCCGAGCCGTTGTCGGCGAAGCTGGTCCGACGTCTGATGCTGCTTAAGGCCAACAGCCTGGCCGCCGGCTATTCCGGGATCCGACCTCAGGTGGTGGAAACACTGCTGGCGCTGCTCAACGAAGATGTGCTGCCGATCATCCCCAGCCGTGGCTCGGTCGGCGCGTCCGGTGATCTTGCCCCGCTCGCGCACCTCGCGCTGGCGCTGATTGGCGAAGGGGAAGCCCATCTTGGCGACCGCGTCCTGATCGGCCATGACGTGTTGACCAAGGCACAGTGCGAGCCGGTCAATCTGCAGGCCAAAGAAGGTCTGGCCCTGCTCAACGGGACCCAGGCCAGCGCCGCGCTGGCGATGACCGGGATCGAGCAGGCCGACCGCTTGCTGGCGACGGCCATTCTGGCCGGCGCCCTGAGTCTGGAAGGCCTCGCCGGCAGTTTTGCGCCGTTTGATGAGCGCATCCACGAGGCGCGTGGTCTCGCCGGCCAGAAGCGCGTTGCCACTTTGTTCCGCGGCTTGCTCACCGAAAGCCAGATTCACTCCGGGCATGCGGCCTGCGACCGGGTCCAGGACCCTTACGCGGTGCGCTGCATGCCACAGGTAATGGGCGCAATCTGGGACACGTTGCGCCACGCCAGTCAGGTACTCGCCGCCGAATGCAACGGGGTCACCGACAACCCGCTGATCTTTGGCGACGATGTAATCTCCGGCGGCAATTTCCACGCCGAACCACTGGCTTTTATCTGCGACTTTGCCGCGATTGCCGTGGCCGAGATCGGCAGCATGTCCGAGCGCCGCATTGATCTGCTGGTCCGTAGGGTCAACCCGGGTCTGACCATGTTCCTGACCCAGGAGCCGGGTCTGGAGTCGGGCATGATGATCGCTCACGTAACCGCCGCGGCGCTGTGCTCCGAGAACAAGACCCTGGCGCATCCGGCATCGGTCGATAGCATCCCGACCTCGGCCGGACAGGAAGACCATGTCAGCATGGCGCCCTGGGCGGGCTTCAAGTTGCTGGATATCTGCGCCAATACTGCGCGTATCCTCGCCATCGAATTGCTCTCCGGTGCGGTGGCGGTGGATGAACAAAGCCCGGCGAAGACGACTGCTGAATTGCAGGCGCTGCATCACCAGATCCGCGACCGTGTGCCGAGGATCAGGGGTGATCATCGCCTGGATGGCGAAATCGCCGAAATAACCCGCTGGGTACTCGACGGCAGCATGCTCGATCTTCTGCCGGGCGGCAGTACCGGCGCTGTCGCTGATTTCAATTAGGGTCGGTCAGCGCTTTTCGGAAAATCTGCCCACAGGCCCTGTTCTCGAGCCGCAGGCCGAAAGGAGTGCGCTTTGTTTGTTGCAGAAACCAGTCGCCGCCCGCTCGACATTGACAGGCCCTATGCCGCGTTCTGACCCGGACATGCGCATCCCGCAGTCGCTGCTCGACCCATCGGTGTATCCGCATCCGGCCGCCGATATCCGGCTTGTTGAAACCCATATTTCCTGGGTTCTGCTGGCCGGCGACTATGCCTACAAGCTGAAGAAACCGGTCAATCTGGGTTTTCTGGACTTCTCGCGCCTGGCGCAACGCAAGCACTTCTGCGAAGAAGAACTGCGGCTTAACCGGCGCCTGGCCCCGTCCATGTACCTGGATGTCGTGACCCTGCGCCGGACAGATCAGGGGCTGCGCTTTGCAGACCACGGGCCGGTAATAGAGTACGCGGTGCGAATGCGCAGGTTCCGACAGGCGTCGCAACTGGACCGTCAACTCGAGGCAGGCAAGCTGGACGGCTCGGACATGGAAAGCATGGCCGAGTTGATTGCTAACTTTCATCTCTATGCCGAGCGCGCTCCGGCGGCAGTGGACTGGGGTACGCCAAGCGCAGTGCTGGCGCCGGTGCGGGCGAACTTCCGCCAGCTCTCTGATGCGATGAATACGCCGCTGCTGGCCAGGCTCGAACAATGGACCGAAACGACATTCACCCGCCTCGCGTTGCGCCTGGCTATCCGCCGCGCCGCAGGCTTCGTCCGCGAGTGTCATGGCGATCTGCACTTGCGCAACATGGCGCGCACCGACCATGGATTCCTTGCCTTCGACGGCATCGAGTTCGAGCCCTCCCTGCGCTGGATTGATGTCTTCTCGGATCTCGCGTTTCTGGTGATGGACCTGGAATCGCGCGGCCATCGGAATCTTGGCTGGCGCCTGCTCAACCACTGGCTGGCGATTACCGGGGATTATGCAGGCCTGGATCTGTTGCCCTGGTATCTCGTTTATCGGCACATGGTGAGAGCTAAAGTGGACGGCATCCGGCTGGCGCAACCAGGTCTCGACGCCGCTGAGACCGAATATCTGCAGCAGCGCATCGATCGCCATCTGACGCTCGCCGACCAGGCTACGCTGCCGGCCTCGCCAGCACTGATGATGACCTGCGGGTTGTCCGGTTCCGGCAAGAGCTGGCTCGCGCGGGAATTATCCGGGTTATTGCCGGCAGTGGTGTTGCGCTCGGACATAGAACGTAAGCGTCTGCTTGGCCCTGGCCGTCGCGACGGACCACTGGGTCAGGGCATCTACAGCAGCCAAGCCGGCGATTTGACCTATGCCCGCTTGCGCGATCTTGCGCGCACCGTGCTGGCCAGTGGTCACAGCGTCATTGTCGATGCGAGTTTTCTCCAGCCTGAGCGGCGGACACCGTTTATGGACCTGGCGGCGCAACTCGAACTCCCGTATCTCTGGCTGTGCTGTGAGGCGCCGGAGGCGGTGCTGCGGCAACGTGTGGTGGCGAGAGCCAGCAGCGGCGAAGATCCGTCCGATGCCGGCCCCGCGGTGCTGGCCGCACAGCTGCGGACAGAACACGGCGTGCCTGCCGTTGAGTCGGACAGGACCCTGATCGTCCATACTGATCGCCGGCTGGATCCGGACCTTCTGCTTGGCCGGATCCGCGCCCTTTCTGGAGGTGGTTAGCCATGGATATTTCGCAGCTGGCCCTGCTGGCGCTGCTGCTCGGCTTGCTGCTCGGCTGGCTGGCGCTGCGCCGTATCAGGCGCCGTCGCCTGGCGACGGGCGGTCTGACCGGGCTGGTCGCGCTGGCGCTGCTTGGCAGCGGCGGTCTGCTGATGGGTCTGGCGGTCAGTTTTCAGGCCATACAAACGCTGACCGAAGAAACACAAATCGGCAGCCTCAGTTTTCGCCAGCTGGGCCCCGATTTGTTTGAGGCCAACGCCGAGTTTGTCAGTTTCGACGCCCCGCGCACCTTTCAGCTGGCTGGCCAGCAATGGCAACTCGACGTGCGCTTCCTGCGCTGGCGGACCCCGATCATCCTGCTCGGCGTCGACAGCCTGTATCAACTGGACCGGCTCTCCGGTCGTTATGCCGAACTGGACCAGCGCCCGGATATGAGGAGTTCCGCCTACGAGCTCGCCGGCCAACCCGGGCAGACCTTGTGGAGCCTGGCTGTGGCCAGCCGGCCCTGGTTGGCGTCGTGGATAGATGTGGACTACGGCAGCAGCGTCTATCTGCCGATGACCGACGGTGCCCGTTACCGGGTGCTGATCACGCCGTTCGGTGTGCTGGCGCGGGCGGACAATGAAGCCGCAAGACGGGCGTCGGAAGACTGGTGAATCCTGCTTTTTCTGCTTTACATAAAGTAGACATTCGCCTCGAATCCCGCCTTTGGATACACTCGCGTCATTGGGGGGAATCTCGTGGGCAGTGACCGCGGGAGTCTTCCTCGTGAGCGGAAAACTTCCGGGATAATAACAATATGTCCATCTTTGTTGATAAGGACGACAAGTTCCACCACGCGCACGGGCAGCACTTTGCGGTCAGCTGTCCCTCTTGCTCCGTGCTGTCACATATCTCTCCGGTGTCCTGGCCGCATTACGAAGAACTGGAAAGATTCAAACCCAGCGAAGTGGGCGTGGTTTTCCGCTGCGACGCCTGTGGCGAACCGGTGTTTCTCAAGTACCCGGTCAAAGCCTACCTGGAAGACCGCGTGGAATTGTCTACCAACTATATCGAGATCGAGCGGCCGCGGGAACGGTTCGATTTCACCTATCTCCCGGAAGACAGCGAGATCCTGTTTCGCGAAGCCCTGAGCTGCTTTTCAGCCAACTGTATGAACGCGTTCGTCAGCATGTGTCGGCGCACCGTCAGGCATGTATTCCGGGATCTTGGCGAAACCGGCAAGATGCGCATCTACGAGCAGTGCAACGACATCCGGGATATGGCCGAAGTCGATGACGAGACCTTCGATTTGATCCGCAAGGTGCTGTTTGACAGCGATGACATGATTGACACCATGCCGTTGTTCAATGCATCCCAGGCCGGCGTGCTGATGGAGTTTATGCGTGACATCCTCTATCAGTCCTATGTGCGCAAGGGCAAGCTGCAGCAGGCGATGATGATGCGTCGCTATCTGACCGAAGAGAGCGCGGTCGAGACGCCCGCGGAACACAACCGCTCAACCGCCTGACTCGCGCGCTCCCGCTCCACAGCGTCAGCGCCAGGGCGGGGTCAACTTATCCGACTGTCCCCCTGGCCGCAGCGTCATCTTAGCCGGGCTGTGGCTCATCGGACGATCGGACATCGCGTTCAAAATCCGATTTGACGCGGGTCCTGGTCAAGCAGCGCGGCCATCACGGCGCGGCGGTTTTCGGCGACGAATTGCAGTGTCCGCAGGATCGGATACTGCTGACCGACCGCCCCGCTCGCCTCGGTAACCGTGCCCACTGAAGCGATGATCTCGGCGAGAAAATCCGGCAAGGTCAGAACTTCCCCACCGCCCAGAGTGGGATGATTGGTTCGACTGCCGAGACCGATCAACGCGATCTGGCGGATGTCGCCGGCCACTTCGAAGTCACCCAGCAATCCGGGGATGAACCGGCGGCCGGCATCAAATCGGGCGCGGTAGCGCTTCTCCCGCTTGTCCCAGCTGTGCGCATCCATCGAGGGCTCCACCTGTACCACGGTGCGCTGAACGAGATGGACCGCGAGTATGGTCAGCTCTGCCTCGAACCCGCCACCGGTCCGCGGGCCGACCAGCACATTGCGTCGTACAAAATAGCCGCTGTACTCGTACCACTCAGCGGCCAGCTGCTCCAGATAATTTGCGGTCATGCCCTGCTCCGTAACCCCTGCTCAGCCACCAACACTCGCATCATATCGGGCCGATTGATCGCCACCCCCGACCACCAGCCTGCTCGCAGATGTCAGCGGGATTGATCCGCCCGACCCAGCGCGGCAAACGCATCCCGGGTCAGATTGCGCACTCCGCTTGCCGTCACCAGAACGTTATCCTCGATACGCACGCCACCACAGGGCGAGATGCTCGCCAGCCGTTCCCAGTCGATGCTGCGCCCCGCGGTCGTCTCGCGCAACGGTCCCAGCAACTGTTCGATCACGTATATCCCGGGCTCGATCGTGAATACATTGCCCGGTTCGGCCGGACGCAGATTACGCAGAAACGGGTCTGCCTTCGGCTGCGGCAGTTCCGTTCCGCTGGCATCCGCCAGCTTGCCGCCGCGATCATGAACCTGAAGACCAAGGTGATGCCCCAGGCCGTGAGGGAAGAACGCCCGGGTGACGCCGCTTTCCACCATCGCTTCCGGCGTCATGTTGACCAGCTCCAGTTGCTGCAATATTTCCGCGATGTCGTCATGCGCCTGCAAATGCAGATCCAGATACGGAAGACCTGGCCGGATACTGGCGACGAGATCACGCTGTGACTGATCCAGCGCCGCGACCAGGTCTGCAAACAAACCCTCCGCGGCAGCCCAGGTGCGCGTGATGTCGGCTGCATAGCCATTAAAACTGGCGCCGGCGTCGATCAGAAACGAGTACGAAACGGCGGGTGGCTGCTGATCGAATACATCATAGTGCAGCGTGGCGCCATGCTCGTTCAGCGCGATGATGTTGTTGTACGGCAGACGCTGTTCATCCTGACCGGCAGCTCGCTGGTAGGCGAGATGGATCTCGAACTCCGAGGCGCCGGCATGAAACGCATCGCGGGCTGCGAGATGAGCCCTGGCACCGATCGCGCTGGCCTGCTCCAGACAAGCGACTTCGTAATCGGTCTTGTATACCCGATGGAAATCCAGCCAGCGAGTCAGCGCCGGGGGGTTCACCTGCTGCGCGTCAATGCCGATCCAGGCCGCAGCGCCATCACTGCCCAGCACAGCGATGTGTCTTCGGTCTGCAGGGATCAGATCCAGAACCGCTGCTGGCGAGCCCGCACACTCGATATCGAAATGGCGGGTCCAGAAACCTGACGGCGCCTGCGGCACTACATGCCAATAGTCCTTTGGCTGGTAACAGATCAGCCGCGGTTGCATACCCGGGCGTATCAGCAGCAGCGAGTAGGTGTGCTCGCCTGCCGGAATCCACTGCCGGTAGCGCGGGTTCACGCGCAGCGGGAATGTCTGGTCGTCCTCGAAACGATACTTCGGCACGCCTGAAACCACGATGACGGCCTCATGACCCGATGCGTCCAGAGCTGCGGCATAATCCTTGTGCAATCGCTGCAGGTGGTCGGAGAACAGATCGTCAAATTCGGGCGACAGACTCATTGCCGGCTTCCCCTCCTGGTATGCGCCGCCGTCCCCACGGTGGCCCGACCGAGCATAGCACGGTGCCGACCGTCGGTCGGAGACACAAAAAAAGAGCGCGCCCCATATGGGGCGCGCCCGGCTTAGCGATCGCCAAAGGCGCGGGGCTTCTAGTCGCTCGCAGCCTCGTAGGACATATCGGCATGACGATGATAGACGGTGCTGGAAACGCGTTTTACGTGCTTGAACATCGCTGCCCACATGGCGTCAGCCTTGTCCTTGCCCATCGAAGCGGAGATGGTGTCGTAGGCGTCGGACTCAGGACCGGCAAAACCGCCCCAATCCTTTTCCGGTATCACCAGGCTGATCGCCGGAACCTCGCCGTCCAGTTGCCAGGTAAACGCGTAAACCTCATCCCAGGCCGCGGTTTTCAATGCGTCGGTGATCGCCTTGACCGCGGCAAAGAACGGCCGTCCGGTGCCTGGCCTGAGCTGATAGGTATAGACCCAGTACCACTCATAGGGCCCCGCATCCGCCGGCCAGTTGCTGATCTCTGGCGCGAACTCGGCCAGATGACCCTGATAGCTTGCAACATACGGCTCGACCGTTTCCAGCCAGTGCGCGTAGGCCTTCTCGGAGAACTCGCTGTCACCGTAGGTATCAAAGTCCGCATATGAGTGTCCTGGGCTGCGGATAAACCACATGTCCAGGTTGTCGCCGGTTACCTGATGATAGGTGTTCCATCCCCAAGGATCCTTGTTCTTCACGCGCCAGGCATTATGCGCTTTCATCGCATCTTCCAGCTGCTGGTCCATACCCGGTTTCGGCTTGACCACCCACATTCTCGCCAGGTTGCTTTCCGGCTCGTCGGCACTGAATGCTGCCAACGGCACCAGCATCAAGCTGGCCGCAATCAGCCATACAATTCTCATTCGTTTGCTAATCATTTGTTTCCCCCATTGAGTGCTGTCAGGCACGGCAGCGGAATCGCCCGTCACCGACCGCAGTCAACAGACTATAGGCAGCAAAAACATTTTTCTCGTCGCGGCGCAGCATCAACCGGCCGCGGAGTCGCGCTGCCGCGGCATACCGGTCCGGTGCGATCAATTTCGGGCCAGACGGGTGTCGGCCTGCTGGCCCGGGACAGCGAGCGTGAAGCTGCAAACATGCGCCATGGCGATACTGCCCATCAGCAATTGATCGCCATACCGGTTGACGCTGGTGATGGAAAAGCAACGGCCGGATGTGTCCTGCAGGCTCTCCCGGACGCGACCCGCGGCATCGACTGCGATGACCCAGCCGACAGGCGGCAAATCGATCCTGCGTACTTGCTCGGGCAAGCGCTGCAGCAGGCTGCGTAACCAGGGTCGCGCGGCCAGGCGTTCTATCGCCGGCTGGCGGGGCGAAGGCAGCGCAATCCAGAACCACTCGCCGTCGAATGACAGGTTGTCCGGATAGCCCGGCAGACCCTCGATGAATATGTCCCGGGTACCTGCTTTTGGACCCTTCAGCCAGAGCCGGGTAATGCGCGCTGTCAGCGTCTCGCTGACCAGCACGAAGCGGTCATCCGGCCCCAGCGCAACGCCGTTGGCAAACATCAACTGGTCCAGGTGCACCTGCAATTCGCCGGTCTCCGGTTGATAACTGAGTAGACGACCGGTGGCGCGACCCTCCCAGAAATCCAGCTCCCAGTCATGGACGTTGAAGCGGCGCGACGCATCGGTGAACCAGATGGTGCCGTCGGCGGCGATGTCCAGATCGTCCGGGAACAGCATCGGGACCCCGTCCACCTCGGTGACCAGCACACTGATCTCGCCCGATGGGTCCACAGACAGCAGGCCGGCAAACGCGTCGGCGACGATCAACTGACCTTCGGCACTGAACTGCATACCCAGAGGCCGGCCGCCGGTATCGGCAAACAGCGACCAGCCGTCCTCATCGAAACGCAGAATGCGACCGTCAAACATACCCGCGTAGTAGGCACCATCCGGACCCAGCGCGATGTCCTCAGGTCCTGCGCCCGCGCCAGACAGTAGTTGCCGGGAGCGCCCGAGACTCTCTCGGGGAGCAAAGGTCTTTTCGTGGCTGCGGCCTGCTCCAGGCTCCCAGACTACCGGATCGATGCGCACCGGCCAGAACGACAGATACATCACTCCGGCCAGCAGCAGCACCGACAGCGTACGCATCAACGGTTGACCTTCGACAGCTCTTCGCCGCCATCAACTGTGACCGGTGGCGCTGAGCGATCAGCGGCAAATACACGCACCGGAATGTCCCGGTATACCGCGTCACGCTGGTAAACCATGCCGTTTTTTGCCGCGACGCGCGCCGAGGCAAGATTGCGTGGTTCGATAAAGGATACGACGCGATCGAGTCCCAGCACATCGAAGGCATGGTCCATGACCCCGCGCGCAGCCTCGGTCGCCAGACCCTGGCCATGGAACGCCTCAATCAGGTGATAACCCACTTCATGTTCGCGCTGACCTTCGATTTGCTGATCCAGCAGACCACAGACCCCGGCAAACTCACCGCTGGCCTTGAGCACGACGGCCAAAAACCCGTGCCCTGCCGTTTGATACCCCTCGAGACTGCGTCGGATCACCCGCTCGGGGTTCAACCATGGCATGCGGCGAACCTGGTCAATGTCCTCCGCCCGCAGACGGCGCAAGCCCAGTCTCGCGGTTTCGATCACCCATCTCTCCATCGATAAATCTCCGGCCGTACACTGGGCATGATGGCCGCGGCGAGGCTCCCGCTGCAAGCGCGGCACCCCGCTGAGACCGTGGTCGCACCTGAGCTGCACCGCCTGGGGAAGTCTTGTGGCCCGGCAAAATCCATCCGGCCGGGGCGGAGTGGACGCGCAGCCACCGGTGAAATAGGCTCAGAGCCGAATTGACCAGGCATTAGGAGAATCCGGTATGACCACGGCGCGTCCGATTCAGGAGTTGGCGTCGAGCCTCGGCATCAGCGAGGATTGCCTGCTGCCCTATGGCAGGGACAAAGCCAAGATCCGTCTTGAAGCCACCGCCAGATCTGGCCGGCCGCCGGGGAAGCTGATCCTGGTGTCGGCAATGACCCCCACGGGCGCCGGCGAAGGCAAGACCACCGTGTCCATCGGTCTGAGCCAGGGTCTGGCCAGGCTGGGTGAGAGCGTCTGCCTGACTCTGCGCGAGCCGTCCCTGGGACCCACCTTCGGCATGAAAGGCGGCGCAACCGGCGGCGGTCGCTCAACGCTGGTACCCGCGGAAGACATCAATCTGCATTTTACCGGCGACTTTCATGCAATCACGTCTGCGCACAATCTGCTCGCCGCCTTGCTGGACAATCACCTGCATCGGGATCGCCCACCCCATCTGGACCCGCGACACATACTCTGGCCGCGGGTCCTGGACCTTAATGATCGTTCTCTGCGGCACCTGGTGATGGGTCTCGGGGGTCCTCTCCAGGGCGTCCCGCGCGAGACCGGTTTCGAGATCACGCCAGCCTCTGAGGTGATGGCGGCCTTGTGCCTGGCCGAGGACTATCACGATCTGCGCGCTCGCCTTGAGCGACTGATCATCGCCGAGGCCAGGGACGGCCAGCCGTTTACCGCCGGCGACCTGGGCGCCACAGGCGCAATGATGACCTTGCTGCGAGACGCGATGCTGCCCAATCTGGTCCAGACGGTGGAGGGTGTGCCAGCGCTGATTCACGGCGGGCCGTTCGCCAACATCGCTCACGGCTGCAATTCGATAGTGGCGACACGGATGGCCATGGCGCATGCAGACTGGACCGTCACCGAGGCCGGTTTTGGTTTTGACCTCGGCGGTGAGAAATTTTTCGACATCAAGTGCGCCACGGCAAGGCTGGATCCCGCAGCGGTCGTGCTGGTGGCCACGGTCCGCGCGCTCAAACGTCATGGGGGGGTTGCAAAGAACAGACTGGAACATGCCGATGCTGATGCCGTCGAGCGTGGTCTGGGCAATCTGGGCCGCCACATAGAGTCGGTGAAGACCTTCGGCAAGACACCGATCGTCGCTATCAACCGTTTTGACGCCGATAGCGAAGAAGAGATCGCTGTCATCCGGCGCGCCTGCGAGAAACACAAGGTAGCGTGCGCAGTGACAGAACTGTTTCAAAGCGGCGGCGAAGGCGCTTTGGAGCTTGCCGAAACCGTGCTGCGCCACGCGCGGCAGGCCAGCGCAAAATTTGATCCGCTGTATACCTGGAGCGAACCGGTCAAAGCCAAGCTGCATCGGATCGCCAGCGCGATGTATGGCGCCAGCCTGGTGACCTACGAGAGCCCTGCGGAGAGCGATATCGAGCGCATAGATCGTCTCGGCTACTCGGGACTGCCGCTATGCGTGGCCAAGACACCACTGTCGTTTACCGGCGACGCCACCATCGTCGGACGGCCAGTCGACTTTGAGCTGAAGATCCGTCGCGTGCTGCTGTCAGCGGGCGCCGGCTATCTGGTACCGCTGGTGGGAGACATCGTGCGCATGCCGGGGCTGCCCGCCGCCCCGCAGGCCACCCACATGGACCTGGTCGATGGCGAAATTCGCGGCCTGCTCTGAGTCAGCGGAGTGCGCCGGCGACCGGCTCACGGCTGACAGCATCAGCCTATGAACATTCGGCCGCTGATGCTGCTTATCGTCTGCGCCATCACCCATGCGGCGGGCTGCGCGAGCGGGACGCCATTGCATTCCGACCCCGTTAGCGACGCCGCGACCGACACGAATCCGGGACCTGATGCCTGGTCGAACGCGATCAGGATGCGTGACCTGGGGACACTGGAACGGATGCTGGACACCGATATCGATCCAGACCTGCCCGACCCGGGCGGCAAGACGGCGTTGATGATCGCAGCCCAGGCCGGCGACCTGCCCCTGGTCAGCCGCCTGCTGGACGCCGGCGCCAACGTCAACGCTCGCAATCAGCACCTGGGGACGCCGTTGATGTTCGCCGCAACCGGCGGCAGCAAGGCGGTGAGCCAGTTGCTGATCGTCAACGGCGCCGAGGTCGATGCAGTCGCGCGCCTGGGCTGGACTGCGCTGCTGCTTGCGGCCGCCAAGGGCAATACCGATGTCGCCGTGTTGCTGATCGATGCCGGCGCGAACCCGGATCAGGCGGATGGCTACGGCTGGACGCCGTTGATGCGCGCGGTGACCGGCAGGCACCTGTCGACGGTACAGGCCCTGCTGAGCACTGGCCTGGTCAACGTGGAGGCGAGAGAGGAGTCCGGCGCCAGCGCGCTGCACATCGCTGCCGGCGAAGGTCAGACCAGCATGGTTACAGCCCTGCTTGCTGCAGGCGCGAATCCGTCGGCACGGGATGGTGCCGGCCGGACGCCGGCCAGGGTCGCAGAACTGGCCGGCTTCGCCGATTTGGCCGCGACCTTGTCAGCGGCGTCCGCAACCGCTGATCAGCCCGGCGTCAGCCCATCAGGTGTTTCCGTTCATGGCAGTGGCTGATCCGTCGGACTGTTCGCGGCCGAGGGATATCCACGCTTCCTGAAACTTCGATCCCGGGTCGCGACTTGTAGCCGGTCCCGAAGCAGCGTCCCTGTCGGCCGAGGTAATGCTGCCGCGTCCCGGCTCAGCACTGCCGGAAGCTCCTGCTGTACTCGTCGAGCGGCATAATCGTCGTGCTGCCCGCCACCGCGCGTCGGATATCGTCGGTTCGGTGTTGCAAGGCCAGCTGGAACCCGAACTCGCCAAAAAACTTCTCGAACATGTCACCACCATAGATCCCGGTGGCCAGGAATGACTGCTGCTCAGCATCATAGTCCAACGCAATCGCGGCCAGCGGCTGCCTGGCTGGACCGCCAAGCACGCGTGCCCCCGCGGCCGGGTCGTAGGCGCTGCCTTCCGAGCAACAATAGATCACATGCTCGCGTTGATTGCGCCGATGCTGATCATCAACATAGGTGACGGCCTCGTGGCGGTAGTTGATGAAACTGATAGTCGGTGTGGGATAGCTCATCTTGTGCGCGCAGATGGCCGAGAACGCCACTACCGATCGCTGCGGCCCTACTCCTCCCTGCCATTGATAGGGGCGACCGTCTTCGGTGGCCAAATCCTGCGCCACATCGACGCTCTCGCCCAGATCGATCAGGAAACACGGCGTAGCCAGATACGGGTAGTGGAAGACGTAGCTGCGCCCGATCTCGAGATCGCCCGGCGCCACCGGTGAATTATCACCGTGGACCAGGCGCGAGGGTTGTGCCGGTGCCAGCGGCCCTGGTGTAGCGGCCAGCGTCGATGGCCGGGCTGCTACCAGCGCGCCAGCGCTGGCACAGAGCTTGATAAAACGACGACGATCCATCGATCCACGCGCTCCCCAAAAAAATTTTCCGGCTGGGCTCAGCCCGGTCCTGATCCGGTCGAGCCGCTGCAGACAAAGACCCTAGCACACCATGATCATTCGCAAAATGACCATGCCCTTATCCCTTGTTCCGGCCGACGTTCAGCCGCTGTTCAGCCACAGAGGGTGATGCTGCAATTGCGCAAAGCAAGAAAAGGAGCATTGCCATGAGAAACCTGTTCACGATCGGCACACTTGGGTTGGCCCTGACCCTGGCCAGCCCCGGAGCGAAAGCCGACGACGACAACGCCAGCTATTTCCTGCTGGGAACCCTGGTCGGCAGCCAATTGCATAGCCACCACAGCACGCGCCTGGCACCGGTCTACGATTACAACGCCCGTGTCTATCGTTACCAACGGGCCAAATATCCGCCGGTAAAACGCCATCATCTGCGGCGTCATCTTGCGCACCATGGCCACCACGAATACCGATATGGAGATGTCCATCGTGCCGGTCAGCACGGGCGGAATCACCGCCGGCACGGTTGGTCGCAGAGCCGCGACCATCACCGGAGGGATAGTGATTACCGTGCCTATCGCGATGACCGGGATGATCGGGATGACCGTGGTCATCGAGCGCGGCCGCCGAGACCTTGAGTTTCAGGGCGAGCCAGCAACACGCGAAGCGTACCGGCTGTCAGCGGCCCAGCAAAGTGCTCAAGCGGGGCACGAAACAGCCGGTACGCTTAGCGTAGTCCGACCATTCCTGACCGAACTCTTCGCGCATCGCGGCCTCTTCCTTGCGGATGACCAGCAACCACACCGGGTGCAATAACAAGGCCCACAGGATGAAGGCGACGTGCCCGATATAGATCGCCAGGCCGAAATTGAACCAGCTCAGGAAAGACGCATAGAGTGGATGGCGTACATAGCGGAACGGACCGGTCGTACACAATTTGCGACCACGATCTTTGACATTCAGCGTCCGCGTACTCCAGTAAATCAGCGCAAACGCGCCGAGCGCACCCGCGTTTAACGCGATCAGCTTGACGCCGTGAGGAATCGCCAGCCATCCCTGTGGCATCTCGCGGGCCACCAGCAAGGCCAGAAACAACAATCCCAGACTCAGGGCCGCACCCAGCGGTCCACGGCCAAATATCCTTTGATACGCGTTCACTCAGACTCCCTTTCAATAACGCCAGCTGCTCAGATCGGCGCCTGCCGGTGCGGTGGCCTCGATGCGGCGGAGGATCTTGTCCCGATACAGGTCGTGGTAGTGCAATCGAGAGATCCAGATCGGATGTTCATGATCGCCGTTCCAGCAATGCTCGGCCCGACAACCGTAGTCCACCTCGCCGCCATAGTATGGATCGGTGGTGCTCTCCAGAAATTCTTCCAGCAGGTAGACGGCGTTGTTCAGATAATAGTTGTCCATGGTCCCGACGTAGACGTGTAGTTTGCCTTCAAGCTTTGGGCCCAGCGTCGCCCAGTCCCGTTCCAGTATGTAACGCAGGTCGTAGTTCTCGCGCCAGTAACTCGCGACCTTATGGTCGATCTCGCCAGTGAGCTTGTCCCAGACAGCAGCCGGGTAGCCGTCGTCTCCCTGCGGCGAGGAAACAGCCTGCCAGATATCGAATTGTTCACCTGAGCGTCCGCGGGTGCCCAGGACCAGTTCCAGATGGTTGTAGTCCCGCACCGTGGCGTTGATCTGTCCCAGTGCGTTTCTATGGCCCGGCCGTTCGAGACGCTGGAACGGTCCCTGGACAAAATAGGCGTTGTCGTCGCTATAAATGTCGACCTGCGTGAACGCGCGGAAATCCACCGGGTCCGGGCAGGCAGCAAAGGCGCCGTTGTATTCATCCGGATAAAAGATCTGCACCGCAAGTGCCTCCCAGCCTCCGGTTGAGCCGCCATAAAGAAAGCGTGACCAGCCCTCGCCGATACCGCGGAATTGATCCTCGATGTACGGGATCAATTCATGGGTGATGGCGTCGCCATACGGTCCCAGGTTGGCCGAGTTCACAGCATAGGAGTCGTCGTAATAGGGATTGGCGTGCTGAATCTCGACGATCAGCATGCGTGGCTGGTCCGGCTCGATCCAGCGCTGGTAATTGTCCCAGGCCTCCTGCTGTTCGATACGGTTGTAGCCGGCGATGCCGAAACGCGAACTGAACTCCGGTTCCAGCTCGGGATCCGGCGGCGTTTCCCGGAAACTGCTGACGTCGGCCGGAAAGTGACCATGGAAAATCGCGAGAGGATAACGCGCTTCCGGGTGCGCATCGAAACCATGCGGCAGCAATACATGGGCACCGAGATACATCGGCCGTCCCCAGAACCTGGTCAACAAGCGGCTTTGGATGCGGACATGACGTACATAATCGGTATCCGCCGGCGCCTCGATCTCAGGGATGATCTGGTTCAGATCCAGCTCGATACGGCCTCCGCTGACGGGATTTAACGTGACGCGGCGCGGCGTGCTATACAGATTTCCCGGTGCCCTGCTCCATTGCTGACCCTCGCCACGATCCATCGGCAGCTTCACGCGATGACCAGTGGCCAGATCGAACGTCTCGTAACGATGCAACACAGCCTGGATGAAGTACTCTCCGGCCGGCAGATTTGCCAGGCTGGCCAGCGGATAACCGAACACCGAATCGTCAATGACCGCCCATTGGCCCGGATCCAGTGCATCCACATCGAGGCCCAACACCTGGATCGCGTCCACACCCGGCTTGACCTGAAAGCGCGGCTCGGATTCAGCATCCCGGGACAGCAGCACCAGCAAGCGACCGTCCAGCGGTCCTTCGACTATCCCGGCGTCATAACGCACCGCAAGCTCAAGCGCAGCATCACTGTTGTTCATGGTTCCTCGCTCTCCGCCTGCGCAACCTGGCACCGATCATCTGGCCGCCAAAATACGCCGCTATCATGAACGGCAAATTGATCAACTGCCATTCGATACCCAGACCAAACCGCAACAGAACGACCATCGGCACGGCAGCATGCACGGCGACAAACCAGGCGGCAGAGAATTTCTTCACGCCAGCTCGCCAGTAGCCAAACGGCAGATTCAGCAGCAGTGTCCCGAGCAGCAGGATGGCTAGATTCATCATCGCGACGCAGTATAAACGAGCGTTAGCCGGTCGGTGCCGACCCCTGGTCGCTTGCCGGGGCAAGCGGGTCGCGGGAGATACCGCTCGGACCACGACCAGGACCGGGCGGCGTGCGTGAGTGCGGCCAGTCAGATTGAGATCGAGCCTTCCCGGAAGTCGCTGCGGTCGAGCAAAGCGTTGACCAGCACCGGATGACCGCCGCGAGCAATGTCGCGCGCCTGCGACAGAACGTCTGCGATCTCGTCGTCTTGGTGGATTACCAGACCGCTGGCGCCGAAACCGGCAACCACACGATGATAATCACTGCGGCGCAACATCACGGCGACATCATCATTGAGCAGCTTGACCTGTTCCCGCGCGATCTGGCTCCAGCAGCCGTCGTTGCCGACGACGGCGATGACCGGCACCTGATGGCGGATGAAAGTGTCGAACTCGGCCATGCTATAGCCAAAGGAACCGTCGCCAAACAGCACCCAGACTTCGGAGCCGGGCCGACTGACGGCAGCCCCCAGCGCGAATCCCGCGCCGACCCCGAGGGTGCCGAAAACGCCAGGATCCAGCCATCGCAAAGGACCCCTGGGGCGCACGATATAGGAGGCGGTGCCGACAAAATCACCACCGTCGGCCACCACGATACTGTCCTCGGCCAACGCCTCGTTGATCCCCCGACACAACGCCAGCGGATTGGTGAACTCACCGGAGCGGACAGCATCAGTGGTGATCCCGGATTCGCGCTCCTGATCTCTGGCCATCAACTCGGATCGCCACTCTGACCAGGCGCCGCCCGCAGCAGGCGCCGCCCGCGACAGGTCGGCAAGAAAGCTCCCTGCGTCCGCCAGTACGCCGATGTCCGGCTTGCGGTTGAGTCTTAGCTCTTCGCGGCTTCGGTTGGCCGACACCAGGGTCGCTCCGCGCGGAACGTGCCGACCGTAATCGAGGCGAAAGTCACACGGCACGCCAGCCAGAATGACCAGGTCCGCGGATTTCAACGCGTCCCTGCGCCGATGACGAAAGTTGTGCGGGTGGCGGGCGCCAAGCAGGCCACGCGCCATGCCGGACAGATAGACCGGGATGCCCAATCGATCGACCGCCTCCGCCACACTGGCGACCCGGTCCGGCTCGCACACCGCCTGACTGCCGACGATCAGCAAGGGCTTTTTTGCCGCACGCAGCTTTTGTGCTACCGCCAGCACCTGTTGGGCATCCGCCCCCGGCACCGGCTCAACCATGGCCGGTCCCGGTTGCTGGCCAAGGCGGTCATCAAACATGCGTCCCAGATGGCGCCGCAGATATAGCCGTTGTACGTAACCGGCAACGCCACCACCGCGTTTCCCGATCCCGTACCAGTCACGCACGACCTCCTCCGGGTAGAGCAGATCCACCGGGCACTCGACAAACACCGGGCCGGGCACGCCGGATTTGGCCACGGCAAACGCGCGTTCAAGGTTCGGTATCAGGTCACGGATGTGGGTCACCAGCATTACCTGTTTCACATGCGGCTGCATCAGCGCAACCTGGTCAATATCCTGCAGCGCGCCGCGGCCCTTGAGCACGGTGGCCGTGGCGCCGCCGATCACAATGACCGGCGATTGCGCCAGCTGCGCGTTCTTCACCGCGGTGATGGTGTTGGTCAGTCCCGGTCCGGCGGTGACGGCGGCGACCCCGGGGACCCCTGTCATGCGCGCCATGGCATCGGCGGCGAATACCGCAGTCGCTTCATGGCGGGTATCGATCACCCGGATGCCCTGAGCGCGAGCGCCGGTCAAAATCGGGGATATGTGTCCGCCACACAAGGTGAAAACACAACGCACGCCCTGAGCCTTGAGTACCCGGGCAACCTTGTCGCCGCCATGCATATTCTCTATCTCCGACTAAGTCTCTGGTCCGGCCTGGTCGTATCCTTGCGCACTGCTCAACCCTGGCCCCAGTCGAGGACGAATCCGCGGCCGCTGACCACCGATCCGTCGACGTGTCGCAGCGGCTCGGCGACGCTCAGGCGGGCATCGCTGTTGGCCAGCACATCGCGCTCCAGGTCGATCCCCGGCATCAGCCAGATCAGTTCCAGGCCGATCTCCGCCAGACGCAAGACACCGACGTTGGTCACATAATAGATCTGCTTGCCATCGGCCAGCGCACGTTGGCCATTGAACGTCACCTCGCTGACCTTGTCGACAAATTTCGGCCTGCCGGGCCGCACCAGACGGACCCGCTCTCCATCGACCTGCCAGCGGGCTCCCGCCATCCAGGTGCCGACAAAGATTACCGTGCTGGCGGATTCGATAATCGACGGAAACCCACCCGGACCGACATAGTCGGCAACCATTGGCCCACGGCGGGAGACGTTGACGTTGCCATCGCTATCCACCTCCAGGATACCCAGAACCGCGGCCTCGAGGCGCTCACGATAATGCCGGAACATCCACGCTGAAGACTCGAAACGCAGCGGATTGACCGCTCCGCCGAAATAGATACCCGGAGCGGGCATGCCGCCGTAGACGCCGGTCTCGGTGGTAAACACCAGGTCGTGGTGGAGCTCGCTGGCATAGACCTCTCGACAGACCTCTTCCGGAAAGCCAACCCCGATGTTGACGTGAGCGCCGCGCGGTACGACATCGGCAAACAGCCTCGCGCCCAGTCGACCCAGGGCATGATCTACGGCGTCGCGGACCGGGGTGATGTGCAGAACCCGATTGATAAAGCGCAGCTTCTCCACCGCGGCCTGGTCATCGCCGTCGCCGCCAGGACAGAACAGGCGCCAGGGCCGCGTCTGCGGCGCCATCACCACCTGCTCGTTCCACCGGTTGACGACGATGGCATCGATATCGGCAGCTTCGATTCGCGGGGCTTCGCTGTCAGTTTCGCGCACACTCGCCACGACCGCCATCACCAGACCCTGGTTGTGCCGCGCCGCCCGCACCGCCTCGCGAGTCTCGGTCAGCGTGGCCATATCGGTCAGGTAGACATTGCCGTCGGCATCGGCCGCGGCGGCCGAGAACAGGGCGCAGTTGATGGCCGGCAGACGATACTCCAGCATGTCCCCTGACGCCTGAATCAGCTGAGTCGCGTCGCGACCCGCCACCACCGAGCCGGGACCGCAACGCGGATCCAGAAAAGTGCCTACGCCGGTGCGGCTGCGCAAGCTTGCGTGGCCCTGGCCCTGACCATCGATCAACAACGCCATCTCGCCCTGCGGCAGCACATGCAGGTCCATAAGGCCTTCGTCTGCCAGCGCAAGCAACGCTTTTGCAGTCTCGACATGGCCGCTGATATAGCGACGCAGCAGTCCTGGCTGGGCCAACTCCTCGACCGTGCCCGGAGCCTTGCCACGACCACCCTGAGCACCCACGGAAAGCCAGGTCAGATCCCGTGGGTGTCCGCTGGCCCGGTAGGCCTCGCTGACCGCCCAGAAGAATGCTGAGCAACGGGCATTGCCGGCCATCCCGCAGGTAATCACCGTGCTGCCGTCGGCAATCATCGCCGCGGCTTCGCGCCCGGTCACGAACTTACCGGAAGCGCCGGCTCCCGGCGTGCTGAGCAGATCCCTGCGATCCCAGTGCAAACGCCAGCGAATGATCTCCGCCAGCAAACTGATCTTGCGATTGATATTCATCGTCCTGGTATCCGCTTCCGTGCATCCCTGCAGGCCTGAAACACTTCGCTGCTCGCCCTGCGCGCCGGGCAGGTCATATTCGGCAAGGATAGGCCAGACCGCGCTGCCAATCATCTGCGGCGACCCGCAGACCTCGACAACGGCCGTGCTGGCCACCGACCGGATATCTGTTGCAACAAGCCAGTTCCTGCTCTCACCGGGTTTCGGGTAAGGTATGGCGCGCGACAGGGCTGCACCCGCCGGAGCAAACGCCCCGGCCCCGCGGAGTTATCGATCAGCAACATGAACGCAGCGGACCAACCTGACACCGGCGCCGGAGTCACCTTCTCCCCGGCCAGCGTGGCCACGCTGGCTGCGGCCGTCCCTGCCGGGCTGTTTGCGCTGACTTATCTGATGGCCGCGGTGAACGGTCACGTAGGCTGGTGCCTGCCGCTGGTCGGGAACTGCACCGACATCACCCATACCGGATTGCAGCCACCCGAGTCATTCGTGTTCCGGATCGGCATGGTTGTGGTTTGCGCCCTGTTTTTCGCCTTATGGAAGCTGGTCGGTGACTGGTTCCTGCTGCATGCCGCCAGCGAGCAAGACCGGCGCCGAGGACGTCGGCTGATGCGACTCGGCCTCGTTGCATCACTGGGCCTGCTGGTGTCGGAAATGATGCTGCAAGGCAGTGAGGAAAGCGCCTGGATCCTGCACTCCGCCGGCGCCACAGTCTATTTTCTCTCCGCTTATCTGGCCCAGGTGCTGTCAACTATCGAAAGCGGTCGCCTGGCGCGGCGCAAGCCCGGCGTGATCACGGCACGCTCTCTGGATTTGAAGCAATGGATCATCGCGGCCGAGACCCTGGTACTGGTGGCCGTTGTCCTTGGACGCCTGCTCGGTTGGCGCGAGATCGGTCGGCCGGCGCAGTGGATTGGATCCTACCTGATGCTTGCTTACTACCTGAGTTTCAGCCTGGACTGGCGGGGCCGCTTCAGCGCCGGGCTGTGGGCCAGATTGGATCCGCAGACCCCGACCGATTCGAAATGACTTGCGCATCGGCACACCGGATCGAAGCCGGGATCAGGTTTGCGCGCCCGGCACCGGAAATTCGCCGGCCAGATGCTCCATCGCCAGCCGGTCCAGCCTGAACACGGTCCAGTCATCCATCGGCTCCGCGCCCAGAGCGCGATAAAATTCTATTGCCGGTTCGTTCCAGTCCAGCACTGACCATTCGAGGCGCCCGCAGCCACGCTCCTGCGCCAGCCGCGCCAGAAACGCGAGCAAGGTTTTGCCGATACCGAGGCCGCGCGCCGAGGGATTCACAAACAAATCCTCCAGATACAGCCCCGGCTTGCCTACGAAGGTGGAGAAATTGTGGAAGAACACCGCAAACCCGACAGGGTTGCCCTGATAGTCTGCCAACACCACTTCTGCTGCCGGCCGCGGGCCGAACAGGGTGTCCGCTATCCCCTGCTCCGTCGCTTTGACCGCATGCGAGAGTTTCTCGTATTGCGCCAGCTGGCGAATAAACGAAAGCACCAGCGATGCGTCACCGGCCCCCGCGAATCTGAGGCGCAGTCCCCGGATTGCCGTGCTGATCCACTGCTCGTGCTGCTCTGTCATTGCTTCTCCCTCGGGCCAGCGTTCGCCGCATCCGTGTTATCAACAGGTTCGTCACCGTTGGCGTCTCCGCCAGATTTGTCATCTGCATGGCCATCGGTGTGGTCAAGGTCACTACCGCCGGGTCCGGCGCCCGCGCTCGCATCCCGCGCCGCGCACAGCGCAGCATACGCCGCGCTGGCATCGTCCCCCTGATGATCGAAGCGGCCGTTTTGCAGGAAGTGGATCACCTCACGGCTGACCCGGATTGAGCGCATGATGAATGCGTGGGTAGAAGGCACGACAAGAAAATCGCTTAATCCTTCGACCCAGGTGCTGCACACCGATACCATGCCGTCGTCCTCGCCGGGGATCATCAGCGTGCCAATCGGGTTGATGCTGCCGGTCCCGGCGATCACACCAGTCTCCACCGAAGGCGGCGGCAAGCGCTGGGGCCAGCTTGAGCTGTCGGTGCCCAGTTCGATTGCCGTTGGACCCATCAGGGTCCTGAACAGCCAGTTGTCACGCAAGGCGTCTGACAACTCGCTGCCCTGATTTGGCGGCGCCAGCATCACCAGCCGGCCTGCATTGGCCGGCGAATAGGCTGCCAGAAAAGCCCGCGCCATGATCCCGCCCAGGGAATGAGTGACGAAATGAACCTTGCCGGCCATACGGCAACATTCGTCCATCGTCTGGGCCAGCAAGGCCACAAGCGTCTGTGGCGACGACTTACGTGACGGATAACTGATGTTGTAGGTCGTATAACCGGCAGCCGCGAGGCGCTGTTCAAGCATTACCATCGATCCTGAACTTCTGCCGAGACCGTGCAGCAGTACCACCACCTCTTCGTCGGCGCCGGCGGTTGGCAAGGTGTCCGCGAGGCCCAGGCTGGCGTCGTTGCACATCGATACAGCGAGCAGCGTCACGAAAAAGCCGAACCGCGGCCCCGCGATCGTCATCTGGCTCACCAGACTGATGGCGCGCGTGCAATTCACGCGCTGGTTGCTCTCGGACATACCATGGCCATCGCTAAACCCGCCTGATCATGCTCGGCCTGTGCCGGCACTGTTTCCAGATGATCCCAGTCGAGGCGAGCGGTCACCGCGAGCACCAGCGCATCCGTGATGTCATCGCGTGCCACCTTCGAGCGCGGCAGTCCGGCAAGCGCTGCCTCTACCGCGGCTGGCGCCTCGGGCCACCGGGCACATAGCAATTCAAGGCGCTCGGCAAAGCCCGGTTCGGTTTTCTTGTAGTGGGTCATTGGCCTGCCGCCCGCAAGCGCTGCGAAACACATCTCCGGATGCGATTCGAAGATCTGCGCCCGGGCATGCCGATGAGTAGCGAGATGAGCGTCTACTTCTCGGATCCTGGGGAACAGGTTCCAGCTTTGCCGGGACAGTTTGCGGCCGGTGATCTGATGGTTGAGCCGACTGGCACCAGCATAGTCATCACAATCCAGCGCGGCCCGGCTGGGCGTGGAAAATACGCTGGATGCACGCGGCCCCAGACGGCGGCGGGCGAGCGTATCGCAAGCCCGTACCGGGCATGACGGTCCGGCGAGCCCGATCGGGATGTCGACCATTACGCGGCTGTCTGGCGGCAGATCCCGCACGATCCGGCCAAAGCGCGGCTCCAGACCCCAGCGGAAGCCGTGTTCGTCGCCGATAAAAAAGAACCAGCCGCCACGACACCCGTCCACCCCGACGGCGGCTGGCGCCGGCAGGCACTCGCCGATGCTTGCGCCGCCAGTGCTCAACAGCTCAGCGGTCCGCCATCGGCAGATCCAGACCCCGATCACGGGCGACTTCGAGCGCGCGTTGATAACCGGCATCGGCATGCCGCATGACTCCGGTACCCGGGTCATTGATCAACACACGTTCCAGCTGACGCTCGGCCCGCTCACTGCCGTCGGCAACTATCACGACGCCGGCATGCAGCGAATAGCCCATGCCGACCCCGCCGCCGTGATGAAAGCTCACCCACGATGCGCCACTGGCTGTATTCAACAGCGCGTTGAGCACCGGCCAGTCGGCCACTGCATCGGAGCCATCGCGCATGCCTTCAGTTTCGCGGTTGGGTGAGGCAACGGAACCCGAATCCAGATGATCGCGGCCGATCACCACCGGCGCTTTGAGTTCTCCGCTGCGCACCATCTCGTTGAACGCCAGACCGAGGCGATGCCGCTCTTTGTAGCCCAGCCAGCAGATGCGGCACGGCAGGCCCTGAAAATGGATGCGCTCTCGCGCCGCGTCCAGCCAGCGATGCAGACCGGGTTTGTCCGGAAACAGTTCGCGCGCCTTGGCGTCAGTCCGGTAGATGTCTTCGGGGTCGCCGGACAAGGCTGCCCAGCGGAACGGGCCTACGCCCTCGCAGAACAAGGGCCGGATGTACAGCGGAACGAAACCCTTGAAGTCGAACGCGTTTTCGACCCCGGCATCCTGGGCCATGGCGCGGATGTTATTGCCATAGTCGAAGGTCGGTATGCCGCGCTGGTGGAACTTCAACATCGCCCTGACCTGACGCGCCATCGAATCCTTGGCGGCGCGGACATAAGCGGCCGGATCCTGCTGGCGCAGTTTTGCTGCCTGCGCCAGGTCATAGCCCACCGGAATATAGCCATTCAGCGGATCGTGGGCCGAGGTCTGGTCGGTGACCAGGTCCGGTGGCCGCGGCCCGCTCTCGATTTGCTCGAACAACTCTGCGGCGTTACCCAGCAGGCCGATGGATACCGCCCGATCCTCGTCTTTTGCCCGGTCCAGGATCGACAAGGCCTGATCAAGACTGTCCGCGGCATGGTCCAGATACCCGGTCTGCAAACGCTTCTCGATGCGACTGGGATCGACTTCCACCGCGATACACGACAGGCCGGCAAACACTGCGGCCAGGGGCTGGGCGCCACCCATTCCGCCGAGGCCGCCGGTCAACAGCCAGCGGCCCGCGGCTTCTCCCGCGTAATGCTGGCGCACGGCTTCGGCGAAGGTCTCATAGGTGCCCTGGACGATTCCCTGCGAGCCGATGTAGATCCACGAGCCGGCCGTCATCTGGCCGTACATCATCAATCCCTTGCGGTCGAGCTCAAAGAAATGCTCCCAGTTTGCCCACTTGCCGACCAGGTTCGAGTTGGCGATCAGCACCCGGGGCGCCATTTCATGCGTCCTGAACACTCCGACCGGTTTGCCCGATTGCACCAGCAGCGTTTCGTCGTTCTCCAGACGGCGCAGGGTCTCGACTATGGCGTCATAACACTCCCAGTTGCGCGCGGCACGACCGATACCGCCATACACGACCAGCTGCTCCGGGTGCTCCGCCACGGCCGGGTCGAGATTGTTCATCAGCATGCGCAGCGCGGCTTCCTGCACCCATCCCTTACAACTCAGAGTGTTGCCAACCGGCGCATGAATCTCGCCTGCGCGGAAGCGCGTACCCGCGCCCTTATCGCCGCGTTCGGTCCTGCTGTCGCTCATGATCCGCTCCGTCTGTGAACACGCCTCGCAATCATTGAAGCGCGGGTATCATTATCCTGGTCGGACAGTGAGTATAGGTCGCATGACCACCCAACTCCGGACACCGGCCGTGTGATATCGGGCTTCTGAAATCCGTCACCATAATCCCGGCCGCAACGAACTGTGTTTTGCAGGCGGGCGTTCCCGGCGCCGGATCTACCCCAGCCAGACCCGGGCATTGCGCCAGATCCGCATCCACGGGCCGTCCTCCCCCCAGTTCGCCGGATGCCAGGAGTGCTGGACCGTGCGGTATACCCGCTCGGGGTGCGGCATCATGATCGTGACCCGACCGTCGCGGCTGGACAGGCCGGCGATACCGTCAGGCGAGCCGTTGGGGTTGGCCGGATAGCGCGTCGCCACCGTGCCGTAATTGTCCACATAGGATATCGCTACGGTCCCCGAATCACGACAGCGCTGGCGATGCTGCTCGTCGGCAAACTCGGCACGACCCTCGCCGTGGGAAACAACAATCGGCATCACTGAGCCTTCCATGCCGCTGAAGAACAATGACGGCGTCGCTGCCACCTCGACCAGCGACAGACGCGCCTCAAACTGTTCCGAGCGATTGCCGACAAAGCGCGGCCAGTGCGAAGCGCCCGGCACCAGGTCCTTTAACGCCGCCATCATCTGGCATCCGTTGCACACACCCAGGCTGAAACTGTCGTCCCGATCGAACCAGGCTTCGAACTGATCCCGGGCGCGCGGGTTGTAGAGGATGGTCTTCGCCCAGCCTTCGCCAGCGCCGAGCACGTCGCCGTAAGAAAAACCGCCACAGGCCACCAGGCCCTGAAAGTCCGCAAGCGCGACCCGGCCCGCGACAATGTCGGTCATGTGTACGTCCACCGCTGCAAACCCTGCGCGATGGAAGGCCGCCGCCATCTCAACCTGGCTGTTGACGCCCTGCTCTCTGAGGACCGCGACCCGCGGACGCACGCCACTGGCGATATACGGCGCAGCAATATCCTCATCGATGTCAAAGGAGGTGCGAACCCAAAGACCGGGATCGCTCTCGTCCAGCAGGCGATCATGCTCCTCCCGCGCGCAGTCAGGATGGTCGCGCAGGCTCTGCATATGGAAGGTCGTCTCGGACCAGGCCCGGTGCAGGTCTGCACGCGCTTCATCAAGCAGGCTCTGCCCCCGATGCTGTATGCGGATACGCGGTGCTTCGTCCACGCTGCCAAGATCGTGGCACACGTCGCCCAGACCGATCTCCGCAGCCAGTTCCATCGCCTCTTCAAGGTCTTGCGCGCGTAGCTGGAGCACGACACCCAGTTCCTCGTTGAACAAGGCCGCAACCGGATCTTCACCCAGACTATCCAGGTTGATCGTCAACCCGGCACGCCCCGCGAAAGCCATCTCCGCCAGGATCGCCAGCAGACCGCCGTCTGAGCGATCGTGATACGCCAGTACGCGGCCCTCGCGAGCCAGCGTGCGCACCAGATCAAACAGCGCGCGCAACAGGTTGGCGTTGTCGAGGTCCGGGACCTCGCGTCCGATCACGCCATACACCTGAGCGAGCGCGGAGCCGCCGAGCCGGTTCCGGCCAGCACCGAGATCGATCAGCAACAACCTGGTAGCGCCAGCACCGGTGCGCAATTGCGGGGTCAGCGTCCGGCGCACGTCATCCACCGGTGCAAAAGCCGATACGATCAACGACACCGGAGCGGTCACGCTGCGCGGGCCGTCTGCGGCTTCCCAGGCGGTGCGCATGGACAACGAGTCCTTGCCCACTGGAATAGCAATACCCAGTGCCGGGCACAGATCTTCGCCGACCGCCCTGACCGTATCGAATAACGCAGCGTCCTCGCCCGGCGCGCCACAGGCTGCCATCCAGTTGGCGGACAAGCGGATATCGGACAGACGCGGTACCGAGGCGGCGGCGATGTTGGTCACCGCCTCGCCGATCGCCATGCGACCGGACGCGGGGCCATTCAGCGACGCCAGCGGCGTGCGCTCGCCGATCGCCATCGCTTCGCCGGTGATCGCTTCGAATCCCGAGGCGGTCACGGCCACATCGCTGACCGGGACCTGCCACGGGCCTACCATCTGGTCCCGGCAACACAATCCGCCGACAGAGCGATCACCGATGGTCACCAGGAACGTCTTGTCGGCAACCGCCGGCAGACGCAAGACCCGATAGGCCGCCTCGCGGATGTCGGTCACGCTCGGCAACTCATCGCCCACAGGTCGCACACGGCACACGTCGCGGGTCATCCGCGGTGTCCTGCCCAGCAGTACCTCGACCGGCATATCCACCGGGTCATTGTCGAAATGGCTGTCATGGACCACCAGCTGGCGCTCGGCGGTGGTCTTGCCGACCACAGCAACCGGGCAACGCTCGCGCTCACACAGAGCAAGGAAGTCCTGGATGCGATCAGTGTTGATCGCGAGCACATATCGCTCCTGCGCCTCGTTGCACCAGATCGCCATCGGCGACATGCCCGGTTCGTCGTTGGGTATCGCGCGCAGCTCGATGCGGCCACCGAGGTGGCTGTGATCGATGACCTCGGGCAAGGCGTTGGACAGGCCGCCGGCGCCGACATCGTGGATCAGGATAATCGGATTGTCGTCCCCCATGGCCCAGCAGGCATCGATGACCTCCTGCGCCCGGCGCTGCATCTCCGGATTGCCCCGCTGGACCGATGCGAAATCCAGATCTTCCGCGCTCTGGCCCTGGGCCATCGAAGACGCGGCGCCGCCACCGAGACCGATCAACATGGCCGGGCCACCCAGCACCACCAGCTCGGCGCCCGCCGGCACCTGGCCTTTCTGCACATGGCCGGCGCGGATGTTGCCGAGGCCACCGGCGAGCATGATCGGCTTGTGATAGCCGCGCAGCACACCATCGACTTCCTGCTCGAAAGTGCGGAAGTAACCCGCCAGATTGGGCCGGCCGAACTCGTTGTTGAACGAGGCCCCGCCGATCGGTCCCTCAAGCATGATGTCCAGCGCCGAGACGATACGCTCGGGGCGACCATTGTCGCGCTCCCATGGCTGCTCGAAACCGGGGATGCGCAAATGAGATACTGAGAAACCGGTCAATCCGGCCTTGGGCTTGGCCCCGGTTCCGGTGGCGCCCTCATCACGGATTTCACCGCCGGAACCGGTCGCGGCGCCCGGGAATGGAGAGATTGCGGTGGGATGGTTGTGCGTTTCGACTTTCATCAGGATGTGCACGTCTTCCTGTTGATAGTCATAACGACGGGTGTGCGGATCGGCGAAAAAGCGGCCCGCCTTCCAGCCCTCCATCGCCGCGGCGTTGTCCTTGTATGCGGACAGCACACCGTGGGGCGAACACGCATGGGTATTGCGGATCATGCCGAACAGTGTCCTGGTCTGCGGCTCTCCGTCCACGATCCAGTCAGCATTGAAAATCTTGTGTCGGCAATGCTCCGAATTGGCCTGCGCGAACATCATCAATTCCGCATCGCTGGGATTGCGGCCCGCTGACTGAAAATGCGCCACCAGGTAGTCAATTTCGTCGTCCGACAGCGCCAGACCCAAACCGCGGTTGGCGATCTCCAGTGCTGCCGCGCCGTCACCGATGATATCGATTGCCCGCAGCGGATCCGGCGCGTGATGGGCGAACAAAGGGCCGGCCTCGTCGGCCGCATAGACCACCGATTCTGTCATCCGGTCGTGGAGCAGATCCGCGACAGCGGCCAGGCTCTGACTTACCTGCTCCTGATCTCCACCCAGGCTATAACGAATGCCTCGCTCAAGCCGCGTCACCGCCTGCAAACCGCAGTTATGGGCGATATCAGTGGCCTTGCTCGACCACGGGGAGATGGTGCCGAATCTGGGCACAACGATGACTTGCACCCCGTCCTCCGGCATCTGTGGACGGCTCGGCCCGTAGCTGAGCAAGCGCTCCAGGATCTGATGCTCGTCGCTATCAAGCGGCCGCGCCAGCTCGGCCAGATGGATATAGCGCGTGGCAAGGCCGGTGATACCCGGGCAGGCGGCACGCAAGCTCTCAAGCCGTTTTGCGAGCCGAAAATTTGATAGCGCCGGGGCGCCGGGGATGATCAGCATGATCGCGGGGTCCCGGAGGGTGTCTGGGGAGGCGAATGATACCGGAGCGCCACGGTGCGCTCCACCGGGCTGTTCCGACCGCCGCCGCCGGCGCGCGGCCTCAGAGCAACTGGCGCCAGGCAAGCCCCTGTTGCTGGCACACGGTTTCGATTTCCTCGCCGCTGATTCCGGCCGCCGCCGCCAGCGAGTCCCGCGCCAGCTCGGGCGTGTTATTGACCTCGCTGATATGCACGGCAATCAGGTGTTGCATCGTGTTGCCGGCGATATTCGCCACCAGCTCCGCTGCCTGATGGTTATTCAGATGACCAAGATCCCCGCGAACCCGCTGCTTGAGCGCCGCCGGGTACGGTCCGCGCATCAACATGTCCAGATCATGATTACACTCGATAATCAATGCGTCGACAGCAGCGAGATGCCGGGTGATGTGCGCGGTGATATGACCGGTATCGGTCAGGATACCGAGACTGCGGTTGCCATCACTGAAACAGAACTGGCAGGGCTCGCGCGCATCGTGGGGCACCGGCATGGGTCTGACCTCGATGCCATCGATGGCGAAAGCCTCGTGGCAATTGATCAGTCGCAGGTCGGGGAAATTCTGGTCCCGGGCAGCGGCGAAAGTACCGGGGGTCATCCATACGGGAATCTGGTGCCGCCGGGCGAAACGCGCAACGCCGCCGATGTGGTCGCCATGTTCGTGAGTCACCAGGATCGCATTGATATCTGCCGGGCTGCGCTCAAGCCGTCCCAATCGCGCTTCGGCCTCGCTTACCGAGAACCCGCAATCCACCATTAAACAGGTGCCGTCGGCCTCGACCAGAGCGGAGTTGCCCTTGCTGCCACTGCCCAGGTAGGAAAACCGCAAGGTTTTGCTCATCGGATGCGGATGACGACTGCGCCGGGAGTCAGGGCTTGTTCTTGTCGGGACCACCCGGCGCGTAGAGCGGCATCGGGAACTGGGTCACGTTGCCGCCCTCAGCCGAAGAGATCTTGCTTACGCCCTGTTTTTCGACCTCGTCAATGCGCAATACCGAATGCATGGGGATATAGGTCCGTTTGACGTCGGCAAATTCGGTTTTGATCCGCTCTTCTGACGGGTCAACGACGACCGAAGTGCGTTCGCCAAAGATCAATTCTTCGATCTCGACGAAGCCGAACAGCTCGCCGTGACCGACCCGGCGTGCATAGATCTCGTAAATCTTGCCCTGATTGGCAAAAACGACCTTGTAGATGTGCCTGCTTGCGTTCATGGATTCCGTCAGTGGTTCGGGCACGAGCCCGGAATTGGCAGCAAGGATACCATCAAGTTCCCGAATCCGTGCGCGGAGACCTGGCTGCCGACCGTGCCGCCAGGCTGTTTTGGCCGGCTATTGTAGCCTGACGTCTTATCAATTATTTTGGACCTCCACCTGCCGTTTTTTGCCCGACATTTTCACTGGTTTTCTGCCCTATGCCTCTGACTCTGAAAATCACGTCGGCACAAAAGAACGTGCTCGGCCCGGACGCGATCAAGGTGTTCAGCGTGCATGGCGGATCCATCGGCAGGGCCAGTGACAATGACTGGGTGTTGCCCGATCCGGATATTTTCGTTTCCAGCCATCATGCGCTGATCGACTATCGTGAAGGGGCGTATTACCTCACCGATACCAGCACCAACGGCGTATTCGTCAATGATTCTGACCAGGCCGTGGGCAACGGAACGCCGATCCGGTTGTACGACGGCGATCGCTTGCGTATGGGCAACTATGAACTCGCGGTCAGCATCGTCAACGTCAGTCGCGATGGCACCAACGACACCGGCGTGTTTATCGCCGAGGACGAAGATACTTTCGTTGAGCAGGAAACCACCGCTGACCCGGATCCTTTCGCGCGCAAGCTGCTGGATGATCCGATCGATATCGGCAGGAGTGACGGCAGTCACCCGGGATTCGAGATGGTGGACGCAGAATCTGATCAAGCGCCTGTCAAGGACAAAACCGCGGCTGATTCCTCGATCCACCCTGCGCTGAGCTCTGCTATCACCGGCGAGGAGGCGGTGGATGTGCTGTGCCGGGCCATCGGTATCGACCGCAGTCGCATCGAGGCCGGTAAGGAGGAACAGTTTGTATCCACAGTGGGTCATCTGTTGCGGACCGTCACCCGCGGCATGCTGCAGGTGTTAAAGACGCGGACGACGATCAAGGCTGATCTGCGTTTGTCGCAGACCAGCGAACAGCCCCGCGAGAACAATCCGCTCAAGTTCTCCGCCAATGTGGATGAGGCTCTGGACAAGATGTTGTTCTATTCGGGCATCCATCATCTGCCGGCTCTGGATGCGTTTGAAGGCGGGTTCCTGGACATCCGCGCTCACCAACATGCGTTGGTCGCGGCGATGCGCGCGGCATTTGATGACCTGCTGCAGCGTTTTGACCCGGATGCGTTACGCGAAAAATTCGATCGTGGCCTGCGTCCCGGCGCCTTGCTGGGAATGAGCAACGAGGCCAAGTACTGGGATTTGTTTCGCGAATTCTATGCTTCTGTGCAGAAGGACTCTGATCGCAGCTTCGATGAAGTCGTCGGACAAGTTTTTATCGAGGCCTACGAGGCAGAAATTCAGCGGCTCTCGGGAAATCCGACCGCGAGCAACCGGCCCGGCGACTGAGATGTCTGCGCGCTAGTCGGCCGCAAGATAGGATAGCGCCCGCGCATCGAAGCGTTGCGCAGGGATTTTCAGCATACCGAAAATCCCGGCTGAATCACCGGTGTTGCCTTCGACCAGCATCGTAAGCTGGTCCCGGGTCACCGGGAAGAAGTCAAAACGGTCCAGCAGCGCGGCCACCATTTTGATCGGGGCTACCGGCGCTGGCAGGATGATTTTGCGCCGGCCACAAGCGGCGGCAATCCGGCGGATGATCTCCGGCCAGGGCAGTGCCTCCGGACCGCACAAGGGATAACACCCGCCCACCGTCTCGGCTTTGACCAGGGCGCGAACGAACGCCTGGGCAACATCGCCGACAAACACCGGCGACATCGAGAATCCGCCCCGGGACGGCGACCAGCCGGTAAAAAAGTTCGGCGCCGGTAACGGCGGTCTGATCATCTGGTCCGCCAGCTGGGTACAAAACTCCATGCGCCCGCGAGGATCGCCAAACACTACCGATGGCCGGAAGACCGTGCCGTCGAGACCGCTTTGCGCCAGATACTGCTCTGCCTGAAATTTGGTCTCCTGATAGGCGGTGAGACGGGCCTCAACGCCGTTCGCACTCATCAACAGAAAGCGCTTTATCCCGGCCTGTCCGGCGGCATCGATAGCCGTTCGCGCGCCGTCGTACTGCAACGCGCGGAAAGTAATCCCCTGGCGGGGATACTCGCGCAATATGCCGATGTTGTAGATCACCGCGTCGCAGCCCTCGACCAGAGACCGCACGGCGGCGGCGTCACCGATGCCGCCTTCGACCAGGCGGCATGCCTGCGCATTGGATATCTTGCCCGCACTGCCGTCGCGGACCAGCAGACTGGGCTGGTGTCCGGCCGCCAGCAGTGCATCAACGATATAGCTGCCGACAAAGCCGGTCCCGCCGAACAGCGCTACCCGCATCTCAGTCCCTCCTGCCAATGCGTGGGCCCTCGGCGACGCTGCAGGCGCCGTCACGGCAACGCCGCGCGTACCGGTCCCGGTGGGTGACGCGATAGATGCGATCAGCAAGCGTCATTATCCATTGCGGAGACAACATCATGGCCAGCCAGCGATACACCGGCAACTCTGACCACAAAGCAGCGAAGGCGGGCATGCCGGCGACCAGACTGCCGTCCCGGCGGCGTACATGGAGCACATCCATGGCATCTGCAAAGCTGACGCCCTCAGCCTCCAGCGCGCCTGGCTGTTCGATCAGGTCGACCCAGGCTATACGCCCGGCCCAATCGAGTTTCCGCCAGTGACGCACGCCACGCATGCAAACCGGGCAGCCCCCGTCGTAGTACATGGTGGTTTTTTGCGTTGCAGATGTCATGCGCAGCTGCCTCTCCGTTGACGCCGGCTTGCCGCCGGCATTGATGCTCATCTATGTTAGCCGTCCTGAAAGATTTTCGCAGGACCCGCCAGGCCCTGCCATGAAGTGAGAAGTATGACCGATCTGTCCAGCACTTTTGGCAAAAAGCGGGTCAGCGCCGACGATCGTGAGCGGCTGATACGCAGCGTATTCCAGCGCGTGGCGCCGCGCTACGATCTGATGAACGACCTGATGAGCTTCGGCATCCACAGATGGTGGAAGCGAAAACTCGCGTGGGCGGTCGATCCCCGGCCGGGGCAAGTGATCGTCGATCTGGCCGGCGGCACCGGCGACGTCGCGGACCGGGTAGCCGGCGCTGATTATGAGGTGATTGTCTGTGATCCGAGTATGGAGATGATGCAGGCCGGCCGAAACCGGGTGGCTGCGCGGATACGCTGGCTCGCCGGCGTTGGCGAATCGATACCGTTGCGCAGCGACAGCGTCGACAGCCTGACCATCGCGTTTGGCATCCGCAATGTCACCCATATCGATCACGCGCTCACGGAAATCCTTCGGGTGCTGAAGCCCGGCGGTCGTTTCCTGTGCCTGGAGTTTTCGAAGCCCTGGGCTCCGATCAGACCGATATATGACTTCTTCTCGCGTAACGTAATTCCGCGACTTGGCGCCTGGGTCTCCGGCAATACAGATGCATACGAGTATCTGGTCGACTCGATCCGTCGTTTTCCGGACCAGCAGGAAATGAAGACGATGATCGAGACCGCCGGGTTCACCGATGTGTCCTACAAGAACTTTAGTTTTGGTATTGCCTGCCTGCACATGGGTTCCAAGGCGGTCAATGGCTAACCCCGCCGATACGCTGATCGGCTGGCTGGCTACCGCTACCAGCGAATCCCCTTCACAGCCGGCCTTGAGAGACAGCACCGGCACGCTCAGTTATGCCGAACTGTGGGACGCTCTGGGGCGTTGGCGGCACCGGTTCACTGACCTTGGTCTCAAGTCAGATTCGCCGGTGGCGGTGATCAGCCGGCACCGTCACCGCCTCGCGAGGGCTGCCTGGCTGGCGGTTTACGCGGGGTTTCCGATGCTGCCGCTGGCACCATCCCAGCTCGGCCTTGCCGGCCTGATGCGCAGTTGTGGCATCCGCCAGGCGATTGCCGATGCGGATGTCGACCTGCCGGGCGGCATCCGGCGCCTGCCGGCGGCGCGCCTTGACCAGCTGCCGACCGGCGACAGCGTCGGACCGGCCCCGCTGCGTGGCAACCGCGCGCAATTGCTGGTCAGCACCGCCGGAACCGAGGCCCAGGCTCGCGCGGCCATGCTCAGCGGCGACAATCTGGTGTCCTCATCGAACACCAGCTGCGCAAGCCTGGGGCTGAAGAGCGATGACGACTGGTTGTTATGCCTGCCTTTGACCCATATCGCCGGACTGATGATCCTGTTCCGCTGCGCCAGCGTCGGCGCAACCGTGACGATTCAGGAAATGTTCGACGCCACAGCAGTAGCGTCGGAAATTGCCAGCGGTCGAATCACTCGCCTCTCTCTGGTGCCGCCAATGCTGGATCGATTGCTGGCCGCCTGCGCCGGCGAACAAGACCCGGACACACAGGATAAGAGCAACAGGCCAAAGCTGGAAGAAAGCCCGGTCGAGGGCAAGAGCGGGCCCGCCGGGACCGGCAGGGTGCGCAGCGTGATTATCGGCGGCGCGCCCATTGCGACGGCGCTGGCCGAGCGCGCGCGGGCCGCCGGATGGCCTCTGCTGGCGTCGTATGGCATGACCGAAACATGTTCTCATGTGGCGCTGAGCACTTCCCGGCCGGAACAGGGATTAAGGCCGCTACCGGGAAGCCGGATCGAAATCACCAGCGATGCAGGGACCCCGCTGGGCTCTGGTCATAGCGGCCGGATTCTGATCAGCGGACCCACCGTGATGCTGGGCTATGCCAACCCCTCGTTAGTTCCCGGGGAGGGCCTGCTCGCTCCTGGCAAGCTGCTGACCCGGGATCTGGGGGAAATCGACCAGCATGGAGCACTGCACGTCGCCGGACGAAGCGATGACGTGCTGATTTGCGGAGGAGCCAATGTGCAGCCAGCGGCGCTTGAGGATCTGCTGGCGGGTTGCCCGGGCGTGGTCGAAGCCGGGGTCGCAGGACGTCCGGATCCGGTTTGGGGTCATCGCCTGATCGCGGTCTATGCGGGCGACGCCAGTCGCGAGGAACTGGCCGACTGGGTGGAGAGACACATTGCGCCGAACCTGCGCCCGCGCGAGTTCATGCGCGTGTCAGCCCTGCCCCGAAACGCGCTGGGCAAGCTTGATCGGCGGCTGTTGAAATTGCTGGCGACGGCACCTGACGAGAGCGCTTGAACCCGGACCCGGCGGCCACGCAAGTCACGAATGCGGCGACTCAACCGGCTGGAAACCCAGACCCGGAGACTGTGGCAGGCGACAACGCCCCGCAAGTATCGACGGCCCCGGGCCAAGATCCGAATCCAGCCAGCTGCCGGTGTCCAGACCGTGAGCCAGTTCATTGCCAAGCGCTGCAGCACATTGCGCTACCAGCCATCTGCCCGGCGCCGCCTCGACCGTGGTCGTGACTACGCACTCGATGCCGTGCTGCATCAGCTTCTTTGCAAGTGCCACAGTGCGTCGTGCACCGCCCAGCACCGTCGGTTTGAGCACCGCGCGTCGGACCGGCAGCCAGTCCGTTCCTGAGCAGACGAGCAGCGACTGCAGCGACTCATCCGCCGCGAGCGGAAACTCACAGGCAGATTGGAATGCCCGCAGACGCTCTGGCGCCGCTACTCGCAATGGCTCCTCCAGGCACTCGACCGGTAGTCCGCGCAAAACCTCCAGCCATGCCCGTGCGTCCTCTTCATCCCAGGCGCCATTGGCATCCAGGCGGAGGCGACAGGAAGCGGGCAATCCGGCGGCCAGTTCCACCAGCAGCGCCTGCTCCGTAGCGGTGTCACCTGTTCCGAGTTTGATCTTCAGCACCTGAAAACCTGCACTGAACGCGGCAAGCGCGCGTTCCCGAATCGAGGCGTCCAAAGCGCCCAGACTCGCGTTGGCGGCAAACTCGTCCGCGGCGTCGCTTGCCAGCAGACGGCGCAGCGGGACACCGGCCCGGGACGCCTTGAGATCCAGTAATGCAGTTTCGATCGCGCACTGCGCCGCCGGGTGTGTCGGCCGAGACAGAGATTCCTCATCCCCAAACCGTTCCTGCGTCAGCCCGGCCTCTACCCCCTGCCCCAGCAGCGTTGTGGCGCATTCCCGCAAGCAGATCCGCGCTGCATCGGGATCCTCCGTTCCCGCCGCGGCCAGCGGCGCACACTCGCCCACGCCGATGCCGCCTGATTCGTCTTCGAGTCGCAGTATTTCGCCCTCGCGTCGCCGGATCCTGCCGCGGGCGCTGCGCCAGACTTGTGACAGGTCCAGCGAGTAGGGTTCGATCCGGAAATCCCGGATCACCGGGTCGGTCACGCCCATCGCCCCGCCAGAAGCGCCAGCGCAAGCAGCAAGCCCACGACGAGGCCGTAACGTGCGGTGTCGGCAAGCAGCAAATTTAGCGCGGCCCCAGCGGGCTGGATAAAGAACCGGCGAATCAGCCGCCCTGCGATCGGCAGGAGTAACAGCGGCAGCCACCACCAGCCGCCGGTTTGATAAACCAGCCACATCGACAGGGGCACGGGGAGTAGCGTCAGTAGCAAGTACTCAAAGCGGCTTGCGCCGATACCGAAGACCACCGGAAAGGTGCGACGCCCGTTCACCAGGTCTTGCTCGCGGTCGCGCGTATTGTTGACCACCAGCACCGCCGCAGCCGGCAAACCGACCACGGCGCCAGCGGTCAGCGGCGACCATCCGGGAGTCTGGCCAGTTTGTAAAAACCAGGTGCCGCCCACTGCCACCAGACCGAAGAACATCCACACCACGAGCTCCCCGAGACAGGTGT
This sequence comes from uncultured Gammaproteobacteria bacterium, assembly GCA_963809565.1. Classification (GTDB taxonomy): domain Bacteria; phylum Pseudomonadota; class Gammaproteobacteria; order Steroidobacterales; family XN24; genus CAMYOC01. The sequence goes on from CAWEKE010000004.1 coordinate 205,353, forward strand.
GGGAAATCGGCCACGGGCCACCGCTGTACGCGAGCCCGGCAAGAACAGAGATCACGCCCACGGCGAAGATCGGCCAGCCGCCCACGCTGACCAGGCTCAGGCCGGCGACAAATGCGGTCAGAAAGGTCAACATCGCGACCCTGCGCACCAACGCGGCGGGCAACCAGCCCTCGGCCGTCACCCGTCTCGGACCCAGTCGTGCGCCGGGGTCATCCGCGCCGCGCTGAAAATCCGCGACGTCGTTATGCAGATTAGCCCCGATCTGCAGCAACAGCGCCACGACCAAGGCCATCCCGAACACAAACGGCGAGAACGACTGTTGCACGACATAGGCCAGCGCGCTGCCGACCACGATCGGGACGATGGCCAGCGGCAATGTCCTTGGGCGGACAGCCAGCAACCAGGCTTGAAAGACGCCCGGCTGGGCTTGCGCCCCGGTTCCGGGCGTTCGATTCATGGGCGGCGCGGGAACTTGCGAAAGTCCGGTTTGCGTTTTTCCAGAAACGCGTCACGGCCTTCTTTCGCTTCCGGGGTCATATAGAACAGACCCGTCGTGTTTCCGGCCAACTCCTGGATGCCGGCCAGACCGTCGGTGTCGGCATTGAATGCCGCCTTCAGCGCCCGCAGCGCCGTCGGACTCATCTCCAGCATGCGCCGGCACCAGGCCACCGTCTCCCGCTCCAGCTCCGCCAGCGGCACGACCGCGTTGACCAAACCCATTTCCAGCGCCTGTTCGGCATCATACTGACGGCACAAGTACCAGATCTCTTTGGCTTTTTTCATGCCCACGGTGCGGGCCAGCAGGCCTGCACCAAGCCCGGCGTCGAAGCTGCCGACCATGGGCCCGGTCTGGCCAAACCGCGCATTGTCCGCGGCGATGGTGAGATCGCAAACCAGATGCAAAACATGACCGCCGCCGATCGCGTAGCCAGCGACCATGGCTACCACCGGCTTGGGCAGACGACGGATCTGCATCTGCAGGTCAAGCACGTTCAGGTGATTGGTGCCGGATTGATCCGCGTAACCACCATGTTCACCCCGGACTCGCTGATCACCGCCCGAGCAGAAAGCGTCGGGACCTTCACCGGTAAGGATGATCACGCCCACCTCCTGATCCAGATGCGCGTCAGTGAACGCGCGGATCAGCTCCTTCACTGTCTCCGGGCGAAAGGCGTTGCGTACTTCAGGCCGGTTGATCGAAATGCGGGCGATGCCGTCCGCCTGTTGGTAAAGTACGTCCTCGAGTTCGAGGCGATTGACAGTTTTCCAGCGCATCGTCAGGTCTCCCGTGTGGGCCCGCCATTTTACCCACGGTCAGGCCCCCGGCAAGCGCCGCTTGAACCAGCCGCCCCGTGATAAACTAGTGCCGTCCCCGCCAGGACCCGAATTCATCGATGTTTCCCAAAGCGACTGCAGATACCGGCGATGTGCTGGACCGGCTGAAGCGTATGCTGCAGGCGTCCCGTGCCGTCTGCCGAAATGCCGGACCCGATCATCTGCTCACTTTCAGCCTGCCGGTGGACGAAGCGCATCTGCGACCCCTGCTGGATCAGACCGATGACGAGTACTACTGGTACCGCCCGGCCGATCACCTGGTTGTGGCTGGCGTCGGCAAAGCGGTGGAGGTCTGCGCCACAGGCACGGAGCGGTTCAACCAGTTGAGCGCCGCGCATCGCTCTATCGCAGACAATTGGACACGGCTGGGATCGACGCACGCAACCGGGCCGTTGGCGCTGGTGGGCTTCGCGTTTGATCCGGCGTCTGCGCCCGGACCCGAATGGGGCGGCCTGAGCAATTCGCTGCTGATAGTTCCCTCGGTGTTGTTCAGGCGCAGCGGAAACAATGCGGCGTTGAGCTTCAGTTCGCGCGCCTCGGATCTTGCCAACATTGAGCCGAAACTGGATGAGTGGGCCCGGCAGCTGGACAGATTTGAACGTCCACAAGCTTCACCGAGGCCGGTTCTGGACGGCCAGGTACTGGAACAGTTCGGCGAACAGGATACCTGGCGGCAGCGCGTGGATCAGGCGCTGAGCGCCATACACAGCGGCCAGCTGGACAAGGTCGTACTCACCCGGCGGGTGCACTTTCGCAGCCAGCGCAAGCTGGATTGCGCCCACGTGATGGACTTTCTCGATCAACGGCATGATGCATGCGCGCACTTCGCCATCGCCAGTGGCGGCAGCACGCTGCTCGGCGTGTCGCCGGAGAGGTTGCTCGCTCTGTACGGTGACAAGGTGACGGTAGATGCGTTGGCCGGCACAACTCCGCGTGGCCAGAATGCCGGCCATGACCGCAGGCTGGCCGAAGCGTTGATGACCGACCCGAAAGTGCGCGAAGAGCATCGCCTGGTTGTCGACGAGATCCGCGCGGCGCTGGCTCCGGTCTGTTGTGATCTGGATGTCCCCGATGAACCGCGGATCATGGGGTTGCCGCAGGTTCAGCATCTGTGGACACCGGTCTCGGGTACGGTCCACAACGGAGAGGGTTTGCTGACCATTGCCCGGCGCCTCCACCCGACCCCGGCGGTGGGCGGCAGCCCCCGACAAGCCGCAGCCGACTGGCTGGCCGGGTCCGGCGAGTCCGAACGCGGATGGTACACCGGCGCATACGGCTGGATGGATGCCAGCGGCAACGGCGAGCTATCGGTGATCCTGCGCTGCGGCCTGGTCAGCGACCGGACCGTGGATCTGTTTGCCGGCGCCGGGATCGTCGCTGATTCACGTCCGGAACAGGAGCTTGCGGAGACCGAGTGGAAGCTGCTGACGATGCTGGGAGCGCTGCGCCTTGGCTGAACCGGCGCCGTCGGCGGCGGCCCAGGGCAACATCAACCTGGCGTGGGCAGATGCGCTGATCGCGGGTCTAGCCAGCGGCGGCATCCGGCATGCGGTCATCTCGCCTGGTTCTCGCTCCACCCCTCTGGCGCTGGCGGCCCGGCGCCATCGGGATATCCAGCTCACGATTATCCCGGACGAGCGCAGCGCCGCATTTTTCGCGCTGGGTGTCGGCCGCCGCAGCGGCCAGCCGGCGATTGTGATTTGCACCTCCGGCACGGCGGCCGGCAACTGGTTGCCAGCGGCGATAGAAGGCGCGGCGGACCACGTGCCGATGGTGCTGCTGAGCGCGGATCGACCACCCGAGCTGCAAGGCGTCGGCGGTAACCAGACCATCGAGCAACGTGGCCTGTTTTCGGCCCATGTCCGGGCCAGCTACGATCTGGCAGCGCCGTCACCGCAGCAGAGAGAGTATTCCTTTCCCAGATCGCTGGGCTTACAAGCCGCGCATCGGGCCTGTTGGCCAGAGCCCGGCCCGATCCATATCAACGCCGCCTTCAGCGAGCCGCTGGTGCCATCGCTGCAGGCGCTCGACACCCCGCCGGAAACTGGGCCGGCGAGTCCGTTATATCGACCGCTCCTCGAGCCGGATCCGGCCGGTCTGGACGAGCTGGCGATCGCGCTTGCGCGAGGGCCAAACCTGATCGTAGTCGGCCGGATGCGGCCGGATGCGGAATTTGCATCGGCGGTCACCGCACTGGCCGCCCGACTGGATTGTCCGATACTGGCCGATCCCCTGTCGGGGCTGCGATGGGGCAGCCACGACCGCAGCCACGTGATCAGCGCTCACGATGTCTTTCTGCGTAACCCGGGATGGACAAACAAGCTGGGCGCACAGACGGTGCTTCAGTTCGGCGGTTCGGCCACCGGCGTCGGGCTGCAGCGATTTCTCGATCAGCCCGGTCATCGGCTCTGGCTGGCCGGGGCTTTCGGCGCCTGGGCGGATCCCGCGCGACGCGCTCGCCAGCGCATCTACGCCGATCCGGTTCGGCTGGCGCACGCCCTCGAATCCCGCCTGCCGGGAAACGGATCGCACGATACCCGGATGCCGGATTGGGAGGCAGCGCAGCGCTGGGCAGAAGCGCTTTGCGCCAACCCGGACCTGAGCCCACCCGAGCGAATCATGGTCGAAGCGCTGGAGGCCGGACTCCCGGATCACTGTCAATTGTTCGTGGGCAATTCCATGGCCATCCGCGCGGTTGATGCTTTCGCGCGCGGACGCAGTTCGAGCCTGTGTGCCTGGGGTAACCGGGGAGCCAGTGGCATCGACGGCAACGTTTCTACCGCGCTGGGGATTGCGTCGGATGCAACGACGGCAACGGCGGCCCTGATCGGCGATCTGACTTTGTATCACGATATGAACGGCCTGCTGGCCGCGCGCGGCCGCGATATCACACTGATAGTGATCAACAACGGAGGCGGCGGCATCTTCGACTTGTTGCCGCAGGCACAATTACCGGACTTCGAGCGCCTGTGGCTCACGCCGACCGGGCTGGAACTGTCCCGGATAGCTGCCTTGTATGATCTGCGTCACCAGGTCAGCGAACCCGGCCCGACATTCCAGCGGCAGTTACAGCAGGCCTGCTCGACGCCCGGGCCGGATCTGCTCGAATTGAGGATCGACAGAAACCACAGCTCACGGTGCTTCCGGTCTCTTTGGGCCGCCGCCAGCGCCAGCTGACCCGCGTCTGTCAGCGCAAGATCAACAGCAGGAGTCCGTTAATGGTACTCAAACCACGCAGCACTCTTCCGGCCATCCGTACCACGCTGATGCCGAAGGACACCAATTCATATGGCTCCATTTTTGGCGGCGTCATCCTGTCGCTGATCGACCTGGCCGCGTTTATCGAGGCCGAGCGCCAGTCTCCGCATCGCTATCTCACCGTGGCCATGGACAAGGTCGAATTCCACAAGCCGGTGATGGTCGGAGACATCGTCACGCTGTGGGCAGATACGCTGATCGTTGGGCGTACCTCGATCCGGGTGCAGGTAAAGGTCCTGGCCCGCGCCAGACAGACCCCGGATGACATCGAGGTCACCACCGCAGAGGTCACCATGGTGGCTGTGGACGACAACGGCCGGCCAGTGCCCTTATTCGATACCGTTTAACGCGCCGGACCGGCGCGGCGCCTCCACCAGGCGCTTCCGCTCCCCATCGCGTCGGGATTTGACAGCAGGTGACCCGGTAATCGCTCAAAAACCCCGGGCGCATACAAATACGGAGGCCCCAAAGGGCCCCCGTATCGAGGGAAGGTCAACGGAGATTAATCAGAGAAAGAGCGTAGATTACCTCCATGGGTAATCTAGCGCTCTCGCGCCTGGCTGCAATGACCCAGATCAATTAGCCCGCAGTAGTTGTACGCGCTGAATTTTCCCGGGCTGCACCCCCGCGGTCACCTTGCCGTCAGGGCCCGGGCGCTCAGGCCTCGGCTACCGGGGCGTCGGGAGCATTGCGCGCTACCGAAGCGATCCCGTTCTTGCAGCTTGCCGGGCTGTTATACATCTCGCTGGTGCCGATCACCTGGCCGTTGGTCGCCTTGAGCACAAAATAGTGCTTGCCGTTTGAAGAGGTCTTGGCCTCGAAACGCTTTTCTTCCTGGGAGTTACGCCGCACGGAGTCGATGCCGTTTTTGCAGTCAGCCTTGGCCTTGTAGCCCTGGCTCTGCAGGATCGGCTCGCCGTTGCCAGCCTTCAACCTGAAGTAATGCTTGCCGTCCTTACCGCTGTAAGTCTCGAATTTGCCAGCCATTCTGTATCTCCCGTTAATCGAAAAAAACTGCCGCGACCGCCTTGCCAACCGGCCCGAGGGCGAATCCACCACCCGGGTTCCATAGACCAATCTTTGCCCCGGATTGGTGCCCGGGATTATTGCAAGAATCCGCACTGGTGTTGGCCGGTGCGGCCGCTCCGCGGCCACACTTTGACATCGCCGGCCGGCCGGAATCAACCGTTTTTCATCGACGGTGCGGTCAGATAGTGACTCCGATCGCGGATCTGACGCTGTCCATGACGCTTGATCCAGCTCACTGCCGCCGGTCCCAATCAGCGCCCCGACCCCGGCGAACGGGCTGAATATCACTGCGGAGCCGGCCATGATCCGGGGCGTTTGAGGCCGCAACATTTGCGGTACAAGTCGGTACAAGCCAATGAAATGCAAATGAATTCTACCGTTCGTCAGGCGATTCGAACCGCTTATCGGGAAGTTCTGCCCAGGGCTTGCGTCGGGCCTTCACCAGGTCCGAACATGACCGACATGAATACCAAACGCCAATCCGGTTTCTCCATGCTCGAGGTCCTGGTGACGATTGCCATCGTCTCCATCCTGTTGGGCATCGGCATCCCGTCGTTCCAGAATCTGATGGACACCAACCGTATGGCCGCCGCGGTCAACGATTTCGTCGGTGGCCTGCATGCGGCCCGCGCGGAGGCCATCAAGCGACGCGCCAACGTCACCGTCTGCGCCAGCAGTGACTGGGACACCGCGGACCCGGATTGCGACGCGGCGGCGCATTTGGGAACCGGCTGGATCATGTTTGTGGATGGCGTGCCACCGACGGCGCCTAACGGCGATATCGACGGTGCCGACGAATTGCTCCGGGCCCACGGACCGCTGGCCGGCACGATCAACGATGTGGCGGTCAACGCCGGCGTCACGGTGCCGTACATCTCATACGCGCCAAACGGCTTCGCCCAGCAGATCGGCGCCCTGGTGCCGATCAACAATATCCAGATCTGTGATCGCCGCGGCAATGTGGACACGGGCGGCGGCGTTGCGGCCGGCCGCTGGATCAATATCGCTGCAACCGGTCGGCCCCAGGTCTTTTCTCAGCAAGCCGACGTACAGGGCAACCCGCTGGGCGGGTGCTAGAGGCTCGCCATGTCGCGTAAAGGGAACAACATGATGTTCAGGTTCACATCCAGCCAGGGTTCGCGGGGCTTCACGCTATTGGAAGTGCTGGTCGCGCTGGTCGTGATATCGGTCGGCATGCTCGGCATCGCTGTGCTTTATGTCGAAGGGCTCAAGGCACAGCGGACCTCGATTTTTCGCACTTCAGCGGTAAACGTGGTGGCGGAGATGGCGGATCGGATTCGCGCCAATCCGACCGCAACAGTGGCCTATCAGGGCGCAGCGGCTGACAACGGTTGCACCAACGGCGTCGCGGATTGTTCGGCCGCCCAGATAGCGGCAGAGGACTTGCTCGTCCTCAACCAGAACATCGCCAACCGCCTGCCGGCGGGCGCCAACGGCACTGTCGTGGTCACCAATCTCGGCATCATCAACCAGTATGTGATCACGGTCACCTGGCAGGAGCCCGGCTTCCCTGCCGCTCAGGCCTATTCGGTCACGGTCCAGATCTAGGAACGATATCGTAATGTTCAAGTCGCAAGCACAACCCTGCTGTTGCCGCCTCACCGGGTATCGCTCCGAGCGAGGATTCACGCTGATCGAGATGATGGTGGCGATGGCCATCGGTCTGGTTCTGATCCTCGGCGCAGTCAATATCTATGGCCAGGGACGCCAGAGCTTCCGCACCGCGGAATCGATTGCCCGGATTCAGGAAAACGCGCGATTCGCGCTGGACATGATGGGTCCGGATATTCGCCTCGCCGATTTCTGGGGCCGCAGCAGTGAACCCGCGTTTATTACCGTCCCGGGTGCCATTGCGGTCACCTGCGGAGGCGCCAATGTCACCGCCTGGGCACTGAATCTGGCCAATGGTATCCAGGGCGTGGACGACAATTACAACCTGCCCTGCGCGCCGTTCTCCGGCGCCCAGCCAAACTCCGATGTATTGATCGTCCGTCATGCCAGCGGTCAGCCGACATTGCCCAGTGCCGGGCGCGTGCAGATTCAGAGCGCCCGGGTATCCGCGGCCTTGTTCAATGACGGTGCCATCCCCGGCGGAGGCGTGCCTGCCCCGCCGACCTCAGCCACCCACGATATCGTGGTCAACGCTTATTACGTCGACCAGCAGTCTTCGCTCGGCGCCAACACACCCTCGCTGCGCCGCCAGACTCTGGTCAACGGCGGCGTCATCGAAGACCAGGAAATCATCCCCGGAGTAGAGAATCTGCAGCTGCAGTTCGGGGTCGATACCGACGGCGACGGCGCGGTCGAACGTTACGTGGATGCGGACGCCGGCATCATCACGCCCGGCAATGTCGGGTTCCTGCCCGATGCCGAAATCGTCGCTGTGCGTGTCTGGATGCTGGTGCGCTCGGAGCAGCGAGAAAACGCACACACCGACACCGGCCCCTATACGCCACCGGACGCCAATTTGGGGAACATCACCCCCAACGACCCGTTCCGGCGTCTGCCGGTGACCACCACCATCATGCTTAGAAACGCCCGGAGCTGATCGATGACTGCATTCCAAAGCAATCTCCAAGGCAATCTCAACGGCAATCCGCAACAGCAGACCGGCGCCGCCCTGGTCATCGGACTGGTTCTGCTGCTGGTGCTGACCATCCTTGCGGTGGCGACGATGAATACCGCGAGCCTCGAAGTGTCGATGGCGGCCAACAACCAGAATGGTCAGAGTGCGTTTCAGATGGCGGAAACCGGTATCGACGTCAACCTGGCCACCGCCGACAACAACCGCGCGTTGCTGGTCGCGGTGACCGGCGCGCCCCAATGGTGTCTCGGCCAGACGGTCGTGGCCGATGTGGGTACCTACGACGGCTGCCATGTTTTCACCAACGACGTCACCGCGCTGGTGGGCTCCAGCGTCGGCGTCGGCACGGGTCTTGCGGCCTATCACTTCAATTCATTCGGCGCGGGGACCTCATTCCGCGGCGCCCAGTCAAACCACACCCAGAGTTTTTACGTCCCGGGACCCGGCGGCGGGAACTGAGGGAGGATCTCACGTGATGAATACCAAACGCTTTTTCTGTCTGCTCGGCCTGAGCCTGTTGATCGCGGCGCCTGTGCAGGCAGCATTGGACCGCATCGAGGAGACGCTCGAATTGGATCGCTCGCAGCTTGAATTGCCCGGCTATGCGGGTGGCCCGGTTGTCGTGAAGCCCTGCGCAGACTGCGACACGCAGACTTTTCAGGCCAGCGCAAACACCATCTATCAGCTGGGCTTTAACGGCGAGCAGGTCGATTTGCAGACCTTCCGCGCAGCCGCGTTCCAGGGCCAGGCGACAGAAACGCTGATCCTGGTCAGCTACAGCACCGAAGACCAGCAGGTGACACGCATCGTGCTGGGGACGCCGCCATCTGCGGCGGCGGAATGAGGACACAGCCATGAATCAGAACATGAACCCGATCAAGAACCGCGCCGGCTCGCTGCTGGCGGCGTTTGTCCTCGGCCTCGGCGCCGCCAGTCCGGCGGCGGCGGACGATGCGGAGTTGTTTATCGCCTCGGCAGACCCGCTGATCACCGGCGCGCAGCCAAACATCCTGTTCATCATCGACACCTCGGGCAGTATGACCACGAATGTGGTGACCCAGGAAGACTGGGACCCGAACATAACGTTTAACGGTTGTTATCGGAACGATCAGGTCTATTGGTCCAGGACCAACGAACTGCCGGATTGCACCAGCGATCAATACTTCCCCAAGAGCCGCAATTTTTGTCAGGCCTCATACACGCAGATGGACGGTATCGGTTCCTATACCGGCAAGCTGGCCGCCTGGAGATCCAGGTTCAATGCCAGAAGAAGCAGGTGGGAACCGCTGAGCACCAATCGCAATCGCGATGTCGAATGCGAAGCCGACCGCGGCATCCATGGCAACGGCGGCAGTGAGAAATGGGCTGCGGATGGCGCGACCGGCCCGTGGCACTCAGACGTCAGTGACGAGCCTGCATGGAACGACAGGTATTTCCTGTGGGACGGCAACTGGCTGGACTGGAGCGCGACCGGCGGCAGCGTGACTCGTACCCGCATCGAAATCGTCCAGCAGGTGGCGAAGAACCTGCTGGATAATGTGGACGGCGTCAATGTCGGCCTGATGCGCTTTAACTTCGAACAGGGCGGCCCGGTCATCCACGCGATGGAAGACGTCGTCACCGCACGGCCAGTGATGAAAGCCACCATCGATGCGCTGCCCGCCGACGGCTGGACGCCGTTGTCAGAGACCATGTACGAAGCCGGTCAGTATTATACTGGCCGTAACGTGGACTACGGTAATGTCGGGCCCAACTTCAGCGTGGCCGAGTCCAGGCTTGGCGGTGCCGCCAACGGGGCTGCCTATGCGGCGCCGATAAATTACGCCTGCCAGAAAAATTATATTGTGCTGTTGACCGACGGCGCGCCGACCCGGGACGTAAACGCACAGTCCAAGATCGAGGCGCTGCCCAACTTCGCCAACGTCGTGGGTCCGCAATGCGACGGCAGCGGCGACGGCGCATGTCTGGATGACATGGCCGAGTATCTGTACAAGGCAGATCTGGACGGCAATCTGCCCGGCGTGCAGAACGTCACCACTTACACCATCGGTTTCGCGGTGGATCTGCCGCTGCTGAAATCGACAGCGCAAAGAGGTGGTGGTGAATACAAGCTGGCCGACAACACCTCGACGCTGGCCAATGTGCTGAGCGAAATCATCCTGTCGATCAAGGACGATGCGACCACGTTCACCGCGCCGTCGGTGCCGGTCAACGCGTTTAACCGGACCCAGAACCTGAACGATGTGTTCGTCTCTGTGTTCCAGCCGTCCTCGACGGTGCACTGGCCGGGTAATCTGAAGAAATATCGTCTTATCAACGGCGAACTGGTCGGTCAGGATGACCAGCCCGCAGTGGATCCGACTACCGGCTTCTTTGGCAATGATGCATTCAGTTTCTGGTCGGCCGCGCCGGACGGCGATCGCGCGCCACAGGGTGGCGCCGCCAGCCAGCAGCCGGACGTTGGTGACCGCAAGGTTTATACCGATCTCAATGGCAACACTCTCACTGCCGCGGCCAACCGGGTCGAGATCGGGAACAACAACATCAGCGAAAACGATCTTGGCACCACAGCTGTAGAACGGGACAGCGTGATCGCCTGGCTCAACGGTCTCGACGTGTTCGATGCCGACGATGACGGCAGCACCACGGATGCCCGGCGGCAGATGGGTGACCCGTTCCACGTTCGCCCGGTCACGGTGATCTACGGCGGTACTGCGGACAATCCGGACGCGGTGGTTTTCATATCTACCAATGACGGACAGATGCATGCGGTCGACGCCGACACGGGTGCGGAATTGTGGACTTATATCCCCGAGGAGATGCTGGACCGTTCCTACGAGCTCTACCTGGATGAACCGGCGCCGAATCGACGTTATGGTCTCGACGGCGAAATCCGCGCCCATATTTATAACGATGACGGGATTCCGGGCATCAGCGGAGCGGAGCGTGTATTCCTGACCTTCGGCATGCGTCGCGGCGGAGACACGGTATATACCATCGAGGTTACCGATCGCAATGCGCCGAAACTGCTGTGGAAGGTGGACAGCAATGACTCGGATTTCAGCGAAATGGGGCAGACCTGGTCTACGCCGGTGATCACCGACGTGATCGTCGGTGGCGCGCGCAAGACCGTGGCCATCTTTGGTGGCGGCTATGACGATGGCCAGGACAACCCTGGCTATCGCACGGACAGCGTTGGTAATGCGATCTACATGGTGGATCTGCTCACCGGCAACCTGGTCTGGAAGGCCAGCGCCTCGGGTGCCAACCTCGATCTGCCGGAGATGACACACTCGATTCCGTCGCCCATCGCGGTGGTCGATATCAGTCAGAACGGGCTGGCCGACCGCATGTATGTCGGTGATATGGGCGGCCGTCTGTGGCGCTTCGATATCGTCAACGGCGCCGCTGTGGACGACCTGGTCGAAGGCGGCGTGATCGCGTCGCTCGGCGGTGCAGCGGAAGTAGTCCCGGCAGCAGCGGATCTGCGCCGCTTCTACGCACAGCCAGACGTCGTGCCGGTGATCTCCAATGACCGTCTGATCCTGACCGTCAATCTCGGCTCCGGCTACCGCGCTCATCCCCTGGATGCGACGATCGAAGACGAGTTCTTCTCGGTAAGGGATTACAAGGTGTTCGACATCATCCCCACCGACGGCTATGGGCCGCCGTTGACCCGGTCTGAACTGGTCGACATCACCACTGAGCCAAATCCGACGCTGGATCCTGATGTGGACGGGTGGCGTTTACGCATGGTCGAAAGCAGCGGCGAAAAGATTCTGTCCCAGTCCTTTACGTTCCAGGGCGCAATCTTCTTCAGCAGCTTCTCACCGGGCAATGCGGCCAACCAGTGTGTGGCCTCCAGCGGCCTGAACCGGCTGTATCGCGTCAATGTGCTGGACGGATCACCGAACACCAACCTGGATCAGCCGGTTGACGACGGTGAAGAATTGACCGTGGAGGATCGCTTTATTGAACTGCAGCAGGGCGGTATTGCTCCGCGGCCAGTGTTCCTGTTCCCGCGTGATCGCTCGGACCGGCCGGTCGCCTGTATCGGCGTCGAATGTCTGGACCCGGGCATCAATAACGATCTGGTCCGTACGTTCTGGACCCAGGACGGAACATGATGCACAAGGAGCCCAATATGATGCACCGATCCCGAGGCGTGACCTTGATGGAATTGATGATCACATTGTTGATCGTCGCCATCCTGGCCGCGGTAGCGATCCCCAACTATCGCGATCATTCCATGCGCGGTCACCGGACGGAAGCGGCCATGGCGCTCACCCAGATTGCCTCGCGCCAGGAGCAGTTCTATTTGCAGAACAACACCTACACCGCCAATCTGGCCGATTTGGGCATGGATGCGACCACCGAACATGGCCGTTACGGACTCGCGCTGACTAACGGTGACGCCACCGCGTTTGTCGCCCGGGCCACGGCTCTGGGCGGCCAGGCTGACGATACCGGCTGCGAGATTTTCGCGATCAACGAGGACGGTGTGCGCTACGGCGGGCCGGGACCGGTAGGCGCTGCGATTGATATGAGTACGCATGACGAGCAGTGCTGGCGCGGTCGCTAGGCACTAACCCGCATTCGAACCAAATGAAAGGGCGGCCCTTCTGGGCCGCCTTTTTTTGTGGTCGTTTGGAGTTCGTCGTTGAGTGAACGGGAAGGAGTGTCAGTCACATTGCCTTTGGCAGCAGGGGCTTCAGGCCCTTATCGATCGATATGCCCCCAGGCTGCTGACCCTTGGGGCCGGATTGTGGCGATTCTGGGTAGTCATCCACCCTTCGCTTCACCCAAACCATGCCGCACCCTGTCAGCATGGATCACGGCGAACTATTACAGCTGGCTGCCCAGGAACTGGGCGCCCCACTAGATCAGATTGAATAGCGCCGCACCTGCCCGGATTGCCTGGCTGAACTGCTGCTGGTGGTGGCGGTAGGGATGCGGCAGGAGTGGCCTGATCCAGGCTGGTTCGGCTGTTTTGGTGTCGGATTACTTTACATTTGCTGCAACGCCGCGTTCAGGTGTGGTGTGCAAGCCATTGATATTAATACTGTTCCGGGTCTTGGCACGATACCTGCTATCTTTTTCACCAGGGTTATTTTGCCCGAGTGGGGAAGATCAATGAAAACAAGAATGAAAGCAGTGGTGGCAGCAGGCTTGCTGATGGTTTTGGGGACGACGGCGGCGAATGCCGGCCCGGTCTTCGGCAGCGCCAGCTATTCCGAGGACATCACATTCACAGATGCTTTGGGCGGCACCACAATGACCGTCGCATACGACGGAACAAATTATTGGAGTTCGTCTGGCGGTGGCAATAGCGGAACGCGATACGCTCAATATGACGCGGCAGGAAATTTGGTGTCCACGTTTGCTCCGGGCATTGATTTCAGATCGGTTTTCACCGATAACGCCGGCAATGTGTATGCCAGGGCTTATAACAGCCCGACTATCTACCAACAGTCCGCACCGGGGGTGTTTGCTAGCGTTCTTACTCTGACTGGCGGATCACTGAACTCTCAGTCATCGGTAGTATTGAACGACAATGGCGCGTTCATAGCTATGAGCGGAGGCACCGTAAGCATGTGGGACGCGTCTGGCGCTTTCGATTCATCCTTCTCTCTTGCTGGCTACAGTGGCGGTTATCCAGAGAACCGGGGCATAGCGGCTGCGGGTGACTATCTGTTCACCTATTTCGACCAGATGCTTTCCGCATGGGACTACAGCGGCAATCTTCTTGACCAGACAGAGCTCTTGGGAGCCGGTACTAGCTTCGATTCCTATTTCAGTCTTTCCTATGCAAACGGTCACATATTTGTGGTCGATGCGGCGGGTCAGACTTGGCGTGGATATGACATCGGCTTGGAAAACGGCGCTGACGTCCCCGAGCCTACCACCCTTGCCCTGCTCGGCCTCGGCCTGGTTGGCGTGGGCCTTAGACGCCGCAAGGTTGCCTGACTAAACAACGAAAAGAAGAAACTACAGTTGAGAGCCCCGCCTGGTGCGGGGTTCTTTTTTTGTTGGCGTTTGGCTTGAGGCCCGGATCAAACCCGAGGGGGTGGGATTGACTCGGATCGGCTATGGCCGATCCTCGGGGCTACGCCCCACCGTCGCTCTCGCTCCGGCGTCCAAAACGCTAGCGCGTTTTGTCGAACCTGGTGGGTTCGTCCACACACCCCGCACCGGATGAATAAGAAAGGGGTGGGATTGACTCGGATCGGCTATGGCCGATCCTCGGGGCTACGCCCCACCGTCGCTCTCGCTCCGGCGTCCAAAACGCTAGCGCGTTTTGTCGAACCTGGTGGGTTCGTCCACACACCCCGCACCGGATGAACAACAAAGGGGTCCTGATGGACCCCTTTGTTGTTCATTGGCGGAGGGGGTGGGATTCGAACCCACGGTACAGCAAGCTGTACACTTGATTTCGAGTCAAGCCCATTCGACCACTCTGGCACCCCTCCGGGTGGGCGGCATTATCCCGACCCGTTTGTGACCCGTCAATCACGCGTCAGCGCGCATTCGATGCAGGCAAGGTGTGACCTCGCGATTATCCGGAGCACCCGTTTCGTAGTTGCCGCCGGATTCCCAAGCGATTGTTTTTTCTGGCTTATGTCAAGCTGGAAGTAGGCGGATGTGAGCCCTTGCCGGGTGCCGGAATTGTGAACGAAAGCCCGTTTCCTGCAGTCTCATTGTCTATGATCGGGTTATCCCCGCCCGGAGCCGCCGCCGGAGAGACTCCGTTTTGAGAGCCGTGAGCACGATCAGCCTGTGTGTGCTGTTGACCACCTGCCACGTTCCGCCGACCCTGATGGAGCAGATCCTGGCGGACGGCGAGTTGCGGGTGGTCACGCGCAACAGTCCCACGACCTATTACCTGGGTCCCGAGGGTCCGGTCGGTATTGAATACGATCTGGCGCGAGGCTTCGCGCAGTCGCTTGGCGTCGAGCTCAACATCTATAGCCTGGACAGCATCGGCGAGATGATCCCGGAGGTCGCGACGGGCCGTGCGCACATCGCGGCGGGAGGTTTGACCGTCACCGGCAAGCGGCAACAGCTGGTCGATTTCGGACCGGCCTATCGGACGGTGACCGAGCAACTTGTCTATCGCAATGGCGAAGTCCGGCCTCGCGAGGTGACCGATCTTGTCGGCAGTCATCTGGAAGTCATGAGCGGCAGCAGTCACACAGATACGCTGGAGCAACTGCGTGCCGGCATCCCGGAGCTGACCTGGCTCGAGCGGCCCTTGGCCGATGAGGAGGAATTGCTCGAGCGGGTATCCAATGGCGAACTCCGGTTCACCGTGGCCGACTCCAGCGCTGTCGAGATCAGCCAGTACTTCCACCCGGAGGTTCGCGTCGCATTTGACCTGAGCGAGCCGCAGAGCCTGGCCTGGGCCATGCGCTCAGGCGAAGACGACAGCTTACGCGTGGCGGTGGACCGTTACTTCCAGCAGGTCAGCGAGACCGGCATGCTGGCGTCCTTGGAAGATCGGTACTTTGGCCATACCAGTGACTTCGATTATGTCGGCGCGCGGACGTTTTTGCGCCACATCGAGCAACGCCTGCCCCAATACCGGGTCTGGTTTCAGCAGGCAGCGGCCAAGGTTGATATGGACTGGCGACTGCTGGCGGCCGTCGCCTACCAGGAATCCCACTGGAATCCGGCGGCGGTCTCTCCAACGGGCGTACGTGGTCTGATGATGCTGACCAGCACCACGGCGCGCAGTCTCGGGATTCAGGATCGGGAGGACCCGCGCCAGAGTATCGACGGGGGTGCACGCTATTTGCGGCGGGTGCTCAACCGGATCCCGGAGCGCATCCCCGAACCGGACCGCACCTGGCTCGCGCTGGCAGCCTACAACGTCGGCTGGGGTCACCTGGAGGACGCCCGCATCATCACCGAGATCCGCGGCGGTGATCCGGACAACTGGGCCGAAGTGCGCGAGAGCCTGCCACTGCTTACCCAGCGAAAGTGGTACACGCGGGTCCGGCGCGGATATGCCCGCGGCTGGGCGCCGGTGCACTACGTCGACAACATACGCAGTTATTATGAGGTGCTGTTGTGGCTGACTGCCGACGACACGGACGAAGCGGTCACTGCGGACAACGAGGAAATTGAGGAAACGCCCGAGGCCAAGATGGTCCTCGATGAAGACGCCGCCTGAATTCAGCGGCGCTGACGGAAAAATTCTCGCAGCAGCGCGCCGCAATCCTCGGCCAGAACACCGGCTTCAACATTGAGCTGATGATTAAGTGCCGGGGCACGGACAATATCGAAAACGCTGCCCGCCGCACCGGTCTTGGGGTCCTGCGCACCATAGACCAGACGCTCGACCCGGGCATGGACCATCGCACCCGCGCACATGGCACAAGGCTCCAGCGTGACATACAAGGTCGAACCGCCGATCCGGTAATTGCCCAGACACGCGCCGGCGGCACGCAGCGCCTGGATTTCGGCATGGGCCGTCGCATCATGGGCGGCGATCGGCCGATTCCAGCCTTCGCCCACTATTTCGCCCGCGTGCACAACGACCGCACCGACCGGCACCTCGCCTTCGTCCCGGGCGCGGCAAGCGAGCTCGATCGCATGGCGCATCCAGCGCTGGTCTTGGTCTGCAAGGGACGCGGACAAGAACGATCTCTCAGGGACGTATCCGGATCGCAATCCAGACGCCAAGCACCAAAGTCACCGCGGCACCGATCCAGGCTGGGTCCATGCGCCTATTCCCACCCGATTGTAAATAAGCCATTATTATCTTTTATATTCAACGGCTTATTTTCCTGCCAATTGGTAATACCATGAAAAATACCATGCTCAGAAGTTTCTTCAAAATGCTCGGAAAATCGCCGATTGAACGCTGCCACACAGCAACTCCCCAGGATACCTTCCGGATTTTGACTTCTAAGTGTATGCCTTCCTGCTCCTGCAGGTAATGGATCGACAGGTCAAAAGATAATCGCCACGTCCCCGTTTATTCGGAGGCGGGGTTTACGACAGCCCGTCCATCGTGACGTAGCGACGTAGGAGCGTAAGCAGATGGGGCACCCGGAAAATTAGTCAGGTGTAATAGATCTCGGAACGGCAGCCGATGCCGTTGTCCCCTCCCCGTTGATTAGGCCCACGGATAACCGGAATTTCGGCATGATGACGGTACTGACAAGTTAACGCATATCTTGCCATTTTCTGGGCGAAACATGCCTCCTCAACTGCCAACGTTCAGTCACTTGGAAGAATCTGACTGACGCAGTTAAGTCCTCTAGTCAGTTAACTTGTCATTATCCTTTCCTGGGGTTCGCAAGGCATCGATAGGCAATTTGTCAGTACCGCATCGTGGTCGGCTTTCCCACGGTCATGATCG
Source organism: uncultured Gammaproteobacteria bacterium (assembly GCA_963809565.1). GTDB lineage: Bacteria > Pseudomonadota > Gammaproteobacteria > Steroidobacterales > XN24 > CAMYOC01. The sequence continues at coordinate 222,947 of CAWEKE010000004.1, forward strand.
GCGATTAGGACGTCATAGAATCTTGTATGTTCAGCGATGCCCGAAATCTGGCAGATTGAGGGCGCCGGGGTGGGAGGGACTTAATTCTTCTTTCGGACTCAGCTGAGTACCGACCCGGATAGCGATCGTCCCCACCCCTCACCGTTGAGCGCCGATAAGGAATCCAGCCGTCTGCTCGGCCGATCTTCGCAAGGTAGCGCCCTGTGAGTCCCCGGCGTGTTCACGAGGAACGGAGGCTATTATGACGCAGACTATCGAGGCGGACATCATCGGGGTCGACGTATCGAAGGACACGTTGGACATCTATCTGTCGGCGACCGATCAATCGTGTTCGATCGCCAACGACAACGCGTCGATCGAGCATTGGTTGGCCCGCCAGGCCGGTCCCATCCGTCTGGCCATCGAGCCCACCAATACCTATCACTTGGGCATCGCCACTGCGGCTCATATGCGGGGCGATCAGGTCGATTTGATCGACCCCTATCGGCTGGTTCATTATCGCGAGGGCGTCGGGCAACGGGTCAAAGCCGACGATCAGGACGCTCGGTTACTGGCCCGTTATCTGCAGCGCGAGATCGGCGAGCTTCGTGTCTGGACGCCTCCAAAACAAGGTCCGCAACGCTTCTGGCACTTGCTCAAGCGCCGCGCGAGTCTGGTGCAGACAGTCGCCCGAATGAAACAGAGCCTGACCAATCTGGGCGCCCTGCAGGCCGACGTGGATGACTTGATCAAACAGGGCCAAAAGACCATCCGGAAGATCGGTCAGGCACTTATGACTCAGGCCAGGCGGTTAGGCTGGGATGCACAGGTGTGTCGCTGCCAGGGTATTCCCGGGGTTGGACCGCTAACCGCGCTGGCCATGGTGGCTACCTACCATCGCGGTCAGTTCCGCAACGATGATGCGTTCATTGCCTTCATGGGCATGGATGTGCGCGTGCGGGAGTCGGGTCTGTATCGCGGTCGGCGCAAACTTTCCAAGAAGGGCGACCCCGAGCTGCGCCGACTCCTGTTCAACGCGGCCATGCAGGGACGGCGCAACGCACACTGGGAACCGTACTATCTGGCTTTGCGTGAACGGGGCTTGAGCTCGACTGCCGCCTTCGTGGCGCTTCGGCAAAAGTTGGCCCGACTGTGCTTTGTCCTCCTCCGCAAAGAGGCCGATTTTGACCCCAACTTCTGTTCCCGGGGTTGCATGGCGTCATAGAATCTATCCGCTGGTAAAGAGAAGTCTGTGAATCCGCTGGTAAAGAGAAGTCTGTGAACCTGAGTTTGAACTTTAAAGAGGCATTCAAGACAGCCCTGGCCATGACCATTGCCATCGGCATCGCCCTTGCTATGAACTGGGAAAAGGCCCTTTGGTCAGGCTTGGCTGTTGCCATGTGCTCCCTGGTCACTCTCGGGCAGTCCCTGGAAAAAGCTTCCCTGCGCATGGCCGGCACTGTCGTAGCAGCAGCAGTGGCGCTGGTGATCATTGCGCTTTTTGCTCAGCACCGTTGGGCATTTATCCTGTTCCTCTCGCTGTATGGTGCGGTCTGCTGCTACATGATGAGCGGCAGTGCGAATCCATATTTCTGGCATGTGTGCTGGTTTGTCGCAGTGGTCATTTGCGTCGACGGAGGGGCGAATTCTGTCAACGCATTCGAGACTTCGATGCTCAGGCTGCAAGAAACGGGGCTCGGCATACTGGTTTACAGCCTGGTCGCCCTTTTTGTCTGGCCCCAGCATGCAGGTCCCCAACTCACAAAGGCGGCGGTCGAGCTGGTCGCTCTGCAGCGCCAGCTTCTGGGGGCCTGCCTGGCGACGATAGCGGGCCGCGACACGTCCCCTGGACCCTCCCAACTGGCCGCCCAGGAGCACAAGAGCAGGGCGGGCTTCGATCAGTTGTTGCAGGCAGCCAGGGTCGACAGCAGCGAGGTACGGGAACTGCGAACGCAGTGGCGCGGCTTCCAGCAACAACTTGCCCAGTTCAGCCTCAGCATTACTCGGTGGCGAGAGGCCTTCACCGATTTGAAGAATCTGGATATACAGGCGTTGTTGCCTGACCTGGCGGCATTTGGCGCTGAGGTCGATGCCAGGCAGGAGCAGATCGGCCTTATGCTGGGCGGCACCAGGCCGCAGCGGCAGCCACAGTCCGTGACTCTGACTGTCAACGAGGCAGCGCTGGACGCCTTGTCGCCGCTGCACCGGGCCGCACTCGCGGTGAGTCGTTCCCATCTGCTCGATATCGATCGGCTGACGCGTGCGCAGTTCGATACCCTCAGCGATATCAGGGGCTTCAGCCCTGCACCGGCACCCCTCCTCCCGCAAGTCCGCGGCGGTTCTTCGGGGTTCTTTGTGCCCGACCCCGATCGCCTGGCTGGCGTCCTGCGACTGGTGTTGATGATATGGCTGAGCTTTCTCGCCGCAATCTATATCAGTGACCTGCCCGGCGGCTTTCAGCTAATGATCATGACCGCCTCGATCAGCATAGTCCCGGCGACCACGCCGCAGCTGAGGATCTCGATCATCTACGTGCCGGTTCTGAGCAGCGTTGCCTTCGTCTCGGTCCTGTATCTTTTTGTCATGCCCGCGTTGTCGAGCTACCTCAGTCTGGGCGCCATAATCTTTGCGTACACCTTTGCGATATGCTATCTGTGCGACGCGCGGCCGCCGGCGCTGGGCAGACTCGCGGGACTGGCCATGTTCGTGGTCCTGTGCGGGTTCTCCAACCACCAGTCTTACAATGTGCTGAGTGTCACATCCACTTCGCTGGTGCTGGTCGGCTTATGCCTGATCAATAACCTGGCCTGGTATTTCCCTTTCTACCTGTTGCCCGAGCGGGTTTTTCTGCGCCAATTGCGCCGGTTCTTTCGCAGCGCTGATTATCTGATAACGACGCTACAGAGCAATCAACCCGCTGACGGCCGTATAGCCCGCTGGCGGCAGGCTTTTCACTGCCAGGAGATCGCATTGCTTCCCGCCAAGCTGGCCGGGTGGGCTCCGCTGATCGACCCCAAAGTGATCGCTGGCGCGTCTCCCGACAAGATTGATGCGCTGGTTGTCACTGTCCAGTCGCTGAGTATGCAGCTACAGCAAATTATGGCGCAGCGGGCCTCCCCGGACCCGGCAATGCCCGGGCAGGGACTGCCCCGGGAATTTAGCCTCTGGCAGAGCAGTGTGAAGGCGGGGCTGGGGCGCCTGGCCCATGAGGAGGATATAGCCACTGCCAGTCGAGAAGTGCAGGTGGAGCTTGAAGATGCCGGGAAGGAACTGACCGCGGAAGTCGGGTCTGCTTTTGCGCAACACCGGCAACAGTTCGACCAGGGGCAGCTCGAATTCTATTACCGTATGCTGGACGCCTGCAGGGGAACATCGGTGGCGCTTCTGAATTGCTCCCGTATTATGGCGGACATTGACTGGCCGGCGTGGCGACAGGAGAGGTTTGCATGAAAAGAGACTCGCGGACTTGATTACGCCTGTTCCTCATGAATTCGCGATCGGCGGCATTTATATGCCGCCCCTGCTGGTGGCGAGCGCTCTGGGTGTGCTCGCTGCGCTGATGACCACTCGCCTTCTGACCCGCTACAGGTTGGCTCATCATTTTTTTATCCACCGCTGGTTTTACTGGCGCTGATCGTCATCTGCTCGGTTTTGATAGGCACTTTTATCGTTGGGGCATAACGAGTGAACATACCGCGAAAATACCTTACAACCGGCAACGTCGTCCTGATTGCGGTACT
>CAWEKE010000005.1:0-441464 GCA_963809565.1 uncultured Gammaproteobacteria bacterium
CCTGCCATTCTCGAAGGCAAGGATTACGCCTCGGTCCCCGGGCTCATCCCACTCCTCGGCCACCACCATGCCGAAGACTGTCTGATAGAAGGCCTGGCACTCCCGCCATTTTGCGGTGCTGATCTTTGTCTTTAGCGTCGTCATGTCCCTATTCTACGTAGAGAAAAGGTGTCAGGTTTATTTTCCGTGCGGGTCCTGCGCCCTTGATTTCCGCGGTCGTCCCTGGCCCCGTGCCGATACCCGTCGGCCGGTGCGTTCCTCGATGACCCGCTGGAAGCGGCTGCCGCCAGTGAGTTGGTTTCTCTGTGTCGCTTCACGTATCAGAGACAGCTCCGCGTCATCGACGGCCCGGGCGACGAACCGGCGGTAGGCGCAGCCCCGTTCGGCTTCGGACTGTCCGAGTGCCAGATAGACAGTGTGTGCGTCCAGGTCGGCGTCCGGCGCAAGCGCGCTGTGAGCGCGATAGCTGGACCAGCGATAGTCGCCGGGCGCAGAGACCATGCCAGCTCGAACCGGGTTGAGGTCGACGTAGCGATAGCAGGCCAGGAGATACGCCTCTGAGTCGATCAGGCTGGCTTTGTACCTGCCTTCCCAGAGCGTGCCGCGACGATTTTCCAGCTTGTTCAGCCGGCGCGTTTGCCGCGCGGCGATGACTCGCATCAAGGTCGAAACGTCGCCAGCCCTGTCGCCCGGCACGACCACCAGGTGGACATGATTGGTCATCAGGCAATAGGCCAGGAGCCGGATGGACAGCTCGGTCTTTGCTTCCACCAGATTGGCCAGGTAGAAGCGGAAATCTTCGTCCTCCACGAATACCGGCTGACGATCGTGGCCGCGCTGCACGATGTGCACGGGGATGCCAGGAACAAATAGGCGCGGATGGCGCGGCATGGGTGCGTCCCGGGTGATCGGAGAGACCACCCTATGCTACGAAGCCGGGCGTTGGCTGCCAGCGCGGATAATCCGGAGAAGTTGTCGGAAAAAGCAGGAAAAGGTGTCCGAAAAGGTGTCAAAGCAGGAAAAGGTGTCAGGTTTATTTTTCTGAAGGAAAAAATAAACCTGACACCTTTTCGGTGTTCCCGCATGTCCGTGGCACAATCACCGTCGGCAGTGGCCGATGGGGAACTTCCTTGTCCTCGCTATTCGAAAGACTGCGCGACCGAAAAGTCATCAGAAGCGGTGGCGCCTATATCATCGCCGCGTGGATTCTGATGCAGGTCGCGGACGTGATGTTTCCGGCGCTCGGCCTGCCGGCCTGGACGGTTACGCTGGTGGCGGCATTGCTGATCATCGGCTTCCCGGTTGCGCTGATCCTCGCCTGGGTCTATGAGGCGACGCCACACGGGATCAGGAAGGAAGACGCGACCATGGAGGCGTCCCATGTCGCGACACCGGTACCGGCGCAGACGGCCGCCGCCATCAGTGCCAAGTCCATCGCCGTGCTGCCGTTTGTCGACCTGAGCCCGGAAAAGGACAACGAATACTTTTCGGACGGGCTGACCGAGGAGCTGCTCAACGTGCTCGCGGCCGCCAGCGATCTCAGGGTCTCGTCACGCACTTCATGTTTCACTTTCAAAGGGAAGGATGCAGATATCCCCACCGTTGCGCAGAAACTCAATGTTGCGCATGTGCTCGAAGGTAGCGTGCGCAAGGCGGGGAACCGGATTCGTATCACCGCGCAGCTGATCGAGGCCAGTACCGACACGCATCTGTGGTCGCGTACCTACGACCGGGAGCTCGAGAACATCTTCGAAATACAGGATGACATCGCGCAGAAGATCGCGCAGGCACTGCGCGTCAGGCTGGACTCCGGGCACTTGCGCGGCGCCACGACAGACAACGTCAAGGCCTATGATCTGTATCTGCGCGGGTGCGGATTCCATCGCAAGTTCAGCATCAATAATCTGCGCTTTGCGCTCGAGATGTTTGCCAGGGCGACCGAAGCCGATCCGGATTTCGCCCAGGCATGGTGTGGCACCGCGGACAGCCATTCGGTGCTCGCGCTCTATCTGGGTACCGGTGCGCGTGATCTCGGGGCCGCTGATGAAGCGAGCCGCAGAGCGATCGAGCTGGCGCCGGATCTGGCCGAAGCACATGTGTCACGCGGTCTGTATTATCTCGCGTCGGAGCAACTCGATGCCGCGGTGCGGGAATTCGGCCGCGCCATCGAACTCGACCCGAACACGTTCGAGGCGTATCGACAGATGGGCCGCGCCTGCATCCTGCGCAACGAACTGGACCAGGCGCTGGAGTGGTTCGAGAAGGCGATGGCGCTGTCGCCGGACGATTTCGAAGTCCCTCTGCTCGCCGCGCCGATCTATCGGGCCCGCGGCCAGACCGAACGCGCCCACGCGGAGAACAGGAGAGGGCTCGAGAACGCGCGCCGCTATCTCGAGGTCAACCCGGATAGTTCGCGCGCCTACTATCTCGGCGCCGGCGCGTTACTCGACCTGGGTGACGCGCAGCAGGGCCAGGAATGGGCGGAACGCGCGCTGGCGATCGATCCCTCCGATGGCTCGACCCAGTACAATGTCGCATGCTTTTACGCGCAGGCGGGCGAGGCCGACAAGGCGATCGCCTGTCTGGAGAACGGCGGCATCCATTCCCTGGCGTGGATGCAGCACGATCCCGACCTCGACCCGATCCGGGACGACCCTCGCTTCGACGCAATAGTGAGCCGGATGTCCGCAGCGGCGAAGGGCTGACTGCGCGAGCCGCTGGCGGCATCGATAGACCCGTCGCGGGATCGTCAGCCGCACCAGCTTCAGCGCGGGACGAAAGTTCTCGCCCGTCTCCGGATTGCATGCACAAGGGGTCAGGGACGAATGTCTCTGCCCCCGATGTCTGCTTTCGGTCACTGCGTCTGGCTAACTACCCTCTTCGACGCGCTCGATTTGCAGGTCATCGATCCACAGCGTGCCGGTCTGCAATAACTGCAGCTCGAAGCGGATGCTGCCGTCAGTCTCTTTCAAACCGTGCCTGGAAGAACCGCAACTGGGCCGGCTCATACACAAATCGCAGTCCCTGGATATGCTGTCTTGCCTGATACAGCCGGATGATGCCCGCGGCCACGACACGCATGTGGTCGTTGGAATAGACCCGTCGCGGGATCGTCAGCCGCACCAGCTCCAGCGCGGGACGGTAGTTCTCGCCGGTCTCCGGGTTGCGTCCTTTCGACACATTGCCGCGTTCCATGGTGCGCACGCCGGTCTCGACATAGATCTCGGCGGCCAGGGCCTGGGCCGGGAACGCGTCCTGGTCGATATGCGGCAGGAAGCGTCTGGCGTCGAGGAAGATCGCGTGGCCGCCGGGCGGACGCACGATCGGCACGCCGCCGTCGATCAGCATCTGGCCCAGCGCTTTGGTCTGTGCCACCCGCGAACGGATATAGCGGTCGTCGAGCATCTCTTCGACGCCGCGGGCCATCGCGGCCACGTCGGCGGTGGCCAGGCCGCCGTCGGTGACGTTGCCTTCGTAGAGCCGCAGCAGGTGGCGGGCGCGGCGGGCCCAGTCCGCGTTATCGCGGAACGCCTGGATGCCGCCGATGTTGATCAGGAAGTCCTTCTTGCCGCTGACCGTGCAGCCGTCGCCGTAGAGCATCATCTCGCGCAGGATGTCGCGGATCTTCACCGCCTTGTAGCGGGGATCGCGGCTCTGGATCATGCGTGCGTTCTCCACGCAGCGGGTCGCGTCGAAGATCACCGGGATGCCCAGGCCCTGACAGTAGGCATAGACCGCCTTCATATTGTCCATGCTCGCGGGCTGGCCGCCGGCCATGTTGACGCAGTGCTCGAAGGACACGTAGGCGATCTTGTCGGCGCCGTGTCTGTCCACCAGCGCTTTCAGCTTGTCGAGGTCGATGTTGCCTTTCCACGGGAATTCATCTTCCGGGTCGTGGGCCTGATCGACGATCACATCGGCGAACACACCGCCGGCCAGTTCCTGATGCAGTTTCGTGGTGGTGAAGTACATATTGCCGGGCACCAATTGTCCGGGCTGGATCAGGATGCTGGAGAGGATGTGCTCGGCGGCGCGGCCCTGGTGGGTCGGGATGATGTGTTGATAACCTGTGATGTCCTGCAGATTGGCCACCAGCTTCTGGTAGGCGCTGCTGTTGCCGCTGGTGGCGCGGGTGGCATCCATCGCCGCCCACTGATCGGTGCTCATGGCCGAGGTGCCGGAGTCGGTCAACAGATCGATGGCCACATCGGCGGAGCGCAACAGGAAGGTATTGAAGCCGGCGGCGGCGATCGCTCGCTCGCGCTCGCCGCGGCTCAGGTTACCGATCCGTTCGATGGTGTGGATCTCGTAGGGGAAAGTGTCGAATGCGTAGGGCGTCAGATCCGGGAACACGCCGTGGTATGCCATCTGGTCGCGCCATTCGCCGCTGGCGGCGGCTTGCATCGCCGGGATCTTGTCCCGTTGCCGATAGAGGTTGATGATCGCGTCGGCCACCTGATCGAGCTGTTCGTTGGTCATCGCCAGACGCGGGATCTGCACCGGCACCAGTTCGTCACGCCCGACCCGGCCGTGAGCGATGGCGCGCACGCCGGCACTCAGATACAACGCGGCGGAGAAGGTGTCCTGGGTATGCGCGGTGATCTGCGGCAGGAAGTGCGCAGTCTGAATGTAGGCGCCGTCGCAGCCGCGTTCCATCGGCACGCCGGCAGTCCGCAGGCGCCGGGTGAAGCGCTCGGTCTGCTGCATCACCCAGTGGACCTCGGCCTCGTTGCACATCTCTCTCAGGCCGCGGGCCAGCATCTCCATGGTGCGTCCGGCCATGCCGCCGTAGGTGTGCAGACCCTCGTAGACCACCACCGCGTTCATCAGCTTCTCGTAGTCATTCGGGTCGTCGGTGCTGAGGATGCCGCCGGCATTGCATTTGGGGTCCTGCGCGCCGTCGACCTGGAACAGGCTGCAGGTCTTGGCGATCTGCATCACGATCTCCGCGATAGAGCGGGTGGTCCAGCCGGGCTCGTGGCGCTGGATGTACCAGGCGTTCTCGATCACCCGTGAGCCGTTGCACACCAGGCGCACGCCATAGCGGCGGGTGAGTTCCTGCACGGCCTTGAGATTGGCCAGGCTGAACGGATGCTGGCCGTCGGCGAAGGCCTGCATGTCGACGACGGACACCCCGCCGTCGATCAGCACTTCGTCGAGTTCGAGGATGTCCAGGTCGCCGGTGAACACCTTCGATTGAGGGAAGCGCAGGTCGATGGGCTTAAGGCCGCCGCCTTCGAGCACGTCCAGCCAGGTGCGGTGGTTGGTGACCACGATCGAGCCGGGCGGGGCCAGCGTGGCGAGTACCAGTTTCATCGCGCCGAGCACGTTGTGCACCGGGCAGACATAGGAGTGTCCGAAGACCCTGGACACTGCATGCTGCAGACGCTCGAAGTTGCGCGCGCCGGCATAGGCCTCGTCGCCGAGGAACTGTGCCGCGAGCTGCTCCTGGCTGACCGCGTTCATCGCGTTCGAGCACATGTCGAAGGTGACCTGGGAGGGCAGCAGGTTGAATACGTTGAACTGCGCTTTCGCCAGGTATTGCTTGCGCTCGTCGGGGCTGGGGAAGGGCAGCAGCCGGACGGTCTTGATCTTGTGCGGCTCGTGGATCCGGGTGTTGGTGTTCATGGCAGGCTTCTTGTCTTTTGTGATGCAAGTTAAGCCTAGACCACGCAGAGCGGGGTGGAAGGAATCGGGGTCCGGAGGGGCTTCGCCGATGCGCGGTTCCCGGGTTGCGAGGCATAACTTCGCTATCAACGGGTCAACGACCGCAGGACCAAGATGCGCTGTTTGTTTTCGCGAGAAACAATCTGGGGGCAGGGGCAGGGGCAGGGGCAGGGACAGGGGCAGGGTCAATAACTCGCGGCAGCGAGGTCAACAGCGTCGGGTTCCTAAGGGCTTCGGGTCAGAGAAGACGGGCGAGTGTTCCCAAAACAGGGTTGCTGTTCCCCAACAGGCCCCCAATCAGCCCCTCAACAGGCCCTCAATCGGCCCCCAAACAGGCTATGCGTTGACCTTCACGGTGGCGTTCAGTCGCCGCGAGGCGGACATGGAGTTGGTCACCAGACAGCTCGCCTCGGCTTTCTCCAGTATCCGGTGGGCCTTATGTTCCTCGGTGTCCGCCGGCACATGAAGTGTGGCGTTCACGGTGAACTCGGTAAACCGCATCGCACCGTCTATGCGTTCGAGCTTGCCTTCAGCGTGACACTCGACCGATGCCCATGGAAGCCTCGATGCTCTGGCGATGGCGCGGAAGCTGAGGATAAAGCAATTCGCCACCGCGGCGACCAGCAGCGTTTCCGGGGACCATTGGCCGCCGGGGCCGCCGAACTCGGGCGGTGGTCCGGACATGATCGTTTCGACGTCATCAGCCGAGACGTGAACGTCTCCCTCCGGCTCGCCTTTGGCCGCGACGCGGTAGTGGTGAGGAAGGTCTTGCATGACGGGTCTCCAGCATCCGGATCCGGCCAGCCTGTTCCACCCGCCGGAAGTAGTTTAGAAGAAGCTAATGATTATAGACCGCTTCGCGAAAGGTTTGGGCTCAGACACGTTTGTCTCTGAGCCCGGCCTTTCGCCACATGGGCCTATCTCGGGCGCGCGCCTCGCAGACCCATCATTGCCGCATCCAGCAGATCCAGCGGAATACTCAGGCGTATTTTTCGTCTGAGCGCGCCGCGTATTCTGCGTTTCGAGCTCGCATGCGCGGGCTGATCGAGCTGGTTGAATTCGCCTGCCCGGGCTTCGGCGCGAGCAAGCAGGTCGACCGGATCGACCAGTTCATCGAAGAAACCGGCATCCAGCGCGGCCTCGACGTCGAAATACTCTGACAACACGACGGCACGCTGATACGCGGCTGGTTTGAGCCGGTGGCGCAACATCGCCGCAGCCACCCGCGGCATGGTCAGGCCGATGGCGACTTCGTTGGCCGCGATCTTGAAATCACCGCGGCTGCCGATCACGTAGTCAGCCGACAGCATCAAAAACACACCCATGGCCAGTGAATGCCCGTTGCAGGCGGCGACGACCGGGTGAGGATAACCTGTGACCCTGGCGGTCAACGCGTAGCCGGCATACAGCATGCGCAGCGCCTCGACGCCGCCGCGCTTCATCACTTTCAGATCGAAGCCGGCCGAAAACACGGACTCGCGTCCGGTCAGGATGACGGCCGCCCGATCGGATTCGGCCCGATCGAGCGCCTGATAGATCTCGCCCAGCACTTGCGGGGACAGCGCGTTGCGTTTGCCATCATCAATGCGGATGGTGGCAAGCTGATTGTGCAGGCTGTACTGGACGGATGTCGGCGGTCATGCTTTTTGTGTGTCTCGTGGAACCGGGGTCAGAGACCACCGTTTTCGATCGCGACTCTGGTTCAGGGCCGCTGGCTCGACCAGCGCAGGCCCGGCCGAACGCTGCCCCGGTTCGATCCGCCGATGCTGCGCTGGCGGGCGCTGGCGCCTGCGCCCGAGCTTTGCTGACCGCTCCCGGTATAGCTGCCGTCTGATGACTGGCTGCCCCGGTGGTTGCGGTATTGGCCCGCGGCATAAGGACTCGGGGTCTGTCCGCTGCCCTTGCTCGACATGATCTCGCCCGACTGCTGCTGCTGACTGTGGTCCGCGGGCCGGTAGCCGCCGCTGCCGTCACCGGCGCGGCTCACCGCACCGGAATTCGCTCGAGCACTGCCACCGCGACCGGGTCGCTTGCTCGAGATACCGGCGGCACCGCGGTCGGACATGGCAACCGGCGCCGTGATGCTACCGCCGGCGCTGGTATAGGAACCGCCGTAGGCACCATAGGTGCGTGGCCAGTAGTCGTAGCTGCCAGACCAAAGATACGCGTAAGGGAGCACCGGCAGCGTATACGGATAAGGGTAGTAGACCGGAAAGCCGCCCCGGTCAGGGTAGTCGGCGTAGACAAACAGGCCGGCGGGTTGTCCATCCTTGGTTTCAGCGACGAAGGTATTCGAATACTGATGAAAAAAGCCGTCGGCCGAGGCAGTGGCCAGGTCGGTGCCGGTTGCCGCTGTAGCTGGCTGATTTCCAGTACCCGCTGACCCTGGCGTCAGTGCACAGCCTGCCTGCCCGGCAAGCACCAGCGCTCCGGCTGAAATGACGATCAAACGAAAAAACCGTTGCATCCTGGTCCTGTGTTGGCCGGCCCGTCGATATGCACCTGTTATACCGCGGAACCCGTGGCCTTGCATCTGGCTGACCGGCGATGAGGGGCAGGCAGGCGCAAAAGGGGTCAGAGACGTTCATCTCTGACCCCCGGTTCGGGACGACCCCGGCCTCAGACAGGCTTACCGACTGTGTTTGCCGAGTTCGCGCAATTGACGCCGGCTCTCTTTATCCGAAAGACGGAGCATCGTGCCGTCTGCCTGCGTGTAAGCGCAGAACAGCAGGCGGTCGCCGACGGCGTCGAACTGTGGTGAAGGATCCCGTCCGATGTTGGCGGTGACGCAGAGATAGGTGTCTGCTGCCGCGGTGGCCGGAATCTTCAGCTTGAAGCTCAGCGTGGCCGTCTGATCCATGGTCAGGTTGATCCGCTGCGGGTTCGGGTTGTCAGCGCCCATGCGCCCGATCTGGAAGCGGTTCTGCCGGTTCGGGAACTCGGCCGTGAAGTAGCGGGCAATGGCCCAGGCCTCGCCCCGGTAACGCCCCGGCCCGCGATTGGTGATCTGCACGCTGAAATCGCAGACACCACCTAATGGCAACACCTCGCAGCCTGTGACCTCGCCAAAGAAGATCGGCAACGGCATCAGGCCAAGATCGCCCAGCTCTGCCACCTCCCGGTCACCAACATAGAACGGGTCGGTGGCGAACGGATAGTAGTCATCCGCGCTGGCCACGATGCGGTAGTCTCCCGGGCCGAAGCCATAGGGCATTCCCTCGAAGCGGAAATAGCCCTGGTCATCCGTCGGGAAGTTGTACAGAACCGGATAGCAGCCAAAGGCCTCGCAACGCTCCAGCGTGGTGTTTGCAAACGGTGGTGACGAGCCCGGCAGCGGCGAACCGTCGAGGGCGTCCACCAGCCGGCCGTTGATCGCACCGATCAGCGCGACACGCAGCAGCGGCACATCGCCGAGGTCGAAGGCTTCGTCTTCCGCCACGTCGAACGGGCCGGACAAGGCCTGCTCGTACCACTCCGCCTGGACGCTCACCTCGTAAGTGCCGGCGACAAGCGGCAAGCCCTGGTTGTTGGTCGTAAACAGGAACGTGCCGTCCGGGCCCGCTGCCTGACTGCTAACCCACTGGTAGCAGCCGTAAATATCGCAGCTCCGGAGTTCCGCCCATGCGAAGGGCGGCACATCACCGGGTAACGGTGCGTAGGTGTCAGCATCGACGGCGCGGCCGGCGATGGACCCGATGATCGCCGGGCTGCTGACGGTCAGGGTGTAAGTACCCATGCCGCCGCCGTTGAATTCGCCGTCGCAGCAGTTGGTTGCGCCCAACACGTATACGCCGTCGTCCGGCACGTTGACGAACAGCCGCGAGTTGAGCTGACCACCGCCGTCGTCGTCGACGGCCAGCAATTCGCAAGCCGAGTTGAAGAACCCCAGATACGGGTCGCCCAGTGACCCTGCTCCTGCACTTGCGCCCTGCAGATCAATCTGCAGAAGCTGGCCGGGCATCCCGGTCACGCGGTAGAAATCGACATCCGGCACTTCCTCCGTCGAGTCGAGACTGCCGTTAATAAAGAATGACAGCATCGCCTCGCCGAGATCCTGTGCCGACGGGCAAGGATTGTTAGGCTCCTGTTCAGTGATCTGAGCCGAGACCCCGGAGGAATAAATGAACAGAGAAAGCGCCGGGATCAGCGCTTTGATTAGCAGTGACATGGCACCTGACTCCTTGCGCTCCGGCTGGCCACAAGCCACGCCGAAGACCTAAACGCCACACCACCAAAGGAACCGGTAGGGCCGCCAGGAAGGGGCTGGACAGCCGCTTGGGAGCAGCCGCCCGGGTCGGTTGGAATCCGGCCGGCGGTACACGAAAAATATCCGCCGGCTTGCTTAATACATAGTCCGCGCCAGGGCCCTCGTCAAAACTATATTTTCGGTTAAGCTATTGACATAAAAGAATTTTACGCGGCTGAGGACCGTGGTCAGAGACGGCTCGTCTCTCGAGATTTGTCGGGGTCGGAAGCAAATGTCTCTGACCCCGGATGTCATCTCAGGCGATGCATTCCTCGAACACGTCGAGATAGTGGTCGACGGCGTTGTCGAGGAAGAACTCGGAGGCGCGGCGTTTCAGGAACCGGCGGTCCGGCGGGAACGACAGTGTCTTCAGGATGGCCTGTGCCAGCGCGTCGGGATCGCCTGGCGGCACCAGGTGGCCATAGACGCCGTCGGCGAGGATTTCCCGCGGGCCGCTCGGACAGTCGGTGCTGACTACCGGACAGCCGCAGGCCATCGATTCGATCAGCACGCCCGGCAGGCCTTCCCACAGCGAGGACAACGCAAACACCGACGCCTTCGACATCCATGCCATCGGATTGGCGCAATAACCCGGCATATAGACGTCGTCGGCGAAGCCCTGCTGTTTGGCGATGCTCTTGAGAAACTGCCGTTGTGGTCCCTTGCCGAGGATGACCAGCCGCACCGGCTGCACCGCGCGCACCCGCTTGAACGCGCGCAGCAGGGTCCTGAAATCCTTTTGTATCTTGAACCCGCCAACGCCGAGGATCACCGGCGGCGCGCCCGGCGCGAACCAGGGATGGTCGAGCGATTCTTCCGCCCTGGCCAGAAACTCCGGCGTGACGATCGGATTGTAGATCGTGCGGATGCGCTCGCGCGGCATGTGGGTGATGCGCGCGAGGTCATCGGCCACTCCGTCGGAGACCGCGATCACCGCGTCGGCCCAGGGATAGATCCGGCGCGCCAGCCAGCGCAGATAACGGCGGATGATTTTCTGCATCGGCGAGTACAGATTGAGATTGGCGGACGGATGGTTGCTGACCCGCAGCACCAGCGGCATCGGCCGGCGGGCGAGCTTCCATGCCAGCAGGGACACCAGATTGACGTGGCTCGCTGACGACAGCAGCAGGTCGGGACGCTCCCGGCGCAGGTACCGCGCCAAAGCGGGAACGCTCAGCGCGGTCTCCACGCCGCGGTGCCGCAGCGTGCGCCGCACCCGCGCCTCGATCGGGCCCCAGTTGCGGTCGAAGCCGAACAGCCGGACTCGCGGCGACAGTTCGCTGTGGCTGAGCCCGCGGCTGCGCACCACGACGAAATCGACCCGGTGCCCGCGTTCGGCGAAAGCGTTGGCCAGCGTGATCGAGCGCCGCTGCGCACCGCCGCCGGTGGGGGCATAGATAAACATCGCGATGTGCCGGCGCGGGGCCTTGCCGAGGCCTTCGAGTAAGCGGTCGACGTCCGCGGATGTTGCCGGGTCAGGCAGGTGTTCTGGCGGAAGTGCTGTCCCAGGTCCTTGCGCGGGCTGTGGCTGAGCTTCTGGCAAATTTTCTCGCAAACTTTCCGGCACGGCTTGCGGTCGCAGCATTAATTCCACCACGCAGGTTCTCCTTCAGCGTTCGGCAACAAGACGTTCGAGATAGCGGTCCGCGCACAGGCTCGCCGAGAAATCCGCGGCACGTCGCCGCAGCCCGGCGCGGTCCGGCGGCTGGTCCAGGCTGGCGGTGAGCGCGTCGGCAAGGGCGCGGTCGTCGCCGACCGGGACCAACGGTCCATAATGGCCATCGGCGAGAATCTCTCGCGGGCCGCCGGGGCAGTCGACGCTGACCACCGGGCAGCCGCAGGCCATCGCTTCCGGCAGCACCCGCCCGAATCCTTCCAGCAGCGAGGTCAGCACCAGCGTTGCCGCGCGCGCCATCCACGGGAACGGATTGGCCACAAACCCTGGCAACAACACACGATCAGCAATACCCAGCGCCTGGATCTGCGCCTGCAGACGCTGCCGCTCGGCGCCTTCGCCGAGGATCACCAGCCGTGCCTCGCGAGTCGCCGCGACGCGGGCGAAGGCGCGCAACAGCGTCGAGAAATCCTTCTGCCAGTGCAGGCGTCCGACGGCCAGCACCACGGGCACGCTGGTATCGGCAAACCAGGGATGCGCCAACGGCGCATTGATCAGCGCGTCGAGACCGGGCGTCACGATCGGGTTGTAGATCGTCGTTACCCGATCGCGCGGCGCCACGCCGAGTGCGGCCAGATCGTCGGCGACGGCATCGGAGACCGCAATGATCGCATCGGCGTCTGGATACCAGCGGCGGGCGATGCGCGGGTAAGCGCGACGGAAACCGCCGCGGCCGCGTTGCGCCACTGCCGACATCGCGTTGCGCTCGCTGATCGCGATCCGCGTGTCGACACTGGCGATGCGCGGGGCCATGCGCCGGGCCATGCGGCGGGCAATGATCGCCGCCAGGTTCGACTGCGTGCCGGCGGCGAGCAGAGCGGTCGGGCGCTGCTCAGTCAGATAGCGAACCAGCGCCTGCAGGTGACGGAACATTCGCGGTGACGGCCCGATCAATAACGGCCACAGTGTCCGCGCCGCGGCGGGATCGGTTCGCACCAGCCACAGGCGCGCCGCCAGCAGCGGCGAGACCGGCAAGGCCAGCAGGCGGATCGACGATGGGCAGGCGGACGCCATCGGACCGGAATCGTCGGCGACCAGCAGGTCGACGTCGAACCCGCGTTCGACCAGCGCGTCGCCGAGCGTCATCAGGCTGCGCTGGATGCCGCCACCGTCGAGGCAGCGGGTGAGCAGGGCGATCCGTGGGTTCATCGTCCGGGCAGCCTCGTGGCCAGAGGCGTTGCCGCGCCGCTACGATCGGCGCCGACTGCGCTGAGCACGGCAAGATAGCGCTCGACGGCGCGATCAGGCGAGAACGCCGCCGCGCGTGCCCGCTGGCGCTCCGCTGGCGGCGGATCGGCGAGCACGGTGAGGATTGCCTCGGCCATCGCCCGGTCATCGCCGACCGGCACCAGCGGACCAAAGGCGCCATCGGCAAGCACGTGTCGCGGCCCGCTCGGGCAATCAGCACTGACCACCGGGCAGCCGCAGGCCAGCGCCTCGAGCAATGCGTTGCTCAGGCCCTCCCAGGCCGAGGACAGCACGAACATCGCGGCGCGCGCCATCCACGCGAACGGGTTGTCGACAAAGCCCGGCATCAACACGGAGTCGGTGAGTCCAAGCTGCTCGACCCGCGCCTGCAGGCGCTTGCGCTCCTCGCCCTCGCCGAGGATCACCAGCCGGGCCGGGCGCTGGCTGCGCACTCGCGCGAACGCCCGCAACAAGGTCGGCAAATCCTTTTGCATTTTCAGCTTGGCTACCGCCAGCACCACTGGCGGCTGGTCCGGCTGCAGCCACGGATGGCTGATTTCTTCAGCGGCTGCATGCTCGATGCTGGCGACATCAACCGGGTTGTCGATCACCGCAATCCGATGTGCATCGATCCCGGTGATCTGCCGCAGGTCCGCGGCGACGCCAGCGGAAATCGCCACAATAGCGTCGGCGCGCGGATAGGTGCTGGCGACGATCCGGCGCAGCATCGGTCCAATCAACGGCCGACATTGCGTGGACGCGGAGAGATGGATGTTGGCGGTCAACACCACCGGCAGCGAACTGCCGGCGGCGGCGCGTGCAGCCATTGCGGTCAGGTTGGCCGGCGTCGAGGTCGACAACAGCACGTCGGGGGGCTGACGACGCAGGTAGCGGGCAAGCGCCGGCATCAGTGCCGGTACCCACAAGCCGCGCCGGTCGCGGATAAACGGCAGGCGTGACCAGCGACTGCCTATCGAGTGAGCGAACGTCCGCCCGCCCGCCAGGCAGACGCCGTCGGCCGCGGCCGGGACCTGATCGCGAAACGGCCCGTCGGCGTCGGCGACGATCAGATCGACGCGGTGATCGCGGTCGATAAAACCCTGCGCCAGATTCAGCATCCGCCGCTGGGCGCCACCTCCGGAAAGGCTGGATAAAAACAGACCGATGTGCATGAGACCGACTCAAAGATCCGTTACAGGGACTCACGGATCGAAAAAAAGCTGCGCTTGAGGCTGTTGCGTTACGCTGCCAAAACACCACTTCTTACGGGTCAATGAGGGCTCATGATCCGGCCCCTGACCGCCATTACCTTGATTTGGATCAATTGCCGCCGAATCGGCGCGCGTAGAATCTTTTTAAAATTGGGGGTGTCAGCGCCCCCCGGCAGCCGTCCTGGCTGGGTTTCTTCTATGTCATTGCCGAGTATTTCGAGCTTCTTTAGATCGGCTCTAATGTCGGCCAGCCGGCCAGGCGACGCGGGTCGAAATGCCGCGCCTGCGGAACCTGGCGCAAGCGGGGCAGGCTGGCTGCGTCGCTGGTTTGCCGACGGTCCGCTGCGTCGGGTGTTCAAAAACGCCGGCCTGTTACTCAGCGGCCAGGGACTTGCCGGGGTGTTCGGGCTGGTGGCGTTTGCGCTGGCGGCTCGCGCACTGGGCACCGAGCGGTTCGGCGTGCTGGTACTGATCCACGCCTTTGCGCTGGTCATCTCCTCACTGTTCCGGTTCAACGGCTGGTACGCGGTGATCCGTTACGGCGCCGTGTGCGTGCGCGAGCAGCGGCGCACCGACCTGCAGCGACTGATCCAGTTCACCGGTCTGCTCGATCTCGGCGGCGCCGGGCTCGGCGCGCTCGTCGCGGTGGCCGCTGCGCCGCTGCTCGGCCCGTGGCTGGGATGGCCCGCCGACGCGGTGGCGGCGGGACAACTCTACGGCCTGATCATCCTGTTCAACGCGGTCGATACGCCGACCGGGATCCTGCGTCTGTTCGACCGCTTTGGGGTCGTTGCCGCGTTGCGCCTGTGTTCGCCACTGGTCCGCTGCGTTGGCGCGGCGATCGCGTATGTCAGCGGTGCCGATCTGGGTGTGTTTCTGATCGTCTGGTTTTTGGCCGAGGTGGTGAAATCGGTGCTGCTGTGGGGTTATGGTCTGCGCGAGCTCGCCCGGCGCGGTTATCTGACCGGTTTCGCGCCGGCGATCCGCGGACTGGTCAGTCCGCATCCCGGGATCTGGCGACTGGTCTGGTCGACCAATCTCAACAGCACGCTGGGCATGGTGCTTGGCCGGGTATCGACGCTGGTGGTCGGTGCGGTCCTCGGCCCGGTCAGTGCCGGCCTGTACAACATTGCGGTGCAGTTCGCGGCGGTCCTCGACCGGCCGGTGGAAATGTTGCGGCGATCGATCTATCCGGAACTCGCGCGGCTTGGCGCGGCCGCTGACGGTGACGCGATTCGGCGATTGACGGTGCGCAGTGCGCTGCTCGTCGGCGCGTGTGCATTGCCGCTGGTCATCGTGCTGATCGCCATCGCCGAACCGGCGTTGCGGCTGACCGTCGGCGACGCCTATGTCGGCGCGAGTGTGGTTCTCGGCTGGCTGCTCGCCCGCCAGGCGATCCTCGCGTTCGGGTTCCCTCTGGGGCTGGTGCTGGTCAGCCTGGACCGGGCCTCGACGGTGCTAAAGATCAATGTGCTGACGAGCACGCTTTATGTAGTGCTGCTGACGCTCGCGCTGCCGCTCTGGGGGATTGCCGGAGCCGGGTTTTCCGCGGCGGTCGTGGCCGTGGTGGTCACCGCACTGAACGGAATTGTCGTCGCGCGGATCCTGAGAGGAACAAAAAAGGTGTCAGGTTTATTTTCCTGGGGAGGAAAATAAACCTGACACCTTTTCTAAAACTCTATCGCAGCGACTTGTTCGTCAGACAAGCCAAGGCGCGCCAAAAGAGGATTCCAGCGAGGGTCGTCGCGCAGCTTGTTCAAAAACGGATCAGATCTGATGCCAGCCGTTTGTTGTCCGTCATCCACGGCCCGGTGGAGCCATTCAAACGCCTTGTCTGCATCGTTCCTGGAGGCATACACGCTGGCGATAAGATACGCGCGATCGTCAGCGTACAGATCCGTCATCTCCGCCACCGCTGCGTTCGACTCTTCGGTGCGATCCAATACCTCGTAGGCGATGGATTGAATAAACAATCTGTACACCATCCAGTCCGTTTTCTCGATTTCCTCAATCGCCTTGTCGGCCTGTCCGGCTAACAAATATGCAGCAGCGAGATTGACTCGTGCCGATGCATTGTCCGGCCCCAACACGACGGCTTCCCGCGCCTCATCAATCGCTTCTTCGATTTGGCCGGCACGCGCGAGCTGGTCCGACAGGTTGCTGTGGGCGACAGTAGAAACCGGGTTGAGCACCAGGCTTCGACGTGTAAAGTCGATGGCTTCGTCAACCCGTCCAAGATGACCTGCAAGAACCGCTGCATTGCTCAAAATGATCGGATTGTCAGGCGCAAGGGCCAGCGCCTGCCGGAAGTACTCAGCCGATGCGGCATAGTCCCGCTCGTATTGCATCGCCACCCAGGCGCGTGCCGAGCGCGCAAATGCGTAGTCGGGATCAATCGCCAGGGCCTTCTCAACCGCAGCCAATGCCAGTTCGTTTGCCTCACGGTACGGCCGCTGGCCTGTCAGCGCCTGGTTCGAGTAGGTGGCGCCGAGCAAATTCCACGCCGGCGCGTAGTCAGGATCTATGTCGATCGCTTGCTGCGCGTAGGTCACGGCCTTTTCATAACCATCGGGTGTGCGTTGTTCATAGAAATGCAGGCCGTACAGATACGCGGAAAATGCTTCGGGGTCTGTTTCCCGCGCGCGCGGGGCCTGACCGAGCATTGAAACGCGCAATGCGCCTACCACAGCCTCCGCTATTTCGTCCTGGACGGCGAAGATGTCGTCCGTATCACGGTCGTAGGTTTCAGACCAAAGATGGAAACCGTTTTCGACATCGATGAGTTGAACAGTAATCCGGAGTCGGTCGCCGGACTTTCGAACGCTGCCCTCAAGTACGTTTGCGACGTTGAGCGATCGACCGATTGCCGGGACATCCAGGTCTTTTCCCTTAAAGGAAAACGATGATGTCCTTGCTGTTACCTGCAGATCCGGGACCGCAGCCAGCATGTTGAGCAACTCTTCGGACAAACCCTCCGAGAAATAGACGTTGGCAGGGTCATTGCTGAGATTGACGAACGGCAACACCGCGATCGAATGCCTGGGAGCGGAAATCGAGTCCTTCGCGCCGGGATCCGCGGCCGGCGGTGTTTCGGGAATGACGCGATCCACGACCACAATTCCGATGGTCAGCAGCAGAAGCACGATGGTCAGAATATTGATCTTCCGCCCGCTCGGCGGCGTCTCCGCGCTCCTGCTGATATCGGCTTCGCGCCGGAGTCCATCCGGGGTCAGCTCGAAGACCCAGGACATCAGGAGAACAATCGGAAACCCGAGCATCAGGATGGCGACAAGCAGGCGCATGCCCCAGGAAGGCACCTCAAACGCATCAAGCAGAATGTCCGCGACCTGCAGGATCAGCCAGGACGCGACAATATAGAGTGCGGCCACTCTGATGACGTTGCGACGTTTGAGCTCTTCAAGAAATGACATTGCGCTAATTTCGCATTTCTAAAGCCGGAGAGATATCGGGGTCAGCTTCCTGCGCTGCTTCGGCGACGCCATTGATCTTACCTGCGAAACATGCCGAAAGCAGGGGCAGAGAACAATTCTTCCTTATGAGGCCGGTCATGTCTCGCTCGCCCGGCTGCGCAAACAATTTGTCTCTGATCCCTTTCCGAACGGGTTAACATCGGGCTCTCCGCGGCAGAAGAAGAATAACCATGGCGATCAAGCTCATCCTCGCGGACAGCCCGCGCGTACGTTATGCGACCGGATCGGTAATGTACTTTGCTCAGGGCATCCCTTACGGCCTGATGAATATCGCGTTACCGGCCTGGCTGGCGAGCCAGGGCGTCGGCGCCGGGCAGATCGCTTCGTTCCTCGCGGTGATGGCGCTGCCGTGGGCGTTAAAGCTGCTCTCCGGTCCGCTGATGGATCACTACGAATTCTTGCCCATGGGCCGGCGCCGGCCGTGGGTGCTCGCCGCGCAGCTGGGGCTGACGCTGTCGTTTTTCAGTCTGATGTTGGTCGAGCAACCGGCCGAGCAGGTCGGCTTGCTGATGCTGCTGGGTGTGCTGATCAATGTATTCGCTGCCACCCAGGACGTCGCGGTCGACGGCATGGCGATCGAGCTGACCCCGGTCGAGGAGCAGGGTCGGCTGAACGCATTCATGGCCTTCGGCAAAGCGATCGGCTGGGGCATCTCGTCCGCGGTGTCGGGCGTGTTGCTGGTCAGTTTCGGTCTCGGGGTCACGGCCATGGCGGCGGCGAGCGTCGCCGGCCTCATATGGCTCGGGTTCGCGCTGGTGCTCGAGCGTGAGGGGGAGCGCAGATTGCCATGGAGTCGGGGCGAGGCGGCCCTGGCGCCTCGTCAGGGCAAGTCGTTTGCGAAGTTATTCAAGGGCCTCAACCAGGTCTTGTGGACGCGCGTCAGTCTGATCCTGATGGTGGTGATGTTTTTCGACGGCCTGGTCAGCGGCTACGGTCATGCGGTGATGCCGATCGCCGCCATCAAGCTGTTCGGGTTCACCACGCCGCAGTGGTCACAGCTGGTCGCGATCATGGGCCTGACCGGCGCGGCGGTTGCCCTCGGGCTTGGTCCGCTGATCGACCGCTTTGGCCCGAAGCGCATGTTGTTCATCACCGCGGCGCTGGTCGCTGTGCATGCGTTCCTGCTCGCCGAGACGCAATTCCTCTGGCAAGACTCGCTGTATGTGAAGGTCATGTTGTCGGTCTGGGTCATGCTGGGGCCGGTGACCATGGTCTGCATGATCGCGCTGGCGATGGCGATCTGCTCCAGCGCCAATTCAGCCACTCAATTTGCAATCTACATGTCGATCTCCAATCTCGGCGCCTCTCTCGGCGCCAAGACATACGGCATGGTGTCCGAGCAGACTTCTTTTACCGAGGCCTACATCCTGCTCGGCGGGCTGACCCTGATTCTGCTGGCGGCGCTGTCGTTTCATCGCCATCGTCACGCCCACGACGGTGACGCCAAAAGCCGAAAGACCGCGCCGCGCTACACGGTCGGGATGGGCGCCGGCGGGGCGGGCATGTACTGGTCTGGTGCGATGCGCTGCCCCAAGTGCCGATCCGACATGGAGCTGCTCGAGATCGAGGGCGTCGAAATCGATCGCTGCTCGAGTTGTCATGGACTCTGGTTTGATCCGGGCGAGGTCGAGAAACTGCGTAACAAGAAGCTCGCCGCCGCGATCGATATCGGCGACCCGGTCAGCGGCAAGGTGCACAACGCCAAAGACCGCTACCGGTGCCCGCGCTGCGGCGGGCGGATGCTGCGCAAGGTGGACCCGCAGCAAACGCATATCTGGTACGAGGAGTGCGAAGCCTGCCACGGCTCGTATTTCGATGCCGGCGAACTCACCGACCTGGCGACATTGTCAGTGTCGGATCTGTTCAAGCGCTTCACCACACCGGAACGTGGCTAAACGCCGGTTTGTAGCGGCGGCCGGTGGTCGGTGAAATCGGGGTCAGAGACGTTTGTCTCTGACCCTCAGGGTTCTGCCTACAGACTCTCGTACGGCATGTCGAAGGTATCGCCGCTTTCGATCTGGCCACTCTGCAGGCCGCGCTGGAACCAGCGCATCCGCTGCTCGGAGGTTCCGTGGGTGAACGCGTGGGGGAGGACGCGGCCCTGGGTCTTTGCCTGAATGGCATCATCGCCGATCTGGTTGGCAGCCCGCATGGCTTCTTCAATATCGCCGCGGTCCAGATATTGCCGGTTGTGGTTGGCCCATACCCCGGCCAGGTAGTCTGCCTGCAATTCGAGCCGCACCGAGTACTGGTTGTAATCCGGACGCCCGCGCATCGCGGCCACCTGTTCAGAGATGCCGAGCAGGTTCTGCACGTGATGGCCGATCTCATGGGCGATCACATAGGCCTGGGCGAAATCGCCCGGCGCGTCGAACTGGCCGGCCAGCTCGTCGTAGAACGACAGGTCGATATAGACCTTGCGATCGGCCGGACAGTAGAAGGGCCCCATGCGCGCATCGCCCAGGCCGCATGCGGTCGGATACTGACCGCGATAGACGACCAGTTCGGGTTCCTGGTACTGGCGGCCGATGCGATTGAATTCCTGTGACCAGATGTCCTCGGTATCGGCCAGCACCACCTTGACGAACTCCAGGCGCTCCTGTTCCTCGGGCGTCGGCTGGTATTCGACCTGCTTGACCTGGCTGCCGCCGCCGAGCAGCGCGGCCGGGTCGAGCAGACCCATCTGCCAGCCGATGAAGCCGACGCCGAGCAGCACGAGGATGCCCTTCAGCCCGAAGGTGCGGACCACCAGGTTGATCAGCGTATTGATCCCGGCGCCGCCACCACCGCGGACCACGCGGCGGCCGCGTGCGTCCTCGACGTTCTGGCTTGCTCTGCGGCCCTTCCACTTCATCTCGCTGTCCTCTGTGGTCGCGGCGATCGTTGCGGGGTAAATAGTCTACCCCACGAGGTGGGGTCAGAGATGTTCGTCTCTGACTCCAAAAAAGCGCGCAGTCTTGACACGGCGAAGAAAATAGGTAACCGTATTGTTACATGTTTGATGACCCGGAAATGGATCTCGTTTTTCAGGCGCTGGCCCACGAAAGCCGCAGACGCATGCTCGACATTGTCAAAGACAACCCCGGCATTGCGGTCGGCGTTCTCGCCATCGAGTTCGATGTCAGCCGTATTGCGGTCATGAAGCACCTGAGCATGCTGGAGAAGGCCGGCCTGCTGGTCTCGGAAAAGGACGGGCGCATACGCAGGCTGTATTTCAACGCGGTCCCGATACAGCGGATCTATGAACGGTGGACCACCGAATACAGCGCCTACTGGAGCAGTAATCTCACGCGGATCAAGTACCTCGCAGAGGCGCGCGCGCGAAACGAGGCGAAAGACAAGAAGAAGGGGGTTGAGTGATGCAAGACAAGAAATTCGCGGATCGGGCAGTCTACAAAGTGCTGATCAACGCGCCGATCGAAACCGTCTGGTCTGAACTGATAAAAACATCGGCGCCGCGTCCATTTTTCTGGAACTCGAGCTGGGACGCGAGGGAAATGGCACGCGGTAATGCTTATCGTATGGTATCCAACGGCGGCAAGACCGTGGCGGTCGTCGGTGAGATTCTCGAAATGGATCCGCCGCACCGCCTGGTCCACAGTTTTCGCCTGACAACGCTCGATGATCCGCCGTCAACGGTCACCTATACGCTGAAGGAAACAGAGGGCGGCACCGAGTTCTGTCTGATCACGGAAAACATCATCGCCGGCTCGAAAAGCGAGAAGTCCATGGCAGACGGCGCGAAGTTTATCGTCGAAAACATGAAGGCTTTCGTGGAAACCGGCAAGGTCAAATTTGGCGCCAGGATAATGCTGGCGATGTTTGCTCTGATGTCGCCGTTGACGCCGAAGTCGATGAGCGCGGAAAAGTGGCCACTTGATCGCTAGAGAATTCGAATGGGAGTGGGCCAGGCGGAATAGCCGCAAGGCAGACGGGGTCAGAGACGACTGTCTCTGACCCCATGCTTTTACGGCGGCTAGTTGACGTCGATGGTGCCGTTTCGGTTGCCTCTCTTTCCCCCGTCGTCCTCAATCCACGAGTACGAGTAGCTGCCGTTGCTCCCGCTGTTGATCGTGTATACGCGCGACTGTGCGCCGTTCGCGAGCGGCGCCGGGCTTTGTGACGGGCTCACACATGTAGGGAGGGTAAAACTGGAGATGTTGTGGCCAGTGTTGTTGCTCCAGGTGATCTTGTCGCCGGCGTGGAATTCGGTTGCGGGCGAATCGGGCGCGGCTAACCCTATGGTGTAATCAGTCATGACATTATCTCCTCTGTCTCAATATTGTTTTGGGCTCGAACGCCCCGACGATTAACTCAAGCTAACAAGCGCGACGGCCGTGTCTTTGTTGCTCGCCCTGCTTTCAGTCATCCTCTCTCGCGAGAGGCACAGACGCTACCAGCTCTCTCGCCGCAGGGATAGGCTGACAAACCGAGAGCCGCTCAGGGCGATGCCTGCATGCGCGGATCTGCAAGCAGGTTGGCCATCTCGGGATTGCGCAGGAACCGCTGGCGTGAAAACCCCATGTCGAGAGACCGCTTTGCCAGTTCGATGGCCTTGTCGCGCTGACCGAGCAGCTCGTAGGTCTCGGAGGCAGCGCCCAGGATCTCCCCGGAGTCGGGTGAAAGGGTCAGCGCGGTGCCGACTCGCTGAAGGGCCAGCTCTGATTGCCCGACCTTGGCATAGTACAGAGCGAGATCGCTATGCACGAACGGGTCGCGCGGGTTTTGTTCTCGTGCGTCCTCGGCCAGCTGGATCGCGCGATTGAAGGTCTCGACGGCTTGCGGACCCATGCCGTCCCTCCAGACGTAGGCGTAAGCCAGGTTTCCCCAGGCCAGCCAGTCCGAATCGTCGATTTCCAGCGCTTGGCGATAGGCCTCCTCGGCCTCGTCATAGCGCTCCGCCCGCGCGTACGCGTTGCCGAGATTGGAGTAGGCCATGTACGAGGGGCGCAACTCGATCGCGCGCTGATAGACAGTGATCGCTTCCGCGGTCTTGCCGGTCTCACCGAACGCGGAGCCGAGATTGACCAGCGCGGCAAAGTTGTCCGGGGCGATCCGGATGACCATTTGCCACTGCCGGGCGGCGTCTTCGAATCGGCTTTGCCGGAACAGGAAATTGGCGTAGGAATCGAGGATCGAAATGTTCTCCGGGTCGAACGCGATCGCCTTTTGGAACGATGCCTCGGCATCCTCCAGCCGTCCAAGTCGTTCATAGACAGTGGCGATGGCCTGGTGGGCTTTGGCGTCATTAGGGTCGATGGCGACCGCGCGCTGCAGGGCGGCCAGCGCGAGGTCGAGGTTGCCCTGCGTGGCCTGGACCCGCCCGTATGCCACCTGCACCGGTGCCAGGCCATCATTCAGCCGCATCGCTTCGTCTGCGCTCGCAGCCGCTTCCGTCAGAAATGTTTCCTCTCTGGTCAGCGCGTAGCGGATGCGCAGGGCCTCGGCCAGCCGCGCATAGGCCAGCGCGAAGTCCGGATCCAGCTCGGACGCCTCGCGGAACGAGCGGATCGCCGCGTCCAGATTATCGTCCTGGTCCCAGCGCTCGATCAGATCGAGACCCTCGAGATAGCGATCATAGGCGTTGGGACCGGCCATCCTGCTTGCGGCGCCCGGCTCCGTGCTCGGGCCGGCACTCCACGGCGACCAGAACCACAGCGCCAGCAGGCCTGCCCCGATTGCCAGCAAAGAGAGTCCAAGGCCGGCGCGGCCGGCCTTTTTTGCCCGGCCCAGCGGGACGAACTGCGCATTTCCCTTCAACGCATCGAGCAGGTGTTCCCGATATCTGGAGTCCGTGTTCCTGAACAGTGCGTGCACGCGATTGAGAACCAGATCCAGCTCAGCGGGCAAAACGCAGGCTTCCAGATAGACCGGAACAATCTCGATGTCGTGGTTGATGGCATAGTCGACTTCGCGCAGGCAGTGGGACGATTTCAGCGAAGACTCGGAGATGAAAAACAGAAACTTTGCAGCGCCTTTGATCGCTCCGGCTATTTCACCGCGCCAGGAACTGCCGGCCGAGATACCTTCGTCGTACCAGACGTTCAGGTTATTTTCGGCAAGCAGGACCA
Source organism: uncultured Gammaproteobacteria bacterium (assembly GCA_963809565.1). Taxonomy (GTDB): domain Bacteria; phylum Pseudomonadota; class Gammaproteobacteria; order Steroidobacterales; family XN24; genus CAMYOC01. The sequence goes on from CAWEKE010000005.1 coordinate 23,550, forward strand.
GGTCGGAATAGACACTTTCCGCGTCCTTGTGTGCATAGCACACGAAAACGTAGGGCTCGGTGCCCCTATATGCCGGCAGTGGCCTGTCCAAGCGGACATCTCCCTCTGGGTGACTGGATACAGATGCACACCGCTAGTGGATCCATCCTTCTGTAAAATTATCAGGAACCGGCTCAAACCCGCAGACCAGAATGATTCCCGGGTCGTGATGTGCGGAAAGAATAACAGGGCCGTTCCGCCAGCGTATATTGATCCGGGTCAGAGACGTTTGTCTCCGACCCCTTATCGGCCCATTGCGAGATCTGCCTGATGAACCACCTGCGTGCCCGCATGCCACACACTGGCGCAGTGATCCTCCTCGTGCTGCTCGCCGGCTGCTCACGCGAGGCACCGGTCGCGCCGGACCCGGAACTCGCCCGGCTCGCGGCTCGGGCACAAGCCGTCACTATCATCCGCGATGACTTCGGTGTGCCGCATATCTATGCCGCAACCGACGCCGATGCGGTGTTCGGTCTGCTTTACGCTCAGGCGGAAGACGACTTCCCGCGTATCGAGCGCAATTACACCTGGGCCATCGGTCGCCTGGCGGAAGCCGAGGGTGAGTCCGCGATCTTCAGCGACCTGCGGGCGCGGCTGTACATGACCACCGACGAAGCGAAGGCGGCTTACGCGGCGTCGCCCGACTGGCTTCGAGCATTGTGCGATGCATTCGCGGACGGGCTCAACTATTACCTGGCGATGCATCCCGAAGTCAGGCCAAAAGTGCTCGAACGCTTCGAGCCGTGGATGCCGATGTTCTTTTTCGAGGGGTCGATCGGCGGCGATATCGAGCAGATCCCGCTCGCCGGGATCAAGGCGTTCTATGGCGCCGGTGACTCGATCGAACTGGTGGCCATCGAGCAGGCGAGGGCGCCGGACTTCGGTTACGAACGGCATCTGGGCTCGAACGGTTTCGCGATCGCCGGCGAACACACGGCCTCCGGCGACGCGATGCTGCTGATCAATCCGCACACCACGTTCTATTTCCGTGGCGAGGTGCATGTGGTCAGCGACGAAGGGCTCAACGCCTATGGTGCGGTCACCTGGGGACAGTTCTTTGTCTATCAGGGATTCAATGCACACACCGGCTGGATGCATACCTCGACCTATGTGGATTTCATCGACGAGTTTGTCGAGGACATCATCGAGCAGGACGGCCAGCTGTTGTATCGCTATGGCGATGAGTTGCGTCCGGTCGAGGTCTCCGAGGTGACGCTGAAGTACAAGGACGGCGACGCCATCAGCGAGCGGACCTTCCCGAGCTATCGCACGCATCACGGTCCGATCACGCACATGATCGATGGCAAATGGGTGGCGACGAAGATCAACTGGGATCCGGTCAAGGCGCTGCAGCAATCGTATCTGCGTACCAAACAGCAGGGTCTGGACGGCTTCCTCGGGATCATGGATATGCGCACCAACTCCTCGAACAATACGGTCTATGCGGATTCGGGCGGCAACATCGCCTATTTCCACGGCAACTTTGTGCCGGTCCGCGACCCGGGGTTGGATTTTTCCAGGCCGGTCGACGGCAGCAACCCGGCGACCGACTGGCTGGGTTTGCATGAGGTCGACGAGACCATCACCCTCATCAACCCGCCCAACGGCTGGATACAGAACTGTAACTCGACGCCGTATACCGCGGCCGGGGCCTCCAGTCCGAAGCCGGAAGACTATCCGGTCTATATGGCGCCCGATGCCGAGAACTTTCGCGCGATACACGCGCAGCGGGTGCTGGACGGCGTCTCGGATCTGACCCTCGACGGACTGCTGGAGCTTGCCTACGACCCGTATCTGCCCGGGTTCGAGACGCTGATCCCGGGCCTGATTAAGGCGTATGACAGTGCCGGCGATGCCTGGCCACAACTGACCGGGCCGATCGATGCGTTGCGGGGCTGGGACTTCATCGTGTCCGCGGACTCGGTGCCGATGACGCTGGCGCATTTCTACGGCATGCAATACCGCGCCGACGGGGAAAATCCCGCGGGGCTGAGCGGGATGGCGCTGATCAACTATTTCGGCATCGACGCGCCTTATCAAGAGCGTCTACGCGTATTCGCAGAAACAATAGCCGGGCTTACCGCAGCGTTTGGCCAGTGGGATATCCCGTGGGGCGAGGTCAATCGCTACCAGCGGCTGTCCGGGGATATCAATCTGAACTATGACGATCAGGCGCCGAGCCTTCCCGTCGGTATGGCGGCCGGTGACTGGGGCGCGCTCGCGTCATTCCGCGCCCGGCGTTTTCCGGGCACCAAACGGATCTATGGCTACAGCGGCAACAGCTTTGTCGCGGCGGTCGAATTCGGTGAAAGGGTGAAAGCGAAGACCATCCTGATCGGCGGCCAGAGCGGCGACCCGGCATCACCGCATTTCGATGACCAGACCCGGCGCTATCTCGACCGCGACTTCAAGGACGTCGCCTACTATCGCGAGGATGTCGAGTCGCGTGCGGTGCGGACCTATCACCCCGGGGAATGAGCATAATGGTGTCAGGGATTGGCCCGGACCAGCGTCGTGTCGGCGATCAAGCCGTCCCTGGCCAGTGCAGCGACAACGGCTTTCCTGCGCTGTTCGAGCTCCCGGCTTAACGCCAGGAATTCCGGATCGTCACGCAAGAAATCATAGGACGGATCCAGGCTCAGATCCGGACCTGCGGTCATGCCCTTATCGAGCGCAATCCGGAGTCCGCTCAAGGCACCGTTGCGATCCTGCACCGCGGCCGCGGCTTCAGAGATAAAACGACTTATGCCCCAGAATTGCTTGCCCTGTTCCGCCAGGCCGGCAAAGAATTGCTGAATCGCCTTTGACAATTCAACCGCTTTCTCCTTGTCGCCCAGCTGGTAGATCGCATAGGCAAACAGGGATGCATCAAATGCGGTGTTTGCATCGATTGTCCATTCGGGCGGATATTCCTGGTACCCGTAGGATCCCAGGTAGAGGTCGTTGGCTTGTTGCAGATTACCCGCATACGCTTCAATCGCGGCTGCCTCGCGCAGCAGAGCCTTGTCCTCCGGCCACTTGCGCACCATCGCCTGCATCAATTGCACAGCCGCCTGTTTGTTGCCCTGTAACAAAAGGATGCCTGCCTCGCTCGCGGCGATGCCGCCATAGGCCGGATTCAGCCGCCGACCCTTGTCGACCAGTGCCTGTGCCCGCTCCAGATCGCCAAGGAGCATGTAATAATCCGCCAGATTTTCATACGTTGTGATCGATTCGGGTTCCAGCTCCAGGACCTTGTGCATCGAGCGTATTTCCTGCTCCATGTCGCCGCTGACCTGGGCCAGAGTCGCCACTGTTCGATAGGTGCCGTCCCAGTCCGGCGCGATCTCCTCGAGCTGGTTCGCGTAGTACGCTGCTTTTTCCATGTCACCGTCGAACGCCTTGTTGATCGCCATGTTCTGCACGATCACCGGCGCGAGCGGATCGAGCTCGTAGGCCTTGTTATACAGCGCCCACATCCGCTCGGGATCGGAAGCAATAAACGATGAGGCCAGCCACATGTAGGCGTAGGCATTATTTGGATTGAGGACGATCGCCTGTTCCAGCAGAGGGATGGATTCACTGTCTGGCGCGCCCATGCCGGTCAGCAGCTGCGCCTTGATCGCCCAGGCTTCACTCAGCTGGTCGTCGATGGCAAACGCCTTCTCAAGTGACAGCTCTGCCAGCGGACCGACTTCGGCGATGCTGCGATACGCGTAAGAGGCCTGCATAACATAGACATAGGCGATGCCGGTATAGGCCAGCGCATAATTCGGGTCGATCCTTGCCGCTTCCTTGAACTCCGCGAGCGCCAGCTCCAGCTGCTCCCTGGATCGATACGCGACATGATGCAGGCCTTTCAGGTAATGCTGATAGGCCTCGACGTTTTCCGTGCTCTTTTTGGCGATGACCGCCTGATCGGACGCGCCAAGCAACTCCTGCTTCAGCGCGGCGACGACCTGGGTCGCGATCTCGTCCTGGATCTCAAAGATATTGTCCAGCTTGCGATCATAAGTATCGGACCAGAGGTGATAACCATTCGAGACGTCGATCAGCTGTGCGGTCACGCGCACGGTGTCGCCGGATTTGCGTACGCTGCCCTCGAGGATGTTCTGTACGTTCAGTGCTTCGCCGATCTGCTTGAAGTCCTCGTTCTTGCCCTTGAACGCAAATGAAGACGTTCGCCCGGCAACCTTGAAGTCCTTGATCCTGGCCAGCACGTTGAGCAGCTCTTCCGACAGGCCATCGGCAAAAAATTCGTTTTCCTCGTCCGCGCTCATGTTGACGAATGGCAGTACCGCGATCGATCGTTCTGGCGCAGGAGCGAAGCGGCTGGCAGCAAGCGTCGCAGAGTCGACTGCAGCGGTCTCGACCGCGTCATCGATGATCGGAGCTGTCAGCGACCAGTGTGGTTTCCGGGATCAGCCGATCCGAAAACCACCGCGCCGATGGCCAGCGCGAGCATGACGATGATCAGGATATTGATCTTGCGCCCGGTGTCCGGAGCGATGGACTGGGTACGATCGATGTCCTTCTCTTTCTTCAATCCCTCCGGCGTCATCTCGTAAACCCAGGAGAAGATCAGTGCCAGCGGGAAACCGAGAGCCAGAATCAGGAAGATCACCTTGCCGATGGACTCGGGCAGCCCCAGCAGCGACACGCCCACATCGGCCACCTGCAACAGCAGCCAGGTGGCGATCACATAGAGCACGGCCACCTTGACGACGTTACGTCGTTTGAGTTCTTCCAGGAACGTCATTGTTGTGACTACGGCCTCCCCTCGGCTCAAAAGATGATGGCTGATCCGCCAGGGTTTGTCGATTTTTGCCTGACGAACGGGTGCCGGAATTAACTTGATTACCGGTCAGCGGTCCACGCAGTGATTTGCCTGGCCGAATTCCGGGTCGCCATGCGGCGCATCCGCTCTGATCGAGAAGTGTTTAAGCAGTTATTTCCGGCATCCTGACTTTCTCTGATCAGAAATCAGAAATCAGAAATCAGAAATCAGAAATCAGGATTCAGGATTCAGGCAGCGTTACATGGAACTCGATGGCCGAAAGCTGTGCGGGCGATCTGCCAATTCGCTCCAGGAACGGTAACCACCGCGGATCGTCATGCAATTTCTCGACCGTCGGCTCTTCAATGATCTCGGTCAGGCCCGGGTCATTGGTGGCGACCGCCTGGTCCAGCCAGCCGAAGGCCTGGTCCGGCTCACCGCGATAGGCGTAAATGGCTGCGATATTGACCGCGGCATATTGCTGGTATTTTTCGATCAACTCGGCCAGCACAGCATCCGATTGATCGATCTGGCCCAGGGCGTAGTACACCAACGGTAATTCGATTAGTGTCCAGTCGGATTGCTCTTGCTCGATGATCGCCAACGCTTTTTCCGGCTGCCCCTTGAGCAAATACGACCTGCCCAGCAGCCCATGCGCGCCGATGGAAGCCGGGCTCAGGTTCAGCGCAGTCCGGAGCGCGGTGATCGAGGCATCGTACTGTCGTGCAACGTAGTAGCAAATACCAAGCATGCGATGGGCGGATGGATTGACCGGATCGCGGGCGATGGCGTTATTGATCAGCGCTATCGCCTCGTCGATGCGCCCGAGCCCCATTGCAAATGCGGCCGCCTGTTTTTGGATATCGGTATCGGTCGGGTCCAGCGCCAATGCGTGTTCAATGTAACGCGCCGCCGCTGCCAGATCACGGTCGTAAACATCAGCTATCTGGCCCAGAATGGCGTGGGCCACGGCATTGTCGGGATCGATAAGCAGCGCCCTGGTGGCCGCCTCGCGGGCGAGGGTGTAGCCCTCCTCGACCGGTCGCTGGGCCTTGTTAGCCTGGCTAATGTAGGTTGCAGCCAGGCCGTTCCAGGCCGCGGCGTAGTCCGGGTCGATGGCCAGGGCCTGCTCATACAATTCCTGGGCGCTCGCCCATCCCTCCGCAGTGCCCAGGCGTCCCAGATGACGCGCCTGCAGAACACCTATGTAGGCCTCGGGATCGGATTCCTCGATCTTCGGTGCCGCGCCCAGCAGCGTCACTTTCAGTTGTGCCACCACCTCATTGGCAATCTCGTCCTGAACCGCGAAGATATCCTCCAACGTGCGATCGTAAGTCTGTGACCACATGTGATAACCGTCCTCCGCATGGATCAGCTGGGCGGTGATCCGCACCTGGTTGCCGGATTTACGTACCGAGCCTTCCAGAATGTGAGCCACTTTCAGAATGTCGCCGACTTCAGATATCTGCAGGTCCTTGCCCTTCAGAGAAAACGATGAAGTCCGGGCCGCGACCCTCAGCTCCGGCACTTTGGCCAACAGGTTCAGCAATTCTTCGGAGAGACCGTCGGAAAAATATTCCTGCTCCTGATCGGAGCTGATGTTCACGAATGGCAGCACAGCGATGGAAGTGTCGGGGGCCGGTCGGGATTTGACGGCGGCTGTCTCGATCTCATCGGCCACCTGCGTACTGACGACTTCCTCGACGGCAACCGTCTGGTTGAACGATTCGCCTTCCGGGACCAGTCGGTCCACAGCGACAACGCCGATAGTGAGCACCAGCAGCACGACGATGAGCACGTTGATCTTTTGCCCGGTCTCTCGGGCGATCGACTTGCTGCGGTCGATATCCTTCTGCCGCTGGAGGCCCTCGGGCGTGATCTCGTAAACCCAGGAGAAGACGAGAACGGGCGGGAAGCCGATAACGAGAAGCATGAACACCAGCGAACCGGCCCACTGCGGGACCGGCAGTAGCGACGACAGCACGTCAGTGACCTGTAACAGCAGCCACGCGCCGACGATGTATAGCACCGTCACCTTAACTACGTTGCGGCGCTTGAGTTCCCCGAAGAAGGACATTGTTATTCTCGTGGCTTTCGCGGCTCGCACGATAATGGGGGAATCGCGAGGCTTTGTCGATAAACCGGGTTCAGCGAGCCGGTCCCGGGGTCAGAAATATATTTGCCCCAAATCAGGTGAAATTTCGTCTCTGACCCCGACTGGCCCGAAAACATGGGTTTTGACCCGGCATACGTGCATCATTGTATTTCGGCTCCCGCATAGCCGATAAATCGTCATCATCGGCCAGCGGGAGATTTCGTGTCAGGAGGCTGAAATGGGAAAGATTTTCGAGTCCATCGACGACAAGCTCGCTGCATGGGTGGCCGAGCAACACGTGTACTTTGTCGCCACCGCACCGCTGGCTGAAGACGGACACATCAACACCTCGCCGAAGGGCGGCGACTCGTTCCGAATCATCAGCGGCAATGAAGTCGCGTATCAGGACTACACCGGTAGCGGCGCGGAGACGATCGCCCACTTACGTGAGAACCGACGCATCGTGATCATGTTCTGTGCGTTCGAAGGCCCGCCGAAGATCGTCAGGTTCCATGGCCAGGGCACGGTTATCAGCAAGACGCATCCGCGCTACGCAGAGCTCGCGGCGCACTTTCCCGACAACCCGGGAACTCGTTCGATCATCCATGTCGCGGTCAATCGGATCTCCGACTCGTGTGGTTATGCGGTGCCGTTGTGTGAGTTCAAAAAACCCCGGGATACGCTGGATCGCTGGGCGCTCAATAAAGGCGACGAGAAACTCGAAGCCTATCGGCAGGAGAACAACGTCGTGAGCATCGATGGTCTGCCGGCGCTCGAGGGTGACGCCTGAGCAGGATCCAGGCGGCGTTAGTCCGGACGAGTCGGCGTGGAGGGAAGACCTCGCGGCCGTCCCGGCGGAGCGGTCTTAACCATGCGTCCTTCGGCGCTGCCGATCAGGTATGCCTGTGTGCGCGCAGCAAGGCATTCTTTACTGGCGCATCGGGGATCAGGGCGGTATCTTCTTTTGTGTTCGACTCTGCTCCATCCCTTTGGCCTGTTTAGCGTGTACCTGATGCCTGATCGCAACTCCTCCTTCGACTACGACTGGCTCATCGTTGGCTCAGGCTTTGGCGGCAGCGTGTCGGCGCTGCGCCTGGCCGAGAAGGGCTATAAGGTTGCGGTGCTGGAGAGTGGCCGCCGGTTTAGCGATGACGGTTTTTCCAAGAGCACCTGGGACCTGCGCAACTGGCTATGGATGCCTGCACTTGGATTGCGCGGTATCTTCCGGCTGACGCCATTTTCGGACGTGTTTATCGCCAGCGGCGCCGGTGTCGGCGGTGGCAGCCTGGTGTATGCAAATACCTTGTATCGGGCGGCGCCGGCGTTTTTCCATAACCCGCAGTGGGCCGGACTGGCCGATTGGGCGAGTAAGCTGTCGCCGCACTACGATGTCGCCGAGCGGATGCTGGGCGTGGCGCAAGTGCCATTCGAGAGTGACAGCCAGCGACTGCTGCAGGAGGTCGGCGCCGGGCTGGGCGTGGCGGAGACATTCCAGCGCACCCCCTGCGGTGTGTTCTTCGGCGAACCGGGCCGGGAAGTGCCGGATCCCTATTTCGGGGGCGAGGGCCCGGCGCGCACCGGCTGCACCCGGTGCGGCGCGTGTATGGTTGGCTGCCGGGTCGGAGCCAAGAACACGCTGGTGAAAAACTACCTGTGGTTCGCCGAGAAACAGGGTGCGGAGATCATCGCCGAGCGGGAGGTGACCGACGTGCGGCCCCTGGGCGCGGCCGATGGTACTGACGGTTACCTGGTCAGCACGCAGTATCCCGGGGCGTGGTGGCACAAGCAGCACAGAGCCTTTACCGCCAGGGGCGTGATCTTCGCCGCCGGTGCGTTGGGCACGAATAAATTGCTCGCTAATTGCAAGCATTCCGGGTCATTGCCGAAGATCAGCGATCGCCTCGGTAGCCTGGTGCGAACCAACAGCGAGTCGATCCTCGTGGTCACGCTTCCGGCGGACAGCCAGCTGGAACCATGGCGGGATGTGGCCATCAGCGGGAGCATTCATCCGCGGCCAGACACACACATCGAGTTCGTCACCTATGGCGAACACGGTGATGCGATGAGCCTGCTATTCACCAGGCTGGTCGGTGACGGCACGCGATTGACGCGTCCGCTGAAACTCCTCGGGGCGATAGTCAGACACCCGATCAAGTTCCTGAAGACCCTGTGGCCGTTCGGCTGGTCGCGCCGCTCCGTAGTGTTTTTGGTGATGCAAAGCCTGGACAACGCTATCTCATTCACGGCCCGGCCGCGGATGTTCGGCGCCGGCGTCAAGCTGGCGACGCGGCAGGATCCGGAGAAGCCGAACCCGACCTTTATTGCAGCGGGCAACCAGGCCGCCCAATGGCTCGAGACAAAAACCGGCGGCGTCGCGCAGGGCATGATCCTGGAGGCGCTGGCCAACATCCCGACCACGGCGCATATCCTCGGCGGTGCTGCGATCGGCCGGGATGCCGACAGCGGCGTCGTGGACGCTCAGAACCGGGTGTTCGGGTATCACAACCTGCTGGTGTGCGACGGCTCGGCGATGCCGGCGAATCCGGGCGTGAATCCTTCGCTCACGATCACCGCGATCGCGGAGCATGCGATGAGTGCGATTCCTCCGAAAGGGGCATAGGGGTCAGCAGCGTCCTTCCCCTGATCTCAGGGAAACCGGCGGCCTGCTGTCTTTTCGCACATTTGAAAAACATTTCTATGACCTCGGGGTTTTCGGACAAGATGCCAGCATGAGCAAAATTATCGAACGCATGGAATCGACGCTTGCGGCGCAGCGCGCGGCGTTTGCGGCGCACCCATTCCCGAGCGCCGAAGAGCGCAGGGAAAAGTTGAAGGCATTGAAGGAAGTGCTGCAGCGCTGGCAGGGGCGGATGGTCAGGGCAGTCAACGCCGACTTCGGCACCAGGGCGCCCACGGAGACGCGGCTGATCGAGGTACTGGGGCCGATTCTGGAAGCCAACCACGCGATCCGCAGCCTGCGCCGCTGGATGCGTCCGCGGCGCAGACATACCGAACTGCTGTTTGCGACCAACCGCGCCTGGGTCGAGTACCAGCCCAAAGGGGTCGTGGGCATCATCGTGCCGTGGAATTTCCCCTCGTATCTCGCGATCGGGCCGCTGGTCGCGGCCCTGGCTGCCGGCAATCGGGCGATGATCAAGATGTCGGAGTTCACACCGCTGACCACTGAGGTGCTGGCCGGGATGCTTGCCGAGGCGTTCCCCGAGGATGAGGTCGCGGTGTTTGGCGGCGAGATTGGGGAGGCACAGGCGTTCAGCGCCCTGCCGTTTGATCATCTCGTATTCACCGGCTCGCCGGCGGTAGGCAAACACGTGATGCGTGCCGCGGCCGAGAATCTGGTCCCGGTCACGCTCGAACTTGGCGGCAAGTCGCCGGCGCTGGTGGCCCCCGGCGCGGATATCGCGGATGCGGCCAAGCGGATTGCGCATGGCAAGGCTTTCAATGCCGGGCAAGTATGTCTGGCGCCGGACTATGCATTGGTCCAGCGGGGCTCGGTCGAGGCATTCACCGAGGCCGTCGCGTCAGCATTCAAGCGCATGTACCCACAGGTCCAGGGTAATGCCGACTATACGAGCATCATCACCGACCGCCATGCGGAGCGCTTGCGCGGACTGGTGACCGAGGCGGAGAAGAAGGGCGGCCGCATCGTCGCAGCCGGCGACGCTGGTCCCGGGCGGCAGATCCCACTGACCATCGTCAATGAAGTGAGCGAAGACATGGGTCTGGCCCAGGAAGAAATCTTCGGCCCGGTGCTGCCGATCATCCCTTACGAGACCCTGGACGATGCCATCGCCTATATCACCGCACGGCCGCGGCCGCTGGCGATTTATGCCTTCGGCGTCGACGGCGAGCGACTCGAACATCTGTCAAGACAGACTCATGCTGGCGGCATGTCGCTCAACGACTGGGGCTGGCACGCGTTCCAGCACGACCTTCCCTTTGGCGGTATCGGCAACTCCGGCATGGGTTCCTATCACGCCGAGGAGGGCTTCCGGGAGCTGTCCCACGCCAAGGCGGTATTCCGCCGTCACCGTTTCTTCCCGACCGGGCTCCTTTACCCGCCCTACGGAGGAATCCTGCAACGTATTGCGATGAAGCTCTATCTGAAGGAGCCGCAGGATTGAAACAAGGCCCATGAGCCGCTCGTTGTGAACTGGTTCTTACCGGGCCAGAGAGGTAACGGTTACGGGGTCAACACCGGTGGCGGGCATGGGTGACCGAACATCTGGGCGATACGGTCCGGGACCGATGGTCAGGGATAACTCCGGCCTGCTGTGCCAGGATTGCTGACCGGGGCGGGCCCCGTCGAATCCCTGATCACCAGCGTCGAAGGGATGGTGCGCTCGATATCGTTATCTGTGTCTCCACGGATCTGGCTCATCAACAGTGCTGTCGCCTGGACGGCCATCTCGTCCATGGGTTGCCGGATCGTGGTCAGCGACGGCCATATGTGCCTGGCCAGCGGTACATCGTCGAAGCCGGCAACCGACAGATCACCGGGGATCGAGAGCCCCATTTCGTGCGCGACCTTCATCACGCCGGCGGCCATGTCGTCGTTGGCGGCAAAAATGGCGGTGGGCCGGTCCTCGAGATTGAGCAGACGTCTGGCACACTTCTCTCCGGACTCGAACGAGTTGTAGCCTTGCTGGACCAGACTGCGGTCAAATTTCATACCGCTGCTCTTCAGGCCTTCACGGTATCCCAGATAGCGGTTTCCAACCGCGCCATGGTCGGGATGACCGATGACAAAGCCGATGCGCCGGTGACCCAGGGAAGCCAGGTAGCGGGTCATCTCGGCGCAGGCTTCCTGGTCATTGGTGTAGATCGACCTGTCGTCATCCGCAGCGTTAGCCGGCGCAATCAGCGCGAAAGCGATGCCGGCCTTGTCCAGCGATTGCAACAGAGGCTGCATGTCAGACAGCGGCGGTGTCAGGATCAATCCGTCGACGGCCCTGGATCTGATGATCGATGAGATCGAGTCGACCAGTTGCGGATCCTCGTAATGGCAGGGATGGATCACGAGGTCATAGCCTTGCGCCCGGCTGGTGCGCAGGGCGCCGTTCTGGATCTCGATCAGATAGCTGGCGCTGTGGTTGTCGTAGAGCAGGCCGATCAGATATGACCGGGTGCTGGCCAGGCTCCGCGCCGACACGTTCGGCCGGTATCCGAGCTTCTGGATGGCGCGCTCAACCTTGAGCCGCGTCTTTTCCCTGACGTGGGCTTCGTTGTTGATCACGCGAGAGACGGTCTTGATCGACACCTTCGCCCGTTTCGCCACATCCTCGATAGTTGTATTCGCCAAAACAGTCTGCCCCTGAACTTCTTGTTATTGCCCGGCGTTATCCGGGAACATCGGTCACCACGCCGTCAGTGCGGTTGACCGATCACTTCCACGCCTGCGTGGATCGCCTTGCGTGCCGATACTGCCAGTACGCTGCCCGCCGCCAGAACGAAGGTCGTTGTCATACAACGAACGCTGTTTAACTCCCTGCCGGCTCTAGCCAGCCAGCAACTGACGGCGGGTCAATACCAGCTCAATCCGGCGGACGCCGCCGTTGCGCGCAAACAGATGACGAGCCGCTTCCGCCGGTAGCGCCAGTCCGGGCAGTGATTGTTGCTCGCCATCCTCCCGGACGACCGTCATGCCCGGCTCGGTAGACTCATCCAGGCGATAGACGATCGGCACCTGGCACCAGGTAAATGCCAGCCCCTTCGCCGGCACGGTCAATGTCTGCCACTGGCCATCCACATCGAGATAACGGAACGATTGTGGATCGTCGGCAAATTCACGTTCACGTAACAGGGCCGGATCGAACTGCACTGTGCCGGAGAACACGCGCACACCGAGCTCGGCCAGCCGGGTCACGATCTCTTCCTTGACCTGACCGGTCATCCCGGGCTGCTGCGCGCCCATGTGTTTGGGGGTGTGTGAATACGGATCAGTCGGGAACGCGCCAAATTCGGCCGGCGTCTTGTTAAAGCCGATCCCGCCGCGGACCCGGTAGTACAGATCGGCAAGTCGCTGGCAGATTGCTTCGTCGGCACCTTGCTCGCGAGCGGCGAAGAAATTCTCCTGTATTGCCAACAGCAGCTTCGACACCATATGCCAGTAGATGCTGCCCAGACCTTCGAAACCGAACATGCCGCCAGAGCGACCGGTGAAGGACTGGTGATGGAATACCTGCTCGTAGAGTGCGCCCAGCGCTTGCCGGGCCGCCTCCAGCGTGCTGCCGTAGACCGCTGCCAGCTCATCCAGCCGCGTATTCAGCTCGCCCACATTGGTCAACCCGGCATTGAAGCGATAGGTGCCATCGACATCGCGCTCGATGATGCGCCGCTCGCCTTGCTCCAGCATCTGCTTGAGCAGCGGTATCGCCTCCACCCGCTCACCGGGTACGCGGTTCTTCTGCAGAAACCCGGGTAACTCGCGATCCGGATACAGCAGGAACGACTTCTGATCGGGGCGGAACAGATCGCTCGCGAACAAGGCCTCCAGCAAATCGACCGCCTCGGTCGGCGCGATAGCGCCTGAGCTAAGCGCCGCGACCTGGCCTTCCAGCATCGGATAGAGCGTGTCCAGCTCGACCGCGTCCGGCTTCAATTCCAGCAGGTTGTACGCGTGGTAAAGCTGATCGCTGCGGCGGTTGCTGTGGATGCTGTGATCGATCGCCGCCAGGGCATCGTCAAGCATGCGGTTCACTGGCGCCAGATCCTGCGGCACCGTGTCGCTGAACGATTCTTGCTCATACACGATCTGGCGATAGCGGGAGGCGGCCTGACCCAGCTCCGACAGCCACTGGTAACGCTGATTGGCGTCAACCGGCCCGTCCCCGATCTGCTTGCGCGCCTTGCTCAGCACTGCGGCGGTATCCGCCAGCCATTGACTGACTTCGGCGGAGAGCTCTACCGGGTCGGCCTGAGCGGCCAGCAAATCCTGCAAGAAGCGGACATAGCGGCGCATGTAATACAGGGTCACCATCGACAGACCCTGGCCGACCAGCGCGTTGTTGGCGTCGTTCCATTCCGGGCGCTGGGTGTTGAGCCAGATGCCGCCGTCGACCACCAGATTGCCCAGCTTGCTCAGTAGCGGCACCAGCAGCTTCTCGAGCAGATTGACCTGGTAAACCTGGCCATCGGCACCGAGCAATAACTTGCCATCCGCACCCAGCTCGCTAACCCGCCGTTCGATTCGTTCGGCGAGATCGTTGTCGTAGTCGACCGTGCTTTTTGCGTTCTCGAGGATCGCCGCAAACGGCCTGATCCGATAGGGCACATTGGCATAACTGAAAATCGGCCGGCGCAGCAGATCGCCAAGCAGATCCGGGTGAAACTGGTGGGAAAGCTCGAGCAACTTCTGCAGATAGATGATCTGGTGGTCGCCCCAGTATCCGATGTAGCTCCACGGATCGTCCGGCTCCTCGACCTCCCAGTCGATGCCCTCATTGGTAATGCGGTACGGGTTGTAGCCGTCAGCGGTGGACGCGTTGACGAATTTCGCGATGACGTTCTCGATGAATTCCGGATAGCTGAGCAGCAGCGCTTCCCAGTTCTGGAAGATGTCACGCCAGTTGCCCTGATAGGTCAGCAGACGATGGCCCTGATCGTCGGTCAGACGGATCGCGAATTGATTCCACGGCCGGCTCGGATCGCCGTGGCGGCGGCCAAAGGTGATCGGCAGGTATTCATGCGCAAGACGAACCAGCTGCGGGTCGCCCTGTTGCTGGACGTCGGCCAGCAATTGCCCGTAATCCAGGCGCTCGGGCAGCGCGTCGAGCATTGCCTGGTGACGTCTATAGACGTTGCGGTTGAACAGCCTGACGTGGTCGCTGAAGTCCCGCGACACGATCAGATACTGATTGTCGACGATGCCGCCACGCAGCACGTTGAACAGCACGTTCGCGTAGTGGTGCGCCGTGACGTCTTCTTCGCTGGTCTTCTGGAAGCCGTCGCCGGCGGCGATGATGCGGGCCAGCGTATCCGAACCCCTCGCTACTGACTCGTCGATCGCGCCGGCCACGGCCTGCGGATCGCGAAGTTGCCGGATCAGGCCCAGCGCCTTGCTCTGACTCTGCTCGAGGTTAGCCACCAACTGCCACCGCTGCACGGACTTCGGTAGTAATTCGAACGCAGCATTAACCAGATACGCACCGCGGACGCCGCGCTTGCGGGTCTCCTGAGACAGGGTCTCGCCGCGACGAAAGTCATCCAGCTGCTCGGCCGAGAGCAATGTCAGACGCTGTTCCAGGCCAAGACAGAACACCGTGGTGGCCCTGAGGGATTCGCAAGGCTCGGCGCGATCGGAGATGCCGGAGAACAGGGTAAACAGCGCCACGCCCGAGGCAGGTTCCAGCTCGTTCCATTTATAAGCGTCCACCAGGTAGCTCGAGTTCGTCTGGGTGAAGCGCGGCGTCCCGGCCGGCAGCAGATTCTGCAGCCCGTCGAGCAACTCGATGGCGCAACTCGTGGTGCCGAGATTCTCGAGCTCGACCTTGCGTACGAAGCCATAGTTGTCACTGGTTACCCAGCGATACCTGAACGCCAGCTTGAGATCGTGGTTGATCTCTTCGAACAGCAGCTTGTTGCCGAGCAGATTCTTGTACAGATTTCGCGTCGTCGCGTAGCGACCACTCTGCTCGGTATTGAACGGCTCCCAGGAGAAGCTCTGTGCGTCGATCTCGGCCCTGATAAGCGTCCTGCTGCCGGTATGCAGCGTGCTGTCGTAGATCTTGTCTACCGTGACATAGGGAAACAACGCTGTGTCCGGGGACACGCGGCCAGCGGTCAGGCCCCCGTTGGACGCGACAAACATCCAGTGGTCGTTGTCCGATACCAGGTTGATAAAAAACGGCGCCATCTGGTCGACGTTGCCGATCGCGTAATAGCGCTCGCCTGCCAGGGTGACAAACGCGCCGCTTACTTCGCCGGATCCGGGGGTCGGTGCAGGCATGCTCATTTCCGCTTATGTTCCTTTGATGCCGATCGCTGTTGCCGGATTGCGACGATCGCGCTAACCCGATACCAGAGCGGGATAGAGTTCGCGCATGACCAGCTTGGGTCTTCTGTCCACGGTAAACAGACCCCAGTGTTTCTCCGGCTCGAGCGGGTCGGGCGATCCCTTCCATGGCTCGTCGAAGGCCTCGAAAACAAAAGTCAGAACCCCGGCCTCCCTCGCCCACTCGGTCAACTGTTGACAGTAGATTGCCTGTAATTCCTGCGATGCATTCGAGGGTTCGATTCCTCGCCCATTGGATGCGGTGGTCCAGCCCGCTTCGGTAATGACGACGGTCTTGTCGGGATAATGCCTGGCAACGCTATTGTAATTATCGCGCGTATATTCCAGCGCGGCATCGACGGTCAGATACTCCCATACCGGGTAGGTGTGGACGGAGATGAAATCCAGTTCGGCTGCAAGCGCTCCCAGCTTGTAGCCCCAGGGTACGTAGTTTTCGCAGAAAGTGACCGGCTTCTGTACTGCCTTCTTTGTCCGCCGCACGTACTCGATCAGCTTGTCCACCGGTACCAGGTGGTCAGTCCACTCCACCGAGGCTTCATTGCCCACGGAGACAGAAAACACACACTCAGCATAGCGGTTCGCCAGCGCGATCATCCGATCGATCTCTTCGCTGTTTGCACTCCGGTTTGCACCCAGCGTCGCCTCATCATAATCGGCGCCCCATGGGCAGTTCGGGTTGCTCATCTCGGCGCGCATCTCGGCGCCCAACATGACCTGAAAATCGAGTCCTTCCTTACGGATCACCTCGAGCACGATTTCCGCGTGCCGGCTGCAATCGTACAGGCGAAGATATTTCCAGTTGGCCGCCAGGATGCTCAGATCCTCGCTGACCTCAGCGTAGCTCGGAAACCGGCCGGTAACCGGAGACTGGCCCTCGCGATAGCCGGAATAGCAGATTGCGTCGCCGGCTTCGAAGCGCATTATTTCGCCATCCGCCGACGATGAATGATCAGGCATATTTGAGGCGTCCGTCCTTGTCCCACAGGCCCCAAAAGGCGCCGACATCTCCTTCATCCCCGGTCTTCCAGTCTTCATCGAAAGACGAGAAGTAGAAGATCTCGATATCGTCTTCTGCCGCCCACTGATACGTGTTCAGGAAATACCGGATCGCGTTGGCGTAAGAGGGCACGGCCGCGCCGGTCGGTGAGCCGACATTCGGCCAGCCCGTCTCGCTGATGATGACCTTCTTGCCGTTGGCCGCCTGGACCGCGCGACGATACATGTCCTTCATGTAGAGCAGTGCATAGTCGGCCGCACAGCCTTCCCAGAAGGGATAACAGTTCGCGAGTATCACATCGCAGGCATCGGTGACCCGCGGGTGATCGACAAACTTGAAATAAGCGTCCACGTAACCGACCGGAATGCCCGGAACCGCGGTTTTTGCGCGATGCACATAGTCGATCAGCTCATCTTCCGGAAGATCGCCCCGCAACAGCACCTCGTTGCCCACCGCGAGAATATCCGCGTGGCCAGCCCTGGCGACTTCGATCGCGTTTTCGAGTTCTTCCTCGTTCTTGTCGTGGTCGCCTTCGAGCCAGACCCCGACCATCGTCTTCAAACCTTTCTGGTGCGCGATGCCCGGGATCAGTTCATTCCCGTCTGTGCAGGAGAAGGAGCGCACCCAGTGAACGTAGGGCTGGATGATGCTCATGCGTTCGTCGATCTGTGCCTCGCCGATCACCGTGCCCGGACCCTGCCCGGTGATATACGGGCTGAACGAGAGTCCGTGGATCTTGCCGTCGAGGACCTTGCGAAACAGTGAGCTCAATTCCTCATCTGCCATGCTGCAGGAATCGAGTCCGGCGAGCGACAGCGGTCTGCCGTACAGGGACTGTCCATGATTACGCGACATGCTGTTCTCCCGCGCGGTGATTGATATACGGCGAAGGCCGGGCGCCTATTGTATTGATTCGATAACAATTCATCACATGGGTTTCCATGGTCAGCGTGGGCTCAAAGATCCGGGCCTGCACCTCAGCGTCTGTGTTCGCGCCCTGACTCCCATCGCTCAGACTCCGATAGCCCTGCTCCAGGCAAACGTCACGCGAATGGGGCCGCACCGGCCGGACGATCCGCCAGGCTCCTGTCTTGGTCAGGCCGTCTGGGTGGCGGCTACCGACGCTTCGCCCCGGCGCCGCTCAAGCTGCAGCCGGATTTCATGTGCGCGTTCCTCTGTGATCGAGAAGCTCGCGATCGCCCATATGGCGATACCTGAGGTAATGAACGGCACGAACGCATCGAAGATCCGCATTAGTAATATGGTTCTTTCCGCCTGATTGCCTTCCAGCGCGACATCGAATCCGGTTGCATTCAACAGGAAACCGCCGGCCGCCAGAGCCGCTGCCATGCCCAGCTTGACCACCCACCAGAAGATCGAGCCGTACATCCCCTCACGCCGCTCATGAGTCTCGAGTTCGTCCATATCGACCACGTCGGCGATCATCGACGGCATCAATGTGAACAGTCCGCCGAGACCGAAGGCGAGCAGCGGCGCGGGCAACAACAGCAGCATCGGCATGTCCGGGTTGTAGCACACCCATTTCAATGCATATCCGGCCATCGAGATGCCGATAGCGACAAAAAATGCACGTCGCTTTCCGATCTTCGTGCCCAGCCAGGTCACCGCAAAGATGACGACGAATGCCGAGACCGCACCCAGGGATCCTGCATAGCCAGCATACTCGGCGCCAAGCACCTTATCGCCGCCGAACACGTAGTAGATGATGACGTAGAACTGGAACGATGAGATCAGCATGAAGCCGTTGAAGACAAGGAAGGTCGCCGCGCAAAGTTTCAGGAACGGCTTGAATTTAAGGGTAGCGGCGAAACCGACAAGAAACCCGCGGATGTTGCGCGCCAGGCCGGTCAACATGCTCTCGGCCGGCTCGACGTGCTCTTCGATCTCGACCGCGGCGATGTGTTTGAAGCGTTCGCGCAGAAAGATCGCAGGCAGGATGCCGATTGCGATGGTGACCACGGCGACGATGATTGCCAGCCCCGCGGCGCCGTCCACCATGTCGTCGAAATAGGTCTTGCTCTGCATGAACAGCAGAAACCATGGCGCTACCACATAGGCGAGCTGGCCGATGAAGTTCTGCACGCCCATCAGGCGGGTGCGCTCGTGGTAGTCCGGCGTCAGCTCGTAGCCCAGGGCCACCCACGGGGTCGCGAAGATCGTGTACCCGAGGTAAAATACCAGCGAGCCAATAAGAAAGTACCAGAAATAAAAGGTCTCGCTCTTGCCTCCCGGCAGCTGCCACAACAAGGCAAAGACAATGCCCGAGATGATTGCGCCGACAAATATATAAGGACGGCGCCGGCCCCATCGCGACCGGGTGTTATCGGAGATGTAGCCCATTAGCGGATCGGTTATCGCATCGGTCAGGCGGGGCAGTGCGCCAAGCAGGCCGACAAGCGCGGGATTCATACCGAGCCCGAGATTGAGCACGATCACCATGCCGCCGATGGCGGCGGCCAGCAGGTTGTTGACGAATGCACCGAGCCCGTAGATCAGCTTTTGAGCAAACGGAATCCGGTCTTCCGGCGCAGTTTCGTAGTGTCTCGTTTCGCTCATGGCATCAATCCGCGCCGGGTGGCCGCTGCAGAAGTCCCCGCATCCTCCATCAAATTGACAACGCTGTCAATTGCTGATAGAACACTCGAACGGCAGAATTTACTGATAAAAAAAATAACCCGATCAACACGTTAGCGAAATACGCGTGAATCCGGCTTCGCTGCGTTGCACCAATATCTCCCGGCTTTTTGCGACGAGCCTCGAGTGCTTGAGTGACATCTGATCGGGAACGTCACTTACGCAGACATCGAGAGAGCCAGTCATGCAAGCAACATCTTTTTCACGCCTTTTCGGCGTAGCCGCCATCCTCACTTCGTTGATTACTCTGGTGGGCTGCGGCTCCGGCAGTGACGACGGCCCGATCGCCGGAACGCCGCAACCGACACAGACCGGCGTGCTGTTGGACTCCGGGCTTGAAGGCGTGATGTGGCGCAGCTCCGGTGGCGAGTCGGGTATGACAGACTCCTTCGGTGAGTTTGAGTATCGGCCCTTCGAACTGGTGACATTCTCTGTCTGCGGCATCCCGCTCGGTACGGTCGAAGGCGCGCCGTATGTGACGCCCGTCGAGCTGACTGACAGCAATAACCCGACCGATCAGCCCGCGCTCAATCAACTGGTCTTCCTGCAAAGCCTTGATCGCGACGCGGATCCGACCAATGGAATCTCGATCCGCAATACCGCCGGATGTCAGGCGCAGGATCAGACCCTCAGTTTCACCGATCCTGATTTCTCGTCGAAAGTCGGGCCGGTCGTCGCGGCCCTGACTGACCCGGTCAACCAGGTGGTCAGCGAATCAGCCGCGCTGCTGCATTTCTACCAGACCTACAACTCAGTCGGTTGTACCGACAATCTCGACTTTCCATTCCCGGGTTTCCCGGTGTGCGGCGGCGGCATCACTTACAGCCTTAAATTCTCAGATGAGTTCGACACCGGCACGGCGCCGTCTCCCGACACCTGGAACATCGAAACCGGCTACGGTCCCGAAAATGATGGCTGGGGCAACAACGAGTGGCAGCTGTATACCGACTCGGCGGACAACGTCCGGGTCGAGAATGACAATCTGGTGATCCAGGCCCAGTGCCCGGTTGAACCCTGTGGCGTTCGCGACGGCACGATCACTTCGGCGCGGATCAACACCAAGGACAAGTTCGAGTTCAAATTCGGCACCATCCAGGCACGGATCAAGCCGCCCGTGGGCAAGGGTGCCTGGCCGGCATTCTGGAGTCTCGGTGCGGTCTTCCCCGACACCCCGTGGCCGCGGGCGGGCGAAGTCGATTACATGGAGATGCACAACGCATTTTCCAACGACAGAACCACGCATTTCACCATGCACTGGTGCGATGAAACCTTGCAGGCGCCCCAGGCGTGTTCGTTCCCGGACGGCTGGGTTTTCGATAGCCAGACCAGAAGCTTCGCCGAGTCACTTGGCGATGATTACCATATTTTCGAAGCGGACTGGGACGAGCAGCGGATCGTCGGCAAGATCGACGGCATCACCTATTTCACCCGAACCATCGACCCGGCCACGATGGAGGAATTCCTCAACGAATTCTTCATGATCCTCAATGTGGCGATGGGCGGAACGTTGGGCAGCGATAACCAGCCGCCCGACGGCACCGAGACCTGGCCGCAGACCATGCTGGTCGACTACGTTCGCGTGTTTGAAAAGATCGGTGGTGACGAGCCCGTTCCGGACACGGTGATTGACTTCGAAGCGGCGCCTGATTCCTACGATTTCGGGCCGGGCGGCGGCTTTGGCGGCGGTGCGTCTGCAGTCATCGCCAACCCGGTCTCCGGAGGCATCGACACCAGCCCTCAGGTCGCGCGGATGCTCAAGTTTGATGCCGCGGACTTCGGCGGCTCCACGCTGACACTGGATAGCCCGGTAGCCCTCCCCGGCGGCCGGCCGATCACGATGAAAGTCTGGTCGCCGCGGGTTGTCGATGTCCTGCTCAAGATCGAAGGCCCGCTCGAGGACGAAGTGACCGTGACCCACGGCGGTACGGGCTGGGAGGAGCTGAGTTTCGACTTCTCGGCATTCGCCGGGACCGTGGAAGCACTCACCTTCATTTTCGACAACGGGACCAACGGTGACGCAGCGAACGATCCCGACAACTGGACTTTCTACTTCGATGACATCGTGCTGCCCAGCGGCGGCGACGGCGGTGGCGGTTCAGGCGGCCTCGTTACGGATTTCGAAGAGCTTCCCGAAACCTATGATTTCGGTCCGGACGGCGGCTTCGGCGGCGGGGCGGCAGAGGTCATTGCCAATCCGGTCGTGGACGGCAACAACACCAGCGCTCAGGTCGCGCGGATGCTGAAGTTCAACGCGGAACCCTTCGGCGGTGCCACGCTGGCGCTGTCACGCACCTTAGTCGTGCCGTCCGGCAGTTCCTTCACCATGAAGGTGTGGTCGCCACGGGTCGTGGATGTGCTGTTCAAGCTGGAAGGTGGACCGGACGCGGAAGAGACCGTGACCCACGGCGGTACAGGGTGGGAGACGCTCACTTTCGACTTTACCGGTGTCAGCGGCAGCTTTACTGGTATCACCTTTATCTTCGACAACGGGACCAACGGCGATGCTGCCAATGATCCCGACAACTGGACCTTCTATTTCGACGACATCTTCCTCGTCGTAGGCGACGGCGGCGGTACGCCTCCTCCCACTCCCGACGGTCTGGTGACTGGTTTTGAAGGACCGACGACCAGTTACAATTTCGGACCGGACGGAGGCTTCGAGGGCGGTTTCGCCGAGGCCGTGGCCAATCCGTTCCCGGAGGGGATCAACCCCAGCGCCCGCGTCGCGCGGATGCTGAAGTTCGCCGGCGCGGAATTCGCCGGCTCCACGCTGATATTCCCGACACCGGAGACCGCGAGCCCGCTGGTGGTGCCGCTGGGCAGCTCCTTCACGATGAAGGTGTGGGCGGCGAGGCCGGTAGACGTGCTGTTCCAGCCGGAACCGCAGGGTCCCGGTAATGGCGTCACGGTGAGACATGGCGGTTCAGGCTGGGAAGAGCTGACCTTCGCCTTCCCCGGCTTATCGGGCAACGTCACTGGCATCACATTCATTTTCGATAACGGGACCGTCGGTGATGCGGACAATGATCCGGCCAACTGGACCTTCTATATCGATGACATCTACCTGGTCCCGCCGGATGACGGCGAACCGCCTCCGCCCGATGACACCCTGACCGATTTCGAGGGTGCCGGGCCGTACGTGTTCAATGACTTTGAAGGCGGCGTCGGGTCGGTCATCGACAACCCGAACCCGGGTGGCATCAACACCAGCGCCAAAGTCGGTCAGATGCAGAAGTTTGCCGGCGCGACCTTTGCCGGCAGTACGCTGGCGGTGGATCCGCCCCTCGCGTTGGCCGCAGCCGATTCCTACCGGATGAAGGTATTCTCGCCACGCGAAGTGGTGGTGACGCTGAAGCTGGAGCCGCTGAACGAGGAGGCGACGGCGACCCATACCGGCGGCAGCACGTGGCAGGAGCTGTGTTTTGACTTCACCGGTGTGGCCGGCACTGTCAACGGTTATACGCTGATCTTCGACAACGGCACGGTCGGTGATGCGCTGAATGATCCGGCCAACTGGACGTTCCAGTTCGACGATATCGAGCAGCAAACGGGCGGTTGTGGCGCGCCGCCACCACCTGTCGGCGATCTCGGACCGCTGGACTTTGAGCCGGATGGTCTGGGCGCGGCCTATGCCTGGACGGTGTTCGAGAACGCTGACAACCCGCCGCTGGAGATCATCCCGAACCCGGATGCCTCCGGTATCAATCCCTCGGCGACGGTGGCGCAGTTCACGGCGCGGCAGACGGGTGCGCCGTTTGCCGGGACCAACACACTGGATCTGCCGACGTTCACGCTGGATGAGAGCAACGCGATCGTCAAGATCATGGTGTGGAAGTCGGTGATCAGCGACGTCGGGATCAAGTTCGAGACGGCGGATTTTGCTTCGACTGGCGAGATCAAGGTGGCGAACACCGTGGTGGAGCAGTGGGAGGAGCTGACGTTCGACTTCTCGGGCAAGATCGGGGAGCCGAGCTCGACCGATATCACCGGTTTTGTGGTGTTCCCGGACTTCAACGACGCGCGGACGGGTGACAATGTTGTCTACTTCGACAACATCACCTTCAATGCGGTGGGTGCACCGCCACCGTCCGACACGCTGGTCGATTTTGAGGATGCGGGAGGTCCATACACCTTTGCCGATTTTGAAGGTGGCGTGGGCTCGGTTATCAATAACCCGAACCCGGGCGGGATCAACACCAGTGCCAAGGTAGGGCAGATGCAGAAGTTTGCCGGCGCGACCTTTGCCGGCAGCACGCTGGTGCTCGATGCGCCGGTGGCGCTGGCGGCAGCGGATTCCTACCGGATGAAGGTGTTCTCACCCCGCAGCGTGCTGGTGACGCTGAAGCTGGAGCCGCTCAATGAGGAGGCGACGGCAATACATACCGGCGGCAGCACCTGGCAGGAGCTTTGCTTCGACTTTACCGGTGTGGCCGGCAACGTGACCGGCTATACGCTGATCTTCGACAACGGCACGGTCGGTGATGCGAACAATGACCCGGCCAACTGGACCTTCCAGTTCGACGATATCGATCAGCAGACGGGCAGTTGTCCGGCACCACCGGCGCCGCCGCCGGTTGACTTCGAAGGTGATCCGGCGTCGTACACCTTCGCCGACTTCGAGGGTGGCGTGGGCTCGGTCATCGACAATCCGGCACCGGGCGGTATCAACACCAGCGCCAAAGTCGGACAGATGCAGAAGTTCGCCGGCGCGACTTTTGCCGGCAGCACGCTGGTGCTGGATCCGCCAGTGGCGCTGGCGGCAGCCAATTCCTACCGGATGAAGGTATTCTCACCACGCGAAGTGGTGGTGACGCTGAAGCTGGAGCCGCTCAACGAGGAAACGACGGCGACCCATACCGGCGGCAGCACCTGGCAGGAGTTGTGTTTTGACTTCACCGGTGTGGCTGGCACTGTGACCGGCTATACGCTGATCTTCGACAACGGCACCCCAGGTGATGCGGGGAATGACCCGGCCAACTGGACGTTCCAGTTCGATGACATCGAGCAGCAGACGGGCGGTTGTGGCGCGCCGCCACCACCTGTCGGCGATCTCGGACCGCTGGACTTCGAGCCGGATGGTCTGGGCGCGGCCTATGCCTGGACGGTGTTCGAGAATGCCGACAATCCGCCGCTGGAGTTCATCCCGAACCCGGATGCATCGGGGATCAATCCCTCGGCGACGGTGGCGCAGTTCACGGCGCGGCAGACGGGTGCGCCGTTTGCCGGGACCAACACACTGGATCTGCCGACGTTCACGCTGGATGAGAGCAACGCGATCGTCAAGATCATGGTGTGGAAGTCGGTGATCAGCGACGTCGGGATCAAGTTCGAGACGGCGGATTTTGCTTCGACTGGCGAGATCAAGGTGGCGAACACCGTGGTGGAGCAGTGGGAGGAGCTGACGTTCGACTTCTCGGGCAAGATCGGAGAGCCGAGCTCGACCGATATCACCGGTTTTGTGGTGTTCCCGGACTTCAACGATGCGCGGACCGGTGACAATGTTGTGTACTTCGACAACATCACCTTCAATGCGGTGGGTGCACCGCCGCCACCGCCGCCGCCAGGCGACACCCTGACCGATTTCGAGGGTGCCGGGCCGTACGTGTTCAATGACTTTGAAGGCGGCGTCGGGTCGGTCATCGACAACCCGAACCCGGGCGGGATCAACACCAGTGCCAAAGTCGGGCAGATGCAGAAGTTTGCCGGCGCGACCTTTGCCGGCAGCACGCTCGCGGTAGATCCGGCGGTCGCGTTGGCGGCAGCGGATTCCTACCGGATGAAGGTGTTTTCACCACGGGAAGTGGTGGTGACACTGAAGCTGGAGCCGCTGAACCAGGAAACGACGGCGACCCATACCGGCGGCAGCACGTGGCAGGAGCTGTGTTTTGACTTCACCGGTGTGGCCGGCAACGTGACCGGCTATACGCTGATCTTCGACAACGGCACCCCGGGTGATGCGGGTAACGACCCGGCCAACTGGACGTTCCAGTTCGATGACATCGAGCAGCAAACGGGCGGTTGTGGCGCGCCGCCACCACCTGTCGGCGATCTCGGACCGCTGGACTTTGAGCCGGATGGTCTGGGCGCGGCCTATGCCTGGACGGTGTTCGAGAATGCCGACAATCCGCCGCTGGAGTTCATCCCGAACCCGGATGCGTCGGGGATCAATCCCTCGGCGACGGTGGCGCAGTTCACGGCGCGGCAGACAGGTGCGCCGTTTGCCGGCGTCAACACGCTGGATCTGCCGACGTTCACGCTGGATGAGAGCAACGCGATCGTCAAGATCATGGTGTGGAAGTCAGTGATCAGCGACGTCGGGATCAAGTTCGAGCAGGGACAGGCCTCGACCGGCGAGATCAAGGTGGCGAACACCGTGGTCAACCAGTGGGAAGAGCTGACGTTCGACTTCTCGGGCAAGATCGGGGAGCCGAGCTCGACCGATATCACCGGTTTTGTGGTGTTCCCGGACTTCAACGACGCGCGGACGGGTGACAATGTTGTGTACTTCGACAACATCACCTTCAATGAGGTCCCGCCACCGCCACCGCCACCACCGCCACCCACGATTGGACCGCTGGACTTTGAGCCGACCGGCCTGGGAGGCGCCTATTCCTGGACGGTGTTCGAGAACGCTGACAACCCGCCGCTGGAGATCATCCCGAACCCGGATGCCTCCGGTATCAATCCCTCGGCGACGGTGGCGCAGTTCACTGCACGGCAGACGGGTGCGCCGTTTGCCGGGACCAACACACTGGATCTGCCGACGTTCACGCTCGATGCGAGCAACGCGATCGTCAAGATCATGGTGTGGAAGTCGGTGATCAGCGACGTCGGGATCAAGTTCGAGACGGCGAATTTCGCCTCGACCGGCGAGATCAAAGTGGCGAACACCGTGGTCGACCAGTGGGAGGAGCTGACGTTCGACTTCTCGGGCAAGATCGGAGAGCCGAGCTCGACCGATATCACCGGATTTGTGGTGTTCCCGGACTTCAACGATGCGCGGACGGGTGACAATGTTGTCTACTTCGACAACATCACCTTCAATGCGGTCCCAGCGCCACCACCGCCACCGCCCGGCAATGCGCTGGTTGATTTTGAAACCGCCGGTACTGGTGCCGGATTCACCTGGGCGGTGTTCGAGAACGCTGACAACCCGCCGCTGGAGGTGGTGGCCAATCCGGCGCCGGGCGGTATCAACAACTCGGCAACGGTGGGCAGGTTTACAGCCCGGATAGCGGGTCAGCCCTTTGCGGGTGTTGAAACGGCGCATGGTGATATCGGCCCGCTTACCCTTACCAGCAGCAACAGCATCGTCAAGATCATGGTCTACAAGGACGTGATCAGCGATGTGGGCATCAAGTTTGCGATTGCGAACGGCGGCGCCCAACCGGAAATCAAGGTTCCAAATACGGTGGTCGGTCAGTGGGAAGAACTGACCTTCGATTTCACCGGCTACATTGGTTCGTTTGAGACGATCGATATCGATCAGCTCATTGTGTTCCCTGATTTCCAGGCAAGGTCCACCGAGAATGTCGTCTACTTTGACAACATTACACTTTCGCCTAACAACTGATTCCGGGTGGGTTCGGCTTGAATTACGTTAATGCGGGGACTGTCATGGCTGGCGCAGCGAGGATCCTGTGCCAGCCTGGCTTCTTTTATCAACTGGATACTGAAAATAAAGAGTGGTCGTCATGGCGGAGATAAACTTCTTCAGGTGCACAAAAAAAGTCTGCGGCATTCTGATAGCTATCGTGGCTCTGTATGCTCCGCTGATGAGTCAGGCCCAGGCAGCCGATGTCGTCACCACCTACAAAGACGAAAACGGCTGGAAGCTGAAGGTCAACGGCAACGACTTCTATATCAAGGGTGTCGTCTGGGGCTACTCACCCCGAAACCAGAATTACACCTACAACCTTTGGGGCGAGTCTGATGAATTCATCAGGGACGTCCTCGATTATGACTTCGGGTTGATGAAAGCAGCCGGCGTCAACGCGGTGCGCAGTTTCGCCATGATCCCTCCAAAGTGGATTACCTATGTCTACCAGGAGCACGGCATCATGACGGTGGTTAACCCGTTGATGGGCCGCTACGGCGCCACTATCGGCGGCAGGTGGGTTCCGAACACCGATTATTCCGATGAGCTCACCCGGGCCACGCTGAAAGCCGAGGTACTGGAGCTGGTCGAAAGATACAAGAACACGCCCGGCGTGCTGATGTTCGCGCTGGGTAATGAGAGCAACTACGGACTGTCCTGGTCCAGCTTCGAGATCGAGAATCTGCCCGAGGGCGAGCGCAACACCGAGAAAGCAAAATACCTGTATAGCCTGTTCAACGAAGTGATGAAGGCCGGCAAGAGCATCGACCCGAATCACCCCTTCACCATCGTCAATGGCGATATCCAGTACATCGATCTGATCGCCGAGTACTGCACCGACATGGACTTGCTCGGCAGCAATGTCTATCGGGGCAAGAGCTTTACCAGCTTGTGGAAAGACGTCGACGAGAAGCTCGATCTGCCGGTGGTGTTCTTCGAGTTCGGTAGCGATGCGTTCAACGCACGGACCGGTCAGGAAGATCAGAAGGCACAGGCCGAAATACTGAAATACCAGTGGCAGGAGATGTACAACAAGAGCTACGGCAATGGTGAAGAAGGTAACGCGGTAGGCGGTTTCGTCTTCGAATGGCGCGATGAATGGTGGAAATACAAGCAGGTTGAGAACCTCGATATACAGGACAAGAATGCGTCCTGGTCTAATCAGGCTTATCCGTTCGACTGGGCGCCAGGGCAGAACAACATGAACGAGGAGTGGTTTGGTATCACTGCTCTGGGTCTGCCCAATTCCGACGGCGTCTATACCGCGATCCCGAGGATGGCCTACGACGTGCTGGGAGAGATCTGGGCCCTGGACCCCTACTCGTACAAGAAGACCGCGATCAATCAGGATATAGACAGCATCAACATGGAGTATCTCGAGCTCAAGAGCGACGTGCGGATGCTCAAGAGCGAGAGTGTGGAAGCGAAGAAGATTCTGCATTTCGAGGGCGGCAGCCTGCGTACCGAACTGGTGCTGAAGGGAACTCAGGCCGGTATCGACAATCAGACCGGCGTCGGCAGCGAATTCTCCGATGGCGAGATGGTCTTCCTGGATTTCGGCTTCGCGCCGACCGACAAGATCGATGGGCAGTTCTCGCTGAATGTCCTGGGTAATGTCGCCGACACGGAGCCCTTGGAACTGCAGTACGGCCGCCGCGGCAACCCGATCACCGTGATCGCCGTGGAAGACGTGGGCTCCACGGTGCCGGTGGAGACCGAGGTACAGCTTAAGGGTCGCGAGCGTATCGAGATTTATGATTTCAGTGCCGAGTATCGCGGCGAATACTTCAACCTGGAGGCGTTCTACCACACGCCGCGCTATCACTGGGGTTACGAAGGCGACTTCTTCGGCCTGGTCCGAGAGACCACTGACCTCGCCGGGCAGGACATCTGGAATGCCAAGGCGCCCCAGGGCGTAGAGTTCGACTTCAAGGGCAAGCTCGAGGGACTCAAGCTACTGGCTGGTCCGGAGGTGTACTGGGGTGCGAACCCGAAGGCGGTCGTCAAGTACAGCAACACCTTCAAGAATACCGACTGGACTTTCATGCATTCGGATGACCTGGCGGTGGCCGATAACTCGGCGACGGCGACTGCGGTCACAGAGGAAAAAATACGCCAGACTACGCTGTATACCAAGACCAAATTTACCGACGACATCGCTCTGGAGCTTGGCGGTATTATCGGCGGCCCGAACAAGATCGATGACGAATATGAGCGCGAGGATGGAGGCAAGATCTTCCGTAAAGACGTCGAGTTCGAGGATACACTCGGCCTGAAGACCCGGCTGACCTTCCCGGTGCTGGGCGCCCAGGGGTATGTCGCCGGCAACTACGCCGGCCTGGTCGCTGATGGCGGCGCGCCGCTGCGGGAATTCGGCACGCGCTTGCCATATGCGGAGCAGGGCAACAAGCAGGAGTTTGATGCCGGTGTGATGATGAATTTCGGCAACTGGATGGTGTTCCCCCGAATCCTTTATCGCGACAATATTGAAAATGCGCTCCCCAATACGCCGCCTTCAATAGAAAACGGAGAACTCACGCCCGGGACCAGGCCGCGGAATCTCACGGATTCTCCTTTTGCAGTGCTGGACAACCGGAAGGTCCGGGCCGCGGAGCTTTTCGTGACCTTTGACCCGACCGGCGCGACGCCGTTTTACGACTGGGATAACGATGTCCGCGAAGACGCCGGATTCGCGTTCAATGTCGGACTCAACTACTCGGCCTTCCGCTCAGCAACCGACGCCTATGAGTTCTTCTTTGAGCCGAGGAGTGAAAACGTGCCGTTCGCAGCCGGACTCCCGGCAAAGGACACCTGGGAGGTGTCGAGCCGGATGGTCTTCAACCCGCGTAACGATCTGACCCTGGTGACCAATCTCGTCGGCGGATACCTGCAATCGACGGGCGATCCGACCGGGGGTACGCGCGAGTTCTACGAGACGGACGTCAAGCTCGTTTTCCGCAAGAGACACATCCTGTCCGGCTACGCCAAATACAACGCCTTTGGGCCGTATGACTTCCATCGGCAGTTCAACATCACGTTCCCCTATCAATACAAGCTGGACTATGCGTTTCTGCTGGACGAGTTATATGATCCCCTGCATTCAAGCAAGATCGGCATCCGGGGTCTGTTGAGAGGGGTCAATGATGAGTCCCCAACCAACGAGTTCGGAGAGGATGGTGAAAACGAATATCTGTGGCAGGTCGTCACCTATTTCACCTGGACGTTCTAGCAAAAGAGCATGTGCTGTCGAGGAAATCCTAATATGAGAAACCGTCATTCAAGAGGTCTGATTCGGGCTGCCTTCCGCCTGCCGTTGATAATGGTGATCAGTCTGGCCACCGCATCTTGTGGTGGAGATAACAGCGGTGGCACCGAAATCACGACCATACCGCTGCCCACCGATACCCTGCTCAACCTGCACTGCACGGATGTGGGTATCGCTTCGGAAACGTGTGTGCTCAATGATCCGGAGAACCCCTACGCGACAGCGATCATCAAGGAGTTCGACGTCAATAACCCCGATGCGGATACAAAGTTCGATCTGGCCGAAAATATTCCTGCTGGCCGCACCGGGGCCAAGGCGCGGTTCTACCTGTGGGCGACCGCGCTCGCGAGGCGGGCGTCCGGGGAGAATCAGTGGTACACCGCGCGGGCCCTGCATGAATTGTTCAACTACAATGAAGACCCGGTCATCCAGGCCCAGGCGCTGAGAGCATATCGTTCAGTACTGGACAATTTCTTCGGCTCCGCCACGTTTTTTGAGTGCTGTGAGAATCTGGATCCCAACGGCGAGCCGGTGCCTTTCTCGATACCACTGAACGAATTGACCGCAGACGATCTGTACCGGACGGACGCCACCGGATGGGCACGCCTGATTCCGGGCGATCCGCTGCTGGCGCTCTCAACCATGGCGGATTGGGGCTACAGCTATCAACCCGCCACCCCGCCAAGTTATGACAATGGCGTCGTGTCCGTAAACGACGGCTGAGGAATTTGGCCAGCGATCTGACCCGTAGTTTCGCCGGGAGCACCAGTGGTCCGGGCGATCCGCCGGGTCGGATCGCCGGTTTGTTCGTGTGGCTTTCGGTCATGCTGGCCAGCCTGTCCCTGTGGCCATCTGCTGCGCTGGCTGAAGCGATCCCGGTAGAACTGCGACAGACCGCTCAGGGCTGGCAATTGCTGCGCGGCGGTGAGCCTTACTTTATCCGCGGTGCGGGCGGGACGGCTTCATTGACCGAACTGGCAGCAGCCGGCGCAAACTCGATCCGCACCTGGGGCGCCGAGGATCTCGACGCCGCGCGCCTCGACGAGGCGCATGCGCTCGGATTGACGGTCACCGTGGGCATCTGGCTAGGCCACGAGCGTCACGGCTTCGACTACCACGACCCCACCCAGGTCCGCGAGCAACTGGAGCGCGCCCGCCAGATCGTGCTGCGTTACAAGGATCATCCGGCGGTCCTGCTGTGGGGTATCGGTAACGAGATGGAGGGTTTCGGCTCGGGCGACGATCCGGCCATCTGGAAGGCGGTCAACGACGTGGCCGCAATGGTCAAGCAGGTCGATCCGGACCATCCGACCATGACGGTCACCGCCGAGATCGGCGGCGGCCGGGTCGCCAGCGTGAACCAGCTCGGCGCGGCGATCGATATCCACGGTATCAATTCTTACGGCGGAGCCCCGTCCCTGGTCGAGCGCTACCGCGCCGCCGGCGGCAGCAAGCCATTTGTCCTCACCGAGTTCGGGCCGCCCGGGCCCTGGGAGGTGCCGAAGAATGCGTGGGGCGCGCCGCCGGAGATGACCAGCACGGAAAAGGCGGCTTTCTACCGACGTAGTTATCAGGCCAGCGTCGCGGGCGCGCCGGGCCTGGCCCTGGGTGCCTATGCGTTCAACTGGGGCTACAAGATGGAGGGTAGCGCGACCTGGTTCGGGATGCTCCTTCCGGATGGTTCACGGCTTGGCGCGGTCGATGTGATGACGGAACTGTGGTCAGGCAGCCCACCGGCCGATCTCGCCCCGACCGTCGAACCATTGGTGATCGAGGGTCAGAACCAATTGGATCCGGGTGACGAGATCCGGGTCAGCGCTGTCGTCGCCGATCCCGAGGGCAGTTCGATCCGCGCTCGCTGGGTCCTCCGGCCCGAGGCCGATGAATACATTACCGGCGGTGACTACCGGGCGATGCTCCCGGACATCGAGGGCGCGATCGTCGAGAGTCATACCACCGGGGCCCGGGTCCGGATGCCCGAGGAACCCGGGCCCTATCGACTCTTCCTCTACGCCTATGATGAGGCGGGCAATGCGGCGACTGCGAGTATACCGCTGCTGGTCAAGGGCGAGCGGCGCATGCGGCTGCCGCTGGCAGTCTACGAGGAGGGCTTCGTGGGCATGCGCTGGGTCCCGTCCGGATGGATGGGATCAACCGACGCGTTGACTCTGGACGGAGCCCACGCCGGCGATCCGCATTCGGGCAATGCGTGTATCAAGATGCGCTACTCCGGCGACGGCGGCTGGGTCGGCGTGGCCTGGCAGCATCCGGTCAACAACTGGGGCGACCAGCAGGGCGGCTTTGATCTCACCGGCGCCACGACGCTGGAGTTGTGGGCCCGCGGCGAATACGGCGGTGAGAAAATCGATATCGGTGTCGGCCTGAATGGCAAGGACAAGCCGTACCCGGATTCGGGCATGACCAGCGTCAAGGGCATCGTCCTGGACAAGGACTGGCAGCGCTACGAGATCCCGCTGAAGAAGATCGACCTGTCGAGCATCAAGACAGGATTCGTGATCAACATTGCCGGACGACGCGGATCGTCCGTCACTGTCTACCTCGACGACATCCGTTTCGTGCGCTGAGCGGGAACAGCAGCGCGAGTTTCGCTCGTTACCCCGCCGCCCCGCTCCTTGATGTACCGGCCGCCGCTAACTTGAT
The DNA here is from genome assembly GCA_963809565.1 of uncultured Gammaproteobacteria bacterium. Classification (GTDB taxonomy): domain Bacteria; phylum Pseudomonadota; class Gammaproteobacteria; order Steroidobacterales; family XN24; genus CAMYOC01. The sequence goes on from CAWEKE010000005.1 coordinate 56,646, forward strand.
TTCATCAGGCTGCTCAATTAGTCGGCCGGCGCCGAAACCCGGATCGCTGTCCGTTTCCAGCGGAAGGCTGACTGTTTTGCCGCTTGATCGCTCACATCGTCCGCTGACGTCTGCTGATCGAAAACGGTCCGTCCTGGAGGAAGTTGTCGACCCGTCCCGACCCTTGCCCGCTGGGTAAAACGCCGAATTGACTACTCCAGGCCGAGTGAGAGAATGTCAGAACAGACAAAGGCAAAGCTGACCAAAGTCAGTGACGCAAAGCCTCGGGTCCTCGCTTCCTCCGGGGAGCCATGACAATCCTCCCGAAGGACCCAGGATCGCCGGGCTGCCGAGTATTCAGCAGCAAGGGGATCCGTCATGAGAGCCACACATAGTCTGACCAGCGTAGGGCTCGTGTTGTTGCTATGTTTGTGCGCGGCCGGCCGGGCACACGAGCAAGCCGAAGCGTTGACCGAGCCTGGCTACCGGCCCGGCTCCAGCCTGTCAGCCGTCTTCGTCAAGGAAGTGGCGACCGCGGAGATTGCGGTATTCCCGACCATCGTACGCACGCCCCATATATCCAGTCACTCCATCGCGTCCCGGCAGCGGGCCGTCGAGTTCCTGAATAAAAATGGCCTCGGTACGGGCACCGCCGCGGACGTCGAGTTTGATATGGGCGCGGTGGAAGCAAGATCTCAGTACGAGATGTTCCTGAACACCATGGAGACCATCGGCGAGCAGCTCAGCGAGTATAAACGGCAGGTCGACTACGTCATGGTACTGGAGGTTCTATTTCCTCCGACCCGGTCAGGGACCACTGAGGTGTTCGGTATCCATTGCTTCGTGCTGGCGCCGGACGGAACCAACGCGTTTTCGTTCCTGCTTAACTCCCACCACAAGGTGTTTGTCGATGCGAGCCTGCGCACCTCGGATATGACAGCGAAAGGCAGGGAGCGGCTGGCAGTCAAAAGCACCGAGGTTGCCCTGACCGCGCTGAAAGAGCAGATCGAGCAGGCGTCCAGTTCTATGGCGGAGACGATGGATGCGGCCGCGACGAGAGCCATTGCCGGCGTTGTGGACGGTTTCGAGTCCCGGTTGTCCTCAGGCATGGATATTAACGGGATTCCAATCGGGTTCTTTACGTTTAGCGATGGCAGCAGTGAGGTAAGCATCTCTACGACTGGCGATCATCCCCCGCTACCGGGCGAGGCAGCTGGCAATGGTGTGCTTCGCTTAGATCTGAACGTATCGGGCTGGGCCGGTTTTCTGCATAACTTCGAGAACGAGGATTTAACCGAGTGGTCTGCGCAGGACTGGCGTGGCCTTGGCGAAATCCGCTTCTGGCTGTATGGAAGAAACAGCGGGACCGGGCTGTTTGTCGACATCCTTGATAACCGCAATCCGGGTTCGAAGACTGACGATGCTGAACGCTACGTTTTCGTATTCGACGATGACTTCTCCGGATGGCGGCTGATCACGATCCCGTTCACCAGGATGGTCCGCAAGGAAATTGGCAACGGCGCGCCGCTCGATGGGCTGGGTTTGTCCGAGGTTCACGGATGGGCCTTTGGTACGTTAAATACAGATGGGCAGGCGACGTATTACATTGACGACTTTGCGCTGGCCCGCGCGTCTTCCGCTGTTCCGGGGCCGGGCGCTGGCGCGGTCAATTACCAGATCAATGAGCTGCCCATGTACGGGGGCCGGGAAAAGACAGCCAGCCAAAAGCAGGCCGACGAAACATACATCCAGACAATGACCCGCGGCGGCCGTAGCCGGGAGGATGCAGCCAATGATGCTGCCAAGGTCGCATGGAATATCTATTACGGCGGGGACAAGTCCACAGCGATAAAGCGCTTCAATCAGGCCTGGCTGCTGGATCCAGAAAACCGGCTTGCGCTATGGGGGTTTGCCGCGACCTGCATGGACCGCGGCCAGATCGAGGATGCCATACGCTTCTACCGGATGGCGCTCGAGCACGGTCCGGAGGATCCACGGCTCCAGTACGAATATGAAGTGGCCACGCGCCTGCTTGATCCAGATCAGTCTGGCGAAAGATCCGGTCTGCAAGAGGGTGGGACCAGCGGCGAGGACCCTTGATCCGCTCTCAGGCGCCCTTCATCCTGGCGACCAGCTCCTTGATGTACTCGCCGCGCAAGGCAATGTCTTCTTCCAGCAGGCGGAACTCCTCGAGGATCGCATCAGCGATATCCTGCTTGTGTTTCTTCGATTTCATCAGGCTGGTCAGCTCTGCGACCGCCGACCGGAACGCCGGATCGCTCTCCATCACGGTCTTTTTCCTCGCTTTCCCGGCGCCGACTTCCGCTGACTTCTGGATGCGGGGGAATTTGTAGGTTCGGGTTAACGGCAGTATGGAACCCTTGGGACGCCGATAGACAATCCGCAGAACATCGGTGTAGTCGATACTGTTGACCGAGAAATTGGAGATTTGCTCGGGGTGCAATACACCCATTTCAGCCAGGCATGGATAAGTTTTCATTTTCCTGAAGTTACTCCCAAAAGCGTTTTGACGTGATAGCTGAAAACCCCGGTGATCCGCATCCAGAACCGCACGGTATTCCTGGGCCTTGGAGACGGGGAAGCAGTTGATTTCAGCGCTTGTGCAATCGGTCTCTGAACCCCTTACCCGCAAATCGCTGCTACGACCAGTGACCGATCAGGCCCCTGCCGCACGCTTGTGGATATGGTGATCTTTGACCGCTCCATCGTTCTATGCCAACCAAGGTCTCCTCCCGATCCCGGGCGATTTCTGCGTGATGTTGTGTCGCCGAGAAGAACTCGTCAGGCCGCCTGCCCGGGGAGGCATCAGCCGCATCCAGCGCATCGACGCTTGAGTGCCGATGGGGATGCCGATACCTGGCTGGCTCGCTGCGCAGGGTTGGTTCGCCCACTCTGCGATGCCATTGCTGAAAGGCCTGCGGTTCAAGGCGTCACCAGGAACGGGATGTTGGCGTGCGCGGCGTGGCCGTGATCGTCATAGGCATAGACGAACAGTCTATACTCGCCCGGCGCTGGCGCGGTGATTCGCGCGGTGCCGGCAGAAGCAACGACCAGTCCGTCCAGGTTCGAGATCGATTCCTCGAAAGCACCACCGACCTGGGTTGCCTCACTCTCCGGCTTCAGCTCCCAGCGGTAGGCTAACGGGTCGTTCTCATGATCGATCACATCCAGCACAGCGTCATAGGTCTGGCCGGCGCTTAACGTCACGTTATCCGTGGCCAGCTTGCCGTCGAGCATCATCGAATTGACCCGCGGAGAACGATTCTCCGGCCACGCGCCGTTCCAGATGTAATGCATTACGTCGACCGCTTCGGTCTTCTCGCCGGCCTCGGTAAACAGACCAAACCACGTTGGTGTCCGCTCCTGCTTTTGCCCCCAAAGAAACACATAGGAACCCACGAGCTGGCCTTCAAGCGGTTCGAGCTTCTCGCGGTACCCTTTCAGGTAGGTACTGGCCTTCTCGGTGCTGGTGGCTTCGATCGGCGCCCCCCAAGCGGTCTTCGCCACTTCCCACCAACCGATTGCGCCCCATTCAGTGACGAAGAACGGCCCGTCATAACCGGTGTCCTCGAGAAATTCCGGCAGGATGAAGAGCTGACCGTAAACCTGGAAACTGATGAAATCGAGATCCGGGGCCCGCTCGACGATATCGTTGACAACATCGGCCCCGAGCCCGGCCACGGTCGTGGTGGTGGGATGGTTCGGATCCAGCTCATGGATCATCAGCGAGACATCGTTGACCGCGTCGTAGACTTTCGGATTGGTATAGTCGTAATTCAATTCATTGCCGATGATCCATGCAAGCAGGGCAGGGTGATCGCGGTATTTCAGAACCTCGGCACGAAAGCTCTCGAGCTGTGCCGCCACGGCCTCCGGATCGTCATAATCAAAGCCCCAGTGTTCCGAGCTCATCGGCAGGCAGAGTGCCACCGTGATGCCAAGCGCGTGGGCCTTGTCGAGTACTTCCTGCGCTGTCTCGACATCGTTCGCGGTGGTCCATGTGCGAATGGAGTTGCCACCGTGCGCCGCCAGCGAGGCGATATCGCCGAACTCCAGCCCGGCGCCCCTGATCACATACGGCTCGCCGCCACGCAGGAGCTGGTATCCGTCCGCGGTCTGTACGATCTCCACCTTGACCGCAGTCGAAGTGTGTTCGACCTCAGCCGAGCAGGCGTTCATCGCGAACAGGCCGAAAGCCGCCGCGAGCACGGTCAGGAAGCGGCCAAACCCGGGGGCTACGGTTAAAGCGACGTGCATATCATTTCCTCACCAGCAATTGTTCAAGCTCCTCGAGCGTGCGGCCCTTGGTCTCGGGCAATAGGCGTATCACGACGACGAGACCGATCAGGGCGAAGATCCCATAGATCAGAAACGTGCCGGCATTGCCAAGATTCTGCAGCTCCCATGGAAAAACCAGCTGCACCCCAAAGCTGACCGCGGAATTGATCAGGCCGACAAACGAAATCGCGATACCACGCAGGGCGTTGGGGAATAGTTCGGAGAACAGCACCCACATTACCGGCCCCAGCGACACTGCAAAGCTGGCGACAAAACCGAGGATACCGAACAGGATCAGGGTCGGGTTCATGCTGATCGCGGCGCCGATCAATTCGGATTCGTGCTGTTTGAAAATGTCTTTCCCGATTGCATCCGACAATGTGTTGCGAAACGCGACATCGCTGTCGAAGGTCGTATCGGCAATCTCGACCATTAGCTGCCGATCGATCTCCGCAGGCAGCGCATCGATCGACGCCTGGCTCAGGGTATAGGTGGCGGAAGCAAATCCATAGGACAAGGTCAGCATGCATGCCGCGATCCCCGTCAGTCCGAAGACCAGCAGCGGTCGGCGGCCAAGTCTGTCGATCATCGCCATCGCCGCGATGGTGAAGACCAGGTTGGTGATGCCGACCAGTATGGCCTGCATAAACGACGCGTCGGTGCCGATACCCGACTGCTCGAAGATCATCGGTGCATAGAAAAACACAGAATTTATGCCGGTGATCTGCTGCAGGACCGCCACCGAAACGCCGATCGTCAGGACCAGCTTCATCGCCGGCTGGAACAGCTGACTCAGCGAACCCGGCTGCCCATCCTGTTCGCCCGTGAGGCTGTCGTGCACCTCGCGCAGGCTTGCCCGCGCCTGCTCTGGTCCACTGGCTTTCTCCAGGATCCGGAGCGCCTCGTCTTCGCGGCCGTGCATCGCCAGCCAGCGCGGGCTCTCGGGCACGACCATCAAAGCCAGGAAGTACAGGATCGCTGGTAACGCCTCGACACCAAGCATCCAGCGCCAGTTCCACTCGCTGAAATGCAGCGAATGGATCCAGGCCGCGTCCGATTGTCCGAGTTTCAGGATCAGATAGTTGCTGAAGAAGGCGACCGAGATGCCGATCACGATGTTGAGCTGATTGAATGAGACCATGCGGCCGCGGATACCGGCTGGCGCGATCTCCGCGATGTACATCGGCGCGATGATCAGCGCGGCGCCGACACCGAGACCGCCGAGCATCCGGGCGAGGACCAGGATGAGGAAATTCGGGGCCAGCGCCGATGCGATCGCCGATACGGCAAACAGAACGGCAGCGATTTTCAGCACCGGTCGGCGTCCGATGCGATCGCTTAACGGGCCCGCGACCATCATCGCCAGCGTCGCGCTGAGGGTCAGAGAAGCGACCGACCATCCGAGCTCGATCTTGCTCAGGCTGAATTCGATCTCGATGAAGCCGACCACGCCGGAGATCACTGATGCGTCGAATCCCATCAGGAAGCCGCCAAGCGCCACGATCATGGCAACCATCATCGTGAATCGCGTGCCATCACCCATGTCGTCGCCCCGGGGCTCAGTTGCCGTCGACGATGCGGAATTCCGAGCGCAGCTCAGTCTCGGAGCTCCCGCCTATCCACACATGGAAAACGCCGGGTTCGGTCGCCAGCTGCATATCGCGGCCGTAGAACGCAAGGTCGTCAGTGTGCAAATCGAAATCGACCCGGAGTGTTTCGCCCGGCACAAGGCGTACTCGCTTGAAAGCCTTGAGCTCTTTGACCGGTCGGGTCACGCTGCCGACCAGATCGCGCACGTAGAGCTGGACGATCTCGTCGGCTTCGACAGCGCCCATGTTGGTCAATTCCGCGCTGACCTGTAACCTGTCGCCGAGCCGGATTGCGGAAGAGCTGGTGGTAATGCTGTGATAAACGAAATCGGCATAAGACAGGCCGTGGCCAAACGCGAACAGCGGTGTGTACCCCGCATCAAGATGAAAGGCGGTCAGACCGTGGGATGTCTGCGCGGCCCGCACTCCCAGGTCATCCATGTGCACGATCGTTTCGGGTGAGGGCGGCTTGCCGGTGTTCTTCTGGTTGTAATAGATCGGTATCTGGCCGACCATCCTGGGGAACGTCACCGGCAATTTTCCGGACGGAGATTCGACGCCAAACAACAGGTCCGCGATAGCCGGCCCGCCCATCGTCCCCGGATGCCATGCGTAGAGGATCGCATCGACCTGTTCGACGATATTGGTCAGCGTCAGCGGCCGGCCCGCCATGATCACTGCGATCACCGGTTTGCCTGCTTCGCGGACCCGGCGCACGAGTTCCGCCTGATCGCCGGGCAGGTTGATATCGGCGCGGGAATGCGCTTCGCCTGACAGGATCGATTCTTCGCCAAGGAACAGTAACGCCACATCCGACGCGCCAGCGATTTCCGCGGCGTGGTCAAACGTATCGCTGCGCCGGCTCCTGGAGGTCTCCATCGCCGGAACATGACGGACATCGACATTGCCGCCGACCATGTCCCGGATTGCCTGCAGCGGAGTGACGCTGAGCTGGGCGTCGCCGTCGAAGATCCATGTTCCCAATTGTTCGTAAGGCGCATCGGCCATCGGTCCGATAACAGCCACCGATGTCAGCCGCTGTACCGACAGTGGCAGCGTGCGGTGGTCGTTCTTCAGCAGCACCACGCTTTGCAACGCAGCCTGCCTGGCGGTCGCCAGCGCATGGTCGTCGGCAATCGCCGGCAGATCAGACGGATTGGTAAATGGATCGTCGAACAAACCCAGCCGGATCTTGACCCGCAGGATGTCCGCGACCAGTTCATCGATCAGCGCCTGATCGATGAGGCCCTGTTCCACCAGTCTCGGCAGATGGTGGAGATAGGCGCCACCGGCCATTTCCATGTCGACGCCCGCGGTGACCGCGGCCAGCGCTGAGTCCGCGTCATCTGTGGTCAGACCATGAATTGCCAGTTGACGGACTGAATCCCAGTCACTGACCACGAAACCATCGAAGCCCCATTCTTCGCGCAACACCGTGCGCAACAGAAAGTTGTTGCCTGTTGCCGGGACCCCGTCCAGGTCGCTAAATGAGGTCATCAGGGTTTGCACGCCTGCGTCGATCGCTGCTTTGAACGGCCGCAGATGGACATTGCGCAGCTCGTTCTCGGAGATATTGGTGGTCGCATAGTCGCGACCGCTCTCGGCCGCACCATAGCCAGCGAAGTGCTTGGCACAGGCGGCGATCGAGCCGGTGGACATCAGGTCACCGCCCTGAAAACCCTCCACCATCGCTACGCCCAGCGCGCTGGCCAGACAGATATCCTCGCCAAGGCTCTCGGCAATGCGGCCCCATCGCGGATCGCGAGTGATATCGATCATTGGCGCGAACGTCCAGTTGACCCCGGACGTCGCTGCCTCACGCGCCGCCACTTTGGCGCACTCGCACACCAGCTCCGGATTCCAGCTTGCCGCCTGGCCAAGCGGGATCGGCATCACCGTCTTGAAGCCGTGGATGACATCCCGGCCGATCAGCAGCGGGATGCCCAGGCGGCTCTCGTGCACCGCGATGCGCTGCAGTTCGTTGACCACTTCGACATCGACCTCATTGAGCACCGAACCGATTTGACCTGCCTGGATCGAGTGTCGGTGACGGTCCACCGAATGCCCGCCGCCAGAATCGACCTGATTCATCTGCCCGACCTTTTCTGCCAGGGTCATCTTGTCCAGCAGGGTCTCGACCTGCAGTTGGATGGCATCTTCTTCAGCAGGGCTAACAGGTATTGCGATGGGCATGGCGTCAGGCACTCAGCAACTCGTTCGTGGTACCCGCAAACATGTTAGCCGGACCCTCAATCGCCCGGGCCATGGCATCTCGCGGCCTTTAACCATACCCGAAAATGACAACGCTGTCATTTGCTGCAGACCTATGCTGGCAGCATGAAACCGACTTTGCCCGGGAGGTCAGAAAACGCAGTCCGCATCTGCTCCCCGGGTCTGGTCTCGATCGCAATGCGGCATAAACGCGATTCGCCAATCATTACCCGCTGTTCCAGGCACGTTCTACCTGGCACGGGACAATCCGGGCCGCCACCTGTCGCAGAGTTGGCGGGGACCAAAATGCCCGAATATCAGGATGCCGGCGTCGCCGTTTGCTGCCCGGTTTGCACCGACCAAAGCGCGGCGTAGATGCCGTGTTTCTCCAGCAGTTCGGCGTGGGTTCCACTCTCGACGATGCGTCCCTGATCCATCACATAGATCCGGTCGGCGTTGACGATAGTCGACAAGCGGTGCGCGATCACCAGGGTCGTGCATGAGTGCGAGATTCGCTCCAGGGATCTTTGGATTGCGGCCTCGGTGTCGTTGTCCACCGCTGAAGTCGCTTCATCCAGGATCAGGATCGGCGGATGCTTCAGCAACGCGCGGGCGATGGACAGGCGCTGGCGCTGGCCGCCGGAGAGTTTTTGCCCGCGCTCGCCGACGATGGTGTCGAAACCCTGCGGCAGGCGCTCGATGAACTCTGTCGCTTCCGCGGCCTCGGCGACTTCCCTGATGCGTTCCAGCTTGGCCGCGGGGCTGCCGTAGGCGATGTTCTCGGCGATGGTGCCCTGGAACAGGAACACATCCTGGCTGACCAGCCCGATCTTGCGCCGCAGGCTGTCGAGACTCACTGCATCAATCGGCTGGCCGTCGATGAGTATCCTGCCCGAGTCCGGCTGATAAAAACGCAGCAGCAGCTTGATCAGCGTGCTCTTGCCCGAACCGGTCTGGCCGACAAAGGCGATGGTGCTGCCCGCCTCGACGGTCAGGTTGATCTCATGCAGCACGCGTTCGCCCGTCGCGTAAGCGAAATCGACATGCTGGAAATCGATCCTGCCGCGCACCTGATCCAGCCACTGGGCATCGTCTGCATCGCGTATTCTGACCGGTGTCTCGATCAGGTCGAGGATGCGTCTGGATGACGCCATCGCGCGCTCATACAGATCCACCGTCTCGGCGATCTGGGTCAAAGGCCATAACAGGCGCTGGGTAAGGAACACCAGCACTCCGTAGGCGCCGACATTGAGCGTACCTTCCAGGGTCATCCAGCCGCCGAGCAGGAAGGTGGCGACAAAGCCGGCCAGGATGGCCATGCGGATGATCGGGATAAATGCCGAGCTGACTGCGATCGCCTTGCGGTTGGCTTCCACATAGGACGCGCTGTCGGCGCGTATACGTTCGGCCTCGAGGCGCTCGGTGGCGAAACTCTTGATCGTGGTAATGCCGGAGATATTGGCCGACAGCCGCGCACCGAGGTTGCCCACCCGTTCGCGGACCTCGGCATATAGTGGCTGGGCCCGGCGCTGGAAATAGAACGCGCCGAGCACGATCAGCGGGATCGGGGTAAACGCGATCGTCGCAATGGTCGGCGAGATGACGAAGAACACGGCGCCGACTGCGATCACAGCCGTCAATATCTGGATCAGGTCGTTGGCGCCGCCGTTCAGGAATCGTTCCAGCTGGTTGACGTCATCGTTGAGGATGGTGACCAGGTTGCCGGTGCTGCGATCTTCGAAATACGCCAGATCAAGCTTTTGCACATGTTCATAAGCGTCCAGCCGCATCGCGTGCTGGAGATCCTGAGCCAGATTCCGCCATGAGATCAGCAGCAGATATTCGAACAGTGACTCCGCCATCCACACGATCAGCGTCAACCCGCCGAGGAAGCCCAGCTGCCATTTAGGATCGCTGATCCCGAGTTCGGCGACGAAGGAATCCTGCTGCCTCACGACCACGTCGATGGCGATACCGATCAGGATCTCCGGCATCACGTCGAACAGCTTGTTCAGGATCGAGTAGATCGATGCAAACACGATCCGTCGGCGGAAGCTGCGGGCATAGCGCAGCAGACGGAGCAGGGCGGCAAAGGAGGTTTGTGCGGCAGTGGTCATGCGGGGAGACGGCGGATCGGTAACGCTCGGGACCGCGCATTCTAGCGTCTGGAGAGGGAAATGGGGGCGTTATTCCGGACCTGCACCGTGCAGACCGGCCGGTGTTCTGGTCCGGTCCCGGTCACTGTGCCCGACCAGCCACGGCAACAACGCAGTGGATCGTTACTTTGCCTTGTGTTGTGCCAACAGCCGGAGCTTGCGGTTGTAGCGGTCCTCTTCTTCCGGCTCCCGCGCGTATTCCAGCGCGAGCTCGAAACTCTGCCGGGCACGCTCTTCTTCGCCCATCGATAACTCGGTCAGCCCCAGCAACTGGTAGAACTCGTGTTCCGTGTCCTGCAGGCTGATTGCATTTTCAAGCTCCTGCCGGGCCTCGGCGAACTCACCCCTGGCGTAGTGCTGCTTGGCCAGGGTATAGAGATAGAACGGATTCCTGCGCTGGGAGGCCTCGGCTTGCTGCTTGTAAAAGGCTGCCAGCTCGGTTTTGCCCTGCGCTTCGTACAGGCGGGCCAGATTGTTGGCGGCGAGCATACCATCCCGGCTGTAGGTCAGGGCGGTCAGGAAGGCCGCCTCGGCGTAGTCCGGGTAACCGAAGCGCGAGTACACGACGCCCAGATTGGTCCACATATAACCCGTCATCGGCGCCAGTTTGAGCGCGAGTTTCTGGTGTGCAAGCGCTTTGCGAGGGTCCTCCTTCAGTAACCAGTGGATGGTCATGTTGTTGTGGTACTGGGCGAGCGCGGCTCTGTCTGAAATTTGCTCGCGGTGATAGGCCTGCTTGAAATTGTAGATGTCGAAATCGACCACCTGATCATCCTGAAGCCGGTATGCGACCAGCACGTTGATATGCCGGCTGGAGATGTAGAACTCGCCGCTGTCCGCCCAGGTAGCGGGGGTTTCCACCTCCTGGTAGTACGCTCGCAGGCCGGCTTCGCGCGCCAGGGCGACAAACAGGTTGGTGAAAGACAGGCAGTTACCTTCCATCGCGTGGAAGGTTTCGATGGCGGTATAGGTCTTGACCCGGTTATAGCGGAGCCGGGCCTCGCCACCGGCGAAGAGTGCCTCCAGCAGTAATTTCGTTTTCTGCTGGTCGGTGGCGTGTCTGGGAATATTCTCGGCCACAAACGCGCGCATCTCGTCGTCCAGCGCCAGCACATCTATCTCGGGCTCCGGTGCCGCGAGCGCCGGCGGTCCGTCCAGCAGGGTTTCGCGGTCCATCGCAATCCGCGCTCCGGGGTGCCTGGACACGTTGGCGCAGCCGGCCAGCAGCAATGACACAATGACCGCCGGGACTACTCGCTCGTAAGGCATCAGCCGATCCTCGCCAGTTTTGGTCACCTTTCAATTTATCACTAATTCAGTGGACCTGTGACGCCGGCTATCGTTCCCTCACCTGAGGCGCCGGGTTGGCGGATCGACCTCTGCCCGACGCCCGCTTTCTATCCGCCGTTGCGGTGTGCTGCTGGTCCTTCCGCCAGCATTTTGCTGGTCAGCTCGACGTGTATGCTCATGCCCAGCTGCGCATACAGCTCGCGGGCCTGCTGCAAATGGCGACCGGCTTCTGCGGCGTCTGCTTTCCGATTGCGCCACAGGTGCATCTGAGCGCGCCAGCGCCTGGCCTCAGCCAGTACCAGCGGGCTCTTCATCCGTTCGGCCTGCGTTTCGCTGTGGTCGAAATGGCCGCTTGCTGCATCCCATTGCCCGCCGGCGGCGGCGGCGATAGCGGCGAAGTTCGACGCCATTCCCAACGGCCAGACCAGGTGGTTGCCGGCCTCGATCAGCTGCACCGCGCAGGGGTAAAACGCCGCCGCGTCGGACCGCTGCCCGGTCAGCGCCATGGCTTCCAGCGTGGCCATGCCCAGGTTCCATGAACCGATCTGGTTTTCCTGCCCGGCCTTCGGCAGACGTTTCCGGGTCGACTGCAGGAGATTCTCAAGCGCCGCGTGCTCGCCCGCATAGGCCAGCATCATCAGATAAAAGGCCGAGTCCATGCCGGCCATGGTGCCCTTAACGGAATTATCCAGGGCCTCGCGACCGAGTTGCATCGCGGTCTGCCTGTCGCCGGACCAGAATTCCACCATGCCCAGCAGGGTAAGCAGCGTCCCGGTCCAGGCGAAACCGGTCTCGCGGGCCCATTGCAGACGCTCGTTCAGTCTTTCCCGCGCCGGGTTGAAATCCCCGCGGATGCCGTCGACCATCGCCGACATCATGCGTGCATGACCCACCGCCCCGACATCGCCGGTTTCGATGCCGAGCCTCTCGGTTTTCCGCCACAGCCGGTCGACATCATCGAAACGGGCATTCGCCACGTACCCGACCATGGCCGCGCTCAGGGTGTTGGCCATGTCCCAGGGCGCGGCTTTGAGCTTTTCGAGCAGGGCAATGGCCTGGTCCGCAGTCTCGGCATGCATGCCGCCCCTGGACCAGTGTTCACCCAGATACTGCTTGCACTGCAGGATCTGTGCACCCAGCACGCGATACTCACCCAGCTCCTCGGCCATCGCCGCGGCCTCGTTGATCGTGCGCTCCCAAAGCTCAAAATTGTCTCGCTGGCCGGCCGTCATGCTCAGCGCGGCCATCAGCTGGCAACGCTCCCTGCTAATGCCCGGTCCGATGGCCGCCAGGCCGCGCCGGGCCAGCGCTTCACCGCCGGCCATGTCGTTGGCCCAGGCACGGTCGAAACTCAGCTCCCAGCAGATCTTCGCGATGGCCCTGGTGTCGCCCTCCGCCTCGAACAGCGGCAGCGCTTCGAGGCAATCCAGAGCCGCCTGCTCCCAGTTTGAGCGGGTCCGATGAGCCAGGCCGCGTCCGTTAAGCAACTGCGCCCGTTGCAGTCGTGGCATGCCTTCTTCGAGCTCCAGCGCGCGGTCAAAGGCAACGATGGCTTCATCGGGTGCGGCGGTTGCCAGCAGTTGTTCGCCCGCCTGTTGCAGGAAATGGCGGGCCTTGTCCGCCGGCGCACTCGCTCCGGCGCGGTAGTAATGGTTGGCGATTTCCGCCACGGTATTGCCCTGATCGCCCCAGCGTTGTTCCATGGCTTCGGCCACTGCCAGATGCAGCCGTTGCCGGCGTGGCAGGGACAGTGATTCGAGCAAAGCCTGGCGCACCAGGGCATGGGAAAACTCGTAGCGGTTCGAGCGCGCGCCGGCCGCGGGAAAAGCCAGCCCGGCGGCTTCCGCCGCCTCGATAGCTTCGATCGCCTCGTCTGCTGTCGCCGCGGTCGCTTCCAGGATGCCGAGGTCGAAACGCAAGCCCATGACCGCAGCGCGGGTCAGGGCCGCCCGGGTTGCTTCGGGCATGCGCTCCAGACGGTGCTGTATCACCAGGCGCACACCCTCGGGCAAAGCCAGGGATTCGATATCGATTTCGGCCAGCCACTGGCCCTGATCATCGAACAGGCGCCCCTGGTCGGCCAGGTGGCGATAAACAGATTGCACAAAAAAGGCATTGCCCCGGGTCTCGGCGTAGATGGCTGCGACCAATGCCTGCGGGGGCGTGGAGCCCCCCAATTCCGCGAGCAGCGCGGCCACGTCATCCTGGCCGAGTCGCCGCAGCGAAATTCGGGTCACATAGTCCAGCCGGTTCAACCGCGTCAATGCGCGTTTGAACGGTTCCCCCAGATCAGCCGCCACATCGCGATAAGTAATGACCATCAGCACCGGCAGGCCCGGCAGACGTGGTGCTATGTGTTCGAGCAGCAGCATGCTCGATTCATCTGCCCACTGCAGGTCGTCGAGAAGCATCAGCAGCGGTGACACCCGGCTGAGCCGCTCGGTGAATTCCAGCAGCGCGTTGAACATGTAGCGTTGTTGCTGCTCCGGCGGCAGTTCCATGTGCGCCGGGATGTTGGGGAAGCGGCGGCGCAGTTCGGGCAGCAGCAGCGCTATATCGGGCGCGGTCTTGCCCAATACATTGCGCAGATTCTGATCGGGCAGCGCGCGGGCCACTTCCTCGAGGATTTCCGTGCTGGTGATAAACGGCGCAACCTGTTCTTCATAGGCGTGACCGACCAGCGGCAGCATACCGAGGGCATGGCCCCGTTCGATGGCTTCTTCACCGAGGCGCGTCTTGCCGACACCGGGCTCGCCGCCGATCAGCACGATGCCACCGTGTCCGCCGATGGCCTGCTCGAGTCGCGCTTGCAGCAGCGCGCATTCCTCGGCCCGGCCGACAAGCGGGGTCAGCTGGGGGCGCACGAGGTCGAGCTGCCCCGGGTCCAGTGGCTGCGGTTCTGAAAATTCGAAGGGTCGTTTGGACTCCGGCGGGTCTGTCTCGGTGGCGACGATGCCTTCCGGGGTGAAGTCGAAAATCCAGGCCAGGATGACGGCAAGCGGCAGCCCGGCGATCACCGTGATCAGCAATGCCCGGCCGATCCAGCTGGGGAAATCGCCGAGCCCGAGAACGGTATCGGCTACCTGCAACAGCACCCAGGCGCCGACTACGTAGATCGCGGCCACGCGCACCACCTTGCGCCGCCGCAATTCGGCAAAAAAGGAGCTCAGCTCAGCCACCGTGAGCCAGATGTTCCGTCTGATGCGAATAAACAGGAACGCTTGTAGTCGCGTGAAGTCTTGAAAATATCCAACAAGCGACCCCCCAACCCGGCGGCTGTTGCAAACGGCTTGGAGTATAGCTCAGCGGGTCTGGCTCGATTACCCTTCGCCCAGGATCCGCTGGCGCAGAAAACGCGCGATGCCGTCTTCATTGTGATGACCGATCACTGCGGTGGCTGCCGCCTTGACCTCGGGTGTGGCATTGGCCGGCGCATAGGCCTCATCGGCGCTGGCGAACATACTCAGGTCGTTATCGCTGTCTCCGAAACAGATTACCCGGCTGACGCCGAGTTGCTGACGCAGCATGTCGACAGCACCACCCTTGCTGGCCTCCACGTGGTGGATGTCGATCCAGCGCCAGCTGGCGTCTTCCCAGGCTGTGCCGATGTAGGCGACGAGATGAGATTCGTCGCGGATCATGGTCTCGATGGCCGCCACGGCGGATGGCCAGGCAATGCCGCTGATGTTGGTGATCTCCGCATCGGCGGGCAGGTAAGCGGCCGGCAGCACGGCCACCTGCTCGCGTCCGCCATATTCCCGCGCCAGCAAGCGCTCCATATCGTTGTGCAAGGGGGCGTGGTAGATCGCATGGCGCGCGCCTTGCTCCAGGGTGAAGATAAACGGCGTGACCCGCTGTGCCAGCATCGCCTCGAGCACGTGCTCTACTTCGTTCAGCGCGAGGTAATTCCGGTGCGAGCAGGCATCGCTTTCGGGATTCCAGATCATCACGCCGTTCTTGTACACCTGCGGCAGCCGGAATCCGTGGCCACGCAGCAATTCCCGCGAAGCATGCAGGGTGCGTCCCGTCGCGACCGTGTAGGCGATGCCGCGATCGGAAAGCGCCGCCAGCGTGTCGCGGGTGTAGGGCGAAATCTGCCCGCTGCTGTTGAGCAACGTGCCGTCCAGATCGAAGACGATCAATTCCATTGCAACGCCGAATAAAACAGGTCTGTGCGGATCATGCGGGCGCGGCCGTTTCTTGATTATGCGTCCGGATTGTCTCCGCGGGCGCGTTTCCGACCCCGGCGTGTGCGTTGGTTCAGGTCTTGAGCGTGGCCATGTCGATCACGAAGCGGTAGCGGACATCACCACGCTGCATGCGTTCATAGGCCTGGTTGATGTCGTGGATATCGAGCATTTCGATATCGCAGAGGATGCCGTGCCCGGCGCAGAAATCCAGCATCTCCTGCGTCTCCGGCAGACCGCCGATCAATGATCCGGCCAGCCTGCGCCGGGCGAAGATCAGCGCGCCGCCATCCACCGGTGGTTCAATCGGCTCGGGCATGCCGACCATGATCAGCGTGCCGTCACGTTTTAACGCAGCCAGATACGGATTGAGGTCATGCGCGACCGGCACCGTGTCGAGGATGAAGTCGAAACGGCCAGCGGCGGCGCTCATCTGCGCCGGGTCGGTCGAGATCACCACGTCATGGGCGCCGTGCTCCTTCGCCTCGGCTACCTTCGACTCGGAGCGTGTAAACAACGTGACTTCGGCACCCAGCGCGCGCGCGAACTTGACCCCCATATGACCCAGCCCGCCCATGCCGACGACGCCGACCCGATGGCCGCGGCCGACGCCGAAATGTTTTAGCGGTGAGTAGGTGGTGATGCCCGCACATAACAGCGGCGCGGCTGCGGCAGGATCCAGTTCATCCGGGATCCGCAGCACGAAACGATCGCTGACCACGATGCGCTCGGAGTATCCACCGTAGGTCGGTGTACCGTCATGCCGGTCGGTGCCGTTATAGGTGACGGTCAGGCCTTGTTCGCAGTATTGCTCGAGGCCGTCCTCGCAGGAGCCGCAGGTCCGGCAGGAATCGACCAGACAGCCGACGCCGACCCGATCGCCCGGTTTGAAGTCTTTGACCGCGTCACCGACCGTGGTCACGCGCCCGATGATTTCATGGCCGGGCACGACCGGGTAGACGGTATTGCCCCAGTCGTTATGGACGAAGTGGATGTCGGTATGACAGATACCGCAGTAATCAATCTCGATAACAACGTCATCCGCGCGCGGCTGACGTCTGTCGATGGAAAACGGGGCCACTCCGGAGGTCCTGGATGCAGCGGCGTAAGCTCGAACCTGGGACATGGTGATGTTCCTCTGTGACTGGGAATCGGGGGTCTTGGCCGAAGACATGTTTCTACTTTGTCAGCTTTAGGGCCGAATTTGTCGTACTTTCCGGTAGACGAGCATTAATGATCTAACCTGCGGGTCTGGCGGGAGGGATCGGCGCCAGTTCGCCGTTGGCTTCCATCGCGCGCAGGCGTTTCAACTGCTGAGCCTGTTTTGCCTTGATCTCGTCCATCATCGCCTGATACTCGGGCTCTTCGTACAGCGCAGCGAGGTCTTCGTCGAAGTCGTTGATCAATATCCAGCCCTGATCGACCGCCTCACGCAGCGCGGCCAGCGCCCGATCTGTCTGTCCCTGCATGGCGTAGATCTTCACATCGGTGATGCCGTGTCCGGTGCTCCCAAGGCGCGGCACGGTTTCCACATAGGCCAGAGCAGCGTCGAGCAGCCGGTCTGCACGCTGTTGGTCGCCGATCGCCTGCAGAAAATAGGCGAGATTGACCGCGGCGGAATAGTTGGTGCCGTCAACGACCGGTGCCGCGCTGTCGGACAGGCTCGGGTACGCGGATTCATAGCGCTGTATGGCGACCTCTGTACGGCCCGAATGCAGGTCATGCAAACCGCTGATCCACAGCGCGGTGGGTTCTGTCGGGAGCTCGGCGAGAACGGGCCGGGTATCGGCGGCCGCGGCGGCAAGGTCTCCGCGGTTGGCCTTGATATAGCCTGTCCCCCAGCCACTCCACCATGCCGAGTCTTCTTCGGTCCCGGCGAGGATCCGGTCGGCTTCGGCATCGCCGCCGATGAGAGACCAGGCAATGGCCATAACGACCGGGTTCTGCGGATTACCGGGATCCAGCGCGGCTGCCTGGCGAAGCTGGACCATCGCCTGATCTAATCGCCCGGTGAACACATCCAGCGCGCCCAGAGAGGTGTAGGCGGCGGCAAAGCCAGGATCGATCCGCAAAGCGGCCTCATACTGCTCCCGCGCCTCATCGAAACGGCCCAGGCTTTCGAGAACACCGCCCATCGAGATTCTGACGATCCCGGACAGCGGGTCCAGACGGACTGCTTCCTCGAGCTGGGCCAGGGCCTCGTTCAAATCCCCTTTTCTGCTCAGGAAGCCACCGTACCATTGATGTCCGGTGACATAGCCCGGCGCCAGTTCGACGCCTTTCCGGTACAGCTTCTCCTGGGCATCGGGATCGTCATCCGCCAGCGTGGCCATGGAAATGTATGCTTCGCCCAGGCGGTCGTTGAGCGCCAGGGCCCTGGCGACCAGTGGTTGGGCCCGTGCTTCGTGCACACTCTGTGCGAGACCGCTGTAGCTGACCTGGAGATTGTAGGTGTCGGCGAGACCTACATAGGCCAGCGCGTAGTCCGGATCCAGCTCGATGGCCTGCTTGAACTGCCGCTCCGCTTCCGCGAGCGAGGTGCTGGTCCGTTTCGCCAATTGTTGTCGGCCCATGAAATAGGCTTCCAGCGCGGCCAGATTACCGGTTTGGGCGCTGTCGAGCTGTTCCTTCTCCTCGGGTGAGAGGGTCGCCCTTAGCGCCTCGGCGATCGCGGTCGAGATCTCGCTCTGAATCGCGAAGATGTTGCTCGTGGTCAATTCGCGATCATAGGTCTCCGCCCACATATGGACATCCGTGGTCACGTCGATCAGCTGGACGTTGATCCGCACCCGGTCCCCTGCGCGCTGGACCCCGCCCTCGAGGATGTTCTTGACCCCCAGCGCGGCGCCGATTTCCTTCATGTTCTGATCGGTGCCGCGGAATTTCTCCACCGAGGTCCGCGAGATCACCGTCAGCGAGCCGATGCGGGCGAGCTGGGTCAGGATATCGTCGTGGATGCCGTCGACGAAGAACACGTCCTCCTCGCGGGCACTGCGGTTGGCGAACGGCAGCACCGCGATCGAGCGGTCCGCCGCCGGCGCGAACTTCTCCGCCGCGAGTTGGACCGGGTCAGCCGTCGCGGTCGGATCTTCCGTCACGATGGTTTCCGTGACCGTGACCTGCTTGGTTTCCGGCACCAGCCGGTCGATGGCCACGGTCGCGATCGCCACCACCAGCAGTACGACGATCAGGATGTTGATCTTGCGGCCGGTCTCAGGGGTGACGGACTGGCTGCGGTCGACGTCCTTTTCCCGCTTGATCCCCTCCGGCGTCATCTCGTAGACCCACGAGAAAATCAGCGCCAGCGGAAATCCCAGCGCCAGCACCGCGAGCACGCCGCGGGACCAGACGGCGGGCAACTCCAGGGCGTCGACCAGCACGTCGGCGACCTGCAGTATCACCCAGGAGGCCACCAGATAGAGCATCGCCATCCGCACGACGTTTCGGCGTTTGAGTTCCTCGAACAGCGACATCGACGCGAAGCTCCGGGCAATCGAGCGAACGATGATGGAGGAAAGCGGGATTCTTGTCGACAAACACAGCCGTGCAGCGCGCTTGTGTGCTTATAGAAAGTGTCCGTTGCAGGCATCGGTCATCGTCGTCACCCGCTGAGGTGAAGCCGGTCCGCAATATGTTCAAGTAAAAAGGGTGCAAGAGGTGGGCCTGCGGGCCCACCTCCATCCTGACCAGCACTACCAAGCAAGTGGCTGCACCAAGCTGTCGTTAAGAAGCAGATAGACCCCTCACTGGCCGGGAGAGCAATCTCCCGGCATTTCTTTGGCCCATCGCCGGGACCGGTTGCCAGTAGCGGAGAAGGTCCGCCGCAACCGTGCCGCGGGGTTTGCAAGCCCCGGTACGCGATTCAGGTCGATCACAAAAAGCCTGACACCATTGGCGCGGACCCGGCTAGAATCGGAAGGGGCTTACAGATCAGGATCGATAGCATGAGTGACGCGATGAAAGTCGGGATCATCGGCACCGGGTGGGGCCGGCTGCACTGTGGCACGTTCCGTCAGGCCGGTTGTCAGGTCACCACGCTGGTCGGTCGCGACGCGGACAAGGCGGCCAAGATTGCGGAGATCGAGGGTGTTCCTGTCGGCACCAACGATCCCGAAGCGCTGGAGGATTGCGACGTCGTCGTCATCGCCTCGCCGACCGCGACCCATATCGATTTCCTCGAACGATTCCAGGATAAATTCGTGTTATGCGAGAAACCGCTCTGCGGCCGGGTGCCTGATCCGGCATGGCTGGAGCGGCTGAGCGCATCGCCGATCTATATCAACTATACGTTCTCGTTTCTGGATTCGGCCCGCGTGCTGGCGCAGAAAATCCAGGCGGGGCAACTGGGCAAGGTCCACCGCATTCTTCTGCAGGTGGGCGTAAACCTGCCAATCGAAAAGACTCCCGCCGAGTGGTTCATGGAGGTAGCGGTGCATCCGCTGTCGTTCCTGCTCCACATCTTCGGCCCATTTCGCACCGACACCTTTGTCGTCGGCAAAGGGCAGGCCAACGTTGGCATGCTGTTGTCCAATTCCGACCAGATGCTCGATGTCGCGCTGTATGACCATCCGATCCCGGGGATTCATATCGAGATGACCTTGGTTGGCGACGCGGCGACCGCGCAATTAGGCGGTGGATTCCGGGTCGGTCAGGACTGGTGGTTTGATCCGCTGCTGATCAACGGTATGGCCTACACCGACGGCGAGTATCGCTATGCCGAGGACATCTGGTATCGCGCCAACCGACGCGCCGCGCAGGCGTTCTGCGAGGTGGTGCGGGGCGAGCGGACGCATGCCGATGGCGAGGCGCTGGGTCTGTTCGGCCTGGCCCGGGCGGCGCAGATGGAAACCATGCTGGCGCCGCTGCTCCGGGACCGCTGAAAAATGGCCGGGTTGATGTCCGACGAAACGGTGATTGTCAGTCCGGCGGACGTCTAATCACGCGCGGAAACCGACCCGACGCTTTGATCAGTGGCCGGTTCCGCTGCTGCGGAATCGTTGATCGATGGCGCGGAAGTACGGCTCCGGGTCCAGCCCGCGGCCGGTGGCGTGGATCAGGGTCTGGTCAACGCTCAGGGACCAGCCATGACTCTGCACAGAATCTCTCAGCCAGCCGGTCAGCGTGCGCAGATCGCCGCGCGCCAGGTTCGCGTCCAAATCGTGTTCCCCGGTGTGGCTTTCGATGAACTGGGCCGCGTACAGATTGCCGAGCAGATAGGTAGGGAAATAGCCGAACATGCCCACTGACCAGTGCACGTCCTGCAGACAGCCCTCGCGGGCGGTGCGCGGGCGCACGCCCAGCAGACGTTCGCTGAGTTCGTTCCAGGCTCCCGGCAGGTCAGCGATGGCGAGATCGCCCGAGACCAGCGCCTGTTCCAGCTGATACCGCAGGATGATATGCAGGTTGTAGGTCAGCTCGTCGGCCTCTACTCGCTTGAAGTCCGGGCGCACTACGTTTATCGACTCGACCATTTTCTCGGGCGTCCAGCCATCGAAGGCGCCGGGAAAATGCCGCTGGAACTCTGGCAGATAATGGGTCCAGAACCCCAGGCGCCGGCCGACGTGGTTCTCCCACAGCCGTGCCTGAGACTCGTGCAGGCCCGCGCTCGGCGCCTCTGCCAGCAACGTGCCGTGTAACGTTGGTCCAAAGCCCTGTTCATAGAGGCTGTGACCGCCCTCATGCAGGGTAACGAACAGTGAAGGCATCGGGTTGCGCGGGTCGATGCGGATGGTCATGCGCACATCGTTGTGGCTGGTGCTCTGGGTGAATGGATGGGTGGAGAGATCGACGCGGCCGCGATTGAAATCAAACCCCATATCGGTCAGCACGCGTCTGCAGAACGCGGTTTGTTGGGTCTCCGGAAACTCCGCCCGCGGCAGCGGCGCGGCGCCTTTCGTGGTCTCAGCCAGCTCGGCCACCAGCGGTGTCAGGCGTGCCGCGACCTCGTCCAGCACAGGTTCCAGGCGGGCACGGGTCATGCCGGGTTCAAACTCGTCCAGCAGTGGATCGTACAGATCATCAGAGTGGGCCAGGGCCTGAGCGCGCTCGCGCACCAGCACCATCATCTCGGCGAAGGGCGGCGCGAACAGGCTGAAGTCATCGTCCTTGAACGCGACTTCCCAGGCGGCCAGGCAGCGCGACCGGGTCCTGGCGTACTGGCGCACCAGCTCGTCGGGCAACGCGATGGCGATGCGTCGTAGGCGGCGCAGTCGCTTCAATTCGGCAGCGGCCATCGACTCGTCAGCCACATTCAGCGCTGCCTGTTCGATCAGGCCGCCGAGCTCGTCGCTGGTCAATAATCGATGCCGCAGCCCTTCGAGCGTGGCGAGCTGGGCTCCGCGCTGGGGCCGTCCCTCCACCGGCAGATAGGTCTCCTCGTCCCAGCCCAGCAATCCGATGACGCCGTCCAGATGACGCAGATCATCGATCTGCTTGCGCAACTGCGTGTCGATGGCGGGTGCTGTGCTCAGACCGGATTTGTCCACGGGGTTCTGCATGGCGATGCCTCTGAATCAAAAGGGCAAGAATAGTCCTGTCGGGAAGGGTTTCAGGGATATTTTCCGGCAGCCAACAGATCCTGCTTTTGGTCGTGAGTTTGCGGTCCGCTGACCGTCGCGGAAAAATCACTCACGGGTGTGGGTGTCATCTTGTATCCGGCATCAGCGAATCCCTGTTCTGGCGCAATTCGGCCAGGGCGCCCTGGATCACCCGCAATGACGATCGCAACAGTAACCCGGCCAGCAACGCGCCGACCACGATGTCCGGCCATCCGGCGCTGAATGCCCAGACGCCGGCCGCCGCAACGATGACTGAGAGATTCGACGCGATGTCATTTCTGGAACATTCGTAGACCGAGCTCATGTTGATGTCGTCCGCGCGATGGCGCCACAGCAGAAACAGGCACAAGCCGTTGGCCAGCAGACCCGCGATGCTGAACAGGCTCATGATCTCGTAAGACGGTAATACCGGGTTGAGCAAGCGATGGATCACCTGCGCGATGACCATGCTGGCGGCGAGGAAGATCAGGCCGCCTTTGAACAAGGCGACGCGGGCCTTGGTGGCGGCTCCCCTGGACACCGCAAACAGACTCAGGCCGTAGGTCAGCGCGTCGCCGAGGTTGTCGAGACTGTCGGAGAGCAGTGCAGTGGATTTGCCATAGAACGCGGCTGCGGCAATCGTGAAAAACATGATCGCGTTGATCCACAGCACCCGTACCAGTGTGCCCCGCTGCCGCTCTTGCAGCGCGTCTACCGTGCAGCTTGATTCACAACAGGATTTCATCACGGTCCACGGAAGTTCATGCGTAACGCCATTCTTGCCGAAATCGGAGCGGATTGCTCAGGTTCTGCTGCTGTTGCCGGCCTCACCAGTCGTGCTGGCCTCCATTTCACTGCTGTCGGCCCTGCCTCTGCCCACAGTTGCGACCAGGACTTTCTCCATGCGGACCGCATGCTCGTTGATCGTTGCCAGCAATGCATCCTTGTCTTTCAGCTCGTGCCAGAGCTCGTGCAAGGGTTGGACATCGATCTTGCGGCAGGACTGGTGGAGCGCCAACAGGCCCAGCAGCCAAACCACCGCGCTCAGGCCGATGATCCAGCCGTAGAGCATCGCCGGGGTGCATAGGGTCAGGTAGCAAATCGCGGCGCCGGCGTAGATGGTGATCACCGTCGTCAGGTTTGCGATATCCCGGTAAGGGACGAAACGCAGCACATCGATGGACTTCAGCAATTGCGACAGCGCGAAGGCATAGGCCTTCTTGCGCGCCGGGGCTACATCGAGGATGTAGGTCATCTTGGCGACGATCGCGCCGGTAATGCTGCGCCCGACCTGCCACCACATCAGCTGATTAAGGGCCCAAACCGGGAGCGCGCAGGCCACCGACAGCAACAGCAAGGTGAGCGGATGGAGTTCGCGCAGGTAGGCCGGACTGACCGTCAGCAGGATGACCATCCCGGAGATCAACACCGTGGCAACTGGGATCAGAACTTGCAAGCCGGTCTCGCTGCGGGGGCGGACACGTTCCTTGAGGCTGCCGAGATTCATTGCGCGCTCCTGCGAGTTTGATCCGCGCAGATTATACAAGTGACCGGGGCCAAACCGGGTAACCGGATCGTCCGGCAGGGCTTTGTGGCGGTTGCGGGCAACAGGCGCTACCGACGGGTGCATCTTGAGCTCATCGGGCCAGCACCAACGCCGCGGACCAGGCTGGTATCCGGCAAGCGTCGACGCTACTCTGCTGTTGTGCACCGGATGCGAGATCCAGTTGGCGTCAAAGCCGAAACCCGATTGCTCCGGATTGGTATCGCAAATAGCAGGCAGGTGATGTCTCAATGAAAGTTCTGCGTATCGCTGGCGCGTTGC
Organism: uncultured Gammaproteobacteria bacterium; assembly: GCA_963809565.1. Lineage (GTDB taxonomy): Bacteria > Pseudomonadota > Gammaproteobacteria > Steroidobacterales > XN24 > CAMYOC01. The sequence goes on from CAWEKE010000005.1 coordinate 80,718, forward strand.
TGGTCGTGTTCCTGATCTGCCCGGCTTTTTTTGCGATGGCTCAGGATGGCAAACCGGCACAGGCGGCTTTGGTCCTCTCCGGCGAGACGGACCCGCCGTTACAGTTCACCCTGGATGAAATCGCCGCCATGCCAATGACCACGCTGCATATCGTCGACAAGGGTGAGGAGAGTATTTATTCCGGCACCTTGCTGATCGAATTGCTCAAACAGGCTGGTGTAGTGACCTGGGATCGGGAGCGTCGGTCGCATCTGGCCAAGTACGTGCTGGTTGAGGCCGCCGACGGCTATCGGGCGATATTCGCGTTGGCCGAGCTCGACAGCGGTTTGACCACCGGCGAAGTACTGCTCGCCGACAGCCTCGACGGTCAGCCATTGCCGCCAGGGCAAGGGCCATTGCGTATCGTCGCACCGGCCGACAAGCGACATGCCCGCTGGATACGGCAGGTGCGCACGATCAAGGTCGAGATGGCGGACTAGACCCGGCCAACACCATTGTCGACCATCAGGACTGACCACAGTCCCCGGCAAGCAAGGAATCCAACGTGATGATCGCGATTGACTAAGAGTATGAGTGACGGGCCGGATCTTCTTGCTCCGCCAAGGCGGAGGTCTTTATTGTTGGAGAGTCGCACCGCGATCGACCTGGCAAGAATGGTGGCGCCACTGGTGGGCGTGCAGCTGCGCCGGGCCCTGGTCCGCAATCGGGCCCACGTAGTCGTGGTGCCGGGTTTCGGTTCCGACGACCGCTACACCGCACCGCTGCGTCATTACCTGAACCGGCTGGGTTTTCGCGCCGAGGGCTGGGGGCTGGGCAAGAACATGGCCGGGGTTGATCTGCCCCACAGCCTCGAAGACCTGTCCCCGGGCTGGCAGTTTGCGCAGAAAGAGAATTACCGCGGCGAGGGATCGGTGCCGTTCCTGGCGGATCGTCTCGCCCGGCGGGTCCGCGAGCGCCACGCAAGCATCAAGGAACCGATCGCGCTGATCGGCTGGAGTCTGGGCGGCTACCTGGCCCGGGAAGTGGCACGCGATCTGCCCGGGATCGTTGATCGGGTGATCACGATGGGCTCACCCGCGATAGGCGGGCCCAAGTACACCGCCGCAGCACCGTTCTTCCGCAAGCGCGGTATGGATCTCGACTGGATTGAGGAGCAGATCAGCCGGCGCGAGGAGCGACCCATAAGCCAGCCGATAACAGCGATCTATAGTCGCAACGATGCGGTGGTGAGCTGGCGGGCCGCGATCGACCATCACAGCGAAAACGTGACTCACATAGAAGTCAGCGCCCCGCATCTGGGGATGGGATTCAATCCGACCATCTGGCGTCACATCGTCAAGGCGCTGGAAGCCGACGCCGCGGCGGCCAGCACCGCGGGCAATTCGTTCCAGTCGGCCTTGTAGCGACGCTGGCGTCAGAGTGGGGTGGCGCGAAGCAAATGCGCCGGCCAGCAAGATACCGGCAGGACATGCCGGCCGGCATCCCCGCGGCCGAGAGCGTCGAAATCAATGTGGAAGGCTCGCGCTGCCAGGATAACTCCGGCTTCGGCCAGCATTGGCCCTGGGCAAAAAAAGGCCCGCCTTTCGGCGGGCCCGTCAACTGGCCGGCAAGATGCTGTAAGCGGGCGTCCGGATGGAGGACGCCGATTCCGGCCTAGCCTTCTTTTTTCACTTCGTCAGCGATGCCGTCAAGGTCGTCGTCCTCGACTTCGACCAGATCTCCGGCAGCTGGCACGCCCTCGTCATACTCCGTCCCTGCATCGAGGCCGAACCGGATATTGAGCACAGTGATGGCGACATCCGGCTCCACCGCATCGGCCTTAGCCTGGATCTCGTAGCGGGAACCGTCCTCTCGCTCGAGACGCGTCGCCACCAGGTCGCCCGCTTCGTTCAGATAGGCCTTGACCTTGGCGAAGCTGCTGCCCGGATTCAGGTCACCGAGATCGAAGTGAGCCGTGCCATCATCATCGGCGAACAGGGTGCGCTCGTTGATCTCCACTGCGACTGTGCCCGCGAGCGGCGGGAAGCGGAAGCTCAGCGTGCCCGTCTTGGTCGCGTTTGCCGGATCAACCCCGGCTACCTGGCCACGGACTATCAGTTCACCGTCATCGCCGTCGGCACCTTCGGCCTCAAGCTCGCGGACCCGCAAAGCGCTCCCGTCATAATCGCCTTCCGCCTTGACGAAACGGCCTTCGGCGCTCTGATCTGCGATGGCGTCACGCAGGCCGGCAGGCTCGTATTCGGTCTGGGTGTCGAGGATCAGGCTCACGCTGCCGATGCTCCAGGCGCCGTTGTCGAAATCCAGCACACCTTCGATCTCGGCCTCGTTGTCGTCCTCGTCGAAGTAGTCGTCGTCCTCCAGCTCGACTTTGCTGGCGAGCAGATCCCGCGGCGCGCTGACCGGATCCGGCAGCGTCCCCTCCACTTCGACGTACTGGCCGTCCTGCACGCCCTGGGATGGGATTTCGGCACCCGGCGCCAGAGTCACGTTGAGCTGGCTGCCGTCTGCCAGAACCAGCGCGAATCCGCTGCCGTCGAATCCTGAGACGGTGCCCCTGGCCTCGAATTCGTCATCGTTGGCATCTTCCTTCTTGATGTAGCTTGCCAGCAGCGCGCCGTCCACGTAGTAGCCGCTGACTTCCACGTGATCTCCGTCACCGAGCGTGGCGAATCCGAAGCTGCGGTCATCCTCGGCCCGGAACACAGTCAGGTTTTCGTCCGCTGTAACCTGTACTCCGAACACAGTGAAATTTTTGATCGTGGCATCGCCGGGATCCAGGGCTGTGTTTTCAACCGGACCTTCCAGTTCGTCGTCATAGTCGATGCTGTCGGCGCGGCCGGAACGCCGGTCGCTGGCTACCGTTCCCTTGACTCTGACGACCATGCCGACCGACAAGGCGCTGTCGTCGAAGGCTTCCTGATCGTCGACCTCGTAACTGGAGTTCGATGTGTCGAAGCGGATGCCGTTGACATAGACGCTGCCGAATCCTGTGACCGGGCCGACCACTGTCATAGCGGTGTCCGTCGGCGGCGGATTTCCAACCGGGGGCGGGTTGTTGGCGACGCCGCCGCCTCCGCCCCCGCCGCCACAGCCACCAAGGGCGAATGAGAGTCCAATTGCCGCGGACAGTGCGGCCAGTCGTGTCAAGTTCATCGATTTCTACCTGTATTGATGTGGTTGATCAGTTGGTCCAGGGCCGTGCTCGCAGACCCAAGGCAGGGAGGAAGTTAGCACGAAATTTCATATGTGTGCAACTTAATCCCAAATATAATTTTTCCTTGGTTCCATGCTGTCCCCGTTTCTGGTCGCCATCACTTCAGATAAGCGTCTATTTTTGTTGGTTTTTATGGAATCCCGGATGCGGAAAAAAATAAACGGGCTCCGGCCTGACCACCCGGCGGCCACGCGGCAGCAACGCGGCCGGGATCTCACGACGAGACCGGACTTGCGGGGTTTCCCATGAGGCGCCCCGGCGATTTTTCCGCAGACGCCGCAAGTGACAGGGCCGGTCGACACCAACAACACTCGCTGACCGGATACGTCCAACGCTTTCGACGGCCGCGCCTGTCTGTCTGGTCTCAGGCTGATTCGGGAAGCAAAAGGGATGCCGGACGTCCCTCGGGCGAGGCGGCTCGTTGACCGGCGAGCATGCTTACATCGCCTGAAACGCCGTCCTCATCTCAGGTGATGAAGCGTCACCGGCATCCGGCCCGAAGCCAGACCCACCGCTGGTCCAGTCACTTTGCTTTCATGAACGCTTCCAGCTTCTCTGCATCAGGCGTGCGCAGGTGCACATCGCGCTGTGGATACGGGATCTCGATGCTGTGCTCGTGGAACTTGTCCCAGATCCTGAGCAGGATTTCGCCGTTGACGTTGGCGCGTCCATTCATCGGGTCATTGATCCAGTAACGCAACTCCAGGTCGACTGAATTGTCGCCGAAGCCGCGGATCTGACATACCGGCGGATGGTCGGTCAGCACGCGCTCTGTTTCGTGTGCGGCCTCCAGGCACAGACTGATCGCCTTGCGGACATCCGACTGATAGTGGACCCCGATCTGCAGGCGCATGCGGTAGTAATTCTGGCTGTGCGACCAGTTTTCCACCCGGTTGACGATCAGGTCTTCATTAGGAATCAGGTATTCGATCCCGTCTCGCGTGGACACCGATACATAGCGCGCGCCCAGTGAATCGACGCGTCCGTAATTTTCATCGATGGCGATCACGTCGCCCGGTTTGATCGACTTGTCGAGCAGCAGGATAAGCCCGCTGATCAGGTTGGATACGATCCGCTGCAGACCAAAGCCGATGCCGACACCGATGGCGCCGCCGAAGACAGCGAAGGCGGTGATGTCGATACCCACCGAGCTGACCGCGGCCAGGATCACCAGCAGAATCAACGTGATCTTGAACAACTTGGTCAGCAAAACCTGGACCGACGGGGTCAGGTTTTTGGCCGACTTGATCCGGCTCTCGAAAATATTCGAGACGATGGTCGATGCCCACAACAATACCGCCAGCGCAAATATGCCTTTGAGTACGGCCAGCGCGGAAATCCTCACCGTGCCGAAGGTCGCGCCCGCTCCATCGAGCAGGGCAATCGTCGGATCGAGCAGTCCGAGAATATTCAGCGCCGCCACGGCCCAGGCGCTGGTCGCGATGATGCGGCGCCAGAACGGATCCTTGACCAGACTGGAGGCGATGTGGATGACGATCCATGCCGCCAGCAGGCTCGAAGTGACGGTCAACAGACCATTGCGCCAGCCATAGGCCGCCGCGACCGCCATCGCTGTCCATTGCAGGACCAGCCAGATCGCCGGCAGAGACACGCCTTCGAGCACGCGCCAGATGGTTTTAATCAGTGGATAGGCAGCATGCCGTTGTTGAAGCTGGTCGAACTTCTTGCGCAGTGGATGCGCCAGTAACCAGGCCAGGGACGCAGCCGTCAGCACGACACCGAGTTCGATCAGGGTTCCCATCACCAGCACGTTCTCGATCGCCCAGTCACGGACACGAACCAGGTATTCGGTGACGGTTTCCGGCTTCAACAGTTCTTCCATTGCAGACTCCTGCAGCGGCATCCGGCAGATACGAAATCAGGCGAAGCGCAGCAAACCAGACCAAACCAATCGCCACGACCCAGCAGCGATCTTAGCAGGTGGTGGTGCCGTAACAGACCAATAGCGATGCCATTTCAATGTTCGTCCGGCGACGCAGCAGCCCATCAGAGGGTCGCGGCGGAAAGAGCGCTCAGGCACATTCACCCATTCCTGGTGCTCTGGACGTCACAGGAATTCGTATACTGTGGCGACTTTCCGGCTAGGAGCATTCGGTGTGGAACTGATCAGCAATCTTCTGGATGGAGCCAGGCTCTTCCTTCCGGTTCTGATCACCCTGGTTGTGGTCATTGCCGGCCTGTCGCTGGTTAACTGGTTCCTGAGCCGGCGCTGGCGCGACCAGCCGGACGCACAGTTCCGGTTCCAGATGATCATGCTGGCGTTGACCTTCGCCGGCGTGCTGAGTCTGATCATCTCCTTTCCGATCAGCGACTCTTTGCGCGGTCAGCTGCTCAGCCTGATCGGCATCCTCCTCAGTGCCGCGATCGCGCTGTCCTCAACCACGTTTATCGGCAACATCATGGCCGGGATCATGCTCAGAGCGATCAAGAGCGCGCGACCGGGGGATTTCATTACCGTTGCCGACATCACCGGCCGGATCACCAAGATGGAGCTGTTGCATACCGAGGTACAAACCGAGGATCGCAACCTGGCCACCTTGCCGAATCTGTTTATGGTCACGCAACCGATGAAAGTGGTGCGCGCGAATGGCACGATTATTTCTGCAGAAGTATCGCTTGGCTACGACGTTTCCCGTAGCCGGGTCACCGAATTGCTGTGCGAAGCGGCGGGCAACGCGGGTCTGACCGATGCGTTCGTGCTGGTTCGGGAACTGGGTGACTACTCGGTTCTCTATCGGGTGGCGGGATTGCTGGAGGAGGCAAAGGGGCTGATTTCCGCGCGCTCCAAACTACGTGCGTCGATGCTTGATACGCTGCATGGAGCCGGAATCGAAATCGTGTCACCGAATTTCATGAACACCCGCATGCTGGCTGAAAAAAAGCTGTTCATCCCGCGCCCCTCGCGCGCGACAGAGTCAGACGATACGGTGACCGCCGAGGCGGTCGCGTTTGACAAGGCAGAAGAGGCCGCATCGGTGGAGGCGATACGCAAGGCGATAGAAGTCCTGGATGCAGAGTCAGCGAAGCCTGACGATGCCGCGGATGCGGGAACGAGAAAGGCGCAGCTGGATGCCGAAAAGGCCGCATTACTCGAGCAGCTCAAGCAAGCCGAAGAGCAGCGCAAGGCCTCGGATCATGCGGAAAGAACGGGCTCGAAGCCCGGCTGACGGTTTGTTTGCGTCAGGTGATAGCCGTGCACTGCGACACAAAGGACGCCTGGTGACCGGTCCACACTTCTATACCGGCGCCATGTTTTCGAGCAACGCAGCGCAACGCCGGGCCCGGAACCCCGGCAGATGGCTTTGTGTTGGCCGGTGTGCCGTAGCGGACAGGCATGTGTAAGCGTTTGGCCAGGAGGTAAGAAGAGTGATCAATCGTTATCTGAAGATCGTTTTTGTGATGTTTGTGGGTGTGATGGCCGCGTTATACGGTCTGCAAAATGTCGCGAATATCGATGCCGCGTTCCAGGTTGTCGCTGCCGTGATGGGCATGGAGAACCATAACTACTACGCGTCCTCTCTGACTCCGGCCATCCACAGTCCGGTTCTGGTCTGGACCGGGTTAGCGGTGATCATCGGCGCGGAATTACTCGCCGGATTATTTGCCTTCAAGGGCGGCTGGGATCTGTGGTGCGCAAGGCACCGTCCCGCGGCGGAGTTCAATGCGGCCAAGCGCTACGCGCTGCTCGGATGCGGGATCGGCGTCCTCGTCTGGTTCGGCTTTTTCGGCGTGATCGGCGGAGCCTGGTTTCAGATGTGGCAGACCGAGCTTGGCGGCGGTTCGTTGACCGGCGCGTTTCAGTACTTCGGGTCCTGCGCGCTGGTGCTGTTGTTCGTCAATCAGCCGGACACCTGATCGCAAACCCGCAGCTGCGTAGTCGGTTTGCTGACGGTTTGCCAGTCTGCTAGCTGCCGCGCAAATTTCGCGCGATCGACAGGGCCGGATCATCCGGGTAGATGATTTCGAAGTCCGCCAGCAGGGCCTCGGCGATAGCGGTTTGCCCTCGATCGCGGGCCTCGTTGACCAGCCGGATCGTCTCGGCAGCCCGCGCCGGCCGGAACGTCGGATCCCACTCAAGACAGCGCGCAGTGACCTCGACGGCGGCGCCGCTGCGCCGTTCGGCGATCAGAACGCTTATCCATTCCCGCCCGATCCTCAGAGCCAGCCGCTTGTCGTCCCATTGACTCAACGCGTCAAACAAGCGACCGGACTCGTCCGTGTCTGAATCTCGAGCGAACCTGCGGCGGATCTCGCGATAGGCGTCGTCAAGCCGACCGGTCCGGGCCAATCGATACGCCTCATCCAGACCATGGTCCAGGTCCGCTCGCTGTTCGGCCAGTCGCCGCTCGGTGCGTTGTTCCGGAGAATCCACCGTGATCGTGCCCAAGCGATGCCGGCGTCGATACAGAGTGCCGCCGACAACCGTGAATACCATCAGCCAGGCATACAGCTGCAGAAACAGGGATACGGGTCGCATCAATGCCGGTTGCCCCGAAGCGGCGAACAAGAAGCCGGCAAGGGCAAGCGCGAGCAGGCAAACGACATAGAAGCCGCCCATGCCCCAGGCTGCGCGTGCTACCGCGACGGGGTTGAGCACCCGTGCCGGTGTCGCGCTTTCCAGGCCCAGTGTTGCGATCACGGCAGGGAGCACAGCGAGCAAGGCGTAGCCGAGCGGTTCGACGAATGTTGGCGGCGTGATTCGCGTCAGTGCCTGGATAATGCCGATGCCTGATCCGATCACAAACATCAGCCACAACGATCTGCGTTCGTTCCACGGGCTTAGCACATCTGCGGTCATCTCGGGCGCATCGCGCCGCCCTTCGGCGACCGCGTCGAGCAGGGCGAAGGCATAACCGGAGATGGCGATGGTCAGGATCAACAGAAGCCAGACGCCGAGCAGCCCTGCCGCCAGCGCAAGCGTCGCCAGCAGCGCGAAGACGACCAGCACGCCAAGCGCGGCGCCACGCAAGGGGTACAAGACCCAGATGATCGGCGAATCGTTATCGCTGTCTGTCATTGTGGATGCAATTCACGTTGCCGATGACGCATATACGCTGAGCAAGACCAGGCTCGCCATATTTAGGTTCCCTGGTGGGTGGTCGTCGCCGGCGGGTCAGGATACCGGTGGCTGAGCGACCAGCGCATTGAAGCATGGATCGTCGCGGATGCTGCCGAAGTCGGGATCATGTTAGACCCGGTCCCGGCAGATCGTCCAGGCCACTTGCATCAGCCTTGTCCGCGCCAGTCCGGTTGTTTGCCGGATCAGAAAGATTCAGCGGGGCCGTTCGATTGGCCCCGGTTTGGTGGCGGTGTCCGAGGACACCGCCACCGCCGGGCCAGAAGGAAGAAACGTTTACTGCAGGATTGGCGCCAGGCCGGCGTTGATCCGCGCCATCTGCGCCTCAGTGGTCAAATCGCTCAAGACCTCGCCAAAGCGCGGGTTCTGCACGCCCGAGACGATGTATTGCCAGCGGTAGGCCTTGAGGACCACAGCATGCAGCCGGGCGACCTCGTCGGCGGAAAACGGCCGACCGCAGATGGACACGAAATAGTTGGTATCCGCATCAGCCTGGCGCTGGAGAATGCCATCCACGGCGCCGACCAGCTCGATCAGGTCATCCACCGCTTCATCGCGCTGCTTCGCGGTCATGCCGGCGTGCTCCCGGCGCCACTCCAGCTCGTCGAGGATGGCATGCTGCGATTCCTCCCGCCAGTGGTACAGGAACACGTCCTTGAACAGCGGTGAGAGATTTTTCTCGGGCTCGATACTCTGCCTGTAGTGATCCTGGGTAAACAGCTCGATGTGGCAGGTCAGGCCGAGTACCGCCCAGGTGGACTTGGACAGCACCGCTGCGGCGACGTCGTTGGGGTCCGCGGTGCAAACATAGCCCTCGGGCATGTCTTTGGCGGTCAGCTTTTCGATCCTGCGGAATAACTCCTGATGCTTCAATTCCTCGTCGCTGAAACGGATCAGCGCTTCCAGTGCCGACTGGTCGCCGAGCCAGTGGTCGCGGCTGATTTCCAGCACCTTGGCATTGATGAAGCGTTCCGCCAGCCCGAAGATGTTGGCGTAGGTACGGCCCTGGACCTGGCTCATCAGGCGCCGCTCATCGTCGCTCAGGAACGGCATTTCCTTGACCAGGGTCAGGCCGTCCGGCAGGAACTTCTGCGACAGATCGAACTCGCGTCCGCGGATCACGTCTTCGTCGATGTCCCAGCGGATGCGTTTGGACGCATTGATACAGCGTTCGTAGCGTGACGAATCGATCTCGAAGGTTTGCGTTTCCATTGTTGTTTCCTCCAGCTGGCATGCGGGGCACGGATCTTTCGGGGCGCCCGGTTACCGTCATGCCAAAATGTTTGCCCGTGTGAGGTAAAAGTTTGCTCGGCCACGCGGGTGAAAAATATGGGAGTCTTGTCCCGTATTTTGTCGCCTGAGCCTTATCGGCCGGTGACTTATGTCCCGGGGCGTGGTGCGCGGCCGGCGCTACGGCGGATCCTGTCGCTATCGATCGCCAGCCGGCTTTGTCCGGCGTCGGGGATCATCCCGTTCATGACTAGTGCAGCAGCGTCATCGCGGAAACGATGACGGTGGTCCAGATGGCAACCACCGCAATGGCGTAGCCCACCATGTTGTCGTTGTCGTCCTGGACCGGAAAACGTCGCGTTCTCATGTCTCTGCCTCCTTTCTGCATGCCCGCCAGCGGGCGTGTCTGTTTCATTTGGTGAGGCAGATTATTACCAACCAGTTGGTATAAATTCAACCCTTGCACGGGAAATGCCAGCCCCGCATAGCCAGCTGGGCAAGAGCTGGCGGACCCTTGATGTTACGTAAGATCTTGTTATTTCTGTCTTTTTAGTTAGTACCCAGGGTATCGGATCGACAGCCTGGGCACTTCGCGCCGGTTTGATTTAAACAGACCAGTTTGTTATATTTCCCCGCAGATTTTGATTATTCGGGATGAAAGCCATGGTCAGTAAAGGCGAATCAACGCGGGACAGGATCCTTCAGGCGACCCGGGGGCTGATCCTGGAGAACGGATTTTCGGCCACGTCCATCGACAAGGTGCTGGAGAGGACCCGGCTCACCAAAGGCGCGTTTTTCTATCACTTCAAAAACAAGGACGCGCTGACCAACGCGGTGATCGACAGTTATGTGAAGAGCGAGCACCAACAGCTGAGCCAGGCATTCAGCCGCGCTGAGCGCCTCAGTACGGACCCGCTACAGCAACTGTTGATCATGGTCGGTCTGCTGATCGAGGACAGCGAGTGTGCGATGCGGCAAGCGGGGACATTGAATCCGGGCTGTTTGTTTGGCTCCTACGCTTACGAGTTGCCGGCGGCCACGGAGGAAGGCCGCGCGCTGATGCGGGAGGCGGTGGAAGACTGGCGAAAGATGTTGCGATCCAGGCTTGACCAGGTCGCCGAGCGCTATCCGCCGCGGACCAGGGTCGACCTCGATGCACTGGCCGATGGTCTGCTGGTCGCGTTCGAAGGCGGGCTGATCCTGGCCCGGCTGCTCGGCGACCGCGAGCGGTCTATCGACCATCTGAAACTCTACCGAACCCAATTAGAGCTGTTGTTCCTGCCCCCGGACGGCGTGGCCGGCGAGTCCTGAGCACGCCCGGGCTGTCGGGTCTAGAATTCCGCCACAGAGCAAACCGCGAGCGCGCCGATGCAGCAATCCATCCGCTTCGTGAAGACCGGGGACAACGTCACCCTCGCCTGGGGCGAGGCCGGTGTCGGGCCGACGCTGGTCAAGGTATCGAACTGGTTGAGCCACCTGGAATACGACTGGGACAGTCCGGTATGGCGCCACTGGGTGCGTTTTTTCGCCGGGAATTACCACTTCATCCGCTACGACGAGCGCGGCTCGGGCATGAGCGACTGGGACGCAGAGGATCTGTCGCCTGCACGCTGGCTGGACGACCTGGAAGCGGTGCTGGCAAAAGCGAAGCCGGATACACCGTTTGTGCTTGTCGGCATCTCGCAGGGTTGCGCCGCCGCGGTCCAGTATGCGGCCACCTATCCTGAGCGTGTTTCGCATCTGATCCTGTATGGCGGATATGCCCGCGGCTGGAAGTTTCGCGAGGACGACCAGGGACGCAAGGCTTATGAGGCCATCGTCGAGCTGGCGCGTTTTGGCTGGGGTCAGGAGAACCCGGTGTTCCGGCAAATCTTCACCGCCCGGTTTATCCCCGAGGCCACCGACGAACAGGTGGCCTGGTTCAACGAGCTGTGCCGGCGGACAAGCAAACCGGAGATCGCCGCCCGGCTGTTGCAGTCACGAGCCGAAGTGGACGTATTCCGGTATCTGGATCAGGTCCGCGTGCCGACGCTGGTCATCCACGCCCAGGATGACGAGGTCGTGCCGCTGGCGGCAGGACGGCAGCTGGCGGCGGAAATACCCGGCGCCGAGTTTCTGCAACTGGACTCACGCAACCACATCCTGCTGGAAAACGAGCCGGCCTGGGATCGATTCAAGAGCGCGGTGCTCGAGTTCACCGGTCGGCCGGCTGGCGACGCGACAGCGGAGGACCCTGTATTTTCAGTGCTCTCGGATCGCGAACGGCAGATCCTGGTCGGCATCGCGGCCGGGCAATCCAATGTCGAGATCGGCAAGGCGCTGTTTATCAGCGACAAGACCGTGCGCAACCACGTCACCCGTATTTTCGAAAAGCTGGGAATCAGTTCTCGCGCGCAGGCCATCGTGCTGGTCCACGAAAGACACTTCCGCGGCGCGGATTGACTGGCCATCCCGACGCCGGTGACGCTGCCGCTTCGGCAGAGGCTGGCTAGCAGATCATTTTGTGCTGTCCGCGCCGTGACCCGGCGTGCTTTCCAAGCGCTAGTTTTGCGGCAAATTTGCTATCAACGCTTTAAACCGCGGGTCGTCACGGATGCTGTCGAAGTCCGGATCGTGTTCGACCCAGTCCCGATAAAAATAGCCGGATGCCTGCAAGCGCCGTTCCATCATCTCGATGGCTTTGTCGACCTCGCCGGCGTGGGCGTAGGCGCAGACCGCGTTGTGCAACACCGAGCTGTCGGTCGGCGCAAGCTTCACCGCTTTTTCGGCCATGGCCAGGGCTTCCTCCGTGCGGCCAAGATCGATCAGCACGCCGGGCCCGAGACTGAGCGCGCGCAGGTCGTCCGGCTTGAGCTCCAGGCGTCGTTCGATCAACTCCAGAGCCCGCTTTGACGCAGCCCGGTCTTCTTCCTCACGGCCAATGGTTTTAAGGATCCCCGCCGACAGGGCGAGGCTCTGGAACTCATCGGGCTGAGCCTCGTGGGCGCGTCTCCAAAGGTCCACCGCATGCTCCATTTTGCCCTCGGCATAACGCGCGCGCCCATACAGATATAGAGACTCGTAGTTCTGCGGATCCAGCGCCAGTGCCTGCTCGAATTTCGCCGCCGCTGCCTGATAGTCGCCACCCACCGTGAGGAAAAACCCCCGTGCGGCCTGTGCTTCAGCCAGTTGTGGTGCCAGCTCCACTGCCCGGCGGCTGGCCTGATCGGCGACCGCCATATGCTCCGGAGAGCGATCCAGCCATTGAGCGATCAGGCTCTCGCTGTAGGCCAGGCCAGCATGAGCCCGCGCAAACTGCGGATCGATCTGAATTGCTTTGCCGAACATCTGGCGTGCGATTTCGAGGCTGCTGGCCGTCAATTGATGAAAGTACTCCCGCCCCCGCAGATAGTAGTCATAGGCGGCGATATTCTCGGTATTGCCGCCGCAGTCGATGCAGGCATCCGGATTCAGGTTCATCGCATCGACGATGCAACGGGCAATCTCGGTCTGCACGGCGAAGATATCCACCAGATCACGATCGTAGCCTGCCGACCACAGGTGCGCGTCGTTGCTGGCGTCGATCAACTGGGCCACTATCCGAACCCGGTTTCCGGAGCGGCGCACGCTGCCCTCAAGCACGATGTCCACGCCGAGCTTCTCGGCGATCGCCGTGACATCCATGCTGGTGTTCTTGAATGAAAACGAGGAGGTGCGCGAGACCACGCGCAGATCGGGTTGCCGGGCCAGCAGGTTGAGGATTTCCTCGGTAATCCCGTCGCTGAAGAACTCGTTTTCCGGATCGCCACTCATATTGCTCAGCGGCAGTACCGCAATCGCGCGACGCCGGTCGGAGCGGACCTTGCGGGCGGGCGCGGCGGTGGCCGGGATATTTTTGCTGGCGCCGGCGGCGTCGGCCTCGGCGCTTGCTTCGGCGCGGGTCTTTTCCCGCTGCAGACCATCGGGGGACAGCTCCAGCGCCCAGGCCAGGACCAGCGCCAACGGAAACCCCAGCGCGGCAAGGACGATCACCAGGGTCAGCGACCAGGCGGGCAGCTGCAGCGGTTCGAAAATGACTTCGGCGATCTGAATCAGCAGCCAGGCGACGAGCACATAGACCAAGGCCACGCGCACGACCTTGCGTCGCCGAAGTTCGCTCCAGAAGGTTTTCAGGCCCGATTTCGCCAACAGGATGGACTCCCCGCATCCGATATCGCGACAGTATACGAATTTCCTGGCTGCAAAACGCCTGTGTCGACATATGGGGCGTTGTCGAAGCCGGCCGCACCCGCCGTCTTATTGATTGTCCCTTGGGCAACGCCGCTTGCGCCAGGTCAATCGGCCATTGTCTCAGACCGACCCTCGACACTATTGCCGCCGCTGCAGCGAAGTCTTCAAGTGACCGGGCCAGTTTCATTGCCAGGTGGCATGCCGCCACCGGCGACTATCAAGCCTTGCCGGGCAACCCCGAGTTGATGCTGCCTGGATACAACGCCGGATGCCGCGAGCGGGCTAACGCCGGCGCTGACAATCCGTTTCGGTTTCCTGGTCGATCAACGCATCGCGGCGCGCGGGGAATAGCCCATGCCATCGGGCTCCTTGCCGGCGCGCAAGGTGCGCACGATCTCACCGGTCGCGAGATCGACCTCGGTGATCACGTCGGCATTGGCGTGGGCGACAAAGGCGTGGTCGCCGGTCCCGTCGATGACGACCCCTATCGGCACCGAGCTGTCGCCAAAGCGGTCACCGAACAGACGTTCCTCAACGTCCATGCTCTTGAGGTCGAAACTTACGGTGCGGACTTCTTCCAGGGTCCCCGCGTCATAGATCACCAGGTCTCCCGCCCGGGCCCGGGTCACCAGCACCTGGCCTTTCGGTGTTGCCGTGGCGCGTATCGGGAAGCCCTTCGATTCGAATTCCCTGACAGTTTTGAGCGAACTGGCATCGAGCACGGTTACGGTATCGGCCGCGCGGTTGGTCACCCATATATGCTCGCCGGAGTCGGAGACCGCGACGCCCTCCGCGCCGTCTCCGGTGGGGATGTTGCTGATCCGCTTGCCGGTCTCGAGATCGACAACCGTGATTGATCCCGAGCCGATATTGGTGACGTAGGCACGTTGACCTTCCCGATCGATGGCGACCATGTGAGAGGTTTCCTGATCGGTATCGATGGTCTGCACGATCTTGCCCTGCATGACATCAACCACGATAAGCGCCTTGCTGGCTTCGATGGTGACCACGGCGTGCTTGTCGTCCAGCCACTCCACACCGTGCGGTTCAGTCTGTTTACCAAGATCGATCGTCTTCACCACGTGGGCGGCAGGGATGTCGATCAGGGTCAGGCTCTGACCCGAGCTGCCCCGGACGCCGTAATTGGACACCAGCGCATAGCGGCCGTCGGGGGAGATTCCGACCTCGTGCGGTCCGCCCTCCGTCGGCAGTGTGGCAACGACCTCGCCGCTGTCGAGGTCGATCAGCGCAACACTTGCCTCGGCCTTATTGGCGACGACCAGCGTGTCGGCATGGGCAGTTGCTGCCAGACAAGCCACCGCCATCAGGGTGAGGACATACGCGGTGCATCGGTGTAGTGCAATACAGGGTTTCATCGAGACTCCTCATGGATGATGTGTTCCGGATTCTAAACCGGGCTGCGGCAGGCCGGCATGTGAACAGCAAACGGACGCCGGAATTTTAAGAACGCCGCCCCGGCGACGAGTTCCCGGCCTGACCGCGGAACAGCATCAGGTCGGTTGCCGCTACAAGCTTCGGATGTGATCCGCATTCTATCCTCCGCCGGGTAGGATCACTGGGATAGAATCCGGCCATGTTCCAAGTCAACCCGGTCGGAATCCTGGCGATTGTCGCGGTGCTGATGTGCTGGGCGCTGGCGATCGTGCTCTATCGAGTCGGCGCACCGGGCAGCGTGGCACGCAAGCTCTCCGTGCTGATGTTGATCGAGGGCGTGACCCTCGTTTCGACCGGCTACATTGACCTGTTCCTGGGCGAGGCGGCCCGTGCACATCGCTTCTATCCGGCATGGGTCCAGGCAGAGGCGGTTGTACATACGCTCGGTGACTGCGCGCTGCTGGCGCTGTATCCGTCATTTCTCGCCGCGGCGCTGAAGACAAGACTCACGCGGCGGTTCGCGAGCAAGCCGATACGCGCGGGTATCGCAGCTGTGTCCACGGTGCTGTTCTTTGCCGTGTTGTGGACGCCACTTCAGTTCGGGGCGTCGCTGCTCTATCTGTTGCTCTCTCTGCTGTTCGGATTCGCCCTGGTCGCCTCCATCGACGCCTGGCGTAGCGCCTCCGGGGCGGCCCGCGCCCGGGCCAGAGCATTTGCGCTTGCGTTCGGTTTTCGTGATGTCTGCTGGGGCGTAGTCTATGCCTACGCAATCTGGGCGATACGAGCCGGCGAGTATGCGGTCGTTGATACCGATGCCTCGGGTCTGATCTATGTGGTTTACGCGTTGGGCACATTGATTGCGGTGCCGCTGATTGCCTACGGCATTTTGCGCACACAGCTATTCGATATCGACCTGCGTATTCGATGGACGATAAAGCAATCGACCCTGGCCGCAGTCTTCGTCGCCATCGTCTATGTGATCACCGAGGGTGCCGATCGCTTGCTGTCATCCGAGCTGGGCAATCTTTTTGGCCTGCTTGCCTCTGCGCTGGTGGTTTTCTTTCTCGCCCCGTTGCAGCGCTTCGCCGAACGCGTCGCCAGCGCGGCCATGCCCAATACCCGGAACACACCGGAGTATCGGATGTTCCGCAAGTTGCAGGTCTACGAGGAAGCATTGATTGAAGCGCTGGAAGGCGGGGGCATCTCACCAAAGGAACGTGCGTTGCTCAACCGCCTGCGGGATTCGCTCGGGATCACGCCGGCGGATGCGCAGGCGCTGGAACAGGAATTGGCGGCGCGCGACGAGCCCGACGCCCAGAGCACCGAAGGCTGAATTTCTGGCTAATTCAATTGTGCCGCTCGCCGCATGCGTTCGATGCCAGGTTTCAGCCTGAGCGGGACAGGCGTGCCGGAAAACGGACCTGACACCTTCAGGGCCTTAACGTGGATGCAGCCACGCTGGCAACAGCTTGTACGGATCAAGCTGCAATTCGCGGTCGAAGCGAACGCCGCAGGCCTCAAGTCGCGACTGCAGTTCGCCGGCTCGCCAGGCGTCAAAGGTCTCGGTGGCACCACCGATGAACTCGCCGCCGACAAAGATCAGCGGGATGGTGTTGATTCCGGTCTGCTCGGCCAGCGCCGCGCGGATCTGTCCGCCCCTGTTGCCTGCCTGATACTCGACGGAATCGAGATCCACCGATCGATAGGGGATCTGTGCTCTGGCAAACATCTTGCGCACCGACCAGCAGAATTCGCACCACTCCAGCGCAAACATGATTACCGGCTGGCTCGCGTCAGCCAGCGCCTCGGCGAGAAATGCCCGCGCCTCCGGTGAGGCAGCCGCAGGTGCTGCCGCCGTTTTCGCCGGGCGCGGTGGCGGCTGGTCAAAGCGTGCGCCGGGCGTCGAGATCGAGATCGCGATCTCGTCGTCGTCCATCTCGGCCAACACGTCTTCGAACAGCGTCGTCGACAGGTAGCGTTCACCGGTGTCCGGCAGCATGCACAATACGGTTGCGCCGTCGTGCGCGGTCTCGCAGACCGTCAGCGCGCCGGCCAGTGTGGCGCCGCCCGAGATGCCGGTGAAGATGCCTTCCTGACGGGCCAGGTCCCGGGCACACTGCATTGCTCGCTCACCGTTGATCCCGATCAGCCTGTCGATCAGCCCTGACGCTACCGCGTCCTCGGTCAGCTTCGGGATAAAGTCTGGCGACCAGCCCTGCATCAGGTGCGGCCGGAACAGCGGATGGCTTTCGCTGTTGGAGCCATCAGGATTGCGCGGCTGCGGGATGCCGCTGCCAAGGATCTGCGCATTATCCGGCTCACAGACCACCACCGACGTCGCGGGGTGTTCGGCCTTGAGGACGCGGGCCACACCCTTGAGCGTGCCACCGGTGCCGTAGCCGGTCACCCAGTAATCCAGGCCGTCGGCAAAGTCGCTCAGAATCTCGCGGGCGGTGGTTCGCGAATGCACATCGGCATTGGCTTCGTTTTCAAACTGCCGGGCAAGGAACCAGCCGTGAGCGGCGGCGAGTTCTTCGGCCTTGGACAGCATGCCGCTGCCTTTCAGCGCCGCCGGTGTCAGCACCACCTTCGCCCCCAGGAAGCGCATCATCTTGCGCCGCTCGATGCTGAAGTTCTCCGACATGACCACGACCAGCGGATAGCCTTTCTGCGCACACACCATGGCCAGACCGAGTCCGGTGTTGCCGCTGGTCGCCTCGATAACGGTCTGTCCCGGCCTCAGCGCGCCGGTCTGCTCGGCATGCTCGATGACCCCCAGCGCGAGCCGGTCCTTGACCGAGCCCATCGGATTGAACGCCTCGGCCTTTACATAGAGATTAACCTTCGCGGGCGCCAGCCGGTTCAGCCGGATCGCGGGAGTCCGGCCGATCGTTGCCAGTACATTGTTCACTCTCGCCATGATGCGGTTGTTCAATCTGTTTGAGCGGTTATCCAGTTTAGACCCAATTATCGGGGTCCGGGCCAGCGAGGCATTGCGCCAAGGGAATAAAGCATCGGGGTGCTGAATCCCTGCAGTCGCCTGTCCCCGGACCATGCCGGGTCCCGGCATCGGAATCTGTCTGCACGCTGTGGTTGCATGGCGCGCCGCAGCACAGCTACAGATTCCGTTTTTCTGCGTCGAGTTCTATATTCTGTCGACCAAACCTATGGGGGTAGATCATGTCTGCATCAGAACCGACCAGCTATACCGGGCGCTGCTTCTGTGGCGCCGTTGAAATCAGGGCCACCGGGGCGCCGTTCGCGATGGGTTATTGCCATTGCAAGGATTGTCGGGCCTGGAGCGCCGGCCCGGTCAACGCGTTTACCCTGTGGCAGCCGGATGCAGTGGAGGTGACAAAGGGGGCGGACTTCCTCGAGACCTACAAAAAAACCGAGGCCAGCCATCGTCAGTTCTGCTCGAGATGCGGCGGCCACGTGATGTCCGGGCATCCGGGGGCCAATTTCACCGACGTCTACGCCGCGATACTGCCCGGACTGGACTTCCAGCCGGGTTTACACGTGAATTACGAGTCCGCGGTGCTGAAAGTGAAGGACGGTCTGCCCAAGATGAAGGACTTTCCGGCGGAGATGGGCGGCTCCGGGGAGACCTTGCCGGAATAGGCACGGCGATCCCCGGCAACGTATTGCCTGGCAGGTTTCTATTCAAGCTTCGCGGCCAGCGCGAGCATCTGTTCGCGCCATCGCCTGGCCGGTCAATCGCGGCCAAACTCCCGACAAACAGGGGTCTGGCGATGGTGAGGGAGACGCCGGATGGCGACACAGCACACGCTTGAAGCATGCCTGTACGTTGCCCGGGAACGGGAAGAGTTGTTCCCGTTTTTCTGTGACGCGTTCAATCTTGAGCGGATCACACCGCGAGAGCTGTGTTTCAGGATCCTCACGCCGAGGCCGATTGAAATGCGGGAAGGCGCAAGGATCGACTATCGTCTCAGCCTCTGGGGGATGCCATTTAGCTGGCAAACCGAGATCAGTTCCTGGGAGCCTCCGGTGCGGTTTGTTGACCGGCAGATTTCGGGCCCGTACCGGCGCTGGGAACACCTACACGAGTTCATTCCAGGCGATCAGGGTACGAAAATCGTCGATCGTGTCGACTACGTGCTGCCTTTGTCGCCGCTGAGCGAATGCATCCATCCGCTGTTACGCCGTCAATTGCGTCGTATCTTCCTTTATCGTCAGCATGCCCTGAACCGGCTGTTCTGGGCGAGCGCGAACCCGGAGTACGGGGTTATCATTGATGGTCACGCTAGTTGACGGCCCTGTCGGTTGACCGACCCGGGGAAATGAAAGGCTGGAGGTCAGGTCTGATGGCGAACGATTACGGCAGTTCCGGTGGGGAAACGAAACTCACTTCCCTGAAGCCGATGGACGCGGCGGCGCTGGCTCACTACGAGCAGCACTCCCTGCCGAACTACGCGAAGCAGAAGGTGATCTCAGGCGAGTGGGAGGAAGAGAGCGCGCTGGAGCGTGCCCGGGAGGCGTTCGCCGAATTGCTGCCACAGGGTCTGGATACGCCGGACAACTATCTGTTCGAGATCATCGACGAATGGGGCGGCACGCCGGTAGGTGTACTCTGGTTCGCGGTGCGGGAGCGCGCCGGAGCAAAGGCCGCCTATATCATCGACATCTTTGTTACTCGCGCTCACCGGAACAAGGGCCATGCCTCGCGAGCCTTGCGCACGCTGGAGGAAAAGGTGCGCGAAATGGGCCTTATCGGTATCGGCCTGAACGTGTTCGGGCAAAATGAAGGCGCATACCGCCTGTATGAGCGGCTCGGCTATCTGCCGATGAATACGCTGATGTTCAAGGCGGTCAGCGAAAGCGACACGTAGAGAACAGTCCGCAGAGAATCCGCGCCGGTTCATCATTCGGCGACCGGATCCTCTATCGTCGCCTCCGCCAGGATCGTATGTTGCCCGCCAGCCCTGCCCATGGCGCCCGCCAGACAGGACGTTGCGCCGTCCCGGTTCCCGCTTCAGACGAGCATCTTTCGAATCAGCCCCTCGCAGGTGCGCTGATCCATATAGCGGGGCACGGCATAGGTGTAATGTGCCTCCTTGAGCGCTTTGGCGGCAATCGCCGGGATATCCGACTTTTTCAGGGCTTCAAGATGCTGGGGGATGCCAAACTCCTGGTTCATCTCACGGATGTGATCGATAAGCTTGTTGGCCAGCGCCTGCGGCCGGTCACCCTTCTTGCGCAGACCCGCCACTTCCGCCAGCCGGGCCATGCGTTTGGTGCATTCGGGTTTTGAGAAATCCAGCACCCAGGGCATCACGATCGCGTTCGCCAGCCCGTGTGGCGTGTGGTAGTAGGCACCGAAGTTGTGCGAGATCGCGTGCACATAGCCGACCCCCGCACGGGTGAAAGCCAGCGCCGCGTAGTAGGAAGCAAAGGACATCGCCTGCCGTGCTTCGAGGTCCTTGCCGTTCGCGACCGCGGTGGGCAGGTTCTCCATGATCAGTTTGGTCGCGGCCAGCGCATAACCATCGGTCTCGGGCAGCGCGTTGGCCGAGAGATAGGCTTCGATCGCATGGGTCAGCGCATCCATCCCGGTGGCGGCGGTCACTGCTGGCGGCAGTCCGGTCATTAACGCGCCGTCCAGCGCTGCCATCATCGGCACCAGCTTCGGATCCATGATCGGCGTCTTTTTCTTCTTGGCCGGATCCGACACCACTGCGGCGATGGTCACCTCCGAGCCGGTGCCGGCGGTGGTCGGCACCACATACAGCGGCATCGGCGCGGAGAACACCTTGAACATCCCCTCCATGCGCGAGATCGGCTTGTTATTGGTGGCCCGGGCCGCGATCACCTTGGCCGCATCGATAGGCGATCCACCGCCCACAGCCAGGATGGCCTGACAGCGCTCGCGCTTGAGCATCTTCAGCCCGGCCTCGATCTGATCGACCGTGGGGTCCGGTTTGATCCCGTCATAGACTACAAAGCGGATTCCAAGCTCCTTGAGCCGGGCCTGCATATCGTCAAGCAGGCCGATCTTGACCAGCATCGCGTCGGTGACGATAAGCAGCTTATGCACGCCCATCAGCCCGATGGCATCGCATAATTGCAGCGAAGAACCGGGACCCGAGAACAGTGTCGGTTTCGGAAATGGCAGCGTTTTCGCCACTGCTTTCAAGGTCTTCATCAGGCCCTGGAAACCGGCCACCTGGATACCGAATGGGATCATGTCGTCGCCTCGCGTATTGTCGGGAGTCCGGCGGAGCGCCGGACTAGAATGTAGGATACCAAGTATAGGTAATCCTGCTCCGTGGCCCGAATCGCTATCCTTGTTGTGCCCGCGGGCCGGGCAGGGTGTAATTACCAGCCCCTGACCGGTCAGCCGCCGCCAGCAGAGACTGTCTCGATGGTGGATCGGCAATCAGACGGGGCGAGACTCGCCCGCGGCCGGGTGCCGCGGCATGCAGAACTGGAGCGTTGTGATGAAGAAAGTCGTCAGCATTTCCCTTGGACCCGCGTCCAAAGACTATCAATTCGAAACCCGATTCCTGGGTCAGGATTTCCAGGTCAAACGGATTGGCGCGGATGAAGACGAAGGCAAGGCCTGGGAGCTGCTGCGTCGCTATCAGTCCAGCGCCGACGCGATAGCCCTGGGCATGATCCGGGACCACTATGACGTCGGTTCGCGCTGGCATGTCCACGAAGACACCGATCGGCTGCTCAATGTGGTGACCCGGGTCCCGGCAACCACCGGCGCCAACCTGCGCCGGATGCTGCAGGTGCGCGCGGTGCGTCACGTGCAACGCAAATTCGGTCATTACTTCAACAACAACCTGGTGCTGTTTCTTTCCGGCATGGTCAATTACGACATGGCTCAGGCGATGGGCGACTACACGCCGAATCTGAGATTCGCGGATGCGGTGCTGGATACCGGCGCCCCGGCCGTGCTGACTTCGCTGGATCAGCTGGAGCTGTACGCCCGTGGCGCGCATATCGCGTCCTCGGTGCTGCCGACCCGGCGCCTGGCAAAAATTCCCGGGCTGACCTCGATCAAGAAGGCCGTGCTGACCAAGGAAATGGCCAGGTGTCATGTCATCGTCGGCACGTTCGACGACATCGCGACGTTCGGCAATGCGGAAAACCTCGACGGAAAGACGCTGATCACGTCGGCCATTGACGACGACCGGCTGGAGTTTTTCAAGGAATGCAATGTCAACCTGGTGGTTGATGTCTCGCCAATGCTGTTCGAGCGTGTGGTGGGATTGAGCACGATCCAGGCGATGATCCTGGCGGCCCTGGAGACCAGCTCGGAGGAGCTGTCGGATCACGATCTCGAGGAGATCGTCGAAGAGCTCAAGATCGAACCGCGATTGCTGTATCCGACCGGCGAGTTCCGCAACATCCGCCGCTTTGCCTTTGTCGTGCATCCGCTGAGCCAGGAGCACATCCGCAAGGGTTTTCCGGTGCCCAAGGCGACGCCGAAGATCATCATGGATCAGGTGGAAAGAGCTGCGGCCCATATGCCGCCGATGATCTACTGCAAAATGGACAACATCATTTCGCCCACCGGCGCGGAAGCCGAAGGCTGGCTGATCTCGGTTGGCGGCACGCCGAAAGAGATGCTCACGCGAAGCCCCGAGTTCACCTACAAGCGGCTGCTTGCGGCGGCCAAAATGGCGGAGGGCATGGGGGCACAGATCCTGGGTCTGGGTGCGTTCACCAAGGTGGTTGGCGACGCCGGCGTGACGGTGGCGCGACGGGCCACGATTCCGGTGACCACCGGCAACAGCTATTCCGCGTCGGGCGCGTTGTGGGCGGCTCATGACGCGATGCGGCGGATGAACCTGGTCCATGTGCGCAAGAACGGCAAAGTGGCCGCCAAGACCATGGTCATCGGCGCCACCGGCTCGATCGGCTCGGTCAGCGCGCGTCTGCTGGCCATGGCCTTTGACGAGGTCTACCTGGCGGCGCGGACGCAGAAGAAACTGGATGCGCTGAAGAAGTCGATCCTCCAGGAGACGCCTGACGCGAAAGTCGTCGCCACCGCCGACTACGAGCAATATCTCGGCGAGATGGACATGATCGTCACCTCGACATCAGGTGCCGGCAAAAAAATCCTCGACATAACCAAGGTCAAGCCTGGTTGCGTAATTACCGATGTAGCTCGTCCGCTGGATCTACCCCCGGCTGAGGTGGCCAAGCGGCCTGATGTGCTGGTGATCGAGTCCGGTGAAATCCTGTTGCCCAGCGAAGTCAACATGAAGGATATAGGGCTGCCGAAGAACGTGATCTACGCGTGTCTGGCAGAGACCATCGTGCTGGCCCTGGAGGGACGTTTCGAAGTCTTCACCATCGGCCGGGATACCGAATGGCAGAAGGTCAAGGAGATCTACAAGCTGGGGATCAAGCACGGCATGCGTCTGGCCGCGATCTCCGGCGTCAACGGCGTGTTCAGCGACGCGGATATCGCCAAGGTCGTCAAACTGGCGAAGCAGGCGCGCAAGACCTGGAAGCCGGGCGACACCATGAGCTCGCAAGCGCGGGGAACAACCGGGCGCAGGGCCACAGCCAGCCGGACGACGACCCGGACGGCGGCAAAGCCGGCAAGGAAGTCGGCAACCAGGAAGACCGCCGGCAAAAAGGCATCGGTGAGCAAGGCTGGGTCGAAGAGGACGCCGGCAAAAAAGAAGCCGGCAAGCAAGCGACCGGCCAGGAAGGCGGCGGCCAGCAAAGCATCGGCGGGCGGAAAAGCGAAAGGGACCGGATCCGGCGGATAGACGGCAGGGTGGCTGAGCGCTGCCGGTAGGTCGAGCTGCGCCAGGATCGGATCGGAAACGCCGGTGTGCCTGGCCCGGGCTGCGTACCCGGGCATCACCTTCAGGCAGCTCGCGAATCCCCACGAGGGCCCGGTTTGTGCCCCGAGGCCTACAGGTCTTCGAAAGTGATGCCGCTCAGCCGGCCCAGCGTAAACAGGGCACGCATCTGCCGTTTGCCAGCCTCTGCCACTACAGTGCAGGGGCCCTTGCCAGGCTTTGAGCACTGGTAAGTCCATTCAACGAGCTGGTCGTTGGGCTTGATGACTTGCTCGCTGATCGGGTCGCCCGCTATGGCGCGCACTTCCTCATACGTCATGCCGTCATAGACGAATTGCCCGTTAACCTTGTATTTCGATACGACGAATGCATGCGCTGTTCCGATGACTGCAATCGCCAGAATCAGGAACATCAAAGGCACTGCGCGACGTCTTGTCATCTCGGGGCACTCCACAGATTCGGCGGTTGATGGACAGTCTTCGGTCGGTCGGGTCAGTTTACGATTTCCAGCCCGGAAGGAACAGAGGCGTGCCTTGCCGGAGCAGCCGCGGCTTCGCCTCGCGCGGGGCCTGAGTTATGCTGGTACGCTGGCCGGGGAGCGGCTCAGATCGATTATCCACAGGTAGAAGAAACCATGAAGTTTTATCGTTGGCCGATGCTCGTGTTAGCCGCGTGCATCACGACAGGCGCTCATGCAGCAGAACCTGCCACCAGTGCTGAAGCAGCTCAGGAAACGGCGGCGAATCTCGCTCCGGGTGAATACCCGCGCAAGCGCACCATCGAGGGCGCGAGTCTTGTCGTCTACGCGCCGCAGATCCGTTCCTGGCAGGACTTCAAGGAATTTGATTCACTGATCGCGATCGAAGTCATGCCCGACGGGAGCACGGATCGATTCCTCGGTACCGCGGCATTGTCCGGAGACACCGAGGTCGATATGGACAGGCGTATCGTCGTGGTGACGCAACCGCGGATCGATAAGGTGACCTTCAGCAACCCTGCGGTGGCGGAGGTCTGGGCCGACCGGGTCAAGGCCGCGGTGCTGCGTTCGCGGATCGACGTGCCGGTGGATCTGTTTCTGTCCTATCTGGCTGACGATGTGCTCGAGACGCCCGCGCCTGCGGGATTCAACACCGAGCCGCCGCCGATATACGTACGCGACAGCCCGGCGATCATTGTGCTGATCCAGGGCGATCCGATCACTGCGGACATGTCGGGGGCTTCGCTGCAGCTCATCCCCAATGCATCGTTTCCTATCGTCAAGGATCCTATCGGCGGTAAATATTATCTGCTGAACGGTAAGCAATGGCTGGCCGCGCCGGCGTTGGACGGACCCTGGGTCGCTACCGCGGATCTGCCGATGTCGTTCAGTCAGATACCGGCGGAAGCGGGTTTCGACACCATACGCAAGGCTTTGCCGCCGACGGCCAGCGACGAACCGACGCCGCAGGTGATCCTGACCCACACGCCTTCGGAGTTGATCGTGAGCAAGGGCGAGCCGGAGCTTGAACAGATCACCGGCGCGGACGGGCTCAGCTATGTGAAGAATACGACCAGCCCGCTGTTCAAGCTCGACGCGGACTGGTATTTCCTGGCCTCGGGCCGCTGGTTTACCAGCACCAGTCTGGAGAATGGGCCGTGGAAGTTTGTGCCGAAACTGCCGGCCGCTTTTGCCAGCATCCCCACTGACAGCCCGGTCGCCTACGTCCTCGCTTCGGTCGCGGATACGCCGGAAGCCCGGCTGGCCCTGCTCGAGGCCATGCTGCCCAAAATGACGACGACGGCCAGCGACGCAACGCCCGATGCGCAAGTGACCTATGCCGGTGACGCCACGTTCGAGAACATCAAGGGCACCGATATTTCGCGCGCCACCAATACCGATTTCGACGTGTTGTCCTACCAAAACATGAACTACCTGTGTTACCAGGGCGCCTGGTATTCCGGGACCAGCCCGACAGGTCCGTGGCAGGCGACGGCCAATGTGCCGGCGGCGTTTTACCAGATCCCGCCGGATTCGCCTGCTTACCCCTGCACCTATGTGAAGGTCGAGAACACCACCAATACCACCATCGTCTATTCATCGACGCCGGCATACTGGAATAACGTCTATCTGGCCTACGGCATCCCGGTCTACGGCACGGGCTGGTATTACCCGCCGTATATCTACGGTCCTTATTACTATCCCTATTCGGGGACTTATGGGTATGGGAGCTGGTACAACCCGGCTACCGGCACCTACGGCTCGCGCTCTGTCTGGTATGGGCCCTATGGCGGCTACACCTATGCGAACGCGTACAACCCGGTCACCGGGGGCTACCGGTACTCGGAGGCATCCTGGGACGGCAGTGGCTGGCAAAGTGACAGCCAGACCTACAATCCGCGTACCGGCGTTTCCACCGACACCTCGCGCAACTACAACGCGGACAAGCAGCGTTACACCCAGGATCGCACGTTTCAGAAGGGCGATGAGTCGGCGAATGTACAGCGTACGCGTGACTACGACGGTAACTGGTCCAGCGTAGACGCCGAAGGCAGTCGCGGCGGCTCATTCAACAGCAAACGCGAGTATGACAACGGCACGATGACTGGTTCCGGCTCGCTCGAGACCGCGGACGGACGTCAGGCGGATTTCAACAGCGAAATCTCAAACGGTCAGGGCACGATAAACGTATCCGGCTCAGACGGTGGCTCGGCCAGCATCACTCGCCAGGTTGGCCCCGGCGGCGTGACCGGCGAGGGTGAGTTCAGCAAGGACGGCCAGACCGTGTCCACCAGCACCCAACGCAGCGGCGGTACCTCACGGACGGAGATGGAGTCCTCGGCCGGCGGGTCTGCGGTCTCGGTTTCGAACGGGGCGGGACGGACATCGGTGGGCCAAAGCGCGAGCGGCGACCTCTACGCCGGTCGCAACGGCAATGTATACCGTCGCACCGACGACGGCTGGGAACAGCACACCGGCGACGGTTGGCAACAGACCGATGGTGCGGGCGCGCAACGTACAGGCGAATCTGGCGGACAGCGTGATCTTGGCAGCATCGGTGGTGGCATGAGCGGGCAGGCCGGGCAGGGCGGCATGGGCGGCATGGGCGATTCGGGTCTGAACCGCGACTTCAGCGCCCGTCAGCGGGGATTCCAGGGCTACAACCAGCGCAGTTCGTTTGGCAATGCCGGTGGTATGCGTGGCGGTGCCGGCGGCGGTTTCCGCCAGATGGGGGGATTCGGCGGGATGCGTGGCGGTATGGGCGGCAGAGGGGGCGGTCGCCGCTAGAATCAGCAACAGACCGGGGACCGGATTCGCTGTCATCAGAAGGTGCACTGGTCCCGTTAGCCTCGACAGGAGACATCCATGTCAGAACAGAACTTCGCCACCGGCAGCTGTCGCTGCGGGGCCATTCATTATTCCATCCGTCATGAACCGGTGCTGATGGCTCAATGCCATTGCCTGGACTGTCAGAAGGCTTCCGGCACCGGACACATGTCGCTGGCCTTCTTCAAGGAACAGGACGTGGAGATCGACGGCGAGCCCACGGCCTACGCAGTCGATACCGACAGCGGCAATCGGAAGACCTTCCATTTTTGCCCGACCTGCGGCAGCCCGCTGCACGGGCAGAACACCGGACGGCCGGGCATCACCGCGATACCGGTGGGCTGTCTGGACGACCACAGCTGGTTCAGTCCGCGGTCGGTGGTCTACACCCGGTACCGCCAGCCCTGGGATATCACCAGCGAGCAGGTGCCGAACTTCGAGGAAATGCCGCCGCCTCGAAAATAGCTCCGGAAATCAGATCCGGTGCCGAAAACGGGCTGCAGGCGCCGCTCCAAAGAGCCGTGGGCCTGGCGCCGGCGTCGATCCCCGATAACGTCGCTTGACGAAACTGTGACCGCGATCCTATTGCGATCGCGGCTGCTACCTGTAGTTTTTGCCTTAGAATCCCGTCAATTCGTTTGACATAATCAGGCAACCGGCACGAGGGCGCTCCATGATCGGCCGCACTTCCACAAAACGGGCTATTACCCTGCTGACCAATGCGCTGGAAGAGTGGGACGAGCGCATCGAAGCGCTTTCAGCTCAGCTCCAGGACAAGAAGAGGCTGGTGGAATC
The DNA here is from genome assembly GCA_963809565.1 of uncultured Gammaproteobacteria bacterium. Classification (GTDB taxonomy): domain Bacteria; phylum Pseudomonadota; class Gammaproteobacteria; order Steroidobacterales; family XN24; genus CAMYOC01. The sequence goes on from CAWEKE010000005.1 coordinate 108,752, forward strand.
GCTGTCCGAGCGGCCTGAAGATGGCGCGGACTGGACCCAGATCGAAGCAGTCATCCAGCTCGGCGAAGAGCTCGAGGCGCGCAGGCTCACTATCTCTGGGCTGGAGGAAAGCCTCGCCAGCGACCGCGCGGAGCTGGCCACGCTGCAGGAGGAGCTGAGGCTCCGGGCCGAAGAAGTCCTGTCGCAGAGAGATTTGTTGACCGAGCGGGATGCGGAACTGGAGCGTCTGAACCAGGCGCTGGAGGAATCCCGGAGCCGGTCACAGGACAGCGAGGAGAAATCCCGGGAACTCACCTCCAAGCTACAGGAACGCAACGCTGAAGCGGCGGCTCTGGGGCAGCAGCTTGATCACGCCTGCGCCCGACTGAGGGAGCAGGGCGAGAGTCTGGGCCGGCGTACCCGGGAACTGGAGGAGGCTCAGGCGCAGATCGACGAAGCGCGAGCCGGCGCCGAGGAGCTGGAGCGCAGGCTCGAGGCCAGCGACGCCGCTATCAATGCATTGCAGCGCGAAGCGCGGGAGCGCGAAGAGCAGCTGCATGCACAGGAAGCAGATCTGAGCCAGTGGCATGAGCGCATGGCTCATGCAGAACAGGAACTCCGTGACAGGCATGACGCGCTGGCTGCGCTGCAGGCTGAGCTGGACGCAAAGAGCGAGAACATCTCCGGGCTCGAAGCGAGAATCGCCGAACTCGAGGAACGTGATCGCGTCGCCTCGCTGGAGGAGCGGCGGGCAGTTGCCCAGCTTGAAAAGGATCTTCATGCAGGCCTGGAGAGAATCGAAGAGCTGCAGGCGATACTTGAATCCGAGCGCGGTCAGGCGGCTGATCTCGAATCCACGCTGGCGGAAAGAACAGCAGACATCGAGCGTCTGAGCGAGGAGCTGGAGACCGCTCGTTCTCGTGTAGATGAACTTGAGAAACAGGTCGATGCACTGCTAGCCGAACAGGCAGACACCGATGAAAAGCTGGTAGAGCTCGAGAAACTGCGCGGCGATCTCGACCGTCAGGAGCGCAACAACGCCGCGCTCAAGCGTGGTCTGGATACGCTCAGGGTGATCAAGTCCGCGGCGGACGAGCGCGCAGAAGAGCACAGGCAAAAGGCAGCCGAACTCGAGGCCGAGCTGGCCGCGGCGCGGGATAACAGTATTGCCGAGCGCCTGGCCGAAAAGGAGTCAAACATCGCGCGCCTGCAAAACGAGTTGCGTGAGCAGACGCGACTGGCACGCGGCCTGCAGGAAAAGTTAGAGCGCACCTCGTCTGAGGAAGAGGCCGTGCGCAAGCGCCTCGCGGACGCTGAGGGTGCGCGTGAGCGGCTCGAACGCAGCCTGCAGGACAGAGAAGACCAGATCAGCAAGCTGGAAACCAATGTGGCGGCCCAGGTCGAGCTCATCGATACGCTGCAAAAGGATATGAAGAGCGTCACCACTTTGAAACACAACCTCGAGGCGCGCGAGCGCGAGGTCATGGGTTATGAGGAGGAGCGGCACTCCAAGGAAACGCTGATCGAGAGCCTGCAGAAGGACGTGGAGGAATTGTCCCGGATCCGTGCGCATCTGCGCGAACGCGACGCGGAAGTGGGTCGATTGAGGGCCACGGTGGAGTCGAATCTGAAGCTGATCGATTCCCTGCAACAGCAGGTTGCCGAGCGACCCGCCGCCGAGGCGGTGGAGGCAAGCCAGCCAAATCCGGTCAGCAGCGAGGCGGTTGGCAAGCTGACCGACAAGCTCAAAGAGCGCGAAAAGGCGGTGGCGATACTCTCCAACGCGGTGCGCAAGCGCGATATCGAGGTCGCAACGCTGACCAACGAACTGGGCCGGCTGAAGAATCAGTACACTCAGCTGGAGCAGCAATATGTCGCGTCCAGCCCCACCGCTACCGTGCGGGTGCTGACGGATCGCGAGCTCGGCCGTTCGCTCGACTGACCGGGATTCGGAGGCCTCAGGCTGATTTGCCATTAGCCGGAACCCGGTGAACGGCGCGGCGCGCCCGCGTTCTCCGCTGAGTTTTTGCGGCGTTCTGTGCGCAAACCGAGCGGCAGATGTCCGCTTGCGTCGATCTGCCGGATCATGGTCATTCGACCGCTGTTCCCAAATTCCGGCTGCGAATTGCTAATATGTCGGCCGAGATATAATGCTCAGCATTTAACCATTGAGGGACCGCGTCATGTCGATCCGTATTGTTCGCTTTTGGGCCGTCACATTGATGGTCAGCATTTTCAATCTGTCTCTTTGCCAGACTGCTGCCGCGACGGTCATCGGCACTGGCGAAGCAATGAGTTCAGTGGCGAGGGCTGAGCACCTGTCCGCCGTGGAGGCCGTGCTGGCACGCGCTGATGTGCAGGCCGTGCTCGAGGCGCATGGTGTGACCACTGATGACGCGATGGCGAGGGTAGCGGCGCTGAGTGACGAAGAGCTGGTTGCTCTGCAGCAGGAATTCGATCAGATGCCGGCAGGGGGCATCAGCCTGCTTGCCGTGCTCGGTATCACCTTCGTCGTCCTGTTGGTCCTCGAGCTGACCGGTGTGATCAATATCTTTAACAAGTTCTGACCAGGCGTCGCGCTTGCAATCGTTGCGGATGGCGGCTCCATGAGCCGCCGTTTCCGTTTGAATCCCCAGCCAGAATGGTAATCCGCGCGCTGGGTGCGGCTGTGCTGGCTTTGTTGTCCGGGTGCGCGGGCCCGACGCTGCTGCAGCAAAGCTGGCCAGCGGACGTGTCCGACGCCATCGAGCTGACCAGCACGCCGTTTTATCCCCAGCAGGACTATCAATGCGGCCCGGCTGCGCTGGCTACGGTGTTATCCGCGGCATTGCAGGAGCACTCACCCGAAGTCGTGCCGGACGCGCTGGTCGCCGAGGTCTATGTGCCCGATCGCAAAGGCAGTCTGCAGCCTGAGATCGTCGCCGCGGCCCGCAAACGCGGTCTGGTGGTTTATCCGCTGCGCCCCGAGCTGGAGGATCTGGTGGCTCAGCTGGCGGCCGGCCAGCCGGTGTTGGTGTTGCAGAATCTCGGCTTGAAGTCGTTGCCGGTATGGCACTACGCGGTGGTCATCGGTGCAGATATGACCGCCGAGGACGTTGTGCTGCGCTCAGGGACCGTGCGCCGGCGGGTCGAGTCATCCAGGGATTTCATGCGCCGCTGGTCGCTTGCGGATCGATGGGGAATCATCACCCTGCAGCCCGGGATTTTGCCGGCGAACCCGGACTGGCCAGTCTATCTGCGCGCGGTCGCTGACCTGGAAGCGAGTGGGGCATCGGAAGCTGCCGGTCGCGCCTATCAGGCTGCGCTGGCAAGTGATCCGGACCTGGGCGCGGCCCGATTCGGTCTGGCGAACGTGCGCTATTCAGCCGGACAGCTCGAGCAGGCGTCCAGGCTGTATGCGTCGCTGGCCGGGGATCCGGCGTTTGCAGTCGCAGCACTGAACAACCTGTCCAATATCCGCATCGATCAAGGCTGTCTCGCGCTGGCCGAGGCGGCACTGGACCGGGCCCAGGCGCTGGCCGGCGCGGGCAGCGGTCTGCAGGCGGCGCTGAGCAGCACCCGGGAGCGACTGATCGGCGCGGTCAATAACTCCACGGACGGCCCTGCCCCCGCAGCGCACGAACATTGCACCGCGCTGGACCCCTGATTATCAGGCCGATTCCGTATCGCCCGCGAGACGAGGCGGTGCACCGGCTTTAAGCATGGCCGAGTCTTGCCGGAAGACGCCCGGATTGGCAAGCTAGACCGTCGTATCAGCGGGAGATCGGGATGAAACGCGTATTGCTGACGACGATGCTAGTGGTCCTGGCCAGTCTGACTGGCTGCAGAGATGGCGAACACGACCATCCCGACTACACGGCCGTGGTACAGACGGTCGATGCCAGCCAGATCGGCGACTGGAATGCCGAAGGTCGTAGCTTCCGCATTCTCGATGTGCGCACACAGAGTGAGTTTGATCACGACGGGCACGCGCCTGGCGCGGAACTGGTGACCTGGTCCTACAACGACCAGGTGGAGGGCATAAACGAGGCGTTTATGCAGACCGTGCCGGAGCGTTTCGACGCCGACGAAACCATCGTCATACTTTGCTCCGGCGGTATGCGCGCCAGTCAGGCTGCTGATGCACTACAGCGCAAGGCCGGATTCTCCGGCGTCTATGTATTCGCCGGTGGCTACGAAGGCCAGGATATGGAAGGCTTTCCGTCCGGACCCGGCTGGCGGGCCAGCGACCTGCCGATGGAAAGCGACGACCCTGCTGCGGATCAATGAAGCATCCAGGTCGCGCCTGCGGCCGCGTCCTGACCGCGGCCGCTTCCTGATCAGGTCGGCGGTTCCGGGCGCGATGCTTGCGCTGCGCGGGGCCTAGCCGTCCTTGCCGTCGATCCTCGGTGTCGCGCAAACCCGGATGAAATAGCCCGCCCAGGGCGTCAGCGTGATCAGCCATAGCCAGCTGCTGGCCTGGATCAGGCTGTTGGCGCTATCCGGCGCCAGACCAGGCCATTCCGCGGTGATGCGGATCAGGGCGACCCCCTGCAGCGACATCAGCGTCCACCATTGCCATCGGGCCATCGTCAGCTCGCGTCCCGAGTGGCCCAGCGCCACCCGGGTCACCATCGCCATCGCCATGCTGCTAAAGAATCCGATGGTCAGCGCATGGACCGGGGCGCGGCCGAAAACAAAGTTGCCGTCGAGCAGATACCACAGTGATTGCGCAGCGCCGATCAGCGCCGCAATCCACAACCACGCATAGGCGACGAACAATGCTCGCAGCAGCGCGTTGCCACGGCTGCGGCCCGGGCTCCAGCGCAGCCAAAGATATCCAGCGATCACGGCCAGGGGCAGGTCCGCCAGCCACAGCCATTCGAAGCGGTGCAATGCGCTCAAACCGAAGTGCGTCCAACAGCCAGCGACCAACAGCCACAGCAAGACTGCGGGGCGGAACATCGGATAATCCCCGCCCAGTGCAGCATGACTGAAAAACGGGATCATGCGGTGGCAGACCGCCACGAAGACCGGCGTCAGGAACAGCCACAAACTCGCGGTTACGCCGACATACACCCAGACCCAGTCGCCGCCGGCGCGCCAGCAGCCGTACGCGACCAGAGCGCCCAATCCCATCAACAGCGCCGGTAACACGACCAGCGTATGCACGACGGACTTTTCCGCGCGCCAAAAGACGCGGGTCAGGGCCAGCCATCCCAGCAGCCACCCGGCGCCGGCGGCTGCCAGCGCCCACAGCACAAGCTGCGGGGCCAGGCTGAACCCGACCAGCAGACCCAGGATGCCGCTGGCCAGGCCGAGGAATGCCGCCAGATACCATCGCCGTCCGATCGCAGGTTGATCCAGCCAGCGCGGGAACACCGTGATCAGAAAGCCAAAGATAAAAAACGCAAAAACGCCGTGGCTGATCAGGAACGCATGATCCAGCCCGGACAGCGGAACCGCGAGCAGGCCTGCCCGTGACGCCATCCACACGGTCATGGACAGGATCATCATCGCCAGACCACCGATGAAGAACAGGCGGTGAGGGGCGGCGCTCAGCGTTGACCATCGCATCCGGGCATTGTAGTGCGAGCGCCGGTCGGGCGCAGGCATCGCCCCCCCTTTACTCCTTCCGGGCGGATGCGCCAGCGCGAGGAAAGTAGCTATCGCTGCCGCCGTGTACCGGGGCCAGCCGGCGCCTGGAGCCGGCCGGGTCCGGGATTAGCGCAATATTGCCGATATCCTTTACGCTTATTGCCGCAAGCGTAAGCAAACGTTTCAAGGAGACCCCAATGGCCACGGCAACCCCGGAGCAGATGGCTCAAACCATGATCGACAACTTGCCGGAAAAGACCGGCAAATCGCTGGCGCAATGGCTGACAGTGCTGAGCAAGGTCAAGCTCGCAAAACACGGTGAGATCGTCAGGCATTTGAAAACAGAGCACGGCGTCACGCATGGATTTGCCAATCTGATTGCGCAAAAACATCTGAGCGCCGGACAGGCCGCAGCCAGCGGAGGCGACCTGGTAGATGCCCAGTACCAGGGCGCGAAGGCAGAGCTGCGTCCGATCTACGAAGCCATCGTCAACGCGGTGAAGAAATTCGGAACCGACATCGAGATCGCGCCGAAGAAGACCTACGTCAGCCTCCGCCGAAACAAGCAATTTGCCTTGATCCAGCCGTCCACCAAAGATCGGGTCGATCTCGGGCTCAACCTAAAGGGCGTACCCGCCGGACCCAGGCTGGAGGCCTCGGGCAGCTTCAACGCGATGGTCAGCCACCGGGTGCGTTTGAGCAGTAAAGCCGACGTCGATAGCGAGCTAAAGCGTTGGCTGAAACAGGCGTACGACGCGGCCTGAGAAGCGCGGGATTCAATCCTGGTAAACGCCGCCGGACGGTCAGTGGGTCCCGCGGCGTCGGTGTTCACCTCATCGCTGCTGATTGCCCGAGGTGAATCGCTGCGCCGCAACGCCGGCGCGCACGCGTGATCAATGGATCAGCCCGGCAGCGGAGCCGGGCCGCCCCGGGTCTGGCGGCCTGTGTAGTGCCGGACCCGATCATAGACGCCGCGACCGGATCCATGGCGGGTCATCACCAGATGCCACAGATACAGCTCCTCGACCGCAAACGCTGCCTTGCACGAGAGCAGATAGTAATTCCACATCCGCCGGAAGCGCTCATCGAAACGCGGTTCGGAATCGAGAGCGCGAATCTGTTCCCAGCTGGCGTTGAAGTTGTCATACCAGGCTTGCAGCGTCGGCTCGTAGTCATGGCCGTAGTTCTCCCAGTCCTGGATCACAAACAGATCCTGGGTGGCGCGGATCAGCTGGTTCATCGCCGGCACCATGGAATTGCGGAAGATATATTTCTCCACCCACGGGTCCACCACCGCGGTCACATCACGGTTACCGATGGTATGCAGCAGGAACAAGCCGTCGGTCTTCAGCATCTGATGCACCACCTGCATCAGTCGCGGGTAATTCTTGTGACCCACGTGTTCGATCATGCCGACGATCACGATCTTGTCGAAGGGCTCGATACCCGAGCGCGGCAGATCCCGATAATCGAGCTGGCGGATAGTCACCGGCAGGCCGGCGGTAAACTCGCGCGCATACTCGATCTGCTCGCTGGACAGGCTGATCCCGGTGACCTCACAGCCCCGCGTGGCGGCGGCATATTTTGCGAATCCTCCCCAGCCGCAACCGATATCCAGAACTCGGTCGCCGCGCTGAAGTTCCAGTTTGTCGCAGATCATCTCCAGCTTGTTGATCTCGGCCTGCTCCAGATCGGTAGTGTCGTCGAAGAAACAGCAGGTGTACTGATTCCACGGACCGAGGAAATGCGCGTACATGCGGTGGTCCAGGTTGTAGTGCTGTTCAGCCACCGCCATCGAGCGCGGCCGGGTCTGCAGATTAACAAACCTGGCCTGCAGCACCTTTACCGCGCGCGCAACGCGGATCAACGGACTGTGCAATCGGCCCGCCTGCAGCACCCGTCGAAACAGCTCGTCCAGCGCGCTGCAATCCCAGTCGCCGTCGATATAGGATTCGCCGATGCCCAGTGATCCGCGCATCACACGCTGATAAAAGCGCGGATTATGGACCACAATATCCCAGGGATTGCGGCCGTCGAGCTCGACGCCGGTGCCGCGCAGCAGGTTCTCTATCAGGGTCTTGCCGATCGTTTTCAGCGCCACACGATCCCTCCGCTCGGGTCTCGCCGGAATGCCATAGCATCGAAGCAGCATTACCGATCAGACACAGCGTCTTTATAGACGAGGGGCAATGCGGGCGGCAATCGTGCAGCGCACGATGCGCGGGGTGCCCAGCAGGCGGCGATGGTGGCCCGATCAGAGCATGATTCAGCGCCCGGCAGGCGTCTTGACCAGCGGCACCACGCGGTTGCGTCCGGCCAGCTTGGCCTCATAAAGGCGCACATCGGCCTCGCCCAGCAGCGCCCGGCGATTCATGCCACGGCGGATGCCGGCGACACCTGCGCTCATCGTGACCACTGCGCCGGGGGCCATCACGCTCCAGTCCAGTGAAGCCACTGATATCCGCAGCTGCTCACACAAATCCCTGGCGGTAGCCACGCTGGTGCCAGGGAAGCACAGCAGGAATTCCTCGCCGCCGTAACGGGCAACGACGTCCGTATCCCGGCAACGCTCTGCCAGCACACCGGATATCAGGCGCAGAACCTGATCGCCGGTATCGTGAGAGAAGTCGTCGTTGATGCGCTTGAAATGGTCCAGGTCGACCAGGGCGATGCTGAATCCACGCTGATAGCGATTGAATTCCTCGATCCGTTCGTCGAGATAGTCATCGGCATAGCGGCGGTTGAGCAACCCGGTCAGCGGGTCGTGAGTCGCAAGCCGCTGGAGCTCGATACTCTTCTCACTGAGTTTTCGCGTGCGCTCGGCGACCAGTGCCTCGAGCTGGAAACGAAGCCGGGCAAACTGAGTCAGCGCAAACATGCCGATGCTCATCACGCCTATCATCAGGATGATCGGCGCCAGTTCGAGCCGGTTCATGATCACCGCGACAAGGATGCCGCCCAGACCGGCGGCAGCCTCGATGATGAAGGCGAACAGGCTCACGTCTTTCGACCAGCTCAGATCCCGGATCGAAATCATCAGCCGCATCCCGATATCGTTGAACGCCTGCATGGTAAACAGCAGCAATATCAAGGGGATGAGGCTCGGCCATTCGATCCATTCCAGCGGCACCGCGCCGCCCAGTTTCATGTAGGCAGTCCCGCATATCAGGATCATCAGCGTCATCAGGCCGGCGTTGTGAAGTGACGCGGTCAGCACCGACAGAAATGATACGCCGCGCAGCAGTCGGACCAGCGGGAACAACAATGAGGCCAGACCTGCAATCCATGCCGCATCTACCGGGCCGAGCACCAGGATGCTCGCCACCTGCGCGACCCGATCGAAGGAGACATAGCCGATGTGCGGATGTTCGTAGCCCATCGAGATGGTGAACAGGCCGTAGACCAGAAAGAACATGCACAGCCAGGTCGTCGGCACCGGGACGTCAGGGCCACGTTCAGTCAGCGCAAATACCAGCGCGGCTGCGCCAAGGAGAAACAGCAACAGGGAATAGACAAAATCGCGCCGCAAGAAAGACGAAGTTTGGACTTTGTCCAGGCTGATCCGCTGTGTGGTCACGTGGGTCCGGCCGTCCATGGATCTACGAGTCCCACAGTATACGGCATCAGGTCAAACCAAAACTTCGACCGGACGCCGTTTTTTTGATCCCGCACCGAGGGTTAAGTTAAGTCAAAAGCCGCCGACGTCGCAGCGATCCGGGTGTCGCGGTTGATTTGGCCGCGCTGCGACGATGGCGAGTATTGTCCGCAAGCTGGCTGAATTGGGTAGCATTGCCGGACCTATGGCTCATGGTTCCCGTCCCGTCCCGCCTGCTGCCGCAAGCGATGTTGCTCGCGGTTTCTTCGGTGTGTTCCGCTACAGCCGGCGCGCGATGGCGCTGGTCTGGTCCACCAGTCGCGGGCTGACTGTCGCGCTGGGCATCCTGACGCTGCTCGCGGGCGTATTGCCCGCGGCGATGGCCTGGGTTGGCGCGTTGATCATCGATGCGGTCGTCGAGTCTGCACGGGTGGTGGAGCAGGGCGGGCCCGCCGCGTTGCAACGGGTGTTTTATCTGGTGGCAGCCGAGGGCGGCATCGTCGCCGCCCTGGCCGGCGCCCAGCGAGGTATCTCCCTGTGCCAGTCGCTATTGCGGGCGCAACTGGGCCAGCGGGTCAACGTGATGATCCTGGAGAAAGCGCTGACGCTGGAATTGACCCAGTTCGAGGATTCCGAGTTCTACGACAAGCTCACCCGGGCCCGGCGCGAGGCTTCGAGCCGGCCGCTATCGCTGGTGATGCGCACCTTTGGTCTGGCCCAGAACGGGGTCTCGCTGGTGAGTTATGGCGCATTGCTGGTTCAGTTTTCACCGTGGGCCGTGGCCGTGCTGATGCTGGCGGGCCTGCCCTCGTTCTTTGCTGAAGCCAAATTCTCCGGCGATGCGTTTCGGCTGTTCCGCTGGCGTTCTCCGGAAACCCGGATGCAGATGTATCTGGAAACGGTTCTGGCCCGGGAAGATCATGCCAAGGAGGTCAAACTGTTCGGGCTTGGGCCCCTGCTGCTTGAGCGCTATCGGGACATATTCCGGCGACTGTATCGAGAGGACCGGGCATTGACGGTGCGCCGCGACACCTGGGGTTTTGGTCTGGGCCTGATCGGCACGCTGGCCCTGTATGGCGCCTACGCCTGGGTTGCGACCTCGGCCGTACTCGGCCGGGTCACTCTCGGTCAGATGACTATGTATCTGATGCTGTTTCGCCAGGGCCAGGCGGCAGTATCGGCCATCCTCTCCGCAATCGGCGGCATGTACGAGGACAATCTGTATCTGTCCACCTTGTATGAATTCCTGGAAACGCCGGCCCCGGACCGTGCGCCGGGGATCACGCACGGGCCGCAGCCGGCCGACGGGGTGCGTTTCGAGGGCGTGAGCTTCACTTACCCGGGCGCCAGCAGGCCTGCGCTGGCCGGGATCGATCTGCACATCCGGCCGGGCGAGTCGCTTGCGCTGGTGGGTGAGAACGGTTCTGGAAAGACGACGCTGATCAAGCTGCTTACCCGCCTTTACCAGCCTGACCGAGGCCGGATCCTGCTCGATGGTCTCGATCTGGAACAGTGGGACGAACTGGCGCTAAGGGAGCGAGTCGGAGTGATCTTTCAGGACTTCGCCCGCTACCAGTTGCTGGTAGGGGAGAATATTGGCGCTGGCGATGTGCGTTACTTCGATGATCAGGAGCGCTGGCGCGATGCGGCCGAAATGGGTATGTCCGCGGCCATCATCGAGGGGCTGCCGGCCGCATATGAGACCCAGCTCGGCCGCTGGTTCAAGGACGGGCAGGAACTTTCCGGCGGGCAGTGGCAGAAGATCGCGCTGTCACGGGCGTTCATGCGCTCAACCGCCGATATCCTGGTCCTGGACGAGCCGACGGCCGCGATGGATGCGGCCGCAGAGGCCAAGGTGTTCGAGCATTTTCGCAAGCTGACCGGCAACCGGATCGCTATTTTGATCTCCCACCGTTTCTCCACGGTGCGCATGGCCGATCAGATCGTAGTGATCCAGGACGGCCGCATCATCGAGCGCGGCAGTCATGAAGATCTGATGGCCCTGGATGGTCACTACGCCCACCTGTTCTCGCTGCAGGCGGCGGGCTACCGCTGATCAGGATCCGCGTTAGCCCGTGGGAGGCGGCAGCCTCGCTGAACACATATAATGGCCGATTGTCATCCAATCCAACAGGAAGAAAGCATGTCTAACGGAAAACTTATCGGCGGCCTGATTGTGGGCGCGGTGGTGGGCGCGGCGGTCACCGCCGGCGTGATCAAGCAGGGCGCGCCAGCCGCTGATGAAGCGCTGCTGCTGGAGTCCCTGGCGCAAAGATCCAGCTATGTAATCGGCACCGACATCGGCGGCCGTTTCGGCGCACAGGAGCTGGATATCGACGTGCCCGCGCTAAGCGCAGGAATCACGGACGCAATGAACGGAAACGACCCGCAGCTGACCGAGGACGAAGCCAAGGAAGCACTGTCCGCTTTTGTCGAGCAGCAGCAGGCAGCGATGGCCGAGCGCCAGCAGGCCGCTCAGGCCGAGAATGAGGTGCTGGCCGAACAGAACCTGGCCATAGGCACCGCGTTCCTGGAGGCGAACAAGGTCAAGGAAGGCGTCGTGACCACGGAAAGCGGCCTGCAATACAAGGTCATTGAACCAGGCGATGGCGCCAAGCCCACGGCAGACGATGTGGTTCAGGTCCACTATCGTGGCACGCTGATTGACGGTACCGAGTTCGACAGCTCCTATGCGCGCGGCGAACCGGCGGAGTTCCGCGTCGGCGGCGTGATCAAGGGCTGGACCGAGGCGCTGCAGTTGATGAGCGAGGGCGCCAAATGGGAGGTGTATATCCCCGCAGACCTGGCCTACGGCACTCGTGGCGCAGGCGAGGATATCGGCCCCAATTCGGTGTTGATCTTCGAAATAGAACTGCTCAAAGCCGGCAGCTAAGCAGCCAGGCATGACGCGGCCGGCCCCGGTGTTTGCCGGGGCCGGCTTTTTTTTGCGCCGGAGGGACGACCGGCGTCAGCGAACCGCCGGCGCGGTATAGTCGATGTCCGGGCCAGACGGCACGATGCCGGTGGGGTTGATGGTGTGGTGGCTGGCGTAGTAGTGGGACTTGATATGCTGCAGATTGCAGGTCCCGGCGATACCGGTTTGCTGATACAGCGCGCGGGTGTAGTCCCATAGATTCGGATAGTCCACCAGCCGGCGGATATTGCATTTGAAGTGACCCACATAGACCGGGTCAAAGCGAAACAGCGTGGTGAACAGCCGCCAATCGGCCTCGGTGATGCGATCGCCGGTGAGATACCGGTTGGAGCCAAGGCGCTGCTCCAGCCAATCCAGAGTCTCGAATAACGGCCATAGGGCTTCCTCGTAAGCCTCCTGAGTGGTCGCAAAACCGCACTTGTAAACACCATTGTTCAGCGTGTGATAGATACGCTCGTTGAGCGCATCGATCTGCTCTCTGAGTTCAGCCGGGTAATAGTCGCCGGGTTCAGCGCCGTGCTGGTCGAAGGCGTCGTTGAACATGCGGATAATGTCAGCCGACTCATTACTGACGATGGCTTGCTCCCGCGTATCCCAGAGCACCGGCACCGTTACCCGGCCGCTGTACCCCGGGTCTGCGCGCAGGTACACCTGATACAGGTACTCTGCGTCGCCCAGCTTGTCTCCGACCAGATGGTCTGCATCTTCGGCGAAGGTCCAGCCATGCTCGCGCATCAGCCAGTGCACAACGGAAACATCGATCATCCCGGTCAGTCCCTTGATCTGACGAAAGATCAGGGTCCGATGCGCCCAGGGGCAGGCCAGCGACACGTACAGATGATACCGGCCGGGTTCCGCCTTGAATCCACCCTTGCCGGTGGGACCGGGTTCTCCATCCGGAGTGATCCAGTTGCGGAATTGAGCCTCGCTGCGCACGAATCGACCGGCGCTCTTCCCGGTGTCGTACCACTTGTCGTGCCATACCCCATCTACCAACAGTCCCATTATTCAATCCTGCTACATTGCTGTGTGAGTGGACTTCGACGTTTTCCGGGCGGCTGAGTTCAACTCGTCGGCCGGCGCAGATCGAGCGTGACGCAGGGCCCGCGGGTATTCTGCAAGGGGCGCTTGTTATGATGAGGCGACGCATTTCTGCGACGGGGGATCTTGTATGGATGAGCAGAACATCGACGATGGCGATGGATTGGTCTTCGCCTTCGATCTGGACGGCAAGGGCGGCGGACGGCCATTGTCCTGGGCTGAGCTGGATGACCCCGAGGCGACGTTTGCCTTGCCCTGGATCCATCTGCATCTGGAGAGCGAACGGGCGTGTCGGTGGTTGCGCGAGGAAAGCGGCATGGATAGCGCCATTATCGATGCGATCCTGGACGGAGATACTCGTCCCCGTTGTTTAGAGCATGAAGCCGGCGTGCTGGCCATCCTGCGCGGGGTGAACCTGAATGCCGGTGAGATTGCCGAGGACATGGTCGCACTCAGGATCTGGCTGGAGAAAGCGGCGATCGTTACCACCCGCAGACGCGTGCTGCAGTCGGTGAAAGTGATGGCCCAGGAGGTCAGGGCTGGTCGGGGGCCGAGGTCGCCGGGTGATTTCATGACCAGGCTTTCAGCCGCCCTCGGTGATCGAATCGATCCGGTGGTCGATCAGCTGGACGATGAACTGGAGGCTGCGGAGGCCGAATACGGCGGTCACCCGAAACAGGCTTATGCGGGTCAGTTCGCGCAGGTCAGACGCCGCGCGGCCAAGCTGCGCCGCTATCTTGGGCCTCAGCGAGAAGCGTTTCAGGCGATATCGCGTCACGGCTCAGATTTGTTGAGCCCGGAGCAGGCTTTTCGAGATCCGGGAGGAAGGCGACCGTGTCACCCGCTTTTTGGAGGATCTTGATCTGGTCCGTGAGCGGGCGATGGTTGCTCAGGAGGAACTGCTCGGCAGGCTTGCCCAGCAGCAGAACGAGCGCATGTATATTCTCGCCATCGTCTCTGCGATATTCCTGCCGTTGTCGTTTCTGACCGGCCTGTTCGGCATGAATGTCGACGGATTGCCCGGTACAGATGATCCTCTTGGTTTCGTATACACCATCGCCGGCATGCTCGGTGCAGCCGTCGGCATCGGTATCCTGTTCCGTTGGAAAGGCTGGCTCTGACCTGTCGTCCCTGTCTGGCCAACGGTCCTGCGGAACCTGTTGGCCGGGGGCGGAGTGATCCATGTCAAATCCCGGGCGACGGCGATTTTTTATAATGCGAATGCGGCTGGTTGCACGGACTGCGCAGTTGGCGAAGCGGTCCATTTGAGGAGAGCGTCAGATGACTTCGGTGCTGGTGTTATACAAGAGCCGGATGGGCCATACGGCAAGAGTCGCACGACGCATTCGAGAGAGCATCAATGCGGCCGGCGGGCGTAGCGAAACCATGGGGCTTACCGAGGCCACGCACGAGGGCGTGGACTGGGACGCCTGGGACGTGGTGGTGTTGGGCGCACCGGTCATCTACGGTACCTATCACAAGAGCGTGTTCAAATTTATCGCCGACAACCAGGCCCGATTGGAGAGCAAGCCGAACAGCTTCTTCAATGTGTCCGTGGTCGCGCGCAATCCCGAGAAGGCCACCGTCGAGGGCAACCGCTACATGCAGAAGTTTCTCGAGCGCTCACCATGGCGGCCGAAGGACCTGAAGGTCATCGCCGGCAAGGTCGATTATCCGTCATGGTCCTGGTTTGACACGCTGATGATCCAGATGATCATGAAGATGACCAAAGGCCCCACTGACCCGAAGTCGGTGATCGACTACACCGACTGGGATGATGTCAGGGCCTATGGCGAGCATGTGCTGACTCTGGCCTGACGTCAGCGCGATCGGCAAGGCCAGGATTATTGGCGCCGACGGCGCGCAATGATCACACCGGCCGCTATCATTTCTGTGTTCGGATAAGGCGGGTCCGCCTTGTTTTGCCCGGGCCAGGGCGCGGTTCAGCTTTGGTTCAGCCTGGTTCGGCTTAAATGACTCCCGGACCCCGCAAAAGCGGGTCGGAGAGGGAGTCGAGATGAACACGAAACAATGGTCGACAACACTTGCGCCGCTGGCTGCCAGCCTGATGCTGCTGGTTCCCGCGTTGTCTTTCGCCGGCCCGGGCGAGCGACTGAGTCGTTCCAGCGCCGGTTTCGAGAGCGAGCGAGGTGATCAGGAACGGCGCCCCGCGGAGACGCTGCAGGATTACCAGGCGCCGGATCAGGCACGCAAGGCCATCCCCACCGGGCCGCAGGCTGCGCAGATGCAGGCGGCCTCCTGCTGTGCCTTCCGCATCTATAACGCGAGCACGCGCTTGTTCGATGACTTCGACAATGACGGCTTCTACACCTATCTGCGGGTGAACTTCGACATCGACACGGATTACTTCGATGCCGATGTCTATGTGCGCCTGTTTATGCGTGGCTCAAGCGGAAACTGGATCGAGTTTTACCAGAGCGGCGTATTTTCCATCTATGGCAGTTCCGCCACCGACGACTACGAAGTTGAAACAGAGCTGGTGGCCGGGTTTCCGCCTGACGACTACGATGTGTTGATTGAGGTCTACGATGCCGATTACGGCGACCTGGTTGTGGAGTATGGTCCGCTGGAAAGCTCCGCTTTGAGCTTCCTGCCGCTGGAAGATGTTTCCTTCGACAGCAGGTTGCCCGCGCCGACGACCATCTCCAGCGGCGGTGGCGGCGCGCTGGGCCTGGAGTTGCTGGTGTTCGGTTTGCTCGCCGGCGTGACGGCATGGCGCAGGCGCTGGCGCCCTTTGCCGGCACAGACTCAGCCTGGATCCTCGCCTTCCAGATAGGTGTACCCGCTCAGCTCGGCCTCATAGAAACGCCGCAGTTCCTGGCTCTCGGCGAGACTGAGACGGCCGTCGCGCACCGCCCGCTCGCAGTCCCGGGTCAGGCGCGGCGGTAGCTGAGCGACGTCGAACTTCATCTGAGCGAGTACTTCATTGGCAGATTCGCCGCGGATGGTTTCCTCGATCCACCATCCTCCGTCATCGTCCAGACGGATATGGACGACGTGGGTATCGCCAAACAGGTTGTGCAGGTCACCCAGGGTTTCCTGATAGGCCCCGACCAGGAAGGCGCCGAGATAATAATCTTCGCTGCCATCAAATTCGTGTACCGGCAGCGTGCGTTGCACGCCGTCGAGACCGATAAAGCGATCGATCTTGCCGTCGGAGTCACAAGTGATATCGGCAATCACCGCGCGTCGGCCCGGCTTCTCTTCGAGCCGATGGATCGGCGCGACCGGGAATAGCTGTTCGATGGCCCAGCTGTCGGGCAAGGACTGGAATACGGATACGTTACAGAAGTAGATATCGCTGAGAATGGTCTCCAGTGCGGACAGTTCCTCGGGGACCTGATCCATCTGCCGTGCATGATCGCGGATCAGCGCGCAGGTCGCCCAGAACAGCTGCTCGGCCAGCCCGCGGTCACGCAGGGTCAGATAACCAAGCTGAAACATCTGCATGGCTGAGGTATGCGCGTGTCTGGCATCGTGATAACACTCCACCAGCCGGTCCGGGGTAACCGTCTGGTAGGCGTCGCACAGGTCCTTGATCGGCTGCGATCAGTTCTCCGCCTGAAGCTGGCAGAGCCGGTGCCTTGAACTGATCCAGCGCAGCGACGCCGAGCACGTTGAAGATCAGCACGCTGGAATACGCGGCGATAGCGCGGCCGGACTCGCTGACGATCGTCGGATGTTCCAGGCCGCGGGCGTCACACACGGCTGCCACGCGGTGGACTACGTCGCGCGCATATTCGCGCACCGTATAGTTCATTGACGAGGGCAGGTTGGTCGCGCTGCCGTCATAGTCGACGCCGAGCCCGCCGCCGACGTCAATGTAGCGGAGCCCGGCGCCAAGGCTGGCCAGCTCCGCATAGACATGAGCCAGCTCGCTGATCGTGTCCTTGACCCTGCGGATGTCATGCAACTGGCTACCCGGATGGCAGTGCACCAGCTGCAGGCAGTCCTGCATATCGCGGGCAGTCAGCGTGTCGAGCAATTCGAGTATCTCACTGACGAACAGACCGAACTTGGATTTGGCGCCGGCGCTTTCGCGCCAGCGTCCGGCGCCCTCGCTGGCCAGCTTGACCCGCACCCCGATACGCGGGCGCACTGCATAGCGATCCGCGTACTTCAGGATCAGCTCCAGCTCGCCGGTATTCTCCACCACCGGGATGATAGTGCGACCGAGCTTGGCGGCCAGGATCACCGCCTTGATATAGCTGTCGTCCTTGAAACCGTTACATACGATCAGGCGGTCGTCACCGCCTTCGGTCAATGCCATCACCGCAAGCAACTCGGGTTTCGAGCCGACCTCCAGCCCGAAACCCAGTTCAGCGCCCGTAGCGATAAACTTCTTCTACTACCAGTCGTTGCTGATTGACCTTGATCGGATAGACCGCTGCGTACTTGCCCCGATAATCGTTCTCATCGATCGCGTCGGCGAACGCATCGCGCAGACGGCGCAGGCGATGCGCCAGGATGTCCGAAAAGCGAATGACCAGCGGCGCGGTAAGGTCTCTTGCACGCAGGCCTTCCACGACCTCAAGCAAGTCGATGCGCTCGTCACGATCCGGGTCCGGGCGCACCAGCATATGGCCGCTGTCGCTGACCTCGAAGTAACCCTTGCCCCATGCCGGAATGCGATACAGCGCGCTGGCGTCGTCCACGCTCCAGTCATCTTGCTGCCGGTTTTCAGTCTCGCGTTCGTTGCTCATATCACCCTCCGAAACAGGTGCTGCAGCATAGGTTGGCGGTGGCCGTCGTGCACAAGTCCGGGGCGGCTTTTGTTACGCGACATGGTATGGTTAGCGCTTCTTGCGGCAGTGGCCGCCGCTGCCGATGTTCGGACATGAAGGGGACGAAAAAACCGATGACGCAACACGTAAAACATGCCCGTTTCGACGGCCGTATCCTGATGATAGGCTGCGGCAGCATCGGTCAGGGCACACTACCGCTAATCCTGCGTCATATCGATATGGATCCCGAGCGCCTGAGCATCATCGCGGCTGACGAGCTCGGGCGAGAAGCCGCCGAGGCTCATGGCGTGGACTATCTGTGCCAGCCCCTCGACCAGGACAACTACCAGAGTATCCTTGAAGGACGTCTCGGGCCCGGAGATTTTCTGCTCAACCTGTCGGTCGACGTCAGCAGCCTGGACCTGATCCGCTATGCGCGAGAACACGGTGCGCTTTATCTGGATACCTGCATCGAGCCCTGGCCGGGCGGGTATACCGACGCCAGCGTACCGCCGGCGGCCCGCAGCAATTATGCGCTGCGAGAGAAAGCGCTGGCATTGCGCGCCGAGGACCGGGACGCACCCACGGCGGTGATTACTCACGGCGCGAATCCGGGTCTGGTCTCTCATCTGGTCAAGCAGGCGATGCTCAACCTGGCCGCAGACCAGGGTCAGGAGATTACGCTGCCTGCGGATCGCACGGCGTGGGCGGAGCTGGCCGAGCGTCTCGGCGTCAAGGTGATCCATATTGCCGAACGCGACACACAAGTGGCCAACGTGCCCAAAGCCGTCGGCGAGTTCGTCAATACCTGGTCGGTGGACGGATTTATCAGCGAGGGTCTGCAACCGGCGGAGCTGGGCTGGGGCAGCCATGAGCGTCATTTTCCGGTCGATGGCGGTCAGCACGAATCGGGTTGTGGCGCCGCAATCTATCTTGATCGCCCGGGCGCCAGCACCCGGGTACGCACCTGGACACCTGAAGAAGGCCCGTTCCATGGCTTCCTGATCACGCATGGCGAAGCCATTTCCATCGCCGACTATTTCACCCTGCGCGAAGGCGACAAGGTCCGCTACCGGCCGACGGTCCACTACGCCTATCACCCCTGCGACGATGCGGTGTTGTCGGTGCATGAGATGGCTGGCAAGAATTGGGACGCGCAGTCGAAACGGCGCCTGATGATGGATGAGATCATCAGCGGTATCGATGAACTCGGCGTGCTGCTGGCCGGCCATGACCGCAATGCCTACTGGTACGGTTCGCAATTGTCGGTGGAGCAGGCGCGGGCGCTGGCGCCGTATAACAACGCCACCAGTCTGCAGGTCTGCGTTGCCGTGCTCTCGGGCATGGTCTGGGCGATGGAGAATCCGCGCCGCGGCCTGGTCGAGCCGGATGAGATGGATTTCCAGCGGAACCTGGATATCTGCATGCCGTATCTCGGGCCGGTCGTCGGCGAGTATTCCGACTGGTCGCCGATCGCCGGCCGCGGCGAGCTGTTCACCGAGGATCTCGATCGCGAGGATCCGTGGCAGTTCAAGAATATCCGCGTGGTCTGAACCCGATCAGCCGGACGTCGGCTGGCAGGCCTGATCTTCGGCAAGCCCCATCGGGGCATTCTGTTTCGGCGAGGCTTCGGCTACCGCTGCCGCGACCCTGGTCAACATACCGGACCCGGGTCAGAGTCAGCCCGAGACCGCATCGGTGGACCGGCGGCGCAGACATCGCCGCGTCAGCAGAATAGTCTGCCCACCGCTTGCAGCCCATTCCCGCCCGAAAAAGAGGATTTCCGGATCGCTGCCGCAGACTGTCGCCGGCTGTCCAGGGTTTTGACCATTCTCGGTCGACTGCGGGTCATAAACGGCGGCCCCACAGCATTCCTCAGCAATCCCTAACGATTCTCAACAAATCCCTCAGGACCGGGCAAGCACTCCGAGGCTAACGTTTCGACGTGGAGAAATCGTCGTCGCCGGGCAGCGGGAGTGGATCCGGATTTCTCCTCGAATCGCGTCTGCCCGGCGGGAGAAACCCAGTGCTCAGGTGCAACGCATCGCTGAAGATCATCACGCTGGTGGGCCTGGCGCTCATCTATCAGCTCCCGGCTGCGGGCAGCCTGCGGGTCAGCAATTCGGTCAGTGATCCCACGTTGATGCCCGGCGCGGCGGTGGAATTCACCGTCACCGCGACCAACGACGGAAACACATCGTTGTCTCCCGCCTCGATTTTCGACCGACTGCAATCGGGACTGGTGATTGCGCCGGGCACCGCGCCGTTCGTCAGCCAGGGCGCCTTCGACCCGGAGACAGGCGTCTGGGATCTGGACGGTATTGGTCCCGGCCTCAGCGCGGTGCTGGTATTGCCGGCTCTGGTCGTCGCTGACCCTCTGCCCCCATGTCTGTACAACGAGGCGCGGGTTAGAACCGGACAGTCCCGTGATCGATCCGGAATCGGAACTGGCGTTCGCGACCTTGCGGCAGCCCGGCATTGCCGCGTGCGTGGAACTGGATGTGACCCAGGAGTGGCTATTCCCGCCGTTCTGCCAGACCAGTGGCTCGATCGAGCTGGCGGTGATGGTCAGCAATTACGGTCCGGACACTGCCACCAATGTGCTGGTGACCCTGTCTTCCCCTCCCGAGCGGGTGCCCGGCCTCACGTTCCGCGCCAGCGATTGCGCCAGCAGTGATGAGTTCACCTGTCTGTTGAGCGAACTGCGTGCCGGTGCAAGCAAGACGCTGATGCTGAGTTCTGCCTCGTTTGAAAACCGGAATGACCGCAGCATCACCATCGGTTTCACCGTCACCAGCCCCGATACCCGGGTCGGCGTCAGCAGCGGCGTCAACCAGCAGAGCTGGAACCTGCCCAAATTCCAGAGTTGTGCGGACATCGATCTGGGTTCCGTCGCCGGACTGGGCGGAGCTTCCTGTTTCATCGCCACCGCCGCATTCGGCTCCAGCATGCATCCGCATGTGCAAAGGCTGCGTCTATTCAGGGATCGCCACCTGCTGAGCAACGCACCGGGGCGCGCATTTGTCGCCGCCTACTACCGCTGGTCGCCGCCGATCGCGGATTTCATCGCCCCGCGACCCTGGCTGCGAGCCGTGGTGCGGGCCTTGTTGTGGCCGCTGGTCCTGATCGCCGAGGGCAATCTGATTTTCCTCAGCACGTTGTTTTTTCTGGTGCTGCTGGGTCTGCGTCGTCGCTGGATGCGGGCGTGGACGGCAGCACAGAGAACCACATAAGCAACCAACGGAGAACGAAATGTCATCAACGAAATCTGCAAGTCGCGCGCTGGTATGGGTGCTGGTCGTCGCCATGACCGGGTGTACCACTACCCGCACCGCGGACAGCGACGCTGGTACCGGCGAACCGGTGGTTGCTGTCGGCGATGAGGTTCGCGTCGTTACCAAGGATGGGCGGAAGCTCGAGTTCACGGTCGACAAGGTGGAAGGACGGGTGCTGGTCGGGCACAGCGGCAGCACCGGGACCAATCGGGTCAGCCTGCCCACGGAAATCCGGCTGCCGTTCGATGAGATCGCGCGGATAGAAGTGAAGGAATTTGACGGCTGGAAGACGGCCGGGCTGGTCACCGGCACGGTCGTGGGGTTGTGGCTGGTGATCGGACTCATGCTCATTGCTGCGGGACCGGCGCTCGTCCTTTGACGGCTAAGCGCCACGCGACCTTTTCTGTCGTGTGTCCCCGCTTGCTGTTTCCTGGTTTGACTCATCTTTCACCAACGGAGAACGAAATGCCGTCAATGAACTTTGCAAGCCGTGCGCTGGTATGGGCGCTGGTGGTTGCCCTGGCCGGGTGCACCACCACCCGCACCGCGGACAGCGACGCTGGCACCGGAGACCCGGTGGTCGCCGCCGGCGACCGGGTCCGGGTTCTCACCCATGATGGACGCGAGCTCGAGTTCACGGTCGACAAGGTGGAAGGACGGGTGCTGGTCGGACACAGCGGCAGCACCGAGACCAGTCGGGTCAGCCTGCCCACGGAAGTCCGCATGCCGTTTGACGAGATTGCGCGGATTGAAGTGAAGGAAGGTGACGTCTGGAAGACCGCGGGGCTGATCGCAGGCACGGTCGCGGGGTTAGCGCTGCTGATTTTGCTGATGTTTACAGCTTCTTTTCTGGCGTACGCCCTTTGACGGCCAAGCGTCGCGCGACCTTGTCTGGTGTGTTTCCCCGCTTGCTGTTTCCTGGTTTGACTCATTACGCAATGGGCGTGTCGCCTGCCGCCCGGGTCTGATGACAGGCGTGAACAAGAAACGTATGCCGGATCCGCATTGGATCCAGTTCAAGGGGTCTGCGACCCCGGAGGAGAACATGATGAAGACGATAAAGAACCTGATGCAGGTCGTGATATTGGCTGTCGGCATCGCCCTTGCCGGGGGCTGCGGTGGCGGTGGAGGCGGTGGCGACAATCCGCCGGTGGTGGTCGACCCGGGTAATCCCGCGATTCCCGCCAGTGACGCAACCATTGTCAGCACCAATGCGCTGGAGATTTCGGGTACCGCGATCCTCGGCGGTTTGTACGGTGGCGATCCCGGCGTGCTGGGAGGCGCCGGTCTTGTCGGTGCTGATTCAGGCGCGGGTGCGCCATTGTCCAAAGCCTCTGTGCGCGTTACCAGCAAGGCGTTTGCCGCGGAATTTGCCAAGCCATTCGGTCCCGAAACATCCCGTTGCGCGCTGGCGGGAACGGTGAACGTGTCCGGAAATCTCGCCAGCGACGAAACGCTGACTGCGGGTGATGTGTTCAATATGCGATTCAACAAGTGTGACGACGGTGAGGGTCAGGTGTTCGACGGGGCCGCGTCCATGACCGTAGATTTCTTCGACGGCGATCTGTTTAGCGGCTTTTTGGCCTTCGGCATCACGATCAATTTCCAGAATCTGGCCATGACGGAAGGCGGCGAGACGCTAACCTTCAATGGCGATGCGACGGTTTCTGTGGATACGCTGGCTTATCCCGACGTCAGCGCGCAGACATCCGGCCGCTCGTTGAGCGTGGCTGGCGCTGCACGCACGATGGCCCTGGCCAATTACTCCACCTCCTCAGTCACCGACGCGAGCAGCGTCCCGGCTGCCTATTCCATCGATGCCAGCGGCCGTGCCGGCGTAGCGCCCCATGGCTGGGTCAATTACACGGTGGCGGAGCCGTTTGCGGGCTTCGGCGAGGGCAATCCGACCAGCGGCGTCATGCTGATCACAGGCGGTGCCGGTTCAACAGTCACGGCCACCGCGCAGGCTGACGGCCAGATACGTCTGGATCTGGACTTCGACGGCAACGGCGTGGTCGACGAGTCCCGGCTGGTCAGCTGGGCAGATCTGGAGGGCTGAACTCCGGCGGTGGTCGCCGCGTTCTGCATCGCGGCGACCACCAACCGGCTCTTTTATTCGGGACACTCTGAGCGGACAGGCATGATCAGGAATCTATTCGCGGCGATCATCACCGCTATGCTGGGTGCTTGCGCCACCGCTACGCCGGTGCCGGAACACACCCTGTTTGTCGGTGAAGTCGTCGCCATCGCAGAGAGTCACTCAGGCGCCGGCGGGTTCGATTATCAGGGCGAGTTTCTGCGCTTTCCGCAGGAGCTGTTCGAGGCCTGCGGGGTAAGCAGGGCCGCAGACCGGGGCGTGGGCCTCGCGTTGTTGAGGTATTCCTATTACTGGCACAACGGTGGCGCCCCGGTACATGAAAACCTGCGCTGGTATCCGATTCGAAGCGGTGTTGAGCTCAGCCCGGGCAATCTGGTGGAGGTAGATCTCATGGTCGGTGCGCAGGGGCCGGACAGTCGTTGTCCCTGGGTCAGCCGCAAGCTGGCCGAAGATCTGGCCGGCGCGGGCTGCCGGTACCTGAGTGCCCCGCAGGGTGGCATCAGGCAAACGCTGAGCCTGATCAGTCCGATCGGCGGTCCCGGTTCCGCTTCTCTCGACTGCCCGGCGCTGCTGGACGCGGGCTGGCGGAGGCAGGCATTCGGGCTGTACGGATCACACGCCCTGGTATGGAATCCCGGCGCCAGCCCGGCACTGACCAGCGAAACGTTTTCACGACCCTGACCGCCAAATGCTGCATCCAGATCGGGGGCAGGCAGCTCTGCAGTCCTTCTCCGCTGCTACTGGCCAGACGCAGGTTTCAGACGCGGAGGTCTGACGGATGCCCGCCGGTTTTTGTTCAGGTGCCTGACTATAATTTGAGTGTCGACAAGACAAACAATTTCAGCGGCGGTTGTCTCCAAATGCTTGGGCAAATAGTTGGGCAAATGGTTGGGCAAGATGCCTGATTCTTTGCATGCCCAGGCGCGCCCGGCCGGTCGGCCCGTATCTTTCACGGGGCCCTGTGTCCCCGGAATGGAAGAGCTGGCCTGAAGACTCGCCGTGGCCGGTGGCTACCCTGGGGAGCCTGTTTCCCGCTATTTGGTTGATGTGCCGTCGCCGGAGGGTATCAGCATGAAGACCTTACTCAGATTTCTGGCTCTGGGCGCCGGCATGGCTGTTGCCGCCGGTTGCGGTGGCGGTGGTGGCGGCGGCGATAATCTGCCCGCCGCGCTTGCGATCACGCCGCAAAATGCGGTCGAGGTTGCCGGTGACGTGATGATCGGCGTGCTCGATGTCGGTGCGCTGGGTGTCCTCGGTGGCTGCGGCCTGATCAGGCGCCGACAGCGGTACCGGGCCGGCCATGTCCAAGCTCTCACCCGAATTGGCGGGAAAGGGCGTCGAGTTGATCATGATGGCGCCGTTCGGACCGGAGGTGGTGCCTTGTGACGTGTCCGGTACGGTGACGCTTTCCGGAAACCTGGCCAGCCCGGATACGCTGACACCAGGCGATACGATTACTGCCCGCTTCAGCCTTTGCGACGATGGCGACGGCACTGTGCTCAATGGCACGATGACCCTCAGGGTGACCAGCTTCGAGGGTGACCTGCTGGCCGGATTTGTGCGCATCGGTCTCAGCATGGGATTCCAGACCCTGTCGGTCACCGAGGGTAGCGATATCTATACGGCGAACGGCGATCTGACCTTGCTGATGGACACGCTGGCTTATCCGGACTCGACCTACACGATGTCCGAGTGACGCGTTGTCCGTCAATGACGGTACCGAAACCCAGGTGTTGTCGAACTTTTCGCTGTCAGCCGGGCTGGACGAGAGTTCTCTGCCGGCGGCCTACACGCTGGACGCGAGCGGCCGGGTGGGTGTCACCGGCCAGGGCACGGTGAGCTTTGATTCACTGGTACCTTCGCCGGTTTTGCCGATACGGATCCGGATTCCGGCGTGATGTATATCGAGGGCGCGATGAGCTCGAGCATCACGGCCACCGTGCTGTCCAACAAGCAGGTCCAGCTGGAGATGGACTACGACGGCAACGGCACGATCGACGAGACCCGGATCGTGACCTGGGCCGAACTCGAGGCTTGAAGCCGGGGCCGGAGCGGGTTTGCAGAATACAAGCCGCGGCCAGGCGGATGCTTGCCGCGGCTTTGTTGCGTTATGGCCGCTGTCCGCGTGCCGCCAGGGGCCGGTGTAAGCTAAGATCAGCCGAGTCTGCGCGAGCCGGACCCTGCTGGTTCGCCTGTCCGCCGGAGTCTCCGGATTTTCCGGCCTTTTCAAGGGGAGATCATGACCTTCAAGCGTGCTCTGGTCGTCGATGACTCCAAGTCCGCCCGTCGTGTACTGGGCGCGTTGCTGGAGAAGCACAACCTCATTGTCGAAACAGCGGCCAGCGCCGAAGAAGCGCTGGAGCTGTTAAAGCGCCAGCCCGTGGACGCCATCTTTATGGACCACACGATGCCCGGCATGGATGGCCTGGAAGCAGTGTCGGCGATCAAGAAAAATCCGCGCACGGCGATGATCCCGGTGATGATGTATACCGCCAAAGAGGGTGAGGTGTATGTCGGCCAGGCGCGGGCGTTGGGCGCGGTCGGGGTGCTGCCCAAACAGGTCCGCCCGGCCGAGCTGTTCAAGGTATTGCTGAAGCTCGGTCTGGTCACCGACAAACGGAGCCCACAGACCCGGACAGAAGCGCAAGCGGCCTCGTCCGACGCCGGATCACGGGCTGAGGACTCCGACCGTGACCATGACCAGCATGTACAGGGTATTGCGGTCCAGGCCCTGGTCACGCGCATCCTGCAGGATCAACACATCGAGCTGCGCTCGGATATTCTCAGCAGTCAGCGCGATTTCGCCAAGCGCGTGGCTGAAGAGATCTTCGAAAAACAGAAGGCGGAGCAGGAACTGGCCGCCGCGCGGGCCGAGAGTCAGCGTGGCTGGCGACCCGGGCCCGCCCTGATGCTGTTCCTCGGTTTGCTGCCCGCGCTGTTGTTCCTGATCCTGTTCCGGCAGGCGGCCGACGAACGCGATCGCGCGCTGGAGATAAATGCCGCGCTGGCCGGCGCCGCCGAGCAACAACGTCTGCAGGCGGAATCCCAACAGTCGGAGCTCATGTCCGGGCTGGTCATCGAGCGCGGGCAAGCGCAGGAGCGTTACCTTGAATTGCTTGAGGTACTCGAATGGGCGGTGAATCAACGCAACTATTTCCCGCTGGACGAAATCGCAATGAACGACGCGCGGCTGGAGACGCTACAGGAACTGCTGGCGCGTCTGGCGGCGGTTGGTTTTCAGGGCACGGTGCGTCTGGACGCACAATTGGGTGAGTTCTGCCTGGTGGGTGACGACGCAGGCGGCTACGCGCTGGCAGATCCGGAAATGCCGATAGAGGATTGCACCCTGATCGGTCACCCGCTGGATAATTCTGCGGCACTGGGCGAGCGGCAGTCTGTCAGCTTCGCAAACTTCCTGGCCAGTTCTCCGCTGGTCAATGCCTCAGGTATCGAGGTCGAAGTCGTCGCCCACAGCCGTGCTGATTCAACGCGCCGGTATCCTTTTCCGGCAAACATCCGCAATGCTGGTGAATGGAATGAGATCGCGATGATGAACAACCGTGTGCAATTCTCGCTGCTACCGTCGCTGCCATGAAGACAGTAATCACGTTTTATCTGTTTACGCTGTTGTCGTTCATGTTTGGACTGACGGGCTGCAGCCCGGAGTCTGCCGATGACACCGGTCCGGTTTCCGCTACCGCTTCCGAATCGCCGGCAGGCACAGCGACCGCCCGCGGCTGACGTCGATCAGCAGCAGCGGGCCGAGAAGAGCCGCGGACTGGCGATGACTTTTGGCAAGCAACTCAAGAGCGAATTACAGGCGGCGATGACGGATGGCGGGCCGGAACTCGCCATCGAGGTCTGTCAGCAGCGGGCTCCGAAGATCGCTGCGGCGCTGTCGGAGATGAGCGGCTGGCAGGTCCACCGGACCAGTCTGAAGCCCAGAAATCGGGCGCCGGACGCCTGGGAGCAGCAGGTACTGGAAGACTTTGACGTCCGCGCTAACGATGGAGAGGAGATTGCCGACATCGAATATTACGCGGTCGTCGATACTGAGAATGGCCCCGCGTTTCGCTATATGAAGGCGCTGGGCACCGAACCGGTGTGCCTGACCTGTCATGGCGAGTCGATCTCCGCGCCGTTGCGTGAACGCCTCGATGCGTTGTATCCCGACGACCGGGCGCGGGGTTATCGAGCGGGCGAGATTCGCGGCGCGATCAGTATTACTCAGCCGCCCGGCTAGCGAGCGGTCAGCCCGGATCCGGGCCTATTCCAGACTGTCCAGAAATTGCTGGTAACGCGGGTCGTCGCGGATCGGTTCCAGGTCCGGATCGTTTTCTACCCAGCTGCGTGAACTGATCGAGTTCTTCAGGCACTCGAAAGAGCGATCAATATCGCCGGCCTGGGCGTAAAAACAGCCCATGTTGTAACGGATCGCAGGGTCCGAGGGATCGATGGCGAGGGATTCCTCGGCCCAGGTCATCGCCCGGTCGCGTTCGCCGAGATAGAGCAGGGACACCGCGCCGAGATACCAGGCGCGCTGGCTTAGCGGATAGTCCTCCAGATGGCGCTCGGCGCGCCTGGCTCCCTCACGTGCTGCCTGCAGAAACCTGGCTTCATCTCCGAGGTGCTTGTATACCGGAGCCGCCAAAGCCGGACTCTGGTAGTCATCAGGATTGACTCGCATCGCGTTCTCGAAATGCTCGACCGCCTTCCTCATCTGCCCCTGATGATAGGCAGTGCGGCCATAGTTGTAATACGCCTCCCAGGCATTCGGGTCGAGCTCGATTGCGCGTTCAAACTCGGCGGTAGCAGCCTGATAATCCTGGTTGGCCAGATAGGCGATGCCGAGGACCGCATGGCTCTCGGCTCGTCTTGGCTTTAACTCCACCGCGCGCAGTCCGGCTTTGAGCGCGTCCGCACGTTCGAAGTCGCTGCCTTCGAAATAGATCGCCTGCTGCGCATAGGCCCGTGCGAGGGCGATCCAGGCCCGGACAAACGTCGGATCCTCCTCGGTGGAACGGGTAAACATCGCCACCGCGTGAGCGGTGTTGTCGAGGCCACCGAGCATCAGGTAGCTGCGGCCACGCAGATAGAGGTCATACGCTTCCGAGTTCAGGCTTGCCAGGCGCAACAACTCGCCGGGATTGATATCCACGCCCAGGGCCGCGCCGATCCTGGTGGTCATGGCTGTCTGCACCGCGAAAATCTCGCTGGGCAGGTTGACGTACTTGCCGGACCATAGCTGTTTGCCGGTGGATGCGTTGACCAGCCGCACCTGGATATTCAGACGCTCGCCTTTTTTGCGCACCCGGCCGGTGACGATATGCTCGACCTGCAACTTCTCGCCGATGATCGGCAGCTCCGTAATCTTTCCTTTGAATGCGAAACAGGCATCGCGTGAGGGGACTCTCAGACCTGGCGTGCGGCTGAACACGATCAGCAGCTCTTCGGCGAATCCATCGCTCAGATACTCGAGATCGCGCTCCGAGCTCTGGTCGCGGAACGGCAGGACCGCGACCGAGGGCAAGATGGTGGCGGGGGCCGCCGGCTCTTCGTCCACCGCTGTCTCGCGGACGGCTTCCGCCGCTTCCTCCGCTGCTGCGGCTTTGACGGTATCGCTGCGCTGTGAGGAACGGCCAAACATCCAACGCAGGATGACCGCCAGCGGCAACCCGAGAATGACCACGACGATCAGCAGGCCGCGGACCCAGTCGGGCAGGCCAAAGGTCTCGATCAGGCTCGGGGCCATGCGAACCAGCAGATAGGCGGCGACAATATAGCCCAGCAAACCCGGGATGGACTTGCGGCCTAGGCGAGGGCGTAGCGGTTTCTGTGACATCGGTCTTTGCGTGTTATCGGTATGGACCGCGAAGGACAGCACCGGAGTCTACGACCAATCGGGCGCCCCGTACATGCGTAGTGACCCCCGCGCGGCCTCAATGCTGCCGGCCCTGGCCCGGCGATTCGACAGCCCCCGGGCGGTGCCGGGTCCTTTTGTGATTGAGGTCACATTCGGCAAGCCTCAGGGTTCCTAGACTATAGCCTGCTATTCAGCAGCAATGAGCGGGCACCCCCTGCGACGCCGCCGGCGTTTGGCCCGCGGAGGAAATTCTCAATGAAGATGCCGTACAAAATGTTTGTGTTGGCCGCTGGCCTCGCGATCGCCGCCGGGTGCGGTGGTGGTGGAAGTGGCGGCGGTGACGCACCGGTCGTGCTGGTTCCGGGCGCCACGATCTCGACGCAAAATGCGGTTGAGATCGCCGGTGACGTATTTGACGGCATCGAGCAGACTGGCGACTTCGGCGCCTTTGGCGGCGCAGGTCTTATCGGCGGCAATCCTGCAGGATCAGGCTTGTCGAAGACCTCTGCATCCACGCCGGCAATCGCGGCGCAGAAAGCGATGCAGGTATTTATGGCGGCACCGTTCGGTCCCGAGGTTTCGCCTTGTCTGGTGTCGGGATCGGTTACCGTCTCCGGCAATCTGGCCAGTCAGGATGCGCTGAGCGCGGGCGACCGGATTGTTGCCCGCTTCAGCAATTGTGACGAGGGCGAGGGTGAAGTGGTCAACGGCATTCTGACGCTGGACGTGGACACCTTCTCCGGTGATCTGTTCGGCGGTTTTGTGCTTGTCGGGCTGACCCTTGGTTTCGACAATCTGTCGGCCAACGAGGGCGGCGAGATCAGCACGGTCAACGGCGATCTGTCGCTATTGATGGACACTCGCAACTACCCGGTTTCGACCTTTGGTATCTCCAGCGCATCCCTGTCCGTTTCCGACGGCATCGACACCGTGGTGTTGTCGAACTTCTCCACCACCGTGACGGCCGATGAAAGCTCCCAGCCAGCGGCGTTCACCTACACCTCCAGCGGACGGGTCAGCGTACCGCGCCACGGTTCGGTCAGCTACCAGGTGCTGCAGCCGTTCACCGGTTTTGGCGAGGGTGATCCGGATGCAGGTGTGCTGTATATCGAGGGCAATCTGGGCGCCAGCATTACCGCTACCGTGTTGTCTAACACCCAGGTCCAGCTGGAAATGGATTACGACGGTGATGGGGTCACAGACGAAACCGTGATCGTGACCTGGGTCGAACTGGACGGCTGATTCACGGCGCAGGCAATGCAGAGGGCCCGCGTTATCGCGGGCCCTGTTCCGTTGTGCTGTCCGTTTCCGGTCCTGATTGTCAGCCGATTCCTGTGGCCGCGAAGTCCCGTGCCGCTGGCCGCAGTCGTGTCTATTCTTCTACGCGGATGCGTGGGTCCTCGAACTCGCCAGCGCAAACGCCATCCGTGATCAGCACCGTGTATTTGTATTCGATGCCAGAGTCACGGTTTATGCCTTTCTTCGGCTTTTCGATCTTGCCCGCGCGCGCAGCCCTTCGTCGATTCAAGTCTAGACTTGTGGAACGGGCTGAACAACAATTCAAAATTGACCGGAATTCCAGCACCGTCGGTGGCTTGCCAGCGGACCCGTTTGTCACGCTGGATCTTCAGGCAGTGCTTGTCTGATTCAAGGTTTGAACACTTATCGACTCGGGTCCACCTCGATTTTGCATGTGAGCGGGTTGTCGGGACTCTTTTTTCACGGTAATCTGGACGTCGGCATCCGCATGCTTGTTACGAGCACGTCTGTCGCTCGCCGCCAACGTGGGCTCTGGCACCCGGCAATCGCTACAAGAAACGGCGTTACCAGCATGCAAGTCCAGATGCTTCGGGCAGTCTTGTCATTCCGGATCAATTTCATTTCACTCTCCCCCCTGTCAGGCCGTTTGTCGGCAATGGCTTGAGATTGATACTAGACCAGGCGAACCCGGTTTGCTTTCGGCCGGCGTTACTGCCCGGCAACGAGGCCTATCCATCCTCGCCAGGAATCTTTGCTGACTCCTCCGCGCAGTCCAGGCTGCGACCCTCCGCCGCGCCGGTACCTTTGCACACGCCTTCGGGATTCGATGCGCAGAAACCGTACTCTTCACAATAGTGAAATCCGGCGCGTCCCTGGGCCCAGCAGCAGCGCAGAAACAACGCTTTGTCTTCGTCTGCCTGGACCTGCTGCAACAAGTGTGTACGGGTGTCCTGTTCATTGTCGGCAACGGCAGCAGTCATACCCGCGAACATCGCCGCAGCAACTGAAAATCCGATGAGGAGTGTTCTGGTCATAATGGGTCCTCCTGGAAGTCAGGACGCGGTTTATCCTGAGAAGTCGTAGGGTCCGCCCCGCTTCAGCGCCGCGCCGTAGGCGGGGCGGGCATGGATGCGTTCCACGAAGGCATGGATATTGGGACGACCGGATCCCGCCGCACCGCGGGCGACCGCGGCTTCCAGCGGGAAGCTCATCTGAACATCCGCTGCGGAAAATTCGTCGCCCGCGAACCAGCCGCTGACAGCCAGTGATTGCTCGACGAAGTCGAGTTGCTCATTCAGACGCGGGCTGATGAACTTGCCCTTTACGCCCATCGCGATCAGCGCCGCTGCCGGACGCATCAGCAATGGCATCGGCGGCCTGGCCAGGCGTTCAAAGATCAGTTTGATCAGCAGCAGCGGCATCAAAGAGCCCTCTGCGTAGTGCAGCCAGTAGGTATAGCTCAGGCGCGCGTCGCTGCCGGGCGGCGGGATCAGGCGGCCATCGCCGTAGCGGTCAACCAGGTATTCGATGATAGCGCCGGACTCGGCGATCACATGATCGCCGTCCTTGATCACCGGCGACTTGCCCAGCGGGTGGATCTTCTTCAGCGATTCGGGGCCCAGCATGGTCTGTGGATCGCGTTTGTAGTGTTTGATCCGGTACTCAACGCCCAGTTCTTCGAGTAGCCAAAGGACGCGCTGCGAGCGGGAGTTTTCAAGGTGATGGACGGTGATCATGGGGCTTCCTTGAGCGCTATCGTGCCTCATCCTAGCACCGTGCCGACAGCGCAGTCGCCGAGCGGATCGCTGGTCTCGCCCGGCGTATGGCCAGGATCTCCGCCAGCAAGACTACGCAGGCGAAACTACGCAGGCGCTCGGGCCAGCGCCCGGGCCAGTTCCACCAGCGCCAGGGTGTCGAGTCTGCAATACGCGAGCAGATCCTCGCGCAACGCGCTGCGGCGATCTTCGCCGGTGCCGGCCTGCATCATTTCCAGGAATGCTTCCGACGCAGCGGTGCCCTCCCGGACTTCGCCTAACGCGCCGTAGTCCAGGTCAGTATCAAGGGTCGGCAATACTGCCTTGATCGACCAGGAACCTTTCATATCCGGGTGATAGTAGTTGGCGCGGGTCAGCGGATGCAGATCAAACAAGCGAGCGATGATCGCATTCAGGTCATCGGCCAGATCCGGAAACAGAGCGGCCAGGTCGGTGAGCACGCGCTGTTCAAACCCGGTATAGACGAAGACCGGCCCCGCCGTTTCCAGGGCCAGGATCAGGCTTTCGGCGCAGGCCCGCATGGGCGCGCCGTCGCCATCGGCGAGGAACTCTCTATGCTCCAGTTTGCCGCCTTCCTGTTCTACATGACATGACCACTGAAAGGGCAGGGCCTGATAAGGACGCGTGCCAGTCCAGATCGGTACCGCGAAGTCCACAGTCTCGAAATCGAAATAGAAACGCGGCCAGCCCAGTGCGCCGAGCTCAGCGGCCGCGGCCGGCTTGAGATCGGGCTGACCAGCGATCGTGACCCGGCGCACCCACTCCTGGGTGTCGCTGCTCAAGGTGCCGGCGGGGATGTCGCGGATGTCGTCGATACCTGCCGCGCGCAACTGCCACACGCTCTTGCCGCCGCCGGGCAGTGAAGTCACCGGATAATCAGGTTGCGGCGGCGTGCAATGCGCGAGGAACGGACATACATACGGGTTCTTGCATTGCGGTCCGATATCCAGCGGCGGCAGATCTCCGGCCAGCACGTCCTCGAATTCCTCCACCCAGCGCGGCACCTGCTCCAGCATCGGTGCGACTTTGTCAGTGATATCCTGGAACACCAGCAGGCCGCTGTACTCGTTGCCCCGGTCCTCGCCATTGTGTTCACCGTGATAGACGAAGGCATTGTTGACATGGGCCAGCTCGATACGTGTCGGATGCAGGCCAAGACACGCCAGCACCCAGGTCTGTATTGCGCAGTCGACATAGTGATACGGCTTGACGCCCGTCGATGCTTTCACCTCGATCAGCCGCAGATCGCCCAGGGCATTACGCAGCAATACATCAGTTCGTATCATCACGCCCTGGTGCACAAAGGCGCCTTCGAACAGGGTCAGCGGCCCGCTGCCTTGCAGCGCCTGTCGGGTCTCCTCTAACGCCTTCGCGGCCGTCGTGCGATCGCCGCCGATCAGGATGCCGCCGGGAAACAGCGTCTGCGCGGCCTCGCCGACGCGGTGGCCCTTGGCGAACGCGCGGAGCGTGTCGCGGGAGACGTCAGCGTATTCCGGATGCCGCGTTTCCAGCCACAAGCGTTTGGCGCATTGCCAGCCCGAGAGCATGCGGGTCTTCGACAAATAATGGTCACTCATAGACAAATCCTAGCCTATTGTCGTCATTGCGAGCGGGAAAACGCGGCTGCGGCCGGCTCCGGTCCGGGTTGCGAACAGGGTCACGTGGATGCTGTCCCCCAGGCGGGGGAAAGGGGGCGGCATACGGCAGCCGGGAATCAGGCGGCGGCGCAGTCGGACTGCGGCCGGTGCTGGTGCAGTCACACCATTTGTCGACGGGGACATCTAGTGTGGCGTCGGTTCCTTGCCTGATTCGCGCAGTGTGGCCAGCTGCGCTGCCCGTTCGTCGCGGATGCGGTCCATGAAGTTCTGCCAGGCGTCCGCGCCGGCCAGCGCCGTTGGTTTCGGACCGATCTGGAGGCCCAGATACGTGCCCATGCCCGCAGCGCCCAACTCCTGCTCGCAGGAGCGGATCGCGTCGGCCGTGCGCCCCAGATAGACATTGACCGAACAGCGCAAAATTGCGACCCGCCCGGGGCTCCAGCCAGGCTGTCCTTGCGCACGGTCCGTATAGGCAAGCAGTGCCTGGGCCTTGCTCTGCGCGACCGCCGTGCCTTCAGTCTGCGCGAGCGCCGGCAATGCGCGCGCCAGACGCGCGGCGTCCCGGAACGAAATCTCGCTACCGGGCAACGGCTCAGCCGGTATGGCCTCGTCGTTCAGCAAGATATCCAGTGCCGCTTGCGGCTCCGCTGCATCCAGGCGGTCAAGAAACAGGACATAGCGCATCCACAGGTCGGCAGCCCCCTGACTGCCTTTGAGACCATCCGCGTAGAAGCGACGCGCCTCGGCGGCGGCAGCCGCCGGGTCTCCCTCGAACCACAGCAGCAGCGCACGCGATCCGCGAGTCATCGGCGCATCGGCGTCCATCTCGTCCGCCACGGCCTGCCATTCGCGCGCTCGCTGCAGATCGCCCAGTTCCAGGTAATCAAATACGACCAGACTGCGGCTATAGGTATCCCGCGGATCGGACGTGATCACGTCCTGCTGCCAGATAATCGCCTCGGCGAACTGTGATCGTTGCCGAGCGACGCTGGCAAGACCGTCTGCGGCACTGGCCAGTCCGGGTTTCAGCTCCAGCGCGGTCAGCAGACTCCTGCGGGCCTTGTCGGTCTGCCCCATTACCAGGTAGGCCCCGCCGAGCTGGTTGTGCAGTACTGCCGACAACGGATCCCGGGCCAGACCTTTTTGCAGCGCCTCGATGGCTTTTTCCGGCTGGTTCGCGCTTTCCAGCGCGCTCGCATAATAGGACAAAATGACGACATTGCCGGGTTCCATCGCCAGCGCGCGCTCGAGGGTGGCGAGGACCCTCGGGTCGTCGCGCGTGTCCGGGCCGGAATAGTAGATCGCCAGCGCATCAGCGGTCCACGCCAACGGCAGGTTGGGATCGATGGCCAGGGCGCGGTCCGCAGCCTCGCGAATATGCGGCGCGGCTTCGGCCCGCGAGAGATTGCCCCAGCCCAGCTGTTGCGCCCACGCCATCGCGATCCCGGCATAGGCTTCGGCAAAGTCAGGGTCGAGCGTGACCGCCCGCTGGTATTCGTCAATCGCTTTGGTGTAACCCTTGACCCCGCCCTCGTTGCTGTACTGTTGGCCGCGCAAATACGCGAGGTAGGCCTCGGTGTTGTCGGTGGGCCGGTCCGGAGCCGCGTCCGGCTCGTTCAGCAACGCGACTTTGAGTGCTTCAGCGACGCGCGACGAAATCTCGTCCTGGACCGCGAACACATCATCCAGCGTACGGTCGAAGGTGTCGCTCCACAGATGGTAGCCATTACTCGCGTCGATCAGCTGCGCGGTAATCCGGACCCGATCGCCGGAAGAGCGGACGCTGCCCTCGAGCACATTGCGCACCCGCAGTTGTCGCGCGATATCGGCGATATCGCCGGTGCTGCCCTTGAAATGGAACGACGAGGTTCGGGCAGCGACAAACAGGCCGGGGACGCCGGCCAGCGCGTTGAGCAGTTCTTCCGACAGACCGTCGGAGAAGTATTCGTTATCGGGATCACCACTCATGTTGACGAAGGGCAGCACTGCCACCGATTGTTCCGGTGCGGTGCTCAGGAACTTGGCCGCGGCCACCTGTTCCGGACGGTCCTCAGCGGCTGGCCGGGCTTCGGCCTGCTCGGGAGCTGGTGCGGCCGTCTGCGCTGCGGTTCGGGTGGTGGTGTCTGTGTCTGCAAGCCGGGACGCACCGTCTTCCGGGATCAAGCGGTCGGTGACCACGACCAGGATGGCCACCACCAGCAGGACCACAATCAGCAGATTAATTTTGCGGCCGGTGTCCGCGGTCACAGACTGGCTGCGATCGACGTCTCTTTCTCGCTTGATGCCTTCCGGGGTCATCTCGTAGATCCACGAGAACACCAGCGCCAGCGGGAAACATACCGCGAGCAGGCCCAGCACCAGGCGCAAGCCCCAATCGGGCACATCGAGCACCGGGAACAGCACATCCGCGACCTGCAGGATCACCCACGAGGCCACCAGATACAGGAAGGCCATGCGGATTACGTTGCGGCGCTGGAGTTCTGCGATAAAAGACATGATGGCTGCCGGGCTCTTGGGTGGGACAAGGATGGCGTAAGCGCCCGTGATGTCAAGGAAGACAGGGCTGTTCAGGGTTCAGGCAGGCTGCTGGCTCAGCGGAATTCGACACTGCGGCGCTTATCGGGAGTCGGCGCCCGGGCCGGCGAGGGACACCGCCGATCCATCCTGCTCCTCGCGCACCGGCAGAGCGAGGCGTCCACCGGCACCACCACGGCAGGCCACCAGCAGCACTGGCAGCAGGGTAAGATCCGCCAGCAGCGCCACGATCATTGCGCAGCCGGTCAACACGCCAAAGTAGATCGTGGGTACGAAGTTGGACAACGCGAGGATGGAAAAGCCCATCATGATGACCACGCTGGTGTAATACATGGCCCGACCGATGGTCGCGTGGCAGCGGTGGATCGCTGGCCAGTACTGGCGATCGGTTTCGAATTCCTTCCGGAACCGGCAAACATAATGGATCGTGTCGTCCACGGAGATGCCGATAGTGATCGCAGCGATGGTGATCGTCATGATGTCCAGGGGAATGTCCAGCCAGCCCATCAGGCCGAGAACGAAGATGCCGGCGACGATGTTCGGGATCACCGCGATCAGAGCCAGACGCAGCGAGCGGAACAGGATCAGGAACATCAGCATGATCGCCAGGAACACCGCGCCCAGCGTCAGGATCTGCGAACGGAACAGGCTGAGCAGCATATTGTTGTACAGCACCAGCATGCCGCTCAGGTGCAACTGAGCCGGCTGCAGACCGAGCTCCCCGGTCAGATGCTCGCGGATCGCGTCAAGCAATTGTTGCCGCCGCAGCGTCGGGTCAGTCTCAAACACACGGACGGCAAACCGCAACTGATCCCCATCTGCTGAAAGATAGGGCGTGATCAATTCCGCTTTGACATCGTCCGGAAGCCGCTGATAGACCACCGACAGCAGGAAGTCGTCATCGGCTATCGACGGGTCGAGTTTCTCGAGCAATCGTATCGTGGTCATCATCGAGATGACTTTGCCGGTCTGAGGCAGGCTGTCGAGATAATCGTGGATCCGCGCCACGTCGCCCAGCCGATGGCTGTTCAGCCAGTGACTGGTCGCGGTGATGCCGCCGGCGCCGTCTTCGTAATCGGCCTCGAATTCCCGCGCAAGCGCCTCATCGGCATCAGCACTGTCTGCGCCGGGCATTGCTGCCGGCTCCTCACGCACTGGATCGGCCGGATCCCGGGGCGCCGGCGACGCCGCCGCGTTGACGATCACGTCAAGCGGCGTGGTGCCGCCCAGCTCGCGATCAATCAGCTCCATGCCCTGGTAGATTTCTGTCGATTCCCGGTAATAATCGATAAACCGGTTCTCCACAGTCAGGCGCGTGGCGCCGGCGGCAAAGACCGCGCTCAGTAGCCCGTAAACGATCAGCGTGGTCCTGCTGCGCCGATCGATCAGAGTGGCAAGGAAACCGGTGATCGTATCGGTCAGATCCCGCAGCGTGGCTGGCCGGCCTGGCCTCAGCAGCATCAGGCCTGCAGGCAGCAGCGTGAATGAAAGGACGAAGCCCACGCTGAGGCCGAGCACCATCATCCAGCCAAAGTCGATGACTGGCCGGATACCGCTGACCAGCAGCGAGCCGAACGCCACCATCGTGGTCAGCGCGGTATACAGACACGGGATCGTCTTGCTGCGCACCATGCGGCTGACCAGGGTCGTCTGGTCAGCGTCCGGATCATTGGCGTGATGTTCCCGGTAGCTGACGATCAGGTGCAGGGTCAGGGCCAGGGTCAGGATCAGCAGCAGAGACAGGAAGTTCGACGAGACCACGGTGACCCGCCAGCCCAGCAGACCGAGCAGGCCCACCATGATCACGCCGGTGGCCAGGCAGGTTGCCATCGGCAGCACGACCCAGCGCGTTTTACGAAAAGCCGTTGCCAGGATCATCACCAGGAACACCAGCACGGCGATACCGAAGACCAGCAGGTCATGACGGATAAACGCGATGGAGTCGGCGACGATCATCGGCACGCCGCCCAGGTGAAGGCTTGCCGTGTCTGCATGGCTTGCCATCACCGCCCTGACCCTGGCGATGTCCTGCTGCTCCTGCTCGGCAAGAGTTGCCGCATGAGCCAGGAACCCGGCGCTTACCGCCTCCAGCTCCCGGGCCTGCTGCGGGTCCAGCTCGCCGGTCAATTGCCGCTCGCGCAGGTCGTCGCGGCGGTCGCGCAGCCTGCGATAGGTGTCGTCGACCTCGAAATCCACGCGCAGGGCGGTGGTCCGTCCATCCGGGCTGATAATCAGATTCCGGTACAAGGGACTGTTGAGCAGCTCTTGCCTCGCACTCGACGGGTCTGTGTCCGGCTGATCCAGATAGCGGATGCCTTCGGGCAGGTCCTTGAGATTCAGCGGTGGACTCTCCATCAGCGGGACGTCCAGCAGGCTGGTTACTGACTCGACCCGCTCGAGTTGCGCAAGCTGGTCGCGCAGCCGACCCAGGTCGGCGAGGACTTCCGCACCAAACAGATCCGACTCGGGCGTGTAGGTGACGATCAGGTAATCATCGGAGCCGTAGCGGGCACGTATCGAGCGGTAGTAGCGCAAACCCGGATCGTTCTCCAGGGTCAGCGAGTCTGCCGAGGCGTCGAGTTGGAATCGCGGGGTGAACCAGCCGAACAAAGCCACCAGCAGTAAGATGAGCAGCAACACCGCCACCGGCCGACCGAGCACGATCTTTTGATAAAGTGCGATGGCTGCCGAACGCATGGCACATCCTTCTTCGCTCTCGGCCAGCGCGAATCGTCAGCCCGGCCGATACTCGCCTACGGCCGTGCAGTCATCTCCAGTGCGGTCGACGCGAGCCTGCCGATGCCGAAATCCGGTTCTGCCAGCCGGGTTCCGAAATCCCGCACATCCACGCCGCGCAGCATCAGCGAGCGGTATACGCCGGCGCCGCCGATATTCCCGGCCAGCCGATAACCTGTGATCCTGCCGTTATCGAGAAAGATCTTGCGCAGCCAGCCGTCCCGGGCCAGCCGCAGCGTTTCTCTGCCGCCGCTGGCGCCTGCAGCGATCAACGGGATGCCAAGATGACGCAGGCTGTTCATCGACTCGGCGCCTGCGTAGCTGATGTCATAGCCAAGCATTCTCTCCGCGACCACGGCGCCTTGCGCGACTGCGTTGGGCCAGATGGCGTGAACGTAGCGTTCGCCGCTGAGACGATCGCGGGTCTCGGCGACGTCGCCGGCGGCCCAGATGCCCGGTACATTGGTGGACAGGGTCTGATCCACGATTACGCCCCAGTCGGTTTCCACCCGGGAACCCTCGAGGAACTCGATGTTCGGTTTCACGCCGGTAGCGGCCACATACGCGTCGGACTTGATGCGATCGCCATTGAGCAGACGCAATCCCCTGACCTTGCGCCGTCCGCGGAAGCTGTCCACCTCGACGCCGGTTTCCACCTCGATGCCGCGGTCGCGCAGGGCTTTGAGCACGATGCCGGCGGTTTCCCGATCCAGTACTCGCGGCATCACACGGTCCTTCTTTTCCAGCATCAATACGCTTACGCCCAGATCCGCGAGCAGCAGCGCCACTTCGACGCCGATGAAGCCGGCCCCGACTACGATGGCTCTGCTGACCGCGCCTGCGTGCACCTGCTCGACCAGGCTGCGGGCCGCGCTCAGGGATTTGAAGTTATAGACCCCCGGCAGATCGTAGCCTCGCAGCGGCGCGTAAAGACGGCTGCCGGTGGCGATGATCAGCTTGTCGTAGCCGAGTCGGCGGTCGTCATCCAGCAATATCCTGCGTCGTTCGGTATCAACACCTTGTGCCCGCGATCCGGAGAGGTAGTTCAGCTCGAGTCGCTGCGCGATGTCCCGGCCTCGCCAGAACAGACGCTCCTCACCGCCATGGATGAAGTGATCCGCCATCGCCGGCGGCGCATACGGTGGATACTGCTCCGCCGAGACCATAGTGATGTCGAGCCGCACTCCCCGGGCAGGCGCCAATGCGCGGAGCCGCTCGGCCGCGACCACGCCGGCGGGGCCGGCACCCAGTATCAGGACGCGCATTGCCACGTGCCCTCCTGGTCCGCCAACAGCACATTGATCAGGCCCTCGAGCGCCCCGTCCAGCGGACCGGTTCCGGCGTCCAGCAATGATCCGACGGACGGCTCACAACGGCGCAGAGAATCATCAAACGGCAGGCCATGGCGACTGGTGAACGGGAAACCACCCAGCTGCTGAACCCGCTCCAGCGCCTGCTGATAATCAGCGTCCTCGCGGACCCGGTTGACCACCAGATGGATATTCTCGATCTCCAGCTCCATCGCCAGGCGCGC
Source organism: uncultured Gammaproteobacteria bacterium (assembly GCA_963809565.1). Classification (GTDB taxonomy): domain Bacteria; phylum Pseudomonadota; class Gammaproteobacteria; order Steroidobacterales; family XN24; genus CAMYOC01. Next base: position 149,298 of record CAWEKE010000005.1, read on the forward strand.
CGCGTGCATGGCGACCTGCAGGCCATTGAAGGTGGGATCGGTCACCACAATCGCGTGCCTGAATCCTCGCGCCAGAGCGCGACCGAAGTGCTCGAACCCGGCCTGAGTATCCATCAGGATGGCTTCGCCCTGGCGCAGGCTGATCGCGTTGACGACGGCTGCCAACAGCGCGTTTTCCGGACACAGGCAGCCGGCCGCTGGCTGGACCGTATTGCCCATCACCAGCAGCCGCACCTGGTCAGGCGCGATCACACCGAAGCGGCTGACCACATCATCGACCTCAGGATTGAGGCGGAAGAACAGACCCCAGCCTTGACCCGGACGGGCACCGGTCTTCTCCTCTACATAGTCCGCATTTTCGCTCAGCGGCACCAGGCTTGCGGCGCGGTCAAACGGCATGCCGAGCGCGTAGGGCAGATTCATCTGCGGATCGGCGTCGAGTGCCAGCACACGCCAGTTACGGCGCGCCAGCAATCGCGCCAACAGCGCAGTCAGCGTGGTCTTGCCCACGCCGCCCTTGCCGGTCACGACGACCCGAAAGTCTTCCGGGGTTGCGTTTACTCTCAGCGCGGGTCCATGCTCATGGGCGTGAGTGTGATGCTCGTGATGTCCTTGCTGTTCACACATCGCATTGCCTCTCCGTGTTCGCGATCAGGCTGCCTGCGCTGGCAGGTCCGCAGGTTCCAGGCAGGTCAATCCAAGACCTTTCCGCTTGGCTTCGATATGCCGCCGGATCAGCAACGCGGCTTTCTCAGGATCAGCCTCCACCGAGAACTTCGCCCCGACCACGCCTTCCAGGCCTTCCGCCAGCAGTTTGACCACGTTGGGGCTGCCGAAAATCGCAGGCTGGACACCGAGAACGGTATCGATACCGCTGGCTACCACATAGGCGCCGATGGACACGGCTTTCTCCGAATACCATTCCGGTGCGGCGCCGGCCAGCGGCAGCTGAGAGACGTCGACGCCGAGGAAGCGCGCCAGCGCTGCGGCCAGAACCAGGATGCGCGTATTGTCGACGCAGGAACCCATGTGCAGGACCGGCGGGATACCGAGCGCGGTGCACACTTCTTTCAGACCCGGGCCGGCCATCTCTGCGGCTTCCGGGAGCATCAGCCCGGCCTTGCCATTGGCCACTGCCGAACAGCCGGTGACCAGCACCAGAATGTCGTTCTCGATCATGCGTTTGGCCAGCGTCACGTGACCGAAATCCTGGGGCACCTTGGGGTTGTTGCAGCCGACAATCGCGACGGCGCCGCGGATCTTGCCGGCCTTGATCGCTTCGACCAGCGGCTCGGGCGTACCGCCCAGCGCGCCGAGGATCGCCTCGACCGAGAATCCGGCCATCATCTCGACGGTGCCTTCGGGGATGCGCACCCTCTCGGGATTACGGTTGTCGTAGGCTTCGACGCCCATGCGCACAATCTTCCTGCCGATCTCCAGCCCGTGATGAGGATCGAAGGAGACATGGGTGGCACCGGTGAATTTCGCCTTGTCCGCGGTGGAGATCACCACCGTGTGGAAGCACTTCGCCACATCGGTGACCGAAGGCATGATGCACTGGTAGTCCACCACCATCGCGTCCAGCGCGCCGGTCAGCAGCACCAGTTCCTGCATCAGATGATTGCCCACCATGGGCAGCCCCTTGCGCATCTGCAATTCATTGCCGGTGCAGCACAGGCCGACCAGGTTAATGCCTTCGGCGCCATATTCGCGGGCCAGCGCGACCAGTTCCGGATCCTCCGCCGCCTGCATGATGACGTCGGAGAGCAGCGGATTGTGGCCATGCAGCGCGATGTTTACGTACTCCGGCCGCAGCGCGCCGAGATTCACCTTCGAACGCACCGGCATCGGCGTGCCGAACATCACGTCGGACAGCTCCGTAGCGACCATCGATCCACCCCAGCCGTCCGACAGGCTGGTGCGCAGGCCATGCAGCAGCGTATTCACATAGTCGTTGTCCACGCCCATGTGAGTCCGGTGCAGCATCTCGACGTTTTCGCGGTCGATGCCGCGCGGCGCGATGCCGAGTTTGTTCCATAAGTCGGTGCGCTGCTGCGGCAGACGATCGGCGAAACTGAGGCGACCCTTGGCGGTGCCATATTCCTCCATCATCGCTGCGGCCAGCGCGCGCGCGACCGCGCTCAGATCCTCGATGTCGGGATCTATACCCCACTCCTCGGCCAGGTTGCGCAGCTTGGTTTCATCGCGCAGTTCATAGCCGCTGGTCTCGCCGGCGGCGAGTTCGGCGAACACTTCGAGGATGTCGCGGCCGTGATCCGAGTGCGCGGAGGCACCCGCCGCAATCGTGCGGCCGAGATTGCGCGCGACGATGATATCCGCATCGGCGCCGCAGACGCCTTTCTGCGGGCCCTCGCCAAATGGATCGACCCGGCATGGGCCCATCGAGCAATTGCGACAACTGACGCCCAGGGCGCAGTAGCCGCATTGTGGTTGCTGGGCGGCCAGTCGATCCCATACGGTTTCGATGCCTTCTTCGCGGGCGCGCAGGATCATCGCCCGCGCGTCGTTGTTGATACTCAGTTGACGAGTATTATCAGTGCCGGCCATGTTGCACCCCCTCGTTCAGGTGAATGGCCGCCGTACCCCAGGCGCGCCACCCGGCGATGCTCTCAGGCACCGGGGGTGTCGCCGGATGCTCGGCGGCAAGGGCGGACAACAGCGCGGTAGTATCCCGGGCCAGTCCCGCCTCGATCAGTTCATTGAGTTCGCCGAAGACCAGAGCATTGGTCTTGCAGGCTTCGACGCAGGCGGGTTCTGCGCCCGCGTCGATACGTTCCACGCAGCCGTCGCACTTCATCGCAACGACTCGGGATGGCATGCCGTCGCCGGACTCGTGGAAGGTGATCACGTCGAACGGACATACCATCGCGCACATGGCGCAGGTGATGCAGCGGCGCGCATCGGCCAGCACCAGATCCCGCGCCTGGTCGCGCCGGATCGCTCCGGTAGGGCAGACCTGCTCGCAGGGCGCCGGGTTGCAGTGTCTGCATTTGTTAGGGAAGGACGTGGCGTAGGCACGCCCCGGCATGACGTGGATCCTCGGACGGGGCACCGGACTCTCGAACACTGCTTGGGTCGGATCACGGCTCAAAGAGTGCTCGACCGCGCAGGCGAATTCGCATTGACGGCAGCCGATGCACCGCTCGGGATTAACGAAGACAGTCTTCATCAGATACTCCCGAGACGAGCGGAGATTCTTGCTCCTCCGCTGATGTGTCCTCCGGCGAAAAGATCGCCGCAAGGTCTACCCTAAGCGTGGCACCCGGCGACAGGGTTTTCCAGTCGGATTTCCCTCTATAAAAGCCCCCCCGGACGTCTTCATGCCCGGCAAGCTGCGCGGTCTGGTAATGTACCCGCCTGCCGGGGCGCAGAAGCCCCGCAAACGGACGATCGGGCCCGAATCGGGCCATCTGCGAGGAGAACATATATGCCACTGGCCAAGCTGACCCTGGTTCTGATGATGATCGCGCTGGGCGCCGAGCAAACTGCGCTGGCCGCAGAGGCGGTCGGCCCCGGCTGGATACCCGAGGCCGTCGCTAAGGGCGAAAAGGCACTGCTGGCCGAATACGGCGACGCCCAGCAGGCCCGGATCCGGCGTGGTGTGCGTCAGGTGGCAGATTTCTGGCGCGCCGAGGATGGCGACCAGGCCGCATTCGAGGGTTTTGTCGAGACCAATTTCGCCGGCGACCCGGCGACGCTGGACGCGATGTTCGAGCGTTTCGAGTATCTGCTGGAGCAATACGACGGCAACATCAACGAGATCGTCCTGGCGATGCGTCGGCAGACCGATCTCGAGCTGGGCCCGATCCTGCCGTTCGACCGGGTGACCGCCGGTTACGACCCCGGTGCGCATTTCATGCAGGACTGGTTTGCCAACAAGCTGGCGTTCACAGTGTTGCTGAACTTTCCGCTGACCACGCTGGAACAACGTTTGACCGAGGGCGATGACTGGACCCGGCGGCAATGGGCCGAGACCCGCCTGGCGCAGAACTTTGCCAGCAGAGTGCCAGCCGAAGTCAGCCAGGCGATCGCGGCGTCCGACGCGGCAGCGGACCAATATATCGCCGACTACAACATCTGGATGCACCATCTGCTGGACGACAAGGGCCAGCGTCTGTTCCCGGCAAAGATGAAATTGCTGACCCACTGGAACCTGCGCGACCAGATCAAAGCCGACTACAGCGAAACAGACGGCCTGGCCAAGCAGCGGATGATCCAGAAAGTCATGGAGCGGATCATCGATCAGACGATCCCGGAGATCGTGATCGACAATCCGCTGGTGGACTGGAATCCGTATACCAACGAAGTGACGCCGGCGGCGGTCATCGATTCAGACCGGGCAGGCGATCCACTGCCGGAGATCAGCAACGCGCCGGAGCCGGATACCCGCTACGCGATCCTGCTCGATAACTTCTATTCGATGCAATTGCTCGACAAGTACTCGCCCACCGCGCCCACGCATCTCGAGCGAGGGTTCAACGAAGATCGGGAGATTCCTGAGCCCCGGGCCGAGCAGATGCTCGAAGATATCCTGTCTTCGCCGTTGTTCGGCCAGGTCGGCGCGCTGATATCCCAACGCCTGGGCCGACCGCTGGAGCCGTTCGACATCTGGTACAACGGCTTCAAACCCCGCGGCGCGTATACCGAAGCTGAACTCGATGCCGTCACCCGCAAGCGTTATCCGACCGCGGCTGCATTCAAGGCAGATATGCCGAACATACTCGAGGGACTGGGTTTCAGTGCTGAGAAGGCTGAGTACTTCTCCAGCAAGATCGTGGTCGACCCGGCACGCGGCTCGGGTCATGCATGGGGCGCGGCGATGCGCGGCGCGATGTCGCATCTGCGCACCCGGGTTGGCGCAGACGGCATGGACTACAAGGGCTACAACATCGCTGTCCACGAATTAGGACACAATGTCGAGCAGACCGTATCTTTGTACGAGATCGATTATTACTCGCTGCAAGGTGTGCCGAATACCGCATTTACCGAGGCCCTGGCGTTCGTTTTTCAGGCGCGTGATCTGCAACTGCTCGGCCTCGCTGAGCCGGATGCAAACAGCCAGGCGCTGCAGGTGCTGGACGACTTCTGGGGCGCTGCGGAGATCGGCGCGGTCGCGCTGGTGGATATGCGCGTCTGGCACTGGTTGTATGACCATCCCCAGGCCAGTCCGGCCGAGCTCAAACAGGCGACGCTGGGCATCGCCAGAGACGTCTGGAATGAGTACTTTGCGCCGGTATTCGGCCAGCGCGACGTGATCCTGCTGGGTGTGTACTCGCACATGATCAACAATCGCCTGTATCTGCCTAACTATCCCATCGGCGCGATGATTTCGTTGCAGATAGAGCAGCAGGTGGACAAGGCCGGGGACCTCGGCAGCGAATTCGAACGGATGTCGAAGATAGGCCGGCTGACGCCGGATCTGTGGATGACCCGGGCCACCGGGGCGCCGGTGGGACCGGAAGCGATGCTGGCCGCCGCCGAGCGGGCGCTGAACCAGATCCAGCAGACCGCGCCGGTTGCCGTGGCTTCTGATTAAGCAAAACTTGAGCAAAGCAGGCCGGGTCAGATGTGGTTCAGGCGGAACCAGACTGGGCGGTCTCAGGAGATAGTCGCATGGGGATGTTGATTGGCGGTGTGGCTCTCTGGGCCATGGTGCATTTTTTCCCGGCCATTGCGCCGGAGCGGCGGGCGCGTCTCAGCGAGCGGCTGGGGCAGCGCTACCGCGGCCTGTTTTCGTTGCTGATCATTATTTCCGTGGTGCTGATCGTGGTCGGCTGGCGCAACACGGTTCCGGTCACCGTTTACGCGCCGCAGATCTGGGGCCGGCATCTCGCCTATCTGCTGGTGCTGATCGCCTTCGTGCTGTTTGCCGCGGCGAAGACCAGCAATAACATCCGGCGCCTGATCCGCCATCCGCAATTGAGCGCAGTGCTGGTGTGGGCTATCGGCCACCTGTTCGCCAATGGGGATATCCGCTCGCTGATCCTGTTCAGCGGTATGGGTTTGTGGGCAATCGCAGAGATGATATTGCTCAATCGCAGGGAAGGCGCCTGGAAAAAGCCGCCAGCGGTGCCGTTGAGCAAGGATCTGGCGACTGCCGCGATCGGCATCGTGGTGATGGTGGTGTTCATGTTCCTGCACCCGTTCTTCACCGGCATGGTGGTGATACCGCACTAGGGCCGGTTACGTTTTTCTTGTTGCCGGCGGCGATCGCGCCGCAGCCACTGCACGCCGAGGATTACGCCAAGCAGCGGCAGCAGCAGTGCGATCAGGATCAGTGCGTTTTCTGCATCGAATGACATGGGTCTGTCCTGAGTATGGTCGCTGGCTGACGGGTTTGCCTGCGACGGGGACCCGCGGTTTGGCGGAAGCGCCTTGGGTGTAGCTGTTTCGCAGTTGACCGGGCACTATCCGGACCCCGGCGGTCTAACGATTGACGCGGACCTGGGTACGCAAAGGAACGGGGGGGAATCCGATGGCTATAGACGTGAAAAACCGGCGACAGGCTTGGTTCAATATTTCTTCCGCTATCTCTGTACTGCTGTTTCTGAGCGCCGGGTTGAGCTTGCCCGCGAATGCCGAAGAAGCGCCGGTGCCTGAAATCGCCGCTGCGCTGGCACAACCGGACCGGGCAGCCAGGGACCGCGAGGCGGATGTCCGGCGCAAACCGGCAGAGGTGCTTGGCTTTTTTGGGCTGCAGCCGGGGATGACCGTGCTGGAGATGTTCGCCGGCGGCGGTTACTACACCGAGATCCTTTCCCGTGTGGTCGGCGACGCAGGGATGGTCTGGGCGCACAACAACACGCCGTATCTGGAGTATGCCAAAGAGGAAATCACCGCCCGCTTCACGCCGGATCGGCCGGCCAACGTAAAGCCGCTGACGGCAGAGAACAACGAGCTTGAATTGCCGCCCGAAACCTTTGACCTGGCCTTGCTGATCCTTGCCTATCACGATGTCTATCACGTCCATGAGGAGAGCGGCTGGTTTGCCATAGACGGGCCAAAGATGCTGGCCGAGATCTATCAATCGATGAAGCCGGGGGCGATCCTCGGCGTCGTCGATCACGTCGCCGAGGCCGGCGCGCCCGCCAGCACCGGCGAAACGCTGCACCGTATCGATGCGGCGTTGATGAAGAAAGAAATCGTCGCGGCCGGCTTTGTGTTCGACGGTGAGAGTGATGTGCTGAGGAACCCGGCGGACGACGTGACTCGTCATGCTTTTGACCCGGAAAGCCGCGGCAAGACGGATCGGGTGGTTTATCGCTTTGTCCGGCCGTGAAAGGGCGGCGGCTTCAGGCGATCAGGCAGGGCGGTGACCCGGGCACTGCGGTCATCGCCCGGTCGTTCTCGCATAGAGTGCCCGGCATTCGGCCTCGCGACCGCGTACCACGCGTTGACCCTGGAGCGCGCCGCGGGTCTCCGTGACCACCGTGTGCTGCCCCTCTTCCTTGTCGTCGGCGAAGAAGTAGATCACCACCCAGTCCCGGACCCGGTCCAGTTTGTGCGCCAGCGCGGTGTTCGAGAACAGCGCGGTGAAATGCCAGCCGCCACGCTCGCGATGCAGAACCGGCAGCCACGCTTCCCCGGCAGGGTTGAAGCGCTTCGGCGCGATGGTCGGGAGCTTGCCTGCTGCGGCAAGCTCCCGGTATTCCCTGTCGATATCCAGCAAGGTGCGTATATCGGGACCGTCATCCAGCCTGTCGGCGCCCCGGCGCCGGGTTCGCTCCAGCATGCTCGACAGGCTGGCCCGGATGCCCTGCAATCTGCGCTGGCCGATACCCGGCAGGGACTCAAGCCGGCCGTCCCAGGCCGCAGCCTCGAGCTGCTCCAGGGTATCGATATGGAGTTCATCGTGGATATGAGCCGCCAACGCCGCCCCGATACCTGGCACCGTCTGCAGCAGTGCGCTGGCATCCAGCGTGCCGCGCAACCGCTCGAGCTGGCTCCAGCGCCCGGTGGTCAGCATTTCGCGGATCGCCGAGGCAATACTGCGGCCGATCGTGGGCAGCGCGATCAGACCCTCGAGGCCTTCGCGCTCCAGTAGCTGCGCCAGATCCAGATCCAGGCCTTCGACGGTATCCGCTGCGTTGCGATAGGCCGTCACGCGGAACGGGTTAGCGCCCTGGGCCGACAGCAGTTCCGCTGCCTCATCCAGCTTTTTCGCGATCTGCTGGTTGACGTTAGGCTTCATTCGGCTTCGCCTGTGCAGAGTTCAACATAAGCATAGCCGGGACCGCCGTCGGAAGCCGCCGCGCACGCCGGGGATTCACGAAATCCTGGCCGAGTGGGGTATGATCAGTCGGGCAGCTCAGCGGACCGCTGGCCGGGTAGCGCTGGCGTGGATCCGCGGAGAATAAGGTTTGAAGAAGGTCCCTGGAGTAAAGTTGATGATGCTCAGAGCCGCCGTCCTTTCGGTCTGTTGCCCGTTACTGATTTCGGGCCTGCTGCTTGCCAACAGTGCTGACGCGGATGAATCCTCGACGGAACCCGCCGTCGTTGTCGACGCGGACGCGTTGCTGGCCGCTGTGGATGAGCAGCCCGAGGGCCGCAGAAAGCGGCCGATGCCTCCGCAGGTGGAAGGGAAATTCTGGGGCGGCGGTGTGTGGGAAGACGGCTGTGTCAGTTGCCACGCCGGGATCAGGGGCGGCGGATATCTGTCGCTGGGTGTGCTGTTGCGGCGGGTTGGTCATGGCATTCCACCAAACCATGTAAAGAACGTGCCAAACGGATGTCAGAAATGTCACAAGGACGGCGGCGCGGCCTATCCGCTAGGTGTGCTGGTCCACGAAATTCACTTCGACAACCCGCAGGACAACGCTTACGTCAATGACTTCGAGGGCAGCTGCATCGGCTGTCACCGGATGAATACCGATACCGGATCAATCAGTCTGAAACGCGGCAAGCGTAACTGGTAGCTGTTGCCCGCAGCCGCCGCGGCGCCCAACGTCGGTCGCAAGCAGAAACCCGGCTGTGCAAGGCGGACCCGTGTATGGCGCAAACGTTACGCGTGCCTGCTGCAGACCATCAGATCTGACACTTTATCCATGCCCGCGCCTGCAATGGATGGCCGCAGCCCGTCGCACCGGGCGCGTCCAATCCTGACGCTTGTGCTCCACACACCAGGCGCAGCCGGCCTGCCTGTTCGTTCCGTTGACGGGAGTCTCGCGTGAAGGACCAATTGCTCCGGCTGGAAACGCTGGCCCGAAAACTCGATCCGGACCAGCAGGGACGCGCCGGGATGACCCGCGCCGCAATATCTTTTGCCGACGCATTCCTCGCTTCCATGCCGGAACGCGGCACCTATCAGCGCAGCGATGTCGAGCCGGATCCCGCCGTATTCAGCCTGCAGGAAGATCCGGTATCCATGGATCAGGCGCTGGCGATTTTTGAGCACAGCGTACTTGGATCGGGCATCAATCCGGCCTCGGGTTCGCATTTCGGCTATATCCCGGGCGGCGGTGTCTACCCGTCTGCGCTCGGCGACTACCTGGCCGATGTAACCAACCGATATTCCGGCGTGTTTTTCGCCAGTCCCGGGGCGGCGCTGATGGAGCGCTCGCTGGTGCAGTGGATGGCGACCGGGTTGGTCGGCCTTCCTGCCGGCGCTGGCGGAGATCTCACCTCCGGCGGCAGCATGGCCAATCTGTCGGCCATCGTCACGGCCCGGGAAGCCTGCGCAATCCGTGCCAGGCATGTGGAGCGCAGCGTGGTCTATCTGAGCGCCCAGACCCACCATTGCGTCGACAAGGCCTTGCGCATCGCGGGCCTGGGTGAGTGCATCATCCGGCGTGTCGCGCTGGACGCCGGATGGCGGATGAACCCCGAGGCGCTGGCCAGTCAGGTCACCGCTGACCGGGCCGCCGGCCTGCGCCCCTGGCTGGTGGTGGCATCGGCAGGCACCACTGATGTCGGGGCAGTCGATCCGCTGGACGCCATCGCTGATGTCGCCGCCGAGCATGGTTTGTGGAACCATGTGGATGCCGCGTATGGCGGCTTCTTCCTGCTTACCCGGCAGGGCCGGCAACGCCTGGCCGGGATCCAGCGTGCCGATACCGTCGTGCTGGATCCGCACAAGGGCCTGTTCCTGCCGTTCGGTACCGGCACCGTGCTGGCGCGGGATGAATCGCTGCTGGCCGCGGCGCATCATTACACCGCGAATTACATGCAGGACGCCCGTGAATCAGGCGGGAGGTTCTCGCCCGCCGACCTGGGGCCCGAGTTGACCCGGCCGTTCCGCGGCATGCGTCTGTGGCTGCCGCTGAAGCTGTTTGGTCTGGAGCCATTTCGCGCTGCGCTCGAAGAGAAGCTGCTGCTGGCGCGTTACTTCCGCGAGCAACTGACCCGGATTCCGGGGTTCGAGGTGGGCCCGGAGCCGGATTTGTCGGTGGTCACTTACCGATATCGGCCGCAACATGGCGATGCTGATGACTGCAATCGTCGTCTGCTGCAGGCGGTCCACGCAGACGGGCACAGCTTTATCTCATCGACCCGCATCGGTGACCGCTTCCTGTTGCGCTTTGCCTGCCTGCATATGCGCAGTCATCTGCAGCAGGTCGATCAGTTGCTCGAGTTCCTGAGTCGGGAATCAGCCCGACTCTGATCCGATTCCGCCGGCCGCAGCAGCGAGTTCTTTGCTCAGCGCCCGAAGCCTCAACGCCCGATGGCAACGGTGTCTTCGCCGCGCTGCGCAAACCTCACCAGCCGCTTCCGGCTGCGTCACCGCTCACGCAGTGACCGGATGTTTTCCGGAGTGGCGCAGATGCCAGGACAGTTTGTGCAGCTCCATACCGATCAGGATCGACAGACTCATCGCCACCAGCACCAGCCATAAAGACCCGTCCACGGGCTCGGTGGCGAGCAGCGTGTTGCCGATCGGCAGATACAGCATCGCGACGTGGATAGAGAATGCGCTCAGCATGCCGATCATCAGCACCGGACTGCGCAGCGGAGAAAGCGCGAAGGCCGAGCGGGTCTCGGAGCGGCAATTGAAGATGTGTACGTTCTCGAACAGCACCATCAACAACAGCACCGCATTACGCGCCGAGTCTTCGCTCCAGCCCTGATCCAGCAGCCAGGCAAACAATCCGAAGCCCACCACGCCCATGATCAATGCGCCGACGACCGTGCGCTCGATCATCAGGCGGTTGAACACCGGTTCCTGCGGAGAGCGGGGCGGTCGTTTCAGCTCGTCGCCCAGTCCGGGCTCAAAAGCCAGGGCCACATCCTGGATCCCGTTGGTGACCAGGTTCAGCCACAGCAACTGTACCGGCAACAGCGGCAGCGGCAATCCAAAACTGATCGCGAGCGCGACCAGCACAACCTCGGCCGCGCCGGTCGAGATCAGCAGATAGATCACGTTGCGGATATTGTCGTAGGCGATCCGGCCTTCTTCGATGCCTGCGGTAATCGTGGCAAAGTGGTCGTCACTGATCACCAGCTCCGCGGCATCGCGAGCCACATCGGTGCCAGCCTTGCCCATGGCCACGCCGATATTGGCGGCACGCAATGCAGGTGCATCGTTGGCGCCGTCGCCGGTGACCGCGACGAACTGATTGGCGCGCTGTGCCGCTTCGACGATCTCGAGTTTCTGGTGCGGCGCTACCCGGGCGAAGACCCGGGCCTTGCCCATGTATCCGGCGAGTTCGTCCGCGGAGCTGCGCGCCAGCATGGCGCCGGTGACGACCTGGTCCGATGTCGTGGCCAGACCCAGATCCCGCGCGATCGCCAGCGCGGTAATCGGATGGTCCCCGGTCACCATGATGGTGTCCACGCCGGCGTTCCGGGCCGCGGCGACGGCCTCGCGCACGCCGTCGCGCAGCGGATCGATCATCCCTACCAGCCCCAGGCAATGCAGCCTGGCGGGCTCGGCGGGAACCTGGGATTCGTTCAGATCGGGCGGCGCCGGGCCTTCGGCCAGCGCCAGCACCCGATAGCCGTGCTCGGCCATCTGCTGGCTCATCTCGCGCAACGCGTCCAGCCGGGCCAGGTCATCAGCACACATTTCCAGGACGCGTTCCGGTGCGCCCTTGACCATCGCGCGGATCTCGGTGCCGATATGGTGATAGCTGGCCGCGAACTGACGCTCGGCCTCGAATGGCAGTTCGTTGACCTGAGGATGGCGGTCCAGGGATAAATCACGCCGCCATCCGAGCTTGTAGGCCATGGTCAGCAATGCGACATCGGTGGCGTCCCCGCGCCAGCTCCAGCCGCCGTCGCAGTGATGCAGATCGGCTTCGTTGCACAGCACCGCCGCGCGGGCGAGACCCGCCAGCGCCGCGCCCTGGTCGGGCTCGATAGGCACACCGTCCTGCAGAAAGCGTCCTTCTGGAACAAAGCCCTCACCGACAACCTCGAACACGCTGCCGTCAGCCAGCCTGACTTCGCGCACCGTGAGTTCGTTACAGGTCAGCGTGCCGGTCTTGTCGCTGGCGATCAGCGTACAGCTACCCAGACCCTCGACTGCAGTGAGCCGTCTTACGATCACCCCTCGCTTCGCCATGCGGGTAGTGCCAATGGCCAGCGCCACGGTCAACGCGACCGGCAGACCCTCCGGGATCGCCGACACCGCCAGGGCGACGCCGAACAGAAACATCTCGCTGATGTGATAGCCGCCGAACACGACGCCGGCAACGGCCACGAACGCGGCGGCGGCCAATACAGCGACCGCGATGCGGCGGGTAAACTCTTCCATGCGCAGGACCAGCGGTGGCCGTCCGGATTCCGCGCCCATCACGTCGAGAGCCAGATGACCGATTGCGCTGCCCGGGCCAGTGGCGGCTACCAGACCCTGACAACGGCCATGGATCACCATGGAACCCGCATGCACCATGTTGCGGCGATCGGCCAGAGGGGTGTCGGCCGGGCCGACCCATGCTGCGTCCTTGGTGATCGATGTGGATTCTCCGGTGAGCAGGGATTCGTCTACCTCAAGGCCATGGGCGGAAAACAAACGTATATCGGCCGGCACCCGGCCGCCGGATTCCAGCAGTACCAGATCCCCGGGGACCAGTTCCTCGGCATCAATCTCCCGTGTCTGAGTGTTTCGCCGGACAGTGGCGCGGATGCGCAACAGTTTCTGCAGTGCCTGACTGGCTTTTTCCGCCTTGCCTTCCTGGATAGTGCCGATAATGGCGTTGATCAGCAGCACGCCAAGGATGAACGCGGCGTCCTTGACCTCGCCGAGGGCCAGGGACACCGCGGCGGCAATCGCAAGCACGTAGATCAACGGGCTCTTGAATTGTCGTCCGGCAATACTCCACAGACCTGGCGGCGGTTTATGCGGCAGCGCATTGGGCCCGAAACGTTGCAAACGCCGCGTGGCCTCGTCCTGAGTGAGACCCTTGGTATCGGCAGCCAGCTCGACAGCCACCTCAGCGAGTTCCATCCCGTGCCAGGCTTTTTCAGGCAGTGCCTCTGGCGGCCGGATGCCAGCCTTGTTCACCGCGGTACTCCCATCGAGAAAAAGGACGGGTATCTGCATTGGGGACACCCGTAAGCAAAGCATAGGCCCCGGCAGCCGTTGCGAACAGCAGGTAGATACCCGCCTTATCGTGGGGGAGGGCGTTAGCCCGGCTTGAGCAGCGTTAGCCCTGCGGAGGCACCGAGCGCCCGGGCCAGGGGATCAGCATCGGTACCCGCGCGCGATAGGCACGGTATTCGTCACCCAGAGCCTGCGCTGCTTCGCGTTCTTCAAAATAGACGCCGATCAGAATGTACAGGGTGAACCCGGCAGCCAGCAGCGCGTGACCCGCGGTCAGATGCGGTGTGGCCCAGACGCCGATAATCACTCCCAGCATCATCGGGTGCCGGCAGTAGCGATAGCCGGCGCGGACCTGAAACGGGACCGGCCTGTACTCACGATTAGCATAGTGATAACGCGCCTGACGCAGGCCCAGCAGGTCGGCCTGACTGATCCAGGTGGTGGAAACAGCCATCAGAGCCCAGCCGGCGGCAAACAACAGCCACATCAGAGTCTGCAACAGTGGAGTTTCAAGCCGCCAGATCGTGACTGGTATCGGCCGCCACAGCCAGAACAGCAGGATGAACACCAGCACCGATGCCAGCACATAGGTGCTGCGTTCGGCTGCCGGATGCAGGTATCTGGCCAGCCATTGTTTGAACCATGGACGAGCCATCACGCTGTGCTGGATGCCGAACAGCGTGAGCAGTTCGAGATTGATCAGTAACGCCAGCGGCCAGATGGTCACGGGGCCGCTGTCGACGGTCCTGGGCACCAGCAGATCAGCGATAAACCCGAGAAAATACAGTGCCGAGAGGTTGAACAGGACCCACGCGGTCCAGGCATAGATCAGCAGCAGGCCCGAGCCTGGTGGATGAGCGCCGGGTTGCGGCTTCAGCTGGCTGATCAACGATCTTTATCCTGCCAGCTCATTACGAAATCACGCTGTTCGGCGGTTTGCGGCGTGTTCGGGAACACATCGGACTTGGCCATCTGTGGCCAGATTCGGGCCAACTCACGCAGCGCCGCGTTGCCGGTGAGACCATGACGGACGAAATAGCAGCCGACTGCGGTGCCGGTGCGGCCGATCCCGGCCAGGCAGTGAACATAGGCCGTTCCACCGGACGCGATGGCGGTGTCGAGGAGATCCAGTATCGCAACCATATCGCGGCCGCGGTCAGGAACGCTCATATCTGCGATCCCGATGCGCTGGTAGACCACGTCGAGTTCGCGCTCGGCCGCCAGCTTGCGCAGCAAGGGTGCGTAAGGGGGCAGCTCGCCTGCCCTGGTCAGATCCAGGAAGTGGGTGACGCCGTGATCCAGATAGCGCGCAAGCCGACTGCTGGTGCGTTTTGCATCGCGGGCGCCCGGGTATTCTCCGGCGAGCAGGCGGTTGGGTTCGACCCAATAGGTATTCGGGTTAGGACGGCTCATGGGTCAGCTGGGGGCAACCGGGGCACGAATCGATACGGTGATGATACGTCAGTTAAGACGCGGCATTCCCGAACTGGTTCCGGTTTTCGGGCCGGCCCGACCGTCTCACCCGGAAACGACGGCCGCGACCGGCACCAACTCGGCTCGCTACGCATCAAGCGCGAGCTGCCTCTCCGTCTTCAGGCCGAACACCCGTCGCATTACGATGGCCGCCGGGCAGAAGCCGGTGAACGACTGTTGAAACAGGTTCGCGCCGACGAATACCGTCAGCCACACAAAGGCAGGGTGCACCAGCCAGGTGAGCGCGACCGATAGCAGCACCATAAACCCGGCGAAAGCTTCTACTGCGTGTTCTACTGACATCGCGGTGTCCTCCTAAAAAGAAATGCGCATCCGTGCAAAGGCGTTACTGTCATCCCGGAACTGGCCGAAGAAGGTGTAGTCATGGCTGCCGCCAAACAGATTCGCGCCCAGCGCCCAGCTCCACCGATCGTCATGCCGGTAATCCAGCTGCGGTTTCAGATAGAAGTCCTGATCGCTCGGTGACCAGAAGGTGAATAAGCTGGCGGTCAGCTTGTCCCGAAGCGCGCGCAGGGTGAGGCGATTGGTCAGCAGATGACGCACCTCGTCCGGTTCGACGTCAGGATTCAGGGAGTTGTCTTTGAGATCATCATGACCATGGATCCACTCGAGATAGTATTGCAGGCCGACGTTGAAGCGGGGCCGTGCTTCCCATTCATAACCCGCCAGGTAGCGTAACTGGCTGTTTGGCACCAGCGCGTCATCGCCGTCACGATCATCACGCGAGTCGTACCAGGCGAACTCGGTATTGAACAGCCCACTCCCCAGCGGGCGGCGCAGGCTGGCACCGTAGACGGACAGCGCCGCGAAAGCAGGCTGCAGATCCGCGTCCAGCGCACTGGGTTGCTTGAAGTAACCGCGGTAGCCGTAGGCAGCGTATTCAGTGCCGTCAATGGTCCGGAACAGACGCAGCGCGAATTCACTGTTGGAGAATGTGCTCGACGGCTTGTCTGCGGACAGCGGCGGGCGGGGCGCAACGATGGCGCCGGCCAGTGGTGAGTAAAACGAAAACCGCTCGCCGGTGATGTAGCGGTCCGGTTCGAAGCGCGGCGCCCAGACAAAATCCAGGTTGACCAGACTGCCGAAGTGCATCACGCGCAGTGCATCCAGAGGCGCCTTCAGATACTCATCATCGCGACCAGCAAAGAATGAGACGAAGTCCTTGGGGAAAAGATCATTCAGGAACAGCAGGTCGCCGGTGCCCCAGGTCAGAATCTGGCGGCCCAATTTGATGTCGGTCGCCGCGCCGACGGGGAAGGCCAGCATTAGTTCCCTGAATTTGCCGTGGAAGTTGTCGTCCACCCAGTCGTACCAGGCGTCTGCCTTGCTGTGGACCTGCGCGCGCTGACCCTGGTAATCGGTGTTCAGGCGCAGGCGAGCCTCACCCAGTGTCAGCCATCTGTTGATCGCATCATCAGATTGCAGGCGTCCGCCGCCCGCGCCTTCGAAGAACCCGCTCCACACCAGACCGCCGGAGCCCGCGTCGCCCCAGTCGTCACCCCAGTCGTCACCCCAGTCGTCACCCCAGTCGTCGCCCCAGTCGTCGCCCGTGTCGTCGCCGGGATGGTCGCTCCAGTCGTCCGCATCCGCATCCGCCAGGGGCTTCGGCGCCGTCCGGTCCTCGAATGCACTGGCCGCGGCTGGTTCGAGCTGCGCGAACGCGGGGTCCCCGCCCGGGCAGAACAGCGAAAACGACAATACAGCGAGGGCCAGGCTGAAGCGCACTCCGGGGTCACTCGGGTCGCTGCAGCCAGCGTTGTGGTGGCGTGCGCAATGCGCGCTCACCGAAGACTTCGCTATCGATACCCAGGTCATAGGCGATATAGCGGAATTGCATCTCCGTGTGGCTGCCGCGCAGCAGGTCCGAAACGCGGCTATGGGTCACCGTGGGGTAGCCCTGAATCGTTTCGGTCTGCAAAACCTCGACCCGCCGGTAGACCTTGCCCGAGGCGTTGCTGTATTCGATCTTCATCGGCAGCAGAGTCTGGCGATCGATCCAGGTCAGGTAGTTCGAGAATTCAACGCTGTCCGCGTCGACTGGCGTATGGCGCAGCAGATAGTACTGGTCGGTCGTCTCCACCAGTTCGTGCCGGTCTTCTTCGGGGCTACGGCCCGAGACATCCTCATAAAAATAGTCCGAGCCGACAAAGCTGGTCCGTTTGTCACCGGCGGAGATGCGTTTGACCAGATCCAGCCCGGGCAGATAGAGCCAGCGATCATCGTCCGCGCCAACATGCTTCTTTACCAGGTACGTTGTGCCGCGAACGTCAGACGGCTGGCTGAAGACCACCAGGAAGTCCTGATCGTCGCCGGGCTCTTGGTTCCTGCGCAACACCGTGAATTGGCGGCGCTGCTCGCGACCCTGGGCGTCGACGATGATCATCCGTGCGTCAGAGCGGCCGTCGTTGCCGGCGTAGTAGCTGGCCATGTTGGCCCGGGCCACGATCTGATCGGCGTCACTGAGCGCTGACATGCTGTCTGCGGCCTGCGCCAGCGAGACAGCGGCGGCAATCGTAAGTAAGGCCCCGATCAGGTGTTTTCCGGTATTCATCATCAGACTCCTGGGACAGGTGTGGGCTGGCCGCCGGCGGAACTGGAGCCGGCTGCGGGCCGGAACAGGCGATCCGGCATCAGCGATATCACCGCCGGTAACAACATCAGCGTGGCAAGACCGGACAGGATCATGATCGCCGCCATGAATGCGCCCACTGTCACGTAAGGCACCAGCGGCGCCAGAAACAAGGGGGTGAAGCCCAGCGCGATGACCACCGCATTGCGGGTGATAGCCCGGGCCGGTTCCTCGAACACCAGGCGTGCCGCCTCGCGCCAGTCCCCATGACGCCCGTACAGTTCCCGCATACGTTCCAAAAAGTGGATCGCGAAATCGACCGACAAGCCGAGGGTCAGCGACGACAGCACGGCGATCGGCATGTCGTAATCCTTACCCATCCAGCCGACCAGGCCATAGACGCCAACGATGGTGACGGTCAGCGGCAGCATCGCCAGCAGGCCAAACCGCAGTGAGCGGAACAACAGACTCATCATCACGAAGACAACCACGAACGCGCCGAGCAGACTGGTCAACATCCCCGCCACCATTTCGCTCTGCCAGACCACGTTGATATAGGTCTTGCCGGCCCAGCGAGCGCTCACCCCCGCGGGGAGCGGATGTGCTGCCAGGTAATCATCGATCACGGCGATCACCCGCGACATGTCCCTGTTATCGCCGCTTTTTAGCTGCACCCAGATCGCCGTCGACCGGTAATCCGGGGTCACCATATGCCAGAGATCCTGCGGACGATGCGAGGATTGATACTGAAGCAGGCTCTGCGCCACGCCGGGCACGCTGTCGGGGACGACATAAGCGGCTGCGTCGCCGCCGTGCAGCTCGCGATTGACCACTTTGACCACGTCAGGCAGTGCATTGGTCTTGCCGACGCCACCACTGTCGATCAATGCGGCCTGCAGCGATTCGATCAGCGCCAGCGCGTCAGGGCGCTGGAAGTACTTGGACTCGGTCTGTGCGTCTGCGGCCAGTTCGAGCAGTGCCTCCAGCGGTGCGGCCGCAGCGGCCGGAGCAACGAACAGGGCGTCGTCCACTGCCGCGACGAGTTGACCAAAGAATGCGCCGTCATTGCCGCCGGAATCGAGCACCTGTCGCGCCTGGCTCACGTCGGCACCGGCTGCCGATGCGCGTCGCAACAACACCTGCGCCTGTTGCAACAGATCCGCGGTCTGCGCGGACGGTTCGAAGTCGAGAACCAAAAACGCGTCGTAGGTGCCGGCGAAGTGCTGGTTCAAAACCGTGTCAGCGACGCGAATGCGGTGGGATTCCTTGAACCAGCGGACCGGATTGTCATTGATCTCGATGTGCAGGATGCCGGCCACGCTCACCGCCAGTAACAGCACGGCCGCACCAGCGATCAGCCGGCCGTGGCCGAAGGCGAAGCGGCCGGCTTTGCGCAGTGTCCGTGCCAGCGGTGCATTGGCCTCGTCACCCGCCTTGTGGACTTTCAACACCTCCAGACGCCGCGGCTCGAGGCGTACGACATAGGCCGGGATGAATACGATGGTGGCGATAAATGCCAGCATCACACCGACAGCTACGAAGGCGCCAAACACCTGCACCGGCGGGATTGGCGTCAGCAGCAGGGAGGCGAAGCCTACCGTTGTGGTCAGCGAGGTAAACAGCATCGGACGGAACAGGTGACCGACGACGTCGGCGATCACTTCGCTGGCGGCCCGTTTGCCGTCATAGCGGTCGGCAAACTCCGACATGATATGTACCGAGTCCACGACCGCGATCGGCATCAGGAAGATCGGGATCATCGAACTCATGATGTGGACCGTAAAGCCGGTGCCGATGAGTAATCCCATCGTTACGATCACGGTCACCATGGCGACGATCATCGGCGCCAGCACGAGCACCACGCTACGGAAGAAATACCACATCAACAGGAAGATCATCAGGCCGGCGAGGGGTGCGGATATCGCCATCTGCACAAACATCTCGTGGCCGAACGTGTCTTCGGCTACAGGCAGGCCGGTCACGTAGAACTCGTCGTCGACACCGAGTGTCTCGGTGACGGCGAGAATCTCGCGAGACAAGGGATAGCTCAAATCCTTGCTGACGATCGGGACATATATGGCGGCCGCACGTCCGTCGGCAGAAACCAGGGTATCGAGCAGCAACGGCAGGCGATCTATGCGGGCGCGAAGATCGGCGGCCGCCTCGCGGGTTGTCGGCGCCTGCTTCATCAGCCACTCGAAACGGATCTGGCCGGCCTCGCCCTGACTGATATTGTCGGCCACCGCCAGCGACATCACATCCGGGGCGACGACGCCGTCCATGGCGAGAACTTCGCTGGACAGGCGCTGCAGCGCGGCCAGCGAATCCGGGTTGTAGATGCCCGCCGGGTCGCTGTCGTTGACCATCCCGACGACGATCACATCGTGTAATTCGAAGCGCTGCTCTATCTGGTTATGAAACACCCGTTGCGGCTGGTCGGCGGCCAGCATGTTCTCGGGATCGTTATCGATCACGATGCGCGGGATCTGGGCCGCGAGCAGCCCCACCAGCAGCAGGGTCACCAGGTAGACCACGCGGGGTCGTCCGGTAGCGAAGTGAATCAAGGCATGTTTCATGTTGGTGTCCGGGGTCCTGCCTGCGCGCGCAGGGGATCCTGTGATCCGACGTTGCAGATATTATATTAGAAAAGTCTAAAATAAAATACCCGCGTGACCCGGCATGACCGGCGCCTTGTCATTGTTGATGATGCGAACCCTCACGGCCATCGGTTGTTCTACCCATCCCCCTGAGCTCGCTATCCGGTGATTCGGCGAGGGGGCGGCGGCGATCGAGTCTGATCCGCCGCACCCACAGCGCGGCGGGTGAGGGATATTTGCCGCCGAAACGTCCAATCAGACAGAGGGCAGGGGAGACACAGGATGAGCGCAGGACGACCACAAAGGAAAATGGAGACGGCCGAACTGGTGATAACCAGCGCCTGCGCTGGTGCACTGCTGACCATCGTGGTGCTCCTCGGACAACTTGTCTGAGCACGCCCAACCCAAGACCTACGCCAAAATCACTTTGACCACATATGTGTGATCGGTCACAGATAGCGAGAGTGCCCGGGGCTATCCTGCCGCCCTGTGTGTTCTTGTCGCCACAATACGCCGTCAAGCCCCACCGACCATGAACGGGGGATTACGGCATGATCCAGACTATCGTGCCGATGCTGGTTGCGGTGGTCCCGGTGGTCCTGTTCGGCCTGCTGATCGAGGCCGTGCGTCGTGGCGAAGAGATGCGCCAGCGTCGGGATCCCTTTACCAGCGAGTTTCTGCGGCCGGCCGGCTATAGCCGTCAGCGCAGAGTGGACACGCTGCAGCTGGATCTGGCGTTGACCTTCGGTTTCGGACTGGCTCTGCCGCTATGGTTTTATTCTGTGTGGCTGACGCTGGGCAACAACACCGGCAACATGAGTTCAACCGGATGGGTTTACGCCGGCATGGGGCTGGCCAGCTTCGTCTATTTTCTGGTGCGTACGGTGAGCATCTACCGGGATCTCGGCAGGACCCGGCTCGATCTCGATGGCGAGGCCGCGTCGGGTCAGGAATTTGACCGCCTGATGCGAGTCGGGGCGCGAGTGTTCCATGACATGCCCAGCAACGGATCGAATATTCATCATGTTGTCGTCAGCGCCACCGGTGTGCTGGCCGTGGAGTCGTTGGCCCATCCGCGACCCGAGCGTCAACGCGGCACCACTGATGCCTGCGTCACCTTCGACGGACGCACGCTGAGATTTCCGGATCATCGCGAGGAAGAGAGTGTGCGGCGGGCGCGGGAACATGCCCGCTGGTTAAGCGAATGGCTGGGCCGCGCTTTGCATGAACCGGTGGATGTGCGACCTGTGCTGGCTCTGCCGGGCTGGTCCGTGGAACGTCAGGGGCTCAGTGACGTCACCGTACTCAACCCCCGGGATTGCGCTCGCCACATCCATGGCCAGCCCAGGTTGTCAGAGAAGCTGCAGGAACGTATCGCGTTCCAGATCGAGCGCGCTTGTCGCAACGAGCGAGCGGACAAGATGCGACGCAGACGCTGAGACTCAGGCCGGAGGCAGACGCACTTCGACCCGCGTGCCACCGAGTTCCGACAAGGAAATAGTCAGATCGCCGCCCCGTGGCGTGACGATATCCCTGACCACCGCGAGCCCGATCCCATGACCCGGTACCCGCTGATCACCGCGGATGCCGCGCTGGACCAGCTGGTCCGTTTGCGCGGCGGGGATGCCGGGGCCATCGTCTTCGACGACGATTTCGATGCCGGCGCGGCGGGCGCCGGCGGCCTCAAGCTGCCGTACGTCCAGCCTGACCTGGCTGTTGCACCACTTGCATGCGTTATCCAACAGGTTGCCGAGAATCTCAGTCAAATCGCCCCGCTCGCCGGGGAATATCGCATCCGCGTCAACCCGCCGGGAAATCCGCGGTGACTTGTCGGCATAGACTTTGGCCAGCGCATCACACACGGCCTCTGCCGCTGGCGCTACAGGTGTCCGGTCGCGACTCATCGTGGCCGCACCGCTGGCAGCGCGGCGCAGCTGGTAGTCGACGATGCCCTGCATGCGGTCTACCTGTTCCTCGATCAGATCCGGTCTCGTTTCACCCGACTCGACCTGACTGCGCACCACGGCCAGCGGTGTCTTCAGGCTGTGCGCGAGGTTATCCAGGGACTCGCGAAATCGCTGACTCCTCGCCCGCTCACCCTCGATCAGCGTGTTGACGCTGCCTGCGAGCGCCTCGAGCTCGCGCGGATAACCGTCGCTGAGTTGCTCGCGCTCACCGGCTTCGATCTGGCGTACCTCTTGCTCGGCCTGGCCAAGAGGCCGAAGCAGGAAACGCAAGGCCGCGACCTGAGCCGCGATAATCACCAGCGCGAGGACCAGAAACCAGCTGCCAAGACGGGTCCGATAGTTATTGATCTGTTTCCGATAGCCGTCGAGGCCGCTGGCGACGCTGAAAATAAACGCCCGCACGCTGTTGTCTTCAAACTCCCATTCCACCCGCAGACTGGCGCTGAGCAGCTCAGTGCCATCATCCAGTTCGACGTTACGGAACAGGATCCGCCCCGGCGCTTCCGGCGTCGGCGCCGGAAGACGCAAACCGGTTGCGGAGGCAGAAATCCATACAGTCTCGCCATCGGCTTCGGTGACCTGGGCATAGAGGCCGGATCCGGGACGAGAAAAGCGCGTTTCAGGCAGCGCGTCCGGGAGGATCAGCTGCTCCGAGGCGCCGGGATCGGCAGCGGTGAGCAAGCCGAGAACCTGAGACTCAAGAAGGTCCTCCAGTGCCTGCTCAGCGGCGCGCTGGAAGCCGTCGTCGAGCGCCACGAAGGCGAAACTGAAGAACACCCCGAGCAGCAGCGTGGCCCCGAGCATCACGCGACGGGTGAGCGAGGCCGGTCCCTTCATCCGCTCGACCGGCTCAGTCGCCAGCGATAGCCTCGGCCGCGCAGGGTTTCTATCGGGTTGAGCTCGCCATCGGGATCAAGCTTGCGCCGCAGTCGGCCGATGAACACCTCGATGACATTGGAATCGCGTTCAAAGTCCTGGTCATACAGGCGATCTGTCAATTCGCTCTTTGACACGACTTCCCCTGCGCGCAACAACAGGCATTCCAGCACCCGGTACTCGAAAGCGGTCAGCTCAACCGGCGTGTCATCCAGCGAGACGCTCTGACTGCGGCTATCGACCGTCACCGGGCCGCTGCTCAGCAGCGGGCTGGACCAGCCACCAGCGCGGCGCAACAGCGCATTGACCCGGGCCACCAGTTCTTCCATATGAAACGGCTTGACCAGGTAATCGTCGGCGCCGGCGCCCAGGCCGTCGACCTTCTCCTCCCAACGGCCGCGGGCGGTGAAGATAAGGATCGGGAAATCGTATCCATCGCGCCGCAGCTTGCGGATCAGGTCCATGCCGGGGAGGCCGGGTAATCCAAGATCGACAATAGCGACATCCGGGTCGAATTCAGTGGCGAAGTACAGCCCTTCATCGCCGTCGCCGGCGGTATCGACGGTGAATCCGTCATGGCGCAGCCGCTTCGCGACTCCCTCGCGCAGAGCCGCTTCGTCCTCAACAATCAGGATACGCATGGCGGATCAGCGGATCTCGCCGGTTCGCGCATCAACCTTGACCGTGCGCACCCGACCGCCGTCGGTCAGGAACTTGATCCGGTAGACGCGCTGCCCGTTGCTGCCGCGGGATTCGGCCTTGAGGATGGTGATGTCGCCGTAACGCTGGCGTACCTTGTTGACGGCCTGATCAAGGCTGATGCCGTCGTCCTGGGCCAGGCGCAGGCTCTGGGTCGCCATGCTGGCGGCGAGCACCGCCGGGCCCGTGTTGGCGGCAGGTGCCGCCACGGCAAACGACAGCAGACCCGCGGCCGCGGCAACCGTGAGGAGGGATCGGGACATGCACCGGATTGTCATCCATGTCCCCCTGCAACGCAATTTCATCCATCCCCCGGCTGCCTTTCGGCTGCGGGTCTGTGAGCGGCCGGCGCCTCAGGCCGGGCTGACTTCAACCTGAATCCTGATGCGGTCCCCGGGGTGCTCGAACATCCGCGTCTGGTAGTCGCGACCGGCATAGCGGTAGGTGACCAGATAGGCTTCCAGCTCGGTGCGACGCTGCGTTTCATAGCTGGTCTCGCAGCGTTCCACCGGCACGGCGCGCACTGACGCATAGCGTGGCTGATAGCTGTTCTGGTAGCGGCGCTGGCTATGCTCATTGGCCACTCCGGCGCCGATCAGCGTGCCAAGCACGGTCATCGCCTTCTTGCCGTTGCCGCCGCCGAACTGGTGACCGATGACGCCACCGATAATGCCGCCAGCCAGGGTCGGCATGACCGAACTATGCCGCTGCGGTTCGCTGCGATAGCGCGACGTTTCCTCATAGACGGTTTCGGTCCAGCACTCGCGCCGCGGGACCTCGACGCTGACGGTCCGGTAGATCGGCTCAACGGCGACTACCTTCGCGTACTGCTGCTCGCTGTGGCGGGCAAACGTCACGGAGGGCAGCACCAGGGCCACGGCGGCCAGTCCTAACAGTGTCTTGCGCAGCATGGTTTTCACTCCTCTTCTGCTTCCTGACGACGGGGTTCTCCCGTTTCGCGACTCCAACATTACGCCGCCGATCTGAACCGTCGCTGAACGCGTCATTCAGCTTCGGTTCAGCTTGCGGGGACTAGCTTGGGAACCCACAGGCGGCAGACCGCGTCAAGCGCGGACCGTCAAACCGCTAACTGGCCCGGTGGGGCCGAGGGAGGCAGAAATGGGTAGCGACACTGGATCGATGCGACTGGCGGTGATCACGCTGGTCCTGGCGACGACGCCATTACTGGCCGGTGCGGCGCGGGGTCCGACCCTGCAGCTGTTCCCGACCACAGTACTCGAAGACATCAAAGAGACCGGCCAGGTGGCGGAGGAAATGGAGACCGGCCTGCAAGAGGTGATCTCGCGGCTTGACCGGCAGCAGCAGTTATATGTGGAGAGCAAGTGCGACGGTGCCGTGGATGACCCGGGTTGCACGCGAATTTCCAGACAACTGGGCAAGTCCTACATGGAGATGCTGGACATCATGGGGCAGAAGCTCCCGGACATGGAGCGGGCGGTCAACAGTACCCGCACCAGTCTCGAGACGCGCCTGCGTTCGGAACTGGGGCTGAAGATGAGCCCGTGGGGCCTGCAGGAGACCCTGCTTGGCAACCAGCCCGACGGCACTGAAGCGGCTCAACCGAAACTCCGCGGCCGTTCCGGATTGCGATTATCCGAAAGGTTCCGCCAGTACTACAGCCTCGTCGCCCAATCCGGCCGTTCCGCGGACCACTCGCTCGCCGTCGTCGCGGCAGACATTTATCTGGATATGGACGAGGCCTCGCTGCTGATCGCGCAAACCCAGGAAGAGATCGGTCGCGCCACGCTGCTTGAGGAACTCAACCAGTCGTTCGGCGTGATCACGCCCGAGATGCAGCAGATCGTCAACGGGGTGAAATCGATCCTGTTCGGCGAATCAGGGCAGGTCGTGGAGTTGGCGGGACCGCCGCCCGGCAACGACCAGATTGAATACGCAAGCCCGCTGGAGTGGTGATCGATGACTACGCGACAAACACCCGCGCGCCACATACAGGCCCGAAACCTACAGGGGATGGTCATGAATAATCGTCTTTTCGCAATCGTGCTCAGGAGCATCGTGATCCTGGGTCTGCTCGGCGCCGCCAGCGGCTGCGCTACCAGCGCGCCGGAATGCAGTCTGGCGCAAACCCGCAACCTCGACGCGGCTATCGATTCCGCCAAAGTGAATCTGGAGGCCGGTTGCGTTGCTCATTTCGACAGCTATATGGACCAGCTGCTGGAGATCGCCGCGGGGGACCCGCAGCCTGAAAACAAACGCGCATTCAGCGATTTCCTGGTCTGGTCCAGCGACAGCGGTTTGCTGAGCCGGCGCCAGGCGCAGGAAACCTGGAACCGGTACTTCAACGTCAAATTCGTATCGCTGCAGGGCGACTACAACAATTGCGCCCAGACCTGTCCGGTGCGTGAGGATGTGCTCGACAATATGGAGCAGGAGCTGGCCGACAAGGAGCGCGGCATGCTCAAGGCCGCGCTGGATCAGCAAGGCTATTACCGAGCCGACAGGCTGTTGCAGGAGACCGAGCTGGTGCTCGCCGCTACCTGTCGCGCCTGTGCCGCCGGAGGCCGCTGAGGGCATCTGAGATGAGCACCCAGCGGCAACGATTCACCGCAGGCTTGTCGGCCGGGTTCCTGACCGTCGCGCTGAGCGGTCTGGTGATGATCCTGGCCACAGGCCAGACCGCAGGCGAATCCCTGAGCGCGCGCGGCGTCAGCCTGCTGACCTGGGTATGGCGGAATCTGGGCATGTCTACTCCGGTGTTTGCATTGGTGATCGCGCTCTACGTCCGCAGCCTGGAGCGCTTGCGCAGGGCGCTGAGCGAAAGCGCGCCGATGCAGGAAGTAGGCCAGGCGGATCACCTGTCGGACGTCTGGACCAGCGTGTTTTTCGGCGTCGGTGTGATCTGGACCGCGATCGGGATGCGTGGTGCGCTGATCCAGGCGCTGGCCGTGGAGGCCGGGTCTGGCGGCGGCGTGGAGGTGCTGGAACGGATGGTGGATGGCGGCATCCTGCTGGCCCTGTCCACCACCATTTTTGGCGGTGTCGGCGGCTACCTGATGCGGGTCTGGAAGACGCTGGCCGTAGGGAGCGATCTGAAACGCTATTACGAGCGCGAGCAGCACCGCGACCTGACCGCGATCCGGATCAGCCTGTCTGCCATCGAGCGGCGTCTGCAGCGGCCGCCGCCGGAATCCGGTCGTCAGTGATGAATGCTTCGCGACACTGGATGAGCGCCGGCAGTGACACTGCTGAAGTCGAGCTGCAGGCCGACGTGATGCGCTTTGTCGCGATTCTGGCGCTGTGCCTGGTGGCGATCTCTTCGTTGGTGGAACAGACGGTCACCGCAGATCCGGATGGCGTCGTAGCCACCCCGATCGAGGCCGCTACTGCCCCGACCCGCGACGATGAACTTCCGATCCCGGCCGCGCAGGACGAGCCAGAGACGAAGGCAACAATCGAATCGGTCCACGTGGCGACGCCGGCGTCTCCGACGCCTCCCCCACCCAGCTCGACCCGGGTCGCGGATGCTGGCGTCGTCACCCTTGCTACCCCCCGTGTTGCGACGCCCCGGCCTCAGGCAGCAAAGCCACAGCCAGCCGTGACGCGGCCGATACCGTCACCGGCGGCGCAGCCCGCACCTGCGCCGATACCCGTGTCTGTACCGAAAGCCGGAGCCGAAGCCAGACCCGGTTCCCGCCCCGGCGCCGGACGCGACTCCCGAGGCCCCGCAGAGCACAACGCGGCCGCCGGACCGCCGCGGGTTCACGCTGCGCTTCGGTTCCGACGCCGCGATGTTGCGTCTGGCCAGCCGCGGCGAAGCCGAGGTATTCGTGATCGACGGCGGCAAGGCATGGCAACTCGGGTTTGGCGATGCGGGCGCGCGGTTCGTTCAGGCGCCGGCGCCGGCTCAATTCCACGCCATCGCGGCGGACACCGTGCCCCGATTGTTGCGCGATGCCGCGAACCGGGACACCCCGGGGGCAGACGCAGTCTGGGGTGTCACGCTGCCGGCGCACACCGCACGTGAACTGGCTGGCCTGTTGCGCGCCCATGATCACGGCGATCTGATCATCGACAGTCGTGGCCGCATCACCCTGGAGCAAGGCGATGACGCGTAAACAAACCGGTCCGCTCTGGCTGGCAACAATGTTGCTCCTGCTCGGCAGCCTGCCGCTGACGGCGGTCGCCGGAGAGCGTGTGGACCAGTGGCTGGATAGTGATATCGAGGCCTGGTTGAGCGAGCAACTGGCAACCCATCCTCGTTTCAAGGGGCAGCCGATACGCGTAGTTGTAATGCAAGACGCCGAGCCCGACCCAAGCCCGGACGGGCTGAGTCTGTGGGCGGTCCAGCGGATCAATGACCGGCTTGCAACCGTAGCCGGCATCCATCTGCTCGCCGCCCCGGCCGAGACGGAGCGGGGCTACGACGGGACTGGCCGTCTCGATTGCCGGCCGTCGCCGGCGCGCTACCTGGTTGCGCTGGAAAGCCAGATACAAGGCTCGGGCGCACGTATCCAGGTGCGAATCCTGGATCTTGACGATCGCAGCTGGGTACCGGGATTCACGCGCACCTGGCACGGCAAGCTGGAGCCGGCCCAACGTCGCCTCGCCGGCGAGCGCTATCCGGTGGAAGCCCTGCGCGGTCAACGAGAACTGCCTTTTGCCGCGGCTCAGCCGGATCTGCTGGCCTCGCGGCTTGCCGCAGAGCTGGCTTGCGCATTGCGCGCCCATCCGGCGGAGAACCTGAAAGCGAGGGTGGTCCCGGCTGCCGATGATCCCCTGGCCGCGGCCACTGCCGAACTGGTGGCCAATTATCTGACCCGGGCCGGGAGCTTGCGCCCGGCACAGGGAAACGCGACGGCAAACGTGCTGATCAGCAGCGAGACGCATGAACTGGAAACCGGTTTGCGTCAGCTTTGGGTCTCGGTCCGGCCGGCGGAGCCGGATCAGGAATTGCCCAGCGTGGCAGCGGCGACCTACGTGAGAGTGGGCGGTACGCCGCCGCCGGCAGCACCGACCATGCTTGCGGATGCGGCGCCTGCACCCCGGCCGCTGCCTGCGGAGCCGCCGCTTGCCAGCGTACGTATCGAACCCCTGCGCCTGTTGCGCATGGACAAGCCTTGTGAGCCAGGCCGTTGCGCTGGCAACGCGGAGCTTGTGCGGCCAGACGAGATCGATCTGCTCGATCCCAGGCTGGTGGTTGAGCTCACCAGCGGCGCCGACTCGGACGTTTATCTGCTTGCGTTGCGCTCCGGCCGTGGTCTGGTGCAGATGACGCCGGCCGGCTGCAACGTTTCGGCCGCGATACGGCTTGGCCCGGGGCAGGGGCTACGTCATCCGCTGTTTCCTGCCAATGCCGGTCTGGGCGACGCGGACAAGTTGACCGTGTTCGCGGTGGCTTTCGGCGTCGACCAGGGTCCCGGAAATATACGCGATCTGATGCAGCAGTTGCCGTCGGATTGCGGCAGCCGGGCGCTGAGTGGCGCCGCGCTGGAGCGCTGGAATCGATCTCTGGTCCGTGCCTCGGCAGGTGCCGGGTCCGAATTTCAATGGCGTGGCTTACGCCTCGACTTCGGCACGGGAGAGACACATGTCGCCCGTCGCTGAGCAATTCCCGGGAGGAGGGACATCATGATACGGACTCTGGGATTCCTGACCGGCATCGTGGTCACCGGAACCGCGCTGGCCTTGCTCACCGATCCAGGCGTGGTGCGGCCAGCGCTGGATTCACTGGCCGGCTCGATCGGCAATCCGAAGATGAATCGATTGCAGGCCGGTCCCCGGTCCCGGTTCAGGCAACACCGGCCGCGGGGATTCTGCCGCCTGCCAGGTTGATGCAGCGGCCTGACTCACCGCCAGATGCACCGGTCGTGACCGCAGGCGTTGATCGCCAGAATCAGCTTTTCGCGGCTGCGGAAACTGCGACCGAGGAACGATTCAGGAAAACACCGGCCGGCGAAGCAAGAGCCAGAGCGAAACCCGCAGTCGAGCCACACGCGGACGACGGCCACGCGCAGCTACAGACGCATTCTGCTGTATCGCGTCAGCCCCGGCATCGATGGCCGCATCCGACGGTACGAGATACCGGGATTCAGCTTGGCCGGGATCCAGGTCGTGAGTCTGGCCGTCAGCACATCGGCGGCTCAACGAACTCGATTATCCTGCTCAGCGGAACCAGGCAACATTACCGTCTGCGGATATGCCGCTCCGGAACGAGGACATGCCTGAGTCGGATTTCGTCCCGGCCCATCAACCACGGCCGCTGGCCGGCGATCCGGATACTGATCCGGCTGACAGGCTGGCCGGAGACCTCGCTGCTGACCCGGGCGGGAAACCGCAAGGGGAAGCGTCAGCGGCTGGAACCGGGTTCGCCGCCGACGGCAACTGGTTTGCATTCTGGACACCGTTTCGCAGCCGCGCGTCGGCCGACGGCTTCGCCCGCCATCTGACTGAAAGCACCGGCCAGGACATCCAGGTCCTGCGTCTGGGCCCCGGCGAATACCGCGTCGCCTTCTTCCACCAGGGGGAGGATGAGCGTCAGCGCCATCTGGCTCAGCTCGAATCGGCAAGTGGTTTGAGAATGGGAGGTGAATTGTGATCCGCGCGCGTGACCGGCAGCCGTGGCGCGGCGCGATGGCGACGCTGGCGATATCGCTGGCCGTTTTCGGTACCGTGGTCACGGCGCCAGTGGCGGCCAGTCAGGTAGACCCGGCAGTGGCCTGGCGTGAGTACCGCCAGTCGGAGACCAACCGGCAGCCGGCGCTCGATTTCCCGTATGAGCATTGTTTCCGGCGCGCCGCGGCGGCGCATGATCTGCCGGTGTCGCTGTTGCTGGCCGTGGCCCGTGGCGAGAGTAATTTCAACCCGGCAGCGGTGTCTTCAGCCAATGCGCACGGGCTGATGCAGATCCTGTGGCCAGGTACCGCAAAACATCTCGGGTTTTCCAGACTGTCCGAGCTTCATGATCCCTGTGCCAATGTCGACGCGGGGGCCCGCTATCTGGTCGAATTGCTGCAGCGCTACGATGGGGACATGCATCTCACGCTGGCGGCCTACAATTACGGGCCCGGAAGGATCCCGGTCGACGGCTCTCATGTTCCAGACGGCGCGCGCTGGTACAGCAGTTATATCTATCGCCACCTGCGTTATGTACTCGGGGACCGATTGCCGCAGACCTTGCCGAAGGACTGGGAAGGCGACGGGCAGCTGGAACTGGCGATCTTTGCCGCGCCTTATCGGGCTGAAGCGTTTGTCGAGTCCTTGCAGCTCACCGCACCGGCGCTGCGTCTGGACTGGTTCCGCGAGGACACCGCACGGCATCGCGTGGTGCTGCTGTACGCAAGCCGCGAAGAATACGATACCGCGCTCAATTTGTTGTCCGCCGCCGGATTTCCACTGGAGGTGCCGACATGATCATCCGGCGCATCGCGGTCGCTCTCGCGCTGAGCTTGCGGCTGTCGCTGATCGCGACCGCTGCAATGGCCGATACTCCGGCATTTGATACCGCTACCGTGCTGGATGTGCAGCCTGTGTTGAGGCAGGTTGCGGTTGAGTCGACCAGGCAAGATTGCGTGCCGGCGATCCGCGACAGCCGTGATTTGCAGAGTCTGTATCCGGGTCTGGCGGCCGCCATCGAGGGCGAGCACGCTCGCCAGGTCGAGCCTGCATGCCGGTCGGTCCGGATGACTGATTTCCGGCAGGAGGTCAGCGGCTATCGGGTCCGCTATCGTTACGGCGCCGGCGAGTATGAGCAGGTGATGTCCTATGATCCGGGCCCGACACTGAGGGTGCGCGTGCAGGTCCGTCCCGGTCCGTGAGCGGCGCGGCGGGGTCTCTAGCGGACGCGGCGACGCTGCTGGATTCGGTAGCGTAGCGGCCACGGCAGGGGCCGGGTCTTGTACGCGATCGCAGGGTCCTGCTGCGCCGGGCCTTGTTGTGTGTCGCTCATATGGATTCCGCCGGATTGCTTGATGCCGGTAAGTGTGGATGCGCGATGTTGCAGGAATGTGAACGCATTGTCCTCGGCCCGGGTCAGGACTCGGACCAGCCCGCGGTTCAATCCAGAAATGGCTCGATGAGCGACCGCACATCGACCCTGGCGCGCAGCTTGCCACACAGCAGAAAGGAACCGACCAGCTTCCGGTGCAGGAAGATAGTCGCCGGCGGAGGCGCATGGAATTCACCACTGCGAAAGACCAGATCCATGCCGGCGTCTCTTGCGCGGCGGATCAGATCGGAGGCGCCGAAGTCATAGCGGCCACGATGGCATAGCGGCTCGCAGATCAACAGGATCAGATCCAGCACCTCATCCGCATGCTCGGTGCTGCAGTCCGGCTGCAGATAGCCGATCTGTTCGGCAACGCGACGCAGCGCCGGCCGATCATCATCGATCATCGCGCGGCAGATCCGCGCGTAACCTTCGGTGAAGGCCGGGGAAAAATCGACCGTGGAACCAAAATCCAGCAGCACCAGATCTCCACTTTCCCGCTGCAGCAGATAGTTGGCGAAATTTGGATCGGTCTGCATCACGCCGAACTCGAACAGCTCTCTGAACAACAGGTGGTAGAGCAGCGTGCCAATACGATCCCTCCGTTGCTGAGGTATTTCCGTCCGCTCCACCACATCCAGTGGTTCGCCGGACATGAAATCCATGGCCAGGATGCGACGCGTGGTGAACTCGTCGTGCACCGCGGGTACCCGGAAGCGCGGCTCATCGGCGACCAGTTTCCGGTAACGGCGAAGATAGTCCGCCTCCTGCAGATAGTCCGCTTCCTGGCGTAACTGGCGCCTGGCCTCGGTCACGATCCCGGAGATATCCATCTCCACCGGCAAAATCCGTGATGCGCGAAGCATGGCAGCCATGTTCTTGACGTCGCTGTCAATGCTGCGAGCGACGCCGGGGTACTGGATCTTGAGCGCCAGCTCCAGGCCCTCTGTGGTCTTCGCGTAATGGACTTGTCCGATCGATGCGGCCGCGATCGGGTCATAGTCGAATTCCGCAAAACGTCGTTGCCAGTTGCTGCCATATTCGCGTCCGAGCAGGCGGTTGAGCTGGGTGTCGGTCATCGAGTCGGCAGCATCGCGGAGGATCGCCAGCGCGTCGGTAAACTCGGCCGGCAACACATGTTCGCTCTCCATCGAGATAAGCTGGCCAAGCTTCATCGCGGCGCCGCGCATGTGCGCAAGACGCCTGGCCAGACGCGTGGCATTGGCGCCGGTCAAAAATGCGCTACCCGTGGAACCATCGGCAGTCCCGGAGCGCCTCCCGCGCATCCTGCGCAGGCCCTCGCCAACGCCGCCAAGCGCCAGCTCTCCGGCTGTCAGGCCAAGTCGGAGCATGCGGCCAAAACGCGTGCCGGGCACGCGTGACTGACGACGATGAGGTTTGTCAGACAAAGTCAGATCCTGTTCCCGGGGCCGGGCGACGAGTTTGCATCAGCCTTGTCAGCGCTGCCAGGCTCGGGCGCTGATTCCAGCGTGTTGCCTGAATATCGGGGCTTACGGCGCCAGCCTGGGGGAACCCGGGTACCACGCAGGTGTCTCAATCTGCCAACATAGAGACAGTTCGGGCTCTTGTTCGCCACAAGGTCTTGGAGTCCCCGTTCAGGAGAATGTTTCATGGGCTGGAGAAAATCCGACCGCCTGCCAACCGCCAGCGAAGCGCTGCCCGGGCGCACAACACCGATGGTTTTGTCCGAGCCCCACTTCGTCAATGGCCGGCCATTGCAGCCGCCCTATCCCCTGGGTCTGTCGACCGCGATGTTCGGTCTGGGCTGCTTTTGGGGCGCCGAGCGGCGCTTCTGGGAGGCCCCGGGAGTCTATGTGACCGCAGTCGGCTATGCAGGCGGGCTGACGCCCAACCCGACCTATGAGGAGGTCTGCTCGGGTCTGACCGGGCATAACGAGGTGGTAAGCGTGGTGTTTGATCCCGAACAGGTCAGCTTTGAGTCGCTGTTGCAGGTGTTCTGGGAGTCCCATGATCCGACCCAGGGCATGCGTCAGGGCAACGATCGCGGCACGCAATACCGTTCTGGTATCTATTACTTCGACCCGTCACAACGCGCTGCCGCAGAAACGTCAAAAGCAGCGTTTCAGGCGGCGCTGGAGAGCCACGGTTACGGGCCGATCACCACCGAGATACTGCCCGCGCCGCCGTTTTATTTTGCCGAGCAATATCATCAGCAGTATCTCGCCAGAAACCCGGGAGGGTATTGCGGTCTGGGCGGATGCGGCGTGAGCTTCGCCGCCGGCGGCAGGGCCTGACACTTTCCATAACCCGTTCCGACCTCTCCATATTCGGCCAGGCGGCGGCTGACGCGATCCGGATTCCGCGACACTTCAGTTCAGGCTGGCCAGCAACACTGCGGCTACCGCCAGCGGGCAAACGTAACGAACCAGGAACCGCCATGGCGCGTACAGGGCCGAGCTGCTGTCGCCGAATTCTTCTCGTGATGCGGTCCGCAGCATGGTCCAGCCCGCGAATATCGCGATCAGGATGCCGCCCACCGGCAGCATGATGCGGGTGGTCAGATATTCCAGCAGATCGAATACCGTCATGTTGGCAAAGGCCGCGAATCGCTGCAGCGGGTAGAAGTCGCTCCACCAGTTAAACGAGAACACCGTCACCAGCCCGAGCAGCCACGCCGCGAAGCCGGCGATGGGCGTGGTGAACTTGCGCTTCCAGCCTTTGTGCTCATCCGCCCAGGACACGATAGGTTCCATCACCGCGATGGTTGAGGTCAGCGCGGACACGATCAGCAGCATAAAGAACAACGCGCCGAACAGGGCGCCTCCCGGCATATGGCCAAAGGCGAGGGGCAGCGTGATAAACACCAGACCGGCGCCCTCGGCCGGGTCCAGGCCGTTGGCAAACACCAGCGGGAATATCGCAAGACCGGCCAGCAGTGCGACCAGCGTGTCTGCGCCGGCGATGATCAATGCCGCGCGGGGGATGTCGGTGTCGGCGGACAGATACGAGCCGTAGGAGATCATCAGCCCCATCGCGACGCTTACCGAAAAGAACGCCTGGCCGATCGCGGCGAGGACGGTATCCGCATCAATCTTGGAAAAGTCCGCCTGGAACAGAAAAGCCGCTGCCTTGGTGAAGTCACCTTCAACGGCGGCATATCCGACCAGCAGGATCAGCATCACGAACAGCGCCGGCATCAGAAAGCGCACGGCCTTTTCGATACCACCCTGAACACCACGGCCGACGATGATCACGGTCGCTGCCATAAACACCGCGTGCCAGAACGCCAGCCGGCCTGGAGAAGCCGTGAGCCGGGAAAACTCGGCGCTGACGAAGTCGCCGTCGGCGCCGGTAAATGCGCCGCTGGCGATTTTTGGCAGATATGCGACGGCCCAGCCTGCCACCACGCTGTAAAAGCTCAGAATGATGAACACCGCCGCCACATTGATGATGCCTACCCAGCGCCACAGCGGGCGGGCTCCGGCTTCGGCAGCCAGAGCCAGGAAACTGCCTGGCGGGCTGCGCCTGCCGCGGCGGCCGATGATCAATTCGGCGATCACAATCGGCGCCGCCACCAGGGCCACCGCGCCTATGTAAACGATAACGAATGCAGCGCCTCCACTGACCCCGGCGGTATACGGAAACTTCCACAGATTTCCCAGGCCGACTGCGGCGCCGATTGCCGCAAGCAGGAAGACCATCCGCGATGACCAGGTTGGATTTGTTTGTGGTTGCTGCATTGACCGGTCCCCATTCGGTTCGTTGCCGTCGAGCGCACACCCGGACTGGCATTGGCAATGGAACCGCATAATAGCGGACCCGATGCAGTCTTGGGTCAACCCGGCTTGCAGCGGGACGTTAGAATGGGGACGCCCGGGCGCAGCGCGAACAGCCCGGGCTTGTCTGTGGTACTTGTTCAGGAGTGGCGCCATGAGTAAATCGATCACGATCCATTTGGCAGTGCCGCGGCAGCTCGGCCAGTTCAACGCAGTGGGTCTGGCCCTGCTATTGCTACTTGCGCTGGTCCTGGCAGGCTGCGCCAACAATCTTGGCGGCCGCTCCTATGATCGCAGCGATGCCCGCAAGGCCTATAAGGTGTCATTCGGCGTGGTCGCCGCGGTCGATCCGGTGCGCATAGAGGGCGAAGCGGGTTCGCTGGGGACCGCAGGCGGCGCCGCGGTCGGCTATAGTCTCGGGCGCCTGATCGGCAGCGGCTCGGCATCCAGGGTGGCCGGCGCGGTAGGTGGAGTGGCCGGGGCCGTGGCCGGGCGCGAAGTCGAAAAGGCAGCGACCGCGGAAAATGGCCTTGAGATCAGCGTTGATATGGATAGCGGGGGCACGTTGTTGATCGTGCAATCGGCCGACGTCACCTTCGCCGCAGGCGAACGCGTACGAGTGTTGCGTGGCCAGGGCGACGAGGCTCGCGTGCTGAAGATGCCCTGATCCGCCCGTCTGCCTCAGCAGCGACTCCTGCAAGCCCCGACGCCGAGCAAGGCTTGCATGTTGGAGGCGATATAATGCCGCCTGGCCGAAGGACCCCCATGCCCAGATTACTCGTCATAGACTCCAGCCCGATGACCGACGCAGCCGTTACCCGGCGGTTGACGCGGCGATTCGTCGACCTCTGGCGGGACCGCTTTGCAGACGGCGAGGTGATCTACCGTGACATCGGCGCCAGCCCGCCGCCGCATCCCGATGCGGCCACGCTGGCGGCGTTCGCCAGGCCGGTTGATGCGCGCAGCACTGCAGAGGCAGAGGCGGTGCGTTATTCGGATCGCCTGGTGGATGAACTGCTGGCGGCTGATCATCTCGTCGTAGGTTCGCCGATGTATAACTTCACCGTCACTTCAGGCCTGAAAGCGTGGATTGACCTGGTGGGCCGTGCCGGACGGACTTTCGACTACCGGCCAGATGGGCCGGTGGGCCTGCTGCGCGACAAACAGGCGTTCGTCGTCACTGCCCGAGGCGGTTTTTACGCCGCAAACCCGGCGGTGGCGTCGATGGATTTCCAGGAGAGTTACCTGCGCGCCTATTTTAACTTCCTCGGCATCGCAGACGTGCGCTTTGTGCACGCGGAAGGTCAGGGCATCGACCAGGAAACCGCGCTCGCCGGGGAACAACGTGCCGAGCGTGAATTGGAGGCCTTGTTTGCCAACGGGGACGTTCGTCAGGTGGCCTGAGGCACGCCGACGGGAAGGCCGACCCGAACTGCCAGGGGTGGCGCGCCAGCAAAAAGGCCCGCTCTGGTCTCAGAGCGGGCCTGGTTCAAGGCATGCCGCCGGTCAATGCACCAGTCGCGATCGAAGATGAGGACCAGTCGGGCTGGATTACAGCGCCTCGCAGTTACCGGTCACCGCATAAACTATTTCCGGCGCGCTGACCGACAGCGCCATCCGGCCCTCATTAGTGATCGACATGCTCCACGCGTAGCCGTCCGGCGACCGCTCGCCGGATTTGACTACTCCGTTCAGCAGCAGCTGTTTTTCCATCCGCACCTGGCCGTCGATGACCTGGAATCCATAGGTGCCATCAAAGCGCCGGAACGCCACCTTCTTGTCATCCAGGTCGACCTTGATAAAGGTCGGCGCGTTGGCTGCGGAGCGCGATACCTTGGTGCAGCCCTCTTCGCTGTTGCACTTGCTGATCTCCACCGGGGCGCAGATCAGTTCCTTCGGCAGCTTCTCGTCGGCCGATACTGCGGATGCGCTGTAGCTCAGGGCCAGTCCCGCGGCAAGCATAAATATTGGTTTCATCGCAGGCTCTCCTAGTTGACGGTATAGCCGCGGCCCTGCATGCAGGCTGCGTAGGCGCGGTTGTAGTTGTTACGGGCCTGCTGGTATGCAGCGGCCTGCTGCTGTTCCTGCTGCTGCTGGGCCTGCTCTGCGCTCTTGTTCCGCGAGCTGCTGCTCATACCGCCGAACAATCCACCGGCCGCCGCGCCATAGGCGGCGCCGTGGCCCCAGTTGCCGCCGGCAATACCGCCGACCAGCGTGCCCAGCAACGCGCCCTTGACTGCGCCGCCAGCCACCGCTTCGCCAGTATTGCTTTCTGGCGCCCCTTGCGGCGCCGAGGGGGGTGGTGCCATCGGATCGAAGCCGCTCTGGCCCCTGGCCCATTCATAGCATTCGTACTTGTCTTTTTGCATCTGCTCCGGGCTTTGGCCCTTGGCGGGATAAACCATCATCTCCGCCTGGGCGAGCGCCACGCCGGCCCCGAGCAACATGCCGCAGGCCGCGGCAATAATCTTGTGCAATGTCATTAGCGTCATTCTCCAGTTACGATCTAATTCGGCCTGGTATCATTCTCTGGACCCTGCAGGCCGGTGAATCAGGCACGTTTGCGCCACTTGTGTCCTGGCAAAGTCGGGCCCAGGCTCCCCGGGGAGCCGACAAACCCGAGATCAGACTCAATCCAGTGTCCAGATTATCCTGCATCCTTAGAATATCCGGAAACCTGATTTCCTCTGCCGCGAAAGCTGATAGAACACTACCTAGTACACCACGCCGCCGCCTGGCGCTTCAAGCCGGGGAGGTCTCCAGATCACTCCTTGTCCTGCCGGTTCGCCGCGGCACTCATGCGCTCGGCCAGATAGCGTCCCATGTCCTGTTCCGGCAGGATCACCTGTATATTGCCAAGCTTGCGCAGGATCCGCGCATGCACATGATCGGTACCACGCGCAATGATCTTTGGCGCCCCGAGTTCCACCGCGTGCATCGCGGCGATGATATTGCGCAGCGGCTCGTCACCCATGGCCACAAACAGGACCTCGCATTCGGCGACATTGGTCGCCTGAATGACTTCCGGATCAGTGGCGTCCGCCACCAGCGCCTCATCCAGAATCTCTTCCAGATCCTTGACCGCCTCTTTGTCGATATCGACGCCGACCACCCGGTATCCGCTTTCCGACAGCCCCTTGGCCAGCGCAGCGCCAAAGCGGCCGAGTCCGAGCAGGATATAGCGTTCTTTCTTAGCCAATTTGAAGCTCTCCCTCCGGATACTCGATATCCGGGCCGTGTTTGCTCGGCGTCAGCAATACCACCAGCGCCAGCGGGCCGATACGGCCAACAAACATCATCGTCACGATCACCAGGCGCGAGGGTTCGGACAGGCTCTTGGTGATCCCGGTGGACAAGCCTACGGTAGCAAACGCCGACACGGTCTCGAACAGAACGTCCATAAACAGGCTGCCGGCCAGACCATGCGGCACCCGCCGGTCCTCGAACAGCAGGATCAAGGCGGCAGCCAGCGTGATCAGGGCTATGCCTGTAATCAGTATGACCGTCGCGCCGGCAACAACATGGCTGGATATTCCGCGACCGAAGGCAGTGGGCTGATGCCGCCCGCGCAGACGGCCAAGACCATACAGGAACAACGCGCTGACCGTGGTCACTTTGACTCCGCCGGCGGTTGAACTGGGTCCTGCACCAATGAACATCAGCACCACCAGGGTAAACAGCGTCAGCGTGCTCAATGCCCCGGTGGGCACCACGCTGAATCCGGCCGTCCGCGCGGTTGCGCTTTCGAAAAAGGCCACCGAGGAAGCCTGTCCGATCCCCATCCCGGCCAATGTGCCGTCTCGTTCGACGAACAGGAACACGGCGGTTCCGATCAGCAGCAGCACCAGCGACGCTGCGATCGTCAGCCTGCTATGGAAGCTCAGCTCCCGCCAGCCAAAGAAAGGCCAGCGATGGCGCAGATTGGTAAACAGATCCACCAGCACCGGATAGCCGAGACCGCCCATGATCAACAGTATTGCCATGGTCAGGGTGATCAAATGTGCACCGGCCCAGGGTTGCAGGCTCGAGGGCGAAAGCGCCAGCCCCGAATTACAAAAAGCCGACACTGCGTGAAACAAAGACCACCACAGAACCTCTGCCGCCGGAGCCTCGCCCCAGCGGGCGACGGCCAAAGTAAAAAAGCCGATCGCTTCGAGCGTCAACGCTACCCCGACGACACCCCTGAGCAACAGCCGCAGATCGGTGTTCATATCGGCGCCCAGCGTCTGGCTGGCCAGCGCCAGATGACGCAAGGTCTGGCGGCCTGTGATGTTGACCAGAAACAACGTCGCGATAGTCATGATGCCGATACCGCCGAGCTGGATCAGCAACAGGATCACTATCTGACCCGTCAGTGAAAACTCGGCGACATCCCGTACCACCAAGCCGGTGACGCAGGCCGCACTGGTGGCCATGAACAATGCATCGCTGAGGCTGACCTCGGGCAGACCGGGCCGGAGACTGACTGGTAACAGCAACAAACCAGTCCCGCACAGCACCAGCAGCAGATACCAGATGATCAGTGTGCGCGCGGGATAGACCGCTATTGATCCAACGAACCGATTCATGATCCCGGTGCTTCGTCCTGGCAAAGGCACCCCAATTGTAGGCGAGCATATGACGCTGGCGCTGGGGGATTCGGCTGATGCGTGCCGATGGGGTGTCTGGCCCATTGCCGCCGGCACATTACATTAGTAATATCGCATGTTGCGCCGCACTGGCGCCGTGTTGGTCGGAAAACTTGCGCGGGGACCCGAGCGTCCGCCTCGCACAGATCATTGGAATTCACCTGTTGCTGCACACTTGCCGCCTCGCCTTTACGCTCCTCGCCGCCTCTGCCTTGTTGATGAGTCCGGACGGGCGGGCGGACGAAGAGGCCTCGCAGCCCCTCCCGGCGATGATGCCTAATGTGATCGTGCTCGGCACGCCCGAAGCCGACCCTGACTACAGTGAGCTGAATCCGGACGAACTGCTGCGCGCGCCCGTGTCGGATGGCGGAGATTTGCTCCGCCAGGTAAATGGTGTCTCCGCGGGGCGCATGGGCGGCCGGGGGCTCGAGCCGATTATCCGCGGCCAGAGCCAGGGCCGTCTGAATATCCTGCTCGATGGCGCGTATGTGTTCGGCGCCTGTCCGAACCGCATGGATCCGCCTTCGTCGTTTGCGGCGGCTGAGACCTGGGATCGGGTCACGGTCATCAAGGGCGTACAGACGCTGTTATGGGGCGGCGGCGGCACCGGTGGCACGGTGCTCTACGAACGGGTCAACCGGCCGCTGGAAGAGGGCATAAGCGGCAATGCCGGTGCTGCGTCCACCAACAACGGCATCGAATATGACCTGGCCGCCGATCTGGGCTGGCGCAACGATGACTACTACGCCCGCACCCGTGGTCAGTGGCTGGATGCGGCAAACTATCAGGACGGGGATGGTGACAGCGTTCGATCCTCGTACACCGAGAAGACCGCGGCGATCGCGCTCGGCCGCAGTCTGCCCGGCGACGGGTTTGTCGAACTTGGCGCAGACCTCAGTCGCGCCAGCGACGTGCTCTATCCCGGCGCCGGTATGGATGCGCCAAAGGACAACGCTGACACCTGGCGCGCACGGATTGAGACGCCAGTCAGTGATGGCGACAGCCGGCTGAGTTTTGACAGCTGGTACACCGATGTCGATCATTTGATGGATAACTATTCGCAGCGCCAGCTGACCGCGCCGATGGCAATGCGCGTGCCCTCCCGGTCAAAAACCTGGGGCGGTCGCATGCAGCTCGAGACCTCACTGGCTCAGAACTGGGGCACCACGTTTGGTCTGGATTATCTCGACAACAATCGGGATGCGACCCGCTATCAGGGTGCGGCCCCAGGCAGCGTCGATATGGTCAATTCCTATCTGTGGCCGGATGTCACCCTGCGTCAGGCCGGGCTGGTGATTGAAGCCCGGAGGGCATTCGCCCAGGCCTGGTTGACGGCTGCTTTGCGCTACGACCATGTTCAGGCGAAAGCCGGCAAGGCTGAAAAAGACCCAGCGCCAGCGCCGCTGCTGTCCGCTGATGAGCTTTACCTGCGCTACTACGGTCGCCGGGCCGGTGACGACAAGGAAGACAATTTCTCCGGCCTGTTGCGTTTTGACCGGGCCTTGCCGTGGGACGGCGCGACAGTCTTCACCAGCATCAGCCGTACGACGCGGACCGCGGATTCGACTGAGCGCTTTATCGCCTCGAACCAGCCGATGGATCCGACCCAGCGTTGGGTCGGCAATCCAGGCCTGGATCCGGAGATTCATCGCCAGGCGGACATGGGTCTGGCCTGGGTCAGACAGGCATGGCAGCTCAGCGCAGTGGCCTATATGGATGATGTCAAAGACTACATCCTGTCTGATCGCGCGCGGGGGCAGGATGGCATCCTGTCCGACGACGGCGCGCGCATCTATCGCAACGGGTCCGCGCGGCTGTACGGTGCCGAGCTCGAGGGCGAGTATCGTTTGCTGTCGGGCTGGCGTTTCGGGGCCACTGCCGCCTGGGTCCATGGCGAGAACCGCTCCGACAATCGGCCGCTGCCGCAAATCCCGCCGCTGAACGGCATCCTGAATCTGGCCTACCAGGCGCAGCGCTGGGAGGCGGGTGCCCGGATGCGCTGGGCCACGCGTCAATCCCGGGCCGACGACAATCCGGCAACCGGAAGCGGGTTGGATCCGCGCGAGACTCCCGGACATGCGGTGTTCGACATTTTCGGCGCCGTGAATCTAAGCGGGTACGGGCAGCTGCGGCTGGGCGTCGACAACCTGCTCGACAAGAACTGGGCCGACCATCTGAGCCGGGCCAATCAGGACCCGTTCAATCCGGATCCGGTCCAGGTCAACGAGCCGGGCCTCACCGCGTGGGCAAACTGGCGCGCTGCGTTCTGACCAAGGCTCGCGTGACGGCGGCCCGTCCCGGGTAAGCACGGTCCCTCAGCCGAAGCGATGAGCTCGCTCGGGCCGGGAATTTCACACGCACCGCGCGGCGGGGCTAGAATCCCTGCCCTGCAATTGCCCACCCCGGAGTTCCCATGGCATTGGCCATCGAAAAAGTCTCGAACACCTCGCGCCGGCTACACGCCAGGCTGCGCGGCCAGGTCGGCAAGGCCATCGAGGATTTCTCCATGATCGAAGATGGCGACCGCGTCATGGTCTGTTTGTCGGGTGGCAAAGACAGCTACGCCTTACTGGATCTGCTGCTCAGCTTGCAGCGTGCCGCGCCGGTGCGGTTCGAGCTGCTGGCGGTCAATCTGGATCAAAAGCAGCCGGGTTTCCCGGCCCAGGTGCTGCCGGATTATCTGCGCGAACTCGGGGTGCCGTTCCGGGTCATCGAGCAGGATACCTACAGCGTGGTAAAACGCGTGGTGCCGGAAGGCAAGACCATGTGTGGGCTGTGTTCACGGCTGCGGCGTGGTGCCTTGTACGACTTCGCCGCCGCTGAGGGTTACAACAAAATTGCGCTGGGCCACCATGCCGACGATGCGATGGAAACCCTGTTCCTCAACCTGTTTTTTGCCGGCCGTCTCAAATCGATGCCACCGAAACTGCGCTCAGACGATGGTCGCAATATCGTGATCCGGCCGTTGGCCTATTGCCGCGAACGAGAGATCGCGCGCTACGCCCGCGCGAGGCAATATCCGATCATTCCCTGCACTTTATGCGGCTCCCAGCGCAACATGCAGCGTCAGCTGGTCAAGACCATGCTCGAGGAGTGGGAAAGCAGGCATCCCGGGCGGGTGGAGTCTGTCCTCGCCGCGATGAAGAATGTGGCGCCATCTCACCTGATGGACCGCGAGTTGTTCGACTTCGGGGAACTTGCTTCGGCCAGCAGGGCCGGAGAAGAGCGTTAGTGAACGGAGATCTTGTGGCTGACCAGCGGCTCCACGCGCTCAGGCCTTACCTTGATCCCGAGGCCGGGGCCGGTCAGCGCTTGAGCCCTGCCGCCGGGACCGGCGATCATCGCGGGCTGGCAGACGTGAACCCCCGGAGAATTCAGATAGCCTGATTCCTGTAGCCACGAGACGCCTTCGGCACGGGTGCCGAACAGACGCCCGGCCGCTGCCAGCAACCCGGTTTCGTGCTCAGGCGCATCGAGCTGGCATCCGAGTCCGGCCGCCCGGGCCGCGGCGTGTATCAGGCGGGCGCCGCCCATGCCGCCGACATGCGAGATGCGGACGCTGACGCTGTCGCAAGCCCCGGCATCGGCAAGGGCGTCAACGTCCCTGACCGTCCTCACCCGGTTGCTCGCGATCACCGGTACCAGACCCGCAGCGGTGATCTGCACCATGCCGTCCAGGTCTGCAGCCGGGACCGGTTGCAGCACGCCTGCCAGACGCAGGGGTGCCATGGCGTCGAGCTGGCGCAGAGTTTGCTGGCTGTCCCAGCGTTGGTCCGGGTCAATCACAAGCTTGCTACCGGGCCCGAGAATTTGCTGAATCACGTCGAGCCGCGCGAGGTTCCGGTCCAGATTTCCGCCGAGCTTCACCCGGGCTGTCGCAACGCCGCGCTTGCGCAGAGCAGCGGCCTGGTCGCGGACGGTCTCGGCGGGTCGCGCATCAATCAGTCCGCTGTAATGCACCGTATGGCGTCTTACCACGCCGAACACGTTGCCTGCCGAGCAGCCGAAACTACGCCCCGCCAGGTCCAGCACCGCCAGTTCGGCCGCACAAAACGCGGACAGGTGCGTACGATGCAGGCCGCTCAGAAGACGCTGCA
This sequence comes from uncultured Gammaproteobacteria bacterium, assembly GCA_963809565.1. Classification (GTDB taxonomy): domain Bacteria; phylum Pseudomonadota; class Gammaproteobacteria; order Steroidobacterales; family XN24; genus CAMYOC01. The sequence continues at coordinate 193,450 of CAWEKE010000005.1, forward strand.
TGGCTGCGTTGGCCTGCTCGAAACTGTCAAGTTCCAGCCCCAGCAGCGGAGGGAGGATATGCTCGTGCAGGAAGTCCCTGGCACGTTCCGCGGATTCGTTGTCCACTCCGGATCCGGGACAGGATTCGCCCCAGCCTGCCAGGCCGCTCTCGCCCTGGACTCTGACCAGCACGCTTCTCGCCTGACCCTTTCGGCCGACCGGTTTTGGCAGATGCACCACATAGATATCAAAGCCTTTCAGCCGCATTTCAAATCCGCCTCGCCTGCTGAAAGTCTGCTCATGTCGCTTGCGTCAACCAGCGTCGCTAACGTCCGATTCTGGCGGGAGTTTCGACTGTGCTTTTTGCTTATATGCGCTTTGGTCTTCAGGCTGAGCGGGCTTGCTTGCCGGTAGCTGCGGCGCTTGTCCTGACCCGGACAATGCCGGCCCAACGCCAGCGTCCACCGAGCGCAGGTGCAAATCCCGTTGTGGGAAAGGAATTTCGATACCGTTCTCGGCCAGGACTCGATTGATGCCCACGTTCAGCTGGGTCATCACCTGCAATCCATCGTTGAAGTTACACCAGGCGCGTAACTCGAAGTCCAGCGAGCTGTCGCCGAAGCCCTTGAAGATCACGAACGGTTCCGGCTCGGGCAGCACCAGCGGATTGTTGCGTGCGACTTCGCTGACCACATTGATCACCAGCTCCGGGTCGGTGCCGTAGGCGACGCCGAACGGCAGATGCTGACGCTTGGTGACGTCTGTCAGCGTCCAGTTGACTACCTGGCCGGAGATGAACTCGGCATTGGGCACGATTACTTCCGACCCGTCGTATGTTCGCAGCGTGCTGGCGCGGATACCGATCCGGGTGACGCGCCCAAGCAGCGTGTTTACTTCGATCGTGTCGCCGACCTGGATCGGCCGTTCAAAAGCCAGGATCAGGCCGGCGACAAAGTTGTTGACGATAGCCTGCAGGCCGAAGCCGATGCCCACGCTGAGCGCGCCGGCGACGATGGCCAGACGTCCGAGCTCGAACCCGGCGGCGGCCAGCGCGATCAGAAACGCGATGGCCAGTACGCCATAATTGACCATCATATTGATGGTCGAGGGCACCCCGCGAGGCAGGCGCAAACGGGGATAGACGTCCTGCTGGAGGACAAAACGCAGGAAACGCGAGATCACCACGCCGAGATACAAGGCGATTAAAAAGGCCAGCACATCGCCGACAGACAGGGTGAAATTGCCGATCGACAGCGTGCCGGCAACCAGCCAGTCAAAGCCATCAATGGTGGCTCCAAGAACACCGAATATCTTCAGACCCGCCGTTAACCACAGCAGGATGCCCGCGGCGTCGAGCACACGGTTGAATCGCCTGCGGACGATGTCTGAGGAACCACGCAGAGAACGCATACCGGCGGTAATCGGCGAGCGCAACAATACTTCAAGCAGCCCCCGTGCCAACAGTGAGACAACAAAGATGCCCAGGCCGACGTAGATCAGGGCCAGCGTCGCGTAAGTGAGCCAGTAAGCCAGCGACACCACGCCCACGATGTTGGCAATGACGGAAATCAGCAGCGAGATCGAGGCGACGCGAGTCGCCAGCTTCGACGCCGCGTGCCAGATCTTTCTAACGCTGCCGTCGGGGGCGCGGCCGCGTAATTCCGCACGGACCAGCGCGGTCAGCGCAAGCGCGGCGATCAACAGATGGGTCAGGCGTCCCGCCAGCGGCTGCGCCGCAATGATGTCGGTCAGCGAATCCAGAATGTACACCGCGACCAGGATATAAACGCTGATACGTCGGTTCCTGTCCAGAGCCGCCGTCAACAGAGCCAGCAGGGGCAACGCCAGCAAGCCCCTGTTTACGTCCAGCAGGGCCAGCGGCGCCTCCGGGTATATGGCCCTGGTAAAGAACAGGGAAATGAACGCCGCGGTGGCCAGCGGGTAGGCGAACAGGTTGACCGTATCGGCGCTCGGCGTCTCGTCGGCTTTGTACCAGGTATCCAGCCGCGTCTTGGTGTAGATCAAAAGCGCGGTCAGGATCAGGAACAGCAAGAGATGCGCAACGACCCGGTCCGGGTGCTCGGCGAGATAACCGCGGATGTCGGACAGGGCAGAGCGGATAGGCCCGGAGAATTCTGATTCAACCTGATCGATGGCGCTGGTTTCGCCGTCGGTATCAAGCTCGTCTGCGTCTGCGGCGTTCTCATCATCAACAGATGGACGGCCAAAAATGGCTTTCCAAAGCGGCGGTGCCTCGATCTTCAACAGCCGCTGACGCTGGATCGCGTTCGCATTTGCGATGCGGTCGAGCGCATCGTCGATCAGTGACAGGGACTCGGCCAGGCTGCTCTGGTAGGTGAGCAACTGGTTGAGCCTGGTCTTCAGATTGTCATCCAGCGCTCCGATGTCGTTAATCAGCATCAACACCTGATCGGTCAGCGCCTCGGGAAGCTGCGCTTCCTCGCGGGTATCAAAGGTTTTCTTCCACGGCGCGAGCAGTTCGGCCAGACGCTGCCGGTCTGCGTTCAGAGCGGCCGCCTGGTTACTGAGGGTTTGCTGAAACTGCTGTACCCGATTACTCGTGTTCTCCCAGGTCAGCTGCAGATTTTTGAGATTGCGCGCACTGAGCGCCGGCAGGTTTTTTTCGTTGAGTTCGGCTGAAGACGCTCTGATCGACTCCTGCGCGCTCTCCAGTTGCGAAACGACCTGATCCACCACCGGCAGCGGCTTGGTCTGGTCCCGAAGCGAACGCAGCGTGGCTCTCGCAGCTTCCGCCCGCGCTGGAATATCTGTCGCACTGATCGGATTGACCGGCGCCGGCGTGGCCGCCTCGATCTGCGTGGCCTCTTCGGGCTGGCTCGCGGGACTGGATTGACTCCAGGCGCTTTGGCTTGCCAGCAGCAGCCAAAGCAGGAATACGCCAGAGCCCGAGAGTCTGGACGCGGGTGGATCAAAAACGCTGCCGTGGTACATGCTTGGCGGTCCCGGGATTGCCTGATTGGGGCAAGCCTAGAGAGGAAGCGTCGAGCCGGCAAGTTCGGTCGCGGCCGGAGATCAGCTCAGCCTCCGGATTCGGGGCCGAATTGGGAAACGCTGACATATTTTGATCAATTGCCAGGGCCGCAGCTTATCGGGACCAGGCTGGCGCTTTCGAGGGCGCTCTGTAACAGCTCCGTAACACAGGCGTTGCATACTCAAGTCCGATCGAGGGTCGGGCCCGTCAATCCCCGTCGGATGCAGCCGGCTTTGGCCAGCCTCTTCTCCCTGAGACTGGCCTGTTTCGATCTGGGGCGGAGAGTCAGGATTCGCCGCAAGCGTATTGCCCGGGTGATTCACCCGGGCTTTTTTGCAGCCCGGCCGGATACAGCCGATGCCTGCCGATGGATGTGGCCGCTGCTCCCGGTCTTGTACTCAGATGTCGTATACGCCGAAATCCCCGGGATGGGCGTTCAACCGGCGGCATATTGCTTCGACCACACCGCGTTCCCGAGCGCTGAAGTTCTGGTCCGCGCAACCCACCGCCACGCACATCCGGATCAGCAGCTCGGCAGCTTCCTGATCTTCGGCCAGCGCGTCGATACAGGCCATTGCGCGCGCTCGGCCCGCAGCGGGGTCTGCGCAGATCTGTTGTGCAAATGAGTCGTAGATACTCACAGCCTGCTTGTGATCGATGCTGCGCATCTCATCGATACGCACCAAAACACGGTCGCGGATCACCAGCTCTGACAGTCTCTGCTCCTCGTCAGCGAGCGCAACCAGCGCGCAGGCGGCCATCGCGGCTTCGACAAAGGCTTTGTGTTTGCTGCGCTCGCGGATGCCTTCCAGCGTTTCCCGCACCAGATTCAGCATGGCGTGTTGCTCCCCCCGCAGATAGCCATTCCGGGATGGCAAGGCTAGCACAGCTGGCGCAGCATCTGCGGCCAGGGTTGGAAAAGGACGGGTCCGATTCGGGTCTGCAGGTTCGGCGAAAAGAAACGGCCGGCGGCTGATCAGCCGCCGGCCGGACGCAGTCGCTGAACAGCCCGGGGGGATGAGGCCGATCAGCTGCTGTTGCGCTGGCTACGGAGTCGCTGGCGATGCTGTGCGCGGATCTCCTTGCGCTGACCATATCGATCCATACGGCCGTTGATCCGCTGACCCTTGCGATTCAACCGCTGATCCGCGCGGTTGCCTTTTGCATCCAGACCCTGATCAATGCGATCGCCTCTCCGATCAAGACGACCTGCAGCGCGGCCGTAGCCGGCGGCCGCGGCGCGATTGGCCCGGTTATCCAGGCGCCTGTTGAGGCGGTCACCCTGGTCGTCATAACGACCCGCGATCCGGTCGCCGCGCTGATCCAGACGCTGTTCGGCGCGATCGCCACGGGCGTCCCAACGGTCCTCGGCGCCAGGGTCGTCCCCGGCCAGTGCCGGTTGCGTGCTGACCAGCATCGTCATCAGTAAGGTGGTTCTCAATACATTCATGGACTTGTCTCCTGACTTCTCCGCTGCGGCGGGTCTTCAGTCCATACAACGGCTGGGTTGCGGATCGGTTGACGCCGACCGGCCCTGATTTAGGGTGAATCGATCGGACACGCTATAATTCAGCGACAAGATCAAGAGTCACCAGAGCCATCAGGGGGCACCATGAGTATTGCCAGCACCGTAGATTTTGCGTTGACCCTGACCGACGTCGACTTTCAGATTCTCAGGCACACGCACGCGTCCAGTAGCGCGGAATCGGCCCACAAAGCGCATATTGCCGAGGAGCAGCTCGCCAAGGCTGTCGCGTTGAAGGATGAACTTGGCCCGCTGCTGGCGGTGATCCCCGCCAGCCACAGGCTGGACATCGAATCTTTGCGCAGCATGCTGCGCCGACCCCAGCTGGGCCTGATGTCCGAAGAAGAAATCGGTCGCGTGTTCTTTGATTGCGAGACCGGCGCTGTGCCGCCTCTGGGGCCGGATTACCGTGTTCCGACGATCGTCGATCGCGCGCTGATGAAGATGGACGATATCTATTTTGAAGCCGGTGACCATCGCGAACTGGTGCACGTCGATCGCACCAGTTTCCGCAAGCTGATGCGCGGCGTTGAGTTCACCCGCATCAGTCACCCGGCCCGCTAGAAGGCGCCGCGCGCATCACAAGCTTCGCTGCATCAATCGCGTCCGTCGACTGATTCGCGAAGTGCAGCATTGTTTTTCCTGCATTAGCCGCTAAGCTATGCGTCGACGGCTGCTCCAGACGGCCGCATATGGAGGAACGCGGCACTGCAGCAATGCGGCCGCCGAGGTTAGTGAAACCTACCGACACCTCTGACCCGGACTACTATCATCGGGTCGTCGATTGCCAGTGGGCCTGTCCGGCTCATACCGATGTGCCGGAGTACATCCGGCTTATCGCGCAAGGACAGTTCACCGACGCATACATGGTCAACCGGGAATCCAATGTGTTCCCCGGTATCCTTGGTCGAGTCTGCGATCGGCCTTGCGAGCCAGCATGCCGGCGTGGGCGGGTAGAAGCCAAACCGGTGGCGATATGCAGACTGAAGCGTGTCGCCGCGGATTTGCGTGGGGATGTGCAGGACCGCCTGCCGAAAATCCCGGCGACACGGAACGGCAAGCGCATCGTTTGTATCGGCGCCGGGCCGGCCTCGCTGACTGTCGCAAACGACCTGGCGCCGCTGGGCTACGAGATCACAATATTCGAAGCGCTGGGTAAACCGGGCGGACTGATGCGCTCGAACATACCTTCTTTTCGCTTGCCAGCCAGCGTCCTCGACGAGGAGATCTCGACGATCATTGACATGGGCGTGGACCTGCGTCTCGGGCAAAGGGTCGAGAGCATGGGCGCACTGCTGCAGCAGGGCTGGGATGCGGTGTTCGTAGGCAGCGGCGCGCCGCGCGGAAAGAATCTGCAGCTGCCCGGCCGTGAGGAGGCGGCAGCCAATGTCCACATCGGCATCGACTGGCTGGAGTCGGTGGCGTTCGATCATATCGAGAGTATCGGTGAGCGCGTGCTGATCATCGGTGTCGGCAACACGGCTATGGATTGCTGCCGCAGTGCGTTGCGCCTCGGTGCGACCGATGTAAAGGTCATGGCGCGCAAGCCGCGGAATTTTTTCAAGGCCTCGGAATGGGAGCTTGAGGATGCGGAGGAAGAGAACGTCGAGATCGTCGTCAATCACGCACCGCGCGAGTTTGTAGTCAAAGAGGGCCGATTGCGCGCAATGGTCTTCGATCTGATGGAATACGAAATCGATGCTCAGGGACGGATCATCGAGAGCCGGGTGGTCGGCGAAGAGACCTTGCCGTGCGACGACGTGGTTCTGGCGATCGGCCAGGACAATGCGTTCCCATGGATCGAGCGGGATCTTGGCATCGAGTTCGACAAGTGGGATGTGCCGGTGGTGGATCAGGTTACATTCCAGTCGACGCGCGCCGGCGTATTCTTCGGCGGCGATTCGGCGTTTGGTCCCAAGAACATCATCTGGGCGGTCGAGCACGGGCATCAGGCCGCGGTCTCGATCCATCGGCATTGTTCCGACCGCAGGCTTGACGACCGCCTGCCGGTAACCATGAACCTGTCCAGCCGCAAGATGGGCATACATGAGTGGTCGTATCAGAACGATTACAACTCGGCCGAGCGACGGTTGATGCCGCATGTGGATCTCAAGCAGCGTTTCCGCAAGCTCGACATCGAAGTTGAGCTGGGCTTTAACGCCGATCAGGCCGCTTACGAGGTCCAGCGCTGTCTGAACTGCGATGTGCAGACTGTGTTCGTCGAGAAATTGTGTATCGAATGTGATGCCTGTATCGATATCTGTCCGACAGACTGTCTGACCATGACCCCGGATGGCACCGAGGAAGAGCTGCGCGGCCGTCTGAAAGCGCCGGCGGATAACCCGGACCAGGCCTTGTTCGCTTCCGGACCGTTGAAATACACCGGACGGCTGATGATCAAGGATGAGAATCTGTGCGTGCATTGCGGGCTGTGCGCTGAGCGTTGCCCCACTGCCGCATGGGATATGCAGAAGAGCAGGTTCAAATTTCCCTACGCGGTGGACGAGGAACAGGCATGGCAGAGCGGCAAATGCCGGACCGCATAAACGATTTCGTCATCAAGCTGGCCAATGTCAATGGCACCGGCTCGGCCAGCGCCAACAGTCTGTTGATGAAATCGATTTTCCGGATGGGTGTGCCTGTGGCAGGGAAGAATTATTTCCCTTCCAACATCCAGGGGCTGCCGACCTGGTATGAGATCAGGGTCAGTCGCGATGGTTATGTTGCGAGGGCCAGCAGCGTAGACATCCTGGTGGCGATGAACGCCGAGACCTACGGGCGGGACTTGCAGGAGGTCAGTCCTGGCGGATACCTGATCTACGATTCCACCTGGCCGCGCAGCCACCTCCTGAACCGGGACGACATCACTATCCTGGGGATACCGTTGTCGAAGATGTGCAACGAGACCTTCGACGGCGTGCGCGCCAGGATCCTGATGAAGAACGTGGTCTACGTCGGTGCCATGGCGGCCTTGCTTGATCTGGACCTGGAGGTCATCCGCGGCTTGCTTGAAGAATCTTTCGCGCGCAAACCGAAACTGGTGGAGGCGAACCAGCAAGCGATAAAGATGGGCTATGACTATGCGCGGACACATTTCGATTGCCCGCTGAGTCTGCACATCGAGCCGATGGACAAGACCGCTGGCATGGTCATGATCGACGGCAACACCGCCGCCGGTCTGGGCTGCGTTTACGCCGGGGCAACAATCGGCGCCTGGTATCCGATTACTCCTTCCACCTCGCTGATGGACGCGTTCAAATCCTTTTGCGCCAGACTTCGGGTCGATCCGGAGACCGGCGAGCGGCGTTACTGCGTGATACAGGCGGAAGACGAGCTGGCCGCTATCGGCATGGTGCTCGGAGCAAACTGGAACGGAGCGCGGGCGTTTACGCCGACCAGCGGACCTGGCATCTCGCTGATGAGCGAGTTTCTAGGTCTGGGCTATTTTGCCGAGATACCCGCGGTGTTATTTGACGTGCAGCGAGTAGGCCCGTCTACCGGCATGCCTACCCGCACTCAGCAATGCGATGTGCTCAGCTGCGCTTACGCTTCTCACGGAGACACCCGTCATGTGCTGCTGTTCCCGGCTAACCCGGAAGAGTGTTTTTATCTGGCAACCAGGGCTTTCGACCTGGCTGAGCGTCTGCAGACGCCGGTGATGGTGTTGTCGGATCTCGACATCGGCATGAACGACTGGATGTGCCCGATGCTGGAGTGGGACGATGACTATGTCCCGGATCGGGGCAAGGTTCTCGATGCAGAGACGCTGGAATCGATGGACAAGTTCTGGCGTTACGACGATGTCGACGGCGACGGCATCTGCTGGCGTACCTTGCCCGGCGATCATCCGCGGGGCAGTTACTTTACCAGGGGATCCGGGCATAACGCGCAGGGTCGCTACTCAGAGGACGCAGACGAGTACCAGGAACTGGTTGACCGCCTGCGACGCAAGTTCCAGACCGCCGCCAGACTGGTGCCGCGGGCGATAGAACTTGCGGCCGACGCCGACACCCGCCTCGGGATCATTTCGTTCGGCAGCTGCGACGGCGCCATCCGCGAGGCACTGGATGTGCTCGGAGCTTCAGGGATGCATCTTGATTATCTGCGCTTGCGCGCGTTTCCGTTTGGCGCCGAAGTGACTGAATTTCTCGACACGCATGAGCAGATCTTTGTGGTCGAGCAAAATCGTGATGCGCAGATGCGTACGCTGCTGGTTAACGAGGGCGGCGCCAGGGCGGAACGTCTTTTCCCGGTGCTGCATTATGACGGCATGCCGATCAACGCCGATGCGGTTGTAGACGGCATACGCAGGCATCTGGCCAAAGGAGAAGCGGCATGAGCTTTATGCCAAAGCCAAAGGTTGCGCATCCGCGCTCGCCGCGCAATGAGCTTGGGCTAACCCGTCGCGACTACGAGGGCGGTATGTCCACGTTGTGCGCCGGTTGCGGCCATGACGCGATTACCGCGTCGATCATTCAGGCCTGTTTCGAGCTGTCCATCCCCCCTCATCGGGTGGCCAAGATCAGCGGCATCGGTTGTTCGTCGAAGACACCCGCGTATTTTCTCAGCGCTTCCCATGGATTCAATTCGGTGCATGGACGGATGCCGGCGGTGGCCACGGGCGCCAATGCCGCCAACCACGACCTGCACTATATCGGTGTGTCCGGCGACGGCGATTCGCTGTCCATCGGCCTGGGGCAGTTTTGCCACGCGATGCGGCGCAATCTCAACATGGTCTACATCATCGAAAACAACGGGGTCTATGGACTGACCAAGGGTCAGTTCTCGGCCTCAGCCGATGTCGGCTCGAAGGCAAAACGTGGCGAACGCAACGAGCAGCCACCGATCGATCCGGTGCTGACTGCACTGACGATGGGCTGCACCTTTGTTGCGCGCAGCTTTTCGGGCGACAAGGCGCAGCTGGTGCCGCTGATCAAGGCCGGATTGCGGCATAACGGCTTTGCGTTGATCGATGTGCTCTCACCCTGCGTGACGTTCAACGATCACGAGGACTCGACCAAGAGTTATGCGTTCACCCGGCAGCATTACCAGCCCGCGGTGCATACCGACTTCGTGCCGCCGGCAGCGGAGATCGTTGCTGACTACGAGGCCGGTGAGAGCATGACCGTGCATATGCATGACGGCAGTCATATCGTGCTGCGCAAGGCCTCGCCGGATCATGACCCCTCTGATCGGGCCAGCGCCTACGCCTTTGTCCGCCGGCGTCAAAAGGCGGGCGAATATCTGACCGGATTGCTGTATGTGGATGAGTCCGAGCCGGACATGCATGCGCTCAATCACACCGTCGCCGCGCCATTGAGCCGGCTCGAGTGGTCTGATCTGTGCCCGGGTTCGGCCCGTCTGGACGAGATTCTGGGGCGCTATCGCTAGTCTCTCTTCGCGTCGAGTACTTTCGCCGACTGCCCCAGAAGATATCGGTCAGCAGGAGCGTACTGGCGCAGATATGCCGGGCTGTCCGCGACCTCGCAAGCGCCGACAAGCGCATCAGCGCGCACCAGCACCCAGTCCAAACCATGCGCGAATCCAAGAGTCGTGGCGCGGTCCGGGTCAACACACGGCGACAGGTCCTGCGCTCGCATCACCAGTGCGCGACCCGGTTGCTGCTGCAGCCAGGCAAGCGCGTCAGCCAGCTCCGCAGCTTCCGGACTACGCCGATAGCCGAAATGCACCAGCGGGCGGCGCGCATGGAGCAGGAACTGTTCCTTCCAGCGAACCAGGCCGAGGGTCTCATCCGTGCTCAGCAGTGCTTCCGCTGCCCGCGGAATGTTGCCGCCGGAACGCAGGTCGTTGGCCAGCGGGAACACGATTGCGCCATAGCCCAACATCAGCGCGGCCATCATCCACACGACACCGAATTGGGCTCGTGCCAGCCGGAAAGCGGCCAGCCCCACTGCCCCGGCCAGCGCCCACCCGGCAAACAGCCAGCGCAGCGCACCCGCATCAGCGCCGGTGTCGCTGAGCACCTGCAGTGGCGGGAACAGGGCGAGTCCGGCACACAGCAGCGTGACGACGGCGGTAAATGCGAAGGCCAGACGGCGCACACCCGCGCGCGTGCACAGCTCGCGGGCCCACGGCGCCACGGCCAGCGCGAACGCAGGCACCGCCGGTAACAGATAAACACCGCGCTTGCCCGGCGTGGCGCTGAAAAAAAGGATCACCAGCGCAATCCAGGCGAGCAGCAGCAACATGGGTCCTGACCGCGCACGCAGACTCGACCTCCAGCGCTCGACCAGCCATGGCAACAACAGCACGGCAGGCAACCACAGGAACGGAATTACGTTGGTGACGAAATACCAGGGCGGCTGAATGTGGCCCCAGGATCTCGCATAGCGCTCCATGGTCTGCTTCATCAGGATATTGTCGCGGTAGGCTGCCAGGTCGGGGTCTGCGCTGCCCCAGGTGTGGATCAGCATCGGCACCAGCCAGATACCGATAGCCAGCAGCATGCACAGCGGTCCTGCCAGCCACAGCCGCAGGCTGCCGCCCGGGGACGCGATCCAGCCCCGGCGCCTGGCCCAGATCCATGGCAGCAGCACCAATAGCGGCAGGATGCCTACGCCCTTGGTGATCACGCCAAGACCTGCCGCGGTCCAGCCAATCAGATACCAGCGCCAGGCCGGACCCAGCAGGAGGTGTCGCAGCAGGCCATACAGGGATAACGTGGTCCAGAAACTCAGCGTGGCGTCGATTTGTGCGCTGTTTGCCTGCAGCGGAAATTGCGCGGTGCTCAACAGCACCAGGCCAGCGGCAATCGCGGTGTTGCGATCCCAGAGGCGGCGGGCAAGATCGACCACCAGGCACAGTACGCCAAAGCTGGCCAGCACGGATGGCAGCATGAAGCCGACGCGCAGGGAGCCGCTGAGCCAGGTCCCGGCGGCGATGAGCCACATGAACAAGGGTGGCTTGTCCGGATACAGATCACCGCCGACTCGCGGGATCAGCCAGTCGCCGGTCAGCAGCATGTCCCTGGCGATAAGCGCGAAGCGCGGCTCATCGGGAGCCCAGGGGTCGCGCAGTCCAAGACCGGACGCCAGCACTATCAGGCCGAACCCAAGCAACAGCGCGATATCGCGGCGCGAAGCCGGTGCGTCCGGGAGAGTCATCGCTAGCTCCGGTCTGCCGCTTGCCTGGTTGAACCGGGTTTGGCGATCAACGGATAGTCGGGTGGGCAGCGGCGCATCAGCCACGCCACGCCGAGCAGATCGATGATGCCCGCGCCAAGGCGGTCGAGGATGCCGTATTTGGATTGACCGCCGCGACGTGGCCGGTGGCTGATCGGTACCGACACAACCTGGCCACCGGCACGGCGGATTAACGCAGGTAAAAACCGGTGCATATGATCGAAATACGGCAATAACAGGAATGTGCCGCGGGAAAACACTTTCAGTCCGCAGCCGCTGTCCGGCGTCGCATCGCGCAGCACCCGGCTGCGGACGGCATTCGCAATCCGCGACGCCAGGCGCTTGATTGAGCTGTCCTGGCGCCGGGTCCGATGACCGATGACCAGCATCGCGGCCAGCGGTTGCCCGCAGCCGTCGATGGCTTCCAGTAGCCTGGGAATATCGCCGGGGTCGTTTTGTCCGTCACCATCAAGGGTGACGATCAGATCGTGGTCAGCGGCGTCGATGCCGGTGCGCAGGGCTGCACTCTGGCCGCAACGCGCCGCGTGGCGTACGAGTCGCAAGGCCGGCGCTTGCCGCGCCAGCGCGTTCAGTACCTGCCAGGTGTCGTCGTCGCTGCCGTCATCCACAAACAGCACCTCAAATGGACCCAGCGGCGCCAACACCGCGTCGATCTCATGGAACAAAGCCTCGATGTTGGCGGCCTCGTTGTAGACCGGTATGACCACCGACACCGGTCTGGCGTCGGGGTGTTCTCGGAGCGCGGCGGGGCCTGATTCCATAAGCAGAAGAGGGATGCTGGTGTCTGATCCTGGCCGTGCGCGGGCCGATCAGGGCGCCTGCAGGATGATCTGAAAAGTCTCCGCGCCCAGCACCGAACCGTCCTCGGCAACGATCGTCACCTGCCACTCGCCATCCTGCTCGGCGAGAATGTTCTTGCTCGAGTAGATCTTCCACGGATCATCCGCCACCACAAACGGAAGCTCGGTGACGACGACGCCCTGCCGCTGCCAGCGGTGGGTGACGCGCGCGCCCGTCATGCCACGTGCTTCGGTAAAGAAATAGACGCGGCGGGTTTCGCCCGGCGCCATCACCAGCGACGCGCCCAGCGTGTCTATCGGCTCCAGGTCGGCCAGGCCACTCGTCAGCTGGGCCCGGACCGCGGGTTCGACCGTCGCGGCAGGCGTTGCCGGGCTGCCGTCCGCCGCGACCGCCGCGAGCTGTTGCGGGCCCTGCGCCTGGCCGGGTTCCGCGGTGAGATCTGCGATTTGCTGCTCAGCTGCTTCCGGCAGTATCCCGGCCGGCGCAGTGGCCGACTGCGTCTCCGACTCCACGACAACCGCCTGGCCCGGCTCCGGGTTGCTTGCGACGACGGTCGCCGGCCCGGTCTGCTGCCCGTCATCCGGCGCCTTATCTGCCGCCACCGGACCCTTATCCGAGCTATCGTCCGGCCCCTCACCTGCCGCAGGCCCATCCGTGGCCGCGATTCCGGCTGCGATCGACGGGGCGCCGGACCCGGCGGCCGTGCCGCCGGTTACGAGGGCCGATGGCGGGTCGGGTGTTTGCTCGTCGGGCTGGTTCAGCGGTGTCGGGCTTGCGACCGCTGCGTCGGCGCGGGACTCGCCAGTCGTGTCCCTGATCGAGTCGCCGGTAAAATCGCCGCTCGATTGGGTCGCGGTCTCGCCGATGTCCGCGGCTGCGGATTCAGGCGTCATCGTGCGGTTAACGGCCGATGCGTCCGCGCCGGGTCGCGGCGTCGCCGGGCGCTGCGTATTTGCAAGCTCGGTGCCGGCGATCCCGGCCGTCGCGGGTGCATCCGGCAGCAGGTTTTCGTTCAGGGCCGCCTGTACCGGCGCCTGATCTGCAACCACATCCGGGACGCTGACCCCGGCTGTGTCCGGGACAGATGAATCGTCCTGCGAAGCGGTCGGGTCCGCGGCAAATTGCGGGCCTTCCCGGGTCTGGACCTGGGCCGTGTCAACGGCGTTTCCGGGTGGCGTGACTGGCTGTGATGGGCCGCCGATCAGCCACCGCGCGGATAAGGCAACAGCCACCCCTCCGAGTACGGCCCCGGCGACCAGCAGCATGAACTGCTTGTGGTTAGCGCTCCGCGGAGCCTTCCGGCGCGCGCCCTGCTGTAAATCCACTGCAACAATGCGCCGGCTCTGGGTCAGAGCAGTCTGGGCCTGAGCATAGTCCATCTCAGGGAACAGGCCGATCGTGCGGCGGCGCACGTATCCCTCATAGGAATAGACGTGCACCCAGGCCTTGACGCCGTTGGGAAACACGCTGAACACCAGGTTTTCGGCCACCGGGGTGTCATAACGCCTGTCCTTGGGCGGGAGGTCTTGCAGGAACTCGTTGCTGAATGCGGTCATAGGCTCCGGAATGCAGTCGCGCTTGCGAATAGGGCCACGGTAGCGGCTCGTCCCGGCTTCTTCAATCCCGAGGCGGCTGGCCATTGTCCCGGGGGACCGGGTCGGCTTCGAACAGGGACAACAGCTCCTTCCGTGCGGCCTCCACAGTCTGCAACAGCCGACTCTCGTCTGCCATTACCGCGAATTCTCGCTTGAGCAGATCTTCGTCATGAGACCGGAACCGCTCGACGGTACTCCGCGCCTGATCCGGGTCGTCGCCCAGCCGCTCCAGCACTGCGGTTGCCATTTCCAGGCTGGATGAATAAGTCTCCCGGATGATCAGATCGACGCCCATACCCATCAGCAGATGGGCATGATGGCGGTCCCGGGCGCGGGCGAAGATCCTGAGATGGGGATAATGGGTCTTGAAGTTCTCCACCACAGCGATCGAATTGTCCACGCCATTCACAGCGACGATGGCCAGCGTTGCCTGTTCTGCCTTGGCCGCGCGCAGCAAGCCGAGATCGGTCACATCGCCATAGAAGGCTTTGTTGCCGAACTTGCGCACGAATTTGACCTGTTCCGGATCCGCCTCCAGCGCGGTGAAGGGAATGCCGCGGACGTGCAGGATACGCGCGATGATCTGCGAAAAACGGCCCATGCCGGCGATCAGGATTTGCGGCTCGGAATCATCCATGGTGTCGAATTCCGGCGTCGTCTCCGGTTCCGGTTTGGCCTTGAACACGCGCTGCTTGGCCAGCACCATCAGCGGCGTGGCAACCATGGAAATGGTAACCACCAAAATCAGCAGATCGGCGAGGCTTTGCTCCAGCAGACCCTTGGCGACCGCAGCGCCAAAGATGACGAAGGCGAACTCGCCGCCCTGAGGCAGTACGAAGGCCAGATCCCGGGCCGCTGCCGTGGTCAAGCCGCTGGCCCGCCCGAGCAAGAACAGCACGAGGCTTTTGATCACGACCAGTGCTGCGACGAGGCCGAAAACCAGCAGCGGATCGGTCAGCAGCAGGCGCAATTCGGCGGACATGCCGACGGCGACAAAAAACAGACCCAGAAGCAGACCCTTGAACGGTTCGATCTCGGCCTCGAGCTGGTGTCGAAACTCAGATTCGGCCAGCAATACCCCGGCCAAAAACGCGCCCAGCGCCATGGATATATCTACCAGATACATCAAATAGGCAGCGCCGATCACCGTCAGCAGGGCGGCTGCGGTGAACACCTCAGTTCCGCCCACCCCGGCCGCGAGGCGGAACGCCGGCCGCAGCAGATACCGGCCACCGACGACCAGCGCCGCGATCGCGCCGAGCTTGGTCAGCACTTCGCGGATACCGTTTGTCTCACCTGCCTCGGGAGCGAGCAAGGCGAGTACCGCAAGGATAGGGATGACCGCGAGGTCCTGGAACAACAGGATCGCGAAACTGGAGCGGCCGTATTGGGTGGTCAGTTCCTTGCGTTCGGCCAGAAGCTGCAGCACGAGGGCGGTGGACGACAGGGTCAGTCCCAGTCCTATCACAACCGCTGCGCTCAGTGTCTGGCCGAGCACATAGGCCGAAACGCTGAGCGCGGCAGCGGTGATCAAGACCTGGGCAGTGCCGAGGCCAAACACCGCGCGACGCATGACCCACAAGCGGCTTGGTTTCAGTTCCAGCCCGATAATGAACAGTAACAGCACGACGCCGAATTCAGAGGCGTGGAGCACGCTGTCGACATCGGTAAAGACGCCAATCCCGTAAGGTCCGATGGCGATGCCCGCGGCCAGATAGCCGAGCACCGAACCGAAGCCGAACATGCGGAATAACGGTACCGCAACGCAGGTGGCGGCGAGAAAGGCGATGATCTCGGTCAGGCTCAAGCAATCACTCCGGCAACAGGCGAGTGGCTAAGATAACCGTGGTCCTGGCTGGCGGCAAAAGCGGCGGCCAGAGTGGTAGCCTGAATAGTGGCCAGGACAGTGGCAATAAACCATTGGTGATTTTTCGGCGTCGAAGAGTTATCCGACCGAAAAACAGCCCGGAGAGATCATGAGAAACCACCTATCCACGTTTGCTGCGCTGATCCTGGGTACAGGCTGGATCCTCGGGATGCCTGCTCAGGCGGAGCAGATCACCCGCACGTTCGAGGTTGCTGATGGCGGCCAGCTCGAGATCAATCTGGACTCTGGCGAAATCGATGTCCAGCCCGGGAATCCGGGCAAAGTCGTGTTTAACGCCAGAGTGCGCGGCGCCGACGCGGACAAGTTTGAGTTCGACTTCCGGCAGGAAGGCTCGAATATCCGCGTCCGCGGTCGCCTGAAAGACAAGTCTGCGCGCCGGCACAACAGCGACGTATCGGTCAGCGTGCGCGTCCAGGTGCCGCCGCGTTTCGACGTCGATCTGGATACATCGGGTGGCAGTATTGACGTCGGCGATCTCGATGGAGCAGTGAAGGCGGATACTGCGGGCGGCAGTATCGTTATCGGCCGGGTGACCGGACCGGTGCGCGCGGACACGGCTGGCGGCGCGATCGAGGTCCTGGGCAGCAAGAACGACGTGGACGCAGATACCGCTGGCGGCAGTATCGAGCTGGGTGAAATCCTTGGCCGGATCAAAGCGGATACCGCGGGTGGAGCCATCCGCGTCGAGCGTGCCCGAGGACCTGCCAGATTGAGCACGGCAGGCGGGGGCATCCGGGTGGAGGAGGCCTATGCCGCTGTGGATGCCGATACCGTGGGTGGCGGCGTGCGCGTTAATTTCCTCGGCCAGCCGGATCGGACCAGCAAGCTGAGCACCACAGGCGGTTCGATTACCGTGGGCGTGGCCGACGGGGTGGGATTTGATCTGCGGGCCAGGTCCGGGTTCCGGGTCAAGACGGATTTCGGGTTGGCGGCAGCAGATGATGATCCTGGTCGCCTCGACGGTTCCATCAACGGTGGCGGGCCGCGCCTGTCGGTCAGCAGCAGTGGACGGATCCGGGTCGAAAAGCGTTAGCCTGGTTGCGCCGGGATGACCCCGGCCTTCCGGGCAGAGGCCCCGCATCTGCGATCCGAGACCGACCTGCGAAGGTGGCATCCAGCGATATCGTCAGGCCACGGCACCGGAACCGGCGCACCAGTCAATCAGGATCTGCGCCAGTTCATGCCCGGCGTCTTCCTGCACAAAATGACTGGCGCCGCGCAACTCCCGATGCGGCTGGCCCGCTGCACCGGGCACATGCCGCTGCAGCGGGCGGTCGGCCCGGCCGAGGATCGGGTCCTTTTTGCCGAACGCGGTCAGCAACGGCTTCTGCCATTCGCCCAGGGCCTGCCAGGCGCGCCGGTTAGCAGGCAGCGCCGGGTCGCTGGCCTCCGTTGGCACCAGCAGCGGAAACGCACGCGCGCCCTTCTTGTAGGTGCTGTCCGGAAACGGGGCGTCGTAGGCCGCCATCTCGTCGGCTGACAGACTGGTCGCACAGCCGCTCTGCACGATCCTGCCGATTGGAAACAGCGGGGAATAGCGCGCGAATGCCCGCCAGATCTTGAATGCGGCTGGCGCAGGCCGATCAGCGATCGGCAGGAAGCCGTTGGCCACCATGATCCGGGAGAAACGCTCGGGATGTTCCGCAGCCAGGCGCAGACCGATCAGCGAGCCCCAATCCTGGACAAACAATATGATGTCCTCGAGGTCGTTGGCTTCGATCCAGCGCCAGGTCCAGTCCACATGGCTGGCATAGGTGTAGTCGTCGATCGCGCCGGGTTTGTCCGAGCGGCCGAATCCAATCAGGTCGGGCGCCATCGCGCGGTAACCGGCCGCGGCCAGCGGCGGGATCATTTTGCGGTACAGGAAAGACCAGGTTGGTTCGCCGTGCAGCAGCAGCACGACCGGACCGTCGCCGTCCTCGACATGTGCCATTCGCAAGCCGTCGACTTCGGTGTAGCGCGGCGTGTAGGGAAAATCAGGCAAGCCAGCGAATCGGCCGTCCGGTGTGCGCAGGATATTCATTCCTTGCGCTCTTTTGCTGGCCTCTGGTCAGGCAACTCGTAATCGGCAAAAGCCTGACGCAACTGCATCTTGGCAACTTTGCCGGTCGCCGTATGCGGCAACTCGTCGACAAAACAGACGTCGTCGGGAATCCACCAGCTCGCCACCTTGCCCTCAAACCACGCAAGCATCTGCTCGGGAGTAATCTCCTGGCCGGGCTTTTTCACCACCAGCAGCAGCGGACGCTCGGACCACTTTGGATGCGCCACCGCGATCACTGCTGCTTCTGATACCGCCGGGTGACCCATGGCCAGATTCTCCAGTTCGATCGAGCTGATCCATTCGCCGCCGGATTTGATCACATCCTTGGATCGATCGGTGATCTGCATAAACCCGTATTCATCGATGGTGGCGACGTCACCGGTATCAAACCAGCCATCCTTGTGGCTGGGATCGTGATCACGATGGAAATATCCGCTGCACACCCACGGTCCGCGGACCTGAAGCCGTCCGGAAGCGATTCCGTCCCAGGGTAACTCCACATCGTTGTCATCGACGATGCGCATCCTGACTCCGAACACGCCCCGGCCCTGTTTCACGCTGATCGCCGCGCGCTGCTCCGGATCCAGCCGCTCGGTTTCCCGGGTCGGCGTGTTGACGACCCCTATCGGACTCATCTCCGTCATGCCCCAGCTGTGATGCACGCGGACCTGGTGATCGCGCTCAAACGCCTCGATCAGCATCGGCGGACAGGCGGCGCCGCCGACAACGATCCGCTCCAGTGACGGAATCTGACGCCCGGACTGCTCCAGGTAATGCAGCATTCCCAGCCAGACGGTCGGCACCCCCATGCTGCCGCTGACCTGTTCCTGTTCGATCAGATCGGTCAGCACCGCCGGGTCGCCCATACGTGGTCCGGGCAGCACCAGTCTGGCGCCGACCATCGGGCAGGCATAGGGCAGGCTCCAGGCGTTGGCATGGAACATCGGTACGATGGCCAGCACCGTGTCACGGTTGGCCAGACCCATGCAGTCAGGCAGACAGGCCGCATAAGCATGCAGCACGGTAGACCGGTGGTGATACAGCACGCCCTTGGGGTCGCCGGTAGTCCCCGAGGTGTAACACAGCGAACTGGCGGTGGTCTCTTCCAGCGCCGGCCAGTCGAACCGGTCGCTTTCCGTTGCGATCAGCGATTCATAATCGATCACGCCTGGTAATGACGTTTCCGGCATCTGCGCGGCAGAACACAGCAGGATCACGCGTTCGAGCTGCGGCAATTTTGGTGCCACCGCTTCCAGCAGCGGTGCGAACATGGGATCGGCAAATATCCAGCGATCACTCGCATGGCCGGCGATATAAGTTATCTGGGCCGGGAACAGGCGCGGGTTGATGGTATGGCAGACCGCACCCGAGCAGGAGCTCGCATAATAGATCTCCAGATGCCGATGGTCATTCCAGGCCAGCGTGCCGACGCGATCGCCGGTCTGCACTCCAAGCCTGGCAAGCGCGTTGGCCAGCTGACGCGCACGCCTGAACGCGTCGGCGTAGGTACAGCGATGCGGTTCGGGATCGGCGGTCAGCGAGACGATCTCACTGGCAGGAAAGTTACGATCCGCGAAGCGCATGATCTCGGTGATCAGCAGCGGATCGTCCATCATCAGGCCGCGCATATTTACCCCGGTCAGATCAGGCGAGCGGAGAACAAGTCTGGCGACGGCGAGCCGCGCTGTCCAGCGGGCCCTCGCGTTCTGAACCGGCCTCAGTCAACAGGCTTGCGAAACCTGAGCACGAAGCGATCGCTTTCCCCGATCGCCAGATACTCACTGTTGTCCGCATCCTTACCCATGGCCAGGGTTGGCGGCAGCGTCCACACGCCGCGCGGATGTTCCGCCGTGTCCCTGGGGTTGGCCAGCAGCTCGCTGCTGCCGATGAACTCGAATCCGGCATCGGTAATCAGATCGATCGCCAGCTGCTGATTGACGTATCCGCTGCGTGCCAGCGGATCGATTTCCGCATCGGCATTGGCCCGATGGTCGATGACGCCAAACGTGCCGCCAGGCTTGAGCACGTTAAAAATTCCCTCCAGCATCACATCGGTCTGACCCCAGGCCAGCCAGTTATGCAGGTTGCGGAACGTCAGGACGATATCGTAGGCCTCATCATCCCCGATCTCCATCTGGCCGGGAGGCCACAGGGACACGATCTCCACCTGGTCATACACGGTTGGGCTGGCGGCAAGCTTTTGCCGAAATTCCTCGTTGGCGCTCAGCATGTAGTCGCGGAACTTGTCGGTCTGGTCACCAAAGATCGCGACCGTCAGCTGGCCTTCATCGCGCACCAGCGGCGCCAGGATCTCGGTATACCAGCCGGCTCCGCCTGGCCATATCTCCAATACCGACATACCGGGTTCCAGGCCAAAGAATGCCAGCACCGGGGCTGGCTTCCGGTAGATGTCGCGGGCTGCCAGTTCGGGTGTGCGTTGCGCGCCGTTGACCGCAGCGTCAATCGCGGTGGACGGGTCTGCGGCACTGGCGCTGATGCTGCCAAGAGTCAGCGTCAGCGCCAGTGCCATCGTCGAGGCTATTCTCGGGGTCGCGGTTGTTGCTGTGATTCGTGCCATGAGTCGGTCTCCGGGTTCTTGCGCTCGCGTCTTCGCGAGCGCGCTTATGGTGACTGCGATGTGGCCCCTGTCGGGCTGGCGGAGCTGGCAGGGTTCGCAGGGTTCGCAAACAGGTCGCCGAAGAAGTCGCCAGCGTTCCAGGCGGGAACGCGTGGATCGTCAGCCACCGCCCGGAGGAGCAGATAGTTCAGCTGGGTGAAACGCTCCGCTGCCCCTGCATCGAAGGGCAGATCGGTTTCGTCCGACGGTTTGTGGTAGTGGTTTTTCAGAAAGTCGACCAGCCCGGAGCCTTCATTTGAGTCCGGATCGACCGAGCTGAACCCCGGCATCAGGTATACCGCCGGTATGCCCTGGCGGACGAAAGAATACTGATCGCTCCGAATGAAGATTACTTCCTCGGGCAGGGGGTCGGGAGCCAGCGTCAGGCCGATTGCTTCCGCCGCCTGCGTGGCTGGCTCGACCAGACTCGAGTGCTCGGCACCGAAAGCGACAATATCGGTGGTTGCGTTGGCGAAAATCGGCATGTCGAGGTTGACGTTGGCCACGATCTTGTCCCGCGGTACCGTGGGGTAGTTGGCAAAATAGTCCGAGCCCAACAGTCCCTGCTCTTCCCCGGTGACCGCGAGAAACAGGATCGATCGCGCCGGCCGCGGCTCGCTTCGTGCCAGCTCTTTGGCCACTTCAAGCATCACTGCGATACCGGTGGCATTGTCGTAAGCGCCGTTGTAATTCGTGTCCCCGTCATACTCGGGACCGATGCCCAGGTGGTCGAGGTGTCCGCTCAGCACCACGTACTGATCCGCCAGCGCCGGATCCGAGCCTGGCAGCATGCCAACGACATTGTGGCTTTCGCGAGTGATCTGTTCGGAGCGCCGATAAAGACTGAGCTCCACCGGCAGCGGTGCGGGGCTGGGGCGGCCACTTTCTGCGCCATCATAGAATTGTTCCAGGGTCTGTCCGGAGCCGGTGAGCAACTTGCTCAAACCGGCCGGACTCAGCGTGGCGCCGCCACGAATCGGGGGCAGCAGGCCCTGGACGTTGCCATCTGCGTCAAGCCAGCGCATCCCGGGTGACTCATAGGCCTTGACGATATCCTCCCAGGGCCTTTTTTCGGCGGATTTCCGGGTGCTGAAACTCAAGGTGCCGATGGCACCGCGCCTGGCGGCATTTTCCAGCTTTGAGCGGCCGGAGTAATAGGCGCGCTGATCGCTGGGAAAATCTTCCGGCGCACCGCTGAAATAGGCGATCACGTGGCCGGTGACGTCCAGGTCCGCATAGTCGTCGTAGCCGAGATCCGGGGCGGTGATGCCGAAGCCGACAAAAGTGACCGGAGCATCGATCCGGGTTTCTGCATCGGCATAACTGCCCCCGAGCAGAAAATCCTCCTGCCATACCATCGGTAAATCCTGACCGTCAGCAGTGCGCAGCGTCATGACCGCGCTGTCTTCAACCAGCTTGCCTTCGACAGTGCTCAGATTCTGGAACCAGCTGCCGTCGTCACCCGCAGGCAGCCAGCCGGCAGCCGCCAGCGATGAGGCCACATAACGGGCGGCGATATCGTATCCGCGGGTGCCGGTCAGGCGCCCCTCCAGCAGGTCGTCGGCGAGGAACTCGATGTGCGCACGCAACGCCTGCGCATCAAACTCCGGCGCCTGATCGGCGTCGGCATCCCGGGCGGCCACGTTCAGCGCAGGCAGCGAGATCGCGAGTGACAGGGCGATCAATGAAAGGCATTGTTTCATCAACGAGTCATCCTGGTAAGTGAACAATTTGCAGCGGGCAGACTGGAATACAGACCTGCCGCAGGAGTTCAGGTTCCGACGCCCGGCATTCGCGTCTGATCCCCGCTATAGTTCAGGCGGCAGCTTAACAGACTGCTGTGGCACGGCAGGAGATCCATGATCTACGAGTATCTGAGGCGAGTCGAAGTGTGGATTCTGGCTGTGGCCGGGATCGGCTGGATTGTGACCGCAGCGGATCACAGTCTGCCGGTACTGGCGCTGGGAGCAATACCCGGCGCGTTGATGCTGGTGGGCGGGGTCGGCACGCTGATGTTCGCCGGCGAGCGCGGTCTCACTCGCAGCGCCGGCCTCGGCGGCTTGTTGGGCCTGGTGATGGCGATTCCGGCATTGCTGCTGGCGCCCGCGACCGGAATCTGGCTGATGTTGCTGGCCGCGGCCGGCCTGGTGGCAGCCGGAATGTTGCGCATCAATCACATCGCGGTGCCGGAGGATATCGAAGCCCCGGCGCCTGGCGTGCGGGCCGGTGCGGAAGTCGGTCTTGACGAGGCCGTGCTCGGCCTGACCTCGGTATTGATGCCGCCGTTCGTCGCCCGCGAACAGCCGCGGATTGCCGTTGAACTGGAACAGGCGCTGGATCTGTTCGAGGCTCGCGGCTGGCTGGATGATCCCGCGGATTATCATCCGCGACCCCCGTCGCTGGACGATCAGGATATCAGTTCGAGGACCGCGCGCACTGCAGGATGGGAGTATGAGGCGATGCAGTTCGAGAGTGGTTTCGAGCCCCCGCAGGACGCGCCGGGCACAGACCGCTATCTGTCCTATGCCGGCTGCAGACAGGCACACGCCTGGGTGATGCGGGGCGCGGTCGACGCGCCGTGGCTGATCTGCATGCATGGCCTGGGCATGGGCGCTCCGATCGCCGATCTGAAGATCTTCCCGGTTGAATTACTGCGTCGCGAACTGGGGCTGAATCTGTTGTTTCCGGTGATGCCGCTGCATGGGCCACGTCGCCGGTTCGCGGTAGGTGGCCGCGGTTTTATCGCCGGCGATGTGATGGACACGATCAACGCCATCAGTCAGGCGATCTGGGATACCCGCCGCTGGCTGGACTGGGTTCGACGCAGTGAGTCAGGTGATGTTGGCGTCTTCGGGATATCGATGGGCGGCTATGCGTCAGCACTGCTGGCCAGTCTTGAAGATGATCTGCGGTGCGCGATTCCGGGTATCCCGGCCACCGATCTGGCCTCGTTATTGTGGTGGCACGCGAGTACCGCGGCTGTCGAGGGATCTGCGCGTTGCGGCCTGACCCTGCGCCGGTCCGCGCGGGCCTACCGGGTGGTCTCTCCACTGGGCATGGCGCCGCGTGTGGCCAGGGCTCATCGTCACATCTTTGGCGGGATATGGGACAGCTTTGTGCCTGCGGCGGAGGTCCACAAGCTCTGGGCCCACTGGGAGCATTGCGACATGCTCTGGTATCCCGGCGCCCATCTGACCGGGCGCAGTCATCCCCGGCTCAGGCAATTCGTCGGCGACGCGATCCGGTCGGATTTGCTGTCCGCCAGCAGCACGGACCGCTAGCGCAGGGCGGCCGGGCCTGACCAAGGTCAACATCGCGCCACTCAGCCCAACGCAGATAACCCGGCGCCGCCGGGGTGTGAGCAGATCGCACTGCCAGCGCGGCAGAGTGCCGTCTACCAGCGATAACGATCGAAGTTCTGGGGATTCGCCCAGTCGCGGCTGTCATTCCATTCTCGCCGCGGGTTGTAGGTGTCGACGTCATAGTGATACACGGTGGTGATGACGCCATCGAGTTCGATCCGACGATGCAGCGCCAGTCCCAGCGACAAAAAGCGCCCATCGGTCCAGCCAGGATCATTGGCGATTGCTGACCAGGTCACCGCAAATCGCGGGCAATGGATATCGCGCAGCCGTGCCAGCAACGCCATCCCGGTTTCCGTTTCCAGCCGTTCCAGCGTCCGGTGGACCAGAGCAAAGTCAAAGCGGCCAAGGCTCTTCAGTGCGTCAACCGGTGCCACCGCCGCGACTGACTCGATTGTGCAATCCTGTTGGTGCTGACGATAGATCTCGACTGCCGGGAGCGGGTCCGGGGCGACGCATAACACGGATTTCGGCGCGAAGCCCTGTAACGATTCAAGCAAGGTTTCCTGGATCAGATCCATGATGTTCCAACCTCGTAGCCTGCCCCGGGTCGCCGCCATCGCCAACGCAGTTGGAGTGACATCACCGGCAGGCACTCAGGCGGCGATGGCCTGCATCAGCAATCCACAGATCCAGGCTGCGTACGTACCCAGCGCATAGCCCAAAACCGCGAGCAGCACACCGGCGGGCGCCAGGCTGGGGTGAAACGCAGACGCGACCACCGGAGCCGATGCAGCGCCACCAACATTGGCCTGGCTGCCGACCGCAAGATAGAACACGGGCGCGCGCAGGATCCGGGCCATGATGATCAACAACAATGCGTGGAATCCGATCCAGATGCCACCGACCAGGAACAGGCCTGGATTGCTGAACACGGCGCTGACATCCATACCCAGGCCAATGGAAGCGACCAGTACGTACAGCATCGCTGAGCCAACCCGGGAAGCGCCCGCGCCCTCCAGCTTCTTGGCCGGGGTGAATGACAGCACAAGACCGATGCTGGTCGCGGTAACGACGATCCAGAAAAAGCTGCTGGTCAGGCTGAGGCGGGCCAGTCCAGGCGCGTTGGCTTCGATCCACGGCGCGACAAAGCCGGCCACTGCATGGGCAAAGCCGGTGGCACCGAAGCCTACCGCGAGGA
Source organism: uncultured Gammaproteobacteria bacterium (assembly GCA_963809565.1). GTDB lineage: Bacteria > Pseudomonadota > Gammaproteobacteria > Steroidobacterales > XN24 > CAMYOC01. The sequence continues at coordinate 218,579 of CAWEKE010000005.1, forward strand.
TGAAGATCAAATCCGGCAGTGTCAGTTGGCGGCCGTGTTCGGCGTGAAAGCGCTCGACCCGACGTTTGAGGTCTTCTATCGCTGAAGTGTCGGCGCCCATCCACCGGTCGATGCCCGGAGCCCGGCCGGCCAAATACAACAGCACCGCCATCCAGACGCTGGCGCACAAGACATCCACCGCCACCATCTGCGAGAACAGCGCATCACCGACATCGAACACCTCTTTCATCGCCGCCTGGTTGGCGCCGCCGCCGATCCAGCTGCCAGCGATCGTGGTCATCCCTCGCCAGACTGCGTCGGGGCCCTGACCACCGACGGTCTCGGGGCTGATCCAGCCGACCAGCAGCAACGCGATCGGGCCGCCGAGCACGATGCCGACGGTACCGGTCAGGAACATGGTCACGGCCTTGTAGCCCAGACGCGCGATGGCCCTGAGGTCGACGGACAAAGTCAGCAGCACCAGGCAGCAAGGCAGCAAATAGCGTGAGGACACGAAATACAGTCTGGATTTTTCCGGATCGACAATACCGAATGTGTTCAGCAACGAGGGCAGGAAATAGCACAGCAGCAGGCCCGGCACATATCGGTAAAACCGCTGCCAGAACGGATGAGCGCTACGCTCGGTATAGAACACGAATCCGAGGATCAGGCTGAGCAGCCCGAGCACCACAGCGTCGTTGGTCACCAGCGCCTGGCCGTGTTCCATCCATCTCTCCGGCAAAAGATATCGCCGCATTGTACTTGAGCGGCGCGAATTTCACCGGCGGGCGGCCGCGTGATCGCCTATCATGCGCAGCACCAGCATCGGGAGCGCGCCCACCATGTCCGGTCACCTTGACGAACCTCTCACCCTGCCCTGCGGTGCGACGCTGCCGAACCGAATTGCCAAGGCGGCGATGACCGAGGGCCTCGCAGACGTTGACGATCGGGCCACCGAAGCACATCAGCGACTCTACCGACGCTGGTCGAGGGGTGGCGCCGGCCTGCTGGTGACCGGCAACGTGATGGTCGATCGTCGCTATCTGGAGAGGCCGGGCAATGTGGTCATCGACGGCAACGGCGGCCGTGACGAACTGCAGGCCTGGGCGAAAGCGGGCACCGAGGGCGGCAATCATTTGTGGATGCAGATCAGTCATCCCGGTCGCCAGGCGTCGCCATTTTCAACCGCTCAATTGTTGTCGCCGTCTGACGTCCAGCTGCATCTTGGCGGTATGTTTACCCAACCGCGTCCGATGACCGGCGACGAGATCGAGGATGCGGTGCGGCGTTATGCGGAGGTTGCCCAGGTGGCCCGCGATTGCGGATTTACCGGCGTGCAGGTGCATGCAGCCCACGGCTATCTGATCAGCCAGTTCCTGTCGCCGGTGACCAATCGCAGAACAGACTCATGGGGCGGTTCGTTGCGAAACCGAGCCCGATTCCTGCTTGATGTCGTGAGCGCAGTCCGGGGCAGGGTCGGTGATGACTTTCCGCTGGGCGTCAAACTCAATTCGGCTGATTTCCAGTACGGTGGCTTCACGCTGGAGGAGTGCGTGCAGGTTTCCGGCTGGTTGGCGGATCTGGGGGTTGATCTGCTGGAGATATCCGGCGGTAACTATGAACAGCCGCGATTGCTCGGCGTCGAAGGCAGCAAGCAAAGCGCCAGCCAACCCGCGAGCACCAGTACGTTGCGTCGCGAGGCCTACTTTCTGCAATACACCGCCGCGATCCAGGCTCGGGCGCCGCTGCCGTTGATGGTCACCGGCGGGTTTCGCAGCCGGCAGTTCATCGCGGATGCTGTCGGCAGCGGGGAGTGCGCAGTGGTCGGTCTGGGCCGGCCGTTGTGTGTCGATCCGGAACTGCCGCTGGGATTGCTCGACGGCAGCGTCGATCAGGCAGTGGCCTGGGAAGATAAACTGCGGCTCGGGCCGGGCCGCCTGCTGGGGCCGGCCAGCCCGGTGTTTTTGCTAAAGTTGGTAAACGTCCAGGGGCAGATGGCGTGGTTCTATCAGCAGTTGTTACGCCTGGCCGCCGGTGACGATGCGGATCCGCGGATGGGCATCGTCAAGGCATTGATCCGGCACAATATTCAGGAGCGGCGCGTGGCCCGGCGCAGGCATTTTGCCGGGCATATCTAGTCTGGCCCGATCTGCCGGGTTTAAACCTCACGCCGTCCGCCAGCGTCATAGAAACAGGTGACGCGTGCCAGTCTGGGTCTGTGGCGTGTCGGAAAGCACAATTCGTCTGGAGTGATCGCAATGGGCATCAAAACCGCACTCGGCCTGCTGATCGTGTTGTCAGGGCTTGCATCGACCCCTGCCGGGGCATGGGACTGGGGGAACCAGTGCAAGTTTCAGGCCGAGCGCAGCGGCGATATCGGCGTTGAAGACGCGACCACGGTCGAAATTTTCGCTCTTGCCGGAGAACTCCGGGTCACCGGTCGCGCGGACACCGGCACGGTCACCGTGAGCGCCGAGGCCTGCGTATCGCGCGAGGACATGCTGCCCGCGACAGACGTCACCGTCAGCCGCAACGGGGATCGCATCATGATTCTGGCCGAGATGCCCGATATCAGTGGCGAAACCAACAACAAATGGCGGGATGAACTGGCCATGCTGGATCTGGACATCGAGTTGCCGGAGCATCTGGCGGTGATCGTGCATGACAGCAGCGGCGATCTGCTGGTGCGGGGCGTCGCCAGTGCCGAGGTATCCGACAGCTCGGGTGATATCGAGCTCGACCAACATTGCCGGCCCGGTGCTGATTCCCCGCGACAGTTCCGGCGACATCCTGATGACCCGGGTGGGCGAGGTGGTGATCCAGGTCGACAGTTCCGGCGAGATCCGGATCGAGCAGTCAGGTTCGGTGACCATTGCCAACGACACCTCGGGGGATATCACGCTGGAGGACGTGGACGGTGATGTGATGGTCGGCAACGATTCCTCCGGCCGTATCTCGGTGCGCAATATCAAAGGCAGCTTCCTGGTCGAGAACGACACTTCCGGTGGCATCCGCTATAGCAACGTATCCGGTTCCGTCAGCCTGCCCGAGGACCGACACGAGGGCGATTGATCAGGGTTTCGGCCGTGGCCGCGGCATGATCGGCTCCGGTCGCCGGTGGATCGGCCCCGGGTTCGTGCGGGTCTGGTCGTGGTCTGGCCGTGGTCTGGCGGAGCCTGCCCCGGGGTCTGATATATTCCGGCCATGTCTGCCCATCCCGCCGCGCCCGCTTATCTTGAGCCGCTGAATCCCGCCCAGCGTGAGGCGGCGGTTTACGGGGCGCGAAACGGCCAGCATTTCGAAGCGGGACCATTGTTGATTATCGCCGGCGCCGGCACCGGCAAGACCATGACCCTGGCTCATCGGGTCGCGCATCTGGTGATGGAGGGCGTGGCGCCGGAACGAATCCTGTTACTGACATTTACCCGCCGCGCTGCCCAGGAAATGAGCCGGCGAGCGCGGCGCATCGTTGCCAGAGCCACAGGCGGGGGTGCCGAGGCACGCTTGCCGTGGTCGGGTACCTTTCATTCCATCGCCAATCGATTATTGCGAGAGTACGCTGCCAACCTGGCGCTGGATCCGGCATTTTCCGTGCTTGATCGGGGTGATGCGGCGGATCTGATGGATCTGGTGCGCCATCGCCTGGGCCTGTCGCGCAGCGCCCGCCGCTTTCCGCGCAAGGACACCTGTCTGGCGATCTATTCGCGATGCGTCAATGGGCGCCGCGATTTGACCGATGCTCTTGAAGACGCCTGGCCGTGGTGCGTGGATTGGGCGGAGGAACTGAAGACACTGTTTCGCGCCTATGTCGAAGCAAAACAGGACACCGCCTGCCTGGACTACGATGATCTGCTCCTGTACTGGTCACATCTGATGTCCGATGCGGACCTGGCGGCCTCTGTTTCGGCTCGTTTTGATCAGGTTCTGGTGGATGAATACCAGGACACCAACCTGCTTCAGGCGGAGATTCTGAGCGCAATGCGCCCGGACGGCGCGGGCCTTACTGTAGTGGGCGACGACGCCCAATCAATCTATTCCTTCCGCGCTGCCGAGATCGAGAACATCCTCGGCTTTCCCGATCAGTTCCAGCCGCGAGCACGGGTTGTGACCCTGGAGCAGAATTATCGCTCGACCCAGCCCATCCTCGATGCGGCGAATGATCTGATCGCGCTCGGCGAGCGGCAGTACCAGAAGCGCCTGTTTTGCGAGCAGCCGTCGGCACAGAAGCCTTGCTACGTGACCGTGGAAGATGACGAGGCGCAGGCAGATTATGTGCTCACGCAGGTGCTCCAGGCCCGCGAAGCCGGCCAGCGGCTGATGGATCAGGCGGTGCTCTTTCGCAGCGCCCACCATAGCGACAGGCTGGAGCTCGAGCTGACCCGCCGCAATATCCCGTATGTGAAATATGGCGGTCTGAAGTTTCTTGAGGCGGCCCATGTCAAAGACCTGCTGGCGGTGTTGCGCTGGGCGGAGAATCCGCGCGACCAGATGGCAGCTTTCCGCGTGATCCAGCTATTGCCAGGCGCCGGACCCGCGACCGCGCAGGGTGCCTGCGATCGACTGGCCGCCGGTGGCTTCCGATTCCCGGCTTTACACGGGTTCCGGCCGCCGCCCGCGGCCAGCCGGGACTGGCCGGGGTTGCTGGGATTGATGCAGTCCATGGGCCCGGGCGAGGGCGACTGGCATACTCAGGTCGGGCAGGCCAGGGCCTGGTATCAGCCGCATCTGCAGCGGATATTCGACGACTGGCAGGTGCGCGAAGGCGATATCGATGCGCTCGAACAGATCGCAAGCCGCTATCGCTCCCGGGAACGGTTTCTCAGCGAACTGACCCTGGACCCGACCCAGGCCAGCGGCGATCTGGCGGGGCCGCCGTTGATGGACGAGGATTTTCTGATCCTGTCTACCGTGCATTCGGCCAAGGGTCAGGAATGGGACTCGGTGTACCTGCTCAACGTCGCGGACGGAAACTTTCCCTCCGAGTTCGCGACCGGCAAGCCGGCGATGGTCGAGGAAGAGCGTCGACTGCTCTACGTTGCAATGACTCGTGCTCGCCGCGACTTGCATCTGCTGGCGCCGCTGAAGTATTACGTGCCACAGCAGCGCCGTCACGGTGACCGGCACGTATACGGCGCCCGCAGCCGGTTTATCAACGATGCGCTGATGGAGCGATTCATGCGTGTATTCCATGGCGCACCGGCTCAGGAAGACGGTTCGGCCACGAGCCGCCCCGATACGGTGATCGACGTCGCTGCGCGCACACGAGGGATGTGGTGAGCGACGACACAAGTTCGGGGAGAGAATGAGCAGCATCGGCCAGGGCCTCGGCATCGACATCGGCGGATCCGGGATCAAGGGCGCACCGGTAAACCTGGATACCGGCAGGTTGCTGGCCGAGCGCGTACGGATCGAGACGCCGCGCCCGGCCACGCCTGAGGCGGTCGCCGGTGTGGTCAAACAAGTCCTCGACCGTTTTGACTGGCGGGATTGCGTAGGCTGTACGTTTCCTGCCGTCGTGCAACGAGGGATCACCATGACCGCGGCCAACGTCGACGACGGCTGGATCGGTCTGGATGCGGACGCGTTGCTGGAAACAGTCACCGGGCGACCGGTGCATCTGTTGAACGATGCGGATGCGGCTGGCGTGGCCGAAATGCATTATGGCGCCGGTCGCGGCCAGTCCGGCGTGGTCATCATGCTGACGCTGGGCACCGGTATCGGCAGCGCGATCTTCAACAACGGCGCGTTGATGCCAAACACAGAGTTCGGTCACCTCGAAATAAGTGGAGAAATCGCGGAGCACCGGGCTTCAGATCGGAGCAGGAAACGGAACAATCTGAGCTGGGTAAAGTGGGCGGCGCGGCTGGAGGAGTATCTGCGCCGGATGGAAGATCTGTTCTGGCCGGATCTGTTCATCCTTGGCGGTGGTGTCAGCAAGCACCATCAGCATTTTCTGCCGTTGATGCGGACCCGCACGCCGTTGGTGCCGGCTGCTTTGCGCAATGAGGCCGGTATCGTCGGGGCGGCACGCGCCGCGATTGCAGCGGCACGCCGGTCCGGATCGGGAAGCAACGCTTAAGCACCCTGACTGCGGCGGCGGACCAGGAATCGCTGCATGACCGCGGCTCCGCCGGCAATAAAAAGGCCGCCCCGGAGGGCGGCCTGTATCGACCGGTTCAGTGACCGTATGACGGATTACTTTCCGAACGAATAGGCAACGCCGCCGAACAATGAGTACTGGTAGTCCTCATCGGTGATCGGGCTGTCATCGACCTCGTCGCCAAGGTAGGTATAACGGCCGCCGGCCAGGAACAACCACTTGGAGCCGGGCGCGCTGTAGCCGAAGGTCATGCCGGCACGGAGACCGGTTTGCTCGTCCGCGCTGTAGGCCGGACGTCCCGCAGCAGCTTCGCTGTTGCGCACACCGTAGTAATAGTCAACAAAGTCCGAATCCATGTAAATGAATCCGCCCGACAGGGTATAGAACCACGCGCCGGCTCGGTTGGTGAACAGGGCCATTCCGCGCACCTGGCTGCCGTCGCTGTTGCTCATCGCGTCAGTGGTGGCGGTCAGCTCGAGACCGAAGCGCTCCGGCTGCCAGCGAATCTGACCGCCGACGGCCAGTGACGGATCCCGATCCTTCATGCCGCTGAGGGCATTGGAATCGCTGCTTTCATAGCCATCGGCCCACCATTCCCCGAGCAGGGATATTTCCCACGGCTTGGTGTTGACGAACTTCCAGCCCAGATTGCCGCCGCGGAAGAAGAAACGATCGCCTTCGTATAGCACCAAAGGCACGGGGCTGGTCTTCTTGCTGTCCTTGAAACCGGAATACGCTTTTTCGCGATAGATAGCGCCTACACCCAGGTGCCAGGGACGTTTGGCGGCAGGTGCAGAAAATTCCTCTGCGACCACCGGCGTCATCATCCCGATCAGGGTCGTGGCGACGATAATTCGGACAATGGCTTTCATTAGAAGTACTCCAAGGAGGGGGGGGGATGCTGTTCCGGCTGTTTCAGGAACTGGCTAAACGCCGATTGTACCCCAGATGATCAGTTAACCATGAACATTATAGTCCAGGAATCTTACTGTTCGGGTCGGTTCTGCTTGTTCAGCCCAAGCGCCTGACGAACAAAAGCGAACCGATCCGCTTCTTCCTCGATCCGCATCCAGGTCGGTTTGCCGGCGCCATGTCCGCCACGGGTCTCGACCCTCACGATGACCGGATTGGCGCAAGCCTGGGCTTGTTGCAACTCGGCGCCGAATTTGAAGCTGTGCCAGGAGGCGACACGGTCATCATGATCACCGGTCTGCACCAGAGTAGGCGGGTAGCAGACGCCAGGAGTCACGTTATGTAGCGGCGAATAGGCATATTGCGCGCGAAACTCGTCCTCGTTTTCAGACAGCCCGTAGTCGGTTGCCCAGAACCGCGCATTGGCGGTGGCGGTGTGATATCGCAGCATATCCAGCACGCCAACGGCAGGTACCACCGCGCCAAACAATTCCGGACGCTGGAGCATGCAGGCTGCAACCAGCAGGCCGCCATTGCTGCCGCCGAAGATGGCCAGTCTTTCCGGAGTCGTGTAGCCCTGATCAATCAGCCATTCGGCGGCCGCGATGAAGTCGTCAAAGACGTTCTGCTTTTTCAGCCTGGTGCCCGCCTCGTGCCAGCGCTTGCCATACTCGCCGCCGCCCCGCAGGTTGGGGATCGCCAGGATGCCGCCCATATCCAGCCAGACCGCCCAGCGCGGACTGTAGCTCGGGGTGAGAGCCTGGTTGAAGCCGCCGTAGCCGTAAAGCAGGGTCGCCTGCTTGCCGTCGGCCTTGAGGCCCTTGCGATAGGTCAGGAACATCGGCACCCGGGTGCCGTCCTTGCTTTCGAAAAAAACCTGCCGGGTCTGGTATGCGTCGCCGTCGAACGGGGTGACTGCGGATTCCAGCGGTGTGACCGTGCGGGTGGAGATCCTGTACTGATAGGTCGATGCAGGATCCACATAGCTGGTGAAACCGAAGAAGATCTGATCATCGCCGAGCCGCGATGAGAGCTGGTCTTCGTCACCGCTGGATGGCTTGTTGGCGTTGTTGCCATAGACGGTTCCGAGACCCGGCAGCGGTATTTCTCCGTCCGCCGTCCCGTCCAGCCGCACCAGGCTGACTGTGCTGTGCGCGTCGGTCAGGTAATGCAGCACCACATGATCCGCAGCCAGGCTCGCCGCATAGATCGGCGTGTCGGTCTCGGCGACGACCTCAAACCACTGATCCGGTGCGGGCCGGTCGAGGTCGATTGCAATCACGCGGCCGTTGGGCGCGTCAGCCGTGGTTCTGAAATAGAAGCGCTGACCGCTGTTGCCGAGGAAGTCATAGATCCCGTCCCACTGGTCGAGCAGTCTGACCACTGGCCGTTGCGGATTGCGCAGATCCATGTAATACACGGCGTTTTCAAAGCTGCCCTCAACCAGGGTCAACAGCAGATAGTCGCCGTCTTCGCTCACCTCACCGCTGACCTGACGGCGTGGATGATCAGTCACTTCGTAGACCAGCGTGTCGGCGGATTGCGGGCTGCCGATGCGGTGATAAAAGATCCGTGCCTGCCGCGTGTCGTCCGCGCGTCCGCTTTCATCCTTCGGGTAGCGGTTGTAGACAAACCCCTGGCTGTCCGCCAGCCAGGAAATATTGCCGCCGAATTTGGAGTCGCCCAGGACCTCCGGCAGGTCCTCGCCCGTGTCCAGATCACGAATATGGATTGATATCCAGTCGGTGCCGCCGTCTGAGCGGCCGTACGCGATCTTGCGTCCGTCCGGGCTGATCACGTAGTTCGCCACCGCGATCGTCCCATCTTCGCTAAAGCCGTTGGGATCAAGGGCGATCGCGGGCTCGGCATCCAGATCGCCGGCATACAACAGCACCGGTTGATTGCTGACGCCGTCACTGAGTTCGTAAAAATAACGCCCGCCGACCCTGATCGGAACGCCCCAGGACTTGTAATGCCAAAGCGTTTCGGCGCGCTGGCGAATCTGTTCACGGCCGGGCAGAGACTCGAGATAGGGCCGGGCAATTGCGTTTTCGGCTTCTACCCAGGCAGCAACCTCGGTCGAATTCAGATCCTCCATCCAGCGATAGGGATCGGCGACCTCGGTTCCGAAGTAGTTGTCGACATGATTGCTGCGCCGGGCGACAGGATAGAGTAGCCCGCCGGCGCCAGGCTTATCCGATGATGCGGACATCGCTGGTTCCTCTGCGTCGGCGGCGATGCCAGTCTCGGTTGGCGGTGCTTCCCGGGAACAGCCAGACAGCACAACCGTGACGGCAAACGTGGTCAGCACGGGTAGGCGCTTCTGCAGCATGACACGATCTCGAAACAAGACGAGCCATCAGTCTAACGGCCGGCATATTCATGTCTCAAGCGGTGATTTGCGGCACCTGGCCTGCATTTGGCGCTCGACTGCGGCAGTTGCTGCGGATCCCGGCCTGCGGTCTGGCGTCTGTCCGAACGGCTACCGGCGCTGACTCGGGGACCGACGTCTGCGCAATGTGCCCGGCGCTAGCCGCCTAGTCCTTCATCTGGCGCAGATAAAGCTCCTGACGCGGGTACGGGAAGACGATGCCGGTTTCGTTGAATTTTTTGTACACCGCGACCACCATCGTGTCAGTAACCTGGCCCCGCAGTTCCGGCGTGTTCACCCAAAACAGCAGTTCCACGTTGATACCCCAGTCGCCAAATCCCCTGAATCGAACTCTGGGATAAGGCGCCCGGGTTACGCCGTCTACATCCTGCACGACTTCCATCAGGGTATCGCGCACTTTGTCCAGGTCTTCGCCATAACACACGGTCACTGGAAGACGCACCCGGTAGTTAACCTGCGGACCGCCACTTTCATTGACGATCTTGGAATTACCCATCACCGCATTCGGAATGGTGATCTCGACATCGTCCCGGGTCAGCAAGCGGGTAGAGCGGATGCCGATACGAGTGACGCGCCCCCGTTCGCCGGTATCCAGTACCACGTAGTCGCCAATGCGGTAGGGTGCATCGGCGATAATGAACACGCCGGCGAACAGATTGGCCAGACTGTCTTTGGCGGCGAAACTCAGGGCCAGGCCGATGATGCCGGCCGACGCGACCCAGGCGGTGATGTCCACATGCCAGATCTGCAACACGATGTAGGCACCGGCGCCGATCATCGCCAGCAAAATGACATTGTCGAACAGTGGCAGCGTCGCCGGCTGGATCAGGCGCGCATTGCCCGGCTGGTCAGCGAGCGCCCGACACACGAATCGCAGCACCCGGATCGCGAACCGGATCCAGACGAACACCAGCAAGGTCCGCAGCGCAGCGAGGGTGGCGAACTCTGCAGTTTGGTGCATTGGCAGCAGCATTGCCGCAGCGAGCAGGCCACTGACCATCACGCTGACCGCCACGGGTTGTCTGAGATTGGCGAACAACAGATCGTCGAGATGCGTTTTGCTGCGTCGCGCCCAGCGTTGAAACAAACCCAGGATCCGCGTCGCAAGCCAGGCGAGAATCATGCCGACGGACACGGCTACGGCCGCCTGCAGGTAATGATCGTCGCCGACCATGCTGACGGCCGTTTCGATGTACTTACCGACTCCTTCAAGCATGAATCATGCCTCCAGACAGGTCTTGAACCGCTTGCAGATTCTACCGGCGTTGCTGCCTCGGGCAGCGTCGTCGTCGATGACGTCCGGTCCGTTTATTGTTCGAGCGCGGCCTCGCGGGCTTCGGGGTCGGCCTCAAAGGTCATCCCGATGATGCGCCAGTGCCTCACCTGCGGGTAATCCGGAATAAATGCCCGATCCACAATCTCGGAGTGGACGCCACGAACCGCGAATTCCATCGCTGTGGTGTTGGGGTAATTATTCCGGTCCGAACCGCGGAAAAGAATATTGACCCATCCCGGCCCAGGCGCCCTGGCGACGCGGCCGCTCAATTCGATCACCCTCGAATTCGGGTAGTAGAGCACGGTGCCTCGCAGACAAAAACTCTGTTCCTGATTACACAGCTGTTTCTGACGCAGCAACAGGTCCGGTCCGTCTGCCGCCGCAGGCAGTGGTAGCGATGCAAGCGCCACCATGATCGCCGCAAGTTTCGCTGCCATCGGCGGCGTGCGGTTGCGGCAAACAGGCTTGGGCGAGGGGAGCGGCACAGCCCGACAACAATAACGGATCGGCCGCGCCTTGCAAATACCGGGCCGGCGTGGCGCGCGATTCAAATTCCAAACTACAAATCAGTGCCTTGACTCACCGGCTTAAAGCGCGTTATGAACATTAACCAGCAGACTTGACAGTTGGGTAACACGGAGCCGTGTGGTTCCGCGGAGGTCATTCAGGCATGAGTGAGAAGACCGGATCCCGAAGGGTGGTGCCAAGCCCGAATGTGCGGGAGTTTTTTCGGCAGTCCGTGGACGTAGCCATAGAGCGCCAGCGTCTGCAGGCCGAAGATCATACTGTTCATTACGTGGTCAACATGCTGACCCTGTTTACCCGCGCCGAGGAATTTTTTGGCGCCCGATCCGAGCGTCGCCTGCAGCCACTGGCCGGGATGCTCGCCGAAGCCATAGAAGCGCCGACAGCGCGGGATTCCGACCGCGCGCTGCAACGCATGGGCGATATCGCATTGTTCATGGCCGGGTTCTTCCCCGACTACCTGGCGCGCAGCCCGGTGGATGTCGACTACTACATCCGCATGGGGGGCTCCGCCTACGGCACATTGGCGGACCGATCGCGCTGCAGCTCGCACGGCCGGGCACTGGCAGATATCTTCGCCGAGCTGGCGGACAAGTTCGCATCCTTTGTCGAGGTCCTCGGTGAGATTGCCGACCTCGGACGCCGCTATACTTCCGCGGACATTCTGCGCCTCTACGAAATCTGGCTGGCCACCGGCAGCCAACGTGCCAAGGACCGCCTCGATGCGCTCGGCGTTCAGCTCGGTTCCGGTCCCGGCGGTCCGCGCGCGCACTAGCATGCCACAGCAACACGATGCGAGGCAGGACGATTGAAACTGTTGCGCCGCTTGCAGGGCATGGTCGAACGCACCTATGACGTGGTCAATCCACATCAGGTCAGCGACTATCTGATCACCTGTCCGCAAATGGCTGCCAGCCTGGGCCTGGGCAAGGCGGCGGCGGCCAGCGGTGAGCAGGTACTGGTTTCCGGTGATCTTGAACAGGTCGATCTGGCGGTGTTTCTGGACCGGGATATTCTCGACAAGCTGCGTGCGGAAAACCCCATGCGGGTATTGCATGACGGCAATCTGGATGATTTTTGGACCGCGCTGGAAGGCGTCAGTCATTTCGTCTACCTGGTGTGGAGCGCGCGCATGGGCCGTCAGGTGACGAGACTGGAGCTGGAACTGCAGGCTGAGGTGGATAAGTTCGTGCTTACCGCAATGCTGGTGTCAGCCCAGCGCGGAGGACGCATTCCAGCCGAGCTGCATCACTGGCTATTTGACCTGCCGCGCATTGACACCTCGTTGGCGGTGGATGCGGCGGAACGCTATGCTGCGGCAAATCGCTATGCTGGCCGGTATTGCCAGACTTTGGCTCAGCGCTATCTCAAGGGCACTGACAAGACCTCAATGATGCCCGAGCTGAGACGCTTCTACCGCCTCACCCAGCGCGGCAAAATCAGGCGGATCGAGACCACAAATTAACGATCCGGGCCCGGTTCCGCGGATTCGCCAAGATGTCCCTGCTTCAGATAAAGCACAGCCCTTTCCACGCAGCGCAAGCGGCATTGACTTCCGGCAGGCCAGCGCATCCAGCTACCGCCCGGGTATACGGCTTCGCCGTCCTCGAGCGCGCCGCTTAGCAGCAGGATCTCGACGCCGCCGGGCCAGCAGTCGTCGGCGAGTCTGGCCCCGGCGGCCAGCCGCAGCATCGAGACCCGCTCGTCGCGATGTCGGTGCAGCGCGAGCGTGCTTGAACCCGGCGCGGTCACGATCCAATCCGCGTTGTCGGTATCGATGGTGACATGCCGGGTGTCGTCGAGCGCGAACTGGCGCAACTTGACGAACAGCACACAACCCTCGTCGCTGAATGGCGAATGAGAGCTGCCCGGCGGATTTCTGACATAAGTGCCCGCCGGATAACGGCCGTGCTCGTCAGCAAAAACACCCTCCATGACCAGAAACTCTTCCCCCAGGTCATGACGATGCGCTGCAAAGCGGCTCCCCGCAGGATAAGCGACGATGCTCGTCGCCCGCGCGACCTCGCCGCCGTCCCGATCCAGCATCCGCCGTTGCACGCTGCCGTCAGGCGATGGCCGCCACGGCAGCTCTGCCAGCCGGGCGGAGACTGGTTTTGAAAGATCCGCGTGTATCTGCACTTTGCGCTTCCAATCACGCGCCAGAGGCGCCGGATGACTTATTATCAGGGGATGGGATTCATTTGCAGGGGTCAGTATGTCTGAAGTCAGGGTCGTCCTGGAGGCTTTTGCGTCCGGCGAACTCGATTACGCAGAGCTGCAGCGGCGGCTGAACCAGGCGCTGCGCGGCGGCGTTACGGTTGAGCTTGCGGTTTCCGAGCTGGATAAGATCCGCGACGCCGATGGACTCTCCGCAGGGCTGTACAACGTATTGCGTCGCGCGATCTCGCGGGTTTCCGACGGCGACGACACCTCCCCCTTTCCCGGGGAGAATGACAAGGATCAAACTGCGGCGCAGGTGTACAGCGACCGGGACGCGCCGGCCGGGGATGTCGCCGAAGCCGGGGTAGACGTCGAAATCATCGGTGACCACGGCATCGATGACGGCGAACAGGAATCCGTCGAGATACCCGGTTCGTTCAAGGATCCGGAGGCGGACGACCTGCCGCAGATGTTCACCCGGCCGGAGTCGTTGCTGGAGGAGGAACTGCCGGAGATCCTCGCGGATGAGCCGGAGTCCGGCGTGACCCGGGCCGCTGACGATGAAGACCGCGGCGATGAGTCGGAACCCGCGGCACTGCCCTCCGGGAACTGGCTGGATGAGCTGCGGCCCGTGGATGAGCGGGAGCAGGAAGCGGCCCAGGAGCCCGGTATGGAAATTGCTGACGAAAAGGCAAACCAGGTGACAGACGAGCGGGCGGATGCCGGTGGATCCGGCGAGGGCGAAGGTCTTCCGTTGCCGGAAGCCGGTGAGGTCATAGGCGGGCGCTATGTAATCCAGTCGATCCTCGGGCGTGGCGGAATGGGCATCGTTTACCGGGTCCAGGACCGGTGCCGGGATGCGGGCGGTGCAGACAACCCGGATCTGGCGATGAAGATCCTCAAGCCGGAGCTGGCGCACAGCGCGGATGCCGAGCGCCGTCTGCTTGGTGAGGCCTTGCAGGGCCAGGATCTGCATCACCCCAACCTGGTCAGGATTTTCGACCTTGGACGTGCCGACGGCCTCGCGTTCGTGACCATGGAATTGCTTGACGGTGAGTCTTTGCGCACCGCGATTACGCGGCACACGCCAGACGGATTTCCTCCGGCAGAAGCCAAGGCGATAATACGGGGCATGGCCTCGGGGCTGGCTTATCTGCATCGGCGGGGCTATGTGCACAGCGACTTCAAGCCGGGCAACGTATTCCTGAGCCGTGGCGGTGAACCGAAGTTGCTCGATTTCGGGCTGGCGAGACGCCACGGTCGGACCCGCGAGCCGGTACTGGATGGTGCCGGATTGCCGGCGCGGACGCCGGCCTATGCGAGTCCTCAGGTGTTGGCTGGCTCTGCCCCGGATTTCAGGGACGATGTGTTCTCACTGGCCTGTGTGGCTTATGAGCTCATCGCCGGTCGGCATCCGTTTGGACGCGTGCCGGCCAACGAGGCCAGCCAGCGCAAAATGAAGCCGGCACGTGTGCGCGGGATTTCCCCGCAGCAGCGGCAGGCGCTGAAGCGTTCATTGAGTTTCGAAGCGTCGCGACGCCCCGCGGACGCCAACGCATTTCTGGCCGCAATGGGGTTGAAAGCCGGCGACCAGGGTCGACTGCGGCCCGGCTTCCTGCCAGGAATTTTGCTTGGCCTGGCCGCGGGTATCCTGCTGACGCTCGCGATCATCAGCCCCGACGGTCCTGTGTATCGCTTGCTTTCCGGTCTGGTACAGGTAGACCAGACCACCGCAACCGGCAGCGGTGAGAGCAGCCCTGGGTCGGCGCTGAGCGGGCCTGCCGGACCGGGCACCAGTGGCCTGTCCGCAGGCGGCACGTTCGGGCCGGCAGCCGCGGAAGAAGATCTGACCATACCCAGAGAGCCGCTGCCGCTCGCCAAACTCTCGTCGCCGCCCGATGAGGCCGATGCAGATCAAGACAGGATGGCTTCGGATCCGGCGGCAGCAACGCTTGCCGCGCCAGAGGATCAGCTTGATAACCGTCCGGCGGCCGTGGATGTCGTTTCCGACCAGGCGGAGATTTCTACGGGCGGCGCTGCTGAACCGCCGGTTGACGAGGCCGGGCTGAACACGCCCGCAGTGGTCGCGACCACTGCCGCACCACCGCCGCCGGAGACTGGACCAGGGCAACTACAGCTGGATGCCGTCGCGTATCGTGTTGCCGAGTCGAGCTCGGTGCTTATTGCGCGGGTGATCCGCACTGGCGGGAGCAGCGGCCGGGTAGCATTTGTCTGGCGCACGGTGCCGGGGTCGGCCACCGCAGACCAGGACTATATCGGCAGTGACTGGCAACGGGTGGAACTCGGAGACGGCGAGCTGTCGACCCGGCTGTTCGTGCCGCTGGTCAACGATGGCCGCAGTGAAGGCGATGAGGTTTTCATCATCGAGCTTGCAGATCCCGAAGCCGGTGCCAGGCTGGGCCCGCGCGCCAGCGCCGAAGTGACCATCCTGGACGACGATTCCGGCCCCTAGCGGCTTGCGCAATCGCTGCGGTCCCGGTGGCGGTCAACGCAGAGTGCCAAATCCCTTATTGGGCGGGTCGGATTTCGATGTCGATACGTCGGTTGGCAGCGCGCCCCTCGGGGGTGTCGTTACTGGCAACCGGCTCCGTTTCGCCGTAACCCACTGCGGATACCCGGGCGCCGGGAATGCGCAGCGTTTCGAGCAGATAGGCCCGCACCGATTCCGCCCGCTTGCTGGACAATTCGAAGTTAAAGGTATCGCCGCCAAAGGCATCGGTGTGGCCGGCCACCGTTATTTCTGCATCGGGATACAGACGCAGGCTGGTTTCCAGTCTGCGCATCAGATCACGAGAGCTGGCCGGGACAGTCGCGCTGCCTACCGGAAATTTGATTCCCGTCATGCGGATCACTACCGCATCGCCCTTGCGCAGCACCCGAGCTTCATCGCGGGTAAACATGGCTTCTACTTCAGCCAGTCGTTGCCGCTCCATGGTCTGACGCTCCAGTTCGCGCTGCATGCTCTGGCGCTGCTCGGCGACACCGCCGAGGCGTTCGTACAGATCGGTCACCTCTTGTTCCAGCGCAAAAACCTGGCGCGTGCGTTGATCGAGATCCTGTTCGAGATTCTGCGTCCGATCCGTCTGCCGCTGGATGTATTCGATCACCTGATCGGCCGGCGCCTGCGGCCCCTGGTCGAAACGTGCAGCGATGTCGGCTGCCGCGGCTACCCGGCGCAGCGGTTCCTCCATGGCCAGGACCAGATCTTCTTCAGTCGCGTCTTTTTCTCGCTCCGTAGCCAGGAATCGGGCCAGGTGGATGGCGTGCCGGGCTTCGAAGTAGGCTTCTCTGGCCAACGCTCGCGGCCGGTCGGTATCGTAACGATCCTCCTCCAAAGCCTTCTCGGCTTCCTCCAGCAGCCGGCGCGCCTTGTCCAGCGTGCGTGGGGCATAACGCTGCACGCGGTCGCGCTCGGCCTGATTGATCAGCGCCCGCGTCTCGGTCAGCAGGCTGTCCTTGATAGCTTTCAATTCACTGGCGCGAAACGCCTTGACTGCGGTTCCGGCGCGCTTGTCTCCCAGAGCCGGATCGCCTCGCTCGAGAGCGATGGCGGCCAGACGCAGGCTGCGTTCACCGTCCTTCCATTCGTCCTGATCCAGTTTGTTTGCGCCGGCTTCAATCGCGGCGTCGCGCGCTTGCAGGGCAACATTCAGCGGCGCCAGCGCGCGCTTGGCAACAGCGACCGAAAGACGATAGGACTCGGTGGCCTCGCTCAGCGAACGGCGGATTCGTTCAAGGCTGCGACCCCGGTCATAGCCTTCAGACGCGCTCTGCAGCTCTTTCTCACCCTCGCCAAAACTGTCAGGCGCAAGCAGGCCGGCGCGCGCGGCCACGGCCGCGGCTCTGGCCTCTTCGACCTCGGTGAACATGATCTGCCGTGCTTCGTCCGCGTGCGCGGCTGTGGTAGCGAGCAGCGCGAGCACCCATATTGCCGCGATGCGCTTGGCCGGCGAGGCGCCGGGTTGGGCGTGGATACTCATCTCAGGCCGGTCTCCTGGCGAGCGATGACCATGCGCTGAATCTCGCTGGTCCCCTCGTAGATCTCGGTGATCTTGGCGTCGCGGAAATATCGCTCCAGCGGAAGTTCGCGGCTGTAGCCCATGCCGCCATGGATCTGGATCGCCTGGTGGGTGACGAACATCGCGGTTTCCGAAGCGAACAACTTGGCGCAAGACGCGTCGGTGGTGTTACGCAGGCCGGCGGCCCTGGTCCGAGCCTTGTTCCAGGCGGCTTTGAGGGTCAGCAAACGCGCGGCTTCAATGCGCATCTTCATGTCCGCGATTTTCGACTGGATCATCTGAAAGCTGCCGATCGGCTCTCCGAACGCCTTGCGCTCGCGGGCATATTCCAGGCTGGCGTCATAGGCTGCACGCGCAATGCCGACTGCCTGTGCAGCGATACCGATACGACCGGCGTCGAGCACCCCCATGGCGATCCTGAATCCCTGGCCTTCGTCGCCAATCCGGTCCTCTACCGGGCACCGGTACTCCTCGAGCTCGATCTCGCAGGTGGCCGAGGCACGAATGCCGAGTTTTGGCTCGGTCTTGCCGCAGGCAAAGCCCGGGTTGCGGGTATCGATAATGAACGCTGAGACCCCGCGCGGCCCTTTGTCCGGCGCGGTGCTGGCGAATACCACGATAAAGCGTGCCACCGGGCCGGAGGTGATCCATGACTTCTTGCCCGTGATCAGGTAGTGGCTTCCGTCTTCCGACAGCACGGCTCTGGTGCGCATGTTGCCGGCGTCGGACCCGGATTGAGGTTCGGTCAGCGCGTAAGCGCCCACGGCCTCGCCTGAAGCGACCGGGGTCACATATTTTTGTTTTTGTTCCTCGCTGCCATTATCCAGGATGCCGTTGCAGTAAAGGGAGTTGTTCACCGACACGATGGTGCTGTGTGCGGCGTCCGCCGCGGCGAGCTCCTCCATGACCAGCGCAAACGCGACTGCATCCATGCCCGAGCCGCCATATTCTTCCGGCACTTCGATCCCCATGAAACCAAGCTCACCTGCCATGGCGATGGTGGCCGAGGGGAACTCTCCGGTCTCGTCATGATGAGCGGCAACTGGAACGATCTCTTTCTGCGCGAATTCTCGCGCGGCATCCCGGATCATCTCTTGTTCTTCGGTCAGTGCGAAATCCATCAATATCTCCAGTTTGAGTATGCGGTCGCTCGCCGGGTGGGGAATCGTGGCCGGGCTGCTGCGCAAGATGCCCCCCTGGGGCTCCGCGCGACCAGACTGTCATGGTCAGGCCACTACAAGACAAACTACGACCAGACCGACGATTTTACCGCTCCGGCCGGGTCAGGGCGACTGCTGATCACTCAGTCTCGCGGTAACTGACCGCGGATATCGTAAAACTGGCCCGACCGGAAGGCATCTCCACGCTGACTTCCTCGCCGGCACAGCGCTTCAACACGGCCCGCGCCAGCGGTGAGTCGAAGCTGATGTAGTTGCGACGAGGGTCAAATTCATCAGCGCCGACAATCCGGTATTCGACGACCTCGCCGTCCTCCTGCTCGAGCCGCACCCAGGCGCCAAAAAATATTCGTCGCTGGTCATCCGGCGGGCGGTCAACGATTTTGATGACCGCCAGGCGCTTGCGCAAATAACGAATCCGGCGATCGATCTCGCCGAGCTGCTTCTTGCGATAGATGTACTCGGCGTTCTCGGACCGATCGCCTTCCGCCGCCGCGTCCGCCAGCGCCCGGGTCACCTCGGGCCGCTTGCGGCGCCACAGAAAATCCACTTCCTCGCGCAGGCGGGCCGCGCCCTGCGCGGTAATGTAGGGAGAACTCACTGCCTGTGGCGGTCGGTAACGGCCCATGCTGATCCTTGCAGCCGGCAAGCTGCTCAGTCCTCGACAGAAACTACATAAGCGCTGAATTTGCGCACGTTCAGCACGCCGCGATCGAAGATCAGATACTGGCCTTTGATGCCGTGCAGAACGCCGCTGACCTCGGGCGTCTTGTCCAGATTCAGAGAACGGATCCTGTCAGGGTATTCAAGCACCGGATATTCGATGCGGACGGGTTCGCGCTCCAGCAACGGGCGCAGACAATCGCCCCCGAAGCGTGCCCGGATCGCGTCGAGTTGCGGCGCGCACATGGACAGCAGGCGCTCGCCTTCTGCAGCCAGATCCAGTTCCTCGGCCGGCCCGCGCAGCATGGCTCGCCAGTCGGTGCGATCGGACACATGAGCGCCCAGCGCAACCTCCGCCAGACCAGACACCTGGCGGGTACTCGCCTCGAGGATCGGCAACGCCTGACTGGCGCCTTGATCGATCCACCGGGTCATGCCCTGATGAGCCCGGGTGATACCCACCTTGAGCCCGCTGGTGTTCGCCAGGTAGACAAAATGAGGCTGCATGCAATGCGCCTGACCCCACTGTGGCTCGCGGCAAGTGCCCTGATCGAAATGACAGCGATCCGGCCGCACGATGCACAGATCGCAGGCGGCCAGTCTCTGGCTGCAGGGGAAACAATGCCCCTGGCTGTAGCTTTTCTTCGTCAGCCGGCCGCAATGTTTGCAGCGGATCTCACCGTTGAAGCGCAGCGCGAACAAATGCCCGAGCTTCGGCGCCAGCGCCAGTTCATCTCCGGCAATCCGCAGTTGATAGTCCACCGGCTGCTGGTGCCGGCTGCCGAGCTTGTGCAGAGGTCCGATGGTCATGGAAGGCTATTATCCTGTGTCCTGTCTTCGCCGTTATCTGATCGTAGCCAGGCGGGTGACAGGTATCGTCACCGGTTGGCTAGGGGCGCCCGGCAACCTGCAATCCGCACACGCTGAAGCCGCCGTCCACTGCCAGACACTGGCCGGTGACATAACTGGCGGCCGGCAGACACAAAAATGCGACGGCGGCCGCGACTTCCTCGGCCCGGCCAATCCGCGCCATCGGGGTGCGAGCGAGCACTGCCGCGCGGTACTCCGGATCTGCCAGTACCTGCTGCGCAAGCGGAGTGTCGATATACCATGGTGCGACAGCATTCACGCGGATTCCAAGTCCGGCCCATTCTACGGCCAGGTTTCGCGTCATCTGGATCATCGCGGCCTTGCTCATCGCATAGGGCGTGCCGGTGCAAAGATGACTGAGTCCGGCGACCGACGCGACGTTGACCATCGCCGCGTCCCGGTCGGTCATCGCGCTGACGCAATGCCGGCTGAGTTCAAACGCGGATTCGAGGTTGGTGGCGAAAACCGAATGGACTTCCTCGCGGGTGTATTCCGTCGCTGGCTTGCGGATGTTGGTCCCGACATTGTTGACCAGGATATCCAGCCCGCCGGAGAGGTCGTTGATCAGTTCCAGCAGTCGCTCCCGGTCCGCAGCAAGAGTGATATCAGCGCTGACCCCGAGCGCGCTGCCGCCTGCGCGCGTCCATTCGGTCTCGCGTTCGATGACCTGACGCGGATCGCGGGCTGTGAACACCACCCGGGCGCCCAGGCCGAGCAGTTCTTCGGTCACCGCATGGCCGATGCCCCGGGTTGCGCCGGTGACCAGCGCGGTCTTGCCGACGAGAGTCCAGCGCGGATCCATACCGGTCCCTCCTTATCTGTCGCGTTTCAATGTCCTCACGCTCATGCGAGAATACCCGCTCTTGCAGTTAATGGCTCAGGCGGGATCATCGGTGAGCGAATTCAAAGGCATTCCGGTCGTTCGCAGCGGGAGCAAATTCCGTACCGAGCAGGGTTTTGCCGCGATCAAAAACGGGGTCAAGACCCGGACCAGCAGCAGTGCAGTGCCGATCGAGCGTAAACCGCCGTGGATCAAGGCGCGCATGCCGGGCGGCTCGGGCTACCAGCAAGTCAAACAGAACGTGCGCGAGCATCGTCTGGCGACGGTTTGCGAAGAGTCGATGTGCCCGAATATCGGCGAATGCTGGAATCACGGCACTGCGACCATCATGATCATGGGCTCCGTGTGCACCCGGGCGTGCCGGTTCTGTGCCGTTGATACTGGAAATCCAGGGGGCTGGCTGGATGCCGAAGAGCCGGCCAACGCGGCGCGTTCGGTCCAACTGATGGGCTTGCGCTATGTGGTCATCACCTCAGTCGACAGAGACGATCTGCGCGATGGCGGCGCCGCTCACTACGCCGCCTGCGTGACCGAGATCAAGCGACTCAATCCCGACACCGCCGTCGAGGCGCTGACTCCGGACTTCCGCGGTCGTCTGACCGACGTGGAAACGGTAGTGTCCTCGGGACCGGATGTGTTTGCACAAAATGTCGAGACGGTACGCCGCCTGACTCACCCGGTGCGCGACGCACGAGCCGGCTACGAGCAGACCCTCGCCGTACTGGCACATGCCAAGACCTGGCGGCCGGATGTGCTGACCAAGACCAGCCTGATGCTGGGTCTTGGCGAAACCGAGGCCGAGATCCGCGAAACCCTGGAGGACCTGCGGCAGAGTCAGGTGGACATTGTCACCTTCGGTCAGTATCTGCGCCCGACCGCAAACCACCTGCCGGTGCAACGCTTTGTCACGCCCGAAGAATTCGCGCAAATCCGCGAAATTGGTCTGGACATGGGGTTCCTCGAGGTCGTGTCAGGCCCGCTGGTCCGCTCCAGCTATCGTGCGGACCGGGTATTTGAGAGAAATAACGTGGGTCTGAGCGAACTCTCCGCAACCTGACCCGGCCCCGGTACGCCATATCCGTTGCAACCATTTGCCGCTTGCGAGCGTCTATCTGCTTGAGAAGGCCACAAAACGGGCCGTGGACGAGCCGCAGCTCAGCGTCACACCTGACCGGGCGGCGGACGACCAAACAGGAGAGCAGATATGAATCGCATACAGGAAGCCAGTTGGCGGCTTGCGGCAAAGAACGGATCCCCGATAGCGCGTTTGCGAGGCTCCTCGGATGCGCGTCAGGCTCGAAGGGCGCCTTACCTTGAAGCCCTGGTCGAGGAATGGAAGACCCGGTTGAACGCCCGGCGCTGACCGGGATGACTCATTGGCGGCACTGAAGCTGCCGGCCCCCGCCAAGCGAAAAACCCGTCCCGGATCAGGGTAGCGCCGCCGCAGGATGCAGGTACCATAGGCGCCTGCATCCAGCGTTAGGGAAATCGGCGGTGAAAGAATTCTTGTTCGAATATGGCCTGTTCCTGGCCAAAACCGTGACCTTTGTGGTCGCGGTCGTATTTATTGTCGGCGTCGCGGCCGCGGCATCCAAAAAGGCCCGGGAGTCGGGTGGTCTGGTGGTGACCAGCCTCAATGACCGCTATCGGTCGATGATCGACACCCTGCGCGATGCCGTGTTGCCGAAGAAGGCACTCAAGGCGTTCGCCAAGACGCGCAAGGCCGAATTGAAGGCCAAAGAGAAATCCGGCGAGCAGCGTCCGCGCGTCTTTGTGATCGATTTTCACGGCGACATCAAAGCCACCGGCGTGGCCAGTCTGCGTAAGGAAGTCAGCGCCGTGCTGGCGCTCGCTACCGCCGAGGATGAGGTGCTGCTGCGTCTGGAAAACTATGGCGGCATGGTCCACGAGCATGGCCTGGCCGCGGCCCAGCTGGTGCGCATCCGCGACCAGGGAATTCCGCTGACCGTCACCGTCGACCGGGCCGCCGCCAGCGGTGGCTATCTGATGGCCTGCGTCGCGAATCGGATTGTTGCTGCGCCGTTCGCCGTGGTCGGGTCGATCGGTGTTTTGGCCCAGATCCCCAATTTCCATCGCATGCTCGATCAGCATGGGGTGACGGTAGAGCAGCTCAAGGCGGGCCGCTTCAAACGCACGGTCACGATGTTCGGCGAGAACAGCGATGCTGATCGGGACAAGTTGCGGGAGGAGCTGGAAGACGTGCACCGGCTGTTCGGCCAGCTGATCGTTGACTACCGTCCGCAGGTCGATCTGGAGAAGGTGGCCACTGGCGAGCACTGGTATGGGCGCCGCGCGCTGGACCTCGGGCTGGTGGATGAGCTGGCTACCAGCGACGATGTTCTGCTTGATCGCCTGCAGACGGCTGACCTGTATAAAGTGCACTGGAAGGGCCGCAAGAAGCTGGCGGAAAAAGTAGCTGCAGCGGTTGAGGGCAGTGCGGCGGCTGGCCTGCGCAGTGCAGCCAGAGCCTATCAAGAGAGCCGTTTTGGCAGCGGTTGAGGCGCACTGCCGCGTCCGGGTCCGCCGCTGTTTCTGGACAAAATCAGGCTGGCGGCCGGGCGCCGCGTTGCTCGGGTTGCTGCTTGCCTGCCCGGCCTTGGCCGAGGCGGACCGGATCCTGTCGGTCCTGCCGGCAGCGCAGCCGGATACCTGGATCGTCGAGGCTGTCGCTGATGCCGAGCCGGTCCTGTGGGTAGACGGAGTAGAGGTCGACGCCCGCACAGAACATCTCGGCGAAGATCGTTACCGGATACGACTGGAGGATGTATCCGCTGACGCGGGCCAGCTGGGAATCGGCCAAACCGGGCCGCTGGCCGCGGTCCCGCTGCATGCCGTCGCGGAACAAGCCAAGCCGTTTAATGACCTGATCGTTTACCACATCATGGTGGCTTACTTCGCCAACGGCGCGCGCAGCAATGACCGCAGCGGAATGCGGCGCTGGGTGCACCGGAACTATGCCGGTGGCGACCTGCAAGGTGTATTGTCGAAGGCCGACTACCTGGCCGAACTGGGTGTCAACGCAGTCTGGTTGAGCCCAATCTTCCAAAGCGAGACGTCGCACGGTTACGACGTGATGAACTATTATCGGGTCAGCGATGCCCTGGCAGTGCCCGGCGATGCTGAGGCGTCACTGGCGCTTTACCGGCAACTGGTGGCGGCGCTTGGCGAGCATGGTATCCGGGTGATTCTGGATATGCCTCTGAATCATGCCGCCGGCAGCTATGACAAGCGTCGCGGTGATCCGGATCGGCTGAAGCCTAAAAGCACCTCCGCGAAACAGGACGCCGAGAAAGTGTGGGAGTCCTGGGGCACCGGCCTGCGCTTCTGGAATTTCCGTCATCAAAACACGCGTCGTTTCCTCAAGAATGCGGCCTTGTACTGGCTTGGCGAGGAAGGCGCCGGTGGCTTGCGCCTCGACTATGTGCGCGGCGTCGAGCACGAGTTTTGGGCCGAACTCTATGCCGAAGTCAAGCAGGAGCAGGCTGATGACATCCTGTTTGGCGAAGCCTGGCTGGACGCGGACGGGCCCGCGGCGAATATCGTCGATATCAGTAGCTACTACGCCGAGGTGCCCGGCATCGGCTATCAGTTCGATTCACTGATCGAATTCCCGATGCAGATGGTGATGACTGACGTCTTTGCCCGCGGCGGCGATGTAGACGAATTGGAGCGCTGGCTGCAGGCGGAGACAGCGGCTTACGGCTCGCACGGCGCACCGATGTTTTTTCTCGACAATCACGATATGACCAGGTTCGCCGACTGGGCGATCGACGCCCCGCGACAAAGAGTGCTGGCGGCGGTGACATTCATGGCCAGCCTGCCCGGGCCGATGAGCCTGTATTACGGTACCGAAACCGCGCTGGGCGGAAGCACCGCGCAAAAGGGTTTCACCGACACCAACCGGGTCCGCATGCCCTGGGATAACCTGGATCAGGCACTGGTGGCGGAAATCGCTGCGGTATTCCGAACCAAACGATCGCATCCGGTTCTAACCCACGGGGCTAGACTGCCGCTGATGGCGGACCAAAGCGGGTTGATCATGGCCCGGCAGCGGGATGGCGAAACCGCGCTGGTGGCGGTCAATATGAATGCCGAAGCCAGAGTATTCGAGCTCGATTTTCCGCTGGATGCGGTTAATTTCCGTGCTCTGGTCGGGCAAACCGCGCCCGAGATTCGCGACGGGCGCCTGCGCTGGGAACTGCCGGCACTGACCACCGGGATAGCCTTGCAGGAGTAGCCGGGACCTGACCGGCCCCGGCGGGCTGCTAGAGTAAAGGCCTGAAGGATTGGGGTTGAGTCATCGGAGCCATCGATGGGATCTGAGCTGAGGACGAGAAGAATGCGTGAAAGGTTGGCCGCGCCCATTCTGATGGGTGTTCTGATGTCTTTCGGAGCGGTGTCGGCGGAGGTCCGCGATCCGGTGCCCAGCTATGTGTTTGATCTGGCTGAAGGGCAAGACGTGGTCGGCGAATTGCAGCGCATCCGAACGCGCGAGGAAGACACTTTTGCTGATCTGGCGCGCCTGTTTAATCTGGGTTACGACGAACTCGGGGCCGCCAACCCCGGTGTCGATCCGTGGTTGCCGGGCGAGGGCACCGAGATTCTGCTGCCGACGCAGTTCATCCTGCCCGACGCGCCGCGGGAAGGAGTGGTACTGAATCTCGCCAGCATGCGCTTGTTCTATTTCCCGCCAGCGGACAAGAACGGCAAGCGCAAGGTTTACACCCACCCCATCGGTATCGGACGCGTCGGCTGGGGCACACCGCTGGGCTCGACCAAGGTCACCGCCAAGGCCACGAACCCGGCCTGGTACGTGCCCAAATCAGTGTTGGAGGAACATGCTGCGGATGGCGATCCGCTGCCGCCGGTAGTTCCGCCGGGCCCTGACAATCCGCTCGGCAAGCACGTGTTGCGACTGGCCCTGAGCGGTTACCTGATCCATGGCACGAACAAACCCTGGGGCGTCGGCATGCGGGTCAGTCACGGCTGCATCCGGCTTTATCCGGAAGATATCGCTGCGATGTACAAAATCGTGCCGGTTGGCACGCCCGTGCATATAGTCGATCAGCCTTATCTGGCCGGCTGGGCGGGGGAGGACCTGGTGTTTTCTGCCCGCATTCCGCTGGAAGAATCCGGAGGCGACTGGCTCGCCGCGCTGGAGCTCGTCGACGCGCGGCTCAACAGCGCCAGCGAGGACTCCGTGATCGGGCAGGTGGACTGGGGCCGCCTGGCGCGTATCACCCGCGAGGGACAGGGCATCCCGCTCCCGGTCATTGCCGGCAGTGAAGATCCGCAGGAGTGGGTGGAGCGGGCGCCGCTGGTGCGACCGGTCGCGGTGGCCTACTACCAGCCACAGGCAGAGGCGGATCCGCCGGAAGGATGATCAGATCGCTCGCGCTGGCCGTAATGCTTGGCATGCCGGTGGTCGCGGTCGGAGGCTCATGTTCGCTGGGCTGGGTCTGCGTTGAGCCGGTTGCTTCGGACAGCAGCGTCGAGCTGGTGGCAAGAAACCTGCAGCCCTGGCCGGTGACCGTGTCGGTGCGCGTGGTGACCGGGGACATGCAGGTGATGCCGGCAGCTGAAGTCACGCAAACGCTGGGCGGTGGCGAGCGTCATACACTGGTTACCCTGCGAGACCTGGATCCCGGGATCGACGGCAGCTATCGCTATTCCTTCGACTGGTCGGTGGGCCGTCAGGATGCCATCCATGACGACAGCTATGTCTATCAGCTTCCTTACGCAAGCGGGAGCGATTTCAGGGTCTTGCAAGGCTATGGCGCGCCGCTAAGCCACACCGGTCTGGAACGCTGGACCGTGGATTTCGATATGCCGGTCGGGACTCCGGTCCATGCGGCCCGCGACGGCGTGGTGGTCCGTCTGCGAGAGAAACATGACCGTTCGTGCTGGGAGTCGTATTGCGGCCGCTACGCCAATTTCATAGTCGTACTGCACGATGATATGACCACCGGCGAGTATTACCATCTGCGGCAGCATGGCGCAGCAGTTGAGGTCGGGCAGCGCGTCGAGCAGGGTGATCTGCTCGGTTACTCAGGCAACACCGGCAAGTCGACCATGCCGCATTTGCATTTCGGCGTGTATCGGGCCTCGAGCTGGGGCCGCACCGAGTCGGTCCCGGTACGCTTCGTTACCGACAATGGGATTCTCCTGCAGCCCGAGTCCGGTCGCAGCTATCGGCATCCGTAGAGCACAGATGCGGCGCCAGCGGATTTTTTCAGCGCCAGACCTTCTTCCTGATCAGGCGGTCCCGTATCCCGTCGGGCAGATATCGCAGCAAGGCCAGAGAGCGGGCGTCAGCGCCTACCAGATACCTGTGATCCGGTTCGTCCGCAGCCAGCGCTTTGCCAATGATCTCGGCGACGCTAGTCGCGGGTATGCCGCGCGGATCACGATTCAGCTTCTCCAGCAGGCGCTGTAAAGGTGCGTAAAGCTTGCGCAATGCAGCATCTTCGGACCCGCCCGCCTGCTGGTCACGTTGCGCGCCTTTACGCCAGATTTCCGTATCGATACTGCCGGGCTCGATGGCTATAACCCGCACACCGAATGGTGACAGCTCCACTCGCAGTGCATCGCTTATCGCCTCCACGGCGAATTTCGACCCTGCGTAAACGGATACGCCGGGCAGCGCGACCAGGCCCGAGATCGAGCTGATATTGACGATCCGGCCCTGGCTTTCGCGGAGCATCGGCAAACAGGCGCGGGTGATGCGCAGCAGTCCCACCACATTGACCGCAAAACTCTTCTCTATCTCGGCATCGGTCATCAATTCCAGCGCGCCACCCAAATACACGCCGGCATTGTTGACCAGGCCCCAAAGTCCGCCTTCATCGGCGATCTGCGAGATCACGGCGGCAATCTCGGCGGCAGAGGTCACATCCAGACGCACCGGGATCACTGCGCCCTGTTCCTTCAGCGCCTCGCCGTCTTCGGTCCGGCGCACGCCCGCATAGACGCGCATGCCGCGTTCGGCCAGGTACAACGCGGTAGCGCTGCCGATGCCGGTGGACGCGCCGGTCACCAGAACTGCTTTGTTTGATTTCAACTCGAACTCCAGGCGTGTCCGGACTGGGAGACGCGGCTTGTCGGATCAGGCTGCTGGGTGGGGCCGGCGCCGGCGCCAGCTCCAGGCCGCGGCCAACAGCAACAGGCTGGTGCCCGGATATTCGACGGCGGTTACCAGCGGCCACAGCAGGGCTCTTGCGATGGCGCGAAGTGCGCGATGTTCGGCGATAAAGTCGGCCATCGGCGGTGACAAGGTGTAATAGGTGGCTACAAACAAGCGCCCCGGCACCAGGCGCAACAGCGCCTGGTCGCGGAAATTGCGCAGGTTTGCGACGTGCGGATCCATGCTGCTGCCAAACGCTGCCGTTGCGATAAAACAATTGTCGCCACACAAGAACGGACAATCATCGTCGTCATTGCCGTCATCCTCATCGATCTTGAGCGCAATCTTGCTGGCATCCGGGTTGAGATTGGAAAGACCGGTGGGGTTGGCGATATAGACCGAAAACTCGCGCTGCGACGGACCGCCCTGGTTATCGTTTATGATCCCGATCGAAAACGTGGCCTCGGTCTGCAGATTGGCGAAATTCAGAGTCCCGGTCGCGGGTGTATAGGCTTCGTCGGCCACGGCCGCATCGGTGCCGGTGCCGTCCGCGGTGACATAGTCCACGGTGACGGCACCGGAGTCGCCGCGATTGCGCTTGACCCGAAAACTCACCGAACCGACATCTTCGGGGACCGGATTGCCGCCGACCAGTTCCAGGCTGAATTCGCCGGGCTGGTTGGGCTCGGTATCTTCGATCAGCACCAGACGGGTAAGCCCGCCGGGTACCGCAACCCTATCGGGTTTGCCGTCATAGAGCACCAGAGTAAAGGTTTCCGTGCCTTCGAACTCGTCGTCGTTGAGCGCGAATATCGAGAACGTGGCGTTTTGCTGATCGGCAGCAAATGGCACGGTCTGGGTAACATCTGCATAGTCCACACCAAGGGTGGCTGTGCCGGGCTGGCCGGTGGTGTTGATTTCCGCGACTCCGTCGATGCCGGTGCGCGTGATGGCCAGCTGCTGTTCTTCACCCTCGTCGATGCGCAGAGTCGCAGAACTCTCGAAAGACAAGGTGATCGGCGCCGAGTCCGTATCCAGAATATCCAGCGCCAGGTTATTGGCTGTGCCCAGCGTAGCGCCGCTGGCGGAACTCAGCGAGAGCGTTGCGTATTCGGTCCCTTCGATATCTGAATCGTTCAGTGCGGTGACTTTGACATTGGCGGAGAGTTTGCCGTCGGCGATCTGCACCACGCCCAGCGGCAGTTCGATGTCGAAATCGGTGCCAAAGCGAGCGGTGCCGCCGACGCCGACATTCAGCAATACCGAGACCGCGCCTACGCTGGATCCGCTGCGCACAACGGTCACATAGCCGACCTCACCTTCCTCAATCGCCAGCCGGGTATCGCCGAACTGGATCACGCCATTCGCGTGCGCGACTCCGATCATGAAAAACAGCGAGCTCAGGCAAAGCAACGATCTTGAACAATTTTTCATCGGGCTAGATCTCAGCGAGGGCGAAACCAAACGGACATCCCCATTCTAGGCAGCGCGAGTGCATCGCTGCTACCCCTGATCAACAGGCAGGAGGATCCCCAGTAGTGGGAATTGTGAACCATTTCGCAGATGCGTCGGTGCCTGCGAGGCTAGTTTTGACCCATGAGCGCCCAGTACTACGCCAGTTTTGTCATCCATCAGCCAGGTCATGAGGCGGTCACCCAGTACTGCGGCGTGGTCGAACTTGAAGCGCATCCGAGGATTTGTCTGGGCGCCCGCGAGCTGACCCGCATGCTGGCCAGCAATCTCGACGTCAACTGTGAGGACGTAGAAGTGCTGCAATGGGGACCCATCCACTAATCCTGCAGCGGCGCCAGGCCACTGCTTCAGGATGATGCTGTCGAGACTATTCCGGTGGCGATGGAACACAAGCGTCCGGCGCTGTATAGCTCGACCTCTGCGAACGCCACGCTGGCGCCGCGCTTAAGCGCTACCGAGTAAGCGGTGATCGATTGCCCGAGCGTGGGCCGCATAAACTTGATCGCCAGCTCGACGGTGCCAGCCCGCTCCCCGGGAAACTGAATGACTCCGGCGACACCCAGCGCACAATCGCACAGGCCCGCGATTACTGCCCCGTTAACGGCCTCGGTGCCCATACCGCCCTGGTGATGTGGCCGGACCTCCGGCAAGTACACGCGCACCACGCGCTGGTGCGACAGATCCAGTCTACAGCCCATGTAATCCATCGCCGGGATGCGGTTGAAATTGTCCTGCCATTGCTGGCGGGCACCGGCATCCATCGGTACCTCCAGGCCGCGGGCGTCGAGGGCCGCGAAGCCCAGATTCTGCGCGGCGGAAGGGGCATCGGCATTATCAGTATTGCGATGCATCATCTGCCGAGTGTAGCGCGTTCGTGCCGGACCATCGAGTCCGTGGTGGGCGTGCTAGAGTTTGCCGGTCAGTCCGAGCAAAGGATCCCTCTGCATGAGCAGGGCTATGTTTCGTTTGTTGTTGATTTGTTGTGCATGGATGGTGCTCAGTGGCCAGACCATCATTCGTTGCAGCAGCGGGGACGACAACGATTTGCTGCCGCCGCCGGGGAGCAACCGGCCGCCGGTGGCTGCAGACGCGTTTTATCAGCTTTCCTCGGCCGGCACGCTGGTCGGGTTCATGCGGGCGACCGACCCTGATGGCGATAATCTCAGTTATCGAGTGGTCTCAGGGCCGAGTCTTGGCAGCCTGCAGGACATCGATTCCGGCAGCGGCCGGTTTACCTATATTCCTGGCTCGGTCGGCACAGACAGTTTTTCTTTTCGCGCCAATGATGGCGGTCGCGACTCGAATACCGCGGTGGTGACGATCACCATCGTGCCGGCCAGCGCGGTGCAGGCCGGGCCGGACCTGGCAATCAACAGCGCGCAAGATGCGGAGGGTCTGCCGCTGGCCGCGCTGGCCGCGATGGCGATGGATCCGCTGGATCCCGATGCGCTGCTGATTCAATGGGCGCCACCGGCAGATCAGGTGCAGCGCATCGGGGCGCAGGGCATGCCGGTTGCGGCAGGTCCCGATGCGAGATCCAGGCTCAGCCGGGCACCGGGTCTGATCCGCTTCACCCAGCCCGAGTTACCGCCAGCGCAGACAACCGCCCAGGTCCCGGAGCAGTCCTTGCCCGATGGACGGATTCTGGCCCGGGCTGAGGATCAATTCGGCGTCCGCGGCCGGCTTTTGGTCAGCGCCAGCGCCGGATTGACCCGGATCTGGCACAGTCAGGACGCGGGCATCAGCTGGCGTCAGCTTGGCCCGGATCTGCCCGGGCCTGCAAACGGCGCCCGCTTGTTACAGGATCGGCGCCAGCCACTGCGCTGGACTGTGGCGCTCGAGATCGACCGCGCCTGGCAGGTCCTGACCAGCGATGATGGCGGCGCCACGTGGCACTGGCTGATCCGGATTCCAGGAGTGGACCTGCGTATCGTTGCCTGTACGCTAAACACAGTCTGCCTGGCAAACGGTGACGGCAGTCAATTGTGGCGCATGCGTCGCGAGCCATGAGCATGAAGACCCTTGTCGCCTCGATGGGTCAGGCCCCGGGAGTAAAGATCCTTGCCTGAAGAGAATTGCCGGATATTTCCTGTGGACAAGGCCCCTCTGGGGCATCGAATCCACGAGCAACTGCTGGTCAGGCTGGACCAGGCCGAGCGTTTGTTGCACGACTCGGCAGTAACTCACGAGGCCGCTGTTCATCAGTCGCGAAAGAACATGAAGTGGGTGCGGGCGGTGCTCAGGCTGGTTGCGGATGCCAGCAATCTGGATCTGAGCGAAGAAGAACGTCTGTGCCGTGATATCGGTCGTCGCCTGAGCGATCTGCGTGATGCTGACGTCACATTGCTGACACTGCGCCAGGTGGTGCTGGCTTCAGGGGGCGCGCTAACGCGCAAGGATGTCGCCGAACTCGAGCATGAACTGGAGCAGCGTCGCGCGCGCTTGCTCGATGAGGGCGCTTTCGACACCGCCTTTGTCAGCGTCATCCGGGATGAACTCGGGGAGCTGGCCCGCGATCTGACCCGACGCTCGCCACCGACACTGCAGCCGGAGGAATTAGAGCGGGTAGTTGAAGCAACCCGGGCTGATGCCGCGGCGCTGTATCGCACCCTGGTACCGAGGGCGCATATCGAGCAATGGCACGCGCTGCGCAAGGGGGTCAAGCGGGAGTATTACCAGCGCGGCCTGATGGCTGCAGCCGCCGATGCGGATCGCGTGGTCCAGCTTGATCGCCTCGGTGAATTGCTGGGCTGGCAACAGGATCTCGCGGTACTGCGAAAAACCGCCTCTGATCTTGGGATGCTGACGCCGGGATTAGCACGTCAGATCACCCGGCAGATCGGTAATTGCCGCCGCCGCTGCCGCCGCCAGGCAGAAAAGGTCTATGCCTGAGTCAGGGTCCAATCCGGGCAACCGCAGTGGCGGCCAAAGGGTCGACAACGCGCGCGACAGCACGCTCGACAATTCGGTCGCCAATGTGGGTGGCGCCAACGGCGCTGTAAACGGACCGCGCCTCGGCTTGCCCGGATGGGTCTACTCCGATCCGCGTTTCTATCAACGCGAAGTCGAGCAGGTACTGTTGCCGTCCTGGCAGGTCGTCTGTCATCTAAGCGACATCCCGCAGCCGGGTGACTACTGGCGCCTGGATTTCCTTGGCCGTCCGATATTCGTGGTGCGCGGAGACGACGGAGAAGTCCGCGCCTTTTACAACGTCTGCCGTCATCGCGCCGCACGCCTTCTCGATGGCGAGCAAAACGGCGCCATGGATGGGCCAGGGGATGGCAGCGGACACTGCCAGCGCGGGCGGATCACCTGTCCGTACCACGGCTGGACATACGATCTTCGCGGCCGTTTGATCGGGATGCCGCGAGCCGGCGCCTATCCCGGCCTGGAGCGGGGCGACTGGTCGCTGAAGTCACCACAACTGGAAATCTGGCAAGGTTTCGTTTTTGTCCGCTGCGCCGGTGACGGACCCGGCGTTGCCGAGATGATGGCGCCCTGGGCCGAGCTGCTGGCGGCCTATCGCATGCCGGAGATGCGCGCGCTGGGTCGCCTGACACTCCGTCCGCGCGAGGTCAACTGGAAGACAGTGGTGGAAAACTATGCGGACGGTTTGCACATCGATGTGGTGCACAGAGGCCTGTCGGCTCTTAGCGGGAGCAGCTATCGTTTGCAGGCAGGCGACGATGTGATGCATATGAGCGCAGACCTGGATCACGAGCGTGCAAGCGGTTCCGGGCGCCTCTATTGCCGGGTCCTTCCCGATGCAAGCTGTCTGCCCCCGAACCAGCGCCGGCGCTGGAACTATTTTCTGCTGTGGCCGAACCTGGCTTTCGATCTCTATCCGGATCAGATCGACTTCATGCAGATCATTCCACTGGGTCCCGGCCGTACCCTGATCCGGGAGATCCCTTATGGGCTGGAAGATAACCGTCGGGAGATGCGCCTGGCACGTTATCTGAACTGGCGAATTAACCGTCAGGTCAATCGCGAGGATACCGGGCTGATCGAACGAGTCCAGGCAGGCATGGACAGCGGAGTCTTCACCCAGGGGCCCTTATCGGAAGATGAGGTCTGTCTGCGCGCGCTGGCCGAGCGCTTGCGTTTGAGTCTGCCGGAAGCGAGTCTCGCATCGCCGCCGTGGACCGCTGGTCCGTCCGTCGATCCTGCGGCAAGCTGAACCACGGCTGGCGCAAGCCAGCTCCGGATTGCGTGCCGCGCGGTGCGTTGACGCAATCGTTTGGCTTCGGAGTTTGCGCGGCCCGTAACGAGGCAGATCTGTGATCCCGATCCAGGATGACAATCCGGTGCTGCGCAGGCCAGTGGTGACCTACATGATCATCGTGCTGTGCGGACTGACGTTCCTGTGGCAGCTCAGCCTCGGTGATGAAGGCTTTCGCCTCGCGATGTTCGCCTTCGGCCTGGTGCCGGCAGTCATCACCGGTGATGCAGTGTTGCCGCAGGAACTGGATCTGATTCCCGCGCCTTTGACCGTAGTGACTTCCATGTTCATGCATGGCGGCATTCTGCATTTACTAGGCAACCTGCTGTTCCTGTGGATCTTCGCGGACGATGTCGAAGACCGGCTGGGGCGGATACGTTTTGCCGCGTTTTATCTTTGCTGTGGCGTTGCCGCCGCGATGGCGCAGGTGTTGCCGAGACCGGACTCCGTGATTCCGATGATCGGTGCCAGCGGGGCCATCTCGGGTGTGCTGGCTGCGTATGCGTTGATGTATCCGCACGCTCGAATAGCGGTGGCGGTGCCGGTGTTTTTCACCCTTCAGATATTCCGTTTGCGGGCGCTGCTGGTGCTCGGCATCTGGTTTTTTATCCAGCTGCTCAGTTCACTGATGACAGAACCCGGAGACGGCGGAATTGCGTTTCGTGCTCACCTTGGCGGTTTCGTCGCAGGTCTGGTCCTGCTGCCCCTGTTCCTGCCCCGTCGGCATCCCGGTCGGCGCTGACTCGCCTCTTCTGACGCCGCTGCCGGCGCTACAATGGTGTATGGCATGACCTGCAGGGCATGGCCAGTAAAGAATTTCCATCGCAGGCGGACGCAATGAACGAATGGCTGAAAGTGATGCTCGAAGAGGTCCGGCGCAAGCAGGCGGAGCGCATCGCCGAGCGCATCGAACACGAACGGCGGGAAGAGGCTGCCATCAAGGCCGATGACGACCGGCGGATGCCGGCGCGCGACCGCGATCTGTAAGCGCGAAGACGGTCAGCAATGAGCCGCCCTACCGG
Organism: uncultured Gammaproteobacteria bacterium; assembly: GCA_963809565.1. Lineage (GTDB taxonomy): Bacteria > Pseudomonadota > Gammaproteobacteria > Steroidobacterales > XN24 > CAMYOC01. The sequence continues at coordinate 253,376 of CAWEKE010000005.1, forward strand.
CACCGACTGGCTATTGCTGGCACTTCTGGTGGTGCTTTGGGGATCGGCATTCGGCCTGACCGATATCGCGCTGGACGGCTTCAGCCCGTTGCAGCTGGTGACCGGGCGGCTGTGGATCGGTGCTGCGGTGCTGATGCTGGCGGTGATCGCGCGGGGCCAGGCGCGACCACGGCAAGCCGATGCCTGGGCGGCGATTGTTGCGATGGCCGTGCTCGGTAATGTGCTGCCGTTCTTCTTGATTGCCTGGGGTCAGCAGGGCATCTCGTCGGGGCTGACCGGTATTCTGATGGCGGTGATGCCCCTGGTCGTGCTGCTGCTGGCGCACTTCCTGGTGCCCGGCGAGCGGATGAACCGCTGGAGGGTGACGGGATTCCTGCTGGGCTTCGCCGGTATCGTGATGTTGCTCGGCGCCGATGCACTGGCCTCGTTGCGTGGCGAGGGCACCACGCTCTGGTCCGAAATTTCGGTGCTTGCGGGCGCCGTTTGTTACGGTTTCAATCTGATCGTCGCCAGACGCAGCCCGCCTTTGCCGGCGGTGGTGGTCGCGGCCTGGGTGGTGCTCTGTTCGGCGGTGATCTCGACGGTCGCGACCCTGCTCGCCGGCCCGCTGTTGCCGCCCGATCCCGGATATCAGTCGATATTCGCCATGCTGGCGCTGGGCGTTCTCGCTACCGGAGTCGCCACCGCAGCTTATTTCCGTGTGGTTGCCCGCGCCGGAGCAACGTTTCTGTCGTTGATTAATTACCTGATTCCGGTATGGGCTGTGGCGCTGGGCGCCGTCTTGCTTGGCGAGTCACTGTCGGTGCGTTCAATCGTCGCGCTGGGAGTGATACTTCTTGGTGTCCTCGCGTCGCAGCGTGGTCAGCCAGGTCGGCAGCGTCGTGTGGAGGAGGGCAGATGAAGATCGTCGTAACAGGCGGCGGGTATGCCGGCATGAGCTGTCTGATGGATCTCGCCAGGCGTTTGCCTCAGACACACCGGACTCTGGTCGATCCGGGTGAGCATCATCTGCAATTGACCCGGCTCCATGAGGCGCTCAATCATGGCATTGACGCTTATCGGATCCCATTCGACCGGCTGGGCGAACGTTACGGTTTCGAGCACCGGCGCGGGAGGCCGGAGCTTGGTACAGACGCACTGGCCGAGGCGGCGCGACGCGGTCGGCTGGCCCTGCCGGACGGAGAGATTGCGTTTGATGTTCTGGTGGTCGCGGTCGGCGCGCGCCCCCGGCCGCGTCCTCGCCAGCGCGGATGGCTGGGTCTCGCCGATCTGCGGCGCCGTGACGGCCGCAAGATAGTCGAGGAAATGGCTGCGCTGCCGCGCCGATCAACGGTGACGGTGGTCGGCGGCGGTGCGACGGGACTGCAGTATCTGTTCGAATCGAAGGACGCATTGCGCCGGGCCGGGGCGCGTTGCAGCCTGCGCCTGGTGGATAGCGGCGACCGCCTGCTGCCGCGATTGCCGGAGGCGTTTCATGATTACCTGGCGCGCCGCATGGAACAGGGTGGAATTCGATACCTGCGCCAGACCCGGCTGGTATCCGTTGACGGTGACCGCCTGAATCTCATCGGACCCGATGGGCGCAAGCGCTCGCTTAAATCCGCCCGCGGTCTGGTGTTCGCCGGCTTGCGCGGCAATCCGGAGCTGCTGGAAGCCAATGCGTCGGGCCAGGTGATGGCCGGCGGCGCAAGCCTGAACAATGTTTTCGCCGCCGGCGATTGTTCTCACTATGCAGGCAAGGGACTCAACGGTGCGAGTGCCCAGGCAGCGGTGCGCAAAGGGCGTCACGTGTCCGCCGCGATCCAGCGTCTTGATCAGGGTCGCAGCCTGCCGGTGTACAGCGCGCGCGAGTTAGGGTTCTTTCTCAGCATGGGCACGCTTGACGGCATCGGCTGGTTAGGGACCCCGCGCGGCATCGTGACCGGGGTCGCGGCATTTGCGGTTCGGGAAGCCATCGAGGCCCGTTATGAGCTGTTCCTGTCCGGTGTAGACACGTTTCAGGTTTTCTGACCGGGGCGGATTCAATCTGGCCCGTCTGCGTCCGGGTCCAGAGTCTGCACCGGCTGTTCGAAGTACCAGTGAAAGGGCTTGGGCAGCCGCCGGTAGTCGGCACCCAGCGCTGCGTCCGGCAGCGGACGGGAATTGTAAGTGTTCCAGAACATGACCCGTCGCCTGCGCAATGCACCGGCCCGCAGGTCGGCAAGCAGCGCGGCGAAGGCCTTGCCGGTATAGGTCGGGTCCAGTGACAGTCCAAGGTACCGCTGCGCCTGATTCATCGCGGCAATCGCCTCACGGCTAAAGCGCGCATAGCCGGGTCCGATAAATTCCTGCCGGATCGGCGGGACGTCGTCGAGATCGGCGGACAGTTCGATGCCGCAGGCCTGTTGCAGCAGCTCGCCGGTAGCGCGAAGCAAGCTGCGAAAGCGGGCTGGACTGCCGATGTCCTCGCTTACAACTCGTACTGGAACCAGGCGCGTGCGCAGGCCGGCCAGGCGCAGACCAAGTTGCAGACCGGCCGCCGTGCCAACCGTGCCCAGCGGCAGATAAATCAATTCCGGTGGCTCGATGTGGCTGGACTGTAGTTGTGCAGCCAGCTCGAAGCCGGCGTTGACAAAGCCCAGGCAACCGACTGACGAGGAGCCGCCGCCAGCGATGACATACAGCGCATCTCCGCGGGCACCGGCTTGCTCAGCCAGACGCTGACTCAAGCTCAGCGCTGCCGCCTCGCTCTCGCAGGCTAGCAGATTGGCGCCGGACCACATTCCAGCCAGCAGGTTGCGGCGTACGTAAGACGCGTTGGCCTGGCGGGTCAGCAGCGAATAGCTTTGCAGACCGCTTTCCTGCGCGCAGATGGCGGTGGCCAGTGCATGATTGGATCCGGCAACGCCGAATGTGATCACACCACTTGCGCCCCCGGCACGAGCGGCAGCGAGCAGAAACTCGAGCTTGCGTATCTTGTTTCCACCGTAACGCTCACCGCTGAGATCATCGCGCTTGATCAGCAACTGCGCACAATCGAGTCCCAGCTCACTGCCCGCATGAACCTCAATCGGGGTCGGAAAGCACCCCAGATCGAGATGCGGTATTGCGCTTGCCGCATCCGGGAAAACGTCAAACAGCGGTGGTCGTGAGAGATTCATGGTTGCTCGATATTAGACCACGCCGGCGCTCGCGCTCAGGTAGCAGCCGGGGGGATACGGCGGCCAGCCAGCGCACAGGTCGCGGAGCCGGCGACGACCAGCAAGGCGCCAGCCAGGCTGACCAGGTCCAGAGATTCCTCACTGACATAACCCGTGGGCAGGGCCGCAAGGATAGTGGCGAAGCCCATCGTCAACAGCGGCGTCAGCGCCAGCACCGCGCTGATCCGTGTCGCCTCCCAATGTTTGAGAGCTTCGGCAAAACTGCCGTAGGCAATGATCGTATTCAGGCTGCAAAAGGCGAGCACCGCGAGCGGCCAGGCGCCGAGTTCGAGCAGCAACCCGGGATGTGCAGTAGGCAGCAGCATCACGCTGGCACAGAAATAAATGACAAACAGGATGCCTTGGCCAGTGAGTTGGCTTTGCAGCAGTTTCTGCGCAAGCCCGTACGCCGCCCAGGTAAGCGCGGCAAGGAACAACAGCACCACGCCGGTGGCGAACTCGCCGGTCAGGCTGAACAGTGCCAACAAGCGGTCGTTGAGAAACAGACCCAGCCCGATAACCATGACCAGCAAACCGGCCCATTGAGCGGCGGAAAACGATTCGTGAAATACGACCAGGCCGCCGATTAAAAGAAACATGGGCGCCATCTGGATCAGCAACTGTGCCGAACCCGGGGAGATATGCGACAGGCCCAGCAAATAGAGTACATAGTTGCCGATCAGCCCGAATACCGCCACGCTCAGCAACCGCCAGCCGCGCCGGTCGAGCCCGCCCAGTTTCGGCATGCGGTCGCGGGAGCGGAGGTAGGCGGCGGTGAGCCCGGCCGCAACCAGGAAGCGATACCAGGTGATGGTATACGGATCCATCCAGAGCAGCATCTGCTTCAGTGCGATGGGCAGGATGCCCCAGGAACAGGCGGTGATGCCGGCATGCATCAGACCCAGGCGCCAGTCGCCGTTACCCGCGTTCACCTGGTGCCAGGCTCAACGCGAGCCGGGACGTCAGCAATCGTCCCCGGTCGACGGTCAGCGCTGCGGCTCACCGTTTTCGATCCGGTGCTTGTTGCCCGGATACACGCCGGATGCGTGCGGCCTCACGCAGAAGAAACTCCTCGTCCAGCGGCGACAGATCGAAACGCCGGCAGGCTTCCTCGATCGCGCCGGCATCGTGGCGGCCACAATCCGACAACCAGCGCAGCGCGTTGCGCAGGCGCTCGCGGCCCGGGACGATATCTGCCGGCACTGCTGTCATCGCTCGCGTCTCTGGTTCATGGTTCGACTGGAGCCAATTCGCATTATCGAAATCGACCGGCGGCATCGCTGCAGCGTTGCGCGCGCTGACGCCAGGGATAAAAAATGTTTCCACCAAGGCTGGGGATTTATGTTAATTTTCCACAAACCATTGGCAGGAGCACATTGTGCCCGAAAGGCTGAGTCCCGGCATTTATGTCGAGGAAGCCCCCCGTGGCGAACAACAGATCGCCACACCCCCTGTCACTCTGGCCGCATTCGTCGGTCGGACGCTGCGCGGCCCCGTCAACGAACCCGTCGTCGTCGAGAGTATCGACGAGTTCCACCGCGTATTTGGTGGACCATGGCAAGAATCCAGCCTGGGTCCCTGTCTGCAGGATTACTTCGATAACGGCGGTCGGCGCGCGATCATCGTGCGCCTTATCAACGGTGGTCGGCGCGCCGTGCTCCGCTTGCCGGCCGGAGCCGGGACGCTGGTGCTCGAGGCGGTCAGTCCCGGCGCTGCGGAATGGCTGCGTGCATCGGTCGATTTCGACAATATCGACGCCAAGGACGAGCGCAGCTTCAATCTGGTGTTGCAGCGTCTGCGCGGATCGGGTTCCGAACGCGTAGCCGATCAGGAGATCTATGCCCGGGTTTCCGTGGATCCGTCGTCACGGCGTTTCATCGCCGACGCGTTGCTGGAATCGAACCTGATGCGGGTGCGCGGCGCGATCCCGTTCCAGCGCCCCGACCGGACCGTGGGCCCGGGCGCGCTGGCGCCGGTAACCTGGGTCAAGATTGACCAGCCTGGCACCGACGGGCAAACGTTGAGCGAGTATGACGTGATCGGTTCGGCTACCGAGAGCAGCGGGATTTTTGCACTACAAAAAGTGCCGGGTTTTAATCTGCTGTGCATCCCGCCGCCGGGGCCGGACGCTGATATCGGCCCCACGGTGCTGCTCGCGGCGATCCGTTTCTGCCGTCAACGCCGCGCGATTCTGATGCTGGATCCGCCGCGGGAATGCGAATCCGCAGAGCAGGTCGCGGCCTATCTCGAACGACTGAATCTGAGCTCGGACAGCGCGATGATGAGCTTCCCTCGCCTGGTCAGCGGCTCGACAGATGCAGAGGCTGATCTGCCCCGGGCCAGTTGCGGCGCGGTGGCCGGGCTACTGGCCAGGACTGATCACGGGCCCGATCCGTGGACCCCATGGAAAGACTCACCGCGGTTGTTGAGAGGCAATGCGCGACCGGTGATCGAGCTGGACGATACGGCGGCCGAGCACCTGAACGCTCTGGGCGTCAACGTGCTGCGCAAGGTTGCGGGTGGCCGCGTGGCGCTTAGTGGCGAACGGACTCTGGCCGGTCCGGAATGCCCGGTGCCGGCCTTTCGCTCGGTGCGGATCAAGCGACTGGCGCTGATGATCGAGGAGGCACTCAGGCACGGCACGCGCTGGGTCGTGTTCGAAGTGCCCGGGGCAGAGTTGCGCGCCCGGGTGCGATCTCAGGTTGAAGGGTTTCTGGCGTCATTGGCGGACCGTGGCGCGTTTCCGACCGGCGGCGGTTACCCGCCGTTCTTTGTCAAATGTGACGGTGAAACCAACCCCCAGGGCGCCGATGTCCGAGGATCTCTGCACTTTCTTGTCGGCTTTGCCATTGGCGGCCCAGGTCAGTATCTGATCATGCGTGTGAGCCAGACGGTCGAGGCGGCACGCGTAGTCCCGCTGAACATGGATCGATTCCGTTTCGCCGGACTCTGATTGCGGTTTGCGGCCCCGGTTTGAGCAGCGGCTCCAATAACAGCCCGGTTACCGAGGCCGGTCCAGACGGCCGATTTCTGTATTTCGCCTATGGATCCAATATGCACCCTCGGCGCCTCGTTCAACGCACGCCGTCATGCCGGAGTGTCAGTGCGGCGGTGCTTCCCGGCCATGTTCTACGCTTCCATAAACGCAGTCGAATCGGTGACGACCTCTCCGGCAAGTGCAGCGTCGTAGCCAGCGAAAGCAATACCGACATCGTGCACGGCGTCGTTTACAGCATCGAGGAAACTGATCGTGCCGCTTTGGACCGGGCCGAGGGGGCCGGCGCCGGATATCGGGTGGTAGAGTTCGAGGTCATCGCCGGCGAGCGCGTCTGCACGGTCAGTAGCTATCAGGCACATCCGGACTGGGTCGATCACGGATTACGACCCTATGACTGGTATCTTGCACTGGTCGTGGAGGGCGCGAGAATCCACTGCCTGCCGCCATCGTGGATCGAGTATCTGCGGAACACGCCAGACTGGCCTGATCCAAATCGGCAACGCGCGGCTGGCTGGCTGGCCCTGGCCAGGCAGGGCGGCAGGGTTAAGGCCCCTGCGAAGCCAGGCGCTGGTTGAATTGGGCATCGGTTGCGTCAAAGTCCCGGGTTCCCGAAGGCGTGCGAGGGACTGGCAACGACGCCGGCATGGTTGCCTGGCCAGCGGTTTCTCTGGCAGCGCACAGGTGGTCGCGGATGGCCATGTCGAGTGCAGCGATCGCGGCCGGGAAGCCGCGGGCATGGGCGATCACGAACAATGCATCCTGCAGTGGATCGGGATAGTCTGCCACGCTCGCCCAGAATTCGCGGGCGGTGCTGGCATCCATGGCCCCGATACTTTGGCCGGGCTCCTCCACACAGACCGGGTTGTTATGCAACAGGCGATGCCAGACGTCGTATGGATCCCAGCGATTGTCCACGGTGCTTCCCCGATTTGACTTATTGGGCGAACCCCCCGTCCACCCTCAATGCAACATTAGGCAAATGGCCCGGGAGTGTCTGTGAGCGCGTTCACACCTCGAGCCAACGGGTGACGAATCCGCTGACCGGTGAACGCGTCGTCACTGCCAGTTCGGGCTCAGCGGCCGGGTGAGACATACATTGCTATCGTCGCCCTGACGACTTCTTCGCCATTGGCGTCACGTACCGAGACCTGTACCGCTACGTCTTCTGCCTGACCCCATGCCCGCTCGTTCAAGATCGCCGTGGCTGTGACATCGGTCTGAGCCTTGCCCAGGTATTCGATATTCATGCCGCGGGGTATCCAGCGCATGGACACCGGCAAGGTGGATTCCATGACCAGGCCGGCGGCCAGTTCGCAGAGATTACCCATCGCCAGGGCATGGATCGTGCCGATGTGATTTTGAACCCGGCGTCGCTTGCGCATGAATACGGTCGAGGATCCTGGACGCAAGTCACGAAACAACGGCCGGATAGACGAGAAGTAAGGCGCCCGCAGGCAGACCAGTCTGGTGAACAGCCACATTCCCAGCGGCATTCGAGATACCTGCAGGTAGGTGCGGTAGACGGGTCGTACGGATTTCTGGCTCATGGTTCTTCCATGCCTGGACCGATGCTGCGGTCTGACTATTCACTGGCCGGGCCGTAACCACCGCCGCCCGGGGTTTCGATGATCAATCTATCTCCGGCTTCGACATCGATGGTGGCCGTAGCGCCGAGCACCTCGATAGCGCCGCCGTGACGTTGCACCCGGTTGCGCCCGGTTGCGCCGGCCTCGCCCCCATTGATACCGAACGGCGGAATGCGACGATGATTGGAGAGGACAGCAGCGGTCATCGGCTCGAGGAATTCGATCTCGCGACACACCCCGTCGCCGCCCCGATGTTTGCCGCGACCGCCGGAGTTTCTTCGGATCTCGAAACGACGCAGGCGGACCGGATAACGCCATTCCAGTATCTCCGGATCGGTTAGCCGCGAGTTGGTCATATGCGTATGTACTGCAGACGCGCCGTCGAACTCCGGGCCGGCGCCGGCTCCGCCACATATGGTTTCATAGTATTGATAACGCTGATTGCCGAAAGTGACGTTGTTCATCGTCCCCTGGGCAGCGGCCATCACCCCGAGAGCGCCGTACAGGGCATCGACCACACATTGAGAAGTCTCGACGTTGCCAGCCACCACCGCCGCCGGAGGTCGCGGATCCAGCATGCTGGCCGGGGGGATGCGCAGATCCAGAGGCCGCAGACAGCCTTCGTTCATCGGTATGTCGTGATCGACCAGGGTTCTGAAGGCATAAAGAACCGCGGCCCGGCAGACCGCGAGCGGCGCGTTGAAATTACTCGAACTCTGTGCCGAGGTCCCGTCGAAATCGATGATCGCGCTGCGTCGCACCCGGTCCACATCCACGCGCACCGCGATCACCTCGCCACTGTCGAACTCATAACGAAAGCTTCCGCTGCGCAATCCGTCAATGGCGCGTCTGACCGCCTCCTCGGCATTGTCCTGAACGTGCGCCATATAGGCGCACACGGTGGCTTTGCCATATTGCCCGAGCATGCGCTGGAGCTCTTTCAGGCCGCGCGCTGTGGCGGCCAGCTGCGCCCGCAGATCGGCCAGATTCTGATCCGGATTGCGGGCCGGGTAACAGCCACTGGCAAGGACCTGGCGCAGCGCCTGCTCGCGCAGCTCGCCGCCGCTGACCAGGCGCATGCAATCGATCAGGACTCCCTCCTGGTCTATGTGTGTGCTGTCCGGCGGCATCGATCCGGGCGTGATACCGCCAATGTCTGCATGATGGGCCCTGGCTGCGACATAGAATAACGGCGCGCCTTCGCCGTCGACAAAGAACGGCGAGACCACGGTGACATCGGGCAGATGAGTGCCCCCGTCATAGGGCGCGTTGAGTACGAAGCTGTCACCGGTCGACATACGCCCGGCGTAGTGATGGATCACGCTGCGTACGCTTTCCCCCATCGACCCCAAATGCACCGGCATATGCGGTGCGTTAGCAACCAGGCCACCTGCCGCGTCAAACACGGCGCAGGAGAAGTCGAGTCGTTCCTTGATATTGACCGAGTGGGCGGTCTTCTCCAGCACTACGCCCATCTGTTCGGCGATATGCATGAACAGGTTATTGAACACCTCAAGCAGCACTGGATCCGGCTGCCCGCTGTCGGCGCCATCGCGTTGCCGATCCGGTCGCGAACGGCGTCGCAACAGCAGACTTCGACCACGGTCGACTTCGGCCGTCCAGCCCGGTGCCACCAGCGTAGTCGCGTTCGCCTCTACGACCAGGGCCGGGCCCTCGATACGCTGGCCCGCCAGCAGGTGTGAGCGCTGGTGTATCGGCGTGTCGCGCCACTGGCCATCGATATAAATGGGTCGTGTTTCGTCCCTCGGCGGGGCCGAGTCGGAGTCCAGGGTGAGTGTCGCTGTGTCCGCGCCGGTTTCTTCGACGATGGCCTCCAGCGATAGCGCCTCCACGACTTTGGGCTTGCTTTCGCGGAAACCAAACTGGCGCTGATGACTATCATCGAAGCAGGCGGTTACCGTGGCGTGATCCGCGTACGGCACCTCCAGCAGCGTGTCCGAGCCTTGCGCTCTTACTAGCAGGGAACGCACAAAGCTGAGCCGGCCGCTGTCGTTGTGCGACTGCCGCAACTGCTCGCGGATCAGCTGCTGGAGAGCCTCGAAACGCGGCGCCAGATCATCCAGTGTGGTTTGATCCAGCGGCAACTGCACCGCCTGCTGGCGTATCTCGCGCAGATTGGCCAGGCCCATGCCGTAGGCGGACAGCACGCCTGCCAGCGGATGCACCATCACCGTCGGGATGCCCAGCACATCGGCCACTGCGCAGGCGTGCTGGCCCGCGGCGCCGCCAAAACAACACAGCGTAAATTGCGCTGTATCGTGGCCGCGCTGAATGGAAATCTGTTTGATGGCCTGAGCCATGCGTTCAACCGCGATGCGTATGTAACCTTCGGCGATCGCCTCCTGGGTCATCTGCTGGCCAGTTTCGCGCTCGATCTGATCGGCCAGTGCGGCCAGCGCATCCCGGGTTGCCGCAGGATCCAGCGCCTGGTCTGCATTGGTGCCGAATACGTGCGGAAAGAAGTCGGCCTGAATCCTGCCCAGACGCAGATTGGCGTCGGTCACGGTCAGCGGTCCGCCGCGCCGGTAACAGACCGGCCCCGGGTTGGCGCCAGCGGATTCGGGGCCGACCTGGAAGCGGCCATCGACAAACTTCAGCAGCGAACCACCACCGGCTGCCACGGTATGAATGCGCATCATCGGCGCCTGAATACGGACCCCGGCGACTTCACTGTCGAGCGTGCGCTCGAAGCGGCCGTCATACAGCGCCACGTCGGTCGAGGTGCCGCCCATGTCAAAGCCGATCAGCTGAGCAAAGCCCGCGGCTTTGGCGGTGGCCGCCATCCCGACGACACCGCCGGCCGGGCCAGACAGAATGCTGTCGCGACCACGGAATTGCCCGGCCTCCACCAGTCCTCCGTTGCTTTGCATGAACAGCATGCGTGCATCAGGCAGCGCTTTTTGTAAGCGGTCCACGTAGCTCCTGAGTACCGGCGACAGATACGCATCCACGACAGTGGTGTCGCCCCGGGCCACCAGTTTGCTCAACGCGCCGACCTGATGAGATGCGGAAATCTGGCTGAAGCCCGCGCGTCGCGCCATCTCCATGGCGATGATTTCATGGCGGTGTTCGCGATAGCCGTGAAGGAACGCGATCGCCACCGAGCGCAAGCCGCGTTCCCGCGCTGCGGCCAGGCCGCGCGCCAGACCCAATTCATCCAGTGGCAGTATCACGTTGCCGTCAGCGTCCAGACGTTCGTTTGCCTCGAGGACTTCGCTATACAACGGTGTCGGCAGTCGGATATGGCGTTCGAACAGTGCCGGGCGCTGCTGATACCCGATGCGCAGGGCGTCAGCAAAGCCGCGGGTCGTCAGCAGCAGAGTCGGTTCGCCGCGCCGCTCCAGCAGCGCGTTGGTGGCAACGGTCGTGCCCATGCGAATCCCGTCGATGGCCACTCCCTCGGCCAGACTGGTTCCGGCTGCACGCAGGCAGTGGCGGATGCCTTCGACGACGGCGTCGTCATACTGGCCAGGATTTTCCGAAAGCAATTTGCGCGCGTCGAGCTGGCCATCAGGACGCCTCGCGATCACATCGGTAAAAGTGCCGCCGCGGTCTATCCAGAACTGCCAGCCCGCAGGCGTGTCGATTTGCGTTTGCTCCATTGCCCCTCGTCCTGGTTCGGCGGCATCCTGAAGCTGGACCATGGAAACCGCACCAAAGCAACTGGACGATTGTAACCGCACGGTGGCCGCGCTCCCCGATGCTACACTGCGCGGGGCCGGGAGGACCTCCTGAATGATCAGCAAGTCGCAGTCGATCCTTTTCACCCTGATCGCCTACATGTCAGTCCTGGTGTTGATCGGGATCTGGGCGTCACGGCGCACCCGGGACAACACGGACTTCTTTCTCGGCGGCCGGGGCCTGGGCCCGCTGGTGGCCGCGATAAGCGCCTCGGCAAGTTCGTCCTCGGCGTGGACCCTGCTCAGTGTCAGTGGCATGGCCTATCTGTGGGGTCTGCCTGCGCTGTGGCTGTTTCCGGCCACACTGATGGGGTTCCTGATCAACTGGCTGTATGTCGCGCCTCGATTGAAGCGGGCGAGTCGAAAAAACGGCGCCATCACCCTGACCGAATTCCTGGCGGATTCGATCGAACCTGGCGGCCGGCGGGCGGTACTGCGACTCGGAGCCGGGATCGTGTTGTTCGCATTTGTGTTCTACGTCGCGGCACAATTCCAGGCCGCAGGGGCCGCTTTTGCCAGCAGTTTTGGCTTGTCTGCCATGACTGCGGTCAGCATCGGCGCCGGCGTCGTGCTGGCCTATACGATGCTGGGTGGTTTTTGGGCAGTCAGCGTGACCGACACCGTGCAGGGCCTGATGATGGCGCTTACAGCGTTGATGTTGCCGGTAGTCGCGCTGGCTCATGTCGGCGGTTTTGGGCCGCTTATGCAGGGCCTGCGTCTGGCGCCGGATGCCAGCCCGGCGCTGACCACCGGCATTGCAGGCTTCGGCTTCGTGCTGGGCACACTGGGCATCGGTCTCGGCTATCCGGGTCAGCCGCATGTGGTCAACCGATTTATGGCCTTGCGTGATGATCGAGCGCTGGCTCAGGCACGGGTCATCGCTATTTTTTGGGCGGTTCTCATCTACGGCGGGATGTTGCTGCTGGGACTGTGCGGGCGGGTGCTGTATGCGAATCTGGTCGATCCCGAGCACATCCTGTTCGAGATGGCGACACGGTTGATCTCGCCGGTTGCGGCCGGGGTGATGATCGCTGCGGTATTGTCGGCGATCATGTCGACCGCCGATAGCCAGTTGCTGGTGGCCGCGTCCGCAGTGACCAATGATCTCGGCGACCCGGAGGCCAGCCATCAGGTCTCGCTAATGCGCTCGCGCCTGGTGGTGGTGGCCATCTCGGTACTGGCGGTGGTCCTCGCGCTGGCGGTGCCCGATCAGATATTTACCCGCGTGTTGTTTGCCTGGCATGCGATCGGATCCGCATTCGGTCCGCCTCTGATGCTCACGCTGGCGGGCGTAAGGCTGAGCGCCAGGGGGCTGTTCTGGTCGATGGCGGTCGGTTTCGGTCTGACCGCGCTGCTGCATTGGTTACCCTACGACCCGGGTCCTGGTGACGCGCTGGAGCGGCTGTTGCCGTTGCTTGCTTCATTCCTGATCGCATGGGCCACGCGGATACGGCGCATCGGGCAGGACCGGGCAGCAGGGTAGGCGTAGATGGCTGGTACACAGACGCTTTGCCCGGAGCGTATGTTGCATCAGGCGATCAGATCAGACGCCGGATTGTCGCGATCGAAAGAGGCTGGCGGAGCAGGTTAAGAACCGGATATGCAATTGTCACGCAACATGAGATTGATGCTCGCGCTGAGCGTGGTGCTGACCTTGCTCGGCATCGCTGCCGCTGCCGTGGGTCTGGCCGGATCCCTGGCCGAGATCTGGCAACGCCTGCGCGACGGACCTGCGCCGGTGTTTTATGGCTTGCTGCTTTTTTTGCTTGCGATAACGTTACTGGGTGGCTGGCTGATCTGGCGTTTGTTGTTCCCCGCGCGGCCAAAGATCCGCAAAAAGCCGCATCCGACTGCACCCACCAGAGAGGTCCTGGAACGGCGCATTGCCGATGGTCGCAGCGCTGGTATTGATGTTGCTGCTGCCGAACGTGAGCTCAGGGAGCTGGCTCGGCGCAGTGAGGCAGGACAACTGGTGCTGTGTTTTTTTGGTCAGATCAGCACCGGGAAGAGCTCTCTGATCAACGCGCTGGTACCGGAGGCGGAGGTGGCGACCGGCGTGGTGGGCGGCACCACCACGGACATCGATCACTATCGCTGGCTTACGCCCGGTGGAGATGAGCTGCTGATCGCGGATGTGCCGGGCACCGCCGCTCCCGGCAGCGAGGCCGAGACTGCCGCGCTGGCGGAAGCCGTGCGCGCCCACGTGGTGATTTATACCTGCGACAGTGATCTCAGCCGCGAACAATATGAGGAGCTCGCCACCCTGGTCGCGCTGGCCAAACCGCTGGTGCTGGCGCTGAACAAGAGCGATAGATACACGGCGGCGGAGCTTGAACAATTGCGCGGGCGTCTGCAGCAACGCCTGCGGCAAGCCGGTGCCGAAGATGATGCTGCGGTCGTTGTCGTGTCCTGCAGAGCCGGCGGCGACGGAGTACGGGATTTGGCTGATGCGATACAGAACCAGATCGAGCGCAGCCCGGACGCGCTGGATGCGCTGCGTGACGCGGCAGTATTTACCGTGGTCGCGGGCAGCCTGGATACCGCAGAGGCGGAACGGAGGCGGCAACGCGCGGCCGAACTGGTCAGGGGCTATACGCGCAAGGCGGTAGTCGGCGCGGTGGCCGCCGTCAGCCCGGGAACGGACATACTGATCCAGGGATATCTGGGCACCGCGCTGGTGAAGGAGATGTGCGCGATTTACGATGTCCCGGCCAAGGAGATCGATATCGACCGGCTGTTGAAGCTGGGCCAGGGATACGTCGGCCGCACGCTGCCGATCATGCTGGCTGTGGCGGGCAACGCGCTGAAGGCGTTCCCCGGAGTAGGTACGATTGCTGGTGGCATGACGCATGCCGTGGCCTACGGGCTTATTTTCGATGCTCTGGGACGCGGGCTTACCCAGGCTCTCGAGGAGAGCGGCGAACTGCGGCCGGCCGCGGCGGCAAGAAAATTCCAGGAGAACCTTGGTGAAGATCTTCGGGCGCGGACAATCCGGATGGCGAAGCTGGTTCTCGAAGCGAAAGGCCCGGCCAGCCGCGACTGAGCCGGACGCCGAGACCGGCGACGCACATCTGCAGCTGGCGCGGCAGAGCCTGAGCAATCTGCTCGATGATCCGCGTGTGCCCGCCAGCGTCCGCGAGCAACTCGCGCTGGACTATGAGGATCTGCGCCGGATGCTCGACAAGCTCGAGCACGGTCATGTCCATATTGCAGTGTTCGGCCGGGTCGGCGTCGGCAAGTCCTCGTTGCTCAACGCACTACTCGGCGAGGAGCGCTTTTCGGTAAGCACCCTGCATGGCGAGACGCGCGAGGCCGGTTACGCGAGCTGGCATGAAGAACGCAGCGGCGGCGTGTTCCTGATCGACACGCCAGGCATCGATGAAATCGATGGCGAGCAGCGCGAAGTCATCGCCAGAGAGGCGGCAATGCGTGCAGACCTGCTGCTGTTTGTGGTGGAAGCGGATCTGACCGCGGTGGAACGATCTGCAATGCAGGAACTGGCCGCCGCAGGCCGGCCGATGCTGGTCGTGCTGAACAAGTCGGATCGCTACAGCGCGCAGGAGATCGGACAGCTCGAAGAGCGGCTGGCCGAGCATCTGAGCGGGGTCGTGACGCGGCGAGACATCATCCCGGTCAGTGCCAGGCCGGTTACGCGACCCATGCCGCAACCCTTACCGGGACACGTGGCAGCAAGGTCGGATATGGATGCCGGCGATGCGCCTGCGGGCGTCGTCGCAGCCGACGTGCAGGCGCTGCGCCTGAGGCTGTGGGACATACTCGAGCGGGAAGGCAAGACGCTGGCGGCGATCAACGCCAGCATGTTTGCCGGCCAGCTCAGCGAGGCGATCGGCGGGCGTGTGGTGGAAGCGCGTCGCCAGGTGGCTGAGAAGCTGGTGCGCACATACTGCGTGGCCAAGGGCGTGGCTGTCGCGTTCAATCCGGTCCCGATCGCCGATCTGTTCGCCGCGGCGATGATCGACGGCGGCATGATCGTCCATCTGTCCCGGATCTATGGTCTGCCGCTTAACCGGCGCGAAGCCGGGTCGCTGATCTCAGTGATCGTGACCCAGCTGGCCGCCTTGATGGGCACCGTATGGCTGCTCCACCTGCTCTCTTCGCTGCTGAAGGCCGGTACCGGCGGCTTGTCGATATTGCTGACCGGCGGCGCTCAGGGCGCGGTGGCCTACTACAGCACCTACGTCGTGGGTCGTGCCGCCGAACGCTACTTTGCGCTGGGCAAGTCGTGGGGGGCGGCGGGGCCGCGCGCGGTGGTCGCAGAAATTCTCGAGAGCGTCGATCGGGAGTCCATTCTGCGTCAGGCCAGGAGCGAGCTGAAACAACGTATCGGCAAGGCCCGGGCCTGAGTCATGGCGGGTCGGCATAGCAAAAACATCGTGCGCACCGTGTGCCGGATCCCGCCCGGGTCGGTGGCCACCTACGGTCAGGTCGCTCGGGAGGCGGGGCTGGGGCGACGGGCGCGGCTGGTGGGGCAGGCGCTACGCCATCTGCCGGAAGGCACCGATGTACCCTGGCACCGGGTCGTCAATGCCCAGGGTTGCATTTCCCTTCCGGCCGGCAGCGACTCGGGACGTATCCAGCGCGCGAGGCTGGAAGAGGAGGGGGTCTTGTTTGAACAGGGCCAGATCGACCTGCAGCGGTTTGGCTGGCAGCCGTCGCTGGACGCACTGCTTTGGGGGCCGCCAGAGGATTGACCGCGGCCGGCGATCCGTTGCTATCCAGGCGCCGGAAGAGATCCAGGGCGGCGTCGGGCCCGGGTCCGACATGGGTGTGGTGGGCGGCTGCGCGGAACCGGTACGGGCGCCTGCAAGCGGCGCCGCGGCAGATCCCTGACGGCAGCAGGGATAATAGAGAGCGAGCACATGGCAGATCAGGAACTCTATGTCTGTTTTTCCCATGGCCAGCAGAGTGGCCCCTGGGGCACCAAGATCGCGGCCATGGCTGAGCTCGCGCGTGACCGCGGTTATGAACTCGAGTCCATCGATTACCGTGGCATAGACCTGCCCGGTGAGCGGGTCGAAAAGCTGCTCGCGCACTGCCGCCCGTTAGCGCGAAGATTCGTGCTGGTCGGCTCCAGCATGGGCGGACACGTGGCAGCGGCGGCCTCGGCGCAACTGGAGGTGGCGGGCTTGTTCCTCATCGCACCGGCGTTTTATATGCCAGGATACGAGCAACTGACGCCGGTGCCGCATGCAGACCGGGTGGTGGTTGTGCATGGCTGGCGCGACGAGGTGGTGCCGGTGGGCAACAGTATCCGCTGGGCCACCGAGCATCGGGCTGATCTGCACGTCATCGACGGCGATCATCGGCTGACGGATCAGATGTTCGAGATCAACCGCTTGTTTGATGGCTTGTTGCACGATCTGGACCACGCCAGCGGCGAGCAGGCCGGTGACAATCATTAATAACGCTTTTCTATCGCCCGTCGAGCGATGCGATCGATCAGCCCGGGCCAGATCAGTTTCAGCCATCGGCCAATTCGACCGCGGCTTGAGGTGATCAGTAATCTCTTGCGCTTGATTGTGGCCTCCACGATCAGCTCTGCGCAGCGGTCTGCGGTCATGATCCTGGCTTCCTGCATCGGCGTCTTGCCCAGCGGCTGGCCCGTCGCGCCGAAAGCGCGACGATGGATCTCGGTCACCACGAAGTCTGGCGCGATCAGAGTCACGGCGACGCCGTCGTCCGCCAGTTCTATACGCAGAGAGTCAAAAAAGCCGACCATCGCGTGCTTGGTGGCGCTGTAACCGCTCCGTGTGGGTACGCCGGTCATCCCCGCCACGCTGGCCACCGCAACGATCTGCCCCTTGCTGCGTTTGAGCCAGGGCAGCGCAAATTTTGTGCAGTAGACCGCTCCGTAATAATTCACGGCCATGATGCGCTCGATAATCGTCAGGTCTTCCAGTTCATCGAATCTCGACCACATCGTCGCCCCGGCGTTGGCGATCAATATGTCGACGCCGCCGAAGTGGTCCACTGCAGCCTGGATCAGCGCCTTGCATTGGGATGGGTCGGTTACATCGGTCGGCACAGCGACTGCCTGTGCGCCTGCTTCGCTGCATGCCGTGACCAGGGATTCCAGTCGCTCCCGGTTGCGCGCCCCCAGTATCAGGCGTGCCTGACAGGCGGCCAGTCTGAGCGCCAGCGAGCGGCCGATACCTTCGGAGGCCCCGGTCAGGACCACGATCTTGTTCTCTAGGGTGTTCACGTTCAGAGTCTCCCGGGAGCCTTGGCAGCCGGTCGAAGCCTAGCATGCGGACCGCCGGCGGTCCGAGCGCGGTTTGCGCGGGCGCGGCCAGCGCATTACCTTCAGCAAGCCTGCCGCTGAAAAAGGGAACCGGACATGGACAGATTTCCGATCGCTGTGCTGGCGCTTGCGGTGATCAGCGCGACAGCCTGTGAAGCCGAGCGCGAGCCGCCACCGCCGCTGGAGGAGACGGTTTTCAAGGACCAGGTGCAGGCGCTGGACAAGGCCAGGGCGGTAGAAGACATCAACGACGAGCGGATGAAAAAGCTGAAACAGGCGGTCGATGAGCAGGAACGGGGTATCGGCGGCAACTAGCCCCAGACCCAGGCAGAAAAGAACGAGCAGAAAACAAACAGCGAGCCTTTACCGATGGACCGTGTTCTCGAACCCGAATTGATGGAAGACCTGGAGCAGGCGCGGGCCTATGCAGAAGCAGATTTTGACGAGCCCAATACTGCCTTTGTCGAGCTGTTTGCCGTGCGTTGCGCTGGCTGGCCCGAGTCCGGCGCGATCCTTGATCTTGGGTGCGGGCCGGGCGATATCGTGTTGCGCCTGGCGAATGAATTTCCTCATTGCGTCGTTCACGGCGTTGATGGTTCGGCGGCCATGCTGGAGTTCGCCGAACGTGCCCGAGCCGGACACCCGGCCGCTGATCGCGTGAAATTTGTGCATGGATTTCTGCCCGGGGTGGATCTGCCCAGGCCGCTCTATGATGCGGTAACGAGCAATAGCCTGCTGCATCATCTGCATCAGCCCCGGGTACTGTGGCAGAGCATCCGCGATCTGGCCGCGCCCGGGGCTCCGGTTCTGGTGATGGATCTGATGCGGCCGCACAGCACCGGACACGCGCAGGAACTGGTCGACAGGTATGCGGATGGCGAGCCGGCGGTGCTGCGCACGGACTTCTACAATTCTCTGCTGGCCGCCTTTGAACCGGACGAGATTCGCGCGCAACTTGAATCCGCCGGGCTGGCCGGATTCCGCGTCGAGCCGGTCAGCGATCGGCATCTCGCCGCGTGGGGCCGGATTCCACATACAGACACTCCGCGTGCGTCTGCACAATGAGGACGCGATGATGGGCAGCCGATGACGAGTATCTGGGCGAAGCTGTATCGGTCCGGTCTGGCATTCACTCGCCGGACCATGTTCCTGTGGGTGCGTACCCGGGTGCCGAAAGAAGAGTTGGAGGCGATGCAGGCCATTCCACCGGGGCCGGTCTGCTATGTGCTCGAGAAACCCGGTCTCGCCGACGCGGCGGTGCTGGATCACGAATTGCTTCAGCTTGGACGGGATCCGGCCAGCCGCGGTATCGCGACCGGTGGTTTGCATGAGTCGCAGGCCCTGATCCACCTGCGCAGCCGCGGGCGCACGTTCCTGCGCCGCAATCGCCCTCCGGACCTGTCTCGCCTCGGCCGGATTTTCCAGGCGGTGGCCGATGGTCGGCTGGAGGACGTCACCGTGGTTCCGGTATCCATCTACTGGGGCCGGGCTCCGGACAAGGAACGATCGATACTGAAGCTGTTGTTCTCGGAGAACTGGGCGATCAGCGGACGCATCCGGCGACTGTTTACCATCCTGGTTCACGGTCGCAATGTACTGGTGCAGTTCAGCGCGCCGATCTCTGTACGGGAGTTCCTGCAAGAGGCGCCCGGCGACCTGCCGGTGCGCAAGATGGCCAGGGTGCTGCGGGTGCATTTCAGACGCCAGCGCGTCGCTACGATCGGGCCCGATCTGTCGCATCGACGTACCCTGGTCAATCAGATCCTGATGTCGCAGTCCGTGCGTCGGCAAATCCGGCGCGAGGTGGAAGTCAATGGCATGCCGCGGACCAGGGCCGAGGCGCAGGCACGCAAGTATGCGTTCGAGATCGCGGCGGACTATTCGCCCCCGCTGGTACAGTTCCTGTCAGGCGTGCTGGGCAAGCTGTGGAACCGTATTTACGAAGGCGTGGAAATCGCGCATCTCGACTCTCTCAAGCAAGTCGCCGGGAATAGCGAGATCGTCTACGTGCCATGCCATCGCAGCCACATCGACTACCTGCTGTTGTCCTATGTGATCTATGAAAGAGGCATGATCTGCCCGCATATTGCGGCCGGCATCAACCTCAATCTGCCGCTGCTCGGCAGCGTGCTGCGCAAGGGTGGAGCGTTCTTCCTGCGCCGCAGTTTTCGCGACAATCCCTTGTACGCAGCGGTGTTCAACAAGTATCTGTCGCTGATCCTGGCCAAGGGTCTGCCAATCGAGTACTTCATCGAAGGCGGGCGCAGCCGCACCGGCCGACTGCTTTCTGCCAAGCCCGGCATGCTGTCGATGACGGTACGCGGATTCTTGCGTAACCCGAGCCGCCCGCTGGCATTTGTGCCGGTGTTTTTTGGCTACGAGCGATTGATGGAGGGCAAGAGCTATATCTCAGAGCTGTCCGGGCAGGCGAAGCAGCGCGAAACCTTGCTCGGTCTGTTCAAGTCGCTAAAGGTCCTGCGCAAGCGTTTCGGCCGCGTGTATGTCAATTTCGGCGAACCGATCCCGCTGGAAACCCTGCTGGATCAGCATCATCCAGCCTGGCGCGAACACGACGTACAGCGCGAGGACCGGCCTGCCTGGTTACAGAGCATGGTCCGGGATCTCGGTGACCGGGTTCTGCGCGGCATCAATGACGCAGCCGCGGTCAACCCGGTGAACCTCGTGGCCACGGCTCTGTTGTCCATGCCTCGCTGCGGCATGCTCGAAACCGAGCTGGTGCAGTTTCTTGATCTGCATCTCGGCCTGCTGCGCGCAGCGCCGTATTCGCCAAGATCAACCGTCCCGGAAATGGACGGACGCCAGGTCCTCGACTATGTCGAACAGCTGGGCCTGTTGAAACGCAAGGGGCACAAGCTGGGCGACATCATGTATCTGCAGGAACGTGACGCCGTGCTGGCCAGTTACTTCCGCAACAACGTGGCCCATGTCTTCGCACTCCAATCGCTTGTTGCCTGCTGCTTCCTGGATCGAACCCAGCTGGAGCGCAAAGAGGTCCTCGCGCTGCTCAGGCGAATCTATCCTTATGTGCAAGGCGAGCTGCAGTTGCGCTGGGAGGCGAGTGAGCTGGAAGCTGCAGTCAGCGCGATGATCGACGCGCTTGCCGAGCGCGGGCTGCTGGTGTTGACCAGGGGCGGAAAGATTCTGGCCAGACCCTCGGCCAACACACCTGAGGCGATACAGCTGTCGGTCCTTGCGCGAGCCATGCTCCAGGCGCTGGAACGGTATTACGTTACCGTGGCCTTGTTGCTCAAGCATGGGCCGGGTGTGTTGACGCCGGGCGGACTGGAGGAATTGTGCCAACTGATGGCTCAGCGAATTTCCTTCCTCTACCAGATCAACGCTCCGGAGTTCTTCGATCGCAGTCTGTTCCGCGGATTTATCCAGCGTTTGCGTCAGCACGAGGTGATCAAACTGGACGAGCAGGGACGGATCGATTTCGGCGACGTCCTGGCTCGCGCTGACGACGATGCAAGGATGATCCTCGGTGAGCATCTGCGTCACGATATCCTGCAGGCGGTGCATGTCTGAATGACTGTCCGGCGACGGTTCTCAGCGAGCCGACAACTGCTGGCACAGCGGTTTTCGATGCTGCGATGCAACGCGCAACGGATGCTGCAATGCATTTTGCGGAAAACCCTTATATGCCTTCGTCGATAGTGGCATTGACGGCCGCCATTCTCACCCGGCGTCGGGTGCAATCGACGCCGGCAGAGTGGCTTGAAACAGCTGTTTTCTTTGGCGAAGTCGGCAACTGGCGTGTCCAGTCAGAATGCGTCTCGTCGCCGCTCTGATCCGCCGCTGCGAGAGCTGTCCGGAGTCGTGGTCACGGTTTGTTCGACTCGCTGTCGGCAAATAAATGGTCGGTGTTGTTTTTAGTCGGCAAAATGGGTTAGAAACAACGCACTAGATGAAAAAAAACGGTTGGCAGGGTCACCTGAATTGCGCAGTTGCGAACTGCCCGACGCCGACCTATACCAACAGGTAATCGTTCTGCCGAGCTGGCACATCATTTGGGGAACAAAATGACAACCACGTCCGCCTCCTGTCCGTCGGGCCTGATCCGGGTCCTGTCCAAGACTGCGCTCGCCGCTACTCTCACTCTCGGTTTCGCCTCCGGGGCATCGGCGGTGGAATTCGGGACGCCGGTTGAGGGCCTCAACGGCAGCTGGGATACCACTTTAAGCTGGGGCAACGTGTTCCGCTCGCAGTCGTCAAGCAACGACATCATCTGCGACAGCAATGGCGGCAACTCCTACAGCTGTAACTACGACGACGGCACGCTGAACTACGGCACCGGCCTGGTCAGTAACCAGCTCAAGTTCCTGTCCGAGATCCAGCTCGATTACAAGAATGTCGGGCTGTTCATGCGCGGCACCGGCTATTACGATTTCGAAGCCGACAACACGGATCGCACGCCGCTTTCCAAGGCAGCCAAGGACGACGTCGAGAAAGACCTGCGGATGCTCGATGCGTATCTTTACGGCCGCTTCGATTTGGGCTCGGCCCCGGCCGAGATCCGGGTCGGCAAGCAGGTCGTCAACTGGGGTGAGGGGACGTTTTACGTCAGTGGCCTGAGCTCGCTGAACATCTTTGACGTCGCCAAGCTGCGCGGCGCCGCGGTGAATCTGCGTGAAGGCCTGCTGCCCCAGTACCAGATTTACGGCAGCATCAGCCCGACCGACAATCTGAGCCTGGAGGCTTTCTATCAGTTCAAGTGGGACCGCACCGAGCCCGATCCGGTTGGCACCTGGTTTTCCTCCAACGACCTCGCTGCCCGTGGTGCCGAGTTCGTGATGCTTGGTTTCGGCGCCTGGAGCGATCTGGGGACCGACTTCACCCCGCTCGGTGGCTTTTTTGATCCCGATTTCCAGCATGTGTCCAGGCTGCCTACCGACCGGCCCGGCGACCCCGATCAGTTCGGTCTGGCCTTGCGCTATTTCATGCCTGACCTGCTCGGCGGCACCGAGTTCGGTCTCTACTACGCGAAGTACGCCAGCCGCCTGCCGGTCCTGAGCGGCGTGACCGGCACCCAGGCGGGTTTCGGTAATGGCGTCGGCGTGGCCACCGCCAGCGGCGCGACCGCCCAGGCGCTGGCCTCGGGTTTGTCGTTTGACGCCGCCGTAGCCACCGGCACCGCCGCCGGCTTGTCCCGCGCGACCGCGCTGGGCGGCGACATCAGCGCCAGCGAGATGAATTCCTGGGCCACGGTCGCGGCCAACACCTACCTGGGCGGTGGCAACGTGACCAGCCTCGCTGGTTCCCTGGCCACAGACCAATACGCCAAGACGGCGGGTTATCGTCAGGAGTATCCGGAGGACATCGAGATCTACGGTGCAAGCTTTAGCACGGATATCTTCGGTATTGCGTGGCAGGGCGAGTACACGTTCAAGAATGACGCGCCCTTGCAGCTGGACGATGTGGAATTGCTGTTCCGGGCGCTGTCTCCGATGGTCGACGCGCTGCAGCCGCTGGATTGTGTTGCCGCCGGCGGTACCAATCCGAATGCGACCGGTCCGCTGGGCTGCTTTGGCCAGCAAGGGCCGGCCGGTCTCAACGAGGACATCAAGGGCTGGGTGGAGAAGGACATCAGCCAGTTCCAGACGACCTTCACCTATCTGTCGGACCCGATCCTCGGTGCGCAGGTCGGCGCATTCGTGATCGAAGGTGCGTGGACCTATGTGCATGATTTCGAGGACAAGAAGACCGGCGGTCCGAATGGCTGGGGCTTGCGTTACGATGGGCCCGGCACCTTTGTCAGCGGCAACGCCAACCTGACCGCATTCCAGCGTGGTGCGCTCGAGGGTCAGAACAACTTCGCCGACGAGTTCTCCTGGGGCTATCGCACCCAGGCGAGTCTGACCTATAACAACCTGATCGGCCCATGGACGGTCACGCCGCGGGTCGGCTGGGCGCAGGACGTCAAGGGCGTGACGCCGGGGCCTGGTGGCAACTTTATCCAGGGTCGCACGACGACGACCTTTGGCGTAACCGGCGTGCTGCAGAACAAGTGGCAGGTGGACGCCAGCTGGACCACATTTAACGGCGCCGGCCACCACAACCTGGTGCGCGATCGCGACTTCTTCGCCTTGTCGGCAAGCCTTTCGTTCTGATTTCCGAGGAGAGAACCAGATCATGTTGAAAAGAATATTGACCAGCGCCCTGGGGACCATAGCCCTCATCGGCATGGCCTCGACAGCGCTTGCGGAAATCTCGGCGGATCAGATCGCGAGACTGGGCAAGGACCTGACGCCGATCGGCGCCGAGCGGGCGGGCAATGCGGCCGGCACGATCCCGCCGTGGGAGGGCGGCATCAAGTCCGCTGCTGACGCGGGCTTCCCGGATTTCAAGGACGGCGGTCATCACCCGGATCCGTTTGCGGACGATCCGGTGCTGTATACGATCAATGCGGCCAACATGGCGCAGTACGCGAATATCCTCACCGAAGGCAACAAGGCCTTGCTGAAGACCTATCCGGATACCTACGTGATGAAGGTCTATCCGACCCGCCGCAGCGGCGCCTATCCGCAACGCATCTACGATGCCACCAAGGCGATTGCCGGCACCGCCAAGCTGATTCCGGGAGGCAACGGTGTCACCGGAGCCACGGTAGGTTATCCCTTCCCGATCCCGGAAAACGGTCTCGAGGTGTTCTGGAACCACATCCTGCGCTATCGGGCAGACATGGCCAAGCGCGCGATCGGCCAGGCGCCGGTCACGCGTTCGGGCAGCTACACGATGGTGATGTTCGAAGACAGTTACATGGCGTCATACAGCCTGCCCGGGATGACCGAGGAAAAGCTGGATAACGTCATCATCTATTTCCTGCAGGCTGTGGCCGCGCCCGCGCGTCTGGCCGGCGAGATCCTGCTGGTGCATGAGACGCTGAACCAGAACAAGGAACATCGCAGGGCATGGATTTATAACCCGGGGCAACGTCGTGTGCGACGCGCGCCGAACGTGGCCTTCGATAATCCCCGCACCGCCAGTGACGGTCTCGCCACTGCCGATCAGTTCGACATGATGAACGGCAGCCCGGAGCGCTATAACTGGGAACTGGTCGGCAAGAAAGAGATGCTGGTGCCGTACAACAGTTACAAGCTGCACAGCGGCGATGTGAAATACGACGAGATCGTCAAACCGCTGCACATCAACCAGGATCTGGCGCGTTACGAATTGCATCGGGTCTGGGTCGTCGATGCCACGCTCAAGGAAGGTGCGCGTCATATTTACAAGCGGCGGACCTTCTACGTAGATGAAGACTCATGGCAGATTCTGGTCGTGGATTGCTATGACAACCGTGACGAGTTGTGGCGGGTTCAGGAAGGCTACGCGATTAATTACTACGACCTGCCCAATGTATGGACGACGCTGGATACCACGGTCGATCTGCAGTCCGGACGCTACCTGGCGATCGGACTGAATAACGAGGAAGCGATCACCTACGATTTCAGCGCGAAGTTCGATCTGTCCAACTTCAGCCCGGGCGCGCTGCGCCGCGCCGGCGTCCGCTAGCCGATGGTTCCGGGCCCCGTGGAAATCCCACGGGGCCCGGTCATTTTTACCCAGCCTGGCCTTTCTGCAATGATCAGATTATTCCGCGGCATCACTGCGCCCAAAGTCGGATGGCTCGCGGCGCTGACTGTATTCCTGGCCAATCCTGCCTGGTCACAGGACCAGCCGGATTGGGCGTTTATTGCCCCGTTGGCCTCGTCGAACGCTCTCATCCTCGACGCCGCGAGCGTCGACGGACACATCGTGGCTGTGGGGGAGCGCGGCATCATCCTGACCAGCGATGACGACGGCGCAAGCTGGACGCAGTCGCCGGTGCCCACCACTGCGGTGCTGACAGCAGTCTATCTCTACGATCGTAATCTTGGCTGGGCGGTGGGCCATGACTCGGTCGTGCTCAAGACCGTCGACGGCGGCAACACATGGGTGATGACTCACTATGCTCCCGAGCTCGAGCAGCCCTTGTTTGATATCTGGTTTGCGGATGCCGACAACGGTCTCGCGGTCGGTGCATACGGCTATGTGCTGGTTTCCAGTGACGGCGGCGATACCTGGCAGGAAAGCAGCCTTGATGCGCAGGAACTGGATGCGGCGATTGTCGGGGAGCTTGCAGGGGCAGAGGCAGAGGCCGACGACGAGGGTGCCGATGACGGCGAGTTTTTCGACGATGCTGATTCCTGGCGAGACGATATACCCGTGGATTACCATCTCAACGCGCTGGCGCAGAGCGACGATCAGCTGTTTATCGCTGCCGAGCGCGGCAACATCTACCGCTCGGAAGATCAGGGCCAGACCTGGGTGCTGTTACCCTCGTTCTATCCGGGATCGTTTTTTGGTGCATTTGCCACCAGCCAGGGTGATCTGTATGTGATGGGCCTGACCGGGCATCTGTTCCGCAGCCGGGACGGCGGTCTCACCTGGGACAAGATCGAGACCGGCGTCGAGACCTCGTTGAATGCAGCGGCAGAGCTCGCCGATGGCACGCTCGTCGTGGTCGGGATGTCCGGCACATTGTTGGTCAGTCGGGATAACGGCGAGAGTTTCGAGCTGGTCCAACAGGCTAACCGAAAGGCCCTGACCGGCGTTCTGCCGACCAGCGATGGTGGTTTGTTGCTGCTCGGCGAAGCCGGGGCAGCAAAACTGCAGTCCGGGGAATTCTGATCGGCCTGGCGGATATAGAAATCGCGATGAGTGCCGCTGCGAGGGCCTCGGGACCTGTGGCGGGCATCGTTTGGTGGAAGGAAAGAGCATGAATGCTGGCATCGTAGGGCGCCTGGAACGGCTGATATTCGGCAACCGAAAGACCGTGATCGGGATCTTCGCCCTGATCACCGTGTTTATGGCTTACACGGCCATCACCCAGCTGCGTATCGATACCGCTTACAGCAAGCAGTTGCCCACCAAGCATGAATACATGCAGACCTTCCGCGACTACTACGATCAGTTCGGCGGTGCCGATCGCGTCGTCGTCGCGGTGATGGCAAAAGACGGCGACATGTTCGATCCGCAGTTCTTCGAGATCCTCGATGACGTAACCGACGCGGTGTTCTTCATCCCCGGGGTGGATCGGGCCAAGGTGCAATCGCTGTTTACGCCCAATGTCCGCTATATGGAGGTCGTCGAAGACGGCATCGAGGGCGGAAACGTCATTGATGCGGATTTCGCGCCCACGCCCGAAGGCCTGGCCAAGGTCAGAGAGAATACGATCAAGGCGAATATTATCGGGCGCCTGGTGGCTAATGATTTTTCCGGGGCTATCGTCAGCGCACAGTTGCTCGAGGTAAACCCGGACACCGGCGAGAAACTTAACTATTTCGACGTGGCCAGCGCACTGGAGGATGTGCGACAGCAGTTTCAGACTGACGAAGTCAGTATCCATATTATCGGTTTCGCCAAGGTCGTCGGTGATATCAAGGAAGGCGCCACCCGGGTCGGCCTGTTCTTTATCGTCGCATTGATGATTACCGCGGTGCTGGTGTTCATCTACTCGCAGTCGATCAAGTTGACCATCATCCCCCTGACCTGTTCGATCCTGGCGGTGATCTGGCAGCTGGGCATGCTGCCATTGCTGAATTTCGGCATCGATCCGATGGGATTGCTGGTGCCGTTTCTGGTTTTTGCTATCGGCGTCAGTCACGGCGTGCAGATGATCAGTGCTTTCG
Organism: uncultured Gammaproteobacteria bacterium; assembly: GCA_963809565.1. Classification (GTDB taxonomy): domain Bacteria; phylum Pseudomonadota; class Gammaproteobacteria; order Steroidobacterales; family XN24; genus CAMYOC01. Next base: position 280,794 of record CAWEKE010000005.1, read on the forward strand.
GCAGCGAGATCTTCGATCATAATTGCAGCTGCGAAGAGGCGGCCCGCGCCAGCTTCCGCCGGCTGCTGATCCCCGGTTTTATCGCGCTCGCCAGCGACACCATTGGTTTTGTCACGATCCTGATGATCGACGTCGGCATCATCCAGGAGATGGCGATCGGCGCCAGCGTCGGGGTCGCGGCGATCATCCTGACCAACCTGGTGCTGCTGCCGGTTCTGGTCTGCGGCATCAAGATGGACGACGGCTACAAAGCGCGTATCCAGGCCCGGGCCCAGCAGCTGGCCCCGATGTGGCGCGGCATCTCCCGGGTCGCCCAGCGGCCGACCGCACTGGTGATCATTCTGATCAGCGCCGGTCTGTTCGTATTCGGTGCCTGGAAGGGCAGCGAGGTCAAGATCGGTGATCTGCAGACCGGCGTGCCCGAGCTGAGACCTGACTCTCGCTATAACGTCGACAGTCGCATGATCACAGACAATTTTTCTATCGGTGTCGATCTGATCTCGGTGATCGTCGAGACGGGCCCGGACGGGTGTATCGATTACGAGAAGATGAACGCAATGGATCGCTTTGCCTGGAATATGCGCAATGTCGAGGGCATCCAGGACGTGATCGCGCTGCCGCAGATCCTGAAGATCGTCAACGCGGGGTGGAACGAGGGCTATCCCAAGTGGCGGGTGCTGTCTCGCAACCAGCAAGTGCTGGTCCAGTCGGGCGCACGGGTGGAGACCAGCACCGGTTTGCTGAATCGCGAGTGCAGCGCGATGCCGTTGATGATGTTCACCTCCGATCACAAGGCGGAGACCATCAGTCGTGTGGTCAATGAGGTCAAGCGTTACCGGGAGGAGCATCCGACAGAAGGAGTCGAGTTCCGTCTCGCGACCGGCAACGTCGGCGTCATGGCGGCAACCAATGAGGAGGTGGCCGCAGCGCAGTTCCCGATCCTGATCGGCGTATTCTCCGCGGTGATCCTGATGTGCTGGATCACGTTCCGCTCGCTGCGCGCCGTAATCTGTATCGTCGTCCCGCTGGGCCTGGTTTCACTGCTGGCGTATGCGCTGATGAGCTATCTCCAGATCGGGCTCAAGGTGAACACTTTGCCGGTCGTGGCGCTGGGCGTGGGCGTAGGCGTGGATTACGGCATCTATATCTACAGCCGCTTCAAGGACTATCTTGAACGCGGCGAGAGCGTGAGCGAAGCCTATTTCCACGCGTTGCGGGTGACCGGCGCGGCGGTGATCTTCACCGGTATCACGCTGGCCATCGGCGTTTTCACCTGGGTGTTCTCGCCACTGCAGCTGCAGGCAGACATGGGTATCCTGCTGACTTTCATGTTCCTGGTGAACATGCTCGGGGCGATCCTGCTGTTGCCGGCTTTGGCGACCTGGATTCTGCCGGCTCGTTTCCAGCAGTCGCGCGAAGCAGTAACCGTCTGATCCCGGCCGCGGAGTTCTGTGATCCAGCGAGCTGTGGTTGCAGGGATGTCGATCCGGACCCGCTCGGGTCCGGCCTGTGGGTGGATAGCGGCGCGGAATGCCGCGAGGGTCAGGCGTTCAAGTCGGGAATCAGCGAGCTTTCCAGCCGCGTTATCTGATCCTTGATTTGCAACTTGCGTTTCTTGAGCCTTCTAAGCTCGAGTTGATCGACGCTCGGATCGCAGGAAAGGCGGTCGATGACGTCGTCCAGATCTCGATGCTCAACCCTCAACTCCTTGAGTTTATAAGTATTGCTGAAGAGCTGGGTATCCACGTTGTCAGCCATGGTTGCTCATCGGTCTAAATCTCCACGCCGGATTCGAGTCCGGTGTCATGTTGCAGGACCCGGGAGCCGAATCCAGTCTCAAAAGAGTAGCCAAGGATGCCCGGCGGCGCCAGTCCTTATTGGCCGCGCAAGATTTCCGCCCGCGGTCTCAGCCGTCGGACGGTTCCACATACGCGGTCCAGTCCCGGCTGCTATCGCCATACACGATGAAAAACGGATTGAGGTACTCCGCCTTGGTGTTGTAACGCAGGTCTGCGCCGCCAGTATCGACGACCTTGCCACCAGCCGCTTCCACCACGGCCTGAGCCGCCGCCGTGTCCCACTCGCAGGTCGGGCCAAGGCGCGGATAAACGTCAGCTTCACCAGTCGCCACCAGGCAGAGCTTCAGAGAGCTGCCCATAGGGACCATCTCGTGATCGCCCAGGCGTTCGAGATAAGCATCCAGCGACGCGCCGCGGTGCGAGCGGCTGCCCACCACCCGGATCGGGCCCGGGCCTTGCGTACGCGGGTTGATTTGCTCGGCATTGCCACCGGGCAAGCGACGGAAGGCGCCGCGACCCAGGCAACCGTAGTAGTCTGTGTCCTTGACCGGCACGTGAACGACCCCGAGAACCGGCCGGTGACCCTGAATCAGCGCGATATTGACCGTGAACTCGCCGTTGCGCTTGATGAATTCCTTGGTCCCGTCCAGCGGGTCCACCAGCCAGTATTCGTCCCAGGAAGCGCGTTCGGAAAACGGGATATCCGCCGACTCCTCGGACAGGATAGGAATCTCTGGCGTCAGCCGGCTCAGGCCGGCAACGATTGCCCGGTGCGACGCCATGTCCGCGGCCGTAAGCGGCGAATCATCGTGTTTCGCGGTGACCTCGATCTCCCCCTGATAGATATCCAGAATCCGGGTGCCGGCCTCGCGGGCGATGGCCACCACGGGTTCCAGCAACGCGGCTGGATCATGCTTCATGGAAAGCTCCTCGTGTCGTTCCAACGTTATATGATACCGCGCCATGAGCCTTGTGGACGGTGTGCATTTTGACTGGGAGTCCATCGACACAGTCCTGCTGGACATGGACGGGACGTTGCTGGACCTGCAGTTCGACAATTTCTTCTGGCAGGAAGTGGTTCCGCGGCGCTACAGCGAGAGCCAGGGGATCGGGCTGGATGAAGCCCATCGTCGCCTGATACCCCGGTTTGCCGAGAAGCGTGGCACATTGGAGTGGTATTGCCTCGATTACTGGAGCCGGGAACTGGGCATCGATATCGCCAGGCTCAAGGAGGAGGTCGAAGACCACATAGACTTTCTCCCCGATATTCCCGAATTCCTGCAATCGGTGCGCCAGGCGGGCAAGCGACTGGTGCTGGTCACCAACGCCCATCAGGCCACGCTGCGGTTGAAGCTGAGGCGCACTGGCCTGCAGCGCTTTCTTGACGCGATGCATTCATCGCACGACATCGGACGGCCAAAGGAAGACACCGAGTTCTGGCGGCGGCTGCAGGCCCTGGAGCCATTCGACCCGGCGCGCACAGCGTTGGTGGACGACAGTCTCGCGGTGCTGCGCTCCGCCCATGATTTTGGCATTGCCCGGGTTATCGCCATTCGCCGCCCGGACAGTTCGCGCCCGCGTCAGGCAGTGGAAGGGTTTGACGGTGTGGACGGGCTGCCGGACCTCGGTCAGCCACGAGGCCGCAAACCGGACTAGCGGGCTGTCTGATCGGTTGGCAGTCCCTCAGCGACCGCCCGCGGCCGCAAACCTGTGCTAGCTCTTGGTCGGGTTGCCTCTCGATCGGCGTCCGCCGCCCTGGCGCTTGTTGCCGGCACGGCTACCGCCCGCGCCGGACCCGCCTTTTCCGCGCCGGGTGTCTGGCTTGCGCTCCCGACGCGGCGGATGTCGGACCTTCTCTGCCAGCAGTCCGGGATCGACCGCTTCTACCGGCAGCTTCATGCCAATGTAGTCTTCGATCTCCGGCAGGATCATCACGTAGTTCTCGCAGCCGAAGCTGACCGCATGGCCTGCGGCCCCGGCGCGTGCGGTGCGGCCGATGCGGTGCACATAGTCTTCTGCATCCTGCGGCAGATCATAGTTGACCACATACTCCACATCGGGAATATGCAATCCTCGCGAGGCGACATCCGTTCCGACCAGCACCGGCAGGGCGCCGTTCTGGAAGTCCCGCAGCATGCGTTGGCGTTTGCGCTGAGGGACATCGCCGGACATGGCCTCCGCCTGTATGCCGTTGGCAGTCAGATAGTCCGCGACCCGCTCGGCATCACGTTTCATATTGACGAACACCATGGTCCGGCGCGCGTCCAGTTTGCGCAGCAGGCCGATCAGCAAAGGCATCTTTTCGGTGTTGGAGGGGAAGTAGATACTCTGCTTGACGCGGTCAGCGGTGACCTTTTCCGGCTCGATACGCACCAGCTCCGGATCATTCATATGCTCGTAGGCGAGCTCCATCACTCGATGACTCAAAGTCGCCGAGAACAACATGTTCAGCCGGTCGCCGGGCGGCGGCAGCCGACGCATCACGTAACGGATGTCCTTGATGAATCCGAGGTCGAACATGCGGTCAGCTTCATCGAGAACCATGACCTGGATGCCGCGGAAACTGAACACGCCCTGCTTGAAATAGTCGATAATCCGGCCGGGAGTACCGATCAGAAGATCGACGCCGGCGGCCAGCATGTTGCGCTGCTTGTCGTAATCAGTGCCGCCGTAGGCGAGCCCCAGCGTGAACCCGGTGTGCTGGCCGAGCAGTTCGGCATCCTTGTGGATCTGGATCGCGAGTTCGCGCGTCGGCGCAAGCATCAGGCAGCGTGGATCGGCGGAATTATGTCCGGGCAACGCAGGATTGCGCTGCAGATAATCGAATGCAGCCAGCAGAAACGCCGCTGTCTTGCCGGTTCCTGTCTGTGCCTGGCCGGCCACATCCCGGCCTTTGAGCGCAATCGGCAGCGTCTTGGCCTGGATCGGTGTGCAGAAAGTGAAACCCGCGTCTTCGACGCCGCGAGCGACCTCGGCAGACAGGCCGAGTTCTTCAAAGGTGAGCTTGCTGAGATGAGAGTCGGGCATAGTGACTTAATTTCCGCCGCAAAAGCTGGTATAAAACTTGAAAAGTGCGTGGAGTCCGGTACAAAATACCGGTCAGGGCATTGGACCCGCCTCCCCCCGAGACGCTCTGTCACCGACCGTATCCAGTATTTCCCAGTCATAAGCGGTGAGCGACCGCGCCATTTTGCCCTATCGGGCTTAGCGCGTCACATAGCGCGAGTATGACTGGATCATCGGCTAGACGAGTCCGACGGGTCCATGAGCGATAAATCCCGTAAACGAAAAATGACGGAGGACAAACAGTGAGCGATCATATCGTTTACACCACGGATTCCAGCTTCAAGGCAGACGTGCTGGATTCAGACCTGCCAGTATTGCTGGATTTCTGGGCAGAGTGGTGCGGTCCATGCAAGATGATTGCCCCGATCCTTGACGAGATCGCCGGCGAGTATCAGGGCAAGGTACGTATCGCGAAGATCAATATAGACGAGAATCCGCTGACGCCGCCGAAATTCGGCATTCGCGGGATCCCGACCCTGATGCTGTTCAAGAATGGCACCGTCGAGGCCCAGAAGGTGGGCGCGGTGTCGAAAGGACAGTTATCTGCATTCCTGGACGAGAATTTGTGAGAGGATACTTGGGCAACAATCCCCCCCGCGGACGCGGACAAAACAAAAATCAGGCACGTGGCAACTCCGGTGGTAACAAGAAGCCGAGGCGCCGCAGGCAACATTCGGAAGAATTTCCTGATCTGCAGGAATTCGAGGTCATCTCCGAAGAAGACCTGGCACGAAGCGAGAAGGCCATGCACCTCACCGAGCTTAAACAGAAGCCGGTGGCGGAGCTGGTCGAGCTGGGTACAGCCATGGGGCTGGAAAACCTGGCGCGCTCGCGCAAGCAAGACATCATCTTCTCCATTCTCAAGGCGCATGCCCGCAATGGTGAGGACATCTATGGCGATGGCGTGCTTGAGATATTGCAGGATGGATTCGGCTTTCTCCGCTCCGCGGACAGCTCCTACCTGGCCGGGCCCGACGACATCTATGTCTCGCCCAGTCAGATCCGGCGCTTCAATCTGCGCACCGGTGACACCGTATCCGGGCTGATCCGGCCGCCGAAAGATGGTGAGCGTTATTTCGCGCTGCTCAAGGTTGGCAAGATCAACCTTGATGCGCCGGAGAATGCCCGCAACAAGGTCCTGTTCGAAAATCTGACTCCGCTGTTTCCGACCGAGCGTCTGAAACTCGAGTGTGGCACTGGAAGCACCGAGGATCTGACCGCTCGAATCATCGATCTGGTCGCTCCGATGGGCAAGGGTCAGCGGGGCTTGCTGGTTTCGCCGCCGAAGGCCGGCAAGACCATGCTGCTGCAGAACATCGCCTCGTCGATAGCGACCAATCATCCCGAGTGTGATCTGATGGTTCTGCTCATCGATGAGCGCCCCGAAGAAGTCACCGAGATGGCACGCACGGTACGCGGTGAGGTGGTTTCCAGTACTTTCGATGAGCCCGCCAGCCGCCATGTGCAGGTGGCCGAGATGGTGATCGAAAAGGCCAAGCGTCTGGTTGAACACAAACGCGATGTGGTCATCCTGCTGGATTCGATCACCCGGCTGGCCAGAGCCTACAACACCGTAGTGCCGTCTTCAGGCAAGGTCCTGACCGGCGGTGTCGACGCCAATGCGCTGCAGCGTCCGAAACGTTTCTTCGGCGCCGCGCGAAATATCGAGGAGGGCGGTAGCCTGACCATCATCGCCACGGCACTGGTAGACACCGGCTCGCGCATGGACGACGTCATTTTCGAGGAGTTCAAGGGCACTGGTAACTCGGAAGTCCATCTGGACCGGCGGATCGCGGAGAAGCGGATCTTCCCGGCGATCAATATCAACCGTTCCGGCACCCGTAAGGAAGAGTTGCTTACCCGGCCGGATGAATTGCAGAAGATGTGGATTCTGCGCAAGCTCCTGCATCCGATGGATGAGCTCGCTGCGATTGAATTTCTGCTCAGCAAGCTGCAGGACACCAAGACCAACGATCAGTTCTTTGATTCGATGAAGCGCTGAGGGCGGCTTGGTTACCGCCGGCGTGCGTTGCCGGTGGCGAAAAGGCTGGATAGCGGCGGCAGAGCTGTTTGCGTGTTGTGACGCGATCAGTCTGCCGGACCCATTCGGGGCGTGGCCGCAGCAGTGCTGCTCCGCGGATCGATCAGACTGGCTCAGCTTTCGCGCTTGATGGCGCGGTAGGCGATATCCCGGCGACAGAACATGCCGTCCCAGCTGATGCTGTCCACGACCTCGTAGGCCCGCTTCTGGGCGGCGGCGACGGTGTCGCCCAGGGCCACGGCGCACAGGACCCGTCCGCCGTTTGTGACCACCCGCTGCTGCTGGTCCAGCGCGGTGCCGGCATGGAATACCTTCACGTCCTCGCCGGTGACCCGCTCCAGTCCCGAGATGACGGCCCCTCTGGCGTAGTCATCGGGATAACCTGCGGCGGCCAGTACGACTCCGACCGCGGCCCGCGTGTCCCATTCGATCCGGTATTGGTCCAGACTGCCGTTCAGCGCAGCCAGACATAATTGCGGCAGATCCGACTGCATCCGCATCATGATCGGCTGGGTCTCCGGGTCGCCAAAGCGGCAGTTGAACTCCAGCACATTCGGCGTCCCGTCAGCATCGATCATCAAACCGGCATAGAGGAAGCCGGTGTATGGCATACCCTCCGCGGCAAGCCCGCGAACCGTCGGCTGCATCACCTCCTGCATGATCCGCCGGTGCATTTCCGGGGTGACCACCGGCGCCGGTGAATAGGCGCCCATGCCGCCGGTGTTCGGACCTTTATCACCGTCGTCACGTGCTTTGTGATCCTGTGAGGTCGCCATCGGCAGGATCACGTCTCCGGCCACTATTGCAATAAAGCTGGCTTCCTCTCCCTGCAGGAACTGCTCGACGACGATGCTCGCTCCGGCAGAACCAAACGCCCCCTGGTCAAGCATCGCGGTGGCAGCGGCTTCAGCCTGCTCCACCGTCGCGGCGACGATCACACCCTTGCCGGCCGCGAGACCGTCTGCTTTGACGACCAGCGGCGCGCCCTGGGCGCGGATGTACTCGAGGGCAGGCGCAAGCTCGGTGAAACTCGCGTAGCTGCCGGTCGGGATGTCGTGTCGCTGCAAGAATGCCTTGGTGAATGCCTTCGAGCCCTCGAGCCGGGCACTGCTCGCCAACGGGCCAAAACAGGCCAGACCCCGTTCCTGAAATCGGTCGACGATACCGGCGACCAGCGGTGCCTCGGGACCCACGATGGACAGCTCAATCCCCTGATCGACGACAAAACAGATCAGGGCATCGACGTCATCAGCGGCAATATCGACGTTGACAATTCCCGGCTCAAGAGCCGTGCCGGCATTGCCCGGCGCTACAAACACGGTCTCCACTGCATCCGCGCGGGCGCACTGCCAGGCCAGTGCATGTTCCCGGCCGCCGCCGCCGATCACCAGTACCTTCATCGCTGTTGCCTCTTCGGATCGGGTGTCCGCAGTCAGTGGCGGAAATGCCGGATGCCGGTAAACACCATGGCCAGTCCGTGTTCATCAGCGGCGGCAATCACTTCGTCGTCGCGGATGGAGCCGCCGGGTTGGATTATCGCGCTGATGCCATGTTCCGCGCCGGCATCGACCCCGTCGCGGAACGGGAAGAACGCGTCGGAAGCCATCACCGAGCCCTTTACCTCGAGGCCGGCGTCTGCAGCCTTGATCGCGGCGATGCGCGTGCTGTAGACGCGGCTCATCTGCCCGGCGCCTACACCGATGGTCATGTTCTCGCGCGCGAAAATGATCGCATTGGATTTGACGTAATGCACCACGCGCCAGGCGAACAGCATGTCGCGCACCTCGGCCTCGTCAGGTTGGCGGGCGCTGACAACTTTCAGATCAGCAGCCTGTAATTGCAGATTGTCCGGTGTTTGCAGCAGGATGCCGCCGCCGACCCGTTTCAGGTCCAGACCCGTGGCTGGTTGCATGTCCTCGAGCAGCAATACGCGCAGGTTCTTTTTCGCCTGCAGCACGGTGGCTGCGTCCGGCTCGAGCGCGGGCGCGATAATGACTTCCGCAAATTGCTGCCCGGTGATTGCTGTAGCAGTTGCGCCATCCAACGGGCGATTGAAGGCGATGATGCCGCCAAACGCGGATGTCGGGTCGGTGGCATAGGCGCGCTGGTACGCGCTGCCGATATCCTCCGCGACGGCGACGCCGCAGGGATTCGCGTGTTTGACGATGACGCAGGCGGGTGCTTCGAATTGCGCCACACACTGCAGCGCCGCGTCGGCGTCGGCAATATTGTTAAAGGATAGCGCCTTGCCCTGGACCTGGTGTGCACCGGCGATGCCCGGTGCGTCAGCGCCTTCGCTGTAGAACGCAGCCTGCTGGTGCGGATTCTCGCCGTAACGCAGCTCCAGACGCTTGTCGAAGCTCAGCGTGACCTGTTCGGGGAATGTCTCCGCGGGGTCGGCATACTCAGGCCGGGCCTGCAGCCAACCGCTGATCGCAGCGTCATAGGCGGCAGTATGAGCGAATGCCTTTGCTGCCAGTCGCCGCCGGAACGACAGAGGCAGCTCACCGTCGCCCGCGTCCAGCGCCTCGATGGTCTTTGCATAGTCGGCCGGAGATACCACTACCGCCACCGAATCGTGATTCTTGGCTGCGGCGCGGACCATGGCCGGGCCGCCGATGTCGATATTTTCGATAGCGTCAGCGAGTCCGCAACCCGGCGCGGCGATGGTTTTCCGGAACGGATATAGATTTACCACCAGCAGTTCGATGGGGCTGATCTGATGTTCCGCCATCACCGCATCGTCTGTGCCGCGGCGACCGAGCAGGCCCCCGTGGATAGCAGGATGCAGGGTCTTTACGCGCCCATCCATGATTTCGGGAAACCCGGTCACGGCCGAGACATCGGTGACCGTCAAGCCATGTTCGCGCAACAGCCTGGCCGTCCCGCCGGTAGAGAGTAGCTCGATGCCGCGCGCGGCGAGCTGACTTGCCAGTTCGGCGACGCCGTCCTTGTCGGAAACACTTAGCAGCGCCCGCTTGACGCGATTGTCCTTGCTCATAGATTCGAATGTTGCCGGTGCTTGCAGCCAGGTTTCTGATCAGGCGACGCGGGCAATCCGGGGCTCGCGTACCCGGGGACAGCCGCAGCGCACACAGGACGGACCTGTCCGGAGCCGGCTGGAAACCCCGTGAATATGCTGCCCTGTTTGTCAGATGGGCGACAGCCACGGTTGCCGCCGTCAATCTGCCGTGCACTGCTGGTGCCCGCTGCGAGGACCTCGCGATAACGGCGGGTTTCACCCGATTCGGAACCGCGTGAATCAATTTGGCATGACGCCGGCATGTCAACGCTCCATCAAATGCCGTCGTTGCTCGGGGTCGGCTGGGGACGGCGAGGCGGAATCATTCTGGCGGCGATCCCGGTGGCGGCTGCCTCAGCCGAGCAGATCGTGGATACGCAGTTTTTTGCGCAGCGTGCCGCGATTGATGCCGAGTATTTCCGCTGCACGGCTCTGGTTGCCGCCGGTGTACTGCATCACCGCCTTGAGCAGAGGCGCTTCAACTTCACCGATGACCAGTTCATACAGTTCGGCGGGCTTGTGCCCATTCAGATTGGCGAAATAGTTATTGATCGCCTCCTCTGTGACGCTGCGCAGAGGCCGGGTGCCGGTGGATACCTCGAGTCCGGTAAATTGTTTCATCACGTTCTATTTTTCCTGTCTATGCTGCCAGCTCTTCTGTCGGAGTCTGGTCCAAAAATGCTTCAACCAAGCGCAGCTGTTCGGCGGCGCTTTCAACACGTACTACTTGCCGCCTGAAAATCCCGGCGTCTGACCGCGAACGGCAATACCACGAAAGGTGCTTCCGGGCCACCCGCAAGCCGACGTACTCACCATAAAAAGAGTACAGCTGGTCGAGGTGGGCGAGCATGATATCACGGACTTCGCAGCCTGTAGGCGGAGCCAGATCAAGTCCGGTGCGGAGGTAATGATCGATCTCGCGGAAGATCCACGGCCGGCCCTGGGCCGCGCGCCCGATCATCACGCCGTCGGCGCCGGTCAGCGCGAGCACATGCGCCGCCTTGGCCGGCGAATCGATGTCACCATTGGCGATGACCGGGATCGATACTGACTGCTTGATCAATCGAATCGTCTCGTACTCGGCTTCACCGCCGAATCTGCAGGCGCGAGTGCGGCCATGGACGGCGAGGGCGGCGATCCCGGATTGCTGTGCAAGCTGCGCGATCCTCAGGCCGTTGCGTTGCGCAGGATCCCAGCCGGTGCGGATCTTCAACGTCACCGGGACCTGCACAGCCGCTACTGCGGCGTCCAGGATTCGGGCGACCAGCGTTTCGTCACGCAGCAGCGCCGAGCCAGCCATCTGCTTGCAAACTTTCTTCACCGGACATCCCATGTTGATGTCGACGATCTGCGCGCCGCGGTCCACGCTGCGCCGCGCGGCATCGGCGACCAGGCGCGGATCCGCACCAGCGATTTGTACGATTACCGGCTCGCCTTCCCCGGTGTGATCAAGGCGGAGGCGGCTTTTCCGGGAACCCCAGAGGCGGCTATCCGAGGTGATCATCTCCGATGCCGCCATACCGGCGCCCAGGCGCCGGCACAGTTGACGGAACGGCCGATCGGTCACACCGGCCATCGGCGCCAGTGCGAGATTGTTCTTAAAGTTGTATGAGCCGATCTGCATAGCGCCGGGAACGGTTCCGCCTGAGGGTCGCCCATGATACCGGCGCTGGAGTACTGGTCAATCGGTGCCGGAGCGGGGCCTTCCGGTCTGCCGCCAATCAGCGCCGGTCAGACAGGCATTGCAGCCGCCCGCCCGGCGAATCCAGGCAGACATCGATGCTAAAACCCTCCGCGGCAGCTCCTGGCGAGCGTAACGTCACCTCGGCGCGCGCGCGTTCAGCCGCACCCATCAGGCGGCCGGCGGCATAAGCGCGGAGATAATTGCGGGGCAGGAAGTCCTCCTGTCCGATGGCCTGGCCCCAGCGGTTTTCCAGAGTCACTCGCAGCACCGGGTAGGGTTGGGCAAAATCGGCCGTGTTGGCGAACGCGGCCTCGACCACCAGGTCATTGCCGTCGGAGCGGGCGGAGGAATCCATAATGTCGAAAGCACTGACATCCCAATCCGGCTGCACCTCGAGACCAAAGACGCGATAGGCGCTGGTCAGGGTCGGGGCCAGCGCCGCATTGCGCATCAGCACCCCGCGCTGCGAATGGACCCCGGCGGCGAGCAGGACCAGTATTATCAGCAACACCAGAAAGCGGCCGACCCAGCGCAACACAGGTCGGTTCCGGGGCAGGCCAAGATCTCTGGCGACTTGCTCGGCGCTCTCTGCCGCAGAAATTTCCATGTCCTCTTCAGCGGTCCCGTCAGCGGCGAACCGGGGGTTCGTGCTTACCTGGACCGCAGCGGCCTGCACCTTGCCGGTCGACTCCGCGCCTGATGCCAGCAGCGACGTCGTTTTCCTGGCCGTGGCCGCCGGTTCGACGGCCGTGGCCACCGCATCTGACTGCTCTGCTTCCTCGGCTTGGTCCGATTCCAGAACGATATCTTCGATTACCGATGAGTCGTCAAAAGCCGGCCAGTCGTCACCGATTCGGGCTGCACGGGCGTCGGTCTTGGTTGCGACGGGCATGATCGCAGGATCCGTGGCGACGTGTTCGTCGCTGGTTTCCAGATCGGCCGGATCCGGGTCGGTCTGCGTTTGCGCAGGGCTCTGCGGCCCCTGCCGGCGAGACTCAGCGCCTGCGCCGGGGCCTGAGCCTTCGAGTTTCTCGGGCAGCACCTCTGCGTCGAGGAATTCGGGTTCCAGCCAGGCTTCGGGCTGCGACGGCTGGGTGTCTGTGGCCCAGGTGGCTTCCAGCCAGTTATCGGCTTGCGCGGCGTCGTCGGATTCGGTGGTTCCGTGCCCCTCGCCTGGATGATCCGCGTGCTCGGTAAGTGGCTGCGCCGTCATTCCGGCTGCCGGTTCGGCTGGCGCGAGGGCGGATTCGGCATCCAGCAGCGCTGGTTGATGCGTGGCTATTACCGGATCGCCGGTTTTCGGCATCGGCTCCTGCGCAGGCCCTGAGGCTCTGCGCGCTGTTTGTGGCGGATGCTGACCGGTGTCTGGTGCCGCCGCCGGATCAGCCGTCTCGTCTGCGCGCCGGTCGGCCTCCTGTTCAATATTCCGGCGCGCATCCCGCTCGGCGGCCTCGGCGATGTCCCGGCCCTTGCCAGGTTCGCCGTCGGGGATCAAAGCAGGACTGTCAGTCTCTGCGGCTGGCTCGACGGTCTTGTCGGTCGCCGCGTCCGGCTCGGTGGTCGAATCGGCATGATGCCGCTCTGTCCTCATCCGGTCCTGGTCAGTCTGGGCATCATCGCGTTCGACTTCGGCGAGCAATTCTTCAGCCCACGATTCGATGTAACTGATACCGGTATCCGAACCCCGCACCGGCTTCGACATTGAGATCGGCTCGGCCTCTGCCTGAGCGGCTTGGTCTTCGGCAGGTCCTGCGCCGAAATCCTCGTCAGCAGCGGGTTCCGGGTCTGTCCGGCCGGTCGGTCCGCGTTCAGGGTGGTTTTCCTGCGCTGTCTGCCGATCTGTCTCCAGGTCGCTGGCCGAGGTCTCGGCCTGTGGAGCGGCTCGGGACCAGGCGTCGTGACTGCCGGTCTGACCGGGATCCCAGTGTTGTTTAAGACGTCTTAGCCAGGTGCCGTATTCGCCTTCCTCCCCGGGATCATTCTCTTCGCCGATGTTCGTGCCAGACGGCGAAGACGCTGCAGTGGCCTTGTCCTGCGCATCAGCGCCGGCCTCCGCCTCGAGGTGATTTTCAGGCCTGGCGTCAGCCGCCGTTTCCCGGTCGACGTCGGCATCGGGCGCGGCTCGCGCCACAGATTCGGGCGTGTGTTCCCCGGATGCGCCCGATTCTTCCGCGATTGCCAGTTCTGGCGCGGCGTCAGTTGCATGGGCATCTGATCGCCACTCCGGCTCCGCTTCGATCTCGACCTGGGCTGCGCTGGCATGGCCGGTGACCCCGGCATCGTCGCCGACCGGCGCATCGGACTCTTCGGCAATGGTCAGCGCTGGCTCTTTGCCGGTCGCATCGGCATCGCTATCGGTTTTTGGTGCAGGTTCCGTTGTGTCGTCTGGGTGCGGCTGCTGTTGCGTGGGCGAAGCGTCAGGCTGGACCTGGCCTTCGCCCGTTTGTGCTGCGCGGGTCGGGATCGTATCGCTCAGGTGCAGCAGGGCATTAAATTGCAGATTGCATTGCCCGCACTTGACCTGCCCGTTGGCCTGGCGAAGGTGCTCGGTGCTGACCTGATAGACCGCCCGGCAGTCCGGGCACTGGGTATACATTCAGTTCTCCTTCCGGCGTCGGCATCCTGCCAGGCGCATCCAGCCCTGATCCTCGGCCCGCTGCGCAAAGTCGAACTGCGTCCGATACGCCTGTTCTACCGCTTCTGCCTGATCCCGCAGCAAGCCGGACATCACCAGTTGACCGCCAGGCCTGGTGATCGCGGTGAGCACCGGGGCAAGCTCCTGCAACGGGCCGGCCAGTATGTTGGCGATGACGACATCCGCCCTCACCGGCGGCAGCTGATCAGGCGCACAAACCTCTATCCGCTGCGAAACGCGGTTGCGCTCCGCGTTGTCCCGGGTGGCGATCAATGCCTGCGGGTCGTTATCCACCGCGTAGACTTTGTGTGCGCCCAACAGCGCAGCCGCCACAGCCAGAATGCCCGAGCCGCAGCCGTAGTCAACCAGGGTCTGATTATGAACCCCGGCGGCGTCGAGCCAGCGCAGGCAGAGGGCCGTCGTCGGGTGGGTGCCCGTGCCGAAGGCCAGTCCGGGATCCAGCCTCACGACGACGCCGTCCGTACCGGTGGGTTGCTGGTCTCCCGGGCAAACCCACAGTCGCTGACCGAAGCGCATCGGCGCAAAATCCTTTAGCCATTCGCGCTCCCAGTCCCGGTCGTCAACGCGTGCGACATGCAGACCGGAACGTGACGCCAGTCCGGATGGCTGCGCCAGCTCCGCGTCCACGCGCAGTGGATCGATGCTGATCGGAAACAATGCGCTGACCCGGATTCTGGGCCACAGCGGAGTCTCGCCTGGCGCCGGCTCGAGGACCGGATCGTCGCCCGCGTCCGCGAAGCTGACGGAGCAGGCGCCAGCCAGCTCAAGTCGACCGGCGGCGAGTTCGGCCTCGGTGTTGTCCACGTCGAATGAAATCTGTATCCATGGCATGTTCTGCGGCCTGGGTCAGGAGACGATCTCGGCTCGGGTCACAGGCCCAACCGTTTCTCCAGGTAATGGATATCGGTCCCGCCGGCGCGGAACGCTGAGTGGCTGCATATTTCCTGGTGCAGCGGGATATTGGTCTTGATCCCTTCCACGACCATCTCCGACAGGGCCTGCTTAAGACGGCTGATGGCGATGGGGCGATTGTTCCCGTGCGCGATCAGCTTGCCGATCATGGAATCGTAGAACGGAGGTACCAGGTAGCCATTGTAGATGTGGGTATCCATCCTCACCCCGGGCCCGCCGGGAGCGTGCCACTGTTTTATCGGGCCGGGGCACGGCATGAAGTTCCTCGGGTCCTCGGCATTGATGCGGCATTCGATGGCATGACCACGCATCTCCACATCATCCTGGCTGATTTCCAGCGGCAGACCCGCGGCGACCCGGATTTGTTCGCGGACCAGATCCACGCCGGTCACCATCTCGGTAACCGGATGTTCCACCTGGAGCCGTGTGTTCATCTCGATGAAAAAGAATTCTCCGTCCTGGTACAGGAATTCAAAGGTGCCTGCGCCACGATAACCGATCTCCCGGCAGGCGCGCGCGCAGCGTTCGCCTATGGTTTGCCGCTGCTCCGGAGTAATGCCGGGCGCCGGCGCTTCCTCGATGACCTTCTGGTGGCGGCGCTGCATTGAGCAGTCGCGCTCTCCCAGGTGGATGGCGTTGCCCCGGGTGTCCGCAAGCACCTGGAATTCGATGTGGCGCGGATGATCCAGGAACTTCTCCATATACAGAGTATCGTTGCCGAACGCCGACAGCGCCTCGGATCGGGTCACAGTTATCGCATTTATCAGGGTCGCCTCGGTATGCACGACCCGCATCCCGCGACCGCCGCCGCCGCCGCTGGCCTTGACGATGATCGGGTAACCCAGCTCCCGGGCGAGGCGGGCGTTTTCCTCGATATTGTCGCCCAGCGGCCCGTCGGAGCCGGGGACACAGGGAATGCCGGCTTCTTTCATCGTGGCAATGGCCGAAACCTTGTCGCCCATCAGGCGGATGGTGTCGGGACGGGGCCCGATAAATACAAACCCGCTCTTCTCGACCCGCTCGGCGAAATCCGCGTTCTCAGACAGGAAGCCGTATCCGGGATGGATTGCCATGGCGTCGGTGACTTCGGCCGCGCTGATGATTGCCGGCATGTTCAGATAGCTGTCTGCGGAGGGGGCCGGTCCGATGCAGACGGACTCATCCGCCAGCAGCACATGTTTCTGACTGCGATCGGCTTCCGAATGTACCGCCACGGTCTTGATGCCCATATGGCGGCAGGCCCGCAGGATGCGCAGAGCGATCTCTCCACGATTGGCAATGACTATCTTGTCGAGCATGCGCGGCGCCTATTCGATGATGAACAGCGGCTGGCCGAACTCGACCGGATCGCCGTTTTCGGCCAGGATCGAAACGATTCGGCCGGCATGTTCGGATTCGATCTGGTTCATCATCTTCATTGCCTCGATGATGCACAGCACGTCGCCGACCTGCACTTCAGAGCCAACCTGGACGAATGGTTTTGCACCTGGCGCCGGGGCCGGATAGAAGGTGCCGACCATCGGCGCGGTGACCGTCGTGCCCGCCGGCGGTGCCGGTGCTGCCTCGGCAGGTGCAGCGCCGCCTGATGGTGCAACTGCAGGGGCTGCCTGAAACGGCGGCGGCGCCGCGACCGGCGCGGGATGAGCGCTATGGCGGCTGATGCGGACAGAGTCGTCGCCTTCGGTGATCTCTATCTCCGCCAGATCCGATTCTTCCAGCAATTCGATGAGTTTCTTGACTTTCCTTATATCCATACCGGGCCTCGCGTATCAGTCGGTGGCCGTCGAGCCAAGCAGGCTGGCGACGGCGCGGATGGCAAGTTCGTAGCCGACGGGCCCGAGGCCAGTGATGGTGCCCCTTGCGATGTCGGAGAAATAAGATGCGTGACGGAATTTCTCCCGCGCCTGCACATTGCTGAGATGAATCTCGATAAACGGTATTCCGACGCCGAGCAGGGCATCGCGCAAGGCTACACTGGTATGCGTGAAGGCCGCCGGGTTGATCAGGATGAACTCGATGCCCTCGTGCGCGGCCTGGTGGACGCGGTCCACCAGTTCATGCTCGGCGTTACTCTGGAAGCAGGCCAGCTGGTGTCCGCATTCGGCGGCCAGCTTCTTCGAATCGGCCTCGATCTGGGCCAGGGTGATCCGGCCGTAGACCCCCGGCTCACGTTGTCCGAGCAGGCCCAGGTTGGGACCGTTTAACATAAGCAGGCTGGCCAAATCCGCCCCCGATCCGTCTGCTGCGACACGATAGGGCCGAGATTACAACTTTTGGCGGCGTGTTGCGCGGCTTTTTTTCGAACTTCTTCCGCAATGCGTCACCGGACGCTAGAGGATTTCAGCCAGAAAGGCCTCTGCCTGGTCCCGGTGTAATTCCCCCACGTGTACCCGAACGATATCACCGGCGCCATTCACAAACGCGGTGAACGGGAGCCCGATCCAGTCCGGATGTACCTGATTGCCGAGATCCACGGCATTTTGCTGACCAACCAGAACCGGATAGTTGAACCGGGTCTCGACCGCGTAGTCACGCACCGCATCCATGTCGTCTATGGCGATACCGACGATCGCCAGTTGCTCTCCATACTCGCCCTGCAAGGCCATCAGCAGCGGGATTTCGCGCCGACATGGCGGGCACCAGGTCGCCCAGAAGTTGATCACGCGTGGTTTGCCGTCCCACTCGCTGCTGAGTCGCTCGGCGCCGGTGAGATCCGGCAGCGAAAAAGCCGGCATGTATCCAGCCCGAGCCGGTGGCGGCGCCTGCACCACCGTGCTGCGATAAAGCACGTAGCCCCCTGCAGCGGCAATCACGGAGACGATGGCCAGCAGCAGAATCTGTTTGCGGATCATGGTTGCACCTGGTCGCGGAACTGGTCGATGTGCCCGCTGAACTCGTCGGCCGGCGCGAATCCGACCTGCCGGAAGCCGCGGACCTCGACCCCGTCAGGACCAAAGAACGCGATGGTTGGCGGTCCGAAAATGCCGAATCGGTTGAGCAACTCACGATCGGCGTCGTCATTGGCGGTCACGTCTGCCTTCAGCAGCAACATGCTGTCCAGGGATGCGACCACACTGGGTTCGCCAAAGGTATAGCGCTCCATCTTTTTACAGTCGACGCACCAGTCGGCATAAAAGTCGAGCATCGCCAGGCGACCACCGGCGCCGGCTTCAGCCAGCGCCGCATCGAGTTCGGCAGATGTCTTGATCAGCCGGAAATCGAGTTGTTGCTGATCTCCGCTGCGAAAGCCTTGCAGCGGACGCAGTGGATCATGGCTTCCCGCAGCGGCGCCGGCGATCAAGACAGCACCGTAGGCCAGTGCAATCAGGCCGCCCACCCGGAACAGGATCCGGCTGTTTTTGCGTAGCGCGCCCATGGCCACGCCGGTGCCAATCAGCAAGGCTCCCCACAGGCCGACGGTCAAGGCCGGCGGCAGGATACGCTCCAGCATCCAGATAGCGACGCCGAGCAGCAGCACGCCAAAGGCATACTTGACCGCGTTCATCCAGGGCCCGGCTTTGGGCAACAATTTCCCGGCGGAAACGCCGAAGGCCAGCAGCGGTACCCCCATGCCCAGGCTCATCGCGAACAGGGTCAGCCCGCCGCGTACCGCATCACCGCTTTGCCCGATGACGATCAGCGCGGCCGCCAGCGGAGCGGCCACGCAGGGTCCGACGATCAGCGCCGAGAGAAATCCCATCACGCCGGACCCGAGCAGCGTGCCGCCCTGCTGTTTCTGGCTGATCTCTGACAACCGGGTCTGTAGCGCCGCGGGGACCTGCAATTCGTAAACGCCGAACATCGATAAAGCCAGAGCGACAAAGATCGCGGCAAATGTGAGCAGGATCAGCGGATGCTGAAACGCCGCCTGGAGGTTTTGTCCGAGCATCGCCACGATCACCCCGGCGGCGGTGTAGGTCAGTGCCATCGCAAGAACAAAGGTCAATGACAGGGAAAATGCGCGCCCGGTCTGCAGTTTCTTGCCTGAGCCGACGATGACGCTGGACAGGATCGGCACCATCGGCAGCACGCAAGGCGTAAATGCCAGCAGCAGGCCGAAGCCGAAAAAGGTCGCCATGACCCAGGGCAGCGCGCCGTCCCGGATCAGGCCGGCGAGTCGATCCTGTTCGGAAACCGGGCCGCCCCCCATCGCCGGGATACCGCCCGCGCTGCCGCCGGATAAATCCAGCGCCAGCGTTTTCTTCATCGGCGGATAGCAAATGCCGTCCTCGGCACAGCCCTGATAAGACACCTCCAGCTGCAGCCGCCCGTCGGCGCCGCCAGAAACCGGCAGTCTGACCGCAAGAAGATCGGTGTAAGTCTCGACCGCGCCAAAGAATTCGTCTTCCTTTTTCTCGCCGTCCGGGATTACCGGTGCCCCTGCCGACTCGCCGGGGCCAAGCACGCGGAACCCGAGGGCATGGCGATACAGGTAGTAGCCGGGCGCGATCTGCCAGACGAGCTCGACCCAGCCTTTGTTAATCGTCGTCGCCGTCAGCCGAAACGCTTCGTCCGGGGGGAGGAATTCGCCATAAGCCTCGTCCCGCCTGATCAGATTCATCAGTGCTGAATCGGCACCGGCTTGCGCCGCGGGCAGGGATACATTCGTGGTCCATACCTGCGGCGGGTAGCACAGCCCGAAATCCGCGCAGCCCTGGCTCTTGATCTCCAGGGTCAGGGTGCCGGGACTGCCGGCGTCTTGCTGGTAAGGGATTTCTACCGTGAAGCGGTTACGAAACACCACGCTTTCGCCGAAAAATTCGTCCTCGTGGATCTCACCCTCCGGGTAGACCGGATCCGCCAGGCTCAAGCCCGGAGTCAGGCTGTCGAAGGCAAAGCGCTTCTGATACAGGTAATAGCCTGGCTCGACAGCCCAGTTCACCCGCACGGTCCCCTTGCCGGCTTCGACCTTGTACTGGAAAGCCTGATCCACCGGCAGCGGCTCGGGCTGCGCGCCCCGTGCCGGCCATGTCGCCAGGGTCAGGGCCAGCCCCAGCAGCATAGACAGGGTCATCATCGCGCCTGGCACTATCGCGATCCCCCGGTGGCAAGGTGTTGTCATTATTTAGTCCTGAGCTGCGACGGCATCTTTGACCCACTGCAGGTAACCGTTCAGCCCTTCCTCGACGGGCACGGCCACCACCTCCGGCAGATCATACGGGTGGTTTTGCTCAATCCAGGCGGTGATTTCCGCGAGGCGCGCCTGCACCGTTTTGATCATCATCATCACTTCCTGATCCTCCTGGATTTCACCCTGCCAGCGGTATATCGAGCTGACACCGGGCACCAGATTGACGCACGCGGCCATCCCGGCGCCGACCAAATGCTGCCCGAACTGCCTCGCAAGGGCCGGGTCCGGGCATGTCGTGAATACCATAATAACTTTATTTTTCATTGATTTATGAAGAACCGACCGAGCCCGTGACGCGCCTCGGCGACCCAGCATAGCGGCCTCGAAGCCGGTGTCAAAAAAACTTTCCGGCGACCCTTGACTCTGCCCGAACCGACCCTATTATTAGCACTCCTCAGGGGCGAGTGCTAACAACTCCCCCGTTGTCATAGGGATTGGTTCTCCAATCTCCAAGAATGTTCCGAAGGAGAAGCGTCAGATGAAAATTCGTCCACTTCACGATCGCGTCGTGATTAAGCGCACCGAGGAAGAGCGCATGTCTGCCGGCGGTATTGTGATTCCGGATACCGCTACCGAGAAGCCGATCAAGGGTGAGGTCATTGCCGTGGGCAAAGGCAAGATCCTGGACGGCGGAGACGTTCGTCCGCTGGACCTGAAAAAGGGCGACAAGGTCCTTTTCGGCAAATACAGCGGCACTGAAGTCAAGGTCGACGGGGAAGATTTTCTGGTCATGCGTGAAGACGACGTGATGGCCGTTATCGAGGGCTAAGGCCCACCCGATCAAGAATCCGCAAAGCAATTCAAGAGGTTTTTCGAATGGCTGCTAAAGAAGTCAAATTCAGCGATGACGCACGTCAGCGCATGATCAGAGGCGTCAACGTACTCGCTGACGCGGTAAAGGTAACTCTCGGCCCCAAGGGCCGCAACGCTGTGCTCGACAAGAGCTTCGGCGCCCCGACCATCACCAAGGACGGCGTTTCCGTAGCCAAGGAAATCGAGCTGGCTGACAAGTTCGAGAACATGGGCGCCCAGATGGTGAAGGAAGTGGCCTCGCATACTTCCGACGAGGCTGGTGACGGCACCACCACGGCGACAGTGCTGGCCCAGGCAATCCTGCGGGAGGGCCTGAAGTCCGTCGCCGCCGGTATGAATCCGATGGATCTGAAGCGCGGCATCGACAAGGGCGCCGTGGCCGTGGTCGAAGCGCTGCGTGGTCTTTCCAAGCCCTGCGCCGACGACAAGTCCATCGCCCAGGTGGGGACCATCTCGGCCAACTCTGACGAGAGCATCGGCAACATTATTGCCGAAGCGATGGGCAAGGTCGGCAAGGAAGGCGTGATCACCGTCGAAGATGGCTCGGCGCTGGAAAACGAGCTGGATGTCGTGGAAGGCATGCAGTTCGACCGTGGCTATCTGTCGCCGTATTTCATCAGCGATGCTCAGAGCCAGTCTTCGCAGCTGGAGAATCCCTACGTGCTGCTGCACGACAAGAAGATCTCCAATATCCGCGAGTTGCTGCCGCTGCTGGAGTCCGTGGCCAAGTCAGGTCGTCCGCTGCTGATTGTGGCCGAGGACGTGGAAGGCGAGGCCCTGGCGACGCTGGTGGTGAACACCATCCGCGGCATCGTCAAGGTCTGCGCGGTCAAGGCTCCTGGTTTCGGCGATCGCCGCAAGGCGATGCTGGAGGACATTGCGGTCCTGACCGGCGCCACCGTGATCTCCGAAGAGGTCGGCCTGAGTCTGGAGAAGGCCACACTGGCCGATCTCGGCGAAGCCAAGAAGATCCAGGTGAGCAAGGAAAATACGACCATCATCGATGGCGCGGGCAAGGCCGAGGCTATCAAAGCCCGGGTCGAGCAGGTCCGCGTGCAGATCGAGGATGCAACTTCTGATTACGATCGCGAGAAGCTGCAGGAGCGGGTTGCCAAGCTCGCCGGCGGCGTCGCGGTGATCAAGGTCGGGGCTGCTACCGAGATCGAGATGAAGGAAAAGAAGGCTCGCGTTGAAGACGCGCTGCATGCCACACGTGCGGCCGTCGAGGAAGGCGTGGTGCCCGGCGGCGGCGTGGCCCTGATCCGCGCACTGGATGCGCTGAAGAAGCTGAAAGGCTCCAACCATGACCAGGATATGGGTATCGCCATTCTGCGCCGGGCGATCGAAGAGCCGTTGCGCCAGATCGTGGGCAATGCCGGTGACGACGCCTCCGTGGTCCTGAACAAGGTTCGCGAGGGCAAAGGCACGTTCGGCTTCAATGCGGCTACCGGTGAGTACGGCGATATGCTGGAGATGGGCATCCTGGACCCGACCAAGGTAACCCGCCTGGCTCTGCAAAATGCCACGTCTGTGGCTGGTCTGCTGTTGACCACAGAAGTCATGGTTGCCGAGCTGCCGAAGGATGAAGGCGCTGGTGGCGGTATGCCCGATATGGGTGGCATGGGCGGCATGGGCGGCATGATGTAAGCATCCGCTCTGGCGTGAAGTCACTCAATTGAGTGCGAAAAGCCCCGCTCCGGCGGGGCTTTTTTGTTTGCCAACCGCTCTCGGCTGCTATCCTTGCAGCGGGCCCGGAAGGACCGGATCGCTGTCGACCGCGCAACCCGGCTGGCAAATCGGAAGTCAACGTGAACAAACCCACTGCAGAACCCGGCAACAGCGACCAGGCGGTGACAAGTCGCGCCATGGATACGGTCCCGGAACCTCTGCGCGCTGGTCTGCTGGCGGCGTGGGCCAGCATGGCCAGGGCGCAGCCCGAACTGACCATTGCGATTGCAGAGCAGGCGGAGCTCCTTACCCAATCGATGCGGGTGTGGGCGAGCAGCGATTTCGTCCTCGGGAATTGTCTGAGACATCCGCAGGATCTTGAATTCCTGATCGGCCCGGAGGGGGCGGGAAAGCCATGGCGGGAGGGTGAGCTCGCGCCCGGTCTTGGCGCGATGATCAATGGCGCGGCAGATGAAGCCGCTTGCCAGCGCGTGCTGAGGCGTTTTCGCCGCGCGCAACTTCTGCGGGCTGCATGGCGCGACCTGGCCGGCTTGAGCAGTCTCGAGGAGACCCTGGGCCATGTCAGCGAAGTGGCTGATCTGTGCATTGCCGCTGCAGTGCGTTTCGCCAGCGCTACGGTGGCGGCAGCTCATGGTGAGCCCCGGGATGCAGACGGTTCGCCGATGGAATTAATCGTGCTGGCGATGGGCAAGCTTGGCGGTCGCGAGCTGAACTTTTCATCCGACATCGACCTGATTTTTCTGTTTCCTGTGCGCGGGATGACAGAGGGCCGACGCCCGCTTAGTCACGAGCAGTTCTTCAACCGCGTCGGCCAGCGTGTCATCAGGTTGCTCGATCAGATCACCGAGGACGGGCTCGCATTTCGAGTCGACATGCGTCTGCGCCCGCTGGGTGATAGCGGACCGCTGGTGGTCAGCTTGCCGGCGCTGGAGGATTACCTGCAGCAGCACGGGCGCGCCTGGGAACGCTATGCCTACGTCAAGGCAAGGCCGGTGACCGGATACCGCGCCGGTATGGGTCTGTATTCCGGCTTGCTCCGGCCTTTCGTCTACCGCCGCTATCTCGACTACGGAGTGTTCGGTTCCTTGCGTGAGCTGAAACACCGGATCGAATCCGAGACCACTGATGAAGCAGCGCGCAGCGACATCAAACGCGGGCCCGGCGGCATTCGCGAAATCGAGTTTATCGTGCAGTCCTATCAGATCCTGCGCGGTGGCGCAGATCGAAATCTGCGCGAGCCAAATCTGCTAACCGTACTACCGAGGCTCGCTGCGGCAGGTCATTTGAGCCAATCAGCCGCCGCCGATCTGGAAGCGGCCTATCGGATGTTGCGGCGGACAGAAAACCATCTGCAGGAATGGCAGGATGGCCAGGTTCACCGACTGCCGGGCGACGAAATCGGACGAAGTCGTCTGGCCTTTTCGATGGGATTCGACGACTGGGCAAGCCTCGCTGCAGAACTGGATCGCCATCGCGCCCGCGTCGAAGCGCATTTTCGCGATACGGTTATCGGCGAGACGCAGACGCCGGCTGATGAGATAGACGACCCGGTGCATCAGCTCTGGGACGCCAATCTGGATGCCGAGCGCGCCGGGCGGATTCTGATCGAGCTGGGTTATCGTGATCCGGACCGAGCCATGGCAGCGATCCTCGGGATGCATGACGCCGGCTACCTGCGTCGTCTGGACGAAGCCGGGCGCCAGCGTCTGGATACACTGATGCCGGCGATCATCAGGCGCGCGGCCGGTCACGAGGCCGCGGAGCAGGTGCTGGAGCGCTTGCTGGGCGTGCTGCACGCGGTCGGATTGCGCTCCGCGTATTTTGCGCTGCTCAATGAGAACCCCGCGGCGCTCAGCCACCTGGCGCTACTTTGCGCGCGAAGCGAGTTCCTGGTGCGACAAGTGGAGCGACACCCGTTGCTGCTGGACGAACTGATAGATCCGCGGGTGTTCGCCAGCCTGCCCGACCGGGAACAATTGTTTGCCGATCTGCGTGAACGTCTCGGCCCGCTGCACGAAGAAGAGCTTGAGGCGCAGATGGAGACGCTGCGCAAGTTTCAGCGCAGCGCGGTGTTCCTGGTGGCGGTGGCCGACCTCAGCGGCGAGTTGCCGGTGATGAAGGTAAGCGACCGCCTCACCGATATCGCGGAAGCGGTACTCGAGATCGCGATAGAGATCGCCTGGCAGCAAACCACCAGCCGCTACGGTGTGCCTCGATGTGGTCGGGGCGAGCACCGTCGCGACAGCGGTTTTGCAGTGATTGGCTATGGCAAGTTGGGCGGCCTTGAGCTGGGGTACGGGTCAGACCTGGATCTGGTATTCGTGCATGATTCCGCAGGTGAGGATCAGCACACGGATGGACCGGAGTCTGTCGATAACGGGCTGTTCTTCGCTCGCCTGACCCGCAGGCTGGTCCATCTTCTGAGCACTCAGACTTCGTCGGGTCTGCTCTACGAAGTCGACACCCGGCTGCGTCCCAGCGGCAAGGGTGGCCTGCTGGTCACGAGTCTCGGCGCCTTTGAGCGCTACCAGTCGGAAGAAGCCTGGACCTGGGAGCATCAGGCGCTGTTGCGAGCGCGTGGGGTCGCCGGGAATGAGACGGTACGTGCGCAATTCGAGGCCATCCGGCAGCGAGTACTCGGTCAAAGCGTCCGACTTGAGTCATTGCGTGCAGATGTCGCGCGGATGCGTGCGCGGATGTTGGCAGAGCACGCCAGCAAGGAAGCCGGTGTGTTCGACATCAAGGCTGATCGCGGCGGCATCGGCGACATCGAATTCATGGTTCAGTACTGGGTCTTGAGCGGGGCCGGAGAATATCCGCAGCTGACGCGTTTCTCCGACAACGTCAGGCAGCTGGAAGCACTGGTCGAGGTTGGCCTGTTGGATGCGGATCTGGCCCAGCGCTTGCGCAGCACCTACCTGGCCTACCGGACCCGATTGCACCAGTTGTTCCTCGACGGCCAGCCGGGCCGCATTGCCGGCGACGAGTTCGACGCGCAGCGAACCTTTGTCGGCGAGTTGTGGCATGCCACCATGGAATCATGAACAGCGCATGCGGCTGCTATAATTGCGCTCACCCCGGCGACCCCCGAGTACAGCGATGTCCAGCACCCAGGAAACCGTGCAAGCGAACGCGGAAAACCGTTACCAGGTGACCGCGGCTGATCTGCCGTTGTCTTGTCCGATGCCCGGCATGAGTCTGTGGAACTCGCATCCAAAGGTCTATCTGCCTATCGAGGCCACCGGCGAGGCCAAATGTCCCTATTGCGGAGCGCTGTATGTAATGGCCGCAGCCGATCAGCCCCGGTCGGCGCGCTGAACGGCAGCCACGCGCTGGACGCGGGCGTGTGAATCCATTGCCGGGATCGACCCTGCACAGGCACCGTGATTGGCGGGTTTGTCATGTCAATCTGGCGCGGGGTTTCCGCGGCGGCGAGCGCCAGACTGAGTTATTGATCCGGGAGCTGGCCGCAGCCGGGATCTCGCAAACCCTGGTCGCTCGAGCGGGCGAGCCGCTGGCCTCGCGTCTGGAAACCGCGCCGGATTTGCAGGTCAAGGCCGTCAACAGCACTTTGGCCGGGGCTCTGGCCATAGGCCGCCCGGACCTGGTTCATGTTCACGAGGGCCGCAGCTTGCGCAGCGCATGGCTGAACAGTCGGGTCAGCAGAGTTCCCTATCTGATCACGCGCCGCGTGCTCAGCGTGCCGCGGCGACATTGGCTGAACCGGGAAATGTATCGCCGGGCGGCAGCCGTGTGCGTGTTGAGCAAGGCGGTCGGCACGGCGCTCCGGCAGCTCGATCCTGATATCTCTTGGCGGATTATTCCCAGCGCCGCCAGCGTTGAGGCGCCGAATTGCGAGGCGGCGAGCCGGCTTCGGGAGACCTGGGGAGGCGAATTCATCATCGGTCACGTCGGCGCGCTCGACGACAGGGATAAGGGTCAGCGGCAGATTATCGAGATCGCCGGTTTGCTCAGGGAATCACATCCGGAGCTGCATTTTGTACTGGTCGGTGGAGGACCTGACGAAGCCAGCCTGAAGGCGGCCGCCGAAGGGATCCCGACGGTGCATTTGGTAGGGCACTCGGATCGGGTTGCTGACTATCTGGCGGCGTTCGACATGTTCTGTTTCCCGTCGCGGCGCGAGGGCCTCGGCTCTATACTGATCGACGCGATGGAATCCGGCCTGCCGATCGTGGCTACCCGGATCGGCGGTATTCCGGAGCTGATTGCGGACGGTGTCAACGGGCGTTTGCTGGCAGTCGACGATGTGCAAGGCATGGCCCAGGCGATCTGTGCGCTCGCCGGCGATCCGGCAGGACGGGCACAAATCGCCAGGACCAACCGGCTTCGGGCGGGAGGGTTTTCGGCCGCCATCATGGCCGATCGCTACCTTGGACTGTATCGCGAAATCGCGGGTGGGCCCGGCAGGGAGGCAGGATGATTATCGTAACTGGTGGTGCCGGCTTCATCGGCAGCAATCTGGTACGCATGCTCAATCAGCGAGGGGAGACCGACATCCTGGTCGTGGATGACATGAGCGACGGCACCAGGTTTGCCAATCTCGTCGACTGCGACATTGCGGATTATGAGGATAAGGATGCGTTCCGCCAGTATCTGAACAGCCGCGGATTGCCGTCTTCGATCCGGGCGGTTCTGCATCAAGGGGCCTGTACCGACACGACGGAATGGGACGGGCGTCTGATGCTCGACCAGAATTTCACCGTATCCCGGGAGTGGCTGCATGCCTGTCTGCACAGTCAGGTGCCGTTCATTTACGCGTCATCGGCGGCGGTTTACGGGGCTGGCCCGGGCTTCCACGAGCAGGCCGCGCATGAACAGCCTCTAAATGTCTACGGCTACTCGAAACTGTTGTTCGATCGTTATGTCCGGCGTTTGAACGAGCCCGCGAGTCAGGTGCTGGGCTTGCGTTACTTCAACGTCTATGGTCCCCGGGAGGCGCATAAAAGGGCGATGGCGAGCGTGGTCTGGCATTTTCACCAGCAGTTGCTTGCCGACGGTGAATTGCGTCTGTTCGAAGGATCAGACGGCTATGCGGATGGTGAACAATTGCGGGACTTCGTCTATGTCGGCGACATTGCCGCGGTAGTGATGCATTTTCTTGACCGCCCTCATATATCAGGGATTTTCAATGCCGGCACCGGCCGGGCGCAGAGTTTCAATGACATCGCGAGGGCGGTAATCGACTGGCATGGCCGGGGTCGAATCCGCTACATCCCGTTCCCCGGGCATCTGCGGGGCCGCTATCAAAGCTATACACAGGCGGATATTTCAGCTTTGCGCGATGCCGGCTATCAAGCTGACTTCATGACCGTGGAGGCAGGCGTGACTGCGTATCTGGATGCGCTCGCTCAGGGGACGCCGGCGAGTGCCTGAACGAATCCTGGTCGTGGGGCCGGCCTGGGTCGGCGACATGGTCATGAGCCAGAGCCTGTTTATTGGTCTGGCGGAACGCTATCCCGGACTGCGGCTAGATGTGCTGGCGCCCGGGTGGTCACTGCCACTGCTGCAACGCATGCCGCAGGTTGACCAGGCTGTCGAGATGCCACTGGGCCACGGTGAGTTCGGTTTCTTCCGCCGCCGCCGTCTGGGACGTTCTCTGCGTGGGCGCGGCTATACGCAGGCCATTGTGTTGCCGCGTTCACTGAAATCGGCGTTGGTGCCTTTTTTCGCCGGCGTGCCGCACAGAACCGGCTATCGTGGCGAGATGCGTTTCGGTCTGCTCAACGATATCCGCGTGCTCGATCGTGGCCGGTTGACGCAGACCGTGCAGCGCTATGTCAGTCTCGGCTTGCCGGCTGATGCAGCGCAACCGCCTGCGGTAGCCGAGCCCCGGCTCGAGGTCGACCCGGATAATCAGCAGCGCCTGGTCAACGCGCTGAATCTGGACCCGACAGGGCCGGTCGTGGCGATGATGCCCGGCGCCGAATTCGGACCTGCGAAGTGCTGGCCGCTGGATCACTTCGCGGAACTGGCCCGATCGCTGATCGAGCGCGGTTACGCGGTGTGGATCCTGGGCTCCGAACGTGACAAGCCGGCGGGAGAGGCTATTGTCACCGAGGCCGGTGATGACCGGTCCCGGGCTCGCCAGTCTGACCGTGGGCTGAGAAATCTATGCGGCCAGACCAGCTTGACCGATGTGGTAGATCTTCTGGCCATGGCGCGGTGGGCGGTGAGCAATGATTCGGGTCTGATGCATGTGGCGGCAGCGGTTGGTTGTCACGTCATCGCCGTCTACGGGTCTTCAACGCCGGATTACACGCCGCCATTGAGCGCGCGGAGCACCGTCCATTACCTGCGCCTGGATTGCAGCCCGTGTTTCCGGCGCAGCTGTCCGCTGGGCCATTTGCGATGTCTTCGAGAAATCAGCGCAGGGGCAGTGCTGGCGAGCTTCGATCGGGCGAAGGACTGGACCCGGGAGCAGGTCAATGTCTGATCACGGCGACGCTATCCTGCAAGCCGGTTCCGTGGCGGAGCCGGGTCATGGATAAAGCAGTGCTGGAGCTCCCTGAGGGATCAATCCTTTATGATCCGGCGCAGGGCTTTGACTGGACGCCGGCACGCTTTCGCCCGGAGGCGTGGAGGGCGCAAGGCGCGTTACTCGGTGAAAGCACCGGCGGCCGCGGCGCAGTTGCATTTGTCCGCAACGGCGATCAGCAATGGGCGATCCGTCATTACCAGCGCGGCGGGTTTGCGGCCCGGTTCTCCGCCGACCGGTTCATCTGGAGCGGCAGGGACCGGAGCCGGTCGTTTCGCGAGTGGCTGTTGTTACGCCATCTGCTGGCGCTGGGTCTGCCGGTGCCGGCGCCGGTGGCCGCTGCCTGCTGGCGCAAAGGCTGGAGTTACACCGCTGATCTGATTACGCAGCGTCTGCCAGGCGCGCTGCCGCTGTCGGCCAGGCTGGTTTCAGCACCACTGAGTGAGTCGTTATGGGCAGCTCTGGGATCCTGCGTCCGTCGATTTCACGATGCCGGTGTGTGTCATGCGGATCTGAATGCCGGCAATCTGTTGCTCGACGCCGACGACAAACCCTGGCTGATCGACTTCGACCGCGGCCGCATGCGCCCGCCGGGCGAATGGCAGCAACGAAATCTGGCGCGCTTGCTGAGGTCGCTGAACAAGATCACCGCCGCGCGTCCCGGCCTGCATTTTTGCGCGCGGGACTGGCAGGCGTTTTGTCTCGGTTACGATCAAATTCCGGCATAGGGGTCCGGTGTATCGGAGTCCCAGGGTTTGAAGCGCCGATGGATCCACAGATATTGCTCCGGCGCCAGCCGGATGCGCCGCTCCAGCCACTGATTGATGCGCAAGGTGTCGACTTCGGGATCATCGCCGGGGAACCCGGTCAACGCGGGCTCGATGATGAAGCGGTAACCCCGGTCATCGGGCAGACGCAGAGACAGAAAGGGCACCACCCGGGCACCGCTCATCCTGGCCAGCGCCGAGGTCGCGGTATTGCTTGGAGCAGGCACATTGAAAAATGGCACCAGCGCACTGTGGCCACGACGATGACTTTGATCCGGCGCGTACCAGATTGCGTGGTTTTCGCGCAGCGCGCGGACCATGCCACGGATGTCCTGTTTGGGGATCGCTCGCTGCGCGGAACGCTCCCTGCCACGGCGCATGATTTCGTCAAACAAGGGATTCTCATTGGGCCGGTACATCGCGGTGACCGGGGCCTGCATGGTCAGGAACCGGCCTCCCAGATCCAGCGTGGTGAAGTGCCCGGTCAGCATGATCACGCCATTGCCGTGTTGCAGGGCCGCTTGCAGATGTTCAAGACCCTCGATCTCGAACAGAGGCTCTAGACGTGCATCGGATGCCCACCAGCACAGGCCCATTTCGATCAGCGTCATGCCCAGGGATTCGAAATGCCGGCGCAGCAACTGCCGGCGTTGTGCATCGTCCCATGCGGGAAAACACAGCTCGATATTACGCGCAGCAATCTGGCGACGCCGCCGGGCAAACGTCATCGCAATGCGACCGACGCTGCGGCCGATCGGCGCCTGCAAGCGATACGGCAGCATGACCACCAGGCGCAGCAGACCCAGTGCCAGCCAGATGGCCCAAAAGCGGGGGGCCAGCAATCGGTACAATGGCACGGCGTCATCCTTCAACAAGACTCACCCGTCAGCAAGCAGCGTCCGGATGACGCCGCTTCGCAGTTTACCGCAGGACCAGCCTGAGCTCTGCTGCGCGGGGGCTGTGCTACCATCCGCGCCACACCGGAGGGCCCGGCCATGACGCTTACTGTCCCGGATTTCAGCAACGCCTGCGTGCTTGTCGCCGGCGACGTCATGCTCGACCGCTACTGGTTTGGCCGCACCGGGCGCATCTCCCCGGAGGCGCCGGTACCGGTGGTCAACGTCAATTCGGTTCAGGAGCGCCCGGGAGGTGCGGCCAATGTGGCCGCCAATCTCTCCAGTCTCGGGGTGGCAACGCGTCTGCTCGGCGTTACCGGCGCGGATGAATCCGCCGACCGCTTGCAGCAATTGCTGGACGCCGCGGGCATTGATGCCAGGCTGCAGCGTTCGCCTCCGTTCACCACGGTGGCCAAGCTCCGGGTGCTGAGCCGCAACCAACAATTGATCAGGCTGGATTTCGATCCGCCGCCGGTCGGCGAGCGCCCGGTCATTGCGGCGTCCACCTTCAGCGAGATGCTTGAAGGCGTGGACGCGGTGGTGCTGTCGGACTACGGCAAGGGCGCGCTGGCCGACATCCAGACCTTGATTGCTCGGTGCAGGGCCGCGGGCATCCCGGTGCTGGTGGATCCCAAGGGCACGGATTTTCAGCGCTACCGGGGCGCCAACGTGATTACTCCGAATCTGGCCGAGTTCAATGCAGTGGTCGGCGAGAGTCGGGACGAGCAGGACTTCCTTGGCCGGGGCGAAGCGTTGCGCGCCAGTCTCGAACTGGACCACCTGCTGGTGACCCGCAGCGATCGCGGCATGATTCTGTTTGGTCGGCAACAGCAGGTCGTGCAACTGGCCGCGGAGGCCCGGGAGGTATTTGACGTGACGGGCGCCGGCGATACGGTGATCGCGGTGACCGCAGCGGCTGCGGCAGCCGGCCTGGCCATGGAGCAGGCGGCGGCGCTGGCCAACCTGGCGGCGGGTCTGGTGGTGCGCAAACTCGGCGTGGCCAGCGTGAGCCCCTCGGAGCTCCGACTGGCACAGCATCAACGCGGAAAGGGCGGGCGCGGCATCCTCGATGAGGATGCGCTGGTGCTTGCGGTGAGTCAGGCGCGCGATCGCGGCGAGCGGCTGGTGATGACCAATGGCTGCTTCGATCTGATCCATGCTGGCCATGTCGCCTACCTGGAAGAGGCAAAGGCCCTCGGTGACCGCCTGTTGGTGGCGGTCAATGACGATGATTCCGTGCGCCGTCTGAAGGGCGCCGGCCGGCCGCTGAATGCGTTGCAGGACCGCCTGGCGGTGTTGTCTGGCCTGGCATCGGTGGATTGGGTGGTGCCGTTTGCGGAGGACACCCCACAAAGGCTGATCTGTCAGATCTTGCCGGATATTCTGGTCAAGGGTGGTGACTATCGCCCGGAACAGGTGGCCGGCGGTGACTGCGTGCTGCATAACGGCGGCGAGGTAAGGATTCTGAGCTACCGCCCGGGCAACTCCACCAGCGCCCTCGCCGCGCGCCTCGGCGAGATCATCAGCGGCGACGACAAAAATGATGGCCAGGTCACGCCGTAGTGAGACTGCTGTATCTGATCCTGTCCTATATCCTCGCGCCCTCGGTTATCTTTATCCTGCTGTGGAAGGGGATGACAAATCGCGCCTACTTCGAGCGCTTCGAAGAGCGCTTCGGATTCGGGCGCAGCCGCACCGACCGGCCGAGTATCTGGATTCACGCGGTCTCGGTCGGCGAAGTGGTATCGGCCTCGCCGATGGTTTGGGAATTCCGGAAAAAGTATCCGGAATTGCCGGTGGTGATCAGCACGGTGACCCCTACCGGCGGCGAACGGGTTGCCGCCTTGTTCGGCGACGAGGTGATCCATAGTTATATCCCGTATGACACCCCCGGCGCGGTGTCGCGATTCTTTGATCGTTTCAATCCGCGTCTGGCGATAATTATGGAAACCGAGCTATGGCCAAACCTTTTTGCTGAGTGCGGCGCCCGCGAAGTTCCGCTGGTGATGGCGAATGCCCGGATTTCGCCGCGCTCGGTAAACAAGTACAAGCGCTTTGTCGGGTTGTTCCGGGAGACCCTGGCCTTCGGAATCCTTATCGCAGCCCAGAGCCAACGTGACGCAGAACGTTTTCTGGAGCTGGGCGCGGCTCCGGAGCGGACCCACGCGATCGGCAACCTCAAGTTCGATTTTGATTTGCCAGCCGGGATCGAAGAACTTGGCCATGCCCTGCGTGGTGAGCTCGCCGCTGATCGCCCGGTGTGGATCGCGGCCAGCACTCACGAAGGTGAGGAGCAGCAGATCCTGGCCGCGCACCGACGGATTCTGCAGCGCCATCCGGATGCGCTGCTGATCCTTGTGCCTCGACATCGCGAGCGGTTTGAAGCGGTGGCGGAGCTGCTTAATCAGTCAGGCCTGAGTTTTGTACGCCGCAGCCGGCAGGAAGTGGCTTGCGGCGCCGCGCACAGCGTGTTTTTGGGCGATACGCTGGGTGAGCTACTGATCTTTTATGCCGCCGCAGATGTGGCATTTGTCGCCGGAAGTCTGGAGCCGGTGGGTGGCCACAATCTCCTCGAGCCTGCGGCTCTCGGTATACCGGTGCTGACCGGACCGCATAACTTCAATGCTGAGGATGTCGTCCTCAAGCTGATCGAAGGTGGTGCGGCTCAGGTGGTGGCCGACGCAGTGGATCTGGCGCGGCAGGTCGAGCCATTCCTTACCGACCCGGTGAAGCGAGCTGCCTGGGGTGCACGCGGCAGGCACATCGTCAGCGAAAACCGGGGCGCCTTGCGGCGCCTGCTGGATATGGTGGAACCCCTGCTGGAAGAGTCGCCCGGGCCCGGGCCGGTTACTCTTTGAGCCAGCTGTTTATCAGCTCAAGATCCGCTGTGCCAAGCGTCCCCGCTGCGCGCTTCAGGAAAACACTGTTAGTCAGATAGGTGTAACGGCTGCGCGCGTAGTCGCGTTGCGCCTCAAACAGGTTCCGGCGCGAGACCAGCACATCGACAGTAGTCCGGGTGCCGACCTCAAAGCCAGCTTCGGTCGCACGCAACGCGGTCTGATTGGATTCCACAGATTTGGCCAGCGCCTTGACGCGGGATATTTCCGCATTGACGCTCAGGAATGAATCTCTGACCTGTCGTTCGGTTTCCCGGGCAACTCGCTCCAGGCTCTCCAGTGAAGCCTGATGCTGATACTCGGATTGTCTTACTTTGGAGCGCACAGAGCCGCCACTGAACAGCGGCACACTCAGCTGCAGCCCGATCACATCGGTGTTGTCACTGCGGTCGGCCGGATTCTTTCCCGGGACGATCGTTGCGCCTTCCTGTTGCGGGCGGTTCTGCAGGTTGACGTCGTCGTTGTTGCCACCGCGCCGGGCATAAAAGTCCAGCGTCGGTAAATGTCCGGATTTCTGCAGGCTGATGTTGTCCCGCGTGATCTCCGCCCCGAGCCGGCTGGCTTCAAGGGCGAGATTTTGCTTTAACGCGGTGGCTACCCAGGTGTCCACATCGTCGGGGGCGGGCGATATCAGAGGGGTGCCGGGTCCGGCATCAGCCAGATGCTCATAGTATTGGCCGGTGATCTCACGCAGAAACTCCTTGGCGACAGCCAAGGCGCGTTTGGCCTCGATCACGCCGGCCGTGGCCGAGTCATAGGAAGCCTGGGATTCCTGCACATCGGTGATCGCGATCAGCCCGACCTCGAAGCGCTTCTCTGCCTGTTCCAATTGCCGGCCGATGGATTCCTTGGCAGCTTCGCTCGCGGACAGCGTCGCCTTGGCGCCGAGCACATCAAAGTAGCGTTGCACCACTCGCGCCATCAGATCCTGTTCCGCAGCACGATACTCGGCTTCCGCCTGGGCCAGTTGTTTGTCCGCCTGCTTCAACGTGACCCACTGGTCCCAACGAAACACGGTCTGGTTCAGATCCAGCTGCCAGGATCGGGCCGGCGTCGTATTTTGCGAATAATCAGTAGTAATCGACTGAATGGTTGTTTGCCCGGTATTCGGATCCTGCACCGCCTGGGTGAAGGTATTGCTGCCGCCGGAATAGACATTCTGCGCTCGGGCCTGGCCAGAGATCTGCGGCAGCAGCGCCGCCATTGCCTGGGGTTTGGCCTCCAGCGTGGCCATGCGGTTGGCGCCAGCCTCCTTGAGCAGCGGGTCGGATGTCACGGCGACTCCGTAGACCTCTATCAGGCTGGCGGCGGGCGCGGATTGGCATACGAGCAGCAGGGCTGCGAGCGCCGGCGCAGTGCGCGAACTGTTCATCATGGGTCGATACTCTCCGTCGAGGGGCGGCTAATCAATAATATAGTGTTATAGTTGACTATATCACTATATCTCTAAGCGGCCAAGCTTTTGCTCTTTACAGGCAAGACTCAGTATTGAGGAATCGTCGGGTCGACGACGTCTGACCAGGCGCTGATGCCTCCGCAGAGGTTAATGACCCTGGGAAACCCTGATTGTTCAAGGAACAGGACCACCTGTCGGCTGCGATTGCCATGGTGGCACATGACGACTATCGGCCGCTCCCGGTCCAGTTCATGTAATCGCTCAGGAAGCTGACCCATCGGGATGTTAAGCGTCATCGGCAAACTTGCCAGCGCCAGCTCCCAGGGTTCGCGAATATCCAGTAACAGCGGCTGGGATGCTCCGTCCAGCAACTCAAGCAAATCTGTCGGCGAAATTTCTTCCATCACCCTGAACCCTCAAAATACGAAGGCGTCCGGTTGCGGGGCATTCTCCAGCGGCGCGATATCGGTCTCGAACAGCACCTCACGGGCGCAACCCTCGCCTGTGCCGCGAGTGACCAGCCAGGCTTCCCGCGCGGGCCCGGAACCTACCACTACGAACAAGCGGCCATCCGGTCCCAGCAACTTCTCAAAGCGGCGGTCGTAAACCGGCAGAGCGCCACCAACGACGATGACATTGAAGCTGCGCTCGAAATCCGCGCACATCGCGTCCGCGGTCTCGAGCCGCACGTTGTCAATTTTCAGTTCTGCCAGCCGTGCTGCCGCCCGCCGGGTACACTGCGGATCGATATCCACGCTTAATACTGAACCAGCGAGCCGCGCGAGACAGGCGGTAAGATAGCCCCAGCCAGTGCCAATCTCGAGTACTGAATCATCCGCGGCCGGTGCCACAGCCTGGAGTATCCGTCCCTGTATTTTGGGTTGCAGCATCTGGTGACCGTCGCCGAGTGGAATACTGATATCCGTGTAGGCGAGGCTTTTCAACGCGTCCGGGACGAAATTCTCTCGCGGTATTTCAGCCATCACGTCCAGCACCCGCTGGTCGCTTATCTCCCAGGTCCTCAGTTGCTGACTGATCATCTGGGCGCGGGCCGCATCGAGATTCATGGAGTGCTCCGTGGAAATCGGCTGGACAGGGAAGATGCAGTGGGGCGAAGGTTAAGGTTTCAATGTCCGGGTGACAAGGCGGGATGGCCGCATTATGGTGAATCGTGCGCCGCTGACCGGCTCCATTGGGATAAGCTTGGCCGATGTGCGAGCAAGCTGGCCTCCCGGCGTCTTCTGCCAATAGAATCAGGGTTTTCCGCCCGGCCTTCTGCCGGGCGGCGACAGCGAGGTCCGCATGAGCAGCAATTCCGAAAGTCTTTTTCGCCAAACGGCGCGCCTGAGCGAAGAGGTCATCGGACCGCTGCCTGGTTCCAGAAAGGTCTTTGTCACCGGCAGCCGCCCCGACATACGGGTCAGCATGCGCGAAGTCCGGCAGACCGATACGCCGGGAAATCTGGGCGGCATTCCAAATCCGCCGATCGCGTTGTACGACACATCCGGGCCCTACACGGATCCGTCCGCGGAAATCGAGCTCGAACACGGTCTTCCTGCGTTACGCAAGAACTGGATAGACGAACGCGGCGATACCGAATTGTTGTCCGGCCGGAGCGCCGACTATGCCCGCGCCCGTCTGCAAAACGCTGAGCTGGATGCGCTGCGCTTCCCACAGCTGCCAACGCCGCGGCGCGCACGGCCAGGCGCCAACGTCAGCCAGATGCACTATGCGCGGCGCGGCCTGATTACGCCGGAGATGGAATACATCGCACTGCGCGAAAATGCACGCCTTGCCGAGCTGCGGGAGAGCTATCGAACGGCCGGGCTGTCACCCCGGCACCCGGGCCAGTCTTTTGGCGCAAGTCTGCCCGCCGAAGTGACCGCGGAATTCGTTCGTGAGGAGGTCGCTGCCGGTCGCGCCATCATCCCGGCGAACATCAATCACCCCGAGCTCGAGCCGATGATCATCGGCCGCAATTTCCGCGTCAAGATCAACGCCAATATCGGCAACTCGGCGGTCACTTCTTCGATCGCGGAGGAGGTCGAGAAGATGGTCTGGGCGGTGCGCTGGGGCGGCGACACGATCATGGATCTGTCCACCGGCAAGAATATCCACGAGACCCGGGAGTGGATCATCCGCAACTCTCCGGTGCCGGTCGGCACCGTCCCCATCTATCAGGCGCTGGAAAAAGTCGGGGGCAAGGCCGAGGACCTGAATTGGGAAGTGTTCCGCGACACGCTGATCGAACAAGCCGAGCAGGGTGTTGATTACTTCACCATCCATGCCGGGGTGCGCCTGCCTTTCGTACCGCTGACCGCGGATCGCATCACCGGCATCGTGTCGCGCGGCGGCTCGATCATGGCGAAGTGGTGCCTGGCACACCATAAGGAAAATTTTCTGTATACGCACTTCACCGATATTTGCGAAATCATGCAGTCCTACGATGTGTCGTTCTCGCTCGGCGACGGACTGCGCCCTGGTTGCATCGCGGATGCCAACGACAAGGCACAATTTGCCGAGCTGGAGACGCTTGGCGAACTGACCGCGATCGCCTGGGAGCAAGACGTCCAGGTGATGATCGAGGGGCCGGGCCATGTGCCCATGCAGCTGATCCGGGAGAACATGCGCAAGGAACTGGAATCCTGCTTCGAGGCGCCGTTTTACACGCTCGGGCCGCTGGTTACCGATATCGCTCCCGCCTACGATCACATCACCTCGGCGATAGGGGCCGCTCAGATCGGCTGGTATGGAACCGCGATGCTCTGCTACGTGACGCCCAAGGAGCACCTGGGTTTGCCGGACAAGGAAGATGTGCGCGAAGGTATCGTCGCCTACCGTATCGCGGCCCACGCTGCGGATCTGGCCAAGGGCCATCCGGGAGCACAGATCAGGGACAACGCGTTGTCGAAGGCACGCTTCGAGTTTCGTTGGGAGGATCAGTTCAACCTGGGCCTGGATCCGGAACGGGCGCGGGAATTCCACGATGCGACGTTGCCAAAGGAAGCCCACAAACTGGCGCATTTCTGCTCCATGTGCGGACCGCAATTTTGTTCCATGAAGATCAGTCAGGAGGTCCGGGACTATGCCCGGGGTCGTGGCATAGACGAACTCGGCAGCGCGCTGGAAACGGGTATGCAGGAGAAGGCGCTGGAGTTCCGGCGCGAAGGCGCTCAGGTGTATCGCAAATCATGAAGGAGGCCCAAGCGGAATACCGTTGCTCGAGACGCTGACTATCGCCGCTGGGCTGGGCGCCTTCGGGTTTCTGGTCTACTACCTTCGTCGCCGCCTGGCCGGGCGCGGCTTCGGTGCGCTTGATGCCGGCCCTGAGGGCGCCCGTCCGGCCCGCGCAAAATCCTCCGCTCGCGGCGGGGACAAGGGGGCCGCTGCACGAGGCGGTCCGCTGGCTTTGCTGGCGGGGCAGAATCTGTTTGCCGAACTCGCGGATTCGATGGACAACGCCGTGCTTGTCCATGATCGGACGATTCTGTTTGCCAATGCCGGTGCCGCGAAAATCTTTGGCGTGCCGTCGGCGCAGCTCGAGGGCCTCGAACTCCAGTCTTTCGCGCACCCCGAATACCGCGAAGCGCTGAACCAGTATCTGGATCGACGGCTCGAGGGGAAAGCAGAGCGGGAGACGCTGACTTTGCAATTGCTGGATCCGGAGGATCGTTCGCACTGGGTCGAGGTGCGGCCGTTCGCGGTACCCGGGTCGGAGCACGTGCTGGGTTCAATGGTGCGACCCAGCGCCGCGCACGCTATTGAGGAGGCTACCCGGGCCGGCCGCAGTCTCGCCCGGCATACCCTCGATTCGATTGGTGAAGGCGTGATCACGACCGATCTTGATGGCCGCATCGATTACGCGAATAGCGCCGCCGAGCTGATGCTGGGCTGCCGCCTGGACATGGCCGAGGGCAAACTGCTCGGCGATTTGACCAATCTGGTGGATGAGGCCGATCGCAAGCCGCTGGGTGACCCGATCCAGCGTTGCCTCGGCGAGGGCACCCGGATTGATCTCGGCCGGCGCACCCTGATGGTGTCCAAGACTTCTGGTCATGAGCATTCGATCGAGCTCAGCGCGGCGCCGATCCGTACCGGCGACGGGCGCGTCCTTGGCGCAGTAGTGCTGTTGCACGATGTGTCCGAGATCCGCGGCCTGGCGCGGCAGATGTCCTACCAGGCCAGCCACGACCCGCTGACCG
This sequence comes from uncultured Gammaproteobacteria bacterium, assembly GCA_963809565.1. Taxonomy (GTDB): domain Bacteria; phylum Pseudomonadota; class Gammaproteobacteria; order Steroidobacterales; family XN24; genus CAMYOC01. The sequence continues at coordinate 320,261 of CAWEKE010000005.1, forward strand.
GTCTGGTCAACCGGCGAGAATTCGAGCGGCGACTGGAGGAGGTCATCAGCGGCGCCAGGGCGGGTTCGTCTACCCATGTGCTTTGCTACCTCGACCTGGACCGTTTCAAGGCTGTCAACGACACTTGCGGTCACATGGCGGGCGACAACATGTTGCGCGAGGTCGCGGGTCAGATCCGGGAGCAGGTGCGTGACTCGGATATCGTTGCCCGCATCGGCGGTGACGAATTCGGCATGTTGCTGACCGGGTGTCCGCTGGAGAAGGCGCGTCAGATTGCAGACGATGTAGTGGCCGCGATCAGGGATTACCGCTTCGTCTGGCGCGACCGTATCTTCAATATCGGCGTCAGCGTCGGCCTGGTCGAAATCAGCCACGAGAGCGGAAGTCTGGAAGAGCTGATGAGCGCGGCCGATTCGGCCTGTTATGTGGCCAAACAAAAGGGTCGCGGCAGGGTGCACGTTTACTCCGCACGGGATGAGGCGGTGGCCCGCCAGCGCGGCGAGATTTTGTGGTTGCAGCGCTTGCAGCGGGCTTTGAAAGAAGACCGCTTCGAGCTTTTCCTGCAGCCGATCGTATCGGTGGGCGGGCGTGTCGATACCGGACCGGCCTGTGAAGTGCTCTTGCGCATGCGCGACGAGGCCGGTGCCATGGTAGCGCCCGGTGATTTCATGGAGGCGGCCGAGCGCTACCATCTGATGCCGAATGTTGATCGCTGGGTCTTGCAGACGGCTTTCGGCGCAATCGGCAGCGGTGCGCTGCATCTCCCGGACCGGCGTAGCTGTACGATTAATTTGTCCGGGCAGACCCTGGGTGATCCGCAGTTCCTGGATTTCGTGGTGCAGTGTCTGGACTACAGCGGGGTGGTCCCGGAGCAAATCTGCTTTGAGGTGCGCGAAGCCGCGGTGACCGGCAATCTGACCCACGCCGCCCGCTTTATCGCGGTGCTGCACGGGATGGGATGCAAGTTCGCGCTGGATAATTTTGGCAGCGGCATCGGTTCCTTCGCCAATCTGAAGAACCTGTCGATGGATTACCTGAAGATCGACGGCGCAATTATCCGCGGTCTTGGCACCGACGACGTCAGTCATGCGATGGTCGGCGCGATGATCAAACTGGCAGCCACCCTGAAGATACGGGTCGTCGCCGAACATGTGGAGACTGACGCGGTGTTTTCGACGGTGCGTGACATGGGCGTCGATTTCATCCAGGGATACGCTGTCGGTCGGCCCGAGGCGCTCAAACTCCACTAAAGGCGAACTGCTTTTCCATTGGTCAGCCCGGTATAATGCGCCGGATAATCATCGTCCAGGCCCGCTGCTGTCCTGGATCCGGATCCGAAACTGTCTCCGTCCGTTGGCGGGACGCAAAAAATAGAGAAGGGGAGCCATGAACATCAACGAGATTCCGCTGATCATGGGCGGAGTAGGTCTGGTCGCCGCGTTTGTTGTCTACCGCATGGTAATCAGCTATCCGGCCGGCGAGGGCAAGGTCGCGGACATCGCGCTGAAGATCCAGCAGGGATCGATGGCGTTTATGCGTCGTGAGTACCTGCTGTTATGGGCAGTGGCTGCGGCGATGATCCTGGCAATCGGCTTGTCTGATCTCGGCTGGGGCACGGCGGGCGCGTTCTTCGTCGGCGCTTTGACGTCGTCGCTGGCCGGCTTCATCGGCATGTATACCGCGACCCGGGCCAACGTTCGGACCACGGTTGCAGCCCACTCCAAGGGAGCGGGGGCGGCACTGTCGATTGCCTTTTACGGCGGTTCGGTCATGGGCATCACGGTTGCCTCTATGGGCCTGCTGGGTCTGGGCTTTCTTTACCTGCTGTTTGGCGGCGATCCGAAGACTGCCGAGACCATTCACGGCTTCGGTATGGGCGCTTCTCTGGTCGCGCTGTTTTCGCGTGTCGGCGGCGGCATCTTCACCAAGAGCGCCGACGTCGGCGCCGACCTGGTGGGCAAGATCGAGGCCGGTATCCCGGAGGACGATCCGCGCAACCCGGGAGTGATCGCGGATAACGTAGGTGACAACGTTGGCGACGTGGCCGGCATGGGCTCGGATATTTTTGAGTCCTATTGCGGTGCGATGATCGCTTCGATCGCGATTGCCTCAACCATCGCTGTGCAGTTGATGAACGAGAAACTGGGTGGCGGGCTGACCGGGGATGAGCTGCGGGCGAGCCTGATGAGTCTGCCGCTGATGCTGTCATCCACCGGTCTGGTTTGTTCCCTGCTGGGCGTGATCCTGGTGCGACTGGCGACTGCGTTGCCACCGGAAAAGGCTCTGCGTGTGGGTACACTGGGCGCCGCGATTTTGTTTATTCTCGCTGCCTGGTTCGTGATCGGCGCTCTCGGTATAGGCACCGGCGTATGGCTGGCCGTGGTTGCCGGGGCCATCGGCGGCATGATCATCGGTCTGGTCACCGAGTACTACACTGCCGGTCCGCCGGTGCGCAGGATCGCCCGGGAAGGTGAAACCGGTCCGGCCACGGTGCTGATTGCCGGGCTTGCCATCGGCATGCAGTCGGTCGTCGTTCCGATCCTTGCAATTGTCGGCATCATCTATTTCGCCAACGAATCTGCCTCCCTTTATGGAGTTGGTATCGCGGCTGTCGGCATGCTGGCTACGGTGGGCATGACCATGGCGATCGATGCCTACGGACCGGTCGCTGACAATGCCGGCGGCATCGCGGAAATGGCAGGTCTGGGTCCGGAGACACGCAAGATTACCGATTCCCTGGACGAGGTCGGCAACACTACTGCAGCGATCGGCAAGGGCTTTGCAATCGGTGCCGCCGCGCTGGCTGCGCTGGCTATCATCACCGCTTATATCGAGGTTGTGAGTCATCATAACCCCGGGTTTTCGCTGGAGATTTCAAACCCGACCGTGCTGATGGGCATGTTCATCGGCGGTATCTTCCCGTTTCTCGTCGCCTCGATGACGATGACCGCAGTTGGTACCGCTGCGTTCGACATGATCAAGGAGATCCGCCGCCAGTTTAAGGAGATACCTGGACTTCTCGAAGGCAAGGCGGAGCCGGACACCGTGCGCTGTGTGGACATCGCCACCCGAGCGGCGCTGGTACGGATGCTTCCGCCCGGCCTGCTGGCGGTGCTGGCACCGGTGGTGGTCGGCTTCGGCATCGGTCCGGAAGCGTTGGGTGGCATGCTTGGCGGCGCTCTGCTGGGCTGTGTGCTGCTGGCCATTACCATGGCTAACGCCGGCGGGGCCTGGGACAACGCCAAGAAATATGTCGAGAAAGGAAATCATGGCGGCAAGGGATCCGATACCCACAAGGCCACTGTGGTCGGTGACACCGTCGGCGATCCGTTCAAAGATACCTCAGGGCCGTCGATGAATATCCTGATCAACGTGTTGGCCATCGTCAGCCTGGTGATCGCGCCGCTGCTTTGAGGCGGGGCATGGCCTGATACCGGAACAGGGGGGCGCAAGCCCCCCTGTTCATATTCGGTTCCGGGTCCCTCGGATCAGGGATTCAGATCGAATTTCTTGCGCAGGCGCTTTGGCACGCGGACCTTCTTCAGGTGCACATAGTCCGGCAAGCCATCCCGATACGGGGGGTGATCCTCGCCCTGGATCAATGGTTCCAGATAGCGCCGGCACGCAGCGGTGATGTGAAAGCCATCGCGCGAGATAAAGTTGCGTGGCAATTTCTTTTCCTTGTTGGCTACTTTGCTCAATTCAGCAACGCCAACCTCCCAGCGATAAGGCTTGTCTGATTTGCGCACGATTACCGGCATTACCGCATTACGGCCCTCGACGGCGAGGTCGACTGCCGCTTCGCCCATCGCGTAGGCCTGCTCCACATCGGTCTTCGACGCAATGTGTCGCGCGGAGCGTTGCAGATAGTCGACCACCGCATAGTGGTACTTGTAGCCGAGGCGATGGTTGATGATGTTGGCCAGCACAGGCGCGACGCCGCCCAGCTGCACATGGCCGAAGGCATCCTTGCTTCCGGCATCGGAGACAAATTGGCCGCTCGGCCACTTGAGGCCCTCCGAGGCCACGATCACGCAATTGTCATAGCGTTGCACGTAGTCTTTTACCCGCGCGATCAATGCGACTTCGTCCAGCGCTATCTCCGGGAACAGAATGATGTGCGGTGGTTCATGGCGCTTGCGACCGGCCAGACCGCCCGCGGCCGCGATCCAGCCGGCATGCCGTCCCATCACTTCCATGATGAAAACTTTCGTCTGCTTCATCGACAGTACGTCGATCGCGGCCTCACGTGTGGATGTGGCGACATACTTGGCGACCGACCCGAAGCCAGGGCAGTTGTCGGTTATGGCGAGGTCGTTATCTACTGTTTTGGGAACGCCAACGCAGGTAATCGGGTAACCCATGCGTTCCCCTATCTGCGAGACCTTCCACGCGGTGTCCATCGAGTCGTTGCCGCCATTGAACACGAAGTAGCCGATGTCATGGGCCCGGAACACATTGATCATGCGCTCGTATTCAGCCAGGCTTTCGTTGAGGCCTTTAAGGCGATAACGCGACGAGCCGAAAGCTCCGCCCGGAGTGTGTCGCAACGCGGCGATACTGGCTCTCGATTCCTTGCTGGTGTCGATCAGATCCTCGGACAAGGCGCCGAGAATGCCTTGATGGCCGGCATAAACCTTGTCGATGTGCTTGGGATAGCTACGTGCGGTTTCGATTACGCCGCATGCGGTCGCGTTAAGCACTGCGGTGACGCCGCCGGATTGTGCATAGAACAGATTGCGTTTGGTCATCGGGACTCCAGACCTGTGAGGGCGTGCAAAGCATAGCCCATTCCATCCCTGGCTTCATCGGTTTGACCTGGTCGAACAGGGGAGCTAGCCTGACGCGCTTGATGGGGAGCATGGCCTGGCGGGGTCTGCCGTCTGGCCCGACTTGCCCGGGCTTGTCGATACATAGCGAGGCCGACATGAGAATCATCCTTTTAGGTGCGCCGGGATCCGGCAAAGGTACTCAGGCGCAAAGACTGACCGAGAGTTATCACATCCCCCAGGTCTCGACCGGAGATCTGCTGCGCGAGGCGGTGGCGAAGGGCACCGAGCTGGGCAAGAAAGCGAAAGTGGCCATGGATGCCGGTGAGTTGGTCTCCGACGATATCGTATTGGGCATGATCCGCGAGCGTCTGGCGCGACCTGACGCCGAATCTGGATTTATCCTCGACGGCTTCCCGCGGAACCTGACCCAGGCCGAGGCGCTGGATGGCGTATTGGAGGATCTGGGAGCACCCCTGGATGCGGCGGTGCTGATGGACGTGGATTTTGAGGTGCTGCTCAAGCGCCTCACCGGCAGGCGGACCTGCAGCGGCTGTGGCAAGGTTTACAACGTCTATTTTTTCGCGCCGCAGAAGGAGGGTGTCTGTGACAGCTGCGGTGGCGAGCTGATCCAGCGTGCAGACGACAATGAAGAGACCATTACCCAGCGCCTCAAGGTCTATGAATCCCAGACCACTCCGCTGGTTTCGTTTTATGAGGAACGGGGCAAGCTCAAGGTGGTGCCAGCCGAAGGCGAGATCGACGAGGTGTTTCGGCGGCTGGAGATTTCGCTAGGCCCTGGATCCAGCGCCTAGCTGACCGGTTTCGCCTGCTCCAGGATCTCCAGCAAGCGGTCCCCGACCAGCTCCCGCCGCCAGCCCGTCAGCACAGGCACGTCGCGATCTCCGCTCACCATGCGTCTGAGTTCCGCGCGCGTGGCGATCAGTGAGGCAGCGACTTCGGATTCTCTTGCGCAGCGATCCAATTGTTTGCTCAGCCGGCCGACCAGCCCGTTGTCGCTGCGGCTCAGGCGGGTGTCCGGCGCCACATCAGGCGGCGGCGTCTGTGCTGCTATCCGCAGACGGCCGAGCAACTCGTCGGCGTAGCGGCGCCGGGCCGAAGCTGGCACCAATTCGAGCTCCTCAAGTTCCGCAGGTCCTTCCGGCGCTCGTGTAGCCAGTGCCATCAGGGACTGATCGGAGAGAATCCAGCGGCGCGGTCGATTGCGCTCCACCGCAACCTCTTCCCGCCACGCGGCGAGCTGCTGCAGGCGGCCCAGCGCAGGGCTTTCGAGCTGGCGCCAGCTTTTCACCTTATGCCAGGCAGTTGCCGGATCCGGCGCGTACAGCTGCGCATCCTCCAGGGCGAGAAAATCCGCCTGCGGCCAGTCCGCGCGTCCGCGGTTTTCAAGTTGCGCGACCAGCGTCTCATACAACGGAACCAGATAACGGACGTCGTCTGCAGCGTAGCGCAGCTGTTCGGATTTCAGCGGTCGCCTGGACCAGTCAGTCCGGGCGTGGCCCTTGTCCAGGGCCACGCCCAGCACAGCCTCGACCAGATTGCCGTAGCCACACTGGTCAGGATAGCCAAGCATGCCCGCCGCGATCTGGGTGTCGTAGACAGGAGCAGGCACGCGGCCATAAAGGGCGTAGAACAACTCCAGATCCTGGCGTGCTGAATGCAAGACCTTGGTTATCGAGGGTTCGAACAACAGATCGCTCAGCGCACCGGCCCCGTCCAGAGCGATCAGGTCGACGCAAAAAATGTGGCCCGCGCCCGCGACCTGTAACAGACAGGGCAAAGGGTGATAGGTCTTCTCGCGAACAAACTCGGTGTCGATAGCGACAAACGGCGCCCGGGCGAGCAGTTTCGCCGCGCGCTCGGTGCCGGCCGCGGTATCGATGTATTCAAATTCTTCCATGGCCACGCATTATCCCAGAATACCCTGCACATATGGTGTGACCCGCCCCGCCGGTTATCATGCAGCCCTGGTTACGGGAAGTTGTGGATGGTGAAACAGATATTTCGCGCTTTGCTTGATATCGCGACGCTGCGGCGCGGTCCCCAGGACTTGCCCGCGTCGGATTTTTTTGTCGGCTTGATGGCTGTTTTGTACACGGTCACCGGGATCGTCAGTATCGCCGTGTATTCCAGCAGTGCGTCTCAGTTGTTGGCGCAACTGGTGCTTGATCTCGTCTTGCTGGTGGGCTTTTTCAGCCTGCTGCTGGCCGCGTTCCGTCGCGCCCCGCGTTTGCGCCAGACGCTGGCAGCGATCATGGGCGCCGGTGCCTTGCTGGCCTGTTTTGCGCTGCCTCTGTCTGTGCTTTTGCAGTCCAGCCCGCCCGGCGATCCATCCGCGCTGATCCCGGCGCTGGGAATTTATCTGATCGTGCTCTGGTCTATCAGCATCAACGGCCACATCCTGCAGCGCGCGCTGGAGGTTCCCTATGTCGGCGGGGTATTGCTGGCGGCCAGCTATTTCATCCTCAATTACATTGCCTTTGCCTATCTGTTCCCGGCGGAGATTTGATGCATATCCATATTCTCGGTATTTGCGGAACGTTTATGGGCGGCGTCGCTGCGTTGGCGAAGGCAGCCGGGCATCACGTGACCGGTGCGGACACTAACGTCTACCCGCCGATGAGTACTCAACTCGAAGAGCTCGGCATCGATATCACGCAGGGCTTCGAGGCCGGGCAACTGGACCTGAAGCCCGATTGCGTAGTGGTGGGAAACGTGATGCGCCGAGGGCTGCCGGTGGTAGAGGCCCTGCTGGATTCTGGCCTGCGTTATACATCCGGCCCCGAGTGGCTGGCCAAGCACGTACTGGCAGATCGATGGGTGTTGGCCGTCGCCGGCACGCATGGCAAGACCAGCACCAGCAGCATGCTGGCCTGGATACTCGAACATGCGGGGCTTGATCCCGGTTTCCTGATCGGCGGGGTGCCGGTGGGTTTCGGCAGCTCCGCAAGGCTGGGTAGCGGCCCGTTTTTCGTCGTCGAGGCCGACGAATACGACACTGCGTTTTTCGACAAGCGGTCCAAATTCATCCACTACCACCCGCGGACCCTGGTGTTGAACAACCTGGAATTCGATCATGCCGACATCTTCCCCGACCTCGCGGCGATAAAGCGTCAGTTCCATCATTTGCTGAGGACAGTCCCGGGCTCCGGCTGCGTCATCAGCAAAATGGATGACGAAAATCTCGAGGCGGTGCTGGAGATGGGATGCTGGACCCCGGTGGAGCGGTTTTCCAGCCATCATGAGGCGCCCTGGCGTTGCCGCCTGAAGCCTGGCCTGGGCTTCGATCTGGTACATCCTGACGAGCGGGTAACCCGGGTCAAGTGGTCGTTGACCGGGCAGCACAATGCGGAGAACGGCGTTGCCGCAATGCTGGCCGCCAGGCATGCCGGCGTCCCTCTGGATACCGCCGCTGAAGCGCTCGAGGCTTTTCAAGGGGTGCGCCGCAGGATGGAATTGCGCGGAGAGGTCGGCGGTATCCGTGTCTACGATGATTTCGCCCATCACCCGACCGCGATCCGCATGACGCTGGAAGGTCTGCGCAGGGAAGTGGGGAATGAGCGCATCGTTGCGGTGCTTGAGCCCCGCTCCAATACCATGCGCATGGGCGTCCATCGAGATACGCTGGGGCCCGCGTTAGCGGCGGCCGACGAGGCGTTGCTGTTGCGTCCTCCCGCGCTGGAGTGGGAAATGGACAAACTGGCCGATGATTCGGTCACCCCGACAAGGGTTTTCGGTGAGTTAGACCAGCTGCGCGACTGTCTTGTCTCCGATCTGCGCAGGGGTGATCATGTAGTCATTATGAGTAACGGTGCTTTCGGAGGGTTGCACGCAAGTTTGCTGGCGGCGCTTGCGGCAGCCGGACCCGAATCATGAAACAGGATAAAGCCGCGCATCATATCGCCCTGGCCTGGACCGGGGCCTCAGGCATTCAGTACGGGGTGCGTCTGCTGGAGTGTTTGCTGGAAGCGCGCTGTCAGGTCTCGTTGATGGTCTCCAAACCGGCGCAGGTAGTGGCCTCGATGGAGATGGACCTGGTGCTGCCGGCGCGCCCTGGCGACATCCAGACGATGTTGGCAAAGCAATTCCCGGCTTCGCCCGGGCAGCTGATGGTCTATGGTCGCGAACAATGGACCGCGCCGCCGGCCAGCGGCTCCGCTGTCGCCGACGCCATGGTGATTTGTCCCTGCACGACCGCCACGGTTTCTGCGGTGGCGACCGGCGCCAGCCGTTCATTGATCGAGCGTGCCGCCGATGTCGTGCTCAAGGAAGGCCGCAAGCTGCTACTGGTTGTCCGGGAGACGCCGTTGTCCGCCATCCACCTGGAAAACATGCTGCGCCTGACCAGGGCCGGAGCGGTGGTGATGCCGGCGGCGCCCGGGTTCTATCACCGGCCGCAGCAAGTATCGGACCTGGTGGATTTCATGGTTGCCCGGGTCATGGATCACCTCGGCCTTGCGCAATCGCTGGTCCCGCGCTGGGGCGGCGCGGATGACGGCGATGGCTGAGCCGGGTCGCGGAGGGCGTCCGATGGAGGAAACAGGCGTTGAAATCCCGCTGTTTCCGCTGCGCACTGTGCTGTATCCAGGCGGCCCGCTGCCGCTGAGGATTTTCGAAACCCGCTATGTGGACATGGTTGGTCGTTGTCTGAAGCAGGATCTGGGGTTTGGTGTTGTTGCCCAGCTTGAGAGTCAGGGGGAGGACCGCCTGGCTTTGCATCAGGTAGGTACGCTGGCGCGTATCGTGGACTGGTATCAATTCGATGACGGTCTGCTGGGGATTACGGCCGTCGGTGAGACACGGTTTCTGCTTACCGAAACACATCGCCAGGAGGATGGATTGAATCTCGGACATGTCGAGTTCCTGGAGCCAGAGGCGCCGCTGCCGATGCCCTCACGGTTTAGCGCATTGCTGACCCTGCTGGAGAACGTGATGGCGGAACTGGAACCGCAATATCGGTTTATCGAAAAGAACTTTGAAGATGCCGTCTGGGTCAGCTACAGACTGGCCGAGGTGCTGCCCCTGAGCCTGGAGCAGAAACAGCATTGCCTGGAATTGAGCGACCCTGTACGCCGGCTGGAGACGCTGGTGCCTCTGGTCGAATCGCTGCGCCGATGAGCAGCCGGAGAATCGCTGCGCAGGTCAGGCCGCAATGGAGCGGGGAATCCGCATGAGCGCCAGGGATGATCGGACTGTGGGACCGTATTGCGTGGAGCTGGAGCAGGGCAAGACCTATTTCTGGTGCCGTTGTGGCCGCAGCAAACGGCAACCGTTCTGCGATGGATCACATCATGGCAGCGGCATGGAGCCGATTCGCATCGACGCCGAACGCAGCGAGACCGCATGGCTGTGCGGATGCAAGCGCAGCGCGGCGCCGCCAATATGCGACGGCAGCCATAAGCGTCCGTCCCGGTTTGGGGCCGCGGATGACTGAGAACCCGCGCGTGGTTTGTGTGCACAGGATGACCGACCCGATCGAAGCAAATCTGCTCAAGGGCCTGTTGCAACAAGAGGGCATCCCGGCGGAGATCAGCGGCGAGGATCTGGTGGGTGCATATTCCGGCGTGCCTCGCGTGTGCGACGTGCGCCTGCTGGTGCCGCCGGCTTATCGACATGCAGCCGAAGCGCTGATCAGGGGGTATGAATCTGCCAAGGCGGGACCTCAAAACGAGAGTGTGTGGACCTGCGCTGGCTGCGGAGAGGAGAACGCGATGAGTTTCGAGACGTGCTGGCAATGCGGGAAGCCCGGAGCCACAGCGTGAAGCGATTCTCGGAAACGGTGCGTTTTGTCCTCGTCCACGGCATGGCATGCAAGCCACCGGAGAGCACCTGGCTGGATCTGTGGCGGACCTGCCTGACGGAGAATCTGCTTGTCCAGGATCCGGCGCTGGGGCGCAGGCTGGCTGCTGATCCGGAATTGCTCGTCTCTGCATATTGGGCCGATGCGGTGCCCGACCATCTGGCCGAGCAAGCCACCAGGATCAGGGGCCTGCGGCAATCCGTCGCGGCCCTGGTCAACATGCGCCGCAAGCACAAAGCGGGGTTGCATGTGCCGGCTGGCGGTTTGACGGCCGAGCAGTATCGGCGCTTCGCGCCGCATATTATCGAGGCGCTCCACGCCGCACTGGTCTTCGGACCGTCGATACGCCACGAACATGTCTGGGAGCTGGACCGTTATCATCGTGACAGCCATGTAGCGGATCGCATCCGCCGGCCGCTGGAGCAGCGTCTGCGTGAGTGCTGGGATCAGGGGCGACGGGTCGTGATCCTGTCTCATTCACTTGGCGGCGCGGTGGCGTATGACGTGTTGTGGCGCTTTGCGCACCGTCCGGAACCGGAGTTCCGCAACTACCGCTCGCAAAAGGTAGATCTGCTGGTCACCATGGGCGTGCCGCTGGCTGAAGCTGCAGTCCAGGACATCATGCTCAGCGGCCGCGCGCTGGCGAATCGGTCTGCCGCGCTGGTCGGCCAGCGGCGTCAGGCGTGGTTGGGAAATGTCCGGCGCTGGCACAACTACTCCGCGCTGGGAGACATTGTCTGCCAGGATCTCGATATGGAGGCACACTTTTTCGCCGGTATGCGACGTGACCTCGGTGGGTACGGCGAGGACGATCTGCGTGACTATCGACTGTTGTTCAATGCTTATCGCGAGCCGGAAGGCGGCCCTAACCCGCACAAAGCATTTGGTTATCTGATGCAGCCCAAACTGGCGCAGCAATTGAGTCGGCTGCTGTGGGAAGCGGATACCGGCTGATCCGGACCGGCTGCCACGGCGATTCAGGCCAGTTCGGCAAAAGCCACTTTTGCTGCGTCAATCGTTGACGCGATGTCCTGCGCGGAATGCGACGCGGATACAAAGCCGGCCTCGTAGGACGACGGTGCAAGGTAAACGCCCTGTCGCAGCATCGCGTGGAAGAAGCGGCGAAAACTCTCACCATCACAGGCCATTACCTGGTCAAAGGTCGTAACCGGCGAGACCGCCGAGAAGAAGCAGCCAAACATCCCGCCGGCCTGGTGGGTGGAGAACGCGATTCCCGCCTGGTCGGCGGCGTCTTGCAGACCTTGCACCAGAGCTCGGGTGCGTTCGCCGAGGCGTTCGTAGAAGCCAGCCATGCTGATCCGCTCCAGCGTTGCCAGGCCAGCCGCCATCGCCACCGGATTGCCTGACAAGGTGCCGGCCTGGTAGACCGGGCCGGCCGGCGCAATATGCTGCATCACATCCCTTCTGCCGCCGAACGCACCCACCGGCATGCCGCCACCGATAACCTTGCCCAGCGTGGTGAGGTCCGGTCTCACTTTGTAGATGGATTGCGCGCCGCCCATCGCAACGCGGAAGCCGGTCATCACCTCGTCAAATATCAGCAGCGCGCCGTATTCGTCGCAGATCGAGCGCAATCCCTCGAGGAAGCCACTGACCGGCGGCACCATATTCATGTTGCCAGCGATCGGTTCGATGATGATGCAGGCAATCTGATCGCCGAGTTCGGCGAAGGCGGCGCGCACCTGTTCCAGATCATTGAACGTCAGCGTGATCGTGTGCTCCGCCATCGATGCGGGCACTCCGGGAGAGGTCGGCACGCCCAGGGTCAGCGCGCCGGATCCGGCCTTGACCAGCAGAGAGTCCGAGTGGCCGTGATAACAGCCTTCAAATTTGACGATCTTGTCGCGATCGGTAAAGCCCCGGGCCAGGCGGATCGCGCTCATTGTGGCTTCGGTACCAGAACTGGTGAATCGGACCTGCTCGATGCTGGGCACCATCTCGCAAACTTTTCGCGCCAGTGTGGTTTCGGACACCGTCGGGGCACCGTAGCTGAGCCCACGTTCCGCGGCCTGTTTGACCGCCTCGATCACGCCCGGATCGGCATGGCCGAGAATCATCGGTCCCCATGACCCGATGTAATCAATATAGCGACGGTCATTTTCATCGAATATGTAGGCGCCCGCAGCCCGCTTGACAAATACGGGTGTGCCGCCGACTGAGCCAAATGCGCGTACCGGCGAATTGACGCCGCCGGGGATATAACGTTTTGCTTCTTCGAACAGGGGATCACTGCGATTCATCGCTGACCGGCTCCTCGGAGGATTCAAGGGGCCTTATTCTAGCCTATCGTCAGCCGCTGACGTTTCGAACAGCTGGCTGAACACCCTGGCAGTGGCGACGGTGTCCGCGGCATCGAACAGGCTGCTGATCACCGCAAGCGCATGACAGCCAGCGCGGACCAGCAGCGGCGCGTTATTCGTGGTTATGCCGCCGATGGCCACGACGGGTATGGCAAGTTCCCGGGCTGCCTGCTGATACAGGGACAGAGGCGCGCGTACCGCCGCCGGCTTGGTGGGAGACGGGAAAGCGCTGCCGAAAGCCACGTAACTGGCACCGTCTTCCAGCGCGCGCCTGGCCCGGGGCAGCGAGTCATAGCAGGAGATGCCGATCAGGAACTCTCCGCCCGCGCACGCCCGCGCCGGCGCGCACGCCAGATCCGATTCGCCCAGATGTACGCCATCGGCGCCGATCTCCAGCGCAAGATCAATATCATCATTGACGATGAAAACCGCCGCATGCTGTCGGCAGAGATCGTTGATCGCGCTGGCCAGTTCCCGGCGCTGTTGCGGATTCGAGACTTTATCCCGGTACTGGACGATGCTGGCGCCGCCACGGAGACAGCGACTGACCTGCGTCAGCAAGCGCGAATCCGCCGCAGCAGGATCCACCCGGGAGTTCGGGCCGCGGACGGGCTCCGGGGTGACGGCATAGAGCCCGCGCGGCAATCCGGGCCTGGCCCTAGCCATGCGGCAGGGCCGCCACGCGGCGCGGAACATTTTGGCCGGTGCCGGGTTTGTAAGCTCTTTGCAGCGCATGCCAGGTATAGCGCTGCGCTTCAGCTACCGCTGCAGGCACCGGCCGGCCGCGGGCGACAAGTGCGGCAATCGCCGCGGCCAGCGTGCAGCCTGAACCATGGTATTGACCCGGCAATCTGCGCCATCGGAACACTTCGGTCAGGCCATCGTTGCCGTACAGCACATTCTCCACCCCGGGGGTGTCTTCATCGGCGCCCTTGGCCAGAACATAGCGGCAGCCGTAATCCAGCAGGGCTTTTGCCAGGTCATCGCGATCGCCGGACCCGAGATCACGGCGCGCCGCGCCGGCCAGGCGCCGGATCTCCAGCGCATTGGGGGTCAGGATCGTGGTCGCAGACAAGAGACGATCAAGCAGGACTGCAGTGAGTGCATCCTCGGCCAACGTGGCTCCGCCGGCGGCCACCAGCACCGGATCAAGGATTAACGGCACATGTGGATGCTGCTGTAACAAATCCGCGACCGCGCCGGCGATTTCGGCGGTTGCCAGCAGGCCGATCTTGATCGCCCGCACCGGCAGATCCGCGAACACGACACGCGCCTGCTCCGCAACCAGCTCGGCCGCAGCCGGCTCGACCCGGTAGGCGTTGCGCGTGTCCTGCACGGTCAGCGCCGTCACGACCGGCGCCGGATGTCCGCCGAGGGCCGATACCGCCTGGATATCAGCCGTGATGCCGGCGCCGCCTGAGGGGTCGTTACCGGCGATGATCATCACGACGGCAGGCGAGTCGTCAGTGCTCATCGGGGCCAGGGTTCCGGTCGCAGGGTCATGCATGGGAGAATATGCGAATTGTTGCAGACTATCGACCGGCTCTGAAAAAAAGGAATCCAATGAAGGCCTACATGTGCGTCATCTGTGGTTACGTCTACGAGGAAGAAAAAGGCGAACCAGAATCCGGCATCGAACCGGGCACGCGTTGGGAGGATGTTCCCCTGACCTGGCGTTGTCCCGACTGCGGTGCGGGGAAAGAAGATTTTGAGATGATCGAAATCTGAGGTCGGAGACCGCGCCTGGCCTGTGTGCAGGATCTTCGCGCCGGGTGTGATCGGCAGCACCGAGTCCCGGCAGGCCAGGCCGGAGATCAGCAAGTCCGCGGTGGGTGAACGCTCAGGGAGACCAGGCCGCGACCTTCTTGCCCCGATTCTGCAGCATCCTGATCAGACTGTCCTTGCCCACCAGGTGCAGCGCGCCTATCACCACCAGTGACGTTTCCGGACGTGCCCCGAGATCGATGATCTTATCCGACCAGTCCCGGTTCCGCTCGGTCACCAGCGCGTTGTAGACCTCCGGATAATCGGAAAAACTCTTGCCCATGAGCTGGGATAATGCGGCGGAATCTCCGTTTCTCCAGGCGCGAATCATTGAGTCCATCTCATTGTTGATGGATCCGGCTTCTTCGAGAGTCTGCAGCAGCAGCATAGACTGGACCCGCGTCGGCATCTCGTCGAACAGACGCAACTGAAATTCCATGGTTTCGAGCCCGAGGATCGGCTTGCCGTCCGCCACGGCCTGTCCGGAGAGGTAAGTTTCCAGTCCCAGTTCCGGATTGAATCCAGCCTTCATCATCTCCAGATTCATGATGGTCAGCGCTGCAAACCACGGCTCAAAGCTCTCCAAAATCATCAAATCGAATCCCAAGCCGGAAGCCAGTCGGCTGGCCCGGTCGAAATCCCTGCGGCCCATGATCGAGGACATGCTGCTGCCACCCTCCAGCGTAGCCAGCTCGGTGATCAACATCTGCGCCGCCATTGGATCGAGGCTGGTAGTGTCGATTTCCATCACCAGGGTGTCCGCGGCGGCGTAGGCCGCCTGCACCGAAGCCGGCAGTGGATAGTCCTGCTGGCGCAGCACGTGGACTGATCCGAGCATTAATACCCTGCCCGAGCTGCCCCGGTACTCCCAGATCGCGGGTCCCTGCGCTGCCGCAACGCAGGCACAAAACAGGAGCGTGAGTGAGAAGACAGCGCGAAACAGCTTCAGTGGTCTGGTCACAGCCGGGGTCCTTGTACGGGCAGCGTACGATGGAGCCAGGCGATACGGGCCGAAGACTCCAGCGAGCAGCACCATTTGTATGCCTGATCGAGGTCTGTGCCACGCGCGTAGACGCCATGGCCGCGGACAATGGCTACCGGTGATCCCTGCAAGGCAGCGGCCACCAATGCGGGCGATTTCGCGGTGTACTCGCGGTCCGCGATGTCGATCACCGGAACGCACTCAAAATAGTACCGGCCCTCGAAATCAACGGGCACGAAATCCGGACCGTCCATGGTCAGCGCTATCGCGTGCGGTCCGTGGCAATGAATTACGGCCCCCACTTCCGGCATCGCGCGGTAGATTGCCTGATGCAGGGCGGCATCCAGCGAGGCTGTCTCAGGTAGCGCGTGCTGGCCGATGCAGGCTACCAGGTCGGCGGGGCGCAAGGTGTCGGCGCAGCAGCCTGTGGGCGTGATCCAGAAGCCGGTCGCGTGGCGCAGCGATGCATTGCCGCTGTGCGAGTCGTTGAGTCCATGCCGACGCAGCAGGCGGTAGTAGTCGACCAGGGCTTGCGGTGGTATGGCCAGCGGCGCAGCAGCCGGATCGGCGGGCGTGTTGCTCGTGGTGTTCATGGATCCAGCTGCGTGACCTGGCTATCGATATCGCCATCGCGACGCAATTTGATACGGCGAAAGCCCGGGCCGAGCTGGTCAAGAGCAAAGTGATCCACCCCCGGCACAAACTGGTAGCAGGTTGACGGCGTGCCCATCAGGCGCAGACCGTCCTTGCGCTGGTCAAAACTCTGATGCACATGGCCCCAAAGCAAGCCGCGCACCCGCGGATGGCGCGCGATCACGGCCATAAAGTCCTCCCGGTCGGCGAGACCAACGGAGTCCAGCCAGGCACTGCCCACCGGCACGGGCTGATGGTGCAGACAGACGAGCGCGTGATCGGCATCGGTCGCTGCGAGCTGACGGTCGAGAAGTTCGAGTTGCTCGGCGCCGAGGCGGCCGCCGCCACGTTCCCCATCCCAGCTATTGAGCATCGGCAGCAGCCAGTTACCCCGGCGTAGCGCCTCGCAACAACGGAAGTGACCTCCGTCGAGGATTCTGGCCAGCACGACAGGGTCATCGTGATTGCCAGGGATACAGAACACCGGTGTCTGTGCCGGCTCCAGGGTTTCCCGCAGCAAGCGATAAGCGCCAGCACTACGGTCTTCGGAAAGATCGCCGGTAAGCAGGATAATGTCCGGCTGCCACAGCGCGAGCGCGTGCTGCAGCGTGCGCAGGAAGCTGGCGTAGGTTGCAACTCCCTTGAGCTGACGCTGCGGATTCTCGAACAGATGAGGATCTGTCAGCTGCAGGATATCGAGGTCAACACTGGCGGTCGTCATAGGCTCCGCTTCCGGCCGTCGGCAGGCAGCTAGTGTAACCTCTGGGCTCGCCCAGACAGAAACGAGGAGTTCTCAAAAAGTGTCCAACCAGACCATTGAAGTCACGGACGATATTTATCGCTATATGGTGGATGTGTCGTTGCGCGAAGCGCCAGTTCTCGCTGAGTTGAGGCAGCGCACCGCGGAGCATCCCCAGGTAGCGATGCAAATATCGCCGGAACAGGGACAGCTGATGGCGCTGCTGGTGCGGCTGTCCGGCGCCAGGCGCTGCCTGGAGATCGGAGTCTTCACCGGCTACAGCAGCCTCGCCGTGGCGCTCGCGCTGCCCGACGATGGATGCGTGGTAGCCTGCGACGTCAGCGAGGAATATACCAGGATCGCCCGTGAATTCTGGGAACTCGCCGGCGTCGCGGACAAGATCGATCTGCGTCTGGCCCCGGCTCTGGATACGCTGCAGGAACTGCTCGATCAAGGGCAGGCGGGGCGGTTCGACTTCGCTTTTGTCGATGCCGACAAAGGCAATTACCTGGATTACTACGAAAAATCCTTGCAGTTACTCCGTCCTGGCGGGGTGATTGCGGTGGACAACACGCTTTGGTCGGGGCGTCTGGTGAGTCCCGATCCCGATGACGCTGACAGTCTGGCGCTGGACGCTTTCAACCGTCATCTTCACGGCGACACGCGGGTAGATATCAGCCTGATCCCGATTGGCGATGGCCTCACGCTGGTACGCAAACATGACGACTGACCGGCGGCACAAGAAAAGGCCCCGCTGACGAGGCGGGGCCTTGCTTTGGTCTGCCGCGCCGGGCAGCGACAATCAGTACCGGTAGTAATCGGGCTTATACGGCCCCTCGACCTTCACCCCGATATAAGCGGCCTGTTCCTCGGTCAGCTCGGTGAGCTTTGCGCCTACCCGCAGCAAATGCAGACGGGCCACTTTTTCATCCAGATGTTTGGGCAGAACATAGACCCGCGGCTCGTATTTGCCCGGGTTCTTCCACAGGTCGATCTGCGCAAGCACCTGATTGGTAAAGGAACTGGACATCACATAGCTGGGATGGCCAGTGGCGCAACCGAGATTCACCAGACGGCCCTCGGCGAGAAGGATCAGGCGCTTGCCATCCGGGAACACGACGTGATCCACCTGCGGCTTGATGTTGTCCCAGGGCAGTGAACGCAGCGACTCCACTTCGATCTCGTTGTCGAAATGTCCGATATTGCAGACGATGGCCTGGTCGCGCATCTTCTCCATATGCGCCATGGTGATCACGTTGGAGTTGCCGGTAGCGCTGACAAAGATATCCGCCTTGTCGCAGACATCGTCCATGGTCACTACGCGATAGCCTTCCATCGCCGCCTGCAGTGCGCATATCGGGTCGATCTCAGTGATCCAGACCGTGGCACTGAGCGCGCGCAGAGCCTGGGCGCTGCCTTTGCCGACGTCGCCATAGCCGCAAACCACGGCAATCTTGCCGGCGATCATCACGTCAGTCGCGCGCTTGATCGCGTCGACCAGAGATTCGCGACAGCCATACAGGTTGTCGAATTTTGATTTCGTCACCGAGTCGTTGACATTGATCGCCGGCACCTTGAGCAGACCGGCGCGCTCCATCTCGTAGAGGCGTTGCACACCGGTGGTGGTTTCTTCGGACAGGCCACGCACTTCCTTGAGCAACTCCGGATACTTGTTATGCATCAGCTGAGTCAGATCGCCGCCGTCATCAAGCAGCATGTTGGGCCGCCAGCCGTCGTTGCCGACGATGGTCTGCTCCACGCACCACCAGTATTCCTCTTCGGACTCGCCCTTCCACGCAAACACCGGCACGCCTGAGGCGGCAATGGCTGCCGCTGCGTGATCCTGAGTCGAGAAGATATTGCACGAAGACCAGCGCACCTCCGCGCCAAGCTGGATCAGTGTTTCTATCAGTACGGCCGTCTGGATGGTCATGTGCAGGCAGCCGGCGATGCGCGCGCCCTGCAGCGGGCGGCTGTCACCGTATTCTTCCCGCAGGGCGATCAGCCCGGGCATCTCGGTTTCGGCAATCGCCATCTCCTTGCGGCCCCAGGTGGCAAGGTTGATGTCTGCGACCTTGTAATCGGGGTTGAGTACGTGGGCTGTCTGGGTCATCTAAATCTCCGGTATTCTTTCAATTCAGTGTGTTGGGGGTTCAGGCGGCTGCATCCGAGCGCAGCAGTTCAGCCTTGTCCGTGTGCTCCCAGCTGAGGTCCGTGTCCTCGCGGCCAAAATGACCGTAGGCCGCGGTGCTCCTGTAGATCGGCCGAAGCAGATCGAGCATCTCGATGATGCCGTACGGAGTCAGGTCGAAATGCTGCCGGATCAGCGAGATCAAGCGCTCGTCCGCCACCTTGCCGGTGCCGAATGTTTCCACATTGACCGAGGTGGGCTCCGCCACGCCGATAGCGTAAGACACCTGGATCTCGCAGCGATCGGCGAGGCCGGCGGCGACGATGTTCTTCGCTACATAGCGAGCTGCGTAGGCGGCCGAACGATCGACCTTGGACGGATCCTTGCCGGAGAAAGCACCGCCGCCGTGACGCGCCATGCCACCGTAGGTGTCAACGATGATCTTGCGCCCGGTCAGACCGCAGTCGCCGACCGGCCCACCGATCACGAAACGTCCGGTCGGGTTGATGTGGAAGCGCGTCTTTTCGTGGATCCACTCCGCAGGCAGCGTCGGCAGGATGATGGTCTCCATCACCGCCTCGCGCAGATCAGCCTGCCGGATATCCGGATCATGCTGGGTGGAGAGCACGACCGCCTCGACGCCGACAGGTTTGCCGTCCCGATAGCGCAGCGTCACCTGGCTCTTGGCGTCGGGCCGCAACCAGGGCAGGGTGCCGCGCTTGCGTTCCTCGGCCTGGCGCCTGACCAGCCGGTGCGCATAGGTGATCGGTGCCGGCATCAGCACATCGGTTTCATTGCTGGCATACCCGAACATCATTCCCTGATCGCCGGCGCCCTGGGATCGCTGCTCATCCCGGTCAACGCCGATGGCGATGTCCTGTGATTGTTTGCCTATCGCGTTGAGCACCGCGCAGGTCGCGCCATCGAACCCGACTTCGGAGCTGTTGTAACCAATTTCCAGAATCGTATTGCGCGCCAGGTCCTCGAGATCCACCCACGCATCGGTGGTGATTTCGCCGGCGACCACCACCATGCCGGTCTTGACCATAGTCTCGCAGGCAACCCTCGCCGTGCGGTCCTCAGCCAGAATGGCGTCTAGCACCGCATCCGAGATCTGGTCTGCGATTTTGTCAGGGTGGCCCTCGGATACGGACTCGGAAGTAAAGATGTAGCTGTCAGACATATTCGGCGGATTCCAGGGCTCAAAAAAGAACGACCATTATACCGAGTATAATTTCGCCTTTCAGTTCCATCGCGATGGTCCGGGCGCTGATCGCCCGGCCGAGGAGCACGCAATGGCCGCAAAACAGACCCCCGTGTGCGATTTTGGCGCGCTGGCGCCCGGGTTTTCACTGCCCGATACCCGACCGGGGACGGGAAAGCACGGCGCAGGCAGAATCCGCACCCTGGAGGACTGCCGCGGTGAAAAGGGCACTTTGGTCATGTTTATCTGCAACCATTGCCCCTATGTCAAAGCCGTGCTGGACCGGTTGCTGCGCGATACCCGGGAACTGGCCGGTCTGGGGGTCAACAGTGTGGCCATTATGTCCAATGATGCGGCGGCTTACCCTGAGGACTCACCGGCCAATATGGCCAGGCTTGCTGCCGACAAGGACTTCCCGTTCCCGTACCTGTATGACCAGAGCCAGGATGTCGCGCGCGCTTATGGCGCTGTCTGCACGCCGGATTTCTTTGGTTACAACGCCAATCTCGAGCTGCAATACCGCGGGCGTCTTGATCCGGGCGTGATGCAAGACCCGCCCGACAACGCTCCGCGCGAGCTGTTCCGGGCCATGTCTTTGATTGCCAGCACCGGTCAAGGCCCGGAAAAGCAGGTTCCCAGCATGGGTTGCTCGATCAAATGGCGCTAGTGGAGAGATGTTTTTGTCACCAGCGCTTGCCGCGCATGGCCGGTTCCCGGAAAATTGATGTTTTCACCCCCTCTTGGAGCCGTCATGCCTGAACGCAGAGCCATTGCCAACGCCATCCGGGCCCTCAGCATGGACGCCGTCCAGCAAGCAAATTCCGGCCATCCAGGCATGCCCATGGGCATGGCTGATATCGCCGAGGTGCTGTGGAACGACTTCCTCAGGCACAACCCGGGCAATCCGCGCTGGCCCAACCGAGACCGCTTTGTGCTGTCCAACGGTCATGGATCGATGCTGCTCTACAGCGTGCTGCACCTGACCGGTTATCAGCTCGACATGGACGAGCTGAGGAATTTCCGCCAGTGGGGGCAGCGCACTGCAGGCCACCCTGAATACGACCCGGATCTGGGTATCGAGACTACCACCGGGCCTTTGGGTCAGGGTGTGGCGAATGCCGTCGGCATGGCCCTGGCCGAACGGATCCTGGCGGCCAGGTACAACCGTCCCGGGCATGACGTGGTCGACCATTTCACCTATGTATTCCTGGGTGATGGATGCCTGATGGAAGGTATTTCCCATGAAGCCTGCTCCCTGGCCGGTACGCTGGGCCTGGGCAAACTGATCATGCTCTACGACGACAATGGCATTTCCATCGATGGCCAGGTCAGCGGCTGGTTTACTGATGACACGCCCGGGCGATTCGAGGCCTATGGCTGGCACGTGGTCCCGGATGTAGACGGCCATGACCCGGCGGCAATCAAGACCGCGCTGGAGCTGGCCCGCGCCGAGACCGGGCGCCCATCGCTCATCTGCTGCAAGACGGTCATCGGCTGGGGATCGCCGACCAAGCAGGGAACCGAGGCCACGCATGGTGCGGCCCTGGGTAAGGATGAGGTGGCATTGACGCGGCAGAATATCGGCTGGGACTCGGAGCCGTTCGAGGTGCCGGACTCGATTCGTCAGGCCTGGGACGCCCGGGCCGCCGGCGCGCAGGCGGAGAGCGAATGGCAGCAAGGTTTTGATGCCTACGCCAATGCGTTCCCGGAGCTGGCCGAGGAATTGCGCCGGCGTTGGGACGGTGACCTGCCAGCTGACTGGTCGGATTTTGCCGACCGGGCGGTAGGCAAACTCGCGGCCAAAGGCGGCGATGTCGCCACGCGCAAGTCATCCGAAATGACGCTGAATGCATTTGGGCCGGCGCTGCCTGAGCTGATCGGCGGTTCGGCGGATCTGACCGGGTCCAACAACACGTTCTGGTCGGGCTCAAAGCCGATCAGTCGGGACGATCCCGATGGCAACTATCTGTATTTCGGGGTTCGCGAATTCGGCATGTCGGCGATTCTCAACGGGCTGAGCCTGTACGGCGGTTTTATCCCGTATGGCGCCACGTTCCTGGTATTTTCGGACTATGCGCGCAATGCGCTGAGAATGGCCGCGCTGATGCATCAGCCGGTGGTGTTCGTTTATACCCATGATTCGGTGGGTCTGGGCGAGGACGGCCCGACGCACCAGCCGGTGGAGCATCTTTCCAGCTTGCGATTGATCCCTAATCTGCATCTGTGGCGGCCCTGCGATACGGTCGAGTCCGCGGTGGCCTGGCGACTGGCCATCGAGAGCACGTCGACGCCGCATACGCTGGTGTTCTCGCGTCAATCCTTGCCATTCCAGTCCCGCAGCGACGGACAGATCGCCGACATCGCGCGCGGCGCTTATGTGTTAGTGGATTGCGCGGGTGAACCCGATGTGATTTTGATCGCAACTGGCTCCGAGGTCGCGCTGGCGGTTGCCGCCGCGGCCGAGCTGAGCACGGAAGGGCGTCGCGTGCGCGTCGTCTCAATGCCCTGTACCACGGTATTTGATGCCCAGGATGCGGCCTATCGTGAGCAGGTTTTACCGCGCGCAGTCACTCGCCGGGTGGCCGTTGAGGCGGGCGTTTCGGATCTGTGGCGTCGCTATGTGGGCGATCAGGGCGCGGTTCTGGGTATCGATCGATTCGGTGCATCTGCGCCGG
This sequence comes from uncultured Gammaproteobacteria bacterium, assembly GCA_963809565.1. Lineage (GTDB taxonomy): Bacteria > Pseudomonadota > Gammaproteobacteria > Steroidobacterales > XN24 > CAMYOC01. Next base: position 343,300 of record CAWEKE010000005.1, read on the forward strand.
CGGCCGATGTTTTCCGGCACATGGGATTCACCGTGGAAAATCTCAAGAAAATTATCGCCGATCTGGATTAGACTCGATTCAAGGCTTGCGGTCCGGATCGGGCCGCGGAAATCTGACTGGTTCTGGAGGAACAAGCATGGCTATCAAAGTGGGTATCAACGGCTACGGTCGTATCGGTCGGTGCATCGTGCGCGCATTGCACGAGTCGGGCCGCACTGGCGAAATCGACATCGTTGCGATCAATGATCTGGGGGACTCCGCGACCAACGCCCATCTGACCCGCTATGACTCGGTCCACGGCAAGTTCCCGGGCACGGTCGAAGTCGATGGCGACGACATCATTATCAACGGCGATCGCATGCGGGTATTCGCCGAACGCGATCCGGCCAAGCTGCCCTGGAAAAAACTCGGGGTCGATGTCGTACTCGAATGCACGGGCCTGTTTCGCACTAAGGAACAGGCTTCGGCACACATCGCCGGGGGCGCCAAAAAGGTGATTATCTCGGCGCCTGGAGGCAAGGATGTGGACGCTACCGTGGTGTATGGGGTCAACCACGGCGTGCTCAAATCCAGCGACACGGTCATTTCCAACGCGTCGTGCACAACGAATTGCCTGGCGCCCCTGGTCACGCCGCTGCATCGTGAGATCGGCGTGGTCAAGGGCCTGATGAATACCATTCATTCGTACACCAACGACCAGAAATTGCTCGACGTCTATCACAGCGATCTGCGTCGCGCGCGGGCCACTGCCTTGTCGATGATTCCGACCAAGACCGGCGCCGCCGCCGCGGTGGGCCTGGTATTGCCGGAACTCAACGGCAAGCTGGACGGTTTCTCGATCCGGGTGCCGACGCCCAACGTCTCTCTGGTGGACCTCACCTTTGAAGCCGCCCGGGAGACCACTGTGGAAGAGGTCAACGGTATAGTGCGCAAGGCGTCCGAGGGCGAGCTTCAGGGTATTCTCGGCTATAACGAAGAGCCGCTGGTCTCCGTCGACTTCAACCATGATCCGCGCTCGTCGATATTCGAATCGCATCTGACCCGCGTTGCCCAGGGCAATCTGGTCAAGGTTTGTTCCTGGTACGACAACGAATGGGGTTTCTCCAACCGCATGCTGGACACCACCATCGCGCTGATGAATGCCTGAGCGTCAAATGCGTAACGGGGCAGATACCGCGGCCCCGCCGGAGACGGTGATGAAGTTTATTCGGATGCAGGACCTGACCCTTGAAGGTAAACGTCTGTTGATCCGGGAGGATCTCAACGTGCCGGTCAAGGACGGCAAGGTGAGTAGTGACGCGCGCATTCGCGCTGCTCTGCCGACGATCAGGGCCGCGCTGGATGCCGGCGCCGCAGTGATGTTGATGTCGCATCTTGGCCGGCCGGTGGAAGGCGAGTTCGATGAGCAGTTCTCGCTGGCGCCTGTTGCAGCGCATCTGGGCCAGCTGCTTGGTCAGGAGGTGCCGCTGGTATCCGACTGGCTTTCCGGTGTGGATATTCGCGCCGGCGAGGTCGTGCTGTGTGAAAACGTTCGCTTCAATGCCGGCGAGAAAAAAGACGACGAGAGTCTGTCCAGAAAGATGGCTGCGCTGTGCGATATCTATGTGATGGACGCCTTCGGTACTGCGCATCGCGCCCAGGCCAGTACGCACGGGGTGGCTCGCTTCGCGCCTGTCGCGTGTGCCGGTCCGCTGCTCAGCGGAGAGCTTGACGCGCTGTCCCGTGCGCTCGACAAGCCGGCGCGTCCGCTGGTCGCAATCGTCGGCGGGTCAAAGGTTTCCACCAAGCTCGCGGTGCTCGAGCGCTTGCTCGACAAGGTGGACCAGTTGATCGTTGGCGGCGGTATCGCCAACAATTTTCTCGCCGCCCAGGGTCACGCAGTGGGTAAATCGCTGTACGAGCCGGACCTGGTCGGGGCGACCATCGAATTGATGGACAAGGCGCGAGCTGCAGGCGCCAACATTCCGGTACCCACGGACGTAAGCGTTGGCGAGGAATTCTCGGAGACCGCCACTGCCCGGATACGACGCGCGGATGAAGTCGGTGCCGGCGAGATGATTCTCGACGTAGGGCCAGAAACCGCCTCCCATTATGCGGACCTCCTGCGCCAGGCAGGCACCATTGTCTGGAACGGCCCGGTCGGTGTGTTCGAGTTTCCGGCATTCGCCGCCGGCACCCGGGCGCTGGCCGAAGCCATTGCCGACAGCCCGGCATTCTCGATCGCGGGTGGTGGCGATACGCTGGCCGCGCTCGACCAGTTCGGCATCGCCGATCGCGTATCCTACATCTCTACCGGAGGGGGTGCGTTCCTCGAGTTTCTCGAGGGCAAGACCCTGCCAGCCGTCGCGATGCTGGAACAGCGCGCAAGTGCCTGAGATCGCGCTGGCATCAGGAATTTTTTCTCGCTGACTGTGAGGCGTCGGCGCATACCGACAGATGATGAACACCAACAGAAAAAGAACCAAGATCGTCGCCACCCTGGGTCCGGCTACCGATAGTCCGGCGGTGCTCGAGGCGTTGTTTCGCGCCGGCGTCGACGTGGTGCGGATCAATTTTTCCCATGGCCAGCTCGAGGAGCACCGCCGGCGGGTCAGGATGATCCACGACGTAGCCGCGAGCACCGGCAAGGACGTCGCGGTGCTCGGTGATCTGCAGGGACCGAAAATACGCATAGATCGTTTCCGCGATGGTGCGGTCGAGCTGGAGGAGGGCGCCGAGTTCACGCTGGATACCGCGCTGGCGGTGGATGCGGGCGATCAAGGCTGTGTCGGGGTGACCTATAAGGATCTCGCCGCGGATGTCATCGCCGGCGATGTATTGCTGCTCAATGATGGCGCCATAACACTGACCGTAAAGGCAGTAGAGGGTAGCCGCGTAATTTGTAATGTGGACGTCGGCGGCAAGTTGTCCGACAACAAGGGCATCAACCGCCTCGGCGGAGGACTGTCGGCGCGCGCACTCACCGACAAGGATCGCGAAGATATCCATACCGCGGTGGAGCTGGGTGTCGACTACCTGGCCATCTCATTCCCCCGCGACGCAGAGGATATCGAGGAAGCCAGGCGCCTGCTGAAGGAAGCCGGTGGCAAAGCTTTGCTGGTGGCGAAGATAGAGCGTGCCGAGGCGGTAGAGAACATTGAGGAGATCACCGAGGCCAGCGACGTGATCATGGTGGCGCGCGGAGACCTTGGTGTGGAGCTGGGCTACGCTGAGGTACCTGGCGTCCAGAAGACGATTATCCGCGTCGCCCGCGATATGAACCGCGTCGTGATCACTGCGACCCAGATGATGGAGTCGATGATCCACGAACCGATTCCCACCCGCGCCGAGGTGTCGGACGTCGCCAATGCGGTGCTCGACGGCACCGATGCGGTCATGCTGTCGGCGGAAACCGCGGTCGGCAAGTTTCCGGTGCGCGCAGTCCAGGCCATGTCCAACGCCTGCGTGGCTGCCGAGCGGCAGCGGGTGACCACGCATTCCCGGCACCGCATGGATGACTTGTTTGCCCGCACTGATGAGGCCGTGGCGATGGCTGCGATGTATACCGCCAATCACCTGCAGGTACAGGCGATCGTCGCACTCACCGAGTCTGGTTCCACGGCCTTATGGATGTCGCGGATTCGCTCGGGAATCCCGATTTTCGCGCTCACATCTCACGTCGCTACCCGCCGCCGCGTGGCGTTGTACCGAGGCGTCTATCCGGTGGACTTTGATTCCGGAGATTCATCGCCGGAAGTAGCATTTGGCGGGGCCTGCAAGGCCTTGCTCGAACGCGATCTGGTGAGTGTCGGCGACACCGTGATCTTCACCGAAGGTATGAAGATGGGCGTTGCCGGTGGTACCAACACCATGAAGATTCTGTCAGTGATCGACACGGACGTGTGCTGAGGCTGCGCCGTCTTCCTGTTGCCGCCGCGTGTCCCCGGCGATGAGCAGCGTGGTGCAAAAATTTCGTCTGGCATCGTTGTCTGTGCTTGGGCTGGTCCTGGTGCTGGTCGTCACTGCTGTCTGGCTGTTTCGGGCGAGCCTGCCTGAACTGGACGGAGAGCTTTCGCTTGCCGGCCTCGAATCTCCGGTCGAGGTCTCGCGTGATGAACTCGGCGTGGTACTGCTGCGCGGAGCCACGCGGGCGGACCTGGCCCAGGCGATGGGTTTTGTCCACGCTCAGGATCGATTCTTTCAGATGGATCTGGCGCGACGCCAGGCGGCAGGGGAGCTGTCGGCGCTGTTTGGTGAGGTGGCCGTGCCGACCGATCGTGGTCATCGCCTGCACCGCTTCCGCGACCGCGCCGAGCAAGTCCTGGATCAGGGCACCGACAATGACCGTGTGCTGCTGAATGCCTATGCCAGAGGGGTCAACCAGGGACTGGATGCTCTGGACGCCCGCCCGTTTGAATACCTGGTACTGAACTCGACGCCTCAGCCCTGGTTGCCCGAGGACAGCTTGCTGGCTGCGTATTCGATGTTTCTGACGCTGAACGACAGCCGCGGTGAACGCGAAGATGCGATGGCTTTGGTTCGAGAAAAACTGCCTCCGGCGCTGGTCGATTTCATCCTGCCGCCTGGCACCAGTTGGGATGCGCCGGTGCAGAACGAGAATTATGTTGTGCCCCCGATTCCAGGTCCGGAAGTGATCAACCTGCGTAACCGGCCGGCGCTGGAGCCTGTGGCTGCCCGATGGCCACTGCCGGCGCCGGTAACGCTTTTTGGCAGCAATAACTGGGCAGTATCCGGACGTGCCTCCGTCACTGGCGTTGCGATCGTGGCCAATGACATGCATCTGCCATTGAGAGTGCCCAACACTTTCTATCGCTTGCGGCTGGAGCTGTCAGGCGGAGGTTCCGCGCTGGCGGTCACCGGGGTGACCATCCCGGGGATTCCGGTGGTCATTGCCGGCAGCAATGGTCATGTCGCGTGGGGCTTTACCAACAGTTACGGCGACTGGACAGACCTGGTGTTGGTGGAGCTGGATCCGGGCGACTCCGGACGCTACCTGTTCGACGGCGACAGCGAGGCGCTGCGCTGTTTTGACGAAGAGATCGTGGTCAAGGGCGCTGAATCACAGCTGGAGACGGTCTGTGAGACACGTTGGGGACCGTTGCTCGAGCCGGACCATCTGGGTCGCCAACGCGCGCTCAAATGGCTGGCCCACGAAACCGAAGCATTGAACATGGGGCTGCTGCGCATGGAACGCGCCAGCTCGGTGGCCGAAGCTATCGAGATCGCGAAGCGTGCGGGCAATCCGCCGCAGAATATCGTGGTCGCCGATCGTCACGGCAGTATCGGCTGGACCGTCGTCGGCCGGATTCCACGTCGTAAAGGCTTCGATCCGGCACTGCCGTCGTCGTGGAATACGCCGGATACCGGGTGGGTCGGCTGGCTGGATTTTGATCAGTACCCGCAGATTATTGACCCGCCCGGCGGCCGCATATGGACCGCCAATGCGCGGGTCGTGGATGGCGCGTTCTTGGAGCGCCTTGGGGATGGGGGATACGCCCTTGGCGCAAGGGCCGCGCAAATCCGGGACGGTCTGGGTTCTCAGCCGCTACTGGGCATCGAGGACATGCTCGCGATCCAGCTTGACGACCGCGCGCGGTTCTATTGGCGCTGGCGTGACCTGATGCTGGAGACGCTAGACGCGGATGCGGTGGCGGAGGATCCGCGTCGTGAAGAATTCCGCCAGCTGCTGACCGACTGGTTGCCCCGCGCCGATACCCGCTCCGTCGGCTTCCGGCTGGTCTATGAGACCCGCGCGCGGATCTTGCGTGCGCTGTTCGAATCCCTGACCCGGGACCTGCACGGGATCGACCCGGATTTCGGCTTTGACGAGGGGATGCGTTATGGCCTCGCACGACAGTTCGAAGGCCCGGCATGGGAGTTGCTGGAGCAACAGCCCCGGCATCTTCTGGACGCCGCGTTTGATTCCTGGCCGGCGCTGATCCTCGGCGCCATAGACGCTACGCGGGAATCGCTGGCCGGCGAAGGAGAACTGGCCGAGCGAACCTGGGGCGAACGCAATCAGGCCCGCATCCGACATCCGCTGAGTGGCGCACTGTGGCCATTCTCGCGCTGGCTGGACATGCCGGTTCAGCCTTTGGCCGGCGCAACCCAGATGCCACGGGTACAAACACCCGATTTCGGTGCCTCGGAGCGCTTCGCGGTTTCGCCGGGGCGGGAGCGCGAAGCCTACTTCCATATGCCGGCAGGCCAGAGTGGTCATCCGCTGTCGCCGTTTTATCGGGCTGGTCATCAGGCCTGGGTCGAAGGACTGCCGACGCCATTTCTGCCTGGTCCGGCCAAACACCAGCTATTACTCTCGCCCGCGGATGGTGCCTGATGGCCTGAGTGTCGCGTTGCGAGGTGATGGTCCGCCGCATATTGAGCCTGCTCCGGGCGCATTCACGGTTACAGGGTCCGGCCAGGTATTCGCCGGGAGTCCGGCGGCGCCCGGCTCCAGAGCTGGGGCGTTTCGGCGGGTAAGAAAAGGGCGCGCCGACCAGCGACGCGCCCCCGGGCATTGTGAACCTGCCGTCAGTCGGCGGTCTGGCTGACCAGATACGTGGTCCGCGCCGGAATGGTGCCGATCAGGCGACCCCCCGCCACGCTCAGATCATTATCCGCTCCGGTAATCTCGACCACGGCGCCGTCGGCGAATGTGTTGCCTACCGCTATGCCGCCGCCCAGGCTGGACAAATCGACGTCATCGTCCTCGTTGTTGAGGACTACGACCACGCTGGCTTCGCCGGCCAGATCACGCTGGAATGCGAGCACGTCGGTGCCGCTGCCGGCAAACAACTGACTGACTTCCAGCGTCGGCGCGGCAGTATCGCTGGCGTCCATGGTCCAGGCGTAACAACCCGCATCGGCGATCGTGATGCTGCCATTGCCAGCCGGCACGCCCAGCGTGACTTCGTTATCCAGCGGCGTCACGCCATCGTTGTACGCCCGTTCCACCGACCAGTCGGCCGCGGCGATCTTGTAATCGAAGGTGTCTGCACCGAGGCTCACCCGGGCCTCGTAGATGTCGTCGCCCAGGTTGGCGAACAGATCGCTGGCTGGTGGCGGGTCGGCCCAGCCGTTGAAGCCGCCGCGGGCGAACATCGCCACGCCGAAGGCTTCCGCCGGATCGTTACCGGTCTGTTGCGGCGAGCAGGCCTGCGACGGGTCATACAGCACTTCGGTCGATCCGCGTTTCAGTGCCGGGTAGGCCTGCCGAGCCGCCGCCAGCACCGCAAGACGCTCGACCAGGGTCGGCGCCGCGCCGGTGGTTTCCACCGCACTGACGGTGAGCACCGGGGCCACGGCGTCAGTCGTATCCAGGCTGAAGTTGTAGCAGTTGGCCCCGGCCAGCGACACGTTGGTGTTGCCCTTGCCGCCGCCCGGCTCGAGGATCAGAGGTGAGTCAAGCACCACCGGATCCACTTCATTGGTGAACTCCACGGTCCAGTCTGCGTCGGCGATCTTGAACCCGTAGTCGCCGGCAGCGATCGGAAATTCCGCCTGATACTGGTTGGCGCCGAAGTTGATGAATTTGCCGGCGGGCACCGCATTCCAGTCGTTGAACCCGCCGCGAGCGAATACCTCTACTCCGAAGGCGGCTGCGTTATCCTCACCCTGATCCTGTACTCCGCAGGTATCCTTTACCCGGGTAACAGTCAGTACCGGTGCGTCCGGGACCGTAGTGACCAGTTCAAACTGATAACAGCCTTCTTCCGCGACGGAGATATTGGTATTGCCTTTGCCGCCACCGGGCTCAAGGGTCAGCGGCGTTCCCAGCACTACCGGGTCGGTCTCGTTGGTGAACTCCACGGTCCAGCCGTCGTCAGCCACCTTGAAGGCATAATCGCCTGCTGCGATGCGCAGCCGGGCTTTGTACGCGTCGCCGCCGAAGTTGATCAGCTGGCCTGCCGGAGTGGCATTCCAGTCGGTAAAGCCGCCGCGCAGGAACATATCCACGCCGTAGGCCTCAGCGTTGTCCTGACCCTGGTCTTCGACCGCGCAAACACCGCTGCCGGCTTCAAAGTCCATGTCATCGCGCTGCGAATTGTCGTCGACCGTGCCCTGCAGCGCGATCTCGGTACCGTAATACACCTGCGGAATGCCGCGCGCGCCGTAGAGCATGCTCACGGCCATATCCAGACGCTCTACCGCCTGCGGTTCTGAGGCGCCGCCATTCAACGCATTGGTGACGAAACGGGTGACGTCGTGATTATCCAGGAAGGTGGTCAGATAGGTCGCATCCGTGTATTCACCATCGTTGCCAAACACGTTGGCGATGGCATCGGTACCAGCGCTGCGGTCGGCGAGCGCAAGATTGGCCGCGGAATACAGGGTGAAGTCGAACACCGAAGGCGAACCCACCTTGTCCTGATAATACGCCAGGCGGGTAGAGCGAAGATCGAAGACTTCGCCGACGCTCCAGGTCAGGGTCCGGTCAGCGGCGCCGCCCGGTCCGAGCAGCGTGCTCCAGATCGGCGTGTTGACGTGCTTCATCGCATCCCAGCGAATGCCGTCTACACCGGTCTGATCGACGATGTACTGCACCTGCTCGACGATAAAGCTGGCGGCGTCCGGGTTTTCGTGTTTGATGTCCGGTAGCCCGGCGATGCTGCAGGTGTAATCGTTATTGGCGCCGTTACAGCCGGGTGCGCCGAGGCGGAACCATTCCGGCTCCTGGTCAACCAGGTCTGCGTTGTAGCCCGCGTGATTGACCACGATATCGAGGATGACTTTCAGGCCGGCTGCCTGGGCAGTCGTGACCAGGTCCTGGAGTTCCGCCAGCGTGCCGAAATGAGGCTCGATCACCTGCCAGTCCTGAGCCCAGTAGCCGTGATAGCCGGCGGAGTCCACCAGGCTTGGGCCGTTGACCGCGGGGACCTGCAGCGGCACCGGCGAGATCCAGATCGCGGTGAAACCCATGGACTGAAAATAACCCTCGTCGACTTTCGCCTTGAGGCCGGCCAGGTCACCCCCGTGCCAGCCAAAGCGATTGTCCGGCTGGACATCGTCACCGCGGCGCTCGCCAGTCAGATTGTCGTTGCTCGGATCGCCGTTATAGAAGCGGTCGGTAAATGCCCAGTAGATAATCTCGTCGCGGAAATCGACCATCGGCTGCGGGGCACCGATCGCCGCGTCGGTACTGCTGCAATTGTTGTCGGTATCCGGATCTGGATTGGTTTGATCCTGACCTGCGCAGGTCTCTATGTTGACCGCGTCAAGCGCGGAATAACTGGCGTAGAACGCCATCCCGCAGGACAGCGTGGAACCGTTCGGCATGTCGGCCTCGGCGGTGGCCGTGCCCGCCCCCAGATCGAACACGAAATCGGTCGCGACGGCGCCGCCGGTGGCCGCGCAGTCGACATACAGGGGTGTCGATTCGTCGATGGCCAGCTTCTCGGGCTGGTCAATCAGCAAGGTGATGGGGACACCGCTTGCGTCGCGTGGTCCGTTGTTGGTCACCGTGACGGAATAATCGAAGGTAGTGCCGGCTACGACGACAGTGTTGGCCGGGGTCGATGTAGTGCTCAGGTCCGCCTCTGTTTTGAAAACTCCGTTCGCGCCGTCCACCGACGCACCACAGCCCGCGAGGGCGACTACGGACAGACCCAGCAGCGCCGGCAAAACTTTGCGTTTCATCGAAATTCTCCAGTCCTTGTTGCGGCCCGCCCAAGGGTCGCTTCATTTTTTGTGGCGATCAGGGCCGGAGTCCGGACGCTGACCGGATTGGACGCGAACCGCCCGAAGATAACAGAGAGCGCGGGCCGGCTGTATCGTGGTGAATACGAAGATTCGATGCTGCGGAGCAAAAAAATCCCCCGGGCCTTTTCGGTCCCGGGGGAGACGGCGAGCAGGGGCTGTTCCCGGGGTGTCAGCTGCCCGTGGTGCCGATCAGCTTGTCCAGGTCAGCCAGGATGGTCTGCGAATGCGTATCCACATCCACGGTCTCATAGTGCTTTGCCACCTGGCCGTCGGGGTCGATCAAAAACGTCTGCCGCTTGGCCAGCTTCATGACGCCGAGATTGCGTAATACGCCGTACTGCTCCGCGACTTCGCCATCGGCATCCGCCAACAACGGGAAGGGCAGGCTGTACTTCTCCGCGAACTCCTCGTGGGAGCTGACGTCATCGAGACTGATACCGAGGATCACGGCGTCGCGCTCACGAAAGGCGAAGATATTGTCGCGGAAGTTACATGCCTGGGTCGTGCATCCCGGTGTGTCGTCCTTGGGATAAAAATACAGCGCCACCCACTGACCGCGATACTGGTCCAGATTGTGCGTGGTGCCGTTTTGATCCAACAGCTCGAAGTCCGGAGCCGGATCACCCACAGCGGGACCGCCGGCCATGGCTGCGGTCGTCGCCAACATCCCGAAACCAATAGCGAAGGCGAGCGTTTTTCGGAGCGTCGTAAACATCTGAAAACATCCTCATATTTATTGCTGTGGGCGGTGTTGCGAGCGGTGCTACGCGCCTGGGCGAGCATACTGTGAACCAGTTAACATCGCTCTAGACCGCGATCATGCTCACTGGTTCCGGCGGATTGCCAGACCAGGCAGGCAGAGGAACGATAATCCCGATGGGTAAACCTAATCCAGCAGAATCCGGTATTCATTCGGTGCCGCGCTGGGCTAACGTTGGCCTGATTCTGCCCGGCGGCGGCGCCAGGGCGGCCTATCAGGTCGGTGTGTTGCGCGCGATTGCGAAAATCGTGCCCCGCGGCGGGCCAAGCCCGTTTACCGTGATCAGCGGCACTTCCGCCGGCGCCATCAATGCGGCCGCTGTCGCTGCCTATGCCGACCGCTTTTCGGCCGGGGTCAGCGCGCTGAATTCAGTTTGGCGGAATTTCACCGCAGACCAGGTATATCGCACAGATGCCTGGTCGATGCTGAAGGCCAGCTTGCACTGGATGGCCTCAATCCTGACCGGCGGGCTGCTGGGAACGCTGAATCCGCGAAGCCTGCTCGACAACAGCCCGTTGTGGCAGCTACTTGAGGAACGCATCCCGCTGCATCGAATCCAGTCCAACCTCGCCGCGGGATATCTGCGCGCGGTGGCGGTAAATCTGTCCAGCTATCATTCCGCGCGCTCGGTCTGCTTTTTTCAGTCCCGGGACGGCGTCGGCGAGTGGTATCGGAGCCGTCGCGCGGGTGTGCGCGCCAGCCTCAACGTTGAACACCTGGTGGCATCGGCGGCGGTGCCTATGATATTCCCGGCGGTCCGGCTTGGCGACCAGTATTACGGCGACGGCGCGATGCGCCAGCAAAACCCTTTGAGCCCGGCGATCCACATGGGCGCCCAGCGCCTGCTGGTAATCGGTGTCCGCGATGAGAAAACCCATGGCGGGCCGATCCCCAGACATCCGGAGCGTCCCAGCCTGGGGCAGATTGCCGGTTACATGCTCGACACGATATTCATGGATGGACTGTATACGGACCTGGAACGGGTCACTCGCATCAACCAGTTGCTGGAACAGGTGCGGACGCCAGGCCTGCCGTCAGAGCTCCAGCATCTGCGACGAGTCGAGACCTTGCTGATCCTGCCCAGCCAGAACATCCGCGAGCTGGCGGCAGAGCATGCCAGGTCGCTACCGCTGCCGGTCCGCCTGCTGCTGCGCGGGGTGGGAGCATCGGCCCATGGTGAGGGTCAGCTATTGAGTTACCTGCTATTCGAAAAGTCGTTTACCCGCGCGCTGATTCGCATGGGCCATGATGATGCGATGGCACGTCGTGATCAGATCGAGGCGCTGTTGAGGGGCGACCCGATGCCGGTGCTGGATGCGCCGAAGGAAGTCGCCGGAGATCTCTCAGGTCAGTAACAGGGCACCCAGCCCCAGAAACACCATGAAGCCGACGACATCGGTGATCGTCGTCAGCATGACGCTGCCGGCCAGCGCCGGATCGATGCTCATACGGCGCAACAGCAGCGGGATCACTACTCCGGAAAGCGCGGCGACCACCAGGTTAATGATCAGAGCCAGCGCGATGATGCCGCCCAGGGTCCATGATCCGAACCAGAGCACTGTGGCGGCGGCGACAACCAGCGCCCAGCCAATCCCGTTGAGTGCTCCCACAGCCAGCTCGCGGAACATCAACCAGCGTGCGTTCGAGCTCTGAACCTGGCCCAGGGCCAATCCGCGCACGATCAGCGTCAGGGTCTGGCTGCCGGCGATACCACCCATGCTGGCGACGATCGGCATCAGCACGGCCAGCGCCACCACCTGATCAATCGTGGCCTGGAACAGCCCGACCACCGACGAGGCGATAAATGCAGTGGCGAGGTTGACTCCCAGCCAGATTGCGCGGCGCCGGGAACTGGTCACCACCGGGGCAAACATATCCTCATCCTCGGCCAGACCGGCCATGCTCAGGATGGAATGCTCCGCTTCTTCCCGGATCACGTCGACGACATCGTCGATAGTGATGCGGCCGACCAGGCGGCCGTCGGGATCGACTACCGGGGCGGTAACCAGATCCCGGATCTCGAACAGATTCGCCACCTCGTTGGCGCCGGTAGCGGCAGGTATGCCCTCGACGCCCGAGTCCATCAGCTCGGCCACTGTCTTGCCCGGATCCGCGGTCAACAAGCTGGTCAGATAGAGGTAGCCGAGATAGCGGTCGAATCGATTGACCACGAACAAGGCATCGCTGCCATCGGGCAGCTCACCGCGGATACGCAGATAACGCAAAACCACTTCCAGCGTGACATCCGGGCGCACGGTGACGATATCCGGATCCATCAGGCCGCCGGCCGTATCCTCGCCGTAAGCCATGACCGAGCGCAGACGCTCCCGGTCCTGATGATCCATCGACTGGATGACCTGCTGACTGACCGCTTCCGGCAGGTCGGGGACCAGATCGGCAAGATCGTCGAGATCCATACCGCCGGCTGCGGCCACCAGTTCATCGAAGTCCATGTCGCCGAGCAGTTTGGCGCGGACTTCCTCGTTCAGCTGCACCAGCACATCGCCATCGCTCTGGGTGTCGACCAGTTCCCAGACGACTTCCCGTTCCGCCGGCGGAAGGGATTCGAGCAGATCCGCGATCTCGGCCGGATGCAGCGAGTTGATCATGCGCTGGACGCGCCGCAGCGTGCCGCTCTCGAGCGCGTCTCGCAGCAGCTTTAGCCGTGGTGCGCGCTGATCTGTTGCCTCAATTGCCATGCACAAAGACTCCGGCGGGATCGCATTCGGAGCAGAAGTGTAAATGCCGCGGGGCCGAAGCGTCTAACCTGGCCGTAGCGGACAGCGCCCGCAGGTCGGCGCATCGGGGCAGGGGAGTCCACCGATATGGGGCGTAGCGAGCAGCGCGCAGCTAGTGTCCTGTTTGCCTGATTCCTTTACTCTCAGCGCTTTCAGCAGCGCGTCCGGGGAGGCGCAGGCGTGCAGGAGTAGCGAGGCTACTTCAAGCGACTGCAACACGGCAGGACGGGCTGCTGGGAGCGCCCTCAGGGAAAGCCTGCAACGCGCTATTGCGGCGTTGCAGGCTTTCTGAGAGTTAAGGAATCAGGCAAACAGGACACTAGTCAGGCAGCTCCGAATGCCGGACCAGTACCCGCCGACCGTGCCCGCGAAAATGCTCGGCCAGCGTCTCGGTGACATATACCGAGCGATGCTGACCGCCGGTGCATCCTATCGCCACCGTCAGATAGCTGCGATTGGAACGCTGAATCTCAGGAATCCAGTGATCGAGGAAGGTGGCAATATCGTCGATAAACCGGTTGACCGGCGGATGCCGCTGCAGATATTCGATCACCGGCCGGTCCTTGCCGGTCTGGCCGCGCAGGCCGCTGACCCAGTACGGGTTGGGCAACGCTCTTGCGTCGAACACGAAATCCGCGTCGCCGGGGATACCGTGCTTGTAGCCGAAGGACTGAAACAGGATCGACATCCCGCCGTCGTCAGATGTTGCCAGACGCTCGCGCACGGCTACCCGCAGCTCGTGCACGCTCATGCGACTGGTGTCTATCACTACATCCGCCAGATCGCAGATCGGGGTCAGCAGCTTGCGCTCGAACAGGATCGCTTCTTTGAGTCCACGACCCTCGGAACTTAACGGATGCTTCCGCCGGGTCTCGCTGTAGCGTTTGAGCAGGACCTCGGTGCTGGCTTGCAGAAACAGAACTTCGCACCCGTCTCCCTGCTGCCTGAGTTGGCCGACCAGACGGGATGTCTCTGCCACATCACGCTGAGCTGGCCGGGTGTCCAGACCGATCGCAATCCGTTCAAACTTGGCGTCGCCGATATCCTGCAACTGATTTATCAGTGTCGGCAACAGGCGCGCCGGGATATTGTCGAGAGTGTAATAATCCAGATCCTCGAGCATGTGCAGCGCCACGCTCTTGCCGGATCCGGACAGCCCGCTGATGATCAGCAGGCGCACAGGTGCGGCTCGGTCGACGACATGATCTTGCTGTCCGCCCGCAGCTGCTGTTCAGGCGCTCGCCGAGAGGGCCGGACTGGACTGGGTCAACAACTCAAACAGACCGCTGCTGCTGGAAGAGCTGCGCAATTGTTGGAGGAAACCCGGTTCGCGAAACAGCTTGGCGGCTTCCTGTAGCCGTTGACCGCATTCCGCTCCGCCGTCGGTCGGCAGCAACAGCCCACACAGCAGATCCACCGGTTCGCCCTCAGCAGTGTCGTAATCTACCGGCTCGCTGAGCTTGAGAAACGCGCCATAAACGCGATCGATGCTGTCGATACAGCCGTGCGGGATTGCGATGCCGCCGTCGAGGGCTGTCGAACCGACTTTCTCCCGGTGCACCAGACTGTCGAAAACCTCGCCTTGCGACAGCTCCGGGTCCGCAGTGGCCAGCAGCTCGCTGAGGATATCCAGCGAATGTTTCTTGCTGCGCGCTTCGACATTACACAATACCCGGCTGGGTTCAATAATCGAACCCAGGCTGAGGTCAGCTTGCAACTGCTCGTCCATCGTTATCCTGCCTCATGCCAGACGCTTGTTCGCATCTCTGGCATGGTGGTCCTTCTGCTTGTCCTTGTGCTTCTTGACCCGTCTGTCGAGTCGGTCTACCAGGCTATCGATGGCGGCATACATGTCATCAGCGACAGCTTCAGCAAAAATGGTGCCGCCGCTGACAAACAGCGTGGCTTCCGCCTTGTGGCGCAATTTTTCAACTTCGAGAATACAGCGGGCGTCGGTCAACTGGTCGCAATGACGAATCACGCGTTCCATTTTGCCATTCACATAATCGCGCAGTGCAGGTGTGACGTCGACATGATGACCGGTGATATTCATTGGCATTTGCGCCTCCTTTGGTAAAAAGCGATCAGGCGGTGGACTGCGTCACGCAGCGCCCGATATGGGTCCGGCAGAAAGATTTGACCACTCTGGGGTCGCTGGATTCGACCCGTTGCGCTGGCGGTTGATATTTGATTGTTTTCTCCGCTGGATGGTCTTGCTGCCAACCTTGTTTCATTCTAGAGCTAACCAGCCCGTCTGCCTAGCATCACTTTACCGGCTGCAGCGCGGCCATTTTCCGACGCTCGCTGGATGCCGCTAATCCTAAGGATTCTCTATACTTGGCAACGGTTCTGCGGGCAATCTTGATGCCTTCGCGCTCGAGCAAGCGGGCGATCCTGCTGTCGCTGAGCGGCTTGCCGGGGGGTTCCTCCCCGATCAATTTGCGAATTCTGGCCCGAATTGCCGTGGAGGAAACTTCCTCGCCATCGGTGCCCGATACGTGGCTGGAGAAGAAGTAGCGGAATTCGAAAACGCCCCTGAGTGTGTGCATGTACTTGCCGGTAGTCGCCCGCGAAATCGTCGATTCATGCATCTCGACGACGTCGGCAACGTCCTTGAGAATCATCGGCTTCATGCACTCCTCGCCATGTTCGAGAAACTCCTGTTGCCGATCCACTATCGTGCGGGCCACACGCAACAAGGTATCGTTGCGAATCTCCAGGCTTTTGACCAGCCAGCGTGCCTCCTGCAGCTGGGTCCGCAACGCCTCGTATTCCGTGTCTCTGCTGATCAGCCTGGCGTAGGTCTGATTCACCCGCAATCGCGGCGCAATCCCCGGGTTCGCCTCGACCACCCAGCGTCCCTCAACGCGACGGACAAACACATCCGGGACGATGTATTCCGGCTGTCCGCTCGGCACTGCGCTGCCGGGCTTCGGGTTCAGCGAGCGCAGCAGGCACAGGGCTTCGTCTATCGCCTCCTGATCGACGGCCAGCAGTCGCCGCAGCTGCGCATATTGTTGCTGGGCCACAGGCTCGAGATGTTCCGCCGCGATTTGCCTGGCCAGCTGCAGCCCGGGGGTGTCGTCGGTGAACTGCTCCAGCTGGCAGCTCAGACATTCGCTCAGATCCCGGGCGCCGACGCCAACCGGATCAAAGCGCTGGATGCGCTGCAGCACCTCCTCGATCTCGGTCTCTTCTGCATCGAGGTCGGCGCGGAGCAGCTCCCGGGTCTCCGCCAGACTGGTGTTGAGGTAACCATCTTCGTTGATCGCATCGATCAGGGCTTCGCCGATGGCTCGCTGGCGGTCGCTGAACCGGTCCATCTGCAATTGCCAGAGAAGATGGTCCTGCAGGTTGTCGCGGCTGCGGTCGGGATAGTCGAAGCTGGTACGCAGGTCCTCCGGCATGGTGGTCCCGCTGGACTGCTGGCCAAGAGTTGATATCTCCGCGTATTCGACCTCCATTTCCTCGGCGGTCGCCGTTGGGGCGTCGTTCTCGTCCGCGAGCGGTTCGGCGGTAATCTCCGATTCCGTCTCTTCGTCCTGTTCGAGCATGACGTTGCTTTCGAGCGCGGCCTGAATCTCGGCCTGAAGATCGAGCACCGGCAACTGCAGCAGCCGTATGGCCTGCTGCAGTTGCGGGGTCATGGTCAGTTGCTGACCGAGTCGAAGTTGCAGGCTTGGTTTGAGCATGATCAGAAATGGGCAAATATCCGGTAGCAGATACTGCGTTTGAGGGCGTTCCGCCTAGAGCCGGAAGTCCTCTCCAAGATAAACCTCTCTGACCTGTTTGTTTTGCAGGATGTCTTCGGCACTGCCGGCGGCGATTACCTCTCCGGCATTGAGGATATAAGCGTGGCCGCAGATGCCCAGCGTCTCCCTGACATTGTGATCGGTGATCAGGACGCCGATACCACGATCCCGAAGATGAGCGATGATGCGCTGAATATCCAGTACCGAGATCGGATCCACGCCGGCGAAAGGCTCGTCCAGCAGAATAAACGCCGGGTCAGCAGCCAGAGCTCTGGCGATCTCGACGCGGCGTCTCTCGCCGCCGGACAGGCTAAGGCCGACGCCGCTGCGTATGTGAGAGATGTGCAGTTCTTCAAGCAACTCCTCCAGCAGGCGCTCCCGGTCGGGTCGTTTCAAACCACGGCGCGTTTCCAGCACCGCCAGAATGTTCTGTTCGACGGTCAGGTGCCGAAACACGGAGGCTTCCTGCGGCAGATAACCGACACCGAGGCGGGCTCGCCTGTGCATGGGCAGATTGGTGATGTCCTTGCCATCCAGCAGAATCTTGCCGCCATCGCATCCGATGAGGCCGACGATCATATAGAAGGCAGTCGTCTTGCCGGCCCCGTTGGGACCCAGCAGCCCGACCACCTGGCCACCCTCGATCTCGAGCGACAGATCAGTCACGACCTTGCGCGAACGGAAGCTCTTGCTGATATTTTCTGCGATAAGCCTGGTCATTGTTCCGGCTCCTGCGCGGCAGGTTCGGCAATGTCGCCCGCGGGCGACGGCGGCGTGATGGTAATCCGCACTCGCTGTTCTCCCCCTTCATCCGAACCTGCCATCACCCGTCCTTCAGCCACGCGATAGATCAGACGGCTACCGGAAACCTCGTTGGTGCCGTCCAGCAGCCTGGCGTTACCCGACAGGATAAGTGCCTGCTCCGCGTGATCGTACTCTATGGTACGGGCATCGCCGCTGATGGCGCGAAAATCCTCGCTCTGCTGGCGCTGAAACGTGGCCGGCGCACCGTCGGCCCGCGTGCGGCGTAGTCTATGGTCCTGGAACTCAAGCTCAGCGCTATCCGCCAGTATACTGGCGCCTTCGCCCTGGATACTGACCTGGCCACTGAATTTCCAGGTGCTGGCCGAGAAATCGAGCTCGCTTGCCTCACCCCGGTCAGCAGAGATGGAGAACGGCCCCTGTGTGATCCGGACTCCGCGAAAAACAAGCAGCTCGCTGCTGGCGTCGAATTCAGAGGATTCGGCCTCCAGGGAAATGGGTTCCCTGGAATCGGGGAAGATCGCGAATGCCGGAGCAAGCGGCAGCAGGGCCAGCAAGGCGAGCCAGCGAAATGCCCTAGGGTACGAAATGGCCATTGACCCCGGATTCTAGCGCCACGGTTCCGGCTATCAAATCCACCGACATGCCGATGGCCTGGATGCGCCCACCGCCGCGCTGCAGGACCACGCGCCCGGTGGTCGAAGCCCTGTGGGTCAAGGCATCCAGCGCCAGGGCGTGGGTTAGCAGCCGGGTCGCCGCATTGCCCTCGCCCAGATATTCTATGGAGACGTTGCCGGAGAGTCTGATATCGCTCCAGTCCAGCGTCACCTCGCCGCTATCAGAACTGAGGTTCCAGCGCCCTTGCCCGGGCCCGCCATAGTCCAGATGAACGCCAGTCACCCCGAAGGTGTTCGAGTTCAGCGCCTGACTCATCTCCTCAGCCACCATGCGGTACAGGGGCTGTCCGTCGGGACCGGGCGAAACTATGGCTGCCTGACGAATATAAACGCCCTGGACTTCGGCACTGGGCAGGGTTTCGAGCGGCTCCGGATTCTGCAACGAGCTTTGCCAGGTCCATGCGCCGAAGGCTGCAAAACCCGCCAGGATCAGTCCGGCGAGGGTGCGCGCAGTCACCTGCCCAATGACCTGGATCGAATAACGAACTCACAGAATTCGCGTACTGCACCAAGGCCCCCGGCAAGGCTGGCCCGCCAGTGGCAGACTTCGGCAACCTGTTCGACGGCGTCCGCAGGGCACGCCGCCAGGCCCACCTCCCGCAACACTGCCAGGTCTGGCAAATCGTCGCCCATGAACGCTGTCTGCTCAGCGCTGCACTCGAATTGCCGCAGGAGCTTGCCGAACAGCGGAAGTTTGTCGTGATCGCCCTGGAACACGTGGCGGACGCCCAATTCGTTCATCCGCAGGCTGACTGCATCCGACGCCCGCCCCGAGATAATCGCGATCTCGACACCAGCAGCCTGAAGCCTCTTGATCCCAAGGCCGTCGCGGACATGGAATACCTTGGTCTCCTCGCCGGCCGCAGAATAGATCAGGCGTCCATCAGTGAACACGCCGTCCACATCGAATACCGCCAGGCGCAAACCTTTGGCACGGGTCGCCGGATCCATCAAATGACGCCGGCGTGAAGCAGGTCGTGGATATTGAAGGCACCGATCAATTTTCGTCCGCGAGCAGTCACCAGCAGCGCAGTAATCGAGTGGTCCTCCATCATCCGCATCGCCTCCTCGGCGATAACGTCTGCGCCGATGGTCTTGCAATCGGTGGTCATCACCGCCCGCATTTCCGTGGTCCGAAGATCGCAACCCAGATCCAGCGCCCGGCGCAAATCGCCATCGGTGAAAATGCCGATCACGATATCGTCGTCGTCGACGATCGCGGTCATTCCGAGTCCGGTGCGGGTCATCTCGAACAGGCCCTCTGACACCGGGGTCTGCGGTTTCACTTTCGGCACCTGATCGTCGGTGCGCATAAAGTCGGAAACCCGCAGCAGCAGACGACGGCCGAGTGTGCCCCCGGGGTGGGACTTGGCGAAATCTTCCTTGGTGAAGCCACGGCTCTCCAGCAGCGCCACGGCGAGGGCATCTCCCATCGCCAGCGTGGCCGTGGTGCTGGCGGTAGGCGCCAGGTTGAGCGGGCAGGCTTCCTTTTCAATCTGGATATGGAGGTTGACGTCTGCCGCCTGCGACAGCGTCGATTCCGGACGGCTGGTCATCGTGATCAGCGGTACGCCCAGGCGCTTGATCAGCGGCAGAATCAGGATCAGTTCATTGGTCCCGCCGGAGTTGGAAACGGCCAGCACGACGTCCTCACCGGTGATCATACCCAGATCCCCATGACTGGCTTCGCCCGGGTGGACGAAGAAGGACGGGCTGCCGGTGCTGGCCAGCGTGGCGGCGATCTTGCTGGCGATATGACCCGACTTGCCCATGCCGGTAACCACGATCCGGCCCCTGCAATTCAGACAAAGTTTGCACGCCTCGATGAAATCACTGCCGAGGTCGTCCATCAGGCCGGAAACTGCCGCGGCCTCTATCTGCAGGACCTCCCGCGCCCGGGCCAGTATCTGCTTGTCGTCCAGACGACTATCCCGGGTCAGATGCCGGGCAGGTTCAGAAGAAGCCAAGGATATGTCCCTCATAAGCCAAGAAAACTACCAGCAAGGCACCCCCCTGGGTTCGCGAGATGCGACCGCTGCCAGTGAAATTGTAGGTCAAACCAAACAGCACCAGGGTCACCGCGATCATCACCGGTAAATGCAGCTTGAGCATAGACGGATCGAAGGGCTTGGGATCGATCAGCCCGGCCGGACCGATGACCGCCAGGCAGTTGAACATGTTCGAGCCTACGATATTGCCCAGTGCGATATCGTGTTCGCGCTTCAGAGCGCTGACCACCGAGACTGCGAGTTCCGGCAGGCTGGTGCCCACTGCCACTACGGTCAGGCCGATGACGAGGTCGCTAACCCCGAGCTCGACAGCCAGATTGTGCGCGCCCCAGACCAGAATCTGCGCGCCGATCAGCAGTACGGTCAGGCCGAGTATCAGCCACATCACGGCCTTTGGCATTGAAATCCCGCTGGGTATTTCGGCTTCGATCTCGGCCGCCATCGGGTCTGATTCCGGGGGTACCCTGGCCAGACGGACCAGCCAGTGCATCACCACGACCAGGCCGGCGATCAGGATCGCTCCATCGAGCCGGCTGAGACTGTTGTCCAGCATCAGCATCACGGCCAGCAGCGTCACTGCAAGCAGCGCCGGCATTTCGCGCCGCAACACGGTGGAGCGCACGTTGAGCGGGCTGACCAGCGCCGAAGCCCCGAGGACCAGCGCAATATTGGTGATGTTGGAGCCGACCGCGTTGCCGATGGCGAGGTCCGAGTTGCCTTCCAGCGAAGCGCTGATGGAGACCAGGATCTCGGGCGCCGACGTGGCCAGAGCCACAACCGTAAGGCCGATCAACAGCGCAGGAACACCCAGGTTGCGCGCGGTCCCGGCGGCGCCTATCACGAATCGATCCGCGCCCCAGATCAGGAGAGCAAAACCGGCGACGGTGGCGGCGGAGTAAAGCAGCATGAACAGGGTCCGATGGCCGGTCGGGCCCAGCGACCCTCGGCGGGGCGCCCATGATACACGCTATGCCTGGCGATGATCGACAGTCTGGGTCGCCGGTCGATTTCCGGTGAGCGCGGGCTTCCAGTAGAATCCTGATGCTATTCGCCGGCCACGGCCGGGTGGTTTCCCGTTACGGTCCCAAATTATGCAAATCGAAGAGATCGATGCCCTGATCCGTTCAGCGCTTGAAATCGCGGAACTGGATGTGCGTTCTGACGATGGCGTGCATTTTTCCGCTGTCGTCGTTTCGCCCGAATTCGAAGGCCTGCGTCAGCTCCAGCGTCATCAGCTGGTATACGGGGCGCTGGGAGAGCGGATGGGGCGTGAGATCCACGCCATGTCGATCAGAGCATTGACCCCGGCGGAGCGACAGGCTGTTTCCAGCTGACGCCGCATGGACAAGCTAGTTGTCACCGGCGGCGGCCCTCTGCACGGAGAGGTGCAAATCTCGGGTGCAAAAAATGCTGCGCTGCCGATCCTCGCGGCCACGCTGCTGGCCGATGGTCCGGTGGATATCGGTAACGTGCCGCGCTTGCGCGACGTCAATACCACCGTCGAACTGTTACGGCGCATGGGCGTCGAAGTGGATGTCTCCGTACCGTCGCGGGTAAAGGTCGACAGCAGCGGTATCCACCATTTCTATGCGCCCTACGAACTGGTTAAGACGATGCGCGCCTCGATTCTGGTGCTGGGCCCGTTGCTGGCCCGCTTCGGTCAGGCCGATGTATCGCTGCCCGGTGGCTGCGCCATCGGTGCCCGGCCGGTAAATCTGCACGTGGCAGGTCTGCGTGCGATGGGCGCCGACGTACGGATCGAAGAGGGATACATCAAGGCTCGGGCCAAACGCCTGCATGGCGCCCGTATCGTGCTGGAGACGGTGACCGTCACCGGCACCGAGAACCTGATGATGGCTGCCGCGCTGGCTGGCGGAGAATCCGTGATCGAGAACGCGGCGCGCGAGCCCGAGATTGTCGATCTCGCCGGTTGTCTGCGGAGCATGGGCGCAAACATCGCCGGCGACGGCACGGATACGATCCATATCCAGGGGGTGGAGCGGTTATCCGGGACGCGCTATGAAGTGCTGCCGGATCGTATCGAGACCGGCACCTTCCTGGTCGCCGGAGCCATCAGCAGAGGCCGGGTGCGGGCGCTGGGGACGCGGCCCGACTATCTGGACGCAGTGCTGGCCAAGCTGGAGGAGGCCGGTGCCAGGCTGACGGTCGGCAAAGACTGGATTGAGCTTGACATGCAGGGACGCAGACCGCGCGCGGTGGATATCCGGACCTCACCGTATCCTGCATTTCCCACCGATATGCAGGCGCAGTTCCTGGCTCTCAATACCGTCGCTGACGGCGTCGGCATGATCACCGAAACGGTGTTTGAGAACCGGTTCATGCATGTGCAGGAAATGCAACGCATGGGCGCGCGCATCCGGCTGGAAGGAAATACCGCGATCAGTGAAGGCGTGGAGCGTCTGCAGGCGGCGCCGGTGATGGCTACAGACTTGCGCGCTTCCGCAAGCCTGGTGCTGGCCGGTCTGGTCGCCGGCGGCGAAACCTCGATCGAGCGGATCTACCATCTGGATCGAGGGTATGAGCGCATCGAGGAGAAGCTGGGCGGGTTGGGCGCCGCTATCCGGCGTGCGACGGCCTGAGACGGCCTGCTACTGACGACCCGGCGACGGTCGTTCGGCGACCTCCACCGAGACCCGGAAAGTCTGCCCGAGACGGCTGCCGGTGAGGCCGATGCTGGTACCCGGGGTCATCCTCGCGACCTGACGCAACGCGTCCTGCCAGACCACGACCGGTTGATCGTTGATATGGGTGATTACGTCGGCGGGCCGCAACCCTGCCAGGTCCGCCGGGCTACCTGCCTGCACACTGGTCAGGATGATGCCGAAGGGATCTGCCAGACCGAGCGAACGAGCCTGTTCGGGGGTAAGCGTTTCGGTGCCCACGCCCAGCCAGCCCCGGATCACCCGCCCATGTTCGATCAGATCCCCCATCACTCCGCGAACCAGATTGACCGGTATCGCGAAGCCGATACCCTCTGAGTCCAGTCGGCGGGAGAAGAACGCTGTGTTGATGCCGACCAGTTCGCCGCCGGCGTTCACCAGCGCCCCGCCCGAATTGCCGAGGTTGATCGCGGCGTCAGTCTGGATGAAGTTCTCGAACGGGGACAAACCGAGTTGACCGCGCCGGGTGCCGCTGACGATTCCCTGGGTAACGGTCTGGCCGATGCTGAACGGATTACCGATCGCCAGCACCACATCACCGACCTGCAGCGTGTCGGATCGGCCCAGACGTATTCGGGGCAGACCATCGAGGTCGATCTTGAGCAATGCGAGATCGGTATCCGGATCAGTGCCTACAAGACTCGCCGGGGCGACCCGGCCATCGGTCAGCACGACGTCGATCGCCCGGGCGCCGGCAATCACATGGTCATTGGTGATCACGTAGCCTGCGGGATCGATGATCACCCCCGAGCCGAGGCTCTCGCCACCGACCGCGGCGACCTGCTCGGGATGTGCCCGGGCCATCTGCAGGTCGCTACGATCCGCGCTGATCAGATTCACTACCGCCGGCGCGGTAGATATCACTGCGTCGGCATAGGACGAAGGCGCCGGCCCGGTGGCCCGGCCCGGGAGCAGGTCCGGAAACAGATATACCGCTACGAAGGCAGCCGCGAGTCCCACGGTGGCCGATTGCAGAACAAACTTTATCGCGGTGATCAGGCGGGACATGGTCAGCTCACGGTGAGCCTCTGGCGCAGACAACCGGGATTATGCGGTGCCCCCGCGCGGGAGACAATTTGCGCTGTCCGTCAGGCTCCCTTTAGCGTGTAGGCATCGCAACAAAGCGCCGTGTATAATGGCCGGATTGCGAGCCCGCGGGGCCTCGGGCCTGGGCCCGGGGAAAGGCCCCGGCCCCGGATTGCTTCGCGAACTCCTGTTGAATTGCCTTGGAGATTCCTTGCGATGAGCGACGATGTTGACCTCAGCAGACGTCATTTCTTAGGTGTGGCCACTGCGGTCACCGGAGGCGTCGGCGCAGTTTTCGCTGCGGTTCCTTTCCTGGCGTCCTGGCAGCCCAGCGCCAGGGCTCAGGCTCTCGGCGCCCCGGTCGAAGTCGACATCGGCAAACTCGAGCCCGGTGCCATGGCCAAGTTCAGCTGGCGCGGCAAGCCGGTTTGGGTGTTGCGGCGCACGGAAAGGATGCTCGAGCTGGTGCAGAAATCCGATGGCCTGGTGCTCGATCCGGACTCCGAACAGCCGCAGCAGCCGGAATATGCCACCAACGAATTTCGTTCGATCAAACCTGATGTGCTGGTCGTCGTCGGAAGCTGTACCCATCTCGGATGTTCTCCGATCGAGCGTTTCGATATCGCACCGGCCGATCTGGGTCCGGACTGGGAGGGTGGATTCTACTGTCCTTGCCATGGCTCAAAATTCGATTTGGCGGGGCGGGTTTACAAGGGTGTGCCGGCGCCGCTCAACCTTGCTGTGCCGCCCCATCGCTACATCAGTGATTCCATCATACTGATCGGACTTGATGCGGGGGTTGCGTGATGAGTAGCCTCGGAAATGACGCCGGCAACACGGTCACCGGGCGAGAGGGCGGTTTCTACGCCTGGATCAACAAGCGCTTCCCGCTGGACAAGATGCTGCGCGAGCACGTCACTGAGTATTATGCGCCGAAGAATCTGAACTGGTGGTATGTATTCGGATTCCTGTCGATGCTGGTGCTGGTCCTGCAGATTCTCACCGGGATTTTCCTGACCATGAGCTACAAGCCCGCGGCGGCAGACGCGTTCGCCTCGGTCGAGTACATCATGCGGGACGTCGAGTGGGGCTGGCTGCTGCGTTATATGCACTCGACCGGTGCGTCGCTGTTTTTCGTCGTGGTCTATATCCACATGTTCCGCGGTCTGCTTTACGGTTCGTACAAGAACCCGCGCGAGTTGTTGTGGATATTCGGCATGTTCATATACCTCGCGCTGGCGGCAGAAGCGTTTTTCGGTTACCTGCTGCCCTGGGGCCAGATGTCTTACTGGGGCGCCCAGGTGATCGTCTCCCTGGCTGGTGCCATCCCGGTGATCGGTGACAGCCTGGTGGAGTGGGTTCGTGGCGATTTCTTTATCTCCGATATCACGCTCAATCGTTTCTTTGCGCTGCATGTCATTGCGCTGCCTCTCGTCCTGGTAGGACTGGTCGTGGTTCATATTCTGGCTCTGCATCAGGTCGGATCCAACAACCCGGACGGCGTCGAGATCAAGGAAAAAAAGGACGCCAGCGGCAAGCCGCTGGACGGTGTCGCGTTCCATCCCTATGACACGTCCAAGGATCTGGTGGCGATGATCGTCTTCCTGATCGTGTTTTCGGCAATTGTGTTTTTCGCCCCGGAGATGGGCGGATATTTCCTCGAGCACGCGAATTTCGAGCCGGCGGATCCGCTAAAGACGCCCGCACACATCGCGCCGGTGTGGTATTTCACACCCTTCTATGCGGTGCTGCGTGCGGTACCGAGCAAGCTCGGCGGCGTGATCATGATGGGCGGCGCCATGCTGGTGCTTTTCTTTCTGCCCTGGCTGGACCGCAGTCCGGTGAAGTCGATGCGTTATCGCGGCTGGATGTCCAAGGTCGCTCTGGGCGCTTTCGTGGTCAGCTTCATCGCACTGGGCTTCCTCGGCACGCGTCCGGCCACCGGCGTCTACACGATGCTGGCGCGGGTGTTTACGGTGATCTATTTCGCCTACTTCCTGCTGATGCCGTTCTATACCAAATACGAAAAGACAAAGCCCGTTCCTGAAAGGGTGAGCCATCATGCTTAGGAAGTTGTTCGCAAGTCTGTTTATCCTGCTGCCGGCGATGGCCTCCGGCGCCGGTGGTGACGCCCATCTGCAACGTATCGATGTGGATATATCCAACGAGGCTGCACTGCAGCGCGGCGCCAAATACTTCGTCAATTATTGCCTTGGTTGTCACTCGGCCAAATACGTGCGTTACAACCGCCTGGCGCTGGATCTGGGCATCACCGAGGAGCAGCTGGTTGATAACCTGATGTTCACCGGCGAAAGGCCTTTTGACACGATGGAAATCGCGATGCCGCCCGGTGACGCCGCCAGCTGGTACGGGCGTACGCCGCCGGATCTCTCGCTGGCCGCGCGGTCCCGTGGCGAAAGCTGGATTTACAGTTTCCTCAAGTCCTTTTACCTCGATCCGAAAAAGCCAACCGGGGTCAATAACCTGGTACTCGCCGGCGCCAGCATGCCGCATGTGCTATGGGAGTTACAGGGTACGCAGCGAGCAGTTTTCCGCGAGGAGATCGATGCCCAGGGCAATCCTCACGAAGTTTTCGATCGTTTCGAGATGGTGACTCCCGGCAGTCTCAGTGCTGAGGAGTACGACACCGCGTTGCGCGACCTGGTGACCTTTTTAAGTTACATCGGCGAACCGGTACAGCTGGAGCGTCGCGCGCTGGGCGTAAAGGTCATCATGTTTCTGCTGGTATTCCTGCTTTTCGCCTTCC
The DNA here is from genome assembly GCA_963809565.1 of uncultured Gammaproteobacteria bacterium. GTDB lineage: Bacteria > Pseudomonadota > Gammaproteobacteria > Steroidobacterales > XN24 > CAMYOC01. Next base: position 370,171 of record CAWEKE010000005.1, read on the forward strand.
TGCTGAAGAAAGAGATCTGGAAGGACGTCCACTGATTTTGCAAGGCTGCGCCCGCGGGTGTGGCCGCCAACGACCTGGAGTAATCGCATGGCATTAATTGCCAACAGGCGGTCGGTAATGACGCTGTTTTCGCACCCGACCGACGCCCATAGCCACCGGGTGCGGCTGGTCTTGTCGGAGAAGAGCATCAACGTCGACATCGTCGATGTCGACGGTCCGGCGCTGCCGGAGGACCTGCTGGATCTCAATCCGTATCACAGCGTGCCGACGCTGGTGGATCGGGATCTGGTGTTATACGACTCAAGGGTGATCATCGAGTATCTCGACGAGCGTTTTCCTCATCCGCCCCTGATGCCGGTGGATCCCGTTACCAGGGCACAGTTCCGTCTGGCCCTGTACCGGATCGAAAAGGACTGGTACGCACTGGCGGCGGAAATCGAAGAAGCCAAGGATCGCAAGACGGCCAACCGCTCGCGAAAGATTCTGCGCGAGAGCATCATGGCCAGCGCCGAGGTGTTTCGCGCCAAGCCGTATTTCATCAGTGATGAATTTTCGCTGGTGGACTGCACAATCGCGCCGATTCTTTGGCGCCTGCCGCATTATGAGATCGATCTGTCCGCGGCCGAGGCCAAACCGATTGCGCAGTATGCCGAGGCCATGTTCGAGCGGCCTTCGTTCCGCGCCAGCCTGACAGAGCTGGAATCTGAACTGGGGCCTTGACGGCCGCAGTTCGCGAGCGACAGGAATGAATCCCCGTCGGCCCTATTTGCTCCGGGCCATGCACGAATGGATCATGGACAACGGCCAGACCCCGCACGTGGTGGTCGATGCCGGAGTCAACGGGGTCTGCGTGCCATCCGAGTTCATCACTGACGGCAAGATCGTGCTCAATCTCAGTCACGAAGCCACCAGCGACCTGATCATCAGCAACGAGTTACTGGAGTTCGATGCCCGTTTCGGCGGCCGGCCGTTCCACGTCAGTGTGCCCGGCGTCGCGGTTATGGGCATCTATGCCCGGGAGACCGGTCAAGGGATGATCTTTGGCGCTGAGGATGGAGATCCTGATCCTGATCCGGATTCGAGCCCGGACAAGGATGACTCGGAAAGCGCACGCCCTCATCTGCGGGTGGTCAAGTAGGCGCTGACGACTGCGGAAACAGTTTGCCCGGATTGAGAATCCCGCGAGGATCGAAAGCGTCCTTAATCTGACGCATGATCGCCAGCGTTTCCGGTTCTATCTCCAGCGCCATAATCTCGCGTTTGTCGAAGCCGATGCCATGTTCTCCCGACAGCGTCCCGCCCAGCGCGAGCACTTTGCGGAACATCGCTTCCATGCACGCCTGCATGCGTTCGCTCTCTCCGGCCACGCTCGGGTCGCCGAGAATATTGACATGGATGTTGCCGTTACCGGCGTGACCGAAGCTGACGATGGTGACCGAGTAGTCGGCGGCCATAATTTCCAGTGCATCGATCAGATCCGCCATCCTCGAGACCGGCACTACAATGTCTTCGTTGATTTTTTTCGGCGCGATGCGCCTTAACGCAGGTGACAAGGCCTTGCGGCTGGCCCAGATGGCCTGTATCTGAGCCTCATCCCTTGCGGTCTCCAGCGCGATACGGCCGGTGCCGGCGCTGGCTGCGGCGACGGCACCGGCGGCCCCCTCCAATGTGCTCGCGTCGCCGTCTACTTCGATCAAAAGAACCGCGCCGGCTTCCTCAGGCAGGTCCGCGCCGGCCGATTCGCGCACCAGTCTGATCGCTGCGCCATCCATGAATTCCAGAACCCGAGGTACCACCGCCTGTGCCATGATCCTGGACACTGCGGCTGCGGCGCTGGCCATATCCTGATAAATCGCACGCATGGTCATGATCTGCTCCGGCATCGGGACCAGCTTCAACGTGGCCTCGGTAATGATGGCCAGGGTGCCTTCCGAACCGATCAGTAGTCTGGTCAGGTCGTAGCCGACGACACCCTTGGTGGTATAGCAGCCGGTTCTTAGCGAGCGACCGTCGCCAGTGACCGCGCGCAGACCCAGGGTATTTTCGCGCGGAGTGCCGTACTTGACCGCGCGTGGTCCCGCGGAATTGCAGCCAAGGTTACCGCCTATGGTGCAATAGCCGGCGGAAGTCGGGTCGGGTGGCCAGAAGAAACCGTGCGCGCTGACAGCGCGCTGGAGGTCGTTGTTGATCACGCCCGGTTCGACCACAGCGACCCGGTTATCCGGATCAACGGCGAGAATCCGCGACATGCGTTCAGTCGACAGCACGATGCCGTCGTCGGAGGGCACGGCTGCTCCGGCAGTACCGGTGCCGCGACCGCGGACCGTGAGCGGTATCTGGTGCCGGTTGCACACCGCGATCGTGCGCGCGACGCACTGGTGATCTTCCGCCATCACCACCGCTGCGGGCAGGGCCTGTCTTCGGCTGTTGTCGTAACCATAGGCCCAGCGGTCAGCCGGGTCGGTCAGCACCTGACCAGTGTCGAGCTCCTGCAGCAAGGCCGCGATCGCTTCCGCGCCGGGATTTTCGCTGGTGGCCACCCGACTATGAATCCGCGTCCGCCCCGGGGCCGAGCAGCGCACTGTCGATCAGATCGCAAAGGCAATGGATGATCAGCAGATGCACTTCCTGTATGCGTGCGGTGCGCCGTGACGGCACACGGATCTCCACATCGTCGGCGGCCAGCTGGGCTGCCATCTTGCCGCCATCGCGGCCGCTCAGAGCGACCACGCCAAGACCACGATCATGAGCCGCCGATATGGCCTGGAGAATGCTCGGCGATTGGCCCGATGTGGTAATCGCCAGCAACACGTCGCCAGGCTGGCCGAGCGCGCGAACCTGGCGCGCGAAGACTTCGGCGAAGTGGTCGTCATTGGCGATAGAGGTCATGGTCGAGCTGTCTGTGGTCAGCGCGATTGCCGGCAGGCCGGGGCGCTCCTGCTCGAAACGGTTGAGCATTTCCGATGAGAAGTGTTGTGCGTCACTCGCAGAGCCCCCGTTGCCACAGGACAGGATCTTGCCGTTGGCCAGCAGGCAACTGGTGATCAGCCGCGCAGCCTGAACGATAGCGGGGGCCAGGCTGGTGCCCGCCGCGCGCTTGACTTCGATGCTGGCATCAAAGTGGTCGCGTACCCGTTGCTCAAGATTCATCGGCGTTCCTGTATCCCGGCTGCGGCGTTGCGCAGGTGATTACGTCTCGAATGCATTCCTGATCCAGCGAAGCTCATTGTCGCCGTCACCCTCTGAAATTGCCACCAGGTCGAAACGCAGGTGCGCGTTCGCCCATTGCGGATGACGCGCCAGGAAATGGCGAGTGGCGAGCAGGATTCGGCGTCGCTTCGCAGCGGATACGGATTCTTCGGCGCTACAGCGGGCGCCCGCTGCGCGGCTGCGGACCTCAATAACAGACAAGATATCCGCATCGCGCATCACCAGGTCCAGCTCACCCCAGCGACAGGTGTAGTTGCGAGCTACGGTAGCCAGGCCCTGGCGTTGCAGAAAACGCTCTGCGCTTTGCTCGGCCTCGCGCCCGGCGCGGACACTCACCCGGTGTCGCTGACCGCGCCCAGAATGCGCAGCTGCCCATTGACGACTGCGGCCCATTCAAGCCGGCGATAAATACGCTGATCCGGGCCCAGAGTGAGCATGCCGGTGAGGCCGGGTACGCCCCGATCCAGCAAGCTGCGGTCGTTTCTGAGGATGGGCACCAGACGGAAGGCGTCGAAACCCAGGGCATACAGACGGGCGCGGCGGCCGTTGCTGGCGGGCCAGATCCTTGCCAGCCGCTGGCGTAAGGCGACAACGTCGGCTTCAGAGCCGAGGATCCAGGGCATATCGTCGAAACGCACGCCGTCCAGGTCCCGGTTCGGGCCTTCGTCAGGCGCGTAGATCGCGGACGTCGCATACACCGGCAGATCGGCGCCGTAATGGAACTTGAGCTGAGGTCTTATCTGGCGTCCGTCGGCAGGCTGGGCAGCGACGAATACGAGATCGGCATCCTGACGCCGGCGTGGCTCAAACTCCAGATTGAGTCCGAGCAGGCTCTCCAGACGCTGGTGACGCTGGGCGCTGTCGTCGACCAGCAACAGGCCGCGTATCGGGTCGGAAAGATCTGCGGTGCCGGGGGCATAGCTGGCTATGCCGAGCAATCTTCCGCCCCCAGCCTGGAGGGTTTCGCCAAAGCTGGCGGCGATGCGCATGCCCCAGTCATTGTTCGGCACCAGCGCCACCGCCTGTCCCAAACCGTCGGCCAGCGCGCGTGACGCCGCCTGGGCTGCTTCGTCTTCCGGCGACAGACCGAACTGATAGATAAAGGGTGGCAGGAAGTCACCGCGCGGAACTTCGTTCAGCGCCAGCGTCGGCACTCCTCCCGAGACAGTACCGAGCATTTCCAGCTCGTCCTTGGACAACGGTCCGACAATAAAGTCGGCGCCCTCTGCGGCAGCCTTTTCCCAGGCACCCGCGGCGCCCAGACGGTCAGTGTCGTAGATGCTGACTGACGGTCGCTGTTCGGGTTGCTGGTAATACGCCGCAATAAACCCGTCGCGCACCGCAATGGCAGATGCAGCCAGGCGGCCGGACAAGGGCAGCAACAGAGCCACGCGGCGTGGATATTCATTCAGGTCGCGATAGGTCGCCAGCGCCGCGCTCAGAATTTCGCCGCTGGCCGGATGGCCGGGGTTACGCGCGCGCCAGTCCAGCAGGCTGGCCTGGAGCTGCAATGGGTTGCGCCCATAGGCTTCGAGCAGCGCACCCAGCTGGAGCCAGCCCCGGGTCACCGGATCTGCTTCAGCCGGCACTGAGAAATCGGCGTCTGCGGCGGCGGCTTCCTGCAGGCGGTTCCAGATTCGGCGCTGGTTATCTTCCACTGACGCGGCGGCGTCGAGCATGGATTCACGTTGCACCAGCGCGACGATGGCGGGTCCGGCCTGACCGAGAAGCAGATAAGCGTCTGCCCTCAACTCGAGCGCCCTGATCTGCGTATCCTTGCTCGCTTCTGCCGGCAACAGGGCCAGCGCTTCCAGCGCAGCCTCCGCGTCCCCGGCGCTGTTCGCCAGTTCCGCGCGCAACAGCAGATAATCCGACGCCTCGCTGGTCTGGGCCGGGACCGGAATCGCGGCGAGAATCTTGCGTGCCTCGGGCATCCGGCCGGCCCGATAGAAGTCCCTGGCCGCGTTGAGCAAGGCGCTGTCGCGCTCCTTGCCGGTGGCGGACTCGGCCAGGGCCTGCCATTGTTCGGCAGCGGCGGCGTAGTTGCCGGCAGATTCGAGCTGACGCGCTGAACTGGCCTGGTTGGCCCGGTCTTCAGAATCCGGACGCACCGGTCCGCAACCGCTCAACAGGAAAGCGGCTGTGAACAACACGATAAGGGCCCGGATCAGGTTCTGCTGGTGTGTTTGCATAGCGTCTGGTTCCCGTTGCAGGATGGGTCGCCGGTCATTAATGACGACCACGGGTCGGGGAGTATAGTGCCAGAATCTGCCGGGACGCTTTACATAGTCGCCACGCCCATCGGCAACCTTGAGGATCTGAGCCCCAGAGCCAGGCAAATCCTCGGCTCCGTTGACGCCGTATTGTGCGAAGACACCCGCCATACCGGATCGATGCTTGCGCGGCTGGGAATCTCCAGTCGCCGCATATCCCTGCACGAGCACAACGAGGCGGCGCGTACGGCGGCTGTCATCGACAGACTCAAAGCTGGCGAGAATCTGGCCCTGGTGTCAGATGCCGGGACGCCGCTAATCAGTGATCCCGGATATCGGCTCCTGGCGGCAGCACGTGAAGCCGGTTTGCCGGTAAGCCCGGTACCCGGCCCGTGCGCCGCGATTGCCGCGCTCAGTGTGGCCGGTCTGGCGACCGATCGATTCTGTTTCGAGGGCTTTCTGCCGGCGCGGGCCTCGGCCAGGCGCAAGCGACTTGGCGAGTTGCAGGCAGAGGCTCGCACCTTGGTGTTTTACGAGTCTGGCCGCCGACTCGCCGATACGCTCGCAGACATGGTTGCGGTGTTGGGCGCGGAGCGACCAGCGACGCTGGCGCGGGAGCTGACCAAGACCTTCGAAAGCCTGTATCGGGGTCGCCTGCAGACGCTGCTGACCCAGGCGGCCGACGACACCGATATGAGCCGGGGGGAACTGGTGCTGGTGGTGGCAGGCAATGACCAGGCGTCAAACGCGGCCGCGACCCCGGGGCTGGAACAACTGGTAGGGCTGCTGGCGCAGGAGCTGCCGGCGAGCCGGGCGGCGCGCCTTGCGGTGGCGATCACCGGCTGCAGCCGGGCCGATGCCTACGAGATCGCATCGCGGATCGGTCGAAAGGGGCCGTAGGGCACTGCCCTCCGGTATAATAGTGTCGGGAGTCGGCCAGGCAGTCGCCGTGAGCATCTTGCTCGCGGAGGAAAGTCCGGGCTCCGCAGGGCGGGATGCCAGGTAACGCCTGGGGGGCGCGAGCCCACGGAAAGTGCCACAGAAAATATACCGCCCAAGCGCCCTCTTTCAGAGGGCGCCGGCAAGGGTGAAAAGGTGCGGTAAGAGCGCACCGCGCGAGTGGCAACACGTCGCGGCACGGTAAACCCCATCCGGAGCAAGACCAAATAGGGGAGCAGGCCGCCCTCAGGGGCGGCAGCGCGCGGCCCGCGCGCGTTCCCGGGTAGGTTGCTTGAGGCAGGCGGTGACGCCTGTCCCAGATGAATGACTGTCCTCGACAGAACCCGGCTTATCGGCCGACTCCCATTTCTGTCGCCCGGTTCGGGCGAAAAAAAACAAAACCGGCCTAAAAACTTGAAGAGCTTTGCCAAGAAGCTCTCTTAAGCGCATGATTTACAGGGCCTATGAAGGCCGTATAATACCTCCAGAAGCGCGTCTAAGTGCCTGTGCGACATGAAAAAATTGCGATTGGGACGGTTGACATAAGGTAATTCACCTCCCTATAGTGGCGCCAAGTGGGAAAAAGTGGGAAATGATGGGATTCCCTCCCGATCTGGCGACACAAAAATGTTCCGCGGCGCAAACAAAGTCACCCTGGATGCAAAGGGCCGAATGGCGGTACCAACCAAGTACCGTGCGCGGATCGTTGACCTGTCCGCGGGGCAGCTGGTGGTCACCGTCGACCGGGACTACTGCCTGCTCGTCTATCCCACGCCGGAATGGGAAGAAATCGAGCGCCGATTGATCCGCCTGCCCAGCCTGAATCGCCAGGCGCGTCGCCTGCAGCGGCTGATGGTCGGCTACGCCTCTGAAGTCGAGCTGGACGGTCATGGCCGCATTCTGCTGCCGAAAGAATTGCGCGAGTTCGCCAGCCTGGAACGGCAGGCGATCCTGATCGGTCAGGGCAACCGGTTCGAATTGTGGGATGAAGAGCGCTGGAACCAGCGCCGTGACGAGTGGCTGTCTGAAGAAGCCGTCGATGCAGGCGGCCTGCCGGCCGAACTCGAGACCCTGTCGTTCTAGTGGAGGAGGGTTCCAACACCCACCTGCCGGTACTGCTTGAGGAAGTGCTGGTGGCACTGGCGATTAAGAAGTCCGGGCACTACCTGGACGGCACGGTCGGTCGCGGCGGACATTCGGCAGCCATCTTGCAGAGACTCGGCGCAGACGGCTGTCTGCTGATGATCGACCGCGACAGTGCTGCCGTAGAAGCAGCAAGGGCGCAATTTGAGGGAGACCCTAGGGTGCGTATCGAGCAGGGGAATTTTGCCGCCATGCGTGCTATCGCCGAGCAGGTCGGGCTGGCGGATGGTTTCGACGGCATTCTGCTTGATCTGGGCGTCTCGTCCCCGCAGCTGGACCGGCCTGAACGAGGCTTCAGTTTCAACTTTGATGGCCCACTCGATATGCGTATGGACACGCGTTCCGGTTTGACCGCCGCGGAATGGATTAACCAGGCTGGCGAGAAAGAGATCGCCGATGTGTTGTGGCAGTTTGGCGAAGAGCGCCATTCACGGCGCATCGCTCGCGCCATCGTTGCCGCCCGCAGCGAGACGCCGCTGACTGCAACCGGACAGCTCGCCAGCCTGATCGCAGATGTGATTCCCCGGCGGGAGCCGGGCAAACACCCGGCGACGAGGAGCTTCCAGGCCATCCGGATTCACATCAATGCAGAGCTGGATGCACTGGAGAAAGGCCTGGATGCGGCGCTGGACCTGCTCCGCCCGGGTGGTCGCCTGTGCGTAATCAGCTTCCACTCGCTCGAGGACCGCAGGGTCAAGCGCTTCATCCGTCGCCATTCCCTCGAGGACGAAGCCTGGCGCGGTCTTCCGGATATGCCGGATTCGGCGCGTCCGGACATGCGCCCGGTAGGCAAGGCCCAGCGCGCATCAGCTGCCGAGGTGGCCGCAAATCCCCGCGCTCGCAGTGCCGTGCTTCGCGTCGCGGAGCGCCTGCACTGATGGCGCAGCGAATCGGCAATCCGGTTTGGCTTACCGCCGGAATGATGCTGGCGCTGCTGGCATCCAGTGTGGCTGTGATCCACGCCCGTCATGAAGCCCGCCGCCAGTTCATCGAACTGGAAGCGCTGATCGATGCCCGCGACGAGCTGAATATGGAATGGGGGCGGCTGCAGATCGAGCACAGTACCTGGGCATCCCCCGGCCGTATTGAACAGATGGCGGCAGACAAGCTGAACATGAAGATACCCGAGCCGGCGGCAGTGGTGGTGATCGGGCCATGAGTCACTCGCGTTACAGCAAGAACCTGTTCCAGAAGCGCTTCAACCGGCGCCTGTTCCTGGTCGGCGGCATGTTTGTCGTCAGCGCAGCGGTGCTGCTGGGTCGGGCGGTGCAGCTGCAATGGCTGGATCAGGAATTTCTCGCCCGGCAGGGCGACGCCAGGCACCTGCGGGTGGCAGAGATCGCGGCGCACCGCGGCATGATCCTCGACCGTAACGGCGAGCCGCTGGCGGTGAGTACCCCGGTAGACAGCATCTGGGTCAACCCGAAGCAGCTGCTTGAGGCGAGCGACCGGATCGAGGAGCTGGCAGGCGCGCTGGGTTGGCAGCACGATCGCCTGCTCGGCTTGCTGACGCAGAATCCCGACCGGGAGTTCTTCTACCTGATGCGGCACATGCCGCCTTACAAGGCCCGGGCCATACTGGATCTCGAGATTCCCGGGGTTAACTCGCAACGCGAGTATCGGCGCTATTACCCGGCTGGCGAAGTGACCGGGCACGTGGTCGGTTTCACCAATGTCGATGATCAGGGTCTTGAGGGTCTCGAACTGGCCTATGATCCCTGGCTGTCCGGACAACCAGGCGCAAAGCGAGTGCTGCGTGACCGCCTTGGTCGGGCGATCGAAAACGTCGAGAGCATCCGCGCGCCGCAAGCAGGCCGTGACCTGGTCACCAGTCTGGATCTGCGCATCCAGTACATGGCCTATCGCGCGCTGAAGGCCGCGGTACAGCAACACAGCGCGCGGGCGGGTTCGGTTGTGGTGCTGGATATCGCAACCGGCGAAGTGCTGGCGATGGTCAACCAGCCAGGCTACAACCCGAACGATCGCCGCCGTTTTGACGTGTCGCGTTTCAGAAACCAGGCCGCGACCGATCTGTTTGAGCCCGGATCCAGCTTCAAGCCGTTCATTATCGCTGCCGCGCTCGAAAGCGATCGTTATAAGGCGGATTCTTTCATCGATACTTCGCCGGGCTACATCATGGTCGGCGCCAAGACGATCGAGGATCCGCACAACCTGGGGCGCATTCCGATTACCACGGTGCTGACCCGATCGAGCAATGTGGGCGCATCCCGCATCGCGCTGTCACTGGACGGCGAGCAATTGTGGACGGTGCTGGAAGGATTCGGTTTCGGTGAGCTGACCTCAAGCGGTTTCCCCGGCGAGTCAGCAGGTCTGCTCAACCATTATGATCACTGGCGCGAGATCGGGCAGGCGGTGCTGGCCTATGGATACGGGCTGTCGGTGACGCCTCTGCAGCTGGCCCAGGCTTACGCCGTCCTTGGCGCGCACGGCTTGCACCGGCCGGTTTCCCTGATTGCAGTGGAACAGCCACCGCCAGCTACCCGGGTCATCTCCTCCGACACCGCCGACACGGTGATCGCAATGATGGAGACTGTGGTCGGCCCGGAGGGTACTGCCCGCAAAGCCAAGCTGGCGGGTTACCGTACTGCGGGCAAGACCGGGACCGTGCGCAAGGCGATGGATGGGGGCTATTCGGAGAGCCGCTACACCGCGGTATTCGGCGGTCTGGTGCCCGCATCCAGCCCGCGTCTGGCCATAGTCGTTGCCGTGCATGAGCCCAGCCGCGGGGTCTACTACGGTGGCGAGGTGGCGGCGCCGGTGTTCGCGGATGTGGCGGCGGGCGCATTACGGGTACTGGGTGTTCCCCCGGACGAAGAGCCGGCGGATACCGCCGATCAACGCGTCATTCAGGCGATGAGCCAACCATGATGGCCGCACCCACCATCAAACCGGGTGTCGCGTTGTCGGATCTGTTCGACGATTGCGTGCCGGCCGCTTTTGCCGGGTTGAGCATCAGCGATATCGCCGCAGATTCGCGCAAGGTGGTTGCCGGGTCTTTGTTCCTCGCCTGTCGCGGGCGCAGCAGCCATGGGCTCGACCATTTGTCAGAGGCCCTGGAGCGCGGCGCGGCCGCGGTGGCCTGGGAACCGGATGCTGACAGCACCCCGGGCGGGCTGGCCCTGCCGGTGCCCGCGTTTGCGGTGCCGGAGCTGCACCAGCGCCTGGGCAAGATTGCGGATCGCTTTTTCGGTCACCCGTCGAACATGCTGGCCGTGATCGGCATCACCGGTACCAACGGCAAGACCACCTGCTCGCATCTGGTCGCCGGCGCGCTGGAGGCGCTCGGTCGGCCGTCCGGCATTATCGGCACTCTGGGCAGTGGCCGCTTTGGCGCCCTGTCCCCGGGCATGCTGACTACTCCTGACGCGGTTGAGGTGCATCGCAATCTGGCGCGGATACGCGATCGCGGTGGCGAACTGGTCACCATGGAAGTTTCGTCCCACGCGCTGGATCAGGATCGCGTCGCCGAAGTTCGATTCCGCCTCGCCGCGTTGACCAATCTCAGCCGCGAGCATCTGGATTATCACGGTGATATGGAGCGCTATGGCCAGGCCAAAGCGCGCCTGTTTCACTGCCCCGGATTGCGTGGCGCAGTGATCAATGCGGATGATGAATTCGGCCGTCGTCTGCTGGCAAACCTCCCCGCCACGGTGACCGCGCTGGCGGTTGGCCGCGATGTCGCCGCCTATGGAGCGCAGGCACTGTGCATCAGGTCCGTCCTGAGCTGTGCCAGCGGGCTGGAAATCGAGTTCGCCTATGGGAATGAGGTTGAACGTCTGCGCTCGCCGCTGTGGGGAGAGTTCAATGCAGAGAACCTGGCCGTCGCGCTCGGCCTGTTGCTGGGTCTGGACATCAGTCTGAGATCAGCGGTCGCGGCGCTGGCCGCGGTGACTGCGCCGGCCGGGCGAATGGAAGCGTTTTCGAAGCAGGGCTCGCCGGTGGTGCTGGTTGACTACGCGCATACTCCCGATGCGCTGGCCAAGGCCCTGACCGCTGCGCGTAGCCACTGCCAGGGTAGCCTGGTTTGCGTGTTCGGCTGCGGCGGCGAACGTGACGCGGGCAAGCGTCCGCAGATGGGCAGCGTGGCCGAGAAGCTGGCCGACCGGGTCATCCTTACCGACGATAATCCGCGTGCCGAGGACGGCGATCAGATTCTCGCCGATATCGTCAGCGGGATGACCTCGGCGCCGATGCTCCAGCGCGATCGCGCGGCGGCGATTCAGGCCGCCGTCGCCGCAGCCGCATCCGGGGACGTGGTGCTGGTTGCGGGCAAGGGACACGAAGACTATCAGCTTGGTGCACACGGCCGACGACCCTTCAGTGATCGCCAGGTGGTGCTCGCTGCGCTGGAGGCGTGGAATGATTAGCGGCCGCCTGACCGAGATCACCCGCCTGCTGCGTGCTGAGTTGATCGGCAGTGACGGCAAGTTCCTCGGCGTCAGCACGGACTCACGAAAGATCGAGGCTGGCCAGCTGTTCGTAGCTCTGCGCGGTCCGAACTTTGACGGTCACAAGTTCCTTGCCGAAGCCGCGAGCCGGGGCGCCTGCGCGGCCCTGGTCGACACCCCGGCGGATAGCCCGATGCCGCAAGTGCGGGTGCCCGATACCCTGCGTGCGCTGGGTGATCTCGCTACTGACTGGCGCAAGCGTTTCGATATCCCGGTGATTGGCGTCACCGGCAGTTTCGGCAAGACCACGGTAAAGGAGATGCTCGCGCGAATCCTCACTCAGGGACGATCGGCGCTGGTAACCCGAGGCAATCTGAACAATGAGATCGGTGTGCCGCTGACCCTGTTCGGGATGGCTGCACGAGATCAATCCGCGGTGATTGAAATGGGCGCGAATCATGCGGGTGAGATCGCCCGCCTGTGCGCCATCGCTGCCCCGAATATTGGTCTGGTCACCGTCGCAGGCGCCTGCCACCTGGAAGGTTTCGGCTCGCTGGAAGGTGTGGCCAGGGCCAAGGGCGAGATGTTCAAGGCGCTGCCCGCGGACGGCATCGCCGTGATCAATGCCGACGACAGTTTTGCCGGTATGTGGCGGCAGTTCGCCGGTGATCGGGCGATGGCGAGTTTCGGCCTTGGCCCGGCAGCGGATTACACCGCACGCGAGATTCGGCGTGTGGCTGATAACGAACTGCGATTCCTGCTGGTCTGTCCCCAAGGCGAAGCCGGCGTGCGGCTCGCACTGGCGGGCCGCCACAACGTGATGAATGCGCTGGCGGCAGCGGCAACGGCGGCCCAGGCCGGCGCCACGCTGAAGCAGGTGGTGGCCGGGTTGGAATCGATGACTTCGGTGGCCGGGCGCATGCAATTGTTACGGACCTTCGCCGGGGGCCGGCTGGTGGATGACAGCTACAACGCCAGTCCGCGCACGGTGCGAGCCGGTCTGGACTATCTGTGCGAGTTGCCGGGCCGGCCATGGGCCGCCCTGGGTGACATGGGGGAGTTGGGCGAGCAAGGGCCAGAGCTGCATAGCGAGATCGGCCGCTATGCCCGTAGCGTTGGTATCGAGCGCCTGTTCGTGCTCGGCCCGCTGAGCGAGCGCACTGCTGCAGCCTTCGGTGGCGGCGCGCTGCACTTTTTTGATCCTTCCAGCCTCAGCGCCGCATTGAGGGAACAACTGGATGCTGACGTCAACGTGCTGGTCAAAGGCTCGCGAATGATGCGTATGGAACAAGTGGTTCAGGCATTGGCGATGTCGGACCAGCCCAGGGCAGGGGGAGGGTACTGAACTCATGCTGTTGTTTCTGACCGAGTATCTGACCCAATTCGAATCCGCGTTCAACGTGTTCGGTTATCTGACCATGCGCGCGATCATGGGTGCGTTGACCGCGTTGTTGATTGCGCTGCTGGTCGGGCCGTGGATGATCCGCCGCCTGAGCTTCCATCAGATCGGACAGACCGTGCGCGAGTTCGGGCCGGAGAGTCATTTGCCCAAGGCCGGGACGCCGACCATGGGCGGCACGCTGATCCTGGTAGCCGTTGTCGTCAGCACCATACTGTGGGCCGATCCGGGCAACCGTTTTGTCTGGATCGTATTGCTGGTGACATTGGCGTTCGGCGTGATTGGCTTCGTCGACGATTATCGCAAGCTGGCCCTCGGAGACAGCCGCGGCCTGCCGGCGCGCTGGAAGTATTTTTGGCAGTCGATTGCCGGGCTGTCCGCGGCGATCGTGCTTTATGTGACCGCTCAGGACCCCGCAGTGGAGACCGCGCTGCTGGTGCCGTTTTTCAAAGACCTGATGCTGCCGCTGGGCGCGTTCTACGTCCTGCTGACCTATTTCGTCATCGTTGGCTCCAGCAATGCGGTAAACCTGACAGATGGCCTGGACGGCCTCGCGATCATGCCCACGGTACTGGTCGGCGGCGCGCTGGGAATCTTCGCCTATGCCACGGGCAACGCACGGTTTTCCGACTACCTCGGCATACCGTTTATCCCTGGCACTGGTGAAATGCTGGTGTTTTGCGCCACGCTGGTCGGCGCCGGCCTGGGGTTCCTCTGGTTCAACACGTATCCGGCACAGGTCTTCATGGGCGATGTCGGCGCGCTGGCGCTGGGTGCAGCCCTGGGCACGGTTGCCGTCGTCGTGCGCCAGGAAATCGTGTTCTTCGTGATGGCGGGCGTGTTCGTCGTGGAGACCGTTTCGGTCATGCTGCAGGTCGCGTCATTCAAGCTGACCGGCAAGCGCATTTTCCGCATGGCGCCTTTGCATCATCACTTCGAGTTGAAAGGCTGGGCCGAGCCAAAGGTAATCGTCCGTTTCTGGATCATCACCGTTGTGCTGGTCCTGTTCGGACTGGCGACGTTGAAACTAAGATGAGCGAATCCACCTTTATCCGGCCCTCGGCGACACAGCGTGATGCCCGCGCTGCTGGAGCGCGCGGCACCTGCGTGGTGCTTGGCCTGGGTGCGACCGGCTTGTCCTGCGCCAGGCATCTGTCGGCAGCGGGATTCTCCGTGCTGGTTCTGGACAGCCGCGAGGACCCCCCGGCGGCCGCGCAGCTGCGCTCGCTGGTGCCTGCCGCGAGAATGCTCAGCGGGACGCTGGAGACGGACCTGCCGTGGGACACCGAGGAACTGGTGCTCTCCCCCGGTCTGGCGACGGATCTGCCGCTGGCAAAGCGAGCCCGCGAGCGTGGCTTGTCCGTGGTTGGCGATATCGAGTTGTTCGCTCGTGCGGTGACCGCACCGGTGGCTGCAATCACCGGCTCGAACGGCAAGAGCACGGTTACCACGATGCTGGCGCTGATGGCCAGATCGGCAGGCAAAAGAGTGTTGGCCGGTGCCAATCTGGGCACGCCGGCGCTTGATCTGCTGTGCCAGCCGACGCCGGACCTGTTCGTGCTGGAGTTATCCAGTTTCCAGCTGGAAACCACCGCGTCCCTGAAGCCTGAGGTGGCGGTGGTTCTTAATCTTTCCGCCGACCATATCGACCGACATGGATCTCTGCAGGCCTATGCCGCGGCCAAGGCAAGGATCTTCCGCGGTGCACGGATAGCCGTCGTCAACCGCCAGGATCCGATGGTCACGGCTATGGCCACGGACCATCCACGGGTGATCACTTTTGGTATGGACGCAGCGGAGCCCGGTCACTACGGGATCCTCGGCACTGGCGAGCAGATGATGCTGGCCTGCGGCAACGAGGCGCTGATGCCGGCGGCCGGACTGGGCGTCAGTGGCCTGCACAATGTGGCGAACGCGCTCGCAGCACTGACTATTGGCAGTGCGCTGGATTTGCCGATGGACGCGATGCTGAGCTCATTACGGGACTTTTCCGGCTTGCCTCATCGTACACAAACCGTGGCGGACACCCTCGGCATGCGCTGGGTCGACGATTCAAAAGCGACCAACGTCGGCGCGGCCGTGGCCGCGATAGCCGGGCTGCCCGGTCCGATCGTGCTGATCGCCGGTGGTGACGGCAAAGGGCAGGGTTTCGAGCCGCTGGCTAGCGCGCTCGCCGGCCGCACCCGGGCGGCTATCCTGCTTGGTCAGGATGCCCCAAAGCTGGCACAGATTCTGGGGGATGTATGTCCGGTGTGTCTGGTCAGGGACATGGACGAGGCGGTCGCCGCCGCGGCTCGTCTGGGCCAGCCAGGCGACACCGTGTTGCTATCGCCGGCGTGTTCCAGTCTCGATATGTTCGCCAGCTATGCGCAACGCGGCGCAGCGTTTGCCAGCGCAGTACGGGGGCTGACGGCATGAGCAGTTCCAGACGCAGCAGAGCGGCCGCCAGCAGCCTGCCGATGCCCGCCGGCAGCCAGCTTGACCCATGGCTCGCCGGCGCCGCGCTGGCGCTGGTTTCGCTAGGCCTGATTATGGTGACCTCGGCTTCCATCACCAGCGCCGACAGAGAACTGGGTGCGCCGTTCCAGTATCTGATCAAGCAGACGGCCTACCTCGGGGTAGGCGGAATCGGCGCTCTGATCTGCTACATGGTTCCGCTGCGGCATTGGGAGCGGGCCAGTTTTCTGCTGCTGCTGGCCGCTTTCGTGCTGTTGCTGGCCGTGCTGATCCCCGGCATCGGACGTGAGGTGAACGGCAGCTCACGCTGGCTGCCGATGGGCCCGGTCAACCTGCAGGTTTCAGAACCGGCACGATTAATGATTCTGATCTTCGTGTCTGCGTATGTGGCGCGGCGTTCGCGCGAACTGGCGGAGACCCTGGGTGGATTCCTGAAGCCAGTGGCGATCGTCGTCGCGGCCTGCGTGCTGTTGCTGATGGAGCCGGATTTTGGCGCCGCCACTGTGCTGCTGGCGACCTGTCTGGGCGTGCTCTTCGCCGGTGGTGTGCGCTTGCGCTATTTCTTCTCGCTTGCCGGTATCGCAGTGCTGGCCCTGGCGGCCCTCGCACTGGCTTCGCCCTACCGGGTACGTCGCCTGACCGCCTTCCTGGACCCATGGGCAGATCCATTCGACGCCGGGTTCCAGCTGACCCAGTCGCTGATCGCCATCGGCCGGGGCGAGTGGATGGGCGTGGGGCTTGGCGGCAGCGTGCAGAAGCTGTTCTATCTGCCCGAAGCGCATACCGATTTCGTGTTCGCGGTCTACGCCGAGGAACTGGGCCTGATCGGGGTGATCGCGCTGGTGCTGATCTATGGCTTGATGGTCTGGCGCACACTCGCGGTTTCTGCGCGTTGTATAAATCGCGGACACACCTTTGCCGGTTGTCTGAGTTTCGGTATCGGGACCTGGCTGGGCGCGCAGGCGGCAATCAACATTGCAGTCAACATGGGTCTGCTGCCAACCAAAGGCCTGACCCTGCCGCTGGTCAGTTTTGGCGGCAGCTCGCTGGTCGTGTCCTGTGCGGCGATTGGTCTGGTGCTCAGGGCCAATGCGGAATCCGGGCAGCCACCGAATCGGTCACGCGGGAGGTCGTCATGAATCCGCGGCCGATTCTGATCATGGCCGGCGGCACCGGTGGTCACGTGTTTCCGGGTCTGGCCGTCGCACGTGGTCTGATGGCGCATGGACTTCCGGTCGCATGGCTGGGAACGCATCGCGGCCTGGAGTCACGCCTGGTGCCGCAGGCCGGGGTACCCATCCACTTCATTTCAGTGGGTGGCTTGCGCGGCAAGGGTGCGCTGACCCGGCTGCTGGCGCCGTTGCGACTGGGGCTGGCATTGCTCCAGTCACTGGGGCTGATGTTGCGCCTGCGGCCGCGCGCGGTGCTGGGCATGGGCGGGTTTGTCAGCGGACCGGGCGGCGTGGCCGCGTGGATCACGCGACGGCCATTGTTGATCCACGAACAGAATGCGGTTGCCGGGCTGACCAATCGGCTGCTGAGCCGGTTCGCCAGCCGGGTACTTGAAGCGTTCCCGGGCAGCCTGGCAGAGCATCGATGCGCATCAGCGGTCGGCAATCCGGTGCGTCCGGAGATCGGCGCCATAGACCCGCCGGAGGTTCGCCTGAGGGGCCGTCAGGGACCGATCCGATTACTGGTATTCGGCGGGAGCCAGGGGGCGCTGAGGATCAACCAGCAGGTGCCGGCCGCGATCGCCTTGCTGGGGTCTGAATTGCGCCCGGAAATCCTGCATCAGACTGGCGCGCAGGGCCTCGCCGCTTGCGAACGTGCCTATCAGCAGGCGGGCATTACTGCACGGGTTACCCCATTTATCGAAGACATGGCAGCCGCGTATGCATGGGCGGATCTGGTCATCTGCCGCTCGGGCGCGTTGACCGTGTCGGAGCTTGCCGCCGCAGGTCTGGGTGCGATCCTGATCCCGTTCCCGGCCGCAGTGGATGATCATCAGACGCGCAACGCCGAATACCTGACCACGGAACAGGCGGCTGTGCTGTTGCCGGAATCAAGACTGGATCCGGAATGCCTGGCGCAACTACTGCAACCGCTGCTCGCGGACCGCGGCAAGCTGCTCACGATGGCATGCCGGGCCAGGGCCAGGGCTCAGCCGAAATCTCTGGACAAGATTGTTGGCGCCTGTCTGCAGGCCGCCGGCCTGGAGGCGGCAGCATGAGTGATCGCATGCGGCGCATCCACAGGATTCACTTCGTCGGCATCGGCGGAGTAGGTATGGGGGGTATCGCCGAGGTACTGCTCAATCTCGGCTATGAAGTTCAGGGTTCGGATCTGCGTCAGGGAACGGTCACCCGGCGTCTGAGCTCGCTGGGCGCGACTATCCATATTGGCCATGACCAGAGCCTGGTGCGTGATGCCGACGTGATCGTGGTTTCAAGTGCTGTATCCGCAAGCAACCCGGAAGTGATCGAAGCGCAGCGTCTGCGGCGGCCAGTGGTCAAGCGAGCCGAGATGCTGGCTGAACTGATGCGCTTCCGTTACGGGATCGCTGTCGCCGGAACCCACGGCAAGACGACGACCACCAGCCTGGTCGCCAGCGTACTCGGCCAGGGCAAGCTGGATCCCACGTTTGTCATCGGCGGGCGCCTGAACAGCGTCGACAGCAATGCGCGACTCGGGACCGGCCGTTATCTGGTGGCCGAAGCAGATGAGAGCGACGCCTCCTTTGCACACCTGCAGCCGATGATGGCGGTGGTGACTAACATAGACGCCGACCACATGGACACCTATGGCGGCGACATTGGTCGTCTGCAGGATGCGTTCGTGGACTTCCTGCATAACCTGCCGTTCTATGGCCTGGTGGTCCTGTGTCTGGACGATCCAGGTGTTGCATCCATCATCGATCGGGTTTCACGCCCGGTGATCACTTATGGTTTTTCAGCCAACGCCGACCTGCGTCTGCGCGATTACCGCCAGCAAGGCGGGCGCAGCTTTTTTGCGGTGGAGCGTGCTGATGGTCAGCCGGCGTTGAACATCGAGCTGAATCTGCCTGGCCGTCACAATGCGTTGAACGCAGCCGCGGCAATTGCCGTCGCCGCCGAGCTCGATGTGGCCGATCAGGATGTCGCCACGGCACTGCAGGAATTCGGCGGGATTGATCGCCGGATGCAAACGCTGGGTCATCTGTCGATGGATGACGGCGATGTGATGCTGGTCGATGACTACGGTCATCACCCCACCGAACTGGCGGCGACGATCGCAGCATTACGTACTGGCTGGCCGGAGCGCCGTCTGGTCGTCGCGTTCCAGCCGCATCGCTATTCGCGTACCCGGGATTTGCTCGACGATTTTGCCGGCGTGCTGTCGGATGTGGATGCGCTTGTGCTGACCGAGGTCTACAGCGCCGGCGAAGAGCCGATCGTCGGCGCCGATGGGCGCGCACTGGCGCGGGCCATTCGTTCGCGCGGCAAAGTCGAGCCGGTGTTCGTTGAAGACGTCAATCAGTTGCCGGATGTCCTGGCCGACCTGTTGCAGGCTGGAGATCTGGTCGCCACCTGTGGCGCCGGCAGCATCGGCGCAGTGGCGAGCACGCTGTGCGACGCGATCTCGGTCAGGCTGGCGGGCGCCGGAGAAGCGGGGCAGGCCGGTGAATAAAGCGATGCCCAACAACAAATTCAGCGGCCAGCTGCTGCTTGACGAGCCCATGTCCCGGCACACGTCGTGGCGTGTCGGAGGACCCGCCGATCGCTATTACAAACCGGCGGACGTCGATGATCTGGCCCGATTCCTGGCCAGTCTGCCGGCTGAGGAACCGATCTACTGGGTCGGGCTTGGCAGCAATCTGCTGGTCCGGGATGGCGGACTCAGGGGCACGGTGATCGCGACCCACCGCGTATTGGCCGGCATGGAACGCAACGGCGCGACCGGGATCAGGGTCGGCGCGGGTGTTCCATGCGCCAAACTGGCGCGCCAGTGTGTGCGCTGGGGCCTGGGCCAGGCCGAGTTTTTTGCCGGCATACCGGGCACGGTGGGCGGAGCCTTGGCGATGAATGCCGGCGCCTTTGGCGGTGAGACCTGGCGACACGTGACGGCGGTCGAAGTCATCGACCGTCGGGGCCATCATCAGCGCCGCCTGGCCTCCGATTTCGAAGTTGGATACCGCTCGGTGCGCGGTCCTGCCTCAGAGTGGTTCCTGTCCGCGGACATGGAATTCCCAAGTGACGAGACCGTCGATCGGGCAGCGATACGCGAGATGCTGGCGCGGCGCAAGGCGACCCAGCCGATCGGTGAACTCAGCTGTGGATCCGTGTTCCGGAATCCGCCCGACGACTACGCGGCGCGGCTGATCGAGGCTGCTGGCCTTAAGGGCCACCGCATCGGCGGTGCCAAGGTGTCAGAAAAGCATGCCAATTTCATCATCAACACCGGCGATGCCAGCGCCACAGACATCGAGCAGTTAATCGACTACGTCCGCAGCGTGGTGCAGCGGCTCCACGGCGTGAATCTGCACCCGGAAGTCCGGGTGATTGGAGAGCAGGCATGAGCGGCGACGTCAGACGCAAGGTCAAAGCTGCTGCTGATTTCGGTCGGGTGGCCGTGCTGATGGGTGGCCGTTCAGCGGAGCGTGAAATCTCGCTGATGACCGGCGCCGCAGTCCTGGAAAGCCTGCGCCGTCGGGGCGTAGATGCCCACGATATCGATCCGGCCGTGGATGTTATCGAACGTTTGCAGGCCGAGGGTTTTGACCGGGCCTGGATCGCTCTGCATGGCCGGGGCGGGGAAGACGGATTGATCCAGGGTGCGCTGGAAACTGCGGGCCTGCCATATACCGGCAGCGGGGTACTCGGATCTGCACTGGGTATGGACAAGCTGCGCAGTAAACAGCTGTTCGCCGCTGCCGGCCTGGCCACACCGGCATTCGAGGTAGTCCCCGATGGGACTGACGCAGACGCGGTGATCCGACGTCTGGGCTTGCCGTTGATCGTGAAACCCGCAGGCGAAGGGTCCAGCGTCGGCATGAGCAAGGTTGACGAGCCGGAGCAGTTTGGCCCGGCCTGGCGGCTGGCGCGAGAACATGATGCCTGTGTGCTGGTCGAGACCTGGGTCAGCGGCAGCGAGTACTCGGTGCCGATCCTGCAGGGTGAGGCCCTGCCGATCATCCGCATTGAGACGCCGAATGTCTTTTACGACTACGAGGCCAAGTATTTCTCCGACGAGACGCGTTACTTCTGCCCCAGCGGCCTCGACGCAGAGCTGGAGCTGGCCTGCCGCAGACAGGCACTGACCGCCTTCAACGCCGTCGGTGCGTCGGGATGGGGCCGGGTAGATTTTTTGATGGGCGAGAACGGCGTCCCCAGCTTTCTCGAGGTCAACACCGTCCCTGGCATGACTTCACACAGTCTGGTGCCGATGGGCGCGGCACAGGCAGGTATCGATTTCGACGAGCTGGTCTGGCGGGTGCTCGAAACCAGCGCACGCTCAGCTGCCGGGGAGGCCTGCTGATGGCGGTTAACCGCAAGCGGACCAGCGAGCCTGTGAAACACTGGAAACTGCCGGTGGACCGCCTGCGGGTTCCGCTTTCAGCGCTCGCCGTGATTGGCACCGGCGCGGTGGCACTATGGGGTGCAGTAGTCGCACTCGATCGCCCGATCAGCGCAATCACGATCTCCGGTGACTTCGAGCGGGTATCTCCGGTAGCAATCGAGGCAGCGATGGGTGATCTGCAAGGGCAGGGCTTCCTCGGCGCAGATCTGGAAAAGCTGCAGCGGCGTGTGGAGACCCTGGCCTGGGTGGAAGAAGCCCGCATCCATCGTCGCTGGCCGTCCGAGCTGGTGTTGACCATCACCGAGCAGGCGCCGGCCGCACGCTGGCGCGAGGATGGTCTGCTCAATACACGCGGCGAACTGTTTATCGAGTCCGCACGCCACATCCCCGCCGAGCTGCCGAATCTCTATGGACCGCCCGGCGCCGAGGCGCTGGTTGCCCGCCGCTATCTGGATATCCGCGGGCCGCTGGCCGAGGCCGGCTATATGTTGACCGGTGTGCGCCTGGACGAGCGCGGCGCGTGGCGCATTGCGCTGGGCGGCGGACTCGAGGTCCGATTCGGGCGTGAAGATTTTGACGCACGCTTTGACCGCTTTATCCGGCTGGCGACACCGTTGCTGGCATCCCGGGACGGACGCGCCAGGTACGTCGATCTGCGGTACACGCGCGGGTTTGCCGTGGCCTGGTCCGGGGAGTCCGAAGATTCAAACACAGAGCAGAAAGGAAACGACAAAGATGTCTAGGCGAGTTGCCAAGAACCTGATCGTGGGCCTCGATATCGGCACCTCGAAAGTGGTCGCCATCGTCGGCGAAGTCCGTGAAGACGGCGCCATCGAGGTAATCGGTATCGGCAGCCACCCGTCACGGGGTTTGAAGAAGGGCGTCGTGGTCAATATCGAGTCGACCGTCGCATCGATCCAGCGTGCGGTCGAAGAGGCCGAGTTGATGGCCGGTTGCGAGATTCACAGCGTCTACACCGGCATTGCCGGCAGTCATGTGCGCAGTCTGAATTCCCACGGCATCGTTGCCATCAGTGACAAGGAAGTGAAGTCCGACGATGTCGACCGAGTCATCGATGCCGCGCGAGCGGTGGCGATTCCGGCGGACCAGAAAATCATCCACATCCTGCCCCAGGAATTCATCATCGATCTCCAGGAAGGGATCCGCGAGCCCATCGGCATGTCCGGGGTGCGCCTGGAAGCGAAAGTGCACATGGTCATCGGCGCCGAGAGCGCGGCGCAGAACATCGTCAAGTGCGTGCAGCGTTGCGGTCTCCAGGTAGAGGACATCGTGCTCGAACAGCTGGCATCGAGCTACTCCGTACTGACCGAGGACGAGAAAGACCTGGGCGCCTGCCTGGTGGACATCGGTGGCGGCACGACGGACATCGCGGTCTTCTCGGGCGGCGCGATTCGCCATACCGCGGTGATTCCCATCGCCGGCGATCAGGTGACCAACGATATCGCGGTCTCCATGCGCACGCCGACCCAGTACGCGGAGGAAATCAAGATCAAATATGCCTGCGCGCTGTCGCAGCTGGCCAACCCGGACGAGACGATCGAGGTGCCCAGTGTGGGCGATCGCCCGCCGCGTCGACTGGCGCGCCAGACCCTGGCCGAGATCGTCGAGCCGCGCTACGAGGAGCTGTTCTCACTGGTGCGCGACGAACTCAGCCGCAGCGGTTTTGAAGAACTGGTTGCAGCCGGCGTAGTGATCACCGGCGGCAGCTCGAAGATGGAAGGCGCGGTAGAACTGGCTGAAGAAGTGTTTCATCTGCCGGTGCGGCTGGGCATTCCGCAGCATGTCAGCGGGCTGGTGGAAGTGGTGCGGAATCCGATCCACGCCACGGGCGTGGGTCTGTTGTTGTACGGGCAGGAGGATCAGGAGCGGCGTTCGACAGATACGCCGATCAGCGGGGGGTTGCGGGACATTTTTGAACGAATGAAGAGTTGGTTTCAGGGAAGTTTTTGAATTGGAATTTATTACCTTTAACAGCAGGGGAGTCAACCATGTTTGAGCTTATGGACTCGTTCAGTCAGAACGCGATTATCAAGGTTCTGGGCGTAGGCGGGGGTGGCGGCAACGCCGTGTCACATATGATCGCTTCGGGCATCGAAGGAGTGGATTTTATCTGCGCCAACACAGATGCCCAGGCGTTGAAAAAGTCGAACGTCAAAATGGCGTTGCAGATCGGCTGCAATATCACCAAGGGTCTCGGCGCAGGCGCCAATCCCGAAGTGGGTCGCCAGGCGGCGATGGAAGACCGGGATCGCATCCTCGAGGTAATCGAGGGCAGCGACATGCTGTTCATCACTGGCGGTATGGGTGGCGGCACCGGCACCGGCGCCGCGCCGGTCGTGGCGCAGGTGGCGCGGGAGCTGGGTATCCTTACCGTCGCGGTGGTGACCAAGCCCTTCGAGATGGAGGGCGGCAAGCGCAGGGCGATCGCCGAACAGGGTATCGCCGAGTTGTCAAAGTACGTCGATTCGCTGATCACGATCCCCAACCAGAAGCTGCTCACCGTGCTCGGCCCGCAGACCACGTTGCTCGACGCCTTCTGCGCCGCGAATCAGGTGCTGCAGGGCGCGGTCCAGGGTATCGCCGAACTGATCACCCGGCCGGGTCTGATCAACGTCGACTTTGCCGACGTTCGTACCGTCATGTCGGAAATGGGTATGGCGATGATGGGCACCGGTGAAGCCAGCGGCGAAGACCGGGCGGTCGAAGCGGCCGAAGCTGCGGTTTCGAGTCCGCTGCTGGACGACATCGACCTCTCAGGTGCCAAAGGCGTGCTGGTCAATGTGACCGCAGGCATGGATCTGTCCATCGGCGAGTTCGACATTGTCGGCAAGACGATCAAGGAATTCGCCTCGGACGATGCAACGGTCGTGGTCGGCACCGTGATCGATCCGGAAATGACCGGATCCATGCGCGTCACCGTGGTCGCGACCGGTCTTGGCCGGGAGAGCGTGCGTCAGCAGAAGCCCGAGGTCCGAGTGGTACGCAGGAATCCTGCAGATCGTCCGGATTGGGATACGCTGGAGCGTCCCGCGGTGCAGCGCACCCGCCGCGCGGTCGGCGACGGGCTGGCGGCGATGCCGGCAGAGGATTCCTTACTGGATATACCGGCCTTCCTGCGGCGTCAGGCCGATTGAGCGCCAGATGGTATACTGCGCCGCTGCGATTTCCGCCTGATTCCGGATCAGCATCGCGGCCGTCGCCACATTGGCCGAGAACGCGGTCATCAACGTGGCCAGCGATGGCGGTGGCAGCAGCATGCACGGCAATTCCGGGAGGACCCCCGGATCGATCCGGCGATTCCCGCCCGCGGCGGGCCCGGTGCTGTCACGGAGATCGTAAGCCCCCGGGGTGGGGCTGCTGGCGGGGAAGACCCACGGGATAACAATAATGGTCAAACAGCGGACGCTGAAAAATCAGATCCGGGCTACAGGTGTGGGCTTGCATACCGGGGAAAAGGTGTACATGTGCCTGAGCCCCGCGCCGGCCAATGCAGGCATCGTGTTCCGACGCACGGACCTCGATCCGATCGTCGAAATCCGGGCCGAGCCTGACACGGTTGGCGATACCATGCTTGGCACCACGCTGGTGCGCGACGGCGTGCGTGTAGCGACTGTCGAGCATCTGTTGTCCGCACTGGCCGGACTGGGTATCGACAACGCTTACGTCGACCTGAGTGCGTCCGAAGTGCCGATCATGGACGGCAGCGCCGCGCCCTTTGTATTTCTGGTGCAATCCGCCGGTATAGCCGAGCAGAACGTCGCCAAGCGGTTCATCCGGGTGACCAGGCCGGTCGAAGTCCGGGATGGCGACAAATGGGCGCGTCTGGATCCGTTCGATGGGTTCAAGGTCAGTTTCGAGATCGAGTTCGACCATCCGGTGTTCAAAGCGCATCTGCGCCGCGAGTCCATGGATTTTTCCTCGACCTCATATCTGAAGGACGTGGCCCGCGCGCGCACATTCGGCTTTATGCGGGATCTGGAGACGCTGCGATCCAGGAACATGGTGATGGGCGGGAGTCTGGACAACGCAGTCGTCCTGGACAATTACCGTATCCTCAATGAGGACGGTCTGCGTTACGAGAATGAGTTTGTTCGCCACAAGATTCTTGATGCTATTGGCGACCTTTATTTACTGGGGCACAGCCTGATCGGTGAATTCACCGGTTTCAAGTCAGGCCATGGACTGAACAATCTGTTACTGCGGACGATGGTTTCACGCCGGGAATGCTGGGAGGCGGTCACCTATTCCGACCTCGCCGAGGCGCCCATCTCCTATGTGGCACCGGCTGCGGTTTGACTCGGGCCGGGATGGTTTTGCGCCGGGCTCAGGCGGGGCGAAAACTCGGCCGCACCTTGACCCAGATTGCAGACGGTTCGAGTTCGTGACTGTCGCGCAGGCCGCGACGTAACGCTGCGATCTCGAAGCGCACCCGGGCGGCCCAGACGGCGCTGTCCACGAACACGACCAGACGCTTGTCTCTGAGATTGGCGCCGAGCACATGGGGCGCGAGTTCCGCCGGCAGCAGAGCCCGAACCCGCCGGGTCAGCGCATCTGTCGCGGCGGCCTGTTCGGCGATACCGGACAGGGTACTGCCGGCGAGCAGGTCCTTGAGTGATTTTGGACGACCGGGGACCATGCGGATATGAGAAGTAAGCCCTTGAGATGGCGAGCACTTTTGTGCATATTCTGCTTGACTGACAAGGGCAAAGCCATCGAAAGATGGCGACGCAAAGCTTCCGGTCTACGGGCGAAACACCTAGGATAGCGGAGTTGCCGTTTATGAATCAAAGGCTTACGAGCCAATCGCTGTCGCGCGCGGAGGGAATTTTGGGGAGCCACCTGCTCCAGACCGAGTCCCCCACCTGCACCCTGCGGGCAGGATTCCTGTCTCCTGATCGCGCGCGGGTCAAGCGATGCATCTGACGATCTACTCCAGTCGGCGCGGAGACTCCCGCCAGATCAATCTGTTGGGCATCGGTCCGATCGCGGTTGCCGTGGCCACGGTGGCGCTGGCCTTTACCGCGGGTTATTTCGTCTCCGGCAACGGCAAGCTCAAGGACGCGACCGCATCTGCGGATGAAATGCGCGAGGAGATTGCCGCTCAGCAGACGCAACTGGAAGCCCGTGAAGCCGAGGCGCGGGCCAATCTCGACGCCCTTGCGGTGCGCATGGGCCAGCTCAGTGCCCATATTGTCCGCCTCGATGCGCTCGGTCGGCGGCTGGTATCCATGGCGGATCTCGCCGACAGCGAGTTCAATTTTGATGAGCCGCCGGCCCGCGGTGGCCCCGAAACCGAAGAACCAGGCATGTCCGTCGAGTCAGAGGAACTCGATACAATGCTGGATGAGCTGGCGTTGCAGGTCGACTACCGCGGTGATCAGCTTGCGGTTTTGGAGAAGTTGCTGGCGAGTCGTCGTCTGAGCCGCGAGCAGTTGCCTGAGGGTCGCCCGGTCAGCTCGGGCTGGCTGTCCTCCTATTACGGCAAGCGCACCGACCCGTTCTCCGGCAAGCAAAAATTTCATTCCGGCGTCGACTTTGCCGGCAATGAGGGTGTCGATGTGCTGGCCGTCGCGTCGGGTGTGGTGACCTGGTCCGGCAAGCGATCGGGCTACGGCACGATGGTTGAGGTCAATCATGGCAACGGTCTGGTTACGCGTTACGCCCACAACAAGGAAAATCTGGTCGAGGTGGGTGATACCGTCAAGAAGGGCCAGGTCATCGGACGCATGGGCAAGACCGGCCGCGCGACCGGCCCGCATGTTCATTTCGAGGTTCTGAAGAACGGGCAGAAGGTCAATCCGCTGAAATACGTTCAGCATTGATTTGACCCGCGCCTCTCGGGCGCTGTTTCCCGTCCACCCCGCAGGCCGTAAAATAACGGGCTTTGCCGCCCGGTCGGCAGGGCTACAGGAGAGCGGGGCTCCCATGGCACCGTCGCGCCGCTCTCATTGGAGAATAAGTGTCTATTTTTACAGGAATTTTTGGCAGTCGTAATCAACGCCTGCTGAAACAGTACGGCCGTCTGGTCAAGCAGATCAACGAGCTGGAAGAATCGGTCAAAGCCCTCAGCGACGAGCAACTGCGCGCCAGGACGGAGGAATTCCGGGCGCGACTGGCCGAGGGTGTGGAACTCGACGATCTGCTGGTCGAGGCGTTCGCATGTGTCCGGGAGGCCGGGGTGAGGACGCTTGGCCTGCGCCACTTTGATGTTCAGCTGATCGGCGGCATGGTGCTTCATTTCGGCAAGATCGCGGAAATGAGGACCGGCGAAGGCAAGACGCTGGTATCGACCCTGGCGACGTATCTGAATGCATTGCCGGGCAAGGGCGTTCACGTGGTCACCGTCAACGAGTATCTGGCTGGTCGTGACGCGCAGTGGATGCGGCCGATCTTCGAAGCGCTGGGTCTGAGCGTGGATGTGATCCGGAGCGGCATGGATCCGGATTCCAAGCGCGCGGCGTACGCCGCCGACATCACCTATGGCACGAACAATGAATTCGGCTTTGACTATCTGCGCGACAACCTGGCTTTCAGTCTCGAAACCCGGGTGCAGCGGGAGCTGGCGTTCGCGGTCGTGGACGAGGTCGACTCGATTCTGATCGACGAAGCAAGGACGCCGCTGATCATCTCCGGTCCGTCCGAAGAGAACACCGCGGTCTATAGCCAGGTCGACAAGCTGGTGCCGCAGCTGAAACCCCAGACAGAGCCTGATGGTCCCGGCGATTTCTCCGTCGATGAAAAATCAAAGCAGGTGTTCCTGACCGAGGATGGCCATGCCCGGGTCGAGGAACTGATGTCGAAGGCCGGGCTGATCAAGCCGGGCGAGAGCTTGTACGACGCAGCGAACATCAGCCTGATGCAGCATCTTTCTGCTTCGCTGCGCGCGCATGCGGTGTACCGTCGCGACGTAGAGTACCTGGTCAAGGACGGTGAGGTGGTGATCGTCGATGAATTCACCGGCCGCACCATGCCCGGCCGCCGCTGGTCTGATGGTCTGCATCAGGCGATCGAGGCCAAAGAGGGCGTACAGGTACGCCAGGAGAACCAGACCCTGGCGTCGATCACTTTCCAGAACTTTTTCCGCATGTACAGGAAATTGTCCGGAATGACCGGTACCGCCGATACGGAAGCCTACGAGTTCCAGCAAATCTATGCTCTCGAGGTCGTCGTCATCCCGACCCATCGGGATATGATCCGTATCGATGGAGCTGACCTGGTCTATCTGACGCAGAAAGACAAGTTCGATGCGATCATCGAGGATGTCGAGGATTGCCAGGGGCGCGGCCAACCGGTGCTGGTCGGCACGACGTCAATCGAGACTTCCGAATATCTTTCCGGACTGTTGCGCAAGCGAAAGCTGCCGCATGAGGTGCTGAATGCGAAGCAGCA
Source organism: uncultured Gammaproteobacteria bacterium (assembly GCA_963809565.1). Taxonomy (GTDB): domain Bacteria; phylum Pseudomonadota; class Gammaproteobacteria; order Steroidobacterales; family XN24; genus CAMYOC01. Next base: position 398,907 of record CAWEKE010000005.1, read on the forward strand.
TGCCCGGGAAGCCGAAATCGTTGCCCAGGCCGGTCGTCCGGGTGCGATCACGATCGCCACCAACATGGCCGGTCGAGGCACCGATATCGTGCTCGGCGGCAGTCCGGGCACCGACATCCACGGCGCGAAGAGCGAAGAGGCGGGTGAGGCGGCCGGACTCGAGCAATGGCAGGTGCGCCACCAGCAAGTGGTCGACGCCGGCGGTCTGCATATCATCGGTACCGAGCGGCACGAGTCCAGACGTATCGACAATCAGCTACGCGGGCGCTCCGGGCGCCAGGGTGATCCGGGTTCGAGCCGGTTTTATCTTTCTCTGGAAGACAACCTGATGCGCATCTTCGGCGAGCCGGAGAAGACCAAGGCGCTGCTGGCACGGGTCGGCATGCGCGAAGGGGAGGCCATAGAGAGCCGCCTGTTGTCGCGCCAGATCGAGCGTGCACAGCGCAAGGTCGAAGCGCACAACTTCGATATGCGCAAATCACTGCTGGAATATGACGACGTCTCGAATGATCAGCGCAAGGTGGTCTATCAGCAGCGCACCGAGTTGATGGCGGCCGAGGACATCGAGGACTGGATTCTGAACCTGCGTGAAGAAGTGCTGCAGGATCTGGTCGAAGAACACATCCCCGCCGAGAGCGTTGAGGAGCAGTGGGATGTGGAGGGGCTCGAGCGCGCGCTGGAGAGCGATTTCGCCGCAGATCTGCCGATCGCCAGCTGGATCGAGAAAGATCATTCGCTGGATCAGGAACAGATCCGCGAGCGCGTGATCGAGGAAGCCGCGCGTTTGTATCAGGAAAAGGTCAAGTCTATCGGTGAACCGGTCATGCGGCATTTCGAGAAAGCAGTGATGCTGCAGCAACTCGATACGCACTGGAAAGAGCATCTGGCCGCGATGGATTATCTCCGGCAAGGCATCCATCTGCGTGGTTATGCGCAGAAGAACCCGAAACAGGAATACAAGCGCGAGGCATTCCAGATGTTCTCCGAGATGCTCGATCGGGTGAAACGCGACACCGTCAGCATCCTGAGCCGGGTACAAATCCGCACCGAAGAGGAAGTCGAGGCCCTGGAACGCCAGCGGCGGGAAGCGGCCAAGATGAAATTCCAGCACGCCGAAGCGCCGGCGGCGACCGGCAGCGGCGTACCGGCGCAAGCCAGCCAGCCCGCGCCGCCGCAGCACGAACCCTTCGTCCGCGATCATCCCAAGGTCGGACGCAACGAACCCTGTCCCTGCGGCTCGGGCAAGAAATACAAGCAGTGTCATGGGCGCCTGAGCTAGGGCCTGTTCACACTAATTGAATCATGCCTGCTGGGCTCATTTTTCCGCTCAGCAAGGCCGAAGGAGCGTAGTGTATTGAATATACATGAGCGACTGATAACGCCGCTGAGCGGAAAAATATGCCCAGCCCTTCGGGTTGTCCCTGAAAAAGGGCCACTCGGCGTTACTCCTCTCTCAATTGGAGTAACCAAACCACGTTCGTCGTGCCTTGATTGGCCCTTTTTCAGGGGCAACAGGCACGATTCAATTAGTGTGAACAGGCCCTAGGGACTATTGACCGGTCGTAGTCTGATCGACGGCGATCTGCCCACCCTGCGGGTGGTCGCTGGTGTGCTGAACGACGACCGGGGCCGGGTGCTGATCTGTCAGCGGCCTCCGGGCAAGCACATGGCCGGGTCCTGGGAATTCCCGGGCGGCAAACTGGATGCCGGTGAGTCAAGAGTCGAAGCGCTGGCCCGCGAGTTGCGCGAGGAACTCGGTCTGGTGCTGCAGCAGGCGCGACCGCTGATCCGTTATCGCCACGCCTATCCGGATCGTCGGATCGATCTGGACGTATGGCAGGTGGAGCAATTTACCGGCCAGCCGCGGGGACTCGAGGGGCAGGCGTTTGCATGGGTCGCCGCGAACGCGCTGGATGCAGCCAGCCTGCTGCCGGCAGACCGGCCGATCATCAATGCATTACAGCTGGGGCCACTGTGCGCGGTCACCGGCCGGTACGAAAATCTGGCCGACTTTGACACCCGATTGCGAGTGGCGATTCGACGCGGGGCCAGCCTGGTTCAATTGCGGGTCCCGGGAGCCAGTCCGGATCAGCTGGGTTTGCTGGCCGATGTGGCTGCGGGTCTTTGTCGCGAATCCCGAGTTCGCCTGGTGCTCAATGGCGATCCCGAGGTGGTGCTGCCGCTTGCTGAGCAATGTGGCGCCGACGGCATTCACCTGCCAGCGCGGTACTGGCATCAGATGCAGGGTCAGGAATCCTTCCGTACACGCGGAATCCGCCTGGTGGGCGTCTCCTGCCATGTTGCCGGTGAGCTCGAACAGGCGCAGCGGTTCGGCGCGGACTATGCAGTACTGGGTCCGGTGCTGGCAACCGCCAGTCATCCTGGCGCAACCGTTCTGGGATGGGAGCGTTTTGCGACCCTGGTCGACGCGGCTGCCCTGCCCGTGTTCGCGATTGGTGGTCTCGCGCCAGAAATGCTTGGTCTGGCGTGGCAGCATGGCGCCCAGGGCGTGGCCGCGATCCGCGCACTGTGGGGCTGATCGTTTCCGGCGCGCCTATTCTTGTTCCTGATCTGAAGGTTTGACCGGGCGGCTCGTCGTGGTCTCATCCTGTCCGGCCGTCTCCGGGATCGCGCGTTCCTCGGTGAACCATGCGCCCAGATCGAGCATGCGGCAGCGCTCGCTGCAGAATGGTCGCCAGGATGCGCTTTCGCTCCACACCACGGTCGCGCCACAGGTGGGACATTTAACCTCGACAGGTGTTCTGGCGCCGTGCATCTGACCTCGGTTCAGCAGCAGGCGAGAAGGAATTCCACGTCGTCGGTGCACTGCACCGGACGTTGCTCGATTCCGCTCCAGCTATAGAAGCGGATGGTAAAGCGATGCTGACTGCCGCTGATCTCCGGGTAGACGTCGGCCGGTGCCGGCAGAGACACGCGCAGCAACTGGCTTGGCGTGCCGCGCTCGATCGAGTGCTGGAACAGGCCGTGATGCGCTTGCTGCGCTTGTCCCGGCGAGCTTTCACGGATCAGCCATAACAGCTGCGCCACCGAATCGCACAGCGGCTTTATTCCCGAAAACCAGATTTGAAAATCAGTGACCCGCTCCTCGTACGGGAGATTCAGCCAGTGCTTGAAATCGGGCAGATCGAATTCGCAGGTGCCGCCAGGGATCGCGCTTCGATGTTTGATCGCGCTGAGAAACTCTGACTCCTTGAGCGGCTGCGCGTACTGGGAGCCGGACTCGTTCAGACGTGCACGCAATTCGGTGACCCGTTCCAGCAGCGTCGCCAGACGCTTGCTGTCGACGCCGGGCTTGGACGCGAACATCTCCAGCAGCGACGCCTGTTTCTCGAGTTCCTTCATGACCTCGGTGCGGAGATCGCCACGACCGAGAATGGTGAGGATTTCCAGCAGGCTGGCGACGGCGGCACGGCTGCTCCAGGGAGCCGGGTCCAGCGAATGGTGATTGGTCTGCTGAGCGAGAAATTCCATGCGCAGATAGGTACGCATCCGTTCCGAAAGCGGCTGTTCGTAGGTGACCATGCTGGCCGCCTGATCTACGTCGGGGATGTCGGCTGCTCTGGAGCTCATCGGGGCATTCTCCACCAGCAACGGGGTTGATCGCAAACTCCACCAAACTCCGGCGAACCCGGACACACGCGAGCAAACGCGGACCCGGGCCCGGCCCGGCGCTGGCTTGTTGGCTGACTGTCGGCTGGTTAGAGGCCGGTTTCGGCCAATTGCCGGTAGCGTTGGTCCAGTTTCCGTACCGCCGAACCCAGCGCGGCGAGGTCACCATCATTGAGGATGATGTCATCGGCAACCTGCTGCCGCGCCGACCGCGGCGCCTGCGCGGCGAGAATTCTGCTGGCGCCCTCCGGAGTCTCGTTATCGCGAGCCAGCAAGCGCGCCAGCTGGATCGGCTCCGGGCAGTCCACCAGCAGGACCCGGTCCACCTGTCCCTGCAGTTTCGCCTCCACCAGCAGCGGGATCACGTGAATCTGATAAGGTCCGCCGGCTTGCGTTGCGCGGCGCAACAATTCCTGCCTGATCAGCGGGTGGGTGATCGCTTCGAGACGCCGCCTTGCGTGATCGTCCGCGAACACCCGTGCACGCAGCCGGGCCCGGTCCAGTTCGCCGTCAGGATTCAGAATCTCCCGGCCGAATTCCGTTTGCAGTTGTTCAAGCCCGGGTGAACCCGGGGCCACAACATCGCGCGCGATCCGGTCGGTGTCCAGTACCGGTATCCCCAGTTTTGCGAACAGATCGGCCACCGTGCTCTTGCCCGACGCGATGCCGCCGGTCAGACCGACAATCATCCGCCGAGGGTTGCTGTCGCGGCGACCGGCCTGATGCTCGTGTTCACTCTCGTGCTCGTGCTCGGGCACGGGATCAACTCAGGCCGGACATGGCCAGATACGCATGGGTGATGTCCTTGCCCCATAGCAGCGCGATCCAGCCCGCGGCGGCCAGATAAGGTCCGAACGGAATCTGCGTCTGGCGCTCGCGTTTGCCGGCGATGATCAGCACCACACCCAGCACCGCGCCGACGGCTGTCGACAACAGGATCGTCAACGGCAGGCCTTGCCAGCCCAGCCAGGCGCCGAGCGCGCCGAGAAGCTTGAAGTCGCCATAGCCCATGCCTTCCTTGCCGGTGAGCAGGCGAAAGGCGTGGAACATCAGCCACAACACCAGATAGCCCGCCGCGGCGCCGATGACCGCGCTGCGCAGATCGGCAAACGCGGGCTGTCCCTGCCAGCTCAGACCGGCCAGGCTGACCAGCAAACCGAGCCACAGCAGCGGCAGGGTGATCACGTCAGGCAGCAATTTGTGGTCCAGATCAATCGCGGCCAAAGCGATCAGCGACCAGCTGACCAGCAACGCGAACAGGCAGACCCAGCCGGCGCCATAACGCCAGGCGACGACTGCCGAGACCACGCCGGTGAACAGCTCGACCAGCGGGTAACGTTTCGAAATCGGCGCTTTGCACGAGGAGCAGCGGCCGCCCAGCGCCAGATAGCTCAACACCGGGATGTTCTCCGCGGCACTGATGATGTGGCCGCAATGCGGGCACGCTGAGCGCGGCAAAACGAGGTTATACACGGGCTGCGGCGATCCGGGATCCTGACCAAGCAGGTCGGCGCATTGCTGGCGCCAGTCTCGCTGCAGCATCTGCGGCAGCCGATGGATCACGACGTTCAAAAAGCTGCCGATCAGCAGGCCGAGCACGAAGACCAGGGAGATAAATATGGCGGGCTGTGCGCCAAGGAATGCAAGGCTATCCACGCTCTTCCTTCCCGCAATGATGCGGTTCAGCAGTCAGCGGAGCTGTGGCCCGGACAACGGTCTGAAGCGTCAGGCCAGCTAGATGACCGATCCCATCTTGAAGATCGGCAGATACATGGCCACCACCAGACCGCCCACCAGCACGCCGAGGATCGACATGATCATCGGCTCCAGCAGACTGCTCAGGTTGTCCACGGCGTCGTCGACCTCGGCCTCGTAGAAGTCCGCGACTTTGGCTGTCATCTCGTCCAGCGAGCCGGATTCCTCACCGACCGCGACCATCTGGATCACCATGTTCGGGAACAACTCGGTGGCTTCCATCGACCGCTGCAAGCGCTGGCCGGTGGACACTTCTTCCCTGATCGCCATCACGCCTTCCTGATAGACGATATTGCCGGTGGCGCCGGCCACCGACTCCAGCGCCTCGACCAGCGGCACGCCGGCGGCGAACATGGTCGACAGCGTGCGGGCGAAGCGGGCGATGGCCGCCTTGCGCAGGATATTGCCGATGATCGGCAGCTTAAGCATCAGCCGGTCCAGGAAGCGGTGGAAAGTCCGCGAGCGCTTGCGGAAGTAGGCGAAGGCCATCACGCCAGCCACGACTACCAGCACAATCGCCCAGCCCTTGGTGCGCACGAACAGCGACAGGTTGACGACGGTGCGGGTAAACGTCGGCAGATCGGCGCCGAAGCCCTGGAACAGGCTTTCAAACTGCGGGATCACATAGATCAGCAGGATCGTGGTCACGATGATCGCGACACCGACCACCGCCGCCGGATAGGTCAGCGCCTTTTTGATCTTTTGCTTGATCGCCTCGGTCTTTTCCTTGTAGGTGGCGACCTTGTCCAGCAGGGTCTCCAGCGCGCCGGCCTGCTCGCCGGCGTTGACCAGGTTGACGAACAGATCATCAAACTGCATCGGGTGCTTGGCCAGCGCCTCGGCCAGCGTCAGGCCACCCTCGATATCCTGTTTGATCGCCATGATCAGCTTCTGCATGCTCGGATTCTCGTGGCCGGCGCCGACGATATCGAAGGCCTGCACCAGCGGGATACCGGCGGCCATCATCACCGCCAGTTGCCGGGAGAAGATCGCGATATCTGCGGTGGTGATCTTTTTCTGCGATGAGAACAGGGTGCTCTGCTTGCGGATACTGGTCGGTACCAGACCCTGGCGACGCAGGCTGGCGCGCACGGCCGCTTCGTTGGCGGCCATGGATTTGCCCTTGACCTGGGTGCCGCGGACATCCTTGGCGACCCAGTTGAACGGATGCTGCTTGACTGCGGTTTCTGCCATGTGCCTTTCGCCTTTGCTCTTTTATCAGTGACGCTTCGGGACCCGCCTGACAGGCCGGATCATCTCGAAGCGCCGGTAAATTAATCTATCGTGACCCGGTTGATCTCTTCCAGGCTGGTCAGGCCGTCAATCACTTTGTTCAGACCGGATTGGCGCAGATCCCAGATACCGTCTTTGGCGGCCGCGTCGGCGATTTGTATCGCGTTGCCGCCTTCCATGATGATGCGGCCGATGGCCTCGGTCACCGGCATCACCTGGTAGATGCCTACGCGGCCCTTGTAGCCATCGGTGCACTGGTTGCAGCCCACCGGCCCGTAGACCCGGATACCCTGGTCGATCTGTTCCTGGGTGAAGCCTTCCTTCAGCAAGGCCTCGGCCGGCACGTCCTTGGGCTGTTTGCAGTTGCTGCACAAACGCCGCGCCAGGCGCTGGGCGATAATCAGGCTGACCGAGGACGCGATCGCATACGGTTTGACGCCCATGTCGACCATGCGGGTCAGCGTCTTCGGCGCGTCATTGGTGTGCACGGTCGACAGCACCAGGTGACCGGTCTGCGCCGCCTTGATCGCGATCTCGGCGGTCTCCAGGTCACGGATCTCGCCGACCATGATCACATCGGGGTCCTGGCGCAGGAAGGCTTTCAGCGCCGAGGCAAAGGTCAACCCGACCTTGGGGTTGACGTTGACCTGGTTGACCCCGGGCATATTGATTTCCGCCGGGTCCTCAGCCGTAGAGATATTGCGGTCTTCGGTATTCAGGATATTCAGCCCGGTGTACAGCGACACGGTCTTGCCGCTGCCGGTGGGCCCGGTCACCAGGATCATGCCGTAGGGTTTGGACAAGGCCTCGACATAAGCGTCTTTCTGGAAATCCTCATAACCCAGCGCATCGATGCCCATCTTGGCGCTGCTCGGATCGAGGATACGCAACACGATCTTTTCGCCATACAGCGTCGGGCAGGTGCTGACGCGAAAATCGATGGCCCGGTTCTTGGACAGCTTCATCTTGATGCGGCCGTCCTGGGGCACCCGGCGCTCGGCGATGTCCAGACGCGACATGACCTTGATCCGCGCCGAGACCTTGCCGGACAGCGCCACCGGCGGGCGCGCAATCTCCTTGAGCACGCCGTCCAGACGGGTGCGCACGCGGAAGGTCTTCTCGTAGGGCTCGAAGTGGATATCCGAGGCGCCGCGCTTGATCGCGTCCAGCAGCACTTTGTTGACGAAGCGCACCACCGGTGCGTCCTCGACGTCGGCCCGGGTGATGTCGTCACCTGTTTCTTCGTCCCCGGCGGATACATCCAGATTGTCGAGATCGAAATCGTCGTCATCCAGCGCTTCGAAGGTGGTGTCGACGGCTTCCAGCGCCCGCTCCAGCGCGGCACGCAACTTGTCGTCCTCGACCACCACGGCTTCCACCGCCATGTTGGTCTGGAACTTGATTTCGTCCACCGCCGGCAGATTGGTCGGATCGGAGAGGCCGATGAACAGGCGCCGGCCACGGCGGAACAGCGGCAATACGCGGTGTTTGGTCAGCAGGTTCTGGTCGACCAGGCGCATGATCTCCAGATCCAGATCCATCGAGTCGAGGTCGAGGATAGGCACGCCAAATTCCTGCGAGGCGGCGGCCGCGATTTCTCGCGGATCGGCCAGCTCCTTGTCCACCAGGTAGGACACCAGCGACATCTTCTGCTGGCGTGCCTCGGCCCCGGCGGCCTCCAGCGCCGCGTTGTCGATGATCCCGTCCTGGACCAGCCGTCGCGGTAGCCCTCGGAGGTTGAGATCTGTGACGGTAGCCACCATGGATGCGCTCTCTAGTCTGTGGAACTGCCGAAAATGATCAAGACCTGCGTCTATGTCCCTGAATTTGCAGGAACCCGGCTTCGCGGATTCTCGCCCATATTGAGACTGATACGGCCTTGAAGTCTACCTCACATAATCCAGATCGCAAACGGACCTGGCGCACAAAATGAGAAAGGGCGCCGTTCCTTGCGGAGCGGCGCCCTTGGCTATCTACCGATCATGCCCGATTGGGGGGGAGGGGCACGCAGGTTCCGGGGGAGGATCAGGCGTGTGGGCAGATCGGTAGCATCTGCCTTTTAGCGACAGTTGGCCGGGCGATACTTGTTGTCCAGGGTTGCAACGTTACCTCTGCAGTCCCAGGTAACCCCGCCAGCAGCTGTCGTGGTGCCGGTGAATATGAGGGTCTGAGCTCCGCCGCCGGAGATGCCCAGGCGCGTCCCGTCCATCGTGACTGTGAGCGTGCCTGAATCTGGGCCAACATTAGCGTATTCCAGCTGGGTGACGTAGCCCTGGTTTCCTGTGGTGTCGTAGGTGGCGGCCGGTGCCAGCCCGGCTTCAACCTGATCGGCCGGAAATTGACCCAGCGAATTCCAGGCATCCGCTACCGACGTCTTGGCGGCTCCCACGACGTTCAGGCCCTCAGAGACCTTCGAGCGGATGGTGTAGTCCTGATAGGCCGGGATCGCGATCGCGGCCAGAATGCCGATAATCGCCACGACGATCATCAGTTCGATAAGGGTAAAGCCCTGTTGTTTCTTCATCATTTGCGGTTTCCTCGCTTGGGGTGTCAATTTTTCGGCGAACATTCGCCTGTCCCGAAGAAGGAAGCAAATGCCGTGCCACATTTGGTGATGGAATGATAAGTGTCTGATCAGAAACAGCTTTTTCTGTTTCGGCGCAAAAGCCGCGGCCGGCAATCAGCGCCCCGGCTGTCGGCCTGCGTCACAATGTGACCTTCCGCGTCAGTGTTTGTCGGCAATTTCCACGGAAAGTCGCGCGAAGAATTCGGCAATCGACAAGCTGGCAAGCCGTTATCGGGCTGAGTTCATTCCAGACCCAGTTTCTTGATCCGGTAGCGCAAGGCCCGAAAGCTGATGCCGAGCAGTTTGGCCGCTGCGGTCTTGTTATAGCGCGTCTGTTCCAGCGCCTGGACGATAGCGTCCCGCTCCACGTCTTCCAGTTGAGAGCCCAGACCGCCGTCCCCGGGCAATTGCGTCTCCGCCTGTGGCCCCGAATGTGACCCCGAAGCTGATTGCGCGTCCACACCTGCGGTCCCCGATGCCATTTGCGGCGCTCGAATCTGGATATCGTCGGCATCGATTTTTCCCTGCTCGCACAGCGTCATGGCGCGTTCCAGCACGTTCTCCAGTTCGCGCACATTGCCCGGGAAGCCATGCTGTTTGAGCTTTTTGCGCGCGGCCCGGGTCAGCGCCGGCGAATCGATCTCCATTTCCGCGCCCAGACGCGCCAGGATGTGATCGGCCAACAACAAGACATCGGACTCGCGCTCTCTTAACGGCGGGACGCGCAATTCGATCACGTTAAGCCGGTAGAACAGGTCCTCGCGGAACTCACCCCGGGTGACCATGCGGGCCAGATCGCGGTGGCTGGCGCTCAAAAACCGGACATCCACCGGCAGTTCGCGCGTCTCTCCTACCGGTCGCACCGTCCGCTCCTGGATCACGCGCAACAATTTGACCTGCATATGCAGCGGCAGATCCGCGATCTCGTCGAGGAACAGCGTGCCGCCCTCGGCGCTGCGCACCATGCCCTGTTTATCTTCCACGGCGCCGGTAAAGCTGCCTTTGCGATGCCCGAACAATTCGCCTTCCATCAGTTCCGACGGGATCGCGCCGCAGTTGACCGGCACAAACGGGGCGCCTGCGCGCGGACCGCTGTCGTGGATCAATCTCGCCACCAGTTCCTTGCCGGTGCCCGACTCGCCGGTGATGTGCACCGGCGCCTGGCTGCGCGCGACTTTGGCGATCATCCGCCGCAGCTCAGCCATGCTGCGCGAGGCGCCGATCAACGGCGTGTCGGCGTTGTTCTGCTCGGCGTTTGTCGCCGGGCTGCGCTCCAGACGCAGCGCGGTATCCACGATCTTGCGCAGATCACCGATCTGGACCGGTTTGGAGACAAAGTCGAAGGCGCCGATCTTCAGCGCGCGAACCGCTGTCTCGACATTGCCATGGGCGGTGATGACCGCGACCGGTATACCGGGACAATGCAGCTGTATCCACTCGACCAGTTCGAGACCGTCGCCATCGGGCAGGCGCATATCGGTCAGACACAGATCAAAACGACCGCTCTCCAGCAGCGTCTTCGCGCTGCTCACGTCCTCGGCGGTCTCGGCGCGAAGCTTCATCCGTGCCAGCGTCATCGACAGCAATTCGCGGATGTCGGGTTCGTCGTCGACGACCAGGACCAGCGGCTTGTCCATCAGCTGGCGCTCCGTGGTTCGGGAACTGAAGATCGTGGTGTTGAGGACTGCATATTCAACATTGACCCATCCAACATTGACCCATCCATTGCTCAGGGCTCCCAGCGCAGCGGATCGGCAAAGATAATGCGGAAAATGCTGCCGCCGTCTGTCCGCGGCTCATAGACTAATGCCGCGCGGTTGCATTCGCACAGTTCCCGCGAGATAAACAGACCCAGACCGGAACCGGATCGCTCGGCGGCCACGCCGCGGAAGAACGGCTCGAATATCCGGTCGCGGATGGCCTCCGGAATGCCGGGCCCGCGATCGCGAATTTCCAGAAACGGCCGGTCGTTGGCCATCCGTCGCCCGCACACCAGTTCCACATTTCCGCCCGGATCATCCATGGCCATGCCGTAGCGCAGCGCATTTTCGCACAGGTTCCACGCCACCTGGTGCAGGTGGCTCAGATCCATTTGCACTTCGATCGACTCCGCGGTGGGTATGACCAGCAGGCGATCCCTGGGGATCTGCACCGTGGTCGTAAACTCGGTGGCAAAGATCTCCGTCCACTGAACCAGATCGACCCGCTCCGGGCTGGTGTGGTCGCGCCGCGAGAGTTGCTGGACGTTGTCGATGATCGTGCTGACCCGCCGGGCATTGGTCTCGATAATCTCGGTCAGCTTGTGATCTTCAGGTCCCAGCGCGGCACTCTCGCTGAGCAACTGGCCGGCATGGCTCATCGCGCCGACCGGGTTGCGGATCTCGTGGGCGATGCTGGCTGACAATCGACCCAGCGCGGCCAGCTTCGACTGTTGCACCCGTTCCGCCAGCGCGGACGCATCCTCCAGAAAAATGATCAGCGCCGGTTTGTCGTTTTCTCCGATTGGCGCGAAATAAGGGGTGATGACGGTGATGCCGTCGGCGGCCGAGATCGATACCGGGGATTTGTTTTCCAGGTTGCCGTCGCGACGCCAGGCCGTGGCCAATTCGAGCAATCTCGGCGAGATATTGCCCAGCGGCTCGCCCCGTTGGTCGCGATCCGCGCCCAGGTACTTGGCCGCGGCGTCGTTCATCAGCCGGATGCGGTCGTCGCTGTCCACGACCACAATGCTCTCGCGCAGATTACGGATGATGTAGTCGTTGAGCTGGCCCAGGTTGGCCAGATCGATACCGCGCTGCAGGGCCAGGTTTTCGCTTTCCTGGATACGCCGGGCCAGCGGGTGGGCGGCAAAGGAAATGAACAGCAGGATGCCGCCGAGCACGCCGGCCGGAGTCGAATCGGCCAGGTTCGCGCTGCCCTGCAGGATGCTCAGGTACTGTTCGAACAGCACGGCAATCGCGGCCATCGCGCCGAACATGACTGCCTTTGGTCGGGCCCAGATCAGCGAGATCGCGCCGATGCTGACGATCAGCAGATTGGCGATGCCGCTGTCGATACCTCCGCTGGCGTGGGCCAGTATCGTCAGCGCCGTGGTATCAATCAGGGCCTGGCCGAGGCTTTGCCCCATGATCGACGGCCAGCGCTGAGTGACCGCGAAATCATTCAGTGCGCCGATCACAAAATAGGCAAGTGCGCAGACAAAGAACAGGTCCGGGTTGGTGGCGCCGATCAACCTTGGGTCGTCGGTCACCAGGAACATGGCCATCAGGAATACGGAGGCCAGCGTCCTGAAGATATTGACCAGGCGCAGCACCCGCCATGCGAACTCGGGCGCTACCGTCGCCACCGGTTTTGATTCCCCGCGGCCGGTGCTGGAGATGCGTGCTGTCGGCATGAATCGATGCGATGACCTGCTGCGAAACCTCGGGCCATTCTAAGAGGTCATCCGGCGGGCACAAGCAGTTTTGCCTAAATCCCTGATTTGCTCCAAAATACTGGTCTCGAATTTCTCCCGATCCCCGGTCGAGGAACGTGTTCCCGGTCACCGCCGGAATATCCGGCGGCGTATCGCGGCCGTGCCCAAAATCGGTCCATTGACCGGTGTTCCGGTTCGGGAATCCCGGCAAGACCTTGCGCATTTGGGTGGTCCATGAACCTTCACGAATATCAATCCAAGCAATTGTTCGCCGAGTACGGCATCCCTGTGCCCAGCGGCATCCCGGCGCACTCTGCGGACGAGGCGGCAAAAGCGGCCGAGCAGCTGGGCGGCAAACTCTGGGTGGTCAAGGCACAGGTCCACGCCGGTGGCCGGGGCAAGGCCGGCGGGGTCAAGCTGGTGCGCAGCCTGGCCGAGGTACGCGAGGCCACTACGGCCATGCTCGGCCAGCGCCTGGTGACCCATCAGACTGGCCCCGAAGGGCTGCCGATCAATGCGGTGCTGGTTGAGAGCGGTTCGGATATCGAACGCGAGCTGTATCTGAGCCTGGTCATAGACCGGGGCCAGGAAAAGATCGTGTTTATGGCCTCGGCCGCGGGCGGCATGGACATTGAAGAAGTTGCGGCCACCGAGCCGGAGAAGATATTCCGCGTGGCGGTGCACCCGGCGACCGGCCTGATGCCGTTCCAGGCGCGCAAGCTCGGCTTCGGGCTCGGTCTGGACAAGGCTCAACTGGGCCAGTTCACCGCGATGGTCCAGGCCTTGTATAAATTATTCAACGAATGCGATGCCAGCCTGGTCGAGGTCAACCCGCTGATCGTGACTCGCGCAGGCCAGCTGGTGGCGCTGGACGCGAAGATCAATCTGGAGGGCAATGCGCTGTTTCGCCAGAAGCGCTTGCTCGGCTGGCGCGATCCGAGTCAGGAGGACGAGAAGGAGAACGAAGCAAGCGAGCACGATCTCAACTACGTGTCTCTGGACGGCGACATCGCCTGCATGGTCAACGGCGCCGGGTTGGCGATGGCGACCATGGATCTGATCAAGCTGCACGGCGGTGAGCCGGCTAATTTTCTCGATGTGGGCGGTGGCGCAACCGCGGAGAGGGTGACCGAAGCATTCAAGCTGATTCTCTCCAACCAGGGCGTAAAGGCGATCCTGGTCAACATCTTCGGAGGCATCGTGCGTTGTGACCTGATCGCCGAGGGTGTGATCACCGCGGTCAAAGAGGTTGGCGTCAATGTGCCGGTGGTGGTCAGGCTCGAAGGCACCAATGTCGAAAAGGGCCGGGAACTGCTGGCCAACAGCGGTCTGGACATCATCGCCGCTGAAGACCTGACCGACGCGGCGCGCAAAGTCGTCGCGGCCTGAAGGATCACGAGGAAACGACATGAGTATTCTGGTTAACCGCGACAGCAAGATTATCTGCCAGGGCTTTACCGGTCAGCAGGGCACGTTCCACTCCCAGCAGTGCATCGAATACGGCACCCGGCTGGTCGGCGGTGTGACGCCCGGACGTGGCGGCAGCACCCATCTGGACCGCCCGGTATTCGATACCGTGGCTGACGCCGTGGCCGAGACCGGCGCGGATGTGAGCATGATCTACGTGCCGGCCCCGTTCGCCGCTGACGCGATTCTCGAGGCAGCCGATGCCGGTATCGGTCTGGTGGTTTGTATTACCGAAGGCATCCCGGTGCTGGACATGGTGCGGGTGAAGGCGGCGCTCAAGGAAACGGATTGCCGCCTGATCGGTCCCAATTGCCCCGGGATCATCACCCCGGGCGAGTGCAAGATCGGCATCATGCCGGGCTTTATTCACAAGCCGGGCAAGGTCGGTGTGGTTTCGCGTTCCGGCACGCTGACCTATGAAGCGGTGTATCAGACCACCCGTAATGATCTCGGTCAGTCTACCTGCGTCGGCATCGGCGGCGACCCGGTGCGTGGCATGAACTTTATCGATTGTCTTGAATTGTTCGAGCAGGATCCGCAGACCGCGGGCGTGATCATGGTCGGCGAGATCGGCGGCACCGACGAGGAAGCGGCCGCCGAATTTATTGCCGAGAAGGTGAGTAAACCGGTAGTCGCCTACATCGCCGGTGTTACCGCACCGCCAGGCAAACGCATGGGACATGCGGGCGCGATCATTTCGGGCGGCAAGGGAACCGCGGAGGAGAAATTCGCCGCGCTGGAGAAAGCGGGGGTTGCGACCGTGAGATCGCCAGCCGAGCTTGGCAGCGCGATGCTGCAGTGTCTCGGCGGCTGAACGTGGTCCCGGCCCGGGGCGGCCACTCATGACGCTCAGGATAGCTTTGGCTCAGGTCAATCCCGTCGTCGGCGACGTGGCGGGCAATGTCGCCCGTATCCTGGCCGGCGCGGCACGGGCCAGGGATGAGTTCGGCGCCGATCTGGCGATATTTCCGGAACTGATCCTGTGTGGCTATCCCCCCGAGGATCTGCTGTTTCATGGCAACATGCGGCGCAGCGTCGCCAACGCGCTGGAGCAGCTCTGCCAACAGGTGCAGGGCATTTCGATCCTGGTCGGTTACCCGGAATACCAGCAGGATCAGCTCTTTAACAGCGCCGCTTTGATTGCTGATGGCCGCATCGTGGCCAACTACCGCAAACAGATCCTGCCCAATTACGGCGTATTCGACGAGCAGCGCTATTTCACCGCCGGCGCCCAGCCCTGCATCGTGGAGCTGGCGGGGATCCGCTGCGGGCTGACGATCTGCGAGGACATCTGGCGTCCGGGTCCCGCCACCGCGGCGCAGGCAGCGGGCGCTGAATTGCTGTTGGTCATCAACGGCTCGCCCTATGACACGACCAGTCAGCAGCGACGCGAGACCGCGATCCGGACGCGGGTGAGTGAGACCGGGTTGCCGCTGGTCTACTGCAATATGGTGGGCGGGCAGGACGAGCTGGTGTTCGATGGCGGCTCGCTTGTCGTCGACAGGGACGCAGTGGTGATGCAGCGTGCGCCGGCGTTCGAGGAGACGATGATGCTGGCCGTGATCGAAGCGACCGCGAGCGGCGCGGTGCCCGAGCCGGGCCCGGTCAGCCCGCTGCTGGAGACCGAGCCCAGCGTGTACCAGGCGCTGGTGCTGGGCGTGCGCGACTACGTCAACAAGCATCACTTCCCCGGCGTGGTGCTCGGACTGTCCGGCGGCATCGACTCCGCGCTGACTCTGGCCATCGCCGTCGATGCGCTGGGCGCCGAACGCGTGACCACCGTGATGATGCCGTCGCGGTATACCACGGATATCAGTCTGGAGGATGCGAAGGCGATGGCCGCCGGACTCGGCGTACGTCACGAAGAAATCTCGATCGAGCCGATTTTCTCTGCCGCACAGCAAGCGCTGGCCGAGGTATTCGCCGGCCGCGACGAAGATGTCGCCGAGGAGAATATCCAGGCGCGATGCCGCGGCATGGTCCTGATGGCCATCTCCAACAAGCTGGGCCTGATGCTGTTGACTACCGGCAACAAGAGCGAGATGGCGGTCGGCTACGCGACACTCTACGGCGACATGGCCGGAGGCTTTGCGCCAATCAAGGATTGCAGCAAGACGATGGTGTTCCGCCTTAGCCGTTACCGCAACAGCCTGGGCGCCGTCATCCCGGAACGGATCATCGTGAGACCGCCTTCAGCGGAATTGCGCCACGATCAGAAGGACACGGATTCCCTGCCGCCCTACGAGATCCTGGACCCGATCCTGTCTTCGTTTATCGAGGAAGATTGTTCGGTCGATGAGATCGTCGCGCGCGGGTTCGATCGGGCCGTCGTCGGCCGCATCCTGGACATGATCAAACGCAACGAATACAAACGGCGGCAGGCACCACCCGGTATTCGCGTCAGCCGTCGCGCCTTTGGTCGCGACTGGCGCTATCCGATCACTTCAGGTTTCGACGCGAAATAGTCCAAAGGTGCTGCCGAAAGGCTCCCGGCGGCCGGACGCGCCGCTGGTCTAGCTGCTCATGCGCCAGATTTCGCTCTGGTCAATGGATCGGTCACGGTGCATCAGCAACCATTCTGCATGTTCGTCAAGCGCGGATCCGCCGAGCGCCTGCAGAATCAGGCGTTGTTCGACCGGATCGTCGGTCCGGTCCAGTCGACGGCGCGCATTCTGAAAAATCCGGTGCATGAACTGATACTGCTTGATCAGATCCTTCTCCGCCGTTGCATAGCCGTAGCCCTGGCGAATGCCATACAGCAGCAGCAAGGTACCCATCGCGAGAGTCAATGGGCTCACCCACGCATCCGGCATGCTCGAACCCATCACGACAAACGACAGTACCACGGTAACGCTGGTCAGCAGACTTAGCTGGCCCAGCCTTTCGGTCAATTGATTGCGCGCGATCCGGTCGACGGCCTTGTCGCCGAAATAGCCCAGCTGCCCGCTGCTGGTGTCGCCGATCCATTCACGCTGGACGAAATCCAGACCGGCGGCGGTCCTGGCCGGCTTGACGTCACACCGCGTTCCGGCGACGCGCATGACGTTGCGTATCCAGCCGAGTTCGGTGTCCTGGGTTTGCAGGAAGTTGTCATGCGCGAACTTGGACACGTTTTCTTTCACTACGCCGGCGACCGCCCAGTAAAACTGCACCCTGAGTCCCTCGGCGAGCGTGCGATAGTCCAGATATTTGCGGTGCCAGCCGCGTTTCTGGCTCCAGGCCTGCAAGCCTGCAGCAAACAGGAAAAACCCCAGAAACATCACCATAAAGAATGGCCAGTTCTCGAAATCCATGTACAGAATGAACATCAGGCCCATCAGGAACGCGAGAAAGTGGCTCACGCGGAGCGTGAACAAGGTCTTCTTCTGATAGCGGATTGCGAGGCAGTCAGCGATACAGAACAGGCGGTCGATATCCTCGACGCCCGGCGGCAGAC
Source organism: uncultured Gammaproteobacteria bacterium (assembly GCA_963809565.1). Classification (GTDB taxonomy): domain Bacteria; phylum Pseudomonadota; class Gammaproteobacteria; order Steroidobacterales; family XN24; genus CAMYOC01. The sequence goes on from CAWEKE010000005.1 coordinate 416,409, forward strand.
TGTCGCGCTGCTGCGGATCGAACAGCGGATATTTGTTCTTTTCGATTTCGTCTGCAAAGCGTATCGAGTCGCGGCTGAAATCACCGCTGCGCTCGAAGATCAACTGGTGCCGCTTCGGAATCTCGGCGCTGCGCGGTTGATCACCGTCCCTGACAAACCAGAAGCTGTCGAATGGTCGCAACCCTCCCAGCGGAGCACCATCGGGACGATCCCGGGAGCAGACGATGTGATAGACAAGGTCGCTCTCATCGTCGACCAGCATCTGCTGGGTGGCGACTTTCCTCGAGGTGTACCCCGGCATGATGTCGTCATGATGGAATTTGACCACTTGTCCGGTACCGCCGAGTTCATCGCTCCACTTGCCGTCCCAGAGCGCGAGCAGGATATGGCAGTGTGCACAAAGGAACACGCCAAGCTGGGCGTACTGGCGGCTCCGGGCGGGACCAACAGACGATATCTGGCCTTTGGTGACCCCTCGGGTCAGCGGCAGCTCAAAAACCTCGCGGGCGCTGGCAAGCAAGGTGTCGAATTGTCGGCGTGATTCCGCACTGGCGAAATCCTCGAGGTACAGCTCCTTCTTCATCGGCAGCGGCACGGTCAGCTCGATATCAAGTTCCAGCGCACACTCTGCGACCAGCCGGTCGCCTCCTTCGGCCAGCGGGGACATCAACCGCAACGGCCGGTCCGGGTAGCGTTGGCGGAGCTTGCGAAAAAACGCGCGGACCCGATCGCGGATCCCGGGGATCTCGGATGGCACCAGATCGCGATGTCCAGTGACCGCAATCACCAGCGGAATCGGGCGGGCTGCTGCTGTCACCGGCAGCGCCTCTTTAGTTCGGCGCCGGCAGACTCGGGCGGGCGGGCGGCGCGGCGGCCGCGGTGATCCAGGCATGCTTGGATCGCCGCCTGTGTCACTTCAGATTTCGACGCAAAATAAAGCGTTCTATCAGGGTGCCCTCGGGCTTCGATCCACGCTCGCCATAAGCGACGGCCTGGTCCGGATAATTTTCCTTCAGCACCTTCATCGAGTCGTTGGCCAGCTCGTCCAGCCCCAATTGCCGGTAGGCACTGACCTGGATCTGCAGCGCGGTCACCACCGACTCCGATTGCGGGTACGTCTCCAACACATATCGCGCCCGGTTTGCCGATGCGACGAATGCTCCGCGGCGAAGATAATAGTCGGCCACGTGTATCTCATATCGAGCCAGTTGATTACGCAGATAGACCATGCGTTGTCGGGAGTCTTCGGCATAGGGGCTGTCGGGATACTGCGTGGCTACGACTGCAAAGCTGCGGTAGGAAGATTCGAGCTTGTCCTGGGGGCGCTGGCTCGGATCCGCACCGACCAGTTTTTCAAACGGTCCCTTCGGCGGCTGGAAATTGACCAGACCCTTCACATAATGAGCATAATCGACTCGCGGATGGGTCGGGTTTTCCAACAGAAACTGATCCGCCGAACTGATAGCGGACTCCGCCTCGCCGGCTCGATAATAGGCGAACATCAGGTCGAGCTGCGCCTGCTTGGCATACTCGCTGAACGGATAAACGGCCTGCAGATACTCGAGTGCGCCCACCGCGTAGTTATAGTTTCCCAGTCTCAGCGCGCGCTCCCCTTTCTCAAACAACTCACGCGCATCTTCGTTCGGGTCGATACTGGATTTGCTGTTGGAGCAGCCGGTGATGCCGGTGGCGAGCAGGCCAAGCATGAACATCAGCGGAAAAAGAGTTGTGAAGCGTAGGTTCAAGCGATCCACTGGCGAGCCCGCCGCAGCCGAAACGGAAACGGATTATAGCGTAAACTCGGCCGCTCAAATGTCGGGCTCAGTAGACCCGGGACGGTTCTGTTGAAAAGCGAATCCCGCGAATTCCTGGCCGTGGTGCCGGATGATCTCGGCGGCAGGCGTCTGGACCAGGCGGCCGCCGACCTGTTTTCGGAGTTCTCTCGCAGCCGGCTCAAGCAATGGATACTCGGCGGCCAGCTCACCGTGGACGGGCAGCAGCGGCGGCCAAGGGACCCGGTGTTGCCCGGCGAGCGGGTCCGATTGATCGCCCAGGCTGAACCTCAGGTCGAGTTGGCGCCGGAGCCGATCCCGCTGAATATCGTCTGGGAGGATGACGAGCTGCTGGTGATCGACAAGCCCGCCGGCCTGGTCGTGCACCCTGGCGCCGGCAACGCCGCCGGGACCTTGCAAAATGCGCTTTTGCATCATCGGCCGGCGCTCGCCGAGGTGCCGCGAGCGGGCATCGTCCACCGTCTGGACAAGGAGACCAGCGGCCTGATGGTGGTGGCGGCGACCGTGCCCGCGCATACGGCGCTGGTCAGGCAACTCGAGGCGCGCAGCGTGAGCCGCGAATACGAAGCGATCTGTCAGGGCGTCCTCACTGCCGGCGGGACCGTCGACCAGCCGATCGCGCGTCATCCGGTTGACCGCGTGCGCATGGCAGTGCGCGCCAGCGGCAGACCGGCGATCACCCACTACCGCGTAATCCGGCGGTTTCGAGGCCATACTCATATGCTCGCGAGGCTGGAAACCGGGCGCACCCACCAGATCAGGGTACATATGGCCTATGCCGGGCACGCCTTGCTGGGCGACCCGGTGTACGGCGGACGCCTGAGACTGCCGGCCGGGGCCGCGCCGGAACTGATCGAAGCCTTGCGACGGTTCCGGCGTCAGGCGCTGCATGCGCGGCGCCTGGCATTCCTGCACCCAGCCACGGATGAAACCGTGAGCTTCGAGGCCGACCTGCCGGAGGATCTTGTTCGCTTGCTGGCGGTTCTGGAACGGGATGCGGCGGCTGCCGAGCAATAACAGCTGATGAACAACAGCTGATGAACAACGGCTGATGAACAACGGCTGATGAATAACGGGTACCCGATCCATGGCTGACGAGTCAGTGCTGATCCCGGACTGGCCGGCGCCAGCATCGGTCCGGGCGGTCTCGACCACGCGCCTGGGTGGCTTCAGCGCCGGCGCATACGCGAGCCTGAACCTCGCCCTTCACGTCGGGGACGAGCAGCTGGCGGTGAACGCCAACCGCGAGCGTCTGCTCGGCGTCGTGAATCTCCCCGGGGCACCCGTCTGGCTGGATCAGTGTCATGGCACGCGGGTGCTGGATCTGGACGTAGAGTTGCGCAAAACACCCGGGCATGAGGCGGCCGGCCGCGAGGCCGATGCCGCGATCGCCAGGACTCCCGGCCTGGTATGCGCGGTACTGACCGCGGACTGCCTGCCGGTCCTGTTGACCGATGCCCAAGGTAGCTGTGTCGCCGCGGTCCATGCCGGCTGGCGAGGTCTGGCCGCGGGCGTTATCGAGGCGGCCGTGCTCGCCCTCGGCGGTCCGCCAGGCGAGCTGCTCGCGTGGCTGGGTCCCTGCATCGGCCGCACCGCATTCGAGATTGGTCCCGAGGTGCGCGACGCCTTGCTGGCCGCGGACCCGGCTGCCGGCGATTGCTTCGAGGCAGGCCGCGGCGACCGCTGGCACGCCGATCTCCAGGCTCTCGCCCGCCGCCGGCTTGTCGCGCTGGGCGTGTCATCGATTACCGCTTCCGGGCTATGTACTTATAGCGATCCGCAGCGGTTTTTTTCGCATCGACGAGATGGCCCCTGTGGCCGCATGGCTACGCTGATCTGGCGCGAGTTCATCTGAGGCAGCGCTTGAAAAGCTGCTCTCCACCCCCCACTTCTCCGGAAGTGAAAGATTAAGTGGAGCATGCTCATGCGCATGGATAAGTTGACAACCAAATTCCAGATGGCTCTGGCGGATGCGCAATCGCTGGCCCTGGGTCAGGACAATCAGTACATCGAACCGGTGCATCTGATGACCGCGCTGCTTGACCAGGAGGGGGGCAGCCTGCGTCATCTGTTGAGCCGTGCCGGCGCCAAGGTCGACAAACTGCGTTCCAGCCTTGGCGAGCAGATCGAGCGCCTGCCCAAGGTCGAGGGCGCCGGCGGCGACGTGCACCTGTCGCAGGATCTGAACCGGCTGCTCAATCTGACCGACAAACTGGCGCAAAAACGCGGTGACCAGTACATCACCAGCGAGCTGTTCCTGCTCGCTGCGCTGGAAGACAAGGGGCCGCTGGCCGCGCTGCTGGGGCAGGCTGACGTGGTCAAGGGGGCGGTAGAGAAAGCGATCGAGGAATTGCGCGGTGGCAAGACTGTAGATGACGCCAACGCAGAGGATACCCGGCAGGCACTGGAACGATTCACGGTCGACCTGACCGAGCGTGCGGAGCAGGGCAAGCTGGATCCGGTCATCGGCCGTGACGATGAAATCCGGCGCACGATCCAGGTGCTGCAGCGTCGCACCAAGAACAACCCGGTACTGATCGGCGAGCCGGGCGTGGGTAAGACCGCGATCGTCGAAGGCCTGGCGCAGCGCATCGTCAACGGCGAAGTCCCGGAAGGGATCAAGGGCAAGCGCATCCTGGCCCTGGATATGGGCTCACTGATTGCCGGCGCCAAATTCCGTGGCGAGTTCGAGGAGCGGCTCAAGGGCGTGCTCAATGACCTGGCCCGCCAGGAAGGGCAGATCATCCTGTTTGTCGATGAGCTCCACACCATGGTCGGCGCCGGCAAGGCCGAGGGCGCGATGGATGCGGGCAACATGCTCAAGCCGGCGCTGGCCAGGGGCGAGCTGCATTGCGTGGGCGCGACGACGCTCGACGAATATCGCCAGTATGTCGAGAAGGATGCGGCGCTTGAACGCCGCTTCCAGAAGGTGCTGGTGGACGAGCCCAGCGTCGAGGACACGATCGCAATCTTGCGTGGCCTGAAAGAGCGCTATGAGATTCATCACGGGGTCGAGATCACGGATCCGGCTATCGTCGCCGCCGCAACGCTGTCCCATCGCTATATCTCGGATCGCCAGCTGCCGGATAAAGCCATCGATCTGATCGATGAGGCGGGCTCGCGTATCCGCATGGAAATCGATTCCAAGCCGGAACAGATGGACCGGCTGGAACGGCGCATCATCCAGCTCAAGATCGAGCGAGAGGCATTGCGTAAGGAGAAAGACGAAGCCTCCCGCAAGCGTCTGGACACTCTGGAATCAGAACTGAACGACCTGGAGAAAGAGTTCTCGGATCTGGAAGAAATATGGATCAGCGAGAAGGCCGCGATGCAGGGCGCTGCCCAGATCAAGGAAGAACTGGAGCGGGCGCGGATCGAATTGGATACGGCGCGGCGCGCTAACGATCTGGGGCGTATGTCGGAGTTGCAGTACGGTCGTATCCCGGAACTGGAAAAACGTCTGGCTGAAGCAGCTGAAGGCGAGACCAGGGAAACGCAACTGCTGCGCAACAAGGTGACAGACGAGGAAATCGCCGAGGTCGTTTCAAAATGGACCGGCATCCCGGTCTCGCGAATGCTGGAGGGCGAGCGCGAGAAGTTGCTGCGTATGGAGCAGTCGATCGAAACCCGCGTGGTCGGTCAGCACGAAGCTGTGGTCACCGTCGCCAATGCCATCCGCCGGTCCCGGGCGGGACTCGCCGACCCGAACCGTCCGATCGGATCTTTCCTGTTCCTCGGTCCTACCGGCGTTGGCAAGACTGAGTTGACCAAGGCGCTGGCCAGCTTCCTGTTCGACAGCGAAGGCGCGATGGTGCGTATCGACATGTCCGAGTTCATGGAGAAGCACTCCGTGGCGCGGCTGATCGGCGCGCCTCCGGGCTACGTCGGCTACGAGGAGGGCGGCTATCTGACCGAGGCGGTCAGGCGTAAGCCTTATTCGGTGATTTTGCTCGATGAAGTCGAAAAGGCGCATCCGGACGTGTTCAACGTGCTGCTCCAGGTGCTTGATGATGGACGTCTGACCGACGGCCATGGCCGCACCGTGGATTTCCGCAACACGGTCATTGTGATGACATCGAATCTGGGGTCACAGCGGATCCAGGAACTCTCCGGCGAAGCCAACTATGACCGCATGAAGCAGGCCTGTCTCGAGGTTCTCGGCCAGCACTTCCGCCCCGAGTTCATCAACCGCGTGGACGACGTGGTCGTCTTCCATCCGCTGGGACTTGAACAGATCCGCAAGATCGTGGATATCCAGCTCGGCTATCTTGAACAGCGTCTCGCCGAGCGCGACATGAAGATCCATCTGACCGACGCCGCTCGTACCCGTCTGGGCGAGGCCGGTTTCGATCCGGTATACGGTGCACGGCCGCTCAAACGCGCGATTCAGCAGCAGGTCGAGAACCCGCTCGCCGAGTCGATCCTGCGTGGCGAGTTTGCGCCCGGCGCCACCATCCAGGTGGATGCGGGAGAGCATGGCTTGAGCTTCACCCGGGAATGAGCTTGGCGGATGCAGGCTGACGACGCAGGCGCCGAACCGCCCGCAATGCGGCCGATGATTCGTGCGAGTCGCAGAAAAAGACGTCGCGGCAGGTCTGTCGTGGATCGATTCAGCGTCGGCCAAACAGCATCGTGACGTTGATGCGGCGGTTTTCGAATCCGGGTTTGAAGCGGAAGTCGTCGGTCTTGTGCACCAGGTTGGAATTAAACATGACCAGCCGGTTGCAGCGATGCGGTACGACCACGCGGTGATCGCCGGTGACATAGGGATCGAGGACATCCGGGCGGTTGTTGTAATCGTGAAAATTCCACTCCCGCGGCGCCTCCCACAGCGACACGATCAGCCCACCGGACTCCGGGTCCAGATTGGCCTCATCCGGGCTTAGCCAGAAATTCAGATTCACCGCGGCCGGATCGGCATGGGCGGTGATCCCGGCCATGCTCTGGTCGTAGATATAGGCCCACATCTGGTTAAGAAAATGCGGACCGACGACCTGCGGCATGCGCTGGCGTATTTCGGCGGCGAGCTGCAGCATCAGTTCATTGCCAAACCCGTCCTCCATGTACGAACCACAATAACCGCGGGCTTTGCCGTAACCGAACCACACCGTCGACCGATGCAGGTAGCGGCGCAGCGCGACCAGCGCTTCCGGGCGCAATAACTCGTCCACCACGACCACACCCGGGCCGCTGTCGAGGTAATCGTTCTGGATGCGGTCGTAATCCAGCGCCGGGTTCAGCGCGCCGCCATCAAGTGCTGGCGTGGGTTGCAGATGCACCAGCCTTTGCATCACCTCGCCGATCATCATGAACTGCTGCGGGTCGAGCACGACACGCTGGCCTTCGAGGCCGCGCCGGGTCAACTCGTCGATGATCTGCCGGTAGCCATGGCGGATACGCTCGCTGCCATCAACCACGACGCCGACCGCGCCCAGATGATCTAATTGCTCCAGTTCCAGACGCAGGCTGTGCAGCGTGGTGCGGCGCCTGCCCGGATCGCGGCCGACAACCGCCACTTCCTCGGCATTCAGGCGACGGCGCTGGATCATCATGGCGCGGTGATAAAACTCCAGCGCACCGGGCAGATCGTCGCGGTCTTTGCAGATTGTGCCCAGATTACGCAGTACGTCCGCGCTGTCCGGATGCCGTTGCAGCATGCTCAGATAGATCTGTTCTGCTTCTTGACTGGCGCCGCTTTCCTGTAGCGCGGCCGCCAGGTTCTGGTTGGCCGAGTCATCGGCCGGCTGCAAGGCCAGCGCGCGGCGATAGTAGCCAACCGCGTCTGCCGGTCGGTTAGCCGTGTGATACAAAGTGCCGATGGCCAGAAATAGCTTGGGATCGGGCGCCGCGCTCCGGCACAGGGCCTGGATCTCGCTTTGCGCCTGTGCATGCTCGCCTGCCTGCAGCAACGCCTCGGCCAGGCCGAGTCTGCCCCCGGGATCATCCGGCTGGGCACGTCGATAGTTTTGCCATAATTCCACCCAGGGTGTGGTCTCGCCGAGGCCACGGTAGGCACTGCCGAGGAGGGTCGCCGCCTGCAAATTGCCGGGCTGAGCAACCATGGCCGCTTCCAGGTGTGGCCGGCCCTGGCGAAAATTGCCCGTTTGAACTTCCAGCGCACCCAGCACCAGGCGCAACTGCAGATCGTCCGGCTGCTGCCGGTGCAGGTCTCGCAACTGGTCCAGGGCCGCCTGATGGGACCCGGCCTGAAACAGGCTCATCGCCGCCTGAAGCGTCTGCTCGATGGTGCTGTCCATGTCTGATCCGGTGACGGGATTGCCGTGGGTATGTCGTGTGCGCCGTCCGCATGCCGGATTATACCGAGCCGAGCGATACCGGACCGGCAACGGCTATAATGGCTGGCCTTGGAAACTTCGCAACCGCCCTTACTAAGACAATCATAAACAAAGCATCATTCAGCGGGTCTCTGGGCGGTCAGGCCGCAAGGCGCGGCGGCGCCGGCATAGCCGCTCTATGTCAAGCCGGCGCAACGCCGCGGATGGTCGCCCAGAGGCCCGCCCGCAGGGAGCCGCACACAGGGCGCTGCTCTCGGCGTTGCAGTGCTTGACAAGGGCCGGGCCATTGCCTGCGCACTGCGCCTTGATCGGCACCCTGTGTGTGGCTCTGAATAAGGCGTTGTTTATGATTGTCTTGGTATCTATCACGCGGTCCCATACCGCAGAGGAAATTTTACCGATGCCGATTTACGAGTACGAATGTCAGGCTTGCGGCCAGGTCCTCGATGCCCTGCAGAAAGTCAGCGACGAGCCGCTGGTGCACTGCCCGAGTTGTGGTGAAGGGGCGCTGAAGAAGCTGGTTTCGGCACCGCGCTTCCGGCTCAAGGGCAGCGGCTGGTACGAAACTGACTTCAAGGACAAGAACCGGCGCAACATCGCCTCCGGCGACTCCGGCGCGTCCGACACCTCAGCCAAGCCGGCCAAAGCCGAGGTCAAGAAATCAGACCCGCCGGCAGCATCGCCAGGTACGAGTTCGGGCGGTGGCAAAAGCGGCGGTAGCAGCGGCGGCAGCGGCAAGTCCGACGCCAGCGGGAGCTAGGCGCGCCCATGTTCAAGAGTCTGCGCCGCTATCTGGTCACCGGAGTCATCATCTGGGTACCCATTGTGGTCACCGTCCTGGTGGTCAGGTTCCTGCTCAGGCTGATGGACAGGACGCTGGTGGTGATCCCGCCAGCCTATCAGCCCGAGATCCTGCTCGGTTTCAAGATCCCGGGCCTCGGATTACTGCTGTCTCTGACCATCCTTTTTTTGACCGGCCTGCTGGCGGCCAATCTGTTCGGCCGCAAGCTGGTCAGCTTTTCAGAGTCCATTCTGGCCCGCATCCCGCTGGTGCGCTCGATCTATTCCAGCGCCAAACAGGTGGCGGAGACGGTCCTTTCGGACGGTGATACCTCGTTCAAACGGGTGATGCTCGTCCAGTACCCGCGCAAGGGGGTGTGGAGTCTGTGCTTCCAGACCGCAACCGATCTCGAGGAAATCCAGTCACGGACTGAGTCCGAGGTGGTATGCGTGTTTATTCCGACAACGCCGAACCCGACTTCGGGCTTTATCCTGTTCGTGCCGCGTGAGGACCTGGTCAACCTGGACATGAGTGTGGATGAAGGTCTGCGCATGATCATTTCTCTGGGCGTGGTGGTGCCCCGATGGCGTCGTCCCGCAGACCTGAACGCCCTTGCGCAGCCTAAACCCGGAACGTAAGATCGGGCGCCCTTTTTCCCGTCGCACAGCGTGCGGCAGAACCTGGATATCCTTATGCGTAGCCACTATTGCGGCAAAATCGAAAAGTCCCTGATCGACCAAACTGTCAGCGTCGCCGGCTGGGTCCATCGCCGCCGTGATCACGGCGGCGTGATATTTATCGACTTGCGGGACCGGGAAGGGCTGCTGCAGGTGGTTTTCGACCCGTCTGACGATGCCGACCTGTTTGCGCTGGCCGAGCAGCTGCGCGGGGAATTCGTGATCCGGGTCAGTGGCCGGGTGCGTGGTCGACCGGAAGGGACGATCAACCCGAACATGGCCACCGGCGAGGTGGAACTGCAAGCGCTCGAGCTGGAAGTGTTGAGCCGGTCAGAGACCCCGCCGTTTCACCATGACGAGGCTGCCAGCGAGGAATTGCGGCTGCGCTACCGTTATCTGGACCTGCGACGGCCGGCGATGCTGAACAATCTGATGTTGCGTCATCGGGTTACGCGGGCTCTGCGTGCCTATCTGGATGATAAGGGCTTCGTTGACGTCGAGACGCCAATGCTCACCCGATCCACGCCCGAAGGTGCCCGGGATTACCTGGTGCCCAGTCGCACTTATCCGGGGCAGTTCTTCTCCTTGCCGCAGTCGCCGCAGCTGTTCAAGCAGCTGTTGATGGTCTCGGGTCTGGACCGCTACTACCAGATCGTGCGTTGTTTCCGGGACGAGGATCTGCGTGCCGATCGTCAGCCGGAATTTACCCAGCTGGATATCGAAACCTCGTTTTTGGACGAAGACCAGATCATGGGCATCATGGAGCCGATGATCCGCGATCTGTTCCGGGAAGTGCTTTCGGTCGAGCTGCCGGATCCGTTCCCGCGTATCAGCTATGCCGAGGCAATGAACCGCTACGGCAGCGACCGGCCGGATCTGCGCAATCCGCTGGAACTGGTAGAGGTCGGTGACCTGGTGGCGGCGGTTGAGTTCAAGGTGTTTGCCGGTCCGGGCGCGGATCCGGAAGGCCGGGTCGCCGCGTTGCGGGTGCCCGACGGCGCGCGCCTGAGCCGCAAGGACATCGATGAATACACGGCCTTTGTGGGCCGCTACGGCGCACGCGGTCTTGCCTATATCAAGGTCAACGACGCGGGCGCAGGCCGTGACGGGCTGCAGTCGCCGATCCTGAAGTTTCTGCCCGACGAGGCGGTAGCCGCGATCATGAGCCGGACCGGCGCGCAGACCGGGGATCTGATCTTTTTTGGCGCCGACAAGGCCAGGGTGGTCAATGATGCGCTGGGGGCGTTACGCGACCGGGTCGCTGCGGATCTGGGTTTGCTCGAGGGGCAGTGGCGACCCGTCTGGGTGGTCGATTTTCCGATGTTTGACTGGGACGCCGACGCCCGGCGCTGGGTGTCCCTGCATCATCCGTTCACCGCGCCCAAACAGACCGATCCGCAGGCGTTGCAGGCGGAGCCGGGCAAGCTGCTCTCCCGCGCCTATGACATGGTGCTCAATGGTTCGGAAATCGGTGGTGGCTCGATCCGTATCCATCGCCAGGACATGCAGTCGGCCGTGTTTTCGCTGCTCGGGATAGACGAAGCCGAAGCAGAAGAAAAGTTCGGCTTCCTGCTCGAAGCCTTGCGCTACGGGGCGCCGCCGCATGGCGGAATTGCGTTCGGTCTGGATCGGCTGGTTATGTTGATGGCCGGCGCTGGCAGCATCCGCGAGGTTATCGCCTTTCCCAAGACGCAGACCGCGGCTTGCCTGATGACGCATGCTCCGGGACATGTTGCGGATGCTCAATTGCGTGAGGTGGGGATCAAGCTGCGACGCACCCGCAAAGCCGATGCATCGGCTGAGGGCAAGACTGAGGGCAAGGCTGAGGAGTGATCACGCAGTGACGCTGGCGCCGCGCTGGAAAAGGCCGGAGTCGGTGTTGGTCGTGATCCACACCGAAGCTCGTGTCCTGGTGCTCGAGAGGACCCGCCCCCAGGGTTTCTGGCAGTCGGTGACCGGAAGCCTGGAAGAACGGGAAACACCTTTGCAAGCCGCGGTCCGCGAAGTGGCCGAAGAGACCGGCTTGCAGAACGGCCAGATTCGCGATCTGGCGCTGGTGCAGAAATTCCCGATCGCGCCCGCCTGGCGTGAACGCTACCATCCGGACGTAGTCGAAAATGCCGAGCATGCGTTTGCATTGCGGCTGCGAGACACGGTCAGGCCCCGATTGAATCCGGCAGAGCATCAGCGGCACCGCTGGCTGGACGTCGACGAAGCGCTGGTGATCGTCAGTTCATATACAGACCGGGCCGCAATCCGCCGGGCCCTGAGGGCGGGCGAATGACAGAGCCGGTCGCATGACACAGAGGAACGCATGTCGTCAGAACATGTCATCAGGTAAGTTGGCTGCAATCGACTATGGTCATCGACCTTGCACCGGGTTTCGGGGTCGCCGTTAATGGCGTTACCGTTGCATAATGACGGGCAGCCACCCGCATCAACAGGAGCACGCGTTATGAGATTCAACTGGATTGAAGTGTCTGCCGGGCTGACACTCGCGATCGGATTGCTTGTTGCGGGCTCCGCTGCCGCCGAGATTTCCTACAGCTACGTTGAAGCGGACTACATCAATGTGGATACGAACATTGCTGCGCGGATCACGGATACGGATGTCGACGCGAGAATCAGCACCAGCGACGACAGCGGGTTCCAGGTCGGTGGAGCCTGGGAGTTCTACCGCAATATGCATGTATTCGGCCAGTACTCGAAAGCCAAGAACGACTTTGGCATCAGCGGTACGCTGTTTGCCGCTCCGATTAATGTGTCCGGTGACTTCGACGTGATCCGTTGGCGCGCGGGCCTGGGTTACGCCTATCCCGTCAGTGAAGTACTCAGCGCTTATGGCCAGGTCAGCTACGATTACATCGAGCTGGACAATATCGATCTCCCCGGCAGTAACACCGACCTGAGTAGTGACGACAGCGGCGTTGGCCTCCAGGCCGGGATACGCTTCGCGCCGTTTGAGCCGAGCGAGCTTTTCGCATACGTCCGCTACAGCAGCGTCGGCGATGTCGAGATCGATACCAGCAGCGAGTTCAGTGACGACATCCTGTATGGCTTCGGTGCGCGTTACTTCGTCACTGACCGGATTGGTGTGCAGGTCGGTTACGAAGTGGGTCAGATTGACACGCTGAATGTCGGAGCGAGATTCACCTTTTAGCTCCGCCTGGCCCGGGCTGGATAACGGGATATGAGCGTTTACGGTCTGGCCGGTCGGCCTGCAGCGACTCCTGGGCCGGACAGAAGTCGACAGGCCACGGCAGGCGCGCCGGCGATGTCGACGCCAGCGCAGGGGTACTCACCCGGAAAGACTTGATGAGTGAAGTGCCGATCATCGTGATCCACGGTCTGTGGAATCGCGGCCCCGAGGCATGGGTGCTGCGTCGGCGCCTGCGCCGCTATTGTCAGCGTCCGGTGCTCCAGTTCAGTTATGAAACGGTCAGTCGCAGCTTCGCGACCAATGTTGATCGCCTGGCGGAATTTCTGCGTGGGCTGGAGCCCGGGCCGGTCGATCTGGTGGCGCACAGCATGGGCGGGCTGCTGGTGATGAGCGCCTGCGACGAACTGCCGGCAGCGCGTCTTCGCCGCATCGTGTTACTCGGTTCGCCGTTGCGCGGCTCCCTCGCGGCCCGGAGGATGGCAAAGCTCGGTGTGCTGGGTCGATGGCTTGCCGGGGGCAGCCTGAAGGCACTGGTGGAGGGACTGTCCGATCCGGCTGCTGGCGGGCTGGAAATCGGTGTGATCGCGGGCAGCAAGGCTGTGGGCATGGGCCGGATTCTGGGTCCGATGGATGGGGTCAGCGATGGCACGGTGCGACTGGCGGAGACTCGCCTGGACGGCGTCACCGACGAACTGGTCTTACCGGTCAGCCATACCGGCATGCTGTTTTCGGATGCTGTTGCCCGGGCGGCGGCGGATTTTCTCGATAACGGTGCGTTTATTCATTCGGGTGAAGCCGAAGGCGATCTGGCTCACCGCCGGGAATCAGGACCGGATTCGCGGCCGGGCCCAGCGCAAGCGAAAAGATCCTAATTCAGCTTGTCCTTGAGCAAATAGATCAGGTCCAGCGCTTCTCTTGGCGTCAGACGATCCGGTTCCACGTCGGCCAGAACCTCGACCGCAGGATGAGGCGCGGCGGGTGCGGTCAGCGGCAATTCCGCCTGTCGCTCTGGCCGTTGCTCTGCCCTGAGTTCTGCCCTTAGCTCTGCATCGGCAGGCGCCGCATCGCGCTGCTGCTCCAGCGCCTGCAGATAGGTCTTCGCACGCTTGATTGCACCTTGCGGCACTCCTGCGAGTGCGGCCACCTGCAATCCATAACTCTGATTCGCCGGTCCATCTCTGACGCTATGCAAGAACACGATACGGCCTGCATGCTCGGTGGCGTCGAGATGCACGTTCGCGCAGGCATCGAGTTCCTCGGCCAGCGCCGTCAGTTCGAAATAATGGGTGGCGAACAAGGTAAATGCGCCAATGCGCTCGCCGATATAGTGCGCGCAAGCCCAGGCCAGAGACAGTCCGTCGAAGGTGCTGGTCCCGCGGCCGATCTCATCCATCAACACCAGACTCGACGCGGTAGCGTTGTTGAGGATATTAGCCGCCTCGGTCATCTCGACCATAAACGTCGAGCGGCCGCCGGCCAGGTCGTCAGCGGCGCCTATGCGAGTGAAGATCCGGTCCACCGGTCCGATCGTGGCTGCGTCTGCCGGTACATAACTGCCGACGTGGGCAAGCACGATGATCAGCGCGACCTGCCGCATATAAGTGGACTTGCCGCCCATGTTCGGGCCGGTAATCACCAGCATGCGGCGGTCCGGATCGAGCAGCAGGTCATTCGGCACAAACGGCTCGTCAAGCACCTGCTCGACAACCGGATGACGTCCGGCGCGGATCTCCAGGCAGGGCTCATCGCTGAGTTCGGGCCGCACCAGGTCCAGGCTGAGAGAGCGCTCGGCCAGGTTGGCCAGCACGTCGATCTCGGCCAGCGCTTTTGCCATGCGCTGGAGCGCAGCGAGGGCCTCGTGCAGGTGGTCGAAGAGACCCTCGTAAAGCGCTTTCTCACGGCTCAGGGCGCGGTCCCGAGCGCTGAGCACCTTGTCCTCAAAGCCTTTTAATTCTTCGGTGATATAGCGCTCGGCCGCCTTCAGGGTTTGCCGTCGGGTGTACTCCGCCGGAGCCTTGCCGGCCTGACCACGACTGAGCTCGATATAGTACCCATGGACACGGTTGTAGCCGACCTTGAGATTGCTCAGGCCGGTGCGTTCCCGCTCTCGTGCTTCGTAGTCACTCAGATAAGCATCCGCGTTGTCGCTGATACGGCGCAGCTCATCGAGATCCTGGTCAAAACCCGCGGCGATCACGCCGCCGTCGCGGATCAGCATCGGCGGTGATTCAACCAGTGCACGGGTAAGAAGTTCGCACAATGACCCGTGGTCTCCACAGTCCTCCAGCAGTTCCTGCAGACGCGGCGCATCCAGCGCGGCGAGCGCACTGTTCAACTGCGGTAGCGTGGCCAGCGCCGTGCGCAATTGGGCGAGGTCCCGCGGACGAGCCGAGCGCAACGCGACCCGCGCCAGGATCCGCTCAATATCACCGATCAGGCGCAGCTGGTCATTCAAGGCATCCATGGCTCCGGCTGCTCGCAGCACATCGACTGCCTGATAGCGATGATTAAGGATCGCGCGCTCGCGCACCGGGCGATTAATCCAGCGTCGCAGCAGACGGCTGCCCATGGCGGTCGCGGCCCGGTCCATGACCCCCGCCAGCGTGTGCTGGTCATGCCCGGACAGGCTGAATTCCAGCTCCAGATTGCGCCGGGTCGCCGCATCCATGATCAGCGCATCGTCGCGCAGCTCGCGGCTCAAACCGCGGATGTGCGGCACCGCTGTTTTCTGCGTATCCCCCACGTATTGCAGCAGACAACCCGCGGCGCGCAGCCCGACGGAGAGATTCTCGCAATCAAAACCACTCAGATCCCGGGTGCCGAATTGTTTGCACAACAGGCGGCGGCTGGCTTCCTCATCGAAGTGCCAGGGCGCGCGGCGGCGCAATCCGGGACGATCGGCCAGCCAGGCCGGCGGCCGGTCGTCTTCACTGATCAAACACTCCGCCAGGCGCAAACGCTCCAGTTCCGCCTGCAGGCTCTCGCTGTTATCGAGCTCGGTAATGCGGAAATCTCCGGCGGCCAGGTCCAGCCAGGCCAGACCGATGCCGTCGCGGCTGAAACAGATACTGCCGAGCAGGGTCTCGCGACGTTCTTCGAGCAGGGATTCGTCGGTAATCGTCCCCGGGGTGACCACGCGCACCACCTTGCGTTCCACTGGTCCCTTGCTGGTGGCCGGGTCGCCGATCTGTTCGCAGATCGCCACCGATTCGCCCTTGCGTACCAGCCGCGCAAGATAGGTATCGGCGGCATGAGCAGGCACGCCGGCCATCGGGATGGGCTCGCCCGCTGATTTGCCGCGGCTGGTCAAAGTGATGTCAATCAGCGCCGCCGCGCGCCGCGCGTCATCGTAGAACAGCTCGTAAAAGTCGCCCATCCGGTAAAACAGCAGGCTATCCGGATGTTCGGCCTTGATCCGCAGATACTGGCGCATCATCGGTGTATGCGCATCCAGCATCGCGTTTGTGCTGCTGGCGCTGGCGTTGTTGGTGATTTCCGGCATGGATGGACAGTGATGGCGGGTTTCAGACGCTGAAGGCGGCATCCTAGACCCCGGGGTGATAGCCGACAAGGGCGCCAGCCGAACCTTGCCCGGGCTGCGACGAGGTACACTGACAGGCAGCCGAATCCTTGTATGGGTGGCGTCCTTGAAAGTCCTGCACATCGAGACGGGTATGCATCTCTACGGCGGCGGCCGTCAGGTCGTCTGGCTGTTGCGTGACCTTGCTGATCGCGGGATCGACAACCTGTTGTTGTGTCCGACTGGCAGCGCGATCGCGCGGGAGGATTTTCCCGCTGGCGTGTCGGTCGACGACCTGCCGATGAAGGGTGATCTGGATCTGGCCTTTATCGGTCGCGTCAGTCGCCGCATCGAACGTTATGCACCGGATCTGGTGCATCTGCACAGCCGCCGCGGCGCTGACTGGCTGGGCGCAATTGCAGCCCGGCGTCGCGGTTGTCCGACGGTCTTGTCGCGGCGGGTTACCAACCCCGAGCATCGATGGGTGGCGCCGATAAAGTACCGGCTTTACGATCGGGTGATCACGATTTCACATGCCATCGCCGCCGAGCTGAGCCGGGCAGGGGTTCCGGCCGGGAAGGTCCGCGTGGTCCATAGCGCCGCGCCGCCGTCCCGGTCTGCGGTCTGGGAGCGCGCCCGCTTCCTGCAGGAATTCGGGCTGAGCGAGGATGCCCGGGTTGTCGGCATGGCAGCACAATTCATTCGCCGCAAGGGCCACGCAGAATTGCTCGCGGCCTTGCCGGAAGTGCTGCGACAGCATCCCGAGGTCCAGGTGTTGTTGTTTGGGCAGGGGCCGCTGGAGGATGACGTCCGTCAGCAGATTGTTGAACGGGGATTGACCGGCCAGGTCCGGGCGATGGGTTTTCGTCCTGATCTGGATGCGTTCTTGCCGCATCTGGAAATCCTTGCCCATCCGGCACTCGACGAAGGTCTGGGCGTGATTCTGTTGCAGGCCTCCGCCGCCGGCGTGCCGGTGGTGGCGACCTCGGTCGGGGGCATCCCTGAAATCATCCGCGATGGCCAAAACGGCGTGCTGGTTCCCCCGGATGACAGTCCGGCGCTGTCGGCCGCGCTGGCCTGGTTGCTGGATGATGCGGGGTTGCGCAATCAGATGAGCCGGCTCGGCCCCGGCATCGTGGCCGCTGAGTTTTCTGTCGAGGCGATGGTAGAAGGTAATCTCAGCGTGTACCGCGAATTAGCCAGGAGCACAGACCATGCCCACAATCGTCGATGACCGCGGCCTGCTGGCGCTGGCGTCAAATCTGGCCTCGCACCTGCGCAGCTCGGGTCGCCAGGTGGCCACCGCGGAGTCCTGCACTGGCGGATGGATCGCCAAAGTGCTTACCGACCTTCCCGGCAGCTCCGACTGGTTCGGCTACGGGATCGTCAGCTACAGCAATGCCGCCAAACAGGAGTTGCTCGATGTGCCTGCTGCAATGCTCATCGAGCATGGCGCCGTCAGCGAGCCGGTGGTGATGGCGATGGCCGAAGGTCTTATCCAGCGCAGCGACGCGAATCTTGCGGTGGCCGTAAGCGGCGTCGCCGGTCCCGGCGGAGGCACTGCCGACAAGCCCGTAGGTCTGGTCTGGTTCGCATGGGCGGTGATGGGGGCTAATGGCTTGCTGGTCAAAGCCGAGCAACAACAATTCGACGGCGATCGGGAGGCGGTAAGGCGGCAGAGTGTGGCTACCGCACTGCAGGGCCTGCTGGCCCTGTAAGGTCCGCTGAGCTCTGTGTTGCACCAGACAGGCCGGTGACGAGGCCCGGGGCGCGCTTCAGATGAGTCTTGCTTGAACAGGACGATGCATCGTTTGTTTTTCGCTTTGTGGCCGGATCCGGTATTGCGCAGGCAGATCGTCGCCGTGCAGAAGAGCAAGCGGGTCGGGGATGGGCGACGCACCGAGCCGGCCGATCTGCATCTGACCCTTGCGTTTCTCGGCAATATCCCCGGCGATCAGCTGGCGACGGTGCGCCTGGCCGCAGCACAGCTCGCGCTTGAGCCGTTCTCGCTGAGCCTGGACCGGCTGGGCTGGTGGCGCCGGGCCGGCATCCTGTGGCTGGGGCCTACGGTATGGCCTGCACCGCTCGATGCGCTGGTGGATGATTTGTGGGGTGGACTGGAGCCTTACGGTTTGCAGCCGGAGAAACGGCGGTTCAAGCCCCATATCACGCTTGCCCGGCGGTGCACCAGGGCACGGGCGGGACCGATCAGGCCCATCAGCTGGCCGGTTACCGACTTTGTGCTGGTCGAATCGGTGTCCGTTCCCGCCGGCGTGCGCTACAGAGTACTGGATCGTTGGGGCCCGGGTCCGATCGCAGACAGACTTTAAGCCGATTGCGGCTTGAGTTTGGGCCGAATTCGGGTGTCAGTGGCAAAAATCACGGCTGCCGGCGATCCTGTTATGTGGAATAATCACGGTCTGTGGTCGCCGCTTGCCGGCGACAACCCTTCACTCCTCCAGCCGCGGAAAAAACATGGACGACAATAGAAAGAAAGCCCTTGCAGCAGCCCTTGGACAGATCGAAAAGCAGTTCGGCAAAGGATCGGTCATGCGCCTGGGCGATTCGGTCGCTTCGCGGGATGTTTCGGTGATTTCCACCGGCTCGCTGGGCCTGGACGTCGCGCTGGGTATCGGCGGACTACCGCGGGGCCGGGTGGTCGAAATCTACGGCCCGGAGTCTTCAGGCAAGACCACATTGACCCTGCAGGTCATCGCCGAAGCACAGAAAGTGGGCGGCACCGCGGCATTTGTCGATGCGGAGCACGCGCTGGACCCGGTCTACGCCGGCAAGCTCGGGGTCAATGTTGATGACCTGCTGGTGTCGCAGCCGGACACTGGCGAGCAGGCACTGGAAATCACCGACATGCTGGTGCGTTCCGGCGCGGTGGACATCATCGTGATCGACTCAGTGGCGGCGTTGACGCCCAAAGCCGAAATCGAGGGCGAAATGGGTGACTCGCATGTGGGTTTGCAGGCCCGTCTGATGTCCCAGGCTTTGCGCAAACTGACGGCCAACATCAAGCGGACCAACGTACTGGTCATCTTCATCAATCAGATCCGGATGAAGATCGGCGTGATGTTTGGCAGCCCGGAGACCACCACCGGCGGCAACGCGCTGAAGTTCTACTCGTCCGTTCGTCTGGATATCCGCCGCATCGGCGCGATAAAGAAGGGCGAGGAAGTCACCGGCAACCAGACCCGGGTCAAAGTAGTCAAGAACAAGGTGGCTCCGCCGTTCCGCAAGGCCGAATTCGAGATCATGTATGGCACCGGCATCTCTCGTGAAGGCGAGATTATCGATATGGGCGTGGAGCAGGGTCTGGTCGACAAGGCCGGCTCCTGGTACAGCTACAACGGTGATCGTATTGGCCAGGGTAAAGAGAACGCGCGTCAGTACCTGATTGACACCCCTGAGGTTGCGCTGGAGATCGAAAAGTCCATACGCGCCAAATTGTTGCCGGTCGCGATAGTCGAAACTGACGAGCCCGAGGCCGTCAAACAGGCCTGATGAGCGACGATCCGGCTCCGGATATCAGCCGCGCTGACGTCCGACGCGCGGCGATGAATCTGCTCGCGCGCAGGGAATACGCTCATGCCGAGTTGGCCATTCGCCTGAGTCGGCGCGACATGCCGGCGGAACTGGTAGATGCGGTCCTCGATGATCTGAGCGCAGAAAACCTGCTTTCCGACGCGCGTTTTGCCGAGAGCTTTATCGGCGCCTGGGCGGCCCGCGGCAAGGGCCCGACGCGTATCCGCCATGAACTCGAAAGACGCGGCGTGAGTGGCGATCTGATCGACAATGCGCTGGAGGCGAGCGGCATCGACTGGGCTGCCGTTGCAAAAGACGTGCGCCACAAGCGTTTTGGGGCCCCGCTGCCGGCAGATTTCAAAGACAAGGCCCGGCAGATGCGTTTTCTGCAATACCGGGGCTTCGCTGCAGACCATATCCAGGCTGCGACCGGCGGGGACGACTGATCTCCGGGACTGGCCAGCAAAGCGCGAAGTCCGTAGTCTTTCCACTTTTGTCACGGTTTTTTTGCCGATCAGACCCTTGGGTTCGTCTATGAAAAGTGCGCAGATTCGCCAGCGGTTCCTGGATTTCTTTGCCCGGCATCAGCATCAAGTCGTGCCGTCGAGTCCGTTGGTGCCGGGCAACGACCCTACCTTGCTGTTCACCAATGCCGGCATGGTCCAGTTCAAGGACGTGTTCCTGGGCCTGGACAAGCGCCCGTATAAGCGCGCGTGTTCTTCACAACGCTGCGTGCGCGCCGGCGGCAAACACAACGATCTCGAGAATGTCGGCTATACCGCCCGGCATCACACGTTTTTCGAGATGCTGGGCAACTTCAGTTTTGGCGACTATTTCAAACGCGACGCCATCCGCTTCGCCTGGCAATTCATGACCGAAGAAATGGGTCTGCCGGCAGAGCGACTCTGGGTCACCGTATTCGAAGAAGACGAAGAGGCGGCGGAGATCTGGCTCAATGAGATCGGCGTGCCGCCGGCGCAACTGGCACGACTGGGCGCTGACAGCAATTTTTGGGCGATGGGTGACACGGGCCCGTGCGGGCCGTGCACCGAAATCTTCTATGATCACGGCGCCGAGGTTCAAGGTGGTCCGCCGGGGACGCCGGACGAGGACGGCGACCGCTATGTCGAGGTCTGGAATCTGGTGTTCATGCAATACGACCGTGCAGCCGACGGCAGCCTGACGCCGCTGCCGAGACCCTCCGTGGACACCGGCATGGGTCTGGAGCGTATGGCGGCGGTGATGCAGGGCGTGCACAGCAACTACGACATCGATCTGTTCCAGGCGTTGATTCGCGCGGCGGCCACGGCCACTGGCGCCAGCGACCTGGATAGCGCTTCGCTTCGGGTGATCGCGGATCACATACGCGCCTGCGCGTTTCTGATCGTGGACGGGGTTCTGCCGTCCAACGAGGGCCGCGGTTACGTACTGCGCAGGATCATCCGCCGGGCGATCCGCCATGGCTACAAGCTGGGGATGGAGCAGCCGTTCTTCCACAAACTGGTGGCGCCGTTGAACGAGCAGATGGGCGAGGCCTATCCGGAATTGACCCGCAACCAGGCTCAGGTCGAACGAGCGCTGCTGCAGGAAGAAGAGCGTTTCGCGGAAACCCTGGAGCAGGGTATGTCGATCCTCGAGGAAGCGATCAGCGGGATGTCCGGTCAGGAGATTCCCGGCGCGACCGCGTTCAAGCTCTATGACACCTATGGTTTTCCGCTGGATCTGACTGCGGACATTGCTCGCGAGCGGGGACTGGGTGTGGATCTGGCCGGGTTTGACGCGGCGATGGAGGCCCAGCGCGAGCGCGGCCGGGCCGGCAGCCAGTTTGCGCTGGGGGACCTTCAGGCCAATTTGGCCAAAGTGATCGGCGCCGGAGACGCTGCCGAGCGCTCGACGACCGAGTTTGTCGGGTATGAGAGCCTGGATACGCGCGGTCAGGTGACGCTGCTGGTCAAAGATGGCCGCGCGGCAGAAACCGCCAGGGCCGGGGATGAGGTCGTGATCTTCCTGAATCGGACGCCGTTCTATGCCGAGAGTGGCGGGCAGGTCGGGGATACAGGAACGCTGTCAGCCAGCGGCGTTGAAATACGCATCGATGACACGCAGAAGGCCGGCAAGGGGCACGCTCACGTAGGTACGGTTCTGAAGGGGCAGATACGGCTGGGCGATACGCTTGAGGCCCACGTCGATGCGGTGCGCCGTAAAGCCATCATTCTCAATCATTCGGCCACTCACCTGCTGCACGCCGCGCTGCGCAGAGTGCTCGGTGAGCACGTTACGCAGAAGGGCTCGCTGGTGGCGCCGGATCGTCTGCGCTTCGACTTTTCTCATTTCGAGCCGGTGACCGCTGAGCAGCTCGAGCGCATCGAAGCACTGGTCAACGAACAGGTGCGCGCCAATGCCGAGGCGCAGACTACGGTGATGGATTTCGATGATGCGGTGGCCGCAGGCGCCATGGCCCTGTTTGGGGAGAAGTACGACGATCGGGTACGCGTGTTGAAGATCGGCGATTTCTCTACCGAGCTGTGCGGTGGCACGCATGTCACCCGGGCCGGCGACATCGGCTTGCTCAAGATCACCTCCGAAGCCGGGATCGCTTCCGGCGTGCGGCGTATCGAGGCGGTGACCGGCGCGCGCGCGATGGATTGGGTGCGTGCCGGCGAGGAAGCGCTGCGCCGGATTGCGGGCCTGATCCGCGGCGGGCGTGAGGACGCGGAGGACAAAGTCCGGCAGCTGTTGCAGCGCTCGCGCCAGCTCGAGAAAGAAGTACAAAAGCTCAAAGGCCAGCTGGCCAACGGTCAGGGTCATGATCTGGCCGGCCAGGCGGTGGACATCGGCGATATCAAAGTGCTGGCCGCGCGGGTCGATGGGGCTGACGCGAAGGCGCTGCGTGACGCGGTCGACCGGCTCAAGCAGAAGCTGGGTAAATCGGTGGTGGTGCTTGGTTCTGTCGACGATGGCAAGGTTCAGTTGGTTGCCGGTGTGACCCGGGACGCGGTGGCGCTGGTCAAGGCCGGCGATCTGGTCAATGAAGTAGCGCAATTTGTCGGTGGCAAGGGTGGCGGCCGGCCCGATATGGCACAGGCAGGCGGGAATGAGCCCGCGGGCATGGACGCCGCGCTGGCGCGTGTCAGCCAGTACGTCGCCGAGCGGGTCGGCTAGAGCTGCCGGGAGACCAGACACATGGGTCTGGTGATAAAGAAATTTGGCGGCACCTCGGTGGCCACTGCGGCGCACATCCGCGCGGCCGCGGAGCTTGTCGCCACGTGCCAGGCAACCGGTCAGCAGACGGTGGTGGTGGTCTCCGCGATGGGCGCAGAAACGGATCGTCTGGTCGGTCTGGCGGAGGAGATTGCCCGCGTCCCGTCACGGCGCGAGCTGGATATGTTGTTGTCCTCCGGGGAGCAGGTCAGCGTGGCCCTGATGGCGATGGCATTGCGCGAGGCCGGTTGCGAAGCGCGCTCCTTTCTCGGCAGTCAGGTGCGCATCCTGACCGATAGCGTGTTCAGCAAAGCACACATCCGCGAGGTCGAGACCTCGCGTTTGAAAGCGTACATCGCCGGTGGCGGAATCCCGGTCGTGGCGGGATTCCAGGGCGTGGATGCCGAGGGCGAAATTACCACCTTTGGCCGCGGCGGCTCGGACACCACGGCGGTCGCGTTGGCTGCGGCGCTGAATGCAGATGAATGTCAGATCCTGACCGACGTTGACGGCATCTACACCACCGATCCGAGGGTGGTGCCGGAAGCCCGGCGCTTGTCGCGGATTACCTTTGAGGAAATTATCGAACTGGCCAGTCAGGGTTCCCGGGTCCTGCAAATCCGGGCGGTAAAATTCGCCGGCAAATACAATGTTCCCCTGCGGGTACTGCACATGAGCGGCGCCGGCGAGGGTACCCTGATCAGTTTTGAGGAGCCTGGCGTGGAAGCACCAGTGGTATCGGGTATCGCGTTTACCCGCGATGAAGCGGAAATCACCATCGTCGGCGTGCGCAATCAACCCGGCTCGGCGGCGGCAATTTTGAAGCCGGTGTCTGATGCTCGTATCCAGGTCGACATGATCGTGATGAACGCACCCAGGGACGGCTGCGTGGACTTCAGTTTCAGCGTGGATCGGGCCGACTATGCGCAGGCCATGGAGCTGGCGCGTCAGGCTGCCGACAAACTGGGCGCCGGGGAAGTACTGGGAAATCCTGCAGTGGCCAAACTGTCAGTCGTCGGCGTGGGCATGCGCGCGCATGCGGGAATCGCCAGTCATGTGTTCGAGACCCTGGCCGCTGAGGGAATAAATGTGCGTATGGTTTCGACTTCTGAAATCAAGATTTCCGTGCTGGTGGCTGACAGGGACATCGATGCCGCGGTTCGCAGTCTCCACCGGGCCTTCGAGCTGGACCAGCCGTCCGGACGGTGGGGCCACTGAACGAAAGCGGACCAAACAGCTGTTTGACGGAGCCGTGAGCAACCATGTGGGTGT
Organism: uncultured Gammaproteobacteria bacterium; assembly: GCA_963809565.1. Lineage (GTDB taxonomy): Bacteria > Pseudomonadota > Gammaproteobacteria > Steroidobacterales > XN24 > CAMYOC01. Next base: position 440,640 of record CAWEKE010000005.1, read on the forward strand.
CTTTATCCCAAACATGGATTACAATAATCCGCTAGGATTCAGGGATTTACAAACCATGCTCATATTAACCAGGCGCGTAGGGGAGGCCGTCGTGATTGGTGACCAGGTCATCGTGACCGTGCTCGGTGTCAAGGGCAACCAGGTCCGAATCGGTGTCAATGCGCCGAAAGACGTGTCGGTCCATCGCCAGGAAATCTACGAGCGCATCCAAAAAGAGCATGAAACAGACGACTCGGGGGCTGAACCCGGGGAATCCTGAGCGACCGGCCCGTCCCTTTACCTGCCTGAATTCCATCGGTATCATTCGCCCCCTTCCGGCGGACAGGTAGCTCGCATCCTCCTTCAACAACGGCCCTGCAGAGGTCGGACAAGAAGGGTTGATAGCCGGAAGCGGAATCTCACGGAGAGGTGGCTGAGTGGTCGACACGAGCGCCGTAGGCGCGACTGGACGGGGTCGCGGAGCGACACCGGTCCGAAGGACGGAGGGAGAAGCCCGACGCAAAGCGCTCCCCTGCTAAGGGAGTAAGGGTTAAAAGCCCTTCGAGGGTTCGAGCCGAGGCCGGCTTGCCGGCCGAGACAACGTCGCCGCGCAGCGGCGGCGGCCCGCAGGGCGAGGAGCCGCAGGCGACGAGTAATCCCGACCGATCAACGCGACTGAGAGAGAACAGAAAGAACGGAGAGGTGGCTGAGTGGTCGAAAGCGCTCCCCTGCTAAGGGAGTAAGGGTTAAAAGCCCTTCGAGGGTTCGAATCCCTCCCTCTCCGCCATCACAAGATCAGACAATAAGTTAATACGCGCCCGTAGCTCAGCTGGATAGAGTACCTGG
>CAWEKE010000006.1:0-22550 GCA_963809565.1 uncultured Gammaproteobacteria bacterium
GAGCACTGCCACCGCGACCGGGTCGCTTGCTCGAGATACCGGCGGCACCGCGGTCGGACATGGCAACCGGCGCCGTGATGCTACCGCCGGCGCTGGTATAGGAACCGCCGTAGGCACCATAGGTGCGTGGCCAGTAGTCGTAGCTGCCAGACCAAAGATACGCGTAAGGGAGCACCGGCAGCGTATACGGATAAGGGTAGTAGACCGGAAAGCCGCCCCGGTCAGGGTAGTCGGCGTAGACAAACAGGCCGGCGGGTTGTCCATCCTTGGTTTCAGCGACGAAGGTATTCGAATACTGATGAAAAAAGCCGTCGGCCGAGGCAGTGGCCAGGTCGGTGCCGGTTGCCGCTGTAGCTGGCTGATTTCCAGTACCCGCTGACCCTGGCGTCAGTGCACAGCCTGCCTGCCCGGCAAGCACCAGCGCTCCGGCTGAAATGACGATCAAACGAAAAAACCGTTGCATCCTGGTCCTGTGTTGGCCGGCCCGTCGATATGCACCTGTTATACCGCGGAACCCGTGGCCTTGCATCTGGCTGACCGGCGATGAGGGGCAGGCAGGCGCAAAAGGGGTCAGAGACGTTCATCTCTGACCCCCGGTTCGGGACGACCCCGGCCTCAGACAGGCTTACCGACTGTGTTTGCCGAGTTCGCGCAATTGACGCCGGCTCTCTTTATCCGAAAGACGGAGCATCGTGCCGTCTGCCTGCGTGTAAGCGCAGAACAGCAGGCGGTCGCCGACGGCGTCGAACTGTGGTGAAGGATCCCGTCCGATGTTGGCGGTGACGCAGAGATAGGTGTCTGCTGCCGCGGTGGCCGGAATCTTCAGCTTGAAGCTCAGCGTGGCCGTCTGATCCATGGTCAGGTTGATCCGCTGCGGGTTCGGGTTGTCAGCGCCCATGCGCCCGATCTGGAAGCGGTTCTGCCGGTTCGGGAACTCGGCCGTGAAGTAGCGGGCAATGGCCCAGGCCTCGCCCCGGTAACGCCCCGGCCCGCGATTGGTGATCTGCACGCTGAAATCGCAGACACCACCTAATGGCAACACCTCACAGCCTGTGACCTCGCCAAAGAAGATCGGCAACGGCATCAGGCCAAGATCGCCCAGCTCTGCCACCTCCCGGTCACCAACATAGAACGGGTCGGTGGCGAACGGATAGTAGTCATCCGCGCTGGCCACGATGCGGTAGTCTCCCGGGCCGAAGCCATAGGGCATTCCCTCGAAGCGGAAATAGCCCTGGTCATCCGTCGGGAAGTTGTACAGAACCGGATAGCAGCCAAAGGCCTCGCAACGCTCCAGCGTGGTGTTTGCAAACGGTGGTGACGAGCCCGGCAGCGGCGAACCGTCGAGGGCGTCCACCAGCCGGCCGTTGATCGCACCGATCAGCGCGACACGCAGCAGCGGCACATCGCCGAGGTCGAAGGCTTCGTCTTCCGCCACGTCGAACGGGCCGGACAAGGCCTGCTCGTACCACTCCGCCTGGACGCTCACCTCGTAAGTGCCGGCGACAAGCGGCAAGCCCTGGTTGTTGGTCGTAAACAGGAACGTGCCGTCCGGGCCCGCTGCCTGACTGCTAACCCACTGGTAGCAGCCGTAAATATCGCAGCTCCGGAGTTCCGCCCATGCGAAGGGCGGCACATCACCGGGTAACGGTGCGTAGGTGTCAGCATCGACGGCGCGGCCGGCGATGGACCCGATGATCGCCGGGCTGCTGACGGTCAGGGTGTAAGTACCCATGCCGCCGCCGTTGAATTCGCCGTCGCAGCAGTTGGTTGCGCCCAACACGTATACGCCGTCGTCCGGCACGTTGACGAACAGCCGCGAGTTGAGCTGACCACCGCCGTCGTCGTCGACGGCCAGCAATTCGCAAGCCGAGTTGAAGAACCCCAGATACGGGTCGCCCAGTGACCCTGCTCCTGCACTTGCGCCCTGCAGATCAATCTGCAGAAGCTGGCCGGGCATCCCGGTCACGCGGTAGAAATCGACATCCGGCACTTCCTCCGTCGAGTCGAGACTGCCGTTAATAAAGAATGACAGCATCGCCTCGCCGAGATCCTGTGCCGACGGGCAAGGATTGTTAGGCTCCTGTTCAGTGATCTGAGCCGAGACCCCGGAGGAATAAATGAACAGAGAAAGCGCCGGGATCAGCGCTTTGATTAGCAGTGACATGGCACCTGACTCCTTGCGCTCCGGCTGGCCACAAGCCACGCCGAAGACCTAAACGCCACACCACCAAAGGAACCGGTAGGGCCGCCAGGAAGGGGCTGGACAGCCGCTTGGGAGCAGCCGCCCGGGTCGGTTGGAATCCGGCCGGCGGTACACGAAAAATATCCGCCGGCTTGCTTAATACATAGTCCGCGCCAGGGCCCTCGTCAAAACTATATTTTCGGTTAAGCTATTGACATAAAAGAATTTTACGCGGCTGAGGACCGTGGTCAGAGACGGCTCGTCTCTCGAGATTTGTCGGGGTCGGAAGCAAATGTCTCTGACCCCGGATGTCATCTCAGGCGATGCATTCCTCGAACACGTCGAGATAGTGGTCGACGGCGTTGTCGAGGAAGAACTCGGAGGCGCGGCGTTTCAGGAACCGGCGGTCCGGCGGGAACGACAGTGTCTTCAGGATGGCCTGTGCCAGCGCGTCGGGATCGCCTGGCGGCACCAGGTGGCCATAGACGCCGTCGGCGAGGATTTCCCGCGGGCCGCTCGGACAGTCGGTGCTGACTACCGGACAGCCGCAGGCCATCGATTCGATCAGCACGCCCGGCAGGCCTTCCCACAGCGAGGACAACGCAAACACCGACGCCTTCGACATCCATGCCATCGGATTGGCGCAATAACCCGGCATGTAGACGTCGTCGGCGAAGCCCTGCTGTTTGGCGATGCTCTTGAGAAACTGCCGTTGTGGTCCCTTGCCGAGGATGACCAGCCGCACCGGCTGCACCGCGCGCACCCGCTTGAACGCGCGCAGCAGGGTCCTGAAATCCTTTTGTATCTTGAACCCGCCAACGCCGAGGATCACCGGCGGCGCGCCCGGCGCGAACCAGGGATGGTCGAGCGATTCTTCCGCCCTGGCCAGAAACTCCGGCGTGACGATCGGATTGTAGATCGTGCGGATGCGCTCGCGCGGCATGTGGGTGATGCGCGCGAGGTCATCGGCCACTCCGTCGGAGACCGCGATCACCGCGTCGGCCCAGGGATAGATCCGGCGCGCCAGCCAGCGCAGATAACGGCGGATGATTTTCTGCATCGGCGAGTACAGATTGAGATTGGCGGACGGATGGTTGCTGACCCGCAGCACCAGCGGCATCGGCCGGCGGGCGAGCTTCCATGCCAGCAGGGACACCAGATTGACGTGGCTCGCTGACGACAGCAGCAGGTCGGGACGCTCCCGGCGCAGGTACCGCGCCAAAGCGGGAACGCTCAGCGCGGTCTCCACGCCGCGGTGCCGCAGCGTGCGCCGCACCCGCGCCTCGATCGGGCCCCAGTTGCGGTCGAAGCCGAACAGCCGGACTCGCGGCGACAGTTCGCTGTGGCTGAGCCCGCGGCTGCGCACCACGACGAAATCGACCCGGTGCCCGCGTTCGGCGAAAGCGTTGGCCAGCGTGATCGAGCGCCGCTGCGCACCGCCGCCGGTGGGGGCATAGATAAACATCGCGATGTGCCGGCGCGGGGCCTTGCCGAGGCCTTCGAGTAAGCGGTCGACGTCCGCGGATGTTGCCGGGTCAGGCAGGTGTTCTGGCGGAAGTGCTGTCCCAGGTCCTTGCGCGGGCTGTGGCTGAGCTTCTGGCAAATTTTCTCGCAAACTTTCCGGCACGGCTTGCGGTCGCAGCATTAATTCCACCACGCAGGTTCTCCTTCAGCGTTCGGCAACAAGACGTTCGAGATAGCGGTCCGCGCACAGGCTCGCCGAGAAATCCGCGGCACGTCGCCGCAGCCCGGCGCGGTCCGGCGGCTGGTCCAGGCTGGCGGTGAGCGCGTCGGCAAGGGCGCGGTCGTCGCCGACCGGGACCAACGGTCCATAATGGCCATCGGCGAGAATCTCTCGCGGGCCGCCGGGGCAGTCGACGCTGACCACCGGGCAGCCGCAGGCCATCGCTTCCGGCAGCACCCGCCCGAATCCTTCCAGCAGCGAGGTCAGCACCAGCGTTGCCGCGCGCGCCATCCACGGGAACGGATTGGCCACAAACCCTGGCAACAACACACGATCAGCAATACCCAGCGCCTGGATCTGCGCCTGCAGACGCGGCCGCTCGGCGCCTTCGCCGAGGATCACCAGCCGTGCCTCGCGAGTCGCCGCGACGCGGGCGAAGGCGCGCAACAGCGTCGAGAAATCCTTCTGCCAGTGCAGGCGTCCGACGGCCAGCACCACGGGCACGCTGGTATCGGCAAACCAGGGATGCGCCAACGGCGCATTGATCAGCGCGTCGAGACCGGGCGTCACGATCGGGTTGTAGATCGTCGTTACCCGATCGCGCGGCGCCACGCCGAGTGCGGCCAGATCGTCGGCGACGGCATCGGAGACCGCAATGATCGCATCGGCGTCTGGATACCAGCGGCGGGCGATGCGCGGGTAAGCGCGACGGAAACCGCCGCGGCCGCGTTGCGCCACTGCCGACATCGCGTTGCGCTCGCTGATCGCGATCCGCGTGTCGACACTGGCGATGCGCGGGGCCATGCGCCGGGCCATGCGGCGGGCAATGATCGCCGCCAGGTTCGACTGCGTGCCGGCGGCGAGCAGAGCGGTCGGGCGCTGCTCAATCAGATAGCGAACCAGCGCCTGCAGGTGACGGAACATTCGCGGTGACGGCCCGATCAATAACGGCCACAGGGTCCGCGCCGCGGCGGGATCGGTTCGCACCAGCCACAGGCGCGCCGCCAGCAGCGGCGAGACCGGCAAGGCCAGCAGGCGGATCGACGATGGGCAGGCGGACGCCATCGGACCGGAATCGTCGGCGACCAGCAGGTCGACGTCGAACCCGCGTTCGACCAGCGCGTCGCCGAGCGTCATCAGGCTGCGCTGGATGCCGCCACCGTCGAGGCAGCGGGTGAGCAGGGCGATCCGTGGGTTCATCGTCCGGGCAGCCTCGTGGCCAGAGGCGTTGCCGCGCCGCTGGCCCCGCTTGATCGGCGCCGACTGCGCTGAGCACGGCAAGATAGCGCTCGACGGCGCGATCAGGCGAGAACGCCGCCGCGCGTGCCCGCTGGCGCTCCGCTGGCGGCGGATCGGCGAGCACGGTGAGGATTGCCTCGGCCATCGCCCGGTCATCGCCGACCGGCACCAGCGGACCAAAGGCGCCATCGGCAAGCACGTGTCGCGGCCCGCTCGGGCAATCAGCACTGACCACCGGGCAGCCGCAGGCCAGCGCCTCGAGCAATGCGTTGCTCAGGCCCTCCCAGGCCGAGGACAGCACGAACATCGCGGCGCGCGCCATCCACGCGAACGGGTTGTCGACAAAGCCCGGCATCAACACGGAGTCGGTGAGTCCAAGCTGCTCGACCCGCGCCTGCAGGCGCTTGCGCTCCTCGCCCTCGCCGAGGATCACCAGCCGGGCCGGGCGCTGGCTGCGCACTCGCGCGAACGCCCGCAACAAGGTCGGCAAATCCTTTTGCATTTTCAGCTTGGCTACCGCCAGCACCACTGGCGGCTGGTCCGGCTGCAGCCACGGATGGCTGATTTCTTCAGCGGCTGCATGCTCGATGCTGGCGACATCAACCGGGTTGTCGATCACCGCAATCCGATGTGCATCGATCCCGGTGATCTGCCGCAGGTCCGCGGCGACGCCAGCGGAAATCGCCACAATAGCGTCGGCGCGCGGATAGGTGCTGGCGACGATCCGGCGCAGCATCGGTCCAATCAACGGCCGACATTGCGTGGACGCGGAGAGATGGATGTTGGCGGTCAACACCACCGGCAGCGAACTGCCGGCGGCGGCGCGTGCAGCCATTGCGGTCAGGTTGGCCGGCGTCGAGGTCGACAGCAGCACGTCGGGGGGCTGACGACGCAGGTAGCGAGCGAGCGCCGGCATCAGTGCCGGCACCCACAAGCCGCGCCGGTCGCGGATAAACGGCAGGCGTGACCAGCGACTGCCCATGGAGCTACCGGTCAGGCAAACCACCTCGGCCGCGGCCGGGACCTGATCGCGAAACGGCCCGTCGGCGTCGGCGACGATCAGATCGACGCGGTGCTCGCGGTCGATAAAACCCTGCGCCAGATTCAGCATCCGCCGCTGGGCGCCACCTCCGGAAAGGCTGGATAAAAACAGACCGATGTGCATGAGACCGACTCAAAGATCCGTTACAGGGACTCACGGATCGAAAAAAAGCTGCGCTTGAGGCTTTTGCGTTACGCTGCCAAAACACCACTTCTTACGGGTCAATGAGGGCTCATGATCCGGCCCCTGACCGCCATTACCTTGATTTGGATCAATTGCCGCCGAATCGGCGCGCGTAGAATCTTTTTAAAATTGGGGGTGTCAGCGCCCCCCGGCAGCCGTCCTGGCTGGGTTTCTTCTATGTCATTGCCGAGTATTTCGAGCTTCTTTAGATCGGCTCTAATGTCGGCCAGCCGGCCAGGCGACGCGGGTCGAAATGCCGCGCCTGCGGAACCTGGCGCAAGCGGGGCAGGCTGGCTGCGTCGCTGGTTTGCCGACGGTCCGCTGCGTCGGGTGTTCAAAAACGCCGGCCTGTTACTCAGCGGCCAGGGACTTGCCGGGGTGTTCGGGCTGGTGGCGTTTGCGCTGGCGGCTCGCGCACTGGGCACCGAGCGGTTCGGCGTGCTGGTACTGATCCACGCCTTTGCGCTGGTCATCTCCTCACTGTTCCGGTTCAACGGCTGGTACGCGGTGATCCGTTACGGCGCCGTGTGCGTGCGCGAGCAGCGGCGCACCGACCTGCAGCGACTGATCCAGTTCACCGGTCTGCTCGATCTCGGCGGCGCCGGGCTCGGCGCGCTCGTCGCGGTGGCCGCTGCGCCGCTGCTCGGCCCGTGGCTGGGATGGCCCGCCGACGCGGTGGCGGCGGGACAACTCTACGGCCTGATCATCCTGTTCAACGCGGTCGATACGCCGACCGGGATCCTGCGTCTGTTCGACCGCTTTGGGGTCGTTGCCGCGTTGCGCCTGTGTTCGCCACTGGTCCGCTGCGTTGGCGCGGCGATCGCGTATGTCAGCGGTGCCGATCTGGGTGTGTTTCTGATCGTCTGGTTTTTGGCCGAGGTGGTGAAATCGGTGCTGCTGTGGGGTTATGGTCTGCGCGAGCTCGCCCGCCGCGGTTATCTGACCGGTTTCGCGCCGGCGATCCGCGGACTGGTCAGTCCGCATCCCGGGATCTGGCGACTGGTCTGGTCGACCAATCTCAACAGCACGCTGGGCATGGTGCTCGGCCGGGTATCGACGCTGGTGGTCGGTGCGGTCCTCGGCCCGGTCAGTGCCGGCCTGTACAACATTGCGGTGCAGTTCGCGGCGGTCCTCGACCGGCCGGTGGAAATGTTGCGGCGATCGATCTATCCGGAACTCGCGCGGCTTGGCGCGGCCGCTGACGGTGACGCGATTCGGCGATTGACGGTGCGCAGTGCGCTGCTCGTCGGCGCGTGTGCATTGCCGCTGGTCATCGTGCTGATCGCCATCGCCGAACCGGCGTTGCGGCTGACCGTCGGCGACGCCTATGTCGGCGCGAGTGTGGTTCTCGGCTGGCTGCTCGCCCGCCAGGCGATCCTCGCGTTCGGGTTCCCTCTGGGGCTGGTGCTGGTCAGCCTGGACCGGGCCTCGACGGTGCTAAAGATCAATGTGCTGACGAGCACGCTTTATGTAGTGCTGCTGACGCTCGCGCTGCCGCTCTGGGGGATTGCCGGAGCCGGGTTTTCCGCGGCGGTCGTGGCCGTGGTGGTCACCGCACTGAACGGAATTGTCGTCGCGCGGATCCTGAGAGGAACAAAAAAGGTGTCAGGTTTATTTTCCTGGGGAGGAAAATAAACCTGACACCTTTTCTAAAACTCTATCGCAGCGACTTGTTCGTCAGACAAGCCAAGGCGCGCCAAAAGAGGATTCCAGCGAGGGTCGTCGCGCAGCTTGTTCAAAAACGGATCAGATCTGATGCCAGCCGTTTGTTGTCCGTCATCCACGGCCCGGTGGAGCCATTCAAACGCCTTGTCTGCATCGTTCCTGGAGGCATACACGCTGGCGATAAGATACGCGCGATCGTCAGCGTACAGATCCGTCATCTCCGCCACCGCTGCGTTCGACTCTTCGGTGCGATCCAATACCTCGTAGGCGATGGATTGAATAAACAATCTGTACACCATCCAGTCCGTTTTCTCGATTTCCTCAATCGCCTTGTCGGCCTGTCCGGCTAACAAATATGCAGCAGCGAGATTGACTCGTGCCGATGCATTGTCCGGCCCCAACACGACGGCTTCCCGCGCCTCATCAATCGCTTCTTCGATTTGGCCGGCACGCGCGAGCTGGTCCGACAGGTTGCTGTGGGCGACAGTAGAAACCGGGTTGAGCACCAGGCTTCGACGTGTAAAGTCGATGGCTTCGTCAACCCGTCCAAGATGACCTGCAAGAACCGCTGCATTGCTCAAAATGATCGGATTGTCAGGCGCAAGGGCCAGCGCCTGCCGGAAGTACTCAGCCGATGCGGCATAGTCCCGCTCGTATTGCATCGCCACCCAGGCGCGTGCCGAGCGCGCAAATGCGTAGTCGGGATCAATCGCCAGGGCCTTCTCAACCGCAGCCAATGCCAGTTCGTTTGCCTCACGGTACGGCCGCTGGCCTGTCAGCGCCTGGTTCGAGTAGGTGGCGCCGAGCAAATTCCACGCCGGCGCGTAGTCAGGATCTATGTCGATCGCTTGCTGCGCGTAGGTCACGGCCTTTTCATAACCATCGGGTGTGCGTTGTTCATAGAAATGCAGGCCGTACAGATACGCGGAAAATGCTTCGGGGTCTGTTTCCCGCGCGCGCGGGGCCTGACCGAGCATTGAAACGCGCAATGCGCCTACCACAGCCTCCGCTATTTCGTCCTGGACGGCGAAGATGTCGTCCGTATCACGGTCGTAGGTTTCAGACCAAAGATGGAAACCGTTTTCGACATCGATGAGTTGAACAGTAATCCGGAGTCGGTCGCCGGACTTTCGAACGCTGCCCTCAAGTACGTTTGCGACGTTGAGCGATCGACCGATTGCCGGGACATCCAGGTCTTTTCCCTTAAAGGAAAACGATGATGTCCTTGCTGTTACCTGCAGATCCGGGACCGCAGCCAGCATGTTGAGCAATTCTTCGGACAAACCCTCCGAGAAATAGACGTTGGCAGGGTCATCGCTGAGATTGACGAACGGCAACACCGCGATCGAATGCCTGGGAGCGGAAATCGAGTCCTTCGCGCCGGGATCCGCGGCCGGCGGTGTTTCGGGAATGACGCGATCCACGACCACAATTCCGATGGTCAGCAGCAGAAGCACGATGGTCAGAATATTGATCTTCCGCCCGCTCGGCGGCGTCTCCGCGCTCCTGCTGATATCGGCTTCGCGCCGGAGTCCATCCGGGGTCAGCTCGAAGACCCAGGACATCAGGAGAACAATCGGAAACCCGAGCATCAGGATGGCGACAAGCAGGCGCATGCCCCAGGAAGGCACCTCAAACGCATCAAGCAGAATGTCCGCGACCTGCAGGATCAGCCAGGACGCGACAATATAGAGTGCGGCCACTCTGATGACGTTGCGACGTTTGAGCTCTTCAAGAAATGACATTGCGCTAATTTCGCATTTCTAAAGCCGGAGAGATATCGGGGTCAGCTTCCTGCGCTGCTTCGGCGACGCCATTGATCTTACCTGCGAAACATGCCGAAAGCAGGGGCAGAGAACAATTCTTCCTTATGAGGCCGGTCATGTCTCGCTCGCCCGGCTGCGCAAACAATTTGTCTCTGATCCCTTTCCGAACGGGTTAACATCGGGCTCTCCGCGGCAGAAGAAGAATAACCATGGCGATCAAGCTCATCCTCGCGGACAGCCCGCGCGTACGTTATGCGACCGGATCGGTAATGTACTTTGCTCAGGGCATCCCTTACGGCCTGATGAATATCGCGTTACCGGCCTGGCTGGCGAGCCAGGGCGTCGGCGCCGGGCAGATCGCTTCGTTCCTCGCGGTGATGGCGCTGCCGTGGGCGTTAAAGCTGCTCTCCGGTCCGCTGATGGATCACTACGAATTCTTGCCCATGGGCCGGCGCCGGCCGTGGGTGCTCGCCGCGCAGCTGGGGCTGACGCTGTCGTTTTTCAGTCTGATGTTGGTCGAGCAACCGGCCGAGCAGGTCGGCTTGCTGATGCTGCTGGGTGTGCTGATCAATGTATTCGCTGCCACCCAGGACGTCGCGGTCGACGGCATGGCGATCGAGCTGACCCCGGTCGAGGAGCAGGGTCGGCTGAACGCATTCATGGCCTTCGGCAAAGCGATCGGCTGGGGCATCTCGTCCGCGGTGTCGGGCGTGTTGCTGGTCAGTTTCGGTCTCGGGGTCACGGCCATGGCGGCGGCGAGCGTCGCCGGCCTCATATGGCTCGGGTTCGCGCTGGTGCTCGAGCGTGAGGGGGAGCGCAGATTGCCATGGAGTCGGGGCGAGGCGGCCCTGGCGCCTCGTCAGGGCAAGTCGTTTGCGAAGTTATTCAAGGGCCTCAACCAGGTCTTGTGGACGCGCGTCAGTCTGATCCTGATGGTGGTGATGTTTTTCGACGGCCTGGTCAGCGGCTACGGTCATGCGGTGATGCCGATCGCCGCCATCAAGCTGTTCGGGTTCACCACGCCGCAGTGGTCACAGCTGGTCGCGATCATGGGCCTGACCGGCGCGGCGGTTGCCCTCGGGCTTGGTCCGCTGATCGACCGCTTTGGCCCGAAGCGCATGTTGTTCATCACCGCGGCGCTGGTCGCTGTGCATGCGTTCCTGCTCGCCGAGACGCAATTCCTCTGGCAAGACTCGCTGTATGTGAAGGTCATGTTGTCGGTCTGGGTCATGCTGGGGCCGGTGACCATGGTCTGCATGATCGCGCTGGCGATGGCGATCTGCTCCAGCGCCAATTCAGCCACTCAATTTGCAATCTACATGTCGATCTCCAATCTCGGCGCCTCCCTCGGCGCCAAGACATACGGCATGGTGTCCGAGCAGACCTCTTTTACCGAGGCCTACATCCTGCTCGGCGGGCTGACCCTGATTCTGCTGGCGGCGCTGTCGTTTCATCGCCATCGTCACGCCCACGACGGTGACGCCAAAAGCCGAAAGACCGCGCCGCGCTACACGGTCGGCATGGGCGCCGGCGGGGCGGGCATGTACTGGTCTGGTGCGATGCGCTGCCCCAAGTGCCGATCCGACATGGAGCTGCTCGAGATCGAGGGCGTCGAAATCGATCGCTGCTCGAGTTGTCATGGACTCTGGTTTGATCCGGGCGAGGTCGAGAAACTGCGTAACAAGAAGCTCGCTGCGGCGATCGATATCGGCGACCCGGTCAGCGGCAAGGTGCACAACGCCAAAGACCGCTACCGGTGCCCGCGCTGCGGCGGGCGGATGCTGCGCAAGGTGGACCCGCAGCAAACGCATATCTGGTACGAGGAGTGCGAAGCCTGCCACGGCTCGTATTTCGATGCCGGCGAACTCACCGACCTGGCGACATTGTCAGTGTCGGATCTGTTCAAGCGCTTCACCACACCGGAACGTGGCTAAACGCCGGTTTGTAGCGGCGGCCGGTGGTCGGTGAAATCGGGGTCAGAGACGTTTGTCTCTGACCCTCAGGGTTCTGCCTACAGACTCTCGTACGGCATGTCGAAGGTATCGCCGTTTTCGATCTGGCCACTCTGCAGGCCGCGCTGGAACCAGCGCATCCGCTGCTCGGAGGTTCCGTGGGTGAACGCGTGGGGGAGGACGCGGCCCTGGGTCTTTGCCTGAATGGCGTCATCGCCGATCTGGTTGGCAGCCCGCATGGCTTCTTCAATATCGCCGCGGTCCAGATATTGCCGGTTGTGGTTGGCCCATACCCCGGCCAGGTAGTCTGCCTGCAATTCGAGCCGCACCGAGTACTGGTTGTAATCCGGACGCCCGCGCATCGCGGCCACCTGTTCAGAGATGCCGAGCAGGTTCTGCACGTGATGGCCGATCTCATGGGCGATCACATAGGCCTGGGCGAAATCGCCCGGCGCGTCGAACTGGCCGGCCAGCTCGTCGTAGAACGACAGGTCGATATAGACCTTGCGATCGGCCGGACAGTAGAAGGGCCCCATGCGCGCATCGCCCAGGCCGCATGCGGTCGGATACTGACCGCGATAGACGACCAGTTCGGGTTCCTGGTACTGGCGGCCGATGCGATTGAATTCCTGTGACCAGATGTCCTCGGTATCGGCCAGCACCACCTTGACGAACTCCAGGCGCTCCTGTTCCTCGGGCGTCGGCTGGTATTCGACCTGCTTGACCTGGCTGCCGCCGCCGAGCAGCGCGGCCGGGTCGAGCAGACCCATCTGCCAGCCGATGAAGCCGACGCCGAGCAGCACGAGGATGCCCTTCAGCCCGAAGGTGCGGACCACCAGGTTGATCAGCGTATTGATCCCGGCGCCGCCACCACCGCGGACCACGCGGCGGCCGCGTGCGTCCTCGACGTTCTGGCTTGCTCTGCGGCCCTTCCACTTCATCTCGCTGTCCTCTGTGGTCGCGGCGATCGTTGCGGGGTAAATAGTCTACCCCACGAGGTGGGGTCAGAGATGTTCGTCTCTGACTCCAAAAAAGCGCGCAGTCTTGACACGGCGAAGAAAATAGGTAACCGTATTGTTACATGTTTGATGACCCGGAAATGGATCTCGTTTTTCAGGCGCTGGCCCACGAAAGCCGCAGACGCATGCTCGACATTGTCAAAGACAACCCCGGCATTGCGGTCGGCGTTCTCGCCATCGAGTTCGATGTCAGCCGTATTGCGGTCATGAAGCACCTGAGCATGCTGGAGAAGGCCGGCCTGCTGGTCTCGGAAAAGGACGGGCGCATACGCAGGCTGTATTTCAACGCGGTCCCGATACAGCGGATCTATGAACGGTGGACCACCGAATACAGCGCCTACTGGAGCAGTAATCTCACGCGGATCAAGTACCTCGCAGAGGCGCGCGCGCGAAACGAGGCGAAAGACAAGAAGAAGGGGGTTGAGTGATGCAAGACAAGAAATTCGCGGATCGGGCAGTCTACAAAGTGCTGATCAACGCGCCGATCGAAACCGTCTGGTCTGAACTGATAAAAACATCGGCGCCGCGTCCATTTTTCTGGAACTCGAGCTGGGACGCGAGGGAAATGGCACGCGGTAATGCTTATCGTATGGTATCCAACGGCGGCAAGACCGTGGCGGTCGTCGGTGAGATTCTCGAAATGGATCCGCCGCACCGCCTGGTCCACAGTTTTCGCCTGACAACGCTCGATGATCCGCCGTCAACGGTCACCTATACGCTGAAGGAAACAGAGGGCGGCACCGAGTTCTGTCTGATCACGGAAAACATCATCGCCGGCTCGAAAAGCGAGAAGTCCATGGCAGACGGCGCGAAGTTTATCGTCGAAAACCTGAAGGCTTTCGTGGAAACCGGCAAGGTCAAATTTGGCGCCAGGATAATGCTGGCGATGTTTGCTCTGATGTCGCCGTTGACGCCGAAGTCGATGAGCGCGGAAAAGTGGCCACTTGATCGCTAGAGAATTCGAATGGGAGTGGGCCAGGCGGAACAGCCGCAAGGCAGACGGGGTCAGAGACGACTGTCTCTGACCCCATGCTTTTACGGCGGCTAGTTGACGTCGATGGTGCCGTTTCGGTTGCCTCTCTTTCCCCCGTCGTCCTCAATCCACGAGTACGAGTAGCTGCCGTTGCTCCCGCTGTTGATCGTGTATACGCGCGACTGTGCGCCGTTCGCGAGCGGCGCCGGGCTTTGTGACGGGCTCACACATGTAGGGAGGGTAAAACTGGAGATGTTGTGGCCAGTGTTGTTGCTCCAGGTGATCTTGTCGCCGGCGTGGAATTCGGTTGCGGGCGAATCGGGCGCGGCTAACCCTATGGTGTAATCAGTCATGACATTATCTCCTCTGTCTCAATATTGTTTTGGGCTCGAACGCCCCGACGATTAACTCAACCTAACAAGCGCGACGGCCGTGTCTTTGTTGCTCGCCCTGCTTTCAGTCATCCTCTCTCGCGAGAGGCACCGACGCTACCAGCTCTCTCGCCGCAGGGATAGGCTGACAAACCTGAAGCCGCTCAGGGCGATGCCTGCATGCGCGGATCTGCAAGCAGGTTGGCCATCTCGGGATTGCGCAGGAACCGCTGGCGTGAAAACCCCATGTCGAGAGACCGCTTTGCCAGTTCGATGGCCTTGTCGCGCTGACCGAGCAGCTCGTAGGTCTCGGAGGCAGCGCCCAGGATCTCCCCGGAGTCGGGTGAAAGGGTCAGCGCGGTGCCGACTCGCTGAAGGGCCAGCTCTGATTGCCCGACCTTGGCATAGTACAGAGCGAGATCGCTATGCACGAACGGGTCGCGCGGGTTTTGCTCTCGTGCGTCCTCGGCCAGCTGGATCGCGCGATTGAAGGTCTCGACGGCTTGCGGACCCATGCCGTCCCTCCAGACGTAGGCGTAAGCCAGGTTTCCCCAGGCCAGCCAGTCCGAATCGTCGATTTCCAGCGCTTGGCGATAGGCCTCTTCGGCCTCGTCATAGCGCTCCGCCCGCGCGTACGCGTTGCCGAGATTGGAGTAGGCCATGTACGAGGGGCGCAACTCGATCGCGCGCTGATAGACAGTGATCGCTTCCGCGGTCTTGCCGGTCTCACCGAACGCGGAGCCGAGATTGACCAGCGCGGCAAAGTTGTCCGGGGCGATCCGGATGACCATTTGCCACTGCCGGGCGGCGTCTTCGAATCGGCTTTGCCGGAACAGGAAATTGGCGTAGGAATCGAGGATCGAAATGTTCTCCGGGTCGAACGCGATCGCCTTTTGGAACGATGCCTCGGCATCCTCCAGCCGTCCAAGTCGTTCATAGACAGTGGCGATGGCCTGGTGGGCTTTGGCGTCATTAGGGTCGATGGCGACCGCGCGCTGCAGGGCGGCCAGCGCGAGGTCGAGGTTGCCCTGCGTGGCCTGGACCCGCCCGTATGCCACCTGCACCGGTGCCAGGCCATCATTCAGCCGCATCGCTTCGTCTGCGCTCGCAGCCGCTTCCGTCAGAAATGTTTCCTCTCTGGTCAGCGCGTAGCGGATGCGCAGGGCCTCGGCCAGCCGCGCATAGGCCAGCGCGAAGTCCGGATCCAGCTCGGACGCCTCGCGGAACGAGCGGATCGCCGCGTCCAGATTATCGTCCTGGTCCCAGCGCTCGATCAGATCGAGACCCTCGAGATAGCGATCATAGGCGTTGGGACCGGCCATCCTGCTTGCGGCGCCCGGCTCCGTGCTCGGGCCGGCACTCCACGGCGACCAGAACCACAGCGCCAGCAGGCCTGCCCCGATCGCCAGCAAAGAGAGTCCAAGGCCGGCGCGGCCGGTCTTTTTTGCCCGGCCCAGCGGCACGAACTGCGCATTTCCCTTCAACGCATCGAGCAGGTGTTCCCGATATCTGGAGTCCGTGTTCCTGAACAGTGCATGCACGCGATTGAGAACCAGATCCAGCTCGGCGGGCAAAACGCAGGCTTCCAGATAGACCGGAACAATCTCGATGTCGTGGTTGATGGCATAGTCGACTTCGCGCAGGCAGTGGGACGATTTCAGCGAAGACTCGGAGATGAAAAACAGAAACTTTGCCGCGCCTTTGATCGCTCCGGCTATTTCACCGCGCCAGGAACTGCCGGCCGAGATACCTTCGTCGTACCAGACGTTCAGGTTATTTTCGGCAAGCAGGACCAGGTCGGAATAGACACTTTCCGCGTCCTTGTGTGCATAGCACACGAAAACGTAGGGCTCGGTGCCCCTATATGCCGGCAGTGGCCTGTCCAAGCGGACATCTCCCTCTGGGTGACTGGATACAGATGCACACCGCTAGTGGATCCATCCTTCTGTAAAATTATCAGGAACCGGCTCAAACCCGCAGACCAGAATGATTCCCGGGTCGTGATGTGCGGAAAGAATAACAGGGCCGTTCCGCCAGCGTATATTGATCCGGGTCAGAGACGTTTGTCTCCGACCCCTTATCGGCCCCTTGCGAGATCTGCCTGATGAACCACCTGCGTGCCCGCATGCCACACACTGGCGCAGTGATCCTCCTCGTGCTGCTCGCCGGCTGCTCACGCGAGGCACCGGTCGCGCCGGACCCGGAACTCGCCCGGCTCGCGGCTCGGGCACAAGCCGTCACTATCATCCGCGATGACTTCGGTGTGCCGCATATCTATGCCGCAACCGACGCCGATGCGGTGTTCGGTCTGCTTTACGCTCAGGCGGAAGACGACTTCCCGCGTATCGAGCGCAATTACACCTGGGCCATCGGTCGCCTGGCGGAAGCCGAGGGTGAGTCCGCGATCTTCAGCGACCTGCGGGCGCGGCTGTACATGACCACCGACGAAGCGAAGGCGGCTTACGCGGCGTCGCCCGACTGGCTTCGAGCATTGTGCGATGCATTCGCGGACGGGCTCAACTATTACCTGGCGATGCATCCCGAAGTCAGGCCAAAAGTGCTCGAACGCTTCGAGCCGTGGATGCCGATGTTCTTTTTCGAGGGGTCGATCGGCGGCGATATCGAGCAGATCCCGCTCGCCGGGATCAAGGCGTTCTATGGCGCCGGTGACTCGATCGAACTGGTGGCCATCGAGCAGGCGAGGGCGCCGGACTTCGGTTACGAACGGCATCTGGGCTCGAACGGTTTCGCGATCGCCGGCGAACACACGGCCTCCGGCGACGCGATGCTGCTGATCAATCCGCACACCACGTTCTATTTCCGTGGCGAGGTGCATGTGGTCAGCGACGAAGGGCTCAACGCCTATGGTGCGGTCACCTGGGGACAGTTCTTTGTCTATCAGGGATTCAATGCACACACCGGCTGGATGCATACCTCGACCTATGTGGATTTCATCGACGAGTTTGTCGAGGACATCATCGAGCAGGACGGCCAGCTGTTGTATCGCTATGGCGATGAGTTGCGTCCGGTCGAGGTCTCCGAGGTGACGCTGAAGTACAAGGACGGCGACGCCATCAGCGAGCGGACCTTCCCGAGCTATCGCACGCATCACGGTCCGATCACGCACATGATCGATGGCAAATGGGTGGCGACGAAGATCAACTGGGATCCGGTCAAGGCGCTGCAGCAATCGTATCTGCGTACCAAACAGCAGGGTCTGGACGGCTTCCTCGGGATCATGGATATGCGCACCAACTCCTCGAACAATACGGTCTATGCGGATTCGGGCGGCAACATCGCCTATTTCCACGGCAACTTTGTGCCGGTCCGCGACCCGGGGTTGGATTTTTCCAGGCCGGTCGACGGCAGCAACCCGGCGACCGACTGGCTGGGTTTGCATGAGGTCGACGAGACCATCACCCTCATCAACCCGCCCAACGGCTGGATACAGAACTGCAACTCGACGCCGTTTGCCGCGGCCGGGGCCTCCAGTCCGAAGCCGGAAGACTATCCGGTCTATATGGCGCCCGATGCCGAGAACTTTCGCGCGATACACGCGCAGCGGGTGCTGGACGGCATCTCGGGTCTGACCCTCGACGGACTGCTGGCGCTTGCCTACGACCCGTATCTGCCCGGGTTCGAGACGCTGATCCCGGGCCTGATTAAGGCGTATGACAGTGCCGGCGATGCCTGGCCACAACTGACCGGGCCGATCGATGCGTTGCGGGGCTGGGACTTCATCGTGTCCGCGGACTCGGTGCCGATGACGCTGGCGCATTTCTACGGCATGCAATACCGCGCCGACGGGGAAAATCCCGCGGGGCTGAGCGGGATGGCGCTGATCAACTATTTCGGCATCGACGCGCCTTATCAAGAGCGTCTACGCGTATTCGCAGAAACAATAGCCGGGCTTACCGCAGCGTTTGGCCAGTGGGATATCCCGTGGGGCGAGGTCAATCGCTACCAGCGGCTGTCCGGGGATATCAATCTGAACTATGACGATCAGGCGCCGAGCCTTCCCGTCGGTATGGCGGCCGGTGACTGGGGCGCGCTCGCGTCATTCCGCGCCCGGCGTTTTCCGGGCACCAAACGGATCTATGGCTACAGCGGCAACAGCTTTGTCGCGGCGGTCGAATTCGGTGAAAGGGTGAAAGCGAAGACCATCCTGATCGGCGGCCAGAGCGGCGACCCGGCATCACCGCATTTCGATGACCAGACCCGGCGCTATCTCGACCGCGACTTCAAGGACGTCGCTTACTATCGCGAAGACGTCGAGTCGCGTGCGGTGCGGACCTATCACCCCGGGGAATGAGCATAATGGTGTCAGGGATTGGCCCGGACCAGCGTCGTGTCGGCGATCAAGCCGTCCCTGGCCAGTGCAGCGACAACGGCTTTCCTGCGCTGTTCGAGCTCCCGGCTTAACGCCAGGAATTCCGGATCGTCACGCAAGAAATCATAGGACGGATCCAGGCTCAGATCCGGACCTGCGGTCATGCCCTTATCGAGCGCAATCCGGAGTCCGCTCAAAGCAGCGTTGCGATCCTGCACCGCGGCCGCGGCTTCAGAGATAAAACGACTTATGCCCCAGAATTGCTTGCCCTGTTCCGCCAGGCCGGCAAAGAATTGCTGAATCGCCTTTGACAATTCAACCGCTTTCTCCTTGTCGCCCAGCTGGTAGATCGCATAGGCAAACAGGGATGCATCAAATGCGGTGTTTGCATCGATTGTCCATTCGGGCGGATATTCCTGGTACCCGTAGGATCCCAGGTAGAGGTCGTTGGCTTGTTGCAGATTACCCGCATACGCTTCAATCGCGGCTGCCTCGCGCAGCAGAGCCTTGTCCTCCGGCCACTTGCGCACCATCGCCTGCATCAATTGCACAGCCGCCTGTTTGTTGCCCTGTAACAAAAGGATGCCTGCCTCGCTCGCGGCGATGCCGCCATAGGCCGGGTTCAGCCGCCGACCCTTGTCGACCAGTGCCTGTGCCCGCTCCAGATCGCCAAGGAGCATGTAATAATCCGCCAGATTTTCATACGTTGTGATCGATTCGGGTTCCAGCTCCAGGACCTTGTGCATCGAGCGTATTTCCTGCTCCATGTCGCCGCTGACCTGGGCCAGAGTCGCCACTGTTCGATAGGTGCCGTCCCAGTCCGGCGCGATCTCCTCGAGCTGGTTCGCGTAGTACGCTGCTTTTTCCATGTCACCGTCGAACGCCTTGTTGATCGCCATGTTCTGCACGATCACCGGCGCGAGCGGATCGAGCTCGTAGGCCTTGTTATACAGCGCCCACATCCGCTCGGGATCGGAAGCAATAAACGATGAGGCCAGCCACATGTAGGCGTAGGCATTATTTGGATTGAGGACGATCGCCTGTTCCAGCAGAGGGATGGATTCACTGTCTGGCGCGCCCATGCCGGTCAGCAGCTGCGCCTTGATCGCCCAGGCTTCACTCAGCTGGTCGTCGATGGCAAACGCCTTCTCAAGTGACAGCTCTGCCAGCGGACCGACTTCGGCGATGCTGCGATACGCGTAAGAGGCCTGCATAACATAGACATAGGCGATGCCGGTATAGGCCAGCGCATAATTCGGGTCGATCCTTGCCGCTTCCTTGAACTCCGCGAGCGCCAGCTCCAGCTGCTCCCTGGATCGATACGCGACATGATGCAGGCCTTTCAGGTAATGCTGATAGGCCTCGACGTTTTCCGTGCTCTTTTTGGCGATGACCGCCTGATCGGACGCGCCAAGCAACTCCTGCTTCAGCGCGGCCACGACCTGGGTCGCGATCTCGTCCTGGATCTCAAAGATATTGTCCAGCTTGCGATCATAAGTATCGGACCAGAGGTGATAACCATTCGAGACGTCGATCAGCTGTGCGGTCACGCGCACGGTGTCGCCGGATTTGCGTACGCTGCCCTCGAGGATGTTCTGTACGTTCAGTGCTTCGCCGATCTGCTTGAAGTCCTCGTTCTTGCCCTTGAACGCAAATGAAGACGTTCGCCCGGCAACCTTGAAGTCCTTGATCCTGGCCAGCACGTTGAGCAGCTCTTCCGACAGGCCATCGGCAAAAAATTCGTTTTCCTCGTCCGCGCTCATGTTGACGAATGGCAGTACCGCGATCGATCGTTCGGGCGCGGGGCGAAGCGGCTGGCCGCAAGCGTCGCAGAGTCGACTGCAGCGGTCTCGACCGCGTCATCGATGATCGGAGCGTCAGCGACCGGTGTGGTTTCCGGGATCAGCCGATCGAAAACCACCGCGCCGATGGCCAGCGCGAGCATGACGATGATCAGGATATTGATCTTGCGCCCGGTGTCCGGAGCGATGGACTGGGTACGATCGATGTCCTTCTCTTTCTTCAATCCCTCCGGCGTCATCTCGTAAACCCAGGAGAAGATCAGTGCCAGCGGGAAACCGAGAGCCAGAATCAGGAAGATCACCTTGCCGATGGACTCGGGCAGCCCCAGCAGCGACACGCCCACATCGGCCACCTGCAACAGCAGCCAGGTGGCGATCACATAGAGCACGGCCACCTTGACGACGTTACGTCGTTTGAGTTCTTCCAGGAACGTCATTGTTGTGACTACGGCCTCCCCTCGGCTCAAAAGATGATGGCTGATCCGCCAGGGTTTGTCGATTTTTGCCTGACGAACGGGTGCCGGAATTAACTTGATTACCGGTCAGCGGTCCACGCAGTGATTTGCCTGGCCGAATTCCGGGTCGCCATGCGGCGCATCCGCTCTGATCGAGAAGTGTTTAAGCAGTTATTTCCGGCATCCTGACTTTCTCTGATCAGAAATCAGAAATCAGAAATCAGGATTCAGGATTCAGGCAGCGTTACATGGAACTCGATGGCCGAAAGCTGTGCGGGCGATCTGCCAATTCGCTCCAGGAACGGTAACCACCGCGGATCGTCATGCAATTTCTCGACCGTCGGCTCTTCAATGATCTCGGTCAGGCCCGGGTCATTGGTGGCGACCGCCTGGTCCAGCCAGCCGAAGGCCTGGTCCGGCTCACCGCGATAGGCGTAAATGGCTGCGATATTGACCGCGGCATATTGCTGGTATTTTTCGATCAACTCGGCCAGCACAGCATCCGATTGATCGATCTGGCCCAGGGCGTAGTACACCAACGGTAATTCGATTAGTGTCCAGTCGGATTGCTCTTGCTCGATGATCGCCAACGCTTTTTCCGGCTGCCCCTTGAGCAAATACGACCTGCCCAGCAGCCCATGCGCGCCGATGGAAGCCGGGCTCAGGTTCAGCGCAGTCCGGAGCGCGGTGATCGAGGCATCGTACTGTCGTGCAACGTAGTAGCAAATACCAAGCATGCGATGGGCGGATGGATTGACCGGATCGCGGGCGATGGCGTTATTGATCAGCGCTATCGCCTCGTCGATGCGCCCGAGCCCCATTGCAAATGCGGCCGCCTGTTTTTGGATATCGGTATCGGTCGGGTCCAGCGCCAATGCGTGTTCAATGTAACGCGCCGCCGCTGCCAGATCACGGTCGTAAACATCAGCTATCTGGCCCAGAATGGCGTGGGCCACGGCATTGTCGGGATCGATAAGCAGCGCCCTGGTGGCCGCCTCGCGGGCGAGGGTGTAGCCCTCCTCGACCGGTCGCTGGGCCTTGTTAGCCTGGCTAATGTAGGTTGCAGCCAGGCCGTTCCAGGCCGCGGCGTAGTCCGGGTCGATGGCCAGGGCCTGCTCATACAATTCCTGGGCGCTCGCCCATCCCTCCGCAGTGCCCAGGCGTCCCAGATGACGCGCCTGCAGAACACCTATGTAGGCCTCGGGATCGGATTCCTCGATCTTCGGTGCCGCGCCCAGCAGCGTCACTTTCAGTTGTGCCACCACCTCATTGGCAATCTCGTCCTGAACCGCGAAGATATCCTCCAACGTGCGATCGTAAGTCTGTGACCACATGTGATAACCGTCCTCCGCATGGATCAGCTGGGCGGTGATCCGCACCTGGTTGCCGGATTTACGTACCGAGCCTTCCAGAATGTGAGCCACTTTCAGAATGTCGCCGACTTCAGATATCTGCAGGTCCTTGCCCTTCAGAGAAAACGATGAAGTCCGGGCCGCGACCCTCAGCTCCGGCACTTTGGCCAACAGGTTCAGCAATTCTTCGGAGAGACCGTCGGAAAAATATTCCTGCTCCTGATCGGAGCTGATGTTCACGAATGGCAGCACAGCGATGGAAGTGTCGGGGGCCGGTCGGGATTTGACGGCGGCTGTCTCGATCTCATCGGCCACCTGCGTACTGACGACTTCCTCGACGGCAACCGTCTGGTTGAACGATTCGCCTTCCGGGACCAGTCGGTCCACAGCGACAACGCCGACAGCGAGCACCAGCAGCACGACGATGAGCACGTTGATCTTTTGCCCGGTCTCTCGGGCGATCGACTTGCTGCGGTCGATATCCTTCTGCCGCTGGAGGCCCTCGGGCGTGATCTCGTAAACCCAGGAGAAGACG